>CAVWPA010000003.1:0-1784364 GCA_963756875.1 uncultured Verrucomicrobiae bacterium | reverse complement strand
TCATCGTTTCAAGTCGCAGATCAAGCACGGAATTCTCTTTGCGGTTGGGTTCGCTTTCGATGTCAACGCCGGAACGAAAAAAGATGCCCCGGAGTGGATGCAGCGACGCGGGTTGACCTGGCTTTTTCGTGTGGCGAGTGAGCCGCAGCGACTGGCTGGCCGTTATCTTCGCTACAACTTTCTTTTCCTATTTTATCTAATTAAGGATGCGCTCTTTAAGCGCCACCGCCCGAACGAGACAGTATTCCGCTGAACCGCCCTTCAACGCCGTCTCTCAAACTTGACTGCTTTAAGCAGTCAAGTTCCAGGGGCGGGCCAATCCTTTTGCTCCTCGTGGGCTCGATCTTGGCAAGAATATCGACGCGGCGGCCGAGCCCATTTACTTTTTCGACTCCCATCGCCGTCTGGAATCCTACTATGGCTAACGGTGATCGTTACTGATTATCCGCCACGGTGCGGTCTTGCCCTTTTTCTATGCCCTTTCTGTGAGCATGCAAACTTGACTGCTTTAAGCAGTCAAGTTCGAACGGAGAGCCGAAGTCAACGCCGGAGACCAAAAAGACGCGCCGGCCTGGATGCAGCGGCGCGGCCTCACCTGGCTTTTTCGCGTCGCGAGCGAGGCGCGGCGGCTGGCAGGCCGTTATCTTCGCTACAATTTTCTCTTCATATTCTATCTGATCAAGGATGCGCTCGTTAAGTGCTCCGTCCCGAGGCAACCTCCACCCACCGACCAGGCCATACCGCGCGCAGAATTCCAAAACAGACTTCACAAACTTGACTGCTTTAAGCAGTCAAGTTTTCGAGCCGCAATACTTCAGCGGGCAGTTAATGGGTGATGATTAATGATTAAATGGTTAATGATTATCGGTCGATTGTGCATCGTTCTCCTCGTTCTCCTCGTTCTCCTCGACCTCCACAATCGCAATCTTGACTGCTTTAAGCAGTCAAGATTTCACGGCACAATACTTCCGCACGGCAGTTAATGGTTAATAATTATGCATTTCGTAGCAGGCTTTGATCTCTCACCTGTCGTCCTCTCGTCTCTCGTCTCTCGTCTCTCGCCCGACGACGCCCGACGACGCCCCTCACACTTGACTGCTTTAAGCAGTCAAGTGTGCCTGACCCGCGGATACAGGCTCATGCCGCGGGGCGGGTAATTTCGAGAGGGAAAAGGCTCACGCCGCCGTGCCTTGCGCCGGCCTCGCGATCGTCCGGGCCGAACGAGCGCGGAATGTTTTGCCCGGGGAAGCCGCGCACCTAGTTCGACAATATGGAGAAGCTCGGAAAAAAGCGGGTGACTCGGGTTAGCGCAGTAAAACTTACGGAAGCCGTCCGTCCAACTGGTAACAAGACCGATCGCACTGAGTTTACGTAGTTCGTCCTGAACTGTGCACAGGGCGAGCTCGCTCATATTCGATAGCTCGCGAACATACCGCCCTTCTTTTGAGGTAAACAGCAATCGCAGCATCTCCGCGCGCACTCTCGGGAACAAGACATCCAAAACGCTGGCCTCCGTTTTCATAACAGCCCGCCAGTCGAACTTGACTGCTTTAAGCAGTCAAGTTTCTAATTCGCGGAGAAACGATTCGGCTGCGGAAGATCGGGGGATCGGGAGATCGGGGGATCTGGGGTCAAGCGGTTCGAGCAGGACGGGATTCACGCTTGATGGCGGGGTCGCCGCATTAGTTGTAAGGAGGAATAGTCGACCCCCACCATGGAATGGGAGTTTAATAACAAGCCGTGAGGACGATGATTCAACGCGCGGCTATGGTTTTGGTTGGGCTTGTCACGATATCGACAACCGTGAACGCTCAGACGCCGGTGTTTTTTAAGGGGGTGACGGTTTCGTGTCAGACCTGGGGGATTGAGTGGCAGACACCGGAGATGGCGCAGACGCTTGATGAATTGAAGTCGCTAGGTGCGAACAGCGTTGCCATTCATCCTTATGCGCGGATCGAGAACGATGGGCACGTGACGTTTCGCAACCCGGATAATTATCGCCACATCACGGTCCCGCTCGATTGGGCGCGCGAGCGCGGGCTGTCGGTCATGCTCATCCCGCACATCGCTTACTGGGGATCGAATTTCTCGTGGCGCGGTGAAATCAACTTCGATACGCAGACCGGGTGGGACAATTTCTTTGGCGATTATCAAACATGGATCGTGGAGATGGCCAAAATCGCGGAGGCGCACGGCGCGGCCATTTTTTGCGTGGGCCTGGAGTTTTCCCACGCAGAGAAGTTTGCGGATCGCTGGCGCAAAATTATCGCCGCGGTCCGCAACGTTTATCATGGAAAAATCACTTACGGCGCGAACTGGAACGAATATGCCAATGTAAAATTCTGGGACGCGGTCGATTACATCGGCGTGCTCGCTTATTTCCCGCTTACGAAGACTGTCGATCCGAGCGAGGCGGAGATCGCAGCCGCGTGGGAGAAGCGTTGCGCCGAGCTGGAGAAATTTTCGCAGGCGAACGGCGGCAAGCAATTTCTCTTCACGGAGATCGGCTACAACGAAAGCGCGCGGGCGGCGGCTGAGCCGTGGGGTTTTAAGACGGGTGGAGATCATGCCGCCGAAATTCAGTTGCGCTGTATCGATGCGGCTCTGAATCTCCCCGCGAAGCATCCTTTTCTCGCGGGGATGTTCTGGTGGAAATGGTTTCCGGAAATGCCTAACGAACGCGAAAAAGAGAATTACTGTTTGCAGACGCCGGCTATCAAGGCGCTGATTGCGAAACATTGGAAATAATTAACCACGGATTACACGGATGGCCGCGGATTAAGATTTCCGACTTACTGACTTGGAAAAGCGTTAAGTCGTTGAAACGTTAAAAGCGTTACAAGAGGAAAGCCGTTGAAACGGCTTAACGTTTTATCGCGAGGAAGATCACCGGCCTTAAGGCCCGTGTTAATTAGGAGGCGGACGGCCCTGTAGCGGCAGGCGTGCCGCCTGCAATCTCCCATGATTTCGCAGCCGACACGGCTGCCTCCACAGTGAGGAACAGACAAGCGGACGGCCCGGCGGCCGGCTCTACTACGTTTTGTGCGATTACGATTACGAGCACGAGCACGATCAAAAGCGGCGAAGCGGTGAAGGGCTGGCGTCCGGGGCTTTGGGGCCCTCCGGGGAGCGCAGGCTGCTAGCCTGCATTCGCCGGCAGCTTGCCGGCGAAACTCTTTTCGGCAGGCTGCCGAAAAGCACAGGCTCGCAGCCTATGCTCCCCGGAGGGTCGGCCCCCGCGCCGCGGTATTCGTGGTTCAGACTTTTCGGCCGAATTTCTTTTCCAGTTCGGCGAGCGAGATCTGGATCATCGTTGGACGGCCGTGTGGGCAGCAGTACGGCAGATCGCAGTCGAGCAGGTCGCGGATGAGTTTTTCCACCTCAGCGTAGCGCAACGGGTCGTTCGCTTTGACGGCGTGCCGGCAAACCGTTTTCGCGATCATCTCTTCGCCAAGGCGTAACGGCGAACTTTGCGCACTCGCGCTCTTGAGATCGTCGATCACCTTGCGCATGAATTGCACCGGGTCGGACACGTTCAGAAAACTCGGAAGACTGTCGATCTTGAACGTGTTCGGGCCGAAGCTTTCGATGCCGATTCCCATTTTTTGCAGGACCGCCAGGTTGCGCTCGATCCAATCGGCGTCGCGCGGCGGCAGCTCGAATGTTTGCGCGATGAGCAATCTTTGCGAAGGAACCCCCTGCTCTTCCATGCGGCGGCGCAGTTCTTCGAACAAAATCCGCTCGTGCGCGGCGTGTTGATCGACGAGGACCAGGCCTTCGCTGTTCTCCATCAAGACATAGAGCTTGTTGAGCACGCCCAGAATTTGGAATTGCTGATTTGATGTGGAACGCTCAGCGTCCCTTTGTAGGGCAAGCGCGTCGCTTGCCGAATCGGCCGGCGGAACTGGCAGGCGAGGCGCCTGCCCTACAATCGGCGATTCGCGATTGGTCATCGCGGTTTCCATATGCGGCAACTCGCGATGCGATATTTCCGGAACGGTAACTGTCGGACGCAATGTCAGGTCGGGAACGATGTCCGGGTGGGCGGTCCCGCCTACAGCGGCACGACCGGGTTCAACGACTCCTGCTACGGGCGCGCGAAATTTTTCCTGCCACGCGGCCCGGTCGCGTTCCAGGGTTTGCTGGACGCAGCGAACGATTGCTTCACGAACACCGTTCGGATCGCGAAAGCGCACTTCGCGTTTCGCCGGATGAACATTCACATCGACCGCGGCCGGGTCGAGATCGACAAAAAGAAACGTCACCGGATATTGTCCTTTCATGAGCGCGGTGTGATAACCTTCGCGCACTGCCGCGGTCACGACCGGACTTTCGATCGCGCGCCCGTTAACAAATACAAGCTGCTGCGCGCGGGTTTGCCGGCTAACACCCGCGCGACCGATCAGGCCGCGAATTTGAATTTCCGACGAATCGGCTTCGTTAATCTCAAGCAACTTATCGAGCAAATCCGCGCCGTATAAGTCGCGGATGCGCTGTTGAAGCGTGGCGGCCGGCGGAAGTTGAAAAACGAGGCGCTCGTCGCGAACGAATGTAAAAGCGATCTGCGAATGGCCGATCGCCTGCAAATGGAGTTGATGCTCGATGTTGCGGCTTTCCGTGTTTTCCGCGCGAAGAAATTTGCGTCGAGCCGGCAGATTGTAGAAAAGCGAGCGCACTTCGACTTGTGTCCCGGGCGCTTCGCCGCCATCGCGGACGACATCGATCTTGCCGCCGTTCACGAGGATCTCGGTGCCTGCGACCGCGTCCCGTTCGCGAGTCGTCAGGCGAAACCGGGACACACTGGCGATGCTAGGGAGCGCTTCGCCACGGAACCCGAGCGTGGCAACGGCCTGCAGATCGGCGGCGGACCGAATTTTACTGGTGGCATGACGCTCGAGCGAAAGCAGCGCGTCGTCCCGGTCCATGCCGGAGCCATCATCGATCACGCGCGCCATTGAAATTCCGCCGCGCCGAACGACCACGTCGATCTTGCGCGCGGCGGCGTCGATGCTGTTTTCTACGAGCTCTTTCACAACCGACGCCGGACGCTCGACGACCTCGCCGGCAGCGACCTGGCTGGCGACAGTTTCAGAGAGAAGGCGGATGCGGCTCATGGTACCAAGGCAAACGTCCAACGCTCAACGCCCAACGCCCAACGTCCAATAAAAAAAGAGAGAGAAAACGGAGTCCAGCGCCAGCGATCCACCCGTCGCGCCGTCGCCTCGGCAAAGAAGGCGGATGCGGCTCATTTTTCAGACGTCAGAGGCCGGAAGATCTTTGTCGGTTAATGGTTATCGGTTTGGGTTCTAGCCTCGTATCAACGATTCAACCATTTAGCGGTTTAGCGATGCGCCTGTAGTGGCAGCCGTGCCGGCGGCGTTTTTGGGGGAGCGCAGCCGGCACGGCTGCCGCTACAGGGGCACAGGTTGACTTGATTCACTGGTGCCGTACTTTTGGAAGAGAGATGATCCACGTTACCCAGAACGCTGCTCGACGGCTCCAAAGCTTGCTCGAAGCAGAGGCGAAAGCGCAAAAAGGCCTGCGCGTCCAGATCTCAAAGGGCGGTTGCTCGGGTTTGCATTACGAGATGGCGCTGGATGAAAAAAAACCGGGCGACACGGTGGTGGAGCGCGACGGCGTCGAATTTTTCATCGATGAGGAAAGCGCTCCCTATTTGCGCGGCGCCACCCTGGATTTTCACGACGGCCTGACCGGCACGGGTTTCCAAATCGTGAATCCGAACGCGGCCCGTACATGCGGATGCGGCACGTCATTTGAGGCAGCGCAGCCGGCTTGAAATCGCCGAATCTTTTCGTTCTCACTTAGGAGACTGTTGAAATACTGGAATGACCCGCGTTGCTACTGCTTTTTGGCCTGAGCGAGGCGCGACGAAGGAGCATACCCTTTATGGGTCTGTGACTGAGGAGCAACGCTGCTCAGGCCAAAAAGCAGCGCGACCCTGCGGGCGGAAGCAGGTTGGGGCGTCTGGCTGCGTTGCTCGTTCGTTACAGGTCACTACGGACATGCGCCTCGCTCGCGCCTTGCCATCCGCTCCAACCTGTTTCCGCGCGGGCCATACCGGTATTTTAACAATCTCCTAGATGGACTACGGGCTTTATCGAATTGAGGAGCCGTACGCCCGGCCCGTACGGCGCCGCATCAATTATTTTGGATGGACTTTGGCCATTCTGCTGCTGAGCGGCTTTGCGCTGGCTGCATGGCTGGGCAGTTTTTACATTTTCGGTCAACCGGAGCGACCGGACAGCTATCGGATTTTGCAAAAGCTGCACAAGATCGAGCCGCCCAGACGTTTTGAACTAACTGCGGCGCCGGCCGGGGAATTCCTGAACCCGAAACAGATTTACGATCGCTACAACGCGATGGGCGCGGCGGAGCTGGCCAAAACAAACGCCGAGCTGGCCCGCAATTACATTCGCAATTACCAGCAGGTGCGCGGCCTGGTTCCGTATGTGGTGGGTAGCTATGTGATCATGGAAGCGCGCGATCTGGGGCCGGACGATGTGTTTACATCCGGTATGGTGGCGTTGACCAGCGCCGTGGACAACGGGGCGTTGCTCATGGAGCACGTTTATCCCGCTGATCCGCAAACGACGCCGTTGATGAAAGAGACGCTGAAGGTCGGGCTCGAACTCAAGATGGATCGGGCGCACGATTTGTCCGCTATTATTCATGTCGAACGCCTGGCCGATGGTCACATCATGATCACGGCGGTCCCGCTGCTTTACGGAACGTACACGATCATGCGCGGGACCGGGACGTTTACGCTCGACCCGCCGTCGTCACTAAATCTCGAAGCCGGTTGGCCGTTATTTAAACAACAGCAGCGGCTGCGCGCTCAACTTCATTTCGCAAATTATCGCCGGCAAGAAGGCAGCGCGCAGACTGGCGGTGTACCGATTCCCGGCCTGACTCCGACCGCGACGCCCACCTCGCCGGAGAATCAGTTGGTGCGGGTCGAGTCGGCCAGGCCAATTGAGACGCCAGCGGTCGCCGAAATTCCGAAGAAGCATGCGGAGACCGTTGCCAAAGAAGCATCGACGAAGCACGGCAAGCTGGCGAAGAAAGAAAAGAGCGCACCAAAGCCATCGACCTCCGAACCGGCGGAGGTCGTTAGAAAAGCGGTGGCTGCATCAGCAGTCACGGAACGAGCGGCCCCTGGGCCACCTGTCGCGGCTGCGACTCCGACGCCGACCTTTGCGCCTGAGGTCGCTCTTGCTTCGCCTGTGGAAACGCCGGTGCCGGCGGTGCCTGCCCAGCCTTTTTCGGCCGATTCTTCCACCACCCTGGCTTCTACCGCCGGCGGTGGAAGTTGGAAAACTTATCCTCCGGGCCGAATGCCGATCGGACGACTCGTCAGCCCAAGCGATCTTGGCGAGATCGCCGACCGCGGCAGTCCCGGCGAGCGCATTTATTTGAAGGGACAATTTGTGGTGAACTTCTCCGACGCGAACCACGCGGTTCTGCGCCCGCGCTCAAAGCTCAGCGACACGGTGCTTCATTTCGGCGGCAGCAGCTCACCGACGCGCATCATTGTGGAGTTTCCGGCCGGTTACACACCCCCGGCCCGAGGCTCGATGGTCAGTCGCGATGCAGCGCGTCCGTTTGAGATCACTGAGATCCGCAAGCAGGAGGATGGCCAGCTCAATGTGTTCGCGCGGGAAATCATGCAGCCGTAGCCCGCACCCTGTAGCCACGGCCCTGTGGGCCGTCATGCAGCATCGGGGCGTGTTTTCACTTTTTGTCCGACCGGCCGCAGGCCGGTGGCTACAGCATCCGAGCGTCGTCACGCGCGAGTTACTTTCCGCGGGATTGCAGGATCACTTTGCCGTCGCGAATCTCGACGGTGGTATGGTTCCATGGCTCCGCAACGTCGGAGAGATAATCGCGCAATCGCTGCGAGCGGTATTTCCAGTTCAGCACATCAACAGGCAACGGCTGATTGTTGATCGTGATACTGCTCACGCGCGGACTGGTCAGCGATTCCGGCTGGCCCATTTGTATCTTGATGTCGCCGTTGAAATAATAGCCCCGCCAGCCGGTTAATTCGCCGAGGGGCATACTCATCTCGAGCCGCAACCGGTTGCCGACAATCGACACGAACATCTTGCCGTGGAGCTCCGGATCGGACGCGATCAGGTCGTTAATCTCATCCGCGTTAAGCTCGATCTGCGCTGGTTGGCCGGAGCGGACGGCTGTTTCAAAAGACCGCCAGCGATCCTGGGCCGCCGCAATTCTTGATTCGGAAGTTTGATACTGCGGGACCGCGACAGGCCTTTCGGCGACGGCGTGGTTTCTCGTAAGCCAATACATCCCGCGCACGATTGCCGAATGATGTTTAAAACCCCAGTAAACGCCGATGCTGCAGGCGATTGCCAAAACGGCGCCGAACACCACCAGGATGAGGCAACCTCTGGCGAAACAACCCAACTGCTTAGGCGGAGGTGGCTCCACCCACGTATTCATTTCGCGCTCCGTTTTTCCATTTCGATCTTTGTCTGCGCCTCGATCAGTTTGTCGTACAGCGTGCGCAATCCCTCCGAAAGCAGGCGCGCGCCCGATAAAATCGGCATGAAATTGGTGTCACCACTCCACCGGGGCACGATATGAACATGCAGATGCCCCGGCACGCCTGCGCCGGCGCATTCGCCCAAATTGATTCCGATGTTAAAACCCTGCGCCCTCACCGCGACGCGCAACAGCGCCTGGGCATGCGTGACCAGGTTCCAAAGTTCGACGATCTCATTCTCGCCTAACGAATCGAGCTGCGCGGTCTTTCGATACGGCACGGCCATCAAGTGCCCGACCGTGTAGGGATAACGGTTCATCATCAGAAAAGCGGTCTTGCGCCGCGCAATGACCAGATACGGGGCATCGTCGCCCGCCGACGCCGCTTCAGAGAGAAAATTCAGGTTTCGCGGCTCCGTTTCGAAATATTCCACGCGCCACGGACACCAAAGCGTTTCGAGTTCTCGTTTGGGAAATTCTTCCATCGGCAGTTTGTATCTGTAGCGGCGGACGATGGCCGTCGCAATAATTTAGAAGCCTCGCCGCAATTTTTTAGGAACCGTTCAACGCGTAATCAGCACGTAATTCAGACTGGACGCATTTTTTCTCGTGTTCGATCGCAATCCAGAAAGGGCGGCATCCTGAAGTTCGCGCATCAACCGCGGAGCCTCTTTTGCCGGGACCACCAACGCGTCGAGATTTCCGCGGTTCCATTCCGCCACCGCCTGTTCCGAGCGGACAAAATGTGTCTTCCGCAAATACGGGAGCAGGCCTTCATCGCTGCTTTTCACCACTGCGTAACGCCAACCACGCGACGCGAGCTCACGGTTTGCCTGCCACCCGAAACTGGCCAGCGCCCCACGATTCTCGCGATACCCCGAGACTACCTTGAGCGCCGCGTACCCGCCTGCGAACAGGATCGAAGCCGTCAGTGCAAGCGCGCTCCAGTGGAAGGTCCGTTCGCGCATACTTTCATTCTCTGGAGATACCCGGCCACTTGCCGCGACCGAGTCGGGTGAAGGCGGGTTGCTAGTCGGCTCAGGATCCGGGCTTGCTGAGGAACGGCTCACAGAGCCGTGGCTACAGGCGATTTGCGCGGCTAAAAGCAAACAAAGCGGCGGAATAATCGGAAAAATCCGGTCCACGCGCTTTGACGGAATAATAGACATCAGGATGAGTCCGCCGAAAACCCAGCAAATGAGCCAGAATGTTTCCGGCGCCATGGCGCGAAACGCCGCCCGAATTCGCCACTGCCGCGACTGAAGCTCGATCGTTGCGACTGCGATCATCAACACGCTCCACGGAAAAAATTTGTGAAGAAGGTGTGGCAGATAAAAAAGCAACGGCTGCGGCCGATGAACGGTTTCGCCAAAACGACCCAGAAACTCGCGCATGACGACTTGATCGAAGAAGCCGCGCTCGAAAACAATTCCCGCAAATACCCAAACCAGGAAAATTGCGAGCGAACCGATCCATGGCCACCATCCGCACCAGGCGCTGTAGTGATCGTCCGGCCGGCGTCTCCACTGTGTCAAAACGATTCCCGGCAGCAAAAATGCATAGACGATCGGGCCCTTGATCAACATCGCCGCGGTCAGCAGAAAAAAGATGGCCCGGCGATCGCGATGCTCCCAACCTTGGTTGTTTCGAATTTTTCGCCAGATAAGGAGGCCAATCAGGAAAATCAACAGCGCCAGTGGCATGTCCGTCCGCACAAGAGAGGCGAGTCGAGGAGTCAGCAGATTGAAACCAAAGGCGCTTGCTGCCAGCAAACCGGCCCATTTGCCGTAAGCGAAACGCGCGACCCGGAATAACAGGATGAACAGCCCGATGGCGGCGAGAATCGATGGAAGACGCCACGCAACCTCCCACGATCGGGTAACGGTAAAGACTGCGGCCGAAATCCATCCCACGAGAGGCGGCTTGGTGGCAACGCGTTCGTGCGGCGTATGCTGATAAAACCAATGGCCATCTTTCACCATCTCGAGCGAGGTAAACGCCTGTTTGGCCTGGTCGTAATCGTCAAGCTGCCAGGGTAGATTCGTGACGACGAATAGAAAGATCGCGAGCGCGCTGACGAGCCAGAATACGGGCTTACTTTCGAGATACTGTTCCATCAATCGCTCGTTCACGACAGTCGGCGCCTTTTATGTCAATCGAATCGCAACGAGCAACATTTCCCATTAACACCGACAGTCGGGCAGGTGATCACGCAGATCGAAGAGGGCAGCCGTTTCAACGGCTTTCCATTATGCGTGGAGTTCATCGAGGATCGCTTTCGCGGCTTTCTCGCTGGCGCCGCCTTCGCCGAGCCGGTGGACAATTGTATAAAATTCGGAACGCATCACATCACGCGCCGCGGGCTCGCGCAGCAATCGCAGAACAGCCTGCGCCATCAGGCGCGGTTTAGCGCGATGTTGAATAAATTCCGGCACGACTTCTTTGTTGGCGAGCACATTAGGCATGCCGAGATAGTTTACCTTTACGACGAGACGGCCCACCAGATACGTCATCACCGCGACCTTGTACACCAGGACGAACGGCAGTCGGAAGTATGCGGCCTCGAGCGTGGCGCTTCCCGACGCAACAATCCCGGCCGCCGCTCTTTGCATCAGCGCCGTGGTGTCGCCGGTCTTGATCTGGAGAGCAAAATCGGCAGGGTGCCGACGCAACATTGCTTCCAGCTCAAGCGCAAGCTCATCCGATGCGGCTGCGACTTCAAAGCGCAAATCCCGGTTTTGCTTTTGCAGCTCGCGCGCCGTTTGAATCAAAACCGGGAAAATCTTCCGCACCTCGCGGCCACGGCTTCCCGGAAATAACCCGACTAAATTTGGATCGCGTGAGACGTCGATTTTCCGTGGGCGCAAGCGCTCGATCATCGGATGGCCGACAAAG
This sequence comes from uncultured Verrucomicrobiae bacterium, assembly GCA_963756875.1. Classification (GTDB taxonomy): domain Bacteria; phylum Verrucomicrobiota; class Verrucomicrobiia; order Chthoniobacterales; family UBA10450; genus CAVWPA01. The sequence goes on along the minus strand of CAVWPA010000003.1, from coordinate 1,772,943 downwards.
ACCGTTCGCAACCCCGATTTATTGTAGAGGTCTGCTTCGAACGGAAAAATGCAAAGCATCAGATCGAGCCAACGCGCCATCTTCCTGATGCGGCCTCGGTTCCATGCCCACACCTGCGGACTAATATAATAAATGATCTTCCGGTCAGGTGCCCACTGGCGGAGTGTCTGCGCCAGACGCAAATTGAAGCCGGGATAATCGATCAACACGACGGCGTCCGCTTTCATTTCTTCAATTTCGCCAAGCGTTTCCCTGAATTGTTGCCGGAAATAACCGTAATGCTTGATCACTTCCCATAATCCGAGAACGCCGGATTTCCCGATCCAATCATGGAAATCGGTTCCCGCGACCGCTTTCATTTGCGGTCCGCCGCGTCCGACAAATCGCAAATCGGTGTCGAGTTTCTGAAGGGCGCGCATCAAGGCCGCGCCGTGATTATCCGCGCTGGCCTCGCCCGCGACGAAATAGATGGTCATGCCGCTGATGACGAGGCTCGAATGACGAGGCACCAATCAGGAAGCCAGTGGGCTGCGTGTCGTGCTGCTGTTTCTGACTTCATCGTTTGAATTTGTTTCGTCATTCGTCATTCGGATTTCGTCATTCTCCTGGTTATTTCCACTGCCAGATCGAGCGCGGCGGTTGCCTGAAATCCGGAAACGCGCGGTTCACGCCCAGTGCCCGCGCACTCGACGAATGAAATCAATTCCTGTTTTAGCGGTTCCTCGCGTTCGATGGCCACCTTGTCCCGGATGATTTTTCCGGCTTCACGCCGATAGATTTCACCGCTTTGTTTTTCATAATCGAGCGACAGATAGGCGTCTTCCTGAAAAACGCGGATTTTGCGCATGCGCTCGGGGCTGATTCGGCTCGACGTGACGTTGGCAACGCAACCGTTCTCGAAACGGATACGCGCATTGGCGATGTCTTCGCCGCGACTCAATACCGGCACGCCCACCGCGTCGATGCTTTGCACCGGCGACCGCACCAGGTGCAGGATCACTTCGAGATCGTGAATCATGAGATCGAGCACAACGCCGATATCGGTGCTGCGATCCGGATAAGGTGAAAGCCGGTGCGCTTCGATAAAACGCGGATGTGTCAGGCGCGCTTCCAAGGCGCTCAGGACCGGGTTGAACCGCTCGACGTGCCCGACCTGCAGAACGAGATGACTGCGCGCAGCCAGCTCGGCCAGTTCGCTGGCGTCCTTCGTATTTTCCGTGATCGGCTTTTCGACCAGCAAATGTTTGCCGCGTTGAAGAAGCGGTTTTGCGACCTGGTAATGCGTATTCGTCGGGGTAGCTACCGATGCCGCATCGACCAGATCGGCGAATTCATCGAGCGATTTGGCTGCCCGGGCACCGTATTTTTTTGCAATGGCGCTCGCCCGGCCAGCATCCACATCGTAAACCGCGGCCAGCTCGGCCGACGGAATCCCGGCATAAAGCCGGGCATGATTGCTCCCGATGTGGCCGACCCCGACAACGCCGACGCGCAGTTTCTTCATCTTGTCGAGGCCGTCCTCTCCGGCGGCAAAGCAGCAATCTTGTTCATAAAGTTCAACCGGCACAGTTCTTTCGAAACCAATCGTACGTCCGCGCGATCCCATCCCGAAGCGGAGTCGCTGCACGCCAACCGAGCTCGTGCAGCCGGGTCATATCGAGAAGCTTCCGCGGCGTGCCGTCCGGCTTTGTTTTGTCCCACGCCAGTTCGCCATCGAAACCGACCACGTCGCAAACCAGCTCGGCCAATTTGCGAATCGAAATGTCTTCGCCGCAACCGACATTGATAATTTCCGGCGAATCGTATTTATCGAGGAGAAAAAGGCAGGCCGACGCCAGATCGTCGACGTGTAAAAACTCACGACGCGGCTCGCCAGATCCCCAGACGACCAGCCGCCGCGCGCCAGTGGTTTTGGCTTCGTGCGCCTTACGCAGGAGTGCCGCCAGGACGTGCGACGTTTCCAGATCGAAGTTATCGTTAGGCCCATACAGATTTGTCGGCATGGCGGAAATAAAATTCGCGCCGTACTCGCGAGAGAATGCCTGGCAAAGCTTGATTCCGGCAATCTTCGCGATGGCATAGGCCTCGTTCGTCGGCTCAAGCGGTCCCGTTAAAAGAGCGTTTTCAGGAATCGGTTGCGGCGCGTGCTTCGGATAAATGCAGGAACTACCGAGAAAAAGCAGTTTGCGAACGCCGCTTTCATGCGCGGCCCGAATGACGCTGTTTTGGATCCGCAGATTATCGAGTAGGAATTCAACCGGAAAATCGTTGTTCGCTTTAATGCCGCCGACCCTGGCCGCGGCCAGGATCACAATGGCCGGTTTTTGTTTCGCGAAAAATTGCGCGACAGCGCTTCCTTCCGCCAGATCGAGTTGAGCGCGATCCCGCGTAATCAGGTTGGAAAAACCATCAGCTTCCAGGCGGCGCTGGATTGCGCTCCCAACCATGCCGCGATGACCGGCCAGAAATATCTTCTCCGATTTGTTCATGAAAAGCGTGAATCCAATGCACACCCTGCTTTAGCCGTGTGTCAGACGCAACCAACGCGACAGTTGGCCCAGGGCCAGCAGCTTTCCGCCGCTGCGGTTTAGCATTTTCTTTTTTCCAGGTTTGCGCAATCCTCCCTTCGTGCCCAAGACCCGCTCGCGACTTCAAGTCCAGAAAACCTACAAGCTGTATATTGGCGGGAAATTCGTTCGCGGCGAAAACGGACGCGTCCTCCCGGCGCTTGGTCGAAACCGCAATCTCCTTGCGAATTTCTGCCGCGCTTCGAGAAAAGATTTTCGAGATGCAGTAGTCGCCGCACGCAGCGCATTTCCTAACTGGTCCAAACAGAGTGCCTATTTGCGCGGGCAAATCTTGTATCGCGCGGCGGAAATGCTGGAGATGCGCAGGAGCGAGCTGCAAAACGAAATCGCCCGGGCCGATGGCAAGGAGAAATCAAGGTCTTCATCCGAAGTGACCATGGCCATCGATCGGTTGGTGCATTACGCCGGATGGACGGACAAGTTTAGCCAGATTTTTGGCACGGTGAATCCGGTCGCATCTTCGCATTTCAATTTCACAACTCCCGAGCCGACCGGCGTGGTGGTCGTCATTTGCCCCGATGAACCGCCGTTGCTCGCATTTGTTTCATTGGTCGTACCGGTAATTCTGACCGGGAACTGCGCGATCGCGCTGGCCTCGAGCACTAAACCCCTGCCCGCGCTCACGTTTTCAGAGATCATCGCCACCAGCGATTTACCCGGTGGCGTAATCAACGTGATTGCGGGGGACCGTGCCGAACTGGCCCCGCATATCGCCGGCCACATGGACGTAAACGCCATTGTCGATGCCAGCGGCGACGCAAAAATCGGTGCCCGTCTGCAAAGCGGCGGCGAATTTAACGTGAAACGCTACGTCCGCCGCGATCTTACCTTCCCGATGTGGGCCGGCCGCGCCGCTGAAAACCCGTATTGGATCCTCGATACGGTGGAAATGAAGACGGCATGGCATCCGATTGGCTTGTAAATCAGGGACCGCCCGTCCGGGGCCGCGCCGCCAGATAAGTGGGCGCCCAGAACGACGCGCCCTGCCAATCATTTTACGAACTCAATGCACGTTCCGTCCCTCATCGAACAAAAACGCGACGGTCACGAACTGTCCGCCGAAGAGATCGCGTTCCTGATCGATTCGTTTACCCGCGACGAAATCCCCGATTACCAGATGAGCGCCTGGGCCATGGCGGTTTTCTTTCGAGGAATGACTGCCGCCGAGACCCAGGAACTGACCCAGGCGATGATGCGCAGCGGGCGCGTGCTGAAATATTCCAAAAGTTCGCCGCCGAAGATCGACAAGCACTCCACCGGCGGCGTGGGCGACAAGGTTTCGCTCGTGCTCGCGCCGTTGCTGGCGTGCGATCCGGTCTGGGTCCCGATGATTTCCGGACGCGGCCTCGGCATCACAGGCGGCACGCTCGACAAGCTGGAAAGCATCCCGGGGTTCAATGTGCACCTCGATGAAAAGCGCGCGTTGAAACAACTCGATAAGATCGGCGTTTTCATGATCGGACAAACCGCGGACATTTGCCCGGCCGACAAAAAGCTTTATGCCTTGCGCGACGTGACCGGCACCGTGCCGTCGCAGCCATTGATTGTGGCAAGCATTATGAGCAAAAAACTCGCGGAGAACCTCGATCGCCTTGTTCTTGATGTGAAATTTGGCCACGGAGCGTTTATGAAGACGAAGAACGAGGCCGAGCAACTCGCCGCGGCGATGACGGACGTCGGCGAACGCATGAACGTGAAAATGTCGCACCTGCTCACCCCGATGGACCAACCACTCGGCCGCGCGGTAGGCAACGCGCTCGAAGTCGCCGAGTGCGTCGAAGTTTTACGCGGCAGTGGTCCCAACGACCTGATCACGCTGAGTCTGGATCTTGCCGAGAAAGTTTCGACGACGCCGCGGACGGAGTTAGAACAGAGACTGAAAGACGGCAGCGCGTGGAAAAAGTTTATCTCTCTGGTTTACGCACAGGACGGTGATGCCACAACCTTGGAAAAAATGCTCGATCTTTACAAGGCTCCAATCGTTCGGCCCTTGCGCGCGCAATCCAACGGCACGGTAAAAAAAATGGATGCCGAATTGATTGGACGCGCATCGGTTTTGCTGGGAGCGGGCCGACAACGGACCGGCGACGCGGTTGATTTCGCGGTCGGCTTCTCCGCCATCAAAAAGATCGGGGAGCATGTGGACGTCGACGAGCCGTTGTTGTTCGTGCACGCCCGCAATGAGCAATCGTTTCTAACCGTCGTGCCGCTCCTGGAAAAAGCGGTGGATGTGGCGCCGGCCTAAGTCGACAGTTTGAATTGCGCGCGACAAGTACCATATTGCTCAAGTCCACGACTTAGCGGATCGAATCGATGAAATTTTTCGGTAAAGCTGCAATGGCGACTACAGGCCTGGTCTTTGCCGGTTGCCTCATCGCCGCCAGCACGGCGGAAGACGAAGCGCGCGTTACACGAATTATTCGAGACGTTAAAATTGTGCCGCCTCAGTCGGAAGCCGAGCCGGCAGTGATCAACGCGACGGTTCAGGAAAACACGGGGGTGCGAACCGGCGACAGGTCGCGTTCAGAACTGACTTTCGCCGATCTGACAATTACGCGTTTGGGCGCGAACACGCTTTTCCATTTCAACCATGCCGGGCGAACCGCGGACATGGGAAGCGGCTCGATGCTGTTGCGCGTGCCGAAGGATTCCGGAGGCGCGACAATCAACGGCAGCGCTGTGACGGTCGCGATCACCGGGACGACAGTTATTTTTAGAGGAAACCGGGCGGGCTGGAGCAATTTGGTTGTCATGGAAGGAGGCGCGAGAGCTCAACTGAAAAAATACCCCAGGCATTCGGAGTACGTGCGAGCCGGCCAAATGTTGGACGTGAAAGCAGGAGCAACCCGGCTTCCAAAGCCGGTGAACGTCGATCTTCGCAGAATCATGAAGACGAATCCGCTCATCACGGATTTTCCACCGTTGCCAAGTCAGAGTTTGATTCTTGCGGTAATTCGGGATCAAGAAAGCGGCGCACCTGGCGAACCTGTTTATCCCGGAAGACCGGTGGGCGGTCACCCACCGAGAGGCGTTGTTGGTGGCGGTGCTGGCTTTGGTGGCGGAGGCCATCCGCCTGGGCGGCCCGCTACGTCCCCGCGCCCTTCTGGTCCCGGTGGCACCGTGGTCAATCCTAAGAATCCTAAAAAACCCCGCAAGCCGACCACGCAAACATCGGCTTCTTCTTACAGTGGAAAGCGGACTCGCAAGACAGTCACCAAGCCAACATCTTCCTACAGTGGAAAGCGAACGACTGGCCGGAGGAGAGCTTCTCCGACGCCTACGCCTTCAGGCAGGGTTCCTTAGCGCGGTTTGAGTTCTACAACTGTTTCGGGCCCCGCCTCGCGCTGGCGTAGACCAGGAGAGCCCCGAAGAGGACTGTCACGGCATATAACAACCGAATGATCACGCCGGGCAGGCTGGAAATCTGTCGAATGATCGATTCAAGCCGGACTGGTCCAAAAAAGAAGAGTGCGACGGCTGCCAACACGATGATCACGCCAAAAACGTAAAAGAATCGCGGGAGACGGCATCTGGGGGCGGCGACAATGAGAAGAATGCCCAATAGCAACCGGATGATGACAGTGAGATAAAATCGGACTTCACCCGGCATCGCAAGGATCCACTCGGCCATGAGATGGGGGCGGATAACGCCCAACGCACCAATGGCTATAATCAGCCAACCAACGAGCGCGACCAGGAAGTTCATGCAAGATGCCGCTTTAAGCTTGCCCGCGTATTGTAAAGGCGGGCAGGCGCACTGAGAAGAACATTGTTAACTCATGCTCTTGATCGAATGTTTTGGGAGCAAGAACGACACGGCGACAGAGCGCCGTGGCTGCAAAGATCTGCTCTCGATAATGAGCAGGAGCAAGAGTTAGTCTTGTTCGGCGGAACGGATGGTCCAGAAATCGTCCGAGAGATCTCGATTGGAGAGATAGGCGTAAGGAATTGTGAAGTAACCCTTCTTTCCCCAGTCTGCGCCCCACGAGTTTCGAACGATAAATCTTCGGTCCCTGTCACTATAGCCCGCCGCCATTACGGCATGGCCACCCACGACTCGTTCTCTGGCCGCAGGCACGTTCAGTACGCCCGATCTGGCAACTGCCTGCGATTCGAATGATTCATAGACCGTAAATCCAAACACGAATGGGAAACCTTCAGCCAGACAGGTACGCATTTCGTCAACGGTGTTAATCCGATGATAAGAAAGGATGCGGCGCTTTTTAGCCGCACGGTAACAAGTTGCGGTCGGCTTCTTCCTGAAAATCACCTGATCTATAATATAAGGCCATTGCGGTTCGGGACAGACTCCTTGCTTGTCCAATGATTTGATCCCGTCACGAAGAAATGCGCCGCTGTCCTGATCGACGGTGCCTTCGATGACGCGTTCGTTGTAATACACAAACAGCCGGCTAAGATCGACAAAACGCACGCGGTCCTTGTTTTCCAGGAATTCCAGCGCGCCAACAAGCGCGTTGGCGGTACAACTACCGAGCGAACCCTGGTTCTCGACCGCCGAGCATTCTTTCTGAAGATCGATTTTTCGCGGAAGCTTCTTTATTTTCGGGGCGATGGCCGAGTAAAGGAAATCGCGATGGTCGGGCAAATCCGGCAGCCAGCCGTACCATTTGGGTGAACGCTTGTTGATTTTAGTAGTTGTGCTCATTTCGGGAGCTTATTAGAAGCGGGGCGGCAATAAGTCGAGTGCGTTAAACGTGTTAAAAATTAAGACGAAGCGTTATTTGCGTGATCTTCGGGCTTCTGCGAGTTCGCGAACCGGCTATTTGCTCGCGATGATCGTACTCGCGTGCGCAGGGATGGCGCGGACCGCTGAGCAGCCGGGGTCATCGCCCCCGGCTACAGCGGAATCGGGTGCAGCCAAAGCGCCGGTGGACCAACTCATCCCCTGGTTGCTGGGCGAAGATCGGCAATTGCGCGGAGTGCCGTTTAGCAAAGTCATTTTCGATACGACCGGCAAGAAGGTGCTGCCTTACGATCCGAAAAATGAAGTCGACCAGCATGTGGTGAAGCAGATCAGCGAGGCTTGTGGCGAAACAATGAGACAATTGAACGCGCCAGACAGTCCGATTCAGAAAGTCGGGCGCATCAACGAAGTGAGCAGTCATTTTGAAGACACTTTGCGTGCGCTACTCAACTCGACGCCGGGACTGAGCTGCGATTTTCCGCGCACGGCTGACGGCAGGGTACAGCGGTCCGGTTACCCCGACCTGCGCATTGTCGATCTTGCCAGCAAACGCGTTTTCTATCTCGACCCGAAACTTTATGCGACCGGAAGTCGCGACAGTTCTTTTCGAACGTTCTATTTCGAACCAAAAAACGCCACCAACAAAGTGCGCGACGACGCGGTGCATTTTGTCGTGGGATTCGAACACGCGCCGCGAAAGAAGGACGAACCACGGAAATTTACGCGCTGGGACCTGGTCGATCTGGCAAAGTTCAAAGTAAAACTGAAAGCCGAATTTCAGGGGAGCAACCACGATATGTACCGGCCGGAAGCAATCGTGGCGAGTAGCGCGAAGTAGATTTCGCCCTGTGTGTGATCCTGATCGATCCCTTGATCATGATCATGAGCATGATCAAGAAGAGGAGTAACAGCATCGACATTTCGTCGGCTCGCTGCGAGGCGGAGTTGCATTCGGTCTCGCCCCACCGTTAGAATAGTAGGTCCGATGATTACGAAGGCCGTGGAGACGTTTCAGTTCGATGCGATTGACGATGTTGTGAGCGATATCGCCAAGGGGCGCATGGTGATTGTGACCGACGACGCCGACCGTGAGAACGAAGGCGATCTGGTGATGGCGGCGGAGAAGGTGACGCCGGAAGCGGTCAATTTCATGGCGACGCACGGGCGTGGTTTGATTTGCGTGCCGATCTCGAACGAGCGCGCCGAGCAACTGGGTCTGCAACGAATGGTCACGCAAAATCGCGAGGCCCAGCGGACCGATTTCACTGTTTCGGTGGACGCGGCGCGCGGAGTGACCACCGGCATCAGCGCCTACGATCGCGCGACCACTATTCTGGCGATCGCCAATCCGAAATCGTCGCCGGAAGATTTGACGCAACCCGGGCACGTTTTCCCCCTTCGCGCAAAAGACGGCGGCGTGTTACGCCGCGCAGGTCATACCGAGGCGGCTGTTGATCTTGCGCGCATGGCCGGATTGCAATCGGCGGGTGTGCTTTGCGAAATTTTGCACGATGACGGAACCATGGCGCGCTTGTCGGAGCTGATGGAGTTCCGCAAAAAGCACGGGCTGCGGATTTGCTCGATCCAAAATTTGATCGCTTACCGGCGGAAACGCGAAAAGCTGGTCGAACTCGAACAGGTGGTAAGGCTGCCGACCGATTACGGCGATTTCAATTTACATTTGTATCGAGCCAAGCTCGACGGGATGCATCATCTGGCGCTGGTGAAGGGAAAGATCGACAAGAACAAACCGGCACTGGTGCGGGTACACAGCGAATGTTTGACAGGCGATGTGTTCGGATCGCGCCGCTGCGATTGCGGTAATCAACTGCACGCCGCGCTTCGACAAATCGAGGAGGAAGGAAACGGGGTGCTGGTTTACATGCGCCAGGAAGGCCGCGGAATCGGTCTTGCTGCGAAAATTCACGCTTACAAATTGCAGGAGCAAGGGCTCGATACGGTGGAGGCCAACGCAAAGCTCGGCTATCCGAGCGATCTGCGGGATTACGGCCTCGGCGCGCAAATTCTCTTCGATCTCGGCGTGCGACAATTCCGGTTTCTGACAAATAATCCGAAGAAAGTGGTCGGTCTGGAGGGTTACGGGCTCGAAATGGTCGAACAGGTGCCGATTCGTACGGAAGCCAATCCGCACAACGCAAAATATCTCGAGACGAAAAAGGTCAAGCTGGGTCACCTGCTGTAGTTTCGGTTTGCCATTACCGGCGGCCCGTCGGCGCCGCCGCTTACGGCTCGGCATTGCTCGCGTTTTGATGAAAGCGAGATATATGTCCGAGGTTTACTTCTGATGAGACGATATCTTCCCCTTGTCATCGTCATTGCGGTAGGGTTGTTGATGCTCAGCGGCGGCGCGATTCTTTATCGCGCAAAGCGTCCCCCCACCCTTGCTATCTCTACCGATCAATCCGCCGCAGGCGTGCAAGGCGGCGACTCTGCTCACATCCTTGGCCCCGCGAACGCACCGGTGACACTCGAAGAGTTTGGCGACTATCAATGCCCGCCCTGTGGCATTCTGGCGGAACCCATCGGCCATCTCGAAGAAGAGTTCTCTCCGAACTTACGCGTGATCTTTCGGAATTTTCCGCTGGCCGTTCACTCCCATGCACGCGAGGCGGCCGTTGCTGCCGAAGCAGCCGGATTGCAGGGCAAATTCTGGCGAATGCACGACCTGCTTTACCGGCAGCAATCTGTCTGGAGTCACGCGACAGATGCGGGCGAATTGTTCGTTGCCTATGCCGAGTTGCTGGGATTGGACGCCGAGCGTTTCAAGAGGGATATGAACGGCCAGGAAGCCCAGGCGCGGGTTGCGACGGACCAGGCGCAAGGCGCTTCGTTAGGCGTGAAAAACACGCCCACGATTTTCATTAATAATCGTGCGATCAATCCAAAATCGTTAAATCCGACAGCGCTGCACGCGGAAGTTGAATCTGCTGTCAAAGCAAAACAGCCCTCCTCGTAAGAAATGGAACAATCAATCACGGCGGCTCAATCGCGTATCTGGACTGTTTTTTACACCGCGGCGGCTTTGATATCGCTGACCGGATTGGCTGAAGCAACGTATCTCACCGTCCTTTCGTTGACAGGCGAGACGGCCGTCTGCGGCGGATCGGCTGATTGCTTTCGCGTTCTCGGCAGTCAATACGCGACAATAGCCGGCATTCCGTTGGCGTTGTTCGGCGCTCTCGCCTACTTCGGAACATTCAGCTGCGCCATATTCGCGGCGTTCGGCCACGCCTTCGCCCGACGATTTTTTTCGCTCATGGTTTGGACGATGTTCGCCGTCACTCTTTGGCTGCTTTTTGTGCAGGCGTTTTTGCTGCACGCTTTCTGTCATTACTGCCTTTTCTCAGCCGCGATGATTTTCCTGCTTGCCGGCATCGCGGTTTCCATCCCATCTTCGGACCGGAACGCCTGAGATTTGCTGAATAAGCGTTTGCAAACGCGCGTTGTTGCCCAGAGCGCAATGTTAATGCATTTAAGGCATTAACATGTCGAAGATAGCGCCACCTCGCCTCCGGCCCATCGTAGGCGGACTCCGCTTTGCGATCGTGGCCAGTCAATTCAACCGGCGCTACGTCGAGGGCCTTGTCGATCATGCAATGAGAGAGTTGCGCGCGTTAGCCCCGGATGCGGCTGTCTCGGTCCACCGCGTCCCCGGAGCATTTGAAATCCCAATCGTCGTTCGCGAACTTGCGCTGCAACGGAAAGCGAACGCCATTATCGCAATCGGCGTCATTCTTAAAGGCAAAACGAGCCACGCGAAAAATCTGGCTCGCTCTGTCACGCAGGCGTTGCAGCGTATCGCGCTCGATCACGGCGTGCCTGTCATTCACAACGTGTTGAGTCCGGACAACAACGCGCAAGCCAAGGAGCGTTGTCTTGGAAAGAAAATCAATCGCGGAACCGAAGCAGCGCGCGCGGCTGTCCAGATTGCCGGTGTCCTGGCCGGCTTACGTCAGGAAAATTAGCATGGGTAAACGGCGAAGAGCGCGCGAGGCGGCCATCCAGTACCACTTCTGGCGCGATCTGCAGCACGGCGAAGGGCCGGAGCGGATCGATGATTTTTGGGAATTTTGTCCGGCCACTCCGCGCGTGCGCGAATTCGCGCAACCGCTCATCGAAGGAATGGTCTCGCATTTGCCGGAGATCGACGAACGAGTCCGCAAATATTGCGAGAATTACAATCTCAACCGCATTTCGGCGGTGGATCGAAACGTCCTGCGGCTCGCCATCTACGAGATGCTTTACCGCGACGACATTCCGCCCGTGGTTTCAATCAACGAGGCGATCGAGCTGGCAAAAACTTTCGGAGGTACGGACTCCGGCCGGTTTGTCAACGGCATCCTCGACCGGGTCAAAAACGATTTAAATCGCCCGTTGCGCGAAGCGGCATTACCAAAGGCGGATCCAACGCCACGAAATAGCAGCTGTTGATCCGGTTTCTGTCATTCCGAGCGAAGTCGAGGAATCTTTTGCTGGTCGCCAGACAATAACGAGAGATGTCTCGACTTCGCTCGCCATGACATAGACTGCGGCCTGGGAATGACATTTCTCGAAACTCTAGCGCAGACATTTGCAAGCAAGCCGATCGATTGGGACGAGCTTGAAGCGGCCCTCGTCCGCGCCGATCTCGGCGGCCCCATGGTCGTGCGCATCATCGATCGATTGCGCGAACGCGAAGCCTGGTCGCTTACGGGCATCGGTAATGTAATCAAAGTTGCGCGTGAAGAGATTTTGCGAATTCTACCGTCGCACACGGATCCGATCCGGCCGGTGCCGGGGAAAACCAATGTTATCCTGATCGTCGGCGTGAATGGTACCGGCAAAACGACTTCCACAGCGAAGCTTGCTCATTATTTAAAGAGAGACAGGCACAGTGTTCTGCTGGCGGCTGCGGACACGTTCCGCGCGGCAGCCATTGAACAGCTTGGCATTTGGGCGGAACGGCTTGGGGTTGAAATGATTCGCGGCCAGTATGGCGCCGATCCGGCCGCGCTTTGCTACGATGCCTATCAGACCGCCTCGAAACGGAAGAGCGAATTTCTTCTTTGCGACACGGCGGGACGCGTGCACACAAAGAGCAATCTGATGAGCGAACTGCAAAAGGTAAAACGCACACTGGCCAAGCTCGATCCTGACGCGCCACAGGAGATTCTTCTCGTAGTCGATGCCACAACTGGCAGCAATGCCGTAAGTCAGGCGCGCGAATTTCATCAGACACTCGGTCTGACGGGGTTGATCGTAACCAAGCTCGACGGCAGCGGCAAAGGCGGAACGGTGGTCGCGATTCAAGATCAACTCGGCATCCCCACACGGTTTGTCGGCACCGGAGAGAAGATTGACGACTTCGCGCTATTCGACGGACATGAATTTGTCGCGAAGATGTTGTAGCCCAAGTTCGAGCCGTGGGAGACGAGATTAAAGAGACGTTCGTTCCGGAGGACAGCATCGCTCCAGTCGCAGCGAGAGGGCTGGCGGCCTTTTTTGCCAAATTTACCGTTCTCAGGGGAGCTCAACGCGAGCTGTGGCTCACCTTCCTGATAAAGCTGCTAATCATTGCGGCTTACTCGATCACAAATAAGACGCTGATCTTGTGGCTCTCCTGGGATCTCGGCTTCAGCGATCAGGCGGCGGGAGCTTTAGTGGGATGGGTCTGGGCGCCGGCGATGACCGTGTGCACGCTCCTAGCCGGCTCCCTCACCGACGCACTCGGCCTTCGGCGAACTTTCTTCTTTGGTGTTTTTGTCTGTCTGATTGCTCGCTCCGTCATGGTGTTTACATCAATGCCATGGCTCGCTCTTGTTGGTGGCTTGTTTCCATTAGTCATCGGCGAGGCATTAGGCACGCCGGTGCTGATCGCAGCCACGCGGCGGTATTCGACGACGCGACAACGCTCCATCTCCTTTTCAATCATCTACATGGTCATGAACGTGGGCTACCTGATTTCCGCCCGCATTTTCGACTACGTTCGACAGACGTTAGGCGAACATGGTCATCTAGCTGTTTTCGGGCTACACATCAGCACCTATCGAGCACTGTTCCTGGTAAGCCTCGGATTTGAGATACTGCTTTTTCCGACGATTTACTTTCTGCGTCGGGGTGCTGAAGCCACAGATGAAGGTCCTAAGTTCACCCCTGAGTCGGTAAAGTACGCCACACGCGCGTTGTGGGAGCGCATCTGGCTAACCGTGCGCGACAGTGCTAACGATACCGTCCGGTTATTCAAGCGCCTTCTGGGCCAATCCGGTTTTTACCGGCTCCTTGGTTTTCTACTTCTGATTGGATTTCTGAAACTCATTTTCCTGCAGATGGACTACGTCTTTCCCAAGTTCGGCATTCGAGAACTGGGAAATGGCGCCCCCATAGGTCAGCTCTCGGCGATCAATTACATTCTCATCATCATTCTCGTTCCCATTGTCGGCGCGCTCACTCAAAAATACTCGGCTTACAAAATGGTCGTGGTTGGCGGGATCATCTGCGCCGCGTCTGTCTTCATCATGGCGTTACCGACCCAGTGGTTCCAGGCATCGGCCCAGGGCTTTCTTGGGGATTGGGTTGGTCACATCTATCTGGGCGTGCAGGGTGCGATTAATCCCTACTACGTGATGATTGCGATTTACGTTGCGATCTTTTCGATCGGTGAAGCTTTCTATTCGCCGCGAGTCTACGAATATGCCGCCGCCATTGCTCCCAAAGGCCAGGAAGCTTCGTACGGTGCTCTCTCCTACATTCCTTTCCTGCTCGGCAAACTCCTTGTCGGAGGCGGGGGATTTTTACTGGCTTCATTTTGCCCGGCTCAAGGTCCCCGACGTTCGTGGATCATGTGGCTGATCTTTGGTCTGGCCGCTTCGATCGCACCCATTGGATTGATCGTGTTTCGCCGATACATCCGCGTGCACGAAGCGGGACGCCAGGATTAGCCCGAAAAGTCCAGCCTGCGCTGCAAAATTCCACTGTCGCCAAAAAGTAAATTACGTATATTTTTCATGTGATTCAATTACCCAAACGACCGGCGAAATCGCCGCGTGGAATGTTGGTATTCTCCGCGTTGGTTTTCGCAACTTTGTGCGGCGTGTTAATTTTCCTTAATCATGCCAGCGCACAGAAAAAGGATGAACCGCAACCGACCAAGAGAGTTATGACAAGTCCATCAACAACCCACGACGAAAACGCCAAATCGGCCAATACAGATTCGCGCAAAAAGCTCACGCCCGAGCAATATTATGTGACACAGCAGTGCGGCACGGAGCCCCCGTTCCAAAACGCGTACTGGAACAATCATCACGCGGGAATTTACGTCGATATCGTGAGCGGCGAGCCGCTTTTCAGTTCCCTCGACAAGTTCGACTCCGGCACCGGCTGGCCGAGTTTCACAAAACCGATTTCGAAAGAACACCTCGAACAAAAGGCGGATCGAACGGCCGGGATGGAACGCACTGAAGTCCGTTCCGCCAGGAGTAATTCGCATCTGGGTCATGTTTTTGACGACGGTCCGGCGCCCACCGGCCAGCGCTACTGCATCAACTCAGCGGCGTTACGGTTCATTCCGGTTGAGAAATTGAAGGAAGAGGGGTACGGTCAGTACCTGGCGCTATTCTCGAAATCCGAGACCGCCAAGAGCCAAGACGCGAAACATTAAACGGCAACTTTGTTGCCAGCCTCGCGTTAAATTGGTAATCAGGGAGGATATGGGATCAACTGCTGGAGAGATAAAATCCACGCGCATCCGGCATCATCATAAATTGCCGGTGAGCCTGTGGTTTGGTATACCCGTTGCCGTTGGCCTGGTGGCTGCATTTCTTTACTTCGCGCATGCGCAAACCGCGCAGAAGATGACCGATCCGCTGGGTTATTTGAAACCGGTGCCGACCGATTCGGTTTTGCGCTCAACGCTCACCCAGGTGCAATATCATGTGACCCGGGAAAACGGGACCGAGACGGCGTTTCACAATGATTACTGGGACAATACTCGCACCGGTATTTATGTGGATATCATCACGGGCGAACCGCTCTTTAGCTCGACGGACAAATTCGACAGCGATACGGGGCGCCCGACTTTTACCAAGCCGATTTCGCCGGAGCGCCTGGTCGAGAGAAGCGATACCTCCTTTGGCATGCAAAGGACGGAGGTGCGCACGCGCCGCAGCAATTCGCACTTGGGCCATGTCTTTCAGGACGCGTCGGTGCCGACCGGCCGGCGCTATGCCATCAACTCCGCCGCGCTGCGCTTCGTTCCGCTCGAAAAGATGGAGAGTGAAGGCTACGCGAAATTCCTTTACCTCTTTCCAAATTCGCAAAGTCCAACCGCAACGCCCGCGGCGAAGTAGCCGTTGTGGTTTGCCAGGCGACCCTGATTTTGCGGCCGATCTTCGTATGGCAGAAATTAATGATCTGTAGGGGAGGCCGCCGGCTTCCAATGGGACCCTGACAGGGCCGCCCTGCAGTTGTTCCGGCATCGTAACACACTCGTGCTACCTTAGGGTCAAAATCAGCAAATGAAGGAACACGATTTCCAATATGCGATTGAGAACACGCAGGTGATTCTCCTGCCGGATCAAAAGATCGCCACATTTGGCACGACAAGCTTTCGTTTTTATCTCATTTCCGAATTGATGGACCGCGTGAACGAAGTGCGCGTACGCGATGGCAAAATTCACGCCGACCGGCCGCAGATTCTCACGCCGGACCATTTCAGCCGTCTTCTGCTGGAAGGCTTTGGCGAGAAAGCGGAGGATTATGTTGAACAACTGCGCGAACGCGCACGCAACATCGCTGTGCTCCGCTACGGCTTTCAGTTTCGCAAGACGGATGTGACCGAGCGCACGTTTCGCGACCCTGTGGAAGCTGTTATAGCACGAACGAAGTCGCAGGTGGAACACATGCAGGAACCGTTAAGCGCCATCATTCAAGGCGTGGACGATGCGTGGGAAGTTTGTTTGCTCAAATTCACGATCGACATGATCGAACGCTCCGCCGGCGGCAACCTCGGGGACTTTCACAAGCGCGGCTTGATTTAGCCTGTAGCCGCGCCGCTCTCTCGGCGCGTGCCACTTCGCCTCGACTGAGCAAGGCGGCTATAATTTTCCCATCGCGCCGGATTCATTTGAAACATCGTCATCTCCCCTTTTTCAGGGAACGATTGCTGAATTGTCTGAACTTTCGGCTTTTGTCATCGCCCTTGTCTTGTCATTCTGCGCGCGGGTCGCTTCCCATACTTGAAGAATTATCTCCAGCTTAACCTTAGCCTCCTTTACTGGGTGTTTGTCGCGCCGTTCACCGGACGATTTTTCAAAATCTCTCCGATCTTTCGGCAAATGGTCTTTATCGGTGTGCGCGCTACGCCAATGGTTGCGCTGACCGCCTTCAGCGTGGGCGTGACGCTGGCCATGCAGGCTGCGCATTCGCTCCAACAACTCGGGGCGGAAATGTACGTGCCTGATCTGGTGATGGTGACGATCCTGCGCGAAATGGGACCGGTTCTGATCGCGGTGATCGTGATTGGCCGCAGCGGATCGGCCGTCGCGGCGGAATTGGGAACGATGAAAGTATCCGAAGAGATCGAAGCCCTTGAGGTCATGGCGATCAACCCGGTTGAGTATCTCGTCGTGCCCCGCTTTCTTGCGATGCTCGTTATGTTGCCCGCACTCACCATCCTGGGGAATTACGTCGGCGTGTTCGGTGGATGGGCGGTCTGCCGATTCGCCCTCGATTTCAACACCGCAGGGTATGTGCTGCGGGCCCTGCAGAGCGCGGACACGTGGGATTTGTACTCGGGCATGATCAAGAGCGGCGTGTTTGCCTGGCTAATCATTACGATCGCGTGCAACGCGGGACTCCACGTCGAAGGCGGAGCGGAAGGCGTCGGTCAGTCCACCACCTCTTCGGTCGTGCAAGCATTGCTCGCCATGCTGGTGATGAACGCCGTGCTCACCGGGATCTTTTTCTTCAGCGGCTGAAGCAAATTACGAAGCACGAATGACCAACCACAAAAGAATGACCAAATCTTTTCTCTGTATGTCGGTTCGCGCAGTGCCAGAATTAAAACCGCGAGCAAAGGAACTTTGGATTGAAGCAAAAGAGCGGCATCTTATCTTCTCCAAGATTTGGAGGAGCGGGAGGAACCGCCAAATCCGGATGAGAAAGCACGAAAGACAGACGAAGCCAGAAGCCGAAAGGACGCGGGACGTTTTTTTCGTCATTCCAGCTTCGGCATTCTTTCGTCATTTTTGATCATGCCCGCTCCCGCTGACTCCCCGGTTATCGAGGTCGCCAATCTTGTCCGAAGATTCGGCAATCGCGCTGTGATCAACGATATCTCGTTTAACATTCATCGGGGCGAGACACTCGTTATCATGGGCGGAAGCGGTTGTGGCAAAAGCACGCTCCTGCGGCATATCATCGGCTCGATGAAACCGACGTCCGGCTCGGTGAAGATTTTCGGGAAAGAAGTCACGATGATGGACGAGCGCGAGATCGCCAACGTGCGAAAACGCTTCGGAATGTTGTTTCAATCTGGGGCGCTACTCGCTTCACTTACCGTTGGCGAAAATGTTGCGCTGCCGTTGTTGCAGCATACCCGGATGTCGATCGATGAAATTGAGGAAGTGGTCAGGCAAAAATTACAAATGGTCGGGTTGAGCGGATTTGAAAACCTGAAGCCGGCCGAAATCAGCGGAGGCATGAAAAAGCGCGTTGGTCTGGCGCGCGCCCTTGCGCTCAATCCCGAACTGCTTTTCAGCGATGAGCCAACATCCGGCCTGGATCCGATTATGACCGCAGTGGTCGATCAACTAACATTAAAGCTCACGCACGGCAGCCACATGACGGCGGTCGTCGTGACCCACGACATGACGAGCGCGTTTCGGATCGCGACGCGTATGATCATGCTCGGTCACGGCTCAATTGTGGCGCAGGGCACACCCGATGAAATCCGCACCAGTCCCAACCCGGAAGTGCAACAATTCATCAACGGCGAAGCCGATGGACCGATTCCGTTAAATCTCTCGCAAGACGAGCACGAACATCATCAGTATGTGAAGCCGCGGCCATTCTTCGCCGCGCGTGGACGGTTCCATCGCAAACGGATATGAAGAAAAATCTCTCCGACTATATCGTGGCCCTCTCGGTCATTGCCTGCAGCATTGTCTTGCTCGGCGCGTTAACGTTTGCGCTCACCGGTTATCGGTTGAACAAACCGACGCGCACCTTGCAAATTAAATACGAAGACGTGACCGGAATCAAAGTGCACTCCGAGGTACGCTACGCCGGTGCTCCCGCCGGCCGCGTAATCGCCATGCGCCACCTTACGGCGACGGAACGCGAAAAATCGGAAAATAAAAAAGATGCAGTGATCGTTACCGTGGATCTCAACGACGATATCCCGCCACTGCCGGCCGATGTCACGGCCACACTCAGCTCCGACACGCTGCTGGCGCCGAAATTTGTCGCGCTCTCCGCCGGCACACCAGGCGGGAAGACGCTCGCGAATAATGCTGCCATCGAAGGACATCCCGCGTACGGAATCGAACAGATCACTGCGGCGGCTGGTCCCCTTTTCGAAAACGCCAACAAGCTGTTGGATAATCTCAATCTCACCGTCACCGATTTGAAGACCGACCTGGGCGGCTTCATGCCAAAGCTTGGACCGCTGGCGGATTCGCTAAAATCGGACGTGGACAATCTGCAGAATGTCGTGACAAGCCTCGGGACTGTCGCCAAGGATGGCGATACGTTTCTTAACACGGCAAACATGTTTGTCGGCACGACGGACAAACAACTGCAGGATCAAATGAGAGAGCTGCACGTGATCCTGCTGAATTTGAAAGTGGTCACCACGCATGCCAAAGCGCTCGTGGACGAGCTCGCCGAGAAACCAAACCGGGTGATTTTTAGCGGCAAACCGCCCAAGCTCACGCCGGAATCGGAGATCATAAAGAGCAGCAAACCGTTGCCGGCGAAGAAACCGTGAGTGGTTGATCGCGTCGCTGTGCGGCGCGGCGGAAACGGCTCGCAGAGCCGTGACTACAGCTTTTTGTAACGCCGCATCAATTTGAAAAAGCGGAGGGTGTCCCTCACCGGATGAATGCTACTGACTTCATCGGAATAAACCGTGCTGATCGGGACTGAATCGATTCGAAAGCCTTTACGGCTGGCAAGGATGAGCATTTCCGTCTCGTAATCGAAACGAGCCCCACCGCCTAGCAACTCGGGAATCAAACGCCGGTGCAACATGCGAAATCCGCACTGCGTGTCGGGTATTTCCTGTCCACAAATGCCGCTGATTTTTTTGCTCATGTAGCGATTGACCATCCGGCGCACGCGCGGCATGCGACTGACGTCGTCCATTCTGTTGCCCACGACCAGCGCAACGTCATCCGATGCAGCCATCGAAACAAAGCGATCGATTTCTTCGGGACGATGTTGGCCGTCCGCGTCGAGCACGATCACGAAATCCATTTGCCGATCCAGCCAGTAGCGCAAACCGGTTTTGATCGTTTCGCCTTTGCCACGATTTTGCGAATGAACGACGACTTCGGCGCCGGCCACGCGCGCGTGTTCGGCGGTTTTGTCGGCGGAACCGTCATCGACCACGAGAACATGGTCCAATTGGGCCCGTGTTCGCAATACGACTTCGCCGATATGTTTTTCTTCGTGGTAAGCGGGAACGATCACGCCAACCCTGGATCGAACCTCGGCGAGCCGGTCCCGTTCCGTCATCGGCGCACGACCGGATGAAAATCGGCCGCGTGATACGAGCTCCGCACCAGCGGACCGGACGCGACGTGTTCGAATCCTTTTTCGCGCGCGATCTCGCCGTAGACCTCAAATTGCGCGGGCGTAATGTAATCCACGACAGGCAAATGTTTCTGCGATGGTCGCAGGTATTGTCCCATTGTGAGGACCTGACAACCGACGCCGCGCAAATCGTCCATGGTTTGGAACAGCTCGGGCCCGGTCTCGCCAAGACCGAGCATCACGCCGCTCTTCGTCACCGTGTTCGGCGAAAGTTCCCTGGCGCGCTGCAACACTTCCAGAGAAGTGCGATATTTCGCGCGCGACCTGACAAGGGGCGTCAACCGCTCAACCGTTTCCAAATTGTGATTGTAAATGTCGGGGCCGGCATCGAGCACGGCCTGAATGCACCAGTCCCGGGCATGAAAATCCGGCACCAGAACTTCGACGATGATGGACGGCTCCATTTTGCGAATCGCGGTGATCACCCGCGCGAAATGATTGGCGCCGCCATCTTCCAAATCGTCGCGCGCGACGGCGGTGATAACGACATGTTTCAGTTTCATACGCTGCACCGCTTCGGCCACGCGCTGCGGCTCGTCTTCCTCCAGCGCAAATGGTTTTGCCGTCTGCACCGCGCAAAATCCACACGCACGCGTGCAACGATCTCCTGCGATCATGAAAGTGGCGGTACCCTGGCTCCAGCATTCCCACCGGTTCGGGCATTGGGCGCTTTCGCAGACCGTGTGCAGCTGCAAATCGGAAATGAGCGCCTTCGTCGAAAAGAAAATAGGGTTCGACGGCAACCGCACCTTGATCCAGGGCGGTTTATGCGCCTGATGCAGGGCCGGATCGATTTTTGCGCAGGGCATGTTCGGAGTTTTCAGTTTTAAGTTTTAAGTGCCCGCCTGGCAAATCTCTTAAAACTTAACACTTAAGACTTAAAGCTCATCTACAGATTCGTCCGGCCGGTCATGGCTTGAGAAAGTGTCAGCTCGTCGGCCGACTCGAGGGCGGCGCCGGCGGGCAGGCCGCGAGCAATCCTGGTGAGCTTTACCGGCCTGTTCTTTAAAAGATCGACGAGATAATTCGTGGTCGCCTCGCCTTCCACGTCGGCTGCCAGCGCAAAAATGACTTCGGAAAATTTCTCGCGATCGACGCGATCGAGGAGTTCCTTAATTCGCAAGTGTTCGGGGCCGATGTGATCGAGGGGAGAAATGCGGCCGCCTAATGAGTGATAGCGTCCACGGAATGCGCGCGACTTCTCCAGTGGCAGAATATCGGTCGGTTGTTCGACAACACAGAGAAGATCGGCCGCGCGCGCCGGATCGGAGCAAATGTCGCAGATCTCATTCGTTGTGAAATATCCGCACAACTTGCAGGGATGAATGTCGCGCCGCGTCTCGGTGATGGCCCGCGCAATCTGTTCCGGCTGATCTTCCCGCGCCTGCACCACCCAAAGCGCGATGCGCTCGGCGGAACGCGGGCCGATACCCGGCATTCGGCGAAGCCGGGCGACTAAATCCCGCAGCGCAGGCGGGTACTCCGTCCTTTTCAAAACGACAGTCGCCTAGGAGACTGTTGAAATACTGGAGTGGGCCGCGTTGCTGCCGATTTTGGCGCTGGCCAAGGCGCGAGCGCAGTGCCGATATCTCCAGCGATCTCGGCCAGGCGAGCAACGCCGGCCAGCGGCAAAATCGACACAACCCTTCGGGCGCGAGTCAGAAGGGGCGCCTGGCCGCGCCGCTCGTTCGTTACAGCCCCATAAAGGGGATGCGCCTCACTCGCTCCTTGCCATCCGCCCCTTCTGCCTTCTACGCGCGACCCTCTCCAGTATTTCAACGGTCTCCTTATGCCTCCTGCGATTCAGTCGTCAGATGCAACGCCAGCGGCTCCAGCCGGCGCAGATAGAGCTGAAGCGGCGCGTCCTCCTGCTCCTCGGCAGGGTCGTGCGCCTTTTGAAATTCGAAGTATGCTTCCGCCCAACGTTTCTCACGATAGAACACGACTCCGTTCCAAAACGAATCGCGCCGGGCCAACTGTTCCGGCTTGGCTTCCGAGGCAAGCCAGAGGGGCTCATAAATTTCATGGCGCTCGCGCGAATTAACTCCACTAAGAAAATCGATCGGGCGGGCAACGATATACCGGCTCGCCAGCTCGAACGTGCGGGGACCAATCAGGATACGCGACCCGTAGAAACGGTTCGCCACACAGAAGCGTCGTGCCAGTTCGACCGGCTCGCCGCTGGTCAGGAGGCCGGGGCGTTCGCCGTCCCGAAACGGAGCGACAATCATCGTCCCGGAACTGATACCGAGGTGCACATCACACTTGCTCGAGATTTCGCCGTTATTTTGGCGGAAATCGCGAAACTGGTTGAGCAAGTCGAGCGCGACTCGGACGGACTTGTCGCCATGGTGCGCATCCGGATCGGGGAACCCGAAAAGAGCGACGACGCCTTCGCCATCGGCAGCCTGAATATAAGCCCCGGCTTCCAGGAAAAGCTCGGTCGCGCGACCAATAAATCTCTCGGTTACCTGCGCAAATATGTCGGGCGCACATTCTTCGGCCAGATCGTATTTGTTGGCGACGTCACAGACCACGACCGTGACCTGGTAAGTCTTCGCTTCCGGCTCAAATGGGATGTCCCCGGCGATCACACGGTGAACCTGCTCTTTCGACAGGCGGTCGCTAAAGAATGCTCTCGCGGTGCGCGAACGGGTCCGCTCCATGACGGTTCCATAACCGTTTGTCACGACGTAACCGAGAGCGAGGACGCAAATCGTCGGTACCGGTTGAAAGAAAATCCGGTAAAGCGAGCAAATCCAGGCGACGCCGACCAATTCCGCTATCAACACTACTGCCAGCAACCCGATGCGGCCGCGTCGCAAACTGGTCAATGTCAACCACGTGATACCAAGCGCGGCAATGACGATGAACAGATATTGCCATTTATTCGCGACCACCCTCGTCGCCGATCCGTAGGACGAAATGAATTGGGCGGCCGCCATTTCCAAATGCTGGAAACGCCCGCTGGCATGGAGCGCTGCGATGACTGCGGCCACCAGAAACGCAATTACCAGAACTTCGATCAGCGACCGTTTCATCAGTTAGCTACGTCTTCTGCTGCGATGCACCCGGGTAGTAGGATTGCACCACCATTTCGCTCAGGAACTTGTCCGGCGCATCCACCGCCGCCGCATCCAGAACGAATTGGGTCCGCCCATTGTTTTTTCGAATCAGGGTCAGTCCAAATTGGTAATCCTTGAATAGATGGGCGCAAAGTTCCTCCATGGTCATTCGCTCTGTGTGAGCTCGCTCGATCAAACGGTGCAAAGCCGCCTCACTAAAAACAAGTTCGATGCCATACTGGTTCTTAAATCTCTCCGCGAACTGGCGAGCCCCTGCTTCCAGGGTCTGTCTCTCCTGCTTGTGCCCTTCGGCCATGAGCCGGTCAAGCACTCGCCTTGGTTCCCGAACCAGCTCCGCCGTCACGCGCAACTGGCTCAACCCCGATCCGGCCAGGTAATACTTATAATCGCGGAACAACTTTTCAAATACTGTCAGCAATCCCCTCGCGCCGGTCTTCTCTTTCGCCGCCGCCTCGGCAAGCAAACGCAAAGCCTCATCATCAAAGCTAATCCCGATCCCGTACGCCTGAAAAGCGCGCTCGTATTGGCGCAGCAGACTGCCTTCGGAACATTTCATGATCTCGAAGAGATCGGCGGCATCAAGGTCTTCGCAAACCACGCGCACCGGCAGACGGCCGATGAATTCCGGCTCGAAACCGTATTCGACAAAATCCTGCGTGGTCACGTACTGGAACAATTGGTTGTCCATCACCTGCACCGGAGAAGCACTGAACCCGATCTGTCCCTGCCGGACGCGTCGCGCGACCTGCTCTTTTAATTTCTCAAAGGCGCCGCTTACCACGAAGAGAATATGGCGGGTATTGATCGTTTCCCGTTTCGCCTTGCCGCCGCGCCTCTGAAATTCGAACGCAGCCTGCAACTGCGCCTGGAGATCGTTCATGCTGCGCACCGGCACTTCGGTTTCTTCCATAAGCTTAAGCAGCGTAGTTTGCACGCCGCGGCCGCTCACATCGCGTCCAATCATGTTTCCCGCGGAAGCGATCTTATCGATCTCATCAATGTAAATGATCCCAAATTGAGCGCGATTCAGGTCGCCATCGGCTTTGCCGATAAGTTCCCGCACCAGATCTTCCACGTCGCCCCCCACATATCCTGTCTCACTAAACTTGGTCGCATCCGCTTTCACAAACGGGACCTTGATCAAATCGGCGATATGTTTGATCAGATACGTTTTTCCGACGCCGGTCGGTCCGACCAAAATCACATTTTGTTTCGCGTACTCAGTCGTCTCGGCCCGATGCGGATCTTCCTTCTCCAGCCGGTGCAGGAATTTTGCGTGGTTATAATGATCGCAAACGGCGATCGAGAGGACCTTTTTCGCTTCATCCTGTTTGATTACGAACCGGTCCAGATGCGTCTTAATGTCGCGCGGCAGAAAATTGAATTCGAACTCCAGGCCGTCGCTCTTTTCCGGCGACTCCTCGGTCTGCGCCTCTTCGGTCTCCGGTTGCGGAAATGTCGCGACCGACACGCGATCGCCGAAGTTCTGTTTCATGAACTCCGTGATCTTGGACTTTAACTCTTCCGGTGACGGAAATGGCGGCGGGTTTTGCTCCATGGCTTCCTGTTACATATGGTGGCGTTTAAACGTCGTCGCTAAAGTTAGCATCGACGAAAGGCGTGTAAACAGAGGCGAGTGTCGAAGGTTGACTTGCTGCTCTCATAGAGAGAGTAACCCAAACATCGACAATCGCCACGCGAAAGCCGTTCAAACGAACCGCTAGCTCCGGGAAGCACTCGATCCTGCTCAGTGTGGGAAAACGAGCGGAATTTGCTCCTGATATTCCGGTTTCCCTTTTGCGGCTTCCTCTGCCAACTTTCGCGCTTCTTCACGCTGGCCGCTTTCATTCGCGAAAATAGCGCACAGCCATTGCCGGTCGGCCGCGTCGGACGCGTTCGGCTGGATAAACGAGATGGAAACCGCGAGCAAAGTTCGCGGAGATAATTTGTTCCAGGGCAGCTCCGCGGTCCCGTACGGAGTCTTTAAAACCAGTTTCTCCGGAGTTGCGCCGGCGATGCCGGTGTACTTCGCGCCGTTCACATCGACGATCGGGCCGGCGAAATGCCTGCGATTGAGATCGTCGATCAGTTTCCTTTTCCACTCGGTCAGCCATTGCGCTTTTTTCCGCGGCGCTTCTTCCACTTCCTTTTTCCGCTTTTTTTCAAGAGCGGCGCTTTCTGCTTTCTGTTGCTGGGTCGCGCCTCGGGCCAACGCTTTCTCTTCGGCGCTTATCGCATCGGAAATGGCGCTGTGCGCTTTAAGCTGTTTTCGGATCGCCTTTAACTTTGCCAAAGCTTCCGCCGAATTGGCCTCCTTCGGTCCGTTCTTCCAGGCGGTGTAAACGCGGCAATCGTTCAAATATTTTTTGGCGAGTGGTTTGTAGTCAGCGATCCACGCAAAGTTTCCCTGTGGCTGGGTATTGACGAATTGATCGAGCAATGAAGTCGCATCGTTAATGTCCGACTGGGAGATGTCCTTGATCGCGAAAAGCAGCAGAGCAAAGCTTTTAAAGTCGTCGCCGCGCTCTACTTCGGTCGCGGGAACGACACCGGACGCCGCCACCCTCCTGGCTGTGGCGATAAAAAACTTCTCCAGATCGAGATCCTTTTTGGCGAATCCCGTCTGCCCTGCGTTTTCCACGTCCTGAAACGCCTGCCGTGCCTGAATTTGCTCGCGCCCTATCAGCGCAGCCAGACCTTCATTCAAGAGCAGCCAGTCATAGAGCGGCTGGCGCCCCTGCGCGTCCAGCGCGATGCGCGCGAAAGCGGCGTGCGCTACTTTATGCCTGCCGGCCACAAGCTGATGGCGTGCATCGTGGAATTGCCGCTCAAGCTCACTGGTCGGAATCATTGGCGTCGAGGCGGAAGCGGGCGAGGCGGATTGTGACTCGCGCGTTTTGTGTAAGAAGAAGAAACCGCCGATCGCAAGAGCCATTAACAATACCGCCCCAATGGCAAATAGTTGCCATCGTTTCTGCCGGGCCCGGACAACATCTACGTCTTCTTTTCCGGACAGGAGACGCTGCGCGCGTTCCAGCTCCGTAACGAGATCGTCGTAGGAAGCGAAGCGCATCGCGGGATCGGGAGCGATCATCCGGTTAAGCACGCGCGCCGTCCCCGCGGAGACGTCTGGTGTGATTTGGCGAAGATCGAGCGGTTTGTTTTTCAAATCGCGCAAGGCTGCCGCGGAATTCGTTTCACCTTCGATCGGCGCCTTGCCCGCAATAGCGTGAAAGAGCGTTGCGCCAAGACTGTAAATATCGCTGCGGAAATCTTCGGGCTCGTTTTTTAATCGCTCCGGCGCGACATAGTAAGGCGTGCCCCAGATCTCGCCGCGCGTTTCCGCTTTTTCCGCCGCCACACCGGCCAACCCGAAGTCGCCGATTTTTGCGGTATGCTCGTCGGCAAAAAGAATGTTTGCCGGTTTTACATCGCGATGAATCAGTCCCTTGGCGTACGCAGCGCGCAATCCTTTGGCAACCTGGATGCCGGCTTCGAGCACCTGCTCTTCCGGCAAACGCTTTCGCTCTTCAATGAAATCGTCCAGACTTCCGTGATCGACCAGTTCCATTACCAGATAAAACTGGCCGTGATCCGTCCCGGAAGAAAAGACCTGGATGACGTTGGGATGATTGACCGATGCCGCTACGCGAGCTTCCTGTTGCAAACGGGACGCGGGATCGATTTCAGTGCCGAGATCTTTTCGCAGCAACTTCAACGCAACCAGTCGATCAAGCAGCGTGTCGCGAGCCTTGTAAACGGTGCCCATCCCGCCGATACCGAGTGTTTCGAGCAACACAAAGTTGTTGAACGATCGTTCGACCCGCACTTTCTCGCCGCACTTCGGACAGACGATGCGTGCAAGCGGTTCCGCGTCGGTGGTGTCAATCGACGCACCGCAGGCGGAACACTTTTGCGAGATCGAGGCGACCTTTTCAGCAGCCATTCCCTGCGATTGTATCATCGACAATTCCGGGGGCAATGAAACGCAGCACTGAATCGTCAGGGGAAAACGCCAACCCGGCGACCATCCGGTTGGTCGTCGAGGGACCAGCCGCGCGCCTTCGGCTCGACCGTTTCCTGGCAAGCCAACTACCCGAATATTCGCGCTCACGCCTCCAGCAGTTAATCCGCAACGGTTCCGTCAGACTGAATGGAGAGGCGGCCCGGCCGAGCGATCTCGTCCGGAAAGAGGACCGGATTGAGCTTGCGGAACCGCCGTTGGAAAAAATCGAGAATCAGCCGGAGGCCATTCCGCTCGATGTCCTTTTTGAGGACCGGGACCTCATCGTAATCAACAAGCCGGCCGGTATGGTTGTCCATCCGGGCGCGGGCCACAGCGAGCACACACTCGTCAATGCCCTGCTCCATCACTGCACAACATTGTCTGGAATCGGCGGGAAGGAACGCCCCGGTATCGTCCATCGTCTGGACAAGGAAACCAGCGGCTGCCTCGTGGTCGCAAAGAACGATGAAGCCCATCGTGATCTGTCGGCCCAGTTTGCCGCGCGGACCGTTGAGAAAATCTATCTCGCCGTGGTCGCGGGAAGGTTGCGCAGGACAACCGGTATTATTGAAGAGAAGATCGGGCGCCATCCTGTTCATCGGCAACGGATGAGTGTGGTATCCGCCAGGGGGCGCACCGCCAAAACGGAATATTCGGTTTTGCGATCGAGCCAAACGGCAAGCCTTGTCGAGTGCCGGCTACATAGCGGGCGTACCCATCAAATTCGAGTTCATCTGCATCATCTTGGGCATCCGGTTCTCGGCGACAGAATTTATGGGCGAAAATCGGGGGGACAATTTCTGCGGCAGATGCTGCATGCATGGAGGCTTGGCTTCAGGCATCCTCGGACCGGGGAGTGGAGGAGTTTCGAAGCCGGGCCGCCTGAAGATTTCGTTGAGGCGCTGCGAGCGACCGGAATTTCAAATCCTTAAGTTAAAAGGATGAACTGTAGAGGCGGCCGTATCGGCTGCTCTAAATAGAAAGAAATGCAGGCGGCACCGCCTGCCACTACAGTTGTGGCTGTCGCCCTCTGGGGGACGCAACGCGCGCGTGACTTGTAATCTGCGGGTCGCGCTTTGCAGACCAAGGCAGCCAAATGCTAATAACGTAAATTACTAAACAACAGACTGTTGCTTAGTTTTTTGCGCACTTAACAGCATGACCAAGGCCGCCAGCACGGGCGCAATGATCAGCGCGCGCATCCACGGTTCGCTGTGCCACGGCAACATGAAAAGACGCGGGTCCCAGAAAAGATAGTAGGCGAAGATTGTCACCGAAAGAACGTGCCAGGCATGGGCGCGCCGCCAGGCCGCAATCGGCACGATCCAGGTACAATACCAGGCATGTAAAACCGGACTGAGCACCAGCGCGACGCCCAGGACCCAAAGCATTCCGCGTTTCCAGTTACGACTGAAGATGAGCGAAACAGCGATCACGCACAGGATCAGGATCACATTGTAATGATAATTTTTCTGATGCGGATTTGGCCAGACGGTGTCCTCGATCAGCCACCAAAAGAGGTCGTTCAGGCGAGCGACGTAGGCGAATTGGCCGAACGACTCCCAGATTCGAATTTTCGGAAACCCGTACGGCAGACTGAGTGCTGCCGGAATGGCGCCGCTCAGGATGAGAACGATTGCACGCCAGCGTAACGCGAACACGCAAAGCAGAAGAAGCAAAGCAGGAACAAGCTTGATCGAGATGGCAATTCCAAAAAGAACCGCGGCCCAAAGCGCCCAAGCCCATTTTCGGCCAGGTTCGCTTCGAGTCTCGGAACGAACCAGGCAGAGAATTCCGCCAACCAGCGGCAGAATCATCAAACTGTCGAAATGCGTTGCGCCCGCGAAACTGTAGGCAACAAGCGGGTTCCAAGCGTACCAAACTGCGGTCTTGTACCGTTCCTCGCCGCCGATCAATCGTAAAAGCAAAAAGGCCGTTGCCAGGTCGGCGATGGCGACCACCAGCTTGTAAAAAAGCGGCCGGTTTGAAATTTCACTGAAGAAGCGGAACAGCAGTTCGGCGCCGGGCGGATAAATCGCACGAAATTCGGGGTGATTAATTTTGGACGACTCGGGAAAGCTGCGCCGAAGGCCGTCGAGTTTCGGATCGTCCGGCGCAATAACGTACGGATTAAAACCGGCCTGTTGGATTTTCCCCTCCCATTCGTAGCGCCACAAATCATCACCAGGCGCAAGCGGCAGCGCGATCAGACGCAGCGTTACCGCAACCGCCCAGAAAATGATCGCGTGCTTGCGCGCGCCCGGGTGGACCCTCTGCGCCGAACCGAATCCCCCCTTTGGCGGAAAATGCGAAACCGCTATCAGGTAGGCGATACCGGCAAGAAAAGATGCTCCGACGAACTTTATCGGCATCGATTCAAGCGTCCAATCGTCGAAAAGATTCAGCGCCGCGAAAAAGACGATTTCGCCGGCAACAGCAAACGAGAATAGCAGCCACGAACGGCGGCGCATTTGATTCAGTGCGTTTTTCAGATGCGCGCCGCGGGATCAACGCTCATGGGAACTTCAATCTCCGGGCCTGATTCGCGCTTCGCAATCCGGCCCCGGCGCGCGACCCGCTGCAAACCGGCACGATAAGCAGCCAGGTCAACCAGCTCCGCGACGCGCGATTTCAGGGTGCGAGCGCGATTGGTGAGAAAAAGGAGAAACAACGAATAAGGAACAATGAACCAAAGATCGATGTGGGACAGGTTCACCTGCCTATAAATGAAAAAGCTTAAGGCGATGAGATTGAAAATCACCGTTGTGGTGACCAGACGCGAGCGGAGCTTGACGCGCGTCAGACATTTTGGACCTCCGTGGTATTCGGTCACGGTTTGCAGAACAACACTCCACCAGAAATTTCCATAGATTTGGATGTCCCACTCATTCCAGCCGGAATCGGTGGAGTAACGCCAGCCCTCTTCCTCCAGCAGTTGAAAAATCGCGCCGAGCAGATGATGCCGGTCCCGGCCTTCTTCGCTCCAGAAAACCCGGCGGCGCAAGCCTCCGGAAAAACGTGCGACAGCTGGAAGCTTCTCGTGCGCCTTGATCACGTTTCGCGGCGTGCGCTTAAAGTGCAGCCAGGTGAAATAGCGCGAAAAGCCGCGCACCAGCGGTTGCACAACCGCCAGGAACATGACTACCAGACGCGCGGCAACCGTATCGAACTTTGGCTCGATACGGGCCCGTACCATATAAGAAAGAGCGACGCAGAGGGTGCCGCCCAGCATCACGTAAGGCACAATCCGTAACGAGGGCAGAAAAATGCCAAGTCCGAAAAGAAAGACGGTCAGCGCGAACCATTCGATGCTGCCCAGATACGCCGCGATGTCGGATTGCGGTGTCGGATACATCGATTGGAAAAAGCCTTCACCGAAAACTCCGTGGTACACGATCGGGCGGTTAAGAAACCAGCTGAAGCGCGGCGCGCCGTAAATCTGGCCGCGCCATTTTGCCGTGCCGGTGGGACCGAAGAAAATGAGATGCTTGAAGCGGAGAAGCGATTCCGCCTCGCCGTACCCGTCCTGTTGCTTGAAGAAGGCGCGTAAAGTGAAACGCCGATGGTGCCAGACCACCGCGGTCGGACTGAAGGCAATCACGTGACCGGCTTGTTGAAGCCGCCAGCAAAAATCGACATCGTCGCCGGCTTTGCGGTATTCGGGATCGAATCCTCCCACATTGTCGAACGCCCATTTGTAGAACGCCATGTTACAACCGGGGATGTGCTCAGCGACCGTGTCCGTCAGCAGGACGTGGCTCGGTCCGCCGGGCGCGGCCGCCACGCAAGCCTGGATCCAATTCTGTGCCGGCGGCGTGATATTGGGCCCCCCCACCCCGGCGTAGTCACCGCTCGTCAGCGTGCCAATCATATAATAAAGCCAATCGACGTCCGCCATGCAGTCGGAGTCGGTGTAAACGAGCACCTCGCCTTTCGCAGCGGCCGCGCCGGTGTTCCGGGCATGGCTCAAACCGTGATTGGTTTGATGAATATAGCGGACCTGCGAAAATTGAGCGGCTATATAAGCCGTATCGTCAGTCGATCCATCATCGACCAGGATGACTTCGTAATCCGGATAGTTGAGGCGACCTAACGAATCGAGGCACGCGGCGAGCGTCTTTCCGCCGTTATAGGAACAAACGATCACCGAAACAGACGGCGTCTTTGCAAGAGCACGACGCGGCAGAATCGAATTCTCCAGACCAAGCCTTTCCCGCAGCATGTGGAACGCTTTCTTCGGCTGCCGGTCGCGCGTGACGATCCCAAACGCCCAATCCGTGATTTCCTGCTCGCCGGTAAACCATTCGTCCGTCCAGGAAAAGAAAACGGTCCCGGCCAGCCCGCATTTCACCACGCTGTCAATGTGCCAGCGGAGCATCTCGGCCTGCTCGTCCTGCGAATGACGGATCGTGTCCATGCCGAATTCGCCGAGAATGAGCGGCTTGTCTTCGGTCAAGTTTTGCAGGCGGAGCAGGTATCTTTCGAAGTCGCGCTGATTGTGGAGATAAACATTGAAGCAGAAGAAATCGACATTTTGCGGCAGGAGATATTCGGTCGGCGGATATGTCGCGTAGGAAAAGAGAACGTTCGGGTCGAGCGCCCGGCCAATTCGAATCAAATGCTCAACAAACTCGGTGACGCGGCGCACGCCGAGCCAGCGCACCATCGTGCTGGAAATTTCATTTCCAACCAGGTAACCGAAGACGGCGGGATGCCCGGCGCAGGCCTTGACCGCGTTACGGACAGATCGTGAGATTTCATCGCGCGCTTTTCTCTGACGCAAAAACTCAACGTGCTTGGCCCACGGCAGCGTGATGAGCACTCGAAGACCGGCCGCCGCGCAACGGTCGAGAAACCAGCGCGGCGGCGCGTGATAAACGCGGATCACGTTCAGCCCGATCTCACGCATGAGCGCGAGATCGGTATCAACCTGCTCCGGACGACCAAGATAATTTCCTTCCGCATCCGGCTTGAACGGGCCGTAGGTGACGCCTTTGACAAAGAATTTTCGCTCGCCTTCGAAAAAAAATTTCGCGACTGCACGAATTCGCGAGTTATCGCTCACAGCGGGAAAGGTAAGGAGGCTGCGTTGCGGCGTCCAGTCTCCCTGTAGCGGCGGTCTATGACCGTCGGATTCTCTTCTCCCAACATTTTGCGACCCCGAAAGCGTTCGGGGCCGCTACAGGTGAGCCAGGACTTCGCGCACAACGGTACCCGTTCGCTCGATGTCTTCGGCACTGTGCGCGGTTGAGATGAAACCGGTTTCGAATTGTGATGGCGCGAAATAAATGCCGTGCTCACAACAGGCATGAAAAAATTTGGCGAACATTTTCAGGTCGCTGCGTTTTGCGCCCGCCAGATCGACAATCGGCCCGGACGCGAAAAACAAACAAAACATCGAGCCGATCCGATGAAATGTTACGGCGATTCCGACATGCGAGATGGCGTCTCGAGTAAATTTCTCGAATTGCGCGCCAAGTTCTTCGAGTAATTTCCAAGCGTTGATCCGCTCGAGTTCGCGCAGTTGCGCAAGACCGGCCGCCATGGCCAGAGGATTTCCGGAAAGCGTTCCCGCCTGATAAACCGGACCATCCGGCGATAGCTGGTCCATGATTTCGCCGCGCCCGCCAAATGCGCCCACAGGCAACCCGCCGCCAATTACTTTTCCCAACGCGGTGATGTCCGGTTTCACTCCGTAAATTTCCTGGGCGCCACCACGGGCGACGCGAAAACCGGTCATCACTTCATCAAAAATCAATAATGCGCCATTTTTGGTGCATTCTTCGCGCAAGGAGGACAGAAAATCCTTTTCCGGAAAATAGAGTCCGGCATTTGCCGGGACCGGTTCCAGAATGATAGCTGCGATTTGATTTTTGTTTTCAGAGAAAGCTTTCCGGATCAGTGCGACGTCGTTGAATGGCAAGGAAATCGTGAGTTCCCCAAAAGCGCGCGGAACACCTGCGCTGTCCGGCTGGCCATGAGTGAGCGCGCCGCTGCCCGATTTCACCAGCAGCGGATCGGCATGCCCGTGATAACAACCATCGAACTTGATGATTTTGTCGCGGTGGGTAAAGCCGCGTGCCAGACGGACGCACGACATCGTCGCCTCGGTGCCGCTGTTGACCATCCGGACTTTTTCAATCGACGGCATCCAGTTGCAGATCAATTCCGCCATTTCCACCTCGAATGGATTAGGGATCCCGAAGCTGAGGCCACGCGTGGCGGCGTCGCGCACGGCATCGACAATTACCTTTGGCGCATGCCCGAGAATCGCCGGTCCCCAGCTGCCGACGTAATCGATGTACTCTTTCCCGTCGACATCCCAGATCCTCGATCCGGCCGCGCGCTCGACAAAAAAGGGCTCGCCACCGACGTTGCGAAAAGCGCGCACCGGCGAGTTCACGCCGCCGGGGATGCGTTTTTGCGCGCGGGAAAAAAGTTCGGAAGAACGCGAGGTCACAGGTTGCGGCGGATTGGAGAGGTGGAGTATTGGAGTATTGAGGTGATGCGGCAATGATTCAAACCCATCATTCCTCCATCGCTCCTCTACTCCATTGCTCCAGCGGCTTGAGCTCGCGTGTATTGACACGTTCTCACTGTGCGGGATACTGCGCTTTCGCTGATTTGGCGGGGTAGCCAAGTGGTAAGGCAGCGGTCTGCAAAACCGCTATTCGCGGGTTCGATTCCCGCCCCCGCCTCAACATCACGCTCGGGTTTGATGGATACCGGGGCTTTTACTCCACGGGCCGGTTCGATTGATTCGCTCGCTGCCCGCGAGACTCACCCTTCGGGCTTCGTCTATGTCGCTCGGCTCCCGCCGGCTCCATTCCCGCCCCCGCCTCAACATCACGCTCGGGTTTGATGGATACCGGGGCTTTTACTCCACGGGCCGGTTCGATTGATTCGCTCGCTGCCCGCGAGACTCACCCTTCGGGCTTCGTCTATGTCGCTCGGCTCCCGCCGGCTCCATTCCCGCCCCCGCCTCAACATCACGCTCGGGTTTGATGGATACCGGGGCTTTTACTCCACGGGCCGGTTCGATTGATTCGCTCGCTGCCCGCGAGCTCACCCTTCGGGCTTCGTCTATGTCGCTCGGCTCCCGCCGGCTCCATTCCCGCCCCCGCCTCAACATCACGCTCGGGTTTGATGGATACCGGGGCTTTCACTCCACGGGCCGGTTCGATTGATTCGCTCGCTGCCCGCGAGCTCACCCTTCGGGCTTCGTCTATGTCGCTCGGCTCCCGCCGGCTCCATTCCCGCCCCCGCCTCGATTCCGAGATAAAAACAGAGACAAGTCGAACAATCCGCGGGTAACGTAGCGGTCCTACCCATGTTCGCTTTGCTCGGCATCGCAACGCTGAACGCACCTTCCAAGGCGATCGTCCTGGCCATCTTCGCGGTCACCTATCTGGGCATCGCGATCGGTCGCGTGCCGGGCTTGAAACTCAATCGCGTCGGCATCGTTCTCCTGGGGGCAATCGCGATGATGATCTTTGGCGGCATCTCCATCCAAGGCGCGATTGCCAGCGTTAACTGGCCGACAATCCTCCTGCTGTTCGGTTTTTTTGTTATCTCAGCCCAACTCCGGCTCTCCGGATTTTACAATAAAGTGGCCGATGGCGATTTCCGCGCGACTTGGACATCCGGCGCGTTTTCTTCTCGTTTTAATGGCGGTAACGGGCGGGCTGTCCGCCTTTCTCAATCACGACATCGTTTGCTACGCTTTTACGCCCGTTGTCGCCTTGGCTCTGCTTCGCCGAAAACTCAACCCGGTTCCATTTCTGATTGCGCTCGCGATTTCCAGCAATATCGGCGCGGCTGCCACTTTAGTCGGCAACCCGCAGGACATGCTGATCGGACAGGTCGCGGACCTGAACTTCGGCCGCTATCTTTTATGGAGCATCATTCCTGTACTCTTCGCCATGGGCGCCGGTTACGGAATCATCTGGATGATGTCGCGCAAGAACCTTCAGCTGACAGCGCCCGCTCCAAGCGCACGCAGATGGCGAAAGTTACCCATTTGATCGCACGCACACAGTCAAGGGTCTTGTCATTCTGATATTGGTGGTCGGTCTGTTCTTCACGTCGTGGCCCAGAGAAATCATCGTTCTCGCCGCTGCGGCGATTCACCTTGCCAGTCCCAAGTTCCGCACAGACCAGCTTCTCGGCCTCGTGGACTGGTCGATCCTCGTTCTCTTTTTGGGATTATTTGTTGTGACTGGCGCGTTTGAATCCACGGGGTACGGCGAGCAGGCGGTGCAATGGCTGACGCATGTCGGTTTCAATCTCAACGCGCCGATCCAGCTCGCGCTGACGACAGCGGCACTATCCAATCTAATCAACAACGCGCCCGCGGTGATGCTGCTGATCAAGATGATCAATCTCTCCCAACCGACGGCGGCCTACATTTTGGCGCTGGCCAACAGTTTCGGCGGAAGTCTCCTCATCGTCGGAAGTGTCTCCAACATCATCGTGGTGCAGCAAGCCCGCGAACTCGGCATTCGAATTTCCTTCCGCGATTTCGAACGGTTGGGCGTACCGGTGACGCTGGCAGCGTTGGGAGGCTTGATTATCTGGGCGACGCTGGCCGGCTGAGAACAATCGATCCCGGCCCCGAGACAAATCCCGATTCCGGTCCTCGACACAGCAACGGGTGGCGCTCCCAATCCCAACTGTTTCATGTTTAAGGTTTGAGAATTCGGATTACTTTTCCAGCCGATGCCACAGTTTGCTTATCGAGCGCGCAATGCCAGCGGCGGTCTGGTCGAAGGCGTACTGGAATGCGCGGACCGCGCCGTCGCCATTCGCCAAATCGAGCAACAGCACTGCATTCCAATTAAGATCGACATCGTCGGCGGGGCACCCGAAAGAGCTGTCGTCGGTGAAAAGCCTCCGATCGCGCCTGCAACGCAGAATCTGAAGATCCCGCACAGCCAGGCGCTTCTTTTTACCGAGCAACTGGCGCACTTGCTTCAAGCAGGCATGACACTGGACGAAGGATTGTCCATCCTGGAAAAGCGTCTGAAGCGGCCGGGCCTGCAGCAAATGACGCGGGCGCTGCATCAGGCATTAGTCGATGGCCGGAGTTTTTCGCAAGCGCTGCGCGATTTCCCACGAATTTTTCCTCCGCTTTATGTGAACCTGGTAGCGGCCGGCGAAGCGAGCGGCGCGCTTCCCGATATTTTACACCGGCTGGTAAAACATTTAATGCAGGCGAAAAACCTGCGCGATCGCGTGCAACTGGCGTTGATCTATCCGGCCGCGCTGGCCGTGGCCGGCATCGCCCTGATCACCATTTTCATCACGTTCATGGTGCCGCAATTGACTGCTTTCATGTCGCAGAACAACGCCACCCTGCCGTTGGCCACCCGCATGTTGCTGGGAGTTCATCATGCGATCACCTCTTACTGGTGGCTTGTCGCGCTCCTTGTCGCAGGCGGTATCACGGGCTTTCGCGCGTTCGTGCGGACACCGGAAGGGCGCATCACGTGGGACCGGTTCCGTCTCAGCATTCCGGGTTATGGGCGATTGATTCGGCATCGTTACTACGCTCAGTTTTCGCGGACGCTGGGTACTCTAATAGAGAATGGAGTTCCCCTCCTCCGTGCACTCGATCTCGTTTCGGAAATCGCGGGCAACAAATTTCTCGAATCAAAACTGACCGAAGTGCGGCGCGCGGTGATCGATGGAGCCACACTGTCGAGCGCGTTGAGCGCGCAACATCTGTTTCCCGATTTGTTTACCGACATGATGGCGGTGGGCGAACAAACCGGACACGGACAATTCGCCGGGTCGATGCAAACGATTGCGGACGTCTACGAACGCGAGCTCGATCGCACCGTGGGCGTGATTTCGACGCTGATTCCGATTGTTATCGTAGTGCTCATCGCCATCGTGGTGGGTGCTGTCGTTTACAGCATTCTCTCGGCCGTGTTTGAAATGACACGCAGCTTGCAGTTCCGTCCGCATTGAAGTAATGTCGAAGTCCCAGATGCTTCTTCGCTCTGTTGCGTTCGCGCTCATGCTCGGCGGCGCAGTCTCTCTACATGCCCAGGAAGCGTTTACTGGCGGCCTGTCTCAACCCCAGTCCCAGGCAGCTGTCACCCTGGGGAAAACGACCCCGGACAGCGCCTGGATCGATCTTCGGCAAAACGGACATCCCGGGACACAAAGCGCGCCGGACTGGGTCGAAGCCGTATCCATGACGCCGAGCGTAACAACAGAGGGGGCGCCCAAAACTGTTTTTCGAATCCGGGTCGCGCATCCGCCGGGAGACTATCAAGTCTTGTTTCTCCGTCTTTTCTTCGACGACAAACCGGGCGCGCGGCCGGAATTGGTCGCGTGGGACGAATCAGGCAGCGAAGTTTTGCGTTCCGGCCAGCTCGGGTCGGGGATCGATTTGCCAACCTCCGATTCGGCCATGATTCCGATGAACGGAATTTCTGCCATCGATATCGAAGTTCCGGGAGACGGCAAGACCGTCCGTGGTGCCTATCTCAATTGGATGACGAGCACCGAAGTGGTGCATCCGCTCAATGCCAGACACCAGGAGGTGATCCCGCAACCGTTTTCATCGCTGCCGCCGTTGCAATCGCCGACACAGGATACGGCACAGTTTGGGAGCGTCACTGCGTCGCTCTCCCCGGATACCATCCGGATCGGACCGAGCGTCCAGCAAGGCGCGGCGTTTCAATTCGGTATCGAAGCGCAACCGTTGCTTGCTCTGCTTACGTTTGAAGTAGCCAGCCCGCGCATCGATGTGCCGCCCGAAGTTTACGTGAACGGCGAAGACGTCGGGCCGGTTACGCTGACCCTGCCGGAACTCGCCGATCCCGGTTATCGGGGCCAGATGGAGCCGCTCGTGAACCAAATGCAGTTTCAGTACACCGGCTGGCTGCGGGCACAGAAAATTATTCCGGTCGCAAATTTAAAGGCCGGCACAAATGACCTGGTGGTTCTCAGCGGAAGTGGAACCGCAGCATCGGCGATCCGTGGAACACAGATTCAGCTAAAATATCTTTGGGAGAAATCCGATTACGTTCTGCAAGCCGGCCATTAAGACAGTTGTGGAAGAATCGCCCGGCGCAGGAGTTCGTTTGTGCTATATTCGCAGCCCGGATTTCAGGCTTGTATGAGAATAACCCGCAAACAGAGCGGCTTCACGCTGCTCGAGATCATGCTCGTGGTCACAATCATCGCGCTCCTTCTTGGTGCAGCGATTTACAAAATGGGCCCGAGTGTCGATGTCGCGAAGAAAACGCGAATCGAAGCCGACATTCAGGGAATAAGAACCATGTTACTGGCGTACTCAG
Source organism: uncultured Verrucomicrobiae bacterium (assembly GCA_963756875.1). Lineage (GTDB taxonomy): Bacteria > Verrucomicrobiota > Verrucomicrobiia > Chthoniobacterales > UBA10450 > CAVWPA01. The sequence goes on along the minus strand of CAVWPA010000003.1, from coordinate 1,734,433 downwards.
GACGAAATGGTTTTTATCCAACCACGGATCAGGGCCTGAAGGCGCTCGTCGTTAGGCCGGACACCGATCCAATCCCAGAACAGTGGACTCAATTGATGGACAGCGTCCCGAAAGATCCATGGGCTATGGAGTACGTTTATCGATGCCCCGGAATCAAGAATCCGAGTGGTTACGACCTTTTTTCAGCAGGCCCGGATCGGACTCCCGATACTGCGGATGACGACTGGGGCCGGTAGCGAAGATTCCATCGCCCTCAGTTAAGGCTCTACTGCTGGGCCGGTGGACGAACGTTTGCCGCCGGATTTCTGGGAATGACGCCGCGTATGTGTGGAGTCCGTGTCGGCAAGGGCGGAATACGTATCGAGCTGGGGATCCTGGGCCTATTCATGGCCGGGGTCGGCCGCGGAATAATCCTTTGCGGCTGAGGACGCGTCGGCGCCACGGGCAACGGTGCGCTGAGCAAAGCCTGGTTAAAGCTGAGGGTGACAAATTTTCCGTCCTTGCCGATGGTAACCCTGGTCGCGCCGGGCTGGTCGGACCATTCGATATTGGAGACGGAATAACCGTGTTCGTTAGGCCCGGCCGTCGAAAGATATTCTTTCAGGTTTTTATCGGCGTTCGACACAACAGTTACCAGATCGGCCTCCGGCGTGTGCGCAACGTTGGCGACGTAAAGGTCCTTAAAGACTTCCGGCGTGGCCGCCGGCAACACGACAGCGGTAGCCACGGCGAAGGGCGAGTGATCCAGCATGGCCTGATAGCGAGAGAAGTTGAATCGCTTCGGCAAATCATCATCACCCCGGCTCGGTAGGACGCCGATCAAGGCAAGGAGTAATAAAAGCAGGAGTGACCCTCTCATAATAGTCACCCTTTCTTGCGTCCGACCGGCGCAAACCAGCGCGCGATCTTAAATCTACCGCGCATCATCGTCGGATCATTGCTGTCGATCATGAGATTGACCGAATCAAACGCGATAAATGAGTCCGGCTGCTGCACGTCATAAAGAAAGTGTACGAGAGGCGGCCACGCGCTTTTCGTTTCGATCGACGCAAAAACAGCCTGATGATTCGGCGTTGTCTCTCCCGGACCGATGGCCGGGTTTTCAATCAAGATATTATACTTGCCGGCGATCTGTTTAAGCTGGTCGAGCAACCCGGTTTGCGCTTCTCCCGAATTTTTCAAGACTGGCTGATGCTTCTGCAGCCACTGGTCTCGTTTCGTCCAAAGCGCCCGCTCCTTAACAAATACCTCCTGTTCCTTGAGCCTGTCGCGGCGAACAGCCAGCTCCGACCGCGCCTGGCCAATGGTGCCGAGCAGCCAGCTCCAAATAAAAAAATTCAAGAGCACAAAAATGACGGCCGCGACAGCGAGCGATAGCATTCGCTCGCGCTGATTCATTCGCTCGAACCATGCCTGAATCGTCATCGCGGTTTTCCCTCCAGGCGAAACTGGGCGTGATCGTTCGGTAAAATGCGCGGAGCTGCCATGTCGAATCGAAAAATCTGGAGACCGGGATTCTTTTTCACTTTATCGGCAAATTGATAAGCGAGCGCGGCGGAGTTGGCTTCGCCATCGATTGAAATTTGGCGCGCCGATTGATTATAAGCGGTGATACGCACGTCCCGCGACGGAATGCTCTCGTAGAGATGCAATAGAATTTCGACCGGGTAATATCGCGTATCGATGGCCGGAGCCAGCGCCTTCCAGGTCGATTCCGTCGCGCGAACGAACTGGGTCTGCGGCTCGTCGCGCGCAATCAGCCGATCAAGCCGCGCAATTTGAAATCGTTCATAGCCGAAATAAGCAAGGAAAAGCAACAGGAGGCCGGCATACACGCCTCCGGCCTGAATGAGGCGTTTGCGCCATTCCCCTCGCCTGACGATTTGCAATCGCCGCTGCTTCCAACTTTCGGGAAGAAGATTGAGCTTAACGGGGACAGGCGGCGTTTCGACGCTCACAATCTCGGCGCGCTCGTTCAGGATCCCCTGCACAGTGTCGCGCAGTTCGTAACAAGTCTCGTCCAGCAACACATTCGGGAACGAGCCTGTGATCCCCTGCAACTCCGCGCTCAACGTCAGCTGCGGCAGTTCCATCTGCAATTGTGCCGGTTCCACGCCATTCAAAGTCTTAGCCATGCTTACTTTTCCATTCTCCGTGACAGCGGAAACGAGCGTTTCGCCTTCCGGATAGATAAGCAGCGCGCGGCCCTTCGGCGCGTGCGTGCTGGCCCGTTGCGCGGCATACACGGTCACCTGTCGCGGAATAAAACCCCGTTCGATCAAAGGCGCCGCGATTTCCGCCAACCGTTCGTTGCGGACCGCGACCGCAGAAATCACGCTTTCGGTCTCATTTTGTTCGATCACTTCGAAGTCGGTCGTCACTTCCTCCGGAGAAAACGGGAGGGCCTTCTCAATTTGAATGCGGACCATTTCCGGAAACTCCGACGGATCGACGGTTGGCAGACGAAACCGCTGGGCCAGCACCGCGGCCACGGGAAGACTGAGCACGAGATCGTCTTCCGCCTTCAACAGCGGCACCGCCTCATCGAGCGTGTGCAACAGGTGCACTTCCCAGGAACCGTTACTGGCCGACGCCCGCAAAAGATTCCAGCCATGCGCCGTCGGCGTGATGAACACAGATGTCGGTCCCGCTTCGATATTAAAACTCCCTCCAGGTGATGACTTGCGAAACAACACCGACGCGCCGGAACACCAATTGCACGGTACGCGTGGCATCGCCGGCTTTTCCAACGCTGACAACGCGGTAAACCGGGTCCTTAAATGAGATCAGCTTGGCGAGCTCTTTAAACTGTTCCTCGTTAAAACCGAGCTGCGCCCGCACGTCGTCCACGGTTTTAAACTGTGCATCATCGGCTGTCCCATCGATTCCGTCCGGGCCGCGCCGGATTTCCAGGAATCGATCCACCAGCTGTTCCGTCATTCCGGGCAAAGCCAAAAGCACGTCGCGCGAAGCCCAGGCCACATCGATCGGCCCGCTGCTATTCAGCGTGAAATCTTCGTCCCAGTCCGGATGGGAAGTAAACTCGGTCCAGCCTTTCACTTTTTTAAGCTCGTCGATTCGCGTAAACAATGTATTGGCCGGATGATAATCCTCGCCTTCCTCAGCGCCGTTGAGACGCACGAGGTTATCGGGATCGACCCAGTCGAGCAGACAATCCATCATATGGTCGCGTTCATTTAGATCGACACCTTTGTTTTGCAGATATTTCTCCAAAATCTCCAGCTTGTCGGGATCTTCACCCGCCACGAGCCAGTTTATATTCAAGCGGCCACCCTCACCGGTGATACGCGCCTCATAACTTTTGCCGCGACCCAGTCCCCCGGTCAGATTGGGCGAGCCCGGTTTGACCGCGGGATGCAATGCAACCTCGGCACCGGAGCAAGCCATCGCTTCCGCATCGAGAAGGCGATTGGCATTTCCGGAAAGCGTCAGCCGCGAGCCAATGTCTACTGCCCATGAAATTACCATCGCACTGAGCAGGAAAAGCGCCCAGAGCGAAAGGATCACCGCGGCGCCGCGAATTCTTTTCAACCGCAAGATCGGCATCCTCTTTATCATAGCGGGGTCCGTCCCAACGGAATGATCACCTCCCACGGCGCCGCATTACCGGGACGTCCAATCACCACCTTCACCAGCCGTGGCAACGTCACCGTATCGGTCCATCGATTCAGCCACGTGTTCAAACGCGGATCGAAATAACGAATCTGCAAACTGGAGACGTTCTTGATCAGCGGCACCCAGCTATCCTCTTCCCCGGCAATGTCAGAATCGTTTTTCGGTTTTCGCAGGAATCCGAGATCGAGCCGGTTGCTTTTCTCATTTTCCCGCTGCAGCCGCATCGTAACGATGAAATCGCCCGGCGCGTACCGGGTCAGCAACCCGGGGCCGGCGCCGCAAATCCACCTGATCTCATCGCGCGAACGATCGTTGAATTTATAAGGTTCACCCAGGAGCCGGCCGTTACCGGGAACCAGGCTTTGCCATTGTGCTGTGAGCAGGTCGCGCAACCCACCGTACCGCTCGTCCTCCAGAGCGGCATCGGACGAGACACGAATCGCGACGAGATTGGTTTGAACGAAACGATAAATGGCCACCGCCATCATCGCCAGAATCGCCACCGCCAGCGTGATTTCGAGCAACGTGAACCCGCTGCGTGTGGCACGATTAACCTGCCCCGACGCGATAGACATAAAACTGGAGCTGCCTCGATTGCGCGACGCCGCCGCGCATCCACTGCGCGCTCAACGTGACCACGTCGATTCCGTTAAGTTGAACGTTATCTTCCTCCAACCCAGCAGGGGCGGCTTTCTGGATCAGCTTTACAACTCCGTATCCGGTATCGATTTTCGATTCCTTTGCCGAATCGGGAAATCCCGGTGTGGCCTGAATTTCCGCCATACGATTCGATAAAATCTGACGAACGCGTTCTTCCTCTGCGTTGAGCGTGCTTGCGTTGAGGCAATTTTGGACTGCACGGCCAAGCGCCAGAACTCCAATGGCGAAAATCGCAACGCCAAGCAGCACCTCATAAAGGGCGAATGCGCGCTTTCTTGCAGCGCGTCGATGCGGAATGCCGGCCGCCGGATTCGTCCGGTCTTTAGCGCGTCGCATAATTCAAGAGGTCTGAGCGCGCGGTCAGCGCAGAATAATCGGCTTTCCACACGCCGTCGCGCCCTTTGAACTCGACAATCGCCGGTTCGCATATTCCCGACGGCCAGAATATCCATTGGGCTGGCGGATGTTTGGTCAGCGCGGCGGGTAGCGTCAGAGTCAAGGTTTCTCCGCGCGCCAGTTGAAATCCGTCGGTCGGATTTGCTTCTTCCTTTTTGCCGACTACCTCCGGACGCAACTCGATATCCTTATCGCCCCACACGATGAGATATGCGCGGTGCTCGGTGACACTCCGTTCCTGCGCCTCATGCACCAATCCGTTAAAGCGATCGAGCGAACGCCGCAGCCGATTGTTCGCAAGGACGCCGGTCAGACTCGGAACCGCCAGAAGAAGCACCACCACGAGAATGGAGATCGCGATAACGATCTCGATCAACGTAAATGCCTGGTCCACCCCGGGGCGAACCGGTCGATTTCCCGGACAACGTCGCACCGGCGAAGTTACGCGATGCGCAGGAAATCACAAGATCCCCCCCGGTGTAGCCGCCTCGCTTTGTCCCAGGCGCCACGCCAATCCGGGGAGTCGGCGGAAACAATCTCCAGGATTTGAAACCGGAAACCTCCGGGCCCCGTCGCCGAGCTGGTTTTTACCTTGGCAGATTGATTGAAACGCGCGACGCGTTAAACTTTCAACGAGACGCATCCGTATTATGAATATTCGCCATCTAATTATTCTATCTTTGTTTTCCATGCTGTCGGCTCGCGCGAGTGCCGCTGACAATCCATTTGTTGGCAATTGGAAACTGATACCCGACAAGAGCAGATTCGCGGGCGTTCAGGAAAAGATCGAGGATCTCGGCAACTACAAATACAGATTTACCACCGGCGACAAGGTGGAGACGATCGTTCTCGACGGCGAGGACCACCCTACTGGCGGCGGCACGACTTGGGCGTTAAGGCGGATAGGTCCCAATAAATGGAAATCCATCGATAAATTAAACGGTCAAATCATCTCCAGTTCTATTTGGACCGTTTCCCCGGACAACCAAACGTTCAATTCGGTTACCGAAGGTGTTAAGAACGACGGTTCGACCTACAAAAGCGAATATACGGCAAGGCGAATTGCCGGAACGTCAGGATTGATCGGAACCTGGGAAAGCGTATCGCCCAGGCGCCATAAACCGATCAACTGGTCGATCCAACCGTATGGGGGCGACGGGTTATCGTTAATCAGCCGCGATAGCGGGGAGCGCGTCGATCTGAAGTTCGATGGCGAAGATTATCCGGATAAGGGTCCGCACGTCACGCCGGGCTCCACCGTTTCGGCCCGGCGCGTTGGCCCGGGGATAATCGAGATGTTCGGCAAAGTTAACGGGAAACTCGCTTATGTAGAGCGACTGCAAGTTTCCGAGGACGGACGAACGCTTGCGGTGGGGATAGGATTAACCGGCACGACGCTTTCGGGAGTGGATTTTTACAGCCGGCAGTAAGGGCGCGAAGTGTCTGAGGCGGCGCAATTGGCCGCTAAAAAAACGCAACTGACCGGCAGCGACCGGCAAGGGAATGTGATAGCCTTTGTTTGTGACTGCGACTGCTTTGCTATCGAAGCGCCCTGCAGTACGCGCTCTTTTGCGCGTCGCAATTTGGGTGGCAGCCGGTTGTGTGCTGGCGATGGTTCTCTGGCAGGGACTCACTGTCCACGGCGCGCCCGATCCAATGCGCGCCGACACAAGCCGGACAGTCGCGTTTCTCGATATTGGCGTTCTTGTCTTTCGCGAAGGGCTCGAATGCATTCTGGTCCTGGCCGCGATCACCGCGAGCATGACCGGGGTCAAACGCGCATATCGTCGTCCCGTCGCAGCCGGTGCGGGCATTGCCTTCGCAGCGACTCTGGTCACATGGGTGGTCGCGGTACGAATCGTCAGTTCGCTCAGCGACAACATGCCGGCGCTCGATCTGCAAGCGGCGACCGGATTGCTTGCAGTGATTGTGCTGCTCGTGATCATGAATTGGTTCTTTCACAAGATTTATTGGGGCGGTTGGATTCGCGCGCACAATCGCCGGCGAAAATCGCTCCTGGCAGGGGCGGGAGCGGAAGAGATTACACGGTCGCGCCTGTGGTGGGGGCTAATTCTGCTCGGTTTCACTTCGCTTTATCGCGAAGGCTTCGAGGTCGTCCTGTTTCTTCAAAGCTACAATTTGCGCCTGGGCGGAGGCGTCGTGCTGCAAGGCGCGCTGCTCGGCATCGTCCTTTCAGGCATGGTCGCGATGCTCACCTTTGTCCTTCAACAACGCCTTCCTTATCGAAAGATGTTGATCACGACGGGTCTTCTTCTCGGCGTTGTTTTGCTGGTGATGGTAGGCGAGCAAGCGCAGGAAATGCAGCTGGCCCACTGGATTCCCACAACCCCAATTCCCTGGCTGGCAGACCGGATCCCGGGATGGATCAGCATGTGGTTTGCGGTCTTCCCCACGCGCGAAACGATGATCGCGCAACTCATCGCCGCGGTTGTTGTCGTCGGCTCTTACTACGCGGCCAGACACTTTAGCGCTTTACCAGGAGACACTGTCGAGGCTGCCGCGCCGCCCGTAACCGAAGAGAATGCGGCCGGCGTGGCTGATGACACTGCTGCCAATCGTCGCGCCGCCATTTCGGAACGATTCGAAACGGTCTCGTGAGCGGGACTTGGCGGACCTTCTCTAACGCCAAGTCTTCCGCAAGAGCGCCTCGCTCAATCGCGGAACACCCGGAATTTCGGATCGGTTTTTTATCGGCCATCGCCTTCCTGTTGACGTTATCGGCCGCTTCCGCTTTTGCTGGAGCGCGCCATTTTACGTTTCTCTACGAAGCGCCGACCTCGGCCCCGGGAAGCATCGAATCGGAGAACACGATCACATGGGCGCGGACCAACGATGGCGCGACCCGCCTGGACGAAGTGGGTTTTCGGGAAGAATTGGAGATCGGAATCACAGACCACTTCCAGATTGGACTTTATCCTCTTGATTGGTCTTATCGCGACGCGAACCACGCCGATGAGGACGGCGTTTCCTACGACGGCGGTGCTGTAGAGCTCATTTACAATTTCAGCAATCCGGTCATCGATCCCGCCGGCATCTCTATTTATGAGGAAATCAGCGCAGGCCGTCAGCATTTCGAATCGGAATCGAAACTAATCGCCCAGAAAAATTTCGGGCCGCTGATTCTCGATTACAATCTGACGATGGAAGCCGAATGGAACGGACGCCATCTCGAGGAGAGCAACGGGGAGTTGCAACAGGCGCTGGGCGCGAGTTATCAACTTTCGCCGTGCGTCTCTGTGGGAATCGAGCTGCTGCATGAGTTCGTGTTTCCGGAATGGCGGGACGAACAGCGGACGCGAAATATTTTCCTCGGTCCGAACATCGCGCTCCGTCATGGCCGCTGTTTCGCGACAATTACCGCCCTTGCACAAGCGACCAGCACGGCAGACGAGCCGGACCTGCAACTCCGCACGATCTTCGGCTTTGGGTTTTAGCGACATGACCGCTCTCAGGATGAGAAATGCCATATTGCCGGCATGTGCGCGACACGTCGGCATGCTCGTCTGCCTTTACTTCGTCGCCGCTTTGGCTGGTTGTGAATCGCTAAGTTACAAGCCCCCTTCAGTAACACCGGAATGGTCGCAAGCGGCGGCGCGCCAGCGTGTCAATCTCGCTACGTTGCGCCAGGGCCGCGTTCTCTTCGCTTCACGCTGCATCGAATGCCACACTCTCCCCGTGGCTTCGCGTTATAGCGCTTCGGATTGGCCACGCATCGTTCGGGGAATGGCGCCTCGCGCTGATTTGAAACCGGCCGAGCGCGACGCGGTTCTCGCCTACCTTCTCGCGGCGCGGACGCGACAGGCAGGACGACAGGCCTCTCGGGCCGGGAAGCAATTAGTCGGCTCGACTGAATTTGAAAGCCCGGCCGCTCCTTCACCCGCGTTACGGCGCCCCACCGATTAGCTGATTCCAGTTGAAGGACGCTGCAACCTTCCCACCTTACACGGATGAACACGCCCGCCGGCCGCTTTCCTTCACTTGTCTTATCCACGTTCGCTTTATTTTGCGCGACCGCTTTCGCTGCCAATCCCTCGCCAAAACCCGCGCATATTGCTTCATCCCCTAAAGCGACACCCGCCCCCGCGATCAACGAAAATTTGTTCGACGGAATGAAGTGGCGGCTCGTCGGACCGTTTCGCGGTGGACGCGCGCTCGCCATCGAGGGAATCTCCGATGAACCGGATAAGTACTATTTCGGGGCTGTAGCGGGCGGGGTTTGGAAAACGGTGGACGGCGGCGCGAATTGGAAGCCTCTCTTTGACAAAGAACCAATCTCATCCATCGGCGCCATCGCGGTAGCGCCCTCCGACCATAATGTCATCTACGTCGGAACAGGCGAAGCGGCTCCCCGCGGCAACATCACGTACGGCACGGGCGTCTTTAAATCGGTCGATGGCGGGAAGACCTGGGAAAATGTTGGACTGAAAGACAGCCACCACATTGGCGCCCTGATCGTCGATCCAAGAAATGCCAACGTGGCGCTCGTGGCGGCGCTGGGCCACGCTTTCGGGCCTAACAAGGAACGGGGGATTTTTCGCACAATGGACGGCGGAAAGACCTGGACCAACGTCTTAAGCAAAGACGAAAACACCGGCGGCATCGACGTCGTGTTCGATCCGCATAATCCGAACATTGTCTTCGCCGCGCTCTGGCAGATGCGCCGCCAACCTTGGTTTTTTTCCAGCGGCGGACCGGGAAGCGGCTTGTATCGGTCGGAAGACAACGGCGTCACCTGGAAACATCTCGAGGGCAACGGACTGCCAGGCGGAGAGTTGGGCCGGATCGGCGTGGCCGTCTCCGGGGCCGATTCCAACCGCGTCTATGCGATCATCGAAGCGAAGGACGGCGGTCTCTACCGTTCCGAGGATGGTGGCGAGCATTGGAAACGCATTAATAGTGACGGACGCTTTCGCCAGCGCGCCTGGTACTTCAGCAAGGTGTACGCGGATCCAAAATCCGTGGACGCGGTCTATCTACTGAACACGGGATTATTTCGATCGGTGGACGGCGGAAAAGATTTCACGCTGTTGCCCGCGCGACATGGTGACCATCACGGGCTTTGGATCGACCCGAACAATCCGGACCGGATCGGAAACGTGAGCGATGGCGGCGCGAGCATCTCGACGGACGGCGGCAAGACATGGACACGGGAGAACAATCAGCCGACCGCGCAATTTTATCATGTCGCGGTCGACAACGCGTTTCCGTATCACATTTATGGCGCGCAACAGGACAACTCAAACATTGGAATTGCCAGCCGCAGCGATTCCGGAGTGATCGGTCGCGAGGACTGGTTCGTGGCCGGTGATGGCGAATGCGGTTTTGTGGTTCCCGATCCACGCGACTGGCAGATCATTTATTCGAACAGTGAAGGCTACGCCGTCCGCTACGACAAAAAGAAAGGCGAGGCACAGGACATCAGTCCCGTCCCGCTCGACAATTCCGGACACCCCGCGTCGGATCTGGTCCACCGGTTCCAATGGGTGTCGCCGTTGATGCTTTCGCCGCACAATCCCGACGTTCTTTACACAGCGGCGGAATGTGTCTTTAAGTCCGCCGATCACGGCCACAGTTGGACACAGATAAGCGGCGATCTCACTCGTAACGACAAGAACAAACAAAAACCGAGCGGCGGACCGCTTACGAAAGACATTACATCTGTCGAATATTACGACACGATTTTTGCGCTGGCTGAATCTTCCCTGAAACAGGGGACGATCTGGGCCGGCACCGACGATGGTCTCGTCCAGGTAACGACCGACGACGGTAAAAATTGGTCTAACGTCACACCGAAAATGCCGGAGTGGAGCACGGTTAGCCTGATCGAAGCGTCACCGCTCGACGCCAATACCGCTTACGTCGCGGTCGACCGGCATAAACTCGATGATTTCAAGCCATACATATTCAAAACGACAAACCTTGGAAAAACGTGGACTTCAATCGTGAATGGAATCCCCGAGGGCGCTTATGTGCGTGCCGTGCGCGAAGATCCCAAAAAGCGTGGACTGCTTTACGCGGGAACAGAACGCGGCGTGTTCGTTTCATTCGATGACGGCGCGCATTGGGAACCTCTGCAGTTGAATCTCCCGCAGTCGCCGATTCGTGATCTCGTGGTCAAAGACGACGATCTGGTGGTAGCGACACATGGTCGTTCTTTCTGGGTGCTCGACGATCTCACGCCGCTGCGACAGGTCAGCGCCCAATCGGCGCAAGCGGACACGCTGCTCTATCAACCGCAGACCGCGCTCCGTTTGCATTACCCGGACGAAGTCGATACGCGATTGCCAGTCGGAGAGAACCCGCCTGCCGGAGCAATCATCGATTACTACTTCAAGACCGCGCCCAAGGGCGAAGTGACGCTCGATATTCTCGATTCCCAGGGAAAAATTGTCAGGCATTTTTCCAGCCAGGAGAAAAACAAGAACGAGCAGCCTCCTGAATGGCCGGACTTCCTCGAGCGGGCCAAAACCATACCGGCCAACGCGGGAATGGACCGGTTCGCATGGGACCTGCGTTACGACGATCCCGTGCAGGTGCCCGGCGCATTTTATGCCGGAACCGGACCGAGAGGGCCACTGGCCGTGCCAGGGGATTATCAGGTGAAACTAACAGCCGGCGGCAAATCGCAGACCGTACCGCTGCATCTCGTTACCGACCCGCGCACGAAAGGTTCCGAGCAGGCTGTGCAACAGCAATTTGCGCTCGCGATGAAGGTCAACGACGACATCTCGCGACTTCACGGAGCCATTAACGAGATCCGCCAGATGGAAAAGGAAATCAAAGATCTTCACACCCGCTTCGGGTACGAGGAGAATTTGAAACCTGCGCTCGCGGCCGCCGACGATCTCGATCACAAAATGTCGCAGGTCGAGGAACAGCTCATTCAGGTCGACATGAAAGGATCGGAAGCGAACCTCGCCTTCCCCAGCATGCTCAACGAACGCTTCGACGCTTTCAGCCATATCATCGAGGCTGGGGACACGGCCCCGACCCAGTCGCAGCTGAACGTTTTTCAAATGCTCAACGGCAAACTGGGCGAACAATTGAAAAAATGGGCGGAACTGAAATCGAGCGAAGTTCCCAAAGTGAACGGCTTGATCAAAGATGCGAATCTGCCGGCGCTGTTCGTTACCGAGAAAATCGGTCAACCTTGATTTACGATTGGCAATTCGCGTATGAGGAAGCACGAGAGTTGCCCATGAGCGCGTAACGTTAAGTTAATTGCGGCTTCGCCACCTGATCGTAACATCGGGCTGAGAGAGCTCGATCCACCCCAGGCAACCAAAATGAAGATCGACAAAGCAGTCGTGCTGGCAGCCGGCCGCGGGACCCGGATGCGCGAGATGACGGCAGAACTGCCCAAGCCAATGCTCGAAGTTCGCGGCAAGCCGGTGTTGCAACACATTGTCGAAGGGCTGCGCGACGCCGGCGTCTGTGATGTTCTAATTATTGTCGGTTATCATGCCGAAGCTGTTCAGAATTTCTTCGGAGATGGCTCTCGTTACAAAATCGGGATTCAATACATGACGCAGACCGTGCAGGACGGCACGGGGCGCGTAGTCGAGCTCGCGCGCGATTTTGCCGGCCTCTCGCCATTCGTGCTAAGCTACGGCGACATCCTGGTCGAGCCCACGAACTATAGGCGCATTGGCGATCTTCCCGAAGGTGTCGAAGCGATCGTCACTGTGATCCGTGGCGAGGACCTCAGCAAGGGCGGCGCAGTTTTTGTGAACGAACAAATGGAAGTGACCGATATCCGGGAAAAACCACAGCCCGGTGAATCAAACAGTGTCTGGTACAACGCCGGAGTTTACGCCTTTCGGCCCGGTATCTTTGAGTTCACCGCAAAACTCAAACCGTCTCCACGCGGCGAATACGAGTTGACCGACGCAATTCGCAATCTCGCCCGGTCGGGAAAAAAAGTGAAAGCTCTCGAATTAAGCGGCGCGTGGGCCGACGTGCGCGACCCGGAAATTCTTGCGAAGCTAAATCGGTGAGCTGTAGCGGCGGTCTACGACCGTCGCCTTTATCGCGCATGAAGATTGCGACGCTCACAGGGCGCCGCTACAGCGGGTCCGCGCCATTCAAACGGATGTCATTCCGAGCGGAGCGAGGAACCCCGCCAGTCGGAGATTGCGTCACGCTAATGGGAAAAGAACAATTCAGCACCCAGCGTGTTCGCCGATCAACCGTAACTCGTGTGACCTTCGCTCTTGCGGAAGGTCCCTCGCCGTCTTCGCGGTTCGGGATGACACGCGACAATTCCAAAATCTACGACGTTTGCTCTGCCGGCTCGTCGGGCGTTTCCTCGCCGATTTCCTCTTCGATTTCGCGACGCCACTCGCGCGAAAGCCACGGCCGCAGAAATCCGTAAAGCAGATACGCCAGAAAAAGCACGGCGGGCATCCATTCGTAATAGAGCCAGGTAAAGATCGCGATGAGGATGATGGCAAGGAAACGCGGGATCGATTTCTTCGTCTTCCAGTTCAATGCTTTGAAGCTGGGATATTGGATGCGGCTAAACATCATGAACGAAAGAAAAACCATCAGCGGAGGCAAAACGAATTTCCATTTCCCGAGAAAATGCTCGCCTTGAGCGAGCCAAAGCATGAAGAGCGTAATTGAAGCGATAAGCCCCGCCGCCGCGGGAATCGGAAACCCGGTGAAATTCTTCATGTTGTCCTGGCCGTTTGTCGCCTGATTGGCGGCTACGGAGTTGAAACGGGCCAGCCGCATTGCGCCGCACGCCAGATAAACGAACGCAATGATCCAGCAGGCGCGCGGAAATTCCTGCAGCACAATTCGATAGACCAGCAACGCCGGCGCGACGCCGAATGACACGATATCTGCCAGCGAATCGAATTCGCGGCCAAAAGCGCTTTCGTGTCCGCCGAGACGCGCCAGACGCCCGTCCAGCAGGTCGAATATGCAGGCGCCGAGAATGAACCAAATCCCAGCGTGAAACAAATCGGAGGCAGCTTCGGCATTGGTGTTCTGCAACAATGCGCCCTCGAGAATCTTCAGCGTCGCGGTAAACCCGCAGAACAGATTCCCCGCCGTCATCAAATTTGGCAGCAGATAAATCTTGGATGGTTGTTCGTTCATAGCTCGGGGAGGCGCGCGATAATCGTCGATCCGCCAGCTACGTGATCGCCCACTTTCACCAGCACGGCGGCGGAAAGCGGTAAATATACTTCCGTTCGGGAGCCAAAGCGAATCATTCCAAACCGATCGCCTTTCTTCAATTCATCGCCGACCTGCGACCAGGCAACGATGCGCCGCGCAACCGCACCCGTCAGTTGGCGGACCACCACCGTGACCTGGCTGTTCTCAAAAGCCCACGTCATCGATTCGTTCTTCTCCGAAGATTCGGGACGGCGTGCATCCAGACAAAGCCCTTTCCGATGCTGCCGGTAAATAATCCGGCCGTCGATCGGAGCACGGTTCGTATGCACATCGAACACGGACAGGAAAATTCCGACGCGACGCGTTTTTGTTTTCAGGATTTCGTTTTCTTCGACTTCGCTGATTTCGGTCACCGTTCCGTCAGCCGCCGCAACAATTGCATCGGCATCCGACGGCACCGTGCGATCCGGATCGCGGAAGAACGCAAGCGTGCAAATGATCAGCAACGCAAAGAATAGTGTTAGCCAGACCGATATGAACCAGCTTTCGATCAGGCAAATACAAAGAAAGACAACAATCCAGCGGGCTTCGAAGAGAGTTTGAGTGCGCATTGAGTAGGCGTATTTTCGGGGTCTAAAATCGGGCGGTCAAGGAGTCAAAAACTGACCGGCTCCCGGCAGGATCCGAAACCACAAAATGGTGGGTTTTTGCGGCTACCCATCTCCAACCGGTAGTGGAAACAGGGCCCTGGAAAACACGAGATTATTAGTTGTTTCCCGGCCTTTTCTCGCTATCCTTTCTGAAGGGTCGTTCGACCCTCCTTTATGGCCCAAGTTCAAGAAGAAGTTCCGGTCGAAGAAACCTCTCGGAATCGCCCCGCCGGAATTAGCGCCACCCAAAAGTACGACGCCGCGCAAATCGACAAATTGGAAGGGCTGGAAGCAGTCCGGAAACGCCCCGGGATGTACATCGGCGACCCGGATGAGCGCGGTTTGCACCATATGGTGTTCGAGGTCCTCGATAACTCGATCGACGAACATCTGGCCGGATTTTGCACCAGGATTGAAGTGACAGTTCACGTCGATGGAAGCATCTCGATACGCGACAATGGACGCGGTATCCCGATCGATATCCACCCGAAATGGAAAATGCCAGCCGTCGAGCTGGTGCTGACCAATCTGCACGCCGGCGGAAAATTCGGGCAGGGCGCGTATAAATATTCCGGCGGTCTCCACGGTGTCGGCGCGAAATGTACGAACGCACTTTCGGAATGGTTCAAGGTCGAGGTCACGCGCGACGGCAAGGTCCATCACATGGCCTTCGCCAAGGGGAAAACGACCGACAAGCTCACGGTGATCGGCGAAGTGAAAAACAAAAAGATGGCCGGCACGTTGATCACGTTTCTACCCGATCCGACCATTTTCACGATCACGACGGAGTTCAAGTTTGAGCGGCTGGCGACGCGATTGCGTGAATTGGCGTTCCTGAATCCCGGACTCGAGATCGCGCTCAGCGACGAGCGGGTTGATCCGCCGAAAAAGGAAATCTTTCTCTACAAGCACGGCATCGAAGAGTTCGTCAGACAACTCGGCGAAAACAAACAAGTGATCCATCCAAAGCCGGTCGTGATCTCGCGGCAACGCGATGAAGTGTTCGTCGACGTGGTGATGCAATACAACGACAGTTATAACGATCAGATTTTGCCCTTCGCCAATTCGATTCCGAACCCGGACGGCGGCACGCATCTTACCGGCTTTCGCACGGCACTCACCAAAGCGGTCAATCAATACGCAAAGGCAAACGCCCTTACGAAAGAGAAGGACCCCTCGATTTCCGGTGACGACGTGCGCGAAGGTCTGATTGCCGTCCTCAGTATCAAGTTGCCAAACCCGCGCTTCGAATCGCAGACCAAGGTAAAACTCGTGAACACGGAGATCGACGGCATCGTCAACTCCGCCGTTTACGAAGGGTTAATGACCTTTTTCGACAAGAATCCGCCCATCGCGAAACGGATTTTCGACAAGGTGCTGACCGCCGCCCGCGCGCGTGAAGCAGCGCGAAAAGCGCGTGAGACCATTCGTAAAGGCGCGCTAACCGGAGGCGGACTACCGGGGAAACTGGCCGACTGCTCGGAGCGCGATCCGGAACTGACCGAGCTTTATATTGTGGAAGGCGATTCGGCCGGCGGCTCGGCCAAACAAGGGCGAGACCGGCGTTATCAGGCAATCCTGCCGATTCGCGGAAAGTTGATCAACGTCGAGAAAGCGCGCGAAGACCAGTTCCTTAAGAACAACGAAATCCAGGCGATGATCACCGCCATCGGCACGGGCATCGGAAAGCCGAAGGACGAGGAGGCCGGCAATGGGAAGGATGAAGGCCGGTTCGACATGTCGAAGCTGCGTTATGGCCGCATCATTATCATGACAGACGCGGACGTCGACGGATCGCACATTCGCACGTTGTTGCTCACGTTTTTCTACCGCCAGATGACCGAGCTGGTCCGCGCGGGAAAGATTTACATCGCGCAGCCGCCGCTTTACCAAATCAAACGCAAGAAACGCGAGGAGTACGTCGATGACGACGTGCAACTGAACAAGATTCTGATCTCGCTCGGCGCGGAGGATGTGCGCCTGAAAAATCTGGCCGATGACAAGGAAATCACGGCGGCGCAGTTGAAGGACATTCTCGAGTCGCTGGAGAAGCTCGCGAAGCTCAGCGAGTCGGTGCGACGGCACGGCGGCGACTTCGAAGCGTTTCTCGCGAAGCGGAATTCGAAAACGGGCAAACTCCCGAATTTTCTCGTCAAGGTACGCGAAGGAAACGACGAGAGCGTGCATTATTTCCACGACGAAAAGGCGGTGCGCAAATTTCACGAGGAAAACCTCGATCTGAATTTGTTCGACACCGATCTCGGCCAGGAATTGCTGCCGCTGGGCGAGGCGGCTCCGGCCGTCATCAAGAGCAACGGCGTCCGCCGTCGCGGCAAGCTGGTCGAACTGCATGAGTCGGCCACGATCCAAAAACTGATCGCCGAGCTCGCGCGCAAAGGGCTCAAGGTCGATCATTACGCCGCAAGCGACCGCCCCATCTTCGAACTGATCGAGGGCGAAGGCGAAAAAGCGGTGTCGCATCCTCTTTTTTCCATCCCGGAGATCCTGCACAAGATCCTCGAGATCGGCCGGCGCGGCGTGCAGATCAAACGTTTCAAAGGTCTCGGCGAAATGAACGCCAAAGAGCTCTTCGAGACCACGATGAACCCGGAGAAACGCAAACTGCTCAAGGTCGATCTGAACGAGGATAACGCGGTCGACGCCGACAGAATGTTCACCATCCTGATGGGCGACGTGGTCGAACCACGCCGCCAATTCATCGAAGACAACGCATTAAACGTCCGCAATCTGGACGTGTGAGAAATGACGAAGCTCCAATGACGAAGGAAACAGCACCAAAGGCCGATTTATCCCGCGAGCGCGTGATTTATCTCTAGTCATTCATTCGTCATTTATTTCCCATGTATAACGCGAACGAAAAGGTAGAGCCGGTAAATGTCGCCGACGAAGTATCGAAATCGTTTCTCGATTACTCGATGTCGGTCATCATTTCGCGCGCGTTGCCCGATGCGCGGGACGGGCTCAAGCCGTCGCAGCGGAGAATTCTTTATGCGATGCACGACTTGTCGCTCTTTCCAGGGCGGCAGCACGTCAAGTGCGCGAAGATCTGCGGCGACACCAGCGGCAACTATCATCCCCACGGCGAAGCGGTGATTTATCCGACGCTGGTCCACATGGCCCAGCCATGGGCCATGCGCGAGCGGCTCGATCGATGGCCAGGGAAATTTCGGATCGGTCGAGGGCGATCCGCCGGCGGCCATGCGTTATACCGAGGCGCGCATGACCCATCTCGGCGCTGCGCTCATGACCGACATGGAAAAGGATACGGTCGATTTCGTTCCGAACTACGACGAAACGCGCACCGAGCCGACCGTTTTCCCGGCGGCGTTCCCCAATCTTCTCGTCAACGGCGGCACCGGTATCGCCGTCGGCATGGCGACCAATATTCCGCCGCACAATCTCGCGGAGGTCATCGATGGAATCTGCGCGCAGATCGACGACCCGGATATCACGCTGGATGAGCTGATGAAGCATGTGAAAGGTCCGGATTTTCCGACCGGCTGCACCGATCTGCGGCATCAGCGGCGTCCGCCAGTATCTCGAGACCGGCCGCGGCAGCATGAAAGTGCGCGGGAAAGTCGGGATCGAAGAACTCAAGGGCGGCAAGGAACAAATCGTCATCACGGAAATTCCCTTCAACGTAAACCGGGCCACGCTGGTGGAGCGCATCGCAGACCTGGTGAACGACAAGGTCTTGACCGACATCAGCGCGATTCGCGATGAATCGGACGAGAACACGCGTGTCGTTGATCGAGCTCAAGCGCGACGCAAATCCGAAGATCGTCATCAATAATCTCTACAAACACACCGCGATGGAGAGCTCTTTCGCGGTCATCATGCTGGCGATCGATCACGGCCGGCCGAAGCTGCTTTCGCTCAAGGAAGCGAATGCCTGCTACATCGAGCACCGGCGCGAAGTGGTGCTGCGCCGGACGCGTTTCGAACTGCGCAAAGCCGAGGAACGCGCCGAGACGCTCGAAGGTTATCTCATCGCGCTTGCCAATCTCGACGAGTTCATCCGCATCATTCGCGGTTCGGCAAATCGCGAGGAAGCGCGTGTGAAACTGCTGGCCTTCGAGTTTACGAAAAAACAGGTCGAGCAAATTGGGATCCTCGTTCGCAATCCGGAGCGCCTGGTCGAAGGCCGCTACTCGTTTAGCGAACATCAAGCCAATCAGATCCTCGATTTGCGCCTGTATCAGTTGACCGGGCTGGAGCGCGAAAAGATCGACAAGGAATACAAGGAACTGATCAACACGATCAAGGATCTGCGCGACATTCTCGCCAAAGAACAGCGCGTTTTCACGATCATCAAGAAGGAGCTGCGCGAGATTCGCGATAAACACGGTTCGCCCCGTTTGACCGAGCTCGCTCCAGCCGAGGACGAGATCAACATCGAGGATCTCATCGCCAACGAAGGCTGCATCATCAGCATCACGCATGGCGGCTTCATCAAACGCACCGCCGTGAGCGCGTTCCGCGCGCAACGCCGGGGCGGCAAGGGCGTGATCGGCATGTCGACGCGAGAAGGCGCGACGGAAGCCGAAGAAGGCGATTTCGTCGAGCATCTCTTTACGGCCACTACGCACGATTACCTGATGTTCTTCACCCAATCGGGCCGCGCTTACGTCGAAAAGGTTTACGAGATTCCCGAGATGGGCCGCGCCGCCAAGGGACGTTCGATCGCCAATATTCTCCAGCTTCGCCCAGATGAAAAAATCGCGGCCACGATCCGAATTCAAGCGAAGAAATCAGGGACCGGCCCGAGTGCCGTCGATCAAACCTGGGATGAAAATTTTCACATCGTCTTCGCCACGCAGTCGGGCATCGTGAAAAAGTCGAACTTGTCCGATTACGCTAACGTGCGCCGCGGCGGGATCATCGCCATCCAGATTGAAGAAGGCGACCGTTTGATCGATGCCAAGCTGACGAACGGGAACAACGAGATTGTCCTCATCACCAAAGAAGGAATGAGCCTGCGCTTTCATGAGGAACAGTTACGCGACCAGGGACGCAATACCGTCGGTGTATGGGGAATTCGCCCCCGCAAAAAGGACCTTGTCGTCGCCATCGCGATCGTCGACCCGAGCGCGATGTTGCTGGTTGCGGGCGAAAACGGAATCGGCAAGCGCACGCCCTTCGACGATTACCGGCGGCAGTCGCGAGGAGGCAAAGGCATCATTACAATGAAGACCGGCGAGAAAACTGGCGACGTGGTCGGAGCTCTCACGGTGAAAGAGAACGACGAAATCATGTTGATCACGACTAAAGGTCAGATGGTCCGCACCCGGGTCAGCGAGATTCGCGCCGTCGGGCGCAACACGATGGGTGTTAAGCTGATGGATCTGCGCGGCGCTGAAAAACTCCAAGCGATCGCGCCGGTGGTGAGTCAGGCAGAGGAAGAACAGGAAGCACAGGCAGCGGACACCGCGCCCGAAAAGACTTAGCGTTTCCAAAGCGCCCAATACGCTTGCCGCAATTGCTTGCGGTAGATGTATTAAAAAGCCTAATTTTTGCTAAGGTCGACAATCGGTATTTCGCGGCCCGCCGCGCTCGACGCATAAATCGCATCCAGCATTTCCATCAGCGCAACAGCCTGATCGGCATCATTGACCGGCCTGGCATTTCCCTGGACCGAGGCGAGAAAATTACGCAACTGCAACTCGAAGCCATTCGGCCCGCCTGCTTTCACCTCCAAAGGCACATCGACAAGCACGCCGTTTTGATCTTCAAAAAGGGCGAACGGATTGAGGCGAATCGTCGCTTTCGTTCCAAATACCGTCGAATTGACCAGCTCCCGCCCAAAATACTGCCGAGGCGGAATCTCATCGGTCAGATTTCCAGCCCACGCGGTTTCCAATTGCACGACAACGTGGTTTTCAAATCGGATGAAAGCGTACGCAGCGTCCTCTACGTCGAACACCGGGACACCCGCAAGGTGCGCGAAGTTTTGAAACACTTGCGCGCTGACGGATACCGGTCTCGGCGTTCCCAGGAGATACCAAACCGAATCGAGCGCATGAATCCCGATATCGATCAACGCGCCGCCACCAGAGCGCTGTTTTTCCGTGAACCAATTACCCATTCCTGCCGGTATCCCGCGCGACCGTACAAACGTCGCTGTGGCGTGATAAATCCGACCGAGCCGGCCCTCTGTGATGAAACTTCGCGCCATCCGCATCGCCGGTGTAAAGCGACCCTGCCGGCTGAAACAATAAATGAGGCCCCTTTTTTTTGCTTCTTCGCGCAGCACCTTCATTTCCGCCGCGTTCAATGTAGGCGGTTTCTCGCAGAGAACGTGTTTTCCCGCTTCGAGCGCCGCGAGCGTCGCTGGAAAATGCAGAAAATTTGGCAAACACACGATCACAGCCTCCACCCGCGAGTCCGTTAAGAGTTCCTCGTAATTGCAATAAGCCTTCTCCGGCACATAGCTCTCTTCGAACGCGCGGCGACGCGCCTCATCAACATCCGCACAGGCATAAACATTCGCTTCCTGAATCGCGCGGATGGCTTCGGCATGCATCTGGCCCGGCCAGCCAGTGCCGATGATTCCCAGATTCAATTTCTCCATTGTCGTCAGAAACCGGGTGACCGGATGAGAGCTGAACCGCTATAGCTTTTCGGCAACGATTTCCAGCACCAGTGGCGTAAGCACCAGCGAATTCTCACTCGTTTCGGCCTCACGCAATTCCGCGCGGGCCTTGTCGGCGAAGACGTCGTCGATTCGGCCAAGCTCCTTCAGCCGCGTAAGGTAGACTTCAATGAATCCCGCCGGCCATTGCCACATCGGGTCGTTGGGACGAAGAGCAAAAATATGCGGCGTCGCCGAACGAATGGCAAAGCCGCTCTGCGTCAACCATGCAGGTAGTTCCATCCCGGTATCCGGTTCTCCACCCGACTCCTGCCAGGTTGCAATCACATGCGCTCTGAACTCTTCCAGGCTCGGCCGGCGCGGCGCGAACCGCCACGTTCTGTAATGCCCGTACTCATGAAAGATCGCCAACCCACCTTTCCTTAAAACTGCGCCGATCTTTTTTATCAATAGCGCCGGATCGGAGATAAAGCAGAGCACCCATCGGCACCATGAAAAATCAAATTCTCCGCGGGGGAGCTCGTCCGTCATCAAATCCAGCTCGTTAATCGCAACATTGGCAAGCGAACGGGCGCGACACGCCTCTTCCATCGCACGCACGAATCTGGCCGAACGTTCGAGCGCGACCACCAGACCGCTCGGCCCGACAATTTCGGCGAGGTCCACGGTCGCGTAACCCGGCCCTGCACCGATGTCGAGCACCTTGCTGCCAGTTGTGATTCCCGCCTTCTGCCAGCAATCCAAAACTGCCGGGCGCCAGACCCGATGTTGCAGGCCGAGCCTCACCAATTCCTCATCGTGCGTGCCGAGGACGTAATCGCGATCGTTCTTCATAAAACAGTTTCCATTCTTCTTCGTCGGCGAGGGATTCGCTTTTTCAATCTAACCATGGTTACCCGTTACCCCAACTCACCGACCCCGTTTGTAGAGCAAGCGCTCCGCCTGCCAATCTTACTGCCGGCAAGCGAAGCGCTTGCCCTACAATCTCATTGTTTTCGCCGGTCGGAGTTCAGTACACCGGACGTTTTGTCCTTCTTTCTCCATCGATCACACGTAATCTTTTCCTGTATGTCTCTCGCCGCCGACGCCCTCGCGATTCTACACGACTGGGTCCAATCCGAAAGTCTGCGAAAACATTGTTACGCCGTTGCCGATTCGATGAAGCATTTTGCGCAACTGCGCGGACAGGATGCAGACCTGTGGGAAGCCGTTGGCTTGTTGCACGATATGGACTACGAGCGTCATCCAAACCAGGAACACAGCCCGAGCGAAGGTCATCCGTTCGTCGGCGTAGCGTGGCTTCGCGAACACGGTTGGAGCGAAGAGGTATGTCGCGCCATTCTTTCGCATGCGGATTACGCCGATGTATCGCGCGAGACGCCGCTAGAAAGAACTCTCTGCGCGGTCGACGAACTGAGCGGATTTGTCGTCGCTGTCGCACGGGTTCGTCCTTCAAAAAGCATCCATGAAGTGAACGTGGCGGCAGTAAAAAAGAAAATGAAAGACAAGGCGTTTGCCCGGGCCGTCAATCGCGACGACATCGTGCGCGGCGCTGAGGAGCTAGGTGTGCCGCTGGACGAGGTGATCGCCAATGTAATTGCAGCACTCGCCGCCGATGCCGGCCGGCTCGATCTCGTCGGAACGCCAGTCAAACAGACACAGGCGTAGTGGGCGTTCGCCGAAGCGCGAGAAGAAAACAGACCTGGCGCGCCGTAGTCCGGCTGCTGCCGGACGAATCAGCAAAGCAGTTCCCTGACGCAGTTAATCAGCACCTGGATTGGGAAAGGCTTTACCAGGTACTTCACGTCGTGCTTATTGAGGAAAAGAGCGATGTTCGCGTCCGCAGCGAAGCCCGTGATAAAAATGAAGCGATCGGCTAAAGATGGGCGTATCTCGCGGGCCCTGAGATAAAATTCGTCACCGCGCAGACGCGGCATCTTTAAATCGCAGATAACCGCGTCGTACTCGTGTGCCTTTACCTTCAGAGCGGCTTCCTCGCCGTCGTGCGCGATATCGACCAGAAAATTTTCGTCCGCCAGGATCCATTGCAAAGCCTGGGCGAGCTGCTTGTCATCGTCCACCACCAGCACTGCTTTCAGCTCGAGGGTATTAACGTAAGGCTCGAGCGCCTCCGAGTTGGGTTCAAATTCCATGTTATTGTAATTATAGCTCTTCTAAGCAGCCGTGGTGCCAGCTGACCCCCTATTCGCTTACTTCGCCCCCCGCAGCCCTTAGCTTCCCATTCCTTTGGCGCAGCTAGCTCGACGAAAGCGGATCCCACGATTAAGCATTTCTCGATGAAATTCGTCCTCATCGGTAGCGGACTCGCAGGCGGCCTGCTCGCGGCTTATCTCGGCCGGCGCGGGTACGATGTCGATCTCTACGAGAAACGCGCCGACCCACGTGAAGGCAATATTGTCGGCGGACGCTCCATCAATCTCGCTCTCTCGACACGCGGCATCCACGCGCTCCAGCAACTCGGAATAGCCGACGAAGTCCTTCAGCACGCAATTCCGATGCGCGGCCGCATGATTCACGACCGATCGGGCGATCTACACTTTGCGCCGTACGACGTCGACCCGAACAAATGTATCAACTCGATCGGGCGCGCGGCGCTCAACACCACGGTAATCGAGGCCGCGCAGCGCTATCCAAACGTGCGTGTGTTCTTCAACCGTCGTTGCACGGACGTCGATATCGACACCGTGACCGCGCAACTCGTTGACTCTTCCGCAACGACTGGCGTCTTGCCCGCAGCGACAATCAACGCGCGCAGTGACGCAATCATTGGCGTAGATGGCGCCTTCTCCGCCGTGCGCCAATCGATGCAGCGCAAAATCGACAATTTCGAGTACGACGAAAGTTACCTGGCCCACGGCTACAAAGAATTAACCGTACCGCCCGCGCCCGACGGTTCCTGGCAAATGGAAAAAAATGCCCTTCACATCTGGCCCCGCAAAAGTTTCATGATGATTGCGCTGCCAAACCCCGATGGCTCGTTCACCTGCACGCTCTTCTGGGAATTCACCGGGTCGCGCAGCTTTGAATCGATAAAAACCGACGACGATGTCCGTCGGTTCTTCGACGAAGAGTTTCCCGATGCCGTGCTTCTCATGCCGACGTTGCTCGATGATTTTCGAGAAAATCCGACCGGATCGCTGGTCACGATTCGCTGCGCGCCTTGGTTTTATCGGGATAAAGTCGCGCTCGTCGGTGATGCGGCCCACGCTGTCGTACCGTTTTACGGCCAGGGAATGAATGCCGCATTCGAAGACTGCGTCGTCCTGGACGAATGCCTTGCTGAATTCCCGGACAATCGGGGACGCGCCTTCGCCGAATATTTTTCCCGGCGAAAAGAAAACGCCGACGCTCTTGCCGATCTCGCTGTGAAGAATTTCGTTGAGATGCGTGACAAAACCGCGTCGCGCACTTTTCGCGCGAAAAAGAAACTCGATCACTTCCTCGAAGCCGCGCTACCAGGCATTTATTTGCCGCTTTATACGATGGTGACCTTCACGCGCATTCCTTATGCCGAGGCCGCGCTCCGCGCGAGGTGGCAGGACCGCATTGTTTACACTGGCCTCGCTGTTGCAATAACGTTACTTGCGGTGTTGTTAATCATACTGACCGTTTAAGGCGATGAATAATACATTCCTAACAAGTGGATTCGCTGCCTGTTGTTCGCTGGCGTTACTCACTACCGGATGCCAGAAGACCGGCAGGCTTTCGCCGGAACTGCAAGCGCACTTTGAGAAAGAAGGGATCGTGCACCGAGCCGATGATCTCACCTTCCGCCGCACCCGCCCTGCTGGCCAACGCGACTCAGGTTGGGATGAGAAGCGGGCGTCCATCATCGTCACCCGTGAAAGCGTTTTTATTCACGTGAACGGAAAGCCGCAAGTCGAGATCACGCCGCGCTCGACTGGCTTCTACGAAGTTCGCCGCGATCACGACCGGATCAGCCTGCGCGCAGGAAGCGGCAAATCTGCCCTGAGCTGGTCCTTTCGACCCCCCGACGACGCCAACGCATGGACATTGGACATCCGCAGCGTGATCAAGAAAGCGAAATCTCGTTAGGCTTTGAGCGGTTTAGAACCATCAAATTGTTTTGACCTGTTACGAAAATTTTCGTCTCGTCCCCTGCCGAGGCACACATGGGCTGTGTGTGAGGGTGAGACGGGGCGGCGCTACGCAGATTTTACGAGCGCCACTCGCTTTGTAAGCCCGCTCCTGTGGTAAAAGTCGCAACCTCTGGAACACCTATTGACAAACCGGCTCCGAGTTTGAAAGAAAGGGAGTCATTATGAGCGATACCTACGTTCCACTGATCAGTTCCGGCACAGCCGGGCCACTTGGCGTTCTGCAACCTCCGCGGCTCTGGCAGAAAGTCTCTCTCGAAGCAGCGGGTAAACTTGCAGCCGGTTATCCCGGCATCGGGCGAGGCTTTGATGCAATGACGTGCGCTGCGCTCGGCCTCGATGAACAGGCAGTCAAAGATTACATCAAGCAGAACAAACCGACTTACCCTCAATTCGAAGCGTGGGTTAAAAAGAATGCAAAGTCGCTTACACCGCAAGCTGTCGAGAAGCACAATGCCGCGGTGCGTGGTTATAATCACGAGGACGCCACGCGCAAAAGTATTCTGAACGCGTGTGGCATTGCCGACGACGCCTCCGCTTCGCATGACGCGGTGAATTTGAATAATCTTGACGATTGGTACGAGTTTCATCAGGCAGTGTTGAAATAACAGCCTGCCTTCGCCCGGCTCCGACGGTTGGTCCCTGTACGGCGACAGCTACGCCGGCTTTCGGAAACGATAAAAGCGTACCCAGATGAAACGCGCCGGGATTCTCACGCTCCAACTACTCGTCACCGCAGCGGGAATTTTCTACGTCTTTCACGATGCGCAAAAGCGCCACCAGGTGGCGGAAGCGCTACGGCATTCGCAGTGGAGTTGGCTGATAATCGGATGGCTCTGTTACGGCGCGGTAGACAGAGAGATCCTTAGTTAGAGAACGCCGGCGCCCGGGCATCGCCAGCGGTTACCCTGCATTCCCAGGGCGGAGCAACACTGCATCCGCATTGACGTCCACGCGACTGATGTAGAGCATGTAGACATGCCGCCTCTCACCTATGCCGGTTATCTCGACCTGGAGAAA
Source organism: uncultured Verrucomicrobiae bacterium (assembly GCA_963756875.1). Taxonomy (GTDB): domain Bacteria; phylum Verrucomicrobiota; class Verrucomicrobiia; order Chthoniobacterales; family UBA10450; genus CAVWPA01. Next base: position 1,708,172 of record CAVWPA010000003.1, on the reverse strand, counting down.
CTGCTGACGCTGCAAAAGCCGCGCTCCAGCCCGGCAGAACATGATGAAATGCTTTTCATCATCATCCATCAAACCTACGAGCTCTGGTTCAAGGAACTGCTGCATGAGTTCGACAAAGTGAAGACGGATTTCTCGGCCGGCGATTTGTTCGGTGCGATTCATTCCTTCAAGCGGGTACGGACAATCATGAAAGTCCTCGTCGCTCAGATCGATATTCTCGAAACGATGACGCCATCGTCATTCTCCAGTTTTCGCGACCGCCTCGAGACGGCGTCGGGTTTTCAATCGGTGCAGTTTCGCGAAATCGAATTCGTTTTGGGATACAAACGGGCCGTGACGCTCAAGTATGTTCGGCCCGATTTTCCGGAGTATGACCGGCTCCAACAGTTGCTCGGTCAACGAACCGTTATCGACCATTTCTACAATTTTCTCGAAACGCGCGGTGCAAAAATTCCGACTGAACTGAAGAACAGGGATCTTTCACAACCCAATGGCCCTGACGAGCAGGTACAGAAGGAGATTCTGCGGCTTTACCGCAGTGCACCGGAATGTTCCATTCTTTTCGAGTTGATGACCGACTTCGACGAAGGATTGCAGGAATGGCGCTACCGGCATATCAAACTGGTCGAGCGAACGATTGGCGCGAAGAAAGGCACTGGTGGATCGCCCGGCGTGCCGTTTCTGAGGGAATCCCTGTTCAAACCAATCTTTCATGATCTGTGGGCGATCAGGCATGAGATGTGACCTAAATGATGGAGCACGAAGAACGAAATCTACTCATGATCGTGTTCGCGTTGATTATTAATGCGACGGTCGTAGGCCGCCGCCACAGCGTACCCGGGTTGCCGCTTTAGCGCTTCAACCGTTTAACGATTACCGTGCTTTACGATATTTCGCCGCCGATCACGCCGAAGCTAGCGGTTTGGCCCGGCGATACGCGGCCGAGCCGGGAGGTGTTAATGGATACAGCGGGCGGCGACAACGTCACGCTATCGACGTTGCGCGCAACGGTTCATCTCGGGGCGCACGCGGACGGGCCGAATCACTACGGCAAGGACGCGGCTGCCATCGATGAGCGCGAACTCGATTATTATCTCGGACCGTGTCGGGTCATTCGGGTTGAGGTCGCGCGAACGGCTCGAATCACACCAGAGATGCTGCCGTACGATGTAGCAACGCCGCGCGTTTTGTTCGCAACCCAGACATATCCCGATCCGGAGAACTGGAACAATGATTTTGCGGCGATATCGGTCGAGTTGATCGACTTTCTTCACGACCGCGGCGTGGTCACCGTGGGAATCGATACACCAAGTGTCGACTTGTTCGAATCGAAGGATTTACCGGCGCATAAAGCGATTTTGCGACATAACATGGCCATCCTGGAAGGGCTGGTGTTGAAAGATGTGCCGGAAGGAATTTACGAGTTGATCGCGTTACCATTGCGACTCGTCGGGTTCGACGCCAGCCCTGTGCGGGCGGTTTTGCGGACGATGTAAAGCAGGCAGGAACGGTTTTCCAAACCGTCCCTAAATTCGTCGGACACCCAGGAGGCGCGTCCCTACCCGAGTCCCAGAAATTCGCGAGCGGTTTCGGAAAGCAATTGCGTTTTTGTTTCCGGAGAAAAGCTGCCCATGGATTCGATGAGCTCTCCCGGATGCGTTTCGCCCAGCGGGAATGGGTAATCCGATCCGAGCGCGACCCGTTCCGCGCCAAATAACTTCACCAACATTCTCAGCGCATCCGCATCATGCACGAGTGAATCGACGTAGAAATGCGCCGGCGTGATTTCTCGCCCGTCGGCGCAGGCCAGATAATTTCTCGGGTTCGTCTTGCTGTCAGTCGCAACCAAATCCGGCCGCACCTCAAACCCGCGTTCAATACGTCCAATCGTGCCCGGGAACGCGCCGCCACCATGTGCAAAAGCGACGCGCAGTTTGGGAAAGCGCTCGAAAACGCCGCCGAACATCATCGAGCAGACCGCGAGCGACGTCTCGGCCGGCATGCCGACCAGCCACGGCAGCCAGTATTTTGGCATTCGTCGTTTGCCAATCATGTCCCAGGGATGAACAAAAATCGCGGTGTTGAGCTGCTCCGCCATTCTCCAGACGACGTCGAGGGAGCGATCGTCAAGGTTCCGGCAATCGGGATGACGACAAAACTCGTTCGCATCGACGTGCGTGCCGATCTCCGCGCCGCGAAGGCCCAGTTCGCGCACAGATCGTTCCAGTTCGCGCGCTGCTAGGTCGGGATCCTGGAGTGGAATTGTCGCCAGACCTGCGAACCGGGTGGGATGATCGCGAACGATCTCTGCAATATGATCGTTTAGCCGGCGGCACAAATCGAGGCCATCGGCCGGTTTTGCCCAATAACTGAACATCACTGGCACGGTCGAGAGCACTTGCATCGAAACACCGGCATTGTCGCACTCTTCGATGCGTCGCTTCGGGTCCCAGGCATTGTCGGTGATTTCCCGAAAAACAGAGTCGCCCATCATCATCCGCGCGCAGCACGGCTTGTAATGATCGAGCCTGACGAACCCGCCGTACCCGTACTTTGCATCCAGGTCGGGCCAATCGCGCGGCAGGATATGGGTATGCAGGTCGATCTTCACCATTGCATGGTAGGGACGCTGCGCTGCGGCGTCCAGGGCAGCGCGGTGCGCTGTCCCCGCCTTAAAACGGCTTCATCGGGCCGGGTCTTTCAACCTTCGTGCCGCACTTCTTGCATGTCCGCCGCGCGTCGTCGTTCCAGAAATCGAGCATTGCCTTGCTGAAGTGCTCGACGATATCGGCACAGTCGAAATGAATGTCTTCGACGAGCGCTCCGCAATTTTCGCAATAGAATATAACGTGTTCTTTTTCTCCCGGCGGCCGGCGTCGCTCGACCACCACGCCGATCGTATCCGGTGGTCGTTGGGGCGAGTGCGGCACATTCGCTGGAATAAAGAACGTCTCGCCTTCGTGGACGACGTGATCGACGATCCGCTCGCCTTCACGGATTCGCACCCTTATGTCGCCCTTCAGCTGGTAAAAGTATTCCTCCGAGTCCACGAGATGAAAATCGCTGCGTGCGTTCGGGCCTTTGATCACCATCACGAAAAAGTCGCGCCCGTCATAGAGATAACGGTTGCTTACAGGTGGCTTGAATTTTTCCCGATTCTCTTCAATCCATTTGTTCAGATTAATCGGCGGTTGCACGGGAGCTGTGACGCCGCTCGCCTGCGGTCGTGTTGCGGACTCAGTAAGAGTGGCCATAAACGAGAGTATTCCATGCCTGCGGAGCGTCAAATTGATCAATGCAGCCGGGGGCTCACTTTGTCCTTTCCATAAGATCAATAGGGCGGCGCGGAGGCGTTCGTTCCATCTCGAGATCGGTGTCCATATTTCCGATTGAACATGCGTAGAGCCACGCCTACTATCCGCCCCTTCATGAAATCACCCCGGCTTGTTAGGTTTTTGCCCTTGGCTGCCGTCGCGGTCGTTCTTTGCAGCTGCGAAGAATTGCCGAACCAGGTGCAAAGTCCGCTCGCCGCGGTTTTGCCAATGCCCACACCGGCTCCCGGCTGGTGGAATGGTGAAGGCGTATCCGGGTCCCCGCGAATTGTCGTCCATATCGACGAGCAAAAAGCTTACTTCTACAAAGGGAAACATTTGGTGGGCGAATCTACTGTTTCTACCGGTAAACGAGGATTTTCCACTCCGCCCGGTCACTACCAGGTTCTCTCAAAGAGCAAAGACCACATCTCAACCATATTCGGCGATTATGTGGATGATGAAGGCAACGTGGTGAAAAGGAACATCGATTCGCGCAAAGATCGCCGGCCCCGCGGCTCCCATTTCGATGGCGCCCGAATGCCGTATGCCATGTTTTTCAGGGGCGGCTACGCCATGCATCAGGGCTACGTCCCGCCGTTCGCGGCATCGCACGGTTGCATTCGTTTGCCGAAAGGAATGGCTGAGCACTTCTACAACGCTACTCGTGTGGGCACACCTGTCGTCGTTAAGGAGTAAAATGACTCCCGAATCATGGACGCTTCTTCTCTACGGCATCTTGCTTATTATGCTCTTCGGTAACATCGCAGGATGCCGGCAGATGATTCACGTTCATTAAGAGACCGGAAAGGCCGGGCGGCACGCATAGGCGCCGTTTGATCGATTCGCAAAACCGACTCCTTATTTTAGGCAGGCAGTCTCGTGCCTGAACGGCTACATTTCGCCATGACTTTTGGATTGCTGAAGCGCCGACGGCGGCGACGGTTGGGGGCTCAGCCTTTTCCAAACTCCTGGCTTGAGATCATCAAACGCAACGTGGCGTTTTTCAGCCGGCTTTCTCCCGACGATCAGAAGGAACTTCTGGATCACATCCGGATATTTCTCGATGAAAAGCGCTTTGAAGGTTGTGATGGCCTGGAACCGACCGAAGAGATCCGCGTGACTGTCGCGGCACAGGCCTGCCTCCTTTTGCTGCACCGCAAGGCTGATTACTTTCCGCGTCTCCTTACGATTCTCGTTTACCCTTCGATATACATCGCTGACGACATACGACAGGTTCAAGATCACGTCTGGCAGGAGGGAGAGATGATTCGGTCGGGCGAAACCGGTCGCCAACTTGGAGCGATGGTCCTCGCCTGGGACGCGGTAAAATCGGGCGCAGCGGATCCTTCCGACGGCAAGAATCTCGTCATGCACGAGTTTGCCCACCAACTCGACTATGAGAATTATGCGACAGATGGCGTGCCTGCGTTAGCGACGCGTGAGCAACAACTGGCCTGGCGCGAGGTGATGAGAACCGAGTTTGCGTCCCTGCGGGCAGCCGACGATACCGGAATTCCGACCCTCCTCGATACGTATGGGGCCACAAATCCGGCTGAGTTTTTCGCTGTGTCCGTCGAAGCCTTCTTTGAGCGACCATGCGCGCTCCGTGCTCGTCATCCCCGGCTTTTCGCAGGTACTACAGCGCTATTTCCAACAGGACCCGATCCAATATTCCGCCGAGCGGATGAAGACCAGCTGACGGGCGAATTGCAGGCGGCAGCGCATCAAACCGCTGCCGCGGCGATCAGTTCGCAAAACTTCTTCATGTCGATGTTGCCGCCCGACACGATCGCCACAATCGGCCCGTTGCCCGCTTTTCCGGTCAGTGCGGCCGCGAGCGGGAGCGCGCCCGCCCCTTCAGAAATAACCCGCGCCTTTTCCGCCATCAACCGCATCGCCTTTTTCGTTTCGTCCAGGCTGACGACAATGAAGCCGTCCACGACCGGTTTCATGCGCTCCCACATGCGTGGAAACATGCTTTGACCGCCGGCGCCATCGACAAATGAAGGTTTCCAGTCATTGAACACTTGTGGCGAATGCTTTTCGAACGAGAGCGCCGCGGGGGCCGCCGTTTCCGGTTCGGCGCCCCAGACTTTGATTTCCGGCCGAAGCGATTTGATGGCGCTGCCGACTCCGGTAATCAGACCGCCGCCGCCGATGCTCGCAATTACAGCGGCTGTGTCCGGGGCGTCTTCCAGGATTTCCAGACCCATTGTCCCGTGACCGGCAATGAAATTGTGATCATCGAAAGGATGCACAAACGTCCCATCGGCCCCGGGAAACGCACGATCTTCGAGAGCCTTCCAGGCGACATCGTAAGAGACCGTGATCAATTTTGCGCCAAGCGCTTTCATGCGTTCGATCTTCGACGCCGGGGCCGTCTCGATGGCAACAACGGTGCAGGGAACACCGGCTTGTCTCGCTGCATAGGCAACGCCCTGGCCGGCGTTCCCGGCGCTGATCGTCCAAACACCGCGTTTACGATCTGCCTCCGGAAGCATCGCCACGGCATTGGCGGCGCCGCGCAACTTGTAAGCGTTGATCGGCTGCAAATTTTCCAGTTTGAGGCGGATGTCCGGGAACTCCGGACCAAGCTGGAGGCGGACTAAAGGCGTGCGCACGATAGTCCGCGCGATTCGGTTCCGCGCTTCCTGGATGTCTGCCAGCTCTATCGAACGGACCGGCTCAAGTGTCGTGGACATTCTTTGTCCGTTCTAACCCACGAATGAATTTGCGCCAGTGAAAATGAAGGTCGCAATCTCAGCCTGGAGGCCAGGCGAGCGCCCGTTTTCCGAGCAAATGAACATGCAAATGCGGCACGCTTTCACCAGCGTCCGGTCCGCTGTTGATCACGACCCGGTAACCACTTTTGTCGATGCCAAGTTTTTTCGCGAGATCCCCGGCGACAACGAGCAGTTTGCCCAAAGCTGCCGCGTCCGCCTGTTTCGCTGCGCTCAGCCGCGGAATGGCGCGCTTGGGAACAATGAGAACATGCACAGGCGCCTGCGGATTGACGTCGTGAAAGGCAATGGCGTCATCGTCTTCCCAAATAATTTTTGCCGGAATTTCGCGCGCGATGATCTTTTCAAAGATGGTCATGGCAATCGGAGATCGAATATCAGCTACCAAAGATCACCGCAGGGAACATTTCAACCGTTCGCTGCTGGTCGAAGTCAGGCGTTCACGAATAAAGCAGACAATTTCTTCGCGTAAAGAATCGCATGTGCGGGTCCAAACTTTAACGCTGCGCAGATGTTTCACACATGTTTGCAGAGAACAAAGCTTTAAATTATCGACACCGGTTTCCAGCAGCGCCTGGATCCGCTTTTCCAACAAATCGAAAAAAGCGAGCTCATAACCCATGCCGGCTTCATGCGCGATATCGAGTAACGAAATCGAAATCGGCGGAGGCGCCGGTGTGAAATAGGGAACGATTTCCTTGTAGCCGATCACTTTCAGGACGTATTGCACCGTTTGTGCGAGTTGACTGAACGCGACCACGTTCTCGTCGTTTCGCAGCCGCAAATAGAAAGCGATGCTTTCCGTTACGTGGTCCGTCAGCCACCAGCTCGGATAACCGGCTTTGTCGGCAGCGCGTGTAATCGCCGCATGCAGCCAATCGCGATTGAATTCGAAAAGCTGCCCGGAATCGCAGCGCAGATATGGGAACTCTTCCTTAAACGCTACCATGGTTTTTGTTTACGACCTCGTGCCGGCCCGCAGATACGGGATCCACCTGGCCCTGCCCGCTCTGCTCCGGCGGAAAAAGCTCCCGCTGCGCCGCATTGGTCTTTACTCGACGGCCCAGCGCGTGAATGGCATCAACAAATTCGTCGACATCCGCAAAGTGCCGATGCACCGACGCGTAACGCAAATAGGCTACCTCGTCGATCTCGCGCAACTTCTCCAGCACCTTGGTGCCGATTTGCGACGATGAAATCTCGCGCCCGCCGGTCTCCAATTCATGCACGATTTCATCGACGACCTGTTCCAGCGTAACCAAACTGACCGCGCGTTTTTCAAAAGCCTTGGCGATGCTGCTCGCCAGTTTGCGCCGATCAAACGGCTCGTGGGTTCGGTCGCGCTTCACCACGCGCAGGTCGGAGCGCTCGATCTCCTCGTAGGTAGTAAAGCGATAACCGCAGCTGATGCATTCGCGACGGCGCCGGATACTGGAACTATCCCGAGATTGGCGTGAATCGATGACCTTATCGTCACGAGACCCGCACTTGGGGCAACGCATAGTGGTACTCGAGTAAGTATCACACTACACCTTGTGGCGTCAATCAATTCCAGAGGAGATTTTGCCGGCTCAATTACGACCGCAATTGTTCGCTGGATCCGAAGCGCGAGCCCTCACCTCAGTCCTCGCCCTCAGGGAGAGGAGGATCTCTCGCAAGGTGCGGTCACGCAGCCGCTGCCACGGATTTCCCACCCTGCTTTTTTCCACGCGGCTTTCTTTCGGCAAACTCGAACCCGACCTTGCCATTTTCCAATTTCAAGTGAGCGGAGAACGGCCGGCCTTTTTTTGACACGAACTTTGGAAGGAGATCGGTCTTGCCGGTCGCGATCAACTTTTGCACCTGTTCTTTCGGAATTTCACGATGCAGAATGGTTTTGCTGATGCGAAAGGTGCAAGTCTTTGCGGCAGAAACAGCGTTTTCGCACGCGTAAGCCCGATCGAGCACGTAGACCTGCCCCTTGTGGCAAATCGGACACGTTCCGAGCGACTCATGTTTTGCCGCATCGATTTGGACCGGCGCATCATGACCGTTTTCACCGAAATCGAATTCCTGTTTGAAGTCTTCACCCAGCTTTACCGGTGCCGCGAATTTGCGGCCCATTTTACTGCGAAAACCTTCCAGCGGACCGATGCGCCTCTCTTGCAGGAGCTTCTCTATCTCCGAGCGTTCAAACAGCCGCCCGGCCATTGTCTTCCAAATCATTAGGCCGCACGATCGGCATTTGAAGGTGCGGTAATCCTCATCGAAGGGGCCCGCGCCGCACTTGGGACACGTGACGTCCAGAACTTCGAAATTACCACCGACATTATCGCCCTCGAAATTCTTCGCTTTCTCGACGATCTCGCGTGTGAACTTCCTTATTCCCTTCATGAACTCATTGCGCTCCATGTCGCCTTTGGCCATGCGCTTGAGTTTGTATTCCCATTCGCCCGTCATCTCCGGCGAACAAAGCTCGGATATACCAATACCGCGCAGCAGCGTGATGAGGGCGAGCCCCTTGGCGGTGGCGATCAGATCGCGACCCTGGCGAAGAATATAATCCTGCGCAATCAGGCCTTCGATGATGGCGGCGCGCGTGGCAGGAGTTCCAAGGCCTTTCTCGCGCATGGCATCGCGCAGTTCTTCATCCTCCACGAGTTTGCCTGCGCCTTCCATGGCGGAGAGCAGGGTGGCTTCGTTGAAGCGCGCCGGCGGTTTCGTCTCGTTGTCCTTAATCTCCAAATCAATAACCTTGGCCGATTCGTTAGGGGAAATAGGCACGATCGCTTTTTCGTCGTCATTCCCCGTCGATCCCTTGCCATAGACGGCCTGCCAGCCGGGATCGACAATGATTTTTCCATCGGTCCGGAACGGCTGGCCCTCGACGCGGGTGATACGGGTCGTTACTTCAAACTGCGCGGCGGGATAGAAAACGGCAATGGTGCGGCGCGCGACCATGTCAAAGATCTTGCGCTCAAACTCGTCCAGGTGGCTGGCGGAAGCTCCAGTCGGGATGATGGCATGGTGGTCGCTTACTTTGGCGTTGTTAAAAACACGCTTGGTCGGTTTCACCCAATCGTTGCGCAACGCTTTTTCGGCGTGACCGGCCAAGGTCGGGTCTTGAAAGCTCGACATGACTTTGCGCACCTGCCCGAGATTGTCCTCCGGGAGATAACGCGAATCCGTGCGCGGATAAGTGAGCACCTTGTGCTTCTCGTAAAGGGCCTGTGCGATTTGGAGGGTGCGGCGCGCACTGAGATGATAGCGACCGTTCGCTTCGCGCTGTAAACTGGTCAGGTCGTAGAGCAAAGGCGGCGCTTGCGTAGTCGGTTTGCGCTCTTCTGTAGCAATGCCGGACTTCCCAAGGCAACGATCGCGGATTTCTTGCGCCGACGCCTTGTCCCAGATGCGCTCCGCCCGCGCATCTTCATCACTGTTCTTGGCGAAATCTTCGCGAAACCATCGCCCGCGATAGGTTCCCGATTTTACCTCGAAATCGGCAAAGACTTCAAAATAGGGGCGCGGCGCGAACTCGTGGATCTTCTCTTCCCGCTCCGAAAGAATGGCAAGCGTCGGCGTTTGCACGCGGCCGACCGGCGTCAATTGAAAGCCGCCCGTCTTATTATTAAAAGCGGTCATGGCGCGGGTGCCATTGATCCCGACCAGCCAATCGCTTTCGGAACGGCAGACCGCTGCCTGGGACAGCGGAATCATTTCCTCGTCCCGGCGAAGATTTTCGAAGCCTGAAAGAATCGATTCCTTCGTCATCGACTGCAACCAGAGGCGCCGAACGGGCTTATTGATTTTCCCGTATTTGGTGATGTTCTTAAAAATCAGTTCGCCCTCGCGGCCGGCATCACAAGCGTTGATCAGGTCGGTTACGTCCGGCCGCCGCGCCAGACGAAGAAGCATTTTGAGCCTCTGCTCCGGACTCTGTCTGGATGTCTTCTTGTCGATCGGCCTCAGTTCAAACACGTCCGGAATGATTGGGAGATTCGCGAAGCTCCACTTGCCCCTTTTAACATCGAGCTCGCTGGGCAAACAGAGTTCGACCAGATGCCCGACCGCCGAGGAGATGATGTAGCGGTCATTTTCGAAATGATCGCCTTCCTTCTTAAAACCGCCGAGGGCGCGAGCGAGGTCACTCGCTACGCTTGGCTTCTCCGCGATGATTAACGATTTAGACATTTGAAAATGAACGCCTTGCGAACGCTGAGAGCAGATCGCGGACGAGCTTAAGACAGTTTCACGAAATATTTTCCGGGCAACTGCTTGACGAGCCGCCTCAGCTCGAGGCGCAGGAGAGTAGAAGAGACCGTCGCGCTTGGCAAATCGCATTTCGCGGCGATCTGATCGATCGGCGTTTCCGCCGCCTCGATTGCGTCATAGACTCGCCGCTCTTCCTCCGAGAGCGGCGGCAAGGGCCGCACGGCAGCCTGAGGTGAAGGTTTTGCGTCGGGTAACAAAATCTGCAGATCGTCGAGAATATCGCTCGCGTCCATGACCAGCTTGGCGCCCTGCTGGATGAGCCGGTTGGATCCCATCGCGCTCGGCGCGTTAATGTGACCGGGGACCGCGTAAACCGAGCGGCCTTGCTCCAGCGCCTGAGAGGCGGTGATGAGCGCACCGCTATTCAGGCCCGCCTCGACAACAAGCACGCCGTGACTCCAACCCGAAATAATTCGGTTGCGCATCGGAAAGGTTTGACGGTCCGGTTCGATCTCCATCGAGAACTCAGACACAACCGCGCCGTTGCCGTTGCAAATTTTTTCCGCGAGGCCGCGATTCTCCGGCGGATATAATTTCAACAGCCCCGAGCCGATTACGGCGATCGTTCTTCCTTTTGCAGCCAGCGCCCCCTGGTGGGCAGCCGTATCAATTCCGCGCGCCAGGCCGCTGATCACCGTCAATCCCGCGTAGGCAAGCTGATAAGCCAGTTTCTTGGCCGATTCCGCCCCGTAATGCGTCGTCCGCCTTGAGCCGATGATGCCGATGGCGTGCTGATCGCGTTCCTGTAGTTCGCCCCAGACATACAGGACGATCGGCGGCGCATGAATTTCACGTAACGACGCGGGATAGGAGGGCGATTGCTGGGTGATCACTGTCGCGCCGAAATCGCGAATTCGTTCCAATTCGGCTGGTAGATCGACGATTGATTCCCAGTTGGAAATTTGATCTGCGACTTCGTTTCCAATTCCCTCAACTCTGCGCAGCTCAGTGCGTTTAGCGGACAGGATTTGCGGCGGCTCCTTGAAAACCTGAAGCAGTTTCCGCAGCCGCACCGGTCCGACTGTCGGCAGCATGTTTAGCGCGATGCAAGCTTCGGTCGCGTTCATTCAAAGACAGTGGCATGGGCTTCTCTCCGAGCCGCAGGCTCCTACAAGCCGGAGGCCAACCCACGCAGCAGCGCCCGTCCGCTCGGACCATCGGCAAGATGCCGATGCCACAATCAAAACGGGATCTCGTCGTCGTCCGGCTCGGCGGTCCCGGACGATTTGGGCGGCGGTGGCGCCGCCGCTTTTTGAGGCCGCGTCCCTCCCCCGCCTTCGGAATCGGCACCCGCAGCCCCCTGAGGACGGCTCCCGAGCAATTGCATGGTTTCGCCGATCACGCGGAGTTTACTTCGCTTCTGTCCGGTCTGCTTATCGTCCCAGGTGTCCATTTGCAGCCGGCCTTCTATAAAAATAGGCCGACCCTTCTTTAAATATTCGCCGGCGATCTCCGCCAGGCGCGCCCACAGAACAACATCGACGTAAGTGACTTCTTCACGCTTCTCGCCGCTATCGAGCGTGTATTGCCGGTTTACAGCAATACCGAGATCGCAAACCGCGCTGCCTTTCGGTGTGTAGCGCACCTCCGGGTCGCGCGTGAGATTTCCAAGAAGAATGACTTTATTAAAGCTCGCCATGGGCCGGTTATAATCAAATCACTTGGCTCTCGCCAACTTTTTCGCAGGCTTTTCCTTCTTCTCTTTCTTCTGGCGCAGTCGCTGGTAATGCTGCCGATACACTTCGGGATCGAGCTTGAATTTTGCCTGGAGCTTGGCGATCAGCTGCGGATCGCAGTGAAAGACAAAGTTTACATAGAAGCCGGCGTCGAGCGGGCCTGCCACATAGGAAAACTGGCGCTTATCCATCTTTTGGATCAGCTCGATCTCGGCGCCTTCTTTTTGAAACTCGGATTCGAGTCGGTCGACAATGTCCTTGACCGTCTCTTCCTTGCCCTGCGTGTTAAGGACGATTAGCGCTTCGTAGCGATTTTTCATGTTTCTTCGGTTTTGTTGAAAGTGTTCATCGCGGAAACAAGGCCTTTGTCAATCGCGCATTTCACCGCCTCGACCGCGCGATCGACCGCGGACCTGACCAGCGGCTTCTCTTCATCGAAAAACTGACCCAGCACGTAATCTGTCGCTCCTTCGCGCGGCGCGGCCCCGATCCCGATACGCAGTCGCGGCACCTGTTCCGTGCCAAAATGAGCCAGAATCGATTCCATGCCGTTGTGACCACCTGTACCGCCTTCGGCGCGCAGCCGGACGCGCCCCAGCGGCAATGCGAGGTCGTCCAGCACAACAAGAATTTCCGAGGGCCCGATCTTGTAAAAATCCGCTACCGCTCGCAGGGGTTCGCCGCTGCGGTTCATATAAGTCATTGGCTTAATGAGAAGGGCATTTCCCGACTTTGCAGTAACCGCTCCCCACTTCGCCGATTTTTGCCAGGTTACTCCCAGTTGTGCCGCGAGCCGGTCCACGACCAGAAAGCCAACGTTGTGGCGGGCCGCAGCGTACTCCGGGCCGGGATTACCCAAACCTGCAACCAGGCGAACCTGCGCCGATGAATTTGTGGCCTCCGCCATTGCTTAACATCGCGTCGCGGAGCGAGCGAGCCACCAGCGCAGTTCCAATTATTTCTTCTGCTCTTTTTCCTTCGGAGCAGCTTTTTCTTTGGAAGAACCCTCTTTCGCTCCCGGTGCGGCAGCCTCGCCCTCTTCCTTCTTTTCCTTGATCACTTCCGGCCCGGCAGCCACAGCTTCGGTCGCAGCGGCAACCGGCTCCTCTTCCACCACTGGCGCGACAACGGAGAACGCGGTCAGATCCGGGTGCACCTTTAAAGTGACCCGAGGCGGCAATGGAATGTCCCGCACATGAATGGAATCGCCGATATTGAGCGCAGAGATATCGACGGTGATCCGGTCGGGCAGATCTGCCGGCAGACACTCCACGGAAAGGACACGTAAATTCTGTTCGAGCAAGCCTCCGAAATTCTTCACCCCGGTAGCCGTGCCGGTCGGCTCCAATGGCACATCGGCCTCAATGGTTTCATCCATCGAGACAGCGTGAAAATCGACGTGCATCACATCGCCGCCCAGAGGCGAATGCTGGACTTCCTGAACCAGCGCGGTTCGTTTCGCTTTCTCCCCATCAATCTCGAGCTCAACCAAAATGTTCTCACCCGACGCATGACTGAGCATCACGTTGATGTCGCGGGCGGAAAGTTGCAGCGATTGCGCTTTTTCCTTACCACCATAAATGATTGCCGGAACAATGCCGCGCGCCTTCAATTTGCGCACAGCCGAGCGTCCGGTCGCGGTGCGGGGTTCCGCCTTAAGTTTAACTTGTTTAGCCATTTGCTTCCTCGTCGATCTTGAACAGCGACGACACAGATTCAGCGTTGTGAATCCGCTTCATCCCCTCCCCGAGCATCTCGGAGACGCAAAGCACCGTGGTTTTAAACCCTTCCACCGGCCGCACAGGCGTGCTGTTCGTAGTAATTAATTCCTCGATTTTCGACTTTTGCAACCGCGGAATCGCAACGTCGACCAGAACGGCGTGCGAAACACCCGCATAAATCTTCAGGGCACCGCGTTTTCGCAGCAGTTCCGCCGCCGATGTCAATGTGCCAGCTGTCTCGGTAAGGTCGTCCACCAGGAGCACGTCGGAGTCCTCAACATCGCCAATCAGGTAGAGCGCTTCCGTTTCGGTGGCGCTCTTGCGCTGCTTCGCCACGATCGCCAGGCCTGCCCCTAAAGCGTGCGAATACGCCGAGGCCATTTTCAACCCGCCCACGTCCGGGGAAACGACCACTGTCTTTCGAGTAAGCCGCTGACGAAGGTATTTGATCAAAACCGGTAGCGAATAGAGGTGATCCACCGGGATGTCGAAAAACCCCTGCACCTGCTGCGCATGCAAATCCATCGTCAGCACCCGGTGCACACCGGACGCCACGAGAAGATTGGCCACCAGTTTCGCGGTAATCGGGACGCGCGGCTGGTCTTTACGGTCCTGCCGGGCATACCCAAAAAACGGAATAACAGCCGTGATCCGGTCCGCACTGGCGCGCCGGGCGGCATCCACCATGATGAGCAGCTCCATCAAATGTTGATTCGTTGGCGGACAGGTCGGCTGAATAATAAAAACGTCGCGACCGCGGATGTTTTCCTCGATCTTGACGTAGGTCTCGCCGTCGGGAAACGAGCTGATCGTCGCTTCTCCGAGCGCGACGCCGATATAATTACAGATGCGTTTCGCGAGCTCGAGGTTCGCTGAGCCGCTAAAGACCTTCATTTCGGGCTGACGCGCAAACATTTGGGCAGCTAACTTAGGCGTGCGCGAATGACGTTGGCAATCTTCAAAACTTGCCAAGACCCGTTTTTTCCGCGATTAATTTCTCGCTTCTGATCCCCTAGCTTATGACTGCCGCCGACGTTATTCCAGTTGAGCGCCCGACGACGAATTCCAGGCTTTTTGCCCATACCCGCTGGGACGCGGTCCCCGCCCTGGCCGGCCTGTTTCATCTCGTCTATTTGTTCGGCCTCTACTTCCTTTTCCCCCACGCGCCCCTCTGGATAATGCTGATCCTCGGATTCATCTATTCCCTGATGGTCAACGCCAACATCAACGGCGTGGGTCATAATTTCATTCATAACCCGTTCTTCCGCTCCACGCTCCTCAACCACTTGTTCGGAATTACCCAGTCGATCGCCTGTTGTTTTTCGCAGACCTACTACGATGTCGTTCACATGCAGCATCATAAGGGCAATTCGGACCGGCAGGATGAGAATGGCGATACTATCGACTGGTTGTCGATCTACCGCCACGGCCATGACGGCGAAGCCGAGAATCCCTGGGCTTATGTTTTCCTGGGCTTCTTTCGCGATAATCCCGGCGTGATCAAGCGCGAACTGGCCAAGCGCGGCCGCACGGAATTGCTATGGGGCAACGCCGAACTTGCCGCGTTTGTGACGGCCCTTCTTACGATGGCGCTGATCGTACCCACGAATCCAATCCACTTCATCAACTGGCGTTTCATGCTCTTTTTCCTGCCGTTCTTTTATCTTGGTCACTGCTTTAGTTATCTGAACGGCTACTACCGGCATTACGGCGCGAATCCGGACAAACCGATTGCATGGGGCGTAAGCAGCTACGGCAAAATTTATAATTGGCTCTTTTTCTACAACGGCTACCACGCCGAGCACCATTTCCGGCCGAAAGTGCATTGGATCAAGATGGAAACGTTTCGCCGGAGCATCACTGAGCTGCAAAAAAAGGAAGGCGTCCGCACGATCAAGCGTGCGCACATGCTTGGCTTCCTCGATCCCGACTTGCCGAAGCGGGGGGCAGATGGATCGGCCTCTCCGAGGGCGATGCCAAAACAAGTGGCAGCCTCGCCGCCAGTCAATTAGCAACGCGCAAGGGACTGCGCGTTCCACCGGCGCCGCTAAAACTGTAGCCGCTTCCCTCTGGGAAGCGCTGCGCGGATGTGCAACCCCGGCAGCCGTTGTAGGGCAGGCGCACCGCCTGTCGCTCTACGAAACAGGCAAGCGGAGCGCTTGCCCTACAATTTCTTCCCGAAATTCGCCCTTACCTTCTCCTTCTTCGCCTCGCAATCTCCGTTTAATCGGCGAATCTCCGAGACGAGCTGTTTTTCCAACGCTTCCGTCTCCTCCAATTTACCACCAACCTGCGCCTTTCGGATTTCGTCCTTCAGAAAAAGCTCCCGTTCCGCGATCTTTGCCTTGAACGTGGAATCAATCTCCGCGAGCTGCTTTTTCTGTTCTTCCGTCAACGCAACGCTCGGCTGGTTCTTCTGCAACCGCTCCATCGCCAGTTCATAAGCCGATTTCATTCTCAACGTTAAGGTAGAAACGGCGTCCTGCCTTGTCCAGGCGCTCATGATTTCCATCTAGCGCCGGGAGGCGCTGGTAGGGACAGCGCGCTGCGCTGTCCGGACGCCGCAGCGCGGCATCCCTACCATTGCATTCACCCGATGGATTTCTAAATTAGCCAGTTCGATGTCCACAAACATCCGGCTTCTCAGCATCGATTTTGACGGCACCCTCGTTTCGCGCGTGAGCGAGCCGGTGCTGAACGCGCCTTGCCTGGAGTTCATTGGCGAATTGCAGCGCGACGGCGCTCTCTTCGCCATCAATACCGGCCGTTCGGTCGATCTTCTCGAATCCGGCCTGAGCGATTTTTCGTTTCCGATTCACCCTGATTTCATTCTCACCAGCGAGCGACATGTTTTCCGGCCCGGCGAAAATGGCGAAAAGTGGGAGCCTTTCGGCGATTGGAATGAGCGGTGCGAGCGCGAGCACACTGCTCTTTTTCACTCCGCTCAATCTGTTCTCGCGGAGGTGGTCGACTTCGTGACGCAAGAGACAAAGGCGCGTCTGATTTATCATTCCGCGGGTCTGGAAGGTCTGATCGCCGAAAACGACGAAGAGATGAAGCGGATTACTGAATTCATTGAGCAGGCGCGCGTGAAGCATCCCAAGTTCAATTACCAGCGCAACACGGTTTACCTTCGATTTTGTCACTCGGATTACCACAAAGGCGCCGCTTTGGGCGAGCTCGCGCGCCTGATCGACATCCCGCGCGAAAACATTTTCGCCGCCGGCGATCATCACAACGATATCTCCATGTTAAATGGAAAATCGGCAGCGATGCCGTCATGCCCGGGCAACGCAATTCCTGAAGTGAAAGAAGCCGTTCGTGACGCCGGTGGTTACGTTGCCGAACGCGAACACGGCGCAGGTGTTCATGAATCGCTGAGACACTTTCTCCTGTAGCGGCGCTCTACCTGTCGCGCCGTATTCTGACGGAGGCGGATGAGCCTCGCACTTAATTTCATCCGACGGTCATAGACCGCCGCTACAATCCGTGGTCGCCGGCGCCAGCGGCGCATCGGCTTCGACTTTTCCCGCAAATCGGTTCGTCATGTAGGTCAAAAGGAGGACCCAAAACGAGAGCGCGAGCCCGAAGAGCACAAATTGGAGGACCAGAGGCAGAGAATAAATGATCGCCATGAGCGGAATCCAAACCGCCCACGTCGCGAGCAATGTCGGGACGATTTTGTCGCGGTAATGTTGCCAGGTAAAAAGGTCGCGCACGGGGCGTGTGGAAATTCCGCTGTTTTTCCATTCGTAAGCAAGCACGCCAAAGGGCGCGGCGAAAAGGACGTTGTAACCGAACTGATCGATACAGATTTTTGCAACCACCACCGGCAAGGTCACGACATCGCCCAATAAGGCCGCTTCGCCGCGGTACAACAGATCGACAAGCGTCCCGTCAAAGCCCCAAATCGGAATCGTAAACATCAGGTTTCGGAGATTTTGCAGTCCGGGCTTCCCACTCTGGAAAAACAAAATCAGAAAAATCTCGGGGATGAGCGCACCGGCCGTGATCGATGCCAGGAATACAAACGGCCAGCCGAGCGTGCGCTTCAATTCAGCCAATCTGTTCAGCGCATCCGAAGCTGCAGGACTCGCGTAGAATGCGACCAGCAGTCCCAGCATCGCCGCCTGAATAATCAGGGCGGGCGCGGCGTTCGCGCGCGCTGCTTCCCAGCCAATCATGAGCGGCGTCCGCGATTTTTGCATCGGCGCAGATAGTTCCCGGTCTTACCGGGCGATCAAGCAGAAATTGGCGCGCCCGCGCGGGACGAAAGCA
This sequence comes from uncultured Verrucomicrobiae bacterium, assembly GCA_963756875.1. Taxonomy (GTDB): domain Bacteria; phylum Verrucomicrobiota; class Verrucomicrobiia; order Chthoniobacterales; family UBA10450; genus CAVWPA01. The sequence continues at coordinate 1,690,191 of CAVWPA010000003.1, read as the reverse complement.
GGAACGCCGCCGTCTTCGAACTACCAGCCAACGCTCGCGCTTGGACCGGTCGCAGACATGCCAGGCGTTATAGTGCCTTCCCCAGCCCTTTCCCCGGGAACAGTTCCAGCCGAATCCTCGGTGACGGTTCCTGATTCCGTCGAAGCGCAGGCTCCAAGGAGAACTGCAAAGGCAGCAAGCAAAATAACACGGACAAGAAGATGTCTCATCGTTCGCCAAAGGTAATCATCATTTGGCATTTCTCCACTGAAAAACCAGTGCCGGTGCGGGTTTGGGTCGTGTCGGTCAATCTTCAGTTGCAATCTTGGATAGCCAGCCCTCACCTCGATCCTCTTCCTCGACGCAAAGCGCCGGGTGGGGGGGCTTTGCGCCCATCCCTCCCAAGCTGAGTAGCCGCACGTTTGAAGCAGGACCGCCGCGCCCCTAAGCTGCAGCGTGGCGACGAGACCGGAAAAGACCGACATCAAGTCTCTGGAGTTTGATGAATTGCAGAAAACGCTTCACAAACTCGGCGAGCCGGCTTATCGCGCCCGCCAAATCACGGACTGGCTTTATCGCAAACGGGCAAAATCGTTTGACGAAATGAGCGATCTATCGCGCGATTTGCGTCTACGGCTCGCCCACGAATTTCCCTTCACCAAAATCGATGTCGTTCGCGTCCTGGGGTCGCGAGACACAACGCGCAAGTTTCTCTTCAGGCTCGGCGACGGAAATCTGATCGAATCAGTCTTGATCCCGGCCTCCCCGGCGCTTTACGGAGAAAAATCGGATCGCCGCACCATTTGCGTCTCAACCCAGGTAGGCTGCGCTTATGGCTGCAAATTTTGCGCAAGCGGCCTGGAAGGATTCATACGCAACCTGCGCGCGAACGAAATTGTCGATCAGATTATCGCGGTCGAACGAGAGTGCGAGGAGAAGATCGACAACATCGTTTTCATGGGAATGGGTGAGCCACTCGCCAATTTCGACAACCTGATTCGTGCGATTTGCATTATCAACGCACCATGGGGACTGGGCATTGGCGCCCGGCACATTACGGTCTCCACCAGTGGCCTCGTGCCACAGATTCGCAAGCTCGCCGATCAACCACTCCAAATCCGCCTCGCAGTTTCGCTTCATGGCGCAACCGACGCAGTACGCAATCAGATCATGCCGGTCAACCGACGCTACAATCTCGATACGTTGTTTGCGGCGTGCGGGTATTTCAACAGCAAAAAGAAGCAGCGGCTTACCTTCGAATACATTTTGATCGAAGGCGTAAACGATTCCGACGATCAGGCGCATCTGCTCGCGAGACATGCGCGGCGGCTCTCGGCAAAGGTAAATTTGATTCCCTACAACACCGTGCACGGTCTGCCATGGACGCGTCCCTCGCGAAATCGCCAGGAAAAATTCCTGTCGATCCTGCGCGCAGGCAAAGTTCCAGCCACGCTTCGCCGCGAAAAAGGGCACGATATCGATGCCGCCTGCGGCCAATTGCGATTACAAACCAAGCGCGAAGAAGCGCGTGCGCTGTAGCCACGGCCCTGTGGGCCGTCATTCAACGCGCTGGAAAACCGCCCACAGGGCGGTGGCTACAGGAGACCTCTGTGAGCGCGGGAATCGGCTAGACGCCACCTGCAAATTCGAAATCCCGACGCCATGCGTCGGAAAGATCGACGGTCATAGACCGCCGCTACAATACAAGACAAAACCTTTTGCGCGCACGGAGAAGTTGCCTTTAGTCGGGTTATGCCCGACTTCGATCGCGATCCCGAAAAAGTGTGGGACGAATACGATTGGGAGCGCTTTCTCCAACAGCAGGACCAGAAGACGGAGAAATACATGGAGCTGCTGGAAAAATATCTGGACGATCCGCAGCGGGACGAAATCATCGCCCGCGAAATGGGTTGGTCCCAGGTAACCGATAGCAAGGACTGGAGCGAAGAAGTCGATGCCTTGATGAAGGAAGACTGGCGCTCGAATGATGAAGACGAATCGGCTGACGAGGAGCAAAAGAACTGGGTGACTTCGACTTTCGAAGACCATAATCTTTATCGTTCGGCTTTTGCCCTCACGGTGTGGATCGACAAGCTCTTCGACCAGGATCCGTCGCTGCAAAATGAGCCGTCGGCGGTCAAGTTGGCTACTCATGCCGCGCTGGCCAGCGCAAAACTGGCCGCTGCGTTAAGCGACGACGATGTCGATGAGATCGGAATGACGATCGCGTATTTAAAACGGGCCTTGAAGGCGATTACGGTATCTATGGACGCTGCCGCTAAACTCCTCTCCGACAAGCTGATCGTCATCGCCCAGGTACTCCACCCTCCAGCAACGCCTTTTTCAGGTCCGAGATGGCATCATCTCGCTGATGGGAGAATATCGCGGCGAATGGCGACGCCGCTTCGGCTCCGGCGGTTTCCGGAGTTGAATGAAATCGCTGTCGATTCCGTCCAATTATGCAAACGGAAGCGACTCTGGCTCAACCCGATGTACCAGAGCTGGAATTGGTGAGGCGATGTAAGGCCGGCCAGACTGAGGCATTCGACGAGCTCGTAGTCCGCTACCGAACCCGAGTTTTCGCCATGATTTATAATATGGTCCATAACGAGCAGGACGCCTGGGACCTGGCGCAGGAGAGTTTTGTCAAAGCCTGGAAGTCGATCAAACGTTTCCGCGGACGTTCTTCTTTTTACACCTGGATTTACCGGATCGTGATGAACGTGACGATCGATTGGTTGCGAAAGAAACAGGTGAAAGGTGCGGGCACTGAGTTTGACGATGCCATCCAATTAACGGAAATCGATCCGGCTTCCCGGACCGTTCCAAAGGACGACCCCCTGCCCCATCAGCACATGGAACGAGCTGAAATCCGGGCTCGGATCGACCAGGCAATTTCACAACTGTCGCCCGAGCACCGCGCAGTCATCCTGATGAAGGAAATCGAGGGAATGCAATATCACGAGATTGCGGAGACCCTCGATTGCTCGATTGGCACCGTGATGTCGCGCCTTTTTTATGCTCGGAAGAAATTACAAAATCTACTGAGAGACGTTTATGAAAACGTTTGAAGAAAAGTGGACTGCCTGGCTGGACGGCCAGTTAGCAGGCAAGGAACTCATCGAGTTTGAGGCTTCGATGCAGGACAAGGCTGCGGCTGACGCTGAGAAGCGGGATGCGCAGAAGCTTGGCGCATTGTTGAAGAAGGAACTGGGCGCGCAGGTGCTGCAGAATGAAGAATTTTTTAGTCATCAACTGCACGAACGCATCGCTTGCGCCACTGCCGCGCAGGGTCGACCAGCGGGAAGAGCAAGATGGTGGAGCCTTCCCAGAATGGCCTGGGCCGGTGCGACTTCCCTCGCCATTTTTGCCGTCTTCACGTTTTTCGTGATGCGCGAGGCAGCCCCTGACAAGCCATCGCCATATCTTACGCAGATTCTCAACGCCAAAGTGGACCCGGTCGTCAGTCCAAATGCCACAACGACGGTGTTCGAGACAAAGAACGACAAGGTTACCGTGCTGTGGGTCGAGGGATTGCAGTCGTTGCCTGCCGATTACGCAGCAAAATAACGCCCCATGCGAAATGGCGCTCTCTACGTCACTGCTCTGCTCGCGTTAGCGGTGAACGTGGCGCCTGCCGCCAGGGCCGCGCAAAGCGTTTGGAGCGGCTTGATCATTGCTCACAATGTTGAGCATCCCGCACCAGTCCCGCCGGAGCTCGTTCCCATCGAGCAAACGCTAAAGGACCTGTTTGGTTACAATCAGTTCCAGATCATCGGCCAATCTCGGAAAAGATTAAAAACAGGTGAAGAAGACTGGCTGGCATCGAGCAAGTACTTTTCCTTGCATGTCGATGCGCGCGGCGAGGAGAAGTCCGGCTACCTGTTGAATCTCAAGCTTTACAAGAAAAACGAACTTCTTCTGGAGTGGGACACAAAGCTCGGCAAACAAAGCCCTCTCGTGATCAAAGGACCACTCATCGGCGACGGTCAGTTATTGCTCGTGCTCATGATCGATGGCGGGAAAAGCGCAGGGGCTTCGAGCCGCCATCGTCATGCGCGCCATGAAACCCACGACTTTGCCGATGCCTGGCACCACATGTCCCGCGCGATTCGAGATCTCCTGCCTTAACCGCGCCGGGGTCGTGGTAGAGACGTCGCGCTGCTGCGTCCGCTTCGGCGGCCTCTACAGAATCTGCGTGATGCAAAAAGGGAATCCTTTTCCGGCTGCAAAATTCCACACACACTGTTTAATGGACGCGTGCGTTTTCTAAATCTTTTTTCTCTTTCGCTTATTTTCCTTATCGTCCCGGCAAACATGCGAGCAGAGAAACCGTTTAACTTCGAGAAAACGCCGGGAAAGTTGCCGAAACAAGTCGTGCCGGTGGAATATTCGGTCAGGGTGGTGCCCGACATCGAGAAGCTGACCTTCACTGGAACGGAGAATGTCCAGCTCGATGCACACGCTCCAGTTCGGAATCTGGTGCTAAATGCCTGCGAGATCGAGATCGCAAATGCATCCGTCGATGGCAAGCCGGTCTCCAAAAGCGCCATTAAAAGCGATAACAAACGCGAGCTTCTCACGATCTCGCTCGCCGCTCCCCTTTCGGCCGGCGCCCATACTCTCGCGCTCGATTTTTCCGGAAAAATCAATGAGCAGGGACGCGGTCTATTCTACATGCATTACCAGGACCAGACGACCGGGGTCAGGAAGATCGCGCTTGGCACTCAGTTCGAGGCGACGGATGCGCGCCGATTTTTCCCATGCTGGGACGAACCGAGTTTTCGCGCGCGCTTTCAGCTGACCGCCGTAGTCCCTGAAAACTGGACCGCCATTTCAAATATGCCGGTCGAATCCGAGAAGAAGACCGAGCATGGAAAAGAAGTGCGCTTTGCCATGACCCCGTCGATGGCGAGTTACTTAAACGTTCTCGTCGCTGGTGAGCTGGATTTGATCGAAAAGAAAGCGGCCGGCACACAGATTCGCGTCATCGCTACCAAGGGCAAAGCCGAGTCGGGCCATTACGCGCTCGAAAGCACCGCTCAAATCCTGAAATATTACAACGATTACTTTGGCGTCCCTTATCCGCTTCCGAAGCTGGATCAAATCGCCATTCCGGGCGGATTCGGCGGCGCGATGGAAAACTGGGGCGGCATTACCTACTTCGAATCGGCATTGCTTTTCGATCCGGAAAAGTCTTCCGCGGCGACGCGCCAACGCATTTTTGAAGTGATCGCGCACGAAACCGCGCACCAATGGTTCGGCGACCTGGTGACCATGGCCTGGTGGGACAACCTTTGGCTCAACGAAGGCTTCGCATCGTGGATGGGCACCAAGTGCACGGCACACTTCAATCCGCAATGGGAAGTCTGGCTCCAGAAGAACATTCCCCGCGACCCGACACGGCGGACCGGAATTTCCAAGGAATTGGAAATGGAAGGCGATGCCAGATCGACGACCCACCCGATTCAGCAACCGGTGGCAAACGAGGCGGAGGCAAACAGCGCTTTCGACGACATCACCTATCGCAAAGGCCAGGCATTCCTGCTCATGTTGGAGAGTTTTCTCGGCGAAGACACCTTCCGCGACGGCATCCGGCGCTACATAGCCGCGCACAAATACTCAAACACGACAACAGCAGACCTGTGGGACGCCCTGGCTGCCGCCTCGGGAAAGCCGGTCGCTGATATCGCTACCGGCTGGACGCAACAGCCCGGATTTCCATTGGTAAAAGTCAAGCGCCACGGCAAGGACGTTTCGCTCTCGCAGGAAAGGTTCACGGTGCATTTTCCGAACGCGCCTGCTTTGCAATGGAAGATCCCCCTCACCTATTTCGTGGTTGGCGACGGCCAACCGCAAAGCCGTCTGATGACCGCCAAGACCGACACTCTTACTGAAATCCCGTCGGATCGCGCATTAAAACTGAATGTCGACGGCGCAGGAAATTATCGTGTTCAATACGATCAAGCTTCCTGGAAATTACTACTCGACGCGCTGCCGAACTTAAGCGTAGCGGACCGTGTCAATCTTCTGGGAGACGTTTGGGCCCTTGTTCAGGCGAACCGTCTCTCGCTCGCAACGTATCTCGGACTCGTGGCAAAATTACCCGCCGGGAATGAGCTCGCAGAGCGCGAGCAAATTATTAACGTGTTCGATTACATTAATCGGCTGCTGATTGGGAATCCAGCTCGCGAAAAATTCCAAACGTACGCGCGTTCCGTTTTGCGCCCAAGCTTTGATCAGCTCGGATGGGAGCCGAAGCGGGATGAAACTCCACGCGCGGCCCTCCTGCGCGCCAGCTTGATTACCGCCCTGGGCGATCTGGACGATCACAATATCGTCAGCGGCTGTAAGGAACGATTTGAAAAGTTCGTTGTTGATCCGACCTCGCTCGTCCCCGATTTGCGGGCGTCGGTTTTATGGGTTGTTGGGCACAATGCGGATGAAGCAACCTGGGAAGCCTTGCGCGAGCTCGGTTTGAAAACCACCAGCAGCGAAGAAAAACAGAATTATTATGACGCGCTCGCAGCAGCCCGGGACCCCAAACTTATTGCAAAAACTCTGCCGATCTCGCTGACGGACGAACTGCCTACCAGCCGCGCGTTGTTTGTTGTCGGCAAAGTTGCTCGAGACAGCGAACATCCCGAGTTAGCGTGGAAATTCGCGCAGGCGAACATGAAAGCGTTGCTGGCAAAGACTGACGCCGTCGGCGCAGACCGTTACGCGCCAGGCTTGTTCGTTTTCTTTTCCGACCCGGCACGCGCCAGCGAACTAAAGACCTACGCAAAGGCTCATCTGCCGGCTACGAGCGCGAAAGATGTGGCCAAAGCGGTGGACGAAGTGGAATTTCGCGCCGAATTCAAGCGCCGGCTCGCCTCGCAAGTGATAGCCCGGACGGACGGGCATGCGGCCAACAAGAAGTAGACGTCGCGCTCTCATAATACTGTAGCCACGCCCCGCTTGGACGCTATGAGCCTGCCTGAGGCTGCCCGCCTTCCGGCGTAATCAACAGCCGCATCGGGATCATTGAAGATTCAACAAAGCCGTGACGCCGGAAGAATTCCTGCGCCAGGTTTTCGGGCCGGTCCGTCAATAAAGTAATGCGAAGAAAATTCTTTTGCTTCGCGAACTCAATGGCGTGCTTGAGGAGTTTCGACCCGTAGCCGTGCCCCTGAAACTGCTGATGAACGACCAGATCTTCGAGCAGAATGACAAAGCCGCCCTCGGCCGTGCTAATGGTGAAAAGCAAATTGATCATGCCGACAATTACGCCGTCTCGCCGTAGAACGAAGACACGACCACGGCTTGGCTGCTCGAAAATTAACCGCAAGCCCCGGAGCTGCTTCTCTTTGTCCGGGCGAAAATCGCTTTCCTGAGAGAACAAGCCTCCGAGCATCTCGGACAGTTCGTCCAAGTCCATCTCGGTTGCGGGCTCGATCACGATTGTTTCGCTCATCGTCGGCATTTGTTATCTCAAAAACGGCGACCAGTGGCAATTCGAAGATCAACAGTCGCCCAGCCATGGAAAATTGACAACGCTTTGCTCATCCCTACTGTAACCGCTCCAAAACCGCACCGAATTCGGTTTCCAGGCCTATGAAACGCACCTATCAGCCATCGAAACGCACGCGCAAACGCCAGCACGGGTTCCGTGCGCGAATGAAAACCAAGGGCGGCCGAGCCACTCTTGCGCGCCGGCGTCAACGCGGCCGGAAGCGACTTTTGCCAAAAGGCGTCGAGCTGCACTACGCGCGCCACACGCAAGCGTAGGTTTGAAAGTTTGCGAATCCGGGCAGTTGCAGCCAGACTTTCCTGGCAGTGTCCCAATCCGCAATCCGCAATCCGCGATCTGAAATCCGCAATTGATCATGCACCGTTAGCTCAATTGGCAGAGCAAGTGACTCTTAATCACTGGGTTGTTGGTTCGATTCCAACACGGTGCACATCCTCCAGCCCGGGCCAGCGTTAAAGAGCCACCGCCTCTGCCCTAACCGATGTACTTTTGGGCAATCGGCATCCGGCGGCCGAGACCGAAAGCGCGCGTGGTCACTTTCAGCCCGAGGGCGGCTTGCTCGCGCTTGTATTCGTTGAGATCGACCCGGCGCTGCACCCAGCGCACCGTCTTCTCGTCGAATCCGTGTGCAACAATGTCGCGAGCACTCAGATTTTCTTCAATATATAGACGCAAAATCTCGTCCAGGATCTCGTACGGCGGCAGTGTATCCTGGTCCTTTTGGTTTGGCTTCAACTCCGCGCTGGGCGGCTTTTCAATGGTAGATCTTGGAATGATCTCGCCCTTGCGGCCCGTTCGCGACGCGTAGCCGGAATTAATCCAGCGCGCCAGCTGGTAGATCATCGTCTTGGGCACGTCGCTGATCACAGCAAGGCCGCCCGCCATGTCCCCGTAAATCGTGCAATAACCGACTGCCAGTTCGCTTTTGTTGCCCGTGGACAAGACCAGGTGGCCGAACTTGTTCGAGAGCGCCATTAGCGTCAGCGCGCGCAGGCGCGGTTGAATATTTTCCTCCGTCTCATTTTCGGGCAACCCTGCAAAAATTTCCTTAAATTGCGACCGGACTGCATTGAATGTGTCCGCAATCGGGATTTGCAGGCACTTGATGCCCAGATTGTGGGCGAGAGCCAGAGCGTCATCGATACTGCCACGCGAGGAATACTGGCTCGGCATGCAGACACCAAGAACATTCTCGGCGCCGAGAGCCTGAACGGCGACGACCGCAACCACGGCCGAATCGACGCCACCGCTTAAACCGAGCACCGCGGACTTGAAATTGCACTTCCGCAGATAATCGCGAAGGCCTAGCGAAAGCGCATCGAAGATCTCTTCCGGCAGCGTCCCATCGCGGAATTTCGCGGTGCCGGTTGCCTCCGTGTCGATGATCGCCTCGTCTTCTCGAAAACCACGCAGCTGCGCGATCAAGCCACCTGACGAATCCACTGCGATGGAGTTCCCATCAAAAACCAGCTGATCGTTGCCGCCAACCGCGTTGCAGTAAAAAATCGGACGTTGATAAGTTCGCGCCAGGCCGCCCACCATTTCATGGCGAATCGCCGGCTTATGCAGAGAAAATGGCGACGCACTCAGGTTGACGATCAATTCCGCGCCCTGTTCGATCAAACTTCGCGTTGGCTCGACGTCGTAAAACGGCCGGGGCAGGTAATGTTCCGTCCAAATATCTTCACAGATCGTTATGCCGACTTTCTTTCCGCAGATGGCGAACGGCTCGACTCGAGAGGGCGGTTCGAAGTAACGGTCTTCATCAAAAACATCGTAAGTTGGCAACAACGACTTATACGTTTTGCGGATCGGTCGGCCCGCTTCGAGCAAAGCGGCTGCATTATGAAACGGTTTACCACGTCCTTCATTCCTATCCACGAACCCGACCAGCAGAGGGACGTTTCCGATCCGGCCATGAAGCTGTTCCAAAACTTGAAGGTTCTCTGGAACGAAGCGCGATTTGAAGACCAGGTCCTGCGGCGGATAGCCGGTGATGGCGAGCTCAGGAGTAAGAACCAGATCCGCGCCGCCGGCGGCAAGACGATTGTATGCCTGGAGAATTTTCTCAAAATTGCCGCGTAAATCGCCGACCGTGGTATTGAGCTGAGCGAAGCCGACTTTCATGCTGCTGGGTTAATATATATCCGGCAAGAGGGGTGATGTTCAGGCGAAAAATGTATCAAACTAGCCGCCCGGCTTCCCTGGACCCGCTCGCCTCCTCGCGGCCCGGGGCCTCCCGCCGTAAAGTTGGCACAACACGTTTGTGCCAATGTTCCATGCAGATTAAGCGCAGGCGCGCACGCGGCAATCCCTTTCGCGCAATGAGAAGACTCGAGGAGCTGCCACCCTGGGCCGCGCTCACCCGCGGGCACCGAACCCGTGCGTTACAACAGAACCAGGAGGATCCTAAGGACCACTCATGATGGTGCGATGTTTGTACCCCTTGTTGAGCGAGTCGTCAGCGCCTTCAATGAATACTTTTCCCCACTCGATCACTGTGGCCGCAAAAAACCCGGCGATTGCACAAATCATCACTTTCTGAATAAAAGTCGCATGCATCTGCCCCTTTTAGCAGCACGGTCGATGCCATCGCCGGAAGGGCGCCCGCTATGAGCCCCGTTTATGACCACCGCCCCCCCCGAGACCTACCAGAACCCCCACTCTTTGGTTTTCATAATCCAAAGGCCGAGCAACAGGTTCGTAATGGCGTGGGTCACGACGCAGGAAGCGAGACTTTTTGTCCGGTAGGCCACTACGTTGTAAATGGCACCCGTAATTAACGCGGCGACCCAGTCCTTCACCGAATGCGAAAAGCCAAAAGCGAGGGTGACGACGATGAAGGAGGGCCAGGAAAACGCTCCAAACTCGACGCGTTCGAAATCTTCATCGATGAGGAAACGCAGCAGGAACCCGCGCCAAAAAACCTCTTCGACAAATGGGACGACGACGGCCAGGCGGAGAAAACGAAAAATGACGGTAAACCAGTAAACGGAGGGTTTGCTGGACAAAAAATCGGGATCGAATCCCATCGTGCGTTCTGCAAATCCAAGGAATTGCTGGGGCGAAATCCACAGAACAAAAACAATCGCGCCGGCGACAAGAGCGAAAACAACGTGACGCAACCGATGAAAGTCGTATTCGCGGCGAAACCAAATGAGCAGAACGCCGCATAGAATCGTTTGCGCCGGATAAATCCAATACTCGGGAAAGCGTAGCCAGAAGGGGCCGCCGATCTCTTTCAGGACGACATTAAGCAGGAGCAAACCGATGAAAGTCAGCATCGGCGCTACGTAGGCTGCTGTTTTCCTGCGTCCCGGCATATTATTTGCAGTTGATGTTTGAATGATGCCGAACGGTTCCGGCAAGCCTGAATTAACAGAAAACGACCCGGAGCAGCTCAGCCGGCTTCTCGAAGCAGAGCTAAGTGAGAAGCGTGCGGAGTGGGACCGGGCCGGCGCACGCTATCGAGCGGTTCGTGCCGGGAGCTTTCTCTTTCTATTCGTCGTGATTGTCGGCGCGCTTTTGGCCTTCTTTTTCGTGTTTTCGCGCGTTAGCGAAGAGCGGCCGAATCAGGACGGCAATCCTGCCGCGGCGGCCTCAACGCGGTGACGAGAATGACGCCGACGGTCCGACGTCGTTGAATCTGGTTACCGCAGCACCTCAGAAGGGCTGCTGCTGGTGGCCTGTGCCACAACGGAGCGGCCCCTTCGCTCCTTGATAACGAAAGTGTTGTTTTCACCAAACTTCGACCACGGACCGTACGGCACATCCTTAAAATCAACGAATTTCCAGTCCGTTACGTCCGTCTCCTCCAGGCCCAGATAGTCGCGCACGGCCGGAGAAACGTCGAGCCCCGCTCCTCTATTCAGATTCGGTTTGGGACGTTCGTTACCGAAGACATACTGCCAATGATCTGTGCGAAACGGGCCGGCATCTTCCCATTGGGCATAAACCGTCCGATCGCCCTTGTGGATGGCGATCCAGCGATCCTTGCACACCGACACGCCGGGGCCTTGATACGCTTCCCTGTACCAGGGAATCACCCGCGGGGCTTCCGGCCGATGGCCGTTGGTCGCCTTGTCGTTGTAAGGCAGCGCGCAGTAAAACGGATTCTGTCGCGGCGTGAATTTGACCGGAATATAGTCCTCCCGATGTGCCCGATTTGGATCGTCCAAGCCTCCGTAGCTCCGTGCCCAGTTTTTGTCCCACGAACTTGAGCGGTTCGGCACTGGATTATTTCCGCTCGGAGTCTCCCCAATCCAGAAAACCGTCGTAACAATATGCTGTTTCCACGGGTAGTTCGCACTCGGCGCCGGCGGACCCGATTTGAGATGCCGCGGCGCGAATACCAGCGATGCAAGATTGACCAACAGGCCATCCCGCGGGCTCTCGAAGCTTTTACTGACCTTCATCCGGGCCGGCTCGGCTTTCGCTTCTGCCGAGTGGACAAACAACGCGGAGATCGATGAGAGCAAAACTGCTATGGTGTGAGTAATGGTTCCTGATTTCATGGTTAGGGGGTAACAGCGACAGGAGCTGCCAGTTAGACGTAACGTCTCACTTAATAATTCAATTCGACTTTCGATCACGCAGACGCGTGTAAATCGACCGAACTTTCAGCAAGCAAGTTCCTGTAAAAGAGGGGACAATCTGCCTGCGAATTCCGTTTAGTCAACCCTCAAGTTTTCCGGGCCAACAAATTTTCCCGGATTCAGGATTCCGTCGGGATCGAGCGCCTGTTTGAGCTTACGATGCAAATCGCGCACAACCTCGCTGGTCGCTTCAGGCCACCACCGCTTTTTCGCCAGGCCGATGCCGTGCTCGCCTGTAATCACCCCGCCCCATGCCAGTACTTGCGCGAAAAGCTCATCCAACGCGGCATCGACCCGTTCGCGTACCCGCGCATCGGAATAATCATTCGTCATGATATTGACGTGGATGTTCCCGTCGCCGGCGTGACCAAAGCAGGCGATCGGAAAGCCATGTTTTGCCTGCAGCTTTTCGGCGAACTCGATGAGATCGACAATGCGACCCCGGGGCACAACTACATCCTGGTTCAATTTTGTCAGGCCCGTAGCACGCAGGGCGTTGCTGAACTCACGCCGCAGCGCCCAGAGCTTTTCGCACTCGACTTCACCGGTGGCCAGTTCGAGCGTGGCAGGATTCTTTTTCGCAAGTAAATCGCGAATTGCAGCTGCTTCGCTTCGCACGCTTTCCTCTTGCCCATCAACATCCACCAGAAGATGCGCGCTGCCCGGCGGGACGATCGCTTTGCCGAGACCTTTTCTGGCTGCCTTGAGCGTGAAGTGATCCGCAATTTCGAGAGACGCCGGCAAAAAGCCGGCCGCGAAAATTTCCTGCACGGCAGCGGCGGCCTGCGCAGTCCTGGCAAATCCGGCGGACAACGTCGCGCGTGCCGGCGGAAGCGGAAGCAGGCGAAAGGTAATCTCCGTCACGACCCCGAGCATTCCTTCCGAACCGACAAACAAACCGATGAGGTTGAAGCCCGTCTTATCCTTGTGAACCCGTCCGCCTGTCCGCAGGACCTGGCCGTTGGCGAGCACGACTTCGAGGCCGATGACGTAATTGCGTGTCACACCGTATTTCAAACAACGCGGCCCTCCCGCGTTGGTCGCGACGTTGCCTCCGATGCTGCAATCCTTCATGCTCGCGGGATCCGGCGGATAAAATAACTTCTCCCGGCGCGCCGCCGCCTTCAGGTCGGCCGTGATCACGCCTGGTTCGACAATCGCGATCGCGTCTGCGAAATTAATTTCCTTAATGCGGTTCATGCGCATGAGCGAAAGCGAAATCCCTTTTCGCACCGGCACGCATCCGCCCACGTAGCCATAGCCAGCCCCCCGCGCTGTGATGGGAATTTTCTTGCGTGCCGCGAAGTCGAGCAGTTTTGAGACGTCACCGGTCGATTTTGCAAAGACCACGACTTCAGGCGTCTCCGCCGCAAACCATTTGTCTCCACTGTGGGCCGCAAGCGTTTCCGCGTCGTCAGCTACGGCCTCAACGCCTAACAATTTCCGCAGTTCGTCCGCAGGTACTCGTGCTCATGCTCGCGAACGTGATCTTAACCTGGGTCGTGACGTCTTCCTTTGACTTTCGATCATGATCAGGAGCATGAGCACGATCAGGAGCGGGAGATTCTGATCACAGACCCATGATTTGATAGCCGCCATCGACGTAAATTACCTGGCCGGTGATCGCGGCAGCGCCGTCGCTTGCCAAGAACACACCGGTCTCACCCAACTCCGCAGGGTCGCAACTGCGACGCAGCGGCGCGCGTTCCTGATAATGCTTCAACATCGACATAAATCCGCTGATGCCACGCGCGGCCAGCGTGTTTACGGGGCCGGCCGAAATGCAATTCACGCGGATTTTTTTGGGGCCGAGATCGTAGGCGAGATAACGCGTGCTCGCTTCGAGGCTGGCCTTGGCGACGCCCATCACGTTGTAATGCGGAACGACTTTCTCGGAGCCGTAATAAGTCATCGCGACGATGCTCCCGCCATTAGTCATCAACGGCGCGACTTCCCGCGCGAGCGCGACCAGGGAGTAGGCGCTGATGTCCTGTGCGACACGAAATGCCTCGCGCGTGGTGCTCACAAAATCGCCTTCCAGCGCTTCCTTCGGAGCAAACGCAAGCGAATGCAGCATCAGATCGACGCGATCGGTCTCACCTTTTACCTTAGCAAAGAAAGTCTTGATCTCTTCGTCGCTCGAAACGTCGCACGGAAAAAATGGCGTCTTTTCGCCAAACTCGCCCACCAGTTCCTCGATGTTTTCCTTTAGTCGTTCGCCTTGATAATTGAAAATTAGTCGCGCACCCGCCGCGGCCCACGCCTTCGCGATCGCCCACGCGATGCTGCGTTTGTTCGCCACGCCGAATACAACCCCCGTTTTCCCAGCCAAAACTTGTGCTGTCATAACCGCGACAATACGCAGGATTATTGCGGCGCAAAGGAGCCGTAACAAATTCAGGCATGGCCAATCCGTGAACGTTCCGCTAGGGTAATCGGCCATGATCGCTCGATTTTCAGTTGTCTTCGTTTCACTGCTTTCAATTTGCGGAGCTGTTCTTCTGTTGGCCCAGGAAGATCCACTGCACCGCGCCAAAGCCTCGCCTTCTGCCGCCTCGCAAAGCCCGGCCTCACCACAAAGCACGACTCCGCCGTTGCCTTCTGCCGTCACGCCGGCGCCCTCCGAGACCGCTCCGCCGCTCAGCGACGTTTTATTCAAGAATCTCAAGGCGCGCTCGATTGGACCGGCGGTAATGGGCGGCCGCGTCCCGGCCATTGCGCTTGATCCGCACAATCCGTATGTCTTTTACGTTGGCCTGGCGCATGGCGGACTTTTCAAAACGAGCGATAACGGCATTACATTCGATCCAATCTTCGACAAGCAACCGGACCTTTCAATCGGTGCCATCGCTGTTGCTCCTTCGGATTCGCGTGTGATCTGGGTCGGGACCGGTGAAGCCAACGATCGCAATACATCCGGCTGGGGCGATGGCGTCTATTGCTCCACGGATGGCGGACAAACCTGGAAAAACGTTGGATTAAAAGATAGCCGGGCCATTGGGCGAATTGTTGTCGATCCCAAGAAGCCGGAAACAGCATATGTCGCTGCGAGCGGCGATTTGTGGCAGGACGGCGGGGAGCGCGGGCTTTTCAAGACCACCGATGGCGGCAAAACCTGGAAGCTCATTTTACATGCGCCTGCACCGCACGACGCGCAGACCGGGTGTTGCGACGTGGCACTTGATCCCGCTAACCCACAAATCGTTTACGCAGCGTTGTACGCGCGGCGGCGAACCGCCTGGAGCTTTGCCTCGGGACCTCAGGTGACAGGTGGAGCGGATGCCGGCGGAATTTTCAAGAGCACGAACGGCGGAGCAAGTTGGAAAAAACTTGGAGGCGGCTTGCCACCGCAAACCGGTCGCATCGGCCTCGCTGTCTGCGAAAGCAAGCCGAAGATCGTCATGGCCGTGGTGCAAAGTTATGAAGGCGGCTCAAGCGTGCTAACGGATCTTCGCAGCAAAAGCGGCGGGGTGTTTCGCTCCGAAGATGGCGGCGAAAAATGGACGCGGATAAGCGCAATTGACCCACGACCATTTTACTTCAGTCAGATCCGCATCGATCCGGAGAACGATCAGCGGGTGTACCTGCTCGAATTCGCTCTGCTCGTTTCCGACGACGGCGGAAAGAATTTCCGGGAAGATCTCTCCGAAAAAGTGCACCCGGATTGCCATACGTTCGTCATTCAACCGGGAACAGTTCCGGCATCGAACCCGCCAAAGCCGGAGGACAAAAGCAAACCGCCCAAACCGCGCGTGTGTCAGCGGCTATTGCTCGGATGTGACGGCGGCGTCTATCAAAGCTTTGCCGGTGGCAAGAATTGGGAGCATCTCAACCGCATCCCCGCCGGAGAATATTATCGAATTTCGCTGGACGACACGAAGCCGTATTTCCGCATCGCCGGTGGACTTCAGGACAACGAAAACTGGGTGGGGCCGAGCGGTGTTCCAAGCAAGGAAGAGATTCGCAACTGCGACTGGACCGCCCTTGCCGGCGGCGACGGCTTCTATGTGCTGTTCGATCCAACCGATCACGACACCTTCTACGCGGAGAGCCAGGAAGGCGAAGTGCACCGGATCAATCTGCGCAATGGCGAAATTCGCCGCTTGCGCCCCGAACCGCCGGAAGGTCAGCCAAGGTATCGGTTCAATTGGAATTCGCCGATGATCATGAGCCAGCATAAGCCCGGCGTGATTTACCTGGGCGGCAATTATGTCTTCCGCCTGACGGATCGAGCCGAAAAATATTCCGTGATTAGCCCGGACCTGACGCACAATAATCCGTCTCGCACAACTGCCGCCGGGAGCGGCGCGGAAAATTACGGAGTTGTGTTTTCGCTTGCCGAGTCGCCAAAGCGCGCCGGCGAACTCTGGGCAGGCACAGACGATGGACGGCTTTGGATTACGCAGAATGAGGGCGGTAAGTGGACCGAGCTGACAAACAATCTGCCGGAACCCGCGCGCGGACAATGGATCGAGCGGATCGAGCCTTCGCATATCGACCCAAACGTGGCGTATGTCGCGACAAGCGCCTTTCGATCCGGAGACGACCATCCAATGATTTTGCGCACCGCCGATTTGGGCAAAACATGGCAATCGGTCACCGGCGATCTGCCGGCGGATGGCCCGGTTGAAGTCGTGCGCGAAGATCTGGTGAATCCGAAGCTGCTTTATGCGGGAACTCACTTTGGGCTGTTTGCGTCATTTGATCAGGGCACGCACTGGGTCCGAATCGGCGATATTCCCGCCGTGCAGGTTGATGACATTCAGATTCAGCCGCGCACGTCCGATCTGGTCATCGCCACGCACGGCCGCAGCCTCGCGATCCTCGATGACTCGGTCCCGTTTCGCGAATTCACGCCAAAGATCGCCGCCGAACCTGCACATTTGTTTAGCGTGCGCCCGGTTACAGGCCGTTATCTCGATCCCGGGTTTGCGGATTGGAATGGCAAGGGCGTTTATCGCGGCAAGAATCCCCCCGAGGGAGCAATCTTTACGGTTTGGGTCAAGGAGTTCGCCGGCGACGAGATCAAGATTTCCATTACAAAATCGACAGGAGAACCGGTGGCCAATCTGAAGGCTCCCGGGACGCCGGGTTTCACGCGACTGACCTGGGATCTGCTTCCGACCAAGGACCTGAGCATTGAGTACGGGGGCGAAAATCCGAAGAGGCTTTTGCCGGCTGGCGATTACAACGCGGAGTTAACTTTCGGCACAACCAAAGTGAAACAAACATTTCACGTCGATCTTGCCGAAGGTATTACGCCGCGGTGATGATTCGCTGTAGCGGCGGTCTATGACCGTCGCATGGTTGCTCTTCGTCCTTTCGAGTAAGTGAACGCGCGAGAGCAGTTGATCGTTGGGAAAAGAATAGTGCGACGCTCATAGAGCGCCGCTACAGAAGAAGGCAACGCTCTCCTGTCTCTCAACTCTACGCCAGTTTTAAGATGTGTTTGATACCACGAACCGGGATGACGACCCAATCGGGCCGATTGTTTAATTCGTAGCCAATTTCGTAAACCGCCTTATCGAGCAGATAAGCTTCCAGAAGGATCTGCAGATCTTCGCTGTTTTGTGGGATGAACACCGCTCCGGCGGTCGTTTTCAAGTAACTCTGCAGGAAGATGCTGCTGATTTGCCGATACCAGAGATCGGCCCATCGTTCGAGAAACGGGACATCCTCCGTGCGCATCGTCGGCTGCCAAAGGGCACTGTAGGCGACGTACTGGAACGATCGCATCATCCCTGCAACATCGCGCAAGGCGGAGCGTTTCAATGTCCGCTCGCTCAACGGGCGGGCGGGCTCGCCTTCGAAATCGAGAATGATGAAGTCCTTCCCGGTGTACAGAACCTGCCCGAGATGATAATCGCCGTGGGTGCGAATCTTCGCGGCATTCGTCTTTCGATTTAGCAAACGTTTCTCCCACTGGTGGATATCGTTCTCCGAGGCCAGGACCTGTTTCGCTTCGTTGCGAAACGTTTCCGGCAAGTCGGAAATCTTCTTTTGCAACAGGTCAAAGTTGCGCCGTAGAAGTGCCCGCATATTTTGATAGGCGGAGCGTTGCGACATGGCGTTAAACGGTTCCGGAGCAAATGCCCGATCGTCTTCGACGGAGGCCAGGGCGCGATGCAATTCACCGGTGCGTTGCCCAAGCAAACTGGCTTTCTCAGGATAGATGCCGCCGATCAACTCATCCAGGAGCGCACCCAATGGAGCGACTTGGTTCTGCAGGTCGGCTTTGCGCCCGAGTACGCGCTCGTAATAGCGACCCACAGCATCGAGAGTCAGCGTCCAGGCATCGGCTTCCGCAGTGACCGCGCCCTGCATTAGACACACGACGGTCGGCTGCGATTTTGCGCGGCGATATTCGAGGGCGCCTTGAAACGTCGGCACATTGGGAAAATTTGCGCGCTCGGTAAGGAACCGGGTGATTTCGACATCGGGGTTCATGCCGTCCTCGAGCTTGCGATAGAGTTTCAGAAAATATTTGTTCTCGAACAGCATCGACGAATTGCTCTGCTCCGCGCGCAATACCTGCGAAGAAGGAATCTGGGCAGCTCCGTCCTCAGAAAGCGCGCTGCCCGGCTTTCCATTCAACACGCCGAACTGCCCCTTCAGGTTCTCGCCGCGGGCGATCGCACGGAACAACTGTGCCCGGAAACTGGAATCCCAAAGCGCGTCGTGCAAAACCGTTTCCTCCGACCCGCTGAAACGCGCGATGATTGCGCCGGGCGCCCTCTGCATGATCGCCCGCGCGGCGTCGCCGGCGGTGATTTGGACGGGGAATGCGTAAGTCTCGACAGGGCCGTCCAAATACGCCGTTTGGAGAAACCAAATCTGGGCGGCGCCTGTCTCGGCTGAAATGGGGCAACGTTCAGCGACGTGCACCTGGCGGAGCCCCCGCGCTTTGGAGCCGAACCATCGACAGCTTTGAATATAGGCTGGCAGAATTTTTCGCTCCAGAGTGGCACAGACCTCATTCGCGAGCAGGGCTTCGAGTTTCGGCTCTGCCTCGATCGTCGGAACATGCTTCTTCTGCGCGGCACGCCCTACGGCAGGCTGGGACCGCACCGCGAACCAATAACACGTGTGGGGACCGAGCATAATTGGATAGGGCGTCTTTTTGATTCGCGGAAAGTAGTTCTGACTAAAAACTTCCATCAGCCTGCAGCCCGCATAGCGAGCGAGATTGAGATCGGTCGATTGGGAGAAGCGCGAAAGATTAACGACCACGATCATCGTCTCATTCTCATACCGTCTGAGAAACGCGAGAATCCTTGGGTTCTCCGGATAAAGGAATTCGAGCGAGCCGCGGGAAAATGATTTGAAATTTTTGCGCATCGCAATGATGCGCCGCATCCACCAAAGCAATGAGGAGAGATTCTTTTGCTGATTTTCGACGTTGATCGCTTCGTAATGATATTCGGAGTCAATGATGATCGGCAGGTGAAGCTGCTGTGGATTGGCTTTTGAAAAGCCGGCGTTGCGATCGGGGCTCCATTGCATCGGCGTGCGGCAACCGTTGCGGTCGCCGAGATAAATGTTATCGCCCATGCCGATCTCATCTCCGTAGTAAATGATCGGCGCGCCCGGCAAAGAGAGAAGCATCGTGTTGAGCAGCTCGATTTTGCGCCGGTTATTGGCAACCAAAGGCGCCAGCCGGCGGCGAATGCCGAGATTAATCCGCGCGTGTGGATCATTCGCGTAAACGCGCCACATGTAATCGCGTTCCTCATCGGTCACCATCTCCAAGGTTAATTCATCGTGATTGCGCAGGAACATGGCCCACTGGCAGTTATCCGGGATCGGCGGCGTCTGATCGAGGATGTCCATGATGGGGAATCGGTCCTCCATCTGCAACGACATGAACATCCGGGGCATGAGCGGGAAATGGAAATTCATGTGCGACTCATCCCCATTTCCGAAGTAGAGAACCGCGTCTTCAGGCCATTGGTTGGCTTCGGCCAGCAGCATGCGCCCCGGAAATTTCTTGTCGACATGCGCGCGCAGTTTTTTGAGAAACGCGTGCGTCTCGGGCAGATTTTCGCAATTCGTTCCTTCCCGCTCGTAAAGGTAAGGGATGGCGTCGAGCCGGAGGCCGTCGACGCCCATGCTGAGCCAGAAATCGAGAACTTTTTGGACCGCTTCGTGAACGGCCGGGTTGTCGAAATTCAAATCCGGCTGATGCGAATAGAAACGGTGCCAGTAGTATGCTTTGGCAAGCGGATCCCAGGCCCAATTCGATGTTTCGAAGTCTTTGAAAATGATGCGTGCATCCGGATATTTTTCCGGCGTGTCGCTCCAGACATAGAACTCGCGCTCTTTCGAACCGGCCGGCGCTCTTCGCGATTTTTGGAACCAGGGGTTTTGATCGGACGTGTGATTGATCACCAACTCGGTGATTACGCGCAGACCGCGCCCGTGGGCCGCAGTGAGAAATGCACGGAAATCCTCCAGTGTGCCGTAGTTTGGATTAACATTGAAATAATCGGCGATGTCATAACCGTCATCGCGCAGCGGCGACGGATAAAACGGCAGGAGCCAGATAGCGGTGATGCCGAGCTCCTGCAGGTAATCAAGTTTCTCGATCAGGCCGCGGAAATCGCCCATCCCGTCGCCATCGCTATCGTGGAAGGTCTTAACGTGCAGCTCGTAGATGATCGCGTCCTTGTACCAAAGAGGATCACTTCCTGATTCACTACCTGCAGGCATGCGGGTAACCTTTGCCGCACAACGCGTTCCGCGCAATGACGGCGTTTCGAGAAGCCCGGGGTCAATCGGAGCACACGCGCCGCGGCTCCCGGCCTTTCCCGCTGGAAAATGGGCTGAAACCCCGGATTGCAATTCGGCAAAAAAAGAAGGAGCGGCCACGCGAGCATGGCCGCTCCCGCAATAAATCAGATGTTTGTGCGACTATCCGCGAAGTTTCATGACCTGACTGGAAACGCACTGCCAATGGCCATGCCGCTCGACCCAGGTATCGGTAAATCGAAATGTGCGATCGAACGCTTTGCCGTCCTTACCAGTCCCTTTCTCACGTGCTGTTCCAATAACCACCGCCACGTTTGGTCCATATTGACGCACGGCCAGCTTCTCGTTCACGGCAGATTTATAGGTGTCCTTGTCCCTTTTCATCTCCGAAATAACATTGGACTTCTTCATGACCTTGCCATTCCAGTAGACGCCGACGAAATCGTCCGCCATCAAGGATTGAGGGACAGAGGCGTTATGAGCGCCATAAGCGGCTTCCCAATTGTTCTCCATCTCTTTCAAAGCGGCTTCCACGCTCATTTTCTTTGCCGGTTTCGCGGCAACCTTCCCATGTGCAGCGACCGATTCTTTCTTCTGAGCAGCAGGCGCCTCTTTCTTTTGGGCCGCTGGCGAACTAGCAGCCTTCTTTTCCTGAGGCGTTGCTGTCGGCGTGCTCTCCGGCGTCGCAGTCGCCGTCGAGGTTTCTTCCACGGTGGCGGACGCGCCCTCTTCTCCTGACGGAGACGGCGATTCCTCCTGCGCAAAGGCCGATACCAGACAGCTCAGTGCGATTCCTATCGTTAGGCAAATAATTGATTTCATTGTTAATTTTCCTTTCGTGAGTTTTTAGCTTCAACGCCGGCCTGCGCAAAACCGCTTCCCCTCCTCTGCCGGCCGCGCAGCGCACGTGCGCTGTGATTCGCGTTATGAATCGGATCGTATTGGGGAATTACTTTAATGGTCAAGGTTTATCGAAGGAGAACCCGCGAACCGCTTTCTCAGCTTTATGACCGTTATAGCGGGATCCTGAAAGCTCTCATCTTGCGCGTCCTTCGCAACGACGCCGAGGCAGACGATCCGCAATGGCGATGGTCAAAGATCGCAAGCAACAGCAGCAGCGCTAATCGAGCAGCTAGCTGTAATGTCGCAACCTTGCGGCTGCGGCGCTCCGTCGCCATGCGGGGCAAACGCCCCGGACAAAGTGCGGCGGCTACAGCTCACCGCCGCAGGCCACTTCCCGCAGAATAAACTCCTGCAAAAAGCCGTAGAAATTTACCTGAAACAAACTCAGATCCCGCCTCGAGCCGATGGGCGAGCGATAGTGATCGCACAACTCGCCCTCAGTAAAATTGCATCTGGCTGCAATCACCAGTCTCGCCTGATTCAGGGCATTTAGCCAGGCATCGGCATGCTCCGTGGGAATCCGGAGCGTACAGTGGCCCGCTGATTTCTCCTTGCCATCCAGTTGTTCGAGATCGCCGGACACTGTTTCTGTTGCGCTTTGGAAAAGACGGCGCAATTCCGGTTCGACGTAAAGTTTCCATTCCCGGCACGCCTCCTTTTGGCTCGTATCGGCAGGAGAACTAAAAAGCCGCTCCTTGGCCGCGGGCACGCCACCTGGATCGGTGCTTGCCGGGATTTGTCGCAGCAATTCGGCCAGGAACGGGTCGAGGTCGGATATCTCCAATTGGTCACCTCGCCGGCAAATTTCCATATCACCCGGTTTTTTCGAGCGTAGCCAGCAGGAGATAGCCGTGAAGTTGCTGCACGTATAACTCCGCCCGTTCGCGCATGCCGCACCACAAAATTGAGCGCCCTTGCTGGTGTACCTCCAGCATGTGGCGCTCGGCTTTTTCGCGCGGGTACCCAAACACGCGTTGGAAAACCATTGTCACGTAAGTCATGAGGTTAATTGGATCGTTGTGCACCACCACCTGCCAGGGAACATCCAACTGTTCTTCGCCGCGCGTTTCTTTTTCAATCGTCGGCTCTTCGATCGTTGAAGGGCTGGCTTTTTCATCGGAAACGGCTGTTGCACTTGGTGGCCTTTCGCTCTCTGCAATCGCCGTCCCACCCCAACGTGGCTGCCCACTCATGGAGAAACGCTAACACAGCGGGCAAGCAGTTCAAACAGCTGCGCGGTTGAGAATCCGCTTCTGCATCGCGCTCATCTTTCGCGCTTCAATTTCATTTCGATCGTCGAACCCATGCAGGTGCAGGAGGCCGTGGACCACGTAGAGTCGCAGCTCCCTGCCGAGCGAAGTCCCAAATCGTCGTGCATGGCGGCGGGCCATTTCTACGCTAATGAAAATTTCCCCGTGCTGAAATGTGAGGACGTCCGTCGGCCCCAATTGGTGAAGGAATCGCCGATGCAACGAGGCCATGCGGCGATCGGACACAAGTAAAATTGAAATCTCGCGAAGTTTCGTCAGTTCGGTCTGTCGATGTTTGCACAATTGCAGACAAAAGCGTGCCGCTCGCCGCGCGAAGTCTTCCAGATCGCGGACGTTGATTCGCGCGGTGCGTTGCAAATTTCGCACCGCGAATTCCGGAGTGGTTATGCAAGCCTGACTCTCGCTCATTTCCTTCGCCCGCCCTCATCGAGCACTTTGAGAAGCGCATAAACCATTTCCAATCGGGGCATCTGCGCCCCTGCCGCAACGGCGCGTCGCAGCGGCTCGCCCCAGACCGCGTCGATCTCGAGCGGCCGCCCCGCTTCCCAATCGCGCAGCGTTGACGGTTTGTAACCATCCATCATTTCTGTGCGTTCGATCTGCTCTTCCGTCTCACTGGAAGGCAACGCATAACCGCACTTGTTGGCAGCCATAATAACCTCATCCATCAACGCCCTCGTTATCCGCCGCAGATTGTCGTTAGCCAAAATGTCTCCGGTATCGATCCCGCCTGCCAAAATCGACAGCCCATTAAATGGGATATTCCAGACAAGTTTACGCCAGCGTTCCAGCGCGAGATTCCCGGCCACCGTACATTCCACGCCGCCCCGCTGAAATTCGGCCGCGACCTGGTACGTCCGCGATTGCGGTGGTCGTTCAAACTCACCCAGAACGATATGTCCGTAGTCGTAACGCTCCACCGTCGTTTGCGAGGTCCGACTGAGGCAAATAAAACAAAGGCCGCCCAGAACGCGTTCCGCTCCGAAGCGGTGTGCGAGAAATTCCTCGTTACCGAGGCCGTTCTGCAACGTTAGCAACATCGTTCGCTCGCGAAGCAATGGCGGAATAAGATCGACCAGATCGGCGTTAGCTGTGGCTTTCAGAGCGATCAAAACCAAATCGCACGGGCCTATTTCGGAAGCCGAATGATAACAATTTACTTTTCCCACGCGGAAATTCTCACCTCTGCCGCGAATCTGAAGCCCGCTGCGCTTGATTTCATCAAGATCACCGCGCATCAGGAAATGCACATCGCTCCCCGCATGCGCGAGCTTTGCGCCGTAATAGCTTCCAATCGCGCCCGAACCGACCACTGCGATTCGAAAACCGTTTCCCATTTTAACGACTTGGAGGTTCGTTAATCATCCTCACGCCGGCGGGCGTTGTTCGGATTGGAAATTTCGCGTAATCAGACGGGCGCCCTTGTTGAACGAGAGATAAGCCCAGGCCCATTGAAAGAGTACCAGAAGACGGTTACGAAAACCGACCAGAAAAATGATGTGCACGAACAACCATGCCAGCCACGCCGGTAGCCGGCTGAGATGGACGAAACGCAAATCGGCGACCGCTTTGTTGCGACCAATGGTAGCCATCGTGCCTTTGTCCCAATACCGGAAACGCTCCGGTTTGCGGCCATTAATCATCGCCAAAACGTTGCGGGCGGCGTGGCGTCCCTGCTGCATCGCCACTGGCGACAGGCCGGGCAGCGGCTCGCCTGTTTGATGCGAAAAATTCGCGAGATCCCCGATAACCTGGACTTCGGGATGACCGGCAACAGTAAGATCTTCATTCACGATCACACGCCCAACACGATCGACCAGGCTGCCAAAAGCTTTCCCCACAAAGGAGGCGTTGTTTCCTGCGGCCCAAATTTTGACATGACAGGGGATAAATTCTTCGCCGGCCTGAACGCCCTCCTCCGTCACATTGCTCGCGTGAGTGCCGGTTCGAACTTCCACGCCCAGATCGCCGAGTTGTTTCATCGCGCTGATCTGCAGGTCTTCGGGAAACGCCGCAAGCACGCGCGGATGGCCTTCCACCAGGATGACGCGCGCTTGCGACGGATCGATGTGACGAAAATCTTTTGCCAGGGTGTAGCGCGAGATCTCGGCAATCGCACCAGCCATTTCCACACCGGTCGGACCGCCGCCAATGATCACAAATGTCATGGCGGCTTTGCGCGCCGCTTCGTCGATGATCTTTTCCGCATATTCAAACGCCAGCAGGATGCGTCGCCGGATTTCTATCGCGTCTTCCAAACTTTTCAGTCCCGGCGCCAGTTTTTCCCATTCCGGATGACCGAAGTAAGAATGTCGCGCGCCAGTTGCGATAATCAGGAAATCGTAGGCAATCTCGCCATCAGCCATTTTTACCTTCCGCGCATCGGCATCGACCGATTCGACCTCAGCGAGAATTACCTCCGTATTTTCGCATTTGCTCAAAATGGCACGTATCGGGCCCGCGATGTCCGCTGGTGAAAGCGCAGCCGTGGCCACCTGATAAAGCAGCGGTTGAAAAAGGTGGTAATTCGTGCGGTCGATTATCGTCAGGCTCACTTCTTCACACACCAGTTTTTTTGCAGCCTGAAGGCCGCCAAATCCGGCGCCAACGATGACCACATGAGGAACAGCCGCCTGCGATTCTTGCATACAACAATCTGTGCATAAGACGCGGCGACTGGAAATCCCAAATTTTAAGCAGCAACCTCCAGGGAAACTCCAAACTTCAAATCCCAAAATCACGAAGGGATTCGCGGTTGGGTTTGGAGCTTGGGAATTGGTGCTTCTCTGGACCCTGGTTCTTGGAATTTGGTGCTTTCGCAGCCGCCGGACACACGGCCACAAAAGAATTTGTGCTCGCGGCGGCTGCGATTATCTTCCGCTTCCCATGCCCAAAGCCATCTCTCGCAGTAAGACACGAAAGGCTGTCGCCAAACGATTTAAGATCACCGCCCGCGGCAAAGTGTTGCGCGCGCAATCGTCCCGGCGCCATCTGCTTTCGGCCAAGAGCGCAAAAAGGAAACGTCACTTAAGTAAGATGGCGCGCGTTCATAAAACGGACGAAGCGCGGGTCAAAGCGAACCTCCCGTTTGGTTAAAAAACGATAATGCGGCGGTCATAGACCGCCGCTACAGTCCGCGCCCTAGTACCGAAAATCCGGTGGCGGCGGCGTGCTTCCGTCGATTGGCGCCGTTATGGTGGTGGTTGTCGTCGTCGTTGTTGCCGCCGCGGGCCCGTTTCCCGCCATTCGTTGCATTGTTTCGCGCGAGTTCGGTGCCGGCTCGGGACTATAAAGGTCACGCCGGTTTACAAGTGTCGTGCACGAATTCGTAACGACCACAAAGGCCATCAGCAATAGAACAGCCAGCCATTTCACGACGGCCATGCAATCAGAAGTGAGGTGACGTGTCAACGCGGACAATGCGCAGATCCTGGCGCTACAGAAGCGAAATTTTCCACAGGCTGGAGCAGCGGCTTCTCTTAATTCCTCATTTCAATTGCACAACGCCCATCTTGCGATGAACTTTTCGCCTCCGTCAGGGGCTATGGATTGAGGACTGACGAACCCCGCCAGGGCAGGAATGCAGCAACGGTAGTTTGATCCTCCTTGCCGTAGTTCTCTGGCGGACTTTTTTTGCGGCTGCAGCCACCGCGTTGTGCGCGGTCCAACCCGGCCGCAGGCCGGTTAACTACAACGTGAGACTTTTAACGGTGAAAACAGCGCGCTTTACTCAAGTCGTAGAGAAATGCGGCAAACCTGAAGTCTATACGCTGTGGCAAAAACCGGCCCAGGATCGGCAATTGCAATCGCAGATCAAAAAAAATCGCGTGATGACAGTCCAGAAGAGCGAGGCCGGAACAGAGTTTGGCATTGTTGGATTCAAGGAACGCAAACGTGCAAGCTATCTTCTGTTTCCGAAATCGTTGAAACCGTTCGACAACAACCGCATCATTGGAATGAACTGGGGCCTGGTGAAGTCAAAATAATCCTGGAGGGACACGCGCCGTCGTGTCCCAATATTTGTGGGCGCCCCGTTCGGCGGGCTCAGGGCAAGCTGCGCGGACGCCCTCCAAACGCTTCAAAGGCGTGCTAAACTATTGATTATATGCGCAATCGTCCCGACACGGAATCTCTGAGCCAGGAGGAACGAATCCGTTACTCGCGCCACCTGATCATGCCTGAAGTGGGCATGGAGGGACAGCGACGTCTGAAGGCCGCGCGGGTCCTGTGCATCGGCGCCGGAGGCCTGGGCTCGCCTGCGGCGTTGTATCTCGCCGCCGCCGGTGTCGGCACGATTGGAATCGTCGATTTTGATAACGTCGATTCCTCGAATTTGCAGCGCCAGATTCTGCACGGAACAAAAGATGTTGGCCGGAAAAAACTGGACTCGGCGCGCGACCGGTTGCACGACACGAACCCGAACGTTGAAATCGAGCTGCACGATTGCCAGTTCTCGGCAAGGAACGCCTCCAGCCTCGTCGCCAATTACGACGTGGTAGTGGACGGCTCGGACAATTTTCCGACGCGTTACTTATCGAACGATGTGTGCGTTTTTGAGCGCAAACCGAACATTTACGGGGCGGTGTTTCGGTTTGACGGCCAAAGCACTGTGTTCGCGCCACACCTTGGAGGCCCCTGTTACCGCTGCTTGTTTCCCGATCCGCCGCCGCCGGAGAGCGTTCCGAATTGTGCGCAAGCCGGCGTACTCGGCGTGCTGCCGGGAATTATCGGACTGGTCCAGGCAATCGAAGCGATCAAACTCGTTTTGGGAATCGGTGAACCACTGGTCGGACGGTTCCTGAACTTCGACGCATTAAAAATGAAGTTTCGCGAATTCAATGTGCGTCGCGATCCCCAATGTCCCGTTTGCGGCGAAAACCCAACAATCACGTCGCCCATCGACTACGAACAGTTTTGCCAGGCAACTGCAGAAGTGCCTGCGATTTCCGTGCAGGAATTAAAGCGGAAATTCGACGCGCAGGAAAAGATCCAGTTGGTTGATGTGCGCGAACCGTTCGAATACGAAATCGCCCGGATCGATGGCTCGAGCCTGATCCCGTTGGGAGAATTGAGCAGCCGTTTGGACGAAATTGAGCGGAACGCTCAAACGATCCTTCACTGCCACACCGGGATGCGCAGCGCGCGAGCAGTCGAATTGTTGCGGCGCGCCGGATTCACCAACGTTTTCAATCTCACCGGCGGAATCGACGCATGGACCGACGAAATCGATCCGACAGTGCAAAAATACTAGAGTTGGAGGGACACACGCCGTCGTCTCCCAAATATTAATGGGCGCCGACCCGCCGCCGCTTCGCTATGGCGCGGCAGGCGGCGCGTACGCCCCGCATATCTATTTCAGACTGCTGCTCACAGTCATCATACAGAAAGTCGGTTTGCCAGGGCGATAATCGGGGCGGCGATCTCCTAGAAGCCATCTAGCTCTGTTGAAAAGCCTCTTATCGTAACTCTGTAGAGGCAGGCGTGTCGCCTGCAAAACGTAACGCAGCCGGCACGGCTGCCACCACAGGAATCCCGCTCCGGCTAAGCTTTTCAACAGTGCTAAGCCATCTCGTAAATATGGGTTGGCCTCGCAAGAGCAATTTAGGGCGTCTGGCAGGGCGCAAGCGACGAGCATACCCGTTGCGGTCTGTAAGGAGCGAGCAACGTCGCCAGGCACCCTAAAGTGCTCTTGCCCCTTGGGTGGCGTCGCTTTTCGGCTTGAGCTGCGTTGCTCCTCGGTCGCAGATCCATTCGGATATCCTTCCTCGTCGCGCCTTGTTCAAACCAAAAAACAACAGCCACGCGGCCATCCCTATTTATGAGACGGCTTCTAATGTTTCGCCTTTTTCAAATGGGCCGGCGTTGTTAAAACAATCACTGCGATGTTGAGGTGCGTTGACAAGTTCTGCTTTTGGCTGCCGATCCTGTCGCTGTTTTGGCTCG
Organism: uncultured Verrucomicrobiae bacterium; assembly: GCA_963756875.1. Lineage (GTDB taxonomy): Bacteria > Verrucomicrobiota > Verrucomicrobiia > Chthoniobacterales > UBA10450 > CAVWPA01. The sequence continues at coordinate 1,661,239 of CAVWPA010000003.1, read as the reverse complement.
CCGGCTGCGATCGAATGATCACGCCGCGCAACACCCAGCTGGTCAAGGAAGCGGACGCGAAATCAGCACAGGGCGATTTTCTATGGGCGATCAATCTTTACGAGGCGGCGCTCGACGGAACACCGGATTCGGCGGACATCCATTATAAGCTCGCCTTGATCTACGACGACAAGATGAACGATCCCCTCGATGCACTTCACCACTTCAAGCGGTATCTGACGCTCAATCCAAATGGCAAACGCGCCGGCGAAGTTAAAGGATTCGTAAAACGCGACGAGCTCGCGCTGGCTACCAGTTCGTCCGGCGATTCGGTCCTGACGCGGGCGGAAGCCACACGTTTACGGAACGAGAATCTGAATCTCCGCAAACAGCTCGAAGAGCGGTGGTCAAAAGCTCACAACGCCGCCGCCGAAAAATCGCCCGGAGGACATTCCCATTCTGGAAAAACCAAAAAGAAGCCTGGCCGGACTTACGTCGTAAAACGGGGAGACACGCTCGCGTCGATTTCGAGGAAGTTCTATAAGTCGTCCGCGCACTGGAAAGAGATCCTCGACGCCAACCGCAAAAGCATCGATGATCCCGATGACCTGAAAGTGGGGCAGAGTTTAACCATTCCCTGAAAAAACTGGCGATTTAGAGATCTAATGATTGCAGAAAGCGATCACTGCCTCTCAAAATCATGAAACCCATTACCCGGATCGCGCCTGATGTCGGCTGGCTGCCAGTAAGCTTTGCTAATGTCTATTTCATTGGGCGCCCCGGAGGAAAATGGGTACTGCTCGACGCTGCGCTGCCAGGCTCGGCAAAAGAAATCCTGGGAGCAGCCGAGGCCCGCTTCGGCACCGGCTCGAGACCGGAGGCGATCGTTCTGACACACGGGCACATGGACCACGCCGGTTCAGCGTTGACGCTGTCCGAAACATGGGATGTGCCGATTTATGCGCATCGCCTGGAAATGCCGTTCCTGACCGGGAAGGCGCCTTATCCGCCGGCCGATCCAACAGTTGGCGGCGCGCTCGCGTTTCTTTCGCGGTTTTTTGTGGCGCAGCCCCGCAATCTGACCGGCCGCGTTCGCGAGTTGCAAGCCGGTAAGGTCCCGGGAACAAGCAACTGGCAATGGCTTGCCACGCCCGGTCATTCTCCCGGGCACATCGTATTGTTTCGAAGCTCGGACCGCGTCCTTCTCGCCGGCGACGCTTTTACCACCGTAAACATGGATTCCTGGAGCGCGCTGGTTACCGGAAGGCAGCGATTGTCTCCACCACCCCGACCGTTCACCACCGACTGGGAATTGGCGCGGTCCTCCGTTAAAGAGCTGGCAAATTTGCGGCCGAATGTGGCCGGCTGCGGACACGGGATACCGATTACCGACTCGAATTTGCCGGACAGAATGCAGTTCTTCTCAGAAACAATTCGTCCGCCACGACGAGGCCGTTACGCGCGAAGGCCGGCGCGCACGGATGAAAATGGAATTGTCGATCTTCCGCCCGCGCCTTTCGATCCCGTTCCCTTGGCGACAGCGGCGTCGCTCTTGCTGGCAGGAATCGCGCTGGGTGCGGGATATCTCGAAGACAGGCATCGGCGATAACTCGGGGGGCCGAAACGCCGCCGCAGCGCAGAGTCGCTGGTATCCAAAGAGCTACTACTCCCTAGGGGGCCTCACTCCCCATGCGGCGGTCTCGGCGGCGGAGATGGTGGAATCACGTTGGCGTTCAGATCGAGCGCATCCTGATTTGTCGGATCGACAAAACCACCCGGCGGCGGCGAAGTCTGCTGGTTTTGTATATCGGCCAAAAATAAGAGCAAGCTCCGGTAACGGCCGCCTAAAGCCTTTGACCAGGTTTCCCCGCAACAATTTCGAGAGATCGATATTCAGCACGTCCGGACATCTGACGGGATGCGGAGGCCAGACGATCATCTGGCCGGTGTGCAACCGGCAAGGGCGGCCTGGAATTCCTTTGAACGAGACTCTGCCTTGTCCATGTAAAACGATGAATTTGCTCCAGCCATTTTTGTGCTCCTCAAACATGACCGTAAAACCTGTTACGGCGGCCGTCGCCACCGGGGAAGCAATTCTGACGGCGCCGGTACCGTTCGGCGCGGACATCAGGATAGCTCCGCCACCCAGATTGTAAGTTCGGGATCCCCCTGCCAAACTGAAAATAGTGTTCTCGCCAAGGCGGGCAAGGGTTTGATCGGAAAAAGTGAGCTCGGCGCGGGAATCCCTGCCGGTGCGCACGGCGGTTCCCTCGTGGAGGCTCTCATTCACGGCAGCCGGGCGCGGTCCGCCGCGTGGCGTAAGCAAGCGCACTTCGCGGATTACCTCTGTGACGCGGGCTTCTTTTTTTTCCGCCGCAAAAACAAAAGTGGCGACCGAAATCGCAGCAGCAAAGGCGAACGCAATCGCGATGGGAGTTATTCGATGTGAAAGCAGTTTCTTCATGATAATTATTTCTTGTCGATACGATACTCGATTCATGGACCGCCTGGTGGCCCAAGGACCGGCGCCGCGCTAAGCATTTGCGGATTGGTGGCGCCAAGCCCGGCAAAGGTACCGGTTGTCGAGGCGTTTCCGCCGAAACCAGTGTAATTGGCGTTTGGGATGCCGCTAGTCTGGTTGACATACACATCGGCGGCGTGTCCCTGCGTCGTGACGGTAACGCCAGTGTTTATCGTCACACTGTTTGCAGCGAGGATATTGGCATTACCTCCTGCGATCGTGCAATCAGCCACAAAAACAATCTGCCCGTTACTGCCGGGCGCATAAAGTTTTAAGGTTGTGTCGGCACTCAACATTCCGCCACTAATGGTGAGCGTGCCGTTGTTGCCCAGCGCCGCCACCTTAATGATGTCGGCGTGTGCGTTCACGTTCGTCAGGGTGATCTGGCCGGCGGCGCCCGTGTGACGAATGTCGATGCCGTGCGCAGCAGTGGTGGGACTGCCGCTGTCCGCTTCAATCTGTCCACCGGCTTGAATGCTACTGTTCGCGCCGCTGGCGGAAATCGTGATCAATCCGGACGGACCCGGCGCGGTATTTTCGAGCAGGGACAACAATTGCGCGCTATTGTCGATGAGAATGGCCGTGCCGGTTGTGGCGGCGCTGGAGATGTTGATATTGCCGCCATTTCCACTGGAACGGCGGTTCGCTGTTCCCATCGGGTCGCTGGATGAGACCTGAATACGAGTATTGGTGAGGCTCACCTGTCCGCTCTGTGAATTCAAGCTGACGCTCCCTCCCGCGCCAGAGGGCGTGCTATTGGTATCGATGATCCCCGTGGTAGCGGTGATATCAACGCCATTCACCGTAAGAGCGTTGGCCGTGTTTACTGTCAGGCTGCCGCCGCTGCCGGCCGGGTTCGCGATGGTCGGCGCGTCCGCGCCATTGAAGTTCGCGCCGTTGATACCCGCCGAGGAAAAGTCCTGCGTTTGCGCATTAATCGTCAGCACGCCGCCGTTGGCCCCAGGCCCGAAATGGCTTCCAGTAAAATCGATTCCTTGTGGCGAGACAATGGTCGTCAGATTGAAAGTGTGCTGTAAACCCGAACCGCCCGCTCCGGGAAACGGAATGATACCGCCGCCCCCGGCTGTCAGGGTCGTATTGCTCGGTAGAGCGTTGTTGGGATTAATGTTTTGAACTTCGACGAGGCCCGCAGTGATGTTCCCGCCGGCCTGAACGCTCGGCGAAATCAAATTATCTGTGACGCTGATTATCGTCCCTGCCGTGATGGAGTTAACAGCGGTCAGGTCGGCTGCAGAAGTGATGGCTGCTGCGGCCGCGATCGTATTGGCTGACAACGGCTCCGAGCTGTGGATGCTGCCGGCGGTGGAACGAATGATATCGGCACCGACGATCGAGTTAACATCGATGTCACCGGTGGAGGTAAACTGCATCATGTTGCTGGTTTGAAGAAACGTGGTTTCCAGAGCCTGAATACCACCTGCTTCAGCAAAGAACTGCACCTGCGCCGTAGGATTAAACATCAACGTCGTTCCGCCCGCATCGGCGGTATAGTTCTCGGCGACGCCATCGACGAAAATGAAACTGGCATTTGCAAATATGCTTTGATCGTTTCGAATATCGAGATTCGCATTTCCAGTAGCTAGCAAGAAGACGCTCGGTGTGCCTGTAGTCACTGCGAAATTCGCGGTCGTGAAATCGAGATTGTTGCCTGTCATGATGCCAATGTCGCTGGCGGCAATGACATGCCCGGTACCGCCGAGAAAATCAACACCGGTAAAAGCCTGAAAGCTCTGCACAGTCTCATTGCCGTTTACTGTGACAGAACCTTCCGCGGTCAACGATACGCCTGACAGATTCAAAACAGGCGAGGCGATCGTCACGTTCGAACCCGCGCCGCGGGCGTAGAGCGACAGGAAGTTAAAATTCGAGAAGGTCAGCTGCGGTCCCAGATTGATGGATCCGTTCTGCGTGGCAAGTAAGACCGCATTCATGCCATTGAGCGTGAGTGTCCCACCGGGCGCACCCGATGTGATATTGCCTTCGCTGATCAAAGTAAGATTGGTCGCGCCGCCACTCGGCACTTTGATCGTCGGATTCCCTGTGATTTGCAGCGACGTAAATCTGAACGTTGCCATCGGGAGATCGCCGTTTGCGCCTTCCCCGACTCCATTGAATTCACTCGCGAAGTCAAAGTTGGAGCTCGATCCGAAGAAGTAGTCGGAGGCGAACCCATCGATCATATTTCCACGATAAATTTTCCCACCCTGAGTGATGCCTCCGGTGGTAATCGTCGGCGCGGTTCTGATTTTCGTGCCGGATGTGATGACGTATGGATTCGGCGAGGTAATTGTATTGAGCGGACCAAATTCCGGAATCACCACACCGCCGCCGCCCGGGCCGGGCCCATTATTGATTGCCTGGTCGAGGAGATCGAGAAACGTCGGATCGACCAATGAAACCAGTGTCCCATTGCCGACGATGACCATGTTGGTGTCGTAAAGCGTTCCTTTGGCTTTCTCCTGGTTCTGCTGCTGAATTGCGTCCGCGATCAACGGTTCGTTGTGCAACGGCGGAAACCCCACAATGAGCAGACATGTTTTCATCAACCGGCCCAGATCGATATCCACCGGGTCAGGCAGATGCTTCGCATCCGGCTTCAGAATAATCATCTGCCCGGCATGAAGAAGCAGCGATTCACCCAGGCGATGTCTCAGGTAGATCCGCGCAACGCCTTCCAGAACGATAAACTTGCTGTACGCATCGCGATGATACTCGCCCAATGCCGTGCCTCCGCTGATTCCAGCGCTTACCCCGGCGGTCATGATCCTTGTCGTGGCGGCGCCTTTCGGCACGCTTAAAAGCATAGCGCCGCCCCCGAGATCGATGCTGCGCGTGCCCTCGTTGAAGCTAAAAAGCGTATTTGCTCCGAGTCGCGTGAGTGTCCGGTCGGTAAATGTAAGCTCAGTGCGGGAGTCCGCGCCGGTTCGCACCGCCGTTTTCTGACGCACAATGTCGTTTACGACTGCCGGCCTGGGCGATGCCTCGCTCGGAAGCAATTGCACGTCTTGAATAATTCGCGTGACAGTCGCCTGTTTCAGCCCCGCGGCCATTGCCGATGAAGCAGGCACAATCAGGGACAACAACAGCCACACCCCGCACGACAATGCAAAACCGGTCTGGGTATGATGACCACGTGCCCGCCGCATATCGGCTAGAACTTCGCTGTCAACGCGAGTGCGCCGCCCGCATTCACCACGCTGTAATCGAAGACATCGTGATTTGAATCGCTGCGCGCAAAAGTGCCGATCGCGCTCACAGTCCACCAGTTTGTCAGTCGCAGACTGGCAGTCGCCGAAACGATTTCGCTTACGTCCGTGCGATTATTCTGGTGATAGTTACGCACAACCACGCGAGCGGCGCCACCAATGGAAAGCGAGCGGGTGAGCAACACCGAGCAACTGGCGTAACCGTCGTAATCGTTTCTTCTTGGCGCCTGATGATCCGCTGCCACGCTGATGTTGGCATCGCCGCCTAACGAGACTTGCGCCGCCCGAGATATGCGGAATGGGACCTCGGCGTTCACGATAACGGAATGATTCTGGTAAAATTCATCCAACACGCGGTCGGACGAAGTCAGACGATTGAAGTCGTACTCGGCGCGCAAGATGAGGTTGTGAAACTGCGGCAGCAAATAAATCAGACCCGCTTCGACATCCATGCTCCCAAAATCGAACGCGGGATACTGATTGTAGTAAAACAATTGCTGCCTTACATCGACGAGCCCGTAGAGCGTCTTGGTGATGCGCGGCTGGTAGACTACAGAACCCACTGGCGCGGTAATGAGATCGCTACGCTCGCCGCTATTCGTCAACGCCACATTGGAGGTGTAATAAATCGGCACCGCGACTGATGCCGTGAAAGGCTCATACTCCTCCACCCGCTTGAGAATCTGCTGCTCGCCGAGGTCGGAATCGTTAGGGCTCGATACGGCACGGCCGTTCACAATGCCACTCGGTGAAACATTTGGAGCAAGCGCCGTCTGGCTGCGCGCCAATTCGGCCTGGTCCGCCTGAACAGTCTGCGCCAAGCTGGATTTTGCCAGGGTGAAAGAAAGCAGCAGGCACAAAGCCGTTAAAAACGCCTTCCGATGAAAGTGGGGCCGATGCGTCACGTCTAATATCATAAAGGGAATGTTCGCTTCATTTCCAGAATAAGTTCATGGCCCCATCCCCGGACCACCGAGCGGCGGCGCATTTGCGAGCGGTTGCGGATCGTTCGCGCCCACGCCGTCGAAGCTGCCGTTGGACGCATTGGGAGGGGGGCCGTTGTAACCGGGCTGAGGCATGAAATTGTAGTCCGGCATATTCGTGTAAATGTCAGCCTTGCTCGCACTGTTGATCGTAACAACAGCGGTTGGGGCGATAGTGATCCTGTTGGCGGCAAGAATATTCGACGGGCTGCTCAGTGTCACGCTCGACATAAAGTTGAGAGTGCCGTTGCTTCCCGGGGCGTAGAGTTTAATCACCGAATCGGCGTTAATCATGTTACCGCTGCCGATGTTGAGCACTCCGTTCGCGCCAAGCGCCGATATTTTAACAACGTCGCCGTGGATCATCGCATTGTTCAGAGTCGTTTGCCCCGCGACGCCGGTCTGACGGATATCCACCTCGCCCTGATCAGCCTGAATCGTTCCGCTGACGTTGATGGGCGTGTCGCTGCCGCTGGCGATGATCACGACTTGACCACCGTTTCCCATGGCATCGAGCAAGGACAAAAGTTGGCCGCTATTGCTGACGGTTATGCCGCCCAGAGACTGGAGAGTGATCCCCCCGCCGTTCGTGGTGACGGTCGAGCCGACTACAAGATTGTTGCCCGCCAGGGCCTTAAATCCGCGTTTGTCATGAACGGTGCCGAACGTCGTGACAGAAGAGTTTAGCTGGATATCTCCTTCTGCCCTGAGCTGAACTTTATCAATGGAAATTGGCGCGGCCAGCGTGAGATTTGAGCCCGTGCCGCGAGCATAGATATAAAGCTGGCCGAAATTGGCGAAGCTGATCCCGGACAGATCGATCGAGCCATTGAGAGTAACTAGAGCGACTTGCTGCATGCCGCCGAACGTAAAAACGGTCCCCGATGGAGAAGACGTGATCCCATTTTGGCTGACAAGCCCTAGAAGTGGGTAGCCGCTGGAGTTGGAAACCGCCGGGTCTCCATCCAGTTGCAGCCCCGCGAACAGGAAACCCGGGAGTGGAAGGGAGTTACCACTAGGATTAAACCCGCCGTTGGTACTGTCAAAAAATTTGACGCTGTCGAAGGCCGATGGTGTGCTGCCAAGCCAGGTGGCTAACGGACCGTCTAAAGAGGCGCCGCGATAAATTTTCCCGAGATTGGTTACGCCATTCGTAGTAATCATGGGATCGGTATTAATCATCGTACCACTTGTGATGAGGTACGGGTTCGGCGATTTGATCGCCGAAGGCGGCCCGAATTTCGTCGACCCTGCCAATGCCGGATTTGCCACGATCGCCTGGTCGGTCGTATCAATGGGATTGCTCGGGGGCGGGTTCGAAGGCCCTTCGGACATTTCGGCCTGCTGTTGGTCGATCACCGCCATGATCAAATCGGCGTTCGGAAGCTTGGGAAAACTCGTGATCAGCTTCGCCGTCTTATAAACCAGGGCCGCATTGAATTTTGTCGCCCGGGTGATTTGCCCGTTTATGGTCATCATCACCATTTCTCCGCCATGAACGATTACGGCTTGATCGGGGTGGCCTGTGGGATAAAAGCGGCCGATACCTTCAAGGAGGAGCAGTTTTGCCGGAAACCCCTTGTTCCACTCGAAGAGAGCCGTGCCGCCGCTAATGCCGGCTGTAACAGCCGCGGTGCTGATCTTCATTTCAGCCTCACCCCGCGGGACCTGCACGAGCACGGCCCCGCCGCCAAGATCGATGCGGCGAGTTCCTTCGTTAAAGCTGAAAATCGTGTTCGCGCCAAGGCGCGTAATGGTCAGATCGGTGAAGGTCAGCTCCGTGCGGGAATCCACTCCGGTGCGCACGGCAGTGCCGGCGCTCACTTCGTCGTTCACAGACGCTGCCCGCGGCCTCGTCTGCCTGGGAAGCAGTTTCACGTCCTTGATTATTTGCGTCACGCGCGCAGCCCTAAATTGAACGGCGCTCGCGGTGGGCGCCATAGCCGGAAAAGCAAGAACCACGGACAGAGCGGTCAAGGCATTCGTTCCAGGATATTTCATATTCTACCGCCGGCTATCTGCTGCCTGATCAACCGCATTCAATCCACTCGGATTTGATGCCGGATTCGATAAGGAAGGCGGCGTTTGGACGCTTCCGAGATCGGTCGAGGCCGGAATTCCGTTCGGTCCCGGCTTCGCACCAGCACCATTCGTCTGCGTGGGTTTTGTAATCGACACCAGAGTTCCGCCTCCGAAAATCACCAGGTTAGTGTCGATCAAAGTCTTTTTGGATTTCTCGCGCTGTTGTTTCCGAGTTTCGGCCGCGATCAACTGCTCGCTGGGCAGCGGCCGATGATTAATAATCAACCGGCTGGTTCTTACGAACCGGCCGATATCGAAGTCTACCGGATCGCTCACTGGATCGCTCGGTTTGCCGATCACCATTTGCCCGGGCCTAACCAGGACCGAATCGCCGAGATGTCCCGGGCGATAGAATCGGCCAGTGCCCTCAAGAACCAGAAATTTACAAACCCCGGCGTGATACTCGCACATGACGGTTGTCCCTGTAATTGCAGCTGCGGCGTCGCCGGCGTGAATCCTGGCACCTCTCGCTCCTTCCGAGGCCTGAACCAACACCGCGCCCGCGCCCAGATTCAAATCGTGTGTGCCGCGTTCAAAACTAAAAGCGGTATTGGCCGCGAGCCGCACAATCGTTCCGTCGAAAAAGGTTAGCTCAACGCTCGAGTCGCCTACCGTCCGAACGGTGGTTCCCTCTCTCACATTGTCGCTCAGAGATGCTGAACGCGCGGCGGTTTTCGGAGCCAGCAACTGCACGGTTTTGGAAATTTGCGTGACACGGGCTTCTACGGACGAAGCGGCGTTCAACCTGCTCGCAGGCAGCGCGGCGAGCGATACCAGGACGACAAGATGAAGGTTGCGACTCATAATTGCCTGAGACCCCTATCCCAGGGCGTTCCAAGCGCCGTTTTTGAGGCCTTGCCTTGGGCAGGTCAAGCTTTTACAACGTTCAGCCGCCAGATGTGGCCATCCTGCGCCGAGTTTGGGCTCGCAAGGCGCGCCCCAATGGAGCCTGGTTTGCAGAATGAAGCTAATGGAGTCCGGGTGCGCTGGCGAGGCGCCGCGCGTTATTGTCCCCCGCGCCGCTGAAAGTGTTGGTGGTTGGTTGAATCACCCGCCGATCGCGCATGCGCCGGGCGTCCGCCGCGTTGCCATCGGCCGTCACGCGACGACTGACCCCGCTGCGAGCGGAATTCCCTCCATTCCTGGTGCTCTTTGAAGGCGCAATCGTAATTTTGCCGCCAGGACCGGGAGCAGCCTCGTCGAGCATGGAAAGCAACTGTCCCGAGTTGGCAACATTGATCGCGGTGCCCGCGCTCTTCGCGTTGGTGGCCACAAGATCGCCACTTCTTCCACTCCGCCTAATGGGGCCTTCGGGTTGCAATCGCCCGGTCCCGCCAGCTCCACCACGAACGCCCGATGATGTGACCTTCGCACTGGAAACATTCTGAGCATTGGCAGGTGCACTCGCGGTGCGGGTAATAGGCAAGTTTCCAGGAGGATCATCAAACAGCGGCGCTGGGAGAGAGTTGGTAATTGCGCCGGAGCCGCCGAATCGACCCGTACTGGTCAGGTTGGTTCCGCCTTCTGGATTTCCCAACGCATCCAGCGGGGCATAATTGGCATTGTTCGTGTAAACCATTGCAGCCAGTCCGACGATTGTGACGGTCACGCCGTTTTCAATGGTTACCGTGTTCGCAGCGATAATTGCCGCCGTGCTTGAGCTGTTCAGCGTGACGTCCGAAACAAAATCGATGGAACCATTGCTGCTGCCCGCATAAAGCTTCAACATCGAATCGGCCGAAATCGTGCCGCCGCCGATTGTCAGCGTTCCATCATTTCCAAGCGCGCCGATCTTTACGATGTCGGCGCTGATATTCGAGTTGGTGAGATTGATCAGGCCGCCATCGCCATCGTGACGAATCTCGACCGTGCCGCGATCGGCTCTGATCTGGCCGTACGTGTTGTCGATGTCGATGCTGCTCGTGCTCGTGCCGTTGTTTGCAGCATTGGTCGCCACGATTGTAATGTTGCCTCCCGAACTGAGGGCGGCCGTGTTGCTCAACAGAGCGAGCAGTTGTGCGGAACTCGTGAGGTTGATGGCAACGCCGGATGTCTTGCCGCTGGTGAGGCTGATGTTGCCGCCACTTGAGCTCGATCGGAACGGCGCAACTGTCGATGTCGGCTCTGCTGAAGAAACCTGGATGCTCGAATCGACCGACACCGTCCCGTTTGTAGAGTTCAGTTCGACCGTCCCGCCCGCCCCCGAGTCGGTTGCATTGGAAAGATTCGGGTCGATCTCCCCTGTCGTCGCCGTAATGGGCGAATCCGAAGTAACTGTGATATCCCCGGCGGCATTCGCAATGAAAGTTCCGCCATCTCCACCAACTGTTGTAAACACATTTCCGCTGAAATCGGTCGCGCCGGCGTCTGCGCCGTTAAAGTTCACAATGCCAATCCCGCTTGATGGATCGAAAGTCGCTGAGTTCACGTTCAAAGTGAGTATCCCGCCCGAAGAGTAGCCGTCGATACCGCCAAATTGATTGCCACTAAGATCAATTCCGTTAGGCGAAACAATCGAATCCACAGTGAAAACATGCGGTGCCTTAGCACCCTGCGCGGGGAAACTCGGATCGGTGCTAAAGACAAATGGTTTAATACCGCCACTTCCGACGGTGAGAACGCCGTTGGGATCGACAATCGTCGGCACAGCCACCGTGCCCGCGGTTATGGCGCCATTCGCCGTCACCGTGCCGAAGGAGCCCATTCTTCCACCAATATTGATCGTGCTACTACTCGTTAGCGAACCCGTTAAAGAGTCGCCTCCGGCATCGATGCTTGCCGCGCTAACATCGCCACTGTTGAGATCGTTGGTGACCGTCAGCGCGCCCACGGCGTTCACGCTTCCACGAGCATAGTAATCAGTAAAAGCGATGGAATTCGCGGTAATGTCGCCGCCCGACACAAGATTCAATGCCGCGCCAGCAAATTGGATATCGACGTATTGCGCGTTGATACCTCCGGTCCCGGCTTGGAAAGTCGTGTCGCCTGAGAGCGGCAACGTGAGCGTCGCAGGGGAGCCAGAACTTCCGCCAGTGAAATTAATCGCGTTGCCCGCCGTGGCATTCAGCGTGAAAGCATACGCAAAGCTCGTATTCGCAGCATTAATCGTAATGTCATGCGACACATTCCACGTGCTGTCGCTGTAAACATTGATCGCGGTGCTGTAGTTCGGCCCTATGGTGAGATCGCCGCTTCCATTAATATTGAGCCTGGCTCCCTGCAATGTGGCGCCGTCGAGCGTGATCGTGGGAGTCGCCGCCACCGGATCATCTTGATCGATGGTAATTGTGCCAAAATCAGCGCGCACCGTGCCGTTCACGACGATGTCGGCTCCCATGGTGGAGAGTGTAATCGAGCCAGGCGCGCCATCCGCATTAAGGGCGTCCAAACTCAGGTAGGAGAGCAGTGAGCCATTCGCTCCCACGGTAATACCGATGCCAGTAGTAAGGTTGCTTTGCAGGTCAATCGTTCCGCCGCTGGCGCTTTCTCTTCCAAACGGGTCTTCGGGTCGATGAGCAGAATCTTCTGAAGATACCTCGATCGAGCCCTCGACCGCGACCGCGCCGCCGGTGGAAGTAATGTTCACCGTGCCGCCATTACCCGCGAACTGAGTCGTATCGTCGGAAACAATGCCAGAGCTGGCGAAGATTGTCGGCGAACCATCTTGCGTAGAATCGATCGTCACGTCGCCGGCAGCGGTAATGTTGATCGTGCCGCCGTTACCACCGCCGAACGGACCGCTCGCATTGTAGGCCCCTCCGTTTGCCTGAATCGACTCGAGATCCGTCAAACTGATCACACCATAGGTGAGCGGTTCGCCAACGTTGAGGCCGCCGGCCGTAATCATGAGCGTGATATTGCCGCCGTTGCCCGGATTCGAATCAACAAAGTTCGAATCCGCATCGCCGCCGTTGGACGAAAGGACGGCAAAAGTCGGTCCCGTGCTGGAAATCGATCCCACCGTCATGCTGAAGTCGTCGAGCGTCTCTCCGTCATTCCCGCCCGAGCCGCCGTTGTTGGGTGAGATCGTGGGCGAATTGATCAGGTAAAGCGTGCCGCCGGCGCTGACATGGTTGGCCACGATGCCGAAGCCAAAACCGCCGCCCGAATTGTCGATTGTGATATCGGTCCCGGCCTGAAGCGTACCGGTAATCACACCCGGAGCTGTGATCGACCCGTCCGCCATCACTATCACCGGGTCGCCCGGTGTAAATATTCCGCCGGCCGCGCTAATATCTCCACCGGCAGTAATGTTACCGAACGTGCCGGGCGGGTTTTGCTGAAGCTCAATGCTGCCGCTGGTCGAAATGATATCTCCATCCGCCGTGATCGAGCCGCCGTAGGCGAAAATGTCGCTGTCCGCCATGATGTTGCCGTTGGCGCTGATGTCTCCCGCCTTCAGCGCGCCACCACCGGTGATGTTGCCGTCCGCGTGCAATATCCCGGTATCAATCTCTCCCGCAGCATCGATATTCCCGTTCGCGGTGATCGAGCCGGAGATCGCCGGATTGTTATTCATGTCCAACGGCGTCGTCGCGGAGTAAATGTCGATGTTTGCAGTAGAATCGAGCGTAAGATTGTCTCCAAAAAACTCGATGTTCGACGCGTTAATCCCACCTGTGCCGGCGGTCACCGTCACGCTGCTGGAGTTCGAGAAATTGAACGTCGTCGGCGCCGGATTCGTAAGGTTCACTGTCGTGCCCTGAATATTGAGCGAGTCCCACCCGAAATTGCCGCCGCCGTATAGAGCGAGGTTCACCGTGTCCGCCGCGTTGAAAATAATCGCGCCGCCCACGCTCACCGGATCGGGAACCTTGGATGCATCGATGGTGATGTTCGAAAGAGATTCGACGTCGATGTTGTCGGCCATGATGTTCGTCCCCGATGCGTTGGCGAAGAAATCGCCGCCGGAAAATGCAGTGAAAGTCGGAGTGCTTATGGCGCTGTTGACCTGGATATCGCGTCCGGCATAAAGGCGAATGTTGCCCGACGACGTCGCATCCGAGCCCAGCGTGAGATCGCTGGTGGAGCCGCGTGCGTAGAAATTCAAATCGGTCGGGCCATTAAACGAAATTCCCGATCCGAGATTGATCGACCCGGCTTCTGTTGCAATCAGCAACCCCTCGATCCCGGGAAAGGTCAGCATCCCGCCGGAACCGGAAATGACGCTGTTCACACCGATCAGGCCAAGGCCCGTTTCGCCGCTCGTTGTGTCGATCATCGGATCGCCCGCCAGAGAAAGCGAGGCGAACTTGAAGACCGCGCCCGAATGGGTGATCTGGCCATCGAATCCGCTGGTCGTGTCAAAAGATGATGTCGAACCAAACGCCCAGGCTGAAAACGGACCATCGATCCCCGAGCCTTGATAAATCGTCCCGTAATTGGTCACGCCGTTTGTGGTAATCACCGGATCGGTTTGAATCTGCGTTCCCGAAGTAATGACATACGGAACCGGTGACCCAATCGTCGATGGCGGCCCAAATTTGCCCGGTGTGCCCGATGGTGGAGGCCCGGGCGGCGGCGATGACGACGCGTTGTTGGTTTGATCAACCAGATCGACGATGTCCTTTTGGGGCGCGGGACTCGGACCCGCGATCGAAATTGATGTTTGCCCATTCATCACGTCCAAAATCAACGGCAGGTTTGGGAGGTCGGGAAAATCGATAATCAAGTGCGACGTTTCCATGACCTTTTTCACATCGAATGTCATCGGCCCAACCATGTGACCGTCAGGAGTGAACATCATCATTTCTCCCCCGTGCAGAGTGATGGCTTCTTCCGGATGACCTTTCGGATAAAAAGTTCCGGTTCCTTCCAAAACCATGAATTTTATCGGAGGACCTGTCGCAAACATGGCGGTCCCACCACTGATGGCAGCCGTCACTGCCGCTGTTGTAATTCGGGCCGGCGGTGCTTTTGATGGCACCTGAACAAGCACCGACCCAGTAGCCAGGTCCAACTCACGGGCGTTCGCTCCAAAATTGAAGACCGTGTTTTCGCCAAGCCGCGTGATGGTCAGGTCTGCGAAAGTGAGCTCCGCGCGCGACTGGATGCCGGTCCGCACAGCCGTTCCTTCTTTCACCGGATCGTCGATCGCGGCGGGGCGGGGCGCCGCAGAAGGAGCGAGCAGTTTTACATCCTGAATCACTCGTGAGACGTGCGCTGCTTTCAACGCCGCTCCTTCAACCGATGTCAGCGCAGGCGCTGCGATCGCGCACGCGCACATTATGGCACTCCATGAGACATGGCTTGTGAGTTTGCGATTCATATTACTCCATTCTTATCCGCCGGATGCCGCCAAAACGGCTCGAATCTTAATGCTCATAGACCCTTCAGGGAAACCATCCGAGACCGCCAGTTATGGCGGCTGCGCGCCCCTCCAGTCAAGCGCTTTCATCCTGTCAGGAGGCAGGGAATCGAGCCGGCCGCCGTACGATCTCGCTTATTTGATAGCCGCGCAGCTGCGGAGCCGCGGCCCTCCTTCTGTAGAATCCGCCTGGCTCTGTTGAAAAGCTACGATCAAAAGCGCGTTCTTTGTAGCCACGGCCCTGCGGGGCCGTCCTCTGCGAGCGCAACTTCCCGGAAAAGACCGGCCATAGGCCGGTGGCTACACAATGCCTCGAAACAGGTTTTCAACAAAGCCAATCCGCCTCTAAACCCCAAGCAGTTGCCGCTGCCACGGCACCAGTAGATCGCCGGCGGGCGTTTCATCCGCCGCAACCGCTTCCAGCGCAGCCTTCGGAGCAATAAAACTCGGTTCCAGATCAAGCTGCTTTGCCACGCGCTCCCGATGGTGCCTCAACTCTTCGACGCGTCGCCCAATCGCCGGGCTCGATCGTTTTCTCGAAGCCTTTCGCCAAACCGGCCACTCTTCTTCCGGCAAACTGAGCGCCTGTTCGCCCGCTTCGCGGAATGCCTGCCGGCGACGAAACGAAAAATGTTTGTAGTCGGGCACTTCGCTGTCCGCGAATTTTTCAGCCGAGCTCAACAATTCGCGGTTGTGCAAAACGTGAAAGGATGGACGGTCTGCGGCTTCCGCCTCTTTTTCGCGCCAGTTCCAAAGCGCCCGCAACACCGCTCCCGCCCGTCCGCGCAACGCGCCCGCCCCAGAAATGCGCCACGCTTCGTCGACATCTCGCACGCGATCTACCGCAGCTTGCTCGATTGCGCGCTGACATGATTGACGAAACCATTCCAGCCGCTCGAGCCGATCCAGTTCGCTTACCAAACGATCGGCCAGTGGCAACAAATAATGCGTGTCGTTGCGGGCGTATTCTTCCATCCGCGCAGGCAACGGACGCTGCGCCCAATTCGCTTTCTGGGAGCCCTTGGCAAGTTTGACGTCAAAATAACGCTCGACCAGTGCAGCCAGGCTGAACTGCCGGATCCCAATTAAACGGGCCGCAATAACAGTGTCGAAGATTCGTTTCGCGACAAAGTTGAGGCCTCGCCGCAACAATCGGAGATCGTAATCCGCGCCGTGCAACACAATCTCCCTTTCCGCCAGCAGCCGGGCAAGAGGCGCAAGATCGACTTCCGACAACGGATCGACAATAAAATCGACGCCTGACCCCGCCGCCGGCAGGCTGATCTGCAGCAGGCAAAGCTTTTCCCGATAACTGTGAAGGCTGTCCGCTTCGGTATCGACCGCAACACGATCACACGGCGTGATCTGCGCAATCAAATCCGCAAGTTGGCACGCTGAAGTGATCACGCGGCGGAAGCTCCAAATCCCAGGCACCAACATCCAGTGAAATTCCAAGCTCCAATCCTCAAATGAACACGCATCCAGCTTTTGGAGATTGAGGATTGGTACTTCTCTGGTGCTTGGAACTTGGTGCTTGGAGCTTTTGCTCTCATTTCAAACCGCTCAACAACAGCTCCGCGTTCGTTTTCGTGACTTCGAGATTCTCGATCAATTTCTCCATCGCTTCGATTGGCGGCAGCGCCGCCATCCCTTTGCGCAACAACTGGACGCGTTCCCATTCCTCGGGGTGATAAAGCAGGTCCTCGCGGCGCGTCGCCGATTGCAAAGGGTGGATCGCCGGATACAACCGTTTCTCCTGCAGCGCGCGGTCGAGATGCAACTCCATGTTCCCCGTGCCTTTAAATTCCTCGAAGATCAACTGGTCCATGCGACTGCCGGTTTCGATAAGCGCCGTCGCAAGGATGGTCAGGCTGCCGCCTTCTTCGACATTGCGCGCCGAGCCAAAAAATTTCTTCGGCTTAATCAACGCCTTGGCTTCCACTCCGCCCGACATGATGCGCCCCTTGCTCGGTTGCAGATTATTGTAACCGCGCGACAACCGCGTGAGGCTATCAAGCAGAATGACCACATCGCGTTTCATTTCCACCAGGCGCTTGGCGCGTTCCAGCACCAGCTCCGCCACCTGCACGTGCCGCTGCACGCTTTCATCGAAATTGGAATGGTAAATCTCGCAATCGACCTCGCGCTCGAGATCGGTCACTTCTTCCGGGCGCTCGTCCACCAAAAGCAGAATCAGAATGATGTCCGGATGATTCACTCGAATCGCCTTGGCGATTTCCTTTAGCAAAATCGTTTTGCCAACGCGCGGCGGCGCCACGATCAAGCCGCGCTGGCCGCGCCCCAGCGGCGCAAGAAGATCGACCGCGCGCGCGCTGATCGAGCCCGTCTTGGTATTTTCCAGCATGATGCGTCCCTGCGGAAATTGCGGCGTCAGTTTTTCGAAGTCCGCCGGCTCCGTCCATTGCTCCGCCGGCTGGCCTTCAATCGTGGTGACTTCATCCAGAACAAGACCTTTCTCGCGATCGCGCGGGAGGCGAAGTGTGCCGGCAACGCGCTGCGCCGGCCGCAAATGAAATCGCTGGATCACGGCGCGCGGGACGCAAACATCCTCTGGCACCGGCAGAAAATTCAATTTCGGCCAGCGCAAAAAACCAACGGAAGAATCGTCGGCCTGATCGAGAAAACCCTCGGCGGTGACGATCGAACCGCGGCCCAATGCCGCGCGTGCGAGATCGAGGATGCGATGATGACGCGAGCGTGTGGGAAAAAGGTGCAGACCAAACTCACGCGTCACCGAATCAAGAGCCTTGGGCGAAAGCGCCTGCAACTCGTTCAGATCCAGTGCGCGCGCCATTTCACGCGGTTGCTCCTCCCCTTCTTCTGTAGTGGCAGCCGTGCCGGCTGCGTTGCGTTCGGTTTTCCCTGCAGGCGACACGCCTGCCTCTACAGTTGGCTCCGTCGCCTCTGCTGCATCCTTTTCTCTAATGCCACCGAAAGCCTTCGGGGAACCAGTATCCGCAGGCGACACGCCTGCCTCTACAGTCCCCTCTTCTGTAGCGGCAGCCGTGTCGGCTGCATTCCTTTCGTCTTCCCCGCAGGCGACACGCCTGCCTCTACAGCCCCCTCTTCTGTAGCGGCAGCCGTGTCGGCTGCATTTCCTTTCGTCTTCCCCGCAGGCGACACGCCTGCCTCTACAGTCCCCTCTTCTTTAGCGGCAGCCGTATCGGCTGCATTTCCTTTCGTCTTCCCCGCAGGCGGCACGCCTGCCTCTACAGCCCCCTCTTCTTTAGCGGCAGCCGTGTCGGCTGCATTGTTTGAATCCGCACGCGTTTTCTCTGGCTCCACAGGAGCGTCCGAGAATTCCTGATCTTTTATATTTTCGTCCATTTCAAAATTCTTGGTAGGGACGGACCGCCGGGCCGTCCGGCGCGCTCGGCGAGCGCGCTCTACCAGTGTTTCTCGCCTGCGCGCACATTCATTGCCTTCGCCAGAGCGCGATCAATAGCTCCACCTGTTGTTTGAGCAGCCCCCGGTCGCCGTTGTTCCAAACGACGTGATCGGCACGGGATATTTTTTGTTCCAGCGGCATTTGTGATTTGATCATTTCCTCGGCGGTCTCCCGCTCCACGGCGCGGCGTTTACGCAGCCTGGCGACCTGATTGGCTGGCGAACAAGCTACCACCGCCACTCGGTCGCACAGTGTTTCGCCACCGGTTTCATAAAGAAGTGGGATATCTGCGAAGAAAAAGTCGTGCGATTTGCGATGCGTTTCCGCTTCGGCACTCCATTGCCGGCGAATCCGCGGATGGAGAATTTGCTCGAGCGCCTGTCTTTTGGCAGCGTCTCGGAATATTATCGCCCCTAACGCCCTCCGATTCAAGTCCCCTTCGCGCGAAAAGAGTTCCGCGCCGAACTCGGAGGCGATTTCTTTTTTTACCTGAGGGTCAAGATCGACCAGCTGGTGTGCCGCTTGATCGGCATCGAAAAATTTCGCCGTGGGCATCATCTCCCGCAGGACCTGGCAAAACGTGGATTTGCCCGTGGAAATTCCGCCCGTGATTCCGATGGCAGGCATTCTAATTTAAAGCACCAAGGTCCAACATCATGGAAGATTCAAGCACCAAATCACGGATGCAATCGTCGCAGCCGTTGTAGGGCAAGCGCTCCGCTTGCCAACCAAAACCCCGGCAACCGATGCGGTTGCCCTACAATTTGGGATCGTTAAACTCGTAACGATAAGGCCAATCCTGCCAATGCTTCACCAGACCGGCGCGCACCGGGTTCTCTTCAACATACAACCATTTACCGTGAAGCGATTCGTTCGATCGCAAAAGGCGATCGAAACAGCCCGGTTGCCATTTCCAGGAGGCGTTCAATTCCTGGCGCATCCAACGCTTAATTCCGGCTGCGAAATTCCCGATTTTAGCCTCGCGATCTGCTGTGGGCACGGCGATGACGTGAAGATGATCCGGCATCAGGATCGCGGCGAGGACGGTCCAATAATGCAGCTTTGCCACAGCATTTTTGAACGCGATGAAGGCGTTTTCGTTCGCGAGGACGGGTTTGCGATTCGCTACACAAATGGTGACGAAATAAATCACCGATTGTTCCCAGCGCAGCCAAACAGGAATCCTGGGAGGATGTCCCATTTGTTTAGATTGGCAGGCGGCGCGCCTGCCCTACAACGAAAAAACGGCAATCGACGCGGTCGCCACGCAATTTCCCCACTGCCAATCGTACCGTTGCCGTTGTAGGGCAAGCGCTCCGCTTGCCAACCAAAACCCCGGCAACCGATGCGGTTGCCCTACAATTTTCCGAACCAAGAGACGGCAGGCGATGCGCCCGCCCTCGATTACTTTTTGGCTTTTCGCCGGCGGGCACGTCGGCCGCGGTGATCCGAGATTCAGAAGTTTTGGATTGACGCGCGCAAAGCATTTTTCTTAAGTGAACGCCATGAAAAGCCTCCTCGGCTGCCTGATGTGTCTCGTTTTCACAGCCTCCCAAACGTTTGCCATCAGCGGTGGCCCGTGGTCCGGCGGAGGACAGGTGGCGGTTGTCGGAACATATGCCGGCGTCCTTGTGCCCTTAGTCGTTGTTGTCGACCCCGGCCCACCACCAGTCACGCTGCCTCCAGATGACTCGCTTGTCCTTTTCACATTAAAAATTCCTCGAACAGGTCTCGGAATTGGCGACGCCGTTGTGTTTCGAAACGGAATATTTTATTCCGGACAGATTCAGGCTTCTGCTGACCCTGATGGTGGGCGCTTGAGCGGGGTAATTAATGCGCAATTCCAGCAAATTATCTCTTCAGGTTCTAGTTCCACCGGAAGCTCCGAATCCATTCAATCCTACTATGAGGCGAACGGGAAGTTCAGAAAGACAAGCATCGTAACACGATCGAGCTCATCTGGGACAAGCAGGATTATTGGTAGGGGTTCCCTGACTTACAAAAATATTCGAAACGATGGACATGATCCTGATCCTGCTGGAGAAAGCGGTGGCCCGATCATCTATAAAGTTCGCGGATTCCGGCAGTCTTCCAGCACTACTTGAAAGCCAAGCTCAATGGCGTGCGTGTTTGGGGGGGACGCTTTGAAAAATCTAATGGTAGAGGAGTAACGTTACTCGAGATTCTAATTGTAGCCGTCATTATCGGCATACTGGCCACGCTATTATTTCCTGTCGTCTCGACGCTGCGTGCGCGCGCACAGCGTGTGCAATGCATGGCTAATCTGCGAAATCTGTACGTGGCGGCGGATCTTTATGTGCAGCAGAACGGTAGCTGGCCGCAGATTGGCGAGGAGGATTCTGATTCTGGAGAGCAGGATTATGCGCGCCGCTGGATTAATGCGCTCGCTCCCTTTGGCCCGACACAAAAGACATGGATTTGCCCAACTATCCAGAATCTTCTGGGGAATCCGGACCTGTCAGACCCGCAGAATGTGCGGGTCGACTACGTCGCGAGCGCTTTCGATGACAAGCCGATAACCCCGCACAGGTGGCCACGCCAGCCGTGGTTTGCGGAGGTCGGCGATGTCCACGGCAACGGGAATCTCCTCGTCTTTGCGGACGGCAGCATTAGCGATCTGAGCACGGTCGCAAGGAACAGCTCGCCAGCGGCGAGGTAGTTCCTAAACGATCCCCGACCGACAAAAGACTTGTGCGAAAAGATATTCCTGCGATCATTCCCCGCTTTTCGGCCTAATCCCTCCATCGAATGAATCACGCTCGTCCTCATCTGCGTAACTGGAAAAGATCTGTTGCTGTCGCGACATGCGCTGTCGCCATTTCAACCGGCAGTTGGTTTGCTTTTGGTCAAACCGAAACCAAAACCGTTTCTGGTGCTGATGTTATCGGTCGCCCATTCATAGGCGACCTCGGCATTCAGAGAACGACAGCGCAGATCATCGTCGAATCAATCGCCCACACGGCGCCTCGGCATCTCTATTTGAAACGTGAACTGGAAATTCCCGGGCGTAAAAATCGCCCGCAAGATCCCAATGCACAGTTTGCGTCACAATCTCCGGACGGAAAGACAGAACAGTTGAGGCGTGGACAGGAGGAAGTTGCCACAGGCCCTCGATGGCCACAAACCGTTGACACGAGTTTCGACGGAGTGACGGGGCCGGCCAAGACTAGCGCGTTTCCCATGACTCGATGGGCGCCGTTGGTCCATCGCAGTTCATTGTGTTCGTGAATGGAAGGCTCCGGAGCTTCAACAAAACGACGAGTGCAGCGGACGGTGTGCTAAATGTTAGCCCTGATGATTTTTTTGCGAACGTGATGACTCCGAGCAAGTCAGCCGCCATAAATTTCACTTCCGATCCGCAGATCCGGTACGACCGCCTGACCAATCGTTGGATTTTAACAATGATTGATGTGCCTAGCACTTCAGAGACAAGTATTGGCGATATTCCGAATCGAATTCTTATCGCTGTATCGGATGCAGCGAGCAATGGAACCGTCAACGGAGATACGGTTTGGACGCTGTATTACGTCCAGCAAGATACAGTCGACGGAGCGAACACCGGGGAATTGCTCGACTACGATTCATTAGGAGTGGATAACAACGCGCTGTACATCGGTGGGAACATGTTCACCACGAGCGGTATCTTCGTGAACACGTCCCTATTCGTCATCCGAAAGAGTTCGATCTTAAACGGGGGCCCGATTGTCGTAACGGCGTTTCGTGGACTAATTTCCGGAGGCGAGGGACCGGACAGCCCACGTGGAGTAGATAATTTCGATCCCTCGTCAACCGAAGGGTATGTTATTGGCCCAAGCGACATGGCTTTCGGTAGATTGGTTCTTCGGCGCGTCAGCAACCCAGGCACCACGCCGTCAATCTCTGCAAATATCCCCATCACAGTTAACTCCACGGCGTATCCGATTTCGGTAAACCATCTTGGAAACACGGGCGGCACAAACGGCCAGCTCGACGCGATCGATGACCGCCTTTTTGCCGCGCATATCCGGAATGGTCGCTTGTGGACCGCTCACACCATCGCGGTGTCCGGCTCAGGTGTGTCATCGAGTGTCGATCCGCAGCGGCGAGACGCAGTTCGCTGGTATGAACTAAGTGTGCCGGTCGGGTCGGGATAGCCCACTGTTGTTCAGAATCGGGTACGGTTTTTGACAGCGCGGCGAATCTTTCGGATGCCCGGCAATATTGGATGCCTTCCGCCATGGTATCCGGGCAGGGACATGCTGTGCTTGGCTTTCGTACCGCTGGCAGTCCCTACCGGATCGATGCGGCAACTAATGGGCGCGTGTTTAGCGACCCAATGGGGGTCATGGCAAGTTACTCGGGGCTACCAACACTCTTTTCTGCCAGCAGCTCATCATACAATCCGGCCGGCGATCCAGGCAGCAGCGGTGCTCGGCGCTGGGGGGATTACTCATTTACAAGCCTGGATCCCACGGATGACATGACCATTTGGACGATCCAGGAGTATTGTAACGGGACAGACAACTACGCCGTCCGAGTAGCAAAGCTCCTTGCGCCGCCACCCGCAACTCCCGGCGGAGCCAGCTCGAGCGTGCCTCTCGGTCAACCTTCAGCGAATGTCACGATCACAGGAATTTCTGTTTCAGGGTCAGGGTTTTTCGATCCCGGCTCCGGCTTCCAGAACCGTATCGCTGCCTCGGTAACCGGCGGAGCGAGCGGCAGCGTTACTGTGAACTCTATCACCTATCAGAATCCAACCCAGGTTTCTCTCAACCTAAACACGACCGCCGCAGCAAACACCACGTACGACGTAACGATTATAAATCCGGACGGCCAATCGAGAACCGGCAACAGAATTTTGCGCAGTCGGATCTGCGACTCCAAGTCCAACGCCCTCTCCTACGCCAACGCCGACACCGACTCCTCTTCCTTCCGCTACTCCGCCGACATACACGACTCCCTACGGTGTGATCAGCAGCCCGGCCCCTGGATCGACGCTAAATTCTGCGACGGTTAGCTTCAGCTGGAGTGTCGGCAATGCCACCGCGTACATGCTGTTTGTCGGCAACAACACAGGCGCATCAGATATCTTCAGCTCCAGTCAAACCGGCGGCCATTCCTGGACGGTTTCGAACCTGCCAACGGATCGTAGCACACTCTACGTTCGCCTTTGGTCTCTGGTAAGCGGCACGTGGTATAATCCTCCGCAAGATTATACCTATACCGCCAACCCCGCAGGGGTATTGGTTCCCGTTATCGCGCCGAAAGCCGGAACATACAAAAAGAAAGTGACGATCAACATTGCGACGGGAACTCCGGGCGCGACGATTTATTACACGACGAACGGAATGAATCCGACAACGTCGTCGAACATGTTCACGGGTCCCTTCACGATCAAACAGAAGGGAACCAAAACCGTTAAAGCAAAAGCGGTTAAACCCGGCATTCCTGACAGTTCGATCGTGTCGGTAGTTTATAAAATCAAATGAATCAGGCGTCGCCAAATCGCACGCCCAGGTGACGCGAAGGACGGATCTAGTTCTTTGTCGCGCGCCCGGCGGGTGCGTCGGTGGCAGTGACTCGGCTCGCTTGGATCGGGTAGTTACAGCGCGCGAATCATGGTGACGGAGAATAATAGATCCACCGGTGTGGGTAATAGTAAGGATAAGGAGTAGGTTTGATGATACGCCCCACGACTCAAAGGATTGCTTCCCTTGGCTGCAACCGCGGCTGATTGCCGACTTACGGCTGCTTCATGCTGCTCCCGATCGAATGTTTCGTTTCGCTTTTCGCGCGCCGCTTGGTCAATTGCCTCCTGGTTTGCTAAATACGTTGCCAGGGCCTGCTGCGCTTGCGCGTCCTGCCTCGCCGCAAACGTCGCAATATCAGGATCGTCGGTCAAAATGTCGGCGGGCACCTCGATTTTCACCGTGCCGTCCGTCACAACTATCGTCTCGCCCTTGTCTTCGACTAAGCGCACGCGTGTCCCTGGCGAAAAACCAATCACGCCCGAGTTTGTCGTCAATGAAGCGCGCTGGATAAGATACAAAACGCCCGATGGAGCAAGACGATGATGCTCTGATGGAGTTGCCACTGGAGTCGAGCTTGATCTCGGATTTCGACTAGGTGTTGGGCTTTGTGTAGCCAATGGTGGCATCGGTGTCGGATTTGCCTGCTCAGCTGCCTGTCTGGCGTTCTTCGAGCAAGAGGCGGGCGACAAGAACGCCGCCAGTAGAAGAGAAATTGCTACACTGGGTTCCTGCATGACGCCTCCATGCTTCGGCGGTCATTATTCATGGGCCTATCTTCAGCTCCAGCAAAAACTTCGCTGACCATTGGCAACAGATACCCCTCAGGGCGGCACAATCGAGGCCATCGCCCATACTGAGATTGCCCAGCTCAGCGAATGAGATCGAAGAAGGAGTTCTATTTTTTCGTGCTGCCGCCCGCAGGGGCGTCCGTAGCAGTGATCCGGCTGGCCTGGGTCGGACTGGAAAGGGTCAGACTGACAACCATGCCCGGCTTGAGATCGGCGAAGGTAGCACGCCGTCCGTTGACAGTAATTTCGGTGAACTGTGTCACCGTCACGGTTTTTGTCGTGTTTTCGTCCGTTACCGTAATGGAGTTTGCGCCAATCCTTGCGATCACGATCGCATGCGGCGTCGGCGCTGGAGTGCGTTTCTTCCTGCCCCTGGCTTGCGCCAACGGAGGCATCGACACGGTTAAAAGAGCGCAAACCGCAATTAGCCTAATAAATACCTTTGTCATGTTACAGTTCCCCTTACTTTTTGTACGCCGGCAGTTCCGGCAACATCGGAGGCGTCACCGCTTCCTGTTCTTCTTCTTCTTCGCCGGGCTGATTAATCGGCTGACCGGCTGGGTTCACCAGATGCGCGGTCACAAAAATCACGAGGTTGCGTCTTGATGTGCTGGTCGGCATTTGTGCGGAAAAGGCGACCGACAAAGCGGAATGTCTCCGATAATCGGCGTGCGGTCCTCGATTTTTTGTACGTCTTCGCGCATCAGACCGCCAAGCACGACGGTCTGTCCATCCCAGACGCTCACACTAGTTGTCACCTTGCGCGAGCTGAAGATCGGCTGATTGATCACATTCGGCGTTATTAGTCGAGGCTGGGTAAAGACGTTCCCAAGCGGATTAACCGTAAATGATGCAGGGGCAAGAATCGGACTGCCATAATTGATGAAGCCTTCGAATTCGACCACCTGTGGAACGAGATTAAGATCGATCGTAGTCCCGTCCGGTCCCACCACCGGTTCGACTTCCAGTGTAACGCCCGTATTCCTCGTTTCGAAGGCCGTCGGCGTAGTGGGTGTGACTGGAATCGATGCTGCCCCTCCGACTGGCTCCGTTGGTGCTACCAACCGTCTGCGGAATTTGCGGTGGTTGGAACTGCGTCGGATAACGAAACTCACGGACAATCTCAATAACAGCACGCTGACCGCTTTTTGTCGTTACGCTGGGCGCTGAAAGCAAGTCTATGCCTTTTTTCTGGTTTAATCCGCGCAGCACAGCCTGGAATGTAGCGTTTCCGATAGTCCCACTGAGGCCAAAGATTCCGGGCGCGGTATTCTTTTGTCCCGTCGTCCCCGCGAGCAGCGAATCAATCGCATCCTGCGTAATGGCGAAGTCTGCCGCTCCGATTGCCGGCAGTTACAGGTTGCTGACCGATGGGAATCCGAGTGCCGGCTGCGTTCGACAACTGTGAAAGGAAATTCGACCGGGTTCACAGGGACCCCGTTTCCAGAAGTTCCGCCGCTAAACATTAGGTTACCGGTATATTGAATGGCTGAAGCAGCCAATCCATGCCGAGCTCCTTCAAATTGGTCTGTGTGATCTCGATAAATTTTGATTCGATCTCGACCTGCTTCGGCCCAGAGACGTTCGCCTGTTCCACCAGCGCATCGACCAGCTCCAGGTTGTCCTCCGTGTTACGGACAATCAGGCGGCTGCTTTGTGGAAGAAAATTGGCGCTGGCTCCCGGCGGAAATGGCACGCCCTGGCTCTGCAGAAACTCCTTGGCTCCCTCGCGATTCACAAGCGGCTGGCCTCCGGTGGATTCAACGGTTCCGGCGCCTGTGCCGGCCCCTCCGGCACCGACGCGCGTTGCCGGCGCATTCAATGATGGATGCCCCGGCGTTCACGGTAGTCGTAATGAAACCGGGCGGAACCCGGTATTCTTTCGTGACCAAATCGTTACTCTGCTCGTTCAGTGGAATGATCGAAACCGCGTACGGATCGACTTTGACCTTCAGCCCGGCCTGGCTGGCGATGTAACGCAGCGCTTCACCCAGTGGAATCTGGTTTAACGTGATCGTGATTCGAGCGTTCGCCGGTGAAATCGGCGGAGCAGCAACCACGGACGGCGCCACGACCGGCGCCAGGGGAATAGGAGTGGCCGCAGCCCCTTCGGGGCCGCCCGCCGCCGGCGCAGTTTCCATTGCGGGGGATGCTGGCTGAACCGCGGCCGGCGCCGCACCCTGACCCATCGGCGTCAAACGCAGCACGATATCGACTCCCTTTTTCCCCTCAGTTGACGTGTCATTGGCAGCCGCCTGTTGACGGAGAAAATCTATCGCTTCGCGAATGCTCGCGTCCCGAAACTCGATGTGCGGAATGATGATCGAGTTAAGTTTGTTCGTGATCTGGGCCGTGCCGGCGCTTGATCTTTGGAATGATTCCGCCAGCGGGCCGACGTTTTTCCCATATTGCTTGACCGGTTCTTCCCAGCCTTTCTCCACCTTCCAAAGCTCGCGCGCCCGTGTTTCGTTGTAGGCCTCCTTGTTGTACTGATATTTGGTATTGTCGATTTTTTCTTCGCCGTGACGGGCGGCCGTGTTGTACGGATCG
The DNA here is from genome assembly GCA_963756875.1 of uncultured Verrucomicrobiae bacterium. GTDB lineage: Bacteria > Verrucomicrobiota > Verrucomicrobiia > Chthoniobacterales > UBA10450 > CAVWPA01. The sequence continues at coordinate 1,633,862 of CAVWPA010000003.1, read as the reverse complement.
AGCGCCAGCACTTGCTCGTATTTCTTGAACGCCAAATCGTAACGGCCGGATTGGTAATATCCTTCGGCATCGGTCAGAAGCTGTTTCACCTCCTCAACCTTGGCGATGAACTTCGGCCCCATCGTTTTATTGAAGTAGCCGGGCGTCTCCAAATGAGCGAGAAGCTCGAGCGCAGGCCTGCAATTGGGATTGTAACGATCGGCCAAAATATCACGCACGATTGACTCCGCTTCGGCGTATCTTCCTTCCGCAATTTTCTCCTCCGCCAGCTTGACGCCGCTGTCGCAAAAACCGTTCACCGCGTCTTCGTGCCCGTTTCCGGGCAAAAACGCCACCGCCGTTCGAAATTGCTCGTGCGCGACGGCATAATTCCTTTCCTTCATCGCCACCTGGCCCGCCGCCAGCGCTTCGGCGCCCTGTGGGATCGCAGCTTCGCGCCGCTGAACTTCCTTGGTCTCGATACGATCCACATTTTGCGCGAAGCTCACAGAAACAACTGACAGAGTAACGGCGGCGAGCGCGGTAATCACCGTCGCACAATTGCGCACGCTGTAGCCACGGCGCTGCGCGCCGTCGCCCTCGCTCGAACAGACGCCCCACAGGGGCGTGGCTACAGGATATATGAGCGTGTTTCTGCGCGCGGAGGACTTCTGCGGATTCTTCGTCATGGAGAACGGTTAAGGGGTAAGCAAACCGATTTCGATTCGCTGGTTTGGTTTCTGCGTGTTCACGATCTCGGCCTTGGTGGGCTGGACGTCCACGAGCTTATACTTGATTTCCTCCTGCGGTTTCAATGAAAATTCCTGGTCTTTTCTGACCTGGAACTGCTCCGCCTTTCCGCCCGCCGGCCAGGAATAAACAAAGGTCGCCACCGATTCGGGCGAAACCGCCACTTTTTCCTTCACCAAGGTCAACTTCTCTCCCGTCTCTTCGTGTTGCAGAGTCAATTCACTGACATCGACATCGGTGCCGTACTGGTTCGGCTCGTACTTCTCCTTGAACCCAACAATCTTGAATCTCGTCCCCGCAATCGTATCGCCGATCTTCAAAAACTGCGTCGGCTGTTTCAAATCGATCGTATTGATCCCGAACGTCGCACCGTTCGACCCGTTCACCCACGAATCGAAGACCAGCCGAAACGGTTCCTGGCTGAACGACTTCAATTTCAGTTTGGCGACGTAATCGGGATGCGAATTTTTGTCGATCGGGTTGGTGTGGCCTTCCCACTCATCGAGATTGGTGAACCCGTCGCCATCGGGATCCTGATCGAGAACGTCCGAGTCGGCGATGGGAAGGTTGAACTGCTCCAACCACTCGTTAGGCACCGGCGGATGGACCTGCGTTGTCTTCAATGTGGCTGGCAGACCATTCGCCCCAATGAAATGCTTTTCCGGAACGAACAGCCCGGACCTGCCGCCAAAGGTCCATTGCGGCGGTTGGTTGAGCTTTTCCACCGCCGCCGCGAGCTTGAGAGCTTCAGGCGGTGGCGCGGCGTTCCTCGGCGGAAGCCCGACCGGCAGCACGGAGAAATTCACGCCGAACCCGGCGGCACTGTGCCAGATCGAGATCGCACAAAAAAACAACAAGACCGCCGCCGCGCCGAGAATGACGCGCTCATAATGAATACGGATCCAGTCCATAGGTTACGCGCTTGCTGGATCGGGGAGCGCACGCGCCTCGCGTGCCGTCTTCGACGCCCTCGTCGAAGACCCATCTTGTGTCCACAACCAGGGATAATCTTCCGAAGGTCCGACAATCCCGGAGTCCCACGCATTTCTGCAAATGTATCGAAATTTTTCCTGTAAATCCGGTTCTGATCGAATCAATCGATCAAACGATTCCTTTTCCCAAACCGGACCGGTTTTCCCAGCGGCCTTGTTGATCCGATGCGCGGTCGTGGACTTGATACCCTTCAGAATTTCGGTTAAGGACCAAAAAATAGTCTGCCCACTTTCGCCTTCCATTTTTATTTGTGGCTCAAAGAGCAGGTGAACATGATCGGGCATCACACATGCCGCATACAGCTCGTATTGATTTGTCCGATAGCCGTATAGAATGCTTTGCAAAACAAGATCTCGTTCTGCGACTGAAAGCCGAGATCGGAGATACGTAGCAAAACAGACAGCATACTTCGCCCACGGCCGCTCAAAATGCGGAAGTCTTCGCTTGGAATAATGAATTTCGCAGGAACTTTCCGGCGAGGCGCCGGAAAGAGCACGCGAGGCGCGTGCGCTCCCCGATCCGGCGGCGCACGCATTGCCGACACGCAAGGCCTGTTCGTTGTCATCCAATTTCATTCTCAAAAATCGAACCCCGCAATCTCAATCCTTGCCGACACGTCGATGTGCTCGTTGCCCACGATAAATTTGATGGCGGCGCTCGGTGTCGGCTTCGGCCCGGCAACTGTTCCGGTTGCGGGCCCTGTAGAGGCCGAATTAGCCTGCCCTGAGTCTGTCGAACGGGTCTCGGCGGCGCCGTTGCTTCCTCCCCCCGCGCCCGGTTGCTCGCGCGGTGGTCCTTTTTCCTGCTCGTTGTGAACGTGCAACAAACGGACGATGTAGAATTGCTGGTTCGAGCTTGCGATCAGATTCAAAACTTTCCTGGCCGCCGAAGGCGATGACGTAAACGTAAGATCGACAACTGCCTGCTCAAGCATCTTCGGCCCGATCGGCGCCGAAGCTGCAGTTCTCCGGCGCGGAATGGGCGTTGGCGTCGCCGCCGCGGCATTCTTCTCTTCCGGCAACGGCATCCGCTTGAACGCAGTCAGCGCATCCACTCGTGCATCGATCAGGATATTCATGAGCACTTCAATTTGAGCGAGCTCCTGTCCGAGCGACGGCGCCGCGGCTGTATTGGGCAAGGCCGTGGTGAATTCATCGAAGCCAAGCTGAAAATTTTCCGGCAGCTTTACCCGGTTGGCGCGCGCCTTGTCCGCCGTCGACGCCATTGCCTGGCGCAAATGCGATTGGAATTCGTTCGGCGCCATCGGCGTTACCGGAAGCACCTGCGTTTTTAACTCTTCCTTCAGTTTCTTCAGCGCCAACCCGTAATTTTCGATGTGCTTTTTCATCTGCCGAAAATTCGCCTCGTTGGGAAATGGATTAAGATGTTCCAGCCGGGTCCGCTCCGCCGCCGCATCGTTGAAGCGCGCGGACGCCTCTTCAAAAGCACTCTTGGAACTGAAAAGAAAATAAATCGCGATCAGCGTGCAGATCGCGAACACGATCAGAAACGTGCCAAGCCAGCGATTTTCACGGAACCAGTTCATGGGTTGGGGAGCGCACGCGCCTCGCGTGCTGTATTCGCCGCCCTCGGCGAATACCATTGTAGAGTTACTTTGCTTTGATCCGGGTATACCGGCTGCGTTGAAGTTTCCGGCGAGGCGCCGGAAACAGCACGCGAGGCGCGTGCGCTCCCCGAACTTGCGGCTTCGCTTCGCTTCGAATCGTTCTCCGAATGGAAAAGCGTTTCCTTTTCGCAGGAAGAGATGGTTTGAGAACCGAAATGAATGTTCATGGCAACGGGATTGGCTTTTTCAGATCCAAACGCAGCTCATACGGGTACGCCCACTCGGTGTTGTTCGGCGTGCTCGGCTTGATGTAACGCGACTGATTGTTCGGATCGAGATCGAAAAACGGCGAGCCGACCAGATTGCGGAAATAATCGACCACCACTTCCTGTTGCTTCGGATTGAACAGATAAAGGCCGCGCACAAAAAGTCCGTCAATCTCCGGCGCACCCGCCTTTTTGGCGGCCGGTCTCCGCGCGCCTGCCGGTTGTGGCGTAGGGCTCGGCGCAAACTGCGGGACCGCCTTTTCGTCCACGCCGATCGGTTTTCCTCCCGACATCGGGATCAGGTCGGTGATCCAGATATCCTCCTTGGGAAGACGCGCATTCAGATCTTCCAGAATTTCCGCCCAAAAAAAGCGGGAATTGATCGCTTCGTTTAACGGTGTGGCAAGACTGTCCAGCGATTTTGCTTCCCTGCGCAGTTTGTCGATCTTGATTTCGGAGGCGCGCATCGGTGCATTCACTCTTCCCTGAAGTTCGTCGGTGTTGTGCCGGACAACGCCTGCCGCGCGCGAGTAATATCCAGCCCAGCCAAGCAAAGCGAGAAGCACGCAGGCGGCCGCCGCGACGAAAAACGGCCGCCGGTTTTCAAGCTCCTGCCGGCGAATTACGCTCGCCGGACGCAGGTTGAGTTCCATCGGGCAAGCGCTTACTTGCCGCAAGGCCAGCCCAACGAGCTCCCCGAACAAATGGGCCGAGCGTCCGATCTCCTCCACCGGCGCCGACTCGGCAACAGCCACGTTGCGCAACGAATTGAAAAATTCGATCGGCAACTGCAATTTCTCGTGGAAAAACTCGCGCATATAAGGCGTCGTCGCGCTTCCACCGCAGAGAAATACGCGCTCGGGCGCCTGACCCTGTTGTTGCGCGCGATAATGGCTGATGGAGCGCATCAGCTCCGCGTGCAGCCGCGTCATTGTGCTGCGCATGATTTTCGATACGCGCGCAACTTCGGCATTGGACGGCTCCGCATACGCGCCGCCAAGGCTGACAAACCCATCCCGCTTTTTCCGGGATTCCGCGGCCGCGAATGGCTCGTCGAATTCCCTGGCAATGGCCGAGGTAATTGAGCTTCCGCCAATCGGCACGCTTCGGGAGAAGATCTTTCCCGGCTCGACAAACAACAGGTTGGTCGTGCGCGCTCCGATATCGACGAGCAACGAGCAGCCGGTCAGGTCGCTGTAGTTGTAACGAAACGCGTTGTACAAAGCCATCGTCGCGACATCGACAATCGACGTGCGCAATCCGGCGTCTTCAACCGCGCCGTTGATCTCATCGAGCAAGTCGGCCTTGATCGCCACCAGCACGACCTGGATTTGCTCGTCCGTGCCGCCGCCGACCAGTTGATAGTCCCAAACGACTTCGTTGATGGGAAAGGGAACATTCTGCTGCGCCTCAAACGCGATGATCTTCTCGATCTTTTCCTCTTCCACCGCGGGAAGTTTGACGAAGCGTGCAAAGACCGATTGTCCGGCGACGGCGTAATTGACGTTGCCGCTTTTGATTTGCAGTTCGTCCATCATCTCCCGCACAGCCGGGGCAATCTGCGAACGCCGCATCCCCTCACCCGCGGGATCGATCAGCAGTTCGCGCAGAACGCAGGCCTGCAAAACGAGGCCGCCATGAGACTGCGCGCGAAACTCCGCCATGCCCAGCGTCTGCGAGCCGAGGTTAAGAGAAATAATGCGGGTTGGCGTCGCCATGAACTAGAATTGCGCGATTAAACTGTAGAGGCAGCCGTGCCGGCTGCGTTCCGCAAGTTTTGCAGGCGGCACGCCTGCCACTACAACTCGCGTTTGCGAGCCGAGGTTAAGAGAAATGATGCGGGTTGGCGCAGCCATGGCTAGAAGCTCCAAGCTCCAAGCCCCAACATCCAATGAAGCTCCGAGCTCCAAGCTTCAAATTGGCACAAAGCCACCAGGCCTTTATTGGTCATTGGCACTTTGGAGATTCTTTGGAGCTTGGATGTTGGAATTTGGACCTTCGCGCTAACGCGCGGGCGTTTTGATTTGCTCGTACCGGTCCCAGTAAAGCGGGGCAAACGGCGTTTCGTTCTTGTTAAGCACGAATCCCGAGACCTGCGCAATAGTCGTAAACCATTGCGCGGGCGCGCGCGCCAGGCTGAGTTCGTCCTTCACCGCGCCCTGCTGCACAATCTGCACGGCGACGTTTTGAAACATGTTTGCCGTGATGGCGTGATTGTTACTGAAGCGGGCCAGCGTTCGCGGCGAAACGTACATCACCGAACGATCGTTGCGGCCGGCGGCGATGTTGGTATGGGTCACTTCGCCGGTCAGCAGAGTGCCGTTGAACAGAATGTAATACTTAAACGTCAATTCGTCGGTCCATTCCGGCGCCGCCGCAAATTCCACCTCCACTTCCAGCCAACGATCGCGCTGGTTGGCCTGAAACTGCTCCGCCCCTGAGTACGTATATTGCGGCGTCGAAATCAGGTTTTTCGTGATCTTGGTAATCTGAAACTCGCTGGCGCGCCCTTGCGAAAGCGCGACCGACGGCACCAGGAACGTGATAAATAAAACAAAGCGGAAACCTGCTTTCATAAATCAAATATCAATCTTGCAACGGATCACCCGTGAAACCTGCCGGTTGCAAGGATTCCATAAATCTCCGGCTAAACTCCAGCGGAAACGCTGAAATTTTTTCTTCCTGTAGCCGCCGACCTCTGGGGCGCGGGATACGCGTTTTCCATGGGAAGTCGGCGTCATGCCTCGCACGATCCGTTCGGGGAGCGCGCGCGCCTCGCGTGCTGGCGATGGCGCCCCCGCCATCGCGAACTTTTTTCATAGGGGAGTATTGCGGCGAGGGCGCCGCAAGTCCGAGCCGGACTGGCATTGCACGCGAGCCGCCCGCACACGGGCGGGCAAGCTGTGCGCTCCCCAGATGCCCGCGTCAGAAAGACATCAGAATTCCGAACAGTTCATCACCACGCGTCCGCGACACTTGTCGCTCCGGCAAACGATCTTGCACTTCTCCTGCACCGTCACCGCCCCGCACACCGGACAGACGACATTCGGTGAACCCTCTTCCCGCGTTACGGTTTCACCGGGATGCCCGACGATACTCTGGGCCGTCAAATCCACTCGATCCAACGCCGCCCTGGTGTCATTCGCCATCAAGACTCCACGCTTTAACGATGTAACCCTTTTAACCCTTTTAACGTGCCTGAAAGGCAAATCATCAGCGTCGTCGCCGAGGAAACTGGAAGTTCGAGTCCTCGTACGACCCGCCAACCGTGATCTGAACATTGTCATCGCCGACCTCACCAATGAAATAGCCTTGCTTGACGTCGCCGCCGTACTTGCCGGTCGAGTGGCCGTAAAGGAAGCCAATTTCACCGCTGTAATAGAGCGGATTCGATCGCGAAGAAGAGGTGATCGCGCCGAGCGCATCCTTTCCATCCGCTCCATCCGTTCCGAAATCCTTTCCGTCTGTCCGATTTCTTGCGTAGGCGCTTGTCTTTTTGGCCTTCGGAGCCACCGGCAGGGACGCATTCGGAAAAACATCGAGTTGCGCCATTCCCATCCGGCCCATTGCGGTCGAAATGGGTAACCAGCGCCCGTCCAGAAGACTCAGCATTGGCAGGCCATGAACCAGTGTTGAACTGTCCACAGTCTTGAAAATTGCCGGCTGAGACAGATACAACGAAACGTTTTCCGTCTGGGCCAACGAACCTGTTTGTTGCGCTGCAAGGGGCAGGCAAAACCCGAGAGACCCGACAACCGCCAGAAGCCCGCTCTTAACCATGCCCCAATTCACAACCGAAATCCTGCAAGCGCCAGCAAAATCTTTCTGTAGGGCGAGAGCGCACGGTGGGCGGTGGGCGCTGAACGGTTGAATCGTTACAAGGTTGAAAAGCCTGCCTGCCGGAGGACGGCCCCGGAGGCCTTCGGGGTTGACGCGTCCCGATTGGGGAGCGCACGCGCCTCGCGTGCACTTTCCGGCGCCTCGCCGGAAAGACCCATTATGCTCGAACGAGGGATAAGAAGGAACCCCGTTTGGGGAGATCCATTGTTGTGGGCCTTTGGCGAGGGCGCCAAAGGCGGCACGCGAGGCGCGTGCGCTCCCCAAGCTGCGGCCGCGGGAGTCCTGCTCATCTTCATCATATTCTTCTTCTTCGTAATCTTCCTCTTAGAGCCTACCAGTTCCTGACGCAGAAACACCGATCTTCGAACGAAGCACAGACACATTTCCGCATTCGGTAGATTTCGAAGCCATTCGCGTTAATTCGCGCTTGCCACGCCGCAGTCAAGGCGAAGGCGGGTCATTCGCGGGCGGCAACGATTCCTTCATTCTCTGGCGCGCATACTGCAGGTTGTTTCGCGCCAGGTCGAAGTCCGGCTTCAAACGAAGGGCCTGTTCACACGCGGCAGCCCCTTCTTTATAGCGGCGGAGTTTATTATAAGCGGCGCCAATGTTATTCCATGCTTCTGCGTAGCCTGGCCGGAGCGCAAGCGCTTTCCGGCAGGCGTCGATCGACTCGGCGAAACGTCCCTCGTTATAAAGCTGGAGGCTGCGTTCGAGATAGGCTTCCGGAGTTTCTGCTGCCACTGGTTTGCCAGCTACGAGACCATTCGTCTGCGCGAAGAGTTCGCGCGCGGTGAGGTCCGCCGGGCTGAGCTCCAATGCCTTGCGCAGAAGAGCGCGCGCCTCTGAAATACGCGAACGCGAGATCAAATGACGCGCATAATAAATGTAGCTGTCGGGATTTCCCGGATCCAGCCGAAGCGCTTCCTTGAAGTCCTTCTCCGCAAGCGCGTCCTGGTTTGTCGCGTCTTCCGCAACAGCGAGATTGATCAACAGCACGGAATACTGCGGGGTGAGCTTTTGTGCCCGATGAAAATAATCGAGCGCGCCCGCGAAATCGCCCTTTGCCATGAGCGTGTTGCCATAGTTCATCAGGCCGCGGCCGTTGCGCGGACTCTTCAGCGTAACATCGTGCCAGAGCGTTCCCTCGGTTTTCCAAACCTCGTTCCGTTGAAACGTCGCGTAGCCGTTGACCGATAGGAACAGCACGATCACGCAGACCGCCGCGATCTTTGCCGGTAGACTGTATGCGACCCGGCGATTCACCAGCAACGAAGCTGCGCCGGCCATGGCGATAACGAGACCGATGTAGGGGAGAAATGTGCGATGATCGTTCATTACTTCAGCCAGTGGGAAGAGTGACGTCGGCAAAAGCGCGATGAGAAACCAAAGCAAACCGAACCCGATCAGGCGCGTTTTCCTAAAGCGAACTGCCATGATTGCAGTGGCGAGAAAGAGAATTACAAAAGCGAAGCCTAACCAGAAGCGCGAATCGTCCGTGGTCGTAAAGGCGTTGAGGTCGTAATCGGCGGAGAGGCTACTCGGCCAGAAGAAGGTCTTAAAATAGAGCAACGCGACATAGGGCTGCGTGATCAGGTAATTGCGGGCGTCGGCGGCGCCGGCGACCCACGTGCGCGGCGTCATGTGCTGAACGAACAGCAGCGTTGCCGCGCAGATTACGAACGACGGGATGATCTCGATGAGGCGCCCCTGTAGCCACGCCTCTGTGAGGCGTCGACGGCCCGCAGGGCCGTGGCTACAACCCGCCTCTCTCAGGCGCGCATCCCCAGGCGGGAATAAGAAGCAATACGCAGCGAACAACACCGGAAAAATCGCCGCAACTGGCTTGGCCAGGACTGTGACCGCCGCCGGCAGTATATATATATAGTACCGGCGCAGCTGCGGGAATCCGAGGTACATGGCAAACGAGGCGGCGACGCCGAGTGTCGAGATGACCTCCGACGACGCGATGATGTAATTAATCGTGTCGGCGTTTGCCGGATGCAATCCGTACCACGCTGCCGCCGCGAGCGCGATCATCCAATTCCGGGTAGCACGCCCAGCCTGCCCGCCCGTGTGCGGGTCCCGGGCGTCTGGCGCCGGCGTCCCGCCGGCGCGAACTTGCTTTCCGTCTTCATCGTTTCCAGAACTTGTCTTGTTTTCCAAAAACCGTTCGATGACAAACGCGAGCATGAGCACGAGCACGACGAAGAGGGCGAAGATCGAAAAGTGAAACCAGAACGGATGCAATCCGCTGGTCCGAGCCGGACTGGCACCTAACGAGTAATCGATTGCCAGCAGCGTGGAGACAAGTGGCCGATACGATTGATTGCTCGGGAGCGAACTAAAGGTCGTCGCGTCGCGGAAGAAGAGCGGAATGTTCCGCAGATCGCGAATCGCGGCGTTGTTCTCGATCGTATGCGCGTCGTCGAAATGGAAGCCGTTGTAAAAGTGGTTTGAGTAGGCCGCGAGGAGGGCAACCAGCAGCAGCGCGCCGCCGAGAGTCGCGATGGATTTTCTGCGCCGAATCTTCGCCCTGGCTTCAGACATCGAACCAATCTGCCGCAAGATCGCGCGAGGATGCAATCTCTGTGCTGTAGAGGCAGCCGCCTGCTCGCGAACTCTTTCGGAGTGTCGGCTGCGGCTAGATTCATCTCATAGGAAACATGACGCTGTAGCCGCCCCGCTCCGCCTGCCGCGCCGAATGTCGCCGCAGCGACCGAAGGCGGGTCGGGGCGTTGGCGCGGCAAAACAGAGCGGCAGAGCACCGTCGCTACAACGGATTTAGCCTTCTACGTGGGCCCGGTAGAGCCGGTGACGCCGGTGGACCCCGGTTGCCCGTCGCCCCGCCAATCGGTGCAGATTCGCTCCATGCGCAGTGAAGCGTTCACCGGACTGTTTGATCGGCGGGCAGCGTCACGATGCTCATCGAAGGGCTTACGTTCTGCAAAGTAATGAAGTCTCCGGCCAGCTGACCCGCGCCCATGCCGTTGACCGGGTGCGTATCCGGCGCAGAAACGGCAAGAGAGCCGGATTTGAAATCGACCACCGTGTTCTGCACGTCGCTGGAATACTGGGAACCGGGAAACGGACCTGTTGACGACTATTTGAAACACAATCGGCCCCGGCGCGGAGGGTTACGCCGAACTGAAGCTCGAGCAGATAAATCCCGTCCGTCGAGATTGTGAACGCATTGGAGTTAGAGTTCGTGATTCCGAGCGCTGGTCCACTGTTGCTGAACGATACCTCACCTGCGTTAGGGACTACTTCAACCGTGGCGTTGTAGACATAAATAAAACTGGACGCCACTTCCGGCCCGGTCGCCCCAGTCGCACCAAAGGCTCCAGTTGCACCAGTCACACCAGTCGCACCAATGGCTCCGGTTGCACCAGTTGCACCAGTCGCTCCGTCACCCCCGTCGGACCTGTCGGGCCTGTTAACCCCATCGCCGGTCGCCCCAGTCGCCCCTGTCAGACCCGGTCGTTCCCGCCGGACCAGTGGGCCCGCCCGTCGGTCCAGGCGCGCCTGTTGGACCTGTCGGACCTGTCGGACCTGTCGGGCCGGAGGAGGTTTCTGCCTTGCTTGCGCAGTGGATGAAAGCGCAAAGCAAATGAGGGCGAGAAAGGAAAGTGGGATGAAAAGGAAACGGCGCACCAGGTACGACCGACGAGTCGATTGTCTCGCGGAGAGGTTTGCTGCCGTTCCAGGCAGAATTGATTGATGCATAGCCATGATTTTCCCTTCTCTTTAACGGCCGGCTTAATTCTGATCACCGCGGTTCACTGGATAGGAGATTACCGGTAAAGACTTCTCCAATCTGTGACGCAAAAGCTTTTAACCAACTGTTTCCGCTCAGTCGAGATGAATTTGTTTCGGGCTAAAAAGAAGCCCGAGAAAGCACAGCATAACGAAGCGTGATTTCCCTGGTAGCGGCGGTCTGCTTGTCGCGCCGTCGCTGGCGAAGGCGGATGACCGGCCAATCTCAACAGGCCCTACAAGCGCTACCGGCTGTTTTCGACGGTGCGGGGCGATGGCCTGTTTAGTTCAACCTGTGCGCTGACTTTCTGGATCTGCGCTGCCTGCTCTTTCACACTCGCGGCAAGCGCTTTGATTTGCTTCTGCTGCCGCGTGAGGGCAATTTGCTGTTTTGTGACAAGAGCCTTCAGCTCAGCGATACTCGCGTTCGCTCGTTGCTGGTTGAACAATGTGTTACTCGCAACGGGCCCGGTGGCTCCAGTGGCGCCGACAACACCAAGTTGACCGCTCGGCAAAATGTAAACAGGCTGACCCGCGCTCGCGTCCACCCCGTTAATACCGGCGATAAAGGTACGAGTGTGCACGGCGAGATTAATATCGTTGGCCCCCGTGGTCCCGATTCGAATGGTCTGACTGTCGCCGTCAACCCCCACGTTTCCGATGTAGATATTGCTATCGCCCGTGATAAGATCGGCTCCCGCGCCTTCACCAATTCCAATATTGACGCCACCGCCTTGATTGTTGGAGACGTCGCCGAGGTTACCGAGAGCGCCCGGACCGACGGCCACGTTATTGTCCCCGCCGTTACTGTTGTCGAGCGCCCGATAGCCGACGGCCACGTTCGAGATGCCTGTTGTATTGCGACTGAGCGCGTCGGCGCCGTCGCCTGTGTTATTGTCGCCAGTTGTGTTGGCAACGAGCGCACCGGAGCCGGTGGCCGTATTCGAGTCGCCCATTGTGTTGTTGACCAACGCGCCTACCCCGTCGGCAGTGTCGTTGCTGCCGGTCATATTGTTACCGAGCGCGTTCACACCGCTGGCCGTGTTCTGCTGGCCGGATATGTTTGCCGTGAGCGCGTTCACGCCGATACCGGTATTACTGGATCCGGTTGTGTTGGAGTAAAGCACTCCGGAACCAATAGCTGTGTTATTGCCCCCGGTAGCACCGGTTGCCCCGTTCGCGATTTGATTGAGGGCAAGATCGCCCTCCACCGTATTGCCGTTGCCCAGATCCCCATCGTTAACCGGCGCGGCGGGGCCGGTCACACCGGTGGCTCCAGTGGCTCCAGTGAATCCAGTGAATCCGGTCGCTCCGGTTGCGCCAGGCACTCCAGTCGCTCCGGTTGGTCCGGTCGCACCGGTCGGTCCAGTTGGACCTGCCGCGCCGGCCGGTGGCGGCTTTTGCTTGGCCATCGCGACGCCGGCGGTCACTGTGCAAAGCGCGAAAATTACTAACAGTCCGAGCAACCTCATATTCTGTTTCATATCGATTCTCCTAGATTGCGGAAACGCTATTTTTTACCGACCGGATTCACAAGAAAAATTTCCGTACTCGTCTGTGCCGGGCTTTTGACTGATTGCAATGGTTGCAGCATTGCAGAGCCGGGCTGTCTATTGCGCAGTGTCCGCGCGTGAACCCAAAGGATCGGAGAGCTGGCCTGATCAGAGGTGGAAATTCAATCTGCGGCCCATCGAGGCATACCTGTAAACGATATTTTGTCGAAATTGCCTAACAAATTACCGGCTATTTTCGACAGTGCGGGGCGCCGGTCTGGTTAATTCAATCCGATCGTTGACGCGCTGGATTTTTTTGTCCTGCTCTTTCAGACGCGCAACAAACTCTTTTTGTTGCTTTGCCAGCGCAGACTTCAATTGCGCGATGGTCGCTTCCTGTTTTGTGATCATGGACTTGAGCTCGGCGATGTTTTTCGCGTTCTGTTGCCGATTATTCAGCCCGACCGACTGGGATCCTGTGCCTAACTGGCCGCTCGGCAGAATGTACACAGGAGCTCCGGCGGACGCATCAAAGCCATTGATACCGGCGACGAAGGTCGCGCTCTGCGTGTCGCCGATTCGAATGGTATCGGCCTCGGCAGCAACACCCAAGTTGCCGATATCGATGTTGTTGTCTCCCGTGGTAAGTTGGGAGCCGGCACTAGCGCCCAGGGCGATGTTCGAGCTCCCACTGGTGTTATTACTGAGCGCGAAGGAGCCGGAGGCCACATTGGAGCTGCCGGTTGCGTTGTTAGCGAGCGCCACATAACCAATGGCTGTGTTGCTGCCGCCGGTTGTGTTGCTACCGAGCGCCTGATAACCAGTGGCCGTGTTGTTGGCCCCGGTCGTGTTCGTAGTGAGTGTATTCCAACCAGTGGCCGTGTTATCGCTGGCGGTCGTGTTGCTAACGAGCGCCTGATAACCAGTGGCCGTGTTGCCGGCTCCAGTCGTATTCGTACTGAGTGCATTCCAACCAAGGGCCGTGTTATCGCTGGCGGTTGTGCTTAGACTGAGCGCTTGGAAACCAACGGCCGTGTTGTGGGAGCCGGTTGTGTTGCTTTCAAGCGCGCCACCACCGTGAGCCGTGTTCTGGGAGCCGGTTGTGTTGGCGTTAAGCGCCGCCCAACCGGAAGCCGTGTTATCGGACGCGGTGGTGTTATTATTGAGCGCCTGCCAACCGCTGGCCGTGTTGTCGCTTCCGGTTGTGTTGCTATAGAGTGCTTCAAAACCAACGGCGGCGTTGTTGTTGCCGGTTGAGTTAGTATGCAACGCGCCCTCGCCAACGGCCGTGTTCTGATTGCCGCCATTGTTGTTATAGAGTGCCTCATCGCCTAACGCGGTGTTGGAATCACCGTAACTGTTACCTTCCACGGGACCGGACAGCGCGTTAACACCGATCGCTACGTTATTGGAGCCCAGGTTGCTCCGCATCGCTTGAACGCCAAATGCGCAGTTACCATCGTTGTTATTATATAACAGACTGTCGTGGCCAAAGGCCGAGTTATCGTTCCCGGTGGTAAGGCCCAAAAGCGCTCTGGCGCCCATGGCTGTGTTCGCACTGCCATAGTTAGAGTCGGAGGTGCCAGCAGGAATACTCCCGAGCGCGCCTGCTCCTCCATCCGCAACGTTTTCATTCACCAACACGGGTTCTTCTGCACTCGCTCCAGTAGCTCCGGTCGCTCCGGTCGCCCCAGTTGGACCCGTGGCCCCCGTCGGACCGGTTGCGCCGGTCGCACTCGCGGGAGGCGGTTTTTGTTTAGCAAAGCTCACACACGGCATCGCCGCGCACAGCACAAAGACAGTTGTGAATGGCAACCAGGCACTGAGTATTTTCATTGTTTTCATCCTCACCTTTCAATCCTCGATTAAAAATGGAAATTCAATCCCCCGCGCACAATGTGACCGGTCGTTTCACCGCGCCAGTTGTATACGCCGTCGTTGGCACTCAACCCGCTGAAGGTTTGGCTGCCGAGATCGAAATAGAGGTACTCCACCTTGAACGACCAGCGCCGGCCCCAGAAGTTGAACATGCGCTCCACACCGCCACCCGCCGTATAACCGAAGTCAAAGTCCTGCCTTGACGCATAGATGGAGTCCGGCCCTGCCTGCGTACGGCTGTCATCGACCACTCTGGTGCGATAGTTCACGCCGATCCCGCCGCCGGTCGCGTAGAAGAGCCAGCAATCGAGAGCAAAGCCGACGCGTCCTCGGAACGTCGTATAAACGTCGCTGTTACTCTTGCCGACGGTGTCATACGGAAACCCCGGCTCGAGTTTGCTCCCGCTGAGGTCCATGTAACCGACATCGACTTCCGGCCCGAGAACCAGCCGGCCAAACTGGAAATTGTAGCCGGCCTGCTCGCCGCCTACGAAACTCGACTCGCTGTATCCCCACGGCCTGTCCGGGAAGTTATAATTGTCGAGATCTTTGTCTTCGCTGTGGCCAAATTCGCCGCCGCCGTACAGACCGAGATAAAAGCCGGCCCAGTCACAACCGGGAGGCGGCGGTAGCGGCGCCACTTCCTTGGCCATCGGCTCGGGCCCGGCGTACGAGGTAATCATCGAAAGACCACCCAGAACGACTCCAAGCGCCAGACGTGTAAAAGTTTTCATGTCGATAGCTTTTGCGAGAAAAACGGCTGTTCGTCAAGCGTAAGGTTGGACGCTCCCCTGCGGCCCGCACAAGATAGCAGGTAGAAGAGTTCGCGGCAGGATGCCCGCGAACGGCACGCTGGAAGCGTGCGCTACCCTCAACGCGAAGAAGCCAGCGATTGCCGAAAATACTCGATCGTCTTTTTGATTCCTTCGTCGAAATCGACGCGGGGTTCCCAGCCGAGCACTTTCTTTGCTCGTGTGATATCGGGCTGACGCACTTTCGGATCGTCAACCGGAAGCGGTTTGTATTCAATCGCCGATTTCGTTCCGGTGAAGCGGATGATTTCTTCAGCGAACTGCTTGATCGTCATCTCGCGCGGATTGCCGATGTTGACCGGCTCGTGAAAATCGCTCATGGCGAGCTTGAAAATCCCGTCGATCAGATCGGAGACGTAACAGAACGAACGGGTTTGGCTGCCGTCGCCGAAAATCGTGAGCGGCTGACCGCTTAGCGCTTGCCCAATAAATGCGGGCACGACGCGCCCGTCATGCAAACGCATCCGCGGACCGTACGTATTGAAGATGCGGACGATTCTCGTGTCGACTTTATGATAGCGGTGATACGCCATGGTCATCGCTTCGGCGAAACGCTTGGCTTCATCGTAAACGCCGCGCGGCCCGATGGGGTTGACGTTGCCCCAGTAATCCTCCTTTTGCGGATGCACCTGCGGGTCGCCGTAGCATTCCGACGTCGACGCCAGAATGAATGTCGCCTTTTTGTCCTTGGCCAGGCCAAGGGAGTTATGCGTGCCGAGCGCGCCGACTTTCAACGTGGGGATGGGCAGTTCCAGGTAATCGATTGGACTGGCCGGCGACGCGAAATGGAAGACGTAATCGATTTTGTTTTCCGGCAGAAAAATGAAATTCGAGACGTTATGCTTGATGAAACGGAAGTCCTCGTTGCCTGCCAGGTGGCCAATGTTCGCGGTGTTGCCCGTAATCAAATTATCAATGGCAATGACGCGATGCCCTTCCGCCAGCAGTCGATCGGTCAAATGCGATCCCAGAAAGCCGGCGCCGCCGGTCACTACTGAAACAGGATTCTTTCCTCGGGCTGGCATTGTGATTTATCTAGCGGTTAACAAGCAAATTGCGAGCAAGAAAGATACGTTTTTCATTGCATCTGTAGCGGCGGTCTATGACCGTCGCTCGAATTTAGACAAAATAATGCGACGGTCATAGACCGCCGCTACAAACAACAAACCCATGCGCATCTTATCCGGCATTCAACCCAGCGGCGTGCTGCACATCGGCAATTACTTCGGCATGATGCAGCCGGCCATTGCCTTGCAGGCTGAGGGAGAAGCGTTCTATTTCATCGCCGAATATCACGCGCTCACCAGCGTGCGCGATCCAAAAGTGCTCCGCGAAAACTCAAGAGGAGTGGCGCTCGATTTTCTGGCGTGCGGACTCGACCCGGAGCGTTGCGCGCTTTTTCGGCAATCGGATGTCCCGGAGGTCACGGAACTCGCATGGATTCTATCGACCGTAGCGCCGATGGGATTGCTCGAACGCGCACATTCCTACAAAGACAAGCTGGCGCGCGGTCTGGCTCCGACTGTGGGTTTGTTCAGTTATCCCGTTTTGATGGCGGCGGATATTTTCATTTACGACAGCGACGTGGTCCCGGTCGGCAAGGACCAGAAGCAGCACATCGAAATTACGCGCGATCTGGCGGTGAAGATGAATGAAAAGTACGGGGCTAATTCCCCCACCCCTTTGCTCAAGTTGCCCGAGCCGCGCATCAACCCTCAGACCGAAGTCGTTCCGGGAATCGACGGCCAGAAGATGAGCAAGAGCTACGGCAATAACATCGACATCTTCGGCGATGAAAAGGAAACACGAAAACGCGTGATGAGCATCGTGACCGATTCCAGTCCGGTGGAGGCACCGAAAGACCCCGCCAAATCGACGATCTTCCATCTTTACTCGCTCCTTGCTTCAAAGGACGAAATCGCCGACATGCGAGAAAAGTTCCAGAAAGGCGGAACCGGTTACGGCGATTTCAAAAAGGAACTTTTCGAAAAGCTCTGGGAATATTTCGCGCCAATGCGCAAACGTCGCGCAGAGATCCTGGCCGACAAATCGTATATCGACAATGTGCTCACCCGAGGCGCCGAGCGGGCCAACAAAATCGCCGATCAGGTGATGAAGCGCGTGCGCAATGCCGTCGGTCTTTAGCGGCGATTTGCCGCCTATTGTAGGGCAAGCGCTCCGCTTGCCGGCGCCGGAATTGGCAGGCGATGCGCCCGCCCTACAACGAGAAACCCGCGTGCTTTCCGCCTGTAGCGGCTCAATTGCTATAGCGTTTTCAGAAACCGAACGAAGTCCCGTCGGAAATTGGCTTCGGCGGGATTGTATCCCTCGCGAGTGAGACGGACCCGGCCAGTCCTGTCGATGACAACGAGCGACGGAAATCCGGTCATCCCGAAACTGGCGCGCGCTTTTCCATCCGGATCGAAAGCGAGCGGCAGGGTGACGTGTCGGCTTTGCGCGAACGAACGAAACCGCTCCGGCGTGTCACCGCCCGCGTTGGTGTCAACCAGAACAAACTGAATATCGGCATCCGTTTTCAGTTCGTCGCGGATTGCTTCCAATTCCGGCAGCTCGGCCTTGCATGGGGGACACCAGGTTGCGAAGAAATCGATGACAAGAATCTTGCCGCGCTCCGATGTAACAGGAACGGACCCGTTGCTGATGGGCTGGAGCGTAAATGCCGGAGCGGTAACGTTGCCGAAATGGTTCAGTTCACGCGCCAGCAGCTTCGGTACATAAGAAATGCAATACCAGAGAGAAGCGGCGATGAGCACGATCATCATGCCAGTAACCGGCAGTCCGTGGCGTGCGCGTGTTGCCCTGATAAAGACCAGGCCGATCACCACTGCGACGGCCCAGAGCAACAAGATCGGCCACAACGCGGGAAGCTTCGGCAACAGAAGAACACCGAATCCTGCGAGTAGCGGCAGGTAAAGCAACATGGCGGCAAACCAGTCCGGTTTGCCAGACGCGCCGAGCCAGATGGCAAGACATAAAAGAAGAACTGTGCCGATGGCATAGATGAGCCGAATATCGCCGGAGGTGAGAAAAGTAACGGCGCCGACGAGAAGAAGCGTCAACACCCCAAGGCCAAACGCCATGAATCGCCGTTTCAAGCTAACCTCGCTCGCTGATTTTCTTCCATTTCTTTCCAATGAGATGCGTTTTCGCGCGGCTTTGGATTCAAGAAAAACGTGACATTTTCCCGCTGCTGTGAATGATCCTTGCTGCTTTTAGACCGTTTATGAAGAACAAGGCCCTACTTTGCTTGTTGCCCGTCGTCTTTATCTGCGCTCACGCTTCGGCGGGGCCGTTCGAACCGAAAATGAAGGCGGCCACGATAGCCCGGAAAAAGCCTGCGCCGGTTCCACTCTTTCCCGCCGCTTTCCCATACCAATTTCGTTCCACCGATGCCTATGGCAATAATGTGATCAATCCCACGTGGGGCGAAGCCAATACCACACTTCTCCGCACCACCACGAACGCCTATGCCGACGGCTGTAGCGTGCCGCCAGGCGCAGATCAAAAGAGCGCGAGAGAGATCAGCAATCTGGTGGCGGCGCAGGACCATCCCATTCCGAACGCGCAAAATGTCACTGATTTTCTCTGGCAATGGGGTCAATTCGTCGATCACGACATTGGCCTGACGCCGAGCATCGATCCGGTCGAGCAATTCAATATTCCGGTGCCGGATGGGGACACGTACTTCGATCCGACCAAGACGGGGACACAGTTCATCGAACTCGACCGCTCGCTCTATGAAATGGTGAACAACGTGCGCGAGCAAATGAACATCGATACCGCCTACATCGACGGCTCGCAGGTTTACGGATCCGACGAGGCGCGCGCGCGCGAGCTGCGACGGCTCGATGGCAGTGGCGAGCTAAAGACAAGCCCGGGCAATCTATTGCCATATAACGTCGATGGTTTTCCTAATCTTCCCACCAGCGAAGCGAGTTATTTTCTGGCCGGCGATTTCCGCGCCAACGAGCAGCTCGGTCTTACTGCGATGCAGACGCTCTTTATGCGCGAGCACAATTTCTGGGCCCGCGTTTTCCGTGCCGCGCAACCGTATCTGGACGACGACGGCATTTACTTCCGGGCGCGCGCCATGGTCGGCGCCGAAATACAGATCATTACCTATCGGGACTTTTTGCCGTTATTGTTGGGAAAGAAAGCGCTCGCGCCGTACCGCGGTTATCGGCCACAGGTGAACGCCGGCATAGCGAATGCCTTTTCAACCGCTGCCTACCGCGTTGGCCACACGCTGCTTTCGCCGCAATTGCTCAGGTTGGACCGGCATAACCGCTCGATCGGAGACATCAGCCTGGCCGATGCCTTTTTTAATCCAACCCAGATCAGCAGCATTGGCATCGAACCGTATTTGCGCGGGCTCGCCAAACAGCGGCCGCAGGAGGTGGATGCCTACGTGGTCGATCCGGTGCGGAATTTTCTCTTCGGCCCGCCGGGTGCAGGCGGTTTTGACCTGGCTGCGCTGAATATTCAACGCGGCCGCGACCACGGATTGCCACGGTACAACCAGGTGCGCATGGATTACGGGTTGCCGCCTTACGCAACCTTCGCGCAGATGAATCCCGATCCCGTAATCCAGGCCAAACTGGCTGCCGCGTACGCGTCGCCTAACGACATCGACATCTGGATCGGCGCGCTCGCCGAAAAACATAAGCCCGGCATGATGGTGAGCGAAACCACGTACACCATCCTGAAAGAGCAGTTCGAACGCCTGCGCGACGGAGACCGCTTTTGGTACCAGATTTATCTGCCACATCCTCTGGTGAACATGCTCGAGCATCAAACGTTGAGCGACATCATTCGCCGCAACACCACCATCGGTGGCGAGCTGCAAAACGATGTTTTCCGGCTCTCAAAAAAGAAACTGCGCTAGGCACGTACGGACCGCTTTACGAATGCTGTAGCCACGCTCCTGTGGAGCGTTTGTGTGATGCGACGGTCGCAGACCGCCGCTACAGTTGATTGATGGCCACGCTGCGGTTTCACATCGTTCCAAATGCGAAAGCCGACGAGGTGGTCGGTGAATATGGCGCAGCGATCAAGATCAAGCTGCGCGCACGGCCGGTCGACGGCAAAGCCAACGCCGCCTTACGCGCCTTTCTGAGCGAACGATTGGACGTTCCCGAGAGCGATATCGCGATCGAACACGGCCACAAATCGCGAACGAAGGCGATCCGCATCGAAGGGCTAACCGAGCAACAGATGCGATCATCCTTGCTTAATTTAAGTTAACCGACGCAGTCTCTTAAAATCCGGCAAGCGTTCTCTCTTTCGTCATCAAGCATTTTCATGAAGAAACCTGCTTTCACTTTCATTCTCGCGATGGTCGCCGCAGCCTGTCTGGCCCAATCCACGAATTCGCCTGTGGTGGCAGCGGCGCGCGCTTTCGATTTCTGGGTTGGCGACTGGAATATCCAGCAAAAGATTCTTCAGAAAGACGGGACGTGGCTCGAGTTGGAAGCAAAGACCTCGGTCTCAAAAACATTGAATGGATCCGCTCTGATCGAGCATTGGCAGGGAGAAGTTCAGTTTTTCTGGGAAGGGATGCAGAAGCCCGAGCCGATGAAGGGACTCAGTGTGCGCGCCTACGACCCTCAAACGCAGAAATGGTACATTCACTGGATGGACACGGGCAGGCCGTACTTTGGAACTCCTTATTCAGGCAGCTTCGAGAAAGGACGCGGCGAATTTTTCAGGACATGGCAGACGCCGAAAGGGGAACGGATGGGCCGAATTACGTTCTCCAATATTTCCGGCGATTCGGTGGACTGGGAATTGGCCATCTCGAAAGACGAAGGAAAAAGCTGGTCGGCGTTGTGGACGATGCACATGCAGCGAAGCGGCGAGCAGAATGAATCTGATAACAAGCCGGAATCGCATCCAAAGTAGCGACTCGCCCGGCGGAAGGCGGAACGCGCGTGGTTCCGGAATCAGGCTGACTGCCGCGCGAGAACGGGCCGGGCGAAAGGTTCGCCTTTGAGCTCGGCGAAAATGAGCCGGCCGGCGCCGGTTTGCAAAGCGCTCGCGACGGCAACCTTGACTGTCTTGCCGACATGAGGCCGCGCATGGTTCACGACGATCATTGTGCCGTCTGCGAGGTACCCGACCGCCTGATGTTGTTCGCGGCCCTCCTTTACCAACGCCAGTTCGAGCTCGTCGCCGGCGACCACCGACGGCCGCAGCGCGCGTGTAAGGTCGCTCAAATTCAGGACCGGCACCTGTTGCAGCCGTGCTACCTGCGAAAGCGCATGGTCGTTCGTCAACAGCCGCGCTTGTAACACCTTGGCTGTACGCACCAGACGCGCGTCCGCACCCACTTCAGCGCCTTCCTCGCTTGTGCTTTCGTGGATCGTCAACTCTACATCGCGTGAACGCTGGAGACCGTTCAGCATCTCAAGACCCCGACGACCGCGCTCGCGTTTGATCGGATCACGCGAATCGGCCAGGGTTTGCAGTTCGCCGAGGATAAATCGCGGCACAATCAGCGACTGGCTGAGAAAACCGGTTGCGCAAAGTTCGGCGATCCGGCCGTCGATAATGACGCTGGTATCGAGGACCAGCGGTTCATGTTGCGTCGTTTCCCGGGCGAAGCGCACATACGGAATGATCAGCGAGAATTCGTCACGGCTGCTCCGCATCGCCAGCATCATGCCGAGATAAGCAAACGTGCAGTAAACGATAAGCCGAACCACCCATTGCGCGGTCTCCGGCTGATAATGCAGGACATCCGAAGCCAGCAGCAGATTGGCGAAAATCAGTCCAAGCAAAAGCCCAAAAGTCGCCGATGAAAACAGGCGCAGCGAAAATCCTTTGAGCAACCGGTCGATCAAAACCACAATCAGGCCCAGAAGCAGGCCGAGCACGACCCCGGGCCAGGGGGTGCCCTCCAGTTCTCCCGAAATGAGGGCGCCGACCGTCGCAGTAAACGTGACAAACAGCGTACGCAGTAAATTAACGGTCAATTGCGGTGTCATCGAGATCGCCCCCGGGGCTGGCGTGCGGGTTTTCCAGGCTGTTTCATAGCATTTTCAGGTGCCTTATCCCGATAGAAAAGCACACCGTGTGCTCGCAGGTTACTTATTAGAGCCCGAAGATCGTTCGCCAGCTTCTGGTCGGTCAGCAGGGCAGCTAGCGCCCCTTTCCCCTGAGTGACGGTTTCAATCGTCTTTTTCGCCTCGGTAATCGCGTCCTGCAGATCGTCCGCCGCTTTCTTTGCGGAATCCATCGTGGAATCGGCTTTCCCAATTACACTGTCCAGTTTCTTCGACGATTCGGCCAGGGCGCCGGTGGCCTGGTTCAAATGTTCCATGCTTAGTTTCAGATTTTCCGTGTTTGCGGACGAAAGAACGTCGTCGTTCAACCGCGTCACGGTCGTATCCACCTTTTGCACCGTCCCGCGAAGATCGTCGACGAGATTGCCTCCCTTCTTAGTAAGATCGCTAATGCCAGTTTCACGGGTGCCCTTCACGTAAGCGTCGTGAGGCAGAAACGCCTTCGGTTCCCCGGGCGGCATCGTGACGCTAACAAACCGGTCGCCGAGCAGGCCGGAACTTCCCACCGCAAACTTGCTGTCTTTTGGAACTTTCACGTAATCATAAATACGCAGGGGCACCGCTACGCCCTGACCTTCGCGCACCAGGTGCGGTCCGCCGGACACGTGACCAATCTTGGCGCCTGCCAGCAACACATCCGAACCCTTCAGCAGTCCGCTGGCATCGGTAAACTGGACAGTAATCTGATAATAGGTCTTGAAGCCTTCGCCCAGCCTGCTGAATTCGACGACGAGAGCAGCCAGGATTGCCAGTCCGACAAAGACGAAGATGCCGACTTTAAATTCCAAACCTCGCTCGTGCCGGTTCATTGATTCTCACTGTCAACTGTCAGCTCCCAACTCTCAACTGTTCCTCGGAACGGCCTAGCAGGAAATCCTGGAGCACAGAATCGGGCGACTCGCGCAGTTCGACCGGTGTCCCGTGGAAATAGATCCGGCCCTCGTGCAGATAGGCGATGCGATCGGCCACGTGAAACGCACTTTTCATGTCGTGTGTTACAACGACGCTGGTAACGCCGAAGCGCTGCTGCAGGCGGCGCATCAACCGATTGATGGAATCCGAAACGACTGGATCGAGCCCCGAAGTCGGTTCGTCGTAAAGAATACAGGATGGGCGCCGAACAATGGCGCGAGCCAGACCGACCCGCTTCTTCATTCCGCCGCTCAAATTCACCGGCATTTTTTCCTCCTGTCCTTCCAATTCCATCACTTCGAGCATCTGACGCACTTTTTCCCGGATGATGTTTGGGTCGCGTTCGCCGGCCTCTCGCAACGGGAAGGCAATGTTTTCCTCCACGGTCATTGAATCGAACAACGCCGCCCCCTGGAAAAGGATACCGACTTTTTCACGGATCGGCGCCAGTTCCCGCTCGCTCAGCCCAATGATATCCTGCCCGTCGATCCGAATCTCGCCGGCATCCGGCCGCATCAATCCGATCAAGTGTTTGAGCAGCACAGTTTTGCCGCCTCCGCTCCGGCCGATAATCGCAAGGGTCTCGCCCACCGCGACGTCCAGATCGATCGCCCGCAAGACTTCCTGGCCGCCAATTTTCTTGATCAGGCGGCGCACGGCGATCATGGCCGAAGAGCCGTTGCTCGCCGGGGGAGACTCCGCCTCAGTTCTTGGAGTTTCGATCATATCCCGTTATTTCGTTGTTCGATTTTCCCGCTCATTGGTAACCGGCCGGGTAAACAATATTAAGAAACATGGTCATGAAAAAATTGAAAATGAGAATGGCCAACGAACCATTCACCACTGCCTCTGTAGTAGCCCGTCCGACGCCGACCGCGCCTTCGCGCGCGGTAAGGCCTTTGTGGCAACTGATGAAGACGATGAGCACCCCGAAGCAAACCGCTTTGCTCAGCCCCATGATAATGTCCCGCGAGTGCGTCCAGCGGACCATGTTCGCCACATAATAGGTTCCGTTGATCCCAAGAACATGGACCGCGACGAAATATCCGGCCGCAATTCCGAAACCGATGCATTCCGTCACCAGCAACGGCATCGACACCATCATGGCCAGCGCGCGCGGCACGACCAGATAATCAACCGGATAAACGGCAAGCGCACGAAGCGCATCGATTTGCTCGGTCACTTTCATGGTGCCGATCTCGGCAGACATCGCCGCGCCCACGCGACCGGTCACCATCAGTCCGGTCAGCACCGGACCGAGTTCGCGGAAAAGCGAAACTGAAACAAGCGCGCCAACCGCCGATCCCATTCCGAGCTTGTTGAATTGGAAATAACTTTGCGCGGCAAAAACCGCACCGGTAAAGCAACCGGTGATGGCAACCACGACCTGGGAAAGCAATCCAATCTCGACGACCTGAGTCAGAAACAATTTCCAGCGCAGTTTGCGCGTAAACAGAGAACGGAATGTGTCGGCCGCGAGCAGAACGACCTCGCCCAGGTACTGAAAGACAGACAGGATCCCTCCCCCCAGCCAGTTGAACAATCGGACGATCATTCGTTCGGGTGATTGGTGTCCGGACGGCGAGCAATCCCGCAACGATTCACCAATCGCGCATCACACTTTCCCTTTCGAAAATGGCGCGTCCTCCCTTCAGACGCTTAGCGGCTGCGTTTTTGTTTTCGGACGCAGCTCAGAGGGAACGGCGCCGATGAAACGCGGATCGAGGTTCAGCTTGCGAAAGATGGCCCGAATTTCGCGCAGGGTGATAGTGGGCTCGTCAACCTCCAGATAAACGAGATCATGATTGCGGTCGACCTTGTAGCGAAGCCCCGCAATGGCCTCGAGCTGGTGGTCCAGTTCCAGGATTTTATTCAGATCGCGCAGCCCCGCCGCGTAAACTTCCAATTCGATCATTGTTGGCGGGACTTTACGAACTCGATGCAACGATGCAACGCCTTAGAATGCATCTCATAACCAGGAGCGGGACGCGTTTTAGCGCTCGAACTTGCTCTGTCTCATTGTTGCACGGAACGTAGACCTGAGTAGAAGTCGATCCTTGGGATTATCAATTTTAAAATGAAACGGGTTATTCGGTTCTTTTTGGCGGTCGAAATAGCGACCGGTCTCTTTTTCCTGGCAAGCTGCGAGACCGTTCCGCAAGGGATTCAGCAGGCCAGAAACCAAATGGCGCAACGGATCGCGGCCGAGCCTCCCGGCGATTACTTTATCGGCCGGCGTTATTACAAACCCGATTTCAAATTTTGGGGCTACGTGCGGCGCCCCGGTCAGCCATGGAGCTCCGCCGTCCTGGTCATGTTGAATGAGCAACACAAACTGGCCCCGGACCGCGCGGAACTGAAATTCGGCGCCGACAACAACTACGAATACAAACTTTATGGCCACTTTAGCGGCGACAAGGTCTACGAGCCGGCCAGTAATACCATCTACCCGGAATTCGTGTTGAAGGGCTACGAATTGCTCTCAACCAATCCACCGCCGATTTTCAAGAGCCAGATCAGCGGAACCGCCAACGCAGCGCAGACGCGATTTACCATCGAGAAGCCGGAGTGAGAGGAATGACGAATGACAAATCAATGACGAAGTTTGAAGCACGAATTCCAGCCGCGTGCCCACATTATCGGGGTCACTTCCTCATTCGGATTTCGAGATTCCTTCTTCCTTCGTCATTGGTGCTTCGTCATTTTCGATGACACGGACTACTCGAACGTCGGCGGATCGCGATCCGTTGGCCGAAGAGTTCCTGCGTCATCTCGCCGTCGAAAAGAACGCCTCGCCGCGCACGCTGAAAGCCTATCGCGAATCCCTGGCAGCCTTTCGCGCGCAAAACAAAACACCGTGGAAAAAATGCAGGCCGGACGATTTCCGCAATTATCTGTTTGCGCTCATGAAGCGGGAGCAGGCGAGATCGTACGTTCGATTGCAATTCTCCGCGCTGCGCAGTTTTTACCGATTCCTTATGGAGCGGAAAAAACTTCGGCACGATCCGGTTCGCGAGGTGCAATTGCCGAAGACCGGCAAAAAACTTCCACTCGTCCTCACTCGTCAGCAGATCGAAGAGTTGCTGGCTGCTCCGCTGAAGGTCCCGAAAAATCGCGCCGCTCCGGTTTGGATGCCGTTGCGAGACGTCGCAATCATGGAGCTCTTTTACTCGAGCGGTCTGCGATTGAGCGAACTGACGGCCCTCGATGTAGCCGATGTCGATCTTTACACGGAGTCGGTCCGGGTTTTTGGCAAGGGCCGAAAAGAGCGCGTTTGCCCGGTGGGCGCGCCGGCGCTGGACGCGATCCAGCGCTACCGCGCAGCCGCGAACGTCCATGCGGGACCGCTGTTCATTAGTAGCCGCCGAAAACGGATCTCAACACGCTCAATCTGGCTCATTTTGAAGCGATACTTGCGGCACACATCGATTCCGATCTCGATCAGTCCTCACAAGTTGAGGCACAGTTTTGCGACGCACATGCTCGACCGTGGCGCCGATTTGCGCAGCGTGCAGGCCCTGCTCGGCCATGCCAGTTTATCGACGACGCAGATTTACACGCATGTCACGGTCGAGCGCCTGAAGAAAGCCTACACTCAGGCGCATCCGCGCGCCTGATTCCGATTTCCGGCGACGTTTAGCTCGTGCCAGCGGCCGCCTTGCCGGTTGGCTCGACAACATGGAAACTGAGCTTACCTTCGGCAGCTGTCACTTCCACCCGGTCGCCCGCCTTGACGTTCCCGCGCAGGATCTCTTCCGCAAGCGGGTCCTCGAGATACCGTTCCACTGCGCGGCGCATCGGTCGCGCCCCGTAATTCGGGTCGTAACCTTTTTCAATCACGAACTCATGCGCGGCTGCGTCGAGCACGATTTCGATTTCTTTCGCCCTCACGCGGACCTTCACCTTCGCAACTTCAAGGTCGACGATGCGCATGAGATGGGACTTCTCGAGCGAGTGGAAAACGATGATCTCATCGAGACGGTTGAGGAATTCCGGTTTAAACACGCGCTTGGCTTCGTCGAGAATCTTGTCGCGCATCGTATCGTAATCGTGTCCCTCGAGCGGCGCTCCAAAGCCCATCACGGTCTGCTTCTTCAGCAGCTCGGCGCCCACATTGGACGTCATGATGATGATTGTATTTCGAAAATCGATCTTGCGACCTAACGAATCGGTAATTTTTCCATCCTCGAGGATCTGCAGAAGCAGATGCATCACGTCCGGGTGCGCCTTTTCGATTTCGTCGAAGAGCACCACCGAATACGGACGCCGGCGCACGGCTTCGGACAACTGACCGCCCTCCTCGTAACCAACATACCCCGGCGGCGAACCAATCAGGCGCGAGGCCGTGAATTTTT
Organism: uncultured Verrucomicrobiae bacterium; assembly: GCA_963756875.1. Classification (GTDB taxonomy): domain Bacteria; phylum Verrucomicrobiota; class Verrucomicrobiia; order Chthoniobacterales; family UBA10450; genus CAVWPA01. The sequence goes on along the minus strand of CAVWPA010000003.1, from coordinate 1,606,176 downwards.
CCATGTATTCCGACATGTCGATCTGGATCAACGCGTCGGCATCGCCAAACATGAATTCCGCGAGGGTGCGGGCCAGATAAGTCTTTCCCACGCCGGTTGGCCCGAGAAAAACAAACGAACCAATCGGCCGTTTCGGGTCTTTCAAATCGGCGCGCGAGCGCCGCAGCGCCTTGCTGATCGCAATGACCGCTTCGTTCTGGCCAATCACCTTGCCTTTTAGCTCCTCCTCCATTTTGAGAAGCTTCTCGGTTTCGGCCTGCTCCATTCGCTGGAGTGGAACGCCGGTCACCTTCGAGATGATGTGCATCATGTCGTCGGCGGTCACCAGCACTTCCTTTTCTTCCCGCTCCTCGCGCCATTTGGTCAGGATGGCCTCCAGTTTTTCCTTTGTTTGCTTCTCCTTGTCGCGCAGGGACGCGGCCTTCTCAAAATCCTGCGCTTTAATTGCGGCTTCCTTTTCAACGCGGATCTCCTCGATGTCTTTCTCGATTTGCTTGACGTTGGGCGGCCGAGTCATGGAGTTGATGCGCGCCCGCGCGCCGGCTTCGTCCATCACATCGATCGCCTTGTCGGGAAGAAATCGGCCGGTGATGTAGCGTTCGGAAAACCGCACCGCCGTCTCAAGCGCTTCGTCGGTCAACTTCGCCTTGTGATGCGCTTCGTACTTCGGCCGCAGTCCCTTCAAAATCTCGATTGCTTCTTCGATCGTTGGCGCGTCCACTTTTACAGTCTGAAACCGGCGCTCCAGAGCCGCGTCCTTTTCGATGTACTTGCGGTATTCATTCATCGTGGTGGCGCCGACGCACTGCAATTCGCCCCGGCTCAATGCCGGCTTGATGATATTGGACGCATCCATCGCTCCTTCCGCCGAGCCGGCGCCGACGATGGTATGCAATTCGTCGATGAACAGAATGACGTTCTTGGAGCGGCGAATTTCGTCCATGACGGCCTTGATGCGCTCTTCGAACTGACCGCGATATTTTGTGCCGGCAACCATCAGTGCCAGGTCGAGCGTGATTACCCGTTTGTCGCGCAGCAGTTCCGGCACGTTGCCGCTGGCAATTTCCTGCGCCAGGCCTTCCGCGATCGCCGTCTTGCCAACGCCCGCTTCACCAATCAACACCGGATTATTTTTGGTGCGCCGGCAAAGAATCTGGATCACCCGCTCAATTTCGTTGCGACGCCCGATCACCGGATCGAGCTCTCCTTTTTTCGCCAACTCGGTCAGGTCGCGACCAAATGCACGCAAGGCGGGAGTCTTGACATCTTTGCGCGTTGGTTCGCCCGGTTCCTGTTCGGATTCGGATGGTGTAAAATTCGGGTCGAGTTCCTTTTGAATCTCGTTTTTCGTGCGCTCGATATCGATCTCGAGACTTTTCAAAACCCGGGCGGCAACACCTTCGCCTTCTTTTAAGAGGCCCAGCAGGATGTGCTCGGTGCCGACGTAGGAATGGCTCAGAGCCTTGGCTTCCTTGCCGGCCAGCGCCAAAACTTTTTTTACTCGCGGCGTGTACGGCACGTTGCCGACGATCTTTGTTTCCGGCCCGGAGCCGACTTGCTTCTCGACCTCCATCCGCACCGTCTCCAGATCGAGCCCCATTTTCTGCAGAACGTTGACAGCCACGCCCTGTCCAAGCTTGATCAGACCGAGGAGAAGATGCTCGGTGCCGACATAGTTGTGATTGAACCGGTCTGCTTCCTTGCGGGCAAGTTGCAGGACCTGTTGAGCGCGGGGAGTAAAGTTATTCATTATTCGATGGCTTCGCAGTCGAGCCGTTCCCCGACTCCGTCACCAGTCTACCAATATCAGGTTTAGGGAAGAGTTTCAAACGCTCGCGGATAATTTGGGCGCGAAGATGATCGCGCTCCTCGGCGTTTAATTTTTGCTGCGAGCTTTTCTGCAGATGCGCAGGCTGCGTATCGATGAACAGTTCATCGATAGGCAGACGCCGGTCTTCCGGAAATGCGCCCAAATCGACGCCGAGCTTGATGATCGAAAGCAAATTGAGCGCCTCTTTTGAAGTCATGGCGTGCGCAAAGGTCAATACGCCATAGGCGCGCCCGATCTGGTCCGAAAGCGTGCTCGACTTCTTCTGGATCAAAACCTGGCGGGCGTCATGTTCCTTGCCGATGATTGTCTCAACCACTTTGGTAAGCCGGTTGATGATGTCCTCCTCTTTGTCGCCAAGCGTGGTTTGATTGGAGATCTGGAAAAGATTGCCCATGGCTTCGGTCCCTTCACCGTAAAGGCCGCGAACCGCGAGGCCGATCTTGCTCACCGCCTGGATCACTTGATTGATCAGTTCGCTCAGGACAAGGCCGGGCAAATGCAACATGGCGGAAGCGCGCATTCCCGTGCCCACGTTTGTGGGGCATGCGGTCAAATATCCAAGCCGCGGATCGTAGGCGAATTCCAGCTGGTTCTCCAGGGCCGTGTCGATCTTGTCCACGAGTTTAAAGGCCTGCTTCAACTGTAACCCGGAGCGGATCGCCTGCATGCGAAGATGATCTTCCTCGTTAATCATCAGGCTCAATGTCTGGCGTCGATTCATCACCACGGCACTGCCTCCACCTTTGGCCGCGTGTTCCCGGCTGATGAGATGCCGTTCAACAAGGACTTGTTTTTCCAGCGGGGAAAGTTCCTGTAACACTTCTGAAAACGCGTCTTGCATCTCGGGAAGACCCTCCACGCGAGCCTTGATCAGCTCCAGAATCGCAGTGCGCTCGGCCTTTTTCGCCCAGCCCGGAAAAGCGCGATTACGCAGATTCCGCGCGAGCCGCACCCGGCTACTGATCACAATCTGGTGATGCGGCCCTTCGCCGCGAAGCCACTCGCCGGCATTGGAAGTGACGTTTGAAAATTTCATGGCGAAGCAGCCAGCTCGCTTTCCAGTTGCTTGATCTGGTCTCGCAACGACGCGGCCGTCTCGTAATTTTCCTCCGCAACCGCCTTTTGTAGATTCTCGTTCAGGCTGCGCATGCGATCGTTTAGCTCGACGGCGCGCCGCGCGCGTATCGGCACTTTGCCAACGTGCTCGGTACCTTTATGCATTGCCTTGAGCAAACCATTGAGTCCCTCCGCGAAGGTAGCGTAGCAGCTGCTGCATCCGAGCCGGCCGGTTTTCTTGAAATCTGCCTGCGTAAAGCCACAGACCGGGCACTTTTGCATCGGCGCGCCCTTTTCGATTTCTTCAGCAGCGCCGATACCGAGCAGCAGGTCGGCCAGGGCAAACCCCGTCGGATCCTGCACCCCTTTTTCTTTCGAGCAAGCGTCGCAGAGATTCACCTTCTGCATCTTGCCCTCCACAATCTGGGTCAGGAAAACCGTCGCATCATTGCACTTACAAACGTCGCACAGCATCTCTAAATTAGACTTCGAATTGCCTCAAAACATTCAGACTTTGCTCTTTGTCGAGCACCTTCTGCGCCGAATTGTTGCCGCTTCCTTTACGAATAAATCGGTGTGCCCGTCTCACGAGTCATTTCCCGAAAACGCGCGATCATCTGCGTGCTGATCGGGCCGGGTTTTCCATTTCCAATCGGACGTCCGTCGGCTTTGACCACTGGAATCACCTCCGCCGCCGTCCCCGTGAGAAAACATTCGTCCGCAATGAAAACATCGTGCCGTGTGATGTCGCCTTCAGTCGCCTTAATCCCAAGCTCCGCCGCAATTTCAAGGATGATCGACCGCGTGATCCCGCGCAGGGCGCCGGCCGAAATGGGCGGCGTGAAAATCTGGCCGTGCTTGATGATGAAAAGATTATCGGCGGTGCATTCCGCCACGTTGCCTGCTTCATTCAGCATCAGCGCTTCATCCGCGCCTGCCAGGTTCGCTTCGATTCGCGCCATCACGTTGTTCAAATAGTTGAGCGATTTTACCGCCGGATTCAGCGCACTGGGGCTCGTCCGCCGCGTTGCGCACGTGACCACTGTAAGCCCGTTCCGGTAAACCGATTCCGGATAAAGCGCGATTTTCGCGACAATGATGATGACGCTCGGCCGTTTACATTGCGCCGGGTTTAAACCGAGGTTGCCGACCCCGCGAGTCACGAGCAGTCGAATGTAACCATCGCGCAAATCGTTCTGCCGGATCGTCTCCAGCACCGCCTCGCTCATTTCACGGGGCGACATTGGAATCTCGAGGCAGATCGATCGCGCCGAATCCCAAAGCCGCTCGATATGTTCCTCAAAGCGAAAAACGCGACCGTTATAAAAGCGAATGCCCTCGAAAATCCCGTCGCCATAAAGCAGCCCGTGGTCGTAAACGGAAATCTTCGCCTCCTTTTCCGAATAGAATTTCCCGTCGATATAGATTTTCGCTTCCTTCGCCGGGGAAGATGCGCGTGAGCGCTTCTCTGCATCACGCGTTTTGGATTCGTCCGCCACCATTTCGTCAATGTCCGCAGTTGCAGTTTTCATAGGCACATGAAAAATCTCCGGTGTTTCCCGCGCAATTCAAGCGACAAAAAGAAATGGCGGCCCCCAGGCTTTCGCAGGAGGATCGGTTCAAACGAAGTCGCCGTCCGCAATATGCAACTGCCGGTCGCCTCGCGCCGCCAGACGCGTGTCGTGCGTCACCACCAGCAACGTTTTTTTGCGATCCCGCGCGAGGTCCAACAAAAGATCGATAATCGCATCTCCGGTTTTTGAATCGAGATTTCCGGTCGGTTCGTCGGCAAAAATAATTTCCGGATCGTTTGTCAGCGCGCGGGCAATCGCGACGCGTTGTTGCTCGCCGCCGGACAACTCCGCGGGCAAATGCTGCATCCGGTCCGCCAATCCCACCAAACGCAGGCTCTCTTGAGCATTCTCAATTCTCGACTTCCGGCCGATCATTCCCGGGAGCGAAACATTTTCCAGCGCCGTAAGCTCTGGCAGCAAAAAATATCCCTGGAATACAAAGCCCATCTTCTCGTTGCGAAAGCGGGCCTGCGAACCGGAGCTTCCTTTGTAAAGATTTCGGCCCTCGAATTCCACCGTGCCCGATTGGGGCGCTTCCAAGCCGGCAAGCGTGTAAAGCAGCGTCGTCTTTCCGGCGCCGGACGCCCCGCAAATGAAAACGCTCTCGCCATGCGCGACATCCATCGAGATGCCGCGCAAAACTTCGATTCGTCGCGCGCCCATCCGGAAGGACTGAAACAGGTCACGCCCGGCTAATTGCGGTTGCACGAACAATTACTCCGCCAAGATCGGGATCGCGCAAGATTTGTCCCAAAGAAACATCTCCGTACAAAAAAGCCGCCCCGAAGGCTTTCGGGGCGGCTTTCGCACAATCACAAGTTCATTAGCCCATGCCCAACGAATCGAGTGTCGGTTCATCAACCGCCGCAGTAGGCTCAAGCCCGTTGTTTTGTTGATAGTCGGCAAGGGCCGCGCGTGTCTGCGGCCCAAGAATTCCATCCACGTCTCCCTGGTAATAGCCCTGCTCTTGCAGCGCCGACTGGACGTTGGCGACTACCTGACCGGGATCCATCGACGGATTGGAAGCGTAGATCGGTCCATCATAATAATAGACGGCACCGGGATCATATCCCCACGCCGGATACCAGTAACCTGAGTTCCAGTAATACCAGCCGCCAAACGTGAAAACGATCCGGTTGTGATGGCCTGTCCACCAAAGCTGATCATGCCACATGGGCCGATAGTTCCGGAACACCACATACTTCTGGCCCTGCCAGTTCTGGCTGCCCTGGATGTGAAAGTTCTTCGCGAATTTCACTCTGGGAATATTGTGGTTCACCTTGTTTGCCAGATTGAAGTGTTTCGCTTTGTAAACCTTCTTGTTTGCCTGAAACTTCTGCTTGTTCTTCTGGGCAGCCGGCAGGCCCGTCTTAAAGTTCTGCGACTTGTAAACCTTCTGCTTCCCGACGTGCTGGGCGTTAGCTCCCTTTTTTCCCTGACCCTGGCCCTTGAACTTTAGTCCCTGGCCCTGGCCTTTGAACTTCTGTCCCTGACCCTGGCCCTGGCCCTTGAACTTCTGGCCCTGGCCCCGGCCCTTGAATTTTTGCCCCTGGCCTTTTCCCTGGCCTTTTCCCTGGCCCTGCCCCTGAACCTGCCCCTGGCCTTGTCCCTGGTCCTTATTCTTTTTTTTGTGCTGATCCCGATCTGCAAACACCGCCGATGCCATCGCGATGCAGCATGTGAAAACTAAAACTACTTTGGTCATATATATATTTATTTACTCCTTGGGTTGTTAGACATTTCCTTTGTTGTACTTATTCAACTCAATTCTTGGCGCTAAGTTGCTGTAACGGAGACCATCTTGCGAACAAAATTTTAGCCCTGCCACCCGTTTAAAAAGCAAGCGAGCCGCGTGATGAACTCATCGCGCGGCTCTGCTTAAATGACTCAACTCGCATGTATTACGTTAACCCAAGCGTTGCAAGGGTTGGCTCGTCGATTGCCGAAGTGATCGCCAATCCATGGTCCGCCTGAAACGCCGCAAGCGCTCCACGCGTCTGCGGTCCAAGAATGCCGTCGATCGGGCCGGCATAATAACCCTCCTGTTGCAGCTGAACCTGCACATTTACGGTCGCCTGATAAGGCGTCAGACTGGCGTAGCCGGTATAAATTGGTCCGTAGTACGGATAGTACGCCCCTGGAGCATAACCCCAGGCCGGATACCAGTAGCCGGCATCCCAATACCACCAACCACCGAGAACAAACTCGATGCGATTGTAATGGTTATGCCACCAGTAACGGTTGTGCCATTCCCGGTGATAATTGCGAAACGCTGCATAGCTTCTTCCGCTAAAACGGTCACCCCGCCAGTGATTAACGATCCTGGCGTTTCGTTGCCGGGTAATCGTCACATTCCGATTACGATTGATATTTCTTTGGCGGTTAACTGCCACATTGTTTCGTGTGCGAATGCGGTTGTTCGTGGCGAGGTTTCTCCCACGAAACGTCCGGACATGGTTGTTTGAACGATTGGCAACCGCGTTTGTGCGCGCGGCTACGCGCGTGCGGTTCGTGTGGTTATAAGCACGGACGCGGGCGTTGGCCATGTTCCCGCTTCGCGCTCTAAAATGAGAACGGCCGCTCACGCTGGCATGCGTGCCTCTGACTCCTCTTGAAACCGACGCTCGGCCGGTCGCGGCAGCATGCGTTTCACCTTTGGCATTCTTGTCGCCCCGATGTCTCGCCGCTTGCGCAGCCATCGGCAGCATTAGCGCAAGACTCCCAACACATATTAAAGATAGAATTCGTTTCATAATCTCCCTTTTTCTTCCCAAACACCTTAGACAACGCTGGCGGACATATTATTCAACGTCGTTAACTATCGCCTTCGACGATGTCTATGGCCGCCTTGTAGAGGCCGCCGCCTGCTCGCGAGCCCTTTCGGAGTCCTCGGCGGCAATCAATGGACCTGCCAGTGAGGACAACCGTCACCGCTGTTGCCGCACCGCTTCAAACAAAACAATCGCCACCGCCGTTGCGAGGTTCAAACTGCGCGTCCCATGCATCGGAATGCTGATGCAATGGTCGTCGTTTGCAGCCAACAAGGGCTCAGGGAGCCCTTTCGTTTCACGCCCGAAGATAAGAAAATCTCCACGCGCAAATTTGATATCGTAGTAAGCGCGCTGCGTTTTCGTCGTGAGAAAGAAGTACCGCGCACCGGGCTTCTGTTTGGATTGCAGCTGGGCGAAAGAATCCCAGACGCGCAGATCGACTTCGTCCCAATAATCGAGTCCCGCACGTTTCAGTTGTCGATCGTCCAGCGAAAACCCCAGCGGCTTAACCAGATGCAGGGCCGACCGTGTCGCCAGGCAAAGCCGGCCGATATTTCCGGTATTCGGAGGGATCTCCGGTTCGATCAAGACAATGTTAAACACACAAGCCCGAACCACGGATGTCACAGATTCCTGAATCAGTCTGATCTATCCGTTTGATCCGTGTAATCCGTGGTTCAAAGCTTGCTCGCCACGAATTTTTCCAGCTTCACCACGTCTGCCGCGAATTTGCGGATTCCTTCCGCCAGTTTTTCCGTCGCCATTGCGTCCTCATTCACCAGAAAACGAAACTTTTTCTCGTCGAGGTCCAACTTTTCGATCTTCGCGCTTTTCGCCTTTTCCGGATCGAGCTTACGTTCGATCGGCTCCTGCGATCCGGAGAGCTCTTTCATCAATTCCGGGCTGATCGTCAGCGCATCGCAACCGGCGAGCTCCAGGATTTGTCCCGTGTTTCGAAAACTCGCGCCCATCACTTCGGTCTGGTAACCGAACTTCTTGTAATAGGTGTAGATTTCATCGACCGACTGCACGCCCGGATCTTCCGGCCCGGTGTAATCGCGCTTTTCATGCGCCTTGTACCAATCGTAAATCCGGCCGACGAAAGGCGAGATTAATTGCGCCTTCGCCTCGGCACATCGCACCGCCTGCGGAAGCGAAAACATCAGCGTCAGGTTGCACTTGATCCCTTCTTTCTGGAGTTGCTCCGCCGCGTTGATGCCTTCCCATGTCGACGCCACTTTGATCAACACGCGCTCGCGGGGGATCTTCCGCTCCGCGTAGAGCTTGATCAGTTGCCGCGCCTTTTTGATCGAACCTTCGACATCGAAAGACAAGCGGGCATCGGTTTCCGTGGAGACGCGGCCGGGCACAATCTCCAATATATCGCAGCCGAACTGGACGAGGAGGCGATCCATGATGTCTTCGATCCGGGCCGCGCCGGTTAGGCCCGACTTCTTGCGGTCCGCCAGTACTTCTTCGAGCAAATGGGCGTATTGCTCCTTTTGGGTAGCGGCGTAGATCAGACTCGGATTCGTCGTCGCGTCCTGCGGCTTGAATTCCTTGATCGATTCAAAGTCCCCGGTGTCGGCGACGACCTTGGTAAATTTCTTGAGCTGTTCGAGTTGGCTCGGTTTCGTCTTCTTTTCTTCAGCAACAGCGCTACTCATAAATTAACTTCTCCCTTTCTCGAAACCGTACGCCCAAACGAACGATCGACAACGAGAAACTGACGGATGCCGACATGACACAGCGATCAATTGTAGGGCAAGCGCTCCGCTTGCCGAGCCAAGACATGGCAGGCGATGCGCCTGCCCTACAATTTTGGCTCGTTGAACTCGTAGCGATAGGGCCAATCCTGCCAACGTTTCACCAGACCGGCGCGGACCGGATTTTCTTCGACATAGAGCCATTTTTCGTGAAGCGATTCATCGGAACGAAGGAGACGATCGAAAGACCCCGGCTGCCAGCGCCATTGCGATATTGTAGGGCAACCGCGTCGGTTGCCATCTCTTTGTATTTCCTGCCGCATCCAGCGTTTAATTGCAGCCGTGAAATTGCCTAGCTTGGCATCGCGATCTTTTGTTGGTGCAACGATAACGTGAAGGTGGTCCGGCATGAGGATCCCTGCCAGAACGGTCCAATCTCGCAGTTTCGCTGCAGCATTTTTGAATGCGATGAAGGCATTTTCGTTAGCCAAGACGGGTTTGGGATTTGCGACACAGATGGTGATAAAATACATCACCGATTGTTCCCACTGCAGCCAAACCGGAATCCTGGGAGGATGGCCCATGATGTCTGGAATTGTAGGGCAAGCGCCTCGCTTGCCGAGGCGAAAACGCCGGATTCAAAACGCGGCAGGCGATGCGCCCGCCCTGCAATCTTCCCCAAGATATCGTTCGTATTCCTACGCGGAGACGGCTGGTCGCGTTTCCGATCCGCGCTTCGAACCGATCGCCGCTCGCACGAAATTGTTTCCGAGCTCCCACATTGGCCCGGGAAACTTGCGGCATTCCGTCAGCGTCTCGTCCAGCGCGTTGACAAACATGTCCACCTCGCGCTCGCCAATGATGAGTGGTGGCAGGATTTTCATCACGTCCATGGCGTGTCCGGCCACTTGTGTGAGGATTCGATGCTTGCTCAACATTTGGGTCACGATCATTTGCGCGAAGAGCACCTTGTCGATCTTGTGCAGAAGCTTCCAGGCCATCTTGAGCTTGAACTCGGTCGGCTCGTGAAACTCGATCCCGATCATGAGTCCTTTACCGCGCACCTCTTTAATGAATGAATGTTTCGAGCGCAACGCGTCGATTTTTTCCATCAACAACGCGCCCACCTTTGCTGAATTTTCGACCAGCTTTTCGTCATCGATCACTTCCAGCGAGGCGAGCCCGCATGCCATGGCGAGATTGTTCCGCCCGAACGTGGTCGAGTGAACAACACAGCGATCCATCCGCGAAAACGTTTTTTGATAAATGTCGCGCCGCGTCACGATCGCGCCGCACGGGACATATCCGCCGCTCAAGGTTTTCGCCAGGGTAATAATGTCCGGCTCCAAATTCCAATGTTGAAAACCGAACATCTTCCCGGTGCGACCGAGCCCGGTCTGCACTTCGTCGGAAATCAAAAGCGTTCCATACTTGCGGCAAAGCTCCTGGGCGCGAACAAAGAAATCGGTCCTGGGTGTTTGGCAGCCTTTGCCTTGCACCGTCTCAATCACGAACGCCGCCACGTCACCCGAACGCAGCTGCCGATCCAATTCATCGAGATCGTCGATCGCTACCCGGGCATCGAATCCCTCCATGAGCGGTCCAAAACCTTCGGTGAAACTTTCGCAGCCCATCAAAGAAAGCGAGCCGAGGCTTAATCCGTGAAATGCGCTTGCCAGAGAAACGACCCGTTTCCGGCCGGTCGCGGCGCGCGCGAACTTCAGGGCGCCTTCCATCGCCTCGGTGCCAGAATTGCAAAAGAAAACGGCATCGAGATGCGGCGGCGTGCGTTTCACGATCGCTTCAGCGAGCAATCCACTTAAAAGCGAACAATCCATCTGCACCATGTTCGGCAAATCGAGATCGAGCACGTCGCGGATCGCCTGTTTCACCACCGGATGATTGCGGCCGATGTTGAAAACGCTGTAGCCGCTCAGAAAATCGAGATACGGCTGGTTATCCATGTCGTACAGGTACGCGCCCTCGGCCCGCGCATAGACCTTGTCGAACCCGATGACGCGCTGCGCGGCGACCAGTGTCCGGTTGATGTGCTTCTCGTGCAGCTCGTAATTTTCACCCAATCGCGCCGCCACGATCTCCTTCAGATCAAAAGCCATGCGCAATGTTCTGCGATTTGCGCCGGAAACGCAAATCTATGGCAGCTATGGGCGCCTCTCCGAGGCGTCCGTCGAATGTCTTGTTCTGTAGGGGAAGCTGTTAGCTTCCCTCTCTTGGGAAGGTAGCGCCTTCCTGTTGCCGCCCCGCGATTCGAGCGAATGACCATTTTGCGCCGTTCACGCTGATATCTTTCGCGAGTTGAGCAGACGCATGCACTCGCTAACGTAAAGCGCCGATGAGTAGTTCAGCTCCGACTCTCGACCCGCCTGTTACTCCGCAACTTGTGGCGGAACACGGCCTTACGCCGGAGGAATTCGAGCGCATCAGGAAAATCCTCGGACGCGATCCGAATTTTACCGAGCTCGGAATCTTCTCCGTCATGTGGAGCGAGCATTGCTCGTACAAAAATTCTCGCAAAGAGTTGAGAAAATTTCCCACCACGGGGCCTAACATCCTGGTGAAAGCCGGAGAAGAAAACGCCGGAGTCGTCGATATCGGTGATGGCTGGGCCATTGCATTCAAAATCGAAAGCCATAATCACCCCAGCGCCATCGAGCCTTTTCAAGGCGCAGCCACCGGCGTGGGCGGAATCATCCGCGATATTTTCACCATGGGCGCGCGTCCGGAGTTTTGTCTCAATTCGCTGCGCTTCGGACCAATCACAGAAGATACTCGATACTCGATACTCGATGCTGGATCGGAGGCGCGCGGCGAATCATCAAGTATCAAGAATCGAGCATCCAGCATCGCCGCCAACCGGCGGCTCTTTACCGGCGTTGTCTCCGGCATCGCGCATTACGGCAATTGCATCGGCATCCCGACCATCGGCGGTGAAATTTATTTCGATGAAAGCTTCGAAGGCAATCCGCTCGTGAATGTCTTTTGCCTTGGCGTTTTGCGTCACGACCAGTTCGCGCGCGGCGCGGCGCGCGGCATTGGCAATCCGGTTTTCTATGTCGGCGCAGAAACAGGGCGTGACGGTCTGGCCGGCGCCGCGTTTGCCTCGCGCGAACTCACCGAACAATCACGCGAGGATCGTCCGGCCGTCCAGGTCGGCGATCCATTCAAAGAAAAATTATTGCTCGAAGCGTGCCTGGAACTTCTGGCGCGCGGACGCGGTCGCCGGCATCCAGGATATGGGCGCGGCCGGCCTGACCTGTTCCACCTGCGAAACTGCGAGCCGCGGCGGCACCGGCATCGAAATCGACCTCGCCAAGGTGCCAAAACGCGAACCCCGAATGACGCCATACGAAATTCTGCTTAGCGAATCGCAGGAACGCATGTTGATCATCGCGAAACATGGAAAAGAAAATGTCGTTCGCGAGATCTTCGACAAATGGGACGTGCCCTGCGCGGAAATCGGACGCGTTACCGACGATGGAATGATGCGCGTGCGCAACAACGGCACGATCGCCGCCGAAATTCCGGCAAAACCGCTCGCGGACGAAGCGCCTCTTTACTCGCGCGAAGCCAAACCGCCGGCTGTAGCCACGCGCCTGTGGCGCGTCGGGAAAGGACAGCCCGCAGGGCCGTGGCTACAAGATCTTTCCAAAATCGACGCTCACTCCGCGCTTCGCCAGTTGCTTCGTAATCCCACCATTGCCTCGAAGAATTGGGTTTATCGCCAATACGATCACACTGTTCGCACCGGCACGGTCGTAAAACCGGGCTCGGATGCCGCCGTCTTTTTCGTCCGTTATGCGAACAAAATTCTCGCCGCGACCACCGATTGCAATTCGCTCTACTGCCGGCTCGATCCGCGCGAAGGCGGCAAAATCGCCGTTGCCGAAGCGGCGCGGAATCTTACCTGCTCAGGCGCGAAGCCGCTCGCTGTAACCGACAATTTGAATTTCGGCAACCCCTACAAGCCGGAAAATTTCTGGCAATTGCGCGAAGCGGTCGAGGGAGTTGCCGAAGCCTGCCGGGCTTTCGGTACCCCGGTCACGGGCGGAAATGTCTCTCTATATAATGAGAGCCCCTCCGGAGTGGTCGATCCAACGCCGACCGTTGGCATGGTCGGCCTGATCGACGACGAAAAGCACATCACGACGCAATGGTTCAAAAATGCCGGCGACGCCATCATTCTGGTTGGAGGGACGCGCTCTGTCGCGTCCCAAAATTCGGACGACACCCGCCGCAGCGGGCTGGCTCTGGTCGTCCCTCCAAGTCTTGGCGGCTCGCAATTTTTGAAAGTCTGCCTCGGTCGGAAGGAGGGCCCGCCCCCTCATGTCGATCTGGCGCACGAAATCAAAATCCAAAATGCAGTGCGCGATTTAATTCGGGAAGGCCTCGTGAAGAGTGCCCACGATTGCAGCGAAGGCGGCCTCGCGGTTGCCCTCGCCGAATGTTGCTTCAATCCGGACAGCCTTCTCGGCGCGGATATCGATTGTAGCCGTAGTGGCGGCCGTGTGGGCCGCGATGCAGGCGACACGCCTGCCTCCACAGCGGAAATTCTCTTCAACGAGGCGCAATCGCGGATCGTGATTTCCATCGCCGAAAACAATCTGGAAAAAACCATATCGGCTCTGCGCGAGCGCGACGTTCCGTTTCAGCAGCTTGGCAAAGTCGGCGGAAACGAGCTTCGCATCCGCCTGAGCGACGAAGACTTCCGCTGGCCGATTGCCGATCTTTACGACGATTGGTGGAACGCCATCCGCCGCGCGGTGGAAAGCGATTTCGCCGAGTCCGTTCCAAGTCTGTGATCTTGGAGTGCGGCGACATGTCGCCGCTTTAAAAGCGCGAACATGTCCGCGCACTCCAAAATGTTCTTGCCGCGCAATTTTGTTTTAGGCAATCACCTTCCATGAATTGGCCACACGGGCCGTCCCATTGGCTTTTTGAGCGTGGATCGTACATGGTCACGGCAGGCACATACCTGAAACGGCCACATTTGAATTCGCCGATGAGGCTGGATTTCTTTTTGCAATCTCTCTTCGCGCGCGCTGGTGAATTCGGGTGGGACCTGCGCGCTTGGTCGGTGCTGGCAAATCACTACCACTTCATCGCGGCCTCACCTCGCAACCCCAAAAGTCTCCGAAAGTTTGTGAGCAAACTGCACATGCAGACGGCAAAACAACTAAACCGCTGGGACAACGCACCGGGGCGGAAAGTGTGGTTTCAGTATTGGGAAAGCCACATCACGTTCGAGCGGTCGTACCTGGCGCGATTAAGCTATGTTCATTACAATCCGGTGCGACACGGGATTGCACCGGTAGCGGAGAATTATAAATGGTGTTCGGCTGCATGGTTCTTGCGAAACGCGTCGCCAGCCTTCGCGGAGTCGGTGAAGAATTTCAAGACTGATAGACTAAAACTCCCCGACGATTTTTGATGTTGGAGTGCGGCGACATGTCGCCGCTTTAAAAGCGCGGACATGTCCGCGCACTCCAAAATTGCCCAATTGAATGCTGATCGATTTAGTGGATCATTTGGTGTGCCCTTCCTGGACAAGATCGACACGCGCGAGTTAACCGACGCGGAGGCCTATCCGCAGCATGAATGCGGGCTCTTTGGCGTGTTCGGGCATCCGAACGCTGCCGTGCTGACCTATTACGGACTTTTCGCTCTTCAGCATCGCGGGCAGGAAAGCGCCGGCATCGTGACAAGCAACGGCCCCGGCACCTCGTTTCTCATTCACAAAGACATGGGGTTGGTCTCCCAGGTATTCGGCCAGGTCGAACTGGAGAAACTCAAAGGGCGGCGCGCCATCGGTCACACGCGTTATTCCACAACCGGCACCAGCACGATTAAAAATGCGCAACCGTTCGTGGTCGATTGCGTTCGCGGACAGATGGCAATTGCCCACAATGGCAATTTGATTAACGCGGATATTTTGCGCGACGAGCTGGAGCGCAAAGGCTCCATTTTTCAAACAACAGCCGACAGCGAGATCATTCTGCATCTGCTGGCCCAGCCCTCCGAGAACGGCGGCAACGTTCTGGCGGCGTTGCGGCGAATCGAAGGCGCGTTTTCGCTGCTCATCATGAGCGAACGCGAATTCATTGCAGTGCGCGATCCGTTCGGCTGGCGGCCGCTTTCGTTAGGCAAACTCGACGGCGCCTACATCCTCGCCTCCGAAACGTGCGCGTTCGATCTCATTCACGCGGAGTTTATTCGCGAAATCCAACCGGGCGAAGTGTTGATCATCGACGAAAATGGAATGCGCTCGGAATTCCCGTTTCAGCCGGAGCAGCCGGCCTTTTGCATGTTTGAATATGTTTACTTCTCCCGGCCCGACAGCATGATGGGCGGCGTCAATGTCGGCAAAGTCCGGACGGAGATGGGCCGCGAGCTGGCACGCCAATTCCCTGTCGATGCCGATATCGTCGTGCCGGTGCCCGACTCGGGAAATTATGCGGCGCTCGGTTTTGCGGAGGAACTGAAGATTCCCTACCAGCACGCGTTTGTGCGCAATCACTACATCGGGCGCACGTTCCTGCAGCCCAGCCAGCTCATTCGCGATTTCGATGTGCGGGTAAAGTTGAATCTTGATCAAGGAAATGGTCGAAGGAAAACGAGTGGTCGTCATCGATGATTCCATTGTGCGCGGGACCACGGCCCGGGCCCGCGTTGTCAACCTTCGCGAGGCCGGTGCAAAAGAAGTGCACATGCGAGTAAGCTGCCCGCCGCATCGTTTCGCCTGCCATTACGGAATCGATTTCCCGGATCCCCAAAAACTGATCGCCAACCAGATGTCGATGGAAGAGATCCGCAAATATCTCGGCGTGGACAGCCTTGGTTACCTCGACGTTGAGGGAATGGTGCGCGCAACGGGAAGACCGATGAACGAATTTTGCCTCGCCTGTTTCACCGGCAATTATCCCCTGCCCGTCGATCCCGCGCTCGACAAATTTATCATGGAAAAACGCGAAGCCCGTTCCAAAGCGCTCGCCGACGAGGAGACGCAACCAACACTGTTCGCCGATCTCAAATGATTGGAGGGACATGCGCCGTCATGTCCCATTAATTCTTGGGACGCCACAGAGCGCGTCCCTCCATTTCCGATGAGAACAAGAAAAGCTTACGCACGCGCGGGCGTCGATGTCGATCTCGGCAACAAGCTCAAGCGGCGCATTCAATCGTTCGTCAAACAGACCCACGGTCCGCAGGTTTTGGGGAAACTCGGCGGCTTCGGTGGATTGTTCCGGGCCAATTTTCCCGGAATGCGCGATCCGGTCCTGGTCGCGAGTATCGATGGCGTGGGAACCAAATTGAAAATCGCGTTCGCGATGAACAAACACGACACGGTTGGCGCCGATCTCGTGAACCATTGTGTGAACGACATCGCGGTCATCGGCGCGCGTCCGCTATTTTTTCTGGATTACATCGGTTGCGAAAGACTCGAGCCACGCGTTTTTCAGCAACTGCTGAGCGGATTTTCACAGGCGTGCCGATCCGCCGGCTGCGCGTTGATCGGCGGCGAGACCGCCCAGATGCCGGGGATGTATCGGAAAGGCGAATACGATCTCGCAGGCTGCATCGTTGGCGTGGTCGATCGGAGCAAAATGATCGACGGCGGCAAAATCAAACCAGGCGACGTGGTTCTTGGTCTCGCGTCCAACGGCTTGCACACTAACGGCTATTCGCTCGCGCGGAAAATCCTGTTCGAGAAAATGCGACTGAAGCCTGGCTCGCGTCTGCCCGGATTAGCCGGCCCGGTCGGCAAAGAACTTTTGCGCGTGCATAAGAACTATCAGCCGCTTCTTGCGAAAGCGCCTTCCCGCATGATCAAGGGCGCCGCTCACATCACAGGTGGCGGATTAATCGATAATCTGCCGCGTATCCTTCCCAAAAACTGCGATGCGGTCGTCGAAACCAGAAGCTGGCGCGTGCCGCGTATTTTCGAAATTTTGCAGGAACAGGGACGCGTGAATCGCGTCGAAATGTATCAGGTCTTCAACATGGGCGTCGGCATGGTGGCAATCGTTTCCGCACGAAATGCAAAACGCGCCATGTCGATCCTGCGCGCGAAACGAATCGGCAGGATTGTGCGCGGCACCGGAAAAGTGCGCCTCTCCTTTCAACCGCAGATTACGCGGATAACGCAGATTCTTTCGACTTATCCGTGACATCCGCCTGGACTCCGCTGTTCATGCGTCGCAATGAAGCGATGATCCGCGTCAATTCCCAGGCGGGGAATCGCTGAGCGATGAACAGGACAAGCGCCGAAACAATGAAGCCGCTCGTGCTCGTGACTGGTGGAACCGGATACATCGGCGGCCGGCTTGTGCCGCGACTGCTCGAGGCAGGGTTTCGAGTGCGATGCCTTGCGCGGGACACTGAGCGCCTGCGGAAAAGGCCATGGAGCGGAGAGGTCGAATTGGTTGAGGGCGATGTCCTGCGCCAGGAAACGCTGGCTCCCGCGATGCGCGACGTGACGGCAGCCTATTACCTCGTGCACAGCCTCGGAGCAGGCTCCGATTTTTTCGAGCGGGATGTGTTAGCGGCACGGAATTTCGGAGCGAGTGCGAAACAGGCAAACGTCGCCCGTATTATTTATCTCGGCGGCCTGGGCGACACGTCGACGGCACTATCAGCGCATCTCCGCTCGCGTCACGAAACGGGCAATGCGCTGCGCGAGAGCGGCGTGCCCGTAACCGAGTTTCGCGCGGGTGTCATCGTCGGGTCAGGTAGCATTTCATTCGAGATCATTCGCTACCTGACCGAGCGCGTGCCGGTGATGATCTGCCCGCGATGGGTTTTCACGCGCATCCAACCGATCGCTATTCGCAACGTGCTTGATTATCTCATTACGGCGCTGTGCGTCTCCGAGAGTACCGGTCGCACGATCGAGATCGGCGGCGCCGACGTCATCACTTACGGCAAAATGCTCACATTCTACGCGGAAGTCCGCGGGCTGCGCCGCTGGCTCCTGCCAGTGCCTGTGCTCACGCCAAAGCTTTCCTCATATTGGGTTCACTTGGTCACGCCCATTCCCGCCTCCATCGCGCGTCCGCTCGTCGCCGGCCTGCGCAATGAAATCATCGTGCGCGACGATCTTGCGCGTCGTCTTTTTCCATCGATTAAGCCGCTGGACTATCGAATCGCAGTGAAACTCGCGCTCGAAAAACTGGAGGCTCACAAGGTCGAGACTACGTGGGGCGACTCGCTCGCTACCGGCCGGCGCGATGTGACGCCTGTCGCTCTCGCTACGCATGAAGGCATGATCATCGAGCGTCGGCAGATCGCTGTCGATGCGCCGGCTGAGGCAATCTTCCGTGTGTTTACCGGGCTGGGAGGCGCGCGTGGATGGCTTTACATGAATTGGGCATGGCGCATCCGCGGCGCCTTCGATCGCTTGCTTGGCGGGGTGGGATCGCGCCCGGGGCGGCGCGACGCCAATGCGGTGTGCGTGGGAGAAGCGCTCGATTTTTGGCGGGTCGAAGCCCTCGATCCCGGGCGTATGATGCGCTTGCGCGCAGAGATGAAATTACCCGGCAAAGCGTGGCTGCAATTCGAAGTCAAAGCGCAAGATCACGACCCGCGGCCGTTGCTCACGCAGACCGCCTTCTTCGCGCCGAAAGGCTTGCTTGGACTCATTTACTGGTACGGCCTTTACCCGATCCACGCGCTCATTTTCCGGGGAATGATCCAAAAACTTTCCGAACTGGCAACACGCGAAAGCTAGACAACAGCATTGGACGAACGCTGTGCCGATAACTTCGTTTCGATGCTTTGCACATCGCCCAATGAATTCGTATCATCACGAATATTGGGAACGGCTCCGCAAATTGAACTACGATTTTTTGCGCGATTACAATCTGGAGAAAATGAAGTCGCGCCGCGCATCTGGATTGGCCAGATCTGACCGACAGTCGGCCAAGCTCGGCAGCCGGAAATCCCAGGCTCCAGGTTCCAAGCTCCAGGGAATGTCCAGGATCCAAACTTCAAAAACGGGGACACTCTTTGAAGCTTGGAGTTTGAAGTTTCTCTGGGATTTGGTGCTTGGGACTTGGAGCTTCCGAGACTTTTTGTAAGGTTGTCCCATGAAGCAACGAAAGTTGGGACGAGGTGGCCCGATTGTTTCCGCCATGGGTCTCGGTTGCATGGGGATGTCGGATTTTTATGGCGACCGCGATGAGCAGGAATCGCTCGCCACCATGCAGCGCGCAATCGAACTGGGAATTACTTTCTTCGATACAGCCGACGTGTACGGCCCACACACAAACGAACAACTGGTCGGTCGCGCATTAAAGGCCCACCGAAAACAGGTGATCATCGCGACCAAATTCGGAATTGTTCGCGACCCCGACAAGGCGCAGTTCCGCGGGATCAATGGCAAACCCGATTATGTGCGTCAATCGTGCGAAGCAAGTTTGCGCCGGCTCAAGATCGACGTGATCGACCTTTATTATCAACATCGGGTCGACCCCGACACGCCGATCGAGGAAACAGTTGGCGCGATGGCAGAACTCGTACATCAGGGGAAAGTGCGCTTTCTCGGTTTGTCGGAAGCCAGCGCGGAAAACATTCGACGCGCACATTCGGTTCATCCCATCACGGCATTGCAGTCCGAGTATTCGCTTTGGACGCGCGACCCGGAGGATGAGGTCCTGGGTGTTTGTCGCGAACTTGGAATCGGTTTCGTTCCCTACAGTCCACTCGGCCGCGGGTTTTTGACGGGGAAGATTCAGAAACCCGAAGATTTGCCGCAGGATGATTACCGGCGCACGACACCGCGCTTTCAGGACAAAAATTTCCAGCGCAATCTCGATTTGGTGAAACGGGTCGAAGGGATCGCTCGCGAGAAACGCTGCACGCCCGCGCAACTCGCTCTGGCGTGGGTGCTCGCGCAAGGCGACGACATTGTTCCAATTCCCGGCACCAAGCGCCGAAAATATCTGCAGGAGAATATCGGTGCGCTTGACGTAAACCTTACCGGCGAAGACCTGGCGCGCATCGACGAGGTCGCGCCAAAAGACGCATTCGCCGGTTCGCGCTATCCCGAAGCAATGATGAAACTACTCAGCCGCTAGACGGCACGAAACCGCAACAAGAGTCTGCGGTTTGCCTGTCAGTCCCGCAATCCTGGCTCCGCACCCATCCTTTTTTAAGATGGGTCCTAACTGCTTTTGCTACCCGCTTATCTTCTAGCCTGGCTCCGTCGTCTCGCTGCCCATCGAGCTTTCATTAGGTCCGAAAGTCTCTTGCGACCGGCAGCTGAAAGCCGGCGCTTCCGGGCTGGACGTTTTGCTTTTGCGCTATTTCCTCGTCTCACTCTCGCCCAGCGAGCTCTTGCTGCTGCTGCGATCTTGGCCCGCGCTGCGGCTGACAAATGCCGGCGCCGCCGGCCTCCACCACCTCCGGTACTCCCGCTGCTCCCGCCCATTATCGCCGACAGTTGTTTCTGCAGTCCGTCAATCTGTCGCCGAATCGACACTGCACGTTCAAGATCTCTGAGTGATAAGTCCATGTAGCTTTCGAATAGAGTAGAGTTAGGTAGTATGCAAGTCTAAACGGTTTGACGATATATCTGAACCATGACCGATTCCATGCGTTCTTCTTATGACTTGCGGCGCCGCACCAGCGCAGAAGCTAGCATAGTCTGAACTACTTCGTCGCGCTGGTTTGTTGTCACATTCCGCAACCGAACGATGCCATAGTCCGATTTTGAACGCGAAGTACGTAAATCGATAATCTCTGTCTCAACTCGCAAGACATCTCCCGGCCGGACAGGAAATGGCCAGCGTAATTCATCTACTCCCAGGCCAATCGCACCTTCCGAGAAATCCAGGGTCTGCACAAAGAGACGCATGGTAATCGCAGCCGTGTGCCACCCGCTGGCGATCAGACCAGCGAACATCGTCCGCTGCGCGATTGCAGGATCGAGGTGAAAACTTTGCGGATCGAAATTGCGCGAGAAGGAAATCATCTCTTCCTGACTGACTGTATAAGTAGCCGAGTTGAATCGATCGCCTGCTTTTAAATCTTCGAAATATCTCATGCGGCGGATCGTTTATTTACTAAGTGAAAGGGTAAAGTAGATTCAAATAGCAATTAGAAACAGGAATGACGAGGAGTGTAAAGATCGGCGGGGCAATTGCAGTGATCGCGATCTGTACCTTGGCCGTGATCGCTTATCTTATTACTTCCTACCTGATCGGTCTTCGAACGGGACTTAAACTGGCAAACCAAGGTTACGCAGCGAACCTCTCGGGCGAACGCGACGAGGCAATCGAAAAATTTACCGCGGCTCTAAAGAAGCCCCTTCCAACTGATCAGCGAGCTTACGTTTACTTGAACCGCGGAACGGCTTACAATTTTAAATGGGAATTAGACGCCGCCATCGGCGACTTCACCGAGGCGCTGCGATTGAACCCGGCCCTTGCCGGCGCCTATGGCGGCCGCGGGTATGCATGGCAATGGAAAGGTAAAACAGATAAGGCGATTGCCGACCTTACTGAAGCCATCCGCCTCGATCCTAATTCGAAGTCAGCTTACTACAGTCGCGGGCTGATCTACTACAATAAGGGCAAGATGGATGACGCCATTGCCGACCTTACTGAAGCAATTCGATGTAATCCACGCAGTCCAAACGAACTCATCACGCGTGGCCTTTGTTATGTGGCTAAAAATGACCCGGACCGGGCGCTTGCGAATTTTGACGGTGCGCTCGCCGTCGATCCGGCAAATGCGAGAGCGCACCTCGAGCGGGCCGACATCTATCGTCGCAAGGGAGATTCCGAGAAAAGCGCTCGCGAGCTTGCCGAAGCGCAGCGGCTGAATCCAGATCGACAGACATCGAAGGCTTTGAGCCGGGCTACTGTTTATCAAAGCAAACGGCCCCGCATACCGGGCGAATCATGGGCGCAACAACTCGAAGACAACTATCTAGACATTTTTGATCAGGCGAAAGCGGCGTACGACGCAGGCGACTTTGATCGTTCGATAGAATTGAATGACTATCTCATGACGCGCGACATCAGCACCGCTCGAGCGTCGGTTGTCGTTATGAATCGCGGCAACGCCTACCAGGCGAAGCAGGAGCTGGACAAAGCCCTTCGCGATTACGACGAAGCTGTCACGCTTGATCCGGCAAACTCGGGCGGTTACGTCAATCGCGCGTCGGTCTTATCGCTGAAAGGAGACCGGGACGGTGCGATCAAAGATCTGAGCGCGGCGATTCTTATTAATCCGAAGCAATGGCAGGCTTACTTTAATCGCGCAATCCAGCTGCGCGATGAAGGAAGATTAAAGGAAGCATTCGCCGACCTTGACAAGGTGATGCAACTAAACCCGCGCTTCATCGGCACATACATAAATCGCGGCGCCCTTTACATTCGAGAAGGCGAGATCGACAAGGCCATCGGCGATTACGACAAGGCCATCGCGATCGATTCCAATTCTGTTCCCGCCTACGCGGCGCGCGCTCTGGCTCGCGCCCGCAAGAAGGAATACGCGAAGGCAACGGCCGACATGGAAAAAATAACGCAGATCGAACTTAAAAAAGCCGACGCTCCAGGATTGAACTCTTTGGCGTGGTTCCGGGCGACATCGCCTGAAGCAGCCGTGCGCAATGGAAAGAAAGCCACCGACGCAGCGATGAAAGCGTGCGAACTATCGGTACTGGCAGGTATGGGCCTACATCGATACGCTCGCTGCCAGTTATGCGGAAGCCGGCGATTTCGATGACGCCGTCAAATATCAGAAGAAAGCCCTGGAAATGAACAAGACCGCGGACGCTCATCGCGCCGGAGCGGAACAACGGCTGAAGCTTTACGAGCAGCATAAACCTTATCGCGAAGCGGTCGCGCGCTAGAACTCAACTCTGGTTTTTCGATTCGTCTTGGCACCCATTTCGCATCATAATGCAACCTTCAACGCCGATTCGGGGCGGTTAGCTCAGTGGTAGAGCGGCTGGTTTACACCCAGTAGGTCGGGGGTTCGAAACCCTCACCGCCCATTTCTCGGAGGAGTCCGCAGATCAGAAGTCAGAGGCCCGGTGACTCGATTACGCTTTCTCATTGCGCGCAACCGGCTAGAATCGCTCTCGTGAAATCGAAGATCTTTTTCGCAGCGGCAATCGCGATCGCTTTGTCTGCGGCGCACGGACAGCAGCCTCCGGGCACGCGACCAAACGTCATCAACAAGGCGTTAATTACCAAGGCAAATACTGAAGAAGTGATGGCCGCAGCGGCGTTGCGCGCGCAGGCGAACGATTATTACAAATGGCGTAACGAGAACTACCCGGTCGGTTCTTCCGACGCCGGGTTACACACCTGGGACAACAAACTCACCGATTATTCGCCGGACAAAATCGCGCAGCGAGCGCAACACGTTCATGCGCTCCTGGAAAAAGTGCGCGCCATGAAGACCGACAGCTGGCGAAAAGACGATCGGATCGACGCGATTCTTTTTCGCGCCCAACTCGAGAACATCGATTTTCAGAATCGCGTTCTGAAATTCGAGCGAACGAACCCGGAGGTTTACGTCGACGAATGCACAAATGCGATTTTCTCGCTGCTGAAAAAGAATTACGACACGCCACGCAAACGCGCGCTGGCTGCCACGGCGCGGCTTGAAGCCATGCCGGCGTTACTCAAACAAGGCCTGACTAATTTGCAGAGCCCGGTGAAACTTTATGCGAACCTGGCGATCCAATCCGCGCGCTCGATCGATCCGCTCTTGAACAAGAGCTTGATGGCGCTCGACGTCGGTCTTGCACCCGGTGAGCACCAAGAACTGGTAAAGGCGCGCGATGCCGCCCTCGTGGCGCTGCACAATTACGCTAACGAACTCGAGAAGCGTTTGCCGGCGATGGTCGATTTCGCGCCAATGGGCGAAGCCAATTACAATTATTATCTCAAACACGTTCTGCTTCTGCCGTTCGACGCGACCGAAGTGGCCATGATCGGGCGCATTGAGCTAGCACGCTACCGGGCTCTCGAAGCGCAGCTTCCCGATCCGAAGCTGGCCGATCCCGATCCGGCACGCAGCGCACACATCCCCCCCGATCAGGCCTCCTTTTTGAAAGCATATGAAAGCCGGGAACAGGACCTGATTAGCTTTTTGAAGGAGCACCATCTGGTCACGTTGCCGAATTATCTCGGGAAGTTCGAGATTCGCCAATTGCCGGACGCATTCAAGCCGACCAGTCCGGGTGGTTTTATGAATCCGCCGGGAGTTTACGACAAAGATCCCACCGGCTTCTATTTCATTCCCACTTACAATCCACACTCGAAGAATTTTTATATTCGCGCGGCAATTGAAGATCCACGGCCGATCCTCGGCCACGAAGGAATCCCGGGGCATTTCCTGCAGCTCTCCATCGCCAATCATTTGACCGACGAGATCCGCCGCCAGCACGAGGACAACGTCTTCATCGAAGGTTGGGCGCTCTACGGCGAAGAGATGCTTCTCCGCGAAGGGCTTTATCCGCTCGACTCAGCCGGGCATGGACAGGTCCTCCGCCTGGCGCGATACCGCGCGGCGCGAATCGGCGTGGATGTGAATCTCCACACGGGTAAATGGAGCTTTGAGCAAGCGGTAAAATATTTCATGGAAGCAGGCGGACTGGATCGCGAAGCTGCCGAAGGTGAAGCGGCCGGGGCCGCATCAAGTCCGACGCAAAAGATCAGCTATATCATCGGCAAATGGCAGATTATGAATTTGCTCGGGCGCTACAAGGATCGACAAGGCGACAAATTCCGACTTGGCCAGTTCCACGACGCCTTGATCAAAAACGGCAGCCTGCCCGTTTCGATTATCGAATGGATCTTGCTCGACGATCCGACTTCGATCGACAAGGCATTAAAATAGGAATGAACCACGGATTACCCGCCACGGCGGGCGGGCAGCGGATGAAACGGATCACTAATGGCAAACAACCATCCCCTGCTCCGGCACAATCTTTTCTACTTTCTACTTTCTCCCTTCTACTTTTTCCCCTCCTGCTCTGCTCCTGCACTGGCGGCCGCGGGTATCATCCGATTCCGGCCGAAGGACCGATGGGTGCGCCGCGCTACCTCGATCTTCGATCCGAGGTGTCGGTCGCGACGATGCACTTTCCGGCAGGAACCTATTCGTTGTACGCAGAGGACAGCAAAGGTTATTACTATCGTGCGTCGCGCAGAATTGCGGAACATTCCAGCGGCACCTCAATCTGGCACGATGGCGGCATCTACGTGAGGAAACGAAATCCGGGAAAGCTTCGCGGATATGTGTATTGGGGAGGCGCGCGCACTCACATCGGCAATTTGTCCAAGGCGAGATACGAATTTCACGACTAGGAACGCAACTCCGTAACCAACGGGTAGGGACACCGCGCTGCGGTGTCCGGTCGGCGCAGCGCGCCGACCCTACCCGGAACACGCGGTCCTAGCCTGACCTTTGTAGGGCAAGCGCTCCGCTTGCCAAATCCAATCCAAGGCAAGCGAAGCGCTTGCCCTGCAATTTCTGAACCCATCAGAGGCCCGCCGGCACACCAACCCTGCCTGTTTTACGGTTGAGTTGCCTGCAAGCGAAAGAGAAGCGGCGACGCGTTCGCCGGAGTGGAGGCCTCCCACATTTGCGTTATCCCGTCGTCTGAAAGAAGCGTTTCTGTCACGCCATTCGTGGTCCAACTATTCGTCGAGAGATCCATCGAACGATATGCGTGCAGCGTCACGTCGGTTGCGGCTTTGAGCCGCGGATAAGTGATGGCAAATGTCGATCCGACCTGAGTGATCGAAACGCCGACGTTGTCGCTCTGGTTTGGCGGCGTGCCCATTGTGTACTCGATCAGGTTCGGTTTGCCATCTAAGTCGGCGTCGCCACCCGGCCCGCCAAAAAAAGGATCGTCGATTTGGCCTAACGACAAGCGCGCTGCCTCCCAGCTGGTAAAATTCGATTGCGCCGAAATGCCCACGCGCGCAATGAACGGATCCGGATTGCCCGCGCGGGTATCGATCCAGACCGGGACGGCCGGCACATTTACATTGGTCGGCTCAGCGACCGCCTGATAGTCCCCCAGCATGTACTGGTGCTGAAGGGGGTTATCAGATGTATCTGGCGCGAGCGACGCATCGGTCGATACCGAAGTAAGGCGGATGTTTGGTTGCCAGGTCGCGCCGCCATCGAACGATTGCGCGAGATAAAGATCAACCAGCACATTCGAGCCGGGATTGTTCCGGTGATCGTAGAAGACAACGGTCACGGTCTGGCCGTCCGGCGAGACGTTGACGGCGGGGTTGAATACGCCGGAACCCGTCGGGTTGTCGCTAATCGCAATCGGCGTGGTCCAGGTAGAACCGCCATCGGTGGATTTGGTGAACGCGATCCTCGGGTGATTGGACAGGAGCGCCTGATACACCAGGTAAAGATTCCCATTCGTGCGATCGGAAACCGCCGAAGGAAGGAATGAGCCGCTGCGAATACTCGGCTCATTATACAGATTCACCGTAGTGATGAGGTGCGGAGTTCCAAACGTCACTCCGCCATCAGTGGAAGTAACAAGGTGGAGACCGCTTGTGTTGAAGTTGAAGTAAACGATGACCAGGTTGCCGTTCGGCAGAAAGACCGGTTGCGAGCCTTGCGCGTTGGTGCTCGATGAATGAACAAAGGTGATTGCGCTCCACGTCGCTCCGCCATCATCGCTGTAGCTGCTGACGATTGGTGAGGCAATGTTCGCGAGAAATCGCGTGAACGTAGCAACAATGCGCCCTGCGGTGGATGTGCCCGAGAAATTATTGATTACCATCCAGGGCTTGTCCGGAAAGACGCTCGCGTTCGTTGGATGATAAACTAGAGCCGGCGCTGGAAAGGTGGCGCCGCCGTCAGTCGACTTGCTGACAAGGATGTCACCACTGCCGAAGCTGGAATCGGTCGCACCTTCGGTGTTGAGATAAACATTTCCGCTGAGATCGACTCCGGCTACTGGATCCGTGTCGCGATAATATGAACCTCCCGTAACCAGCGTCAGGTTCGGAATCAACGCGCGCGTCCAGCTGAGTCCGCCATCTGTGCTGATTGAATATCCGCAATCGACCGCGCCGCCGTTGGTGAAGCGGCCTTCCTGAAACGTCGCAACAAGAAAGTCCGGGTCGATCTGCGACCGCGCGATGTGCGGCTCCGCCTGCGCCCGCATATTGGAGGGTAGCGCAGATGGATCGTCGCCGAGCCGCAGGTTCGAGCCGACTCGCAAATCGAGTACTACCCCGGGCGTTGGCGTTGCCAGTGGCGTAGCTGTCGCTGACGTCGTCGGGAGTCTTTGCGACCAGGCAGCCGGCGGATGCACCAGGTTATTGTTGTGATTTAGCAGCATCAGCGCGCCGGACGAAAGACGTTCGAGCGGAATCTGCTGCAACCCCGGTGGCAGCGTGCTGCGATCGACGGTGAAAAATCTGGCCGATACCGGCGAGCTGGCCGTTTTTGCGCTACTCCGCCGCGGCGATTGCGCCACAACAGTCGCCGCAATCAAAAGAACCCCGAAAAAAGTTACCCTCCACAACTTCATCGGATGCCATTAAAGCGCAATCGCATCGCACATACAAGAGTTGCCGTCGCTACGGGCGCAATTCATGCTGCCTTGTTTTTCCGGGAGATGAGCGCCGAATCGCAACAGACGAAAGCGATCGAAGTCGCGGCTGGGAAAGTCGAAATCCTCGAAGGATTGCAGCGCGCACTGGACCGGCATTACGGGCGGTTCCTCGAATCCGCCCGGGCCGATTGGGAACACCTCTTCGCCGGCAAAGATCCGAGCGACGCATGCGTCAGTGTTCGGATTAGCACAGTCGATGAGAAGACACGAAACGCTCCAGCGTGCGGTTTTCTCAACGCGCGCAAGCAATCACGACCTCTGCTGCCGCAAAAGCTCCCTTCCTTCGACTGGCACGCGGAGACGCAAAGTTAGTAATCCGTCCCGCTCCCAGACATCTCGGGCTGTGCCGCACCGAAAAAGCTTGTGCACGCCGGGACAACCTACTTGGCTCGACCCGCCGCAACCAGTCATTGAAGCGGCAACACACTCGTAGCTGGAAAAAAGTTACATGAAATCAATTATCACTCTTCTTTCTTTCATTCTCGTTGCATCATTTTCGATCCGTTGCCACGCGGCGGATGAAAAGGCGTTTACCGACAAATACAAAGCAGCCCTCGAAGCCAAAGATAACGCCACGTTGGAATCGTTCCTCTACACACAAGGGTCCGACCCGGCGATTGTCGGTTTTTACAAAATGATGCAGGCGGCCCAGGCCGGCTCAAAAGTCTCCAAGATCGAATTGGTCGCTCTGACTCCGGAAGATGCCGCCAAGGCGGCAGCGTCTCAGGATTCGCCGACAGGTGGCAAGGTTTGCCTGACGTTGAAGCCGACTAAAAAACTTGTTATCACCATCGAAACCAAGAACGCCAACGGCTCTTCGACCAGCAAGAGCGAGAATTTCGTCGCCGAAAAGGACGGGAAATTCGTTATTCCTGTTCCCGGCCCGTGCAAGTAACGCCTTCCCCTGCGGTGTAGAAAATAGCGGGCTCGTCAGGATTTCGGCCCGTTCGCCACCTTCAGGACAATCTTGCCGCGGGTGTGATGCGTTTCGATTTGTTCCTGCGCCTTGGCAGCTTCCGCCAAAGGAAAAACCTGCGACACGATCGGCGTGATCTTGTTCGCTTCGATCAATTGGGTCAGTTCTTCCAGCGCTTTCGCATCCGGATGAGCCATTAAACCCACTCCGCGAATACCATGTTTCCCGCACTCGGCCTGATCGGGCTCGCCGGTAATCGAAACGATAATGCCTCCCTTCTTCACCACGCCGTAGGAACGGGCAAGCGTGTCTCCGCGCACCGCGTTGAGCACTACGTCGACATCTTTCACCACGTCCTCGAACTTTGTCTTCGTGTAGTCGATCGGCTCATCGACTCCGAGTTGCTTGAGCAGATCCTGATTTGCCGTTGAGGCGGTGGCGATAACTTTGGCGCCGCGCGCTTTTGCGATTTGCACCGCAAAACTTCCCACGCCGCCCGAGCCGCCGTGAACGAGCACCGTTTGCCCTTTCTGGATCTTCGCCGTATCGACGAGCGCTTGCCACGCCGTCGTCGCTGCCAGCGGAACCGCAGCCGCTTTTTCAAAATCGATGTTCTTCGGCTTAAGCGCCATCTCGCCTTCCTTGGCAACCGCAAATTCCGCGTAACCACCTCCCCGTACAACGGGCAGGTACGCGTAAACCGCGTCGCCAACCTTAAAGTTGCTGATGTTCGCGCCGGTTTCCACGACCACGCCGGAAATATCATAGCCAGGGATTAACGGACGATTGTCCATGCCTCTTTTCGCCAGGGTCCCCTGCCTCACGTACGTATCCACCGGATTCACGCCGGCGGCCATCACGCGGATGAGAACCTCATCCTCCTTCGGTTCCGGACGCCGCGCGTCTTCATATTTCAAAACTTCCGGCCCGCCGTACTCATGCACGACGATCGCCTTCATCGTCGCCCCGGTTGATTGCGCGGTCGCGATGTTTGTTGCAAAACCAAGCGAGAAAGCGGCGACCACGACGCGAGACAAGTTTGTTTTCATAAGAAAGAACAAAATTTGTTCTCGCCAGCTGTCAATCAAAACCGCAGTCTTCCAGAATAACCAGCTGTTGTAACGGACGTTTGCTAGCGGCAAACTCCAAACTCAAAAAAAACAACAGCTCCAACTCAGGAGGAATTAAATGAACACAATCAAGAAACTTAATGTCATCGCAATCGTTGCGCTTTCACTTGGCCTCGCGGGCCTTTGTTCTGCGCAAACCAGCAAAACATCCGCCGCCGGCGGCAGCATGGCGCCTTACACCGAAGGCACCGTCTGGGACGTTACCATGGTCAAAACCAAGCCGGGTATGACCGATGATTACCTCAAAAATCTTGCCGGAGCCTACAAGAAGAGCAGCGACGAGATGAAAAAAGAAGGCATCATCATGGATTACAAAATCTTCATCGGCGACGCTGCCTGCCACGGCGATTTCGATGTTTTACTGATGGTCGAATACAAAAACATGGCGGCGCTCGATAACATTCGGGAAAGGACCGACCCGATTGAGCGAAAAATGATCGGGAGCGAAGAGCAGATGCATCAGGGCTCGGTCAAACGCATGGAGATCCGCGACATTCTCGGGACCAAACTTATGCGCGAAGTCACGCTGAAATAAGGCGTTCTTCGAAAATTTCGATAGTGCCTCTCCGGCCCCAACCGGGGAGGCGCCTTCGTTAAATGGTAGGGACGGCGCGGCGCGCCGTCCGGGCGGCACCGACTCGGCAGTCGGTCACTCCGCGGTTCCTCTGTAGAGGCAAGCCGTGCCGGCTGCACTCACTATGGCTTTGCAGCCGGCGCGGGGCCCTCTATAGATTCCATGGCAACGCGTCGAGATCGACGTTGCCGCCGGTGAGAATGATTCCAACGCGCTTGCCGGCAATATCCATTTTGCCTGCCGACGTTTCGATCACCGCGTACGGAACAGCCGCTGATGGCTCGATAATAATTTTCATCGTCTCCCAAATCGTTCGCATGGCCGCGACAATTGCCTCTTCAGTGACTGTCAGGATGTCGTCCACGTAGCGCTGAATCATCGCGAAATTCGGCGCACCGACATTTGTTCGCAATCCATCGGCGATGGTGAACTTCTTTTCTGTGCGAATCAATCGCCCCGCACGAAAAGACTGGGCCGCATCGTCAGCATTCGCCGGTTCCGCCGCCACCACTTTGATTTGCGGCCGCATCGATTTTGCCGCGACGGCCGTGCCGGAAAGCAAACCGCCACCACCGACCGGACAGAGGACCAGATCGAGATCGGAAACATCCTCGAGCAATTCGACTGCCGCTGTCCCCTGCCCCGCCATCACATCTTCGTTTTCGAACGAGTGAATAAGCGTCGCGCCAGTTCTTGCGATTACTTCGGCGCACGCAGTCTCGCGCGCTGCTTCCGTCGGTTCGCAGTAGGCGATCTGCGCCCCGTAGCTTTCAACGGCTCGCACCTTCACCCTGGCCGAATTCGACGGCATCACGATGTGCGCGGGCATTCCACGCAGTTTCGCCGCCCACGCCAGTGCCGCCCCATGGTTGCCCGAGGAATGCGTGGCCACACCGCGTTTTGCTGCCGCCTCGTCGAGCGAAAAGACCGCGTTGGTCGCCCCGCGCGCCTTAAACGCACCGATCTTTTGAAAATTCTCGCACTTAAAAAACAACGACGCGCCGCTCGCCTGATCCAACCGTTCGCTTGTCATCACCGGCGTCCGCTTGATGTAAGGACGGATCCGCTCATGGGCCGCGCGAATCCTATCGAGATCGAGAGACATATTTTCCAAACTAAGACTCGGCTGGGCGTTCACGCACGCAGTAAATATTATCCGTCCGCCGAATTAACAACCAACTGCCGATAGGGAGCGCGACATTGAGGTCGCGTCCACTGTGTATTTCTGATTTCTGCCAAGTGGACGTTGAACGCCGGACGTTCTCTTCGTTCGTCCTATGGCTTGGGTGGCCCGCCTTTGTTCGTGAAGGGTGCGAAGAGATCGATCGGAACTGGAAGAAACGTCGTCGTATTGTGCTCGCTGGAAATTTCACGCATAGTTTGCAGGAAACGCAGTTGCAGCGCAATCGGCTCTTTGCTCATCATCGCGGCGGCCTGCACCATTTTTTCCGCGGCCTGAAATTCGCCCTCGGCGTTGACGATCTTTGCGCGGCGCTCGCGCTCGGCTTCGGCCTGCTTGGCCATGGCGCGTTTCATGGTGTCGGGCAGCGCCACGTCCTTTACCTCGACCGCCGTGACTTTCACCCCCCATGGCTCGGTTTGCCGGTCGATGATCTCCTGCAACTTCAGGTTGATCGACTCGCGCTGCGAAAGCAGGTCATCCAGGGGGGCCTGGCCGAGCACGCTGCGCAGCGTGGTCTGGGCAATGAGCGAGGTCGCTTGGAGAAAATTCACCACTTTCACCACCGCGGCTTGCGGATCGACCACGCGGAAATAAACGACCGCATCAACCGTCACCGGCACGTTGTCACGCGTCATCACCTCTTGTCGTTCGACGTTGATCGTCACAACGCGCAAATCCATTCGCACCATTCGATCGACAATCGGGATGAGGAAAATCAGCCCCGGCCCTTTCGCGCCGAGTAATTTTCCGAGCCGGAAAATCACACCCCGTTCGTATTCGCGCAGGATGCGGATGGCCTGGGGCAGCATGATCACACCCAGGATGATGAGGGGTATGAGCCAACTAATTAACTTCAATGGTCCTTCGGATAATGACATGGCTTTAGTCTTCTATGGTTTTTACTTTTAGAGTTAATCCTTGCACCGCTGCGATCTCTACGGCTTCGCCTTTCTCGATGGGTCGGTCGCTGACCGCGTTCCAATACTCGCCTTCGACGAAGATCCTGCCGCCGTGCGAATCGATTAGCGTCAACGCGGTCACTTTTCTTCCGATCATCGTTTCCGCTCCGGCCTTCACGGGCCAGAGCTGCGCGCGCAAACCCTTTCCAACGACGAAAACAAAGAACGCCGCGGTAACCAGTGTCGCCGGAATGATGAAGCTGAGCGATAAACGAAAGAGTGGATCGGCGCGGTTGAAGAGCATGAGCGAGCCGATCAGAAATGAAATGATCCCGCTCATAGTCAGAACACCGTGCGTGGGCGCATAAACATCAAAGATGAAAAGCATCAGTGCGAGCGCGATCAACACAAGTCCGGTCACGTTGACCGGCAGAATCGCCGCCATATAGAGCGCAAGGATCAACGCAATCGCGCCAACCACCCCAGGCAGAATCGCGCCAGGCGTGGTCATTTCACCGATGATTCCGTAGATCGCAATGAGCATGAGAATGAACATGACTTCGGGTCGCCAGAGCTTTTGGAAGACGCGTTCGGACGCCGACATCTTAATCTCCACGACCTCTGCGCCTGCGGTCTGGAGCGTCTTGCCATCCACCACGCGTCCATTTAACTGCTTCAGCAACTCCGTACGATCGACAGCGATCAAATCGATGACTTTTAACTGGAGCGCTTTCTCTGCGCTGATAGACGCGCTCTCACGCACGGCCGATTTGGCCCACTCGACGTTGTGATGGCGCCGCGCCGCAATTGCCTCCATGTAGCTTACAGAAAAATTCTCAAGCTTCTGTTTCATCGTTTCGTCGAGCTTCTGTTCGCCGCCGGTCGAACCACCCCCCAACGTCACCGGATGCGCTGCACCAATGGTCGTGGCCGGCGCCATTGCCGCGACGCTTGCGGCGATCGTAATGAAACAACCGGCGCTGGTCGCGGTCGCG
The DNA here is from genome assembly GCA_963756875.1 of uncultured Verrucomicrobiae bacterium. GTDB lineage: Bacteria > Verrucomicrobiota > Verrucomicrobiia > Chthoniobacterales > UBA10450 > CAVWPA01. Next base: position 1,572,907 of record CAVWPA010000003.1, on the reverse strand, counting down.
CCCGTCGGAGCGACGTAAACTACCACTGGCACAGGCGACCCCAAAAAGTCTTGCACGATCTTTTGCGTCGAATCGAGCAAACCGCCCGGCGTGTTGAGTTGAACGATCAAGCATTGTGCGTTCTGCGTCCGGGCTTCATCGATACTTCGCGAAATGTAACTCGCAGTCGCCGGACCGATCGCTCCGTCGATTTTGATCAGAGAAACCTTCTCCGCCGCCGGAGTGGTAGCCGCGCACACCAGCCAGAAAGCCAAGCATGTCGACGCAATCTTCATCTCGATCTTCCATGCAAGCTACCACTTCCCCGAGCGATCTACAGCAGCGAAAATGAGTTCAAGCAGGGCGCCCCGGTGATACATTGCGGCGATGGATCCGTACGCGAAGCCGAACGAACACAAGGTAGGCGCTCAACGGCCCATGATCTCGCATTTGCCGGCCGGAATCGACAAACGCACGCGGAAAGATCGGCAAAAGGAGAAACAGGCAGTCGCGGCGGCGCGCCGCGCAGTCAAGAAGGCAGCACGCCAGAATTTAAAGCGGGAAATGTTCGAGGAGTTGGAAGACTAGGTGTCAGAAGGACATGGTCCGCCAAATATGCTAAATGGCGCCAAACAAAACCGATAAAGGTTCTTACCCGAACCTTTCGTGTTTTTTTAGCGCCTGCCGCGCCGAAGCCAGGCGAAGGCGGGTTTTTTAGCGGATCCTCTTCAACGCAACCGAAGTCTTGCGAAGATTTCTCAACCCGCGAATCACGCCAATGAACGCGAATCAAAAAAGGGGGCGGTTATGAAAGCGCCGTTGCCGCTGCACTTTCGTATTCGCGTTCATTCGCGTGATTCGCGGGTGAACGCCACTGGCAGCGAAAGCCGCGTTGAGTGATCCGCAATTGAACTGCCGGCTTTTACTGCTTTTTCGTCGCGACTTTGGCGCTGCCGAAGAAGCTGGCGTTCTCGTCAACCACCAATCGCGGCGCTTCGATGTCGCCGTGCAACGTGCAGCCGGGCTGGAGCTCGCAGCGTTCTGTCGCCGAGATATTGCCCTCGACGTTCCCCTTCACTTTCACCGATTTCGCCTTGATCTCGCCACGAATTCGGGCGTGCTCGCCGACCGTGAGTGTGCCGGTCGAATTGATTTCGCCTTCCACTTCACCGTCAATCAGCAGCTCGTTCGTAAATTTGACGGAGCCTTTGATGGAAACTCCACGCGAGAGAATACCACCGGACGGGGCCGGAGCAGGTGCGGAATTAGATTGTTGTGAAGTTAGAGATGGTGCCGCCGGCTGGGATGCTGGAGTCACAGGGTCGGTCCTTCGCGTAAACATTGCCATCTTGGTGATTCCTCCAATTTTGGCCGTGTGTAAAGCTAATCTTGTTCCAAAGGCCGCAGATCACCAATCGGTTAACTTGCCTGTGGGAACAAGCGCCGCTAAAACGGCTCTACGCTCCGGAGGTCAACGCCCAATGCAAATCAGCCAGCCTTTATATCTCGACGAAGAACAGGTACGGCAGCATCTGAGGATGGAAGAGCTGATTCCGGTGATGGAAAAAGCGCTGTTCGATTTTTCAGCGGGCAGGGTGATACAGCCGCTACGCTCGATCATCCCGGTCGACGCGCATGGCGGATTTTTCGGAATCATGCCTGCTCTGGCCGACGGACTCGGCCTGAAAATCGTGACCTTCTATCCCCCGAATGCGGGACGCGGTCTGCCAACACACATGGCAACGATTTTTCTCGCCGATCCGGAAACCGGAGCGCCGCTCGCAATAATGGACGGCCGGCTGATCACAGAGATGCGCACCGCCGCGGTTTCAGCGGCTGCAACAAAACTTCTTGCGCCGCCGGATGCCAGAGTTCTTGCGATCCTCGGCAGCGGCGTTCAGGCGCGCAGTCATGCGGAGGCGCTGGGACTCGTCAGGCAATTTGAAGAAATTCGCGTCTGGAGTCCGACGAAAGCGCATGCCGAGCAGCTCGCAAAAGAAATCGGCGCGACAGCCACGTCTGCGGAGGAAGCAGTGCGCGGCGCTGACGTTGTCGTCACCGCCACAAGTTCGCGCACACCCGTTTTAAACGGCGGATGGTTAAAGCCCGGCTGCCATGTCAACGCGGTCGGCGCGTGTCGTGCCGATTGGCGCGAACTGGATAACGAAACAATGGCGAATGTGGTCTTCGTCGATTCGCGCGAAGCCGCAATGAATGAATCGGGCGACGTGATTTTGTCCGGCGCAAAAATCTACGCCGAGCTGGGCGAAGCGTTCGCAGGCAAAGGTCCTTCGCGCGCGAACGAGACCACGATCTTCAAATCGCTCGGACTGGCGGTGGAAGACATTGCCGCGGCGCTTTTGGTCCATCGATCCGCGGCAGGCTAATTTTGCCCGAGTATTTCATTCGCTTCGGCCACGGTCTGGCAGGTGACGATGTGAACGCCCGTTCCGTAATGAAAATAAGACATGATCTGCAAACCAATGTCGCGGTGAGGATCAGGAATGATTCTCACTACCCTGGTCACGCCTTTCTCGTTGCATAAGTCCATGATTTTTTCCACGTGAGGCGCCGCGGAAACTTCCATCGACTCCAATTCGCTCAGATCTACCAGCAGCTGAAAACCAGATTCCAATTTCTCGAGCCCGGCTCCCACTTCTTTCAGGGCTTGCTTTACCGCGCCGGGACCGATTCGTCCGTGATAGCGAATCACAAGCAGCCTCTTCGGTTGATCAATCTCGACCTTAACCATTTTTAATCCCTTCGGTGCACGAGCTTCATTGCTGGAGACGATTGTACTTCTTCAGGATTTCGCGCAGACGATCGCGCGGAAGAGCATCGACATGATGATCATCGCGACCGGTCATGCCGTGATTGTCAACCAACGCATTTACAATTGCTTCCTCGGTCGCCTGCACCACACCGGTGAAAATCGGATCCATGAGGTCGTTGGGGACGGTTTGGATTGAATGTGTGACCGCGTCCGAATTGGCAACGTTCGGATTCGCAGTCGAGAACGCGATGAACAAATCGCCCGAGCCGTTGCCGGAAACACTGCCAGTACGAGCGAGCCCCAGCGATGCGCGCTTGGCGAGACGTTTCAGTTGAGTTGGCAGCAACGGCGCGTCTGTCGCAACCACGATGATGATCGAGCCTGCTTCTTGCTTGTAAACCGAGCCCGGTATTTCCTTGCCCACCGGAACGCCCGCAATCGTGAGCTGCGGTCTGCGCCCGCAATTTGCCTGCACGAAAACGCCGACCGTGTAACTACGGGACGAAGTGCCGGATTCTTCGCTGCTTCCCGCGGACTGCGGCTTGTCAGCCTTGATCTCGATCTTTCGCGATGCGGTCCCGTTGCCACCCTTGAACTCGTAACAGATCATCCCTGTCCCGCCGCCGACACTTCCCTCTTCGACCGGACCGCCGTGTGCGGAATCAAGCGCGTGAAAAACATCTTCGGGTTTCACGTGAAAGCCATTGATATCGTTGAGCCAGCCGTCCCAGGTTTCGGCAACCACCGGCAGACTCCACCAGTAACCGGTCTTATCGGCAGCGCCATGCTTGAATCGCCACGCAATCGTCGCGTCTCTTGCCACACCGACACTGTGCGTATTTGTGATCACAACGGGACCTTCGAGAAATCCGCTCTCCTCCACCCAGGCTGTTCCTGTCATCTCGCCATTCCCATTTAACGCGAAGACGCCAGCGTAAACCGGATCGTTCAACGACTCGTGCCCGCGCGGAATGATTGCAGTGACTCCGGTGCGCACCGGGCCCTTGCCGGCCACAAGCTTGCCTTCGCCACGGATCAACGTTGTATAACCGACCTCCACGCCGGCGACATCCGTGATGGCGTTCCATTTTCCGGGCGTTCCATCGAATGGAACCCCGAGATCGCGCGCCCGAACAACTTTGGTTTCGGTTGTCGGCCTGGCCGGCGGATGCTTCTGCGGCTCGCGCGCCGAGGAATCGAGCACGATTACGAGCACGAACAGGAGCCCGAAGATGGATCTCGGCCTTTGGCACATGCAGAAGACGTTCAACGTTCAACGTCCAATGCTCAATGAAAATCATGAAAATCCGATTAATCCTCCCAAATGATTTTGATTTTCTGTTTTCACGCTTCAATCAACGCATTTAGATTGAGCGCGTGAGTTACGAAGTTTTCGCCAGAAAATACCGGCCACAGACTTTTGACGACCTGGTGGGGCAGGCGCACGTCTCGCGGACGCTCAAGAACGCGGTCGCGCAAAACCGGCTGGCGCATGCTTACCTCTTTGTCGGGCCGCGCGGGATCGGCAAGACATCGACCGCCCGCATTCTGGCCAAAGCGCTCAACTGCGTGAAAGGGCCGACCGTAACGCCATGCGGCGTATGCGACAATTGCCGCGAGATCGCCGCGGGCAACAGCCTCGACGTCCTCGAGATCGATGGCGCGAGCAATAACGGGGTCGAACAGGTGCGCGAGCTGCGCGATAACGTTCGCTACGCTCCCTCGAAGTCGCGCTACAAAATCTACATCATCGACGAAGTGCACATGCTCACCTCCGCTGCCTTTAATGCGCTCTTGAAAACGCTCGAAGAACCGCCCCCGCACGTGAAATTCATTTTTGCCACGACCGAACCGCAAAAAGTTTTGGCCACGATCGTGAGCCGCTGTCAGCGTTTCGATCTGCATCGGATTCCGGCGAACCTGATCGCCGAACATCTGCAGTTCATTGCCGGCAAAGAAAAAGTCACTCTCGAACCCGCGGCCGCTCATGCTGTCGCACGCGGCGCCGAAGGCGGTTTGCGCGACGCGGAATCGATGCTCGATCAGCTCGTCGCGTTCTGTGGCAATAAAATTTCCGAAGCAGACGTGCTCAATGTTTTTGGTTTCACGAGCGAACAAACCGTTGCCGATCTTACGGGCAAAATTTTGCGCAGCGATACCTCCGGCGCGCTCGATCTGCTTTACGAACAATGCGAAGCCGGCAAGGACATGATGAGGCTGATGTCGGACTTGATTTCGTACCTGCGCGATCTGTTCGTTTTCAAGGCCAAACCGGACGCGTTGAAGGAAGATGTCGATCCCGAGGCGCAGAAATCGCTCGCCGCGCAGGCCGAGCTGATCGAGAACGACCGGTTGCTCGATCTGATTGACCAATTCGCGCAAGCCGAAGGGCGAATGAAATGGGCGCCCAACAAGAAATTGCACTTTGAAGTCGCGATCATCAAAGCGATCCAAAGCATTGGCCAGGCGACGCTGGACGAAGTGATTAAACAACTCGGCGAGCTGCGCGACGGGAAAGAGACTTTACCGAAGAAATCCGCTGCTTCTGTAGTGGCAGGCGTGCCGCCTGCGTCTCAAAAGACTGCGGACCGCAAGACCGCCCCTGTAGCCGCGGTCGGTGACCGCGGTCCCGAGGCCAGCGACCCAGGCCACAGTAAAAACAAAACAGCGCCGCGTGTAGCAGAGGTGCCACCGCCGCCCGATGCCGTCGATGCCAACGACCTCTGGCAAAAAGTCCTGGCTAAAATTCCGGCGAGAGGATTTCTGCGAACATTGAGCGAGTCAGTCACGCCGATCGGGACCGATGGCCGCAATTTCACGTTGGGATATCCGCCACCCCAAAAGTCGGCGATTGAAACACTCGCCACGGCCAGCAATCGCCGCCAGCTCGAGACGTTGCTTGGCGAAGTCAGCGGGCGCGATTGGACGGTAAAGTTTAGCGCAAAAGAGGGACTGCCAGATCGGAGCGCGCAATCGGAGCCGTCGAAGCACAAGGACGAATTCAAGAACGATCCCCTCATCCAGGAAGCGCTCCAAATTTTCAAGGGTCAGATCAAATCCTAGGGAACCATCTAAAACCTATGAACTTGAACAAGTTAATGAAGCAGGCGCAGAAGATGCAGGAGCAGATGGCCAAAACCCAGGCTGATCTCGAAGAGAAAACCGTGGAAGTGGCCGCCGGCGGAGGAAAAGTCAAAGTAGTCGCGAACGGCGCCGGCGATGTGATCTCAATCAAAATCGACAAGGAAATTGTCGACCCGAACGATGTGGAATTCCTCGAGGAAATGATCCTGAGCGGCGTAAAACAGGCAATCGAGCAAGGCAAAGCGCTCGCTCATTCGGAAATGACAAAGATCACCGGCGGCCTGGGATTGTAGTGGCAGGCGTTTCGCCTGCTTTTCCACGGGAATGCGGCCGACACGGCCGCCTCTACAGTTGTCGAATTTCCCGCTTGTGCTTTTCGTAAACGCAGACCTCACGCACGCCTAAAGCCGCCATCTTCTGCGCCAACCGTTCGAATTTGTCGCCCAGCTGCGCATGCGAATGTGCATCCGAAGCAGTCGTAAACGAAATCCCCTTCTCCATCGCAAGCCGGATAATTTCGTCCGACGGATAAAGTTCGTTGACCGGCTTGCGCCAGCCCGCTGTGGAAAGTTCGATCGACAGATCGCGCGCGCGAATGAAATCGAGCGTCTCATCGACCAGCATCCGAAGGTTCGAATCCGGGCGGTGACCGTGAATTTTGATCAGGTCGAAATGCGCGAGGCAATCAACCAGGCCGCTGGCCGCAATTTCGCGGACCCGACGAAAATAATCCGCATAAATCTCGTCGATATCGCGATCGGCGAATTGCCCCGCGCCCGCCGGAACTTCGTCGAACATCTGGGTCGGGTGCCCGAGGTAATGCACCGAACCGAGAACGAAATCGAGTTTGTCCCAATTCTTCTCAACCCATCCACGTCCCGCCGCCGAACTTTTCGGGTCGTTATCAAGCTCAATCCCGCCCCGGATCCTGAGATCGCTGTTCTTTTCACCAAGCCGGTCGATTTCGTCGAAATCGACTCCCGCATGAAACCGGTCGTGATCCGTAAATGCGATATCGCGCAGGCCATGCCGCCGGGCGCTGTCGGCCCATGGTTGCAAAAGTTCCTGCGAGTACGCCTGGACCCCATTCCCCTGCGGATGAGTGTGGTAATCCGAGAAGAGTTGATAGTTTATAGTTGAGAGTTGAGAGAGAGACACATTCGAGACCATCAACAATCAACTACCAACTATCAACTTCCCTCACGGCGCGGTCATGAATTTCTGATGCGCCTTTAAGTCAGGATACTTTGGAAAGGAAACTGCCGCGATAAAAACCTTGTTCGGAGTCAGATCGCGCGTCGCGATGGTGTCATCGTATTCGACGTGTTCCTGGGGATTAATCGTGACGATGCCCGGCGTCTCGCTGAAGGCATGGTTGTCGGACCATTTGGTAAGGATCTTTCCCTCCGAGTCCATCAAATAAATCTCAATGCGCTGATCGGTCGGAAAATCGAGCGTGATGGGGCCTTTTGCGTCACTTTTCAGAATCGCCTTGACGTTAAGCTGCCGGACCTCGGAAAGTTTTAACGGCTGCGGCGAGACCTGCACCTCAAGTGTAAGGCCTCGCAACTTGGGATTTTTATAGCGTGGAAGCTGCGGACCGGAAGAAGAGAATGGATGCAGAATCCGGTGAAACCAGCTTCGTTTCGCCGGCGTGGGCGTCGGCATCAACGGCGGCTCCTGCGCACACGCCTGCGCCGCAATCGCGACCATCAAAATAAGGAAGGCAACGCTTCGGATCATGCGCGGGTTAAACAGCCCCGAAACCTTTCGGGGTTGCAAGATTTGTGTCAAACTCTTTATCAATCGACCATGAAAACAGCTTGCACGAGCGCGTTCCTCGCTTTCCTCGCCGTCACCTGCGTCACCTACGTCACCGCAAAAGGCCGCCATTGCATGTTTCGCGTGCACGTGGAAGCCAACGCCAACGACACGGCGGCCTTTGCCACGTCGGTCCACGCCCGGTTCTCGGGACAGGAGGTCGCGATCGAAAGAGTGCCCCGCATTACGGAACACGACGTGGCGGCGTTTTATCCGTACTCGGCGGCAAATGGGACTTACGGCGCGCTGGTTCAACTTGATCAACACGGCACTCTGGCTCTCGATACACTAAGCATCGAGAAGCGGGGTCGCCTGCTTTTTGTTTTTATCAATGGACGCCCCGTGAGTGAATTGCAAATCGACCGGCGCGTGTCCGACGGCAAAATCTATGTCGAATCCGGACTCACAAAAGCCGACATCGATTCGATGAAGAAAGACTGGCGCGTGATCGGCCAAAAAAAGAAACGGTAACCCTGGACTTGATGCGTTCTGATCTGTTTCTGGGGAGCACAGGCTGCCAGCCTGTAACGTTTGGCAGCCTTGCCAAACGCATGCTTTGCTGCCGATTCCGGGCCTGCGAACACGACCATTGTTCGCGGCAGGCTGCCGCGAACTACAGGCTGGCAGCCTGTGCTCCCCGGAATAAAATGAAGATTCCCCTGTGGTCCGCCGCTGCGCTTGCGCTGTTTCTCTGCTCGAGCACCGTCATGTTTGCGCAAGGGGATGTCATCGAGCTCAGCTTGCCGACTGATAACGACGCGCTTTTTCACGGCGGCGGCCCTGCATTTTATCAATACATCGAGCGCGATTATAAAGGTGTGAAATCGACACCATGGGAGGGCGGCCAATACGGGTTCGTTCGCGATCCGATGCAGACCGCCATCGGCATTGTCTATACCCGCTTTCACGAAGGCATCGACATTCGCTGTCTCCATCGCAGCGACCGCGGCGAACCACTCGATGAAGTCCGCGCCATCGCTGACGGGCGCGTCGTTTACACCAGCGCCATTGCGGGACATTCAAACTACGGAAGATATATCGTCATCGAACATCGCTGGGGCGGCTCGCCCTACTACAGCCTGTACGGGCACCTCAGCGCCATCGACGTTCAGACCGGCCAGAGCGTGCAGCGCGGCGAACATATCGCAGTAATGGGCCATACCGGGACGGGAATTAATCAGGCACGCGCACACGTCCATCTCGAATTGAACCTGATGATCAGTGATCATTTCCAGGCGTGGTACGACCATTTCTATCCGAAAGAACCGAACTACCACGGCATTTACAATGGAATCAATCTCGACGGCCTGGACATCGCGCGGCTTTATCTCGAGCTGCGCAGAAATCCTTCCCTCACCATTCCGCAATTCCTCGATGCCGAAGAAACATTTTATAAAGTGACCGTGCCCAGATCGGGCTACTTCGAGTTGCCGAAACGTTATCCCTGGATGGTAAAAGGCAGCGCGGACAAAAAAACAGTCTCGTGGGAAGTCTCTTTCGCCCGCTCGGGATTGCCGCTAAAAATCGAACCGAGCGACGAGCCGGTTTCGGAGCCGCGCCTCACCTACGTAAACAAAACCAAGATCGATTGCTCTCACCTGACACACGACGAAATCGCCGGTCGGGGAAAACGGGCGCATCTGTCCGAGCACGGCCAGAAAACAATGCGTCTTCTCGTTTACCCGGATTGAAAAGGCAGGGACGCCGCGCTGCGGCGTCCGGTCGGCGCAGCGCGCCGACCCTGCCACTCAACACGAGGTCGGCGTTCCCTGTGCCACTGCGACCGCATGCGGAATGGCGCCCGTCACAAAGCCGAGACATTCCACCGCGCCGCTCGGTTTGCCCGGAAGTGCGATGACCACCGCGCCATCGACAACCGCCGCAAGATTGCGCGAAAGAATCGCGTTCGGCGTGATTTTCATCGACTCGGCACGCATCACCTCGCCAAACCCCGGTAATTCCACGCGCATGACAGCGCGGATGGCTTCCGGTGTAACGTCGCGCGGGCTGATCCCGGTCCCCCCGGTCGTCAGGATCAAACCGCAGCCCTGTTTGGCAAACGAACGGACTGCATCCTGAATGCGTTGCAGGTTGTCAGGCACAATCGCTTCCGCCAGTACCTGCCAGCCCAAATCTTCCGCCGCTTTTTTTAATGCCGGCCCGCCAAGGTCCTTATATTCGCCCGCGCTGGCCCTGTCCGAGATCGTAATGATTCCGACGGTGATCTGCATATCTCTTCTGTAGCGGCGGTCTACCTGTCGCGCCGTAGCCGGGCGAAGGCGGATGACCGTCGCATGATTTCTATTTCACAATTCGAGCGACCCCGAAAACTTTCGGGGCCGCTACAGTTTCCTCTTCGTTTTTTCCACCAACCGAATATCGAAAATTTCCATCTTTTTATCCACCGCCTTGCACATGTCGTAAATCGTGAGCAGCGCAACGGTCACTCCGGTGAGCGCTTCCATTTCCACGCCGGTCTGCGCGACGGTGCGCGCCGTGCACTTGACCTCGGCCCTTCCGCGCCCGGTAACGATATCGACTTTCACATCGCCCAGCGGAATCGTGTGACAGAGCGGAATCAGATGCGCGGTTTTCTTGGCCGCCTGAATCCCGGCCAGCCGGGCGGTCGCGATCACGTCTCCTTTCGCGATTCGGTTCTTCGAGATTAAATCGAGCGTCTTGCGTTGAAGTTTGATCCTGCCTGTTGCCACCGCCACACGCGCGCTCAGCGGCTTGGTCGATACATCCACCATTTGCGCCCGGCCATCGTCCCCGATGTGAGAAAGGCGCCGCATCGCTCAGCCGCCAATCGCTATCATTTTGCGGTCCGGCTGATAATTGTTCCGGAAATCGTGCTGCTCCGGTTTGCGATCGACCACACCGATAAAGAACTGGCGCAGCTCCTCGTCGCTCGCGCCGGCCCGGAGCGGTTTCATAATATCGAATTCGAGATAGCTCCCCAGACACGGACGCAATTTGCCGTCGCAGGTGAGACGCAGTTTGTTGCAGCTCTCGCAGAAATGCAGGTTCGTCATCGCCCCGATAAATCCGACCCGCTGTTCGCGGCCGGGGATTTGATAGTACGTGGCCGGACCGTTTGTCTGAAATGCCGGTTCCGGGATTAACGCGCCGTAACGCGACTCAATCATTCGCTTCGCTTCCAATACCGGCATGAAATTCTTTTCGCTCAAGACTTCGGTTGTGCTGACCGGCATCATCTCGATAAAACGCAGGATCAGCTTGCAGGTGCCCGCGAATTCGAGCAGCGGAATGAGCTGGTCCTCATTGCGACCGCGCATCAGAACCGCGTTCAACTTGATCTGCTCGAAACCGGCGGCGATCGCAGCCGCAATTCCATCGAGCGCTTGTCCGTGAAAATCGCGCCCGGTGATTTGCGCATAAACGTCGGGATCCAGGGTATCGAGCGAGATGTTGAGAGATTGCACTCCGGCATCGCGCAATGCCGCCGCCATCGTTTTGCCGGGCCCAACCTCACGGGCAAGTAATGTTCCGTTTGTCGAGAGGCCAAGGCTGCGAATACCGGGAATTCCCGGAATCGCGCGGATGAAATCGATCACGTCCCGGCGCGTCAGCGGTTCGCCGCCGGTCACGCGCACTTTGGTGACGCCGAGCCCCGCCGCGATGCGAATGATGCGCTGCGTTTCTTCGTAACTAAGAATTTCCGCGCGCGGAAGCCACTCCTGCAACTCCTGCGGCATGCAGTACGTGCAACGCTCGTTGCAGCGGTCGGTGATCGAAACGCGCAAATACGAAATGCGATGGCCAAAACGATCTTCCATTTTGCGCGACTTTACGGTCGCGGCGGTGTTGAATCAAGAAAGTGACACATTGACTCAAAATTCCGCGGCTGTATGATTTTTTTATGAAGCGTCAATTTCTTTCCATAGCGCTGACATCCGGTCTCTGCGCCGGCGCGATGATCCTCACAGGTTGTTCGACTGTTGAAACGCGAATTTCCGATCGCCCTGACATTTACCAAAGCCTTTCGGCCAGAGACCAGGCGTTGGCAAGCCATGGGCAGATTCGCATTGGAATGCCGCAAAGCGCGGTTTGGCTGGCCTGGGGATCGCCCGACCAGAAGGTCTCTGGAAACATGCGCGGGCACGAGACCGAAACCTGGATCTACGTGCACTATGCGTCCGCCCCATACGGTCCCTACGGTTATCCGTATGGCCCATACCGCCACGGACCATACGGATATGGTCCGGGCTTCGGGTACGGATTTGGAACCGTTGGATTTGTCCGCACCCATCATCATGGCCGTGCCTTCATCTTCGCAGGCAGCCCGTTCTACGATCCGTTTTTCTACTCCTACATTCCGCCAAGCATTCCCTATCCGTACAAAACGGTCACTTTCTCGCGCGGACGTGTTGTCTCGTTCCAAATACTGCAGCAATCGTAGCGCGGACTGGAAATTCGAAACCGGCCGGCCACCCAGCCAACCCAGTGTAGCGGCCCGCATCCATCCATGGCTCACCGCTCGTTCCGGGATTTCCTCGAAGCGCTCGAGCAGGCAGGCGAGCTAAAACGGGTCGCAGTCCCGGTCGATACCGATCTGCTCATCGCGGAATGGGCCGATCGCGAAATGAAATCGCCCGGTGGCGGAAAGGCGCTGCTTTTCGAGCAGCCCACTGTCGATGGAAAAATTTCACAGTTCCCGGTGGCGATCAACACCATGGGCTCGCGCCGGCGAATCGCCATGGCGCTCGGGCGCGAAAACGTCGATGAGATCGCCCAGGAAATTCATCTCATTCTCAAGGCAAAACCGCCGACCGATCTGCGCGAAGGCTGGAGCCTGCTCAAACAGGGAATGCATTTGCTTCATGCGCGCCCGAAGCACGTGAAGGAAGGGGCGTGCCAGGAAATAGTCGAGATACTTGATGCTGGATTCTCGATGCTGGATGAGAAGGACAGCCCGGCGAAAAATCGAGTATCGAGTATCAAGGATCCAGCATCGGCTTCGATTACCCTCCGCGATCTGCCGATTCTGAAATGCTGGCCGAAAGACGGCGGACGTTTCATCACACTCCCGAATGTGCACACGCGCGACCCGGAAACCGGCGCGCGCAACGTCGGCGTGTATCGAATGCAGATTTTTGACGACCGGACGACTGCGATGCACTGGCAAATCCACAAGGTCGGGGCCCGCCACGGTAAACGGTATTACGAACGCAACGAACGGATGCCGGTCGCGGTCACTCTCGGCGGCGATCCCGCCTATTCGTTTGCCGCAACCGCTCCGTTGCCCGACGGGCTCGACGAAATTTTGTTCGCGGGATTTTTGCGAAGGAAGTCGGTCGAATTGGTAAAGTGCAAAACCATCGATATCGACGTGCCGGCCGATGTGGACTTTGTCCTGGAAGGTTATGTGCAACCCGGCGAAATGCGCCCCGAAGGGCCGTTCGGCGATCACACCGGTTATTACACCGCGGTCGAGGATTATCCCGTGTTCCACATCACGGCCATCACCCATCGGCGCGATGCGATTTATCCGACAACGATCGTGGGCATTCCACCCATGGAAGATTTTTACATGGGCGACGCGTCCGTGCGCATTTTCCTGCCGGTATTCAAAATGAATTTCCCGGAACTGGTGGACATGACGTTGCCGGCGGAAGGCGTATTTCACAATCTCGTTTTCGTGAGCATTCGAAAACAGTATCCCTATCAAGCCTTCAAAGTGATGCACGGGTTGTGGGGAATGGGACAAATGATGTTCAGCAAATACATCGTGGTGGTGGACGAGGATTGCGACGTGCACAACACCAGCGAAGTGCTCTTCCGGTTGTGCGCCAATACCGATCCGGAACGCGATACCACGATCATCAGAAACCCAAGCGATTCGCTCGATCACGCGCCGAGCGAACAAAACATCGGCTCCCACATGGGATTCGATGCCACCCGCAAGTTACCCGGCGAAAATTACCACCGGCAATGGCCGGAGATTCTGAAGATGTCCGACGAAGCCAAAAAGCTGGTGGACGAACTACAGAGGAACACGGGCTAAAGCACCAAATTCCAAGCACGAACATCCAAAGAAGCACCAAGCATCAAGCACCGAGGCAATCGATGCGCGATGCCACAGCTTTTGAAGTTTGAAATTTGGAACTTCCCTGGAGGCCCGCTCGCGAAGACTTTCGGAGTTGGGGTTTGGGATTTGGTGCTTTTCTTTATGGACGCCGAAATAACTGCCCAGTGTCCACATCCCGAGTCAGCCCACCATGTGGCACACCGCTCAGATCATAAACGCGGCCCGTGTAAGGGCTGTGATAGAAACCAGGCGTCCCGGCATAACGTCCGTATGGAAATCCCCCTGGCGGAGGAGGACCGTAGCTTCCGGACTGATCTTCCTGAATGGAACGCCCGATCAATGCGCCGGCAGCTGCACCCGCGGCCGCGCCGATTGCCGCGCCACGCACGCGGCCGGTTGCAGCAGCTCCCAAAATCGCGCCGGCCCCTGCCCCGTACGCAGCGCCCTTGCCGGTCGGCTGATCGCACGAGCTAAAAGCAAACGCCAGCACCGAAATGGATGAAATGATTCCGAAGATCTTCTTATTCATAATTGCCTGATCTCTAGTTAAACCGCAGTAGTTGGACGGAAGTTGCAGCACAGAATAAAAAAAACTCTTAATTATTCGATCTCCGCGCCACGCCATTCTCATAGTGGCGAGCTTCCCAAGATTTCGCAACGCAAAGGTCAGACGGATGTTCTTGAGAAAGATTCAAAAGCACTCGATACCCGCCGCGCAAATCCTGGTTGTAGGGCAAGCGCTCCGCTTGCCTCGCTTGCCTCCTCATCTTTCCCTCCGTCCTCCGTCCTCTGTCCTCGACATTGTTCCGGGGAGCACACTGCCTGCCCGCCGTGTGCGGGCGCCTCGCGTGTTGGCGGATGCGCCCTCGCATCCGCGAACTTCACCGATTCAGATTTGATTCCCGCGAAGCACGCGAATTAACGCGAAATCGAAATCTCTGTAGGGGAAGCAGCCTGCTTCCCAACCCCGAAATTTTCACAAAAGGAAACGAAGGTAACGAAGGCTCGAGCCTCCCCCCTTTGGAGCTTAATCATTGGAGCTTCCCTGGTGGCCTGCTCGCGAAGCTTTCGGAGTTGGAACTTGGTGCTTGGTGCTTGGTGCTTTCAATCCCTCCGTCCTCTGTCCTCTGTCCTCTGTCATTGGTGCTTGGAATTTGGTGCTTTCAATCCCTCCACGCTCCCAGCTCTCTGCCTTCGACGTTGAACGTTCGGCGTTTTCCCCCTCGCCCTTTTCGCCCTTCGCCCTTTGCCCTTGCCCCTTAGCCAGCCTCCGACCTTGGAGCTTAATCATTGGAGCTTCCCTGGTGGCCTGCTCGCGAAAGCTTTCGGAGTTGGTGCTTGGAATTTGGTGCTTTCTCCCCCCTTACCTTCTCAACAACCGGATCGCGATCCGGCCGGCCTTCTCCAATTTGCTCAACCGATACTCCTTTTCGAAGACACGGAATTTGTCGAGCTCCATGCGGCGCAAAAGGGCCCGATAAATCGACGCCATGATTTCCGCCGCGACCATCGATCGTCGATCTTCCGCCGGAAGAATGGCCGCGGCCCGCGCGAAAAATTCCCGGGCGCGCTTTGCCTCGAATTCCATCAGTTGAATAAAGCGATCGTCATATTGACGTTCCTGCAACTCCGCCTCCGAATAATCGAAAGCGACCAAGTCTTCCTGCGGCAAATAAATTCGCCCCTGGCGCAGGTCCTTGCCGACATCGCGAATGATGTTGGTCATTTGCAACGCGAGCCCCAGTTGGATCGCATACTCTTTGCAGGCGGGATTGCGATATCCAAAAATCTCGATGCTGACCAGACCGACAGCGCTGGCCACTCGATAACAATAAACGCGCAGCTTCTCGAAAGTCGGATAGCGCCGCTGAGTCAGATCCATTTCCACGCCGGCGATGATTTCTTCGAACATTTCCGGGGCGAGCGAATACTTTTGC
Source organism: uncultured Verrucomicrobiae bacterium (assembly GCA_963756875.1). Lineage (GTDB taxonomy): Bacteria > Verrucomicrobiota > Verrucomicrobiia > Chthoniobacterales > UBA10450 > CAVWPA01. The sequence goes on along the minus strand of CAVWPA010000003.1, from coordinate 1,557,261 downwards.
ATCAAATGGCGAATGTCGCCCGCGAGTGACGGCTCTCCCTGCCCCGGAGCGTGCAGCCAGCCTCGCCACGCATCGAGCCGGCGTTTCTTTTCCTCCACGCTCAGATTGGGATCGTCTGCTACGTCGTCGATGACCCGGCAAAAAGCATAAAACACCGTGATATCGCGCCGGCGCTCCCGGCCTAACGAAATAAATGCCAGCGCCAGGTTCGACCTGCTTTCACGTGTAATTTTCGCCGCGTTCACGCTGGGAGTAAAACCTTGTCTAATATTGGATCCAGCTTTGCTGGTAAACGTGACCTGTTCCGCCTCGCCGGAAAAGACAAACCCACGAAGCCAGCAACCAGCCGGTAACAAACCCGCGCGCGACGACAAACAAAGATCTCCAAAGCACCACCATGACCAAACGATCGCCGATCGCCCCGCGCACGATCCCGTCGCATGCCATGAGCATAAAGAAATGCAGCGCGCAAATGAGCAAAAACCACCCGAATCGCTTCCAATTCTCCCGAATGAACTCCCAATGCGCGTGCGCCGCTTCCCTCAGAGTTTCATTGTGCAGAGCAAGCGAGACTTGCATGGAACTAAAAGTGATAATCAACGCGCACATCGCCGCGCGCTCGATCGGCAGATAATCGAGCACATCTGGAATATTCATAAAGTAAGCGAGAAGCAGCGGCATCCGCACGATCAACATGCTCACCAGCACGACGATGCCGGCCCATTTCAAGACGTAGCTGAAACGGCGCATGGCAAACCGGAAAAGTTCGCCTTCCTCAAAACTAAGTCCGCGGATCCAGGCGAAACAGACCGTGATCAGGTACACCTGGATGTAAACGCCAAATAGATATTCAAAAATGAACGATGCTGCATCGACGCTGGCCGAAATTTGCAACAGGCCGCCCGCGGGAAGCAAACCGCCCCACACCGGCAACGCCCAAAAGACGATCGGTTTCAAAAAAGCGGCCAGCGCGCTAAGCAACAGAATGAAGTAAATGAGATAACCGCGAAACCGGTATCGCTGGCGCAACGCGCGCACCAGGGCGCTGTGCAGGCCGCGCCAGTTCATCATCATGAACACCGCCGCCGCCACCGAGAGCGGATAAGTCGTAGTCGCGTTGTCGAACAGACCTGCAACTCCTTCGAATGCCGGCAGCAGCGCATCCTGCCAGACCTCCGAAAATCTCGGCCAATGCCAGGTCGGCAGCGAAGCCACCTGGCCCAGGTCGAGATCGGCCGAGCTTCGAATCGGCGTGAAGGTTGTGAATTGAAAAACGAAGTAAGCGAAACCCAGCAGGGCAAAAGTCAGCCAGACGCGCTTGTATCGAGAGATGCAGCGGAGACCGTCGCGTAAAGCCAGCCGCACTGGATTGAACAGCATGACCAGCGCATAGCCGCTGAAAAAGCCGAGCAGCAGATAGACGCGGGGAATATTCGGCGACATTGCCGCTCAAAAGGAACGGTGGAGTGATGGAGTATTGGAGTAACGGAGTACTGGAAATAAGAAACCGCTCATTGCTCCATTACTCCATTACTCCATTCTCCACTATCAGCCTCTCCCTAACGAATCAAACCGAAATGCGGAATAAACGGCCAGTAAACAATCAACCCGCGTCCGACCAGGTCGTCCTCGGGCACTGGTCCCCAATAGCGGCTGTCGTAGCTGTTGTAACTGTTGTCCCCCAGCGCGAAGTAGCAGTGCGCCGGCACCGTGTACTCGCTGTCAGGCCGGCCCAGATAATCGCGCCCCGGACCATAACCGCGATAAGGGCTTTTGGCGTTCATTACTCGTCTAAGACCGAAACTCTCCGGAATCTTCCCGTTCACATACAACAAAGGCGAGTCGATCCGCAGCGTGTCGCCCGGCACCCCGCCGAGCCTCTTAATATAGAAGGGCTGGCCGCTCTCCGGGTCCCCCGGGATCCCGGGGATGTGGTTTGTCCGGAACACGAACACGTCTCCCCGGTGCGGTTTGACAAAATTATACGTGAACTTGTCCACGAAAACCTGGTCGCCCGTGTCGATGTAGCCCCGCGCCACGACCTCGCCGCGCCCGATGTTGCGGCCGGCAAACACGTTGAAGTCGTGCCGTAACGTCTCCGGCGCGGAATAGACCAGGAACTTCTGGTGTTCGCAGATGACCCGCGAGAACGTGAAGAAAAAGAAAAACTTCCTCTGCTCCACCTGCAGGATCTGGTCGTTTTCACGCGACACGACATTGATGTAATTCCGGCCGCGCGCGACGAACTCGACCGCTTGCACCAAAATATTCGGAGACGGCTCGGTGGTGGGATAGCCCACAATCCCGTCCAACGTCGGCTGCATCGACCCGGTTGGAATCTTGAACGGTTGCAAAAAGTAAGAACGAATTCCGACCGCCACCACAATCGCGACCAGGATCACTTCGCAATTTTCCCGCCAGTGCGACTCCCACGTAATCGGCGTGAGCTTGTGCAGTCTCGCATCCAGCGCTTCGGCGTGGGTCTCGATTTGTTTATGATTCCGTTGCCGCAGCGCCGCCTTCAATCTGCGCATCTCGGCCTCGATCTCGTCCGCCGTTGCCGCGTCCAATACGTCCCCCTTGTAGCGCAAATATTTCTGCGCATGCCGAAGCAGTAGCTTGCTGTGCTTAATATAACGCGCCGTAAACATGGAGTTGTGACCGTTATGTAGTGGATACCGAAACGATAAAAGCACCAAGCACCAACCTCCAGGCCCCAGGGAAACTCCAAACTCCAATATTCAAATCACTGCCGCTAACGTTTTGAAGCTTGGTAATTGGTGCTTCTCTGGTGCTTGGGGTTTGGGATTTGGTGCTTCCGACGTTCATGGTGCTTTCAATATTTGGCGGTCATTCGGATTTCATGCTCCTGCTCATGCTCCTGCTCCTGCTCTCCTGCTCCTGCTCATGCTCATGCTCGATTCTTCTGCATTTTGCATTGGACGTTCGGCGTTCGGCGTTCGGCGTTTTCTTCTTTCAGCCCTGCTCCTGCTCATGCTCGTGCTCGATTCTTCTGCATTGGGCGTTGGGCGTTGGGCGTTCGGCGTTTTCCCCCTCGTCCTTTCCCCTTGCCCCTTAGCAAATTCTTTGCGTCCTTCGTCATTCGTCATTCGTCATTTCAAAGCGCAGTTCTACTGCGCTTTGAGCACCTCAATAAACGCTTCCTGCGGAATATTGATCTTCCCGATGCTCTTCATCCGTTTCTTTCCTTCTTTTTGTTTCTCCAGCAATTTGCGCTTCCGGGTAATATCGCCGCCGTAGCACTTCGCCGTCACGTTTTTTCGCAGGGCGGAAACGCTTTCCCGGGCAATAATTTTTCCGCCGATCGCCGCCTGGATCGCCACCTGATAAAGCTGGCGCGGAATCACTTCCTTTAGCTTCGCCGCAAGCTGGCGGCCCCTCGCCTCCGCCCGGTCCTTGTGCACAATCGTCGAAAACGCGTCCACCGGTTCCCCGTTCACTAGCAGATCGAGCTTTACCAGCCTGGCCGCCCGATAACCGGAGTGCTCATAATCCATCGAACCGTACCCGCGCGTAATCGATTTAATCTTGTCGTTAAAATCGACCAGGATCTCGTTTAACGGCAGCTCGCAATGCAGCATCACCCGGCGGGCATCGAGCGTCTCGGTGTGGTCCAGTTGCCCGCGCTTCTCCAAAATCAGCTGCAAAATGTCTCCGATACTCTCGTTCGGACAAAGCACATATGCCTTTACGATCGGTTCCCGGATCTCGCGAATGATGCTCGGGTCGGGCAGATGCGCCGGATTGTCGATGAGCACCGTTTCGCCGCGCGTGTTGACCACTTCGTAAACCACGCTCGGCGAGGTCGCGATGATGTCCATGTTGTACTCACGACGCAATCGCTCCTGAATAATCTCCATGTGCAACAGGCCCAGGAAACCGCAGCGAAAACCAAAACCAAGCGCCACCGAACTTTCCGGCGCGTAGATAAACGCTGAATCGTTCAAGCGCAGCTTTGCGATCGCCCCTTTCAAATGCTCGAAATCCGCCGTGTTGATCGGATAAATGCCGCTGAAAACCATCGGATGGATCTCCTGAAATCCGGGCAACGCCTCGGACGCCGGATTGCGCTGGTCCGTGATGGTGTCGCCGATTTTTATATCGGCGATGCTTTTGATGTTGGCGATGAAATAACCGACGTCGCCCGCTTCCAGGCGCGATTGCACGAACATCTTCGGCGTGAATACACCCACTTCCTTAATCTCGTAGCGCGCATCGTTGCTCATCAATTTGATTGCGTGGTTCGCTTCCATCGTCCCGGAAACGACGCGCACGTAACCAACCACGCCGCGGTAAATATCGAATACGGAATCGAAAACCAGAGCACGCAAAGTTTCGTCCTTCGGCTTCTGCGGCGACGGAATCCGCTGCACAATCGCTTCCAGGATTTCCTCGATGCCGATTCCCATTTTCGCGCTGGCATCGATCGCTTCCTCCGATGGAATCGCAAGAATCTCTTCCAGTTGCCGGTGCACGCTGGCAATGTCGGCGTTCGGCAAATCGATCTTGTTGATAATCGGCACGATCGTCAGCCCTTGTTTGTGCGCCAGGTGCACGTTCGCCACTGTTTGCGCTTCGACTCCCTGCGCCGCATCCACCACCAACAGCGCGCCTTCGCCCGCAGCCAGACTCCGCGAAACTTCATACGCGAAATCGACGTGCCCCGGCGTGTCGAGCAGATTCAGCCGGTACGTCTCGCCCGATCTCGCCACATATTTCATCGTGACCGGGTGCGCCTTGATCGTGATCCCGCGCTCCCGCTCCAAATCCATCGAGTCGAGTAATTGATCCTGCTTATCGCGTTCGTGGATCGTCCCCGTGCGCTCGAGCAAACGGTCCGACAACGTGGTCTTGCCGTGATCGATGTGCGCGATGATGCAGAAATTCCGAGTAAACTCGATGGCCATGAAAGTCGCACTATGCGGGCGCGGGCCCAGTGGGTCAATTGTAGGGCAAGCGCCCCGTCCTCTGTCTTCGACATTGTTCCGGGGAGCACACGCGTCTCGCGTGTTGGTGATGGCGTCCCGCCGTCACGAACTTTCCCTCTGTCCTCTGTCCTCTGTCCTCTGTCCTCTGTCCTCTGTCCTCTGTCCTCTGTCATTGAACCCGCCCTTCTGCCTTCAACATTGGACGTTCGGGGTTGGGGGTTGGGCGTTCGGCGTTCGGCGTTTTCTTCCAACCCTTTGTTTCCTTCGTTGTCTTCTGTGAGAATTCTCCGCCTCCTCGCACTCCAAATTTCAGGGCGTTTCGGCGAAACGCCTTTTTTTGAACTGGCGCCCAACCCAGCCTCCCTGCAATATTATTAAAGACATGCCCAAACTGGTTCTAACCACTGAAGCCCAGGGCAAAGTCGCCTACGAATTCACCGAGGACCTCGTCACCATCGGCCGCGCTCCCGATAACATGATCGTCATCGACGATCCCTCCGTTTCCAGCCGTCACGCGCAACTGGAGCTCACCGGCGAAATTTATCGCGTCAAAGATCTCGAATCGACCAACGGCACCCGCGTCAACGGAATTCCCGTCACCGAAACTGCGCTTCGTTTCGACGACCGCATCCGTTTCGGCAAAATTGAAGCCCGTTTCGAGCCGGACATCCGCGGCTCCCAGCCTCTTCCCGTGCTCGAGGAAATCGAAGCCAAACCGGCGGAAATGAGCGCGGCCCCCGTCGATTTTTCAAACGCCTCGCCGTTCCCGCGCCGGGCCAAAAATCGCGACCCCGTCCGCACAGCCATTTTCGGCGTCGCCGCCGTCGCAATCCTCACATTCCTCGGCAGCATGATCGCCGTCCTCCTAATGCACTCCCCCCGCCCCTGACCGATCGCTGTTTTCTCCCGCTCCCGCTCCCGCTCATGATCATGATCATGCTCCTGATCATGATCGATTCTAGATTCTGGATGCTCGCCACGGCGAGTCCGTCCGATGGCGGACTGGATGCTAGATCTCCCCTCTGCCTTCAACATTGGACGTTCGGCGTTGGGCGTTGGGCGTTCGGCGTTTGCTTCTTCCCCTCCGCGAATTCTTTGTTTCCTTCGTTGTCTTCTGTGAAAATTCTTCTCTGCAAAACCCAACCCGGAAATTTGCACAAAAGGAAACGAAGTTAACGAAGGCTCGCATGCTCGCGCTTTGGAACTTGAAGATTGGAGCTTCCCTGGAGGCCCGCTCGCGAAGACTTTCGGAGTTGATGCTTGGAATTTGGTGCTCTTCAATCCCCTTCCCCCTCCGTCCTCCGTCCTCTGTCCTCTGTCCTCTGTCCTCCGTCCTCCGTCCTCTGCCTTCAACATTGGACGTTCGGCGCCCGCCGATGGACGGCCCCGAATCCCTTCGGGGTTGGGCGTTCGGCGTTTGCTTACTATTCCCTTCCGCGAATTCTTCGTTGCCTTCGCTACCTTCTGTGAAAATTCTCCTCCGCTCCCCGCTCCGTCCTGGACAACTCCCCATCCCCAATCGAAAATCCGTCATTCCGCAATGGCCCATTCCGAAATAAATGCCAGTCCGGCTCGGACCACTCCGCACTCCGCAATAATAAAGCGCCTTCTCCTCTTCGACATTGATGGCACCCTCATTCATTCCGGCGGCGCCGGCGTCCAGGCGCTCAAACGCGTCCTCGCCGAGCTTCACGGAATCGATGACGACCTGCACGACATCGAGATCGCCGGCGTGACCGATTCCGGCATCGTCACCAGCATCCTGAACAAGCACAAAATTCCCGTAACGCCCGAAACTCTCACCGCGTTCCTCGACAGTTACGTCCATTTTCTGTCGCTCGAACTGCCTCGCCGCGAAGGCAAACTGCTCCCCGGCGTGCTCGAGTTGCTCGAAAAATTGAAATCGCGAAAGCACCTCGTTCTCGCGCTGCTCACCGGCAACGTCTCGCGCGGCGCGCAATTAAAACTCGAACAGTACGGCGTCTGGCACTTTTTCGAATTCGGCGCGTTCGCCGACGACCACCAAGACCGCAACCAGCTCGGACCATTTGCCCGGGCGCGCGCCAATGAAAAACACGGGTGCGAATTTTCCGCGGACGAAATCGACGTCATCGGCGACACGCCGCGCGACATCGCATGTGGCAAGGCGCTCGGCGCACGCACGATTGCCGTCGCAACCGGCACATGGAGCCGCCAACAGCTCGCAAAACATCAGCCTGATATTTTAATTGATGATCTTTCCGACGTTGACCGTCTAATAAACAAGCTCGGTTGGTAATTGGCCGGCGATTGGAAATCGAATGAAGAAAAGCGCATCACCGGCCGGCCCCACTCCACGCAAGGATTCGCCCAACGTTTTACCGCTTGAAGGCGAAATCGACTTGCATGTCTCACCCAAAGTGGCTGAGACCCTCCGGGCGATAATCGACAAAAAACCGGCGCAACTAACAGTCGATCTTTCGCGCGTCACATACATGGACAGCTCCGGCCTCGCGGTTTTGATCGAAGCCATGCAAAACGTCGGGAAATACGGCGGCAAATTCGCCATCGCCGGTTTGAGCAAAGATGTCCAGACCATCTTCGAAATCGCGCGCCTCGACCAGGTCTTCCGCATCTTCCCCGACGTCGAAACCGCCCTCGCCACCGCTTGATCCCTTCCGCCCCTCCTGTAGTGGCAGGCGTGTCGCCTGCGCCGCGACCCTCTGTAGGGAAAGCAGCCTGCTTCCCGTCTGTTCACTCTTCCTCTTCCTCTTCCTCCTGATCGCTGCTGGATGCTAGATCCTCGATAGTCGATCCCTGTAGCCGACGCGCCTCGCTTCGTCCCATCCGGGGAGAAAAGGCAACCAGCCTGTCCGGTCCGGCAGCTTGCCGAACCGCCTGCTTGTCATTACCCGGGCTCTCTGAAATCATCGCCGAACCGTGAAGCCCACGACCGCCACCGTTGCGTCCTCCCCAAAATTGCTGGACCGCGTCCGATGGCAGCTACGGGTTAAACATTACAGCATTCGCACCGAAGAAGCGTACGTCGATTGGATCCGGCGTTACATTCTGTTCCAGGGCAAACGTCACCCGAACGAAATGGGCGAGGCAGAGATATCGCAGTTTCTTAGCCATCTCGCCGTCAATAAACGCGTCGCCGCCTCCACACAGAATCAGGCGTTCAGCGCGCTGCTTTTTCTTTACCACCACGTGCTCGATCGCAAGCTGAGTTTCATCGATGACATCCAGCGCGTCACGCGCCCGCCCAAGCTACCCGTCGTCTTTACCCCTGCCGAAACGCGCTCGGTCCTTAAAAAAATGAACGGCGAGCATCAGCTGATGGCCGAACTGCTTTATGGCGCCGGCCTGCGTTTGATGGAATGCGTGCGCCTGCGCGTCAAAGACGTCGATTTCGGATACGGTCAAATCACGGTGCGCGACGGCAAAGGATTGCGTCAACGCAGAACGCTCTTGCCGCAACGTCTGCGACGCCGGCTCCGAGTTACATCTGGCCCATGTACAGGCGTTGCACGAGCGGGATCTCGCCGGCGGCGGCGGCCGCGTCTATCTCCCCTTTGCCTTGGAACGCAAATATCGCAACGCCAGCCGCGCGTGGCCATGGCAGTATGTTTTCCCGGCCAACAAACTTTCCATCGACCCGCTCTCCGGCGAGCTCCGCCGACACCATTCGTCTTGAAAAGAACCTCCAAAATGCTGTTAAATTGGCCGTCCAACGGACGCGTGATACCCAAGGCAGCAAGTTGCCACACCTTTCGACACTCTTTTGCCACGCATTTGCTTGAATACGGCTCCGATATTCGTAACGTCCAGGAGTTGCTCGGCCACAAGGACGTCTCGACCACGATGATTTATACCCATGTCCTGAACAAACCCGGGCTCGCGATCCAGAGCCCTCTTGATGACCCGCGAACGATGGGATCGGATAACCGCCAAATCCAGAATTAGGCGAAAAAATTCGTCTAATTCTCGTTAGGTCTATGAGACGCGTGATTGGGCTGACGGTTGTCACACTTCTGCTTGGTGCGTGCTTTCCGTGGCAGGCGGGCGAAGACCCAGCGGGCGTCCGATTGAAGGCTAGGGCGTCAGCGGTCGCCGTCGCTATCCAGCGCTACGATCACGATCATCGGCGATTTCCGACTTCGCTTCAGCAGTTGGTGCCTTTATATCTCGCTGCGCTGCCATCAGAACCCAAGTTCCACTACGATACCAAGCATGGCTTCCTCAGTTTCACGTACAGTCCGACTTGGCCTCAGGGCGGACAGGTCAGTTGCTCATGCAAGCTGGGCTCGACAGAGTTCCAGTGTGGTGGCTACCTATAGACCTAACCAGGCGCTGGAGCGAATCGCTGCCCGTTGTGCGCTTACATTTTTCATGACTAGAAATTCATCGCGCATTTCGGCCTCGGTTTCGACAGCGATGCGCTCAGCTTGTTCTCGTTAGATCCAAACGGCTGCGAGCGATTTTATGAGTTCTGTCAGCGAGATCACACGCGGTGAAAGAGCGAGTGGACATCTTTGCGGTTATGCCTTCCGTCGTGGTGATGGACACCAAAACCGCTACCGCGACATGGCACGGTTTGGATCTAACCAGGCGCTTGAGCCAATCGCTGCCCGTTGTGCGCTTACATTTTCCATGACTAAACACTCATTCCGCATTTCAGCCTCGGTTCAGGCAGCGATCCGCTCAGCTTATTCTCGTTAGACCCATGCGCTGTTTCCTGGTTGTCTTGTTGCTTGTCGCCCGCAGCATCGCCGTGTTCGCAGCCGATGATCCAGCAAAGTATGCAATATGGATCACGGGCGACCCGATCATGCAGGACGGACAACTGATGTTTCGGGCCGACAAAACCGTGCAGGGCAACACGGGCGGGAATGTCGTTCTGCTCGGCGCTACAAAGCAGACGGTTAATTTTCTTGGACCCGCGTATATGAAGGCCGCTGAAAAACATATGAGACTCCGCTTGTACGGCGTTCTCGTTCCCATTCCGGGTGCGAAGGATCCCAAAACGCCGAGCGTCGAGTTCATCACTTGGAAACTGCATTTGCCATCCGACCCGGACGAGTTGCCCGATGGTAGCAAGATTATCATTGGGCCGGACAGGACGGTGCCTGGATATAAAGTTGAGCAGACGCCGAAGTCCAAATAGGTCTAACAATGCGATGGAGCCAACGCCGCCCAACTTGATTATGAGCTTTCTTGCAGTTCAATCCTCAGCTTGCAGCCAACTCCGTTCTCGGCGGCGTGGCTCATCTTGTTCTCGTTAGGCCACTTCGTGTCTTTGGGATTTTGTTTGAGTCGGTTTCGTTCCGGTGCGACAGTCCGTTCACAGAATTGAGATGTGTCAGATTTCAGATTTCAGTTTGGGTTCAGCTCGCGCAGGCTTACGCGACGAGCAAGTGCGGAGCCGTCAGATTTTATGAGCGCTTTGATTCGCCATGATTTATTTGCAGTTGGGACGTTGCTGTGGCCTAACCAGTCGCCCGGAGCCAACGGGCGTTGGCGCGGGCAGTTGTCCGACAGCATTTTCAGACGTGCCCACGCCGCCAGTCGCCCGTGGCTCAGCTTTTTTCGTTAGATCTGCGCCATGGCAACGAAATGGTATAAGAAGGCTACTGTCCAGGCGGCGCTTGTTGCAGCAGCCGCTGTGATCATAGCTGGTCTCGTCCCCCTCGCTTTGCAGGTGCCGAAGTTAAATGACGAAAATCGCGGACTGGAGCGGACAATTGGCGAGAAGAACGCTGAAATTCGAAGACTCGAGACGCAGCTTGCACCGTTCAAGACAATCGCTTTGGAGCGATATACAGGCCCCGCAAGTGAAGCATTAGCCAAACTCGCTTCTCAAGTTGAGCTGCTCCAGCGCCTCGACGCCGAGAAGACAGCCAAGATTCAAACTCTCGAAAAATCCCTTAAAGAAACCTCTGTTCAAGCCAGCCCGCCTGTCCTTTCGCTCGCATCATGCAAAGTGAGCGACAAGGACGCGCACAAAGGTAGCGACATTGCGCTTCAATTCATCGAAAAACGTTCCTCTTGGCGCAATCGTGTTTGTGGCCGAAGTCTCGGGTTTTTCCCTAGCACAGCCTGCCAAGATCCTAGATTTCTGGCCATCCTCAGAGCCAAATTCCAGTGCGTTTGAGTCCGGCAAGGATTCCAAACAAATCGCAGAAGATGGTTTGTCGGCTCGACTCATTTACTCTCTGATCGGTGCGGGCCAGCCAGTGGTCGAGCTCACACTTTCTGGAGACAGTAAAGTTACACTAAGCGGAAACTACATTCCTAGTCCCATTCAGATTGAGATCAAATGACCTAACCAGGCGATGGAGCCAACCACTGGCCGGCGTACGCCCAAGTTTTCCATGACTCGAACCTCACATCCCGCTGCCACGCGCGCTCTCGCCAGTGGTGGCTCATCTTGTTCTCGTTAGATGCTATGCGCGACGAGCCAGCCACTGAGCGCCAAAAAGTGAAGCTAGAGTTCTTTGGGGTTTCATTCTCACCCAAACTCACGAAGACAGAAGCATCGCAGCTACTCGATAGGATCGATGATCCCGCACGCGAAGCGGAATACCGCGCTTATCGCGATGCGCTGGACGAGCGTCAGTCCGAGAGCGACGACCTGAATCTTCGGATAGACACATGGCGATCCAGCATCGAGATGCGCGAGGACGACTACGGCACCGTAAGCGACGCGCAGATTGCCGACGTGCTGGGGCATCTCGATTCCGTTTCACCCGATTGGGAGCGCAGCCAGCCTTTCACATTTTACGACGCCTTAGCACAGCGGCACCCAGGTGTATTACGATGATCGCATCTAACCAGGCGATGCAGGTAACGGCTACCCGGCGCGTGTTTACGTTTTAAGATGACCAGAATACACTCACTTCGATCAGAGCTCGGTGTCGGTAGCCGTACCTGATCTTGTTCTCGTTAGATGGTAAGCGCGTTATGAAGCCTTTTGTTTTGACGGTCGGTGCGTTGGTTGCAGTCGCGATGTCGGCAGCGGCGACTGCTCCCGGCGTGAGCTACCAGTACGAAAACAAGTTTACTTGGGACAAGAAGCAGCTCGATTCCCCGCCGCTGCCTGTTGGTGGCGAGCCAGGTCTCGCAAAAGGCCTCGACTATCCAGTGGACCTCCGTCGCAGGCACATCGAAGGCAAGAGGTCCTGTATCGGTCACCGTGGATGCTGCGGGTCGCGTTCGATCACTTGCTTTCGCACCGCATTTGCCTTCTGAGTTGGAGAAGATTGTCACATCGGCGGTTCACCAGTGTCAGTGGAAGCCGGGTCGGCGGCACGGTCGTGCTATTTCAGGCACCGTCTCGTTTCCAGTGACATTCGTCGTTGCACGTCGATGAGGATTGCCACAAACCATCTAACCAATCAGTGGACCTAACCGCCACCCGCCGTGCGCTCACGCTTTCCATGACTAATCCGCTTCCACTTCGACCGACGCTCGCCCTCGGTGGCGGTAGGTCACTTCCGTCTCGTTAGACGACTAGCCTCGCGCGCTATGAAACAAACCTTTCTCACGCTTGCTGCCGTGAGCCTTGCTGTCGGTGCGTTCGCCATCGATTCACCCGAGGACCCGTGCACCGACGCTATGTTGCGCGTCGTCGATTCCTTTGATCTCTCCACCGCTGCTGAGCGCGAGGCTGACCCACTCTTGACCAAACAGGATAGAGCCGCCGGTGAAACCGTCGGCTACATGAATCAAATGTGTTTCGAGAGAATGCTCGGGGACAAAAACCGTGAGACTTATCTCCGGCAAACCTATTTCAACGGGACTGCAGAAGCGAAGGCGTATGCCTTACTTGGCCTCTCTTTCACAAAATCTCCGCTGTATGCGACGCTCAAGGCCGACTTTTTGCGTTATCAGGATAAGGTCGTCGTAAGATCTAGGGTGCATGGCCTCAAAACAGCAGAAACTCCCGCCGGAATCATCGCTGCTATCGATTCCGGCAAGTTGAGCGTTACGGTCACTCCGAGGGAGCACTACTAATGACGTCGTCTAACCAATCGCTGCAGCCAACCGCTGGCCGTTCCGATACCTACCTTTGAAATGACTTCAACGTTAAACTCCGAAGCAAAGCTCGCTCCCGCCAGCGGCGGCTGAGCTCCGTCTCGTTAGGTCTTTCTTATCTTATGCGCGCTCGTCTGGTTCAGGCCATCCTCCTTGGGATAGTTGCTGAGCTAGTCGCTAGCGGTTTGGCATACGGCATCTACCGTGTTTGCGAGCGAATTCCTCTCTATGCGCTGTTTTACGTCCCGCTTCACGACCGCATCTTTCAGCCACTTATGGTTCGCCTCGGCTGGACAAGCCGTTCTGTCGAGCATCTCGGCCTATGTGCTTTGGTTGCCCTCAACTCCCTTAAATGGGCCGGAGATATTTTGCTCTTTCAAAATCGCCGCTGGATACTCGCCGGGCTTTTGACCACTCTCTTGCTCGCGATGATTTTCGTTTCCATCTCACTGGAGGGCATACCGATTTGATTTTATTGTGCCGGAGACCTAACCAGGCGCTCGAGCTAACTCCGAAGGCTTTCGCGAGCAGGCTGGCTACCCGTTGTGCATTTACATTTTGTCGTGATTAAAACATTCAGATCGCATTTGACGCTCGGTTCCGGTAGCCGTAGCTCAGCTTGTTCTCGTTAGGTCTCATGCAGGCCGTCAATATTATCGCGATCGTCGTCGGGCCATTGTTCGCTGTCATCATCACGCTTTGGTGGCAGGCTCGTAAGGCGCGACGGGATGCTAAAGAGCGCTTGTTTCTGACGCTGATGGTCCACAGGCGTTCGTTCCCCCCAGCGTTCGAGTGGGTGAACGCTCTGAATGTGATCGATGTTGTTTTTGCCGAGAACGCTCAAGTTGTTCAGTTGTGGCACGAGTATTACGCCGCGCTGGTGAATCCACCGGCCAACCAGAATTTCCAGCAGCGGGAGCATACATATCTTTTGATGCTGTCTGCGATGGCGCGGGCGCTTGGTTACAAGCGGCTTGAGCAGACGGACATTGATAAGTTCTACTCGCCGCAGGCCCACGCCGATCAACAGCATCTGAACTGGCAGTGCCAGACCGAGTGGCTTCGCGTTTTACAGAGCACAAATAGGCTGAACGTGGATACAAAGCCTCTCGAAGAAAGCGACCCAAAGACCTAACCAGGCGATGGAGCCAACCACTGGCCGGCGTACGCCCAAGTTTTCCATGACTCCAACCTCATCTCCCGCTGCCACGCGCGCTCTCGCCAGTGGTGGCTCATCTTGTTCTCGTTAGGTCTCCCGCGCGCGCATGAGTGAAGCCTCTACAAACTACCGCGACGAGCAGTTCTGGTTTACGGCTGCCGCGGTCGGTTTTAACGTCGTCGCGTTGGACAAGCTCTGCGGTGTTGCGGCCGTGTTGTCGTCGGCCGCCGTGTCGTTCGTTGCTATCAACATTGTGCTCACCCGATGGGCTGCGCATGCTGGTCGTCAGCCGGCAAACGAGCCTGACGCGAAAACTGCCTCGGCGCGTGAGAGAGCGAAATATACAGTAAAAGAATTTAAGAAGGCATGGGGTTCCTTCCCATACGTCGTGGCGGAGTTTAGTGGTTCGCTCTTCTTTTTATTAGTCATTCTTCTCAGTTTCTCCGCAGTCATAATTAAGGTCTTACTATGAAAGAATTCACGCGAATCACACTCCCCTTGTATTTGATCTCCATCGGTGTCGCAGTTATCGCACTCCAGAACGCTGGCGTTATCCCGCCGCACGAGCAGCAGAAAGTGGTTGTTACAGACATCGGGGCTGCAGTGGAAGTCCGGGGCAACGTCGATGTTGATAATACCGTCGACGTCAACTTGTCCCAAGTCGTGGGCCACGACTTGGTCGAGTCGAAAAACGGAATGTACATCGGGGTCAATAGCACACAGAATACGGTGATTCCGATTAACTGGGGCGAAGTATCCATTGCCCGATGAGACCTAACCAGTCAGTGGAGCTAACCACCACCCGTTGCGCGTCCACATTTCAGATGATTAAAACAGTTTCAGTCGAAGCCACGCTCGCTCTCGGCGGCGGTCGCTCAGCTTGTTCTCGTTAGGCCTTATTCACGCGTGACTCCAAAGCAACAATTCGAGCTTCAGCTATTCGATGAGTTGAGGCGGCTATCGCCTGAACTTACTCTCACGCGTATCGAACAACCTGAACCACCCGCACCTGACATATTGGCGGACTTTTGCGGCAGCCGCATCGGAATCGAGATTACCCGACACATACGCGAACCCGAGAAGCGACGCGAAAGCGAAGAACAGCGAATCGTTGACATGGCGCGTGATCAGTATCAAGCAACTGGCAATCCAACGGTTGGCGTTAGTGTCCACTGGATCACCCGCGAGCCACTTCCCCGGTCTGGCCGCAGACCTATATCCGAGGCTCTTTCCTCTGTGGTCGCTCAGAACATCCCGCCGCTCGGAGCTTGGTGTGACCTCGATTGTTCGTTGCTACCTGAGCCGTTGGCTTCTTCCGTCCACCACGTGCGCATCGACCGGTTAATCGACTATACGGAGAGCGATTGGCGGGTGCCTCGCGCCGGATGGTTTCCGTTTGGCCAACCCGATCACATTCGGAATGCAATCGCTACGAAGGAAATATATCTCGATGGATATCGGCAGCGTTGCGAGGCCGTGTGGTTATTGATCGCTTCCGAGGGTTTTGGTCTGTCCTCTTGGTGTGAGATACCGAGCGAGACTCGGCAGGAAGGACCACACAACACGTTTCAGTCGGGTCTTCTTCCTAGGCACGCTTCCCAAGCAGGTTGTGGAGCTAGCAGTCCAGCAACCATGAGGCCTAACGGGACAATGCAGCTAACGCTTCCCGTATCGCGTTCACATTTTGTTATGATTAGTGTATCCTTGATTCCAGTTCAGCCGCGCTCTCGGAAGGCGTAGCTGAGCTTATTCTCGTAGGCCTAATGCAGCGCGCATCGTTATTGCTCGTCTTTGCCGCAGCCCTCGCACTGCGCGCGAGCACTGATTCCACTGATCTGCGAGGCGCGATGTTTCGCGCCGTCAACGGCGGCCCGGCCGTGAAGATCATTTCATCGGACGAGCTAGACTTCACTCCCAGCAGCGGCGACCCCAACTACGTTTGCAAGTATTCCCGAGATGGAGATTCACTTCGTGTCGTAGCTACAGTTCTAGGCTCCCCGCAGGCTATATACTTCAGATTTGTTCCTGAAGGATTGCAACGCACCGACGGCACCATTCTATATGACGCTACTCACTTCGATGCAGCGTCTAAAGCTGCAGCAGCCGAGCGAGAGCAACAGCAAGCCGCTGCTCTGGCAGCGATGCCGACGCCCACCTCGACCCCGCTTATTACGCGCCCAATTGCGATGTCAGCTCCTAGACCAGAGTATCCTTACGGAGCACGTGCGCGACACATCACTGGAGCCGGCGTAGCTTTATTCACTATAGAGCCCTCCTCAGGCAGAGTCACGGACGTTTCGATGGCGCAGAATACTCGGCTCGCCCATCCTGGACAACGCTATTATGTCCGCATTTCGTCGCTGGCAGTTTAAACCGGGTTCGTACGATCGACATTTTAAGGTTCCGATTTCATACACCATGGCAGGAGCAACGATTACGCCTAACCAAACGATGCAGCGAACGGCTTCCCGCGTCGCGCTCACATTTCAAACATGACTAGTGTATCATCATTTCAGGTCAGCCGCGCTCTCGAAAGCCGTCGCTGATCTTGTTTTCGTTAGGCCCCTATGGACGCTCTCACGTTTACAGCCGAACTGATAAAGGCGACAAGCTGGCCTGCCACAGTTATTGTAATTGGACTCCTATTCCGCCGAGGGATCGCCGCTGTATTCCCTCGGCTAACAAGGTTGCAGCATCGGGATACAATAATCGATTTCGCAAAGCAGATTGAGGATTTGAAACATGACGTCGCTGCTCTTCCCGCCCCGTCATCACTCTCAAAAGACCAACGTCGGTTGATCGAATTCCGCGAACCGAGCTTGGAGAGATCGCCTGCTTTGATCAAAGGTCTGCCGTTCTTGGCGCGTATTCGATGCTTGAGCTGGCCGGCCGCTGAAGCCCTTATCAAACACTATCCGGAGCTTGACACGAAAGAAGAGCTCTTAGCCCACACCTCCATCGCCAAGATGCTCCGGGACAAGGAGGTTTTTGGGCGACACGAGGAAGAGTTGTTTAATTCTCTTAGCCGAATCCGTAACGCAGCTACCCATAAACAGGATTTTGAAATGAGTGAGGAGTCGGCTACGCAATACGTTGATATTGCATTAACGTTAATCAGACTCCTGAAGGAGCGAAGTCTATGATTATCACCAAGCACCTAACCATGCGATGGAGCGAACGGCGGACCGCTGTGCGCTCCACTTTTGAGATGACTTCCACATTTTGGTTCGTCGCGCTCTCCCTCCCCTCCGGGCTTCCCGTCTATGTCGTGGCTTGACAGTCCACTCCATTCACTCCGATCGACGCGCGCCCTCGCTTGGATTTTATCCAAGACCCCGGCTTCCCTAGTGCGATTGAAACTCGTTCGTTGCCCACACTCACTCGCTCCTACCCTCGTCGTTTTACCTTCCATGTCGCTTGACCCGCAGCTCCATTCGCTGCGCTCACGCACTCCCTCCGTATTGTTGTAACAACGGAAGCCGTCGCTCATCTTGTTCTCGTTAGGCGGGAAGCCGGCGCCGTCGACGCAGAGCGAGGATGCCTCCGGTGACAAGTTTCGTGATCCACACGAAACCTTCTAGTGGGGGGTTGGGGTAGGTTTTGGTTTCCCTTTTTTACCACCATCGCCCGCGCTGTCTACGTTGCCCGCATGGACTGTGGTGCCCCAAGCCCTGAGGCCCGGCTGCGGTTGAGTGGATTGCACCTGCTGTTGGTGATGATGGCGCTGCCCATTGCCTCCTTGTCCCTGGGTCTGGATTCGTTCCCGCTTCTTGTGCTGACCGTCGTGTAGTTTGGGTCCACTGTCGTCGCCGCCGGCTCCTGCGTTGCTCAGTTGTCCCTGGCCTTTGTTCTTAATTTTGTGTCCAGGATGTCGATTGACGCGGCGGTTATCTGCATCGCCCGCGTTGTTGTCTGCGTTGCCTGTAAGCGGATTGTTTACCTGAGCTCCCTGAATAGAGACATTTTTGCTGGGCGTTATCGGCACTGATCCTGAGCTCGCGGCGTGGGCGTTATCGTTCGCCTGGGATCCCTGAATTAGCACGTTGTTACTGGGCATTACCGTTCCCGTCCCTGTTCCCGTGGCGTGGGCGGCCTCGTTCACCTGGGATCCTTGAATAGGGATATTAGTCGTCGCCGGGCTCGCCGAAATAGCAGGCGAAGGGGCGGGCTTGACCGGGTTAGTGTTGACGACACCATCGCCGACGTTCTGGTTGGGGGCAAACTTCGTTTGGAACGAGTCGACCGGGTCGATGGGCACAAACGAAGTAGCTGAAGCAGCGGGTGAAGCCGGCGCTGCCGGACTTGCCGACGTTGCCGTCGAGCCGGAGTTTTGAGGCGTAATCCCGATAAGTGAAGATAGGCCGGAACCGGAAGTTGAGGGAGGCGGCGTATCTGAAGGAGTCGAAAGAGCTGAAAAATTCGGCAGATTCGTCTGCGGTGAACCTGAAGGGGCTGGAGTACTGACCACCTGGACATTCTGCACGTTCGCTTGCGCGACCGAGCGGGCACTGCTCGAAATCAATATCGTCGCCACTATCGCGGCAAAATCACAGAGTCGGAGATTGATATTAAGATTTTCCATAGAGTAGAGTTTTCATCAAGACCGTAACAGGGCATTGATTCTGCCGCGCACACCGGTGCGTTGTCACGATTATTCCGCGCTATCCTAAAACCCATGATGATGATCGAAAGGCCTAACCAATCGCTGCAGCCAACCCGCCTCAGGCGGGCCGTTGTGAAGTCCACACCTGATTTTATGAAGCAGTTCTCGATGTCCGCCACGCCCGCCGCCGCCAGCGGTGGCCCAGCACTATCTCGTTAGATGCTATGAGCCAGGCGCGTTGTGTTGCGGCGGCGGCAAGGCACCGTAGATTCGGCAGCGATGCCCGAGATTCTGCGTATTGGCGGCTATCGCTTCTTTTTCTTCAGTCGAGAAGGTCAGGAGCCCCGGCACGTCCACGTGGAGCAAGCCGAGCGATACGCAAAGTTTTGGCTGGAGCTGATCGAGCTGGTGGAGTCGCGTGGCTTTCGCGGCTCCGAGTTGCGCGAGATCCACTCTCTTATTGCAGAGCACGCTCAGAAGTTTATCATTGCTTGGGATGAGCACTTTAGCCAGTAAGCCGGTCGCCGATGCCGTCGATGTGTCGTGCACCGACGACGAGTTGGTCGTCACTCTCGCAGATGGCCGCCGCGTCTCAGCTCCGTTGGAGTGGTTCCCTCGGCTTCTGCGAGCCACACCCGACCAAAGAGCGAAGTGGCGGTTGATTGGCCGCGGGGTTGGCATTCACTGGGACGACGTGGATGAAGACATCTCGGTTCGGACACTACTTGCTTCGTAGGACGCCGGCATCTAACCAGGCGATGGAGCCAACCACTGGCCGGCGTACGCCCAAGTTTTTCGTGATTCCAACCCCACATGCCGCTGCCACGCGCGCTCTCGCCAGTGGTGGCTCATCTTGTTCTCGTTAGATCTTGTGCGTGCTTGCCTTCTACTTCTGATGTTCGCCACGCTTGGGGCCGCCAGTTTTGCCGGTTCCCAAAAAGCGACGATTTCTTTGGATGAGGCAGAGCGGCAGCTACTCACTAGGGCTGCGCTCCCTGATTATCCGTACGAAATGCGCAGACACCACGTTGAAGGCAGCGCGTTGTTCGAGCTCAAGTTTGATTATGCTTCTGGTCACTTGCGTGAGATCCATGTGGTGAAGAGCACAGGCTCGCCCCTCCTTGATGGACACGCCATAGCCGCTCTGAGACTTTGGAAGGCAAAACCCCACGCAGTACATTCACTGATGGTTCCGATCACGTTCACGTTGCATGGTCGGCACTGAGGAGGATCTAACCAGGCGATTCGGGTAACGCCTTCCCGTACCGCGTCGACATTTTCTTATGATTAGATTATCCTCATTCCAAATCAGTCTCGCCGTCGGAAGGCGTAGCTGATCTTGGTCTCGTTAGGCCATCGCATGAAGCGTTTTCTCATCACCAATCTTATTGTTGTCGCAGTTCTTGTGGCTGCCCTTGGGCTCGCAATCGCTCTTGGCGGGCCAGGCGCTGCGCCGCCGCCAATGTCGAGCATTGGTGACCCTTTCAAGAACGTGGATTTCTCCGATTTACCGGAGCTAAGTTACTTTACGGCTCGCGATGGCGCCAAGCTCGCCTTTCGGGCCTACCCGAATGCCGGTGACGCTGTCAAAGGCAGTGTGGTGCTCGTGCACGGCTCCTCTGCCACTAGCAGCAGCATGCACCTGATGGCCAAGGGTTTTGCTGCGGCTGGCTATGCAGCCTACGCTTTGGACGTCCGCGGACACGGCGAATCAGGCACAAAAGGCCACATCGCTTATATCGGCCAGTTGGAGGACGACATGGAAGATTTCGTCCATTCGACTAAATTGGCTCAGCCTTCCACGCTCGCCGGGTTCTCTTCCGGCGGCGGATTTGTGCTTCGCTTCGCGGGCAGTCCACGTCAGGAACTATTCTCCAACTATCTTCTTCTTTCTCCTTGGATCAGTCAGGACGCAGCGACGTTGCGTCCGGGTAACGGCGGCTGGGCTACCGTGGGCGTTCCGCGCATCATAGCGACCGCCGTGCTCAACGGGTTTCGGGTGCACGCGTTTGACGACCTGCCAGTGGTCAGATTCGCGGTCGCCGAGAGGGATAAGGGCTTGCTCACCCCGCAATACTCCTTCGCCCTCGCGCAGAACTTCAGGCCTGAGCGCGATTACCAGGCAAACATTCGAGCGGTTAGGCAACCCCTTCGGGTGCTCGTCGGTCAAAACGATGAGGTGTCGTACGCCGATCGGTTTGCAGCCGTTTTCAAGACAGCTGGCAAAGATGTTCCTGTGACGGTGCTCCCGGGGATCGACCACATCTCACTCACACTTGATCCAGTTGCCGTCCAAGCGGCAATCGCGGCGGTTGAAAACATGGATCACGAAAAGCCTAACCAAGCGATGCAGCCAACCGCTGGCCGGCGTACGGCCAAGTTTTTCATGACTCGAACCTCCCATCCCGCCGCCACGCGCGCTCTCGCCTGGATTTCATCCGGGGCCCCGGCCTCCCTCGGTTTCACCGAACCGAGTTGTCGGCTTCCCTAGACCAACTCGCCAAACGCTCGCGGCCTCCCGCCGCAAAGTTCGCGCCTGCGAACCGCTGAGTGCGATTATCACGCACTCCCGCCGTATTGTTGTAACAAACGGAAGCCGTCGCTCATCTTGTTCTCGTTAGATGGTGAGGCCTGGCTTGTGCTCTCTCGCTATTTGCGGCATAATTGTATTGTGAAGTTCACAGTCGAGACCGAGCAAGAGACAGATGGCCGTTGGATCGCCGAGGTTCCACAGATTCCCGGCGCACTGGCGTACGGGAGTTCGCGCCAGGAAGCGGTTGCGCGGGTTCAGGCGCTCGGGCTCCGTGTTTTAGCCGAGCGTATTGAGCAGGGCGAGAATTCCCCCGAGATTGACCAAGTTTTCTCCGTCGCCACGGCATGAGCCAATGGGGTTCTGCAAAAGCGCGCCGAGTTCTGGCCGCGCTGCTGCGGATCGGCTGGACCATCAAGCGCGAGAGCGGAGGCTCTCACCGGATTCTGTCACGGCCGGGCTGGCCGGACACCGTGTTCGCATTTCACGATTCGGAGGAGATTGGTCCCCGCATGCTGGCGCGCATTGCGAAGAGAACAGGTCTGACGCCAAACGATCTGTGATTTTCACGTCCGCATCTAACCACACGATGAAGCTAACGGCCACTGCGGTACGCCTTGGACATGCTTTTCGATGATTTACTTACTTCCTCCACAGATTGGCCTCAGCGCTGGTGGCCGTAGCTTATCTTTGTCTCGTTAGGCTAGAGTAATTGATGCGCTTTTGCCGATAAATAGATATATCAACCAATTATGAGTAATGCTACCAAACGTTCGATCCTTCGCTGGATTCACATTATTTTCGGCATTCCGATACTCGGTTACATTTACAGTCCGTTTGAACAACTTCCGAATTACGCGCCCATTGTTCGATATGTCGCCCTGCCTTTCATAGTCCTTTCGGGTTTTTGGATGTGGATATCGTCGGCACCGAAGAAATCCATTCTGGTGCCACTTGGCGTTCTCCTGATTCTGCTCGGTATCGTTGCACCTCTCCCGCTCGCACCGGCGGCGGAGTCTATGCCGCCGGGCACATTCCGTTCAGTTTCTTTTTTTGTCATCAATCTGTTTCGCCTCTGCTTCTTTGTTGGGGTTGCTTGTGCCATCGTCGGCGCTCGTCGGAATCGCAAGCTGAAGCAAACCAATCAAGAAAGAATTACTGTTCAAAACCATTGCGGAGATCACCCGTGAATCAAGGAACGAGGCCTAACCATGCGCTACAGCGAACCCGGCCATCGCGCTCTGGTTGCAATCCACGCGTCCCGCGGGCCGGGTCGCTGAGCTTGGGTCGTTAGGTCTTTGCTGCGCACCTCGTGTAAATGAAAGCCATTTCGCCCATCGTGAGTTCGGTAATTTATCGCCAGATTCACCCGTCGGAAATCGCAGCCGTGTCTTCTCTTGCGCGCGAGGCGTTCGACCAGTTTGTCGCACCGCACTACCAAACCGAGGGCGTCACGGAGTTTCACCGCTATGCTTCTGCTGAGGCCCTTTCGCAGCGTCACGAGTCTGGTCACATCACCTTAGTCGCCGAGCACTCGGGCAAGTTGATCGGCATGCTTCATTTGCGCGAGCCTTGCCACGTCGCCATGCTCTTTGTTCAGTCTTCCCGGCAGTGCAGCGGCATCGGCCGTGGGCTGCTCGCGGCTGCGAGCACGCTAGCTGGCGATACGGATTGCGAGTTCACTGTCAGCTCTTCACCGAATGCCGTTTCTGCCTACGAGCGTTTAGGTTTTCGTGTCACTGGTTCAGAGCAGTGCGTTCACGGTATTCGCTTTGTGCCCATGCAACGTTTCTCAGCCAATGAGACGCGAAACGCCTAACCAAGCGCTGGAGCGAACGGCTACCCGCTGTGCAATTCCATTTTCCATGATCAAAACCTCCACACTGCATTTGACGCTCGGCTCCGGCAGCCGCAGCTCAGCTTTGTCTCGTTAGGCCAGCAGCGTAAATGCTATGAAACGCACGTGGACGATCATCGGCGTAAGCGATGTACCAAGTAGCTTCAAATGGTACCAGTCGCTCTTCGGCCAGCCCGAGACACAACCGGGCCATGCCTACTTTGGTCAGATCCTCGATTCGGATGGAACTGTCCTGCTCTGCCTCCACCAATGGGGCACGCACGAGCATCCGTCGTTGATGAGCCCGGAGCGGGCGACACCTGGCAACGGCCTCCTCTTGTTTTTCCGTGTCGATGATTTTGACATGGCGCTGCCAAGGGCACGCGCTCTCGTCGCTCGGCTCGAGGAGGAGCCCCACGTGAACCCGAACACTCAAACAAGGGAATTCTCACTCAGGGACCCTGATGGATACTATCTCACGATCAGTGCGCTCGAATAGGCCTAACCATGCGATGGAGCGAACGGCGGACCGTTGTACCCTCCACTTTTTGAGATGACTTCCACACTTTGATATGGTCGCGCTGCTCCCATCCCCTCCGGGCTTCCCGTCTATGTCGTGGCTTGACAGTCCACTCCATTCACTCCGAGCGACGGGCGCCCTCGCTTGGATTTTATCCAAGACCCCGGCTTCCCTAGTGCGATTGAAACTCGTTCGTTGCCCACACTCACTCGCTCCTACCCTCGTCGTTTTACCTTCCATGTCGCTTGACCCGCAGCTCCATTCGCTGCGCTCGCGCACTCCCGCCGTATTGTTGTAGCAACGGAAGCCGTCGCTCATCTTGTTCCCGTTAGGCCCAAGACCCCGAATTACTCCCACACTCTGTTTCTTGTGTAACGGTCATGAATCAGCTCCTGCGGTTCTCCGGTTCGGTTAAGCGTGATCCAACCATCGAGACCTGGATGAAAGCGCATACAGAGGAATTGGGTGTAATCGCGCGGCATTGGTTTGAGGTTATGCGTAAGTGTGGAGACGATGTGCGAGAACTGTTGCATGATGGCCATCCAACGGCGTGTATAGCTGACGCGGCATTCGGGTACGTCAACGTTTTCAAAGCGCACGTGAATGTCGGATTCTTTCGTGGCGCCGAAATAGCCGATCCGGAGGGTCTGTTGGAAGGCACAGGCAAGTTTATGCGTCACGTGAAGCTCCGACCCGATCGTGACTTCGATGCCACGGCTCTAACGAAGCTAATCGATACTGCGTACACCGACATGAAAGAACGCGTGCGAGCAAAGGGCTAACCCATCGCTGCAGCTAATCGCTGACCGTCGCGTGACCAAACTGGAATTTTATGAGAGAGTTCTCAATGTTATCAAAGCTCGGTTTCGTCAGCGGCAGCTGAGCTCCGTCTAGTTAGGCCTAACCCAACACCACACACGCCATGATCAACATCAAACGCACGTTCCTCGCTTCGTTTAGCGCGATTGTTATCGCGCTTACCCTTGTTGCTTGTGCCACATCTGGCACAAACGCTGTGCCAGGTATCACGTATCATCCGACCGATCCCAGTAAGGTACAGATCCTGTATCAAACGCCGCAGCGTCCCTTCAATGTTATCGGCTTTGTTTCAGTCGATAAGACGATTGGTGTTTCTGACGAAGATGTTAGGCGCAAGTTCCGTGAAGCGGCGGCTAAGCTCGGGGCGCAGGCCGTCATAGTAGACGCTTTGCCGGTTGCCTCTATTCTTAACCGCAGATCAATTCTTTCCAACCAAGCTCAGGGAAAAGGCAAAGCTATACGTTGGAAATGATATAGCTGAGGTCTAACCAGGCGCTCGGGCTAACTCCGAAGGCTTTCGCGAGCAGGCTGGCTACCCGTTGTGCATTTACATTTTCGATGACTAAAACATTCAGATCGCATTTGACGCCCGCCTCCGGTAGCCGTAACTCAGCTTGTTCTCGTTAGACCTCAATCTCCTTTCATGAAAACAAAAGCAATTACAATCGTCTCAGCTTACCTTTTCCTCCTCGTCACCTCGTTACCTCTCGCCGCACAATCACACGGCGACGAATCGCGAATTCGTCAGATCGTCGCCGACCAAGTTGCGGCGTGGAATGTCGGCGACGCCAAGGCTTTTTCGCGAAGATTCGCCGAAGACGGGAGTTTCACGAACATCCGTGGAACTGTATTTTACGGCCATCGAGCCTTCGAAGATCGGCACGCGGAAATTTTCAGGACGTTTTTCAAGGGCAGCAGGCTCACTATGTCGGTAGACAAGATTCATTTCCTCCGGCCCGATGTAGCAATCGTCGATATCTCGACGGAATTGAGCGAGCTTCACGGTGTGCCGCCTGGCGTGACGAGCAGGGGCGATGGTAAAATGCGCACGCGCTTGCAGGAGGTGTTCGTAAACAACAAAGGTGAATGGAACATAGCAGCCTACCACAATGTGGACGTAAAGGGGCCCTAGAGGATCTTGCCGTCAATTGGCGACGTGGAGCTGTGGGCCTCGGCCTAACCAATCGCTCCAGCCAACTCCGAAAGCTTTCGCCCGCCACGGCGGCAGGCAAGCAGGCACGCTGGCCGGTGTATAAATACAGGACAACATGACTACTGACCACAGACCACGAGCGACGCGCGCTCCCGCCTGGAATATCTCCAGGTGCCCGGCTTCCCTGGTGCGATTGAAACTCGTTCGTTGCCCACACTCACTCGCTCCTACCCTCGTCGTTTTACCTTCCATGTCGCTTGACCCGCAGCTCCATTCGCTGCGCTCACGCACTCCCGCCGTAATGTTGTTCAACGCTAGCGGCGGCTGATCTTGTGTCTCGTTAGGCTTTCTGCGCTCGCCCATTTACCATGAGACATGCCGAACATCACCGAACCCACCGCATCGGATGGCTGCGTGCCGCCGTGCTTGGTGCCAACGACGGGATCGTCTCGACCGCCAGTTTGATCGTGGGCGTGGCCGCAGCCGAGTCCAGCCGCAGCAGCATTCTGGTCGCTGGCATTGCCGGCTTGGTAGCGGGCGCGATGTCGATGGCTGCAGGTGAGTACGTCTCCGTCAGTTCCCAAGCCGATACCGAGCAAGCCGACATCGGTCGAGAACGCGAGGAGTTGGCCAAAGACGGCCAGTACGAACACGCCGAACTGGCCGCCATCTACGTCGAGCGCGGACTGGACGCCGCGCTGGCGGACGAAGTGGCCACCCAATTGATGGCTAAGGATGCGCTGGGCGCTCACGCCCGTGACGAGCTAGGCATCTCCGACACCCTCAGCGCACGCCCCGTTCAGGCGGCAATGGCTTCCGCTGCCACCTTCACGGTCGGTGCAGCGCTGCCGCTTCTCCTCGTCGTCCTGGTGCCTACCGCCGCGCTCATTTGGACCGTTTCGGGCAGTTCGTTGTTCTTTCTTGCGCTCCTGGGTTCCTTAGCGGCCCGGGCTGGGGGTTCATCCGTGTTGCGGGCCGCTGTGCGCGTCACTTTTTGGGGCGCGCTGGCGATGGCGCTAACGGCAGGAGTCGGCGCTTTGTTTGGGGCGGTTTTTTGAGACGCACTTCTCGCAGTGGACCAAACGCCTAACCATGCGATGGAGCTGACCGGGACCAGCGTACGATCCACGTTTTCGATGGCCAGAACCGTTTCGCTCCGCTCAATGGTTACCCCCGGTCCCGGCAGCTCATCTTCTTCTCGTTAGATGCAAATAAACGGCTGCAACTTGGGAACGGGGGAGTAATGAGACGATGGGAAGCTGGACGGAAAAAGTTGTTTGTAAGCGGGCGGCCTCTGGCTTGACTGTCGGTCGGGCTGTCGCCTATAAATGAGGGGAATTCGAAGTATTCCTATGAAAGCCTCTCTGCTCTATCGCATTGCTTCCGTCCTGCTGATCCTGTTCGCGCTCGGACATACGCTGGGTTTCCGGCGGGTGGATCCGCGCTGGGGAATCGATTCGCTCATAGGGACGATGCGATCGACTCGCTTTCTCGCGCAAGGCTTTGATCGGACTTACTGGGATTTCTTCGTTGGGTTTGGGCTTTTCGTCACCGTGCTGCTGGTCTTCGTCGCCGTCCTGGCGTGGCAGCTCGGGGGATTGCCGAAGGAGTATCTCGCGGCCATGCCGCTCGCGACATGGGGTCTCGCAGCATGCTTTCTGGTGGTGACGTTTCTGAGCTGGAGATACTTTTTCATGTTGCCGGTAATCTTCTCCGGGGTCATCACCGTCTGCCTGGTGCTTGCGGCCTGGAGCGCCGCCAGGTGATAAAGCCCTTTGCATCGCGCAATTTGATTGGCCGCTAATAGCCTAACCAGGCGATGGGGTTGACTGCCACCGGTGCGAGGCCCAGTTATTTTTGTTGTGAGTTATCTGTTATCGGGAAGAGGTTGCGGCATCGGTAGCCGTAGCTGATTTTGTTCTCGCTAGATGCTTTTCCCGCACTCACACGCCTGGACGCCTCGACAAAGATGCCAGATCGCCGCTGGAGTAGTTGTTGCAGGTCTCGTCGCGTTTTCGGCCCTGGTTTACAGCTACGAACGCTATCATCGGGCAGAGCTGATGAGAGGGGTAGAGCATGTCGAAGATCTCGGCTTTGGTTTTCGGCGTGTAACAATTGCTAAATTCAACAAATTCGGAGAACTGGGTCATTATCCGTTTCTTTACTATCGTAATCGCCTCCTTTGCCAAATCGTCGCGCCTCCGTCGATCTCGCCCAGTGGCAACTTCGCCATCTATCAGGACGGCCGTTCCGGGAAGCTCATTCTGTTTCGCCGACGCGACGAGAAAGTCAGCGAGCTTACCAAGACCTCCATCGGCTTAGCATACCCATTCGTATGGCATGAGGGCGAAAACACAGTTGAAGTCGAGCTTGCCAAAGAAAGCATGTCGATGGTCTTTCCCTTGCAATGACGCCGCCGCATCCAACCAGCCGATGCAGCTAACCCAGCACTTTGTTGCAACTTCCTCGACAAGCGCAGCCTCTCTTTCAAAGTACTGGGTGGCTGATCTTGTTCTCGTCAGGCCGAGCCCCATGGGCGTCCATGGAAATTAATGGTGCGAGACGAGGAGCATGATATTCGCGATCAAAGCCGAGGTTAGCGACCCGTGGGCGGAGACTTTTGCGTTCAGCGCGCAGAAGACGATGTATGGCGGCAAGCACATCGCCAAAGGCGATACGATCTTCATCTTCGCGAGCGAGAACGAAGGCGGGCCAGGTCTCATCGCCAGCGGCGTCGTCACCTCGGCCCAAGCGATCGCAAAGAAACGCGGGATCGCCCGGCAAACGCCGCGCGTGAGCATCACCATCAGACGCACCGCGCGCGCGAAGCGACGCCTGGGGCGAAGCGAGCTCAGACTTTTTTCCGACTGGAACGACGGTCGACCCGAGACCGAGCTTAATTTCAAATTTTATCGTCAGGCAACGAACAAGATTGTCGGCATCTCGGATGAAGCGGCGGCGTTCCTCCGCGGGTTCTTTTGACGCGGCCGTTTTCGACATGAACACGGCATGGCCTAACCAATCGCTGCAGCCGACTTCCGAAAATGTTCACGAGTGGGCGGGCTGGCCGGTGTGAAAACAGAGGATAACCGGGACGTGGGCGCTGCTTTCAGGCTAGGGTGGATGAACACCGAGCGCTCCAAGAGAAGCAGTTGCTCTGGCGATTGACATCGCAGTGACAACAGATTGAATGGGACGCACGTGGACTGGGATGAGTATTACCAAAAAGACGAGGTGTTTTGGGATAAGGGCGCGCCGGCGCCAGCGATGAAGCAGTATCTGGAGCGTCATACGGTGCGTGAGCGCGCACTGGTGCCGGGCTGCGGTCGCGGGCATGAAGTAGCGCTGGCGGTGGCGCACGGGTTGGATGCGACGGGGCTGGACATCGCGCCAACCGGGGTAGCGGAGGCGCGCGCGCTGTATCCGCATTTGGCACAGCGCTTCGTGACGGGGAGTTTGTTTGATCCGCCGCAGGAGATGCGCGGCGCATTTGATGTGGTACTGGAGCACACGTGCATGAGCGCACTGCCTCCGGCGATGCGCGCTGACTACCGGCGCGGCATCGATCTGACTCTGCGGCGCGGAGGCTTGCTGATCGGGGTGTGGTTCATCGATCCTGTGCTCGATCCGGGTGATGAGGGGCCTCCCTACCCTTTGAGCGTGGCTGAACTGACGGCGCTCTTTGCCGAGGGCTACGAGATCGTGGATGATTATGTGCCGGATGTGGCCTTTGCCGGGCGCGAGGGCCGGGAGCGGGTGCGCGTGCTGCGGCGCTTGTGATGAGGCGACGGGAGCCTTCAATGTTCGCGGTCTCGTGCCTTTGCCACGGGCACACGCAAACCATGCCACCTGACCATGCGCTGCAGCTCCGAAAGTCTTCGCGAGTGTACCAACTCCGAAAGCGATCTCACGCCGATCGAGCGCAGGGACTTTATCGGTTGGATGGACTCAGCCAAACAGCCGGAGGCACATAGACGCCGGATCGAGAAAGCCTGCGTGATGCTTGCGGCCGGAAAACGACGCCCCTGATGTATTCTTTATTTTTCTGCAGCCAAACAATCCAAAACCCGGGAGCAAATTCTCAATGGAAAGGGATTAAATGATCAGTAATCCTGATGCTGATCTTGTTCTCGTTCGATCGAAACGGCTGCGTGGCATGAATATGACGCTCATCGAGGCTGTTTGCGGCGCACAGTCAAAGAGCCGTGAGTTTTTGCTGGCATCGCGGCGCACTTCCGGCTAAGCACAATTAAGATGAGTCCGCAAAGTGTGAAGGCACGCAGAGGCGCTGCGGCGTCGCGCGGTGATTATAAATCGTAGAGATGGGAAGTGAATTCATGGAAAACGAAGTCCTGGGCATAGTCGACAAACGCACCAAGGCTACCTACGACCTCCCTCTTGCCAATGGTGCCGTTCGGGCCATGGATTTGCGCCAGATCAAGACAGGCCCCGAAGATTTCGGGGTCATGAGCTACGACCCCGCGTTCTTAAACACGGCGTCCTGCCAGAGCGCGGTCACATTCATTGATGGCGACAAGGGCATCCTGCGTTATCGCGGTTATCCCATCGAGCAACTGGCGGAGAAGTGCACCTTTCTCGAAGTGGCCTATCTGGTCCTGTTCGGCGAACTGCCCACTGAGCCGGAACTAAAGGACTGGACCGACAAGATCACCCATCACACCATGCTGCACGAAAACACCAAGAAGTTCCTGGAAGGTTTTCAGCACGACGCCCATCCGATGGGCATGTTCGTCAGCACTGTGGCGGCGCTCTCCACGGTTTACCCGGACGCCAGGAATGTACTGGATCCGGAGGTGCGCAACCTGCAAATCCATCGCCTCATCGGCAAGGTCCCAACCATCGCCGCCTACTGCTACCGCCACAGCCTCGGCTTCCCCTACGTTTATCCTGACAACGATCTGAGTTATACCGAGAATTTCATGAACATGCTGTGGAGGATGGTAGAGCCTAAGTACCAGGCGAATTCGACTTTGGCCCGGGCGCTCGACATTTTGTTTATTCTGCATGCGGACCACGAGCAGAACTGCAGTACCAACGTCATGCGGGCCGTGGGCAGCTCCCAGGCGGACCCATTCGTTGCTACCGCCGCCGCTGCCGCTGCGCTTTCGGGCCCACTGCATGGCGGCGCCAACGAAAAGGTGTTGAAGATGCTGGACGAGATCGGGTCCAAAAGCCGCGTCCCCGCTTACATTGAGGGCGTCAAGGCAGGTCACGGCAAGCTGATGGGATTTGGCCACCGGATCTACAAGAACTACGATCCTCGCGCGCGGATTATTAAGTGGGCGGCCGACCAAGTCTTCCAAGTTACCGGCGGAAACCCCAAGTTGGAGATTGCCCTGGAACTGGAGCGGATCGCGCTGGAAGACGAATACTTCATCAAGCGGAAGCTCTATCCGAACGTAGACTTCTACTCCGGGATCATCTACCAGGCTATGGGCTTCATGCCCGAGATGTTCACCGCGCTGTTTGCCATTCCACGCACGGTCGGCTGGCTGGCCCAGTGGCAGGAGATGCTGACGGATCCGGAGCAGAAGATTGCCCGTCCGCGACAAATCTACATTGGCCACGACGTGCGCGATTTCGTCCCCATCGAGAAGCGGGGAGTAGAAGCTCGACGTCGGTAGCCGTAGCTGATCTGTTCTCGTTAGGCCTACGGAACGCTAAAACCCATTTCGTTCGAACAATTATCCTATCTGGCGCAAATTGAACGAGGACACCCATGATTCCTGGGAACCTGACCCGGCGATTCAGTTTTGAAGGGCAGGTTATTCGTTATAAGTTATCTGTTATCAGGGAGAGACCTCACTCTCGGTAGCTGAACTACTTCTCGTTAGGCCGCATCGAAAGCACACCAATATGGAACCACAACAAACAAGAAGAAAAAGCGGTCGCCGAGGAGCGCTGATGGGCGTCGTGATCGCCATCGGCATAGGGATCGGAGCAGCAGCAGGTGCTGCGATGCACAACGTAGCGATGGGAGTTGCTTTTGGAGCAGCTTTCGGCGTCGCAGCCGGGGCTCTTTTGACATCGACGAACGCCAGGAATGATTGAGGCGACTACAGCCTGACCAAACGATGCAGCTAACGCCTAAAGCGTTCACGAAGAGGCGCGCCGGCGCTTGTACTGAGAAGATTGAGGGTTAGAGATGGGTTCTAACATTCCGATGATATCAACTTAATAAAGGAGAATACCTATGAAATACATGCTCACCTGGTCCGAACGTCCGCAAGGATCGCCCATGGAATACGAGAATGCTCAGAAGCGGATTCTGGAAGTTTTTACTCAATGGAAGGCGCCCGCCAATTTCAAGATTGAGTTGTTCGTAATACGAGTGGGTGACTGGGGTGGATATATGATGTTGGATTGCGACGATCCGCTGGCAGTTCACAAGTTCTGCTCGATGTTGCCTGCGTTTGTATTCGAGGCCCGACCGGTGGTTCCCGTCATGGACGCTGTCCGGGTGGAGCTTGAAGCGATTGCCTTTCGTGATGGCCTCAAAGGCAAGTAACATTCGAGAGGCTCACGTCGCGTAAGTTCGCGACACGATTCTTTTCTTTGCATCTCTGATTTCGGTTGGACGCACAGCCGAGATCGCCCCTGGTTTTGCCCGGTCCGACCTTGACTTTTTTGGACTGTCCTGATTCAATCGGCGGAAACTCAGGGCAACAGTGACGGAAGCCCTGCCCAAGGGGAACTCAATGTATTCGAGGTTGCGATTTATTATTATGGGTGGCTTGCTGTGCGTAGTCCTCCCGGGATCGCTGTGGGCGGACACCACTTACACGTACACGGGTAATTCGCTCAGCACAGCGCAAGGGGCCTTCCAGGTAACCATAACGCTGGATACGACGTTGATGGGGGCCGCGTTGCAAGATCTACCAGCCAACACGAACATATCGGCCGACCTCGGGCCTTCCTTCGCAATTAACCCGAACGGCTGGCCGAATCAGGACACAGGCGGATTCCCTATCGGGGGCGCTTTTGGTTCAGCCTACTATCTTATGACCGGTTCCCCGGTCGTTTTGATTGGAACCGACTCGATGGGCAACATCACGTCATGGAACATAACTCAGACCTTGTTTGCCTCCTACCCCGCAGTCCCGGGGGAAGATCCAAATGATTTTTTCGCTACTTACACCATATCCTCTACAACTGGAGGGGACCAGGGAACCCTGACCCTGGATAACGACGCAGGCTTTGCCCCTCCTTCGACGAGTCTAGTGCCTGCCGGCACCTGGTCCCCGGTTGTAGTCCCGGAACCAAGCAGCTTCCTGCTGGCCGGCGGTGGACTGCTGGTTATCCTGGCGTTGCGGCGGTTACGCCGGCGCCAGCCCCACGAAGCATTGCGCTAATCCGAAGGACGGCGACGGCGCTCCCACGCGCCATTTAGGAAAGCACATAGCCACGCGCGCATGCGTTCGCAGCAGCGATCTATCGTAAGCGGCTTACGATGGATGACTGGCGGCCACTTCAAGAAGGATCCCGAGCGTTTTCTCGACGTTCTTTGAGATGTCGAATTCCGACGCGCGCTTCAAAATCGTTGGCCTTGCTGCTGTTCGCCGGACGGGGTCGGACCAAAGTTCCAAACCATTGCGTAACTCCGTGACATTATCGGCTGTATCAACAATCGAGCCGTGAATCCGGTCCTCGATAATCTCGCTGAAACCGTTGGCGCGCGTCGTGACCACGGGCAGTCCGCAAGCGAGCGCTTCCAGGCAAGCGTTAGAAAACGGATCGTATATGCTCGGCAAAATAAAAATATCCGCCGCCGCGTAGATCGGCAAAAGATCGACAACCTCGCCGAGAAAACGAGTGCGCGCGGATTTGAACTGGCGCGCCGGGCCACGGCCGGCAACGAGCAATCGCATCCCGGGTCTGGCGCACGCTTCGATCGCTTTGATGGCGTAACGAAGTCCCTTGCGCTCCCAGCCCGATCCAGCAAAGAGCGCCACGATTTCATTGCTCTGAAGTCCCAAATCGGCGCGTGATTTTTCGCGCAGAGCCGAATCAAAGCGAAAACGGTCGAGCGGGATCCCGTTTCGCACGATGTCGATCCTGTCCGGCAGATAATTGTAGAGATCGAAAATTTCGTCCTTCACCATCTTCGAATTGGCAATCACGCGTTCAGCGCCGCGCTCGCCGAGCAGGTATTGCTCCAACCGCAGGAGTTCTTTGTGTTTGCGATTGAACCCGTGAGCGAACCGTTGCGCCGGCGTTTCAAATTTCCGGCGCCGATCCAGCCATGCACGATGAACACCGTCGCCGGCCCGGTAAACATCGCATCGCCAAATGCGCTCCAGACTCATCAACACGTCGCAACGGCCCTGCCCTCGCCGTTTCTCCATTTCGTCGGCAAAGCCGGCCGCAGATCGCGCGCTCAATCGCGTGACTTCGCCGAATGGCCATTCTTCCGACGGCCAATCGTTCGTCGTGAAAAGCCGCGCTTCGTGGCCCAGATCGGCAAGCCCGCGTCCAAGCCGCTTCAAATACGCTTCCGCGCCGCCGCTGGGCGAATAGCCGCGCCGGGCCAGGCCGACGATGAGTTTCTCCTTGGGCATCGAAGACGGTACCAAACTTGTCATTCCGGGCGAAGTCGAGGAATCTCTTGCTGTTTATAATTAATGAGAGATCTCTCCCAATCTTCGCCTGGGGCTCCGGGCGCTGCGGCGCAGCAGGTGGGCCCGGTTGCGGCGACAAGCCCAGCGTCCATGCAATCCGCCGCAGCCCCGCGCCGGCTTCCTAAAAGCCTGCTTTACTCGACGTCAGCGCGCATCGGCGGGACCGGGCTGGACGTCGAGGCGCTCGAGAAATGTCTGGCTGCGTATCGGGGCGGATTTTTAGGCAGGGTGATTGGTTACGCTGATCAACAGTCGGAGATTCCGGCCTCGTTGGTTCAATCGTTACGCTGGCACCCGGTCCGCCTGATTTCATTTCTCGATCGCCCTTACTATTACGGGGCGAAAAAGAAGTATGTCGATTGGGTTGCATCGCGACAGCTGGCGACCGGCCGATACGATCTGTTTCACGGCTGGTCCGGCGATTCGCTGTTGTCATTGCGCGTAACGAAAAAACTGAAGATCCCTTCCCTTCTTGAGATCCCAACCTGGCACCGGGAGGGTGGAACGCGAAAAGGCGCGCAATCGACCAAGCCGGCCGCAGCCGCCAGCTCGTCCTGGTTTGCAAAATGGAAGTCCAGTCTGTTGCCCGAAAAAGCGCGGTACCTTGAGGAATACGAACTCGCGGATTTGCTGCTCGTTTTTTCACATAAGGCGGCCGAATCGTTTCGGTCTCAAGGGTTCGCGGAGCAAAAGCTTTTCTATCTCCCAAACGGAGTGGATGTAAGCCGGTTCAAGCCGGGCGTGCGCCCGTCGATTTTTCGCGCCATCTTCTCGGGCGCGTTGATCGAGCGCAAAGGGATTCATGTTGTGCTCGAGGCCTGGCACCGGCTCGATCTAAAAGACGCGGAACTCTGGTTGATCGGCACGGTGCACGACGAGGCGAAGCCGCATCTCAAGAAATTCTGGCGTGAAAATATTAAGCTGTTCGGATTCAGGCGGGACATTGAAAAATATCTCAACCAGGGGACGATTTACGTTTTTCCGTCGCGGTTGGAAGGGAATGCCAAGACCGTTAACGAAGCCGCCGCGTGTGGTTTGCCGATCATCACAACGCGCGAATCCGGCGATGTGGTCAATGACGGCGTCGAAGGAATTATTGTACCGCCGGGAGACGTGGAGGCGGTAATGGCTGGGATTTTGCGCCTCTACAAACACCCTGAAGTGGTCGATCAAATGGCCGCGGCGGCACGCAAACGCGTCGTCGAGAACTTTACATGGGACCATTGCCGTGCGCGCTTGCTCCAAGCTTACGAGATCGCGATGCAAATGGCGCGATGATTGAATCAATACGACCCCGAACGCTTTCGCGGCCGCTACAGGTGAACATTCTTCTTCTCCAACTTAAACGCATTGGCGACCTGATGCTGACCACGCCGGCAATCGCGGCGTTGCGGTCAAAATTTCCCGACGCGAACCTCACTCTCGTCGTTGCTCGCGGGCCAGCGGAGTTGCTTCCGGCCCTAACCGATGTGAACCGCGCGATCGTGATGCAACGCGGTCTCCTTGATTTTGCGGCCTGCCTCGCCGTCGCGCGAGCAAAGTTCGATTACTGCATCGATTTCACCAGG
The DNA here is from genome assembly GCA_963756875.1 of uncultured Verrucomicrobiae bacterium. Lineage (GTDB taxonomy): Bacteria > Verrucomicrobiota > Verrucomicrobiia > Chthoniobacterales > UBA10450 > CAVWPA01. The sequence goes on along the minus strand of CAVWPA010000003.1, from coordinate 1,521,468 downwards.
AACGATCGCTCGGCATTTCTCACGCTTTTGTCGCGCGCACCAAGGCGAATTGTCGCGCGGCGGATCAAGTCGCTGTCAAAGATTCGGCGCTTGTTCTACAACGAATTCGTTGTCGCTCGGCTGCGCGACATGCACACGGTCGATTATAATCTGGCGTTGCTTCAGCCGCTCGACATTCACGACGCCTCGCGCGCGATCCGGTTGAACGTGCCCGCGGACGCGCGCCAGAAGGCAAATGCATTGCGCAAGGAACGCCGCATCGGCGATTCATTTGCCGTTTTTCATCCGGGCTCCGCGCGCACGGAGAAATTCTGGGAACCGCAGCGTTGGGCGGAAGCGATCGAACACACACAAAAGAATCAGGGACTCGACGTGATTCTGACCGGCGGGACCGGTCGGTTCGAGCAGGCGCACCTTGCCGAGATCAAATCCAAGGTGCGGCAACCGGTTGTCGATCTTTCCGGCAAGACCGACTTGCTGACCCTGGCGGCGTTGATCGGCGAGGCGCGATTATTGGTGACGGTCGATTCCGCGCCAGTGCACCTTGCGGCGGCTACTCGGACGCCTCAGGTAATTCTGTTCGGGCCAACCAACCCGTTTCATTGGCGGCCACGGGAGAGTCCGGCGTTGATTTTACAAGGGGCATCTACATCGCCGGTCACGGAGTTTATTCCAAAACAGCCACGGATACCGATGAAGCAGATCTCGACGCAGGCGGTGATCGATGCTATGAATGGGCTGCTGTCGTTCCCGGTAGCACAAGGCTCATGAGCGAAACAGAAGCCGAGAAGGCGAAGCCTTCATTTCTTGAAACCATACGGAGCGTCTGGGGTCCGTACAAGCGGATTTACAGCTACGTCAAACCGTACCGGTGGCGCTTTGCTCTCGGCTTGGGCTTCGGTATTGCGTTCGGCGGCGTCAGCTCTCTGATCCCGCTGGTGGTAGCAAAAGTCTCGAGCGTTATCTTTCATGGCGCGGCGCCGAATCCGCGGGCGCTCGTTGCACACCGGGAACTGCTGACTCTTGGGCCGAAGATTAATTCGATCGCGGTGATCTGCCTCGCCATCCCCGTGGTAATGATTGCGCGAGGCTTCTGCGATTACGCCAACACGTACTTCATGACGTGGGTGAGCAACCGCGTGGTGATGGACATTCGTAACCAGCTGTTCAGGAAGATCGTCCGCCAATCGATGGATTTCTTTAACCGGATGCGTTCCGGATTTCTGATGTCGCGCGTTAGCAACGACACGCGAAGTGTGCAGGGCGCGCTGACCACGGTGAGCAGCGACCTGTTCAAACAGCCGGTCACGGCCGTCGGCGCAATCGCGGTCCTTTTCTTGATGGACTGGAGATTCACACTCGTAACGCTGGTGCTCTTCCCGATTTGCCTGATCCCGATCCAATTCTATGGAAGACGTGCGCGCACCTCTGTGCGACAAGGCCAGAGGGCCATGGGACAAATGTCCGCCACCATGCAGGAAACGTTCGCAGGCATCCGGGTGATCAAATCTTTCGGCCGCGAGAAACATCAGGAGAAATCGTTCGAGCGCGGGAGCCATTTGCAGTTCTCTAACGCAATGCGCACCACCAAGGCAACGGAAGCCACTGGACCGCTGGTAGAGATCATTGCCTCTCTTGGTGTCGGACTAACGCTGTTGTACGTTTACTTTGCCAACCAGAGCGCGGCCAAGTTTCTCGGCCTGATCGTGGGGTTCTTTATTCTTTACGATCCGATCAAGAAACTCAGCAAGATCCATGTGTTGATGCAGCGTTCTTTGGCGGCCACTACTGAAATTTTCTCGATTCTCGATTCAGTTCCGAGCGTCCAGGACGCGCCCGACGCGACTGCGCTTCCTTCATCCGAGGGCCGGCTCGATTTCGAGAACGTGACGTTCCGGTACTCCAGGGCCGTCGCCGATGCCGTGCGCGATTTAAACCTGCGCATCGAACCCGGAAAAAACTACGCACTGGTCGGACCGAGCGGCGCAGGCAAAAGCACCATCCTGTCGCTGATCCTGCGACTGTACGATCCGACGGCGGGCGCGGTGAAAATCGATGGCCAGGATTTGCGCAAGGTCACCCAGGAATCGTTGCGCGCGCAGATCGGTCTGGTTACCCAGGAAACATTTCTATTTCACGACACAATTTTCAGGAACATCCAGTTTGGCCGGCCGGATGCGTCGCCGGAGGAGGTTTACGCCGCGGCGAAAACCGCCTACGCGCACGACTTCATCATGGCGCAGCCCCTCGGCTACAAAACCGTAATCGGCGACAAGGGCTGTTTGCTCTCCGGCGGCCAGCAGCAGCGACTCGCAATCGCACGCGCACTCCTGAGGAACGCGCCTATCCTGCTGCTGGACGAGGCGACCTCCTCGCTCGATTCCGAATCGGAGAAACAAATTCAAATGGCGCTCGAAAAACTGGCGGCCGGGCGAACAGTCATCGCCATTGCCCACCGGCTTTCAACGGTTTTGTCAGCTGACCAGATCGTAGTCATGGACCAGGGCCAAATCAAAGAGGTCGGCACGCACGCCGAGTTGCTCGAGAAATCGGGTCATTACCGGCGCCTTTACGATCTGCAATTCAATCGCGCGCTTGAGCCGTCATCGGAGACAGCAGCCGAGCCGGATATTCTCGAAGAAGAGCTGGTTTGATGTCGGACGTGACTCGTTAAAAGGGGCTCGCCATCGGACAGCCCGAACGCATTCGGGGTTACATCGTTACATTGGCTCGCGCACGATGCGTTTCCACCTGTAGGGCGTCTGTGTCAGACGCCATCTGATGCAGAATCGGCGTTTCGCAGAATGGAGCCGCAGGGACGCGAGCGACATAGACGGGAAGGCCCGACAGGGCGAGCTTTTTGGGAAAAAGCGAATCAAACGCCCTACAATTTCGGCGCGGCAGGACACGCAATCGCCGCCGGTTCGTCTCCCACGATCTTCAGGAACGCGTCGCAGCGTTTTACATGCTCTTCGTCACTCAACACCGGCTCAAAGCGCAAACCCGCCGGCATATTCGGCAAATTCACCCAGGACCGGCAGCCGCCGTATCTCTTCTCGTTAGGAAACGTCCACGCCGGGACAACCCGGGAAATTCGGACCAACGCGACGTGCAAACCCGGCGCCTGATCGTATTCGAACCGCTCACGGACCACTTCGGGTTTTAAAATATGCACAGGCTCCAGCGCTTGCGCGATTGGCCAGGAAGTGATCGTGCGGCAAAGATCGAGTTTCGCCGCGAACCTGATTTCGATCTTCTCCTGTGGCATCGGCGTCTCGCCGATGATTTCCGCACCGCGCACCTTTTGCGGTTGCTCGTGAAACCAGGTGGGGAACAGAAAAAATTCGTGGTAACGAAAGCTAAATCCCTCTCGTCCTTCGGCGATGCCTCCCTTGCGCAGAATGATGCTTTGCCGCCCGCGCCCCAGCGCTTCGCAGACAATCGCCCACTCTTTGAAACCGACCCTTTCCATTTGCTGGCTTCAACTTACGTTCTACTCAGGATGCCGCTCAACTTCGATCTGCACACGCATACCTTTTTTTCCGGGGATGGCGTATCGAGCCCGGAAGAGTTGATCGCGGCCGCGCGTGCCAAAGGACTGAATGGCATCGCCATCACCGACCATAACACTTGCGACGCGGTGACCTATTTGCTCGAGAAAGGCCTGATGCGTCCCGACGGGCAGCCGGTTGATGATTTTTTGGTCGTGCCAGGTGTCGAGGTCACCACCGCCGATGGCCATCTGCTTTGCATCGGCGCGGAGCTTCCATATTTGAAAGGGAAACCGGCCCGTGAAGTGTGCGACATGATTCATGAGCGCGGCGGGCTCGCCATTCCACCGCATCCCTATGATTTGTTCCGGGCGGGAATCCGGTTTGCTGTGCTGGAAACGCTACCGGTCGATGCCATCGAAGTGTTCAATGCCGCGACCACTTTGCGGCGTTACAACCGGTACGCGTTCAAATATGCCCAGATTCGCGGCCTGCCCATGGTCGCCGGTAGCGACGCACACCATGCCGCCGCCGTCGGCACCGCCTATACAATCTTGAATACGGACGATCTGTCGGTGAAAGGCGTCCTCGCCCAGATTCTAAAGAGCAACGAATTGAACCAGAAGTATCTCACTCCACGCGACAGCCTGCGCAAAACCTGGAACAACTGGCTCCGTCTCCGGCGCCGCAAAAAAATCCCCGAGCTCGCCGCCAAAGACAGCGGCCACAACGACCACTGACGACAAGACCACTGACCACGGGACTACTGACCACAACCACCGTCTAACGATTTAACTATTTAGCGATTTAGCTCTTCAATCCGCAATCCGCACTCCCCAATCCGCACTCTAAAAATGCCTGCGTATTTGATCGTCGATATCGAAATCACCGATCCCGCCGGTTTCGAGGAATACAAGAAGCGCGTTGTTCCAATTATCGAGAAATACGGCGGCAAATACATCGTGGCCGCTGGCGCGCTCAAAATACTGGAGGGCGATTGGAACCCGAGACGCATTGTCGTAATCGAATTCCCATCGATGAAGCGCGCCGAAGAATGGCTCAATTGCGATGAATACCGCGAGCCGCGCAAAATGCGCCAGTGTGCCGCCAAAACAAATATGATCCTCGTCGAGGGGTTGTAGCCACGTCTCCGCCAGTCGCTGAGTTTTCCCTTTCTAGTTTCCAATTTCTGCTTTTTACTTTCGACGATGGCCGCATACCTCATCGTCGAAATTGAAATCACAGACCCTGTCGGATACGAAGAGTACAAAAAGCTCGCCGGGGCGACCGTTGAGAAGTACGGCGGCAAATACGTTGTGCGCGGCGGTAAAACGGAAGTAATGGAAGGCGATTGGAAGCCGAAGCGGATCGTGGTGCTTCAGTTCGAGTCAATGCAACGCGCCAAGGAATGGCTCAACAGCGAAGAATATCGCGAGCCGCGCAAAATGCGCCATCAGGCTGCCAAAACGCGGATGATTGTTGTTGATGGCGTGTAATGACAGCGCAGACGGCTGATGGCACCGCCGCTACTTGCCCGCCGTAGCCTTGGCGTAGGTGGGCCGCCAAAACGAACATGATCGTCGTCGAAGGGGCTTAGCCCGTCTCGGCTGGTGGGGCGAGACTCCGTCGAGCCGAAGACAATTTATCCGCTAAACACTCGCCCCTGCTTGGCTACGGCGCGGCAGGCGCCAATGGGCGCGAAAGAGAAGCAATTCGAACACAAGATAACGAAGACAACTAAGGTTTTCTCCGACAGGTCTACCGCTGTAGGGCGAGCGCATCGCTTGCCGTCTTCCTTCCTGTAGGGGAAGCCGCCGGTTTCCCGCTCTTTGTTTTAGCACCGGGCGCCGGCCTCTGGCTGCGTAGAGCCGACGGCGCAGAGAGAGCGCACGATCCACCTTATGGCAGCAATGCCGCGAGCGCTTTCGGGTCTGTCACCGGGGCTTTGCAGGTGAAATTTTCACAGACATAAGCGGCGGGTTTGCCGTCGATCGGCGACATCGCGCGGATCGCTTCGTTCTTTTCGCCGAGATATTTTTGACCGGCGCCGCCATCGGCCAACAGTAAAATTGTGTTCGGAAGAAAATGCCGGTAGACCCCGGCGACGAGGGCCTTCGTTTCTGGCGCGTCAGGTTTTCCCGCAATCACGATCTGGCGCGGTTTGCTTAACTAATAATCCAAGGCAACCAGCATTTGCGGCATGGCGCTCGCGAAATGTGAAAACGTTGCGCTGAATGCGTCGATCGTTTTCTTCGCGCGATCTTCCATTTCCTTATCGTTACGAATCTGCGCCAATCGCAAAAGATTCAGCGCGGCGACCGAGCTTGCGGCCGGCTCGGCGCTGTCGTTGTCGTCTTTCATCCGTAACAGGACGCTCGAATCTTTTCCGCTCGTAGTGAAATAACCGCCGTTTTTTTCGTCGAAAAACAAACGGTCCTGCGTTTCCTGAAGCTCCACTGCAAATTTCAGCCATTCCACATCGAAGGAAGCTTCGTAAAGATCGAGAAGCCCCTGGATGACGAACGCGTAGTCGTCGGCGAAACCTTGGACGTCGCCGCGCCCATCGCGATAACTGCGATAAAGAACTTTGTTTTTCTCATCATACAGATTTGCCCGAAGAAATCGGGCTGCGCGCGTCGCGCTATCCAGGTAGCGCGTATCAGATCCTGAATTTACGGCCTGGAAGCCCGCGCCACTGTCATTGCCCAAAACTTGTGCCGCCCGGGCATAAGCCGAAATCATCAAGCCGTTCCAGGCTGCGATGATTTTGTCGTCGAGATGGGGGCGCGGACGCTTGTTGCGAATCTCCAATAACTTTTCGCCGCTGCGCGCGAGCAGTTGTCGAACTTCATCTTCGCTCTTTTTAAAATGTCCGGCCGTCTCGGCGATCGTATGCCGCTCGATCAGGATATTCTTGCCGCGAAATTCATCCTGCGGATCGCTGCCTTCCGGCGCGTTGCCGTTTGGTTGCACGCCGTAGTGAAACTTGAAGATCTCAGCGTCGGCGCCCAGGGCGTTGTCGATTTCCTTTTCGGTCCAGACGTAGAAGGCGCCTTCGGCCTTCTTCTGTAGCGGCGCTCTACCAGTCGCGCCGTAGCCAGGCGAAGGCGGATGAGCGTCGCTGACTTTGGGGTCTGATGCGACCCCGAACGCTTTCGGGGCCGCTACAGGTACAACGCTATCTGCGTCTTCGGCAGAGAAGAATCCGCCGTCTTTCGCGGTCATATCGCGCGAGACGTAATCGAGAATGTCACGGGCAACATCCGCGTATTGTCGATCTTGTGCGATCTGAAACGCGTCGAGGTACGCGACTGCGAGCTGCGCCTGATCGTAAAGCATCTTTTCGAAATGCGGCACGTGCCAGTAACGATCGACGGAGTAACGGTGAAATCCGCCGCCGATATGATCGTGAATTCCGCCCGTGGCCATTTTGCGCAGCGTGAACAGATCCATCTCCAGCGCGTGGTTGCTCTGGCCTGCTGAGCCCGGGTCACCCTGGTCCGGCAAGCGGTGCGCTTGCCCTACAATACGAGTACGCGCGTAGAATCGTGTCAGAAAGTTGAGCGCGACAGGTCTCGGGAACTTTGGCGCGGTACCAAAGCCGCCTTCTTTTGGATCGAACGAATGGTTAAACTGCTCATAAGCGCCTTGCAAAACGCGGGCATCGATCTCCCCGCCGGCGGCGGTTTGTGAGGTCTGTGATTCGCGCAGTGCCGAAAGGATCTTGGAACTTTGGTCGATAATGTTTTCGTGGTCCTGCTTCCACGCCGCGGCGATTCGTTCCAGAACCTTCCTGAAAGCCGGCTGACCGTAACGGTCTTCCGGAGGAAAATAAGTGCCGCCGACAAACGGTTTGAGATCCGGAGTCAACCAAACGCTCATCGGCCAGCCCCCGCCGCCGGTGGTCGCCTGGACGAAGGTCATGTAAACACGATCGACATCGGGCCGTTCTTCGCGATCGACTTTGATGTTCACGAAATCGTGATTCATGATCGCGGCCGTCTCTTTGTTCTCGAACGACTCGTGCTCCATGACATGACACCAGTGACAGGTCGAGTAACCGATCGAGAGAAAAATCGGTTTGTTTTCGCGGCGTGCCTTGGCGAATGCTTCTTCGCCCCACGGATACCAATCGACCGGGTTGTGCGCGTGCTGGAGAAGGTAAGGCGATTTTTCATGCGCCAGCCGGTTGGTGTGTTGTGCAACTCCCGGCGTGGGTTCAACAGCGATATGGGTCGGCGTCACGCGTCATATTACCGAGGGTAGATGCTGTAGCAACGCGCCTGCTGGTGGGGCGAGACTCTGTCGAGCCGTCGAACGCCCCCCTTGACAGAACTGCTTTAAAAAAAATACAATTATTCCTACTTTGCGTGGCGTGGGTATAAGACGGTCGGCCATGTCGGTCGTCACCGTCGGGATTGTGCTGTTGTTCCAGGCGATGACATCGGCAGTGCAGGCCGCAACGATTACGGTCACCAGTACCGCCGACGACGGACTAGGCACGTTGCGCGCGGCGCTGGTGAGCGCGGGCAATAATGACGTGATCGACTTCGCCCTAAGCTATCCGGCAACGATCCTCTTGAGCAGCGGCGAGCTGTTCGTCGCGAACAACGTGACCATCGCGGGACCGGGCGCGGCCAATCTGACGGTAAGCGGGAACAATAGCAGCCGCGTGTTCAAGATTGGAACATCCAACACCGCCACGATTTCGAACCTGACGATCACCGGCGGCCTGGCGAGCGCCGGAGGCGTAGGCGCAGGGATCTACGTCGATCACGCCACAGTGACCTTGGCGGATTGTGTCCTGAGCAACAATAACGCAACGGGCGGGAGCACAGCCGCGGGCGGTGGCATCTATAATAATGTGTCGCATCTCACCGTGACCGGTTGCGCAATCGACACCAACACGGCGGGCGGCAACGGCGGCGGGATCTACAACAGTTTCGCGTCCACTCTGACTCTTCGCGACAGCACAATCGACAATAACAGCGCTCTTGCCGGTGGCGGGGTTTATAACGCCAGTGGAACGGTGACCGCAACCGGTTGCCTGTTCCATGCAAACGCAGCAACACACGGCGGTGGCGTAGCCAATGCCGATATCGGATCCTCGGCGTCGTTGACCGTGAACAATTGCACGCTCAGCGATAACATCGTTTCGGGCTCCAGCGCTACAGGCAGCCAGATCAATAATTCGCGCCAGACCAGCACCGCTTCCGCGAAGGTCGGCAACAGCACGGTCGTCAGCAACAACGAACCTGCCAACTACGCGGGAGGCGCCGTCTACAACAGCAACGGAGCCACCGCAACGCTAGGCAACAATATTCTTCAAGCCGGCGCGCAGGAGCACACCCTAATTACGACAACTTCCGGAACGATCACGTCAGCCGGCTATAATCTTAGCAGTGATGACGGCGGCGGGTTCCTGACCGGCACTGGCGACCAGATTAACACCGACCCATTATTGGATCCCGCCGGACTTCGCGATAACGGCGGCCTAACCGATACGATCGCTCTGCAAGCCAGCAGTCCCGCGATAGACAAAGGCAAACGTGACACCATCGCGACGCTGGCAATAAACAGCGACCAGCGGAAAGAGCCGCGGCCATTTGACGATCCGAATGTTGCAAATGCCGCCGGGGGCGATGGCAGCGACATCGGCGCTTACGAAGCAAGCCGGTTGCGCATTACAAACGTTGAGAAACTCGGCACCGATCTTCGCATCAGCTTCGACAGCGTCGTGGACAGAAACTATCAATTGCAGAGCCAATCCGGTCTACTGCTCGACGGCTGGAATTCGCTGGGTAGCCCTGCTCCGGGAAATGGCGGCATTGCGCAGGTTACCGTGAGCAATGCCTTCAGCCAGCCGGTGCAATTCTATCGCGTCGAGCAAGTCTCAGGCGGCGCCATGGCAACACCGGGAAATTTCCACACACAAGTCCGCTTCTCCCGCCACGTCCGGGGACGATTAAGGTGAGGATTCTCTGGTCGCTTTTGAGAAGACTCTCCAACCACGAATGAACACGAATTCCAGCCTTCCTGATTCGTGTCCATTCGTGTTCATTCGTGGTTTCACTTCAATCAGGAATGGACCACGCGCTTTTCGTTTTGCTCTTTCTGGCAATCGGCGTCATCGCCTTTCTTTATTCGTCGGTCGGTCATGCAGGCGCATCGGGATACATCGCAACGATGACGCTGTTCGGGCTCGCGCCAGCGATCATTCGCCCGACCGCGCTGGTCCTCAACATTCTCGTCGCCATCATTGGCACGTTCCAATTTTGGCGGGCCGGACATTTTTCATGGAAATTGTTTTGGCCGTTTGCACTCCTTTCGATTCCTGCCGCGTATTTCGGAGGCTATCTGCAACCGTCCGCCTCGGCCCTGCGAATTTTGATCGGGCTTGTGCTGCTTTTCTCCGCCGTGCGCCTGACCTTTCGCCGGAGTGACCCGCCGCAAGTAACTACTCCGTCGCGACCGACTGCGATCGGTGTTGGAGCAGGCCTCGGATTTCTCTCCGGCCTAACCGGGACCGGCGGCGGAATTTTTCTCACACCGCTTCTGCTGTTCTGCCGCTGGGCGCACATTCGCCAGGCCGCAGCGGTTTCTGCTCTGTTTATCCTGGTGAACTCAGCCGCGGGCCTTGGCGGCTTTGTCACGGCGAGGCATTCCATTCCGTCGCTCGGCTTTCTCCTTGCGGCAGCCGCGATCATTGGCGGCACGCTTGGTTCTCATCTGGGCAGCCGGCGTTTTCCAGTCCGTGCCATCTCGCTCCTGCTGGCAACGGTGCTTTTCATCGCCGGCTTCAAATTGATTTTTACAATGTAGGGACGCGGCGCTGCGGGGTCCGGACGGCGCAGCGCGCCGTCCCTACCCTAACTTCAGTTTTGGCGCGGTTTTCGGCGACCAGGGATTAGTTTTATAATCGGAGGCGACGATGCGGGCCGCGTAGGAACGCAACAATTGGCAGAATGCGGCAACGTCCATGCCGTGATGTTGCGGACCGAAGCGCGACAGGTTTTTCTCTGCGAGCCGAAACAAACGCACCGCGGGCTGCAAACGGCGGCCATGTTTGGCATGGGACGGGTGCTCGAAATTCTTTTTCAAATGAACGAACGCGCCGGCTGCCTGGATCAGGCCTTTGAAGAAATTGTCGTCATCTGAATCCTTGTTTAGCCAGATCTGCTCGAGAACATCATGCGCCTCGTAGTAAAGCTGCTCGTTCCAGCATTGAAAATAGGCGCGGTAATAGGGATGGTTCGCAACCGGGCCGCCCTGCAAATTGGTCCCCTCACCTCCCAGTTCGCGCACCAGTCGCGAAATCCTCTCGCCTTTGCTCATGAAGGGCTTAACTTCATCGTGGCTCGAATGATGAGCAAACTCGCACGCTTCACTTTTCCGGAGGGCAGGCGCAGCCGCAGTCAGCAACAGCGGCTACAACAATGACGCTCGCTGGATTCGCAGTTCTTCTTGCGGCGATTGCAATTTTGATTTTCTGGTCGGCGCTTTTTTCCGGACTGGAGACAGCACTTTTTTCTCTTCGGCCGCACCAATTGCGGCGACTGGCCGAAAATCGCCCCGGGCTGACCAAGTTCATCCAGGTTTTTCGCGATAAACCGCGCCGGGTTCTTAACGTGCTCCTTTTGGGGGACGCATTGGTAAAGGTGCCGCTCGTGCTGCTCTGCCTCTTTTTGGTGTGGGAAGGGCCACTGGCCGGGCGCGTTCCGCAGTGGCTGGCCGCAGTCGCCATTTTCGCGATCATGGTTGTGCTCTGCGATCTCATTCCGAAGTTGCTGGCATTATCCGCGCCGTACCGGCTCTCGACCATTGGCGCGCTCACATTGCAAGCTTCGATGCCGCTGCTGGATCGTGTCGGGCGGTTCCTGGAAAGGGCAAGCACGCTCGTAGTCGATCTGATTACGCCATCAAAACTGCGCACCCGCTCGCGTCTGAGCGACGAGGAGCTCGAAACCCTGGTCGAGATCGGCGAGGAAGAAGGCACGCTGCAGGAGACCGAGGGCGAGATGATTCAGGAAATCATCAAGCTGGGCGACAAAACGGCAAAGGATTGCGTGACTCCGCGAGTGGATACGTTTGCGTTACCCGACGATCTGACTAACGAGACGGCGATCGCGCAATTGAAAGAAAAACGCTATCGCCGCGTTCCGGTCTACGCGGACACGCCGGACAACATTGTCGGCATTATCGATGTAAAAAAATTCCTGTTCGATCCAAGCGAACACTACACGGAGACATTGCTGGCGCCGTCGTTCGTGCCCGAAACAATGCGCGCCCTGGATTTACTCAAACTTTTTCTGACCCACACCCAGGGGCTGGCCATCGTGGTCGATGAATTTGGCGGCACAGAGGGCATCATCACCATGTCGGACATTGTCGAGGAGATCTTAAGCGAGGCGGCGCCGCGCGGCGGTGCCGATCTGGAGATTGAGCCGCTTGAGGACGGAAAGTTTCTGGTCAGCGGCGATGCGCGGCTCGACGATCTGAGCGAGCATCTCGGCTTCGAATTGGAAGAGGACGGGATCGACACCATCGGCGGCTTTGTTTTCAACCGGCTTGGCTATTTGCCGCCACCGGGCACGCGCATGGAGCTGCCGCGTCTGATCATTACGGTGCGACGCGCAGGCAGGAAAAGGATCGAAGAATTGCTGCTGGAAAAGACGACGTGCCAGAACACAGCCGATCAAACAAAGGAGACCGACATCAACCAGTCATGAGAGACATGGTGATCATTTTCTGCTGCTGGGGCGTCTCGTTCCTGTTCAATGGGATCGAAGCCGGCCTGATGTCGATCGATCCCGTCCGCTTGCGCTATCACGTAAAACAAAAAGTGCCGGCGGCGGTCCGGCTCAATCGATTACTAAAAAGACCCGAGCGGCTCCTGGTCACCGTGTTATTGGTGACGAATTTTGCGGACATTCTCGGGCTCCTTCTGTTTACGCGGCGACTGGTTTGGATGTTCGGCCCGCCAGGATTTTTCGTGACGTTCCTTGTTGCACTGCCCATTTATCTTTTCGTTCTGTCGGTCCTGGCAAAGTCACTTTTCCGTCGGTTTCCGTTTCGGGCCCTCGCAGCGCTAGCGGGACTGCTGCAACTGACGTCGATTCTGCTGTGGCCTGTTTTGCAGTTCGGACACTATTTCGAACATTTTATTCTGCCGCGGCGGGCGCGCCCCGGCCGGCTTTTCGCTGCGCGGGAAGAGTTGAAACAAATCGCCACCCAAAGCGAGCGTGAAGGCTCCCTCACCGCAACCGAGCGCGCAATGATCCATAACGTGGTCGATTTTCGCAGCGTGACCGCGCGCGATGTGATGATGCCGCTTTCGACAGTAAGATCCGTCACGCCGGACGCGCCGATAAGCGAGGTTCTCAACCTGAGTCGAGCAACCGGGTTCGATCGTTTGCCCGTGATTACATCCCGGGGCGAAGCGGTCGGACTCGTCAATGCACTCGACATCCTGTTGGACAAGAATGGAGCGCAATCGCTCGGCCCTTATATGCGACGCATCGTGACTGCTCAGGAAAACGAGCCGGCCTATCGAATTATCCAGCGACTGCGTGCGGCTCGACTCAGGCTGGCCGCGGTAACCGATCAAAAGAAAAAGCTGATCGGCATTGTCACGAGCGAAGACTTAATCTTCCGTCTGGTGCGCAGCGCTTAAACCGAGCAGATCGTTAGCCGGAATCTTCGGCCAACGCGCCGATGCCTTCGCGAGTCAGGCGAAAGATTTTCCAATCGTCGAGCGGGCGGGCGCCAAGCTTCCTGTAAAACTCGATGGCCGGCTCGTTCCAATCGAGCACCGCCCATTCCATCCGGCCGCAGCCGCGATCGCAGGCGATTTTCGCCAGATAAACGAGCAGCGCGCGGCCGTACCCGTGGCCCCGCTTTTCCGGCCGGACGAACAGGTCTTCAAGATAAAGTCCAGGGCGGCCCAGCCACGTCGAAAAATTGAAAAAGAAAACTGCGAACCCCACAGGAACATCGCTTTCAAAGGCGAGCAGGACTTCCGCCGCCGGTTTTTTGCCGAACAGGACATCAGTCAGATGTTCTTCGGTTGCGGTTACCGCATCGGGCGCGCGCTCGTAAGTGGCCAGCGCGCGAATCAACTCGAGAATGATCGGCACGTCTGCGGCCGTTGCCGGACGAATCGTAAAATTCTTTAGCTCGGTCTTCATTCGAATCGCGGTTTCATAATCTAATCCGGCAAAACTAGCTCAGCCAGGACATCCTGGGCCAGGCGGCCAGCGAAGATTATCGCGTCTTGACAAACCGCCGACATAAAGTGAATCGAGTACAGGCAGGTTTCGCCCCCGCGAAACGCGCGCTCATGAAAACCCGCATTTCTCCCCGTTCAGGCCGGCTGATCGCATCGCTTCTGTTTGCCGGGCTTATTTTGTCCGGCTGCTTTGCCGCTTTTCAACTGCGCGCTCAGGACGAGCCCATTCTGGTTCCGGGCGTCGTCGATTATAAGAAATTGATCCCGATCCTGCCGGAAGGCCCGTCTGGTTGGACGGCAGAAGCCGCGGATGGATCGACTGAAGACGTGGGAGGATTCAAAATTACAGACGTCCATCGCGATTATCGCAAAGGCGAAGGAAACGACGCGCCGTCCGCCGGAATCACCATCATCGATTCAGCGGCTAATCCCGATTACGTGACTGCAACGACCGGGACGTGGACCCAAAAAAGCGAAAGTATGGAAGGTTACAGCAAACCCGCGACGGTCGATGGAAACCCCGGTTTTGAAGCGTATGAAGTGGAACAAAAGCACGCCTCTCTCTGGGTGATGGTGGGGAAGCGTTATTTCGTCGAGATCGAGTTGCGGAACCAGGACCCCAAGGAATTGCAGGAATGGGTCAAGCGAATCGATCTCAAAAAGCTGGCCGAGATAAAGTAGCGGAGCCGTCTCACCCGCCTCCGTCCGGCAGCTGCCGGACTACGGCGTGGCAGACAGAGACGGCCTGCAACGTGACGATAAATTATTTGTCGTCCGGGCCTTGCCCAGTCATCGGGACAAATCGAACCGGTAACACCGCTTCCTGCCGGATTGCGCCGTTGCGTTTTTCCAAGAGATATAATTCCTGAGCGAGCCGGCCGCCCACTGGGATAATCATCCGGCCGCCATCCTTCAGTTGATCGACAAGTGGCTGTGGCACGTGATCCGGCGCGCATGTGACGATGACGGCGTCGAATGGGGCGCGTTCCGGCCAGCCTTTGTAACCGTCGCCCGCTTTCACGTGCACGTTGTTGTAACCGAGGTGTCGCAGCGTCGTCTCGGCGCTTTTGGCAAGCGCCTGAATGATGTCGATGGTGTAAACTTCCGCCACCAGCTCCGCCAGAACGGCCGCCTGGTAACCCGATCCGGTTCCGATCTCGAGAACGCGGTCTGTTGGCTGGAGATGCAGTTGCTCGGTCATAAGCGCCACGATGTACGGCTGCGAGATGGTTTGGCCGTACCCGATCGGCAAAGGTTCGTCCTCATAACTCTCCCTGCGAAAATTGGCCGGCACAAACTCCTCACGCGGCACTTTGCGCATCGCAGCCAGAACGCGCGCGTCATGGATACCGCGCGACGTGAGTTGCTGCGCCACCATGCGTTGCCGTTGCGGCGCAAAATCAGAGGCTGAGTTCCGGGTTCGGCTGCAACTTGTTCCGATCAACGCCGTCGCAGTTGCGATCAATAGCAATCGCATGATCGATAGTAACACAAACGCTCGCCCCAGAAAGTTGGCGGGCGGCGCGGTCCGGCTCCGGGCAGCGCAGGCCGCTGGCCTGCATTCGTCAGCAGCTTGCCGACGAAACTGTTTTCGGCAAGCTGCCGAAAACCACAGGCTGGCAGCCTGCGCTCCCCAGCTGTTCTCTCGAGCACGCGGAGCTGCTGCAAATTTCCTGCTGTTCTTCGCGCTCTTCGTGGTTAATTTCACCCGGCTTTCATGAGTGAAGAACGAAAGACTTTAGAAGAACGCGCGCAGATGACGGACATCGAACGTCTTCGGCATTCGGCGTCGCACGTACTGGCGACGGCCATTTTGAAAATCTGGCCGGAAGCGCAGTTTGCCGCAGGGCCGCCGGTCGAAAACGGCTTTTATTACGATGTCGATCTTCCCCACCGGATTTCTCCCGATGACTTCGAAAAAATCGAGGCGGAGATGAAAAAGGAGATCAAAGCGAACCGTCCGTTCGAGCGGATGGAAGTTTCGAGAGATGAAGCGCTGGAGCTCGGCAAGAAAGGCAGGCTCGCCGCGCTGGGTGAGCGGCCCGAGCCGAGCAGATACAAGCTCGACATCATCGAGAACATTCCGCCCGACGAAAAAATCTCGCTCTATCGTAGCGGCGACTTCATCGACCTTTGCGCAGGGCCCCACGTGATGCGCACGGGAAACGTCGGCGCGTTCAAGCTCACCAACGTGGCCAGCGCTTATTACAAGGGCGACGAGAAAAATCCGCAGCTCCAGCGCGTGTACGGCACCGCGTTCAAAACGAGGAAAGAACTCGACGATTACTTCGCGATGCTCGAGGAAGCGAAGAAGCGCGACCATCGCAAGCTCGGCAAAGAACTCGAGCTATTCACGTTCGACGACGACGTCGGCCCGGGTCTCCCAATGTTTCTGCCGCGCGGCGCGGTGATCGTCGAGGAACTGGAAAAGCTCGCCAAAGAAACCGAGTTCGCCGCCGGGTATCAACGCGTGCGCACACCGCACATCGCACGCGAAAGCATGTATCTGAAAAGCGGCCACCTCCCCTACTACGCCGATTCCATGTTTCCGCCGATGGAGCTCAGCGAAGATGCTAGATCCTCGATACTGGATCTTCGGCGCTCATCCAGCATCGAGCATCCGGCATCCAGCATCGCTCACGAGCACAGCGCCGATCGTTACTACCTCAAGGCGATGAACTGTCCGCACCATCACACGTTGTTTGCGGCGATTCCGCGCAGTTATCGCGATCTGCCGTTGCGGCTGGCGGAGTACGGGACCTGTTACCGGTACGAGCAGAGCGGCGAGTTGTTCGGATTGATGCGGGTGCGCTCGATGCAGATGAACGACGCGCACATCTACTGCACGCCGGAGCAGTTCGAAGAGGAATTTAACGCCGTGAACCAGATGTATCTGAAATATTTCAAGCTCTTCGGGATCGAGAAATATCTGATGCGTTTCTCCACGCACGATCCATCCAAGCTTGGGCAGAAGTTCGTCGACGAACCGGAGCTTTGGAAACAAACCGAAGAAATGACCCGCAACGTTCTAAAGCGTTCCGGAATCAATTTTGTCGAAGTGCCAAATGAAGCGGCTTTTTACGGGCCGAAGATCGACGTCCAGGCCTGGAGCGCCATCGGACGTGAATTTTCCATCGCCACCAACCAGGTCGATTTCGCGCAGCCGCGCCGGTTCAATCTGGTTTACAAGGATCGCGACAACACCGAAAAGACACCGCTCTGCATCCATCGCGCGCCGCTGGGCACGCACGAGCGCTTCATCGGGTTTTTGATCGAACATTACGCGGGCAACTTCCCGCTCTGGCTTGCTCCCGAACAGGTGCGCATTCTTACGATTGGCGATGAGCCGGCCCTCCTTGATTACGCGCGCAAGATCCACGACGAGCTGCGCGCCCATCAAGTCCGCGCCGAACTCGATCTCAGCACCGACAAGATCAACGGCAAAATCCAGCGCGCCGAGCAGATGAAGGTGCACACCATGTTCGTAATCGGAAAGCGCGACATGGACGCCGACGCCGTCAGCGTTCGCGTGCACGGCAAAGGAAATCTCGGCGCCAAACCGCGCGGAGACGTGATCGCGGAGATCCTGCAGTCGATCAAAGAGCGACGCGGTTAATGTGGCTTGGTCGCGGTTTTGGGCTCAAGGTAGGCGAAGGTCTTGAGCACTTGCTGCAGGGCGGCCGAATCTTTACGGTAGCTGGCCTCGTCTCGCGATGAGAGAACGACGTAGGCGACGGCGTGCGGCAGCTGTACGTAAGCGACGCGCTCCCACTGTGAATACGATTTCGTCGCCGGATATTCGTTGATGAAGTACGGCTTGCCGTCAGCCGTTTTTCCGGATGCGATCTTTTGTTTTGGCGTCCCATGGGTCTTTTTCATTTCTTTGATTGCCATGGCGACGAATTGTTCGACGTCTTCGAACTGTGTGCCTGCGATCTTTGCGTACATAATCGTCGCCGCATCGGCCCATGACGACCCCTTGGGATAAAGAACGCAGGGCAACCCTTGCTCGGCGCCGGCGGTGTTGTCCAGGACCCACCCTTGGGGCGCGTCCACCTTGAACGCCGCTTTCGGCCCGTAAACAATCCCTCCAGGAAACGTATCCTGCGCGGAACCTCGGCTGCAAAGAAGGAGCAGGGCGAGGGCGGCAAACGAGACCGCAAACATCCTATTCACGACGCGATGCTGATCGGTTCCCCAAGCGAAAGTCAATGATTCTCGGAATCGAAAGGAGGGTTTTTCGTGATTCCCAGATTGAAAATTCGTGCGTGCATTGTCAATCCATAGCTGGCTACGATTTCTCTTGATGCGTCGCACACGGCTTGGGGCTTTTTCGGTATCGATTCTACTGACGGCCGTGGCCCAGGCTGCCAATCCTTTTCTGGACGCCCCTGACGACAAGCCGGTATCGGCGGAGTTTCACGGCGTAGAATGGGGAGACAGCATCTCGGAGGAAGAAATTCCGTTTACGGCGCGCGTGGTGACGACACGCGTTGCCAGAATGCCGTGGGGCGGAATTTACAAAATCGAATTTGCCGACATCAAATCGCGCGCGCCGCAACCCCGGGAAATCTCGACTGAGTATTTCGTGGTCACAGATGATCTCATCGTTTTGTTGAATGAAGAGGACATAGACAAGGCGATTCAGCACATTTCGGCACTGGATAAAGCGCCTTCATTCAACAAAGGAGAGATTTACGGAATCACGCGCGGCGGTCTGAGTGTGCAAGATGGGCTATGGAAAACGACCATCACGTTAAAACGCGATCTTTGTATCTACGAAACCAACCATCCTTCCGGCCACTTCAAACGGATTGTCTGGAGAAAAAACGTCGGGCTTGTCGAATATTCGGCGGGCTATGGTGCGAGAGCAGACGGTTACCGCCTCAAGCGCGTGGCGTCAAAAGCGCCGCAGGCCTGACCACGCAGCCGCTCCCATTCATCGTTCTCCCTGAAGGGCACTCGCGCTGTGCGCGCATGGACGCAGGCCACCGCGATTGTGTTCTCGCGAAAAATCCGATTATGCGCCTAAATTAGCGGGTGGCTGTCGAAACCGAATCTCCACCGACACGCATATCCAAACCGCAGAAGAGATTAAGCCGGCGCGTGCTGGTAATCAGCATTGGAGTTCACCTGCTGTTCGCCATTGGGGCGACGTTTTTCGTGGTCTCGAGATATGTCGCCGGGCACAAACTTACGTTCGCCGCGGGACCAAAGTCGCCTAATCCGGCAGAACGCGCGCTCCAGCATCGGGTGCAGATCCAACAAAGATTGCGGACCACAAGCGCGCCGCCAGCCGTCCCGAAGCGCGTGCTCACAACCGGAGCCGCCAGGATCCAGTTGCCGGCGTTACCGAGTCTTCCGGCCGACTCTGCGTCACCGCCACCACTCATGAGCGGGGCGGGGCAAAGCCGCGGGTTTCTGGCCGGCGTGCCATCCATGGCGTCAGCCGGCGGCACGGGCAGTGGCGCGCAAATCAATTTTTTCGGTATTCGCGATGTCAGCAGCAATGTTGTGATCATCGTAGACGTCTCCGACTCAATGTTCGGCCGCACCGGCGACGCGGATTACAAGTCACGCAAGCTGGTCAAGCACGGCAAGGAGCAGAGTTTCCAGGCGGTACGCGACGAGGCGATCGAACTGATCAAAGGCCTGACACCGGCCGTATCTTTCGGGATTGTTCGTTTTTCCGGCGGCGCTTACGCATGGAAGCCGGAGCTGGTGCCAGCCACGGAGGAAAACAAGAAGGCCGCGATTGAGCACATCCAGAAAGAACTCGATTACCACAAGGCGCCGAAAAGACGCGGCAAACCGGGAGGAACACGCCACGATTATGCTTTTGAAGAAGCTTTTAAGCTCCATCCCGACGGAGGAGTGATTTACCTGCTCACCGACGGCAACGCCACCGGCGAATCGAGCATTCAACCAGGAAGAAAAATTACTCCCGAAGACATCTATAAAGTGGTCGAAGATGGAGAAAAGACCCTGAGAAGGCCGGCGAAAATTCACACTATCTATTATGTCACCGGAGCAGATAAAGCGGACGAGCGCCAGATGCTTCAGACTCTGGCAAACCGCTTCGGCGGCAAATTCACCCAGGTCGAAGCCAGAGGGCGCAAGCGTTGACCGGCGGTCCCGCTCGTTAAACCGCCGGGCTACTCCGTCTCGTCCATATAAAATAGACGGGGAGGCCGGTGAGCACGATGGCAATGCCGATCCCGGAAGTGGTCGGCGCAAGCCAGGCAAGATCGAGAATGAGCAGGCTGGCGAGCAGGATTGAGATGATGGGCACGAAGGGATAACCCCAGGTGCGATATGGCCGGTCGGCAGCAGGCGTCTTTCGCCGCAAAATGATAACCGCCGCAACCATCAGAAGATAAAAAACCAAATCGGCGGAAACGATATACTCAAGTAGTTGCGTGTAAACGTTGCCGTAAGCGATCCGGTGCGTTGCAGCATCGGTGGTGACTGTTCGCGGCAACGTCAGGAACACAGTCCAGACTCCCTGCGCGAGGAGCGCGGCCGCCGGAACGTGATAACGATTGGTCGTGCCAACCTTTTTGAAAAACAGGCGATCGCGCGCCATGGCAAAATAGACGCGGGCCCCGGAGAGAATCAGACCGTTATCGCAGCCGAAGGTAGAAACCATGATCGCGGCCGCCATGCACATCGCCCCGAGGTTGCCAAATGCATTCCTCATTGCCGCGACTGCGACCCGATCCTGCGGCGCGTGCTGGATCCCGGGGAACGAAAGAAGCGCGATGTACGCCATGTTGGCGAGCAGATAAAGGAGCACAACGATGGCGCAGCCCCAGAGCAACGCACGGGCAAGATTTTTCCCGGGATTGCGGACTTCGCTCCCGATAAAAGTGACATTGTTCCAGGCGGTCTGCGCAAACAGGGGGCCTACCATCGATTTGCCGAACAGCAACAGAAGCGCGAGGCCGCCGGCGAGTGTGAAACCTGGCTGCGCAATCTGCGGGGTCCAGCCGTTCGCCCAGGAATCCCACCAGGCGGCGGAGCGCGCCGCGCTGTTGGCATGCCAGCCTAACCACAGGCCGACAACCACCACGCCTGCGAGAGCAGCTGTCTTGGCAAAGGTGAATGTGTTTTGCACCAGTTTTCCGACTTCCAGGCCGCGTGTGTTTGTCCAGGTCAAAAGCGCAATCAGCGCGATCGCGACCAGTTGTTCCGTCGATAAACTAAGGGCGTAATCGCCAAGAGAGATCGGCGCAATCAAGTAATGGTCCGACGCGACGGCGGGAAAGAAGACGCCGAGAAATTTTGCAAAAGCGATGGCCACGGCGGCGATGGTCCCGGTTTGAATGACCAGGAACAATGTCCAGCCGTATAAGAATCCGAGCGAATGACCGTAGGCTTCGCGCAGGAAGACATAGACGCCACCGGCGCGCGGCATCATGGTGGCGAGCTCCGAGCAACAAAGCGCGCCCGTAATCGTCATCAAACCGGCGACCGCCCACGCCAGCACCAACCAACCCGGCGCGCCGCTCAATCGCGATGATTCCGCCGAGGTGATAAAAATGCCCGAACCGATCATTGAACCCATAACGATCATGGTTGCGTCGATGGGTCCGAGTGCGCGAACAAGTCCAGCGGGAGAAGCCGCGGGATTTCCCGGGACAGGAGTATCGGCCTGTTCTTGAGTATTGTCGGGGTCGCCGTTCATAACGAGCTTTCCGGCGCGCGGATCTCCACGCCGTTATATTCCAATTCCGAGCGCAAAGCGCGTGCAAAATCGACCGCTCCGGGCGTGTCGCCGTGCACGCAGATGGTTTCCGCATGGACATCGACGTCACGGCCTTCGACCGATTGCACCTTGCCCTCTCGCAGCATGCGCAGGATGCGCCTGGCCGCAGCTTCCGGATCGCGCAGTAAAGCGTCAGCCCGGGCACGCGGAACAAGCAAGCCATCAGCCATATAATTTCGATCCGCGAAAACTTCCCTGACGACCCGAAATTTCTCCGCTTCCCCTGCCCTCTCGAGCGCGCTGTTGGGTGGCGCGAACAAGATCAAATAGGGATCGACAACCAGCATCGCGCTCACGACCGCGTCGGCGATCTGTTTGTCGCGCGCGGCCATATTATAAAGAGCGCCATGTGGCTTAACGTGATTCATACGGGTGCCGGCCGCGCTTGCCAGCGCCGCGAAGGCGCCAAGCTGATAGGTTATTTGCGAAAAAATTTCGGCCGGCTTTAGCGCAAGCTCGGTTCGTCCGAAATTCTCCCGGTCCGCGAAACTGGGATGCGCTCCTACCGCAGTATTGCGCTCCTTCGCATCGCGGATCGATCGAAGAATCGATACCGGATCGCCCACGTGAAAACCGCAGGTGATGTTGGCAGATGTTACGAGCTCCAGCAGTTCGTTGTCGTGTCCGGCGCCTTCGCCAAGATCCGAGTTCAGATCCACGACCAGGCTCATGGGGAATGCAGTTTGAGTCCGCACCGGAATTGTTCGAGGTCCCTTTCGCGTTCGAGCAAAAGGCCATAGGCGTCCGCAAGGGCAACTTCGCGATACCGAACCCGGCCGCCAGCGCTCAACTGTGCGGCAATCGGGAGGTCGACTGTGATCACGTGGGCGATCTTTGGATAACCGCCGATGGTTTGGCAATCTCCAAGCAAAAGAATCGGCTGACCGCTCGGTGGCACCTGGATGGTCCCTGGTGCGACCGCCTCGGAGACGAGATCGCCAACATCACTTCGTCTTAGTTCCGGACCGTCGAGTCGCACGCCCATACGGTTGGAATCCGGCGAAACCGAGAACGGCCCCCTAGTAAAACGTTGAATCGTTACATCGTCGAACCGGGTCCAATCCGCGCCTCGAATGAAGCGCAAAACCGGCTCAGTTTGCGCCGGACTCGACCAGTTGTGGGGAGAACACCACGACGCGATTTTTTCCATGCACAGTTCGTCGGCCAGAATCTCTGCATTTCGGGGATTCTTACCGAGCGGAATTTTGTCGCCGTCTCGCAACGCGCGACCGTTAAATCCGCCAAAACTCGCGCGCAGATCGGTGGAGCGACTCTTCAGCACCTGCGCGACGTCGATTCCGCCAGAAATCGCGATCCAGGCACGACAACCGATTTGGGGCCGATCAATTCTCATTTCTTCGTCCTGGTAAACCAGCGCTGCGCGACCGGCGGGAAGCGGTATCGATCCCATACGAACATCAAACCTGCCGCCGCACCACGCTACAATTCGTTTGTCGGTGAATTGCAAATGCACCCCGCCGAACGTGACTTCGAGCACCGCTTCCGACTCGGCATTGCCAACGAGCAGGTTCGCCACGCGGGCCGCGTGCGAATCGAGCGCGCCGCCAGGAGAGACGCCGAATTTGCGCCAACCGGCGCGACCCAGATCCTGAACGCTACTCAAAAGACCGGCCTGGGTAACAATCATGTGCATCGCTTCAACGACTCAACCTTTCATCGTTTCAAACTCCTCGCGTGTGATCGCGCGAAAACGAACCCGATCTCCTGCGAATAACAGCGCTGGCTGGTCTTTTTGTGCATCGAACAAAAGCAACGGCGTACGACCGATCACATTCCAACCGCCCGGAGATTTCACCGGATAAATGCCGGTTTGAGTTCCGCCGATCGCAACCGAGCCGGCGGCGACTTCCTTTTGCGGCATGATGCGGCGCGGCGTCGCGAGTTCGCCGGGCAATCCGCTCAGGTATGGAAATCCAGGCGTGAATCCGAGACAGTGGACGCGATATTCAGCGCCAGAGTGAAGATCGATAACTCTTTGCACTGTGAGCCCCGCATGTCGTGCGACTTCATCCAGATCCGGCGCAAATTCACGGTCATAGCAGACCGGGATTTCGATTCGACGAACCTTGCCCGCAAAAGTGCGCACCCTGCGATCCGCCAACGCTTCACGCACACGATCCGCCAGCCAGTCGAATACCGTTTCCGGTTCCGCTCTGGCATCCAGGAGACGTAGCGGGTCGAAAAAGAGCGCGACGGTCGTGTAGCCCGCCGCGGTTTCTATAAGGCCCGGCAAGCCCGCTTTTTCCAGCCGACGCTGCGCCTTCAGGACAGCGCTGAGTGTTTTATCGGGCGCGTCTGCAAAGCCTTCGCAAACACGAACGATGAGCGCAGAATCTCCCAGGGGCACGATGGTAATCGGTGTCTCCATGGCGACGGTTTGGGCGTTCTGGATTCTTAATCTCTAATTTTGTATTTTAAACTCGTTCAGCGAGAAACATCCGACGAAGTCTTTATGCCGACCGCATCGCTCGAGTGCGATTATCGCCCGTTACGCCCATGCTGAGTGTGGTCTCGATGTTTTTCGGCGCGCCAGGGTCCAGCAAAGGACCACGCGCCCCAGCCGGAAGGCTTATTCAGCATGCTTCGCCTCGATCTCGATCCTGGAAGAAACGTCCTGGCTGATCATCGAGATTGCTTCCACGCTCGGACTCCACACCAGTCCAAAGTTGCCGCGCTTGATTGGGTCGGCTGTAACCTGCCAGCGCATCTGGGACATCGACATTTGTTGCGCCAGCGGACTGATTAACTTCACATGCAGTGTAATGGGCCGGGTCGTCCCATGCATGGTCAGATCACCCACGATATCGGCACTCTCCCCGCCGGTTTGCTTCACGCCGCGGCTTTTGAAGGTGATTGCAGGGAATTTTGCGACATTAAAAAACTCCGGGCCCCGCAAATGTTTGTCGCGCGTGGCAATTCCGGTGTCGATGCTGCTCGCGTCGATTCTCACCCAGACCGAGGAGCGCTCGATATGGTCGCGATCGATATCGATTCTGCCTTCGAAACGTGTGAATTTGCCGCGCGCGGTTCCAAGAAACTGGTGAACTCGAAAAGCAATGGTCGAGCCGGTTTGATTGAATTTGTAAGTGTCATTTGCGAACGCGGCCGGACTGAGTGCTGCCAAAGCCAAAGCGAGAGAAGTAAACCGCACCAATAATTTCATTCCGTATTCCTTTCGTATTTGGCGGAGCCGCATTCCCGTTGAGCCGGTGAGTTTACGTATTTGGCCCAACGGACTCCTGGTCTATCGACCGCGCCGACGCAAGCGTCTTCAAAAGCGGCGTCCGCGACAATGGCAGTCTCCCAAACAAATTTCCAAGCGCAAAAGCCGGGTCGCCCTTCAGTCTCCGGGCATCATGCACCCCGGCAATACGCGCCAACTCGGTTTCAAAGTGCGAGATCGCCCGCAGATTTGGATCGTTGGCATCGAGATATCCGAAAGCGCGCCGCAACAGCGCAAAGAGCTCCGGCTCGGCATGGTCGCGTTCCGTGCAAATCTCCACCAGTTCGACAAAATAAGCGGCAACTTCCGTGCGCCGGTAGTTCTGACGAATTCCGGAAAACGTATTCCTCAGTGCAACTTCGGTCAGCGTATGCAGGTCCGATTTTCGACTTGGAATTAGTGAGATCTCGGCTTCAAAAAACAAATCCAGTTTCCCTGCGAATGGGCTCTTGGCGCGCCGGGCCCCTTTGGCCATGGTGTGAATGCAACCGCGCGTTTCCGTGCACCAGGAGATGATCAGGCTGGTGTCACTGAATTTCCGCTTGCGCAACAGGATCGCGGCCGTGCTGTCCATCCCGGTAATCTAGCACGGCAGACGCAAGAATTCGCCTGCCGTGCCAGACCCGTGACGCTGGCAAAGGACCAGCAACGGACTGTGAACCGATCAGTTTCCCAAATGGCCGAGCATGATGTCGACCGTGAACTCCACCTGGTCGCTGGTCAGATCAACCCTGGTCGCACCCGGCATAATCGGAAACGTCGGTTTGAATCGGAAAACTTCATCGCCAAAGTCCGAATGCCGGTACTGTATCCCAATGGCCACCTTGTTATTCAGCGCAAACTTGGTGCCGCCGCCGGCATACCAGCCCTCCATGATGTCGTTGCCCACCGAATACTCCTTGGTGTTCGCGTGCCGCGTAAATTCTGGCTCACCATCGCCCGGATCATCGATGAAAAGGGTCCGGGCCTGGTCGTACGAGGTACATGGAAACATCGGCAAAGGTGTAGCCGCCATTGGCGTAAAAAAGGAAACGCCCCCAGGCGTACCCCAGCTGTCCGCCCAACCAACCATCCCAGTTCCGTTCCGCCCGTCGGTAGGAATCGAAACGCGTGCTAGCTTCAACATCACTCTCGTCAGAGTCGGTAAGGACGTTGGTTTGAAAGCTCCGAGACACGGCGCTTTTACTGGTTTGAGTGCCCTCGAAACCAAGTTCAAAGCCTCCAACAAAATGGCCCCACTGTTTGTTATAGCCGAAGTGGATGCCTCCGATTGGCGCCATGTCCGTATCGCTATGGCCCCAGGAATAAAAATAGGCGAGAAACGGGTCAGCCGTTTCGGCACCGTCGTCGACGTATGGGTCGAGCATCAGGGCGTTATTGAGTTGCGCTCCGAGTTTTACGCGCCCCCAGTAGTCTCCTATATCATAATGATCCAACACGACGCCCGCGTTGAATCCGAAGTACGGCCCGTTCCAATCGGCCGGCTCGGCCGGAACGTTAAACAGTCCTCCTTGCGCACTGGTTGCTGCACCAATGAACGCCACAGTCATTCCGCACAATGCCATGCTGGCCATGTGCACGCTTTTCTTTAAAAATGTAATTTGCATATTGTTTCTCCTTGGGTGTTTCTCCTTGGGATCAAGCATTTGCCAGAAAACCCGACCTTTGCCAAGAAAAACTTTTCGTAAATTTTAGGGGGCCTCCCAGGGGGGCCTAACCGCCATCACGGGCGAAGCTTAGTGGCCCAGGTGCCCGAGCATGATATTGACCGTGAATTCCACCTGGTCGCTGCTCAGGTTGACATTGGTCGCCCCGGGGAAAATCGGGTGCGTCGGTTTGAACCGGAAAGTTTCATCGCCAAAATCCGAATGCCGGTACTCCAGCCCGATAGCCACCTTGTCGTTGAGCGCGTACTGCGTGCCGCCACCGGCAAACCATCCATTCATGATGTCGCTGGTGTTTGAGTATTGACGAGTTGACACCTGACCAATGAAACTGCCGATCGGCTGGTCGCCGTTCCCGTCGAATCCGGATTCAAAGAAACCGGTCCTGGCTCTGTCGAAGGAGTACACGGCAACATCGGCAAAGGTGTAACCGCCGGTACCGTAAAAGAGGAAACGCCCCCAGGCGTATCCCAATTGTCCGCCCAACCAACCATCCCAGTTCCGCTCCGCCCGCCGGCTGGAATCAAAATGCGTCTCGGCCTCGAGACCGATGGGCTCGTCCCCTAAAACAACGGGAAAGTTTGTTTGAAAACTTCGGGACTCCGATCCCTTGCTGGTTTGAGTGCCCTCGAAGCCAAATTCAAGGCCCGCCACAAAATGGCCAAATTGTTTCTTGTAGCCAACATGCAAACCGCCGATCGGCGCGACGTCGGTGTCGCTATGTCCATCAGCAGAAAACGAGGTGGAACCGAACAGACCTTTTCGGATAGGGGGGTCCAAGGCAGGCTTGTTGTCAACAGCCTCCATGGCAATGATCTGGAAAAACTGTTGGTCGAGATTGAGGGCTGTGCGGTACGGTCCAACGTCGTAGTGGTCCCAGACGACGCCCGCATTGAACCCCATGTAAATCCCGTTCCAGTCGGCCGGTTCGGTCGGAACATTGAACAGTCCTGCGCGCGCGGTCCCCGCCACGCCTGCAAGTGCCATTGCAATTGCGCACAGGGCGGCGCTCCTTAAAAGCTTCATATTCATGCTTGTTTTCTCCTTGGTTAGGGCATTTGACAGGAAACCGGGAGCCCTGCCAAGCGAAATTTGCAAGGCCTTGTCCTGCCTCAGCCGGTCCAGCCCCGACCCGGTCGCCGCTCAGTGGCCCAAATGGCCAAGCATGACGTTGACCGTAAATTCCACCTGGTCGCTGCTCAGGTTGACATTGGTCGCTCCGGGGAAAATCGGATGCATCGGTTTGAACCGGAAAGTTTCATCGCCAAAATCCGAATGCCGGTACTCCAGCCCGATAGCCACCTTGTCGTTGAGCGCGTACTGCGTGCCGCCACCGGCAAACCATCCATTCATGATGTCGCTGGTGTTTGTGTATTGACGAGTTGACACCTGACCGATGAAACCGCCGATTGGCTGGTCCCCGCCGCCGTCCCCGTCTGCGAATTCAAAGAACGCCGTCCTGGCTCTGTCGAAGGAGTACACGGCAACATCGGCAAAGGTGTAGCCGCCGGTGCCGTAAAAGAGGAAACGCCCCCAGGCGTATCCCAATTGTCCACCCAACCAACCATCCCAGTTCCGCTCCGCCCGCCGGCTGGAATCGAAGCGTGTATCGGCTTCAAAATCCAGGAATTGATCCATATGCAGCTGGGGAAAGTTTGTTTGAAAACTTCGGGACTCCGATCCCTTGCTGGTTTGGGTGCCTTCAAACCCGAATTCGAAGCCCGCGACAAAATGGCCAAATTGTTTGTTGTAACCGAAGTGTACGCCGCCAATCGGCGCGACGTCGGTGTCGCTGTGTCCGTCAGTAAGAAAGGAGGTGGAACCGAATAGAGTGATAATTTGGATCATGCCGTCCACATCAGGGGTTTTCCCATCAAGCGTCCCGTCAGCGACTTGAGAAAACTGCCCGTCAAGATTGAGGGCTGTGCCGTATCTTCCGACATCGTAATGGTCCCAGACGACACCGGCGTTGAACCCCATGTAGGGCCCGTTCCAATCTGCCGGCTCATTCGGAACGTTAAAGAGTCCTGCGTGCGCGGTCCCCGCCGCACCTGCAACTGCCATTACAATTGTGCACAGGGCGGCGGTGCTCGCCGAGCGCATCTCTTTTTTCAAAAGCTTCATCTGCATCTTTGTTTTCTCCTTGGTTAAGGCTTAGGGCATTTGACAGGAAAACGGCAGGCCCGCCAAGGATAATCTTGCTGAGCCTTCCCTGCCTCAGCAGTAATACCTGCCCGGTCGCTCAGTGGCCCAAATGGCCAAGCATGACATCGACCTTAAACTCTACCTGATCGCTGCTCAGGTTGACATTGGTCGCTCCGGAGAAGATCGGATGCATCGGCTTGAAGCGATAGGTTTCATCACCAAAATCCGAGTGCCGGTACTCCAGTCCAATGCTCACCTTATTATTGAGCGCGTACTGGGTGCCGCCGCCGGCAAACCATCCATTTTGTATATCGCTGGTCACCGAATACTCCCGGCTCGATACCTGACCGATAAAGCCGTTGATTGGCAGTCCATCCGTAAACAGGTTCTCAAAGAAAGCGGTCCTGGCTCTGTCGAAGGAGTAGACAGCCACATCCGCAAAGGTATAGCCGCCGGAAGCATAAAAAAGGAAACGCCCCCAGGCATAGCCTAACTGCCCGCCCACGTACCCGTCCCAGTTCCTTTCCGCACGCCGGCTGGAATCGAAACGCGTCTCGGACCGAAACAGATTGTCGAAAAGGAAGTTGGTTTGAAAATCCCGAAACTCCGATCCTTTGCTGGTTTGGGTGCCGTCAAATCCGAATTCAAAACCCGCGACAATGTGGCCGAATTGCTTGTTGTAGCCAACGTGCAAACCGCCGATGGGCGCCATGTCGGTGTCGCTATGTCCGGGGGCGAAAAATGAGATGAAACCGATTGGGGCAATTGGGGGATCGATTTGCTGGGCGCCGTCGCCGGGAGAAGGCATCTTGATCACGATTTGGTCAAACTGTCCTCCAAGATTGACGGCCCCGCGGTAGGTTCCGATATCATAATGATCCCACACGACGCCCGTATCGAACCCCACGTACGGTCCGTTCCAGTCGGCCGGCCCGGCTGGAACATCAAACAGTCCTGCGCGCGCATTGCTGGCCCCGGTCGCGAGCATCACAATCACGCCACACAAGGCTGCACCTTGTGAGAGCACATTTAGCTTCAAAAACTTGATTTGCATGGCTGCTTTCGATCCGGTCGCGGCATTTGACCGTAAATGACACATGCTGCCAAGCATAAATTGTTAGGGGGTTTGCCTCGCTCCCCGGCGCAGGATCGCTGTTCCCGTCGTTGACCGCCGGTCATAGACGGGCTTTATCAAGCGATGCCAACAACGGAAACCGCCCGCGTACCGGAAGACATCAGCGGCCGGCCACGGCGGATGCCGGTGGGTGGAGTGACATGGCGACACACGTTCCGGGCGCTGCGGCATCGGAATTACCGCCTCTTTTTTTGGGGACAACTGGTGTCGCTCACTGGCACCTGGATGCAACAGACCGCGATGAGTTGGTTCGTGTACGACATTACACATTCAAAACTGTTGCTCGGCACGGTAGCGGCTGTCGGGTCCGCGCCGATGATGTTGTTCTCGATCTGGGGCGGAACGCTGGCCGATCTTTACCCGAAACGATCGATTCTTCTGGCCACACAAAGCGCACAAATGCTCTTCGCGTTTTTGCTGGCTGCCGGCGCATGGGCCGGATTTGCAACGCCACTCTTTATCATCGTCATCTCGGCGCTCAATGGCATCGCCATGGGCTTCGACATGCCTGCGCGCCAGGCTTTCACGGTCGAGATGGCGAGCCGTGAAGATTTGCTGAACGCCATCTCGTTAAACAGTTCGATCGTCAACGGTGCGCGTGTCGTTGGTCCGTCGATCGCAGGGCTGATCATCGGGGCGGTCGGTGTGGCGATGTGTTTTTTCCTGAACGGCATCACCTTTGTCGCGGTGATCGCCGGCCTGCTGATGATGCGCCTGGCGCCGTTCGAGCGGCCGGCCCGGGTCGTTTCCGCCCGGGAACATGCATGGAACGGCATTGTGTATTCAATAAGGCATCAACGCGTCCGCACGATTTTGCTGTTGTTTTTCGCGGTAGGAGCTTTTGGCTGGTCGTACGCCGTGCTGATGCCGGCGTTTGCGCGCGACGTGCTCGGGCGGGGCGCAAATGGATACGGGATCCTGATGTCGGCCAGTGGGACCGGCGCGCTTGTCGGCGCCCTGGTGGTGGCCACCTACGGGCATCTGTTCACTCCCCGGAAACTTGCCCTCGGCGGCGTCTGGATGTTTTCCGCAGCGTTGCTGGCGTTTTCATTGACGCAAAATTTTTACCTCGCGCTTGTTTTTCTTCTCTTCTCCGGCTTCGGGATGCTTCTGTTCTTTTCGACCTCAAACACGGTGCTGCAAACAATAGTGCCCGATGAGATGCGCGGCCGCGTCATGGGTGTCTGGTCGCTCGTTTTTGGCGCGATGATCCCGCTTGGCAGTCTGGAAGCCGGAGTACTTGCGCATTGGCTAGGCACGCCGTTCGCACTTGGTTTTGGCGCGATCGTTTGCGCGGTCTCGGGGTTCGTCACGCTATTTGCAATCCGACGCCGCGAAGCAAACGCGAGGTAGTTTGGCGGCTCGCGATCCAAATCTTCAAGGGAAGCAGCGTGCCTGGAACTTGACTGCTTTAAGCAGTCAAGTCTAACGAGGCAGTGCAGCGTCGGGAGGCCCAAGTGAGGTCGCGGCATTCCATCGAACATCCTTGTTCCGTTTCGCAGAGACAAGCGGGCGCCAATCGCGCCTTACCGATTCACGATGTGCAGCGCGCGTTTCTCCACATTCATCGCTGCTTCTTTGACTGCCTCGCTAAGCGTCGGATGCGAATGACAGGTCCGCGCGACATCTTCCGAGCTGCCTCCGAATTCAATGACCGATACGGCTTCAGCGATCAATTCCGAAGCCGCGTGCTGCAAAATATGCACGCCGAGAACGCGGTCGGTCTTTGCCTCCGCCACGAACTTGACCACGCCGTCGAGCTCGTCGTTCGCCAGCGCGCGGCCGTTGGCGCGAAATGGAAACTTTCCAATCCGCACATCGACGCTTTTTTCTTTCGCCTGATCTTCGGTGAGTCCGACTCCGGCAAGCTCCGGATTCGTGTAAATGATTCCTGCGATCGCGTCATAATTCACGTGGCCTGATTGGCCGGCGATATTTTCGACGCAGGCAATCCCCTCGTCTTCGGCCTTATGCGCCAGCATCGGGCCGTCGATCACGTCGCCAATGGCGTAAATGCCTTCGACGCTGGTCTTGGTACTGTTTGTCCACTTTGATCCGCTTTCTTTCATCGAATTCGACACCGATCTTTTCCGCGCCGACGCCTTCGCTGAACGGACGGCGCCCGACTGACACCAGCACCTTGTCCGCCTCGAACTTCAATTCCTCCTTGCCTTTCGTCGCCGTGGCTGTGACGCGCCCGTTCTCAACTTTGACCGCGCTCACTTTGGCTTCGAGGTGGAATGTGATCCCCTGCGCGGTGAGCGACCGTTGAAGCATGTTCGACAACTCGAGATCGAACCCAATGGCGATGCGCGGCAAGAATTCGAGGATAGTCACTTCCGATCCGAGCCGGTTCCAGACCGACCCGAGCTCAAGACCAATCGCGCCTGCGCCAATGACGAGAAATTTCTTCGGCGCTTCGGTGAAGCAAAGAGCTTCCGTGCTGCTGACAATCGTTTCGCCGTCGAATTTCGCAAATGGCAGCTCAACCGGCACGCTGCCGGTGGCGATCACGATATTTGTCGTCTCAATTTCCTGCGTGTCGCCTTTTGAGGATTGAACCGACACTTTTCCCGGCGCGACGATGGTGCCGAACCCTTCGAAGGTAACGACCTTGTTGGTTTTCATCAGCGCCCGCACGCCGCCGGTAAGCGTTTTGACCACCTTTTCCTTGCGCTGCTGCATCTTCGGAAGATCGACATGGACGTTATCGATCACGATGCCGTGTTTCTCGGCTTCCTTTTTCGCGAACACGAAGTGATCGCTCGAAGTCAGGAGCGCTTTGCTCGGAATGCAGCCGATGTTCAGACAAGTGCCGCCAAGTTCCTTGTCTTTTTCAACGATGGCCGTCTTTAATCCAAGCTGTCCGGCGCGAATCGCGGCAACGTAGCCGCCCGGGCCGGAGCCGATGATCACAACATCAAATTTTGTCCGAGCCGGACTGGCACTTTCACTCGACATAACAGATCTGCAATCGCCGAAGAAATCCGCGGATGCAACTTTGCCCTCTCATTAACACCGGCGTTTGTCCCTGCCTGTCTAGAAATCGAGGGGCAAATTTTTGGGGTCCTCGATGCATTCCTTCACTTTGATGAGGAACGCGACCCCTTCTTTTCCGTCCACCGCGCGGTGATCGTAACTGAGCGCGAGATACATCATGGGGCGCACTTCGACCTTGCCGTCGATTGCCACCGGGCGCGGCATGATTTTGTGCATGCCCAGAATTCCGCTCTGTGGCGGATTCAAAATCGGTGTGCTCAATAGCGAGCCGTACACTCCGCCGTTGGAGATGGTGAATGTACCGCCCTGCAAATCTTCAATCTTCACTTTTCCCTCGCGGGCCTTGGCCGCGTAATCAGCGATGTCCCGCTCCAGATCGGCAAAACTCTTTTTATCGGCGTCGCGCACCACCGGCACGATGAGTCCGCGTTCCGTCCCTACCGCCACGCCAATGTCGTAGAAATTGTTTTGAATGAAATCTTCGTCCTCGATGCGGCCATTGACTACGGGCACGGTTTTCAGCGCTTCCACGCAGGCTTTAATGAAGAACGACATGAACCCCAGCTTTACGCCGTTCTTTTTTGTGAATGCTTCCTGCGATTTTGTGCGCAATTCCTGGACGGCCGTCATGTCGCATTCGTTGAACGTGGTGAGAATGGCAGCGGTATGTTGCGCCATGACCAGTTGAGCCGCGATTTTGCGGCGCAACGGCGACATTCGTTTGCGAACAAACCGGCCATCGGAGGATTGGCGATTTTCTGAGACCGACGACGGGAAGCTAACTCCGAAAGGCTTCGCGAGCGAGGCAGCTTCCCCTACAGATTCAGATTTCTCCTCCGTCGCGGCGAGGACATCCCCTTTCGTTAGGCGGCCGCCCCTGCCGGTCCCGGAAATTTTTGCCGGTGCGATATGTTCTTCCTCAACGATTCGGCGCACGGCAGGAGAAAGCGCGCCTGCAGCCGGGGTCGCCGACCCCGGTTTTCTGTGATCTTCTTCAGCCCGCGCGCTAGCGGGCTGGCCGCGGTCAGCCCCGAAAGCTTTCGGGGCGGGTACAGGGGCAGGAGCTGTTTTGGAATCGTCGATCGTGGCCACCACTTCGCCGATTTTCACTTCCTGGCCTTCCGGTACCATTGTTTCGAGCAGGCCTGCTTTTTCCGCCGTGATCTCGGTGGAAACCTTGTCGGTCTCGAGGGTAAAAAGCGCGTCGCCGGCATTGACAAAATCACCGGATTTTTTGTGCCAGACTGACACGATACCGCTGGAGATCGACTCGCCGACTGCGGGAATTTTTACTTCGATTGCCATCTGCGCCTAACTAAGCGCAGAAAAAACCACTGGTCGAATCAAACATTCGCTCCGCTCGGGATGACACGCGTGAGAGCGACCATAAATCGGCAGCGAGAGCGCTGTAGAGGCAGCCGTGTCGGCTGCTTTAAGAAGATTGCAGGCGACACGCCTGCCTCTACAACAATCCTTAAAGCGAAAACGCGTCGGCGATGAGCGTCGCCTGTTCGCGCTTGTGCCGGGCCAGCGCGCCGACGGCAGGACTGGCGCTGGCGCTGCGTCCCGCATACGCGATGTCACGGCAGAACATGGTGCGCAGCCGCGGCTCGATGAAGCTCCACGCGCCCATGTTTCGCGGTTCTTCCTGGCACCAAATGAGTTTCGCGCCTTTCGGAAACGGCTTGAGCATTTCGCGAAGCTTTTTCTCCGCGAGCGGATAAAGCTGCTCGATGCGAATGATGGCCGCATTGTTAATCTTTCGTTTGGTTCGGTAATCGACCAGGTCGTAATACACCTTGCCGGAACAAAGGATGATCCGCTTCATTTTGCCGGCGGAACCCACTGTGCCAGACGAACCGAGAATTTCCTCGAACCGGCCATTGATGAATTCCTCCGCCGGAGAAGACGCGAACTTCGCGCGCAGCAAACTTTTAGGCGTCATGATGACCAGCGGCTTGATGAAGTTGCGTTTCATCTGGCGCCGTAAAACGTGAAAGTACTGGGCAGCAGTCGTTAGATTGCAAACCTGGATGTTGTCCTCGGCGCAAAGCTGCAGAAAACGTTCGAGCCGCGCACTGGAATGCTCCGGTCCCTGGCCTTCATAACCGTGCGGCAGAAGCAATACGATCCCGCTGGGCCGCTGCCACTTTGATTCCGCCGAAACAATGAACTGATCGATAATTGTTTGCGCGCCGTTGGCAAAATCGCCGAACTGCGCTTCCCACAAACACAACAAGTCGGGATAATTGAGCGAGTATCCATAGTCGAATCCAAGAACAGCGGATTCCGAGAGCGGACTGTTATAAATGCAGATGCGCGCCTGCCTGCCCGCCGTAGCCTCGGCGGAGGAGGGTTTTTCACCCAGATGCATGAGTGGCACGTACGGCGCGCCGGTCTTTGCGTCGTAAAGGATCGCGTGCCGCGTGCTGAAAGTCCCGCGCGCGCTGTCCTGCCCGGACAATCTCACTGGAATCCCCTCCAGCAGAAGCGAGCCCAGGGCCAGCAACTCGGCGTAATGCCATTCATACGGCCCGCCTTCCTCGAAAACTTTGCGCCGATATTCGAGCACGATCCGTTTGATCTTCGGCTGAACGTCGAAATCGTCCGGCACGCGCACCAGGCCGGCGACGATCGTCTTTAGCATCTCCTCGCTGATTGCGGTCGGTCCCGAAAGGCTGCTGTATTCCGGTTGAAAGACAGCAGTGGATTCTATGAATCTCGCCTGCTTGCCTGCTTTCTCTTTCTCGATCGCCTTTACACGATCGAGCGCCATCTCCAGCCGGAGATCGAACTCCGTTTCGAGAGACGCCGCGTCGTCGTCAGTCAGCGTTCCAGCTTCGAGAAGCTCGCGTTTGTACAACTGCGTGACCGACGGGCGCTTGTCGATCCTGGCGTAGAGATCGGGCTGAGTGAACGCCGGCTCGTCGCCCTCGTTGTGCCCGTAACGGCGATAGCAATACATGTCGATGAAAACGTCGCGCCCGAATTCCTGGCGAAAATCGAGCGCCAGCTGACTAACGAACATGTTCGCAAGGGGATCATCGCCGTTCACATGAAAAATCGGCGCCTCGATCATTTTTGCGATGTCGGTGGCGTACAGCGACGAGCGCGCGTCTTCGGGAAGTGTCGTGAAGCCGATCTGATTGTTCACCACTACGTGGACGGTGCCGCCGGTTCCGTAACCTTCCAGTTGCGACATGTTCAATGTCTCCGCGACAATCCCCTGCCCCGCAAAAGCCGCGTCGCCATGGATCAGAAGCGGCAGGACCTTGCGGCGATGTTCGATGTCGCCGCGGA
Organism: uncultured Verrucomicrobiae bacterium; assembly: GCA_963756875.1. Classification (GTDB taxonomy): domain Bacteria; phylum Verrucomicrobiota; class Verrucomicrobiia; order Chthoniobacterales; family UBA10450; genus CAVWPA01. The sequence continues at coordinate 1,485,493 of CAVWPA010000003.1, read as the reverse complement.
TCCGCTGGCGTGCGCGCGCGGTGCCTTCGACAACCGGATCAACCGCTTCGAGGTGGCTCGGGTTTGCGGAGAGGCGAATCTCCACTTCCGCGCCTGACGAAAGCTTTCGAACGGTCCGATACCCAAGGTGATATTTTACGTCGCCGTCGCCGGACACCAGGTTAGGGATATAATTGTCGCTAAACTCGGTGAAGATCACACGCAGCGATTTCTTCAAAAGATTTGCCAGCACGTTCAGACGGCCGCGATGGGCCATCCCCATGCAGATTTCTTCGATGCCCGAACCAGGGCATTTGTGAAGGATCGTATCGAGAATCACCATCAACGACTCGGCACCCTGTAGCGAGAAGCGTTTCTGGCCGACGTAGCGCGAGTGCAAAAAGATCTCGAACGATTCGGCCTCGAGCAACGCGCGCAACAACGCCACCTGCACCTGACGCGGAGTGGAATGCTTGTCGGGCCGCGATTCCAGTCGGTGCCGCACCCAGTTGCGAATACGCGTGTTCTGGATGTGCATAAACTCGGCGCCGATGGTGTCGGCATAAATTCTTTCCAGGCGGGCGATCATCTCGCGCAACGTCATCTCTTTGTTGTCGAGGAAGAACTTCGACGAAACGCGAAGATCGAGGTCCTTTTCGCTGAAACCGAGTTCGCGCAGAGCTAGCAACGGATTTTCCGGACGCTTCTCGGCGAGTGGATTGACGCGCGCGATGGTATGACCAAGCGTGCGATAGGCGTAGACCAGCCCGTCGATGCGCGTTTGCAGCGGGCTCTCACGAACGCCGCGCTGGCGCGGTGCAGCACCAACCGCCGCGCCATTTCGCTGAGGCAGGTTCCCAAGCTCGAACCCCTCGAAAAATGCCGACCAACCTGAGTCGACCGAATCGGGATCCGCCTGCCAACGCCGGTAATTTTCTTCTATCAGCTCCAGATTTGCCCGGGCCGCGATTGAAGTGTGCATTATGATTTAATCTGCGCCCATTACGTGGAGCGGCAAGTTGACAGTCCCGACGCAGCCTCGTTACTTGCTTCGCAATGCATGACGGCTTTGGAAATGTTTGGATCGTTGCGCGCGATTAGCGCGGCACTCCCGGTCAGCGCGACGCGATCTCGCGCGCTGTCCCGGCGTCCCGCTGGGACGAACTTCCCGTCCGGTTTTCGGCTCCATCGGACGACAAAATTCCGCTTCGCATGCCAAGAAAAGTTCGCGAGCGCGAGGACGCGCAGCGCCGGCACGCGAGAGCGCGTGCGCTACCCGAATCGGGTGCATGCCCGCGCGATCTTCTCAGCCAGCTCTCCTCTTTACCGCATCGAATCCCTTCGTTCGCGCAAACCGACCCGGCAGCCGAGCCGGTTGTTCGAGCGGTGGCAAAAGTTCTTCCCGCAGTTGTGAATATCGACACCGAGCGAGTCGTCCGGCGCACGGTGCGCGATCCTTTCGACGATTTCTACGCGCAATTCTTTGGGTATTACCGGAGCCGTCCCCGGGAGATTCGCCAGACTCTGCAAAGCCTCGGCTCAGGTTTCATCGTCGACCCGGCGGGCTACATCGTCACCAACCAGCACGTGGTCGAGCGGGCCGCCGATTTGAAAATACAGGTCACGACGAATGACGGTAAAACGTACAAGGCACATTACATCACCGGCGACGACAAGAAGGACCTGGCATTTATTAAGATCGACGCGAAAGGGCCGTTCCCATTTATCAATCTCGATAACATTTCACCAAACCTGCTGGGCGAAACCGTGATCGTGGTGGGCAACGCAGTCGGTTACGGCAGCTCGATCAGCCGCGGCGTATTAAGCGCAACCAACCGCAACATCGTCGTGGAGAACACCCAGTACAAAGATTTGGTGCAGACGGATGCCGCGATCAATCCGGGGAACAGCGGTGGCCCGCTCATCGACATTTCGGGGCGGCTTGTCGGCATCAGCTCCGCGAAGATGGCTTTCACTCCTCAGGGAATTCCAACTCAGGGACTCGGCTTTGCCATCCCGGCAAGCATAGTGCGAGAAAGCGTCGCCCGATTTAAAAAAATAGCCGAGAAACAGCCGCCGCCTAACGAGAAACCGGCAGCCGAAACGACAGCGGCATCCAACACCGAACGTTTCTTCGGGATGCAGTTACAGGATCTGACCGGAGAACTGGCCGACGCGCTTGGATACGCGCGCGGCCATGGCGTACTGGTGAGCTCCGTGGAGCCCGACAGCCCCGCCGACGAAGTGGGAATCGAACGGGGCCTTGTGATTTACCGGGTGGGTCAGCAGGAGGTCAATTCGGTCGCACAGGTTGAACATTTACTCAGCGCGGTGAAGAGTGGATCGAATGTCGATTTCGCGGTGGGCGTGGTCCGTTCCAATGGCGCTCAACATCGAATCGAGACCGTGCGGTTGACAGCGCGCTAAATAATTTTAGAAAAAATTTTCGCCAACGCCAGAGCGTTTCGGTTGTCTCATCAAAGAATTGGCAATGATTAAAGTCGAAAATCTTACCAAGCGTTACGCAGGCCATACCGCCATCAAAGATTTAAGCTTCGAGGTCGGTCAGGGCGAAATCATGGGGTTCCTCGGCCCGAACGGCGCGGGCAAAACAACGACCATGCGCATCCTGGCCGGGTTCATGCCCGCCACGTCCGGCCGGGCGTCGATCGCCGGCTTCGACATTTTCGACCAATCGCTCCAGGCGCGCGCGCACCTCGGTTACATGCCGGAAAGCGTGCCTCTCTATAATGATATGCGCGTGACCGAGTACCTCGATTATCGCGCGGCGCTAAAAGACGTGCCGCATCGCAAAGTAGCGGAACGCGTAGGCGACGTGAAAGAGCTTTGCGGGCTCAAGGACGTGGAGAAAAAGATAATCGGCACATTATCGAAGGGTTATCGCCAGCGTGTCGGCCTGGCGGACGCGCTGTTGCACGAGCCGGATCTTCTGATTCTCGACGAACCAACGATCGGTCTCGACCCAAACCAAATCCGACAGGTGCGCGAGCTGATCAAGAACCTGGGCAAACAGCACACCATTTTGCTTTCGACACATATTTTACCGGAGGTGGAGATGACTTGCAGCCGGGTCATTATCATCCACAAAGGACGAATCGAGGCGTGTGATACTCCGGGAAACCTGCTCGGAAAAATCCGGCGCGCGGGCGGCGTGGTTGTCGAAGCGAAAGTCGGGAACGATGACGGCGCCGAGGAATTGCAAAAAATCTCCGGGGTGCGCGACGTGACGACGGATGTCGATGGCGATTGGAAACTCTTCTCGTTACGAGTGGAATCGGGAGTGGACTTACGCGAGGAAATCTTCCGGCTCGCGACCGCGCGGCATTGGACGGTGCGTGAGTTGACGCAGCGCCGCGCCACGCTCGAAGACGTGTTCGTCGAACTGACCCATCCGGACGAAATCTAAAGATGCAAGAAGCAAACGCTCAACGTCCAACTTCCAACGCCCAACGTCGAATGCAGCACAGTGCTCATGCTCATGCTCATGCTCATGCTCGTGATCGATGCGGTGTGATCGCCCGCATCGCCGAGGACCCGGAGGAATACATCACTACTCCATCACTCCAAAACTCCACGACTCCAACGCTCCGAGCCCATGCGTAAGTTCTACACACTTCTTTCCCGCGAAATACGGAGCTACTTCTACTCTCCAATCGCTTACATCGTTCTCGTGTTCTTCCTGCTGGTCAGCGGGGTCGATTTTTATTTTCAGATTTCGTTCATGAACCAGCGCCCGATCGATTACACCGTGGAGGAAGCATTTTTTAACTCCGTCTTTTTCTGGTTCGCGTTCGTCCTGATTTTTCCGCTGATCACGATGCGCCTTTTTGCGGAGGAGTTTAAGCTCGGCACGATCGAACCTCTCACCACCGCCCCGGTGCGGGATTGGCAGGTCGTTCTCGCGAAGTTCTTCGGGGCGCTTGTTTTCTACATCATCCTCTGGCTTCCCACCGCGCTTTACTTTGCCATCTTCCAGAAGATCACCCATCAACCGGCGGCCAACTCCGCGGGCGCCTATTGGGGGTCTTATCTGATGCTTTTGTTGCTTGGAATGTTCTATATTTCCGTCGGCTGCCTTGCGTCCGTGCTGACAAAAAATCAGATCGTGGCCGCGATCATTTCCTTTTGCACCATTACGCTCCTTTTCTTTCTCGGCCTCATTCAATTCATTCTTCTCGATATCAGTTCAACGACTCGCGAGTTGCTCGGTTACTTCTCGGCCATTGAACACATGGGCACATTCTCGCGCGGGATAATCGATACGCGCCCCATCGTTTTCTATGTGAGTATGACGATCGTTCTGCTGACGCTCACGCATCAGGCGTTTCAATCGCGCAAATGGAGGGTGTGATGGCGACGGAGAAGGACCAGACAAAACCAAAAAAAATCCACCGCATCCAGATTGGATTCAATGTGCTGGTGCAGGTGTTTTTGGTGTTGTTTCTCGCGCTGATGGTCAATTCGATTGCGTTCAAGCATTACAAGCGCTGGGATTTTTCGCGCGACCAGAAATATGCGCTCTCGGACAAAACGAAGCGTTTCCTCAAAACGATCAAGGGGAAAATGCGCATCACAGTCTTTTTCTCGCCGAATACGCCGATTACCACCGACGCGCAGAATCTGTTGACGGAATACCAGTACGCGGCCAGGGAAAAAATCGATATCGAGTACATCGATCCGACGCGCGATCTCACCCGGGCAAAAGAGATGTTCGACAAGTACAAGGTAGTGAGCGACGAGAGCCTGCTGGTGATCGATTACAACGGGCGCAACAAGACCGTCAAAGCGTCGGAGATGGCCGACATCGATCAAAGCGGGGTGGCTTTCGGCGAAGGCCCACGGGTAACAGCGTTCAAAGGCGAGCAAGCAATCACCAGCGCCATGATGGACCTGGTGGAAGGCAAGAAGAACATTGTCGGCTACGTGACCGGACACCGGGAACCACCTGTCACCGGCCCCGGTCAGAGCCCGGTCTCGATCTTGAAAACGTTCATCGAGAACGAGAACGTCAAGTTTCAGGAGCTGAACCTTTTCAATGTCGGCGCGATTCCTGCCGGGATGAAAGCCATCGTTGTTGACGGGCCTCGGTCCGATTTCTCCGATCGTGAGATGAAGTTGCTTCGCGATTTCTGGAACAAGCAGGGCCGGATTTTGTTCCTGATCGATCCGGCGGCGAAGACGCCGAAGCTCGACGCATTTCTCAACGAGGCCGGCGTAAGAGTGAACGACGATCGGTTGCTGGCATTTCTGAAAACCGGCATCGAAGAAATCGCTCTTACGCGCGACGTGCAGGGCCATTTTCTTGCAGGCAGCCCGATCACGAAACGGCTGGCGGGAGTGCAGGCGTTGTTTTTTGGCGGCACCTCTTCGTTGACACTTGAGCCGCAACGAGTGCGCGCGGCCAACATTCGCCTCACACCGCTGATCCAGGCGCAGAAGGGTTATTTCGCGGAACGCGACTATGAGTCGAGGGACCAGACGAAGCTGCAGGCCGACGCGAACCAGAGCACGGGGGCTCCGATAATCGTCGGCGTATCGATCGAGAAAGGCGGCAGCGCCGACGAGCGGGTGCAGATGAATTCAGCGCGCATGGTGGTGGTAAGCAACGCAACCTTCGTCCAGGACAAGGCGCTCACGCAGGACCAGCAGGCCCTCGACTTCGTATCGGCGAGCATCAACTGGCTGCTGAGCCGCGAGCAGCTTATCGGGATCGCGCCCAAGGTGCCGCAAACGCTCACTTTTACTCTCGATGCAAATGCGTTGCGCGGTGTGCGCTGGGTTATTCTTGTTTTCATCCCGCTGATTTTTGTGGTTCTGGGGACGGCGGTTTGGTGGCGCCGGCGCGCCTGACGAATCATTCGATGTCATGAAGTGGAAAACGACACTTGTTCTGCTGATCATTACCGGCGCCGTTTTTGCCTACCTTTATTTCTACGAGCGCACAGCGCCGGGAACGCAGGAAGCAGCGCGCCAGTCCGAGAAGGTCATTAATTTCGATCGCGACAAGATCGACGGCATTGTCATTCACAACGGCGGCGAAAGGATCGAGCTGCGACGCAACGACGAAAAATGGCGTCTGGAAGCACCCATCAAGGATCAGGCAAACAATTCCGCCATCGAAAATCTTCTGCTCGATCTTGAGAGCTGGCAAAAGGACGCGACCATCCCGGCAAAAGAAATCGCGGCAGACAAAAACAGACTGAGTGAGTACGGCCTGAATAGAGCGAAGCTGCGGCTGAAACTGCTCGGACCGGGCGCGCCGCCGGAGATTTTCTTTGGCAAGGACGCCGCCCTTGAGGGCAAGATCTACGTGCGTTTTGAGAATTCGAAGGAAGCTTTTATCGCCGGGCAATCGGTGAAGAAAGACATCGAAAAAAAGCCCGAGGATTTTCGCGACAGAAGGTTAACAGACTTGATCGAGGCACAGGTGACCCGGGTTGTTCTCAAGTCGCCGGCCGGCGAAATGGAGCTGCAAAAGCAAGACGAGCACTGGGAGATTACCAAACCGCTGCAGGCACGAGGCGACGACCAGAAGATTGGCGACTTGATTGCCCAGGTGACGACCGCCCAAATTCAAAAATTCGTCGCTGACGACCGCGGCGACCTGCATCCCTACGGTCTGGCCGAACCAAAGGGCTCGGTCACCCTCTTCGGCCAGGGCGACAAACAGGGGCAGATGTTGCAAATCGGCAACACGCCCGAGAAAGAGAAGGACCAGGTGTACGTGCGGTTTGCAGCGCGGGGTTCGGTTTACACGCTACCGAAAAAAATCGAAGACCTGCTCAATACAAAACCGAACGATTTACGAGACCGGCATCTGGCGCGCATCGACACGAAGAATCTCGACAGGATCACCATTGACGCCCCTGAAAAAGGCAAAACGGTTTTGGCGCGCAAGGATGAAGACTGGACGATTGCGAACAAGAAGAATACTCCGGCCAATTCGAGTGAGGTGCGACGGTTGATCGACGTTTTACAAAACGAGAAGGTCAGCAGGTTTGTCGAAGATGTCGCTTCCAATCTGTCCAGGTACGGGCTTGATAAACCGCAACTGCAACTGACGTTCAGCTCGTTCGCCTCGGAAAACACGGCGGAGACAAATGCCGGCGAGCGCCCGTTTGCCACGATCGCATTTGGAAAAATCGACGGAAACGATGTTTACGCCCGCGTCGGCGACGAACCGTTCGTCGTCGCGGTGCCGCGCGGTTTGCTCGACCAGATCTTCACCGATCCAATACAATGGCAGGACCTGGCGATCTTTAAATTCAAGCCGGAACAGATTCACCGCATCCGCGTCGAGATGGAACAGGGCCAGGCCGTGGAAGTGGTGCGCGGCGCAAAAAACCAATGGACGTTGGCGAAGGGCAAAGGCGAGATCAATCAAACGAACGTGCAATCACTGCTGAACACGTTGTCGAATTTACACGCCGTACGCTGGGTGGGCCCGACGACGCCGCAACAAGGATTCGGGAAACCGCGCCTGGTTGTGACCTTTACGACTTCGCCGGACGACAAGGCGACGCACAAGTTTATGGTGGGCGATGCGGCGCCTCAAGCCATGTGGTTTGCGAAAGTGGACGAGCGCGAAGGTACATTCGTCATGAACAACCCGGATCTCAGCGCGTTCAGACTGAATCTCGTCAACCAGGCTCCCCCGTCGCCTGCGCGCTCAGCCAGCATAGCCGCCTCCCCGCATCCGAGCGTCGCCTCTTCATCTACGCCTGCGCCGACTGCGAAGCGGTGATTTTCTGCAGCGGCGCTCTGTGAGCGCCGGATAAATTCATGCCACCCCGAATGCTTTCGGGGCCGCTACAACTTGGCTTTCTCCGCCGTGTAAATCGTGACGATGCCGGCAGTCAACGGCTCCGCGCGCGCGTTGCGAAATCCGGCAGTCTTCATCAGGCTCAGCATGGCCTCGCCGCTCGGGAACTCTTCGATTGAGTCGCCGAGATAATCGTAAGCGCTCTTCTTCTTTGTAAGAAACGAACCGAACACCGGCAGGCAGCGGTGCAAGTATAACCTGTAGAGGGCGCGCACGGCTGACACGCGCGGCAGCGAAAATTCCAGCACCAGCAGATTGCCGCTCGAATTGAGAACTCGCGCCATTTCACGCAGCGCCAGCTCGATGTCCGGCAAATTGCGCAACCCGAACGCAATGGTCACGCAATCGAACGACCCGTCCGCGAACGGCAATTTCATCGCATCGGCGAAGATCGTTTGCCTGACGCCTTTCGCTTTCGCGAGTTCCAGCATTTCCATGGAAAAATCGACACCTACAAGTTCGGTCCGCGGCAGCTTCTGCTGGATCGCGAGCGCGAGATCACCCGTGCCGGTAGCGAGATCGACCAATTTGGCCGGCCGCCAGTTCGCAACAATTTCAGCAGCCCGCCCGCGCCACCGGAAATCGAAGCCGCAACTCAGGAGATGGTTGGCAAGATCATATCGCGCCGCGATCGATCCAAACATTGTCCGGACACGGTCCGGCGACTGAAGCGCAGGTTTCAAGCGGTTGAACGTCCAACGGGGAACGACTTGCTGCCAGCGGAAAAGTTTCCGGCCTGCTCGAACGCTTCAAATCGGAGGCCAGAACGGCCGAAATCATCAGCGCGGCCAGCGGTGCAACATGCATCAGCAGCCGGTCGATCGAGAGTGCGACATGGTCGTGATAATCCGGCCAATTGCTAAAAATATACGCACCGGTGTAAATGCAGATGGGAGCCGCGATCGACACAATCAGCATGACGGCAGAGCTTCCGCGAAACCGAAACAGGAAGAATCCGCTCGCCAGCGCAACGGCCGGCCAGAACAGGCTCCAAACATCCGTGTTGATGAATTCCGAAAACAACATCGATAGGATGGGACCGAGCCGATGAATATTCGCGCCCAAACCGGCAAGGCTGAGCGGCATAAAGTCCGACGAGGAAACCGCGTGCATTCGCGCGAGATAAAAATGCCATCCACCGATCAGGATCAAACCGGGCAGAAGCGCCAGAAGAGAGACCGGCGATTTTTTTCTTCGCCAAATAACAAACAGACCGCAAAGCGCACCGACAAACCACAGGATCGCGCCCTCGCGCTTTATCCAGGGCAGCATCGCCAGAGCAACGGCATAAATTGCAAATGCGCCGTTGTCGCGACCATCGTCATTCTGACGGCACGCACATAACAGGTTTCCAATGGCGGCCAGGTAAAACACGCTCAATGGAAAGTCTGCGTAGCCAACCACGGCGCTCCCGGTCCCCGTGGAAATCTGGGGAATGAAAAAATAGAGGCTCGAGACCAGCAGACCGGGCCATGTTTTACCGGTTAAACGGCGACTGATCGAGACAAGCAACGCGATGCCGGCGGCGTAGAAGAGCGGAAAGATTGTCTTCGCCAAAAACTGGTTTGTGTCTCCGAGCCAGAAATAGAGCCAGAGCTCCGTGTAAGGAATCGCCAGCGGGTATTCCGGGTGACTGGTGGCCCGGCCGGCATCGTGAAAATAAGCCGACGGCAGCGCGCCTGCGTTTGCATAGGCATAGCGGGCCTTGATCTCCCAATTCAACAGTCCGTCGCCTCCCAGAGTGTGGACGAAGGAGAAGTAAAAAATAAATATGAGTTCGAGCGCGATGACGGTTCCAAGGAAAAGCGCAATCGGCTGTGATGTTCCCGATATTCGAGGCCGCGTTGGGGAATAGCCGCGCATCTTGATTGTAAGCACCCCAAGCGTCATGCAGACCACCGTGATCAGTGCGGGTAAAAGCGGAGCGCTCAAGAAGAATCCGAGGAGCCAGATAAGAAGCGAAACAAGGCCAGTGCCGAAGATCCACGAGAGCGCAAGTTGTGTTGCAATACCCGGACCTCTTTGTGCAGGTATAAACAGAAGGAAAACGGAACCTGCGCCGAGAATTGTTGCAATCGCCCCGAGAAGCGCGAGGAAATTCATTTTGTTACCCGAACCGGTACGATCTCCAACGAATCGCCGAAGCGTTCGCCCCGATCCCACGATGGCGGCCGTCGAACACGACAAAAAGCGACGGCAGCAATGGCGTCCGGCCGTGCGGAACGGAAAGATCCAGCATCGTGAAGATCAATAACCCGCACCGAATGCGGCCATGCCAGATACGCGACCAACGCTCCGAGAAAGGCGCTCCGCTGGTCGTCGTTCTGCACGACGATCAGGATTTCTTTTGAAGAGGGCAAAGAGCCAAACAACGCGATGAGTTTTTTGGAACCGTTGTTTACGCCGGTGGCGAAATTCAAAAAGCTGTCGCTGGAATGAAATGGACCGGCGAACTGGATCGAGCCTTCGGCGGCGCTTCGAAAAACCGCCGGCGCACCCAGGGCGAGAAAAGCGGCGATCGCCGCGATCCACGCGAAGGAACGGACTCCGGCACGCAACCGAAGAGGCAAGTGCATTACGAAGTCTTTATCGCGGCAAAGAAGTTATGGCGGCAATCCTGGGAATTTTCATCGGATCCGAGACTCAATTGAGCAAGAAACCCGCCAGTCCCGGCGACAGTGCCAGATCCCTTCCGTCCAAAACAATCGTTTTGAAAAAATTCCACAGCTCAGCTGCGAGAATTATAATCAAAATGTCTGATAGAGATCGGAACCATGGAATTTCGCTAAGGACTTGCTAACCGCCGCAACCCGCGCCAGCGATGATTCTAAACGCCCTACATCGTTAGTTTCACGGGGCACGGCTAAGAGATTTGCGGGTGCGCTGAGAATGCAAATAAGAAGCGGCCCAGCGAGAATTGGCCAGAATCGATTCGCGCAAACAGCACGTTTCCCAGGTCGTGCGCGACTTCGGACACTTCGGATAAAACGACGCCGTTGGCTCCATGCAATCACGCCTGTAATCAGCGCGGTCGAGAGCCAGGTCGCCGGCTCGGAAACTGGACCGATCTCTTCCAGGGTAAACCCGCTTTGATCGGCGAAGGCTAACTGCGGCGCCGTGATCCCTCCTTCGCTTCCTCCTGAAACAATTGGTGCGTTGAAACGAGGCGGGCTAACGCGTGCCCACGGCGCGTCGGCAATTCTCGGATTATATGCCCTCACCGAAACCAGCTCTTGCGAGATTGATCGGCTTGATCTTAAGGAAGAAACGAGGACCGACTGTGAACGGAGCGTCAGCGCACCTTGAGTTTCATAGCTGTTGCGGAGGAGGAAGTAATCCGAGCGACTTCCCTCGCTTACTCCAGTCTGTTCGCTATTTCCGAAAATTAGCGTGCCTGCGGAGTTCGCTTCCCAAGCGATTCGCGTTGTGGTCGGCGGCGCCGTGCCGCCGACTACGACCGCAACCGTAGCAAACAAAGCGGCGTATAATACGATCCCGAGCCACAAGGCCCGGTTAGATATCAAAGGATCATTTCTCCCTGAGAATTCATTGCCCGTCATGCGGCATTACAGAAGCAGTGCCAATGCACGGCTTGCGCCGGAGAATGCGCATTTTTCCACGTGGAAAATACGGAGCAGGCTTTCGCCCCCCAGACGTGCGTCCGCAATCTCAGATCACGGCAATTCTGGCCACGTGGCAATGACGGACGCGGCGACATGAAAGCGTAGATTGCAACGCATCGCCCACGCGCGTGTCACGAACCAATTGAACAAACTCCTACGATATCAACTACTGCACAATCCTGCAGTCGTCGCCACTTGGCTGTTGTGTCGCGAGTCATGCTCTAGTGCAGACGTCACGAGAGATCAGTGGTCAGAGATAGAGATCAAGAACCAACCTGTGCGAGAACCGTGCGCAGCTCGTGGAAGTCCACCGGCTTGGCGAGATGGAAATCGAAGCCAGCTTCCTTGCTTCGGCAAGAACGCAGAATCCGCCCTCCTGTTAGCGCGGCATTCGCAATTTTAGAGCACGACGATTCTACCCAGGCTGCTCAATCTGAGACGCGAAACAACCAAAGCGCGCGGCTCGTAGCCAACGGCGCGTGAAACGACGCCGCTGAGACCAGATGATAGTCCCTGCAACCAGAGCGGCCGAAAACCAAGTCGCCGGCTCGGGAACCGGGCCGAGCTCACCGGTCATTCCGCTCAGGAATTCGGCCGAACCGAGGTATGTCGCGCCGGAGTCAGAATAGAAGGCGATTTGACTTAGCTGCGTCGAGGTCAACCCCGTCGAATCGGTACCGAAATAGAGTTGATCGGTGCCACCACCTGTCACGGGAGTTCCGCTCCAGTTATATATGCTTAATATACCGGTCCACGTGCTCGCACTGCTGTTAGCGAACGCGAGAACGGTTGTCCCTCCGCCCAAATCAATGATGGAACTGCTCAAAAGAGTCAGGGCGCCAATGCCCGGTGTCACGATAGATCCGGAGAGTTCATGCTCGCTGAGCCCGCCCGTGTTAAACGTGCCGCCATCCAGCGTCATTGTGCTGCTGTTGTTTATTCGATCGTTCGTTGCGCCTCCGGGTTGGCTAAGAAGAAGCGTCCCGCCCGAATTGATAACAATGCTGGAAGTTCCGCCCAGAGAGCCGGCTGCGCCCGCATCCAGTGTACCGGCATTGATGGCGGTCGTGCCGGTATAGGTATTGGTGCCGGCCAGAGTGAGTGTTCCGGTCCCCGCTTTCGTTAGGCCGACGCTTCCATCCACACTGCCATTGACGACCAAACCAGCCGAATTGTTCACCGTCATCATTTGCGACGACCCGCTCAGCAGAAGATTGCTGTTAATCGTCGCCAGGCCCGCGCCGCTGTTGACCGTTATACCGGTGGTAGCGCCGGAACCGTCGATCGAGAGTGTATGGGAACCGTCGATCGTCATCGTCGCCGAATCGTTGACGGTTAGACTTGAAATTGTTGTATCGACATCGAGAACGGTATTTTGGTTCTGCGGCGAAACGCCCGTGACCGAAAACACAACATCGGCGTCGGGAGCCAGCGAAGAGGAGGTGGCGCCGGCAACATTGGGAGACCAGTTCGCGCCCGACCAGAGATTGCTCTGATCGCCCTTCCATACGGTTCCTGTTTCGAAACCGTTGATCGTATTGGTGCTCAACGTGATGGCGGCGTTGATCGCGATGGCTCGCCCGTTGATGGTGGCCCCGCTGTTCACGGTAATGCTTTGGTCGACCAGGATGTTTCCGTAAAACGTGCTATCGGCGCCAATCGTGGCGGATGTGCCGACCTGCCAGAAAATGTTCACCGTGTTGCCATTGAGCAACGAAACCACTGAGTTCGGGTCCGTCGTCAGAGTCGAGCCGATCTGAAAATGAAAAGCGGCGTTGGGGTCGCCGTCGGTGTCTAGAATCAGCGTTCCAGACAATTGGGCCGCGGTGCCGAAATAGTATACCCCCGGCGTGAGTGTCATGCCGCCCAAATCCTGTCCCGAGAGGTCTGTCGTCAATGTCTCGCCGGCCACTTGCGCATAAGCGGCGGATGCATCGGTATGAGCATCGTTAGCCAGCCCGGCACCGATGTATTGGGATCCTGCGACGATGGTTCCGGGAGGAAATCCGGTAATAGAGACTCCCGGGCTGCTGAGCGCCACATTTCCGATAACGAGCGTCGGACCGGCGCTGGTTACAGTGGAGCTGCCCAAAACCGCGACCTGTTGCGCCGCACCGAGCGAAATAGTGGTTTGGGCCACCGCGGAAGAGCAGGCGGCGACAAAGGCCAAAACGAGTAGTGCCGCCGCGCAAACTGGGCCTGACGTCGACTCAATAGCCAGCAGCCAGCGATGATTACTTCTTCCGAATTTGTTCTCCGTCACTCCGCTACTAGGAGCAGTGCTAATGCACGGCTTGCGCCGGAGAATGCGCATTTTCCCACGTGGAAAATACGGAACAGGCTTTCGCCCCCCAGACGTGCGTCCGCAATCTCAGATCACGGCAATTCTGGCCACGTGGCAATGACGGACGCGGCGACATGAAAGCGTAGATTGCAACGCATCGCCCACGCGCGTGTCCGCGAGCGCAAGTGTGAACAAACTCGCTAGGGCGATGATCGAGACTGCTGCACAATCCTGCAGTCGTCGCCACTTAGCTGTTGTGTCGCGAGTCATGCTCTAGTGCAGACGTCACGAGAGATCAGTGGTCAGAGATAGAGATCAAGAACCAACCTGTGCGAGAACCGTGCGCAGCTCGTGGAAGTCCACCGGCTTGGTGAGATGGAAATCGAAGCCAGCTTCCTTGCTTCGCTTGATGTCTTCCTTTTTGTCCAAGCCAGTAAGGGCTACGCCTTTGACTGGTTGGTTGCGTTTGGCCTGAGCGATTACCTCGTAGCCGCTTCCGTCTGGCAGACCAATGTCGCTCAAGACGACATCGAATGGCTTCGACTCGACAATTTTCAGCGCGCGTTGCGCGCCGTCGGCCAATGAAATCTCGTGACCAAAATGATGGAGCAGGTGGCCCAATACTCGCAACGTTTCGAGGTGATCTTCGACGACCAAAATTCGCAAGCTCCTGCCCCTCGGAGGCAAAGCTTCTGTAAGATCGTCGCTCATTTTTTCAGAGCAACGACCGGAATGCGCCCCTGATCTAACGTGGTTATTCCGTGAATCGGCAGAGAATTTGGTGGCCGGATAAATTGCCAAATCGAAATGACCGCGCTCAAAGTAAAGAGCGCGTAAACCACGATTTCCATGATGCTTCGTCCCTTTTCTTTCGAGCGAACCAAAAGCGTATATGTGGAGCTCATGACACTCGAATGCAGCAAGTCCTTGGCCTTGTTCCACACGATAAAACTGCGACAAATACGTATTACAGCATGCGGCAAACGCCTATCGCCGTGGGGACCGTCGGAGCCATTTCGCTGCGTGTGCGTGCGCTTTGCCCATCAGCAGTGATCGAAAGACTGATTGAGAAATGCAATCAGAATTCCAAACGAGGAAAGTGATTCGGCTACAACGGAACAGAAAAGTGACTGCGCAGATCTTTTATCTCGAGCAGAGCCTTCTCGAGCTCTTGGACCCGGTCTTCCAACGCGTTTTGCAAATTGAGAACGCGAAGGCCGACGTGAATGCGCGCCAGTAATTCGTCTTTATCGAACGGCTTGACAAGGTAGTCATCCGCCCCGCTCTCAAGACCTTCCACGAGACTTTCCTTGGCCGCGCGCGCCGTCAGCAAAATGATGTGCACCGGCTTGCCACTCTCTCGAACGCGCCGACAGACTTGCAGGCCGTCCATCCCGGGCATCATCCAGTCGAGAATTGCGACCACTGGGCCTTCCTCGGCACGAATGGCTGACATCGCCTCGCGCCCGTCCTGCGTCAGGATGCTGCGAAAGCCCCATTTGCTCACGACTGCGGAAATCAGTTCCCGCGAGACCGGATCGTCGTCCGCTATGACTATCGGCACCGTCTTGTCAATCGACGAGGCGATCGAAGACTCTTTGCTCCGGCCTTCTGGAAGGGATCCCCAGGACGGCGCAAATGGTATATCCGTGGGATCGAGATGGATCGAGGCAGATTTCACAATGTTAAAAATGGTTAGGGGAATACGCGGAGATTGGGCTAGCCCGCCACAGCTTTGAGTACCTCGTGGGTGGGCAACGTTCTTTTTGCCGGGCGCGTCATTCATCATTGAAACCGGATCCAGTTCTTTTTTGAACAGCCAGGTCAATGCTTTAACCGCCAGTTCGCCTAAGAGGAATGGTTTGGCGATGAAATCGTCCCCACCGGATAAACTCGATTGGGCCCGGCTCTCGAAATCGGTGTGGGCCGTGACAAAGACGACCGGCGTGGCGTGATTGGTGGCCATCTTCCGGATTTTGGCGCAAAGATCCAGGCCGCTTAACCCCGGCATTTCGACGTCCAGGAAAATAAGATCGAAATGCGTTTTCTTCAGGAAGTCCTCAGCTTTCACTGAATCATCCAGGACGATGGCGCCCAAGCTGGCTCTCTCAATCGCGGAATAAATCGCCTCGCGCGAAATGACCTCGTCGTCCACAACGAGAATCGCGGGCGAAACCAAAACTTCCGATTCAAGGCCGGCGCCCAGCTCGAACAAGGCCGCCAACAAGTCCAAGGCTTGCGCGATCGTCCGGATGGACGAAGACGTGATGCCGGCTGGCTTATCATGCAGTTGAAGGAGAAGCGCCTCCAGGGCGGTGGTTAGTCGGGCAATTTTACGCAAGCCACCAACGCCGGCCGCGCTGGCGAGCAATCGAGCCTGACGATACATTTCGAAAAGATAACTCAGGCGCTGCTTTTCCTGCTCGGCGTTGACGAAGGTGTGATAACCCGCGCGCAATTCCCTGATTCTTTGCGCCGCATTATTAAAAAAGGTAGCGGCCAGTTGTGTTTGAAACTCCGTCTTAGACCGGGCCGACCGTGCTCCATCGGCATCATGATCAGCGGCAGTGCTGAAGGGACGAATCGCGAGAACCTCGCGCACCATCGCCATCATCTGATCCGGCGTGCAATCGGATTTGGTAACATGTCTTGTCGCTTTTGCTTCTCTGGCTGTGTTGACCTGGCTGCTGAGATAAGGATTCAAAAAAACAATAAGCGGTAATGCGTCGGCTCCTGGTTGGGAACGAATGGCGTTGAGAACTTGCATTCCACGCATTTCCGACACGGAGAGATCGAGAATCACGAGGTCAAACGGCTCCATCTCCAGCATTCGCAAGACGTGCCTGCTGTCACAAGACACCTCCACCTCAAATCGTTCGCTCTGCAATTTGTTTTGGTAAATGCCTGCTACAACCTGATCGTCGTCCACGATGAGGACCCTCTTGCATTTCGTAGGAGTATAAATTCTTTTCATTAGATTATGGATCAGTAGCTCGGGATGGTTTGGAGAAATTGATCGAAGGCACTCTGGACTCCCGGAAATTTGTGACGGATATCGTCGAATAACGCGTTTGCCCGGGAGAGATCGCCGCCTCGGCCAAGTTGCTCCAACTCGCGCAGAGGGTGCGTGAGCGCCCCCACTCCGCAGGAAATGCTCGAGCCAACCAACTTGTGGGCGAGACGCGTGATCTCTTGACCTGAGTTGCTCTGAATGGCTGCTCCCAGTTCATCCAGCATCGGAGCGGCTTGGGTCAAATAAAGATTGATCAGCCGTCTCATCCTGGCTGGCTCATTGTCCGTGGCATCGCGCAAGTGATCGGTGTCGAGATATGGGACAACGACCCGTGATTCGCGAGGCGAACGCGGAGGTCTTTGGGGTTGAGTCGGGGCTGATGGCGTGGTGGAGGGTCGAGTGGACGTAGTTGTGCTCCATCGCTCCAGCGCCGCTTTCAGCTCGTTCCGGCGCACCGGTTTGCCCAGGTAATCGTTCATCCCGGCCGCCAGACATTTTTCCCGGTCGCCTTGCATGGCGTTCGCGGTCATCGCGATGATGTGGACGGGCGCTTTCCAATCAAATGGCGTCGTGCGCTTCTGTTCGAATTGCCGGATGCGGCGCGTCGCTTCATAGCCGTCGAGCTCAGGCATCTGGCAGTCCATCAAAACGACGTCGTAACGAATGCGGTGCAACGCTTCCAATACTTCACTGCCGTTCGCCACGGCGTCGGCACGATAACCAAGCTTGCGCAGCAATCCCTGGCCAACTTCCTGGTTCACGATGTTGTCCTCAGCCAGAAGGATGCGAAATTCTTGGTTCACGGGAACGGGCAAAGGCGGGACGGGCGAAACTTTTCTTGCCTTAGTGGCCGGTCCGGCGGTCGCGTCGCCGATCAGCGTGGCCAGACAATCAAAGAGAAGGGATTGTTTGATCGGCTTCGCCAGACAATCGTCAATGCCCGCGGCCTTCAGTTCCTCCGCGTTGAGCCGGCCTCCCATCGACGAGAGAAGCACGAGTTGAATATTGGCCAGCCTGCCTTCCGCTCTGATGCCTTTCGCTAATGCCAATCCATCCGTTCCTGGCATGTGAAAATCGAGCAGAGCAAGCTGGTACGGATCGCCCGCTGCATGGGCTCTCTGTAACTCATCGAGTGCCTCGGCCGCACTCACTACCGCATGGCTGCGCATCTTCCACGCACGTGTTTGATGCTCCAGAATTTGCCGATTCGTCTCGTTATCGTCCACGATGAGCACATGCAAATTGAACAGGTCACCTCTAATAATAGAGGGGCTCTGCACGCCTTCGGGCTGCCGGGCTAGCCTGGCCGTAAACCAAAAGACCGAGCCTTCGCCTGGAGCGCTTTTGACTCCGACCTGGCCCTGCATGAGCTCGACCAGTTGCTTGGAGATGGCGAGGCCCAAACCGGTACCGCCGTACTTCCGGGTGGTGGAGCCATCCGCCTGACTGAACGGCTGAAAGAGCCGCTTTTGCGCCTCGGACGAGATTCCAATCCCGGTGTCTTTGACCTCAAAACGCAGCAGGACATCCGCATCGGTCTGGCCTTCCAGCGAGACCTTTACCACGACTTCGCCGCGCTCGGTGAACTTGATGGCATTATCAACCAAATTGGTGAGCACCTGACGCAAACGGCCGGGGTCACCCCGGAGTTGCGCCGGCACGTTGGACTCGACCAGACTCGCAATTTCCAGCCCCTTGCTCTGCGCGCGCTGAGCGACCAGTTCCAGGCAACCCTCAACCGCTTCATATAAATCAAAATTGAGTGTCTCAAAAGAAAGTTTGTCCGCTTCAATCTTGGAAAAATCGAGAATATCATTGATGATCGACAGCAACGCTTCACCACTCCCGGAGATCGCTTCGGCATAATAGCGTTGGTCGTCGGATAGTTCTGAGTCGAGCAACAGATTCGTCATGCCAATGACGCCGTTCATAGGAGTGCGGATTTCATGGCTCATGCTCGCGAGGAACTCGCTTTTGGCATGCGTCGCGGACTCCGCTATTTCCTTGGCCTTATGCAACTCCCCCGTGACGCGCTTAAGCTTCGTGATGTCGGTGGAGACGCCTGTGATGCGAATCACCTTGCCCTCCACGTCTCGAACTTGAAAGCCTCGGCTTAGGATCCAGCGCACATCGCCGTTCGGACGAGCGATCCGAAACTCTACGCTGACACTGGGTTTGTCCGCGAGCTCGCCGAGCGTGGTCAATGCGTGTTCACGGTCTTCGGGCAGGATCGCTTCGGCCCACTCCCGCGGATGTGCATACAAGCGCTCCACCGAACGACCCCAAATGTCTTGGTAGGCAGGACTGACATAGTAAGTCCGTTGCATGTCGGGCGACGTCATCCAGAACACGTCAGTGATGTTTTCCGCCAGCTGACGGAATTTCTCATCACTGGCGCGCAAGGTTTCTTCCGCTCGCTTTCGCTCGGAATTTTCCGCCTGCAACGCTTCATTCGCGTTCGACAGCTCGGCCGTGCGCTCCTTGACTCGCACCTCCAGTTTCGCATGAGCCTTGCGCAGATTATCCTCCGCCTCTGCGCGTCGGTGGAAGCTATCCAATAATTGGGCGCGCCATCGTCGCATGCCGCGCGCCGCCGATAACCAGGCCACCAACGATGTCCCACCGACCGCCACAGCACCGAGTATTGAAAGTAAATCAATGCGCTGGTCGTTTCGCAAACTTCCATCAAACTCCTGCCTGATTTGGTTGGTGAACGACTTTATTCCTTCCGCGTAGATTTTCTTCTGCGCCTGGTATTCGGGACTTAACAAAACAGTCTGTGCCTCCTCCTTGCGGCCGGCGCGAACCAAAGCAAAGGCGCGATCTTCCATTTCCACCAACTTGCTGTTCGCCTCATCTGTTCTGGTCGCGGCGTTGACGTCGGAGGGGTTAGTTTCAATTTTTGTTACTTCTTTGATTGCGGTATCCAATTGAGGCTCGAAATGACGATACCGCTCTTCCCACCGCGAATCTCCCGTGGCCGCTGCCATGCGCGCGGACATGGTCAACACCTCGTCAAGATGGACGATGACGCCTTGGAGTTTTTCGATTCGCGAAAGCCGGTTGGTGAGTATTTTCACATCGAGCCGCGCATCGAAAATAGCCCAGCCAAACCAGGCGAAAGCCATGATCGTCAGGAGACAAGCGACGGCGAGAAGCCTGATCGGAAAGCGGATGGCCGTTATCGCATCATCACTAGCCATGTTTTGTTGGGGTGACAATCGCTCCATTTCAGTCTGATTTACGGGCAACCGTAACTCTGTCAGTTGCGCCGGTAACTGGCGGATGCTCGTCGGCTTCAGCCCGGGCCGATCTGGAAAATTCTCTGTGGCCTCACTCTGCATGGGACTTTTTCATTCCTGCACGACCGCAATTCGCCGTGAAACGCATCGGCGCGGTCCGGGTGCCGTGGAGAATGCGATCGCGGCATGTACGAAGAGCCACCCGCATGCCTTTGAGACCAGCGGGAAACCCGCAATTGGGCATGCGACAATTACGGATGCCGCACCGCTTTGGCGGTCGAGTCTCCCTGAGTCTTCGACAAGGCAGACTCCGCGTTTAGGTTCGCCATTTCGACTTCCATGCACTGCGGGCAGAGACCATGGCTGAATTCCGATCCGGTTTGCTGCTCGATGTAAGTCTCGAACTGTTGCCAGAACTGTTCGCCGGTGTTTATTTTGCGGCAGCGGGAACAAATGGGGATCAATCGCTTGAGCTGGCGAACCTCTTTGGTAAACCAGAGAATTCGATCAGCAACGCGGAGCCGCAATTGAATGGCGGAACGGTCCACGGGCTTGGTCAGAAAATCGTCAACGCCCGCTTTGGTAGCCAGATTGTAGTTCTCCGGTGTCGTCGTCAGCACGGTCAGGAGAATGAAGTACGTGTAAGGCGTCTGGGGACGCGCTCGTACCTTGCGACAAAATTCCAGGCCGTCGATCCCGGGCATCATCCAATCACTCACCACCACCCGCACCGGGTCACGATCAAAGGTTTCCCACGCTTCGGTTCCGCTACGTGTGACCACGAGTTCGTAACCCATCCGTTCAAGAGCCAGTTCGAGGACACTTGAGGCAACAGCGTCATCCTCGGCGATCAGAATTTTCATAAAGTCGACGTGCCCTCGAGATGATTGCGGCGCCCGCGCTGGGTTGACATTCCGATTGGGCGGTTGGCAGGACAGTTACAGCAAATTGGCGTCCTCGCGGCGTAATTCCTTTATTTCCAGCAAAGCTTTCTCGAGTTCTTTGACGTGATAGTCCAATGCCTTTTGCAAATTAACGACGCGAAGACCGACGTGAATGCGCGCGATCAACTCGGCGCTCTTAAATGGTTTGGTAAGATAATCATCAGCCCCGGCCTCGAGCGCTTCGACCAGGTTCTCCGTGGTCGCGAGAGCGGTGAGAAAAATAACATAGACCACTTTGTTCAGGTCGCGCACGCGACGGCAGACTTCCAAGCCGTCCATTCCTGGCATCTTCCAATCCAAGACCGCGATGTTTGGCGCATTCGGTCCGCGCAAGGCGGCCATGGCTTCTAGTCCATCGCCGGCGATAAGCGGATCATAGCCGGCTTTCTCCAGCGTAGCTTTCAAGATGAGGCGAGAATTTGGATCGTCTTCCGCGATGAGGATCGGTATGCCACCCGAGCTGGGGCACAAGGGGGTGAGCGCCGGCGCTGTGATTCCTGCACTTGGATTCGCGAGCGACTTCGTCCAATGCTCAGGCATCGGGATCATGTAGCCTCGGGCGAACGGTTTTTGGATCGGCGCCAGACCGTTCAGCTTTGAGGATGATTGCCAAAAAGGACCAAGTTTAATCTTCACTGCACACGTCTTTCCCTGAATTCATTCTCCATCACGCCGTTCTTCGTGAGCAGCGCCAATGCGCGGATCGCGCCGGAGAATGCGCATTTTCCCTTGCGGAGAATACAGAGCGGGGCCGGCTCCCTCGGTTAACGTGATCTGTTTTGGGCCGTAGCAAACGGCCGGCAAGCAACCCTAAACCGCTATGATTTGTGTCGCGAATTGCGCGACCGACCGAAGACTTTCCAGTTCGAGCGGACGGTTTTCTCCAAGATTTCGCGGCTCCTCGCCACGAGAAGGCCAGCCGCTCTCACAGCGACAAGGTGCTGTTTGATCGATTTACCTCTAACAGCCTTTGATCTTGACGGTCTCGGCAAGATTCTAATGGTTACGAGAGTCCGCAGCTGGAAGATATTGTGGTGAATCGCTTTGGTTCTCAGCGAGTGTCCGACTCACGGCCCCCACGCGGCAGAAAAGCATCGGCTTCACTAATATTCCCCGGCGAAATTCCGTACTCAGCCGCACCCATGCGTTGCATCCGCGCTGCTACATCTGAAGCATGCGAAATGGTTCAGGGAAAGAGAAGATTTGGAAGGCAAGCGGTCTTTCTCTGTTCGGTGTCACCGTGTTCTTTAGCTCTGCATTAGCGTCGTTTGCTGCGCCCCAAAAATTGTTTTCTCACCTTGTTGGCGGGAGCCGTGGGGGAATCGGACAATGAATCGTAGCGGAACGTTTCTCAACGAGCAGTGTAAACCGCGTCAAGACGTGGCGATCCGCGCCGACATCACCGAGCACAAACAGCCTGAACAGACGCTACGCGCCTCCGAAATCAGTTATCGGCGGTTATTCGAAGCCGCGCAGGACGGCATCCTGATTCTGGACGTGGAGACGGGAGGCATCAACGATGTGAACCCTTTCCTGGTTAAACTATTGGGTTTTTCTCGCGATGAAATGGTCGGCAAAACCGTCGGCGAGCTTAGTCCGTTCAAGGACATCGAGTCGAACAAGGTGATGCTCGAGCGATTGCAAAAGGACGGGTATGTCCGCTATGAAGACCTGCCACTGGAAACGAGGGACGGCCGCCACATTGCGGTGGAATTTGTCAGCAACGTGTATCAAGCCGGTGACAAGAAAGTGATTCAATGCAACATCCGCGACATCACCGAGCGCAAGCGCACGGAAGAGGCGATCCGCGACATGCAGGCTCAATTGGAACAGACCAACCACGACCTCACGAAGAGAAATGACGAGATTCAATACTTTTATCACACTCTTTCGCATGAGTTGAAAACTCCGCTGACTTCAGCGCGCGAGTTCGTTTCGATTGTAATCGACGGCCTGGCCGGAGAACTGAACTCGACCCAACTGAATTATCTGCGGATCGCCAAGCAAAGCTGCACCGAATTGGCGGTTTACATAAATGATCTGCTGGACGCCACGCGGTTGGACACCGGCAAGTTGCATATCGAATTAAAGGCTGTGTCTCTGGCTGCCATCATCCACCGGGCAATTACAATCATGGAGCCGGTCGCGGCCGGGAAGAAGATCCGCTTGAGTGAGGAGCTCGACACTCAGGTGAAGGACGTGATGGTGGACGAGAGCCGAATCATGCAAATCCTCACCAACCTTGTGAACAATGCCTTAAAATTTACGTTCGAAGGCGGGAAGGTCATCGTAAAACTTGGCGAGGATCCGAAAAGCTCCGAATGCGTTCAAATTTCCGTCACAGATACCGGTTGCGGCATTCCAAAGGACCAGATCGACAGTCTCTTCCATCGTTTTTATCAGATCAAAAAAGGCGACGCCACGCCGGAAAAAGGCGTCGGCTTGGGGTTGTATCTTTGCCGCGAGATGGTGTTGTTACACGGGGGAAGCATTTGGGTGGAAAGCACGCTCGGGGTTGGCAGCACTTTTTCATTCACCATCCCCAAGCAGCCGGCATTCAACGGCTCCGGTCGTCCCACTCAAATCCGCATCGCTCAGCCAAGGAATTAATAAATGAAAACAATACTAATTGTCGAAGACGATCAGAAAATCGCCTTGGCTCTGCAAGTTCGACTCAGAGCAAATCGTTACGCGGCATTGGTCGCGTCTGATGCGATCACGGGAGCTAGCCTGGGCCGCACAGTCAAACCCGACTTGATCCTCCTGGACATTTCCATGCCGGGCGGCAATGGCTTCGACCTGGCAGAAACCTTCCACCACATGCCCGAAACCAAAGGAACGCCGATTATTATCATCACCGCGTCCAAGAGCCCGGAACTCCTGCAAAAAGTAATGGACATGGGGGCCATCGGCCTGTTCGAGAAACCTTTCGACACCGAAAAACTGCTCTACAGCATTGAGCGTGAATTAAATCGCACGGACTCATCGGCTGCACGGAAGTCCGCTGCATCCGCGGGTCTAAAAGAAGGTCATGAGGGGCCCAAGCAGGTTCTCATCATCGAAGACGACGAGAAGATCGCGATGACCCTGGCTCTCCGGCTTAAAGCCGCCGGTTATGGGGCTACCACGGCTTATGACGCGTTGACAGGATTGAACGCCGCCATCAGCAATCCTCCGGCTCTCGTGCTGTTGGATATCTCCATGCCCGCCGGCAATGGCTTTTCCGTTGCCGAACAAATTCAGACCCTCATTCCCACGCCTACTCCGATTATTTTTCTTACCGCCAGCAAGAAGCCCGAGTTCCGCAAAAAGGCAAAACAATTGGGAGCGGCAGGATATTTCGAGAAGCCATACGAGGCGGAGGAGCTTTTTGGCGCGATTCGACAGGCCTTAGCTTGATCACCTCGTTGATAAGCGCACGCAGACTTGTTAAGTCGAGCGGGCGGTTTCTTCTTCCAAGACTTCGTCCACTACAGCGAGGAACGCGGGAACCTTGAAAGGTTTTGTCACGTAATTTCGTCGCGCCTAGAACGAGCATGCGTTCGATCTGGCTCGGCGTTGTATCCCCGCTGAGCACAATGACGGGGATGCGAGCGGTCGCCGGTTCCTTTTGCAACTGCTTGATCACTTCCGATCCATGTATGTCCGGCAGGTTAAGATCGAGCAGAATCAATTTGGGAGTGTGTGTTTGCGCCAGGCTAATGCCGCTCTTGCCGCTGGTTGCTTGCAATACTTTGAGTTTGCGCGTGTTGCGAAGAAGCAGTTTGACCGACGCAAAGCTTATCGAATCGTCCTCGATGTGAAGCACGTCGCACCGCGTGTTCGCGGTGCCGTTCGATGCGTCGCGGCTGGGCTGGGTGAGTTCCCGGTTGATAATGTCTAGCGAGCGGTGTGCGGCTCTTAGGATCTGGTTGACGTTGTCGGTCATACTGGCTTTGTCGCATTGCACTTCGAGAAGCTCCGCAAAGCCAATGATAGTGTTGAGCGGTGTGCGCAGCTCCTGCTTCAGCTGCGCCAGTAGATCGTTACAGCGCAGCTCCCCCCCAAGTCGGCCGGATGCTGCGTCGTTTTCACCGATGTCGGTTCTTAATTCCATGTCCATTTTCTTAGTGCCTACGAGATTGAGGTGGCGGGCATACCCAGTTCGCTTTCCATCTGAAGTCCGGATGGCATGTCCAGGATTCCGTCTCTGAGTTTCCTAATCAGGTCGATGTCTTTCTGCATCTTATGTTTATGTGTGCAGAAGGTGAGCGCCACGCCTTCTTCAATAAGATAGTCTTCGTAGGCTTTGAGCAACGATTGATCGAAGGTATGCCAGCCCAAAGTCGTGCCTGCCTCGATGATTTCCTGGAACGTGCGGTTCTCACGCTCGCCGTAAATAATGGTTTCGCGCGTGCGCAGACTGCTGCCCATGATCTCGGTGAGAAGCAGGCGTCCCCCGCCAATCTTGCTAACGAGGCGCTGACTTACTATGTAACGAACGGTATCCGCAAGCCGCTGACGCAATAGCGGCTCTTCATCCTTGCTGAACAATCCAAGAATCCGATTGATGGTCTGGCCCGCGCTGATCGTGTGCAGGGTAGCATAAACGATGTGGCCGGTTTCGGAAGCGGTCATCGCGATTTCCATGGTCTCACGATCACGAATTTCACCGACTAGAATCACTTTCGGCGCCTCGCGCAGCGCGGCCCGCAGGCCGCGGGCAAAATCAGGAAAATCCTTGCCGAGTTCGCGTTGATGAAAAACCGCCCGCAGCTGCGGGTGCAAAAACTCGATCGGATCTTCCAGCGTAATGATATGGATCGGCTGGGTTTGATTGAGTTCGTTGAGCACGGCGGCCAGGGTCGTTGTCTTGCCGCTGCCGGTAGCACCGGTGACGAAAATGATTCCGTTTTTCTCCTTGATCATCTCGTTAAAGACCGGTGGCAACCCGAGCTTTTCGAGCGTCGGGATCTCGGATTGGAGCCTGCGCATCACGATGGCCTGCTTGCCATTTTGTCTAAAAATATTGACGCGAAAGCGGGCGACATCCCTAAGCGTGTAACCGCAGTCGCATGAACCCCAATCGGCCAGATCCCGCCTGAGCCGCTCGTCGCCATTGATAAGATGATCGACGAGTTCACTAATTTCCTGTGGTCCAAAGGCAGCAGAATCCGCCGTTTGGACCGGAAACTCTTCCAGCACCCCGTAGGCCTCGACCAGCGGCGGCCGGCCAACGGTAAAGAGCAAATCGGAAATGCCGTCCTGGCTTGCGATCATGGCCGACAGGAGATCGTCAATGATTTGCCTATTCATGTCGCTTTCACTTCTGCTTCTACTTTGTTGGTTGTGCCGATCGCTGTGTGAACAGCCGCGAGTAAATTCTCTGTGTTGAAAGGCTTGGTTAGAAAACTATTGACGTTCATCGCCTGGAGCTCGTTGAGACGCGCTTGTCCGGCGTCTCCAGTAAACGCGATAATCGGGACATCGGATCTCATTTTTCTAAGCGCGCGAATTGACGCCACGCCATCCATGTAAGGCATCGCGATGTCCGTGAGCACGACCCTGATCGCTTGCATCTGTTGCGCGAAAAGCGCGAGCGCCTCCACCCCATCGTTCGCCGCGATAACACGATAGTGGTGCCGTTCCAGGGCCGTTTTAGTCGCCCGGAGAATATTCTCCTCATCATCAACCACCAGCACCAGCTCTCCGTTTCCCTCAGCGGGAGCAACGCCCGTTTTCGACGACACCAAGCTTGCGTCGCTCACCTCTGCGGGCAAAAATATCTTGAAGGTCGTGCCTTCGCCCACTTCGCTGTAAACAGAAACAAATCCGCCGTGGCTCTTCACGATCCCGAGCGCGGTGGACAGCCCCAGACCGGTCCCCTTGCCCGGTTCCTTCGTCGTGAAAAACGGGTCGAATATTTTGTCGATCGTCTCTCTTGGCATGCCGCTGCCCGTATCGGTAATTCGCAGCATGACGTGAGGCCCGGGCGTTGCCCCGGCAGACATCGTTGCGTAATGTTCATCGACATCAAAATTGTCCGAGGCGAAAGCGATCTTTCCCCCGGCCGGCATGGCATCGCGCGCATTGACCGAGATATTGAGCATTACTTGATGGAGTTGTGTCGGATCGCCTTTGATCGACCAAAGGTCTTCCGGATAGCGGCTGGTTATCTCGATCGATTTTGGAAATGTCTTCCGCGCGATATCGACCATCTCGTGAATGAGATGGCTGGGCTTGATCGAAACGCGCTCGCCCTCGACCCCTCGCGCAAATGTAAGCACTTGCTTCACCACGCTCGCGCCACGTTGAGCGCTTTCCTCAATGAGCGAGAGAGCCGATTCTCGATCTTCCCCGTCCAGACCATTGCGGAGAGTCTGCGCGCAAATCAAAATCGGCGTGAGAATGTTGTTCAGATCATGCGCCACGCCGCTGGCCAGGGTACCGATGCTTTCGAGCCTCTGCGCCCGGAGTAATTGCATCTGGAGTCTCTTTTGCTCGGTTATGTCGGTGCTAATAATAAGAACGGAACGTGGAGTTTTGTCCGGGTTACGCATGATCGTGACCCGCGCATCCACGGTCACTTTTTTACCATTTTTTCTGACTAGCTTTAGCTCGCCGCGAAATTCGCCGGTTGAAACGAGAGCTTTCAGGTGCTCTTCCCATTCCTTTGGATCCGCAAAAAGGAATTCATCACTCAACCGGCCAATGGATTCCTGCGCACTCCAGCCATAAGCGCGCTCTGCGCCTGCGTTCCAAAAGACAATGCGGCTGGTTGTAAAGTCGCGCACAATAATCGCGTCATGGGCCCGATTAATGATGTCCGCCTGTTCACGCAGCTCTTCTTCAGCCCGCTTTCGTTCCGTGACGTCAATGCAAAAGGCCAGGCGGGCGACTCGATCTTCAAATTGAGTGGATGCGGTGAAGACCTCGGCCAGAATCGTTTCGCCGTTCTTTTTGCAGTGCCGCCAGATACCGCGGCCCTGTGCTACATCTGCGCGCGTCTTATCCGCTTCGAGAAGCGCCGGGATGTCTTCCTTCGGCCGAATGTCACAAAGCGTCATGGCCAGGAATTCCTCGCGCGTGTAGCCGTAATGCGCCACGGCCGCGTCGTTGACCGCCAAAAATGCCAGCGTCTCCGGCTCGTAAACCCAGGCGGGGCTGGGATGGGAATTGAAGAGGAGCTGATACTGCCGTTCCTGGCGTCGTGACGCTTCCGCCGCCGCCTTGCGTTCCATGATATTGCGGATGTTGCACTGGACCACCTCGCGGCCATTCACCAGGTAGACGTTGCTAACGAATTCAACATCGATCCGACTCCCGTTGGCGGTTTCCAGCGGCTTGTCTTCGTAGCGGATGTACTCTTGTTGCCGCAGTTCCGCGAAGTTGTCCTGGTTGGCGACGATGTCCTTGAAGAATCCCAGCTCCCAGATCTTCTTTTCGAGAAATGCCTCGCGCGAAAAACCCAACAACTCCACCAGGTAGGGATTCACATCCACCACCATCCCTGTGTCGGCGTCGAGGATCAGAATGCCGTCTTTGGCCGACTCGAATAGCCGGCGATACCGGATCTCCGAAGCGCGCATCGCCTCGTCCGCCCGCTTGCGCTCGGTAACATCCATATAAGTTCCGATCGCGCCGATGATCTCGCCGCTGGAATCGCGCAGAGGGATTTTGCTCGTAAGAATCGTGATGGTCTTCCCATCGGAGGTCGTCAGGGGCTCTTCGATGAGAAGCTTGGGGCAACCGCTTTCGATGACCTGGCGGTCATCGCTGCGATACGATTCCGCCAGATCACGCCACCCCATTTGATAATCGTCTTTCCCGATGATGGCCTTGGGATCGGCAAATCCGGCATCGCGCGCGAATACGGCGTTACAGCCCAGGTAAACGAGATTCTTGTCCTTCCAGAATACCCTCACGGGGATCGCGTCGATTATCCCCTGGATGAGCTGCTGTGATGCGCGCAGTTTCTCTTCCGCCTGCTTGCGCTCGGTGATGTCGTCGGCATACAGGTTGACGTAGCCCCGGTTGACCACGGGCGACAGGACTGCGCGGAACGTCCGATCTCCCACTTGAAACTCGATGTTGACCGGGCGCCCATTCGCAAGCGTCTCGCCAATGCGCGCCTGCCATTCGGCGTTGACTGCGCCGCCAACCTCGGCGCCCAGCGTGGGGAGGAGGGTGTCCGCCGCCGCGTTCGCGTATTCCAGAACGCCCTGGGCCGACACGCGCAGCACCGGGTTCGGGTTTTCCGACGGAAACCGCGAGAGCCATTCGATCCGTTCTTCGACCCGTTTGCGCTCGGTGATGTCGCGGAAATACCAAATGCGACCGTAGTATCGGTCGTCCGTTCCAAACATGGACGTCGAGTACCGGTCAAAGATACGGCCGTCCTTGAGAAGGATTTCTTCCTGGTCGATTTCCCGACGGTGTTCGTAGAGGTATTGAACGCGCTGGAGAAACGACGGGGAATCCGCCAGTTGGTTCGCAACCCACTGCAGGACGAGGTTGTCATCTTTCTTCTCGATCAACTCCGACGGGATTCCCCACATCTCGACAAACCGACGATTGAACGACAGGATCTTGGCGTCCTGATCAACCACGAGGATTGCATCAATCGAGGATTGCTGTTGTGCGGACAGAACGACGTTCTTGAATTTCAGTTCCTCCTCCGCCCGCTTGCGCTCGGTGATGTCGGTGCGGATGGCCACGTATTGACGTGGTCTGCCTTGCTCGTCGAGAAATGGGACAATGGTGCTGTCCACCCAGTAAAACGAACCGTCCTTGGCTTTGTTTTTGAATTCACCTTCCCAAACTTTGCCGCTCTTGATGGTGACCCAAAGGTCGCGGATGAACTCCTTGGAATGAAAGCCTGAGTTGATGATGCGATGATCCTGCCCGAGCAACTCTTCCCGTGAATACTTGGAGATGGAGCAGAACTTATCGTTGACGTAGGTGATTTTCCCCTCCGGGTCGGTGATGGCTACGATGGCGTGTTCATCCAGCGCCGTCTTGAGATCACTCACTTCCTTTAGAGACGCCTTGAGTCGATCGTCGGCCTGTTTGCGTTCGGTGATGTCCGTCCATACGCCGACAGCCGCGGTCGCATTTCCGGCGCCATCATGAATCATGCGATTATTGTCTTCGACCCAATGGTAGCTGCCGTCCTTGTGACGGAGACGGTATTCCATCGAATAGCCATCTCGGGTCAGCGATTTAGCGAGAGTGCCCAGGACCCGCTCCCGGTCTTCCGGGTGCAAACTCTCCAGCCACCATTTGTGCCGGCAGGATTCCGCCGCACTGACTCCAAGCAGACGCTCGATATTGTCGCTAACTACTACCGGAGTCACCCTTCCCTCATCTATTCTTAGCCGATAGATCACGGCTGGAGTGTGCGCCAGCAACTGGAGCAACTCCGCCCGCGCGATTTCCGGTTCCGAATCCTTCTCCTCCAGGTTGTAGACCAGTCGCTCGTCACAATCTTTCTTCAGGGTCAAATTCTGCTGGCCGATCTCCCGAATGGGATTCTTCGATGGATTCCTATTAGTGGAAGCGATGGGCATGCGTGTTTTCGCCGGGGTGCGTGAATCCTTCCCGCATAAGAGTCCACTGTTCCTCGCTCCGATTACTTGAGCAGTGATCGTGCAGCCGGCCGATGCGGGAAATACGTATTTTGGCGCGCAAAATTCACCAGAAGCGGGCCTTTATCGGAGAACTATCCCGAGGCCTTCAAAATCGCTCTCGGCTCTATGGCTGGAGGGATTTGTTGAAGGACGCTCTGAAGTCGATCGAAATTGATTGGTTTGACCAAATGTGCCAGAAAACCTGCTTGCTGCGTGTCGACCCGATCTTCCGGCATGCCGTAACCGCTCACAGCGATCCCCCGCAGCCCATATTTCTTAGCCAATTCCCGCATTAGATCGAGGCCGCTGCCGTCGGGAAGCCCGAGATCACTGATGACCAGGTCAAAGGAATGAGCGGAGGCCAGGGCAAGCGCACTCTTCACCGTGCGAGCGGTAAGCACGTCATGACCATGCGAACGAAGAAGCCGTGCCATTACCTCCATCGTCTGCTCGTGATCCTCGACCACGAGCAAACGAAGGAAGCTTGATGGAGATTGCCGCGACTTTTCGGCTTCCGATGCCTGAGCACCAGGAAATGGCAAGACGGTGGTCAGCGCGACAGTGAAGGTGGAGCCAAGGCCGGATCCAGCGCTTTCAGCGGAAATAGTTCCGCCGTGTAACTCAATGATCGCTTGCGAAATAGCCAGGCCAAGCCCCAATCCTCCGGCGGCTTGCGCTCCCCGCGTTTCTCCCTGCTCGAAAGCGCGAAAAATAATAGGAAGTGTTTGCGTCGTGATCCCTGCGCCCGTGTCCTCCACTATCAGAACAAATTGGCCCGGCGCCGGATTGAGGGTGCGCACCGTAACTCGCCCGCCCGCCGGTGTGAACTTGATCGAATTTTTTATCAGGTTCCAAAAGACTTGGTGAAGCCGGGCCGCTTCGCCGTCGACATGGTGTGCGCTCGCCTTCAAATCAAACTCCAAATGGACCGATTTCTGGCGCGCATCACTTTCCACAATCTCCGCGGTATGAGCGAGCAGTGAATGAACATCGACCGGTCCGGAGCGGACCAGATGAAGCTTACCGTGAGCAATCCCGCTGAGATCGAGCAAGTCGTCGATCAGGTGGGCTTCGAGCTCGACGTTGCGCCGGATCATACCGAGTTGCGCGCGAAGCTCCGGCTCGATGGACTTTGCGTGCTCCAAATCCGTGACAGACATGAGCACCGGGGTCAGCGGCGTTCGCAACTCATGGGAGAGAGTGGCCAGGAAGTGGTCTTTGGCGGAATTGGCGCGTTCCGCATCTTCTCTGGCGCAGTGAGCCGCTTCGTGCGCAATCTGCAACTCTTGTACCGCGTGCTTACGCTCCGCGATCTCGATTTCCAATCTTGTATTGACTTCCTCAAGCTCGCTAACCTTGTCAGCCAGCTTGTCGGTAATCAGTTCCAGATGCCTGCGGGCTGAATCTCGCGCTCTAAGCGGACGGCTGGCATGCGGTCGCATGCCCAGCGCCTCATTGACGATTTTGTCGACTTCTTCCCACCTGACCGGTTTGACGATGAGGTGGTGGACGCCGCACACTTTGGCGAGCTTCCGCGATTCCTCTTCGAGGTAACGGGCCGTAAAAAAAACAACCGCCGTGTGCGCGATCTTGCGATCACAGCGCAATTTTCGCACAAAATCGTAGCCATGCATATTCGGCATGAGAATGTCGGCAATGATCAGATCGGGTTTTTCTTTGCGGACCATTTTGAGCGCTTTTGCGCCGGTGTCCGCCTCAAGCAGGCGGTGGCCAAGATGTATCAACATCGCCAGGAGAAGCCGCCGATTGGTCACGCGATCATCGACGATAAGAATCGTTTTCATCGACCCGATCCTCCCCGGCCCGCGTGAGCAACCTTTTCGTGAACCAGGAAATCGAATATTGGCTTTTCCATTTTCTCCATGCCTGGCGACCACGGGACCGTCCGTGTCGCGTCCAGACGGCCGTTGATATTGGAACAACGTCGGCCACGAGCGTGAGAAGCAGGCAGAGCTCGATCGGCCTGGCTAAACGTTTCATCACGCGACTTTCCGGCGGCTGGGTAGCAGCTTCCCCGGCGGCGGATGCGAGGGGTAAGAAATATGACGGGAATATCTCTTAGGCGCCCACTGGCGGCTGTCGCGCGTGCCATGTCGGCGCCCGCTTCGTCCGGAATGTCCACGTTCAGCAGCATCACATGCGGTTGAAATTGCAATGCGGCTTTAGCGGCGTGCGTTGCCTGGCTGACAATCATTACCTCGTAAGTGCCCGCCTGCTCAAGGATCACGCGGACCAGGCGGGTAAAGCGCCTGTCGCCATCAACAACCAGCACGCGTGTTTTGCTCATTCCGCATATACCAGCAACGAGTATGCAGCGTGCCGTCGCGGAAACTACGCATTTTTACTTCGTGAAATCCGCAACCGACGGCCTAACGAAGCCGCTTTTCGTAATTCAAAGGGCGTCAATCAGAACGCGAGCGAATTTTAATCGGGCGGACCCCGATGGTTGGCCTGACACGCCACCCGTGAATTTAATTCACGCGTCGATGATGTTATTCCGGATCGCGTAGCGAACCAGCGTAGCCAGGGAATCCAGACCGAGCTTGCGCATGACTGTCGCCCGGTGGGTTTCGGCCGTGCGAATACTGATGCCCAGGGAGTGGGCCACCTCCTTGTTACTGCTACCCGCGGCAAGAAGACGTATTACGTCCCTTTCACGGTCGGTTACGGTATGTTCCTGCCCATTTTGTTTTTTCCCTGAAGAAGAGGAGAGAAATTTTGCGAAAAGAACCTGAGAAATTGCAGGCGTGAAGAATGCCTTATGTTCGACCAGTGATTTGATCGCCGCCACCAGATGCCGACCGGCATCAGATTTTTGGATGTAGCTCTTCGCTCCGGCATCGAATAGCTGCTCGATAACCTCCTCCGAGTGGTAGGCGCTAAAGATCACCACTTCTGTATTTGGCAGGGCGCGCTTGATCTGGCGCAGAGCCTCCAGCCCGTCCAGCTCCGGCATTGTCATATCTAAAACAACCACCTCCGGCTTTAGTTTCTTGGCGGTCTCGACCGCTTCCCGGCCGTTTGTGGCAGTGCCGCAGACTTGCCATCCGGGCTCACGTTCGATCAATGCCCGCACGCCGGTCCGCATCACTTCATGATCGTCGGCGACAAGGATTCTCAGTGGACGCATTTATTTCTCCTCGCCCTTGTGTAGCACGCGATCAATCGCGCGCAGCAATGTTTCTCGAGAATAAGGCTTGTTCAGACATCCCTGCACTCCGATGTCAGTCAACTCGCCCGGGTTGTAATCGCTATCCCGTGCGCTGGAGAGAATGACCTTTGCCTTGACGTCCATCTTGCGCAGCGTTCGCGCCAGCACCAAGCCACTCATGATCGGCATGACCACGTCGGTCAGCACCACATCGATCTTTTTCGATTGTCGCACAAAAAGGGCGAGCGCGGACGGGCCATCGTTGGCCGCAAGAACCTTATACCCACTTTTAGAAAGAACGGCCTTTGCTACCTCTCGAATTGCCGATTCGTCATCCACAATGAGGATGGTTTCGCCGTGACCGGTTGGAACCTCCATTTGCGCCTTGGTCTCGTCAGCTTGGAAGACGCCCGCCGCGGATGGTAAGAAAACACGGAACGTCGTGCCGTCGGCGCCACTATAAACACTGATGACTCCACCATGGCTCTTGACAATGCCGAGCGTCGTGGAGAGTCCGAGGCCAGTGCCTAAACCAGGTCCTTTTGTGGTAAAGAAAGGATCAAAAATCTTGTCGATAATATGCTGCGGAATTCCGGGGCCAGTATCGATGACGCTGATGAGGACGTGAGGACCTGGTTTAAGGTCTGGCTTCATCGAGGCGTACTGTTCGTCTACGTCGAAATTTTCGGCCGTCAGCGACAGAGTTCCCCCATCCGGCATGGCGTCTCGTGCGTTGAGGCACAGATTGAGCAACACCTGGTGCAGTTGCGTTGGGTCCCCCTCCAACAGCCGCAGATCCTCCACGTAACTCGTTCGCAGTTGCAGTGTCTTTGGAAACGTCTGTTTCGCGATCTTCGCGATTTCTTCGAGGAGGTAAATTGGTTGCAAAAGGACCCGGTCGCCATCCGCGCCGCGGGCAAAAGTGAGTACCTGCCTTACGATATCTGCCCCGCGCTGCGCACTCGATTCGATAGTGTTCAGAAAATTTTCACTTTCCTCCGGGGACGGGTCATTGCGCAGAATTGGCACCGCCATCAAGATTGGCACCAGGACATTGTTTAGATCGTGGGCCACCCCACTGGCCAACGTTCCGATGCTTTCCAGGCGTTGCGTGCGCAGCAAATGCTTCTCTAACTTTTTCTGCTCTGTGATGTCCGTGTTGATCTCGAGCACCGAGAGCGGCGTGCCATCGTCATTTCGAATGAGGGTCACGCGAGCATCGACAACCACTTCCCGTCCATCTTTGACGCGATGCTTGATCTCACCACGGAATTCGCCGGTCGAAACCAACTTTTCGAGCAGCACCTGGCGGTCGTTTGCTTCGTCGTAAATCAGCTCACCCAACGGCCGGCCGATCGCTTCACTCGCGCTCCAGCCGTAGAGACGCTCCGCACCGCTGTTCCAAACCGCGACGCGGTCACTGGTGAAATCGCGCACAAGAATGGCGTCCTGCGCGCGCTCGATAATGTCGGCTTGCTGACGCAAGCGTTCCTCATTTCGCTTTCGTTCCGTTATGTCCGTCCACACCCCGATCATTTGTTGCGGTTGGCCGCCCGCATCGCACACGACGCGGTTATTATCTTGTACCCAATGATAACTCCCATCCTTGTGTCGCAGCCGGTATTCCATCGCATAGCCGCCGCCCTTTAGCGCTTTGGTCAGCACCCCCGCGGCCCGATCTCGATCCTCCGGATGCAAATTATCCAACCACCACTCATACGTTATCGACTCCGCCACGGTGACTCCAAGCAAACGCTGAATATTTTCGCTTATCAGGACTGGAACGACGTTCTGCCCTTCTATTCTAAGAACGTAAAGAACCGCCGGGACTTGGGCGAGCAAATGCTGCAGTTGCTGATGTTCTGATCTCGATCCGCCTATAACCGACTGGCGCTCCGAGTCCTGAACTGCTCGTTCAAAGTCTGAAGAGTTAAAACCGTCGCGACCCGATGGTTGAACTGGCCCCTCTCCTCCGATCGAGGGGCGGGCACGCGGCTCGGGAGATTCTAGTCTTAGCTTTTTCGTTACGTAAAAAAATGTCGGGAAAACATTTTAGCGCGCAATAAGGAAAATCCTTACACCGCCTTGCGTAGAACTACTGAGTGCAACGATCCCAATTCTCCGGCCCACTGAATTTTCACAGCAGTGAGAATCAAATGTTCTGCCTATCGGAAAGAACCTTAGGGGAAAGCTCTACTTCGGCCCCCTTGGCAGGGATTGACCTTTGCCAGGTTCTGAAGGCACCAACCCTGAACGCATCGCCTGGCGCACCAGGCTTGGAATGTCGTTAATTCCCAGACGGTGCATGATTTGCATGCGATGCGCTTCGACGGTCTTGGCGCTCAATTTCAAAAGAAAAGCCACTTCCTTTGTGTTATTACCTTCCGCGATCAGTTGCATGACTTCGCGCTGTCGAGGCGTCAGCCCGGCGACGCCTCCGTGATTTGCGTCGATACGCGTGAGGTAAGTCTGCATCGCCCGTTTGGAAACCTGGGGACTAAAAAACGTCTCACCCTTCATGACCGCTCGAATCGCTCGCCCAAATTCACCAACCGCCGCGTCCTTAACAAGGTAGCCGGACGCTCCTGCGCGAAGCGCATGCACGACGTACTCCTCGTTCGCGTGCATCGAGAGCACAATCACCTTTGTGTGCGGAAATTGCTTGGTAATTAAGGCAATAGCTTCGAAGCCGTTCAGTCGCGGCATGGCGATATCCATTAATACAACGTCCGGCTTATGCTTCTTGACCAGCTCCAGCGCTTCACGCCCATCACTGGCTTCGGCCACGACCTGGACCGTCCGATCTCCTTTCAGGAGGGAGCGAACACCGGCGCGGACAAGCTGGTGATCATCCGCTATCAAAAGGCGCGTTATGCTCATGAGGTGTCTGAACAGCTAAGTTGGATGAAAAGGGAGAAATATGTGCACTTCGGTGCCTTCCCCCGGCACCGATTTGTACTGAACTTTTCCCCCCACCTCGCTTGCGCGTTCGCGCATACCGATCAATCCCAGACGATCTCGTTCAGTGGACGCCTCCGTTTTAGCAACGTCAAAACCGACGCCGTCATCGTACACACTCAGGTGCAGTGAATCCCCTTTTTTTCGCAATTTCATCGATACCTTTTGCGCTTGGGCATGGCGCAGAATGTTTGTCAGCGCCTCGAGGGCCATTCGAAAACAAATTGTCTCTACTTCCGCGTCAGCGCGCCCCATATTCTCTTCTTCGAAGAACCGGGCCTGCCAGCCTCCCCGTTTGGCATAGTCATCAAGAATCAGACGCAGAGCCGCAGCCAGACCCAAATCGTCAAGCGCAGATGGCCTGAGATTCAGGGCAATTTGACGCACTTCCAGCAGAATTTGATCGATAATTGCGGTCGCCTTGTCCAACTGTCGCGCCATTGTTTCGCGTTTTCTCAATCGTTTGACGGACCGAATGGAAATTTTCGCCGCCGTCAACGCCTGGCCTATTTGATCGTGCAGTTCGCGGGCGAGATGTTTTCTTTGATTTTCCTGAACCTGGATGTAGCGACGCGAAAGGCTCCGCAGTTGTCGATTGGCTGCATTTAACGCTTCTTCTGCCTGCTTGTGCTTCGTGACGTCGAAAACGTGAACGGTCACCAGATCCGGCGGGATGAACGCATACGTGGCGATCAGCTCTTTTTGCCCGCCCGAAGATCGCATCAGATACGGCAACTCGCGGCTGATGAGCGTCTCGGTCGCGAAGCAACGGGCGAAGTCTTCCAGGATTTGCGGCATATCCGCATACAGCTCGGAGGCCGTCCTGCCGACGATCGTGTGGAGATGGGCTTCGGTGAAGGCTACGGCGGCGTCATTGCCACCGAGCAATACAAAGTCATCGTTCACGGCCCGCCACATGAAGAGCGGCATCGGCATACTTTTATATTGAGTGCGAAATCGTTCCTCACTTTCGCGCAACGCCTGCTCAGCTCGTTTTTGCTCAGTGATATCGCGCGCAATTCCGGATGCGCCGGTAATTTCCCCCGTATTGTTCTTAATGGGAGAGATCGTCAGAGAAACCGATACCTGGCTGCCGTCTTTGCGAAGACGCGTGGTCTCGAGATGTTCGATGGATTCGCCGCGCTTGATCCGCTCCAGGATCTTCCGAAGCTCATCCTGCAGTTCCGGTGGAGCCAGAATCGCGATCGGGCGGCCTATGGCCTCCGAGGCCAGGTAGCCGTAAATCCTCTCGGCTGACTTATTCCAGGAGGTAATTACTCCATCTAATGTTTTGCCGATGATGGCATCATTCGAACCTTCAACGATTGCCGCCAACTCCGAACTTGCTCGCTCTGCCTTGACACGCTCGGTGATATCTATTCCCACGCCGCCCACCGATTCGACAGCGCCGCTCGAGTCAAAAATTGGAAATTTGCTTACCAGCGCTTCGCGAAGTTCGCCCTCCCGCAAATACGGCTCAACGGTTTGCAGCGATTTGCCAGTGTCGATAACGATTTTGTCGTTGGCACAAAGAACGGTGGAGATTTCCGGCGGCCACGCTTCGGAATCTGTCCTACCCACCCGGATCCCGCGATGAGGCTGCAATTCCTGCACCAAGGCGTTGGCATACGTATAGCGTCCTTCCAAATCCTTAATCCATGCGAACCCCGGGAGGTTGTCCATGAAGGCCGCGAAAAGCTGCTCGCTTTTTTGTGGAAGATGTCGATCTTGCGCGTTCATTGCACCCGTTCAGTCGGCTTTGAAAGAAAGCGGTGCGCCGCACAGCCACAGCGGTTACGCGACCGTCGCCCGATTCGGCCTGGCGCCCAGCCGCGCTTCCCTGCATGGAACATATTCTTACGCTTATTATAATATAACCCGTCGCGGCCCCCTTCGACAAGCCATTCCTTATAGGGTTTTACCCTACACGGACTGCATCATAGAACGCATCAGCCACCCCCATGGAAGGCAGGGATGTTCCTACGAAGACGCCCGTAAGCTTTGCGAAGGCGAACGGCACCGAAAGTGCGGCAGGAAAGCGCCAGGTCGGAATCACTGATGAATTCTCAATGACTTCGAGGCCGATCGCTGTGGCCAATTTCTGAAAGAAACCGGTCTTGTGGGTGATCCCACTGAGACTGACGAAGCGCGCCTGACTTTGATGCGCAGCGCACCATGCCTCCACCGGCCGCAAAGAATCGTGCTCACGAGAGGACTCGAACCTCCACGGGTTGCCCCATACGGTCCTGAGCCGTACGCGTCTGCCAATTCCGCCACGTGAGCGAACAAAGCGGCTCCGAAGATCGCGCAGGCCGTGATGAGCCGCAAGCCGCTTTGAAACCCCAAATCCCAATCGCCAAGCTCCAACATTCAAACTTCGGCCCGCGCGGTTGAAGATTGGAGTTTGAAGTTTCCCTGGGATTTGCGGTTTGCGGTTTGGAACTTTAAACGCCGCGGCGGCGTTTCTTGGCGCGAGCTTCCAACTGATGCGCCTTACGCACTTTGCCTAACGAGCGCAACAGATCGGCGTAGTTCGCGGCGACGATCTCGTAATCTTCCGGCGGATTGTCGGTCGCTTCCTCCCAGCTTTTCAGGGAAGCGCGGTAAAGCTCCGCAGCTTTGGGGTAATCGCCGCGCGAATGATAGACCACCGCCAGATTACATTTTGATTGCGCGATATCGGGATGCATTGGCGGAAGCACCTTCTCCCGAATGGCCAGGGCCCGCAGGTGGGTCTTCTCCGCCTCGCTAAAACGGCGCTCGTTCGTGTAAAACACAGCGAGGTTATTCAGCACCGAGGCCAGGTCGGCATGCTCGGGGCCGAGCTGTTTTTCATAAATCTGAAGCGCGTGCAAATAATAAGGCTCAGCCGCCTTTGGGCGCCCCGACTTTCGAAAAATGAGGGCCACATTATTTAACATCGTTCCGAGATCCGGATATGGCAGATTGTCCAGCTGCGTCCCCGCGGCGATTGCCTTCTCGTAGTAACGGATCGCCTCCTCCGGCTGGCCAAGATTGTCGCAAAGAAAGGCAAGACGGCGAGCCGAACGGTAAAGCGCGCTCTGATCGGACGGTTTGCCTTTCTCCAATACGGCGTGGGCTTTGAGCAAATACGGTTTTGCCCTTACTCGATCGCCGCTTTGATCGAGCAACTGGCCCAGTTTCTCGTAACTGGTGGCCAAGGCGACCTCGTTGTCGCCGAATGTGCGTTTCGCCAGATCGAGCAGAGTCTCGGCGATGCGGATCGCCTCAGGCATTCGATGACCGGCCCGCAATGTGTCGAGCTTATCGTTGAGAATATTCCAGAGCTTTTCCTCGCCTTTCATTCCGGTCACCAGCCTTCGCTGAGCTGGCTGACCAAACGTGTCGCCAATTCCCCAGTGGCGATCGGCAAAGCCTGGCGTTCGTCCGTCACGACGTCCGTGCCCACAAAAAAGCTGGTCGAACCCGAAACCTCACCCGGTGGCGCCACTGATTCTCCATCACGCCCGACCAATCTGTATTTCAGATGAATCGACAGATTGAATTCGCTGGTGGCCAGCACGTTGCCACGAACCGAACGCGCTGGAGTACGGCTAACGCGGGTGATTTCCGCCTTCAAAATCGCATCTGCGTCATTTTTGTTCGCTATCTGAAAGGTGCCGTCCTGTTGAAACTGCTTGATCACCGTATCGGTTACCAACACTTCAATGTGCGGAAGAAGCGTGTTGTTCCCAAATGTCGGGACCGCGATCTTGTGAATGTCCTTAAGATAATATGGTTTGGCTGGTCCGATGCGATAGCCGAGGCAACCGGTCAGGCAAAGGCAGATCGACGCTGCCAGAAATGAATGCTTCACGGCGCCGGCGAGGCCTCTCCTTCCGGAGTGGCCGAAGATTCCGGAGTCGGCGACGGCTCAGGCAAGGAACTACTTCCCGCGCCTGGCAATGATCCGGGCCCAGTTGTATCAGCGCCGGAGCCCAGCGAAGCGGGCGGGGGCAGAGACAAGTCCGTGTCCGGCGGAGGCAACGGCCCGCTGTCATTCGCATGCGTATTGGCATCCGCATGCGTCTCGGATTTATGTTTTTTCTCTTCCGCGGCCTTTCTCTCCTTTTTTGCCTCCGCAGTCTCGACCAGCGGCTGAAGCGCGGCATCGCCGAACTTCGCGCGCAACTGGTCGATTCGTTTCTTAGCCTTCATGCTTTCCGGCGAATCCGGCTGCTCTCGGATCACCTCATTATAATAAATCACGGCAGCCCGATAGTGTTTTTGCTTGTCGTAAAACCTCGCCACGTCAAACGCGCTCGTAGTCTGTTTGTGCTCGAGCAGCTTCAGATTAGCGCGTGCCTGCGGAGCCTTTTCGCTATTGGGATACCGAAAGAGAAAGTCTCCGAAAGCAGTTTGGGCGTTTTTAGTAGCGGCGAGATCCTTCGCGCCGGCCTTTGCCACTCTCATCCAGATGTAACCAATCTGATACTGGGCATCGGCCGCGACGGGTTCGTTTGGAAATTTATCGATCACCGCCTGGTAAGCCTCAAGTGCCGCGTCATTCAGGTGTTCCTTTTCCCGGGCCAAACCAATGTCGAATTGCGCGCGGGCCGTGTACTTGCCAAACGGCGCGCTGCGAATGACAGCCGCGAAGATTTCCACCGCCTTATCCATCGAAGAGGCAACTGGAACACCAAGAATTTTGATCTTTCTGCCTCCCAAATATGCTTCCCCGATGCGAAATAGACCTTCAATTGCCTCATCAAAATGCGGACTGCTCGGATATCTTTCCATCAGGGTCCGGAACGATAGCACCGCGTCCGGGAGATCATTGATCTTCTCTTGTAATTCACCCGCGCGAAAAATCGAGCCCGCTGCAAGCGCGTCCTTCGGATGCCGGCGCACCAACGTCTTGTAGGCTCGGATAGCCCGCTTCACATTGCCATTTCCCTCGGCTTTCTGAGCGATGTGGAATAGCTCCTCCGCGTTGCCGTTCATCTCCTCTTCGCCGGGCGCGACGTACTTCGCTTTTTTACCCGGCTTGAAGATAACCGCAGCCCTGCTCACCTGGGAAAAGGAGAGACCGATGACCAGAGCAAAAAGGAACGCTGGAACGCGCGATTTCATGGGGCTTCGCAGGGTAGTTAAGTTATCGACCCCGTCAAGTTGGCCAGGTGCAAAGAAGTGCCTGTAGCCGGGGTCGCTGCCCTCGGCTGGCGGCGGCTACCGCACGTTGATCTTTCAACCGACGCGATTTCCTGTAGCCGAAGTCGCCCGTTTCGAAGTAGATTGCAGCCGCCCGGGCAACGGCCGCGGCAACAAATTGAACCTGATCGATCAGCAGAAGATCCGCATCGGCGCCTGCGCCTGGAGTTTTGACGAATGGCGAGGGAGCTTTTATCCCGCGGACCTTCCCGAATCGGAGCGGCTGGAGTTCTATGCGCGCCATTTCCCGGCGGTCGAGGTGGACTCGACCTTTTACAGTGCGCCGGCCGAGACCACGATTCGCCGATGGGCCGAAGTCACGCCCGCG
Organism: uncultured Verrucomicrobiae bacterium; assembly: GCA_963756875.1. Classification (GTDB taxonomy): domain Bacteria; phylum Verrucomicrobiota; class Verrucomicrobiia; order Chthoniobacterales; family UBA10450; genus CAVWPA01. Next base: position 1,443,327 of record CAVWPA010000003.1, on the reverse strand, counting down.
ACGTTCCGGTTCAGTTGCAAGCTTCCGCGCGAAATCACGCATGTGCGCCGGCTTCGCGATTGCCGCGAGGAGCTGAGCTCGTTTTTGCGAGCGCTCGAGCCGCTCGGACCGAAATTGCAGGTAATCCTCATTCAACTGCCGCCCTCGTTCACACCCAAGGAAGGCAGACAATCGCTTCGCACGTTTCTGACGCAATTGCCGCGCGATCTCCGGTTTGCTGTCGAGTTTCGTCATCCCGGCTGGCATCGGCCCCAAATTATCGGACTCCTCGAAAAATGCCGCGTTTGTTGGGTCTGGGCCGATACCAGCCCGCTCAACGAACGCAACCTTGCGCCGTTCGAGTTCCTGCCGCGCACCACCGATTTCTTTTACCTCCGTCTGCTTGGCGACTATGCGACAAAGTACGACGGCGACGGTCGCCGTGTCCATCGTTACGAGAAGCTTCTATGGAAACGGGAAGCCGCGCTGGAGAGTTGGTCGCTCAAAATCGAGCGCCATCTTCCGGAAGTGAGCAATGTCTGGGCATTCGTAAGCAACCACTTTGAAGGGTTCGCGCCGGAAACCGCGCAACGCCTCGCCCAACGGCTCGGCTACGAGCTGCCACTCCCCTCTGAAACCGAGAGAATCTTCTCCGAACAGAACCGCGGGCAGCTCGACTTACTTTAACCACGAATAAACACGACAAGGAACAAGAAGCTCCAAATTCCAAGCTCCAACCTCCAAAGAATCCTCAATCTTCAATATTCAAAATGCGACTGACGCGCGGTTGGGGATTTTAGTTATTGGAGCTTCACTGGAGCTTGGATGTTGGAATTTGGAGCTTTGTTCGCCGATATCTCTTTCGCCCCGAAATAGGGCTCTAATTTCTCAGGGATCCGGACCGAGCCGTCGGGCTGTTGATTGCTTTCGATTAACGCCGCAAACAATCTCGGGAGCGCCAGACCCGATCCATTTAATGTGTGGCAAAAACGGTTCTTTCCATCGGCACCCTTGAAACGAAGATTCATCCGGCGCGCCTGAAAATCCTCGAAGTTCGAGCAGCTCGAAACCTCCAGATACCCTTTCTGGCCGGGCGACCAGACTTCGATGTCGTAAGTCTTGGCCGAGCCAAACCCGAGATCGCCGGTGCAAAGCTCGAGGACCCGGTAATGCAAGCCAAGCAATTGCAGGACGCGCTCGGCATCGGCCAGCAGAGCTTTGAGTTCTTCGTACGATTTTTCCGGGGTCGTGATCTTCACCAGCTCGACCTTGTCGAATTGATGGACTCGAATGATCCCGTGGGTTTCCCGCCCCGCTGAGCCTGCTTCACGGCGGAAGCAGGGCGTGTAAGCAGTAAATTTTTTCGGAAGATCGCCAGCCGCCAGAATCTCTTCCCGATGCAGATTCGTTAGCGGCACTTCCGCGGTCGGAGCGAGAAACAGTTCGCCGTTTTCCAACCCGTACATGTCGGCCTCGAATTTCGGCAGCTGGCTTGTGCCGGTCATGCACTCGCGCCTGACCAGAAACGGCGGGCTCATTTCAAGGTAGCCATGCTCCCGCGTGTGCAGGTCGAGCATGAAATGAATCAGCGCGCGCTCCAACTTCGCGCCGGCGCCCGTGAAGCAAATAAAGCCGCTCCCGCTCAACTTGGTTGCGCGTTCCAGGTCGAGAAGCTTTAACCGGGCTCCAAGATCGACATGATCGAGCACCGGCTCCTTTAACTGCGGTTTTTCGCCCCAGCTGCGCACCACCTTGTTCGCGCTCGCATCCTTGCCCACCGGCACGGTTTCATGAGGAAGATTCGGAATCTCAAGAAGCAGATCGCGTTGCACCTGCTCGCTCCCCGCAATCGCTTCGTTCAATTGGTCAATGTCCCGGTTGATCTCGGTGACTTCCGTTTCCAGTTGACCGGTATCTTCACCGCGGCCTTTCAGAACGCCGATCTTCTTGCTCAACTCGTTCCTTTGCGCGCGGAACTGCTGAACGGCGGTCTCATCGGCGCGCCGCTGTTTGTCGGATGCAATGACCTCCGTGACCTTCACGTCGAGGTCCTCCCCGCGCGTGGCCAGACGTTCCCGAACAAAGTCCGGTTTCTCGCGAATCAGGCGAATGTCGAGCATGGCGCCAAGTATGAATGACGAATGACGAAATTGAAATGACGAATGACGAAGGAAAACGGCAATCCAAAATGACGAAACAGCAATCGCCATGAGTCATTCGTGCTTCGTCATTCCTTCGGCATTCGTCATTTGCCCAGGCCGACTTCCGTGCGTGACATTGCGACACCCGTGAGTCCATAATTTTCCCGTGGAAAGACTACACCTTCTCACCGTTGCGCTTGGACTGGCCGCCCTGGCGGGAATTAACCTCTACCTGACCGTCTTCGCTACCGGTCTGGCCATCCATTTTCACTGGATCGCGCTCGCGCCCGCCTACCAATCGCTCGACGTGCTGGGTCAGCCGGCCATTATCATTATTTCCGGCATTCTCTATTCCCTTGAATTTTTCGCCGACAAAATCCCATGGGTCGATTCGGCCTGGGACGCAGTGCACACGGTGATTCGACCGATCGGCGGGGCGCTTCTCGCCATTCAAGTGCTCGGACATCCAAACCCGACCTTTACCATTATGGTGGCGCTCCTGGCCGGCGGCACCAGCCTCATCACGCACACGGCAAAGACGGCCACGCGTCTCGCCAGCAACACTTCCCCCGAGCCGTTTTCAAATATCGCCCTTAGCTTCGGTGAAGACGTCGGCGTCCTCGGCGGTCTGGCGCTGATCTATTATAATCCAGTAATCGCGTTATCGGTTTTTCTGGTCGCGATCGTGGCGTTCCTTTACTTCGCGCCAAAAATTCTGCGCGCAATGAAGGCGAAAATCTGGCTCGCCTTAAAAAAGCTCAACGGCCCCGCCAATTTCGGTCTGTCGGTAAAATTGCCAACCACATTGCCCGCACGCCTCGCTCATGTTTTTAACCGGCAGAACAACCTCAACGAGACCGTTGCCTTCGCTGCGCGTTGCATCAGCGGGCGCGGCAGGCGGGTGCCCGCAAACTTGTTCGGTGCGCTCGTCGCGACGAACGAAGAGCCGCGAAAACTCCTGTTCGTAGCCCGCAAAAACGGCCGCCCGTTTGCACAAACGATCGATCTGGACGGGTCGATGGTCGCGCACGAGCCCAGGTTTCTTTCAGAAAATCTGATCATCTTTCCCGCGGTCGGGAAAGGCCCGAAATATCTTTTCATTTTCTGCCGTCCGGACGCCGCCCTGGTCGAACAAATCGTCGAACGGCTGCGCGAGCGTTTGAATCAATCCTCTATCGAAAAGGAAGCTCTTGAGGCGGAACCGACGAGTTCCCTGTAGAATCGCGTTTGCGGCGAAACAGCTTTCTTCTTCCGATCTCGCTGCGTTACAAACGGCGATACAGCTTTTCTGATGTTGTTTTCAGAGCGATACGCCGATTTACGCACCGCCGCTCGTGTTCGCGAACGTGCGTTGTTTACGACACCCCGGACAATCAGCGAACTGGACCTTCAGGCCCGCTGGTTTGCGGGAGACTTCGGGCACAAGTTCGTTTCCACGGCCGGCGACAAGATCGAGGTTGTTCAGTTCGGCACATGGAACCGCGAAGCCGGGCCGGATTTTCGTGACGCGGCCGTTCGCATCAACGGCAGCGAAGCGCTCCGCGGTTGCATCGAGATCGATCTGCTCGATCGCAACTGGGAGACACATGGGCATGCAACGAATCCGGCGTTCGAACAGACCGCACTGCATGTGTTCGTCGATAAGAGCGAGCTCGAATTTTTCAGCCGGACCACGTCGAACCGCAATGTGCCGCAGGTACGCATCGATCCGGCGGCGTTGCCAGATGCTTTCAGTGCAAACATTCCGCTGGCGCGACCCGGGCGTTGCCAGGCGCCATTGAGAAACTTGCCGGAAGAGCAGGTCCGTGGTGTTCTCGATGCTGCCGCGCAATTCCGGCTGAAGCAAAAAGCTGCGCGCATTCGTAGTCGGATAGAGAACCACGGTCGGGACGAAGCACTGTTCCAAGAACTGGCGGCGGCGCTTGGTTACAAGGAAAACAAATTGCCGTTCACCCTGCTGTCACAACGTTTGCCGTTGAAATTTCTGCGGGACCATGGCGACAATTGTGAAGCAATACTCTTCGGCGCGGCCGGATTCTTGCAAGCGCCCGATCTCGCGGTCTACAAACAATCGAGCAGAAATTACGTGCGCGAGCTTTGGGACAGGTGGTGGCCTCATCGCGACGAATTCCAACGAGTAATGTTGCCGCCGAAACTTTGGAGAATCAGCGGCACCCGTCCGGTCAACCACCCGCAGCGCCGCCTGGCCGCGTTGTCGATGCTGGCGCGCGAATGGCCGGCGTTTCGGCGATGGTTAGGAAAAAATGGCGCAGGCGACACGCGTGCTACCAGAGTCACCGAATTTCTAGGTGGACTAGATCACCCGTTTTGGAAATTCCATTACACGCTCACGGCGGAAGCTTCGCCTAAAGCGATGGCCTTGATCGGCGAATCGCGCGCGGCGGAGATCTTGGCGAACGTGATCTTCCCGTTCTGGTGCGCGGAAGAAATCGACGTTTGGAGTGAATACGCGAAGCTGCCGGCGCGATTGACCAATCGCCGATTGGAAACCGGCGCCACGCGATTGTTCGGGGACGACCCGCGCCGCAAGGAATTCCTGAAGACAATCGCGCATCAACAAGGTCTGCTTCAGATCTACGAGGACTTTTGCCTTGAGGACAATTCCGACTGCGCGCAATGCCCCTTCCCAGAGCAGATGAGGAAATGGACGTGACCGGTTGAAACGGTTAAATGGGTTAAGAGGCTGGGACACGAAGCAAATCGAAGACCCATAATCCAAGATGGTCGGCGCTTGACTTTGGAGTCTCTCAACCATCAACTATCAACCCTCAACCTCTGCCTCCGCGGGTGTAGTTCAATGGTAGAACGGCAGCTTCCCAAGCTGCACACGGGGGTTCGATTCCCCTCACCCGCTATCATATTCATTATCCGCCACTTACGTCTTTAGCCGCCGCTCTGCTTTGTACGGAAAAATCTCCGGCAGCTCGCCGTCGCGAAGTTTCTGTTGAACGCCCCGCCAAAAATCGGCGCCAAACAAATCGGCATGCCGTTCGAATAACGCGGTCCGAGCCGGACCGGGCAGCGATAGAAACCGGGGGAACTCCTCCGGGAAAATATCGTTAGCGCGGACCGAGAACCATGGCTCAGCAGATATTTCCTCCTCGTATGTCGTTGCTTTCGGGAGATCGCGGAAATTGCAATCCGTTAGGAAACAAAGCTCGTCGTAATCATAAAACACCACCCGGCCGGTCCGCGTCACCCCGAAATTCTTGGTCAGCAAATCGCCGGGAAAAATGTTCGACGCGGCCATGTCCTTGATGGCCTGGCCATAATCGATCGCCGCGGTGGCGGACTCGATCTCGTCGGCGTTCCTGAAGAACAGATTCAGCGGCTTGATCCGACGCTCGACGTAAGCATGGCTGATCATCACGTCGTCGCCCTCAACTCGCACGATTTGGCGGGCTTCCCGCAGAAGTTGGTCGAGCAAGCGCTCGTCGAACCGCTCCCGCGCGATCCGGAGATGCTCAAATTCATGGGCTTCCACCAACCGGCCGGCCCGATCGTGCTCAAACACCAGGCGATAGCGACTCATCACTTCGGCACGCGTGCTATCCTTCGGAAAATCGAACTGGTCCTTGATCAACTTGAACACGACGTCGTAGCTCGGAAGAGTGAAAACCAGCATCACCATCCCGGGCACTCCTTCGGCGAGCCCGAACCGATCCGTCGAATCGCGCAGATGACTCACGAAATCGCGATAAAATTCCGTTTTGCCATGGCGATGAAATCCGATCGCGTTGTAAAGATCCACCCTTCGTTTGCGGGGCATTAGCTGTTCGAGATACCGGATCAGCTGGTGCGGACATTTCGCTGTTACCCGAAAATAAGCCCGGGTGTAGGAAAACAGCACCGCCAGATCGCTCTCTCCATGCAGGACGGCGTCCAGACTGATTCCCTGTTTGCTTGGATGCCGCAGGCAAAGCGCGATGGGCAATTCCACCATACTGGCGGAACCGCATCCAAGAAGTCCCACAAAGTAAGCGCCTCGTCCGCGATAAAAGACCCGGCCCGCCATCTCGAGCCGCCAATCGCCGTTCGCTTCGCGCTCCGCGCCACTCTCGAAGAACGCTGCCTCCAGCCGTTCGCCTGCCACCCTCACGGTTGCCTTGAGATCCGACCAACATTCCTCTGCGAAACCTCCGCCGGTCGTATCCGTCAGGGCGGCAAACAACAATCGATCGAGAGGCTGGCCGCGATATGATCGCTGCTGATTGGTTTCCGGGTCAGGCGGTGGATCGAAATCGGTATCCACGAACTCGATCGCCTGATCGACGCCTTCCGTTGCGAACACACGGCGAGTCAGAGAATTAAAAAAACTCTCAGCGACCTCCCACATGGCGGACCCGGCAATTAGTGAAGAGTAAACCGCTTTAATCGCGCTCCAGATCGCGCGATCCGGCAAACGGGATTCCATCAGGCATTTGATGGCGGTGGTGAGGTCGTCCAGGACCTTCGTATAAAGTTGGAGCCGAGCGGCAGCATCACCGAATGATCCTGCCCAATCCCGAGCCAGAAACCGGTCCCGTCCCCGCAGGGTAATTTCGTCGAAACGCCGTTGATAAATGTTGAATGCGTCCTGAACAGTTTGGGCGCAAAGCGCGGCCAGCCTGCTATCGGTCAACGATGTTGCATTCCCCGAATCCATTCTCCAGTCAGTCGCACCGGAATTTCTTAATCACCACGAAGAACACGAAGGTCACGAAGATGACATGTATTTGCTTTGCTTCGTGTTCTTCGTGGTGAACTGAGTTCTAAGGACCGGCTCGAGGCTGTTTATTACAGGCTAATGAAATTGTTCCCGCTCGGTTGATCCATGCAGCGCGACGGTCGAGCTTTTGCCGCCCGCAATCACGTGCGCCACATCGTCGAAATAACCGGTGCCGACTTCGTGCTGATGTTTGGTAGCCGTGTAGCCGAGCGATTCAGCGGCAAATTCCGCCTCCTGCAACTCCGAATAGGCAGCCATCCCGCGTTCCGTGTATCCCCGGGCCAGGTGAAACATGCTGTAGTTGAGTGCGTGAAAACCGGCCAGGGTCACAAATTGAAACTTGTAACCCATGGCGCCTAGTTCTCGCTGAAACTTTCCGATCGTGGCGCTATCCAGCTTCTTTTTCCAATTGAAGGACGGCGAACAATTGTAGGACAGCAGCTTGTCCGGAAATTTCTCTCGAATGCTCTCTGCAAATTTTCTGGCTTCCGCCAGATTCGGTTCAGCCGTTTCGCACCAAATCATGTCGGCCAGCGGGGCATAACTGAGACCGCGCGCGATCGCCTGGTCAATTCCGGCCCGCACGCGATAAAAACCTTCCGGCGTCCGCTCGCCGGTGAGAAAGGCGTGATCGCGCTCATCGGCATCGCTGGTCAATAGCGAAGCCGCGTTGGCATCGGTCCGGGCGAGAATGATGGTCGGAACATTCGAAACATCGGCGGCCAGGCGCGCCGCAGTCAGGTGCGTCAATGCGCTGCGCGTCGGCACCAGAACCTTGCCGCCCATGTGACCGCATTTCTTCTCGCTCGCCAATTGGTCTTCGAGGTGAACCGCAGCCGCGCCGGCTTCAATCATCGCTTTGACCAGTTCAAAGACGTTGAGCGGCCCGCCGAAGCCCGCCTCGGCATCGGCCACAATCGGGGCGAACCAGTCGATCTGATTGTTGCCCTCGGCGTGCGCGATCTGGTCGGCCCGCTGCAAGGCTTGGTTGATCCGCTTCACCAGCACCGGCACACTGTTAACCGGATAAAGACTCTGGTCGGGATACATCTGACCCGCGAGATTGGCGTCGGCTGCTACCTGCCAGCCACTGACATAGATCGCCTTCAATCCTGCGCGAACCTGTTGAACCGCCTGGTTCCCGGTTAGCGCGCCGAGAGTGTGGAGGTAAGGCTCGGCTTCCAACAGCTGCCACAATTTCTCCGCTCCGCGCCGGGCCAGCGTATGCTCGATTGTCACGCTTCCCTGCAACCGCTTCACGTCCCCTAACGAGTAGGTTCTGTGAATGCCGCGCCAGCGCGGATTCGATTCCCAATCGTCGCCTGCCGCTCTATTTTTCGGAACCATTCTGCTAATCGAGCCTGTCGTATCCGGGCAGGGTTAGAAACTCCACGAACTCGTCGTTCGTTGTAATTTCATCGAACAACTGCCGAGCAGCGTCGAATTTCCCGGCCGCGAATCTTTTCTGCCCAATCTCATTTCTGATTTTGTCCAGCTCTTCCGCCAGAACCGATCGGAACAGTTCCTTGCTCACCTTGCGCCCGTCGGTCAGCGCGCCCTGCGGGTGGCGGATCCATTGCCAGACCTGAGCCCGCGAAATTTCGGCAGTGGCGGCGTCTTCCATTAGATTGAAAATGGGCACGGCACCGTGACCGCGAAGCCAGGCCTCGAGGTATTGCACGCCCACGCTGACATTCGTGCGCAAACCTTGTTCGGTGATCGGTTGCGATGGCCGAAAATCGAGCAAATCGCGCGCCGCGACGTTCACGTCATCGCGTTTCCTGGCGATCTGGTTAGGCTGCGGCATTTTCTCGTTAAACGCATCGGTGGCCAGCTGGACCATGCCGGGATGGGCCACCCAGGTGCCGTCATGCCCATCACCCGCCTCCCGCTCCTTGTCCGCCCGGACCTTGGCGAATGCTTCCTCGTTAGCCTTTGGATTATTTTTTACCGGGATCTGCGCGGCCATACCGCCCATCGCAAAGATATTCCGGCGATGACACGTTTTGATGCACAACAATGAGTAGCTGTGCATGAAGTGCGTGGTCATGGTAATAAGCGCCCGATCAGCCAGCAGAAAATCGCGCTTGTTCCGGAACCTTTTAATGCAGGAGAAAATGTAATCCCATCGTCCGCAGTTGAGGCCGGCGGAATGATCCCGCAGCTCGTACAGGATTTCGTCCATCTCGAAAGCGGCCGGAATCGTTTCGATCAGAACGGTGGCGCGAATCGTCCCCTGCGGGATTCCCAATTCGTCCTGGGCGACCTTGAATACGTCGTTCCAAATCCGCGCTTCCAGATGGCTTTCCAACTTCGGCAGGTAGAAATAAGGACCGCTTCCTCGCGCGATCAGTTCTTTGGCGTTATGGAAAAAGAACAGGCCGAAATCGAAAAGACCGCCGGAAACGGGCCGGCTATCCACCAGCATGTGTTTCTCCACCAGATGCCAGCCGCGCGGCCGCGGCATCAGAACCGCAACCTCCTGGTTGAGTTTGTATTCCTTTCCTTCGGGATTGGTAAACTCAATGGTCCGCCGAATGGCATCCCACAGATTAATCTGGCCTTCCACCATGTTCCGCCAGGTGGGTGAATTTGCGTCCTCGAAGTCTGCCATGAAAATTTTCGCGCCCGAATTGAGTGCGTTGATCACCATCTTTCGATCCGTCGGCCCGGTGATCTCGACCCGCCGATCCCGGATATCCGGCGGAATGGGAGCGCATTGCCATTCGCTCTCCCGAATTGATTTGGTCTCGGGTAAAAAATCGAGTGACCCACCCTGATCCAACTCTGCCTGGCGCCCTGCCCGCCGTTCCAGCGATTCCAGCCGCCGAATGCCGAACGCGCGTTCAAGCTTTGCCACAAATGCGAGCGCTTCCGGGGTGAGAATATGGTCGAACCGCGGCCCGACGTTTCCTCGAATCTCAACACCGTCGGGCAATTTCAAAGAAGAGGCTTGAGTCATGAGAAGAGCCAGACAGGGCGTTGCTTCAAAGTAATGGCATCGTTCCTAACATTGTCACCGGATGTTTTGCGGCGGGAGCGATAAAATCCCGGCGTGCGGTCTCTCTGCAGAAGTTCCCTGATCCGTGCTAGTCGGCATCTTGCAGTCTATTTCCGGGGCTTACGAGGGGAATCGCCGAAAAAAGGGGCATACAAATAATTTCTCCGTTAGCGACCAGAGTCGCAAGGTAAAAACTGTTGGCCCAGCGCTCGAGAGGTTTGGCGCTCCCGGCAATTTTTCCTGTTGCATTTCTTCTCCATCGACGATGTGATTTGAAAGCAGTGAGCGCATGGCGTCCATCGGCCGCATGGTGGAGTTTGCTCCCGATCGTGGTGATCGCAGGAGTTTCTTCTGCTGTCGGACAGATCATCGAGATCCCGACCGTCTCAGATCAGGTGCCGACAGCGCTGGTCCACCTTGAGGTGAGTCGCAGCCGTCATGAGGTCGCGCTTTATCGCGGCGACACGGAAATCACAACCTATCCCATCGCCGTGGGGCGCCCCGGATGGGAAACCCCGCTCGGCGATTTCCGCGTCTTTCAGATGATTGAAAATCCCGCGTGGAAACACCCGATCACGGGAAAAATATTTCCTGCCGGCGCCCCTGGAAACGAACTCGGGCGCTACTGGATCGGGATATGGACCAACGGGAAGATCGCGGTCGGCTTCCACGACACGCCGCATCCGAGAACGGTCGGAAAATCGGTTTCACATGGATGCCTTCGCATGTTGCACAAGGACATTGCCGAACTGTTCGACGAGGTGAGCGTCGGGACCCCGGTTACCGTGATGCCCTAGAAGCACTCTAGTTGCTTTCGAGCCTCACCACACACCTGGAACGATCTCGGATTTGGGTTCCTCTGCTTCCACCACTGACTTGGTTGCCGGATCTATGTTTTTTCCGGCTTTTTGCTCCGCTTCGTGGGCGGCGTCGGCCGCTTTTTCAGAATCACGGATTATTTGAGAATCTTCCTTGGCTTGATCCGTCTTCTGGAAGTCCCGCGCGAATTGTTGCCGGAGTGTCTTAAGTTCGCGCTCACCCTTTTCGAAATCATCCTTATCTGTCTGCGTGCCGTTCTTTCTGAAGGCTTTTATCGACTTCTCATCTTGTTTTGGTCTTAGCTCGCGGTAATGCTCGCTGTTTCGCAAGCAGTAGTTTTCAAGGTCCCTGTCCCACTGATCCTGTGCCCACTTTTTCGCGTTGTCGGCATCATCCGCGGCTTTCTTTTTATCCAGCCAATCCTGGATTGGTTTGGGCCACTTCTTTCCGCCTTTGCCTTTCCCTTTACCCTTTCCTCTTCCTTTTCCTTTTGGCTTTTCCTGGGTCGTTGTATCCCCGGAATGATCCGCGATTTCGACCGTGTTGGGCGGAGTCCCCGTCTCTGCGTACTGATCAGGCTCTTCCAGGTCTTTGGCTTTCTTTGAAGTGAGCTCGACTTTTTCGAAGATGGTGTCGATCCCCTTGTCCACCTTCTTTTTGGTGCCCGGGGTCATCGGCCCGCTCTCTTCCACCTGTTTGTAGACAACTTTTTTCAAATCGTCCTTTGTTGCGGGAGGCCCGCCCACGATTTCCGAAATATCCGGATCCGTCCAGGTGCTCCATTGCACGACAACGTCCTTCTGCTTTTGCTTATCGTGGTAGGGCAGATCCTTCAGCTCGCCGTCCTTTTGCAGCTTGTCGGCGGCGTCATACTTCGACCTGGCGATGCGCAGAAGATTGTTCGCGTCCTTTGCCGGAAGATGTGAATCGGGATTTTGCGGAGCGGTAGGATCGCCGGTATTGATCACCAGATCGCCCGTTACGTCTTTACCGACCGGCGGTTTGTGGCGGTTAATGCAAACGCCATCAATGGGGACTGTGGCGGTATCATGGGGCTTGATCGCCACCGTCTGGCCCTTGGGACAGGCGTAATGCTGATTCTTGCCGCTGGTGGACTCGAGGATCATTGGCGGGATAACGCAACTTATTGGTTGATCGGTAAGATTTTGGACCTTGAGATGGGCAATGTCGCCGATGGTGTTGCCGGTACCGGCAATCGCCAGGTTCACGCTTTTATTGGAAAGCAGAGATGAGATCGTCTTTTCCTGCGGCGGCGGTTGCTTCTGCGTGGAGACCCATTGACCATCTTTCAACTCCGCAACGCGGACCCAGTGTCCATCCTCCCACTTTTCCTGCCAGCCGGTAGAATGCTTCAGCTTCTCGTCAGGCGTAACGAACCCACCGGCGGTGGGGTACACGATAGTTTTGCGATCCGTCGGATGGCGCTGGCCATCGAAACCGGGAGCAAAGCTCGTTGTTGTTTCCGTGCTCGCAGTCTTCTCGTCCGGTCGAAAATCGATGGATTCCACATGCGCGTTTCCGAGCGGATCACGATCGATACGAATTTCCCGGCGCTTGCGCCCTTTCGGATCGTAAACCCACACATGATCGATGTTCTGGCTGTCGGGATTGCGGTCAACCTGAGTGGACCGGCCCTTCGGAGTCGTGGAAGAATCATGATTATTGACGAGATCCTCGGCACTCATTGGATTGCCCTTTGCGTCCGTCTGGGCGCGCAAAAAAGGTGCAGGGAGCGCAAGAGTGATAATAAAAAGCAAACCAAAGACGACTCGCCAACTACGCTCGTGTCTTGTCTCCCCCAATCTATGACTAGAAAATCGGTAATTCATGGTTGCGGCTCCTTCTCTTTTTGGGGCGGCGATTCAGTTCCGCCCTTCGCTTTTTCGCCGGTCAATTCGACGTTTTGGAACGGATCGGGCGCCTCTAACTCTTTCGCTTTTGCTGAAGTGAGCTCGACTTTTTCGAAGATGGTGTCGATGCCTTTGTCCAACTTCTTTTTGGTCTTGGGCGTCATTGGCCCTTTTTCTTCCACCTGTTTGTAAACGACTTTTCTCAAATCGTCCTTGGTCGCCGGGGGCGCACCGGTAATCTCGGAAATCTGCGGATCGCTCCAGATGCTCCATTGAACCATGATGTCTTTCTGCATCTGCTTGTCGTGGTACGGCAGCTCCTTAAGCTCGCCATCCTTCTGCAATTTCTCGGCCGCATCGTACTTGGATTTGGCGAGGCGAAGCATTTTGTTGGCTTCCTTCAGCGGAACATGCGAACCGGCCATCGCTGTCCCTCCCGGGCTGGCTTCGTTGATGACGAGATCGCCGGTCACTCCTTTACCAACCGGCGGTTTGCTTCGGTCCAGGCAAACGCCATCAATCGGCACCGTTTTGCTTTGCTTTGGTCCGAGTTCGACCGTCTGCTCTTTTGGACAGGCGTAATGCTGATTCTTTCCGCTGCTCGATTCCAGCACCATCGCCGGAATCACAAGGCTGACCGGCTGGTCCGTTTGATTTTGAATTATGCAATCGGCAATGTGCCTGATGGTTTCGCCCGTGCCGGCAATCGCGAAGCCCACTTTCTTCTGGAGAATTAGCGACGAGATTGTTGCCGGAGTCGTTTCTTTCGGCGAAGGCGACGGAGTGGCAGAAGGCGGGGACGCCTCGGAAGCCGGAGTTGCCGAGCTCCATCTATTTTGAACATCCTTTAAGGCATTGTCTAGTTGCCCCCCGACCAAGCTCTTCCCCTCGTAGGAATGGCTGAAGGTTAAGGGAGCGGGAGTGGTTGCTTTTCCCGTCTGGAAAGTGGTTGCTTTTCCCATCTGGAAGTGAGTCTCATAACGGTCCAGAATCAACGCGCCATTTTTGTTATAAACCTCTTCCTTCTTTGATTGCAGAGTTCCATCTTTCTCATAGGTATAGGTTGCTATCGTCGTCTGATTCGACTTGGGATTACGTTCGACAAATATCGCCACGACCGGGCGTTCCCGTTTCTTTCCCCCGCGCACCCACTCGATCTTGGTGAGGTTCCCATCTTTGTCCCGAGTGGTCCGTTTCTTGCCGCGGCCGACAAAAGGGTTCCCGAAGAGTTTGTCGAAGAAGACTTTCTCGATCGTGGTAGTGGTTCCGTCGGGATTTTTTGTGACCTTCGGTTCGTCGGCAACAATTGTGCCGGTAAGACAGAACCAACCTAAAATGACAAGCACCGGCGCCACGTTGGGCCAGAGCCGTAGCTGAGGGCGAGCTCTCGGGTGGTGTATCTGTTGTTTCATATTTTCAGGGACGAAAAGCTCACGGGGATGGAGCCGGGCTTTCGACTGGCGGCGACTCATTTTCAGCTTTCGCCTTTTCGCCGGTGACTTCGACGTTTTGAAATGGGTCGGGCGCCTCGAGGTCTTTGGCTTTTGCTGAAGTGAGCTCGACTTTCTCGAAGATGGTGCCGATGCCCTTGTCCACTTTCTTTTTGGTCGCCGGCGTCATCGGCCCTTTTTCTTCCACCTGTTTGTAAACGACTTTCCTCAAATCCTCTTTGGTGGCCGGCGGCGCACCGGTAATCTCGGAAATCTGCGGGTCGCTCCAGATGCTCCATTGAACCATGATGTCTTTCTGCTTTTGCTTGTCGTGATAAGGCAATTCCTTGAGCTCGCCCTCCTTTTCCAATTTCTCGGCCGCATCGTACTTGGATTTGGCGATCCGAAGCATTTTGTTCGCGTCCTTGAGCGGAACATGCGAACCGGCCATCGCTGTCCCTCCCGGGCTGGCTTCGTTGATGACCAAATCGCCGGTCATGCCTTTGCCTGCCGGCGGTTTGCTTCGGTCGAGGCACACGCCATCGATTGGCACGGTTTTACTCTGTTTTGGTCCAAGATCGACCGTCTGCCCTTTTGGACAGGCGTAATGCTGGTTCTTGCCGCTGCTCGATTCCAACACCATCGCCGGGATGACAAAACTGACCGGCTGATCCGTTTGGTTTTGGAGCCTGAAATCAGCAATGTGCCCGATGGTCTGGCCGGTCCCGGCAATCGCCAGGTTCAGGCTCTTTATTAGAAAGCAGAGAGGAGATCGTCTTTGGTGGCGGTTTGGTCGGAGACGGTGAAGCCGACTCGGATGGCTCGAGGGGAGAAGCGTTACCGTGATCCTTTGCGTAGTCATCGAGTGCCTTGTCGAGTTTAGGATGGGTCTCAGGACCGGGATTAATGGGTAACGGCTGCCATTCCTGGGTCTTGGGATTCCACTGCTCCGATTTCCATGTTTTGGTGTTACCGTCCTCCCAACCTTCCCATTCGTGCCTTATGCCTGCATTCACATTTTTCCCGGTCGGGTCATAGTTCTCAGATTTCTCATGGAGCAGGCTTCCATCCTTGTTCGAATAAACCTCCTCCCCTTTACTCACGAGAGTCCCATTTTTCTGATATGTGTACGTCGTGATCACGGTCCGTTGAGTTTTGGGATCTGACTGAACGAAACAAGACGCGCCCGAGCGCGCGACGTTTCCCTTTCTTCCCCAGATGGTACCATTCGATTTTGGTAATTTTTCCGCGGATGTCCCGCGTTGTGGATTTCTGGTAATCTTTGTAACTCAGGCCACCCTGACGATTCATTTCTGTAACAGTCACGTTTTCAGTTGTGGTGGTACTGCCATCAGCGTTCTTAGTGACCTTCGGTTCGTCGGCGAGAACGGAAATAGCGAGACAGAGCCAGCCCAGAACGAAGAGCACGCGCAATGCTGGTCGCGGTGATGGACCAAGTCGCCGGTGCCAGGCTTTCGGACTGTTATCTTGCTCTCTCATCCCTTTGGAGACGGAGCCGGGCTTTGGGCGGCCGGCTCTTGCTCGTTCTTGGCCTTCTCGCCTGTTAGCTCCACGCCGGCGAATGGATCGGGCTTTTCCAACTCTTTGGCTTTCGTTGAGGTGAGCTCCACTTTTTCGAAGATGGTGTCGATGCCCTGGTCGAGCTTCTTCTTCGTTCCGGGACTCGGCTTTCCCTTTTCTTCAACCTGTTTGTAAACGACCTTCTTTAGATCGTCCTTCGTCGCCGGCGGTTCTTTTGTGACTTCGGAAATCCGTGGGTTGGCCCAGGTGCTCCATTGCACCAGGATCTCCTTTTGCTCCTTCTTTTTCTTGTAAGGGAATTCCTTTAGCTCGCCTTCTTCCTGCAGTTTTTCAGCCGCCTGATAAATCGAATCGCAAATGAGCAACAAATTGCCGGCTGCCTTCGCGGGCAGATGACAATCGGGATGTTGGGCAATATTGGGTTCGACCGTGTTCACGACGAGCGCGCCGCTGACACCTTTGCCGACAGGCGGCTTGTTCCGGTTGATGCAAACGCCATCCATGGGAACCGTTTTGGTTTGACCCGCGGGAATCGACACGTTCTCGCCGTGCGGACAAACGTAATCCTGGTCGGAGCCATTAATCGATTCGAGGATCATCGGCGGGACGAAAAAATGCAGCGGACCATCCGTAAGATTTTGAATGTTCAGATCCCCGACGTGTCCGATGGTTTCGCCGGTGCCGACCGCATCCACCTTAACCGGATCCGACCCGTTCCCACTGCTGGAATGCGAAAACACATCGACGGGTTGAGCGGTAACGAAAACGATCAGGTTCTCCTTGTGCTCGGGAGTCTGAGTCTTCTTGAAAAGTCCGCCCAGCACCGGAACCTGGTCGATCCCCACGGTGATCGGATTCGCGACTTCCCGTGGCTGCACTGTGGGCTGTTGAAGAATGTTCCCTTCCGACACTTTGGGAACAATCGTAATCAGGATGCTGCCATCCGCGCCGAGGTGCGGCGTCGCGTCGAGGATCAGCGTTTGGTTGGGAAACGGGACCGAAGGATTAATGACGATGCTTGCACGCTGATTATACGGAGCCATGACGGTCGGCACCGAAAGAACTTTGGCGTTCTTCGCACGGTCGAACGCTTTCAGCATGGCTTCAAGCTGAGGGTCTGTCAGCATCGTGCTAAATGTGATGTTGTACGGTGCTTCCTCGTTGGGAAAAAGGCGCTGACCAATGACGCCGGCAGAAGGAGACGGCCCCAAAACCGGAACCGACGTCTGGGGCGCGGGCAGCTTGGAAGCGTCCGGCGGCAACTTTGAAAGAGCTTCAGCGAGGCTATTATCAATGCCGAGCTCGCGTGTCGAGTTGCGGCTGACCTCGACGATTTTGACGTCGATCCGCACTTGCGACGTCAGTGTGTCGGCAAGAATGGGATTGCCGATAAAGACGAGGCTCGCCGCAACAGCGGACCAACCAGCCGCGAACAAGCTAATCCGATCCACTGGGAACGCCTCGCGCTGGCCCCCTTTGTGGAAACGGCGATGCCATGATTATTTTTTGGGCAACGTCGTCCCGGAAGAGCCTTCCGATGCGGCTATGTTTTTGGCCTGTTTCCCCGTAAGCTTTATATCGGCAAATGGATTGGAGTTGGCGACATGGGTCTCCTTGTTTTTCGCCGTATGTCGCTCGTGTGTTTGTGAGCTGGACGATCCTTCGGAAACGGCAAACGGATCCGGTTCCCGCGTACGATGTCCGACGCCGCCAAGATCGACATCGAATCCCACTCCGACGCTGCTGCCTCCTTCATGATTCCCTCGCCCGTGGTGATGTTTGTCGCCCTCTTTTTTGCCGCCCTCCTTTTTATGTGCCTGTTTCTCGCCACCACCACCACCGCCGCCGCCGCCACCGCAATGACAGACGCCGCATTTGCATGGATTGCAGGGACAGCCGGCCGGTTTCGCGAATGCGTTTCCGGTCAGAATGAAACCAATTGCAGCGATCGCGAGCGAGCAGATAAAAGCATGGGGTTTCATTGGGCGATTGCAGTCAGCGGAAGAAGAAGCGCCTGCCCGCCGGGCAAAACGATCTGCAGTTTTTTGTCCGCAGTGAACACGTTCTTCGGCCAATCCACTTTCGTGTAGGCGTAGCTGCCGTGCGGTCCAAAGATCTTGTTGAGATTGATTCCGACGCCCGTGGAATGAACCCCCGACGTGTCCCCGTATCCGCCGACCGACAAGGGCAACCCCGTATTTTCTTCGTGGCCAACTTTTCGGTCCTCACGAAACACCGGCTTGATCGCAGCACCGCTCTTGTCGATCAGCGCGATGCTTGCCGGCTTAATCAGCTTTTTGTCGGCGGAAACGCGAATGATCAGACGGGTATCCTGAGGCGGCGCCTGGTGCAGGGTGTCGCCCACCGTCTCGATAACGTAACCGCCGCGTTTGGTTGTATTATGGAGCGGAGTGAGAGCGCCTCCATGCCCGGCGGCCTGGGTAGAGGCTACGATTATTCCGCTGATTAATAGCGCTACCACGATGCTGCGGGAGATTTTCATCACAAGTTGGGTTGGTGGGCCTGACAGGCCAGATACTACTTTGTCGCAATTTGTGTCAAGCCTTTCTCACGTTCGATTCCCTTCGCCCGCTGACGCTTGGTTCAAGTTGGATGTTGAGCGACCGCAGAGGAACTCCGTCGCCATCCCTGGCAACCTTTGTCCGAGGGAATCTCTTATTTCCCGCCGAACAGTTTCTTGAGCGATTGAAAGAGCTTGTTTGGAAGCTCGCTGGCCTTTTTGCCAATGTCCCCCGGTCTTTGCGCGAACTGCATTTCCTGACCGCCATGCAGTTCGCATGCTACGGTGGGCACTTTATCGGCGGGCAAATCAATTTCGTAGGCTGTGCCGGCCGCTTCGCAACCGGTTGTGGCAAGCTGATTTGAAACCGAGCAAACCAGCGCGCGTACGATGGGCATGGTGGGCTGAAATTCCTGTGCCGGATATCGTTGCGCGGCCTTGTTCATCACCTGCACCCAGATCGGGAGCGCCAGCGCCGACCCGTAACCGTGGGGAATAATCGTTGTCGGCTGATCGAACCCCACCCAGACACCGCAGGTAAGTGCGCTGGTATAACCAAGAAACCATGCGTCCTTGTAATCGTTGGTCGTTCCGGTTTTCCCGGCGGCGGGCAGCTTGAAGCCTAACGAACGCGCGCTGGCAGCCGTGCCGCGGGTGAGCACCTCTTCCATCAAACGCGAAGTCATCCAGGAAGCGCTCGGGTTGAGCGCCGGCGCGGAAATATGCGCGGCGCGATAAATCGGCAGATGCTCGGGATCATCGATGCGCTCGATGATGTACGCCTGCTTGCGCACACCGGCATTGGGAAACACGGTGTAGGCCGCCGTGAGATCTTTCAGGTCGGTTTCAAACGACCCGATATAGATCGCCGGAACGCGCGGAATATTCTGTCCGAGATTGAGTGTGGTGGCGACTTTCTGGACCGCATCGAGTCCGGCGAACTGGCCGACGCGCACGCTCATGGTGTTGCGCGAATGAATTAAACCATAAGAGCAGGACTCTATGCCGCGATAAGTGCCGTCGGAATTCCCCGGCGACCAATTTCCCGCGCCCTGGATTTCGCCGGGCTGGATGCGGTCATCGCTGATGGCTGCACCGGGAAGAAGGCCTTCCGAAAACGCAACCGTGTAAACGAATGGCTTGAAAGCGGACCCGATCTGCCGGTTGGCGGGAGGAAGCGCGCGATTGAATTTGCTTTGCGAATAATCGCGACCCCCCACGAGCGCGCGAATGCCGCCGCTTTTGTCATCGATGCAAACTACGGCCCCTTCCAAATAAGGCATGGAGGACTCCTCCTGACCTTCCACCGGGTGATAATTGGCCTTGATAGGATGGTGGAAATTCGCCTGGTGCTCGATTTTGGCGAGCTGAGTCTCAAGCGCCTGCTGGGCGGCATTCTGCACGGCGGGATCGAGCGTAGTATATATAGAGAGACCGCCGTTATCGATCTGGTCCTGACTGAGGAGCAGGTTTAAATCACGCTGGACGGCGTCCATCGCGTAGTTCTCCTGGATTTGGAGCATCCGTTTGGGATGCGTATTGACCCTGGTCGCCCTGGCGCGCATCGCATCGGCAAGCGAGATCTTTTTCAATTTGACCATTCGGTCCAGGACAGCATCGCGTTGGAGCGCCGCGCCTTCGGGATTTTTCAGAGGCGAAAAGCGATTGGGGCTGCGGATTAAACCGGCAAGCAACGCGGCTTCGGAAAGATTCAGGGTTGAGGCGTGCTTGCCAAAGTAAGCCTGCGAAGCGGTTTCAACGCCATAACAGCCGGAGCCAAAATAAATCCGGTTCACATAAAGCTCGAGAATCTGTTTTTTGGTGAACGTTTGCTCGATGCGTAACGCCACCATCGCTTCCAGCAACTTGCGGCTAATGGTTCGACCCCCCAGCGGGAGACTGTTGCGCGCAAGCTGCTGGGTGAGGCTGCTCGCTCCTTCCTTTGCCGAACCGCTTAGAAGATCGCGGATCAGCGCGCGAGCGATCCCATGCCAGTCGATCCCGGGGTGTTGATAAAAACGGGTGTCCTCGCGGGCGAGCAACGCCTTGATGAAAAGCGGTGAGACCTGATCGAGCGGGACCCTCAAACGGTTCGCCCCGGCGAGACGGCTGTAAATTCTTCCGTCCACATCGAACACGGTGTTGCGCTCCGGCATTTCACCGACCTTCTTCATATCGAAAGTCGCGGCCCAAACTCCGTAGAACACAATAACGGACAGCACGGAGCCTCCGACCAGGCCGATGAGTGTGATCTTCCAGCCGTAACGGAAGAGTTTGCTCCGTTTCTTTCGCGGACGCGCGCGCGCGAAAAGTTTCATCGTTGAAGGGTTAAAAAAAGTTACAGGTATTACAAAGCTACAAAGGATCCGACCTTTTGACCCCTTTAACTCTGCAACGATTCAACGCTTTTAACGTTGTAACCTTTTTAACAAGATCAGAAATTAAGCTGCACGTTGCTCTCATGCTCCTCGGTGGCACAGGGAGCATTGAGCGGCACATCAGTCTGGGCGTCGCTTTGCTGAACAATCTTGTTGTCGATCAAATACTTCTCGACTTCTTCCCCGCTGACGTCCGCGAGCATGTGTCCATTTATGTCAACACACGGCGAGAGCGGCTGGCTGCTTTTCGTTTCCATTTCCCAACGGAAAGCCGGGTTTTGGATAATATCCTTCTCTATGTACTTCAGATTGTATTTGGCGAGAATGGCGCGCACACCGGCGCTCCAGCCGCAATAAGTCTTGAGATAAGCAGTGATTTGAGGCGTGTCCATTTGTGCAAAGTTAGCACGAGAAACGGAGATTTACAGCCCGGAACACACCCTCAATTTCTTGCGAAAGAAAGATCGACACCATTCGGGCGGCCGTCTAAAAACCCTTTGCCGGGACTCCGATTATTTTCCCCAAGGCCATTTCGGAGCCCCGGCAACCCTAGATCTTTAGTGCATCGTTTGCGGTGAACTTAACCGCAGATTTTGTGCCGCATCGGCCGGAGCGAATGGGTCAATTTTTGCAGCCCAAGCTCGAGGCGTGTTTTTACCGTCCCCAGCGGGGTCCGAGTGACCGCAGCAATTTCGCGATGGCTCATCCCGGTAAAAAAGGAAAGCTCGATCGCCTGCCGTTGATGACGCGGAAGCGTTTTAAGGCGTCGCTGCAGGAACCGCCGCAGGTCGGACCGCGAAATTTCCTCGAAGGAATGCGGCTCGAACGCCGGCTGCCGATTCAAATACTCCTCGTACTGCTCTTTTGCCCTGCAGTAAGCCTGTTTGCGCCGCAACCGGTCAATCGCGCGCCGGCGCGCCAAGGTCACGACCCAGCCGAGCAACTTCCCGGATTTTGATGAGTAACGTCCGGAGTCGCGCCAAATTTGCAGCAAGATTTCCTGGAGCACGTCATCCGTGTCTGCCTTCTCATGCACCACGTTGCCGATGACCGATCTGATTCGGCTGGCATGACGCGAGAAAAACTCATTGAGCGCCTGCGGCTGTTGCGCAGTGATCCGCTCCATGAGTTGATCATCCGAGACCCCTGAGATCGCCGTTAAATCCATGTCGGGCCTTAACATCTCACCCTCCCCCGGCAAATTCTTGTCGCGCTTTGCCATTGTCAAGTTGCGTTCCATTCCAGAAAGATGAGAAGCGATTAGAATTATGACAATGGGTCTGGAAAGGGATAATGGCGCGGGATTGGGGAGCGTACGAGCCCTGGCGTGCCTTCTTCGACGCCTTCACCGAAAAGCCTGCATCAAAAACGCGAAACCTCGCTTTCCGGTGAGGAAAGTGCCGCTTCGCGGTTTGATTTCATGTTTGCGGCGAGGCGCCGCAAACTGCACGCGGGACGCGTGCGCTCTCCGAACCGTGCGGAGCGGGACTCCTAATCCGACTCCTTCTGGTGGCGATAATGAATGACTTTCACCTTTTCCAGGGTAACCAAACCGCCGCCCATCATTTCGTCCAGCGCCGGCAGCAGCATGTTCACCTTTTCCTCGGAATCGACGATCTCGACGACAATTGGCAAATCCATCGACAGGCGAAGGATCTTCGCTGTGTGCACGCGGCTCGCCGCCCCGAAGCCCATGGAAGCGCGCAGCACGGTTGCTCCGGCAAGATGCAGTTCGCGCGCCTTCATTACGATCGCTTCGTAAAGCGGCTGATGCTGCCACTTGTCGCTTTCGCCAATGAAAATTCGCAGCAAAACCGCGTCTTCGGGAAGATTCATTATTTTTTAACGGGCGCTAACGCTAAGGGCAACGATTCTGCCAAGCCAAACTGCAACGACACAGCAAACAAGCGAGAGCGCGGCATTCAACGCAGCTTTCCAAAGCTCGCCATTTTCCGCGAGATTTAAAGTTTGCAGACCAAACGACGAAAATGTGGTGTAGCCGCCGCAAAGCCCGATCATAAAAAATTGCCGCAGAGCGGGAGAAACCAGTAACGGACTGGGCGGCTCGGCCAATCCGCCAAATATGCCGATCAAAAAACATCCCGTAATGTTTACGACCAGGGTGTCCACCGGAAAAAATTCGCCGTAACGTTGCGCGACAAATCCCGACAGCCAAAAGCGCGCGCCTGTTCCAAGCGCTCCGCCTAACATGATGCTCAGATAATTCAGCATAATACTCCAACCGTTTTATCACGGTAGGAGTCATTAGTCCCGCGGCCGCGGGACGGTTTCCATCAAACTGCGAGGCGGCAAACTCCATTGCCGTGCGATTGCTTTAGCCGGATCCGGAAAAATTGCAAGAGCGCTGGAGTGCTATACCTGAAATCCACCCCGGTTAAAATCTTTCATGCCGCATTTTGCTGCCTCCATACGAAAAGAATTGATCCGCCAAACACGCCAAATAACGCCAAAAGATGGTGCTGTTTTTCCGAGCTCTAATTCCGAATTGTTCGCGTTTTTTGGCGTCATTTGGCGGACTCTCTTCGGTCGCGCGGGACCAACGCCGTTAGTTCTGTTTCGGTTTGAGCAGCGGAAACAGAATCACGTCGCGAATCGATTCCGCCCCGGTTAGCAGCATTGCCAGCCGATCGATGCCAAGCCCAAAACCGCCCGCCGGCGGCATGCCGTGCTCCAGCGCGAGCAGAAAGTCTTCGTCGATTTTTTGCGTCTCCTCGCCCGCTTGCTCGAGCAAACGCTGCCGTTGAGCGTCCGGATCGTTCAATTCGGTGTAGCCGGGCGAAATTTCCGCACCGTTAATGATCAGTTCGTAAACATCGACCAGCGCACGGTCTTTGCGATTTTCTTTGGCGAGCGGGACCAACTCCTTCGGACAATGCGTCACGAAAAGCGGGTCGAACGTTTTTTCTTCGACCAGTTTTTCAAAGACATGCTGTGTCACTTCGAAATCGGCCAACTGCGGCAGAATCTCCAGATCAAACTGGCGCGTGGCCCGATCGCGCCGCTGTTCGCTGTTCAGTTCGAACCAATCCTTGCCGGCTACTTCGCGCACCAGATCGGCATAACGAGCGCGACGCCACGGACGCTGCAGATTGATCGTGCGCACGATTTTTCCATCAGCATCCCTGTGCTCGATCTGGAGCGAACCGCAAACCTTTTCCGCCGCATGGCAAATCAGTTCTTCAACCAGATTCGCCATTTTTTCGAAATCGGCGTAAGCCCAGTAAACTTCGAGCATGGTGAACTCGGGATTGTGTTTCCGGGAGATTCCTTCGTTCCGGAAGTTGCGGCTGAGCTCGAAGACCTTGTCGAAACCGCCGACCAGGAGGCGTTTCAAATAAAGCTCAGGGGCGATGCGCAGATAAAGATCGATGCCCAGCGCTTTGTGGTGCGTCTGAAACGGCTCGGCCGCGGCGCCGCCGGCCACAGTTTGCAGGATTGGCGTTTCCACTTCAGAAAAGTCGCGGTCTTCGAGAAACCGCCGGATCTCGCGCACCATCGCGATGCGCTTGGTAAAGACTTCGCGTGAGCGTTCATTGGAGAGAAGATCGAGATAGCGTTCTCGGTATCGCGCTTCGACGTCCTGCAAGCCGTGCCATTTCTCCGGAAGCGGCCGCAACGATTTCGCCAACACCTCGAACTTCCCCACTTTCAGCGTCGGTTCGCCGGTCTTGGTCAAAAAACAAACGCCCTCTACTCCAATAAAATCTCCAAGATCGAGAAGCTGAAAAACCTCCATCGCTTCCGGGCCGATTTCTTTGGCATGCAGATAAACCTGGATCCGCCCGGTGAGGTCGCGGAGATCGACAAAGTGGCTCTTGCCCATATCGCGGTGCGCGGTGATGCGTCCGGCCGCGTGGAAGACTTCGCCTTCCTTGAATTTTTCCCGAAGCTCCGCGATCGAGCCCGACGTCTGGAAAGCGGCGCCGAACGGTTCCACACCTTGCGCGCGAAGGTCCTCCAATTTTTTGCGCCGCAGCGCGATTAGTTCATTTTCCGGCTCCATTTCTGGCCGAATCTAAATCGCCGACGTAAAATGAACAGTCTGATATTGTAGAGAGCAACCGACTACAGCGAAACCAGCTTCAGGCGTTTGGCGCCTCTGTAGATGATTCGGCATTTGACACAAATGCCGCTACAAGACCGACCGTCCGAGCGGACGGCGATTCGATGGGATCGAGATATTGGTTTGCAAAGCAAACAGCGACAAGAAATAGTCCAGAGTGGATCGGCCGCTCCGTCGGGCGATGCTAACTCGGCGCCAAAGGCGCATTACTTTTAGCATCAAGTCCCGCCATGGCGGGACTCGTTCCATCTCATATGCCAGTCGATCTACCAGAAACAACTTCGAAGCTGAGCGGACCGCTCGTGAAACAGTTCTCGGTTTTCCTGCCGAACAAAGTCGGCGCGATGCTGGAAGTGGTGAAACTGCTCAACTCTCACCATAGTCATGTCGTGGCAATCAGCGTCTCGGAATCAACCGACTCGGCCATCGCTCGGATCGTAGTCAGCGATCCCGACGGGGTGGCCCAGTTGTTCAAGCAAAACAATATCGCATTTGGCATGTGCGAGGTCGTCGTGGTCGAGTTGCACGAGGTCGCCACGCAACTGGCCAAGCTTTTAGCCACCCTGTTCACCGCTGAAGTGAACGTCCATTTTACCTATCCCCTGCTGACCCGGCCCCGCGGTCTGGCTGCGCTCGCATTACACGTCGACGACAACGAGTGCGCCTCCTCCGTGCTGACAGGGGCCGGATTCAGGATCCTGAGCCAGACCGATATTTCGCGTTAAAGCCACTCGAGAGGGCCTTTTTTTCGAGCGCCGCCGCAAATCATGAGTCTAATGATGACCAGGTCTTCGGATTTGCGCATTTGACAGCCTTGCCCAGTTAAAAAATATAATTCACTACGATGCGGGCCCTCACCTTCCATTCATCGCCACGCGCCGACAGAAGCTTTAACATCGGCCTTGGATTGGTTGTCCTTTTCGCAGTGGCGGAAATTTTAGGCGCAGGCTTTTATTATCTCGGTCTCGGCCGAATGCATCCCGTTCGCACTGCAACGGCTCCTGCCGTCGTCCCGGTGAAAATGGCTGCGCCCTCTGCACCACCGGTAAAACTGACGGTCGCATCGCCGATGCCACTACCGCCAGTCGCACCGGCAATTTCGCCGGGAATTCCCCCGTCGACGGCGGCGTTATCCGCCGCGGCCCGGCTTTTCAAGGAGGCAACCGCATTGCGCCAACGCGGCGATACCACGACCGCCCTTGCCCGTTTGCAGGAAGCGTCGGAGAAGGACCCCAAAAACGCGCAGATCCTTGCCGAGATGGCGACGATCTACGAATCGATCCAGAATTTTGACCGCTCGGCTGCTACCTGGCGCAGAATCGTGGACATCGGTCCATCCGCCGGGCCCGCCTACGAACTTGCGGAAACAAAATTGAAGACGGGCGTGCCACTGCCTTCGGCCATGGGCCCCGGGATAGCCGGAACCCCATCCCTTAGCACGGTGGCAATGCATCCTGACGAGAAAGGATTGTCCGCCGGTTCGACGCTTGCGATCAACGACGTGCAGGAAACGGAGACGCCCGATCCCGATGCCGATACGAATCTGATGCTGCGAATCGGTGTAAAGAAGCGGGCAAATGCGCTGATCGACCATACGAAGGTGAAAATCCAGGTCTTCTTCTACGATACCGTGGGCGAAAACCCGCAACCCGTGTTGACCGATGCCGACGTCGGTTACGAATGGCTCACGCCGAATCACGACTGGGCCAATACCGACACAGAAACCCTTGCCGTGACTTACGTTCGTCCCAAAAACCGGGTTTTGTCCTCGGAAGCAGCCTTGACCGCAGCCGCGGCCGCGATTAATCCTGCGAAGAAAAGCAAGGCGATCGCCAAGGCAACGCCGCCGCCGGACGCCGGGCAGCGAAAATATCTAGGCTATATCGTCCGGGTTTATTACAATGACCGGTTACAAGCCGCTCGTGCTAATCCCAGCAAGTTACTAAAACTTTACCCGCCGCCCTCCACCGCTTCTTCGCAGTAATGCAATTATTGATCGTGCACAGTGACGCCGAAATGGGCGAGCAACTGGTGCGAATGGTCAAGGAGTACTCCGGGCACGGTTGCGACCTCGTCGGCAGTGACGACGACGCCATTAAATGGGGACGGCACCATTCGAAATGCGCGCTGCTCCTTACGCAACTGGAAGCGGATGGAATCGACGGATTATCACTGGGCGGGTCGCTCAGCGAAATTTTTCCCGGCCTGCAAACATTGTTTCTCCCGACCTACCCCGTATCCGAACAACGACTGGAAGTGGCGGAAACGAAAGTTTTTCCGGAACCGATTGACGGTGACGCGCTGCTTGAGGCGATTCAACGCGCGCAAAATGCGAGCGCGGACGCGCCTGACTTATTTCACGTTGTCGATGTCCTGCAAATGTGCTGTCTGGGAGGTCGCAGCGGCGCCATTCAGATGGTGAAAGAGGAACGAAGCGGTTTTCTTTTTCTGCGCGGCGGGAGGTTGATCCATGCCGAGACGAGCGCCGCGCGCGGAGCGGACGCTCTGTTCGAACTCGTTGGGTGGGGCTACGTGGAATTCGCCTACGATCGCAGCGTAAGGCCACCGGTCGAAACGATCACCGCGCCATGGGACGAAGCGTTGATTGAAGCGCTTAATCTTCACAAGCAGCAAAAATCCGTCACTGCGCGCCGGCAAAGCGCCTGAGTCGAGAGAATTCGACATCTGCTTTCCTATGCGGCGAGTTGCGTTACTTTATCGATTCATGAAGTTCACGCCGCTTTGCGCGAGCCTCGGTACTGCTCGCGTCCCCAGCATTCGGACAGATTCAGGTCGATCTCAAATTGACGCGTCTCCAATACATCGCGTACGAGCCGGTGGTGGCCCATCTGGTGATCACCAATCTGGCCGGGCGCGACATCGATCTCCGCGATGAGAACGGACAAAACTGGTTTGGCTTTGAGGTGACCGGGACCGAGAGCCAGCCGATCGGGCCGGTCTCCATGGCCAAGGGGGAAGCCCCGCTAACGATCGGAACCGGCAAACAGGTGACGCGAAAGATCAATATCACGCCGCTTTATCCCGTCCACGATTTCGGAACTTATCGCCTCCGGGCGCATGTGTATTTCGCCGACCTGAAGAAGTATTTTTATTCGCAGACAAAAGTGTTCGAAGTAACCGATGCCCGGCCGATCTGGCAGAAAACGGTCGGGGTTCCACAGGAAGCCGGTGGCACGCTGGGAGATGTGCGCACCTACTCGCTATTAACTAATCGCTTTCCCGACCACACTTCGCTCTACGTGCGCGTCGAAAACAAGGACCAGGGCTTTGTTTACGCGACCTATTCGTTAGGCCGGATCATCTCTTTCGACGAGCCGCACGAAGAGATCGACCGCGCCAATCAACTGCACGTGCTCTATTGCGCGGCGCCGCGCACCTGGGCTTACGCTCGCATTGGATTGAACGGCGAGCTTCTTTCCAGGGCGACCTTCATGGAGACAAAATCCAGGCCTCATCTCATTCGCGTCGCCGACGGCGAAATAAAAATCGCGGGAGGCATGATGGATGCACCACTTAGCCAGGCAGTGCGCAAGTCCGTGCAGAAGCTTTCCGAGCGTCCGACCAACATGCCGAAGGACCAGTAAAGATGTTCTCACAGGTTTACCGCCTCAATTTGATCCTTGCCGCAGTCTCAGTTGCCGGCAGCGTTCCGACCCTGGCGCGGTCCAGTAATTCCAGGTCCGATTCTTCCACCGTCGTCGTGATCGATGCCGGCCATGGAGGCTTCGATCGCGGCGGGATCCCAGGGCAGCGCATTGCCGAAAAGACGATGACGCTCGACGTCGCGGTGCGTCTCAGAAATGTGCTGCAAGCGCACGGTTATCGCGTCGTCATGACCAGAGACAGCGACGTTTTCGTGCCATTACCGACGCGAGTGGCAATCGCCAACAGGTATCGCAACGCCATTTTTGTGTGCATTCATTTCAACTCGGCGAAACGGGCCGGAGCGAATGGCATTGAGACATATTTTTACAGTTCCCATAGTCTGCCGCTTGCTTCCGCGATCCATTATTACGTCGCTGGAGGCGCTCCCACGCCGAACCGCGGGGTGCGCCGGCGCGGCTACTATGTTCTGCGCAGGACCAGAATTCCGGCCGTTCTGGTTGAATGCGGCTTTCTCACCAATCCGACGGAGGCCAGGTATGTGCTGAACACCGCCTACCGGCAAAAACTAGCTGACGAAATCGCCCGGGGCATCGGCTCTCGCTCGGAGGTCGTCCGCTCTTCGAGTTCAGCGCGCGTTGCTGCGAATGCAGTGCCCCTGCAACCGTTCATCGATCAAACGCACTTTCACGATCCCGATATCTCTCATTCTCATCACAGGAATCGGCACCATCACAGGCACTCGTCAAAAAAGAGTTCCAGATCTTCGGCAAAATCCACATCGCACAAGCACAAAAAGTCGGAATCAACCGCGAAATCGAAATCCGGTTCCCACGCGAAGAAAACGGCCGCCAAGAAAAAGAAATCGACCTCAAAAGCGGCGGAGGACTGATTGGACTCGCCAATTCTAAGCTCAGCGCAAATGCGCGCAACGGAAGAAGCCGCCTTCGCTCGGGGCGTTAACGTCGAAGCTTTAATGGACCAGGCCGGCGCCGGCGTCGCACGCTCCGTTCAGGAATTTTTCGCACGCCCGGGGACCTGCATCGTTTTCGCGGGCAAAGGTCACAACGGCGGCGACGCATTGGTTGCGGCGGAACATTTGAAGCGGGCCGGATGGAAGATCGATATCCGCCTGCCGTTTTCCGAAAGCGATTGCAGCGAACTGACGCGCAAAAAGCTGCAGGCCTTGCGCGACGCGCCTGATTTGTGGCATCTGCAGCCTGCCGATGGTCCGAACCGAACTGGCATTACATCGGCTGGAAGCTCATGCCACACCATCATTCTCGACGGTTTACTCGGCATCGGCGCAAAATCTTTTCTCCGCGAACCGATCCGCACCGCCGCCCAGGAGATTAACCGGCTGCGTCGCGAACAAAACGCTTTTGTCTTCGCGGTCGACCTGCCCACCGGCCTCGATGGCAATACCGGTGAAACCGATCCGGAAGACTCGGTCGCCGCCGATTTCACCGCCACCGTCGGATTTGCCAAGCATGGATTGATTCTCGATGCCGCGCTCGATTTTGTCGGACGACTTGAAGTCGTCCCGCTCGCCGACCTCGTGCCGGAAGAAGGCGCGCCGAACGAGTTGGTCGCCACCGCACATTCCCTCCATGCACTTTGTCCCCGGCGAAAATTTGACGCCTACAAAAACCAATTCGGCCGCATCGGGGTTGTTGCCGGCTCCAAGGGATTCATCGGCGCAGCCCTTATGACTACACGCGGCGCATTACGCGCAGGCGCGGGATTGGTCGAAGTTTTCGTGCCGGAAGATATTTACGAGATTGTCGCCTCGGCCGCGCCGGTTGAATCGATGGTCAAACCGGTTCGCTCCTACAAAAATCTGCTGGACGAAAATATCGAGATCTGGGCCGTTGGCCCCGGTTTGGGAAAAGCGCGGGCCGGCGAAGTCCTTCAACTCATCGAACGGGCCGAGCAGCCAATGGTTGTCGATGCCGATGGGCTAAACATTCTTGCTGAAAAGATCGAGGTTTTACAACGGTGTCGCGGGCCGCGCCTCGTCACGCCGCATCCCGGCGAGATGAGCCGGTTGGTCGATGTCGGAAAAATGTCGCGGGCCGGCCTGGCCAGAAATTTCTGCGACGCGTTTCCGGTGACGCTTCTGTTCAAAGGAAGCCGCACCATTGTCTGCGAAAGAAGCAAGCCGATCTGCTACAACACGACTGGAAATCCGGGAATGGCCAGCGGCGGAATGGGTGATGTTCTGACGGGAGTGTGCGCTGGACTGCTCGGGCGGAAATTGGCGCCTTACGATGCCGGCCGCGTCGGTGCATGGGTGTGCGGACGCGCGGCCGAGATCGCAGTCTTCCGTGGGGGGGCGAGCGAAGAATCGCTTCTGGCCGGCGATGTGCTCGACCATCTTGGGGCGGCATTCAATGAGATCCGCGACCCGCCGGTTTAAGAACCGATGAATGGTGAAATTCAAAGCACCGAGCTGGCCGGCCCCCAGCGCGAGACCTTCTGGAAACGCACCAGAAAAACGCTCGGGCCGCTGGCTGCCGCCGGAGTGATCATCGCGAAGTTTTTCGCGAAGCTGAAGTTTCTGCTCCTGCCGGCGCTCAAGTTTTTGCCCATTCTCCTGAAGTCCGGCGGCACCATGTTGCTCATGGTCTGGGTTTACACCGCGTTGTGGGGCTGGAAATTCGGCGCTGGATTCGTTCTGCTTCTCCTGGTGCACGAATGCGGACACTTGATCGTCGCGAAGAAATTCGGTCTCAAGGTCGGCGCACCGGTTTTCATTCCGTTCATGGGCGCGTTCATTGCGCTGAAAGAAGCGCCGCGCAACGCCTGGATGGAAGCGTGCGTCGGCATCGGCGGACCGATGCTCGGTTCCCTGGGCGCACTTGCCTGCAATTCGTTAGGCGAAATCTTCGGCGCGCCTATTTTTATCGCTCTCGCCTGGTTCGGTTATTTTTTGAACCTGTTTAATCTCACGCCGGTGGGCATGCTGGACGGCGGCCGGATCGTCACGGCATTGTCGCGCTGGCTTTGGCTGCCTGGCTTTGCGCTTCTTATCTGGTTCGGATGGAAATATCCGAACTTTATCGTCTGGCTGATGGTGGCCCTCTCCCTGCCGCGCGTTATTTCGCTCTTCCGCAAACGCAGCGAAGACGAACGCCGTTATTTTGAAGTCACAACCGCGCAACGCTGGACCATGTCGATCCTGTATTTTGGTTTGATCGCCGCGCTGCTCGTCGCCATGCAACTCGCCACGCGCGATCTGCACAAAATGGGCGTCCGTTCTCATGGCCACGGACGCGACGTGATCGTCCAGTAACTGCGCTCCGCATCGCTTCGCTGGTCCGGCAGCCGCCGGATCCGTCTCTCCCATGCCCTCTCCTTGGCCTCACTGGCGCTTCGCGTCCGTCTCTCCCTGAGGGAGAGAGGGAGAGAATTGGCCGCGGGCGGATGAATTTTGCGCTGGGATGGCGGAGACCGCGAAGACTTTCTTCGGCTCCAAACCGATTTTGTGCAGGATCGACAGGAAACGTTCGTCGGATCGAAGTGGGATAAACTCCGGCGCAATGCCGACCGTGTGTAACGATGAGGAATGCTCCTTGCAGGCGCGTTCCAGTTCTCGAATGGCATCGTCGTGCTCGCCGAGTGCGACATGCACGTGCGCGATGGCGTCACCGGCGGTGTACACTTCGGCGTTTCACGGCCATATCGAGCGACCGCAACGCTTTTTCGCGCTGATTCATTCGGGCGTATGCAATCGCAAGCCCAAACGGCGGCCTGCCGCTGAGATTCTCCGATTTTTCATAAAGCGCGATCGCCTCATCGAAACGACCCATTTCGCGATACAACGCGGCTAGCAGTGGCTCGCCATAAGCAAACGCCGGATCGAGTTGCAACGCGCGCTCGCCGGCGGCAATCGCTTCATCATAAAGCCCGAAGTAGCGATAGAGTTCGCAGGCAAAATTGTTCACCCATAGCGACGCGGGATCGATCTTGGATGTCCGCTGCAGGTAGGCCAATGCTCTCTCCCGGTCCCCGCGTGCCGCGTAAAACGCAGCGATAAAATAGTTCGAAGGCGTTGAATTCGGGTCGATCTCGAACGCGCGATTAAACTCCATTTCGGCGCCATCGAGGTCCCAATCGAGTATCCGCTTCGTCTCAGCCAGATAGACGTGCGCTTCGGCCTGCTCTTTGTCGATCCTCAATGCGCGCAACGCAGCTTCGCGCACCTTCGGATAAGCTTCGAGCGGCGACACGTAGGCGTCCGCCAGCCAGAGCCATGCCTTGGCAATTCCAGTCCATGCGCGCCCAAACTGCGAATCCTGCTCCAGAGCGCGCTGAAAAAACTCCAGGCTCTTCCGCAGAGCATCCTCGGGTACTTTTGTCCGAATAAAAAAGGCCCTGCAAATAGGAATCGTAAGCGTCGGCGCTGCGCATCGCGGATGGGGGCGATATCGCCAACTTCAGTTTCAACGCGTCCACGATGGAATGCGTGATCTCGTCCTGGAGCGCGAAAATGCTCTGCATTTCCCGCTCGAACGTTTCCGACCAAATCGTGAACCCGTCGCAGGCGTTAATCAGCTCCGCCGTAATGCGGATGCGGTCCCCATCTTGACGCACGGTCCCTTCGAGAACGTGCTCCACGTTCAATTTGTCCGCGATCTCGCTCAGATCGGCTTCTTTTCCCTTGAACGAAAATGCAGAGCGGCGCGCAGCAACGTGCAAATTGTCGATTTTCGAAAGAGCCGTTAAAATTTCCTCCGCAATACCGTCGCTGAGATAATCGTGGTCCCGATTTGAACTAAGATCGCGGAACGGCAGAACCGCGATCGATTTTTCGTCAGAGTGCGCTCGATCCAGATCGACCGCCGGTGGCATCGTTTCGCGATCCATTTTAGGCGTACGTACGATCCCGTAACGGGTGAGATCGAAAAACCAGGAAAGTGCCAATGCCACCGGGAATCCGAGGATGATGAGCAAGACGATGAGACGCACCACCCAGTTCGGAATGTCGAACACGGGAAAAACCTGCGCGATTCCCTGCGCCAGCGCCCAGGCGCCCACGGCATACGCAATCGCGACGCTGTAGACTTTTCTCCGCTTTAGTTCGGCGAAGAATTCTTTCGGATTCAACGTGACCCCTGCTCGATGAGCTTCTGAAAACGCGGATCGGTACGCAGTGGATCCCATTCCCATCGAAGCTTCAGATCGTTGACGGTGATGCTGTAATCGACGCTGTCCACTGCGCCCGGCGTTTTCAACAATCGTCCGATTAATGAAACGGCAAGATCGTTTTCGCCGACCCGCGCGTAAATCAGCGCCAGATAAGAGTTCATGATCGCGCCATCGACCGCGTCCTTCGATTCCGGCTTCAATTCCACGGCCAGGCGCCCTTCCCGGACCGCGTCGTCCTTGCGCTCCATAAACCCGTAGAGCAAGCCCAGATTGGCGTGGCGCTCAGCGCTGGCAGGCGCTTCCTTGACTTCCTTCTCCCAAATCTGCCGTGCCACTTCGAAACTCTTTTGCGCCTCAGTCGTGTTGTTTTGCGCGAGATAGATGCAGCCCTCCAGAAAACTTTTCGGCGTCGACCCACCATTCATGTACGACACGGACTGAAGTGGTGAAGTGTCGAGCACATGTCTGGCTGCGGCATAGTCGCGCTCGATCATCGCCACGTCCCATCGAGTAGCCGTGATCACTCCGTCCGGATCGACTCCGGGCGGGACTTCGTTCAACAACGACTTCAGCGAGTGGGTGTCGCCTTTCCACCAAAAATCGACATAACCGCTTTGAATCTTGGCCACCAACGACGCAGGCGCCATATTTCGCATTCGTTGCGCCCATCGGGCGGCTTCTTGCCAGCGACGCATCGCAGTGTTCGTGAAGACAAGTTCCCGGACGGTATTGGGATTCTGCGGATCGATCTTTTGAACACGTTCGTATGCCTTCAGCGATTCCTCCCATTTTCCCTGACGGCGTTTAATCGCCGCAATTAAGCGTCCGATTTCGGCATTGTTTGGCGAGAGGTTCGACGCGATGTCGAACTGCTCCAGCGCACGGTCATAATCCCGATCGAACCAGTAAATGCATTCGCCCAGGGCGAAATGCGCCCCCGCCAGGTTCGGTTGCAAGCGCAGTGCCGTATCGGCCTCTGCACGCGCCATTTTTTTCCAGCGATCGAGCGGTTCGCAGAAATGAAAGATTGCTGCGACAGTGGATGCCAGGCGCGCGTGGGCCAGCGCGAAATTCGGGTCGAGCTCGATGGCTTTCATGTAAAGTTCCTTCGCCACCTTGTAATCTTCGAGCAGCGTGTCCGGGTTGCGTTCAATCTGGTTCGCCCGCAGATAAAAGACGTAGGCATCCGGGTTTTCCGTCGGCTTGGTTTCGATTCGCGCCTTCTCTTCGGGGCTCAACCGCACCCGCAGGGCCTCGGCAATTTCAGTGGCCAGCTCGCCTTGCAGACCTAACGAATCGACCAGTGTCCGGTCGTAGCGATTCGCCCAGATCTGCCGGTTGTCCAACGCATCGATAAGTTGCACGTTCACTACGACCCGGTCGCCTTCTCGCCGGACGCTTCCTTCGAGAACGTTCGCGACATCGAGGATTTTGCTGATGTCGCGCAGTTTTTGCCCGGCGATATTGCGAAACTGCATCACCGAGGAACGGCTGATGACCTTGAGATCTTTGATCTCTGCCAGACTGGTCAGAATGTCGTCCTGAATTCCATCGGCGAAAAAGGCGTTCTCCTTGTCGTCGCTGAAATTTTCAAACGGCAGAACCGCGATGCTTTTCTCCGGCTGGAGCGTTTGCCGAAAATGAAACCATGCACCCAGGGCCAGCGCCACGGCAACGAACGCTCCGACTACCAGGAGTACTGCCTTGCGCCGATAATAAACTGGCGACGGACGCCAGGCTGACTGCAATTGCTTGAAACGCTGCGGCGCTTCGGGGTTGCCTACTTCATTCGTGTAGAGATTCACCACGAAAATCGGCATGCCGTGCTTGGCCGCGCATTCGCCAAGCTCATGCAGATACGGGCGCCATTGCCGCGACTGTGCAAGATCGTCCGCTACACGCTTGGAAAGGAGAATGTGACCCGCGTCGCCACAATCCATCACACGCTGCGCAGTATTAATTCCAGCGCCCGCAACATTTTCCCGATCGTTGACATCCTTCACTTCATGGACCGGGCCGCTATGAATCCCCATGCGTAGACGAATTTCAGGATGACTCTTCAATGCGCTGCCGATGTCCACGGCGCAGCGAATCGGCGCTTCCGGGCCACTAAAGAAGACGAGCGCCATTCCATCGCCTGTGGGAAGCCGAATGAGCTTGCCGGCTTCTTCCGCGATGCGGACTTGTTCCGTATTTTTAACGATTTGGGCGAGCTCTTCCTGAAGCTCCCGCTGCTCGTCGAGGAGCAATGTGGAGTAACCGACCACGTCCATGAACAGGACGTGTCCGATCTTTAACTGGACGTCTGAATCCGGACCTTCTGTCATGCTGCTCGCAAATGTAGCTCCCCTGTATCAAATGTGACAACCAAAGCCAGCTTCGCTTTCAGGGTAAGGAGCCCGATGCTACCCGAGCTTTATATCTTCCCATCTTTTGTCGCATATGAAACAAAATATGGAATGCCAAATGATTGTTTCGCTTCAAATCATTGCACTGCAGGGCTTGCTAACATCCGAGGGAGCGACACCAGGTTCCGCTTTTTAGGCAACCGGCAAACCCAATCTGCCCTGGCTTTATCAATGTTCGCCACTGATGGTTTGGCTGTCCTGATCTATCTTCTCACCAAATACTGGGGAATTAAGGGAACCGCTGTCGCGACCGTTTTGACGACCCTTGCGATAAAACCTTTTGGTTCTTGAAATCCTGCCAGGTTTTGAAGTGTTCGAGAGCCACTGCAAGAGGAAAACAGAAGAAATATGATTATTTCACATAAATATAAATTTATCTTCCTGAAAACCCGTAAGACTGCTGGCACAAGTATCGAGATCGCCTTATCCAAATTTTGCGGACAAAATGATGTGATCACTCCGATCGCACGAAAAGATGAGCAGATACGAAAAAAACTCGGTTACCGAGGCCCACAAAATTATTTCGTTTCATATAGCCGATATAACCTGAGAGATTGGATCCAATCTTTTCGAGAGAGGAAGAGGCGGCGATTCTACAACCATATTCCTGCTTATGACGTTCGCAGATGGATAGGCAGAGAAATATGGGACACTTACTACAAATTTTGCTTTGAACGAAATCCGTGGGACAAGGCCATTTCGCGTTATAGTTTCGCAACCACATTTTACAAAGAAAAAATCCCGTTGGAAGAGTTTCTTCAGCAGCCAGAAGAGCTACCAAAGTTAACGAATTATCCAGTTTATACGCTCAATGACAATTTAGCTGTGGATCGAGTCTGCTTTTATGAAGACTTGCCACAGGAGTTGGAAGCAATTTGCCAGCAATTTAGGTTTCCCGAAATCCCTCCTCTCCCGATGACCAAAGCAGGATTTCGAAAAGATAAACGGCCCTACCAGGAAGTAATAAGCACAAAAGAGAGAGAATTGATTGAAAAGATTTGCCAAAGGGAAATTGCTCTTTTCGGATACACATTTGACAGTTTGTCGAGATACAAAGATCAAAATGAATGAGAACAATACGGGCGCGACCACCGGGCAGCCGGAGCACGTCCGCCCAATGCATGCAGACGGCCGTGGGCGGTTAGACGGTAGACGCGAGCATCCACGGCGCCCGACTCGCGTTTCATAAACCGCTTTTTTTCGAGAAGGGCAATTTGTTCTAACAATCCGTTGCGACAGGCCCGGCTTTCGAACGAACCGTTCAGATTGCGGAATGTGGGCCGCATCAGTTGGTCGGCAGACCGAAGCAGATGCCTCCAAACGATGCTACCTTTTCAGGTAACCCGGGTTGGTGTTACGTTGGTGAATGCCTTTTCAGCTTGAATCGAGATTACAAGCCGCGCGGCGACCAGGGCCAGGCCATTGCCAAACTCCTCAAGTCGGTCGAAGCCGGCAATCGCCATCAGACGCTGCTCGGCGTGACCGGTTCGGGCAAAACGTTCACCGTCGCCAATGTCATTCGCGAGCTCGACCGGCCCACCCTGGTGATTTCGCACAACAAAACGCTGGCCGCGCAGCTTTATTCCGAGTTCAAGCAATTCTTTCCACAGAACGCGGTGGAATATTTCGTCAGCTATTTCGACTATTACCAGCCGGAAGCGTATATCCCGCGCTCGGACACGTACATCGAAAAAGACTCGTCCATTAATGAAGAGATCGAGCGGCTCCGGCTCGCTGCGACCAGCGCGCTCCTTTCCCGCCGCGACACCATCGTTGTAGCCAGTGTCTCATGCATTTACGGCATCACCTCGCCGGAAGATTATTTAAACATGTTGCTCACCGTAAAACGCGGCCAGCACATCGGCCGCGAAGCGGTGCTCGGCCGTTTGATCGACATGTTGTACGAGCGCAACGACATGAATTTCACGCGCGGAAAATTCCGCGTGCGCGGCGATGTGGTCGAGGTGTATCCGGCTACAGCCGATGAAGAAGCGATTCGAATCGAGTTCTTCGGCGACGAGATCGACGCTCTTACCCGGTTCGATCCCCTCACCGGCCACGCACACGAATCGCTCAGCGTGCTTACATTTTACCCGGCAAAACAGTTCGTTACCCCGGCCGACAAACTCAATCGCGCCCTGCGCTCCATTCGCGAAGAGCTTGAGCAACGCATTGTGCAGTTGGAGTCGCAAAACAAGCTCCTCGAGGCGCAACGGCTCCGGATGCGCACCGAGTACGATCTCGAAATGTTGCAGGAAATGGGATTTTGCAACGGCATCGAGAATTACTCGCGACACCTGTCCGGCCGGCCGCCCGGCTCGAAGCCATACACGATCATCGATTTCTTCCCAAAAGATTTTCTCGTCGTTGTCGACGAATCGCACGCCACCATTCCGCAAATCGGCGGGATGTACGAGGGCGACCGCTCGCGCAAGACGGTGCTGGTCGAATACGGGTTTCGTCTGCCGAGCGCGCTCGATAATCGGCCGCTGAACTTCGACGAGTTCATGAAAATAACGAATCAGAACATCTACGTCAGCGCGACCCCGGCTGAGTTCGAGATTCAAAACAGCGTGGTTGGAAACAAAGGATACGTTCCGCACAAAAGACAACGGATTGGGCGGGACGAGCCGGTGCCGTTTCTCCTTCCAGGCGGAAAACGCCTCTCCGAGTCGTCGGCTTCTCCGAGCCAGAGGCCAACGCCCAACGTCCAACGTCCAACGTCCAATCCGGAAACGCAGATTTCACGCACGGACGAACCGCCGGAAAAATTCGATGTTCATACGCCAGGCGCGCCGCTGGTGGTCGAACAAATCATTCGGCCGACCGGACTGCTGGATCCAAGGATCACGATCAAGCCGCTGAAAAACCAAATCGACGACACGATCGAGCTTTGCCGTCAACGCGTCGAAAAAGGCGAGCGCGTCCTCATTACCACCCTGACGAAACGGACGGCTGAAGATCTTGCCGATTATCTGCGCGACGTCGGATTGAAGGTGCGTTATCTGCACAGCGACATCGACACAATCGAGCGCGTGGAGATCCTGCGTGGCCTTCGTGCCGCCGAATTCGACATTCTCGTCGGCATCAATCTGCTTCGCGAAGGTCTCGATCTCCCCGAGGTTTCGCTCGTTTGCATCCTCGATGCCGACAAGGAAGGCTTTCTGCGCAGCCAGACATCGTTGATCCAAACCGCGGGACGCGCCGCGCGGCACATCAATGGCGAGGTGGTGCTGTTCGCGGACCAGGTCACTCGAAGCATGGAAGCGCTGATATCGATCTCCGAATACCGGCGTACCAGGCAGATGGAGTACAACGAGAAACATGGCATCACGCCACAAACTGTCCGTCGCGCTGTCCAGGAAAGTCTGCACACAATCCTGCGGGGGCGCGAAGTGGAAGCTTCGGTCATTCGCGAGAGCGGCGCCGATTTCAATGTGACGGAGCTGTTGCGCGAGCTCGAAGAAGAAATGCAGCACGCCTCGGCGAATCTCGAATTCGAACGCGCCGCACTTTTGCGCGACCAAATCATGGAAGTGAAAAGCGGGACTGGCATCGACAGGATCGAGCCGAAGCGCAAACCGGTAAAATACACGCGCAACTCCGGCCGCCGCCGGTCGCGGGTGTAGGGGAAGGTTCGGGTAGCGCACGCGTCTCGCGTGCTGGCGATTGCGTCCCGCGATCGCGACCTTTTCCGAAGATTGTTTTGGCGAGACGCCAAAACCAGCACGCGAGGACGCGTGCGCTACCCGGAACACAACGCCGCTCGCACAGGATTAGCTTCATTATGGGCGATGCGATCGCTCCTCGATTACGCAGCCGCGACGGTGTTTGTACTCTCTCTGCCGATCGTGCCGCTGGCGGCGCAAGATATGCCGGTCACCGGACTCGATTCCCTTCCCGAGGTCGAGTTTTCGCAATTGAGCCAGACCGATCCCAATCCGCTTGGCACAAAGGCGCTCGCAATCCATCCGGAGCAATGGAAACACGGCGAAACCGAACATTTCATTTATCATTTCGTGCATGGTTATGTGGCGACGCCAGTTTCCGTGGAAGCCGAGTTTGATTACCGTGTGATCGCAAAAGAATTGGAGCGCGATCAGCCGGCCGGCGATATCAAATCGCACATCTACATTTTCGAACAGCCGCAGGATTGGCACGAATTTCAAAAGCACGGCAAACTGGAACCGTGGACCGGCGGCATTCACTCGGCTGGAAGTCTTTTTATCCAGCGCAATCCGGCTTACAAATTCAGCGGTAATCTTCTCGGACACGAGATTGTTCATCTCGTTCTGCACCGTTTTTATACCGAAGGCATTCCGTGCTGGCTGGACGAAGGGCTCGCGCAATACATTTCCAAGAACGCGCACTCCAGCTATCAACGCGCCCGCGGTTACCTTGCCAAACCGCGCTCGGAAGCGATTGCCGGGCAGGATTTCATTCCGTTATCGACCCTGACCGCAATGACGCAGCCGCCGTCCGATCATGTAAAAACCTTTTATGACGAATCGGAGCGTCTGGTGCGTTTTCTCGCTGGAACAGACAAGCCGAGCTTCCTCGCTTTACTCGATGCGCTCGGGCGTCATCAACCACTCGAAACGGCCCTTTCTAGCTTCTACGCCGGAAAATTCGCAAACCTCTCGATGCTCGGCGAAAAATTCCGCGCGTACGCCTCAAAGGATTTCGGAACCTCTTTGCAGCAGGTGAACGACAACTAAAAATCGCGCAACGCGTGTTTCTGGCGAAAAGCCTGGGTAGCGCACGCGTCTAGCGTGCTGGCGATCGCGTTCTCGCGATAGCGAACTTTGCTTGCGGCGCTTCCCATTGCTGGAAATCTGACTTGAAGGAAAGTTCGTTTCGGCGTGACGCCAAAACCAGCACGCGGGACGCGTGCGCTACCCAAATTTGGCAAGCGATGCGCTTGCCCTACAGCCTGGCTGCCGTGAAACTCGGCTTGTGCCGAAGACGAAGACTAAGCCT
Organism: uncultured Verrucomicrobiae bacterium; assembly: GCA_963756875.1. GTDB lineage: Bacteria > Verrucomicrobiota > Verrucomicrobiia > Chthoniobacterales > UBA10450 > CAVWPA01. The sequence goes on along the minus strand of CAVWPA010000003.1, from coordinate 1,402,669 downwards.
GCCGTCACAATCGAGAAGATCCATGCGGTCGTCGGCTCCGACGAATCGCAGGTCAAAAGTGTCGCCGCGGGACTGGCCGAAAAGTTGACGCCGCCCGGCGCAGGCGATTTCGGTTTGGAAGTAATCGACGGCGCCGCCGATAACGCCGAGCAGGCCGCAGCGCGTATCAGATCGGCAATCGAGGCCCTGCAAACAATGCCATTTTTCGGCAGCGCAAAACTGGTCTGGGTGAAAAATGCAAATTTTCTCGCCGACAGCCCGATCGGCCGCGCGGCCGGCGTCCAATCCGCGCTGGAAGAATTGTCCGGCCTGCTCGATCTCGATCTTCCGGACGGGATCACATTTTTATTGAGCGCGACGGAAACGGACAAACGACGTTCGTTTTACAAATCGCTCGCCAAGCGTGCCGAGGTGCAGGTTTTTGACAAGCTCGATTCGAGCCGGAGCGGCTGGGAAGAGGAAGCAACGGAAATCGTGCGGGCGCACGTAAAAAAACGGAAGTTGCAGTTCGATGAAGATGCGCTCGAACTTTTCGTCCTGTTAACCGGGGGCGACACGCGCCAGATCGATAACGAGCTGGAGAAGATCGATCTCTTTCTTGGCGAAGATCGAAAAGTGACCGCCGAACTGGTGCGCGAGCTGGTTCCTCTGGCGCGCGCCGGCGTCATTTTCGAACTGGGCAACGCGCTGGCGGAACGCGATCTCAAACGCGGCCTCGTGCTGGTCAAAAGGCTGCTCGATCAAGGCGAAACCGCCATCGGTATCCTGCTCGTAGCCATTCTGCCGACCGTTCGCAATCTGCTCCTGGCGAAAGATCTGATGGACCGGCATCGATTGCCGCGGCCGCACGCACCGTATCATTTCGCTTCGACGCTGAACCGGTTACCGGCGGCCGCGACCCAGCATTTACCGCGCAAGAAGGACGGCTCGATCAACGCTTACGCGCTGGGGATTGCCGCACAAAATACGCATCGTTTCGAGGTCGACCGGCTCGTCGCCGCCATGGAATGGTGTTTGCAGGCGAATCTGCAACTGGTCACCACGCAACTCGACCACGAACTGGTTTTAACGGAGGTCGTGGTGAAACTGCTGGAGAAATAAAACCCCGAAGCACCAACCTCCAAGCCCCAGAGAAGCTTCAATCAACAACTTCCAAAACGTGTCCGAACCACTTGGTGATTGAAGTTTGGCGATTGGAATTTCTCTGGTGCTTGGTTCTTGGGATTTGGTGCTTGGTTCATCCGACGTCCGCCCCGACGGAAGCCTTGTAAACCGCCTACACGTGCGGTGTCTCGCCTTCGACCTGTTTCCGGGCCACCGGCCCGACGTAGGGAATCTCCCAACGCGCGCCGGTAAACGCTTTCACAGTCGCCACGAGCCAGAGAACAATAAAAGCGATCTGAATCAGCGCTGCCAGAATCGACCAGAAAAACACCAGGATATTGCCGATCGCCGGGATTTGGTAGAAGACCGCGCGGACCACGTTGGAAACAATAATAAAAAGAAGCCAGGCACCGCCGAAAATGATCGACTGCATGGCATAAAAGCGGACGAACCCGTTTCGCTTCTCGAGCATATAAAAGATGATTCCACCGACGAGCGGCACACAGGCAATGGCCGCGGCCACGTTCGGCGGCAGATCCATCGATGACGGGTCGCTGCCTGGTGCGGGTTCAGGAGTGGGCGGTGGCGGTGGCGGTGGCGACTGACTGGGTTCGGGGTCAGGCATGCCATATTTACGAAGAGCGGAGGCCGATTTGTCAAGCCAACTCGGACTTCGATTTTTATCCGATTGCTGACATCTGGGGAGCGCATGCGCCCTCGCGTGCTGGCGATGGCGCCCACGCCATCGCAAACTTTTGCCCCCGGGCATTTCGGCGAGGGCGCCGAAATGGGCACGCGAGGCGCGTGCGCTCCCCAGAGCGGACGTTTCGCCTGGTGCTCGGGACGACTACGAATTTCCGTCCCGGCTGCTAAATAAGAAAAAAAGCAACGCTTCAGCTTGCAGCTCAAGCTCAAGAATCTCCCTTTGTTTTTGTCGCATGGCGGGATGATTGCGCTAGATTCCTTAGCGATGCAGAAAAATTCTTTGCGCGGCTTTACGTTGATCGAGATGCTCATCGTCATCGCCATCATCGCAACGCTTGTTGCGCTGGTTTCCGTCGCCGCGCAATCCGCCCTGGAAAAAGCGCGTGTCACTCAGGACATGAACAATCTGCGCCAGATCGGGCTGGCGACGCAGATGTATATGAACGACAACGACGGAGTGATTTTTTCAGCCGATGCGAATGCGGACAACTGGATGGCCCAATTGCACCCGAAATATCTCCCGAGCTGGAAAGTGTTTCAGTCGCCGTTCGACAAACGAGCGGCTTCCGAAAGCGACGCTACTGCGCCCGTCAGTTACGGATTAAACGGCAATACAAATATTGGAACGGCGGGCGTCACGGGAATGCTCGCCGATAAGATCACAAACCCATCCGCATTTATTTTGTTCGCACCAGCGCAAACACAAGGAAAAAGTTCTACGGTCGCTTTTAGTGGAACGGCTGCCCAAGGCGCGCCCGGGGTGACTGTTTATAAAGGGCGGAGCACGCCGGGCGGCAGCTCCCTGGGCGCAACTCCTCATGGCACAAACAATGGGAGAACAAGAATCAACGCGGTCTTTGCGGACATGCACACTGAAAACATGATGTGGACGCGATTCATCAATGATTCGCAAAATGATGCGAACGACCCCGACGCAAAGTACCGTTGGGATCCTTAGCACCATTGTTGTGACCAACCTCGCAGACCACAGGAGCACTTTTTGCTACGACGCAATCGTTGGTCCGAATCTGGTGGCCGAAATCGGTGCTCAGATCGGGCAAATCTTCAATCCCGGCCGCTGCGCGGTCATCTCCGATGCAAATGTTGCGCCGCTTTTCATCGATCGAGTCAGCGAAAGCTTGATCTCGGCGGGGTTCGCCCCAATCGAGATCGTGATTCCAGCCGGCGAGGAATCGAAGATGCTCGAGCAAGCCGGCACCGTTTGCGACGCCATGATCGAGCACGGCCTGGATCGGCAATCATTTGTGATCGGACTTGGCGGCGGTGTGATCGGCGATATTTCGGGGTTCGTGGCCGCCATTTTTCAGCGCGGCATTCCGCACGTCCAGATTCCGACAACACTTCTGGCAATGGTGGACAGTTCAATCGGTGGAAAAACCGGCGTAAACACGCGCGATGGAAAAAACCTGATCGGCGCCGTTCACAATCCGTCGCTCGTGATCGACGACGTCGATCTTCTGAAAACGCTGCCGGACCGCGAGTTCAAGCAGGGATTCGCGGAAATCATCAAGCACGCCATCATCGCCGATCCGGAGATGTTTGCGCAACTCCAGGCAACGCAGCAGATCCAGGACGACGCGCCGGCGCTGCAATCATTGATCCGCCGCAATATCGAAATCAAATCGCGCTTCGTCGCCGGGGACGAACTCGACGAAACCGGTCAACGCGCGCTGCTCAATTTCGGTCACACAATTGGCCATGGAATCGAGCGCGCGGGCGGCTACCGCGAGTTTCTGCACGGCGAAGCGATCAGCCTTGGGATGGTTGCCGCCTGCGCGATCTCAGTCAAGAAAGCGGGTCTGCCGGGCGAACAATGCGACGCAATCATCGATCTTTTGCGCCAATTCGAACTGCCAACAATGTTACGGGTGGGTTTTCCGCGTGACGAAATCCTCGCTGCTCTTCGCTTCGACAAAAAGTTCCAGGCGGGTCAAATCCGTTTCGTTCTTACGCAGAGCATCGGCTCCGCATACGTATCGGATGATGTGATGATGGACGATATTCGCGAAGCGGTTGAGCAGCTGTAGCGGCGCTCTATGAGCGCCGCATTATTATTCGAGCGACGGTCATAGACCGCCGCTACAGAAGAAGCACGTGATTGAGATCGTTGCCTTTCGACCAATTTGTAGGGCAGGCGCATCGCCTGCCGTTTCCGAATCGGCAACCGGAGCGGTTGCCCTACAATTTATTTTCGAGCGTTTGAGTAATAGTCCGCCAGCCCTTCCGCGACGCTGTCGGCGTATTCGCGGAAAATGCTTTTGCGTTCGGCTCCGTTGATTTCCCGCTCCCCTTCGTAATCCCCGGCCTGGATCCGGGCGAACGCCTCCTTACTGTTCATCACGTAAGGCTCGAAATAAACCACAGGGCATCGATACAATCGAGTGGCGAGCAAATTCCTCGCGTAAACATAACCGCTCGTTCCAACTTTGGTTGCCGTTTGCGCCGTCGGATACTGATACGGTGGCAGTTGCGTTTCCGTCGCCATGACCTCGGCGCATTTGTCGGCGATCGGTAATGCTTCGTCATAGCTGCGGCTCAGAAGCTTGCGCAACATCTCAAAACGCTGGTCGTCGAATTCCAGCTCCGATTCAAGATACGAACCGTTGACGAGCAGATGCAGATGGTCCTGATCGACCAGAGTTGGATCTTTCGGATCGCCCCACATCTCGGCATTGAAGTGCAAACAGAGTACGAGGTCCGGTTCCAATTTCCCGTTCACGCGCAGAGCGCGATGGCGGATTTCGCTGCGGCGATAGAAGAGAAGCTCGCTTTCGTGGCGAACGCTTTTTCTTTTCTCCGCATGAGTCAGCTTTTCATAATCTTCGTGCCACTCACCCTCGCCCGGTATCGCCCCATTCAATATCTTCCTCGCGAGATCGACAAAGTCGTCCGGTCTTTTTGGCGTGACAGGTTGAGTCCGGTTACGAACGAACGAGACGGAGGCGCCCAGTTTTCGCAGGCGCGGCGCGAGCAGTCGCGCCACGCGCAGAGTCATGTCGCCTTCCTTCACCGGTTTGGAATCGTCCACCTGAAACCAGCGCTCTTCCATCTTCGCCCATTTTCCGCCGAGATGTCCCGGGTCGAGCGCTATCTGGACGCCGGAAAGCGGCCGGCTGGCCCTGGCGGGCGAGAGTGCGCTCGCCGGATGCCACCATCGAGGGACCCGCTTGCGTGAGGCGTTGTCTTGCGCAAAACGCAAAGTTAAAAAGGTTTGTTTCTCTTTGTCCCGGAGAATCCGCACAGAATCCGGCCCAACCTGGATCATGCCGTCCGGAATTCCGTGCGTGCAATAGACATCCTGAAGCAAATGAACGAACTCATCGTGTGTGATGGTTTCCTTATATTTTTCGAGAACACCCCAGTGCGGACGCCAGCCGAGCGGGCTGATGATGGCCGCCGAAGCGCAAGGCAGAGCCAAAAGGAAGCCACAGAGCGCGGCCAGAATAATTTGCCTCCGCCATCGTATGAAACGATACATCCCCTCTTGGATTCCCGTCTTTTTAATACGATGCTCACGAAATGCTAACGATACTTTTTGGGCGATATCGTTGGCGAGCCGGACCGCAGCGCGGTGATTTCGCGACTGCCGGAGCTCAAACAACAATACGGGATCGATTTCACAATCGTGAACGGCGAAAATGCGGCCCTTGGTGGAGCGGGTCTTGTCGCCTGGCGCAAGCGCCGCAGCAATGCGATGGCTGCCTAACTAACGTTCAAATAGCAAAGTCTTAGCTTAGCAAGTATACCATTTCGTAATTTTATTATTGACTTTTGACACGAGAATCGGCAATCCTCGCCGCCGTGAACACCAAGTTCATTCGCGCCAGGCGAAAATCCGCCTTTGTCAAATCGTCCCGCTGGGTTGGCTATGCGACTGCTGGTGCCGCTACTGCCGTCGGTGCAGCGGCCACGGCTGAAGCAGACGTCCATTACTCCGGGCTCATCAACCAGCATTTCGATGCTGCATCCAGCAGCCAGGTCGTTTCTTACTTTAACCTCGCACCGGGCAACAGTTTCGGCCTCGCGCAGACCAGCCACTTCAGCGGGATTGGAATCGCCAGGTTCGGCATCTTCGGTGCTGCGACGGGTGCCTTCGCTGGCTTTTCTGCAGGCGGTTCTGCAGGCATTTCGCGTATGTTTCCAAGCTTGCTTCTGGAGCAAATATCAATGGCGCAAATTTCGGCGCCACGTATCCGGTTGGAACGCTCGCTTTTGCTTATGGCTACGCCAACAGCCAATGGCTTGCTCCCGGCACGGGCTTTATCGGGTTCCGCTTCGATGGTGGTTCAGGAACCGAATACGGCTGGGCTCGCGTCACCATGGACGGCTCTCCAGGGAATACCTTCACCCTGGTCGACTACGCCTACGGCGACGTCGGGGATATGATCAATGCGGGACAGCACGACGTTCCCGAACCCGGCTCGCTTGCTCTGCTCGCCCTTGGTGGAGCGGGTCTTGTCGCCTGGCGCAAGCGCCGCAGCAATGCGATGGCTGCCTAACTAACGTTCAAATAGCAAAGTCTTAAAAGAAAACGCGGAGGAAATTCCTCCGCGTTTTCTTTTTTCGCAACCCTTTTGCCGATCAGCGCGAAACCTGCTAACTCTTTCCGGATCAGGGAAGAAAATAAAAAGCAACGCAAGGTGTTGCTCGTCGGCTGGGACGCGGCGGATTGGGAGCACATCACTCCGCTGCTCGAGGAAGGACTCATGCCCACGCTCGATGGCTTGATCAATCGGGGCGTGATGGGAAATCTGGCCACTCTCCAGCCGATCCTTTCGCCCATGCTCTGGAATTCGATCGCCACCGGAAAATTCCCAGACAAACACGGCATCCACGGTTTCATCGAGCCGGACCCAATCAACGGCGGCGCGCGCCCTTACGCGAGCACGTCGCGCAAATGCAAAGCGATCTGGAATATTCTTTCGCAATCAGGGTTGCGTAGCAACATCGTCGGGTGGTGGGCCAGCCATCCCGCCGAGCCGATCAACGGCACGGTGGTGACGAACGCCTTCGGCGGCGTGAAGTTTAGCCCGGAAAAGGGATGGTCCATCCCGCCAGGCACAGTGCATCCTGAAGAGAAGGCTCACTTGCTGGCGCGGTTCAAGGTTTTCCCGACGGAGCTGACGGAGGCACACATACTGCCTTTCATTCCCGACGCGGCGAAGATCGATCAAAAGAAGGATAAGAAACTCGATTCGTTTGCCAAGGTCTTGAGCGATAACGCCACGATTCAAGCGGTGGCAACGACGCTCATGGCGACTGAACCGTGGGATTTCACCGCGGTTTATTTCGATGGGATCGATCATTTCTCCCACGCCTTCATGCCTTATCATCCGCCTAAGTTGCCGTGGATCGAGCAAGAGCAATTCGACCTTTACAAGGACGTGGTCAAAGGCGCCTATCGCTTCCATGACATGATGCTCGATCGGCTGATCCAGCTCGCGGGACCCGAGACAACCGTGATCCTCTGCTCGGACCACGGTTTTGAATCCGGCTCGCAACGTCCTCGCGGAGTGCCTCGCGAACCGGCGGGCCCGGCGATCTGGCACCGCCAATATGGCATCTTCGTGATCGCCGGGCCTGGCATCAAAAAGGACGAACGCATTTACGGCGCGAGCCTGATCGATATTACTCCGACAATTTTGACGCTGCTCGATGTGCCTGTTGGCGAAGACATGGATGGGCGGCCGCTGCTCGAAGTCTTCGAAAATCCGCCGCCAGTGAAGACGGTGCGCAGCTGGGAGAAGATCGAAGGCGACAGCGGCCTGCACCCAGAGGGCAAGCAGATGGATCGCCAGCAGGCCCAGGAATTGATGCAGCAGTTCGCGGCTCTCGGATATATCGAAGACCCCGGCGCGGACAAAGAGAAGCAGCAGCAATCGGCGGAGATCGAGAGCAAATATAACATTTCCCGCACCTACCTTTGGAAGAATCGCCCCGATCAGGCGCTGCCGTTGTTGGCCGAAATCACGGCGCGACATCCGTGGGAGGATCGATTCATCATGCAATTAGCGAACGCCTATTTCCAGGCAGGCTATCTTGCACAGGCGGAACGTCTGCTTGCGACCGCCTACGATTTCGAGAAGACAACTAACATCGGCGCCCTCCTCCTCATGGGTCGTGTGAAACTGGCGCTCGGCGAACCCGAGGCGGGGCTGAAACATTTGCTCGCAGCGGGAAAGGTCAATCCCGACATCCCCGCCGTGCACGGGCAATTGGCCGATACTTATGTGCGTTTGCACCGCTGGCCGGCGGCGAAGGAGGAGTATGAAAAAGTGATCGCCCTCGATAGCGACAATGCGCTTGCCTATCAGGGGCTTTCCACGGTCTATCGCCGTTTTGGACAAAACCAGGAGACGGCCGACAACGCCCTCCAAGCGGTCAGTCTTCTTCATCGCTTGCCGCTCGCTCATTTCAATCTCGGCGTCGCGATGGCGCGATCGGGCGAGACTGAGCGCGCCATCGTCGCGTTCGAGACCGCGCTTCGTTTCAATCCAGACTTCCTCAACGCACATCGCTATCTGGCGATGTTGCACAAAGCGGATGGCGGCGATGCCGGGAAGGTGCAACTCCACCGGCAGGAAGTAGTTCGGCTCAGCCGCTCGCGTCGGCCTCGCCATGAAAAGTCGGATGAAAAGCGCGACAAGCTTTTCGATTTGCCAAAAATCCCGCCGCAAGAGGAAAGGACCGCGACACTCTTGAAAGAGCGACCCGACCCGAAGCCGCCGCGGGAAGATTCCGGGAAAACTTTTGTCCTCGTCTCCGGCCTGCCGCGTTCCGGCACCTCCCTCATGATGCAGATGCTCGCGGCTGGTGGTTTGCCGCCGATGACCGACAACGAGCGCGAAGCCGACATCGACAACCCGCGCGGCTACTTCGAATGGGAAGCAATCAAGCGTATCGGGAAGGAGCCCGAACTGCTTGACGATCCGGCGGTCGAAGGCAAAGCGATAAAATGCATTTCGATGCTGCTCCCGAAGATGCCTCAATTTCATCACTACAAAGTCATCTTCATGACCCGTCCGATCGAAGAAGTGATCGCGTCGCAGGAGAAAATGACCACGCGTCTCGGGACAAAAGGCGGCGAGCTCGATCGCAAACAGATGGAACGCGGCATGGCCGCGCATCGCGACGAGACCCGCAAACGCCTGAAGACAAGCGAGAATATCGAGATGCTCGAAGTCGATTATCCGACGCTCATTTCCGATCCATCGTCAGTCGTTAATCAACTCGTGGAATTTCTCGGCCCTGAGCGGCTGCCGACGCCGGAGAAAATGATAACAGCGGTCGATCCTTCTCTCTATCGGCGGAAAAAGGCGAGCTGACTCCCGGCTGGCAGGGCGAAAGAGCGGTTGCGCCGCGGCGAAAAGCGGCTGAAGTCCCTAACGAAATGTCGGCGACCAGCATCAGCAAAATTCACGCACGCGAGATTCTCGATTCGCGCGGCAACCCGACGGTGGAAGTGGAGGTGAATCTGGCCGGCAGCGCCTTTGTCGCCGTCGCGCAATTCCCAGGCTTCGTGCTCGCCCGTGCTCGCTCCGCTCGCGGTCGCCGCCGTGAACCAAACGATTGCCCATCGTATGAAACGATACATCCCCTCTTGGATTCCCGTCTTTTTAATACGATGCTCACGAAATGCTAACGATACTTTTTTTGGGCGACATCGTTGGCGAGCCGGGTCGCAGCGCGGTGATTTCGCGACTGCCGGAGCTCAAACAACAATACGGGATCGATTTCACAATCGTGAACGGCGAAAATGCAGCTGGAGGACGCGGCATCACCGGCAAGATCACGATCGACCTTTTGCGGGCCGGGATTTCCGTCATTACGACCGGCGACCATATTTGGGACCAGAAGGAAATTTTGGGGTTTATCGATTCCGAGCCGCGCCTGCTGCGGCCGATCAATTATCCACCGGGCGCGCCGGGCAACGGGTCGATCGTGCTGGAAACGACCAAGGGGCGAGTCGGGGTGATCAACGTGCAATGCCGCACATTTATGCAGCCGATTTTGGAAAACCCGTTCCGCGCCCTGGAATCGGCCGTGGCGAAAATGCGCGAAGACACCGGAATCATTATTGTTGACGTTCACGGCGAAACAACGAGCGAGAAGATCGCGATCGGTCGTTTTCTCGATGGGAAAGTCTCCGCCGTGATTGGAACCCATACTCACGTGCAGACAGCGGACGAACAAATCTTCCCCGGAGGCACTGCTTTCCTCTGCGACGCGGGCATGTGCGGCCCAGTCCATTCGATCCTTGGCCGCGCCATCGAACCAATCATGAGCCGTTTTATTTCGAATCTGCCGGCTTCGTTCCCGGTCGCCGCCGGCGAGGCTCGATTGCACGGCGCCGTGATCGAGATTGACGAAACGAATGGCCGCGCCGTGCGGATTACGCGCGTCGATGAGCCCGGGCAAACGCAAACACCGCCGGAACGAAATACGCCGCTTGACGCCGAACAGGCGCCAGTGGATGAGTCGTGACGGCCGCTGCTTTTTTGTGAACTAACTATTGCTGGCGTTAGCGGCGAATTATTTATTAAATCCACCGTCAAACCACATTATGAAAAGAACATTTTTGCTCTGTCTGATTGGCGCGTTTGCGCTGACATTTCCGCAATCGAACTACGCGAAGTCCCACAGCAAGGGCAAGGCACGCACGGAAGCGAATAAAACCGCGCTGGAAGGCGCCGACGCGCTGAAAAGCAAAAACTTCGATAAGGCGGTCGAACTATTTCGCAAGGCGACAGAGATGGACCACAAATATGCGCCCAATCTTTCGGTGGCCCTGCAGCAGCGCGCCTTCGCGTCCTCCAGCGAGCACAAATACAAGCAGGCAATCGAAGACTACTCTAGCGCGCTCGACGTGACTCCCGGCAACTCCAGCATTTACGAGGGACGCGCCTATGCCGAGATGATGATGGAAGACTACGACTCGGCGCTGAAAGATTATACGAAACTGATCAAGCTCAAACCGAATGAAGTCGGTCACTACCTCAGGCGCAGTTACATTTACGAGGTTAAAAAGGACATCCCAAAGGCGATGGCTGATTGCACCAAAGTTCTCAAGCTGGACCCGAACAATGCCGAGGCCAAAGCGCGCCAGCAGCGCCTGCTGCTGGCAAAGGCAGTCAAAGCTGCGAATCAGCTCCCGACGGCCCCATTAACTCCGCCGCCCACGACACCGACTCCACACAAGAAGAAAAAGTAAGTTCGCCTGGCGCTCAGCAGGTCAAAGCGCCAGCTTACGCCGCGGTGCCGTTCTTTTGCGAGTCGGGCGACGTCTCGTCCTCGGCTGGCGGCGCGAATCGCCTTTTACGCTTGTTTACCGGCAGCGGCGTTAACGTCATCGTGACATTGCGCCCGGTAATCTTCGGCGCCATCTCCACCTGGGACATGCCGGAAAGATCCTCGCGCACTTTTTCCATCAGTTGCATCCCGAATTCCTGGTGCGCCATCTCGCGGCCGCGAAATTGCAGCTGCACCCGCACTTTGTTGCCGCGATCCAGAAATTCTTCGCCATGGCGAATCTTGGTCAGATAATCATGCTCGTCGATGTTTACCCGAAACTTGATTTCCTTCAGTTTCGACCCGCTCGGCTTTTTGTCCTTGTCGTGCTTCGACAGATCGTAGCGGAATTTTCCAAGTGCCACGATTTTACAGACGGGCGGATTGGCTGTGGGCGCCACCTCAACCAGATCGAGGCCGCGACCCTGAGCTTCACGCAAGGCGTCGCTTAATTTCATGACGCCCAGTTGCTGACCAGACGTTCCTATAATAACCCGGACTTCGCGAGCGCGAATCCGGCCGTTTACACGAAATTGTGGTTGCAGATTAAGTCGATCTCCTGGCCGGCAAAACGGGAGTGCGCCGCATCGCCGTAATTATGTTCATCGCAATTCTCAGCGTCACCCCTGGCGAAACGCTGAGCACTCTGTCTCGCCGCGGCTGCGATGACCGCGGCGACCTGCCCACATTAACTATCGCGGGCCGAGGGGAACATGTAGGTAACATTTTTGCTGCTGGCAAGGCGAATCTGTTGTCGTCGTAATCTAGCAATCCCCGATCCATTCTCAATCGGGATTAGTTTTGGGGCGGCCCACCGAAATGCGCCGCGTACGCCGTGTACGCTTCCGCATCGTCGAGCATCGCCTTCAGCGCTCCGTCCAGCGGTTCCAGCTTCGCGAAACCGGAGAAGATCGCGCGGTCCCCAATCTCGCTATCGAGCACAAACGTGGGGCGTTGCGTCACCTGCATCATATGGAAATCGGCCGTGTCCGCGCGCACACGCGCCTCCACCACCGTCGATTGCGCGCGCTCGAGCAACTCCTTCACATCGATGTCGCCCACCCGCGCCCCGATCGTCGCCGCCACTTCCCACTCGCCCACCCTTTCACCCTCGCGCAATCCCGCATACGCGATCGCCAATCGGACCCGGTCGTCGGTGATTCCAAAATCCTTCGCCGCCACTGCGACGCAATTTGGCGCCAACAATTCAGGTTCTGAATGGTCGCACCAGGCGGTACTCAGCATGAACGGAGATCCCATGATCACGCCGCTGCGCCGGTAAAACCATTGATGTTGCTCCTCGGATGTGGGAAGACCGGATTTGTCCATCAGCGCGATTTTCCACTGGAATTCCACCCTTCCTTCATAACGCTCTTTCAACTGCGCCCACGCCGGTTCGGCCCAAAAACACCAGGAAGAAATCACATCAAGATAATACGTGACGCTGATTCGCATGTTTGAATGTTAAAAAAGTTACAACAGTTACAAGATTAAAAGCGAGAAGAAGAACACATGACCCGAACATTGTAACAATGTAACTATTGTAACTTCTTAACGCCATCGTGGACCTGAATCACGTTTTTCTTTTCGTTGCCGTCATTTCGCCGTTGCTCGTCCTGGGCCGCGCCTGGCGCCCAGGCGGAGGACATCGAGGCTGGCGTATCGCCGCGGTGACCGTCCTGGCAATCACCGCCGCGTCATGGATGTTTTTTCCCGGCCATGCCGGCTACATCGGCGGCGGCGCCTGGTTCGTGCTTCTGTTTCTTCCGGCAATCGGATTGCGGAAGGTAACCGACCTGTTCGCGCAACGCCGTTACGAATCGGCACGAAAACTCGCGGTGCTTCTTCAGGTGTTGCATCCCACCGCTGAATTGCGCGATCAAGTGCAACTGCTGCGCTCGTTGGAAGCAAAACAGCACGCCGGTCTTGTTCCCCCCTCGCCTGTTCCTTCAAACAGTGCGTTGCCGGGTCGGTCTTCGCACCTGACTAACGCGCCCGCTGTTTTGGTTTTTGCTTCTCTCAACGTAATCATGTTTCTCATTGAGATTTCGCGAAGAAGCTGGAATAGCCCCCTGGGGTTATACCGTCTCGGCGCGCTCGATCCTTCGGTCCTCATCACCCATGAATACTGGCGGCTGCTGAGCGCCTGTTTTTTGCATTACAATTTCATTCATATTCTTTTTAACCTCTTCGCCCTCTACGTCCTCGGACCGTCGCTGGAAAGAACGATCGGCACGGCGCGCTTTGCCATCTGTTACCTCATCTCGGGCCTCGGGTCGACTACCGGTGTACTCGTGTTGACTGTTCTCCACCTGACTCGCCCGGGCGAACTCATTGGCGCGTCCGGATGCATCATGGGAATCGTGGGCGCGTGGGCCGCGTTTTTCGTCAGGCATCGCTACGCGCCGCGAGCCAAGGAACGGTTGCTCAATATCCTGCTGATTGTCGCGATCCAGACGGCCTTCGATATTTCCACGCCCGAAGTCAGCATGGGAGCGCACATCTGCGGATTGATCACTGGATTTGTTGTCGGCCTCATCATCGCGCCGAAAAGGCGGATGGCGATCTGACTGGAAGCGATTTGTCGGGCAGTTTAAAACGTTAAAAAGGTTACAATGTTAAATGGGTCAGCCTTCCGGCCCCATTTTAACCTTGTAACCATTCAACAAATCACTTCCACCGCCAAAATTGGCCCGTGTTATGCAACAGGAGAATCCGGTCATGTTTCCCACGCGCATACTTTCTTTCAGATGCGAGGATTTTCCCCTGTTTGCCGCGGGTCTTCTTTGGCATAAAGTAAGGAACCAAATCGATGTCTCCGGGTCAGTTCGCAAAATCGCGTCCAGCTCGATATCTTCCATGCACTTGCGGCCCGGCATTTTCCTGACAAAATCCCGCTGAATTTCCACGTCGCTCCGGCACATGCCTACATTTCAAATTTATAACGTCATCCCGACCCTGCCGAAGGCGCTGGAGCCGTTGCGCGAGATTACTCTGAATCTCTGGTGGACATGGGAGCCTTCAGCGCGGCGCCTCTTTCGGCAACTCGACCCCGATCTTTGGGATCGCACCAATCATAATCCGGTCCGCATGCTCCAACTTTCGCGGCAGGCGCGGCTCGAGGAAGCCGCGCAGGACAAAACGTTCCTGCGCGACCTCAAGGAAGTTCACAACGCATTTAACAATTATCTGGCGCGCACCGATACTTACGGAAAAACAGGCGCCGGCAACGCCATCAAGAAACCGATCGCGTATTTTTCTGCGGAGTTCGGCTTTCACGAATCGATCCCGAATTATTCCGGCGGCCTCGGCATTCTCGCCGGTGACCATTGCAAATCGGCCAGTGATCTCGATCTCAACTTTGTCGCCATCGGGCTCCTCTACCGGCACGGTTATTTTAAGCAGGAGATCGACAAGGAAGGCGCGCAACAGGCGATCAGTCTGAACCAGAATTTTCACCATTTGCCGATCCGCGAGGTGCAACGTGGCGACGGCAATTTGCTCATCCCGGTTCGAATTCTGGACCGGGACATTTTCGCCAAGGTCTGGCAACTCCAGGTCGGCCGCATCAATCTCTATTTGCTCGACACCGATACGCCGGAGAACAACGCGGAGGATCGCCTGATCACGGCTGAACTTTACGGCGGCGATCTGGAAATGCGGATGCGGCAGGAGCTTATTCTTGGCATCGGCGGGGTGAAAACGCTCAGCGCGCTCGGGATCGACGCCGAAGTGTTTCATATGAACGAAGGCCACTCGGCTTTTCTCGCGCTGGAACGCATTCGGTTGAACGTCGTTGAGAAGAAGCTCGACTTTTACTCCGCCCTTCAGGTCGTAGCGGCGGCGAACGTTTTTACCACACATACTCCCGTTCCCGCGGGGAACGATTCCTTCTCGCGCGAGATGATGAAGAAATATTTCGGCGACTTCGCGAAGGAACTCGGGCTTCCATTCGACGAACTGCTTTCCTTCGGCCAAACGCGCCTCGATCAGAACGATCCGTTCAGCATGACTATTCTCGCTTTGCGGCTGAGCCGCCACGCAAACGGCGTAAGCAAACTGCACGGCGAAGTCAGCCGTTTGCTCTGGAAAGATGTCTGGGCCGGCGTGCCGACACATGAAGTCCCCATCACCAGCATTACAAACGGAATTCACACAAAAACCTGGATGGCTCCCGAGTTCTCGGCGCTCTACCGGAAGCATCTCGGTGATTGGGAGGAACATCTTACCGAGCCCGATTTCTGGCGGCGCGTCATGGATATTCCGGACGCGCAGCTTTGGGAAACGCACCAGAGATTAAAGCTGCGCCTCGTCCAGTTCGTGCGCGAACGAGTACGGGCGCGTTGCGAGCGCATCGGAGCATCGCCCGAGGCGATCCGCGACGTAAATCACATTCTCGATCCGGAAATTCTGACCATTGGTTTCGCGCGCCGCTTCGCCACTTATAAACGCGCCACGCTCTTATTCACCGATACAGAACGGCTCAAGCGAATGCTCAACGACACTTCCCGGCCGGTACAATTTATCTTTGCCGGCAAAGCGCACCCGCGCGACGAAGCGGGCAAGGCGCTCATTCAGGAAGTCTATCAATTCAGTCGCGAAACCGGGTTCGAAAACCGCATCGTTTTTGTGGAAGACTACGACAGTTACATCGCGCGGAGGCTCGTGCAGGGTGTCGATCTCTGGCTGAACAATCCGCTGCGCCCGATGGAAGCGAGCGGAACCAGCGGAATGAAGATGGCGCCGAACGGCGGACTCAACCTCAGCGTGCTCGATGGCTGGTGGGCGGAAGGTTACAACGGCAATAACGGCTGGGCCATCGGCTCGGAGATTTCCGATGGGACGATTGAATTTCAAAACGAGGTAGACGCCAGCAGTCTCTACCAGTTGCTCGAGAACCAGATCATTCCGCTCTATTACGCAAAGCCCGACGGCAAACTTCCCCTCGCCTGGCTCCAGTTGATGCGCGAATCGATTCGGAGCGTCACGCCGGTCTTCAACACCCACCGAATGGTCAAGGAATACGCGGAGCGGCTTTACATTCCCGCCGCGAAATCGTACGGCGATTTCGCGCGCGACGGTTCCGCAGCCGCCACGAATTTGAGCCAGTGGAAATCGAAAATCCGAAAAGACTGGTCGCAGGTGCAGATTCACGATGTGCAGATCGGGAACAAGGATCGGCAAAACGTTTTGGTTGGCGAATCGTTGCAGGTGAGCGCGCGGGTCCATCTCGGCGGAGTCGACCCGCAAAACGTGCGGGTGGAGGCCTATCACGGCGAGGTTGACAACGGAGGCGTAAAAAATCCTACGGTCACTATTCTCAACGAGAGCGGCCGGAACGGAGACGGGAGCTACATTTACAACGGGCAGGTGCCCGCATCCGAAAGCGGTGCTTATGGGTTCAGTGTGCGTGTCGTCCCCGTCCATCCGCATCTCATGCAAGAACACGAACTGCGCCTGATCACCTGGTCGTAATTTTGGAGGGCGCCGCGCCGTCGGCGCCCAAATATTTGGGACACGACGGGCACCTTCCTCCGAATGGATCACCAACCCGAGGCTGGTCGCAGGCACCCAGCGCACATGCCCAGTGCTGAAAGACACAATCAGCCGACAATCATTTTCCTTACGGTTTGCAGCAAAGATCGAAAAAGGATCTTTGATTCGCCAGATATTGCTCAAATAATCGTCGATGCTTGGATGAACTCAAGATCATGGCTTGTGGGCCGTTATGTCATAATGCCGGATCACATTCATCTTTTCTGTGCACCCGGCGTTTTCCCCCGCGAACCGTTGAAACAGTGGGTTCGTTACTGGAAAAATCTGGCGTCCAGGCATTGGCCGCGCATCAAGGAGCATCCGATTTGGCAGCGCGACTTTTGGGATACCCAATTACGTCGGCACGAGAATTATGATTCGAAATGGGAATACGTCGTCGAAAATCCCGTTCGCGCCGGTCTCGTCGTCCAGTCAAACGAGTGGCCATTCCAAGGAGAATTGAATATTCTTCAATGGTAGCCTGGAGGGCGCCGCGCCGTCGGCGCCCAAATATTTGGGACACGACGGCGCGTATCCCTCCATCACCCAATCGCGCCGATTGCGCTCATGAATTCGGAAAAATCTTTCCCGTTTTGCGCGGCGCGATTCAGCGCGTCGAGGCGCGCGTTGGCGGAAGCTTCGGGAAGCACGACACGATGTGATTGCGAATTCGTCGCAAACACAATCTCATCCCATTGAATGGAAGCGATCTCATCGTTAAAACGCGCCACCGAGCGACCACGGAAAAAAGCGCGTGTCGTTTCGGGCGGATTGAAGATCGCCGACTTGATTTCCTCCTCGCTTACGATGCGGCGAATTGCCCCCTGCCTGAGCAGCTCGTAATACAGTCCGCGCTCAAAATCGACGTTGTGATATTCGAGATCGATCGATTGCAGCCAGGGATCGCTCCAGGAAAGCTTCTCTTCGTCCTGCAATGCATTGAGCAGAAATTTTTTGGCCGCCCAGTCGACGCGATCGCGCGTTGACATGACGTCCCGCTCCAAATCGTTGAGCACGTTCTCCCATTCGCGCAGAATCCATTGCCGATCGTCGTCGTTGAACTGGCTGGCACTCCGCGCAGCCGCGCGCAAATAAATCCGCTGCACATCGATGGCCGAGATTTTGCGGCCATCCCGCAGTTCGATGATCCAGTCGTAGTTCTGATCGCGACCGATCGATTTGTTCGCATCGACCGGTTGCGCGATTTCGAGCTGGGGCGCTTCACCGCACTCGATCAGATCGAGCACCAAAGCTGTTGTCCCGATTTTCATCGCTGTGGCCCATTCGCTCATGTTTGAGTCTCCGAGGATGACATGGAGTCGCCGGTACCGGCTGGCGTCGACGTGCGGCTCGTCGCGCGTATTAATAAGAGGCCGCCGGTTCATGGTGTCGATGCTCACCACCACACTGAAGAAATCCGCGCGTTGCGAAATTTGATAGATGCCCGGCTGACTCGCCACGCTCTCGGCCTCGATACCCATCTTTCCGGCGCCGGCAAAAATCTGACGCGTAACTAGAAACGGGAGAATGGAAGTGACAATGCGGTCCCACGGAACCTCCCGGCGCATCAGATAATTGTCGTGGCATCCATAGCTGTGTCCGACAAAATCGGTGTTGTTCTTGTAAAGACGAACTTCGTAACCGTCCGCCTGTTTTAGATTTCGGCGACGCGCGCACTCCGCCAGGATGCGCTCGCCTGCTTTGTCCTGTGAAATGATCTCATGAAGGGTTGTGCACTCCGGTGTGGAATACTCCGGATGTGCGTGGTCGTTATAGAAACGGGCCCCGTTTGAAAGAACCAGGTCGCTTTTAATTTCCTCGAAACTCAACGGCCGGTTCTTGTCGATCTCGTAATAGGCCGATTCGTCCGTGTCCTGGAGAAGCGCCTTGGCGCGAAATCCGCGCGCGTCCTGGTGCGGATCTTCCAGTTCGTAGTCCCATTTCATCAGCGCACCGTGATCGGTATAATGCCGCACCAGTTCGATGGATTCCGCGACTACGTCCACAATCTCCGCGCCGTTCACGGTGATACCGTATTCCGTCTCGAGACCAAAAACGCGTTTCATGAAAAAAATCCCGCCACGGATTTACACAGATTCGACACGGATAAGGACAAATCTGTGAAGATCTGCATGCCGGGCCGGAGCCGAGCGTAGGCTGGTGTCCATCTGTGGCAGATATTCCGCCTTAAATAACTCCCGATGCCCCGCGTGACCGCGACTCGTCGATTCGCTTTACGGGCGAAATCTTGACCACGTTCTCGGGATCGTAATCGATGAGCTTGAGCCAATCTTCCGTAATGTCGGTTGTTGGGAAAATATCGTTCTCGACGTACTCCGCATTGAATGCCAACTGGAGATCGCCCTCGGTGATACCCTCCGACTGGCCGGAAGCAATCGAGCGTTTAATCGCCATGGCCTTCGCCCGCTCGACGATTGAGGCAATGATCGCGCCGCTGATCAGATCGCTGCGATACAGCATTTCTTTGCGGCCGCTGCGGAACGTGACTTCGAGAAATTTGTTCTCGTCGCGCCGGGCGAATTGCCAATCAACGAAACGATCGACCAATTTGCCCACCGCTGCGCCGATATTGTCGGCCTCTTTCGCCAGCACGCCGTCGTACGGCAGATTGTCCGTGAGATAAATGCGGTAAATCTCGCGCGCCCCTTCGCGATTTGGACGGGTCACCTTGATTTTGCGATCGATCCGACCCGGCCGCAGAATGGCGGGATCGATCAGGTCCGCGCGATTCGACGCGAGAATAATCACCACGTCGTTCAACGAATCGATCCCATCCATCTCGGAGCAGAACATCGGCACGAGCGTGGAAAGAATGTTCGAATAACGCGACGCACGGCGGGTCCCGAGAATCGATTCCGCTTCATCGATGAACAGGAACGGCATGAACCCTTCACGGCGTTTCTCACGCGCGGTCGCGAAGATTTCGCGCACCATGCGTTCGGATTCGCCCACCCACATGTTCAGGATCTCCGGCCCTTTTACGTGCATGAAATATTCATGCATCTGCTCCCCGGTCTTTTCGCGCAGTTGCTTCGTCAAATTGTAAGCTGTCGCTTTGCCGATGAGCGTCTTGCCGCAACCGGGCGGGCCGTAGAGAAGAAAACCTTTCGGCGTAGCGTGCTGAAACCTTTCAAATAGATCGGCGTGCAGGAGCGGCAGCTCGATTGCGTCCTTGATGCCCTGGAGCGCCTGTTCCTGGCCGCCGACTTTTTCCCACGGCAAGTCGGGCACAACGTCGAGATAATGCTCGTGCGATTTTGTGCTGGAGAGCATCTCCAGCGCCATTCGATAATTTGAATCGACACGCACTTCGTCGCCAGATTTCAAAGTCGAAGCCGCCAGATCGGACGAGCGTTGCAGCACCATCGACTGCGTGCCGTGCTCCGACCCGACGCGCAGCCGGTCTTTGCCCAGCACCTCGGTGATCTTCGTGACCGGGCCGGCCGTTTCAAAACCGAGGTCGCCAACAATCACGAACGCCTCGTTCACCAGCACGCGCGTCCCCTTTTTCAATTTCGCCAGCGGAATGCGCGGATCGACATTGCAATAATAATCCGCGCCGCCGACCACGATGTGCGCGGTATCGGGCGTCGTCGCCCCGAGGAACGTGCCGATGCGATTGGCGGGCGACGTGACCTTCTTGACCACTTCCTCGAGCTTCTCAATCATCTGGCGCGCCTCGACGATCGTCTCCTGTTCCTCGGCAATATCCGGCCGCAGATCGAGCAGTTCGCGACGAATCGGATCGCCCGGTGGAAGCAAAGCGATCAAACGATCGAATCGTCCCAGAAGCGAGAGATCGCGCGCGCCCTCGTCAAAATTTTCAAAATCCGTGCTACGCTCGTCGCTCATCGTGTTTCCCAGTCCATTCCCAGCTCAAATGTTACTATATCTTTTCCTGTTCCGATTAGCAATCCTGCCCGCCGCGAGGGAAGAATACTTTTGGAATTCGACGCTCGTGCCCCGCAAAATGTTCAACCAACGTCTGCGGCGAAAGTTCCAAAACCCAAGCACCAAGCACCAGGGAAATTCCAATTTCTAAGCTCCAAATGTGGTTGAAGCGCCCCAGAATGGCGTTTGGGAATTGAAGCTTGATGTTTCCCTGGGGTTTGGAGACCTGCTCGCGAAGGCTTTCGGAGTTGGAACTTGGGCTTTCCGAGCGACTGAAACGAACCCCGCTTCTCTTGCTTCCCGAATCGCAGTTGCGACTCAAAGCGCCTGCCTCTACAATCGTGGTCGCGAGGAGCCTTAGCTCAATTGGTTAGAGCGCCGCCCTGTCACGGCGGAGGTTGCGGGTTCGAGCCCCGTAGGCTCCGGGTGTAACGGGAATCATGCTCATGCTCTGCTCTTGATCATGCTCGTGATCGATCTGCTTTCTTTTGCAGGCTCCGGGTGTAACGGGAATCATGCTCATGCTCTTGATCATGCTCGTGATCGATCTGCTTTCTTTTGCAGGCTCCGGGATGTCACGGGAGTCATGTCCGGTCGCCGCGGCGAGCTCCTGCTCTTGATCGCGCTCGTAATCGATTCTTTCTTTGTTTAGTACGCTCCGAGCGTCCGGCGAGCGTTATGCGATTGGCTTCTGTAGTGTATATTGCTCCCTAATTTTGCAGCGCCAATCGACCTTCGGAAATGCCCAAACAAAGACACAAACGGTCAAAATGTCGAGCTGCGCTTTTCCGGCAGCTTCGCGCTTCATCCACAAGTCAGACCCGCGATGTTAAACAGCAGACGTTCGGCCCTGGATACATCGCGCCAGGCCTTCGAATAGAACAATTGTCGCCGAAAGGATTCGCATTCTGATTATGCGCGCGGCGATGCGCCCCTCCCGCGCAGCTAGACGCAGCACATCGCGAGGTGTAGGGAGCAATCGAAGCGCATCCCGATCCTCTGATCAGGAAGTGATGCGACACCTTTCGCGCTCGCAGATTTTCAAAGATTACGAACGGGCTTTCAGCGAAGCCATGGGCTTGCCGTTGAATATCCGGGGCCACGATTCCTGGTCGCCGGCGCACCATGGAAAAGAGGATCGCGATTCACTTGCGTCAATCCTTGCTCGTTTCAACAAGGCTCGCGCAGCCTGTTTAAGGGCCCAAACGGACGCATCTCGCGATCCGGATTCGACAAGGCGTACCGCTACCTGGTTTGCAGGACTCTCCGAAAGTGCAGTGCCAGTGTATGTAGGCGACCACATTCTCGGTTTTCTCGAGACGGGCGAAGTGATGCTGAAAAACCCGACTAAGAAACACTTCGCGACCATTACCCGGCAGCTGCGCGCCTGGGGCTACAACACGGATTGGAAGCAACTTGAGCGGGCTTATTTTCGGACGTGCGTCTTATCGCCGGACCGGTATCGCGCGATGTTGCGGCTCCTGAGTATTTTTGCGCAACACCTTTCGATCTTGTCGAATCAACTGGTAGTAGGCCGCGAGAAGGAAGAGTCCGCGAACATGGTGCGAACGCGGCAATTCATCGAGAAGCATCAGGCGGAACCACTGTCACTCGGGCGAGTGGCTCACGCGGCCAATATCAGCAGGCATTACTTTTGCAAGATGTTCAAGAAAGCGACCGGGATGAATTTCATCGATTACCTCTCGAGGGTCCGGGTGGAGAAATCGAAGACGCTCTTACTCAACCCCAACTCGCGAATTAGCGAAGCTGCCTTCGCCTGCGGATTTCAATCCATGACTAACTTCAATCGCGCGTTCAAGCGAATCGTCGGTCGTTCTCCCACGCAATTTCGCGAATCGTTGCCGAAGCTGCGGCGCCCCAAAAAAGCGGCCAATGGCGCAGCTTAAGCCCCTTGGCGACGCTCTTAGCTTTGAGAGATCTGTTGGCGGAGTAGCGGTATCAAACACCCTATTGTAGTGCCCTTAGGCGCGGAGTTTCTTAGGAGGTCCCCGGCGTTTTCTTTCGTGCAATCGCTTCAATATTTATTGCTCCCACCAGCAATTTTTCGAAAGTTACTACTGGAACTTCGCTCACCTTTGCGTTGAGCATGATTTGTTCCGCCTCCGCAATCGTCTGGTCTTCGAAGCAATAAGCACTGTTTTTTTCGATGTGTGCTTCTACCGGTTCTGTCTTGGGATCGTGTCCAAAACCAGCGACATTTCGATTCATTTTGTTCTTCGACAGAGTACCCAATAATTCGCCGCGTTCATCGATTACAGGTGACGAATCGACTGGCTGCGTCTTCATTTCGTCTAAAGCCGCCTTTACAGAAACCTTATTGGAAATGCTCTTCGCAGGCTCGACAATGTCTCTGACTGTGGGGGCTTTGACATTCGCTTCCCGGGAATCGTTAGGTTTTATCTGTTCCATAGACTTAGCAGCGGCCGATGCCGGTTTAAGGAGGCGACTAAGTTAGCCGCCTTACACTGGGACTAGCGTACCGGAACCCTCCGAGCTCCGCCGCACGCTAGGCCTAAGTGTTAGCGCATTACGCTACTTTAACTTCGAGAGCTTTTGATCTTGCTTTCGTCGTTGTCGGGAGGTGCACTTTCAGCACTCCGTCGCGAAACTCCGCCGTCACCTTCGTGCTATCGGCATCTTCAGGCAGTGTGAAGCTGCGTCGGAAGTTACCAAAGGAGCGCTCAATGCGATGGAATTTTCTTTTCTGATCTTCCTTCTCGCTTTTGCGCTCTCCGGAAACGCAGAGGACGCCATCTTCGACTATTACCCTAACGTCATCCTTCTTCATTTCAGGCAAGTCTGCTTGGAGCAGGTACTCGTGATCATCCTGGCTGATATCGACCTCTGGTGACCAATCTGCGACTGTCAGGCTGTGAGTCTCCCCACTGCCTATTCTGTTCGGAAATCCGCCCAGGATACGATTGAAGCGATTTTGCGTCGCTTCTTCCATCTCTCTAAGCTGATTCCATGTTATCAATGTATTCATATTAATTTACCTTTCTAGATTGAGTTAAAGCCATCTCGGTAGATCGCGCTCACCGCTTATTGTCAGAGTCGACCCTAATCTTGCGTACGCTAAGGAAATGCGTAATCGGCGGGTGAACGCGAGGACACATCGCTGACTTAGCTCGGTTTACAACTCGAAACAGCAACCCAGAACTGGATTACGGTGGCGTTGGTGAACTGGCAGGCACGGCGCCGCCTTCGCTTCCCAGTCGCGCAACGCTTCATCGTCCGGCTTGTCATCGCCAGGTTGAAAGAAAGGGCGCGCTCTCCCAACGCAGACCCGCACTGTGTCGGTTGGGTTGATCGGATCCCTTCCGGCATCCCGGTGACGTTGCAATCCACTGCTCAACGGATGCTGCGCCCCACTTCCTCGACGATCTGCACGTACGCTTGCAGAGCAGCCGATGGATTCTCAGTTCTCCAAGCCACACAGCCTTCCGTCTGAACCGTCGGAGTGAGTGACCGGAAAACGACCTTTTCGTGATCGAGTTTCTTGACTTGCTCTGGCACGAGAGCCACGCCCAAACCTGCGGCCACTGCGTGAATCATGGTTCGTTCAAGATCGACATCTTGCAACACCTTGGGAGTAAAGGCGGCACGTCGACACGTCTTAATCAACCAGTCGCGATAACCGGGATAACTCGCTTCGGACATTCCGATAAAGAACATAGGCGCGAGAGCTTTCAGCTCGACCGCCGTTTTGCCAGACAGCGGGTTGTCTTTCGGCAAGGCGGCGACCGTTTTGTAGGACGCTATGGTTCGGAATTCCAATCCGCGCCGCGCAATTGGCTCGTGCAATCCAACGAAACCAAGATCGAGCTTGCCATCCTCGAGCGCACGAAACTGCTCACCGCACGACAGGTCGAAAAGATTAACCGAAACGGTGGGAAACGATTGATGGAAGGAAGCGAGAGTCTTCGGCAGAAGATCGTAAAAGAGATTGCTCACGTATCCAACATTGAGCGATCGAGCCTCGCCGCTGTGTAATCGCCGGACCGACTCGACCGTTTCGGTTGCGAGAGCAAGAACGCGTTTGGCGTCGGCGAGGAATGAGCGGCCCTCGTCTGTCAGCGTGACCTGTTGTTTTGTACGATTTAGAAGTCGGACGCCAAGCTCTTCTTCCAAATCTTTGATCTGCCGGGTGAGTGAAGGCTGCGCGGTGTGCAGCTTTTCGGCGGCTTTTGTGAAGCTGAGCGCTTCCGCAACACTGACGAAGTAGCGCAGATGACGAAGTTCCATTGAAGGCCAAAAATCTGATCCTAGTCGCCTTCTGGGCAGATTGCCATACCAAAAAAGTATGACGTACTACCAAGTCGGTATTGGCCAGGAAAGTGGGCGCGTGGTCAGTAAGAGAATGATTAAGAACAAACTTCTGCTCGTAGCCATCATTGCGGCGAGCATTCTCACTCCAGCCGCTGTGCGAGCGGATGGCATCTCAATCCAGATTGGCGATCGGCCGTTCTACAACCACGGCGCGCGCTATTGGGACGGCGACTTTGAAATGGTCTGGGTCCCTGGGCACATGTCGCGTTTCGGGCATCATTGGATTCATGGCAAGTACATCCGCGGGGAACACCGCCGGCATGACCGGAATGGACGCCATGATGATCATCGCGACAACGATCGGCGATAACTCAAGGGACAGTGCAGTTTAGGAAAAAACCGGCCCACGGGCCGGTTTTTTCATTTTCCCGTCACAACGTAACGCCGCGGGCGTGAGGTACCCGAGTCCTAAACCGGTCCATTAAATTGGTGCCAAGAAGAATTACCAATCACCAAGCGGCCGCGTGGTCGCAGCAAACCGCGATACCAAAAAGGTATTACGTGCTACCAACAAGATATTGGCCGGACAACGAGCGGAGGGGTAACAGTTTGCTGTTCTAAATATGAATCGAAACGCTTCAGCTGTTTGGAAAGGAACCCTTCAAGAGGGCGAAGGAACTTTAACCACTGAAAGCGGCGTTCTTTCTAAAACGCAATATTCTTTTCGGACGCGATTCGCCGAAGGCATCGGAACCAATCCGGACGAGCTCATCGTCGCATCGCTGGGTGGATGTTTCTCAATGGCACTTTCCAATGAGCTCGGTCTTTCCGGTTTTCACCCCAAGAGCATCGAAACCACCGCAACTGCGACTCTGGAAGATCTGGCCGCAGGGTGGACGCTCACGCACGTGCAACTCGACGTCCAAGCAAACGTTCCGGACGCATCGCAAGCGCGTTTCATGGATGCGGCGCTAGCGGCAAAAGCAAACTGTCCCATCGCCCGCCTTCTTAAAACAAACATCTCAATGACCGCAGGTCTCGCCCCATGACATCAAATGCGTCGATTAGCCAGGCCAAGCTAATGCCGGCCAACGGGAGAGGAAACTCGTTGGAACTCGGCCCGGCTGCATCGGAACTGCGCTACCGCCGGCTATTCGAAACCGCGCAGGACGGCATCCTGATCCTCGACGCCGACAGCGGCAAGATCATCGACGTGAATCCATTTCTGCTCGATTTGCTCGGCTATCCGTTCGAAAGCGTAATCGGCCTCCAGCTCTGGGAAATCGGCCTGTTCGAGGACATCGCAGCGAATCAGGCCGCTTTCGAAAAGCTGCAAACAGAGGAGTACATCCGTTACGAAAATCTGCCGCTCCGGACGAAGGCTGGAAAGCAGATCCAAGTCGAGTTTGTCAGCAATGTCTACGTTGTCGGCTCAGCCAAAGTGATCCAATGCAACATCCGCGACATCACCGCGCGGGCTCAATTTCAGGCGGCCTCCAAGAGCCACGCCGATACGCTCGAGCTCGCGGGCAAAGCAAGAGATGAAGCAAACGCTGTGCTCTTCCACGAGCTGCGCAATCCGCTCGCGGCCATCTCCTCAATGATCGACTTGCTCGAGATGGGTCACGATACCGCCGGCAGGCCCGACCAGACGGAATTGTCACCGGTGTTCGATAAGTCCGCCTTGGCATTCATCCGCCGCAACGTTCGAAGTCTCGTGCGCCTGGTCAATGAGTTACTCGACTTCACCCATGTCACGAACGAGGCCTTTGGACTGAAGCTTGCGAAGGTGGACGCGCACGAGGTGATCCGCTTCGCTCTCAAGAATCTCGAGGGTCAGCAAAACGGGGCGAGAATTGGGATCGACCTCCAATTGCACGCTCGGCATAGCCACATCCGAGCCGATGCGGTCAAGCTCGAACAGGTTCTCTCGAATTTAATTGGCAACGCACTGAAGTTCACGCCGCAAGGCGGCAAGGTTTCAGTTATCACTCGCAACGAGGCAAACGGCGGGCTTGTTGTCGAAGTGAGCGACACCGGGATCGGCATTCCGGCAGACGCGCTCTCGCGAATCTTTGCGCCGTTCGAGCAAGGGGATTCGTCTATTCATCCGCGCTACGGCGGTCTTGGTCTGGGCCTTTCGATCGCGCGTACTTTAATAAAAGCGCAGGAGGGCACTCTGGAAGTGGAGAGCGAGGGACCAGGTCAAGGCGCGAAGTTTACCGCGCGTTTCCAAATAGACGATTCGATTTCGGGAAAAATCACGCCGGCCGACATCTCGGGCGTAGCCAATACCCGCGGGTCTGCGCCTTCTGCTAACGGAGGCGGAAACCACGCAGAAATGTTTCACAACGACGGTATCGAAAGCGAACAGCCCGATCGCACAGCGGCTTAACACGAAAATCTCGATGACCGCGGCGCCTCGACCTATGAAAACAAGTACTCCAAAAAAACAGGCAAGATCAACTGACCCAACTCATGCGCAAAGCGGAGAAGATTATTGGACAGATGCTCTACGGATATCCGAACTGCGCTATCGACGTTTGTTTGAAACCGCTCAGGACGGAATCCTGATTCTCGATGCGGAAACCGGAGAGATCATGGACGTAAACCCATTTCTGATCGACCTGCTTGATTACCCGTTCGAAGAGCTCCGCGGCCGCAAGCTCTGGGAGATTGGGCAGTTCAAAGACATCGCTGCCAATCGTTCGGCCTTCGAGAAACTTAAACAGAACGAATATATTCGTTATGAAAACCTCCCGCTGCGGCGGAAAGACGGCAAGCAGATCCAAGTAGAATTCGTGAGTAACGTTTACTGGGTCGAAGCAGACAAAGTCATTCAATGCTATATCCGAGACATCACTGCCCGGGCCGAGAAGCGAACCGGTTCCCACGACCATCTGGCGGCGCTCGAATTCGCTAACGGCACAAAAGACGGCTGGCTCATCGCGCACTCGCAAAACTTGCGGCGTCCGTTCTCGGCAGTTACGTCAATGCCCGGTTTGACCGAGTTGGGACACAAACTCGCCAGCGTAAGGCCGTTGCAAGAAACGACATCCGCGTTCGACGACGCAGCATTCCAACATATCCGTAGTAACCTTCAGCGCCTCGTTCGTTACTTTAATGAGCTTGCCGATCTCACGGGGCAGGATCGATTGCTCATCGAGAACAATCCGCCGCCAGCGATAGTGACGAGCATCGTAGCTTCCATCGAATCGGAAAACAACAGATTGTAAGCCTATGACAGAACCTACCATCACTCAAAACGGCGCGCTCTATGCCCTGCAACATGACGCAGGCAACCATTATCGCAGGAGGCACGGAAAATGGATGCTCGCTAACAAGGTAATCCGAGTCGACAGCCTGCGCCTGGAAGCCTCGGCAGTTCGAAGAATGAAAAGGAAGGAAATATGTTACATTTAGTTTGGTACATAATTATTGGTTTGATCGCGGGGTTTGCGGCCAAGTCGGCCATGCATCTGCGTCTACCGCTCGCTTGGACGATAGTCCTTGGCCTTGTCGGTTCGCTCGTCGGCAACTTGTGACCCATTTGTTTATTCGCCCAATGGGAGGAAGTCTGTTTCATCCGGCTGGCATTATGTTTTCCATCTTGGGCTCGCTTCTTGTTCTATTTCTCCGGAGCGAACTGCATCTTCACCTTCCTGCTCGATAGAGAAACTGGCTAGCTGCCGGACTTGCAAGACACCGGAAAACCACAATGGCAGAAAACGCACAGAGGCCGCCTAAGCGCATGGTGCTGCGTTTGCCTCTCGAACGCATTAACTGGATCACCAGTTCGTTTCTTATCGGGACACTCGCCTTAACCCTAACCGCTGTTCCGCTCTACCTCTGGTTTTTCGGGCTGGATTGGTTTCAGGTCGCGCTGTTTTTTGCGATGCTTGCCGCCTGCGGATTTAGCGTCACGCTGGGTTATCACCGGCTTTTCTCCCACATCGCCTTCCAGGCAAGCTGGCCGGTCCGGCTATTCACACTTATTTTTGGCGCGGGCGCTTTTGAAAACTCAGTTTTGATGTGGGCGAGCGAACATCGACGCCATCATAAGCATGTGGATCATGACGATGATCCGTATTGCATCTCCAAAGGCTTCTTTTACGCGCACATCGGCTGGCTGCTTTTTAAGCTAAAAAACGATCAGCCATACGACAACGTGGCCGACCTTCAGAAGGACAAGCTCGTCTGCTGGCAAGATCGATATGTGCAGTGGATCGCGGTTTTGGTCAGCTTTGGCATCCCGGCTATACTCGGCTTTCTATGGAATGGATGGCAGGGAGCACTCGGTGGGTTCTTGATCGCCGGCGTCGCGCGCATCGTTTTTCTACAACACTGCACGTTTCTGATTAACAGCGCATGTCACACCATCGGGCGGCAACCCTATTCCAGGAAATGCACTGCGCGCGACTCGCTCTTCCTTGCTCTATTCACCATGGGGGAAGGCTATCATAATTATCACCACGAGTTTCAGCATGACTACCGCAACGGCGTGAAGCCATGGCAGTTCGATCCAACCAAGTGGATTATCTGGACACTTTCTAAGTTTGGGCTTGTCAGAAATCTGCGCCGCGTCCCGGCAGAGAAAATTCTCCTAGCGGAGCGAGAAACCAGACCTCAACGTCATCTATCGTCATTAGATTCGTCCGTAGTCGACTACGGATCGGTCGATTCCACGCGAGATCCGGGTGGAACAACTCGAAGTATCATGAATTCCGGATGCGCATTTGACCAAGCGTCCGCTTCTCGTTTCGTCTCAAAAAATCGATCGACCACGATTGCCTTGAGCTGACTCGCAGTTCGTCCGCACAGACGAGCAGCTTTGCGACTAACGACTGCCGTTCCCGTGTCGACCGCGGTACAGACTGCGTCGGGAAAAATAACTTTACTGCCGTACGGAATTCGTTTCGGATCGACTGCGCAGTGCCCTGGGCGTAATCGTCGCCCGGTACTGGCAAATTTAGAGCCCTCGCTCGCCCAGTAACTGGTCACGCGGGCAAGGACCGACTCCCCGCGCGCGAACGCGGAGAGACCCAACGACAATAAAAGTATGACTGTGCAAAATAGTTTCATGATGTTCCAGTATTGCTCCGATGTTGCTGATTTTCGGGCGGAGCACGCCATTCTCGACGCCGAAGGCCGCAGGAAGCAGCTTTTAGTTCGGTTTCGGAACAGCCCCGGCGCGCTAACCTTCGGGGGGACGCGCGGATCTGACGACCATTCGCCGCGGCGAATGGACCTCTCTATAGACCCAGTTGGGCGACTTGTCAATCGCATCATCGGCGGCGGCAGATGCCTGCCATGAGTTTGCCAGAATGGGGCCAGTCACCAATCCGGATCTTCACGCTGATCTGTGACGTAGCCCCGATTTGCATCGACCAGATACGCCTGCCTTCATGCTTAAGAAGTATCACGCCTAGCTTACGAAGTATTGGCGGATAGGTGCAAACGCCGTATTTACAGCTACTGCCGCATCCATTTACCTACCTGGCCCGCCGATTTACATCGGAAGTACGAACCAGATGGCCTTTAGCTGCGATCACTGCAGCAACTTAGTAGTTAGAAAGTTAAGTCTTATGATTAAAGCAATCCTTAGTGTCACGTTCGCCACCGCCCTTATGGGTGCAATGGCGTTCGGGCAAACCACCACGTCTTCGTCCACCACTTCAACGGACAAACATGGAAGGACTGACACAAACACAACAACCACAACAACCGAGAATGCAGGCATCGTCACGGAATACAGTCCGGGGCGAACCCTGATTCTAAAAACGGAAGCAACTGAGCCGCTGCACTACACGTTCGGCAAAACGGTCACCTATGTGACGTCAGATGGACGCGTAATCGAAGCCTCGTCAATCAGGAAAGATTCGAACGTGCGCGTTCACTACTTAAGAGAAGGCGACAACATGGTGGTCGATAAAGTGATCGTGACCGAACCTCGCGATTAAGACCTCACGAACCATGAAAAGACCTATCATCGTTACTTCACTGCTCCTGCTTTCAGCCATAATGTGGCTGAGCTCGTGTGCGTCAGAAAAGCCTACGACGAGCACGTCGACAACGACGGAGACACCAACAAGCAGCACGACTACGACACACTCCACCACTCACAACTAGGCATCTCGAGTTTAACAAAGAGAAGGGACATGCATCGCGTGTCCCTTTTTCTTTTTCACTATAACCCATCTCATAAATAGGGAACGGGTGCGTTGCTGGAGATTTGGTGCGGCAGCAAGGCGCGAGGAGGAAGAATATCCTTCATGGATCTTTGACCGACGAGCAACGCCGCTGCGGCGACAAAAACTTCTCGAAGAGATCGAGCGAACCGGCTTTCTGCATTCGACGTCGAACGTTCGGCGTTGAGCGCTGGACGTTTTCTGCAAGTCCTTCGGTTAGGCCGTTGCCGTAGCCACCGGTTTCTCCCCCCACCGCTTCCAAAGGTAAATGGAATTAATAATCCACGCGGCCGGGTTGAAGCTCAAAATCGTGAGCGCGATCCAGGCCCAGTGGTGACGCTGCGCGAAGAACCATGCCGGGATTGCGTAAATGACGCCACAGACGATCACTGCCCCGACGCCATATCCAAGGAAGTTGCCAAGGACAATTCCGCCGATAAACGACATAATACTAAAATAGTAACCCCATCGGTACCCCCTATTTCCGGGATTACGCTGCCGAAAGCGCCGATTGAGAACGAACGCGATGATAATCGGCACAATGGTCACACCAAGAATGACGCCGATGAGAACAAAGGCAACGAGACCGGGCGCAGTCGTGTTCGCGGAGCTCGCTGCGAGTTCGGTGCTCACCGGCGAAGGTGCGTTTGTCTCTGACATCGTGATGATCACTTTTCCTGAAGCGTGGCCTTTCTCCAGATATCGCATCGCTTCAGCGGTCTGACTCAACGGATAAGTCTTGTCGATGACCGGCGTCACTTTTCCGCTCTGCATGAGATCGCCGAGAATCGCAAGGTCCTTCTTGTCGATTACCGCCATCATCATGCCCATCTGCTGGCTCACGAACGGTGCTAAGACGAGCATCTTGATTGGATTAGCCAACGGCCCGATCCATCGCCCGTCGTTAACTCCTCCACCTCCGATCAAGACGTATCTGCCGTTGGGCTTTAAGACGCGTCTGTATTCCAGCAACGAACGGTTCCCAACATTGTCGATAATCACGTCGTAACGCTGCCCGCTTTTGGTGAAATCTTCTTTCGTGTAATCAATCACGCGATCCGC
This sequence comes from uncultured Verrucomicrobiae bacterium, assembly GCA_963756875.1. Classification (GTDB taxonomy): domain Bacteria; phylum Verrucomicrobiota; class Verrucomicrobiia; order Chthoniobacterales; family UBA10450; genus CAVWPA01. The sequence goes on along the minus strand of CAVWPA010000003.1, from coordinate 1,370,564 downwards.
GCCGAGTGATCGCACCAGGTCCAGATGCCGCGTGCTGCACACGCCGGTTACATCCGCGTCGAACGACTTGGCGATCTGCACCGCAAACGTTCCCACGCCTCCGGACGCACCGTTGATGAGAACTTTGTCTCCTGGCTTGACGCGTCCCTTGTCGCGAAGACCCTGCAGTGCGGTGACTCCCGCGATAGGCACGGAAGCCGCCTGCTCAAACGTTACGCTGGCCGGTTTCAGCACGATTCCCTTATCAGCAAGAGCACACACGTACTCGGCCAGGGCTCCGTCTCTCCCGCCGAACACATCGTCGCCCGGTTTGAACCGCGTTACATTTTTGCCGACTGCTTCAACGGTCCCAGCGTAATCAACGCCGAGTCGTGTCTCCTTTGGCTTGAGCAATCCAAACCCTAACAGGCGTGCGATGTACGGCGAGCCTTCCATGAAATGCCAGTCGAGCGGATTGATGGCAGCCGCGCGAACTTTCACCAGGACTTGATCGTCGTTCGGAACGGGCTTTGGGACCTCTTCAAGCCGAAGGACATCAGGCGAACCAAAGTTATGATAAACAATCGCTTTCATTCGCCCACCGGTCGTAGCTGTAACCGAGGTCGATGACCCCGGTCCCATTCCCTGCCCCAGCTTCGTAGCCCCGGGCGACTCTGCTGTAGCCGGGGTCGGTGACTCTGTTACGGCCGGGGCTGGCGATCCAGTTATAGCCGGGGTCGATGACTCCGGACTCGTTTCCTGGGCCAGCGCTGCTTCGCCGAACAAAAACGCAGCCATGCAAAATGCAGTGATCAGGGTTTGTGGGTGTATTTTCATAATGAACAAGGACTCTATAACCTAACGAGGCAAAAAGGAAAACATTCAAGGTCGAACAACGAACGCTAAACATCGAAATTTCAAACCGAGGCTTGTGCATTGAGCGTTGGGCGTTTGCTTTGCAACGGCACCTTCGCGCCCTTGATCAAAAGCCAGAGCATGATCGCCATTTCACCGAACAGGATCGGCGTCGCGTAGCGAAACGCAGTCCCATAATAGGCCGGCGCAAATAAGGCGGTCGGGCTCAGGACGAGATAAGCGCCGCAATTGATCATCAACCAGACACCGATGAACCGCGGCAGAAATCCTGAGCGAAAGACGAGCAGACCGAATGGAAATAGCCAGAGGCCCCAAAAGAGTTCATTGATAAACGTTCCCTGGCTGTGCAATCGGATAAAGAGCATGCCCAGCGCGTCGCGTTGCGCCTTATCGATAACGCTCAAGAAGTCCGCGCCCCGAAACAGAAGACCGGCGGCAATATTGTTCAGCGTATCCAGAAAACCGACAGTAGCGGAAACGAGGACCAAGCTGAGCATCAGCAGCGCCCAGGGCCTGCTTACGCTGCTTAGCAAATGGTAAAGCGAGATGCCCAGGCAAATGAAAATTACCGACGTCCAAAGGTCGCCGATAATCCATAGCCGAAACATGCTTTCGTGGCTTAGAATGTTCGTTGCCGTGGCGGTCGCATTTCCGCGAACGATCAGCTTGCCCGGAATGTAGATCAGGCTTAACGGGCCGGTCAGGACCATTGATAGATATACGAAGCCGGCAACGCGCGCTGCCTTGTCAGTGGGATGCATATGTTTCAGATTTTCAGGATTTCGGATTTTCTAAATCGATTAGAGCGGACCTCGATAACGGCGCAACCGAACAGCGGCGGCGATGAATGCCGCGGCGACGATGAGCCCAATCCAAAGACCCGGACTGCTCAGGTATCGCCCGACGGTGAGTTGTGATAGCGAATCGATCGTGGGGTGGCCCCCGCCGTGAAAGCCGAACGCGTGCGGCGCGAATCCTACCAACCGATGGGTCAGCATCTTCCCGACATAGCTCGTGCCAAAGGTGATCTTCTCGAAGATTTGGAGCGCGATGAACGGCAACACCGCCCAGAGAAAGGTTGCTCGCCGCACCCAGCCAGAGATCAGCAACAACCAGCCGTAGATCGGCGCGTGCCAGAGCGCGAGCACGACCAGTCCGTAGAGCAGGACCACCCAGTTTTCGATCACGGGAAAATGGGCCCAGGTGGTGGCAGGGCTCATACCGTGGACGACGAGGACCACGCCGGTTTCGAACAGCATGATCACGTGCACGCACACCACCATCGCAAAGGCGATCAACGGCAGAACGACCAGCGGGATCGTGACCTTGGAGAGTACCGTGGTGAGATCCGAGACCGGCAGCGATTTCCAGAACAGCACGCTGCGATCCCGACGTTCGCCGTGCAATGCATCCAGACAGTAGAAAATGCCGACGACGAACACCGTGAAGAGCATCATCATCGCTGCCAAATCGTATGGCTGCTCGATGACGGCTCGCTGTTTTGCCGGGTCAAGGAGCAACACCGCGCGTCTGCGATCCGCCAGGCCAATCGTGCTTATCGCGAAACCGAACACCTGGACGGCAGCCACGATTAGCGGCGCTATATATATAGAGCGGTTCTCCCATAGCTCCCGCCACACCGACCAGTAGAACGGCTTTGTTGTCGCCGGGGTCGCTGACCCCGGCCCTGCTCCGGGCGTCGCCTCAACTGTGTTCGATAGACTATTCATTTACGTGATCCTTGATCCTGGATTCCGGATGCTTGATCTCCGATGTCCGACTTCCGACTTCTGGGACGGCACCGCCGCCCCTGCCCATCACCGCGACGAACAAGTCCGCAATGCTCGGCCTCCGCACTTCGCCAAGCGCGGCGAGCTGGCCACGATCGACATTCTCGAACAGCATCACACTGCGCCCGAACACCTGGCGTTCATGCATCGGCTTGAGCGACCGCGCTCCGGTCACATGGTCCGGGTGCACCATTACTTCGACATAGCGCGCATCGAACTCTTCCATGCTGCACTCGAGCACAATCCGGCCGAGGTCGATGAACATAAGATCGGTCAGCACATCCTGGATCTCTTCCACCTGATGCGTCGTCACCACGATGGTGCGGGTCTTGTCGAAATAATCGTTCAACAACGAATCGTAGAACTGCTTGCGAAACAGGATGTCCAACCCAAGTGTCGGCTCGTCCAGGACCAGTAATTTCGCATCGATCGCCATGACCACGGCGAGATGCAGCTGGGCCACCATGCCTTTCGATAACTGCCTGACCTTGCTGGTGCGCTTGATCGCGGTCCTGGCCAAAAAACCCTCCGCTTTCGCGCGATCGAATCGCGGATGCACACCGGCGACGTAATCGAGCAATTGCGTAACCCGGATCCAGCGCGGCAACACTGCGACATCGGCAATGAACGAGACATCGCGCATGAGAACCTCGCGCGCGCTCCACGGATCGCGTCCCAGCACCGATAATGTCCCCTCATATGACGTGAGGCCGAGAACCGCGTTGAGCGCGGTCGTCTTGCCGGCGCCATTCGGCCCGATGATTCCAAGAATGCGGCCCTCTTCCACGCGCAAATCGACGCCGTCCAGCGCGACCGTCGTTCCGAACGTTTTGCGGAGCCCGCGTGCTTCTATCGTTGCCATGGTTTTAACGCTCCTCCTCGGCTCGCTTGCCATTCTTGATTGTAGGGCGGGCGCTCCGCCTGCCGCCTCCAAACGGGCAAGGTCGCCGCGGCGACTGCTTGCCCTACAATTTCGGCCGTTCGGCTGGAACTCATCTGCGTCATCTCTTTTCCTTTCCAGATTTGGCCACCCGCCGATTTGCGGCGTTTTCGAGTTCTTTCTGTGTCAACCCGAGCCGCTGAATTGTAGCGGCCACCCGCGGCCACTCTTCGGCCAGAAATTTTCCGCGTTCGCCCTTTAGCAGTCGATCGCGCGCGCCGGCATTGACGAACATGCCGAGACCTCGCCGCGTCTCGACGAGCCGCTCATCGACCAGTTGCTGATACCCCTTGAGAACGGTCAGCGGATTGACCCGATACTCGGCCGCGACATTGCGCACCGACGGCAGCGGATCGCCTTCATTGAGAATGCCGTCGAGAATCATAGCGACGACACGATCCCGCAGTTGTCGATAAATCGGCTGACTATCGTTCCATTCATTATCCATTCTGTGTCCTGGCCCACCTCAGCCGCAGGGACGGCGTCCTGTTGCCGTCTGTTTTTCCGTCCTCCGGTCTCATATAGTGTATTACTTAACTACAACACTACGCCGAAGGCAAACACTTTTTTCACTCTTTTTACCCCCATTGGTTTCCCCGACGCTTTCCGCAGGAAACAAAATCCGGCCCGGCCCCAGTCGGCCAAAAACAGGCCGCTGCCGAAGGAAGCCGCCTCGTCACGAGGCGGCCGCCCCTTTCGATTCGCTATCTCTTGAGCTTCATGTCGACCCCTGAGGTACCGATCGTCAGATCAACACCCCTCGACGTCGCGCGCACGACCACCTGCACACCGTTCTGATTCCTCATGACGACGGCCGAGTGACCGCCAGCCAGGGTGATATCGGCGTTGGCTGAGGTGTAATTGCCTGAAAAATCCCGAAGCCTCTTCAGGTTATAAACGTCGCCTGAAGCCGTGACCCTGGTGATCCCGACCTTGCCTAACGATAAGCCGCTGACGGAGACGGGATACTCCCTGCCTTTATAGGTAAGGATACCCTTGCCCCAGCTGATACCGATGCCGGCGGCGACCGCGCCGCTGCGAAGCTGGAGAGTTGCGTCCGGCCGCATCGGCCTTCCTGCCGCCTGGGCCAACGCAACCGTTAGGCAGAAGGCAACAGACAGAATCCCAATTCTTTGGATGATTTTCATAATGTTTGTTCTCTCTCGTTTTTTTGTGTCGCGGTTTCGCCGCGTTACATCGCTGGTCTGAACAGGGCGAACCTCCCGGTCAAGACATTTCGGATTCTCCGCCGCCGGGACGGTTTCCGACCTGTGCCCATCTCCTCCGCGGCCTTGCGTGGAAAAACTCTTCCAGAAAGTCTCTCGCAAGACGCAAAGCCGCTGAGCTGGAAATTGAAACTCTGCTACGCATCGCAACTTCCCTTTCTGACCTCTGCATGCCACGCCATAGCTTTAGCGACGGCGGGACCTCCGACCTCCGACCTGGCAGACCGTTTGCGACGGAACGCAACTTTGGTAGGTTGTTCTCGTGAAGCTGCCGAAGCTGACTGCCGTGATTGAGCGCGAAGAGGATTGGTTCGTAGCCACGTGTCCGGAGCTCGGCGTTGCCAGTCAGGGCCGGACGATTGAAGAGGCGGAAAAAATGATCAAAGAAGCGGTTGAGCTCCTGCTCGAGGATGCTGACGAAGAAGAAATCAAGCGGCGGCTCAATCGGGGCGTAAAGGTGACTTCGCTCGAACCGGCACATGCCTAAACTTCGCGTCCTCTCGGCGCGCGAGGTTTGCCAGCTCCTGCAGGAGCACGGATTTGTGAAGTCGCGGCAATCCGGCGGTCACATCGTCATGCGCAAGCAAACGGCAGACGGCGGGCGAACTGTCATAGTGCCAAATCACTCCGAGATTCGACGCGGCACGTTGAAGAGCATTATCGACCAAAGTGGACTGGCACGTTCGCTCTTCCTGAGCTGAGGGAACCGCCTTCCGAATCCCGGCCTAGATCTCAGGTTATTTCAGTTTTCAGCTTTTCACTAGAGAAGCCCGTGTCGCTCGAAACGAAAAACCGATGGAGGCGCTCGTTACGCGCCAGTTAGCGGATTAAACTTTGAAATCGTTTGTCGAATGCAGTGGGATCGCGAAACTCGTCGCCGTAGACCTCCGTCAGCGCGACCTCTGGGGAAGTGCCATCAAGGAGACGATCGACAAATTTTGGAAATAGCTCCGCCGGGTATTTAGCGAACAGGTACCGAACAAACTTCGTCCCGCTGTCGTAGAGTCGCGTGACGCTCGCCACGTCCGTGGGATAACGCGAGACCGCGATCAGCTCCGTCAAGTTCATCGTGGCGTTGCGGAGATTTCGCGGATTCGCGCCCGGCGATAGTCCGCGCCGGACCGCGCCACAAGCGTCCGCCATATAATCGGCGAAACCTTCGCTCAACCAGACCGGCCAGTGGCGGTTGCCATAGATGCGTGCGACTACTGCGTGGTGGTCTCGTGCGCCAGGGTGTGCGATTCAAACCCCTGCCCGGTCCCGTGGACATTCAAGAAAAGTTCATCGCCGAGCGCGAAGCTGTGCGCCCATGTCTCCTGGTGCCGCGCTTGTTTAACAAATACCTGCCACTCCCTGTCGTCCTGAAAAACGTAAACGTGCGATTTGCGCGCGTATTGTTCCTTCGTCGCGCCCAGGGTTTTCGCGACGTACCAGAGGTCGAATTCAATCTCGCGAGCGATCTCGAGCGCGTCGCTGAAATTGCGGTAGTGAATGATAAAATCCTCGGTCTCGCCGTGATACCAGCTCCGCGGATTCATGGCCAGCGCCTGACTGCCCACATAACTGATCTCCCTGTTCGAAAGTTGATCCCATCTCTCCTGGCGCATGGTCGCGCCGCGCGGTGGCGGGGTTGAATTTGCAAGCGAAGAGGACGCAGGCCTGGCGAACGGCAGCGATCCAGCGGGAGATTGTGCGGGGAATGGCCAGTCGTTCGTTTGCGCGAAAACTGAAACGCAACAGCCGACCAGCATGAGCGTCGCAACGATCAACCGCGCGATCTGACGCCCGCAATCCAGCCTCATGAAAGCCCACTGGTTCTGGAAACCTCTCCGCATGACGACGAGGTCACGGTAACGGACCTCTCACGAGATGTCGAGCAACGCGAGATTTCCCGATTGAATGTAAGCGTCGCTCAAATGGGGTCATCGGCGCCGCCGACTTGGCCTTCAGCTGCGTTTCAGCTTTGAAACTCCCTCGCTTCCGACGCTCAGTCGATCCTACCCTCGTCACTTTACCTTCTACGTCGCTCGTCCCACTCGCTCCGTTCAGCTTTTCAGTTTTCAGCTTTTTAGAACAGCAGCCCGTCTCGCTCGAAACGAAAAACCGATAGAAGCGTCTGGAACGCGTGAGCAGGAAGACGCTTTAACCTACGCCGCAGCCCACCACGGGGCACCGTCATCCCAGCTAGAGCAAAAGCTCCGCGTAAGCCGGCAAAAAGGGGAAGATTGCTCGATAAGCGTCTATGTCTTTGCTGAGCATTTCGAATTTGTTGGACGCCAACCGCTGCGGCAAGGCATTACACTGTCCAAATGTAAGCGTTCTTTACGGGTCACTCGGGGCACTCGAATCGAGAACGGCTTTTTGCGCAGGTTAAATCGGGCGTATTCCGTTTTCTCGAGTTGACTAGCGGAGAGCAGCCTTCTCTCCACGTCTGTCGTGATCATCCCGCCGATGGTCAGCATATTGTGGCCATCTGCATACAGAAAATTGAACAGTGGAGAAAATGCAGCTTCTCGACCGCCCAAACCCGCAGTAATGGCTGCTTCTACCAGCCGGTATTGACGCCGAGTAACTTGGACTCGGTGAAATCGGAAACGTCATTGAGAGGCAGGGCGAGTTCACCACCCTCTTCGTGAAAATGCCGTTTCCACTCGGCTGGACCGGCTTGATCATCCCCCGGCGGTTCAACATCGATAGTTATCAGCAATAGCGAGCCAGGCGTTAAGTAAGTGCCCGCCAATCTGAGGTCAAGAATGTGGCTCGAAGACAAAATTGAATCGTAGTCGAGCCAAAGAATGTGTCTTTTATCTTGCGACAACGTCGAATCACATCGGCCGCAGATCCCATCACAATTCTCAGGCAGCCGAAAGGCCGGTTGTACTTTACTCGTTTTTCGATTCGGTCATCGCGTTCCACGCTAACCAAATCTCTAAGTCCCAAAAACTTGTGGAATAGAATAAAATCGACGAAGTAAACAATCCGAATCCGGTATATTGGTAGTCCCGAATTGGGAAATTAGACAGAGACAGCAGTTACACGCGTCGATAATCATACGGCGTTCAACCTGCTTGGCAGGTCTAAGATCGGACCGAACCTTGAAAGAGCTCACCGGCGTCTATTCGGAGCATTCGGTTTTCAAGAAGTGATCTATTATTTTTCCGATTCTATTCGCAGGCATTGATGGCTTTCGAAGTTGCTTCTTTACTCTCTCAATATCCCTCCTCTGCGCGTCATATAGAATTCTTACCGTTCTCGGCTGCCAAGACACGGCGGGCATCGCGACTTTGAATACGGAGCTCGGTTGCGAGGCAACTCTTCGTATGTCCGTTGGCTTGATAGTATCGGCAACGCGCCGCTCCTTTGGCTCTTCACTAAGCTCGGTTCGATACATGCTACTTAGAAACTTCAATATAGGTTGCGATAAGCCCGCCATGCGATTCCTAGCCTTTTGAAATATCCGGGATTCCCGATTTAATCCGCGTTTTGTCGTCGTCCAAGGCAGCAGCAGCAGATCTTTGGATTGGAAAAACGCCAAGCCAAGAAACCGGACAAATTTGGTATGAAATTGAGGTAACGCAGCTCCCCATCCTGTTAACTCAGTCTTATCGGCATGGACAACGACTCGCCCGTTACAAAGGACGTACCATCCGGCGGTTTCCGCTCGCGGCTGCAACGAAAGGCTTGCAAATAACTTCACCTTTACTCCGCCATCTTCAAAATCATCATGCCCAGGCGTTACATCCCTCGATTGTCCTAGCGGAATCTCGAACGGCTCTACTATTTTATTGTTCAGGTAGACCCGAACGTAACGATCCAAGAACAACGCATAGGTTTTCTCGATTAGTTCCCGCAGTCGACCGCCGAGGGTACCGTCAGCAATGCGCATTTTGACCTCGTCACGCAAACCGCGGATTGTTATCTCCGTCCCCGCCTGCTTGGGTGACTTTGCTCGCTGGAGCGGCTTTATCAGAATCTTCCAATCATCCAGAGTTGTGTCAGAAGAGGCCTATTTGCGAACGTCTGGCAAATGAGCCGAGAATCCATCCTTTTCCGCGCGCGATTCTGATCAGGAAATCATTCCCGATTTTGAAGAGGGCACGTTTGAGGCCAATTCCATACGCGCCCAGCTGACCACGCACAGGCTCAGTGCCGTGACCGAAATTAAAGACCTCGTTCTGGCTTCCTCGAAAGTGATACCGCCGCAATTATCGGCGACTCTGACCTCAGTCGGTGAGAAATTGACATGCACCGAAGGCAATGAGCTAGCATCTGGCTTGGAGCCATTCTTTTGAAAAACGGCAGAAGAAATATCTACTTGGCGCGCTTTAACCAAGGCGTCTATCGAATTGTCGATCAGGTCCAAAATGCAGTCTTCTAGAGAAATGTCGCGCGTGAACATTTCTAGGAAAAATGTTTCCTCGGAAAGGCGTTGGCTTGTTCTGGCATTTTTTTTCTTTCTTGAGAGTTGAGCCATTAGCGTGTCGAGCCGACGTGATATGATGTTGCAGTTAGCGCGCACCAAGTCACAGGCAGCGAACCTAAGGCCTTTGTGAACGGCGGCAATTACGCCGGAACCAGTACCAGCAAAAGGGTCGACGTCCAACCCGCCACGGTAGCCACTGATCGCAATGATGCGCTCAAACAATATTTCAGGTAGCTCGTTTGCTCGCCTGTGTTTGCGGTTTGCGTGGCGAACGGGACTCAAGTCGTCCCAAAAGTCGCTGAGATTGATACCCTTCCTCTCAATTATTGGCAAATAGCCGCCGTAATCCTTGATATATTCCCCACAATGACGGCATTTGGACGGTCGCAATTTAGGTCGGCCTGATCGCGCCGGTTCGCCTTTGGTGAACATCAAAAGCCCGTAATGTGCGGGATATAGACTTTTCCCGCGGATGAAACCGTTTTTCATGGCAATCGCAATCCAATGTCTAAATTCAAGATGGCCATCAAGAAATTCACCAAGCCGTATCGCCCAGACCGGTAGATGATACAGATACAGCGCTCCTCCGGGTCGCAGAATCCTCACGGATTCAAAAAGAATCTCCTTCAACCAGCCTTCATATATTCGAAGAGGCATTACATCTGTTTGTCTTCGAGCGTGGTACCGCTTTCCGAGGTTGAATGGAGGGTCAAGGAATACAATATCCGCACTCTCTTTGTCAATGAGTTTCAAGAACTCCAGAGCATCACAGGCAGCAACGTATCCTTCGATTTTCTTTTGTTTATAGTGCCGGACACGGCTCGTCCGCTTGGTAACGCGCGCAGTCACAAATCGAAAAACCCATCGTGGGTTGGGATTGCCATTTCAATTCACAATTACACTAATTACTTCATCCAGTTCCACCTTTTACCAAATAAACGTTCTACTCAATCTGAGCGGGTGGGTCCGTAGCCTAGCGCAGTCTCTGCCGAGGCTGCGAGATCTTTATTACCATTTCTATTGTCGGATGTTGATTCCGGCTTGAGCGATGACCTGACTATTCGTGTAGTCTTCGCCAACAAATTCAATGAGCACGTAGAATGAGGGTATCAGCTTGTGACGGCGATGTAATTCTTGCCAAAAACAGGCCAGATAGGTTAACGCCGCCGCGGTTCCGCCCTCTGAAAGTCCAGCCAAATAAAAGACGAAATGAGAACCATGTCGCAGCCTAACGATAAATGCGTGGCGCAGGTTTACAACAAGGGGCAATCTTGGAATTTGGATTGCGGAGTTATCCACATTGAACTGAATCGGTGATTGTAACTCGTTCTGCACGACGGCTGATGCTCGATTATCACCCGGAGATCCGACTACGATTGTTGTGCAAGGGAAGGCAATGTGAGGAGGCAGTAACGGAGCCGGGCCAATCGAAACTGAGACATCGTTCAGCAAAATGTCATTGAGCCAAGATGGTTGTACCGCCCGCCAGGAAGCGAAACGCGGAACAGTGAAACGACATCGGAAGCTGCAAGCGATTCAAGGTTAGGGATCGCGCTGCCTTGAAAAGATCGAGGTGTACCGTCGGCCCCGATAGCGCCGGACGGCCGCACGCGGAGGTGCGATAAGTAGATTCTGACTTCACGCGTATCTGTAAGGCCAAAAAAAATGAAAAGAGGCTTCCTGCGAAACAGATAATACAACCCGCAAAGCACCCCGACTGTCACGCAGTGAAAAGAAGGTTTGCAAGCAGTCCCGAAACGACATTGATCATCAGTTTACTAAAATCTTTTATTCGCAGGTCGGTCATTAACGACTTTTTATCTTTCTTCACCGTGCAAGAAAAGAAGGAAAAGGGCCTGATCTCCACTTTCCACATTGCCCTAACGACTCGCCCACTACCGTGAAAACCCGCGTCACCGGTAAACGTCGGTCAGGGTCGGAAAAAAATGACTCGGCTCGCCTGCTGCGCTACCTTTCCACACATGAAATTGATTCGACTCGCCTTGGCTCTCTCCGTTTCCGGAGTTCTTCTGGCACAGGCAGCGAGTGCGGCGGAACCCGCCCCTCCGGAACACGCCGGACTGGCTGTCGGAAAAAAAGCGCCGTTGTTCACTCTCAAAGATCAAGCCAACCACGACGTCTCGCTTGAGGCGCTTCTCAAAAAGGGTCCGGTGGCGCTGGTCTTTTTTCGGTCGGCGGATTGGTGACCCTTCTGCCAGAGGCAGTTGGTCCAACTGCAAGCTCACTTAAAAGAACTGAAAGCGACCGGCGGTCAGGTCGTCGCCATCAGCTACGATTCCACGGACGTTCTCAGACGGTTCGCGACGAAACATTCCATTACATTTCCCCTGCTTTCCGATGCCGGCAGCAAAACCATCGAAGCCTACGGGATTCTTAACAAGGAAGCGCAGGGACGTGCCAAAGGAATCCCCTACCCCGGCACGTTCATTGTCGGAACCGATGGCGTTATCCGCGCAAAATTCTTCCTGGAAGGCTACAAGGAGCGTATCGATCCCGAGTCGATTCGTCAGGCGTTACTGAAAGCGAGATGAAGCGCGCGGACGAAGGATCTTGAAGCGAACGTCCAACTCCGAATGCGTTTGCGAGCTGGCGTCCAATGGAAGAGATCAGAGAATTTCTATTCCAACCGGAACCTGGCTGGCATTCAGGAAAGTCTTCACCAGATCGCCCTGGCCGCAGACGGTTATTTTCGGGAAACGTTTGAACCATTTCTCATTCGGCACTTCAGGCTCGGTGTCGAGCCAGTCGGCAAACAACCCTTAGCTGATCTGCCGAAATCTCGCGCGAACGGATCCGGTCGAGGAGATGATGAAGCAGCGCCGGCGGAAGATTCTGCCGCCGAATCTCAGGCATTGCTCTCTTGCTTCCGGCCGTAGAAGCCGCGAACGATGCTTTCCCGAATCGTAGCCGCTTCGGCGGGATCGTCGGTCTCCGTCATGCGCACAGCTAGACTCGACAATTCTTTGCCGGTGAGTTTTCGTTCGGCGTCGAGTTGATAGGCAAATCGAATGACGCCCAGTTGATCCTTCGGATCGAGACGCTTGATCTCTTCGATGATCTGTTCGGCGGTCACGATCTGACGTTACCCCACATCGAGACGCGGTTCAATTCCACCTATCATATCCCTGGAACGATCACTGTTCTGATGTGATCGGTGGATTTCGCAACCGCATCGAGCGCAGCGTTGATCTGCACTGCGTCAAGACCGACCGTGCGCAGCGTTCCCGGCGGAAAAGAAAGTTTACCGCTGCGCACGAACTCCATCAGCGAAGGCAGTTCGGCCGCCAGATGATCGGAGACTCCGATAATCTCCACTTCCTTGTTGATGAGCTCCGTGTACGGGAGAATCGACATTGATTCCGCGGTGAGACCGACGAGAGCCGCGCGGCCGTGAACCCCCAGGCACCGTACCGCCTGCGCCATCGTAACAGCGGAGCCAACCAATTCGATGGCGACATCGACTCCTTTTCCGTGGGTCGCTTCTTTGATCTGATCAACGGGATCGCGGGCGCTGGCATCGACCGGCACGCCGCCCATGGCCGCGATTGAATCCCGTTTGGCGCGGTTGATCTCGACAACGTATGCCTTCCGGCAGCCGATTGCGTGAGCCAGTTGCAACGCTGAAAATCCCAATCCGCCAAACCCAAAAATTGCGACGGTTTCACCACTTTTCAGGCGGGCTTTGTTCAAAGCATGAAGAGCCGTTGCCGACGAACACATCATGATCGCACCCACTTCGGAGGGAATTTCATCGGGAAGAACGAACACGTTTCGACCGGGGACTTTAATGAACTCGGCGTAGCCGCCATCGCGATGTTTTCCGATCATTCGCACTTTGACGCAGAATTGTTCGTCGCCGCGAAGACAGAGATCGCAGCTGCCGCAGCTTACGAGGTAGTGCACATAGACGCGGTCTCCGGGTGAAACGTAATGGACTTCTTCGCCCACCGCTTCGATCCGGCCGGCGACTTCGTGTCCGAGGGTGACCGGCAAACGATCCATCGTGGAAATGCCGGCGCGATAGTGCGCGTCGGAGTGACAGATCCCGCACGCGGCGACACGGACCAAAACTTCAGACGATGCAATTTGTGGAACCGGAATGTCGGCATCTTCCAGCGGTTTTCCGATCTGCACGAGTCGCACAGTCTTCATAAGCGTTTTTTCCGAGAGTCACCACGCGCCATCGATCAGCGTATGCGTATGGTGATTGCCTTGCAAAGCGCTTTGGTCATTGCGCCGTGGCGTTGCTGATATTGAAAGCAGGCTCTGAACGCTCGATAGGATTCGCTTTGTTTCAATCCGCGTCTATGATGGGATGAGACAGGCTTGGAACCGGGGCACAGTCCAAACCAAGTAAAACAGTGAGAAAACTGACAAGAGCTCAGAGCGAAGTATTTGTTTGCGACAAATGCGGAACGCGCAAACGCATGGAAAGCGCCAGCCGCCACTGGTGCGATGTCTGTACTGTTGGAGTGCCCGTCGAAATGCGACCGGTCAGAGATACACGACATCGTCTTTTCGCCGAAGATTCGGCCCCACGCCAACACCGGATTTAACCGCTGTTCGTGATCTTTCGGTCACGATTCCGACAGACGCGCCGGGCGTTTAAAATGCGAACGTGCGCCGCGTTCGCTTTTTGATAAGTTGAGGATTGCTTCGTCGGCGAATCGGCTAGGTTTATCCGTCCATGGACTCACTTTATGACGTCGCGATTATTGGTGGCGGCCCGGCCGGCAGCACCGCTGCCACGTTGCTCGCCCGCGCGGGCCGTCGCGTTGTCGTGCTGGAGCGCGAAACATTTCCGCGGTTTCACATCGGCGAATCGCTCTTGCCATTCAGCACGCAAACATTCGACCGGCTGGGCGTGCGCGAAAAACTGGACCGCGCCTTTTTGCCGAAATATGGCGCCGAAGTTGTCGCCTCGTGCGGGGCAAAGGGGGTGAAATTCTATTTCAAAGACGGCCTGCGCTCGAGCGGAGATCATGCCTACCAGGTCACGCGGTCTGAGTTTGATAAATTGCTGCTCGACCACTCGCGCGAGAACGGCGCGGAGGTGCGCGAGCAAACCGCAGTGAAGAAGATCGAGGCAACCCGCAACCACATGAAGCTCGAGATCGAATCCGCCGCCGGGGCGACATTGGAAATCGAGGCGCGCTATGTACTCGATTGCAGCGGCCGCCAAACGATGCTTGGAAATTTTTACAAGCTCAAAAAAACTTACAATCATCTTCAGAAATTTGCCGTGTTCGCCCATTACGAGAATGTCGATCGCGCGGAAGGTATCGACGGCACGCTCATACGCATGGTGCGCGGATTCGATCGTTGGTTTTGGATGATCCCCCTGACGCCCACGCGCATGAGCATCGGTGTCGTCATGGATACGACGACATTCCGCGCCATGAAACTCTCGCCGGAAGCGACCCTGGAAAAATGCATCGGCGAACAACCGATGGTGCTGGAGCGAATGCGACGGGCGGAGCGTGTCTCACCCGTTTATTCCACCGGCGATTTTTCCTATCGCAACGCGAGACTCTTCGGCGATCGCTGGCTGCTCGCCGGCGACGCCGCGGGATTCATCGATCCGGTTTTTAGCAGCGGCGTTTTCCTTGCGATCTTGTCGGCCGAAAAGGCAGCCGATACGCTGGATCAAATTCTGCGCGACGAATCGCGCAAACGACGTCTTTTCAAAGCATACTCGCGCCGCGTCAATCACGTGATGGATCTCTATCTCACCTTCGTGAACTCATGGTACCGTCGCAGCAAGGATTTTCTGGAAGTGTTTCTGAATCCGACCGACACGATGCAAATCGCCGCCGGCGTTAATGCAATGCTTGCCGGTAACGAAGGCAATGACTTCGGCGTCCGGCTGCGAATGTGGGTGTTCTATTTCTTTGTGCACGCCCAACGCTTTTTGGCGCTGTCGCCGCAGCTTCCCGCAGAGCCCGAGAAATAACAGATGGCGGACCCCGGACATACTTCCGATTATGATGTCATCGTAATTGGCGGCGCGCTTTCCGGCGCGGCGACCGCCACGCTCTTACTACGCCAAAATCCCGGGCTGCGTCTTCTGATCGTCGAGAAATCTCCGCAGCTCGCGCGGCGGGTTGGGGAGGCAACAGTCGAAATCAGCGCATTTTTCATGGGACGCGTGCTGGGGCTCACCCGGTATCTCAATGAGTCGCACATCGTGAAACAAGGGCTGCGGTTCTGGTTCAAAAACAACGACGTCGAATCCGTTGCCGATGCCAGCGAACTCGGCGGACTGTACCAGGTTCGACTGCCGTCCTATCAACTCGATCGCGCGACATTCGACGAAGAAGTTCTACGCCAGGCTTGCGCAGCCGGCGCGAAACTTCTGCGGCCTGCAAGTGTCGTCAAAGTAGAGCTCTCGGCCGGCGGTCAACAGACCGTCACTTTGCGGCATGACGAAACGACCGAAACGATGCGCGCCCGCTGGATCGTGGACGCCTCCGGCACGGCAGCAATGCTCGCACGCAAGGAAGGCTGGTGGCGCCACAACGCCGAGCATCCGACGGCAGCGGCCTGGGCGCGGTGGAAAGGTGTGAAGGATTGGGATAGTCGCGAGCTATCGGAAAAATATCCGGAGTGGGCTTCAGCCGTTTACAGCATTCGCGGCACGGCGACAAATCACATCATCGGCGACGGCTGGTGGAGTTGGTGGATTCCATTGAAAGGCGGCGATGTCAGCGTCGGCGTCGTCTTCGATCAACGCCTGGTGGAATGGCCACAGGATGACGGCAGACTCGGCGAACGGTTGAGGAACTTCCTGATGCAGCATCCGGTTGCGCGCGAGATGCTTGGCGACGCCAAATTCGAAGAGAACGACGTGCATTGGCGCAAGAATCTCGCTTACTACAGCACAACGTTTGCGGGTGACGGGTTCGTGCTTGTGGGCGACGCCGCCGGATTCATCGATCCGTTTTACAGCCCCGGCATGGATTGGATTTCATTCAGCGCGAGTGCCGCGGCCGAGCTGATCACTGCGCAGCGCCGCGGCGAGCCGATGGCCGAGCGAATCGCACGTCATAATCGCGACTTTAACCTCTGCTACCACTCGTGGTTCGAGGCTCTCTATAAGGATAAGTACGAATATATGGGAGAATGGGACCTGATGAGCACGGCGTTCCAGCTGGATCTGGGCTTCTATTATCTCGGCCCAGTCGCGGACATTTATAAACACGGAGATCGGGGGCTCCTGAGTCCGCCCTTTACCCAGACGAGGTCGCGTCCGGCGTTTCATTTCATCCGACTATACAATCGCCGTTTTGCGCAGATCGCACGGCACCGGCGCCACGTGAATGCGTTGGGAAAAACCAATCGAGGAAAACGTTGCCTGATTCCCAGCTTTACGCTGAGTCGAAGCGACAGCAGGCGGCTTTTCGGTGCAGTAGCGAAGTGGGTCTGGATCGAATTAACTGAAGGCTGGCGTTCCTGGGGCCAGCGTCCGCAAGAAGCACCCGCCGCAACTCCGGTATCCGCAAAGAACGTTACCGAGAAAATGATGATCGGGAGCTAGGCCCAATTGAACAGCGGCCAGAGGTCGGAGGTTAGTTCTGCTGGGAATCAGCGGATCGTGTAGGCTTCGATGTTCATGAGTAACGTCGTCAAAACGATCTTGCTGGCCGTTTGCCTGAGTCCAATTATCACGACACGCATTGTCGCCGGGCCGCCTTTTTTGACCGACGACCCGGAACCGGTGGAGTATCGACACTGGGAAGCTTATCTCTTTGGCCAAGGCGATCATGCCGGCAGTGGCTATACGATCAATGGCCCGGCAATGGAACTGAATTATGGCGTGCTACCCGACACGCAATTACACCTGGTCGTGCCGGTGACAACGATTGGCGGCGGCGGCGACTCCACACGTTCCGGTCTGGGCGATACGGAGTTCGGAGTTAAGTACCGTTTCCTCCACGAAACAAGCGACCGTCCGCAAATCGGAGTTTTCCCAATGGTGGAACTGCCAACCGGCGACGCAGACCGCGGTCTGGGAAACGGGCGCGCATGGTTTCGATTGCCGTTGTGGGTCCAAAAAAGTTGGGACCCCTGGACGACTTACGGTGGTGGTGGCGTGGTGCTGAATTCCGCTGCCGGTCAGCGCAACTATCCGTTTGGCGGCTGGCTGCTGCAGCGGGATCTCGGCAAACATCTCACGCTTGGCGGGGAAATTTTTGCACAAGGCGCGGATACCGACACTGACAGGGGATTCGCCGCGCTTAATTTCGGCGGCACCCTTAAGGTCACAGACCACTTCGATTTGTTGTTTACTGCAGGCCATAGCGTAGCTGGTGATCAGCATACACTCTGGTATTTCGGCCTCTACTGGACGTGGTGAGAGCGATCACAAACGCCCGCAAGAGGCGGCTCTATGGAAATGCGAGCCGATAAAATCTGGCCTGGAAATTGTCGGTATCCTCATATTGGAACGCGCCCTGATCGTCAGCCATCACCGTGGCCAAGGTTGTGAATTGTGTCAGCAAATCGGGCGAAGCCTGGATCGTGTTCATGGCATTCGGAGCACCGAAGCATTGCAAAAGAACATGGCCATTCGCCAGGTGCGTGATCGAGTAGATTTTCCCAGGAGACGACACCACAAACCCGGCGCTCGTTAAATCGCTGTTTGCAAAAATGTCCGCGCCGCCGCTAATCACAAACGTGCCGGGATAATCCGCTGCGGGCGTCATCCCGCTTAATAGTACACGGAAAACTTCGCTGTTACTGTAGCTCTCTCCCGGCAACAGGATTCCCGGGACGTTCGAGAAAAACGCATTCGGCTCGAACGTGAGATAGGTCGCAGCTGCACCGCTGAGCGCAGCGTGCACATCGTTTAGGTACACTTTCTCGGTCGGGCTCGTATTTGTCAGCGTGCCGCTAAAGACAATCTCTGTTCCTCCGGGGCCGTACCGCGTGGAAGGCGAAAGCGAAATTGTTAAATCCCCGCGCGCAGATGTCACCCAGGGCAGAACGCAAAACAGGAGCAGAAGGCTTCGCGATGTTTTCATGGCGCCGCACGGATGACAAAAAGAGTCCCGTTGGAAATCGCGTAGTCGCTTCCGTCCACGCCGATGAGCGTTGGCGTGTAAGCTTCACCGATGCCGTTCGTAAGCCTAAGCGCCTGTTGCAGGGTATTGGTCGTGAAATCCCATCGGTAAACCTTGCCGTCCTCGCTGTTCACGATGGCCGACTTCGTGAACGGGGCCACCGCGGCCGAGTTAATACACCACTCCCGCACCGCGTTGGGATATTGGTTGATGTATTCCTTATCCGGCGTCGGGCCGGCGATGGTGAGGATTTCCTTCATCACCGTGGCACCGCTGATCGGATCGGTCATTGTGTCGTTCGGATCGAGCACTGCCATTTTGTTTACGCCATCACCGCCGCCGTCGACGTAGTTGTTATATTTCGTCAGCACCAGGTAGCCGGAGGAGCCATGATACGACGGCACGAGCGACGCGGGAACAATCGAGGGCGTATCATCCCATCCGAAGGCCCCGGGCGTCTTCACTTGCGCGAGTGTCTTGTCAAAGTGAAGCATCCAGCCCCGGTAATGATTATTTGTGTAAGTGAAATTCTCGAGGACGCCGTAGTAAACGTCGCCGTCCGGTCCCACGGTAGGCGACGCGCTACCGTCATCCAGCATGATCGCGTCGCGCGTCGGATGCAGGACGTCCATCAAACGCACTCTTGAAATCGGCGCCAGCGTACGGCTGTCCAGCGCGACGAGATATCCCCTGCCATAACTACCTGTGCTGACCGCCACGTACAGCGTCTTCTGGTCGTTACTCAACCCCGGCGCGCAATTGTGCGCCACTTTCGTGATGCTTGAGTCGTCCGCCGCGGTGGTAGCAGCTACGCAGGACCCCGTTCCATCCTCTGCAATCCGCGCAATGCCGCTCTGCAATGCCGGGGTGGTCGTGCCCGTCACCATGAAGCCGAAATAAATGTTGCCATACCGGTCCGAGGTGATCGGCGTATTAATCTTTACGTAAGAGTTGAATGTACTTGGGTTGGCCTGGTAATTCGCCAGACCGTAAAAAGCGAGCTGGCCGGTTGTGCCCGTTGCCGAATCCGGCGTGTCGCGAAAGTAAACGGTGCCGCCCGCGCCCGGAAAATAGACGCGGTTTTTCGGCGTAAGCGCGATTCCAAAGCTCGGCACCCAATTATGGGACGGGAGCGTATAATCGGAATCCTGCATCCATTTTACCGAGCCATCGGTCGCGTCGCGCGCTTCAACACGAAATCCATCCGTGGTGCCGGTTTTCACCGGCACAAGCACCGTGTTCTGACGAGTAACCAGCGGCGAGCCGTAATGGATGAGCAGATCATTGCCGTTGTAATGCGGCATGAGGTCCACCGGCATCTGCCATCGGATTTGCTCCGAGCGGCTGCGAAGCGGTCCTCGAGATTCCAGTATGCTGGGGATCGTGCCCATGGCCGCTCCATGGAATGGCAATGCTCTGCCCCAGCACTGAGCCCACCGAAATCGCCAAAAAAAATACCCCAAACAACCTCACCACTTCATTGTAAGTCACAGGTTAAGAGTCTGGCCATTTGTATTTTGCGTGGTCCGAAACTGGCAGGGAAGAAAACAGATAACATGACGTGCAACCGCGTGCCGCTCCATTCATGATGTCACCACAATGAAAACCAGATGCTTGCAGATTGTCATGACGGCAGCGCTGATGTGCTGGGTCACTCTCACCGATGTCCTGGCCACTGAGCCATCAAACAACTTAAACGCTGATCAGGCGCTAAAACAGCTGATGAATGGAAATGCCCGGTTCGTTGCCGCGAAGACGGCTCGACCGGATGGCAAAAATGCACTCAAGCGCCGCGCGGATCTTGTTAACGGTCAGAAGCCGTTTGCGATTGTAGTGAGTTGCTCCGATTCACGCGTCCCCCCGGAGCTGATTTTCGACCAGGGGCTTGGAGACATTTTTGTGATTCGCACGGCGGGCGAAGTGGTGGACGCAATCGCGCTGGGCAGCATCGAATATGGGGTCGAGCATCTTGGCGCTCCGTTGATCGTTGTCCTGGGACACGAGAGTTGCGGGGCGGTCGCGGCCGCCGTTTCCCACGCGAACGAACCTGGCCACATCGCGGACGTCTTGAAAGCCATTCAACCGGCCGTCGAGGAAACGAAGGGCAAGCCGGGCGACCCGCTGGACAATGCCGTTCGGGCGCAAGCGCTTGATGTGGTCAAACAACTGCGCGCCGCGCAACCGATCGTCGCGGAACGCGTGCAATCAGAAAAAGTCACGATCGTCGGCGCGCGGTACGATCTGCACACCGGCAAAGTGAAATTACTCAAACCCTGACTTGAGGAGGCAAAACTAGAGTGAATCGCCGACGATTTGGGTTTATCGTCGTTGAGGAATCGGGAAATCGGGCGTGCTCCCGCTTGTGAGATTGCTGTTGAAACCTGGAATAAAATTGTGATTGAGAAATTGCGGCGTGGTTTGGATCTCCTGCACGATCCGAAACTTAACAAAGGGACTGCGTTTACCGAAGCAGAGAGAGACTTGCTCGGACTCCACGGATTGTTACCGGCGCATACCCAAACGGAATCGGAGCAGACAAACCGGGTGCTTGCGAATCTGCGGCAAAAATCGACGCCTCTGGAGCGTTACATCTTCCTCATCGCCCTGCTGGATCGAAATGAGACGCTCTTTTATCGCACCATGATCGACCACGTCGAAGAAATGCTGCCAATCATCTACACGCCGACCGTGGGACAGGCATGTCAGGAATACAGCCACATTTTCCGAAAAGCGCGGGGCCTCTTCATTTCAGCCCAGGATCGCGGACGGGTGGCAGAAGTTCTGGGCAATTGGCCGGAGCGTGACGTTCGCGTGATCGTGGTCACTGATGGTGAAAGGATTTTGGGACTCGGTGATCTGGGCGCGAACGGCATGGGAATTCCGATCGGCAAACTCATTTTGTACAGCGTGTGCGCGGGCATTCCCCCGGCGCAATGTCTTCCCATAACAATCGATGTCGGCACCAACGATCCGGCACTGCTGGCGGATCCGCTTTATCTCGGCTTGCACCGGCGACGGCTTCGCGGTGACGAGTATGACAGCTTGCTGGATGAGTTCATGACAACTGTAACGAAGATTTTCCCGCAAGCGCTCGTCCAATTCGAGGATTTCGCGCGTGACAACGCCTTTCGCCTGCTGAAAAAATATCGGGAACACATCTGCTCGTTCAATGATGATATACAGGGCACCGCTGCCGTTGTTTTAGCGGGCTTGCACGGTGCATTGCGCATCACCGGCGGGAAATTAGCCGACCAACGATTTCTGTTTTTCGGAGCGGGCGAAGCAGGAACCGGCATCGCAAGCTTGATCATCGCAGGCATGGCCGAGCACGGTGTGTCTGAGGCCGAGGCCCGGCGATGCTGTTGGTTCGTGGATTCCAAAGGGCTGGTCGTCAACAGTCGCGATGATCTCGCACAGTATAAGAGACCATTTGCGCACGATCACGAGTTCTTGTCCGATGGAGTCGCAATCATCGAAACTCTCAGACCAACCGCGCTGATTGGGACGACGGGGACAGCCGGATCGTTCTCGCAACCCATGCTTGAAGTCGCCGCGAAGGTCAACGCGCGCCCGATTGTTTTCGCTCTTTCCAATCCGACCTCAAAGGCGGAATGCACTGCCGAAGAGGCCTACCGCTGGACCGATGGTCGCGCAGTCTTCGCCAGCGGAAGTCCTTTTGATCCAGTTACTATTGGCGGCAAGGAATTAGTGCCGGCGCAGGGCAACAACGCTTACATATTTCCTGGCGTCGGTCTGGGTGTGATCACATGTGCGAGCCGGCTTGTTACCGATGAAATGTTTCTCGCCGCTGCTCATGCTCTCGCTAACCAGGTTTTACAGAGCGATCTGGACCAGGGCAGCGTTTATCCGCGCCTGAACACGATCCGAGATGTTTCAACATCCGTGGCAATGGCCGTGGTCGAAACAGCGCGCCGGCAAAATCTCGCCACGCGGGACGTACCAGATGATCTGCGTCCTCATATCAAATCGATGATGTTCGAGCCGAAATACGCCAGTTACGGCCCGTAGCCCCGCTATTCCGCGTTTCGCTTTCACCGGTCGAGCATCTCCGCCCCCTGCGCGGCGGCTCAATAAATGCGCAATGTTTCACAAGCAATGCATAGCCGCCGCGATCGTTGGTGCGAATATGGCTTTAAAAGGGAAAGTTACATGGAACCAGCAGAGCACTCTTGGCCGGCAAAACATAACTGGCGCTACATCTCGCGTGAAATGCCGTCGAAACGCCCTCCCGCCGAACGCGTCTGCGACTTCGACGAGGTCTACGGCTTCTACGACGAAGCCACCGCGCGCGAGCAAGCCAGCCGTTGCATTAATTGCCCGGACCCTCCATGCGCCAACACATGTCCTCTCGGCAACCGGATCCCGGTATGGCTGGCCCTTGTAGCAGACGGCAGTTTCCTTGAAGCGGCACAACTGTCGCGCTCCACCAGCAACATGCCCGAAATCTGTGGTCGCATCTGTCCGCAGGAACGTCTCTGTGAAGGCGCTTGCATTCTGAACGCGCGCTCGGAGCCGGTTGCGATCGGCGCGATTGAGAAATTTCTTAATGAATACGCATTTGCGCACGACGCCGTTGATGCGGCAGTCGCGCCGGCGAACGGCTTCAAGGTTGCGGTAGTCGGCAGCGGTCCCGGTGGAATGACCTGCGCGGATCAACTCGCCAAGCTCGGGTATGCCGTCACCATATTTGAATCGTTAAGCCGTCCCGGCGGCCTCCTCGTCAACGGCATCCCGTCGTTCAAGCTCGAGAAAAGGATCGTTGAACGGCGGCTCGACCTGTTGCGCAAACGCGGAGTTTCGATCCGGTGCGGTGTCACGGTCGGGCGCGATGTTTCGTTGTCCGATCTGCGCGCGCAATTCGACGCGGTTTATCTCGCGATCGGCGCACAAAAATCGAAGGAGCTTCATGTTCCCGGCGCCGATTTGCGCGGCGTTTTTGATGCGCTGCCGTTCTTGATTCAAAAGAATTTGCACGAAGACATCGGAAGGCGGTCCGCCGATCGACGTCCAAGGGAAACGCGTCGCAGTCCTGGGCGGAGGCGATACGGCGATGGATTGTTTGCGGACGGCGGTTCGTTGCGGGGCGCGCGAAACGGTCTGCATCTACCGGCGCGACCTCGAGAACATGCCGGGCAGCCGGCGCGAATACACCAATGCCGTGGAAGAAGGCGCGCGTTTCATGTTTCTCACGAACCCGGTCGCGCTATCAAGCGATGAAACCGGTCAGGTTACCGAAGCGCGCTGCGTGCGGATGGAATTGGGAGAACCCGACGCCGAGGGCCGCCGCAAACCGAGAGAAATTCCCGGCTCCGAATTCAGCGTGCCGGTCGAGGTCGTGTTGGTCGCCTTCGGTTTCGATCCGGTACCGATCTTTCCCGCAGGCAATTCGGACAAGATCGAGGTCAACAAATGGGGCGGCGTCGTGATTGACGAGAACCAAATGACTAGTGTGCCCGGCGTGTTCGCTGGCGGAGACCTGGTGCGTGGCCCCGATCTGGTCGTGCGCGCCGTGCGCGACAGCCGCAAAGCCGCCGCCGCCATTGACAACTACTTGTCGTCGCGACAGCCCGCTCGGACCTAGGGCAAAGAGAAAAGCGGCAAGAGCCGAGAGCGATCGACCTGTGACTTCTGCGTTGGACGTTGAGCGCCTGCCGCAGGACGGCCCCGAAACCATTCGGGGTTCGGCGTTTTCTTCGTCTTTCCCCCTTACCCTTCGCTCTTAGCCCTTACCCCTGGGCCGCCAAATCATCGATCTGCTTCCAGTCCTCCGGGCTCAATTTCACTTTGGCTGCCGCGACGTTTTCCTCCAGGTGCGGAACGGACGAGGTGCCGGGAATTGGCAACATCGCCGGCGACCGATGCAGAAGCCACGCGAGCGCCAGTTGAATCATGCTGATGCCATGGGCCTTGGCCGCAGCTTCCAGCGCTGCGCCGGATTTCAGCCCTCTGTTTCCACCGATCGGAGACCACGGCATAAAACCAAGGCTGTTCTTCTCGCAATAATCCAGGGTGTTCTCCCATTTTCTGTCAGCGATGTTGTACCGGTTCTGCACGGTCACAATTGGAACCACCTTGCGCGCCTGCTCAATCTGCTCCGGCGATACCTCAGATAATCCGATGTGCCTAATTTTTCCGGCTTCCTGCATTTCCTTGAGCGCGCCTAACGAATCTTCCGCAGGGACCTTCGGATCGATCCGATGCAATTGATACAAATCGATCCGGTCGAGCTGCAGTCGCTTCAAACTCCCGTCGACGCACTGTTTAAGATATTCAGGACGACCATCCGGCACCCATTGGTTCGGTCCCGGCCGGGTGAGCCCGCCTTTCGTCGCGATCACCAGCCCTTTGGGATAGGGATGGAGCGCCTCAGCGATTAGCAGTTCGCTTGTGTGAGGGCCATATGCGTCGGATGTGTCGATCAAGTTCACACCGAGTTGCACGGCCCGCTTGAGAACTTTCAGCGCGTTGTTTCGGTCGGCCGGCCAGCCCCAAATGCCCGGCCCCGTGATGCGCATTGCGCCGAACCCGAGCCGATCGACCGTGAGATCGCCGCCTATTTTCCAGGTAGAATTAATTGTCTCATCTGCTGTCGCCGAAGCGCCGAAGATCCTGCCCGATCCACCCGCCAGAAGTGTCGCTCCACTTGCGAGAGTCATCCCAAGAAATGTTCGGCGCGTGACGCCATTTTCGATCTGTTTTTCGTTCATAACGCGCAGCGTACGTCCACACAAAGGGCTGTCAATCCGGAGACGTTTCCCAAAGGCCGAGTCGGGCCGCAGAAGAACCAGAAAAGAGCCCGCCAAAAGCCCTCTCTATATATATAAGAGTCAGGCGCTCGCCACGCCGAAGCCTCTGCCTGCGCGGGGGCGGACGCTTGCTTGCCTTTTTCCAACCTGCGACCGGAGTTTACCCGGCGTCGCAGGACCTCTGACTTCGGCGTTGGACGTTGAGCGTTGGGCGTTCAGCGTTTTCTTCTGAACCCCGCCCTTACCTCTTCGCTCTTCGCTCTACGATCTACCCCAGAAGTTCTGGCGGCACTTTCCCGCCATTTTCCGCCAACTTCTTCATCACCTCTTTGTGCAACCAGATATTCATCGAGGCGGAATCATTCATGTCGCCACTGTAATTCAAGTCCTTGGCCAGTTCCTTCCGCGCCCCAAGGCTGCTATCCATCCCCACCAGTTTCATGAGGTCCACGATCGAGTGTTTCCAATCCAGTTTTTCCGGATTCTTGGCGGCCAACCCGTTGAGAATGGCAGCCACATCCACCGCCGGTGCCGCGGGAGCAGGCCCCGCGCCTGCTGGCGCTGGCGCGGCTGCTTGCGTTCCGGCAGCGGTGGCCGCGGCCGGGGCCGCATGACTAAATATTTTCGACATCAGATTGCTGAATAATCCCATAACTTTTCCTTTCTGTTCTTGGTTCTAGTTTCGATTCGGAAAAAAGGCGGTAATTGCCCGCCGGGCGAGTAAGAGCCAATCATGAAGGGGAGCAATCTCCCAGGTCAAGACCCGTCTAAGCGTCTCTTTGGGATGGACTTCCACGGACACGGCAAACAATTCCTTTTATGGGCTTGCCATTGGATTCACGGTAATAGTCGGTGCATTTTCCAACTGACCCCTAAGCGGAGTCGAGCATCGGGGACTTAGCAGTCGGGGAAGGTCGGCGGCGCAGGCGTGGTGACCGGGCAAAACAACGGTTGACGCGCAAAGTATTTGGCGTATATGCCAAATACTTTTATGAAACTTGCTTCGATAGGCGCTCGCACGAAGAGACGCGCCGCAGTCATCAAGGCGCTCGCTCATCCGTCTCGTGTTCTCATCGCGGAAGCGCTCACCGACGGTGAAAAATGCGTCAACGAACTTACCGAGCTCGTTGCTGCCGACATGTCCACAGTCTCCAAGCACCTTGCGGTGATGAAGGAGGTCGGACTGGTTGAGGTGGAGAAGCGCGGCCTCAACCAGTTTTATCGCTTGCGTTGCCCGTGCCTGCTGGAGTTCTTCCGCTGCGTGGATCTGATCGTCCGAACGCGGACGCGATCGCGCGGGAGGGCTGCCGCATGATCCTTTCAGCTCCCACTTCATTACTTGGACATTATGCCAAATAGCAGGAACACATCTGGCCCTTCTCAGGTTTCCGGGGGCGAAGTGATCGGCCAGCGAGACAATCAGCAGGATTCCAATTTCATCTCGGCGCCCATGATTACAGCACATGCGCCCAGACACCTCGACTTTTTCGAGCGGAACCTGTCGTTCTGGGTCCTGCTGTGCATGGCGGCAGGACTCGCCCTCGGCAAGCTCCTGCCGAATGTCACCACTGCGCTCGCGCACTGGGAGTTTGGCAGTGATTCCCACGTCAACATCGTCATCGCGATTCTGATCTGGCTGATGATCTATCCGATGATGCTCAAGATTGATTTCGGCGGCATCAAGGGTGTGTTCGCCCGGCCGAAAGGGTTATTCATTACCTTGTTCGTTAACTGGCTGATCAAGCCTTTCAGCATGGCGCTGTTGGGATGGGTGTTCGTGAAGATGATTTTCTCCGGCTGGCTCGGATTGTTCGATGCGCAAACCGCAGGCAATTACATCGCCGGATTGATCATCCTCGCGGCGGCACCGTGCACGGCGATGGTGTTCGTTTGGAGTTATCTGACCGATGGCGACGGAGCTTACACACTGGCGCAAGTAGCGGTAAACGACCTCATCATGGTCTTTGCCTTTGCGCCGATCGTGATGTTCCTCGTCGGCGTCACCGGCGTCCACATCCCCGGCCATGTGCTGTTCATTTCGGTGCTGGTATTCATCGTGATTCCTTTGGCCGCCGGATGGATCAGTCGAAGCATGCTTATCAACAGCAAAGGTATCGCGTGGTTCGATTTGATTTTCCTGCCGAAGTTCCGGCCTGTGACTATCGTGGCGCTGCTTGGAACGCTGGTTTTGATCTTCGCCTTTCAAGCCGAGAACATCCTCAACAACTGGTTCGCGGTCGTGCTGCTGGCAATCCCCATTCTGATTCAGATTTATTTTAACTCGAGTCTCACCTACCTGCTCATGCGCTTGTTCAAGGTGCGGCACAACGTCGCGACCCCTGGCGCGCTCATCGGTGCAAGCAACTTCTTCGAGCTGGCCGTCGCAGTGGCGATCACGCTCTTCGGCGCGACCAGCCCTGCCGCCCTGGCCGTGGCCGTAGGTGTGCTTGTCGAGGTGCCGGTGATGCTCTCGGTGTGCCGCGCCTGCGTCGGCTCAAAACGCTGGTACGAACGTGCGTTGCCGTTTAGTTCTGGATTTACATCGCCGACACTTTCACAATCGCGCTGATCCTCAAATCTCTGAATCCGGATGACAGATAGACAGTTCGCCCTTTTGGTACGATTTTCATTGCTAAACCAATCAACCAAGAAAGGAACAAAGTTGTGGGATTACTCGATTCAATACTCGGCGCAGTGAGCGGGCAGACTGGAGCCCCCGGCGGCACGAACCCAATCGTCGGAGTTTTGGGCGGCCTCCTCGAACAGAGCGGTGGGCTGCAAGGCCTGATGAGCAAATTTTCGCAAGCCGGTCATGGGAACACATTTAGTTCCTGGGTCGGCACCGGACAAAACCAGCCGATTTCCAGCGATCAAATCCAAAAGGTGCTTGGGTCGGACCAGGTCAGGGCGCTCGCCGCAAAACTGGGCGTCGATCCAAACCAAGCCTCGCAGTTTCTGGCTGAATACCTTCCCAAAGTTGTCGATAAACTGACGCCTGCGGGAAAGATCGATCCCAATGCCGACCATCAACAAGGCCTGGCCAGTCTGATCCCGTCGCTCCTGCAAAGTCTCGGCAGCCAATCGACCACTCCCCCGAGCAGTTAGGCAGACTTTCGGTTTCAGTTGTAGCCACGGTCCGGCAGCTGCCGGACCGCCGTTCGGCGTTTGCGTTTGCTTTTGCTATCTCTGTCTTCTTTCGTCCGACGTCCGACCTCCGGCCTCGGCAAAGGAATTGACAAATCTGAAGCCGAAGCATAAACGTAACGCCGAAGCTTACAGGGGCAACCACTGGGTAAGTCGGATTAAGACGGACCACTGCCATGAAAGCGAAAAACAAAGTCGGTTTTGCAGCAATATTCCTCCTCCTCTTGGCTTTCAGCCGAGCACAGGCGCAAACGGTCGTAAGTGAAAGCTACGACGTCGTCGATCTGGGAACACTCGGTGGAGCTACCAGCACGGCCAACGGCATCACCGCGCAGGGCACCAACGCAGCTGGGATGATCGTTGGATCATCGACCACGAACGACAACTCTGAACACGCGTTCCTTTATGCCAACGGCCAAATGTTTGATCTCAACACGCTGTGCGACCTTTCGAAAAGCGATTTTCGTGTCCTTACGGTAGCGAAGACGATCAACGATTCCTGCCTCATCGTGGGCGAAGGAATCACTACGAACGGCGCTAAACACGCCTTTTTGCTGACGCCGATCCCCGTGGCTGGCGGGCAATGGTCGTACGTCTGTTGTCAATGGGTTTGGATTCAAGAGGGCGGCGGTTGGTGGTGGGAAAGCAATTGTGGTTGTTACAAATGGCATGGCCCGCCGGGCAGGCACCCTCCGTGTCCGCGCGAGCCGCCTCCCTGCTGGTGGTTCCCGCTACCGTGCCCTCCTCCCTGCCACCGGCCCACTCCCACTCCTACTCCTACTCCGCCCGAACGCACGCCGACGCCAACGCCAACTCCGCCGAGACGTCAGCCGACGCCCACGCCCACACGGCCGAATTGGACTCCAACGCCAACGCCAACGCTCCCGCCGCCTGTGCGCCGCACGCCGACGCCAAACCAGCCGCCGGGAATCACAGGAGTTCCCGTTAGAGTCCGTCAGACGCCGACTCCGAGTCACACAAAGCGTCCGCTCCGTAATGTAAAGTCGACTCCGAAGCCGCGGAGAAGGTTACGCACACACGCTACGCCGACGCAGTCTGGCAATTCCGTTTCGCATACCAGATCGACAAGGATGAGGACGCCACAGACCAAGGGCAAACCAACGCCGTCGCCGTCGCCGAGAATGATAAGATAAACAGCAGACCGGAAAAAGCGTCAGTCTACTTTCGACGTCCGGTTTCCGACCGCAGTTCACTCGCCGTGGCGAGACCTCTGATCTGTATTTAAGGTTGGACGCCTGCTCAGCCTGCCCGCCGCGGTGGGCGAAGGCTTTCGGAGTTGAGTGTTCGCCTCCTGCTCGTAGAGCCATACGGCTCGGAGAGGCGTTTGCTTCTCCGCCATCCGACTTCCCGCGTCTGCTTCCCGATAACCAATAACAGATTACGGATAACCGCGTCCGCCGTGGCGAACGCCTCCCCCTTTGCCCTTACCTCTTACCCCCGGCGGGCTTGGCACGGAAGCTTCTGCAAAAAGCTGTATGCGGGTGTTGATCGCCGACGATCAAAGAAGCGTGGGAACTTCACTGGCGGAGCTTGTTGGCTACTGTAACCACGAAGTGGTGGAGGTGGTCGGTTCCGGCTTGGAAGCTATCCTGGGCTACACCCGGCATCATCCGGATGTCGTGTTGATGGATTACCTGATGCCGAGACTCAACGGAGCGACCGCGTGCCGCAACATTCTGGCCAGGGATCCCTCGGCTCGCATCATTCTCGTTTCAGGATGGTCGCCGTCGTACGAAACGGACAAATCGGGCGCCATGGCTCTCCTGGCAAAACCGGTGCGTCTGGAACGGCTCGAGGCAATGCTCGACGCCGTCGCTCGAACACTCCAGCAGGAAGAAGAAGCAGAGACAGAAAGCGAAAACACGATTCCCAGCGAGCACCTCACCGTCAGCTCCCGAGCTTCCGCCGCTTAAAACTCAAAACTTTCTCGGCCGACGTCTGACTTCCGACTTCAGAGGCTTCGCCCGCCGGAGCGCATCAAGGTTCGAAATGCGTCTTGCAGATCTCTCCCAAACGTCACCACACCTCCATCATGCCCCGCCATAACAAAAATCTTTCTCCTTTTCACATCTGTGACGCCGAAAAGATGCCGAACCGCGTAGGCCATTTCGGGTGTCCCATAGTCCAGCTTCTTCGGCGTCGTCGGAGCTTTGTCCAGAAGCGCCGCCCATAACTTCATGTCATGACAATGAATCACCGCGCGAGCGGTTGGATCCGATTCGTAAACAGCCGCATGTGTAAGCGACTCCGATGACGCAACTGTGGATCCCTCGCACTGGAGCCAGTTCCTCGCGAAATCGTAAGCAACCACTTTCGCATAATCCGCCGCAGTGAGCTCGGCGATCCCTCCGGTTGCCGAGCCTGTGATGTAAAACCACGAGGTCGCGCCGTCTCGTATACTTAGATTTCCAAAACCGACGCCACTCGCATCCACGCCGATCATCCCAAGTTCAAGAAGTTTGCGCCGGCATTTGTTCAGTTCGGCAAATCCGGCGAAGCGGGGGCTCTCCGCCGCCACCTGTTGGCATGTGAACTTTACTGAGCCCGTTTCGCTCACGACGCGTGCTCGGGAAAAAGTTCGAGGATGCCTTTTTCGTTGGCTTTACAAACGCCCCGCTCGGTAATGAGCCCGGTCACCAGGCGTCGCGGCGTCACGTCGAATCCATAGTTCGCCGCGGGACTGCCTTCCGGCGCAACGCTGACCTCCAGCATTTGGCCGTTCCGCCAGCCGTCAGCGCGCTTGATCTCTTCTGCGCCGCGTTCCTCGATCGGAATTTCGGAGCCGTTGCGGATGGTCCAGTCAAATGAAGATGAAGGCAACGCCACGTAGAAAGGAATCTCGTTGTCGTGCGCAGCCAGCGCCTTCAGATACGTTCCGATCTTGTTCGCCACGTCTCCGGTGCAGGTGGTTCGATCCGATCCGACAATCACAAGATCGACCGCCCCACGCTGCATCAAATGCCCGCCGGCGTTGTCCGCGATGATCGTATGCGGCACACCATGTTGACCCAGTTCCCAGGCGGTGAGCTTGGATCCCTGGTTTCGTGGCCGGGTTTCGTCGACCCATACATGAACCGCTAAACCGCGATCGTAAGCGGCGTAAACGGGCGCCAGAGCGGACCCGTAATCCACAAACGCCAGCCATCCGGCGTTGCAATGCGTCAAGACATTGACCGGCTTCCCTTCCTTCTTCCGGGCAATCTCCTCGATGAGATTTAGACCGTGCTGCCCGATCATCCGGCAATGTTCCTCATCTTGCTCGGCAATCTCTTTGGCTGTGCGCAGAGCAACATCAATCTTTTCCCGCGCCGTATCGTGCCAGTCCGGTCCGCCAGTCGGACGGACTCGTCCGGTGGCGAGCTCGGACTTTCCTTTGGCGATACTGGTCAATTGCCGCTCAACCGCCCATGTCAGATTCACCGCTGTCGGCCTGGTAGCTTTAAGTCGGACCGCTGCGTCGGCCAGGTGTTGATCAAACGAATCGCTCCCTGCCGCCTCGATTGCCGCAAGGTACATCCCGTATCCAGCGCTCGCGCCGATCAAGCCCGCTCCCCGCACATGCATTTCCCGGATTGCGGTCGCCATCTGCGCAACCGTGCTGACTTCCTCGATCACGAAACGGTGCGGCAAAAATCTCTGATCGATCAACTGCACGACCTGCTCATTTTCCGGCTTAAGCCAGATCGTCCGAAAATGTTGTCCGCCTACCTTCACGCGCGTTTGCGTTGAAGTAACGCGTGAACCGTCTAAATATCCAACCCTTTCAGCCCTTAGCCTCCTCGGACTTCCGCCCTTCTCTTCTGTAGAGGCAGGCGTTGGGCGCCTGCTCGCGAAGGCTTTCGGAGTTGGGCGTTCGGCGTTTGCCCTTTTCCGCCTCCGTGCTCCTAGCTCCGCGCTCTTACCTTTTTGTCCTTAGCCCTTGCTCTTCTTCTCCGCGTCGACGCCCCGTCTATTCGCGTAATGGGCGAGCCACCAAAGAAAGGCGGCGGTCATCGCACTCAAAAACAGCAAGCCGAGCGCTCGATGGGTTGTGAGCACGGTCAGCATCAGGCCTTCGCAAAAGGCATACACAATCCCAAGAACGATCAGAGTCACAAACATTCTCTTGAACGTCGCGGCAGACTCGTGCCCCGCGTCTTCCCCTGCCCCTTCAAAAACCCTGGCCATGCGTCCTAATACTGCTAAATCCGTGCCAGAAATTCTGGAAAATCCCATAATTTATATATAGAATAGACAAAACGCCCCTGGTGCTGCGCCTTCCACAACGACGTCCGGCGTTTGCTCCCCGCTCCCCATAGCTGGCAGCCTCTTGGTAAACTATAGCGTTGCGCGAAGTCCTGGCGCCGGCTCCAAGATCTCCGACATCCCCTCCGCAATCCGCAATCTCTCCTCGCTCCTTACTCCCCGCTCCAAGCTCTTTCGCCCTTGCCCCTTACCGCTTAGCGCTTCGCGCTTCGCCCTTACCACTTTGCCTCCCCAA
This sequence comes from uncultured Verrucomicrobiae bacterium, assembly GCA_963756875.1. Lineage (GTDB taxonomy): Bacteria > Verrucomicrobiota > Verrucomicrobiia > Chthoniobacterales > UBA10450 > CAVWPA01. The sequence continues at coordinate 1,337,835 of CAVWPA010000003.1, read as the reverse complement.
TCGGCGATCCATCCGGAATGCGCGGCGGTTTCGGTATCTCCAGCGCTTTCGGATCGCGCCGGAACTGATCGATCTGCGAGAGCAAATACGCATTCTGCGCCTTCTCCGCCGGATCGTTCGATGAACGCGCTTTCCATTTCGCGTCCAACTCGGCGATCTGCTGCAAGGCAAACGCGTTGACCTGCGGCTCGGTTTCGTGATTGAGCGCAAGTTTGAGGAGATGATTCAGGAACTGCTTTTCCAGCGCGCGCGCGATTTCTTTCTGCGGCCCTGTTTGCTTGGCGGTGCGCGCCGCGGTTTGCAAAACCGCGTCGAAAAGTTCGTTCAACGAAAGCCCTTTCGGCGCGTTCGCGTTCTGCGCAACAATCCGCGAAAGACGCTCCGGGTTGAGCAACAGATCCAGTTCGGCATTGATCCAGCTTTCCGCCGCCGCCTGCGGATCGAACACCAGCCCGTCGTGTGAATCGAACAATTCGCGGTCTCGCGGATAACCGGGCGGCCGCGGCGGCAGCATCGCGACCAGTTTCGCCGGCAGCTCGAGAAAATCGGGCCGCAAAGTTTGCAACACCGCGGTGAGCGCGGCGCGTTGTTGGTCCGGCGGAAGCGGTTCGTTCATTGTCGTTTGGCCATCACCGCGCGCCGCGTAGGTGTAATTCACTCCACCCACCAGTTTCGTCGCAGCTTCGGCCTGGAAACGATGCATCAAATAAACCGGCACCAGCACGTTTTCGAGCGTCGCCACCGGCGCGCCCGGCGGAATGTTCTTCTCGCTCAAGCGATCCAAAGCGAGCGCGCGCACTTTGATGAGGCGATTCAATTCGTCTGTCGCCGATGCGCCGTTGTCCCACAAGTGCGCGAAAGGATTCGCGCTTCCCGGCGGCCGCGCATCGGCATCGGTCAGATAACGAAAACCTTTCGCGATATTTTCCTTCAGAATGGCCGCCAGCCCTGCCGACTGACTGGTCCCGCGCGGAAAATCCTGGTAACCGTAAAGAATCGTTCGCTTGTCCCACGCGCCGATACCGGTCGCGTAGGCGTGGCTCAGATCGATGTTGCCGTTCTTATCAATGGTCACCACCGGCGGCGGATAATCCATCACCGACGCGCGGTCCTGTGTGCTGGCGGCAAAGTTATGCTGCAATCCAAGCGTGTGGCCGACTTCGTGCGCCGCCAGTTGCCGCAACCGCGCCAGCGACAATTCGAGCAGGCGCGGATCGGGCGTCGCGCCGTTGGCGTAAGCTTCCACCAACCCTTGCGCGATGAGAAAATCCTGCCGCACACGCAGCGAGCCTAACGACACCTGTCCCTTGATGATCTCGCCCGTCCTTGGATCGATGATCGCATTGCCGTACGACCAGCCGCGCGTCGAGCGGTGCACCCATTCGATCACGTTATAACGCAGGTCCATCGGATCGGCTCCTTCCGGCAACACCTTCACCTGGAACGCATTTTTGTAGCCGGCCGCTTCGAATGCCTGGTTCCACCACGAGGCGCCTTCGATCAACGCCGACCGGATCGGTTCCGGCGCGCCGGAATCGACATAGTAAACGATCGGTTGCACCGGCTCGCTCATGGCCGCGTTGGGATCCTTCTTGCGCAGGCGATGCCGGATAATGAACCGTTTCACCAGCGGATCCTGAATCGGCGTCGCGTAGTCCGCGTAGCTCATCATGAAATAGCCGCAACGCGGATCGAAAGCGCGTGGCTGATATTGATTGTCCGGCAGCTCGACGAAGGAATGATGCTCGCGCACCGTCACCGCCTGGGGAACGGGCGTGACGGACTTTATCCATTTTCCGGTCGGCTCACCGGCAAAAGTCAGCGTCGCTTCAAACTCCGTGTTCTTCGGGAAATTTTTCGTGAACGGGAGATAGATCGCCGACCGCGCGTCATCGACTTTGTATTTCCCCTGTTTCTTCTCCTTCAGCTTCTCAGCGACGCCGTGCGCGTCATTGAGCAGGAACGGCGTCGCGTCGACCAGGACGCGCCCATTCTCTTCGGCTTCTACCTTGAATCCCCACAGCACCGAGCGCGCAAACGCTTCCTCGACCGCGCGCTTTTCGTCGACGTTTTTCGTGACCGCGCGAAACGCGAGATTTCGCTCGACGAACAGGACCTTTGGTCCCACGCGCTCGAACTTTACCAGGTGCTCGGGCCGGACGTACCTCGCTTTCCAGATCGCCGAACTGCCCGCGATCCAATCCGATATCGTTCGAACCGACACCCGCCGCGAGCGAAACAACGTAAAGAAATTCCGAATCGAACTTCGGAATCTCGAGCCACACTTTCCCGGCGGGCGCATCCCAATAAATATTGAAGAAGCCCGGCATCGCCTGCATCCCGCGCGTCTTCTGCGCAATCGTGGGCAACGGCTTATTTTCATCGTTCTCGTTAGGCTGCTTTTTCTTGTCGGCATAAGCCGATGACGAAACGAGAACCGCAAAGACAACCCCGAGATAAAAACCACGCATTGGGAGAAGTTGATAGCTGAGAGAACGGACGGCAAGCCTCCTTTAGTTGAGAGTCAGTCTGTGGCCGACACTGGATACTGGATACTGGATGCTCGATACGTTGAGCGCCTCCGACTTCTGACTTCTGGTCTTCGGCGTTCGGCGTTTTCCGCCTCCGTGCTCCTAGCTCCGTGCTCTTACCTCTTCGCTCGCAGTTTACTCGCCGTGGCGAGCCCTTACCCCTTAGCCCTTGCCCTTGGCCCTTTGCTCTCCGCCCCTGCGCCTTAGTGCGAACCCTGCGCTGCCGCCGCCACTTCCTGTTGCATCTGCTTAATCCGCTCCATCATCGGACGCATCGTTTGCATCGTTTCGTTCTGCGCGTTCTGCATGGCGACTGGCAGCTTGGTGACGACATTTTGGCCCACGGGAGTCTTGTAAAAGGCGATCATGGCGTCGACTTCACTCTGGTTGAACGTGTTTTGATAGATCTTGATGTAAACCGGCTCCATTTTCTCCCAGGAAACATCGTGTCTTATTAACGTATGCACGTCGGTGCGGCATCTATCCAGGCTCGCCTTCGCAACAGTCGAAAGCGGCTGACCCTGGCTGGCCTGCTCTGCCGCGGTCTCCATGATCTTATTCATCTGCGCCACCAACGAATCGAGCGATTTGTGCAGTTGCATGATACCGATCAACTGCTTGACCGACGCCTCGCTCGGCTCGGAGCCCGCTGCCCGAACCGCCGGCGCGGAGGAAAAAGCCAATGTGATTAAAAGAAGACCGAGAAAGATTCGTGTAAACATAGGGCGGCAAGCTAGAACCGAGGCTCTCCCATTAAAAGCCTAAACTGCCAACTGTCTACTGCCTCTCCGACGGGATGCTGGATGCTGGATGCTCGATGCTGGATGCTCGATACGTTGAGCACCTCCGACTTCTGACTTCTGGTCTTCGGCGTTCGGCGCCTGCCGCAGGACGGCCCCGAAACCATTCGGGGTTCGGCGTTTTCCGCCTCCGTGCTCCTAGCTCCGTGCTCTTACCTCTTCGCTCGCAGTTTACTCGCCGTGGCGAGCCCTTACCCCTTGGCCCTTGGCTCACCGCCTCCCGCCGTAAAGTTCGCGCCTGCGAACCGTTGTCCTCCAAAACGAAAAAGCCGCCGAGGAAATTCCATCGGCGGCTTTTCGTTAACTGCTTCCCGTTAACCGCTAACGATTAACGATTAACCAGCAGCGTCGCGTCCCTTATCCCATCCCGAGGGCATCGAGCGTCGGCTCGTCGATCGCTGCCGTCGTGTCCAGCCCCTGATCGGCCTGGTAGGCGGTGAGCGCTTCCCGGGTCAATGGCCCGAGCAATCCATCCACCTCGCCCGTGTAATAGCCCATCTCCTGCAGCTCGGCTTGCACGTCCGCGATCACGCGGTCCGGCGGCAGAGCGCGGTGACCCACATAGATCGGTCCATCGTAGGCGTAATACTCGGCTGAAGGACTGTAACCCCATGCCGGAAACCAGTAGCCGTTGTTAAAGTAGTAGTAACCGCCACCGATCAACTCCACGCGATGGTAACGCGAATGATACCAACCGCGATCGTGCCGTTCCGGATGATACGAGCGAAACACTTCGTATTTCGGACCCTGCCAGTGATCGCTTCCTTGAATCCGATAGCTCGCGCTGAACGTGACCGCCGGAACCTTCTCAGGCCTTGGTTGCGCTTTGAAGTTCGCGTGCTGCGATTTGATTTGCTGGACTTTCTTCGGTTCAAGCTTCTTCGCCGCGCCGGCCCCTTTACGCTTCCCCTTTTCCTGGCCGGTAGCCGCAACTGATGTTCCCGAAGTCGCACTTGGCGATGTCTCTGCGTTTGCACCACCACGCGCGTTTTTCCCTTTTTTGCCCTCGGGAGCCGCACTGGAGCCCGCCTGACCGGAAACATTCGTGCCCGTCTTATTAGCCGAGGTTTCAGATTTTGGCGTCGCCTCGGTTTTCAGCCCCTTTGACCCAGCCCGTTCGTGCTTCATTCCGTGCTGCTTCATCGCGGCGGTAGCCTCCGGGTTTGGTGTGTTCGCCTCGGTTTTCTGCATCTTCGATCCAGCCCGCTCGTTCTTCTTCGCCCCGCGCTGCTTCGTCATGCCCGTTGCTTCTGGGTTTGCCGCCTTCTTACCGCGATTTGCGTTCTCACCGCGGTTTGCTTTGCCCTTGTGGGTTTTTTCCGGGGCCTGAGCCTGTTGCTGTGTTGGTGACTGCTGCTCAGTAGGCCCTTGAGCCAACGCGGCTCCAGCCAGAGCCAGCGCGCACCCTATTAGTAAACTGGTAAACTTTTTCATATTATTTAATGTGTTAGTCGTTGGGCTTTCGCGATCTATTCAGCCGCTTCCTTTAATTTTCGCTAAGCCGCGTGAGCGGAAAGGAATTCAACCCCGGACAATCACCCACTCTGAAACTTAACCCGTAATACTTAAAATCTATCAGCCTATACCTCGTAGGAATGGTTATGCGAAGGCTGGGAAACATCTCTGATTATTTCCGCTCGCCAGATCGAAAATCGCCAATCGAAATTCCACGCTCCCTGCTCCCTGCTCCCGCCCACGCCTTTCCCCCTTACCCCTTCGCTCTTACCGCTTCGCTTTCCCCAGTCGTCCTGTCGTCCTTTTCTCCCCGCTTCGTTCCCTTCGTTTCCTTTTGTGAAAATCCGACCTCTGATGTCTAGCCTCTGCCTTCTGAGTTAAGCGTTGGACGTTGGGCGTTGAGCGTTCGCCTCCTGCTCGTAGAGCCATACGGCTCGGAGAGGCGTTTGCCGCGCCCTTCGCCCTTACCTCTTACCGCTTCGCCGTATCGCCACTTCGCCGTTTCGCTCCCCCCAACAACTGAGAACGGATAACAATTAACCGATCCGCCAACGGACGGCATGGCCGTGGCGATTAACCCGAAACATTTCCTGTTTCGTCACAACCGCCCGAGCAGCCACAAAATCAGAACGATAATGAGAATGGTTGCGATCAAGCCGTGCGACCGGTAGCCGAATCCATAACCGCCTGTCGGGAAAGCTCCGATCAACAACAAAATCACAATGATAAGAATGATTAGCCCCATGGGATGGTTGTACCTTTAAACCGCGTACTTTAGCAAGCAATTCCGCCTCCGCCATGCGGACGCTTCGCCCTTGCCTCTTCGCGCTTACCGGCGCCTATGGCGCTAAATCTCCCGCATCCGGAACTGGTCACAATTTGTGACCTCAAAGACCGGTTCGTCCGAATCATGCCGCGCAAAGCTCTTCCCCCTTACCCCTTACCTCTTCCCCCTTTGCTAACGGACGGCTCGTCGACCTCCGTCCTCAGTTTGTTATTCACAAACTATTCACATCAGACTTATTCACAGGCCCAAAGAAATCTTTCCTTTAAACCGACAAAAACATATTCTCGGTTCAGGATGCTTCTAAAAAGGGTTCGGGTCACAAAATATCGTTCCATTCGCGACAGCGGATGGTTCGATCTCGAGAAAGGCAAAACTATTTTGATCGGGCCTAACGAGGCCGGGAAGACCGCTCTCCTGGAAGCGATCCAGCGAATCAATCCTCCGGTTGGCATTCGCGCCTTCGATCCGCTGCGCGATTATCCGCGCTCGGAATACGACGATATCAATTCTGGAAAAATCCTGCCCAGCCAGGTCACAGTGGTCGAAGCGCACTTCGGCCTGACCGACGAGGACAAGGAGACAATTCCGGCTGAATATCGCCAATACGATTACGTGTTCGGTCGGAAACTGGATAATTCGTTCTGGCACGATTTTCTCGGCGCGCCACCGGCAAAGAAATTCGGCGACATCAAAAAGGATCTGGCCCGTTTTTGCGCGCACATCGACAGCCATGTGCCGGCGCCGGCACCGGACATGTCGCCGGCCGATCCTCCCAGCACCCCGATCGTTGCCCTGGCCCACGATTGGAAAGACGATTACGAGCTCGCTGGCGAGCCCGCGCGGATTTTGAAGGCGGCAATCGAAAAGGCCTTCCCGCACGTCGAAGAAAAAAACGAAGTCGAAGAAAAACGCTACGACGACCTGGTCAAGACCATTGAGGCGAACGACCAGCGCTCAAACGTGCTCTGGACCCTGGGCCGGCGTTTACCCTTGTTCATTCGGTTCCGCGATTTCTTCCGTGTTCGTCCGCTGATTCATCTCGATCATCTCGCCACACGCATCGAACGCAACCTGATCGACGACGATTACTACGATTACGGAAACAAATGTCTTTTGAAATTGCTCGGGTTCAGCGCCCGCGAGCTTTCCGATCTCGGCAAGGGCGAGGAACCGCCGATGGGTGATCCGGCCGCGCTCCAGGCTTATCGCGATCAACTCGATCGTCGCTCCTACCAACTGAACGCCGCCAGTGTCCGGCTGACCGACGAGTTGCGCGCCACCTGGATGCCCGATTCGAAACGCGATGAAGCTGAGCGCTTGCGCATCGTGTGCGATGGTCAGTATCTCAAAATGATTGTCGAGGATGACGTCGGGGTTGAGATCGAGCTCGACCAGCGTTCGGAAGGTTTTCAGTGGCTGGTCTCGTTCTTCATCGTCTTTTTCGCCGAGGCCGCGAAGAATCACAAAAACGCCATCCTGCTGCTCGACGAACCAGGCCTGAGTTTGCACGCGCTCAAGCAACGCGAATTCCGCAACACCATTTCCCGCCTGGCCGAATCTAATCAGACCATGTATACCACGCACTCGCCGTTTCTGGTCGGGCCGGACGAGTTGAATCTGGTTCGGGTCGTGGAAATGACCGACCGCACCGTTGGCACCAAGGTCCACACCGGCATTGCCGCCGAAGACCCGGTTGCGCTTTTGCCGTTACGAGAATCGCTCGGGTACGATCTTGCCCAGAGTCTGTTCGCGCAGCAGCGCAATCTCGTTCTTGAGAGCCTGACCGATTACTGGTACCTCGACGCGGTCGCCCAACTGTTGCGCGATGCCGGCATTGCCGATCTCAGTGACAAGATCTCGCTTCTGCCCGCGAGCGGCGCCGGCAAGGTGGTTTATTACGCCACGGTTTTGCACGCATCCAAACTCAAAGTCGCAGCACTATTGGATTCGGAAATGTTTCCCGACCAGGCCGCGCACCAGGAACGCCTCGTGCAAGCGCTCGGCAACAAATCCGTTCTCCGGACCAAAGATGTTTACGACGGCCCGCTCGAACGCCCGGCAGTTGAAGATCTGCTGCGCGACACCCTGGTCCACGTCGCCCGGACCGAGCTGAACTGGGACGTCGCAGCCGCTTCCAACGCCGAGCCCGGCAGATCCGTGGTCAATATTTTCAAAACCCAGATCGGCGATTTTTCCCGATACCGCCTGGCCAAAGCATTCGTGCGCTGGACCCGAGACCACACCGCCGCCAACCTGTCCGACACCGAACGCACCAGCTGGGAAAAATTGATCACTTCCATCAACGGCGCGTTGCGCTGACCCTCACCCTCTTTTTCGCCCGCGAAGCGGGACGAATCACGCCGAAGCCTTGGCGTAGGCGGTCGCCCTTCGTTGTTTTGTTCTCCCTCCGAACAAATTCCGTCCTCCGACCTCTACGGTTCGCAGGGCGCGAACTCTACGGCGGGAGGTCGCAACCGCGACCTAGGGAAGCCGGCGACTTGGCTCGGGGAGCCAAGCCCCTTACCCTCCTCAACGGCGCCTTGCGCTAACCCTCACCTCTTTTTCGCCCGCGAAGCGGGACGAATCACGCCGAAGCCTTGGCGTAGGCGGATGACCTTCGCCCTTTCCCCGCAGTTTACCCGCCGCGGCGGGACATCTGAATTGTAGGGCAACCGCTCCGGTTGCCATTTTCCATTTCTGCTTTGAGAGTTCGGCGTTCGACGTTTGCTTCGCCGCGCTCCGCCCTTCGCCCTTACCTCTTGCCCCTTGGCTTTGTTGCTCCCCCCAATAACCGAGAACCGATAACAATTAACCCGAAGCGCGGCTTCGAACCCCGCGACACTTTGGGAAGAACAAGCAACCCCAGATCTATTTACCCGCGATAAATATCGTGCGAGCCGATATCCACCGTCACCACGACATCGGCTTCGATGTAAAATACCGCTCGCAAGTCAGCTTCAATCTCGGCCGCGTAAATCGTGCGATTGAACCGGGCCGAAAGCCTGTGAATCTTGTGAGTTCGCAGTCGTGGATCGAAAGGATTCTCCTTGAAGATTGCCCAAGCTCGACGCGTAGACTCCTTCTGGCTTGATGAAAGGGCGTAGAAGCTTTCCCAGAATCGCTGGGTAGCAAAGTATTTCATTCCGCCGCTCGAGACGGCGGTTTTGCTCCGCTGAGCGCGGTTTTCATATCCACAAACTGACCGGCAGCGGCATCGGCCATACCTTGCTTAAAGGAATCCGGAATCCAGGAATCATCGTTTTCCACAACGAACTTGGCCACTTGGGCCCGCTCAGTGGCGGGAAGAGCCTTGAACTGCTCGATGATTTCCGTCGCGCTCATAGCACAAGAATAACGCATCTGCTCCCTAATTTCTAATTCTTAATTTGAAACTCGCTCGCTGATCGTCCTCGAAGATTGCAGCCTTCGTTCCTTCTCGTCACTCGCCACATGTTCGCTTAGACGAACCCGCCGCGGTGGGTCACTCGCCACTTCCCAAATGACCTCATCCTCTGCATTTCCGACATTGGACGTTGGGCAGCCTGCCCGCCGGAGCATGGCGAAGGAGGGTTCGACGTTTCTTTCGTTTTCGGCTTTTCCGCGTCCTCGTTGTCCCGTAGTCCGCGGTCTTGTCGTCCTTCCTCGCCCGCAGTTTACTCGCCGTGGCGAGCCCTTACCGCTTCGCCGTTTCCCCCTCCTTCGCTGCCTTCGTTTCCTTCTGTGAAAAATCTGCACTCCGCGCTCCCTGCTCCATGCCCTTTTCGCTCTTCCCCCTTACCTCTTGCCCCTTGGCTTTCTTGCTTCCCCCGATAACCGTTAACGATTAACCGATAACCGCGTCCGCCTGGCGGACGCTTTTTCCGCTCTACAGAGAACAACGCTTCTGTTAGGTTTCGCCTTTCAAATGGCGCGCGGGAAATCCAAAGCCTCGTCGAACAACAATTCCGCCAATATCGGATTCGAAGCCAAGCTCTGGCTCGCCGCCGACAAGCTGCGCAGCAACATGGACGCGGCCGAATACAAGCACGTCGTCCTCGGCCTCATCTTCCTGAAGTACATCTCCGACGCTTTTGAAGAGCACCACGCAAAGTTGAAAGAAGGCAAAGGCGATTACGCTGGTGCCGATCCCGAAGACCAGGACGAATACAAAGCCGTCAACGTCTTCTGGGTTCCGCCTGGCGCGCGTTGGACCTATCTCCAGAACAGCGCCAAGCAGCCCGAGATCGGCAAGATCGTCGATGACGCGATGGTCGCGATCGAGCGCGACAACCCGCGCCTCAAAGGCGTCCTCCCGAAAGAATACGCCCGGCCCGCGCTCGATAAACATCGGCTTAGGCGAACTCATCGACCTCATCGGCACGATCGGCCTGGGCGACAAGGCCGCCGCTCGAAAGACGTCCTGCGGCCGCGTCTACGAATACTTCCTCGGCCAATTCGCCAGCGCCGAAGGCAAGAAAGGCGGCCAGTTCTACACCCCGCAGAGCGTCGTCCGCCTCCTCGTCGAGATGCTCGCCCCCTACAAAGGCCGCATCTACGATCCCTGCTGCGGCTCCGGCGGCATGTTCGTGCAATCGGAGAAATTCGTCGAAGCCCACGGCGGCAAGCTCGGCGACATCAGCATCTACGGCCAGGAGAGCAACCCCACCACCCGCCGCCTCGCCGTCATGAACCTCGCCCTGCGCGGCATCGAGGCCGACTTCGGCCCCGAGCACGCCGACACCTTCCGGCGCGACCTCCATCCCGACCTCCGCGCCGACTACGTCCTCGCCAACCCGCCCTTCAACGACTCCGACTGGTTCCGCAAAGACGACGACGTGCGCTGGCAGTATGGCGTCCCGCCCCGGGGCAACGCCAACTTCGCCTGGGTGCAGCACTTCATCCACCACCTCGCGCCCCACGGCATGGCCGGCTTCGTCCTCGCCAATGGCAGCATGTCCTCCAACCAGTCCGGCGAAGGGACAATCAGGCAAGCCCTCATCGAGGCCGACCTCGTCGACTGCATGGTCGCCCTCCCCGGCCAGCTCTTCTACAGCACGCAGATTCCCGTCTGCCTTTGGTTTTTGGCGAAAAACAAAACCGGCGGGGCGAGTTCCGGCCGTCTGCTTTGAAACGTCGCAACCGCAAAGGCGAAACCCTCTTCATCGATGCGCGCAAAATGGGAACGCTCATCGACCGAGTCCACCGCGAACTCACCGAAGCCGATCACGCGAAGATCGTGAACACCTATCACGCATGGAGAGGCGACCACCGTAACACAGGACCGATAACGAACTCCGGCGACATACAAGATGTCGCCGGTTTCTGTAAGTCAGCCACGACTGACGAAATCGCGTCGCATGGCTATGTGTTGACGCCTGGCCGCTACGTCGGCGCCGAGGAAGTCGAAGACGACGGCGACCCCTTCGAGGAAAAGATGCCGCGCCTCGTCGCCGAACTGCACGCCCAGTTCGCCGAGTCCGCGAAACTGGAGCAGGCCATCAAAGCAAACCTGAGGGGGTTGGGTTATGGCGAGTGAATGGACAGACGTTGAACTCGCTGTGAAGGCGTTGCGCCACATGGAAAGGGTTTGCCTCTTCAAGAGCGATCACTATCGGTCCGAGCCGCGATGCCTTCGTTGATGCGTGAACGTTCAAGTATCGGCGATGGCATGCGCGCGACGAGTGGACGACTTCGATTACGAAGGTTCGCCGAAGTAGCTGAAGCTACAACTCACGAGAGGTGATGCTGTTTCATCGCGACTGTTGGCGTTCTCGCTGAACGCTGATTAACTCGGCTGATCGGACGTCGGCAGTACCGTGTTGCGTTGCGAAGGCAACGCGTTTGCTTAATCAAGCAGTCCGTTAGCTGCAAGGGGCGAGCCAGACCAGCGCTTCTGCTACTTTTCTGAATCACTGCGCACGATCAGCCTTCATTGGTGGCACTGCCGCGGTACGCGACAGTCAGGAAGCACTTACGTCGCGACGACATCTATCGAGTTTCAATCCCGTCCCACCCCTCGCCGAGCAAAAAGCCATCGCGGCGGTGCTTGGGGCGCTGGACGACAAGATCGAGTTGAACCGGCGGATGAACGCGACGCTGGAGGCGATGGCGCGGGCGCTGTTCCAGAGCTGGTTCGTGGATTTCGACCCCGTCCGCGCCAAACTCGACGGCCGCCAACCCGCCGGCCTCGACCCCGCCACCGCCGCTCTCTTCCCTAACGAGTTCGAAAATTCAGAGCTTGGTCACATTCCGAAAGGCTGGAAAGTGATGAAAATTGGGGAGTTCATCAAGCCCTTTCGTCGGGCAAAAGCACTAACAGAGACCTATCCCCGGTGCGAAAATATCAGTCTCTGGACCAAGGCGATCGGCTTCATAATGAGCGTTTCACAGCAACGAGCCGGGACGTGATCAGCGACCCAAAAGGCCTAGTCGCGGTTTTTGCAAATCACACCGCTACATGCGGCTGATCACGATATTCTTTTTCCGCGAGTCAGAAGTCCTGCCGTTCGTCGGTTTCGGGCCTTGATACCTTTTGGGCTCTACTATGCAACCGATGGGCCGTTCGTCGTTCTCCGAATACGAAGGGCATTGGCACGACTTCTGTGATTCAAGTCAGTCGTCCCGTACCGCCGGCGAATTACGACGCGTTTGGCCGGTTTGCAAGCCGTTGGTTTTCAGATTCGGAACAATGAAGAGAAGCCCGCACTCTGACACCCTGCGCGACACGCTGCTGCCGAAGCTGCTGAGCGGGAAGAGTACAGAACAGAAGTCAATGAGGCAATAGATATGCCGCGAACTATCGAAGAAGGCTTTGACGATTTCCTGTCGAAGCTGAAACCCCAAACGGGCGAGTCCGATGCCGCTAAAAGCCACCGCGCGTCAATCGAGGCATGCCTCAAGAATAATTTCGGGTTGAAGCGGTTCGCTCGTATCGGCTCTTTTGGTAACTGGACAAGCATATCGAGATATAGCGATGTCGACTACTTGGCCTCTCTTCCTACCGATCAACTGACGCAGGTTTCTACCTCATCATTGGTCAAGGTTCGCAACGCGCTGGATACGCGGTTTCCGACACTGGTGTGGCGGTCAACTGTCCAGCGGTTGCTGTTCCTTTCGGCACCAGGAAGTCGGAAATAACAGAGATCGTGCCGGCAGATTGCACTGGAGAGACCAACGGCTTCAAGGTCTACGATATCGCAGACTGTTCAGGCGGTTGGATGAAAGCGAGTCCGGACGCGCACAATGCGTACGTGCGGTCCGTCGATGACAAATTAGCCAAAAGGGTCAAGCCCCTCATTCGATATCTAAAAGCCTGGAAATACTTCCGCGCTGTTCCGATCTCGTCATTCTATTTGGAGATTCGAGTAGCGAAGTATGCGTCTGGAGAAACTACGATCATGTATGAGTATGATGTCAGAAACGTTCTGAAGTTACTTTGGGATGGTCAACTACCGAGCTTGCAGGATCCCATGGGAGTTTCTGGATACATCGCACCCTGCAAGAGTGATGCCGCACGGACAGACGCCCTCTCGAAGCTGGAAACCGCATACACCCGCGCGCAAAACGCTCGTGATGAATCTGCCAAGGGGAAAATCTCCGAAGCGTTCGACTGGTGGCGACTTTTATATAACTACGAATTTCCGACCTACTCCTACTAGGTATGATCGCTGCGGAACAGAATTCGCCACTACAGCTCGAGCGACTGGCCGCTCAACGGCAGCTGTCCGGTCCAGCGAAGCGTGTCTTTAGTACCCCTTGATCATACTGAGCGGCCCTGGCGCTGTCGTTTCCGCCGTGATTGGCTTGATCTGGCCAAACCTAAAAGGTTACTCCGCTCTTTTCGGAATCGGCGTCGCACTGTGCGACGTGCTCTGGCTGACCCCATGGCAGAAGTTGCTCAGGGAACGAGCGGCGCGAGTCCAAGAGGAGTTCGACTGTGACGTGCTTCAGCTCCCATGGAATTCAGTCAAGGCTGGCCACAGACCGGACCCGGAACTGATAAAGGAACAAATCAGGGCGATACGCCCTTCCGGGCTGAGATGCCAACTCTCCGCGACTGGTATGCCCCTTCGGTCTCACAGCTGCCGCTCCATCTCGGGCGCATCGTGTGTCAACGCTCGAATTGCTGGTGGGACGCAAAACAGAGACGCCGGTACGCCGTTATCATCATATCGCTTGTGCTTTTCATCTGCGGACTTGTTTTGTGCGTCGCGCTGCAAAGGCAACTCAGCCTGGAACATTTGTTGTCAGCGTGGTGGCCCCCTTGGCGCCGCTGCTGATCCTCGGTGTTAGGCAATTGACCGAGCAACTGGAGGCGGCAAAGCGCCTTGATGCTTTGAAAGATCATGCGCAGCAACTGTGGACTGATGCACTAGTTGGGAAGGTGGAGGCCGACGTCACGGCAACCTCGCGGCTTCTTCAGGACGAAGTCTTCGACAATCGCCGCAAGAGCCCGCTCGTGTTTGACCGCATTTTCCGATGGTTACGGAATGATTTCGAAAACCAAATGAATTACAGTGCAGCGGCGCTGATCGCGGAAGCTAAGAAAGCCGGTTGGTAACTTGAGCATGACCTTGTTGGACGATGCAAGAATTGAAGAAGCGTCAAGCTGGTTCGTGGAGTTTCGAACGCACATGATTCAGGTGACCGCATGATTGCTGGACGAAAGACGGATGAATGGCTTGAACATCGAGCCGGTCTACATCGACTCGGCCGCCACCCTCGGGCTTACTCCACTCGCGCTCTCGAACTTACCGACAGCGGCGCGGCGTTTGCCAATGCTTACTTCGGCCAGCGGGAAATTAAGGGCTTCGTCGGTTTCGTAGACTTGATCGGTTTCTCGACGCGCGTTGCAGGTTCATCGCCATCGGAAATTAGCGAATACCTGAAGCCATTCCTTGTCGGCATCACGGATAAGGCTGTCGACGCCGGCGCACTCGTTGATAAGACCATCGGAGACGAAGTTATGTTTGTTGTACCGGACATGGAGGCAGACGGCGGAGTTCCCGGAATCTTTGACATGAGCTTCTTGCTCGGGAGTCTGCACGATCTCCAGCGCACCCTTGGGACCAAACTATCCGTTCCGAATCGGCCTCTGGTCCGGCCTACAGTTCGTGGATCGCATTGAAGGAAAGGCTATAGTGAGTGGACTCTCTTGGGTGAGTCGGTGAACTTGGCGAAACGACTTCACACGCTTCCCGGAGCAGAGCCAAAGGACGGACTCGGTGGAGCTTTTCGGCGTGCTTGCTCGGGAAGTAACCGAGCAAGAATTTCGATCAATCCTGAATTTCATTGCTGGTTTTGCTTCGCGCATGACGCACGAAATCACGGGTGAAACCTTCGAGTTGAAAGGAATTTCTCCCGGCTCGATGCGCCACTCTTTTGCCGAAAATGTCGTCAGAAGCTTGGTCTGAAGAGAAGCATCCATGACATGGATGCGAAGCAGAAGATTGACTCCTCGGGAATAGAGTTCTCTCGCTAAGCTACGACCTACCGATGGACCCGCGCGTAACCGAATTTCAGTGCATCATGCCGCTTGAGAACGTCTCATCGGTCTTGAAGCACGGCATTCTCTCCCACGAACAGGCGGCCCGCCTGGAGCACCGCTCGGTGGCGTTACAGGCAGTCCAAGATTTGCGGGATCGAAGCAGGTGCCGAGCGGCCTAAAACTGCATCAATATGCGAATCTCTATTTTCACGCGCGAAATCCGATGCTCTCCAAGCGAAGAAAAGAAGCCACGGAACTTTGTGTTCTGCGTGTCTCGATTGATGTGCTCAATTTAGATGGCGTCGTCCTGGCCGACTCCAATGCTTCAAGCAAGTATGTTCGGTTCCTCGCTCCATCGCAGTGGCGGGTGCTCGCGTTTGAGGATATCTTTGCCTTGAATTGGAAGCATCCTGACGACCAAATCGCGGAATGGAGGCACAGCGCGCATAAATGCGCCGAAGTGCTCGTGCCGCATCGGGTGGGACCCGAATACCTTCTGGGGGCGTACCGCGTAGACAAAACCTCGGAGGAACGTCTCCGAGCACTCGGCTTTGGACTATCCATTGTGGTCGATTCGGCCTTATTCTTTCACTAATCCCGCATTCGCATGTTCAAACCTCTGATCGGAGACATTTTCCGACAGCCCAGCTCAAACGCTGATCAATACCGTGAACTGCGTTGGCGTGATGGGGAAAGGCGTCGCGCTGGAGTTTAAGAAGGCCTACCCGACGATGTTCGAAGATTACGCCGCGCGGTGCATGCGCAAACAAGTGCGGTTGGGTGAACCGTATCTTTACCGCGATCCAGGCGGTGCGATGATCGTGAACTTTCCGACCAAAGATCACTGGCGATCCGCATCGCGGCTCGCGGATATGAACCGGGGCCTGGATTACTTCGTCGCGCACGCTGAGGAGTGGGGCGTCCAAAGCGTGGCCTTTCCACCTCTCGGCTGCGGAAACGGCGGACTGGATTGGTCGGAGGTTGGGCCGCTTATTTATTCGAAGCTGCGCGACGCCGACTTCGATGTGGAGGTTTATGCCCCCTACGGCACGCCAAAAAATGAACTCACTCTGGACTTCCTCGGCGCGAATTCGCAGATGAGCCTGAGCGGCAAAGGCCGTCGCCAGAGAAGCTTAATCCTGAATGGGTGGCGCTGGTGGAGGTGGTGCGTGAACTGGGTCAGCAGCCGTACACGAATCCGGTGGGGCGAACCATTTTACAAAAAATTGCCTACGTCCTCACGGAGACGGGAGTTCAAACCGGTTTCCGTTTTGAAAAAGGAAGCTACGGACCATTCGCGGATGAGGTAAAAATCGCCCTTCATGAATTGGCGAACCGGAACTGGGTGCGCGAAGAGCAGCTGGGCAAAATGACCGCGTTGCGCGCAGCCCCGCAATACGAAGAGGATCGGCTCAAATACACCGAGGTGATCGAACGGCACGCGAAACGGATCGCGAAAACGGTCGACCTTTTCAGCCGAATCAAGAATACGGATCAAGCCGAGGAAGTCCTGACAGTTCTCTTCGCGAGCCGGGAGCTCAAGCGCGCAAGACCAGGAGAGGAAGTCGCCGAACAGCAGCTCTACGATTTCATTCTGGACTGGAAAAAGGCGTGGCGGACGGACGAGAAACAGCTGGAGGTCGCCAGCGCCATTCATCACCTCGTGATGCTCGGTTGGATGCGTCTGCGATTCAGCGAGTCTCTTTTCAGAACCAGTCTAGTCCGTGCCCTCTCTGAACGAATCCATCGTCGAAGACGCCGCCCTCGACTGGTTCGGGGAGCTGGGCTATGCGGTCGGGCACGGGCCGCATCTCGCGCCGGGTGAACCGGCGGCGGAGCGGGATTCGTTTGGCGATGTGGTGCTGGTCGGGGCGCTTGCGCGAGGCGATCGCGCGGCTGAATCCGACCATTCCCGACGAGGCGCGCGAGGAGGCATTGCGCAAGGTGCTGCGGCTGGGCGACGCCTTCGCTCATCGGCAGACCAACCGCGCCTTTCACCGGATGCTGCGCGATGGCGTGCGAGTCGAATATCGCCGCGACGATGGCACCATCGCGGGCGATCATGTGCGGCTGGTCGATTTCGACGATCGTCGACGCGAACGACTGGCTGGCGGTGAACCAGTTCACGGTGATCGAGGGCCAGCACAACCGCCGGCCGGACATCGTGGTGTTCGTCAACGGCCTGCCGCTGGGCCTGATCGAGCTGAAGAACGCGGCGGATGAGGACGCGACGATCTGGAGCGCCTACGAGCAGCTCCAAACCTACAAGGAGGAGATTCCGTCGCTGTTGCACTACAACGAGGTGCTGGTGGTGAGCGACGGCTTGCAGGCGCGCATCGGCTCGCTGACGGCGAACCAGGAATGGTTCAAGGTCTGGCGCACGATTGACGGCGAGGCGACGCGCCGAAGACGGCGCTGGAACTGGAAGTGCTGGTGCGCGGCGTGTTCGAGCAGCGGCGCTTCCTCGACCTGCTCCGCAACTTCATCGTCTTCGAGGAAGACCCGGACAGCGGCGCGCTGCACAAGATCATCGCGGGCTATCACCAGTTCCACGCGGTGAACGCGGCGGTGGAGGAAACGGTGCGCGCCAGCGGCATGGACCGAGACCGGCGGAAGCGAGACGGGCACCTATTGGGCGGGCCGGATGCACGGCGGCAAGCCGGGCGACCGCCGCGCCGGCGTGGTCTGGCACACGCAGGGTCAGCGGCAAGAGCTTCTCGATGCTGTTCTACGCCGGCGCATCGTGCGGCATCCGGCGATGCAGAACCCGACGCTGGTGGTGCTGACCGACCGCAACGATCTCGACGATCAGCTGTTCGGCCAGTTCCAGCGCTGCCACGAACATCCTCGGCCAGACGCCGGTGCAGGCCGAGAGTCCGCGAGCATCTGCGCGAATTGCTGAACGTGGCCAGCGGCGGCGTGGTGTTCACCACGATCCAGAAGTTCACTGCCGGAGAAGGGCGAGAAGATGCCGCTGCTCTCGAAGCGGCGCAATATCGTCGTGATCGCCGACGAAGCGCACCGCAGCCAATACGACCTGATCGACGGCCTCGCCCGGCACATCTGCGCGATGCGCTGCCGAACGCGTCGTTCATCGGCTTCACCGGCACGCCGATCGAAAAGACCGACGCCAACACGCGGGCGGTGTTCGGCGACTACATCTCCATCTACGACATCCAGCGCGCCGTGGCCGACAAGGCCACGGTGCCGATCTACTACGAGAGCCGCATCGCCAAGCTCGGTCTGAACGCAGAGCGAGCTGCCGAAGCTCGACGAGGAATTCGAGGAGATCACCGAAGGCGAGGAGCTGACGCACAAGGAGAAGCTCAAGACCAAGTGGGCCGCGCTGGAGGCGCTGGTCGGCGACCGAAGCGCATCGCGCTGATCGCCGCCGATCTGGTGCAGCATTTCGAAAGCGCCGGTCGAAGCGATGGACGGCAAGGCGATGATCGTCTGCATGAGCCGCCGCATCTGCGTGGACCTCTACAACGCGCTCATCAAGCTGCGCCCCGACTGGGCCAGCGCCAAGGACGACGACTGAGGCCGAAAGGGCAAGGCGTGCGTGGTGAAGGTCGTGATGACCGGCAGCGCCGACGACGGCCCGGACTGGCAGCCGCACATCCGCAACAAGGACAAGCGCCGCGCAGCTGGCGAACCGGTTCAAGGACACCAAGGACCCGTTCCGCATCGTGATCGTGCGCGACATGTGGCTGACCGGCTTCGACGCGCCCTGCTCTGCACACGATGTATGCCGACAAGCCGATGCAGGGCCACGGCCTGATGCAGGCCATCGCCCGCGTGAACCGCGTCTTCCGCGACAAGCCCGGCGGTCTGGTCGTGGACTACCTCGGGCTCGCCGACCAGCTGAAGCAGGCGCTGGCCACCTACACCGAGAGCGGCGGCAAGGGCAGCCCGACCATCGACACGGCGCAGGCCATCGCCGTGATGCTGGAGAAGCACGGCATCGCCTGCGACATGATGCACGGCTTCGACTGGTAGAAGTGGACCACCGGCACGCCGGCCGAACGGCTGGCGCTGTTCCCGCCGGCGCAGGAACACATCCTCGAACAGGAGGATGGCAAGAAGCGCTTCGTCCAGGTCGTGACCGAACTGTCGCGCGCATTTGCGCTCTGCGCCGCGAGCGACGAAGCCATCGCGATTCGCGACGACGTCGGCTTCTTCCAGGCCGTCAAAGCCGCGCTGAACAAGCGCACGCGGCGAGCGAAAGACGCCCGAGCAGATCGACGCCGCCATCCGCCAGCTTGTGTCGCAAAGGCCATCACCACCGAAGGCCAGATGATCGACGTCTTCACCGCCGCCGGCTTGCAGAAGCCCGACATCAGGCATTCTGTCCGACCAGTTCCTGGCCGAAGTGCGCGGCTGAAGTACAAGAACGTCGCCGCCGAGTTGCTGGCGAAGCTGCTCAAGGACGAAATCAAGGTGCGCTCGAAGCGCAACCTCGTGCAAAGTCGCGAGTTTTCAGCGAGATGCTGAAGAAGACGCTCAACGCCTATCACAACCGCGCGATCGCCACGCAGGAAGTCATCGAGGAACTGATCAAGCTCGCCAAAGAAATGGACGCAGCCGACCAAGCGCGGCGAAGACCTCGGCCTGAACGACGACGAAGTCGCCTTCTACGACGCCCTCGCCGCGAACGACAGCGCCGTGAAGGCGATGGGCGACGACAAGCTGAAGGTCATCGCGGCCGAACTGATCACCCAGGTCCGCAAGAGCGTGACGATCGACTGGACCCTGCGCGAAAGCGCCCGCGCCAAGATCAAAGTCTTGTGAAACGCATCCTAAGAAAGCACGGCTACCCGCCCGACCTGCAGGAGGAAGCGACAAAACTTGTGCTTCAACAAGCAGAGCTTCTCTGCGCAGAATGGGCCGCTTGAAGACCATGACTCCTGCCGTTTGGGTAGCGATAATTGCGATCGTCGCGGGCGCTTCAGTATCTCTTCTGCTTTACTGGCTAAAAGAACGTTCTAAGCCTCTCGAATTCGGCGAAGCTGTAGCAGCGCCGCAACGCGGTTACGACATTAACGGGGTCGACCTCCGCAACGGGGAACAGCTGAAGGGTCTTTATGGTTTTCCTACGATCGATAACCCGATTTTCCGAACAGGTCGCGAGACACAGGCGCCGATTGTTCGTTTCCAGGTAACAAACCGGAACCCGTTCACCGTTACTCTGACTAGCATCCGCATCCAAGTCTCAAGTTACCGACAGGGGAAAATATATGTCGGTAACGGAGAGATGGTCGCGGGAAGCCAATATAGGCAATACGAATGCGCTGTCGAAGGTCGCACGGGAGATTTTGATGCACACGTGACGGACCCGAACGCTAACTTTAACGTCGTTAAAGCAAACGATCAGGAATCGATTGAAATTGTCGTCCGCGGAAAGTCCGAAGGAGTCTTTGATATGACTCCCGTAATTGAATATCAACTTGGTCGCAGGAGTGTGACGGCAAAGCTCAACGCGCTCAAGCCGGTCGTCTTCTTTAAAGGCCTGCCGCCCAAGACGCCCCACTGAATTACCACGGAAACTAGCTAACGGTCAGAGCTAACTATCGACACTGCTGCGTCAGAACTGCGGCACTGACGCGCGGGCTTTGAAACTCGGTCGCTTCCTACGCTCTCTCGCCGCTACCCTTACGGCTTTACCTTCTATGTCGCTCAACCCTTTCGCTCCATTTTGTTCTTTTTCCGCATTTTGAGTTTGGCTTCGTATTCGCGCGCTGCGGGAAGCAAGGGGGTAAGGGCGAAGCGGTAAGGGCTAAGGGCGCGGAGCCGGCGAAGACGTCGCACAACGGGTCAGGCAAAAAGGGGTCTGAGCTAACTATCGACACTGGCTGAAAGCCCGCAGGTCGACGGTCACAAGTCAGAGATTAGAATTCAAGGACAACGACGTCGCCGCCGCGTGAAATCTTTGCGATGAAGGGCGGCTTCCGCTGTTTCACGGTTCGCCGAATTTTGGGAAGCGCTTTGAGAAAAATGTCTGCCAGTATTTCTGCTCGCAAATCGCCTTGAGCAGCGATCACGAATGCCCGGACTTTGGCGCGGCGGATCGCTTGTTTCTCGGCGACACGGTAGCGAATGCGTTCATCCCTCGTGACTACAACCCAGTTGTTCTTCCCAGCCGCTGCCAACCACTCCGGGTCTTGAGCGTTCTGCGGAAAATGATCGTCGTGTATCTCGACCTTGAGACCGGCATTCCGAAGCGCCCCAGCCATCTTGTAACGGCCAAGTTGGCGATCGAGAAAGAAAGTGAGTTCTTCAGGCGGCTTCGGCGAGGCTGAGTTCGCAACGGATCGCTTCTTCAATCTTTTCCCGTTCGCAGCCGTAATCGCTGGCGAGTTCGTCCGCGGATTCGCCGGCCTTGAAGCGTTCGGCAACCAACTCGGTGCTCACTCCCGTTCCAGAAATGACGGCACGACCAAATGACACAAACGGATCGATGACGATGTTCCTCGGCTGATCGGTGTCACCCACGCGCGTAAATGGATAAAGCCGCAGTGGAAATCCTTTCTCATCGCGTTCGATTCTGCGCAGATGTGCTTTCAGCAATTCTCTCACTGCAAGCTGCCCACCTTGCGATACAGACATGAGCTGCCCGTAACGTTCTATGAACAGGTCAACACCGTTGGTTTCGAATTTGTGATCAGAGAGAGGATGCGCCGAGCCAAGCTTATTTTTCAAAAAGTCGATGGATCTACGAACGGCCGGCATGTCGACTCGATATTTTCGCCGGATGGCGGCCAGGACATGGGCCTCAATCAAATTAACAAACGAAAGTGCGACCGGGGACCTGGCAGCCGGCTGAATCACGGGTTTGAATAGTTTTCGTCCGGAGCCTGTACCGTATGACATTCCCGCGAGCCACGAACGCAAAGTCGCGCGGGGGACCAGAAGGTAGTGCGCTGCCTCCGCAACTCCGTACGCAGGCAGTTCTCTCACGTCTTGGGTCTCTGTGTTCGTCATCGTTTCAGGACTTTCTTCGAAAAGGCTTTAAAGAGCAAGTTTCGTCCCCACTGTTCGGGCACGCAATTGCTGTGGTCGGCATATCAACTGCTGAAATTTCATGGATGGACGTTGCACTGAAGCCATTTTTTCGCCGGAAATTCCTTTTATCGCGGGCCGAAAGATACTTCTACGGAGTTCTTCGCCGCATTGTAGTCCCACACACTGTCCACGCAAAAGTGAGGCTGGCTGATTTAGTCGAGGCCGACGAACGACATCGCCTGCGGCAAGCAAACTTCAGGCGGATCTGCTCAAAACATGTCGATTTTGTGGTCTGCGACGCAGCACTCTGCCCGATCATCGCTGTCGAGCTTGACGATTCCTCGCATCAACGCCCAGATCGCCAAGCACGAGACCGCGACGTTGATCGAATACTTGAGATCGCCAGCTTACCGATTTTGCGCGTTCCGGTGCGGCGAACCTACGACGACGACGACATTGAACGACAGCTCCGAGCGAAGCTGAAACGGTGATGCGCTCGCGTCGCGCGTTGCGGCCGACACGGCCACCTCTACACCTTGTCGATCTTGTGCCGGGACGAATCTCCGTGGAACCGGAATGCGTTTTCATATGGCGATCTCAGCGAACGCGAGTTTCGCCTCTCCGGAGCGACGAGGGGCACGCCTAACGGGCTCAGGCGCGGCGCGCAATGTAAACCGTGCTGGAGGAATTTTCTTCCAGGAGCGGATTGAAAAAAGAAACGGTGCGCACGTCGGCCTCAGTAAAGCTTTGGCGAAGATTAACCAGAAAATCGTGGTCGGGCGGGTCGTCCGACCACAGGGTGAAAACGCCGCCGGGATGAAGCTGGGCGGCGAGACGGCGCAGGCCGTCCACT
Organism: uncultured Verrucomicrobiae bacterium; assembly: GCA_963756875.1. Classification (GTDB taxonomy): domain Bacteria; phylum Verrucomicrobiota; class Verrucomicrobiia; order Chthoniobacterales; family UBA10450; genus CAVWPA01. The sequence continues at coordinate 1,314,941 of CAVWPA010000003.1, read as the reverse complement.
TCGTAAAAGGCAGCATTCTGTTCATACAAGAGATGGCGCGGCGAATGGTCGATATCGAGCAGGACAGCGTGGAATTTGCGGCCGGGACTTTCCGGATCGAACCCCTGTTCCGGTACGGCGGCTAGCGCAAAAAAATCGGCCTGCACGAAGCGACAGCGCGGATCGGACGTGAGCAGCGGACCGAGCGGAACCAATCCACGCTCGTGCCACTCAATGACCGGGGCGAGCGCTTCCACTATAATAAGAGAGCGCACAGCCGGATTCTTCAGGGCCGCGAGGGCGGTGTAGCCGAGCCCGAGCCCGCCGACTACGACATCGAGCTCCGGCGCGTTCAGCGCGGCGAGCCCGAGATCGGCCAGCGCGACTTCCACGTCGTGGAAGAGGCTCGACATGAGAAAGTAGTCGCCCAGTTTGACTTCGAAGATCTCAAGGCGATCAAGCGAGAGAAGTCGGCGGCGACGCAGGATGAGCTCGCCCAGCGGGGTCTGGCGGTAATCAAGTTCGGCGAAATCGGCGCTCATGAATCCGGAACTGTACTAACGAAGTAAGACTTAAGAAGTAAGAATGAAGCGCGCAGGCGATCTTTTTAAGGCGCCACCGGTTGCAAAATAGCCGGCGGCTGAAATTTTGGGTTGCCGAGCGTGGCTGTACAGGCTTATATGTTCACATGAACGTTTATCGTCTGTTTCGCTGGCTCTGGGCACGGCGCTCCAGGGAATTTCATCGTCAACTCGAACTCAGCCTATGGACGAACCGCCGTCGCTAGAAACGTTCAAGCGCATAGCGCAGGGCAGCTGCCTCCGTTAGCTACGGTGAGCCAGGGAGGATGCCAGTCAGAATTGCGGAACTGAGGCGCGGGCGGCGGGAAGCAAAGGGGTAAGGGCGGAGCGGTAAGAGCTGAGGAAGCGCGGAGCCGGCCCAGGACGACGCGGAGCGACCCACACACGGCAGGCGGGCTTTGGACGTTTTAGCTGGCGGCAGTCAAAGCTTTTGCTTGATCGGTTTTTGCTTGATCGAATCTCCACGGTGTGTCGCAATAGCGGCCAATTCAATAAATCGAAAGGAAAATCATGCTCTGGACTATAGTTGTTATCCTGGTCGTACTCTGGCTTCTCGGCTTCCTCACCCACATCGGCGGCGGTCTAATCCATCTCCTCCTGGTGATTGCCGTCATCGTCATCATCATTAACCTGATCCAAGGCAGGCGAGGGCTCTGAGCGGGCACAGGTCAGAGGTCCGGGCCCGGACTGCAATAAGCGGGCTGCTTTTGGCAATATCCAGCGCGCAGTTCATCATGCGCGGGCCGAGAGTCCTGCATGAACGAACAAGTAATAAACCTGATTGTAAAGAAAACAGGGATCACCCAGGAGAACGCCCAGAAGGCGGTGCTCGTGGTGTTTGATTTCCTGAAAACGAAATTGCCGGCGCCGATCGCCAGCCAACTGGAACCATTCCTTACCGGTGGAACCGGAAACACGAGCGGGATTACCCAGCAAGCGGGCGGTTTCGTGAAGAGCAAGGTCGAGGGAGTCCTGGCCGGGAAAAGTTAATCAGTAACGTATCAACGGCACGCTTGCCTGCTCCCCGCGCAACAGCGCCTCGGCCTGGCAAGGGTGTCCGTCGATCTTGAATAGTTCCATTCCGGGCCTGGACCCATTTGAACCAACGAAAAAGGACCTCATGACCTCGAACATTACCAGCCGTGCAGCATGTCTGGCGGAACTCACTTTCAATCCTAAATCCTTCTCCAACTGCCCGGACTTGCATGGTGGTGTTCCGGGTTTGCCCGTAGATAGTCGTCCAGAAAGAACGGCTGACATCGCTCCGTCAGGCTTCGGTCGAATTCGTGCACGCCAACAACTCGATTCCACAGGTTTCGGGGAACCGAGTTTCGCGCTTTAACGAGCGCAGGGCCGGAAAGGCGCTTGGCGTCTGACACAGACGCCCCACAATTCGCCGCGACACCAGAGAATATGCGGGGGGGCGAAGGGCGAAGAGCCAAGAGCAGAGAGAGGCGTTGAGGCGTTGGAAAAGCTAAAAACTGAAACACGGAAAGCTGTTTCGGCTGTTGACTGTGCGTGGTTAAAAATCGCATGATGGCGAGATGCCGAAATGCGCGTTCAGATTTCTGCTGGTCGGGATCGGCGTCGTTTGGGCTTTGGCCACGCCTCTCCAGGCGCAGGAACTCTTGTATGCGGCAACGGGTTCGCGGGGCGTGAACGGCGTTCTCTACACCGTCGATCCGACGACAGCGGTATTTACCCAGGTCGGTCCCATTCTCGCGGGCGCCAGTCCGCTTGGCATCACCGGCCTGGCCTTTGATCCTTTGAATGGTCTGCTCTATGGCGTCACCGGTTTAGAATCGCCAAATTCCCCGCGCACCTTGGTAACGATCAATCCGGCAACGGGCGCGGCTTCGGTGATCGGCAGCCTGATCGATCCGTTTGGATCCGTGGGGCTGGGCGACATTTCATTTCGATCGGACGGGACGCTCTTCGGCTATAGCGGATCAACTTTGTATACGGTTAATCTTTCGACGGGCGGCCTGACGGCGGTTGGCTCCTCTGGAAACGGCGGCGAGGGCGATGCCTTGGCGTTCAGTCCCACCGGGACACTCTACTCCTCGAACTCAGGCCCCTCGGGCACGCTTGACACGCTGGATCCCTCCAACGGCGCACTGACCACGGGCCCAACCCTGACGAACGCTCCGCAGAGTTTCCGAATAAACGCGTTCGCCATCGACGCCGCGGGTGTGCTGTTTGGATCGAATAACAGCCAGACTACGCCGGACCGAACCGTGAGCTTGATAAGCATCAACACCACGACTGGTTCTATCACCAACATTGGTCTGTTACCAAATAACTCCGACGCTATCGCATTCACGGTAGTTCCAGAGCCATCCACTTGGACGATGTTGGCGATCGGCGCGCTATTTATGGGGATTCGGTTTCGAGCGCGCCTTTCCTAACGGCAATTCGCAGCAGCTCGGGGGTCAGGAGATCGGGAAATAGGGATCAGTGGCCGGAGGTCCCGACGCGGTCGCCACGGCGACCAGGACGGGTAAACTCCAGTCAGCGCTCAGAACTGCGGCACTGACGCGCGGGCTTTTTGTTCTTTTCCGGCCAAATTTCGGCGGCAGCGGTTCATCCGACGATAAAAGACTACGAGCTGCAAGCGATCGTGGCGGCAAACACAAGGCCATTACAACGCTGACCGGCGCTCAATGTTGCTCAGAAGCCGCGGCCTTTGTTCGCAGCCCGGCGTACCGGCGCGTGATGTGCGATTTGTTTGTTATGTTTTGTCGACACATTCTTTGGCCGCAAGGTTTCGCGGCCGGGGATTGAAGGGTTACTCTTGAAATTGGCTTTGGGTTTTTCTTTGCGCATTATCTTTTGTTTTCTGCCCCCAACTTAGGCCTGAACCAGGAACGCGTCTTCACCTTTCGGGGTAGACGTTTTGTGAAAAACAAGCGCCCGCCGCCTGCCAGCGAGATCCTACTTCTTTCCCGGCGCCGCCCTGGCGGTTAAGGCTTGTTGCGCTTTCTTCTGGGACGCGCTGTTGGCTTTCGCCTGTTGCTGCGCCTTGTGCTTCTGGTTCGCTTTCGGAGATTTGTCGCCCATAATGAGAGAGGCTCGTCCGGCAATGCGTAAAGTCAACGCGCCCGGATCGCGCCGCGCCTTGCGTTAGCGGAGAAATATCAAGTAGACGAGAACGCCCATCGCCACCACGCGACGATCCGCTTTCGCAGATGCTTCACGTTAAACCGCCAAGACGACCGCGCGGCCCCAGATGAGACAGCGCAATGACGGCAATGGCGCTCAAGGACGGAAAGCGCATGGCCACAGACGGGGCAGGATTCAAGCGGCACATGACACCAATCGCAGACATCGAACCAATTGCGAGATCTATCGGTGGTACGAACGAAAGGACATTGGCCAAGGCCGGAGGTCGGCTTTCGCTAACGATCTGCGCGTGGAAGAATGGGGGAGATCGCGAAGAGGACGATTGGGATAAAAGCGATGGCCACGGCGGCAGCGAGGATCACGATGTTGATCAAAAAACCCAGCGTGGAATTGGTCAGGTGTGACGACCAGGCAAATGTCCCCGCCAGAAGAAGAACACCGATCGCCGAGCCTTCGGCTATAATAAATCCGATCCACTTGCTTCGGTGGCGATTTAATACTCGGGACTTTTTGGACATGTCGATCTTAAATTCGTTAATCGATTACCGCCCGTTATCGGGACGAAATCGCCTCGAGACGTGCGAGTCGGCAAAAGTCCGTCGCCGCACATCCGGTGGCTGCAGCCTGGCTGCGGCAGCGAACCGCCGAAAAAGAGCAGCCCGCCGCTCCGTTGTGTGTAGTTGCGCGAAGTAAAGTGCGCCGCTTTGAGACAGAGTTCGTGTTAATTCCATATCTGGTTCAATCCGGGGAAAGGGATTGAGTAACCGTGTCAATCTACAGCGTAAAAGCCCTTTCCCTAATTCTTTCGGAAAGGTGTGTATTTGAGAGCGATCTGAATTTGTATCTCGGCTGCCCCGCAGCGCTCGACCGCTACCTCGCGGCTTTACCGGCCATGTCGCGCTCACCCAGTCGCTCCATTCAGTTTGTCAGCTTGCCAGTTCTAAAAAGGAGTGCGGTCAGGTCCTTTACGAGTGCGGGGGGAATGGTGGTCAGATCTAAACTTTCGACATTGGCAGCGGCGGGGGTGCCCGCAGTTATCTGTTATTGGTTATCAGAGAACGGCGATCAGCGGTCAGAACTGCGGGACGGAGGCGCGGGCTTTTTGTTCCTTTTCGGCTTTGAGTTTGGCTTGGTATTCGCGCGCTCGCCCCGGCGAGTAAACTTTGGGAAGCTCCACGGTGGTCAGTGCTTTAAGCGGCGCCGAGTTCGATTTTTTCCGGTGAGCGATCGGCAGCCGGAAGATGAAAAATGCGTTCCTGGCCTCGGCTGTCCAATTCCTTATCGATTTTTTCCTTCCAGCGCGCCGGAACAGCCGGCGATGTTTCGGCCAGCCGGTCCATCCCTCGTTGAATATCGGTGACGGCGCGACGCAGCTCGATCGGGTCCGACGGCGAAAACGTTTTCAAGATTTCGAGCGCTCGCCGTAACGCATCGTACCGTGAGGAGGCAATCTTATGCTGGTCGGCCCGCTGCGATAAGCCGAGGAAGGTTTGCAAACAGGCCAGGAGAGCCGCCGCACCGCTGGCGACTCCAATCGCCATCTTGATCGGGTCGCTTAGATCCGGACGGCCTAACCAATAGAAAATGGCCGCTGCCACACCAGTCGTCAGGACAATGATTGGTATTCCCAAACGATAATGCCAGCGGTTGAGCCGGATGCCGCATTCATCGTGTGTCAGCTGGTTGTCGCGCGCCCGTTCGAACCAGCCGGTGATGAGCTTCTCTACACCTTCATCCATACGCCGAATCCTCCGGATCCAGAAAACCCGAATTGGACTGCTAAAGCGAGCAAAAAGTTGCGGCTTCTAATCTCGTTTCGTATTCGCGCGCGGCCCGCGTGCTGGTGCCGGCTGTTAGCCAGCGTTCTTCGAACTTGACTGCTTTAAGCAGTCAAGTTTGGGAGATAATACCGGGAACAATGCCGCAGCCGACGGCAGCGGCTACAAGTCCGAGCGGTCCATGGCGAGTCTTCGACCGGACTGACAATCAGGCTGCTCCAGCGAGCACCGATGGTTTCTTGTCCAGAACGGCCATCGCTTGTTGCAGCTCGTCAAAGTCGAACGGCTTGGACATCATCATGTCCACACGCAGCTCTTCGTAAGCGGAAATGTCCTCGTCCGACAGGTAACCTGACAGAACAAGAATCTTGCCGGCAAAGTTTTGCGCCCTTAGACGGCGCACCAATTGGAGGCCCGTCATGCGCGGCATGCGATGGTCGGTGATAACCACGTCAAAGGGCCGGGGCGCAACGCCGATCCTGATGAGTGCCTCCCAGCCGTTCCTCGCCTTAACCACCTTGGCCGTTGGACCTCCAAGCACCATTGCAATCATGTGCGCGAGGGCTTTTTCATCCTCGACAACCAGGATCTGTAAGGGATGGGTCATGTTCCCGCATTGAATTAGCAGGACGCGGGCCGGAGCAGGCGGAGCGCGAAGTGGGGACGCTGCTGGATACCGGATACTAGATGCTGGATTGCGGAGCGTAGGCGAAGAGGTAAGGGGTAAGAGCGAAGGGGAATTAGAAGCACCAAATTCCAAACCCCAAGCACCAGGGAAGCTCCAAGCTACAAATTCCAAAAAGCTCTCGACCCCGAACTTCTTCGGGGTTCTCTCAGCTAAAGCGAAAGCGTTCTTCTTCCTTCTAGTATCCCAATTCCGCTTTTCTTTGGGCGGCGGTCGGCAAGGGATCCTTTTTCGTCTCGATGGCAGCCTGCCCCGACTCTTGTATCCGTCTGCCCTCCGTCGCGTTGAACGCAATGTCCGCCTGAAACTCCGGCGGTACGTCCCCCTCGGCGTAGATGGCGTGCACCGGACATTCATCCACGCAAGCCATGCAATCGATGCATTCCTCCGGGTGAATGACCAGTTGCTTCTCCATCTCGTAAAAGCAGGCCACGGGACAGACCAACACGCAATCGGTGTATTTGCACCCCACACACTTATTGGTAACGACATGTGCCATAAATCATCTTTGTCTCAGGTTCATCGAGTTTACAAGTGTAAGCTCAGAAAACGGAGGTCGGAGGTCAACGGTTCGCAGGCGCGAACTTTACGGCGGCGTTGGCGGGAGCCAACTTTACGGCTGGACGGGGACGTGCTCGGGAGGGAGGCCAGGCACCGAATCTGGAATTTCGGGAGGCGGTCAGTTTTTTACGATCCGCCTAGGGCAGCCGGCGACTTGGTTTTGGTCAAAACCAAGGGTCCGTAACCTGGCCTCACGGCAAGACGTGAATAGTGATTACCAGTTTTAGCCACCTGTAAAACTTTAGCGGATTTGAGCGGATCGACGGCGACGGACGTGGAGTAACGCTCCGAGGAGAACGGAGCCACCGAGCAAGGCGAAGGTCGACGGCTCGGGGACGATCTGCATATTGTTCACAAACAGGTAGTCTTGGGCCAAGTTGCCGTCGACAGTTTGCACATTGTAAATGTTAATTCCCGCGGCGACTCCCTGGTATGGAAATCCTCCCGATGACGCAGTTCCACTCATTCCGCCGCTTCGAACTATCGTCCATGAGCCTTCTGTGGCGCTTGTTTGTGTGATGTAAACAGTGAAAACAGTGTTCGGATCGTAAGCCATATTAAACAAGTTGGTCGTCCCTCCACCGGTATCGTTCACGCTGTAGTCATCGCCCCCGATGTTTAAATCGAAGATGTTGTTACCGCTCGGGTCCGTCACGTCGAACCCTTTGTTTCCATTCCGGTAATTGACCGCGATCTGCATGGAGAAGGTCTGCCCAACCGAAAGAGGAGCGTTGAAGGCGCGAATTGCATTCACGTATGCATTGTCGTAGCCGAAGAGTCCGAACGAAACGCCGGCGGTATTGATATTGCCGCCGGTGTTTCCAGGCGCCAGCGTCGTCGAATCTCCAAGAAAAGTTCCCGCCGAAGTGGTGCCCGGCGGATTCGCCGTGATCGACCACGGTCCAAACCCAAACCCACCATTGCTGCCATCGGTCCAGCCGCTCGCGTACGTCGGGTCAGCAGCACTATCGAATGCATTTGAAGCCGCGCGAGCGGAAGAAAACAAAAATGCGAAAACGATTATCCCGACAAAACGCCTGACCATCATGACCGGCGCCTTTATACGCAAATCGAACGAAATGTCGAGACGAAACGATGCGGAACACGCCGCTGCAAAGCCAAAAGCTGCTGGTGTCAAAAAGGTATCAGTAGGCTCCGGGTGTCACGGGAATCCTGCTCGTAATCGTCTCTGCTTGAGTCTGTCTCCGTAGGCTCCGAGGATTTTGTATCACATTTAATCCCTAACGAATCAGCTACGGACATCGAGCTTTACAAGGCAAAACGTTGAGCTGTCGCGCCGCAGCCTTGTTAGAAACTCCTTTTCAAAAAATCTCTTCTCAGTGACAATCAACGGAAACAAAGCTCCTGAAAATCGGCGACACAGCATTCTGAAACAATCGAATGTTGAGTGGTTCGGGAAGAGCGGCGGAGAAATATTCCCATGTTAGCTCATGCATTATAGGCCGGAACTTCAACGAAGTGTAGATCTGAACCTGGGCTCTTCTTCCATTTACTGCAGATACTCAACGTCCATGACTGTTCACCTTCCCAAGCTTGTTTCGGTATCGGATCCGCCTGAGATTCGGGATTGGATTTGGAACGATACCAGGCCGCACGTAACAGCGTCTACGTTTAAACTAGAGGACTAGCGAAGCATGAAGCGATACTTCGCCGGGCTCTCGAGGAATTCGTTCCTGCTCGCCGCGGCGAGTTTCTTTGCCGATACCTCTACGGAAATGCTCTATCCGGTTTTGCCGGTATTTCTGACCCGAACGTTGAAGGCGAGCGGCAGTATCGTCGGGTTGGTAGAGGGTTTTGCCCAAGCAGCGCAGAACATTGTGCAGGGCTTCTCCGGCGCACTTTCCGACAGGTTGCAAAAAAGGAAAGGTATCGCGCTGGCCGGTTATCTCGCGGCGGCAATAGGCAAGCCTTTGATGGGTATTTCGACGGTCTGGCAGGGCGTCTTCGGTGCACGGTTGCTGGACCGAGTAGGCGCTGGGACACGGTCGCCTCCGCGCGATGCACTCATTGCATCTTCGGTGAACGAAAACGTGCGGGGAAAAGCCTTTGGACTTGAAGGTATTGGCGATAACACCGGCGCTTTCGTCGGGCCGCTCTTCGCGATCTTTCTTCTGTATTCGTTGCATGTTGGAATGCGCGCTATTTTCTATCTAGCGCTCATTCCCGGCTTGCTCGCCTTTGTCATGGTTCTGCTCGTAACGGAGCGCCGCGCAGCAGTGACGGTAAAATCAAAGATGGATGTGAGCCTGCGCCAATTCCCGAGCGGGTATTGGAAATACCTTTCGGTGATCGCTCTTTTCGGATTGGGCAATTCCAGCAATTCATTTTTGATTTTGCGGACACAGGATATTGGCGCCCCCTTGGAGACGACGATTTTGATGTATGCTCTGTTTAACCTTGCCGCGGCACTCATTTCCTATCCCGCAGGCTCCTTCTCCGACAAATTGGGAAGAAAAAATGTCCTGCTCGCCTCGTTTATCATTTTTATGTTCGCCTATATTGGCTTTGCGCATGCACAGACTGTCCTATTTTTCGCTGCACTGTTTATCTTCTACGGTCTATATCAGGGAATATTCCGGGCAGTCGGAAAAGCATTCGCATCAGATTTTGTTCCCGAAAATTTACGCGCAAGCGGAGTCGGATGGTACAGCAGCACCGTCGGGTTGTTGGAACTGGTGGCGAGCGTCGTAGCCGGAGTGCTTTGGGACCGAGTAGGCCACGCCGCTGTGTTCTATTATGGAGCAGCGTTCGCTTTCGCCGGTAGCATTGGACTCATTGTTCTGATTCCAAAACACGACCGCCCCAGCGCGGCTTGATTTGCATTGTAGCCTTAAATGAATCGGCAGTCAGGCGTGCGAAAATGAAAACAACCCGACTCGAAGCCTTCAGCGACGGTGTCGTTGCCATCATCATCACGATTATGGTGCTGGAATTGAAGGTGCCACATGCGGTTGAACTTGCCGCGTTGAAGCCGGTCTTGCCGGTATTGTTGAGCTACGTCCTAAGTTTCATATACCTCGGCATCTATTGGAACAATCATCATCACTTGTTCCAGGCGACTGAGCAGGTCAGCGGCGGGATTCTCTGGGCCAACCTTCATCTCCTGTTCTGGTTGTCGCTCTTCCCATTCACTACGGCGTGGATGGGTGAAAATCACCTTGCTGCGATCCCGACCGCTATTTACGGCTTCGTATTGCTGATGGCGGGGCTTGCCTACTATATTCTCGAGCGCGCCATCATCGCCAAACAAGGCCGCGAATCGTTTCTCGAGCTGGCTGTTGGCAAAGATTGGAAAGCCAAACTTTCTCTCGCGCTCTACCTCGCCGGGATCCCGCTCGCGTTTGTGAGCTCCTGGATCGCCAGCGCACTGTATGTGTTCGCCGCGCTCTTGTGGTTGATTCCCGATCCTCGAATCGAGAAGGCTCTAAAGAAGCGCGGGCACTGACCATCGCCACAATGCCTGCTCATTACTGCAACTATGGCGCGGCACGCGACCCAGAAGAAATCACCTTTTTAGATTTTCCGTTTCGGTTGAACAAAAGCCGCAAATGCTCCGACAGCTGCCGGGAGTACCGGACCCCGCAGGCTTCGGGATTTTTGTATTACAAAAATTACTTGTTAGGCAATCGATAGGGAGCTCGGTCATCAGTTCGATTGGCGATCCGTGATCGAACCGCTCCCGGCACTCGCTGCGAACCACTTGTTACGCTCCGCTTTGACAGGCTCCAGATCGCTACTTCGATACGCCCGGCGAACCGATCCAGCGCTGCGGCTGGAACGCGCCGAAAGAATGTTGTAGTTGTTGCCGGGGCAAACGCCTAAATTCAGAGGCTCATGGCAGAGGACGATAAGACCAAGCTGCGTTTGGAGATCGCGCACGTGCTCTTCATGGACATCGTCGGGTATTCCAAGCTCCTGACCGACGAACAATCGGAAGCGCTTCAGGAGTTGAATCAGATTGTGCGCAACACCGAGGCGGTCCACGAGGCCGAGACTGCGGGGACACTTACGATTTTGCCGACCGGCGATGGCATGGCGCTGGTTTTCAGCGGATCCGTGGAGGAGCCGGTTGAATGCGCCCTGGAAATCAGCCACGCTTTGCGCGCGCAGCCGAGCCTGCCGGTGAGAATAGGAATCCACAGCGGCCCGGTCCATCACGTGAAGGACGCAAACGAGCGGGAAAACATTGCCGGCGTAGGGATCAATATCGCGCAACGAGTGATGGATTGCGGCGACGCCGGCCACATTCTCATTAGTAAACGCGTGGGTGACGATCTCGCACAACAGCGTCGTTGGCAGCCGTATCTTCACGAACTGGGCGACGTGGAAATGAAACACGGACTTGTTGTCTCGTTGGTTAATCTTTATGCCGAGACAATTGGCAATCCCGCGCCACCGACGCGAATCGGGAAAGCGCGTCGCAGCATCCCCCGCTCTAAAGCCGGGACGCACAAAGCCCTCTCTCCGCTCGCCCGGGCGATCTTCATTGTCGCCGTCTTGCTGATCGCGCTTGCCATCGTGTCGGTGATTTTCGCTCCCGCGATTGTGCGCACGCTCGGCCAACGCCGATCAGCGACAGTACCTCAACCGACCGCCACCGGGTCCCCTTCGTTAGTCGATACTATTAAGAGCGAAGTCGCCAAGAAAATCACCCAGGAATTAAAGAAAGATCTTTCCGACAAGAAAACCGCCGCACCCGAGCCGTCCCCTACCGATTCGGCGATCCCGGAGAAGAGCGTCGCCGTCCTGCCTTTCGTAAACATGAGCGGAGACAAGAACGACGAATATTTGAGTGACGGCATGACGGAGGAACTGATTAACGCACTGGCCACGGTGCCAGGGCTGCGCGTGCCGGGACGAACATCTTGTTTCGCTTTCAAGGGCAAAACGGGAGAGGACATTTTCCGAAAAGTCGGCGACGAGTTGCATGTCAATACGGTGCTGGAAGGAAGCGTTCGCAAAGCCGGCAACAAGCTTCGCGTCACCGCACAGCTGATCAACGTCGCCGACGGCTACCATCTCTGGTCGAAGGATTATGACGGCGATATGAAGGACATTCTCAACTTCGAGAGCAACGTGGCCGAACAGGTAGTGAAGGCGTTGCAGGGGAAATTAGGTGTCCAAGAGACGCGCCTTTTGACGAAGAAGCCGACCGACAATCCGGAAGCGCACCGGCTTTATCTGCTGGGGCGCTACGAGTTCGCCAAGTACACGCAGGCTGGCTGGAATAATGCGATCCGTTATTACGAGCAGGCGCTGAGACTGGATCCGAATTACGCGTTAGCCTACTGCGGACTGGCTGACAACTACGCGTACATGGGAAGCGTGGTGATGCCGGAGAGAGAAGCTATCGGAAAGGAAAAAGAATTTGCGCAGAAGGCGCTGGCGCTCGATCCGGAACTGGCGGAAGCGCATATGTCGCTAGCGCTTGCACTCGTCGCCGCTTACGACTGGCGAAACGGCCTGAAAGAATTCGATCGTGCGCTCAAACTAAATCCAAATCTGGCATTCGCCTACGAGACACAAGCCTGGACTGTGAATGGACTTGGCAGATTCGACGAGGCGATCTCGAAGACCAGGAAAGCGATCGAACTCGATCCGCTGAATCCGTTTTTTCAAATGAGTCTGAGTTTTTACCAGTATTGGGCGGGCCGATACGACGATGCGATCGCGCAGGCCAGAAAGACGCTGGAAATGGATCCGAATTCAACGATCAACCACGTTTTGATAGGCCTCTCTTTCCTTAAAAAGGGCGACGCGGCCGACGCGATCGTGGAATTGCAAAAAGCTAAAACGCCGAATCCCGGTGCTTGGTACCAAGGGTACCTCGGCTACGCTTATGCCATCTCCGGAGATCGAGCGAAAGCCGAGCAAGCGTTGGGCGAACTCGAAGATCTTGCGAAACAGCAATACGTCAGTCCGACAGCGTTCGCGACGATCTATCTGGGACTTGGCGAAAAGGAGAAAACGTTGGATTGGCTGGAAAGGGCCTATGAGCAGCAGGATAGCGCCTGTTGGTATCTGAAGATCGACCAAATTTACGACAGCGTGCGCAACGAGCCGCGCTTCCAGACGCTGGTGCAGAAAGTCTTTGGCCCAAAACAGTGAAGATCGACAACTTCTTCGCCGAACTGAAGCGGCGGGCTAGTCTTTTGCGCTGTTGTCCGGCACGCGTTGAGTTTTGATGATCTTCGGGTTGCCTTCCGCATCGAACTTTAATGTGAAAAGAAAACTCGCTTCCGGGCTGCGCGATTCGCTTCCTTCCCAGGCAGCATGAGCATAGAGGACCGCGGTATTCGCGTCCGTCCATTTGCGCACCTTCAAGATGTCGCGAATTATGTCGGCACCAGGCGGGTAAGCGTTTTTCGGCAATTGCTTTTTGGCCAACTGCGCCAACTGCGCGCGCTCCGATGTCTCGTCCACGGGCAAAGACAACGCCACCCATTTGTCGCCGCGCAACTCATAAAACGCGATCGTTTCGTAGCTGGTGTGAGGCGCGTGCGGCGGGCTGTAATTGAAAGCAAACCGTTTCGAGTCCGGCGCCCAGACGATCTCCGCGTCGTTCCCATGCGGCACGTCCAGCTGCGTGGAAAGATCCAACACCACTTGCGTCGTGCCTGCCCTAACGATTTCCGGCCAGTGACCGTCAGCGCACCGGTATTCCCATTGTTTGTCGGGTGACACCGCATCTCCGGCGAATGTGCTCGAAATGCCGATTGCGACACCAAAAAGCGCGACACCGATCACAAAGCGGTGCCGAAGGATTCCTTTTCCTTGATGTTTCTTCAAAAATGCGGACCGGGCTTTTGTTTAGTTAGAAGCCATCTCATAAATGGGGTTGGCCGCGCAAGAGCAATTTAGGGCGGATGGCAAGACGCGAGCGACGAGCATGCCCGTTGCGGTCTGGAAGAAGCAAGCAACGCCGCCGGATATCCCGAAGCTCTGCAAGCCACTGTCGAGTTTGCCAATGAGCTCGAACGAACTCACATCGAGCTGCTCAAGCGCATTCAGGCCGAACGTGGCCACCGACACTGAGAATCGAGGACGCTTTTTGATCAGCCTGTCAAGCGGTTGGCGCCCTTCTGTCCCAAAGATGTGGCGACGGCTGACGCTTGAAAGCGCGCATCGTAAGCGGCTTATGATTCCGGAACAATCGCCTCTACACTTCGTCTTCGAGATCGGCGATGATTCCGCGGAGCTCGGTCGAATCGATCGGTTTGCCAACGACTTCGTCCACGGCCAGTTCCTCGTAAGGGCCGATGTTTTCCGGCGAAAGATGACCTGAGAGGACCACGATTTTGCCGGCGTAGTTGCGCGCCCGAAGTTTTTTCACCAACTCCAGCCCGCCGGATCGAGGCATCCGATGGTCCGTAATCACGACGTCGAACTTCTCTTTCGTCGCCAGGGCAAGCGCCTCCCGCCCGTCTTTGGCGATAACGATCTTCCGATGCGGGGCTTCCAGGACACACGCGATCGATTCGCCAATGAATGGCTCGTCGTCGACCCCCAAGATTCGCAGTTTCTTTTTCACCGAAGTAACTCGTTTGCCACCACTGTTCTCTCGAGATAGAGCATAGCTTGGACCCTGAAAGGGCCGAAAGAAGCCGGACTGCCTTTCCGCGGCTGCTCGATTATCGCCATCCCCAAGAAGCTCCGGCCGCGAAACAGTCGTGCCTGCCGGAACAAATCGGAGACTTCAGGCGGGAAACCATTATGACTTCACCCCAAATTCCGTTCCCAAAGCTTTTTGAATAAGCTGCGCGAGATGCGCGGGAAGTTAGGGGGGCTGGAAACCAAACAGGCCGCGGACCCGGCATGGGTGGTGCTTCAATTGTGGCATGATCTTTCAACTCCTCTACCGTAGCACGGCCAGCCAGGAGTTTTGGCCGAATGATCTTTTCGGGTTGGTGGAAAAGTCGCGCACCAAAAACGCAGCACGCGCCATCACCGGCATGCTTGTCTTTCATAAAAACCAATTCCTGCAGCTGCTCGAAGGGCCCGAAGAAGCAGTCCGTGCCTGTTTCGACGTCATCCAGCGCGACCCGAGGCATCACGACATCAAAGTGCTACTGACCGAAGAAGTCGAGGAGCGCTCGTTTCCGCAATGGACGATGGGATTCGAGCGTGTCTCCGACACGTGGAGCTTGCCGCGAGCGTGGTCGACAGTGTTACAGGACGAACCGATCCTGCCTGGCGACGGCAAAGTGACCGCGAAGGATCTGCTCCTGACCTTCCATCCTCTCGCGACAGAGAGCCCCTGAACGAAAACGGATTAACCCGGCAGCGTCGCCGTCGAAATTCTCGAACTGCGGATTGCGGAGCGGGCAGCAGATCGGAGGGCATGCTCTATCTTTGCGGGTTCCTTTTTCTTCAGCAGGTTAGGGCCTAAATGTCGATAGCACGGACGCCTAACAATTCGTCCAAGGAGAGACAATCGCTGACGCCAATAGCCGAACCAATCGTTTCAGGGGAGGTTCTGCTTCGTAATCGGCCGATGGATCAATTTCATCACAACGTTTACGTGATTTTGCTCGACCGAGAGGCCGTTAAACATCCCAGGGTCAAGCGCCTAAATCCTAAATGGCATCGTTCCAAGCCGGCGGTGTACGTTGGAATGACCGGTCTACCGGTTGCCGATCGGTTTCGTAATCATGTGGACGGGTATAAGTCGTCGTTTTGGGTGAAGAAATTTGGAGTTCGACTTCTGCCGCAGCTTTACGAGCATTTGAATCCGATGCCGTATGAACACGCGGCTCAAATGGAGAAAGATCTCGCTGATGATCTGCGCGTCCAGGGTTACGCCGTTGTCGGAGGAACATAGGGAGGAATACGGAACTTAAAGCAAACGCTCAACGTCGAACTCAGAGGGCAGAGTTCTAAATCTTTCTGACACTGTGAAAGTCCTGGAAACGGCGCGGCTTGCGCTACGTTGGCTCGAAGAAGACGATTCCGACGCGGCTTTTATACTTCACCTGGTTAATGAGCCGGCGTGGTTGCGCTTTATCGGTGACAAGGGCGTGTACACGATCGATGACGCTCGCAATTACATTGGGAAAGGGCCGGTGGCGATGTATCGCCGTTTCGGGTTTGGCCTGTACCTGGTTGAACTCAAAGAAAGCGGTGAGCCGATTGGCATGTGCGGCCTGATCAAGCGTGATTCGCTGGAGCACGTCGATCTCGGGTTTGCGTTTCTACCGGCGTTCCGGAGTAAAGGGTACGCGTTTGAATCTGCCACGGCGGTGATCGAATACGGACGACGAACCTTTGGGCTGTCGCGGTTGCTCGCGGTCACGTCGCAAGACAATGAGGTATCGGCGAAGCTTCTCCAGAAACTTGGATTTCGCTTTGAACGCCTGGCTCGACTGACGCCCGATGGCCCGGAGGCGAAAGTGTTCGCCATCTGACCCACGCCGATTCTCCGATATCGTCTGTCTCGTGCCTCGCAAGCGACTTACGATCATGCACAACGAAAACCGGCAGCATCCAGAATGGCTGCACGAAATTTGCGAGAAGTTGTTAGAGCGCCACGACCCAGCCCAGACGAATCTTGGGCCCATGCGCAAATTCCCAGTGCTGAGTTCCGATTCGACGTCACTGCGCGCAGGATGTAATAACATCAGAAAGAAAAGCGTCTATGGTTTGGCTCCAGCCTTTTGCCGAAAATGTTTGGATCGTTGACGGTGCCACTGTTCGCGCCGTCGGTATTCCGTTTCCCACTCGCATGATCGTCGTACAGCTCGGCGACCGGTCAATCTGGGTGAATTCGCCTGTGTCCGTGCCGTCCGATGTGCTCGATCGCATTACGGGGTCGGGGCCGGTGAGATACCTTGTCGCTCCCACCAAGCTGCACGTCTGGCGACTGAAATCGTGGCACCAGCTATTTCCCGACGCAGAACTGTGGTCGCCTCCTCAGATACCAAATGAGTTCAAGCGCTTGCCCTTCGCTGGTACCCTGGGGGATAAACCGCCTGCAGGCTGGGCGGATGACTTCGATCAACTCGTTTTCAGAGGTAACTGTTTCGTTGAGGAGGTCTATTTTTTTCACAAAAAGTCGCGCACGGTTATCTTCGGTGATTTCATCCAAAATCATCCGTTGGCGAAGGGCAGGCCGCTGCGCAATGCGCTCCTCAAACTGGCCGGAGTCGCCTATCCGCAGGGAGGCGTGCCATTGGATATTCGGCTTTCTTTCACCAACCGTGACCTGGCAAGGCGATCACTCGAAAGGTTGCTGTCATGGGATTTCGATAAGCTGATCCTCGCTCATGGCGTCTGCGTCGGAAAAGATGCAAAGCCATACGTCGCCCGCGCGTTCAGCTGGCTCGGCGGCTGACGTTTCGGCGCAGTTTCATATACTCCAAACTAGTCAGCCAAACTGGCCCGCAGGGCAGAAAGCGGTTATTTTTCAGAGGGAGAATACCATGATACGAATACTTTCAGGTTTCCCGGAAGAGATACTGGCTATTTCAGGAGTGGGGAAAGTAATGGCTGACGATTTCCGTTCCGTGGTGTGGCCGGCCATCGAAGCGAAGCTCAAGAAGCACAAGCATCTCAGCCTCTATTATCAACTCGGCCCGGATTTCACCGGGATCAGCGTGGCAGCGATGTGGGAGGACACCAAACTTGATATTTCTAATTGGAATGCCTGGCGACGCATTGCCATGGTTTCCGATGTCCCATGGATCGCCGACGGAATGCGGCTGATCGTGCCGCTTTTGCATCATCGGGTGCGCTTTTTCGCCAACGCGGAGGCGGAGGCGGCTCGCGACTGGCTTCTGCAGGCAGATGCCTCCGTCTAGTCGCGGAGATGGACGGGATCTGCGCGCGCGGCCGCATCTTCGCTGCAACTTTGGAAAGGATAAAGCGGGGAGGTTGAAAAGAGCAGGAATCTGAAAGGTTTTGATCATGGCTGATCCATGTGGTCTGTTGCTGGTCTCACCATTATGAACAAGGCTTCGGAACTCCACCTCGCCAGGCGCATGGCGCGTCTCGGCACCGAGACCGCTTTCGAAGTGCTGGTGAAAGCGAAAGCGCTGGAGGCGAAGGGGCGCGACATCGTTCATCTGGAGATCGGTGAGCCCGATTTCGATACGCCGGGCAACATTATCGACGCAGCTTGCGACGCGTTGCACAAGGGATTCACCCATTACGGGCCTTCGGCCGGCATGCCGAAACTGCGCGAGACCATCGCTCAATACGTGAGTGAGACGCGCCGGGTAAACGCGACGCCCGAAGAAGTGGTCGTTGTCCCGGGCGGTAAGCCGATCATCTTTTTCACCATCCTCGCGCTGGTCGAGGAAGGAGATGAGGTCATTTATCCCAATCCCGGATTCCCGATTTACGAGTCGATGATTAATTTCCTCGGCGCGAAACCGGTGCCGATTCGGTTGCGCGAGGAGATGGATTTCCGGCTCGACGTCGGCGAGCTCGCCGGGTTGATCAACGACCGCACAAAACTGATCATCCTGAATTCGCCGCAAAATCCCACCGGCGGCGTGTTGACGAAAAAGGATCTGGAAGAGATCGCGCGCGCGATCGGCGATCGCGACATCATGGTATCTCACTGACGAGATCTACAGCCGGCTCATCTTCGAGGGCGAGCATCAGTCCATCATGTCGCTCGACGGGATGAAGGACCGCTGCATTTTGCTCGACGGTTTTTCCAAGACGTATGCCATGACCGGTTGGCGGATGGGATACGGCGTGATGCGCGCCGATCTGGCGACGCACATCTCCCGGCTGATGACGAACTCCAATTCCTGCACAGCGAGCTTCACGCAGGTCGCGGGCGTCGAGGCGCTCCGCGGACCGCAGGGCTCGGTCGAAGCGATGTGCGCCGAGTTCAAGAAACGGCGCGACATCATGGTGGCGGGTCTTAATAAGATAAAAGGTTTCTCCTGCCGTTTGCCCAAGGGCGCGTTCTACGTTTTCCCGAACATCACCGGTACCGGTTGGCCATCGCAGAAACTGGCGAACGCGTTGCTCGACGACGTGGGTGTCGCCGCGCTGTCCGGGACTTCTTTCGGCGCCTTCGGCGAGGGCTATGTGCGCTTCAGCGTTGCGAATTCGATCGAAAACATCGAGAAAGCGCTTGATCGCGTCGACGACTGGACGAAGAAACATTTGTAAATTGCGGAGTGCGGATTGCGGATCCGTCTTGATCGGCCTCCATTGCGAGTGTTGTCATCCGCGAAATCCGCGGTTCTGTTGGCCAAAATCGCGGAGCCGCGTTTACTAATAGCCAATAGCTGATAACGGATAACGGATAAGGATATTTAGTTGAGAGTTGAGAGATGACCGGGGAATCGGTTTCAATCGAATAGCCAAAATGCGAAAGCCGCGTCTATTCTGTCGATTCCATTTCTTAAATCATGACTGACAAGAAACGAATCTTTGCCACCGCGCACATTGGGGATCCTGCGGAGAACCGTCTTCGCGAGCGCGGTTACGAGCTCGAGGTCTTCGAAGGGCCGGAGGCGCCGCCGAAGAAATTGATCATCGAGAAAGTGAAGAGTGGCATCGACGCCTTGATCACTACGCTCCGCGATCCCATCGACGCGGAGAGTTTCGAAGCGGGTAAAGGCACGCTAAAGGTCGTGGCGCAGATCGCGGTCGGGTTCGACAACATTGATCGCGCCGCCGCCAACAAGTACAAAGTCCCATTCACGCACACGGCCGACGTGCTCACCGAAGCGACGGCCGAGTTCGGTTTTTTCATGCTCGGCGTGCTGGCGCGCAAGATGTTTGCGAGTGAGCGTCTGGTGCGGGAACAAAAATGGCCATCGTGGCACCCGTTCCTGCCGTTCCTTGGCGACGAAGTCACGGGCAAGACCATCGGCATCATCGGCACCGGACGCATCGGCCTGGCGATGATCAAGAAGTGCTCGGGTTTGGATATGAACATCCTGTGCTACGACCCGGCATATCATAATGACCAGTACATTGCCGCCATCCAGGAAGTGATGGACCTGCGTCACGCCAGGGGAATTCAGAAGGAAAGGACCTGGATCAAGTACGTGGAGCTCGAGGAAGCACTGCGCGGCGCCGATTACGTGAGTATCCACGTGCCGTTGTTGCTCGAGATCGAAACCGACAAGCCGACATACCACTTTATCAACGAGAAGACGCTCAAACTGATGAAGCCGACGGCGTACCTGGTGAATACCTCGCGCGGCCCGGTTGTGGACGAGAAGGCGCTGGCCAAAGCGTTGAAAGACAAAGTCATCGCCGGAGCGGCGCTGGACGTCTTCGAAAGAGAACCGCTGCCACCGGATTCGCCGCTGCTCGATCCGGAAATTGCAGATCGCACGCGGCTGTTCCATCATTTCGCCAGTGGCGGGAAGATTACGCGGCTTTCAGTCGATCCCGACAAAGGCATGGCGGGACGCACGGTGCAGGGAGTGATCGATGTGCTGGAAGGGAATTACGGCGGGGATCCGACGAAGATGCCGTATGTGGTGAATAAGGAAGCATTCGGGAGCTAGGAGCTAAGCGGTAAGAGCGAAGGGAAAACGGCAAAGAAAACGCCGAACGGCGAAGTCAGAGATCTGATGTCAGATGTCGGAAGATGCAGGCGGCAATCTACGTTCGCACTAACGTGAGATGCACGAGTTCCGCCGGCGCGCGCACCCGTAGCGGAAACCAATTGCCTACTCCGTTTGAAACGATCAGTTTGCTCGCGCCTCTGGTGTAAAGGCCAGACCAATACCGAAACAGCGCCGGTCCAAACCCGCATTGATCGTTTAACATCAACTGCCCGCCATGCGTATGGCCGGAAAGCGTCAGCGGGACCAACGACTCCGCTGCTGCATCGAAGGCATGCGGATGATGTGCCAGAAGGATGGGAAAAGTCTCCGGCTGCCGCTGGATCATGAGCCGGTGCACCGCGGCGGCAATCGCCGCATCTCTATTTTTCCACGCGCGTGTCCAGCTTAGTCCAAGCAGCTGCACCGGCATCCCACGAACCGTCAGGATGGCCGACTCGTCCAGGAGAAACGGAATGCCCGATTGTTTCACCCGACGTTCGAATTCCGCACCGTTCTCGATCAGGTCGTGATTCCCTTCGATCAGGTAAAGACCGAACCGGGCTTCCATTGACCTTACCAGCTCAAGACCATCGGCCAGGTCAGCGAGGGCGTCGTTAATCAAGTCACCGGTAAGCAGGACGAGATCGGCGCGGAAATCGTTAACGAGCCGGACCATCTCGCGCAGAACGCGGCCGGACGTAAACCGGCCCACATGCATATCGCTGACCTGGGCGATGGTTAACCCGTGAAGATCGCCCGGCAAACCAGCAATGGGCAGGATGAACCGGCGAACGCGAAAATGATTGAGTTGCCGCACCGCAATCGTAGCAAGGCTCAGGTCCAGCAATGGCGGCGCCGTGGCGAGAGCGACCCCGAGAAATCGCCGCCGACTTAGTGCTCCGCTCGTATCGGGTGGAACCGCGCTGGAATTTCTCTGGCGACGTCGAGCTATCCGGAGGACAGCCGCCGCGGCGAGAATCGGCAGCAGCGCAACTGCCAGCAGAAGAAGCAGAGGCAGGATGATCATGTGCCAGATAAACACGGCCGCGATCGCGAACTTGAGGAATACTGCAGTCGATTCCGCATGAGAAAAGCGTTGAGTCAGCAGCCAGGCCAGGCCCGTTAATTGAGCCAGGCTGAAAACGGCTATGGCGATGCGCGCGGCAACGGGCCTGGCAATTCGCGCGGCGGCCACCCAAAACAGGGCGTCGAGTGCGAACATAATTCCAATCAACGCGAGGATGAACCGCATATGGGAACATAGCAGAACTGAATGCGGCTGCCGGCTGGGACGGCGAAGAGCGAAGTGTAAGAGCAGAAGAAACCGCCGAACCCGAAAGCTTTCGCGAGCAGGCACTCAACGTCGAACGCCGGAATCAGAAGTCGGCTGTAGATACAAGCTGCCTCGCTCTGTTGAGGCGATTTGCTTGAATCGCAACTCGGCCTGTTTTCAAATCCGTTTGTTCACGTATCTATTTGGATGGAACTCGACATGGAAGGCAAACATGCCAGCCGCGGTTATGCGATGCTCGTCTCTCTCATTACCCCGCGACCTATCGCGTGGGTGACGACGCTGAATGAAAACGGCGCGGTTAACGCGGCGCCGTTCAGTTTTTTTAATGCGCTGGGCGGAAATCCACCGATCATCGGATTCGCTCCCGGCGACCGCGACGACGGATCGCCGAAAGACACGGCGCGTAACATCCGCCGAACGCACGAATTCGTGGTGAACCTCGTCGATGAAGCAACAGCGGAGGCAATGAACCGAACCGCGGCGTCGCTTCCGTATGGGGCGAGCGAACTGGAGAACGCGCAACTAACCGCAGTAGCATCATCAGTCGTGGGGCCGCCGCGGATCGGGGAAGCTCCAGCCAGCCTCGAATGTAAGGAATGGGGCACGCTCGAAATCGGTGGGAATCGAGTTGTCATCGGATTGGTCAGACGCGTGCACGTGCGCGACGAATTGATCGACCCGGCCAAATTGCGCATTCGAACCGAGCGTTTCCATGTGATTGGGCGCATGGCCGGTCCGAACTGGTATTGCCGCACTCGCGATCGATTCGAAATGGTGCGTCCGGCCTGATCGAACGGCAGGTTTAAGCTAACGCCCAACTCCCAAGTCAGAGGTCGGATGTCAGACGTCACGGGGGGGCCGTGAGTTTTAAGCAAGCGCCGACTGCTTTTGCCTCGATTTTTCTTTCGCCGTTCTGTTACAACTTGCGCAGTTGTGGATTGCGCTGGCTTCTCCTCGAATAAAATATTCACCGCTGGGGAGGCGTTAGCATTCAACAAGCAGTTGCGCTGCTTCTTCGGCGCGCTCCTGCTGGCACTTTGTTCGAGCGGCTTTGTCACTGCGGGCGGCGTTACGGTGATCACGCACGGTTTCAACTCGAACGTAACCGACTGGATCATTCCGATGGCGGGAAAAATTGGAGCGTATCCGGGATTTCCCGGCACCACCTACACTTGCTACGAGATTTCCATCACGCGGAATGGTTCCAGGCAATACGTCGCCGCGGCGACTTTTCTTTCCGGAGTGCCTCCTCTGCTGAGCGATTCCGGAGAGATTGTCGTGAAGCTGGATTGGTCCACGCTATCGAGCTTTGGCGGGGCCTCTACGACGACGGTTGCACAAACGGCGGTGAATGCGCTGCTCGCGACGAATTTGATTCCGGAAATGGGCGGCCGGCCGCTCGTAGAGCTACCCCTCCATTTGATCGGTCACAGTCGCGGCGGGTCGGTTGTGACGGAAATGGCCCGATTGCTCGGGGCCGAAGGGATCTGGGTTGACCAGGTTACGACGCTTGATCCGCGGCCGGTTGCAGCGTTCGGTGACCCTGCCGTGACGAGCTGGACGAACGTGCTCTACGCGGACAATTTTTGGCAGGACATGGGTGACGGCATCATCGTGCCTAACGGCCAATCGGTCTTCGGCGCTTACAACCGGAAGTTGCTGGATCTGAACGGCGGCTATTCGTCCAGCCACAGCGACGTTCATCTCTGGTATCATGGCACGATCGATCTGGCCACGCCGGCGAGCGATACGCAGGCGACGATCACCGCGACCCAACGCAGCACGTGGTGGACATCGACGGAGATGTCGGGCGCGGCCGCCGGTTTTTATTATAGCTTGATCGGCGGAGGCGATCGGCTCAGCAACGTGGCGCCCGCCGGCGCCGGCAACGGAAGGATCAGTGACGGTTTCAACACGAACTGGGATCTGGGCGGCGGCGTGGCGGCCAACCGCATGGCGTTACCGGCGAATGCAGGCTTGTGGCCGGACGCAATTCTTTTTGGGCTCGGGAACACGAATACGATCTCCGCGGGCGAATCTTTTGAC
Source organism: uncultured Verrucomicrobiae bacterium (assembly GCA_963756875.1). GTDB lineage: Bacteria > Verrucomicrobiota > Verrucomicrobiia > Chthoniobacterales > UBA10450 > CAVWPA01. Next base: position 1,291,350 of record CAVWPA010000003.1, on the reverse strand, counting down.
GCCACGCTCTACTATCAAGCGGGGGCAAGCCCAACCGGGGAGATTGATCTCGGGATTTTTCTCGATGTGGATTACAATCCGTACAACGGCAACGAAATCGAAGTGGATGAACAGACGCTGCCGAAGACGGGAACCAGCGCGGTCTCGCTCAATGCGCCAAATGCGACCGTAAACGCGGCCGCCGTGCCGCCCGGCACCTATTCGGTTTTCGCACGAGTAAACGACGGCGGACGCACACGCTACCTTTACGCTCCGCAACCGCTGACCGTTACGCCCAGCCTCCAGGCGCCGTCCATCGACGCGGCTTCGCTCATGCTCAGCGGCGGCGTGCTGGACTTCGACGTCCACGCCTTTCCCGGCCAGGATGTAACTGTCATGGCGTCGACCGACCTGGTGAATTGGGTTCCTCTCCAAACGCACACGTTTACCGGCACGATCTGGGAATTTGTGGATACGAACGCAGGCAATTTCGCCAAGCGTTTCTATCAAGCGGTACTTGCTCCGTAAACGGCACCGCTCGGTTACTTCGCGACAGTTGTCATTTGTGATAGTTCCGTCACAATCATCGCTGTGGCCGCGCGCCCCCTCTTTTTCTGCGCCATGCTGCTGGCCTTCGCCAATCTGGCGTTCGGCAACGGTCCCTATCAACGCACCAAAGATGGCAGGACGCTCGTCTGGAACAACTATCCCAAGCCCGGTGACGAAGCGACATGGTCGGGTAGTCGAGACGGTGAAGGCTATGCCCACGGGTTTGGCACGCTCACTTGGTACACAATCGAGCCGACCGAAACCGGCTCCGGCGAGCCGGCGCTTTATGCCCGCTACTGGGGTCACATGGAGCGAGGAAAATTTAACGGACCGGTAAACGTTCATTCGAGGGGCAAAACGGATCACGCCATTTTCGTCGACGGCGTTCGAATGACGCGGTGGGTAACCGGCCCGGCGCCTTACCGCGCAAATGCTCATTGGCGCGCCATAGTCCAGAGGTCCGAAATCAGAGCCGAGAGGTCAGAGATCGCTAATCGACCGGCCGCGCCAGCCGTTCCGGAAACACCGGCAGAAGGACCGGTCTCGGCCGAGGCCGAGAAAGCCCAGGGTCCAAGTTCCAAATCCACAATCACAGAATCGTCTCAACCTTTGGCTCTCAACCTGCCCAAGCGAGGGTCCGCGGTGACAAGCCCTCGGCGTGCGACAACCGCAGGCGAGCCCAGGATTGGTATCGATAATTCTCTACGGCTACTGGTTTGGCCGCCGCGGTCATTGCACATGAGATCGTCGCTAACCGCCAATGTGCGCCTAACGAAACAGGACGTTCTTAATCTTGCCGACGCAATCGCTCGCTCGCGCGGCTACGATCCTGCCGAATACGAACATTCGGATCCGCAGTACGATCCGGCTTACCGAACCTGGTCGATTATATACGACCAGACGCCGGTCGATGGAACAGCGGGAATTGGAAAACATTTCAGCGTCGCGGTGAGCGATGAGACGAAGGCTACCGCGCTTGTAGCGGGCGAGTGAACACGGAGAAATCTGCAGATGGAAGCCAGAAGATCGAAGATTGAAGCAACCGCGTCCCGGTGCAGACACGAATGCTGAGAATTTTCGGTCAGGCGGTGAGGCGATCTACCGCGGAGCGCAGTTGGTCGATGTTAAACGGTTTACCAAACATGACGCGCACATCCATCCGCTCGTATGCTTCGCGAATTTCCGGCGAAAGGTATGCCGACAATACCATGATCTTGCCAGGAATGTGGCGTTCCCTCATCGCGCCGACCAGCTCGACACCTGTGAGGTCCGGCATTTTTTCATCGACGATAATCAGGTCGTACGGATCCACACTGGCACCTAGTTTTGCCAGCGCAGCGTTGCCGTTGTCTACGCAGAGCACTTCATATCGCGGCCCGTCAAAAACATATCTCAGGGAAAGGGTGACCGACGGTTCGTTGTCGACGGCCAAAATTCTGACAGGCGCGTTCATGCTGCACCTAAAAGGCAGCAGCGTTTGTACCGGCTACGCAAGCGATCCGTCTAATTGAGTTATCAGGCGCCGGCTTAGCCGCGAAATAGTTTCGAAATCCCTGGCGGACACGCCTGAGAATACTAAGATTTTCAGTTCTTTATATAGAGGAGAGGTTGACGAAGATATTCGTTGTTGGTTACCGGCCGTTCGAACGGCCCTGACCTCATTCTTTTATGGACTGGATGACAGCGGGGCAGTAGGCGATGCTCGGCGCCGATGCATTGGTCGTACCTCTGGATTGGATATCTGCTCACGTGGGCGACCATTCCGCATATTCTAACGCGCAATAAACCGCCAGCCTCGACGCTGGCGTGGATCTGGGCCGTCATTTTGTTTCCGTTTGGCGGCGCGATTTTCTATTTCGCTTTTGGAACGGACCGTCTGGTCAGACAAAAGTTGCGCGCGACGCGGGAAATGGATGCCTCCGGAGGGCGGGGCGAGCGCCGGATTAACGCCGACACCCGGACGTTACTCGAGAGTTTGCCTCAGCAGGAGCGGACGGAAGTCGAGCTGCTTTCGGAAGTGAATGAGTATGCGATATCCTGCGCGGACGAGACGCGCCTTCTTGCGGACGGCGTCGAATTTTATGCCGCCCTGTCTCAACGCATCGACGAGGCGCGACATCATGTACACATCGAGTTCTATATCTGGCGCGACGATGCCCGGGGAAATGCCATGCTCGAGCGGCTTGTGGCCGCGGCACAGCGCGGCGTGGAAGTGCGGTTGTTGCTCGATCCAATCGGCTGTTTCGGGTTGCGGCGTTCCCATTTCACGCGCCTGACCGAGGCAGGTGGCAAGTTCGCCTGGTTCCGTACGGCACATCCATTCCGTAATCAGTGGACCTTTACGCTTCGAAATCATCGCAAGCTTCAGATTATCGATTGCCACCGATGTTTCGTCGGCGGGATGAACATGGGGCGCGACTACGCGGGCGAAGATCCGGCCATTGGACCATGGCGCGATCGTCAGATCGAGATCCGCGGCGGCGCGGTGCGCAAGTTCCAGATGATTTTCGCCGACGACTGGTTTTTCGCGACGCAGGAAAAACTGCTCGCGCCGGAATACTACCCTCCACCGGAGTGCGAGCAGTGTCTGATCGTCCAACCGATGACCGATGGCCCGGACGATCCCGACGATCCGATCGAGATGTCGCTGGTTTGGATGCTGAACACGGCGCAGCGCAGGGTCTGGCTAACGGCGGGTTATTTCGGTCCGAACGAGCCTCTTCTAACGGCGCTGCAGCTGGCCGCGGCACGCGGCGTCGATGTGCGAATGCTGGTCGCGGGCAAATCGGATCATCCGATGCTGGTCAATATCGGACGTTCGTATTACGAGGAGCTGTTGCGTTACGGTGTGAGGATTTACGAATACGAGGCGGGTTTTAATCACGCCAAGGTCGCGCTCGTGGATGAAGAATGGCTGATGGTAGGATCCGCGAATCTCGATGTGCGTTCCATGCGGTTAAACTTCGAACTGAACGCACTCGTGCGCGATCCGGCGACGGCGATTGTTCTTGAAAGAGTATTGACGAAAGACATGGAAAGCTCCCGTCGCATCGTTCCGGAGGAATTTGCCCGCCGCTCGCGCTGGCAGCGATGGAAGGAAAGCATGGTCCGCCCGCTGGGCCCGCTGACCTAGTCTCGAAGCAGATGGGAAAATGGACCGACTGAATGCGGAATAAAGCAGTCAAGTTCTCAAGTCGCGCCCTGGATACACTACGGGCGAAAGTTTTGGAAAGCGCGGAACCGCCCGTGCCATTGCTACGGGGCGACAGGTGGGCGAGTGTAAGGCCTTATGGGACACAGCCAAGGCCGAGACAACGTTAAGAAACGCGCGGCACGCCGTAAAAAGACGGAGCGCCTCGCGCTCGCTAAAAAGAAAAAGAAGCCGGCGAAATAGCATTACTTTAAATCGTGGATCGACATGGAGTCGTCCAAAGACCGGCCTGTTTGCGTTGCCCCGAACTCACGGTTACATACGCAGATTGCGATGGCGTCAGCCTGATCCGGCGGCCGTTTGGCATTCGAACTCCGATTAATTCTGTACTAGTATGACTACTGAAACAGCCGAGCTCTCAACAGTCAGCGATCGACCTCTAACGTGCATTGAAGTCCGCGCTTCCGGCGTGCACGGTCTCGGCGTCTATGCCACGCGCCGCATTCCGAAGGATACCTGTATCATTGAATACACGGGCAAACGAGTGCTGTGGAAAAACGTTCCGAAGGATGTCGATGATTCGCACACGTTTTTGTTTGGACTCGATGATGGCGTTCACGTTATCGACCCGGAGATCGGCGGAAATGAAGCGCGCTGGATCAACCATTCCTGCGAGCCGAACTGCGAAGCGATCGAGGACGAAAACGATCGCGTTTTCATCCATGCATTGCGCGATATTCAACCAGGCGAAGAACTGTTTTACGATTACGCCTTGCAGGTGGACGAACCGCGCACGGAAGAGATCGAGCAGGAATCCCCCTGTCACTGCGGTGCTGCGAATTGCCGCGGCACGTTGCTCGAGGCAAAATAAGATCCGGGCTCGCGCTCGCATTAGGTGTGAGCGAGTTGACTCAATATCTGCAAAAACGAGTCCCTGATCCCGGCGCTCTTCTTATTTCACCTTGTAACTGGTCAGCTCACCTTTGACAAAGATGTCGCCAAACTTCGCCGACTGTTGCACCATGCCGACCCCCGGCGCAAACCAGTAGTCATTTGGGAACTCCGCCTTCTCGCCGCCGGGTTGTGTCACCACAAGGTTCGAATGGACGCGCATCGCCTGAAATTCTCCCGACGCAAGCTTGAGCAATTCGGGGCCGCTGGTCGAAAAATCCGCAGTCGCCTGCATTTCCTGATCGCCGCTCTTGACCGTTCCCTTCCAACTCCATTTCTTGCCCGCCACCATGGGGTATTGCACCACTGGAATCGGCGGGGTAATGGTATTCCCGCCACTGGCTCCACTGCTTACGCGCGTGATACCCTTGGCGTCGAACCGGTAAATCTCCGTCTGGACAACGTTGTCACCCACCTTGTACTCGATCGTGGCGTCCGATGCCCCCGCTTCGCCAGGAGTCACTTTTGTGACGGTGAGCACCTGGGTAATGGACTTGTCGTTGACCTTGGTTTCCACCGTCCACGTGTTGCCTACCGTGAACGGCCAGCAGTTCTCGGTCGGTTCCGCTGCGAACAGCATTAGTCCGGATAAACAGAACGCGGCGATTCCGCCGGCGAACGTCGAAAGTTTTTGAGATGTTTTCATGGCTATGATCTCCGGTAAATGTTTGCGTCGGGCGGGCATGATCGTAGAGGCGCGCCGCCGCCACACAAGAACAAATATGAGGGCGCGAAGAGCAAAGGGTTGAGCTAAAAGTCAGAGGATAGAAAACGAAAACTGTGGGATGAATCATCATGAAGCGATATCTGCTCCTGTTTGCAATAGTTTTGACCGGTGCCAGCTCGGTCCGCGCTAATCTGGGCGATAATGACGAGAGAATTGAGGAGTCCTATGGCAACATTGTCGAGCGGCACTTGCGCGACGACGGAAGCGTCAGCGTGCTTTATCACAGGGGCCGGTATCTTTATTTTGTAGTTTTCGTCAATCGCCGGAGCGTTTTGGAAAGGTATTCTCGATTCGATCGTACAGATCTTTCGGAAAAAGAGATCGCCAGATTTCTAAAAGCGAATGCCGCAAGAGAAACCACCTGGACGCGTGTTGGTCAAAGCCATTCGACGGAACGGAGATTTGAGCGCGGCGATCATCAAGCCAAAGCAACGTGCCGCAGAGTGTATGGCCGACTGATGCTGACGGTGCGGACGGCAGGGAGCAAGAACCAGGAAGCGAAGGAGTGAGGGCGTCCAAGTCCGAAACTCCTCGGTAGCAGGCGCTCAATGTCGGAGTGAGATTCGAGGTTGTGAATCGCGTGTTATGGGCGATAGTTAGACCGGCTTTTCGGAAGTAAAGAGCAGAAAGGCTGAAATTAAAAGTCAGGGGATGTCCTCCTGCGCGCCAAAGCCACACGACTGCGGTGCGATATTGGTGCCGTGCAGAAGTCAGTTATTAATTATGAAAGCCGATCTCGTTAAAGCCGCCTCCGAAATTATTCCCAATCAGCAAATTCTCGTGAACATGGTCTCACGCCGCGTGCGGCAACTCTGTCTGGGGCATCGCCCGCTAGTAGAATATATCCCCGGGCTCGGTCATGCCGATATCGCCCTCACTGAGATCGCCAATGGCAAGCTCGCGTTCGAGTCGACCTTCGGCCAGAATGGGAATAGCGAGCCTGCGCCGGTTGTGCAATTTCCAGGCATCATCGTCGAAAAAAAGGTCGCGGCGAAGAAAAAAGCAGCCTAAGCACTGAAGTCGGAAGTCCTGCCACGGCGGGTAAACTTCGGTCAGAGGCCGGACCGCGCAGGCGGCACGCCTGCAGCCACAGAGGAGAGCCGCTCGATTCACGAATCTTAGTTGAGAGTTGTTAGGAACGAGCGATAAAGCCAGTGCCAAACATGCGAGGGAAAAGTCACGAAGAACCGGCACGGCCGAGGTTATTGGTGCTGGTGGATGAATCGAATATTGGCAGCTCCGTGCGCACCGCCGGGCGCGGCCTGGATTGGCTGAAGCTACGCGAATTTTTGGCGGGGCCCAGCACCGGACGAGAACTGGTCGAGATGGTGGTGTATGCCGGGCTCCCACCGGCGATACCGATTTGGCAGGAAGAGCGCGACAAAAAGAACAAGTTTGTGCATTGGCTCCGTTCTAACGGATTCATGGCCGTCACCAAAGATGGGTCGCCCGCCGAGGAGGGTCATTACAAAGCGAACGTCGACGTGATGATGGCGATCGACGCGCTGGAACTATCTGTCGAGATGCAACCGGATGTCGTCATTCTTGTGACCGGCGATACCGATTTCGCTTATCTCGCTACCAAGCTGCGGCGGCGCGGCATCCGGGTGGAAGTGGCGTCCGTCGCGCAAAATCTCGGCAACATATTAAGATCCGCCGCCAACGAGGTGATCGATCTGGCGCCCCTTTTCCGCTCGTTCGAGATAAAGATTCCGGATGAACAGCGGGCAAGTCCGCGGCAACAGCAGCAACAGCAACGGCGACCTCGCAAATTTCGCACCCCGGCGCGGAGCTAGCGGACGGCCGCTGGCCGGCAGAAGTCAGAGGACAGAGGACAGAGGACAGAGGACAGAGAAAGCAGAGAAGCAGAGAAGCAGAGAAGCAAAGGTCCAATATTCAACGCCTGCCGCCGGTACTCTTAATATATATGCAGTCGTCGGCCTAACTGCTTCGCGGCCGACACGGCCGCCTCTACAGGGAGGATTTTGGGCTCGACTTTGACTCGGTTTTTTGGCACAAGTAAGAGGCTCTCCAGCAGGGACCGGTCAGGGAAAAGCCGCCAGGAATTAGCTTTTTTGGAAACCACGATTATCCGAACCAGGAACCACAGCAGGACAGCAAGCCCCCAAATTGCCGCCAGTTTGCTCGGCGCAATCGGTTTCGCACTGACGATCGTGTCCGCCACCGGCCAGACCAAGAGTCCCGGTAAACCGATTGTTGTACGAGCGTCCGGGTTCACCGAGTCGTTGTCGGTTTATCAACTGCCGCCCGCGATGGCCGGTGGTGCGGTTGGAGCTGGGAAGGAAATCAACGAGGAGAACCGCGAAATCATTCGTCACGTGGACCCGAAAGTCACGCCCAGCCTGGACAAAGTGGTTTCGTCAAACAACGCGAAGAGGATTCGGCCGGGAGTTGGGACGGCGAGCGCGGCGACGCCGCAGGCTTTGCCGACTCCCGCGGTGAGCTTCGAAGGCACCTCGCAGGCCGACACGATCTCGCTGGGCCAGGGTTATCTGCCGCCCGATACCAACGGTGCAGTCGGCCCGAACCATTACGTTCAGACGGTCAACGTGACATTTCGCGTCTGGAACAAAACAGGCAGTCCGCTCACCAACACGGCGGCGCTGAGCAGCCTGTTCGCTCCACTCGGAGGACCGTGCGCTACCACAAACGACGGCGACCCAGTCGTTCTTTACGATCAATTGGCCGATCGTTGGATCATCAGCCAGTTCTGCGTGAGCGTCATCAATCCGAACAATCATCAACTGATTGCCGTTTCGAAAACAGGCGACCCGACCGGCGCATATTATCTCTACGACTTTATGATGCCGAACATCAAGTTTAACGATTATCCGAAGTTAAGCGTGTGGCCGGACGGTTACTACATGACCGATAACCAGTTCAATCAGGCGGGTAACCTATTCGAACAAGCCGGGGTTTTTGCGTTCGACCGAGCGAAGATGCTCGCAGGCGATCCCACGGCCAGTTACGTGTACTTCGACACGGCCGTGCTTTATCCGCCGTCAACCGGCAACACCGGCCCGGACGGCATCGGCGGGATGTTACCGGCGTGTGTGGATGGTTTGACGCCGCCGCCGGTCGGCGCGCCATGTCCGTTCGCATATTTTGAAGCGAATGAGTTCGGCGATCCCGGGGATCGGCTGCGGATCTTCGATTTTCACGTCGATTTCACGACGCCGGCAAATTCGACGTTCGTTGAAAGGACCGGCAGCCCGTTGACGGTTGCCGCGTTCGATCCAGTAACGGTACCAAACTCCAGAAATGTTATTCCGGAACCTTCGGTGAGCAGCAGCAGTTATCTCGATGCCATCAACGACCGGCTGATGTTTCGGCTCGCGTACCGCAACCTCGGCACAAGCGAAACATTGATCCTCAACCACACGGTTAACGCTGCAACGAATCCGGCTTACCGCGCGGGCGTCCGTTTCTATGAACTGACCCGCACATCGCCAAGTGCGCCGTTCACGATTGCGGAGCAACAGACCTGGGCGGGCACGCCGGGCGATACTGCACAGCGCTGGATGGGCAGCGGCGCGATGAATTTCCAAGGCGACATTGCCGTGGGTTACAGCGTATCGAGCAGCACGGTGTTCCCTTCGATTCGTTATGCCGCAAAGTTAGGCACCGATCCGGCCGGGAGCGGCCTTGCTCAGGGCGAACAAACGATCATCAGTGGCTCCGGTTCGCAAACCAGCACCTCGGGGCGCTGGGGCGACTACAGCGATATGACCGTCGATCCGGCCGACGATTGTTCGTTTTGGTACACGCAGGAGTATTATCCGTCGTCGGGCAGCTCCAGTTGGCATACGCGCATCGCCAAAATCGTGCCTGGCACGCTGGCAGTCTCACCGCGCGGAACGATTTCCGGGACGGTAACTGATTGCGCATCCGGGGTGCCGATTTCCAATGCGACCGTGCAGATTACGGGTGGCTATTTCCGGATGACCGATGCCAGCGGCAATTACAGTGCGACTGTGGCGCCCGGCACTTATACTGCCACGGTAAGCGGCCCCAATCTCGGCACAGTCACATCGGGCAATCTGGTAGTGACCAATGGCGGAACGGCAACGTTCAATGCCTGCCTGATGGGAGTGCCGGTTGTCGTCGCGGACAACGCGACTGTGACCACGGACAACTGCAACTCGAACGGGGTCATTGATCCTAACGAGACTGTGACGGTGAGCTTTGGCATTAAAAACACCGGGTCCGCCAATACGAGCAACCTCACGGCGACTTTGCAAGCCACGGGCGGCGTAACCAGCCCGAGCGCACCGCAGAATTACGGCGTAGTCGTTGCCGGCGGCGCGACGGTGTACAGATCGTTCACGTTCACCGCCGACAATCTTGCATGCGGCTCGACGTTGGTGGCCACGCTGCAGTTACAGGACGGCGGCACCGATCTCGGCACAGTCACTTACAATTTCACCACGGGCATGATGAACGTAGCGCTTTCGGAAAATTTCGACGGCGTGGCGGCGCCGGCCTTGCCTGCGAACTGGGTGGCAACCAACGCTGCCGGTGCAGCCCCGCTTTGGGTTACTTCAACCACCAGCGCTGACACCGTGCCGAACGACGCGTTCGTTGACGATCCGACAAGCGTAAGTGACAAGCGGCTCGACACACCCAGTATCGCGATCACGTCGAGCGCGGCGCAGGTGAGCTTCCGAAACAGCTATAACCTGGAGAGCACGTACGACGGCGGCGTGCTTGAAGTTTCTTCTCCCAACATCAACGGCGGCGCGTTTACCGATATCACCGATCCAACTGTCGGCGGCAGTTTTGTCAGTGGCGGTTACACCGCCACGATCGACACGCACTACAGCAATCCGTTGGCAGGACGCCAGGCCTGGAGCGGCAGTTCGGGCGGCTACGTCACGACAGTGGCAAACCTGGGTCCACATGTCGCCGGACAAACCATCAAACTGCAGTTCCGAATGGGATCTGATACCAGCGTCGGTCTCAGCGGTTGGAGCATTGACGGCGTTCGCGTCTCTAATGGTTTTGTTTGCTGCGGTGCGCTGATCGCGGCGGCTCCCCCGGCCATTTTGACGGCTGAAAGCTACGCGCCGGCCAACAACGCGGTAGACCCGGGAGAAACTGTCACCGTCAGCCTGCCATTGATAAACAATGGCGGCAGCGACACGAGCAATCTGATTGCGACACTGATGCAACCGGCGGCGTCACCAATCCAAACGGTCCGCAAAACTACGGAGTAATTCCGGGAAACGGCGGCTCCGCCGCGCGCTCGTTTACTTTCACCGCGACCGGCGCGTGCGGCAACAACATCACGCTCACGCTTGACTGCAGGATGGCGCGACGAATCTCGGCACGGTCACGTTTACCATGCAACTGGGCGCACCCGGCGGGTTAGCGACAGTTGACACACAGAATTTCGATGGGGTAGTCCGCGCCCGCTCTCCCAAGCGGCTGGACCTCGGCGCATACGGTGGGCTCTGTCAACTTTGTCACATCCACGGCCACGCCCGATTCGTCGCCTAACGATGCCTTTGGCCCCGACAATGCCACAGCGGGCACCGTCGATCTTGTGTCGGCGATTTTTCAGCCGGCGCAGAAACTCACGTTCCGGAACCTGTTCAACCTCGAGGTGCAGGACGCCACGGTCGGATATGACGGGATGGTGCTCGAGATCAGTTTCGATGGCGGCGCCAACTTTACCGACATCATTACGGCGGGCGGCAGTTTTGCCTCGGGCGGCTACAACCGCACCATCAGTAGCAGTTCCGGCAATCCGCTCGGCGGCCGTCAGGCATGGAGCGCGCTCTCGGCCGGGACCACTAGCTCGCCCGCTTACATAACGACAACAGTCAACCTCCCGTCACAGACAGCGACACAGAGCTTTAAATTGCGTTGGCGCGTGGGGACCGATAGCAACTCGACGGCAGCAGGCGTCAGCGGCATTCGTATCGACTCGATCACCACCAGCGCGTCATCAGTAGTTTGCGCCAACGGGGCGCCGGCCATTCTCAACGGGCCGCCTCCATCTCCGGTGATCGTCGGTTCACCATATAGTTTCACGTTTATTGCGGGTGGCAATCCGACACCGATCTTCGGCCTAACGGGTGGTATCTCTTCCATCCGGTCTTTCTCTCTCGGCGGCTGGCGTTCTCTCCGGAACGGCAAAATCGGGCGGCACGGGAACCTTTTCGAACATTACCGTCACTGCCACCAACGGCGTCTTGCCGGACGCGATGCAGACTTTCTCCCTAACGACTGCAACCCACGCGGACAATTACATTGCAAGCTTCGGACTGACTGGAGGCGACGCCGCGCTCAACTACGATTACGATCACGACGGGTTGACCAATCTGATGGAATACGCGCTCGGGCTGGATCCAACGGTCGCAAGTTTGAATGGGCTGCCGGTGGTGACGTTGAAGGATTACAGCGGAACGAAATATTTATCGATGACGTTCTACCGCTCATCGCTCGCCATCGATCTGACATATACTGTGCAGGTCTCAAGCGATCTTCTTTCATGGACAGACGTGGGCACGAGTATCCATGGTGCGCCGACCACAGGCCTCGGCTTTGTCGGTGAAACCGGCGTGGCGCCGAATTTCTCCGTCGAAGTGCGCGACACCGTTCCATACGATCCCAACAGTCCCGGACAGGCTCGCTTCATGCGGCTGAAGGTCACCACGCCGTAGCGACGCGAGCGTTGAATGGCGCCCCCATTGGTTCCACCCAGCACCGGAGCCTAACGAACGATCCGGAATGTAAAGCTTCCTTTTGTCACGTGCGCGTCGATCGAGACTGCCCGCCAGATGACTTTGTAAGTTCCCGCTTCGAGACGTGGCAGAGAAACGCGCAGCAGGGCGCGGTCCGACGGGTCCAGATGCACGTCACGCTTGTCCACTTCATTCCCAGAAGCGTTGAAGACCCGGATCCTGCTTGACGCTGGTTTGAGATTTTCTGTAAATCGAATTCGAATCTCTTTCGGCGATGTCTGCACCCTGCTGCCTACCCGCGGTTCCGCGCTTTTAAGAAAAGCGTGCGCTTCAAGCCGAACTGAGCCAGCGAGAATAATTAGAAACAAGCTAAGGATAATCCGTTTCATTTGTTTCCTTCGAAGAACGGACGGCCCAGGCTGTGCGGGAAAAGGTCGTCCAGATAAAAGTGCAGCTGTGCAATAAATCCGACGTCGTTGCCAGTGCGCGAATTGATGGGAATCACCGCTTCGGCGCCGACTTGAAAGTATTTGCCAGACCAGATAACGCCTGGATTAACCGTGCCCGTAACGAGGCCGTCCTGTCCGCGGTTGACTGGATCGTCCAGGGCAACCTCTACGAGTGGAATCAAGCGGTCGAATGGGGCGCGCAGGCCGATGTCTTTGACCTGTTCCTGTAAGTAAATCAGGCTGTATTCGAAGGCAAAGCCCAATTGCAACGAAGCAGGGTTTGGCGATCCATCCGTGCTCGCACTGCTCGGGATAGCGACGCCAACCAGACCAGTGATTGCAACCGGTCTCACCAACGACAATTCCTGCGGCAAATCGCCCAGGCCTTTGCCAAAGAACAGGCCCGGCGTCCACGTTGTAAAAGGATCTGCTACTTGATCGCTTCCGGTGCCGCCAACGTCTATGTCGAGGCCAATTGAGACCACGGCTTCGTGGTCGTCGTTCTTATAGAACTCGTATTTCGATCCGATGGAGAGATTGTCGAAACCGTTCGTCGCCCTGCCCTGTGAAGGATTGAGCGTGATGAACGTCTCGCCAAACTCGATATCCCAGTTCGGCGTGATGCGCAGCGCGATATCGGACGAAATTTCCGTGTCGCGCGTACCGCCGTCGTCCGGCGTGACGATGCTGGAAACGGTTGGCAATGAAAGCTCGTCGGCGACAAACGGGTCGTCGGTGGAGAGGGTGGCCGGAAAAAAGCGTGGACCGGCGAAGCCGTGACCGTAAGCCCGGCTACTCGCGCCCAGCGCGCACACGGCGCAAACGAGCCAGAAAACTAGAGGCAAATATTTCATTGGTTCCTTCAAAAATAATAACAACGACGACGATTTGACCTGTAGCCGTGGAATTGTAGGGCAAGCGCATCGCTTGCCGTCTAATTGGTCTGGCAGGCGAAGCGCCCGCCCTACAATTCGAAATCGCGCGGTGCCGCAGCCACAGTAGCAGCGGTTAACTTGCGCGAATTATCCCGGCAGCAAACGTGGAGGAGGCGCGGGCGGCGACGTGCCGCTAAAGAGAATTGAGAAACTCGCAACCGGATAACGAAATGGAACAAAAGGCGGACCGAGGCGGGGTTTCCGCGCGACACAAATCATGTCGAGCCTTGGTGCAGGCATTTTCAAGTTCGATTTCTTCTCGGAATTCCTCGCCTTGTTCACAGCATGACAAAGCGAACAGGGATGCGCGCCATCAAACGTTTTCGCGATCGCTTCCTGCAATGGCACCTGTTTCGCGTACTTAACTACCATGGTGGTCCATGCCAGCGACTGAAGCGCGATCCAGTGCAACCCGATCGCGCAGCAAAGCGCGAAGATTGTGACCGCGCGACCGGCAATTCGAAACACGCCTATGAGGCTAGAGAAAGATCGCCCGTACGTCAATCCAGCGGAACCAGGTCACCGGCCCGACTTCGCTGGAATAGATCCTGGCGCGTGACCCGCCTAGAAATGGAAATTCAAACCGGCGCGGACCATGTGACCAGTTGTTTCGCCACTCCAATCGGTGGTAAAGGTCCCCTCATGGAAGAAGACGTCTGCTTCATGTCCGGTGAATGATTGATCGCCCAAACTATAATAGAGATATTCCAACTTGAGCGACCAATGACAGCCCAACCTTCTTTCAATGCCGCCGCCAACAGTATAGCCCCAGTTAAAATCTGTCGTCCGGCCATCTTCGAGGGCCGAGGTCGGGGGACTGATTGCGATGTTGTCGATCACTCTGGTCGTATAGTGAACGCCAATGGCGCCACCAGTCGCATAGAGTAACCACGGGCCATGCCAGCCGACCGCCACACCTATGCGCCCGCGCAAGGTAGTAAAAAGATCGCTGTCGCTTTCTCCATGCGTGTCACCAGGAGAACCAGTCTGGAGACCGCTCCCATGCAAATTCATGTAGCCGCCATCGAACTCAGGCCCAAGAACAAGCCAGCGCCATTGCCAGTTGTAACCGACTTGCGCGCCGCCGCTAAAGCCCGATTCACTATATCCCCAGGAACGTCCCGGGGCCGTGTTGTATCCATCCAGGTCGGTATTTTCACTATGACCAAACTGACCGCCTGCGTTTAAGCCAAGATAAAAGCCCGTCCAATTGCACTCAGGCGGCGGTGGCACGACTTCCTTCATTTCCTTGCCGCTGGGAAGCGGCTCAGGCCCGGCGACCACGGTGAGCGCCAGCAGGCAACAAGTTAAAAAGGCTACGGCAAAAATGGACAGCTGTTTCATGGGCTCGTTTTGGATGAGAAATGCAGGCTCGTCAAGTGCGTTCTCACTAAATCGCGCTCGACCACCGGGCCGTTAACAAAGCGGAACACGTTGTCCTCAACGCGTTGCCAAGTCTAATTTAGAAATGGAAATTCAAGCCGGCGCGCACGATGTGGCCGGCGGTTTCACCTTCAAATCGATATACTTCGCTCAAAGGAAGTCGCAGGGCGGCGTTGGGAACCCGCAACCGTTCCTCGGCGCCGCTGAATGACTGTTCGCCGAGAGTGAAATAAAGATACTCAATCTTGATCGACCAGCGCCGGCCAATCTGGCGCTCAATGCCGCCGCCAACGGTGGGACCCCAATTAAACTCCTTGTTCGATGCGTCGGTTCCGTTGACCATGCCTAGTTGCTCGGCAACGAACCGGGTGTGGTAATTGACTCCAATTGCGCCGCCGGTCGCGTAAAGCAGCCAGCACCCGTGCCAATCCAGGGCGTATCCGACGCGTCCTCTCAAGGTGACATAAAAATCACTGTCGGTTTCTCCACTCGCGGTGCCGATAGACATTTGACGCTGTGGCTCGTCGCCGCTGCCGTCGAGGTTCATGTATCCAAGGTCGAATTCCGGCCCAAAAACAATTTTGCGGAACTGAAAATTGTAGCCGGCCTGGCCGCCGCCGATGAAGCCGGACTCGCTGTAACCGAAGTGATGGTGAGCAAAGAAATAATACTCATCCAAATCGTTTGTCTCGCTGTGGCCGAACTGGCCGCCACCGTGGACACCAATGTAAAAGCCTGCCCAGTCGCAAAGTGGCGGAGGCGGAAGCGGCGCCACCTCCTTCATTTCCTTGCCACTCGGGAGCGACTCAGTCCCGGCGACAGCCGTGAGCGCGAGCAAGGCGCTCGCGAAAATTGCGATGGTTAGGCGAGTTAAGGACTTCATAAATAGCTTCCTCTTAAAAAAGGGCGGACTCGTCAAGCGCCAAATCAACGCCCTTTCTCCAAAGTAAGCCATCGACAGAACGCCCGTACGCTAATCCACCGAGGCCAGGTAAACCCAACCTCGGCGGAGAAAGTCCCAAGCTCTTTTCGAGTGTGGTGCGTTTAGAAGTGGTAGTTCAAACCGCCTCGCACGATATGCCCTGCGGTTTCAGCGTCGAAACGATATCGACTTTCTCGATCGTCAAGACCGCTGAATCTTTGAGTACCCAAAGCAAAATAAAGATATTCGACCTTCAGTGACCAGTGGCAGCCGATTTTGCGTTCGATCCCTCCGCCAACGGTATAGCCCCAGTCAAAAGCTTGTTTGTTGGCGTCAAAATCAAAGGTGCCGCTGGGAACCATGGCAGGGTATGACTGGGTATCCCGGGTTTCGTAATTCACGCCAATGCCGCCGGCCGTGCCATAGAACAACCAGCAGTCGTAGGCAACACCGATGCGTCCGCGAAACGTCGTATAAAAATCGCTATCGCTCGATCCGTAGTCGGGAGTCTGTATCAGGCTTGGTGTGCCTTTTTGCAAGCCGCGTCCATTCAGGTTCATGTAGCCGGCATCAAACTCGGGTCCGAGAACGAGCCAGCGCCACTGAAAGTTGTAGCCGGCTTGTCCGCCTCCTACAAAACCCGATTCGCTATAGCCCCACGGCTGATCCGGATAATCCCAATAATCGAGATCTTTGTCCTCGCTGTGACCAAACTGACCGCCGGCGTGCAGACCGAGATAAAAGCCTGTCCAATTGCAACAGGACGGCGGCGGCGGCAACGGGGCCACTTCCTTCATTTCCTTGCCGCTCGGGAGCGCCTCAGGACCGGCCACGGCGGTAATTGCCAGTCCGATACAAGCAAACAAAGCGATGGTTAGGCCAGACAGCTGTTTCATTGCGCCCTTTTCAGCGAAATCGGCAAAAGGGTCAAGCTATTTCATCCCCAAGCGAGTAGCCTGCCGTTATAATTTCCGTAATTGAACCGTCAATCACGCGACGCAGCCGCCACTCTCTCGACCGGAAGCGGTTCGCCATTCCCTTCGTCAAGATAGATCGTGGATCCAACACGCGAGATCTGGAGTGTCTGACGCCAGGTTACCGATGGAAATTCTTTCGTCGCTTCGATCGTGGTCGTTTGCGATTCCGGCGTTGCCTTATCTGTCCCAACCATCGCTTCTGACAAAACACGGCCATCCATCGGATGAGGGTTTTGGATTTCAAGAATCTTGAGGATCGTCGGCGCCAGATCGACGTTTCCGGTCGGCAAATCGTCCATCGCGCCGCGGCGAAAATCCGGGCCGGCTGCGATCAACGTGTTGTGCATGTCAAATCGGCTTAGCGTGGCGTGCGTCCCCTTCCCCGCCGCGCGCTGCCAGTCGGCATCGATCATTCCCGGAACGCCAAACTGATTTAGCGCGCCTTTCCAGCGAAACGACATCACCACATCCGGCGCGTCTTTACTGTCGATCTTCGCCTGCTCGAGCGTGAACGTTCCCGGCATCGCGCTCTTCGTGAAAATCACGCCCGCGTAATCGGATTGCTGAAGAAACTCAACGAGGCGGCGAATTACCGCCGGTTCATTTCCTGTCACATAAAAAAGGACACTGCCGCCGCCACCGACCATCATGATTTCGCCCGGTTTCGGCTTGGATTTGAATTCTGTTCTGACATCGAATCCCGCGGCAGCCAGTATTTTCGGCAAATTCACTTCCCGTGAGATTGTCGAAAAGCCATGATCGGAAACGACGAACACATCTGTCGTTTCGCGCGCATGTTCTCGATCGAGCGCAGCCAAAACGATCCCCAGGTTTGAATCGGAGGATTTAATCGCATCTAGCGCCGCCGGCGCCCCCGGCGCGGTCTCGTGCTGCGTCAGGTCGGGTTCACCCAGCCAAAGAAGCGAAAATTCCGGGACGCCATTCTTCCATAGCACGTCGGTCAGAGCCTTCGTTGTCCAATAGTCCCTCTGCAAAAAGGAGGCGGGAAACGGGCCGCGCGCGGCAATAATTGGCGCAAGGGCGCCGTCGGGTTTAGCCACGCCGGCAAATAACGTGACGCAACCTTTAGTCTGGCCACGGTCCGGAACCCTCACCCTACCCTCTCCCTGAGGGAGAGGAGGACCAGCCTTCGGTCGCCGCGGCGACCTACGGCTCGGCAAGCGCGAAGCGCCGGGTGAGGGTGGTTCGTTGCCAGCATCCACATCCCGATCTTCGAGGAGCCCGACCGTTTTGCTGGCAGCAATCACGGTGCGGCCGCCGGATTTCTGCACCAGCTCTGAGACCGTCGGTGCCGCGATATACTCTCCATTCGAAATTTTGTCGCCCTTCGTTACGACCGGCGCAGCTTCGATATCGACCGGCTTCTTGCTGTCGATCCCGGGGCGATATTCGTGATTGGCGATGATGCCGCTGTGATCCGGGTAAACTCCGGTCGCGATCGCCGTGCCGTTCACATTGGTCGCGCTCAAGTAGACCGCGTGATGGTTACGAAACATGACCCCTTCCCTCGCAAGCTTCCAAAGCGTGGGCGTATTCTCTTCGCTGACAAAATCGGGACGCATTCCATCCCACGCCACGATGACAATATGCCGATCTACCGCCGGCCCCGTCGCCAGACAGCAATGTATCGAACACACCAGAAGGAGCGGCGACAGAGTCGCGATACACGCTTTGGGCATGCGCGGAAGTTGCATGGAATTTTAGGTTTGTCGAAATCGTGAAGCGCGATTGCGACCACCGATAAATGTTAACGACGCAATTCCGCTCGCTAAGGCGAGTGCAGAGCCAATCAACATGACGCGGCGAAAGCCGGCCACGAAGGATTTGTCGATCGCCTGCCTCACCACTTCGCGCTGCGCCGGCGCAACATCTTTCGGAAGCTCGATCGCCGCCAACTTGATCTGTTGGTCCTCCACCGATTGTCGCAACGCGGCCGGCAATGTTACGGAAGACAAACTTCGATCGAGCGAGCGATTGAACGCATCAAGCATCACAATACCAAGCACGGCGATCGCAAGCAGCCCCGCGGCGCGCGACACCGCATTGTTAATTCCGGAGGCGATCCCGACACGATTTTCGGGAACGGCGTTCATGACTGCGGTGGTGAGCGGAGCGACGCTCACGGCCATGCCCAGGCCGAGCACGACCGTTGCCGGAAAAAATTTCGTCCAGTAGCCGGCTCCCACTCCCGGCACAGCAAAAAGAGCGAATCCGACGGCAGCGACGATCGGACCGATGATCAGTGGACGCTTCGCGCCATATCGATCCACCAGGCCGCCCGACCAGCGAGAAAGGAAAAACATGAGCAGGATAAACGGGAGTAACGCCGCTCCAGCAGCTGTCGCCGTGTAGCCTTGCACCTGAATCAAATTCAATGGCAGGAAAAAAAACGTTCCACCCAGTGCGCCGTAAAGAAGCAGTGTCAGCAAATTCGCGCCGAAAAAGTCACGCGAGCGAAATAGTTCGAGTGGCAACATGGGATTGTGGACGCGCGTTTCAACAAACAGGAACACGATCAGCACCATGGACCCGGCGATTAGCGTCGCCAGTACGGTCGAATGACCAAAGCCGAGTTGTGACGATTCAATCAAACCGTACACCAGCGATCCAAGGCCGACGGTGATCAGCGCGGCGCCGAACCAATCGAGACGCGCGTTTTCGCCTTCATCCCGGCTCTCCGGCACAAAGCGAAAACAAATCAGCAACACGGCGATCGCCAGAGGCAGATTGAGGAAGAACACTGCGCGCCAGGAAATTGTTTCGATCAACCAACCGCCAACGACCGGCCCGATCGCCGCGGTGATGGCAGTAAAGCCGGACCAGGTGCCAATCGCCCGGCCACGATCTTCATCGCGGAACGACGCGCTGATGATGGCCAGGCTACCCGGCACGAGCAACGCGCCACCTGCGCCCTGCAGTGCCCGCGCGAAAACGAGCTGGCGAATGCCGGATGCAAATCCGCACCAGGCCGACGCGAGAGAAAACAGTGCCACGCCAAGAATGAAGATGCGCCGCCGACCATAGCGATCGCCTAACGAACCACCCACGAGCAGCAAGGCGGCGAGCAACAGCGAATAGGCTTCAACGACCCATTGAACATCGACAACGCTGGCATTCAGACTTTTTTGCAACGCGGGAAGCGCCACGTTCACAACGGTCCCGTCGATAAACGCCATGCTCGAACCGAGAATCGTAGCCGCGAGAATCCATGGGCCCGACGCCCTGGCACAGGGTGCTGACGGCGCTTTGAAGCGGATCATCGGCTCATCACAGGGTGTCTGAGTAAAATTTGTCATGGTGTGGCCGTCGCCCGCCCCTTGGCGCGCCGTAGCATGAGCGTAGGCGGCTGCTTGTCGAGCCGTAGCTTTTTGAACGTTTGCGGCAAACTTTTGGTCTGACCGAAGATGAAAATCGCGCTCGCTGTCGCGTTCACACTCTCACCGCTGATTTGCTTCGCGGCGGCGCCGCTGATCCCGACAGACGCAGGGATGAGTTGGATTTACCAGATGACGCAGGAGAACGCCGCCAATGCCACGCTCGATTTGGAAGAGAGCCCTGACAAGAGTCGGTTCGATGTCAGCTATCGCATGGGTGGCAAAGCATTGCTCGACGGCAAAGATTTTCTGAAACTCGAGCTGTACCGCGGCGATGCCCTTGCAAGCACCGACTTCATCACGTTCGACAAGCGCGGAATGATTTGCTCAGCGCGAATGAATGAAAAAGGCGCGATCGTAAAGTTCGATCCGCCGCAAACGATGCTTGCAGCTCCGGTGAAAATCGGAACGAATTGGAGCTTCGCCGGAAAAATCGGCGATACAAAGGTAAGTCAGCAATACCAGGTTACCGGCCAGGAAAACGTGAATGTACCAGCCGGAAAATTTCGCGCATGGCGAATTCATTGCGACCAAACGGCGCCGACCGCTGCCAGCATCGATCGCTGGTTCGTGCCCGGGACCGGGTTTGTCAAAGTCGTGACAACCATCCGCGCGCCCGCGGGCGGTTTGTTGCAACGAACGTCGCTGGAGCTCAAGCAATTGCCAAAAATCGCAGCTGCACCCGGGCTGAAACCGGTAGTCGAATCTCCAAAGCTCTCGGTCGGGCTATCGAAGAACCCGATTGGAGAGTTCAACACGATCTTTGCATCGGATACGCCAAACATTTATGCGCGGTGGCAGGGGCGCGGTCTGCGCAAACAGGCGGATATTCGCATGGTGTGGATTGCGGAAAACGTTCCCGGCGTCGTGGCCGACTACCAGATCGACGAAGCCTCTACTGTCGCCGAAACGCCAGGCTCGCACGGCATCTTTACTCTGGCCCGCCCCAAAGATGGCTGGCTGCCGGGAAATTACCGCGCGGAATTCTACGTCGACGACGCGCTCACCGAGACCGTAAAGGTTAAAATCGCAAAGTAGGTTTCAATCATCGCTGATTTGAATTCGCGGCAATCGAAGTGGCCGATCCCACGGTATTCATTCAAAGTGCCGACCGCTCAGCTTAAGGGTGCGTTGGCGCACCTCCCCGCTTGATCGACAACCCCAGCATAAGCCGTGATGCCGGCGAGGCAGGTAAAGGAAGTAAGGCAAAAAGCCAAAGTTCTCGTCGAACAGACTTCGTCCGGTTAGCATATGCGTATGAGATTGAACCTATCGATCGCACTGTTGCTTCTAATCTCCGGCCTGAGCGCGCTTGCCGATGATTTCCAACTCATCAATGCGCTCCCGGAGCGAATGACCGCAATCAAAAAGGAGTTCCATTCAAAAGCGGACACCGGGGTTACCTCGAACATGGTCGAAGCGACGGGCCAGTTAAACGACCAAATCAAAGGAATGCTCCGCGATTTGGTCAAAGCTTACTACAAGGACAAACCGGCAGCTTTAAAGGCCCTGGATCAATATTTTGACGATCTCGACAAAGTGGCGCGTGACGAACAAGTGCTGGATAACCCGACCGGTGAAGACGAAGGGACGATTGGCCGGTTGTACGTGCCAGGCAGGATCACAGAAGATCTCACCGACAAGGTAGGAGAGATGGTCGAGGCGATTCTTCCTCCCGACAGTGATTTTGATTTCGATGCCTGGCAGCAACACTGGGAAGATGCCGTGAAGACCGGCGACTAGGTCACAATTCGCCGTCGGTCAGCATCTTTGCTCTCCCGAAGGCCCCTCCTGGTATGGGCTTCCGGCCGAGCCCAAAGTCGTACGCCGGTAAAACCTCAAAAAATTGAATCCAAACACGCCAATCAACGCATCTCATCAAAGGAACCAGTTATTATGAACAGAATCACGATCGCAGCGCTTGCAGCTTCGGCCCTTTTTCTCACCGGTTGCGGACACTGGATGGGCATCCGGGGCAACGGGCACATTGTCACCAACAACCGGGCGGTCGGGGACTTCTCCGAAATTGAGGCACACGGCATGTTTGATATCGAATGGCGCAGTGGCCCGCCGGCTCTCAGCATTACGACCGACGAGAATCTTCTGCAGCATATCGACAACAAAATCGTCGATCATCGGCTGCGGCTGCGTTCCCACGATAACCTGCGGCCGACAGATAGCATCAAAGTCGTGATTTCCAGCCCGACGCGGTCCGCCGCTGAGCTCACCGGCGCGTGCCGGTTGACCGCGAGCCAGCTTACGGGTGCGAGGTTCGCCTTGGAATGCACAGGGGCGGCCAAGGTGACGCTCGACGGGCACGTCGATGAGCTCCTGGCCGAAACGACCGGCGCCAGCAAACTGAGCGCGGCCAATCTGCAAACCAGGACCGTCCAAATTTCGACCAGCGGCGCGGCCAAAGCCGATGTTGCGGTTTCCGAGACTTTAAAGGTTTCCATCACCGGTGCGGGCAAGGTCACTTACACGGGCAACCCGCCTACCATCGAGAAACATATCAGCGGCGCCGGATCGATCCGGCAAAAGGAGTAAGGTTATGTCACTGTTCCTCATCCTCTGGGTAATCATTTCGAACGCGGTGTCGGCCTAGCTGCGGCTGTAGCCACGTCGGTCCATGGCGCGCCGTAGCCGAGGCAAAGGCGCTGTCGCCGTGATGGATTAGGCGCCCGAGGGAGCGCATCCACAGAGCGAGGCAAAGCGGCTCAGCTCCGGGGAGCGCACGCGCCTCGCGTGCTGGTTGCGGCGCCTCGCCGCAACGAACTCTGCGGGATACCTGCAAGACTCGAGCGGAAAAGGGGGGAAAGTTCGCGACGGCGAGGGCGCCATCGGTCCGAGCCGGACTCGCGTTAGCACGCGAGGCGCGTGCGCTCCCCAGAGAGCCTCGCGGTTCACGTGGGGGACTACTCACGCACCAGGGTCTCGCAATGCCAGTCCAGCTCGGATGAAAGCAAACTGCTTTCCCCTGTAAAAAACTCTGTCACGTGAGATCTTGATTCCGAGATGAAGAAACCGTTCGTGATCCGAATCCTGATCTGGCTTGCCACCCTCGCGTCCGCCGGAATGTATTTCTCGATCCTGCTCGTCTATTCCGGAACTGGCCCGGCGATCATGGGCGGCGAACGCGTCACGCGTGCGGAATGGCTGCATATTGCCGCGCCGCTCGTCGCTGTCATTGGAATCCTGATGGCGCTCATTTCGTACGGATTCGCCACACAAAAAACATGGTCGCGTCATCTCGTAATTACGATGTTTGGTCTGATCGCGGTTTATGGCATCGCAATGGGCGCGTTGAATCTAATTCGGCCAATTATCATGTGGCGCGCCATCGTGAACGCGACCGTCGCCGGCTGCCTTTCGGCCTGGTATTTTTATTTAAAACCGAATGTCGCGGAATATTTTCGCGAATTAACAAATCGACGCGAATTGTAGGGCGACCGCTCCGGTTGCCGAACCAGAATGTGGCAAGCGACAAGCGATGCGCTTGCCCTACAATTCGGAAACGATACGCGGCAACGCCACTGCCGCAGGTTCGCGCACCAGTCGCGTCGCGAACGACGATATCGGTGTCTCGCTCGGATTTACTTCAATGAGCTCGCCATGTTTCCCGCGCGCCCGCATCGCCCAATCGACAATGTAACCAAAAAGCGCCGTCGTGCCGATGACCATCACCAGATCACATGGACCCCGGCCCAGATAAGTTTCCACCCTCCCAATCTTTTTAGGATCCAATTGCTCGCCAAACCAAACCACTCCCGGCCTCATCACCCCTCCGCACTCGGAGCACGTCGGCACCCCCTCATGATCTTGCTCATGATCATGATCATGATCCTCCCTCTCCAATTCACATCGCGAACATCGAGTGACAAAAATATCGCCATGAATCTGCACGATCTGTTCTTTCGGAATCTTTTTGCCTTCGAACCCAGCGCGCGCGTGCAGATCATCAACGTTCTGCGTCAAAAGCAGGAACTCGCGCGCGAGAGTCGATAATCTCACGATCGCCTGATGCGCGGCATTCGGTTTCGCCGCGCGAATTTTGTCGCGGCGTTCGCTGTACCATTCCCAGACTAGTTGCGGATCGCGCGCAAACGCTTCCGGCGTTGCCAGTTGTCATCGGATCGAGATTCCGCCAGTAACCGTCCTTGCCGCGAAAAGTCGGGATCCCGCTTTCAGCGGAAACGCCCGCGCCGGTAATTACGAAAACGCGCATAGTTCAGAGATCAGAAGCTTAACCGCGGATTACACGGATTTCGCGGATTGTTTCCTGCGCTGCTAAGATCGACAATTGCGAATCCGCAATCCGAATTTGAAATCCGACCTCCGATATCTGATAACTGATAACCGATAACTGGAACAGTTCCCGTAGTTCAACGGATAGAACGGAGGTTTCCTAAGGCGAAACGGCCGTTTTTGCAGGATTCGTTAGGCATCATCATGCATACGCAAGCCCGCACTCGCTTGACACTTACAAACCGATCAGCGTCCTCAGCAATAATCAGGAATCGGCTGTTTTTTCCCACCGGGTGACACAAAGGGTGACACAAAACTACGGCGCAAAGAATTTGTGATATGTAACCGAATCCCGAAAGCCCACTTGACGTTTCCCCGTCAACGGGATACCGTTACCGGGAAATGAAAAACAACAACCCGCCAGTCAAAAACATACTGTGGTCCAAGTTTATTGTAGCGAACACCTTCATTCAGCTCCACGATCAGTCGATTTCGGAGGGCGACTTTATCGAAGCTGTATGTGAGTTCTGTCGCGCAAAAGACCACACCCGAAGCCGCCTAGGGGATCTGCTGATTGAATACGAAAAGAAATTTGGAAAATCTAGATTGCTCAACGGACTGGTCAGCACCCTAGCCTTGAAAGGCTTGGCGAGTCGTAAGAGTTGCGACAACGCGCGTAGTTTTGCCAAGTACTATACCAAAGGAGAACGCCTAGATCGCATACCCGATTCGCATGCCGAGGAAATTTTGTCGATTCCCGATGAGCGCAAGCGAGACAAAGTTCGTCGGAAGGTGGAAAAGATACTTGAATCCACTGGAAAGGTTCCGCGTCTTCCGGCTGTGCGGGAACTTGTGCGGGAAGCGAAGAAAAGGTAATCCTGTCCATGATTACGTTCTCAATGGATTTTAACTCCGGCGATTTTGAGCGGGCAATGTACGAACAGTTGGAAGAACAAATTCGCTCTCAGCTCACCGGCGCTGGATTAAGCAATCTAAAAATCGCGATCAACCGCGACTCAACATTGGTGATTGAAGGCTCAGACGCTGATGTAGCGAAAGCTAAGAAAGTGCTAGAACTTTAAAAAAAGCGTAAGCGAGCCGTAATAAAAACACCTTTTTGGCATCGCCCAAAGAAGGTGTAGCCAAAAAATCTAGGCGGGAACAGCTGTTCAGATGCGTTGACCTCACGCTCTATAACATGCGCCTCATTCATTTGCCGGGCTACCGCTTCTCAAAGAAATACATCGCGTAATTGCAAAGCCTGCCTGGATTTCCGGCCGAACAGACGCAAACCAATATCATAGAACAAGTTGAATTGTGATCGCGTCACCACGTCCGCTGAAGGTTCTCCGGGCCAAGCCGCCCAATCGCGCTCCCAGGCACGCAACCCCACATCATCAAACTGGCGATTGCCCGGCGGTCCAACTTTGTAAAAATCCTCCGGCATAATCACGTCGCACAAAGCCTTGCCGTAATGAAACCACCAATGCTGCGAAAGCTTTTTTAACTCCGATGTATCAGAATATCCCAACTGCTCGGTGAGCCATTGCTTTCGCTTTTGAATAATGCGCGACGAAAGAAAGCTGAACCGCGAATGAACAAACCGAACGCCGCCCCAAACACTGAAAAGCCTGCACTTCTCTTCTCCAACCGCTTTTTCCGAACCGAGAGCTTTTGTTAGGTATTTGGTAAAATAACGAGCGCAAGCATCGCCGCCGTATTTCAACGGTAACAACTCCACGCGACCGAGGCCATGTGATAGCGCGGTCTTTCGCAGATCCTTCCACAATTCCCTCAACCGCGGATTGACGTTCGCATAGAACCGCCGCTCAACCTGGTCCCGCGGAAAATTCGTCTTGATATCCCATCCGACATTTACAATCGCGTGCGCGTGCCAGTTACCGCTTCGCGGCTGCCGCTCCCGTGTCCACATGCCCGTTGGAAACAGTTTTTTCAACGGATTCAGATACGAATGCCATTTTTCTTGAAACTCTGAAGACTCCAAGCAGTCCGCAGCTGTAACAGTCAATGACCCAACGTTCTGCTCTCCGAACTTCCAGATGTAGAGACGAATGTTTTCCTGTGCCACAAAGACAGCTCGATATCTGCCATTAACGATGCAGTTATCCTTCTTAAGACAAGGAAGGCTCGGCGCCGCCGCTGACGCGGCGGCATCCGAGCTCTCCCGCCTTCCAACTGGCCCCTGTTCCGCGCTCACAGTTCGCCCAAGAGCGTTGTTGAGCTGAGGAACCTTTCGATCTCCTTGATCGATACGAGGCCGCCCTGTCGCTCGACACGGCAGGATCAGACCTCGATTCGCCAAGCGATCTAATGTCGCCGGACTTACGCTTAGCGCCTCCGCCGCTTCCACGCGATTAAGCGCGAACTTCGGAGTTTGTATTAGTTTTGTCTGTTCATTCATGCGCCCATCTTTGCAGGCGCACTAAGGACATGGACGCCGGTCCGCTGTCCCGATTTACTACCTCAGAGGAATCTTCCGCCCAGGCTTTGCCCACGCCAAGGCCGCACCGTTGCAGTATCTTCTTGAACGCGTCTTCGTCGATTTCGATCCGATGATCGAAAGCCTCAGAGAAGGCTTCCGACAGTTCCGGCCAACTAAACTCCCCACGTCCTCGCTTCGATAGCCTCCCATTCGCACATCGCAAACAGATAAACCGCCATCCGTTTCTGGGTGTCGAATTCCAGCTCTTCGTTACGGCTTTACGTATTGTCTTCCGCAGCTCAACCATGAGCGTCATTCCCTTTTGCAACCCAGTGATGAATTGAAGGTCTTCGAGATAGCTTTGCTTAGCCGCCTCAGTCACGGCGAACTTCCGAATTGCCTCAAACTCCGGATGCAATTTGTCGGCGAACCTCTTCCACGTCCTTTGCGCGTATTCAATCGACCTCCTTTCTCCCAAGCATCTACGAACTTCTCCCAATCTGCGGGCGTCCAGCTTTGAGTCACCCTATGATTTCCGCCATCGCTTTACAGATCGCAGTCTTTGAACCAATTAATGGCCCCCACTTCCTTCGCGCCGAAGGTGCCGCTAAAGGGAATCCCCGCTAGCTTCGCCAAATGGACGCACTCCCCTTATAACGCATTCGAAAGCCCATTCCGCAGAGTCAGGTCTCGAGTTACCGACTCGACTTCCTGAAAAACCTCCGATTCGTCCTCGAACGTCTCAACGCGTCGGATGATCGGCTCATACCACTTGCCGCGAATCCACTCCATCAACTCCCTGCCTTCACTCATACGGGCAGAGGAATGATCGAACGATCGGTGTCAGGTTCGTCTGATACGGCGTCGAAGGTAATTCGCTTCGCCATCGCAGCACTGTGTTCGCTTCGAAGGTGACCGTATGTCATCGCGACCAGCACTCCCCCGTCTTTATGTCCAAGCCAACCGGCAATAACCTTGAAATCACATCCCGCTTCGATTGCGTTCGAACAAAAAAAATGGCGCATTGTATGATGACCAAAGCGAGGCAATCCGAGACGTTCACATGCTCGGATGATTTGAAGCCGTGCATCTCCAATCTGGAAAATTCATGCGTCATCAGTGTCCAATCGTTTTTCGCGTCCTCATTGACTCCAACAAGTCGACGCAAGAGGAGCGAATAATGGAATCGTTCGCGCCTCATAATTCTTTGTTCCAGTTTCGCCGCCTGTAATTAGCAACGTCCCAAGTTCGTTTGATATCGCGCCACCGGACGTGTTTCGCTTGCCTTGCCGACATCCCGAGTATGCCAGGAATTCCACGAATCCGCCGCTTCTCCAGTTGCCGATGGCCGGTCCGCAGCTCATTCACCAAAGCGCGGAATTGTTCTTTCGACGGAATAACAATTCCCGCTTTCGGTTCTTTCTTTCGCTTCAACAATCGTGCAGGATTATCCAGGATAATTCGCAACGTGTCCTTTGCGTACGCGAAAATTTGTTTCAGCGTCTCGACTTCGATATTCCAACTGCGAGCGGAAATCGTTGCTCCACGTTTAATCTTCCATGCTTCGATCTCCTTCGCGCCGATCGCTCGCACCAAACGGCCGTTGAAAAACGGCCGAGTTGCTTTAAGTACGCTTGCACGTCGATACGCTGAGGATGCTTTAAGTTCAGCCGTCTTGGCTGCGAGCCATCTCTGCGAAGTCATCAAATCGGATCGAACTATTGGTTCCATCCGTATTTAGTCGGCCCGCCCGGTCCTGAAATTCCCGCAATCGCCGTTTCGCTAGCGCAGGGTCCTTCGTCTTTAGGCTCCGGCGAAACTGCTTGCCGCTCTTTTTGACGAGCAGATAATAACGACCGGCTGCATCTCGATATAGATTCGGCCCGACCTTCTTGAACCGTTTTTCCCGTTATGACTCGCCGCCTTTTTGGCCATCGGAAAGCCAGGGTGACACAAACGGGTGACACAACCAAGAAAAATCGCCATTTGTCCCCGTAGTTCAACGGATAGAACGGAGGTTTCCTAAACCTTAAATGGGAGTTCGATTCTCCCCGGGAACGATCGCCACGAAGATCAGCGATCGGAGGTCTCGCCTTCGCCAAAGGCTGCGCCGGGCAGAGGGTAAGGTTGGCTTTGGGATTGATAATGGCCACCGCGATTGCTGATTCTAACACGCATTAGCAACGCTCCTGACAAATCGGCGGAGTCGCAGCTGGCGCGGCGGCTTGGGTTGTTCGACACCACGATGATCGTGATGGGCGGGATCATCGGCTCGGGCATTTTCATCAATCCGTACGTGGTCGCGCAAGAGGTGCCTTCGACTGCGTTGATTCTCGGCGCGTGGGCGGCTGGCGGATTGATTGCATTGGCGGGAGCTTTCATTTACGCGGAGCTTTCGTCGCAAACGTCGGTTAGCGGCGGGCAATACGTTTATCTGCGCGACGCTTTCCATCCGTCACTCGCGTTCGTTTACGGCTGGGCGCTGCTGCTTGTCATCCAAACCGGCGGAATGGCGGCCGTCGCAGTGACATTTGCCAAGTACGTCTGCGCGATCGGCGGGGGACAGGCCAGCGACACCGCCGCGGCGGGGCTCGCAGCGATCGCACTCGCGCTGTTGACGGCCATCAATTGCCTCGGAGTGCGCGCCGGCAGCACGACCCAAAACTTGTTTATGATCCTAAAGTTGGTCGCAATTGCGGTCCTGGTCGTGTTCGGGCTGAGGCTAACCGGTGCGCCGCAAAGCTCTCAAGCCGCAATCCCGGAAGCGTTGCCGCCGACAATTTGGAATTCGTTGACCGCTTTCGGCGCGGCGCTCATTCCTGTCGCGTTCGCTTACGGCGGCTGGCAGACGGCCTGTTTCGTGGCCGGCGAAGTGCGCGAACCGCGCAAAAATCTCCCGCGGGGGTTATTGCTGGGAGTGCTCGGCGTAATTCTGGTTTATCTGTCGGTGAATTTCGTTTGTGTGCACGGGTTGGGACCACAAGGTCTGGCAGAAACGAAAACGCCGGCCTCGGCGGTGATGCGCCTGGCGCTCGGCGAGAACGGCGCGCGAATTATTGCGGCCGGCATTGCCGTCTCCACTCTGGGATTTCTCAGCCAAAGCATGCTGACCGCGCCGCGGGTTTATTTTGCCATGGCTGAGGACGGCTTGTTCTTTGCCCGGCTGGCGCGCGTAAACCGCGCACATGTGCCGGCGTTTGCGATCGCGCTGCAAGGCGCGCTGGCCATCGTCATCGCGCTCTGGGGCCGCTACGAACAGATTCTAAACTACGTCGAGTCCGTGGACGCGCTCTTCTTCGCGCTCACTGCGGCCTGCATCTTCGTGTTCAGACGCCGGAAAGAGGCGGCCCAGGACAAGGCCGATATCTTTCGCGTGCCGGGCCACCCATATACCACGCTCTTCTTCATTGTCGCCTGTTGCGCCGTGGTCTTCAGCACGGTGCGCCGTTACCCGCACAACAGCCTGATCGGCCTCGGCATCATGCTGACCGGTTTGCCGGCGTATCTGTTTTGGCGAATCCGCAGAACCAGAAATTGACAACGCGAATTATTTCCGGCAAACCGGCCATCATGCGACAGATGTTCGGAAGCTTGATTTTCCTTGCGGTGCTCCTATCGACCGCCTCGCAGATGCTGGCTGCCTCGGAGATCGTTCTCGCCATCCGTTATCTGCAAGCGGAAGGAGCAAGTCATTCGCATCTTTATTTGTATCGCGAAGACGGCAAATTTTTGCGACAGCTCACCAATGTAAACGAGGGGCAGGATGTCGATCCGATCTTCGCGCCGGACGGCGAGACGATCGTTTTCACGCGCGAAAAGAGCGGAAATCCGCTCGAGTTCTGGAGCGTGAGTCCGCTCGGGAGCGGCTTGAAGAAACTGGATGCAGCGCCGGATTGGTACACGGCAACAAAAAACTCGCGCTATTTTACAAATCGCGAACCCGAAAAGCCACCGGAACAATCGCCGTCGCCGACTGCCGGTGCTTCGCCGGAAGGATCTCCAACGCCGGGCTCGACGCCCGAGAATTCCGCGGAATCGAAGAGCTACGCCGCGCCGGATGGCTCGGTGGAATTGGTTTTGCGCGAGGATGCATCCGATCCGGACGATCAGGTCGACGGTCCTGGCCACGGCAAACATTATCTGGTGCGCTATCCGAAATCGGGCACAGAAACCGAGTTCGGTAAATTGCCCGGGTTTTTCGGCGTATTTGAGCTACTGCATGAAAGTCTGAACAACGATCGACACTTTCTTTTCGACGGCCTGCTGCGCCTTGCGTTCTTTGGATTGCATCTGAACAGCACCGACGGCGATACCTGTTTTGCACTCGACCTGAATGGACCGAAACTGGTGCGGCTCTCGCCGAACTGGGCCGCGCCGATTCCGTTGCCTGGCGAATCGGCTTTTCTTTCGCTGGTTGAAAATCGTTATGTCCCCATCCCCGGCAGTAAAAAGACGGCGAACTGCTCTTACATGGAGCATTGGGACGCGGAGTTAAACGAAGTTCGCTACGCGCGGTCGAATACCGCCGCGATTTGCTACGGCGCGTCGATGTATCGGCCCGGCCGCACACCGGTGGCCGTCACGATCAAGCAAACCGCGGATTGATCGTATCGCGATGAAAAATTTCCAGAGAACGCTTCTTTTCGTTCTGCTTGCCTTGCCGGCGAACATTCATTGCCAGACGCAACCCGGGAAGTCGGCGACGGAACCGCTGGAAAAACTGGCCGCTGATTTTTGGAGCTGGCGCGCGGCAAATGCACCATTCACTGGGGACGATGTGAATAGAATGGAGCGTCCCGGCGGAGTTCGCGACTGGTCGTTGGCCAGCATCGAGAAGCGCCGAACAGATCTGGAGGAATTCGAAGCGCGCTGGAAAAAGATCGATTCCAGCAAATGGCCTGTTCCAAAGCAGGTCGATTACCGGCTGATCGGCTCGGCCCTGGCGCGGGTGCAATGGGAATTGCAGGTCAACCCGCGCTGGAAGCGCGACCCGAATTTTTACATCGAACAGACCCTCACGCCAATCGTCGAAGCGCTCGACGTGCCCGGACCTTACAACGACCAAAGCAGTCGCGAGATTTTGACGCGCATTGAAAATATCCCGGCGATTCTGAAGGAAGCCGAAGGCAACCTCACGAACCCGCCTGCCCCGTTCGCGAGCGTAGCGATCCAGGCGCTGGAAAACATTCGGCCGCGCCTGCACCAGATGGCCGCCGCGTTGCAGCCGTCGACAACTCTCAAAGCAGAGGAGTTGAATGCTGCAACCGATCGGGCGGCAGATGCGCTCGAGAAATTTCGACAGTGGCTTCAGAAGAAATTACCGGCGCTACCGCAAGAAACAGCGCTCGGCCGCGACGCCTATCTCTTCTTTATAAAGCATGTCGCACTCCTCCCCTATTCGCCTGAAGAACTTTTGGCGATGGGCCGCCAGGAATGGAACCGCGCCGTGGCGTTCGAGGCGATCGAGAAGCAGCGAAACCGAAATGTGCCGCCATTGAAGTTCGCGACCAGCATCGATGAATGGATCAAGGACGCAGCGGCGAAAGAACTGCAGATCCGCGACTTTCTCACAACGCAACGCATTCTCACCGTCCCGGACTGGCTTCGGCATTACATCTTACGGCCGATGCCGGAATATTTGCAGGTCTTGCAAGGCTTCGGCGAGATGGACGACTTTACTTCGCCATCGCGGCTGAATGAAAATTGCGTCCGATACGTCACTGAACCTTCACCAAAGCTCGGTTACTTTTTCAGGGCCACCGCGCAGGACCCGCGGCCGCTCACCGTTCATGAAGGAATTCCCGGACATTACTTCCAGCTCTGTCTTTCCTGGAAACAGGAGGACCCGATCCGGCGTCATTACTACGACTCGACTGCGAACGAAGGGATCGGTTTCTACGCCGAGGAGATGATGTTGCAAGCCGGTTTGTTCGACGACAGCCCGCACACGCGCGAGATCATTTACAACTTCATGCGCCTGCGCGCGCTGCGCGTGGAGGTAGACGTAAAACTCGCCCTCGGCCAGTTCACGCTCGAGCAGGCTGCAAAATACTTACGGGACAAGGTGCCAATGGACGCACAGACCGCGCGCAGCGAAGCCATCGCCTTCTCAACCGGGCCTGGCCAGGCCTTCACCTATCAGATCGGAAAACTCCAAATCTTGAAGTTTCTCGCCGAAGCGCGGATGCAGCAGGGCGACAAATTCAGTCTCCGCAACTTCCACGATTTCCTCTGGAAGAACGGGAACATCCCGATCGCGTTGCAGCAGTGGGAGTACTTCGGAAAGACTAACGAGCTTCCGAAGTAGTTCTCGGCCCGCGAATCACGCGAATGCTGACGCGGAAAATGGAGGGAAGAGGATCCGCTAAACACGCCAATTGACGCTAATGCAAAGCATGTCCGGCGGCTCTGAATCTTTCGCGTAAATTCGCGTGATTCGCGAGGCGCCGAAACCGCACTCAGGAGCGTGCGCTCCCCATCCGGGAAATCCGCGTAATCCGCGGTTGAAATCAGTCGACGATTTCGAGGCCCATTTGGCGGGCGGTGCCGGCGATGATGCGGAAAGCGGCTTCGTCGTTACGCGCGTTCAGGTCTTTGGCCTTCGTTTTTACGATGTCCATGACCTGTTTGCGCGTGACCGTGCCCACCTTCGTTTTGTTGGGTTCCTTTGAACCGGCGGCGATGTTGGCCGCTTTCTTCAACAGGATCGCGGCAGGCGGGCTTTTGGTGATAAAGGTAAACGACTTGTCTTTAAAAACCGTGATCACGACCGGCAGAATGTCGCCGGCTTGTTTCTGGGTAGCCGCGTTAAATTCCTTGCAGAACGCCATGATGTTCACACCGCGCGGTCCGAGTGCGGTGCCAACCGGGGGCGCAGGGTTCGCCTGCCCTGCTGGAATTTGCAGCTTAACATGTGCGACGATTTCTTTGGCCATTGGAAAAGTTGAGAGTTCTTGGTTGAGAGTTGAGAGACTGTTTAGCCGCGTTCCACCTGCCAGTATTCAAGCTCGACCGGAGTGGCGCGGCCGAAAATCGTAACGGAGACGCGCAGTTTGCCGCGCTCGGGATCGATTTCTTCAACGATCCCGTTTTGGTTCTGGAATGGGCCGTCGGCGACTTTCACCGTCTCGCCAACTTCGAAGCTGACCTTCGGTTTTACTTTCTCTTCGCGCTCCTTCATTTGCGCGAGCATGCTGTCTACTTCCGACTGGCGCATCGGGATCGGCTTATCCTTTGTGCCGGCGAAGCCGATCACACCGGGTGTATCACGAACGAAATACCAGGTGCGGCCGACGAGCTGGTTGTTCTCATCGAGCAGGTGCATGTTCACAATCAGATAACCGGGGAAAAACTTCCGCGTCGTTTCGCTTTTCTTGCCCTTCTTGATTTCGGAGACGCGCTCGGTCGGCACGAGCACTTCGTAAACCAGATCGCCCATCTCCTCGGTCTTGATGCGTTTCAGAATGTTGTCGCGCACCTTGTTTTCCTGGCCGGAAAGCACATGGACCACGAACCATTGATCTTTTCCCGCGAGTGTCTGTGCCATAATCAGTGCAGCTTGGTAAAGAAATGGATGACGTTGATCAAAACAAAATCGAAGAGCGCCACGTACCCGCCAAGGAGGAGCATGGCGATGACGACCAGCACGGTGTCGTCGAACAGCTCTCTGTAGCGGCGAAAGCCCTTTTCCTTGGGATCCCACGGCCAGGAAGCTTTGCGCAACTCGACCATCACCTCGTTAAAGAACTTCTTCGTCTGTGCGATCATTTACATTTACATTAAGACAACGTCCAACATCCAACGCTCAACGCCCAACGTCCAATTGTTTGGGCTGGGTTCGAAATTCGGCGTTGGGCGTTCGGCGTTTGCATATTTTTGAACACGCCAGGAGGGACTCGAACCCCCAACCGACGGTTTTGGAGACCGCTACTCTACCAATTGAGCTACTGGCGTAAGCTTTTAAACTCCTGCTCCTGCTCCTAATCTTGCTCACCTCTTGTCGATCAAGAGCATGAGCATGAGAAAGAGTAAGATTTAACTTAATCCAAGATCTCGGCGACGCGACCCGCGCCGACGGTCTTGCCTCCTTCGCGAATAGCGAAACGAATTGTTTTTTCCATCGCAATGGGAGTAATCAACTCCACTTCGATGGAAACGTTGTCGCCCGGCATGACCATTTCCACGCCGGCGGGCAATTTCACCGTGCCAGTAACATCGGTGGTACGAAAATAAAATTGCGGCCGGTAGTTGCTGAAGAACGGCGTGTGACGGCCGCCTTCCTCCTTACTCAACACGTAGACTTCCGCCTTGAATTTCTTGTGCGGAGTGATCGAACCCGGCTTTGCGATGACCTGACCGCGCTCGACATCTTCCTTCTTCACACCGCGCAGCAGCACGCCAACGTTGTCGCCGGCGCGCGCTTCATCAAGAAGCTTGCGAAACATTTCGATGTCGGTGGCAACCGTCTTGGCCGTCGGTTTGATGCCGACAATCTCCACTTCCTCCATTTTCTTGAGGACGCCGCGCTCGACGCGTCCAGTGGCCACCGTGCCACGGCCTTCAATGTTGAATACGTCTTCGACCGGCATCAGGAACGGCTGATCGATGGGACGTTCCGGCACCGGAATGTAATCGTCGATGGCTTGCACCAGCGCGAGAATCTGCTTCTCCGCCTCGGCATCGCCGTTCAACGCCTTGAGCGCGCTGCCTTTGACGATCGGGATTTTATCTCCCGGAAATTCATATTGCGTGAGCAGATCGCGAACTTCCATCTCCACAAGATCCAGAAGCTCCGGGTCGTCGACCATGTCCGTTTTGTTAAGGAAAACAACAATCGACGGCACACCGACCTGGCGCGCGAGCAGAATATGTTCGCGAGTCTGGGGCATGGGGCCATCGGCGGCCGAGACGACCAGAATGGCACCGTCCATTTGCGCGGCACCGGTGATCATGTTCTTCACGTAATCGGCGTGGCCCGGACAATCGACGTGCGCGTAATGACGCTTGTCGCTCTGGTACTCCACGTGCGCCGTGTTAATGGTAATGCCGCGCTCTTTCTCCTCGGGCGCGTTATCGATTGATTCGTACGCACGAACTTCGGCCATGCCTTTTTTGGCAAGCACGCTGGTGATTGCAGCCGTAAGCGTGGTCTTGCCGTGGTCCACGTGACCGATCGTGCCGACGTTCAAGTGCGGCTTGTCGCGTTTAAATGCTTCCTTTGCCATGTCGATCTTTCTTTTTAATTAAACTGCATCTTTACCATGTAATAACCGGTCGCAAGCTTTGGAGCCCATGACCGGGATTGAACCGGTGACCTCGTCCTTACCAAGGACGTGCTCTGCCAACTGAGCTACATGGGCGGCCCGACGGCCCGGTTTTCGCCTTTCGTTAGAGAGCCAAAAGTCCCAGAGCCGCGTCAAATTTGCATTTGAACGACCATGGGACCGCCTCGTCCAGCAAAAAGCGTCCGCAAGCTAACAGCGGCCCGAGGCCTGTCAAAGAAATTTCTTTCCGAAAGAAGCGCCACGCTGGGAGAGAGGCCGAACCAGCTATTGGATCCAACGGCAAACGCCCGACGCCGAAGGCCTTCGCGAACAGGCGCTCGACTCCGACGGCCTTCGCGAGCAGGCGCTCAACGTTCAACGTCAAATTACAGATCGCCGAGGCATCTCCGCAGGATCGGCGCTCCCCATTTACCGGATACGCGAGCTTGTCACCTCGGCTTTGCCCCGGGTCATCAGCCGGACCACCACCGCGATAATAATTATCACGACGATCCCAATTCCAATGTTGACCGGAGAAAATATGCTCGGGGCTGGCACCGGCGTAGGCGTAGGCGTAGGCGGCGGCGCATTTTGGGCAGCCAGCATGTTGCGGGCATATTGCAACCGTTCCGGCGTCTCGGTGTCGTT
Source organism: uncultured Verrucomicrobiae bacterium (assembly GCA_963756875.1). Taxonomy (GTDB): domain Bacteria; phylum Verrucomicrobiota; class Verrucomicrobiia; order Chthoniobacterales; family UBA10450; genus CAVWPA01. The sequence continues at coordinate 1,254,623 of CAVWPA010000003.1, read as the reverse complement.
TGGATTCAGCTTCATCGCCTGTCCATAATCGGCGATCGCCTTCTGAAACTGGCCCGTTAAGCTGTAGGTGTAGCCACGCTTGGTCCAGAGGTCGCCGTCGTTCGGTTTTTTCGCAATCGCTGTCGTGTAATTGGCAATGGCCGCCTCGTTGTTTTTCAAATTGCGGTAGGCCCATGCCTGCCGCTCGTAAAGCTGCGGGTCGTTTGGGTTTCTTTGGATCGCCGCGTTGAAATCTGCAATAGCCCTGTCCCACTGGGCGAGTCCAAGATCAGCAAAACCCCGGAATTTGTAGGCAAATGCGTCTTCCGGCTTGAGCTGGATTGCTTTGTCCGCATCGGCCAGCGCTTGCTCGTATTTCCTTTGCAACAGGTAGGCCTGGGCGCGTCCGATGTAACCGCGCTCGTCGTTCGGTGCCAGATCAATGGCTTTGAAAAAATCAGCCACCGCATCCGATCCTCTTTCCAGCGCCAAATAGGTCATCCCGCGGTTTTCGTAATACCCAGCCTGATTACCGCCGGCTTGAATTGCTTTTGTGTACTCCTCCAGCGCCTTTTCGTATTGCTGTTGTTCGAAAAGCTTGTTGCCCTTGTTGAATTCGCTTGCTCCTCCCCCTTCACCGCCGCCGCCCCCTCCGCCACCCCTTCGCTTTTTCGCCGGGGCGTCGCTAGGCAGGCCGACAAATGCGACGGCCACCATGAGGATAATTATTCGTGTCGTAGTCATATCGCTTTTCTCCTTGCTCACATGCTTTTTGCGCAATTAATCGCTGGTAAGCCAGCAAATTAATACGTCCAGTCATACCAGACCCGGCTTCATGAAACAACCAGATCCCGTACGAACCGCCGTTGCGCCGGACTCCGGCGCCAGCCGTTCCAGAGGATACGCAGCTCTTTCCGGCACCATCGTCACTCTGGTCCCTGCCGTCGCTCTTTCAATTCTATCTCATTCGTTATTACGATCCCTGGGCGCAAAATTTTTATCGTTACTCCGTCGCCTGCCTCGCCATCGCGCCTTTGTTTTTTTATCGTCTTCATCGCGGCGGACCACCACTCAATCGAGCCGCGTTTCTCGCCTGTCTCTGGCCGTGTTTGCCCAATGTCGTGCACCAGGTCACCCAGGTGGTCGCTCTTTTTTACGTGGGCCCCGGTGTCTATGCCGTCTTCACCCGCTCATCTGTAATTTTTACCTCCCTGCTCGCGCTTGCCTTTTTTCCTGAAGAACGCCGCATCATCCGGCAGTGGCAGTTTCAAGCTGGAACCTTTCTCGGCCTGGTTGGCGCTTTCGGTGTGATCTGGTTCCAATCCAACGGGCAAGAGAAACACATCGCCCTGCCCGGACTCTTCATTGCCTTCACCGCCACGTTTTGTTGGGCGCTTTACGGTGTCCTGGTCAAGCGGCCTTCCGCTCAACTCGGCCCCATCCGTAGTTTCGGGCTGATCAGTTTCATCACATCGGCTTTGTTGCTCCCGCTCACGGTTGCCTTTGGAAATATCGGCGCGCCGCTTCAAGTGGGACTCCACGTCAACGTGATCCTGATCATTTCCGCCGTCAGCTGTATCACCCTTGCTCATGTCTTATATTATGTGGCGATCCAGGAGATCGGCGTCGCGCTCTCCCAAACGCTGCAACTGCTTTGCCCACTGGGAGCCGTCGCACTTTCCGCCTGGATCTTTCACGAACACCTATCCCGCGCACAAATTTGGAGCGCGGCGATTTTGCTCCTCGGCGCCTTTTTGGCGATGCGGACCAAGCCGGTGGCGACAGCCGAAACGGCGGAGAATATCTGAGGCGCAGATACTGGATTCCGGATACTGGATGCTTGATATTGGCGCGCGATTTCCGTTATCCAGCATCTAGAATCAAGTATCCAGTGTCGGGTTCATGAATCTCAAAACCTATCTCCGCTCGCGCCAGAAACTGATCGATCGCGCTCTGGACCGTTATCTGCCAAAAGAAAAGACCAGGCCCGCAACGATCCACAAGGCGATGCGCTACAGCTTGTTCGCCGGCGGAAAACGGTTGCGGCCCATCCTCTGTCTCGCGGCAGCCGAAACCTGCGGCGGCAAAACCGACAAGGCGATGCCGCTCGCCTGTGCCATGGAATGCATTCATACCTATTCGCTTGTCCACGATGACCTCCCAAGCATGGACAACGACGATTTCCGGCGCGGTCGCCCGACCTGCCACAAGGTATTCGGCGACGGCATCGCTGTGCTTGCCGGCGACGCATTGTTGACGATTGCGTTCGAGATTGTCTCGCGCGCCCAGCCCGCGCCGCGCTACAACATGCAGATCCTGCTGCGCGAAGTCGCAATCGCCGCAGGCAGCCAAAAACTGATTGCCGGCCAGGTGGCCGATCTCGAAGCGGAAGGGGGCCACGCGAACCGCGCGCAGCTTCGCTATATTCACGAAAATAAGACGGCTGCTATTCTAACAACGTCAGTCCGGCTCGGAGCGATGAGCGCCAACGCCAGCCAAAAAAAGCTCGGCGCGATTACGAGATTTGGCCGGGCGCTGGGCCTCGCATTCCAGGTCATCGACGACATTCTCGATGTTACGCAAACGAGTGAGAAGCTTGGGAAGAGCGCGGGAAAAGATATTGCAGCGAAAAAGGCAACCTACCCGGCCGTGATTGGCCTGGAAAAATCGCGCGCTGAGGCGCGTCGCCTAACAAAGCGGGCGCACAACGCGTTGTCGATCTTCGGACCGAAAGCCGAACCGCTGCATGCGCTGGCAAATTATCTCCTCGAGCGCGAGTACCTGAAAATGGCAGGGGCGGCGCGCTGCGCCACCCGGACGCCGCAGCGCGGCGTCCCTACCCCACCGCAACCACGGAGTGCCAGTTGCAGACGTTGCGTTTCGCGAAGCAAAACCGCTACAGCGCCAGCGCGAGATTCGGATCGATTTCGTCGGTCACACTCGACTCGAAGCCGTTTTGCACTCGCAGCCACGCGGCGAAAGCAATCATCGCGGCGTTATCCGTGCAGAGCCATGGTTCCGCGCTTTTGAATTCGAACCCTTCACGTTTGCAAGCGTCGTGCATTTGCCGGCGCAGTTCCTGATTGCAACTGACGCCGCCGCTCACCGTTACGAGATCGACGCCACATTTTTTAGCCGCGGCAATTGTTTTGCGCACGAGCACGTCCACGATCGCTTGTTGAAATGACGCGCAGAGATCAGCAAGGTCCTTCTCTGCCAGTTTGTAGGGCGTCCGCCACGGACGCCCCACAATTTTCGGCAACAGATATCGCACCGCTGTTTTTAGTCCGCTGAAGCTGAAATTCTGCGAATCGAGCATACTGCGCGGAAGATCGAAGCGCTTTGAGTCGCCATCGCGCGCGAGTCTTTCAATCTCCGGGCCGCCCGGATAACCGAGCCCGAGAAGCTTGGCCACTTTATCAAAGGCTTCTCCCGCGGCGTCGTCCACAGTCCGGCCGATCACTTCGTAATCACAGACGCCACGAACCAAGATCGACATGGTATGTCCGCCGCTTGCGATCAGCGACACGTGGCATCGGCTTCCAGCCGATCTTCCGGACATCGGCTGGAAGCCGATGCCACTTCCGAAAAACGGCGAGAGCAAATGGCCCTCAAGATGGTTGATGGCAAGGTAATGTTTGCCAAAACCGATGGAGAGACCTTTGGCGATGGAGGCGCCAATCATGAGCGAGCTGGCCAGCCCCGGTCCGCTCGTCGCCGCGAATGCATCGACATTTGCCAGGTCGACTCCTGCCGTCTGGGTCACTCGTTCGAGCAGACGCGGGGCGTGCACGAGATGGTTGCGCGAGGCAATCTCCGGAACCACGCCACCGTATTTCTCGTGCTCGGAGACTTGCGACGCGACTTCGCTGGCAAGCAGCTCCGGCGCAGACGGGCCGCCCGCGTCGCGCAGAATTGCGACCGCGGTTTCGTCACAGGAGGTTTCGAGAGCGAGGATTGTCATCACGAATGGAGGGATGCGCTCTGTCGCGTCCCATTAGTTTTGGGACGACACGGAGGTCGTCCCTCCAGATCCACATTACTTCTTTATCGCGCCTGTTTTCGGCGCGTTTCTTTCCGCGTAGATCATCACGCCCTTCAGTGCGTCGATAGCGCGCAGCATTTGGGGATCTTTGGTCTTGATAAACCTGGTCTCGTCCCTGGCGGAAATGCTTCCCGCGTTACGCAACATAAAAAGCGCACGCTCCTGCTCCGGAGTCATGGGGACACGAATGTTCGGCGTCACGCCGTTTCCCTGAATGACCTGCTTGCCGGGCGTATAATATTTTGCGGTCGTAAACCGGAGCGCCGAGCCGTCAGGCAGCTGCATCACGTTTTGCACGGAGCCCTTTCCGAACGTTGTCTCACCAACCAAAACGGCACGATGCAAATCCTTCAGCGCGCCGGCGACGATTTCGGCACCGCTGGCGCTCCCTTCGTTAACCAGAACCGCCATGGGAAAACGCGGACGTTCCTCGCTGGCGCCGGATGTCGAATAGACGCGTTCCTGAGAGGTCACCCGGCCCTGCGTGGAAACCACCTTGGTGCTTCGCGGAACAAACTGCGCGCAGACGTCCACGGCGCTGCTCAACAACCCACCGGGGTTGTTACGCAGATCGAGAATCAGCGCCTGCATTCCTTGCTTCTGCAATCCATCGAGCGCCTTCGACAGATCGTCGGCCGTCGGCTCGTTAAACTGAATCAATCGAACGTACCCAATTTTGAATGCGCCGGTCAGATCGGGATCGAGCAACCGCGCATCTTTCACGCTCTGGATTTTGATTTCAGCCCGCTCAATCGTGAAATCCCTGATCTCCTTGGTCGATGGCCGCAACAACGTGAGCGTGATCTTCTGGCCCAAAGGCCCGCGCAAATGATCGATCACTCCCTGCAAATCCATCTTCTCTGTAGAAACTCCGTTAATCTTGAGGATTTGGTCGCCGGCAAGAATACCGGCCCTTGCGGCGGGCGTGTCCTCCATTGGCGCGACGATGGTGGGCAGGCCGTTTTTCGTCGAAACTTCGATGCCCAGGCCGTTAAAACGACTGCGGGTGTCGTCCTGCATGTCGCGGAAATCGTTCGGATCCATGTATTGGCTGTGCGGATCCAGAGAGGAGAGCATGCCTTTCATTGCTGCCTCAATCAGGTCGTGATAACTGGTCTTATTTGCATCCACATAATCCTGACGAAGGAGCTCGATCGCTTTGGCGAAAATGGATATCTGCGAGTAGCCGTCATCCTGCTGGTCCCTGGTCTGGTCGGTTTGTTCGGCTTGCGATTGGCCGCGCCCAACAGCGACCGAAAGAAGAAGGCAAACCAAGACGCGAAAAAGAAACGATCTCATGAGTCTGGCCCGAATGGGACAATCGCTCATCGGAAATTTTTGGCAATACGCAAACCGTCGGCTAAGTTTCGCGCCGCGCAATCAAGCTAAGAGACGCATATGAAGTTTGTTCGCCTGTTTCTTATCACCGCCGTCATCTTTCTGCCGGGAGCGGTCAACTTTGCGCTGCAAACCCCGGATTCGGAATACGAAGCGGTAGCCGAAGAATACATCAAGGGTTATTTCGCAGCGCGTCCGCTGCTTGGCACCGCCATCGGACTTCATGAATACGACGGCAAAATCACCGATTACAATCGGCTCGCTCTCGAAGCCGAGCTTTTCCGGTTGAAACGCTTTGATGACCGGCTCGCAAAATTCGATCTCAGTAAATTGAGCCAGCGCCAGTCCATCGACCTCCGAATCCTGCGAGCCGCAATTGAAAAGGAAATTTTTCAACGCCAGGACATGGCGATCTACGAGCGCAATCCCATGGTCTATGCGCGCGCCGCGGACGTGAATATTTACGTCAAACGCAACTTCGCTCCGCTTGAGGACCGCGTTCGCGGCATCGTAGCGATCGAATCGCAGGTGCCCAATATCGTGATTGCGGCCAAGACCAATCTCGATCCAGTGCTCCCCCGGCCGTACGTCCAGCTCGCCATCCAGATCGCAAAAGCTTCGGCCGATTTTCTGCGAAAGAATCTGGTCGAAGCGATTGCCGGATTGAAAGACGATCGCCTCAACGGCGAGTTTCAAGAATCCAACCGCAAGGCAGCAGCCGCGCTTTCTGATTATGCCGGCTGGCTGGAGCGCGAAAGATTGCCAAAGGCGACGGCCGACTTCGCTCTGGGCGAAGAAAAATTCCGTCGCCTGCTTTCGGAAACGGAACTTGTCAATTTGCCCCCCGAAAAAATCCTCGAGCTTGGAATGAGCGAGCTAAAGAAGGAGCAGGACGCTTTTGCCGCCGCAGCCAAAATTATCGATCCGACCAAGTCGCCTGTTGAAGTTTTCAAACAGATCCAAACCGAGCATCCAACGGCGCAAACTTTATTGCCCGACATCGCGAAGGATCTCGAGCAGATCCGAAAATTCGTTACCAGCCATAAGCTGGTCACGATTCCTTCCGAAGTGCGCGCCCACGTGAAGGAGACGCCCTTGTATCGCCGCGCGACTTCGTTCGCCTCAATGGACGCGCCGGGCGCGTTCGAAAAGCGCGCAACCGAAGCGTATTATTATGTCACGCCGCCGGAGAGCAATTGGCCGGAGAAACAAAAGGAAGAATGGCTGACCGCCTTTAACTACTACACGGCGGATGTGATTTCGATCCACGAGGTTTACCCCGGACATTACGTCCAGTTCCTGCGCTTGAACGCATCGCCTGCGAGCAAGGTGGAAAAGATTTTCGGCAGTTACGCATTCATTGAAGGCTGGGCGCATTACTGCGAGCAAATGATGATCGACGAAGGCTATGGCGGCCCAACCAGCGACAAGCCCACCGATGAAGAGTTGAAACGCGCGGCGAAATATCGCATGGCCCAGACCGACGAAGCAATGCTGCGTTTATGCCGGCTGTGCGTTGCAATCAAGATGCACACTCAGAAAATGACCATGGATGAAGCCACCAAGTTCTTTCAGGACAATTGTTATTACGAGCAGAAACCGGCGCACGCCGAGGCCATGCGAGGGACGTTCGATCCCCTCTATCTCAATTACAGCCTGGGCAAACTGGAGATCCTGAAACTACGCGCCGATTACAAGGCACAGGAGGGTGACAAGTTCTCGCTGCAGGAATTTCACAACAAACTCCTCAACCACGGGATGCCGCCCATTCGCCTGCTGCGCGAAATCATGCTCAAGGACAAGAGCAAGTGGGACGACGTGTTATAGGGCGTCTGTGTCAGACGCCGTGGCGTTTCGCGGAAACGCCCCACAATTACTCCATCAACCCGGTTCTCTTCGCGTCGAGTTCGGACCCATCCTAAGCCGGAAGTGAAGGCTGTTGCGCGTTCTCTGTGCGCACAGGCGGCTGCTCGATCTGGCTGAGCTTGGCATCAAGCTTGGTCATTGTTTTTTCGGTCTCCGCATAGCTGCCGCTGGCATTAGTCAGGTGACGCCCCAGAATGCGAAAGCTCTCCTGGATTTTCTCGAAATCACCGCGCAGGCGCGACAATTCCCCCAGAATTTCCTGCGCGCGCTCTTCAACTTTCATTCCGCGCAAACCCAGTAGAATAGTCTGCACGTACGCGTAAAAACTGTTCGGCGAAACAGGAATCACGCGTTTGGCAAGCGCATAACTGAAAAGCTGACGGTCCTCGCCCACATCCTCCTTGATGATCGTCTCATAATAAACGTTCTCGGCCGGGATGTACATAAGCGCGAAGTCATATGTCCCCTCGTCCGGCAGAATGTATTTGGTCGCAATTGCGTCCACGTGCTTTTTTACATCCCGCAGGAATTGCTTGCGCGCAGCGACCCGGTCAGCCTCCGTCGGAGCGTCGATGACACGCTTGAAGTTTTCATACGGAAATTTCGCGTCGGCACACACCAATTTCGGACCGATCCGAATTACAGCGTCAACGGCCTCGCCGCTCTTAAAGCGATACTGCAAAGTGAAGTGCTCCTGAGGCAGAATTTGGGCAAGCAAGTCACCCAGAAAAAATTCACTCATTCCGCCACGAAGTTTTGGAGCACGCATGATGTTAACCAATTCCTGCGCCGCTTTGCCTACTTCGTGAATCTGTCCAACTTTCTCTCGCAAGTCGCCGACCACTTCGGCGGCCTTATCGAGCCGCGTATTCATTGACGCTGTCGATTGCTGGAGATTTTCGCTGACGGTCTGCCCGAAGGCGTCCAGTCTCTGTTGAAGTGCATTGAGGTGCTGCTGCAACATCAACATGCTTTGATCGGGTCCCTGCATCTTCCTTCGATCTCCGATCAAGACGAAAAGGACCGCCACCACGCCCAGCAGCGTGATACCGATAAGGACGTATACCAGCGGACTCATTTCTTTCTCGTGATTAAGCGATGTTGCACGGAATTCAAGCAAAGGTAGGGACGCACCTCCGGGGGCGGCCGTCGAATTCGCCGGCCGTTGCCGGAGAGCGACGCGCTGTAGGCGCCCGAATATTTGGGACACGACAGCGCGTGTCCCTCCAGCTCAAAACCGCAGCTTTACTCCCGCGTACGCGGCGCGGCCTGGCGCGGGAAATCCGAACACCTCCGCGTAATGCTCGTTCGTCAGATTGTCGATCCGGCCGAAGACGGAGAAGTGCGAGTTGATTTCATATTCCGAAGCGAAATTGACGAAGTTGTAGTCCTCGATGTCGAAATTCGGTCCGCCGAAATTCAGTTCCTCGCGCGCGTTGACCCATTTGGCCTCGATGGTGGTGCGCAGTTTCTTGCACCAAAGATACGACGCGGATACATAAACTTCATTTCTCGGCCGCCGCGGCAAACGCGCGCCCTGCAACTGCGAAATATCCGCCAGGGATGTTTTCTCAGCTTCGAGATAAGTGTAGCTCGCTTTCAGCGTAACATCGGGAGTCGGCTGGACGCGTAATTCCGTCTCCAAGCCCTGAGTTTCGGCCGCGCCAAGGTTGAGCGTTTTAAACTGGCCGTTAAACCCAATAACGTTCGACAAATCATTGTGAAAATATGTGGCCCCGGCGATCACCCTGTTCTCCCAGAGTCGCTGTTCGAATCCCATGTCCCAGCCAAAATCCTTTTCAGGCTTGAGATTGAAGTTGTTGCCAAAAATCTTGTCCTGACTGCTCGGCGGACTGAATCCGGTGGCGACACTTGAATGCAACGTGGTGTTTGTTCTGTCGATTTTGTAGCTGGTCGCAACTCGATACGTCCAAACATCGCCGAACTGATTGAACTCATCGAGGCGCCCGCCCGTTACGAGAATAAAATTCCGAATATTCACCGTAGCCTGGGCAAAAACCGCATTCTCTTGAACCTCGTCGCCAATGAACTTTGGCTGCGGTCCAAATGCTTGCGAGACAAATGGACGTTCCTGCCCGGCCTTGATCGTGTTGTAAAACAGCCCGCTGGTAAGCGTGAGCCACGAGGTGGGCCGCAGGTTGTTTTGATAATCGATTGTTGTGCGTTCAAAAAGGGCCCGCGTAGGTCCGACGAATCCATCCTGGTTTGGGTTGTTTACCTGGCGTTCGTGATCGTAATCGAAAATCAACTTGTGATCCCACCAATCCGCGATCCGAACATCGAAATGCGGCCCAATCAGCCAATGCTCGGTCAAAAAATGATCGATCGGCTTCGGATCGAAGATCGAATTCGGGTTTCCGGTTTCGCTTTCCGAATAGACGAACAAACTTCCAATTCGCAGATGTGCGTCAGGCGACCAGCCTACGTCCGCAGTGGCCGCGCTGTTGCGATAGTCGTTATTCGGCCGCGCGTTATCCGTGTCGATGCGACTCGCCCCTAGCGCGTAATCGAAATCGCCGATTCTCCCGTCGCTCTGGAGCGCTTCGCGGAATGTATCGTAGCTTCCTGCCTCGGTGCTCAGAGTAACACTGGGTGTTCCGGTGCCTTGCCTCGTAAAAAGTTGAATGACCCCCGCGAGCGAGCGCGGTCCGTAGAGCGTACTTTGCGGACCCCGCGCAACTTCAATGCGGTCGATATCGTCAATTGTCAGGTCGGCAAAATTAAACGCCCCCGACAGGCCCTGATTAATCGGTATGCCGTCGAGCAGAACCTGCAGATCTTCACTCGGAAGTCCGCGCATGAAAACGGAAGTGAGCTGGCCTTGTGTTCCAGTTTGAACGACCGAAAGCCCGGGCACTTCGCGCAACGCGTCCGCCACGCGATCGATCTGCCTTTGATCGAGATCCTGGGAACTGACAACGCTGATCGATGCGGGCGACTGATCGAGCGGAATGTCGAATCTGGTTGCCGAAACAACGACCGGCTCGGCCTGGGCTTCGCCTGGCGATGGCGACGGCTGCTGCGCGATGCAGTGCAACGCCCCGGTAACGGCGACGAACGCTAAACCGAGAGAGATCGTGTTCCCGATCTTTGGGTAGCGCACGCGTCCCGCGTGCTGGTTTCGGCGTCGCGCCGAAACGAACTTTCTAAAAACGGTACCGCGCAATAAATGCGTGCGCGACCGCATTGCTGGCACAAGCAAAGTATGTTTTGGCCAGAGGCCAAAACCAGCACGCGAGACGCGCGCGCTCCCCCGGACAAAAACAGATCCTGGACGATTTTGCATAACAAGTTTCCTCCAACTCCGAGAGTCGGACTTGTTTGTCCCGCCGAGGCGGGGCGCATCGCCCAGCTCTCATTCTTCTTTTTGCGAAGAAGTTTTTTCGCGGTCCGAGCCGGACTGGCGGATTCCGGAATCGGTTGCAGCGACACGGCGAACCCAAATCGTTCAGATCCGGGTCCAGCGTCACGCTGGCGAATGAGGTGGAAACGGTCGAATATTCTGGCTCCTGGCTTTCGAAGAAGTTGAGAGTCTTTAGTTGAAAGATGAGAGCCAAAGACAGCTTTCCGCCTTCTCTCAACTCTCAACACTCAACCCTCAACTAACTTTCACCTTCTTCCCGCCTTCACCGCTCTTCTGTGGCCGCCCCGAATGCTTTCGGGGCACTGCCAGAGTGTGGCAGGCGTCACGCCTGCCACTACAACGATTGGCCCTGGGAAGTCGTATCCAGTTACAGCAGCGCAACTGCTCCCGATTCGCACGGGATTTCTCGCGCCGCTCCACTCTTTTTTTAAGCTCGCAAAGAACCGGCTCGATAAGTAGCTGCTTGCGCTTGGCCGCTCAAGACTTATTTAATCAAGCCAGCAAACTTTCACTGTGTCCTTGTCAGATTCTGCTCCTAATTTTGTCGTCACGGGCGGCGCCGGTTTTATCGGCTCCAATCTTACTCTTGCGCTGCAGGAAAAGTTCCCTGACGCGCGCCTGACCGTGATCGACGATTTTCGTTCCGGCGACTTCAAGAACCTCGTTGGGTACCGCGGCGATCTCGTGGCGCAAAACCTGGCCACGCTCGATTGGCGCGAACAATTCGGAGACAACGCTTTCGACGCCATCTTTCATCTCGCGTCCATTACCGACACGACCAACCACGACCAATTCGAGCAGGTGCACGACAACGTCGAAAGTTTCCGGCGCATTCTGAATTTCGCACAACCGAACAGAACGCGGATTATTTATGCGTCCTCTGCAGCGACCTACGGGCCAGCGACAGAGGCCAGCGTGGAATCCAACGGGGCCGCGCCGGCAAACGTCTATGCATTTTCGAAGGCGATCATGGACAATATCGCCACGCGCGAAGCGGAGGAATTTTCCGACTGGGTCATTGTCGGCCTGCGGTATTTCAATGTCTACGGCCCACGCGAAGCGCATAAAGGCGTCCCCGCGAGCATGATCTACCATTTGTCGAAACAGATGAAGGCGGGACAGCGGCCACGCATCTTCAAGCAAGGGGAGCAGAAACGCGACTTCGTTTATGTAAGAGATGCAGTCGAAGGAAGCATCAGTGCGCTGAAAGCAAAACAAAGCGGAATTTACAATCTCGGTTCCGGCAAAGCCCGCTCGTTCAACGAGCTGATCGACATCCTGAACAAATCTCTCGGCACAAAGTTCCAGCCCGACTACATCGACAACCCGCACGCGCATTATCAAAACTTTACCGAGGCCGATCTGACCAGGGCGCACGATGCGCTCGGTTACGAGCCGCGGTTTTCCCTTGAACGCGGCGTGGCCGACTACGTGAAGTGGTTGTATCCGGAAAACAAAAGCCGGAGCTGAGATGCGGGGGATCGCCTGACAGGTGACGAGGCGATTTTGAACGAGCCCGCGGCCGGCGAACTCCAATCTTCATTATGAAGATCAAGAATTGGGCGACCGAAAATCCAAGGCAGCAAGCGGCCGAAGCAAGAAGCGAAAAGTCGAAGAAATAGTCGCTGCGAACGCCTCGGTGTTTTTCCGGAAGAACCTCGAGACATCTCTCATTGTTTTTGGGATAACAGTAAGAGATTGACTCGCTCGGTCCCCGCTCGCTCGACCTCTCGGTCTGCCCGTCTATGTCGCGGCTTCCCAGCTCGCTCCATTCCTCGACTCCGCTGGGAATGACAAGGGCCGTCGTGAGATTGAGCGCGCGAGCCTGACCATGCCAGTGCCGCGCTTCGCAAGCGGCTACGGCGGTCAACCTTCCCAGAAGAATTTCGTCGGGCGGTTGATCTCGGGCGGAAGGCTTTTGTGCACCGGACAATTGAGAGCCGTCTGCTCGAGCAGTTCGCGATGCTCGCAATCGGCGGGAAGCGGAATGTGCACTTCGGACGGCAGGCCCACGATGCGGCGTGGCGCGTCCTTGGACATTTCCTTCGTCACATCGACGGTCATCCCTTTGAGATCAACCCCAAGCGTCTCCGCCTTGATTCCCATGGTCGTGCTGATGCAGGTTGCGAGCGCAGTTGCCACAAGATCAGTGGGTGAAAACGATTCACCCTTTCCCTTGTTATCAGTCGGCGCATCCGTAGCAATCGTCGATTGCGACGGGCCGTGCGTGGCATCGCAATGCAGGTCGCCAGTGTATTTGATCGAAACTTGGACCATGGATTTTCAGCCACAGATTACCACAGATTTTCACAGATTCAGACCGAAACGATAAATCAGTGTTTCATCTGTGTTCATCTGTGGCTTTGATAATCGGCGTCTCCTGAATTTTGTCGGCATACTTCGCGAATTCATCCCGAAAAACGCGGGTCAGATTGGCATCGTGGAGAACGATCATGTCGGTATCGTGTTTTTTGATGTCGTCATTTTGCCAGCCCTCGTTCCACCAGCAGAATCCGATCACTGCCGGCCATCGATTTGACAATAAATCTGCCAGAGCGCTTTTCGCCCATCGCGCGACGTCCACACGGCGGTTGTGTAGATCGCACCCGAATTCGGCAACAATGATCGGTTTGCCGGGGGCGATTTTTGTCAGGCGTGGATAGGCTTCGCGCATTTTGAATGCGAAACTCTCGGTGCCGTCATGCATCCGCGGTGTGGTCGGCCCGTAAGCGCTTAGCGCGACCCAGTCGCAGTAATTGTCGCCTGGAAAATAATTCTCGAATGCGTTCCATTTTCGCTCGGGTTCGTCGAACCAGTTCACGTGCCAGACCCATTGCAGGTTCGCCGCTCCTTCCGCGCGCATCACATCCACAATGTGCCGATACGCAGCAATGTAGCGCCGCGGCCCCTCGCCCGCGCCGCCGTTCCATTTGCCGTTCCAGCTGAACCAGCTTCCGTTGGGTTCCGTCCCCCATTCGATCAGAATCGGCGACCCAAATTGTGTGGCGTCACGCGCCCATTCGCGAAGATCGGCGTCGAACTCTCCTGCAATGATCTTTTGGAGTGAGAATTCTTTCTCCGCGTGACGCTGATCGACATCTGAGCGGAGCATCAAACGAACATAAGGAACCTTTCCGAGATCGCGGATCCATCCGCACATCGTGGCCGGAAATTTCCGCGATTCGAACCAGTTATCGGAAAAATAGACCCAGGCCGCCTGCTTACCGACAGCTTTTTCATAACGGGCGACGTCCGCGGGCGTGACATCGTGCTCGGTCGGATCGTGAGTATCCGTGCCAACGCCGCCCCAATAAAGTCCGTGATAGAGTCTACCCGCAGGAGGCACGGCGACGCGTGGGGCCTCTGCATGGACCTGCGCGATATAGCAAAGCGCGACCAAAGATCGATATATGATCTTCTTCATTCTTCTGTAGCGGCCGCAAAAGCTTTCGGGGTCGCTGAAAGGGAAATAATACGACGCTCATGGAGCCCCGCTACAGGCAAGAGCGATTCTCGATCTTGCGGCCCCTCCCTTTCGCACTAGCGTGATATATGCATAAAAGTGTTACCGGGAAGGACCTGACCAGGGAAGCGCCGCGCAGTCCGCGAATACGCATTGGTGGCTATGCCATTCTCGGGCGCACCATCGACAAATGTCGCGCCTTGGTTGCGGGGGACCTTGGCGAATACCACTTCGATTGCGCGCTGGACAACACACTTTTCGGTTTCAAAGGTGTGAAAGGCGACGATTTCAAGGCGGAAATCGAGCAAGGCGCAAGCGACCAACAGATGGCGGAATGGCTGGATCAAAACGGCATAAAGAGAACACCGGACGAAATCAAACGCTGGAGCGACGAAACCGAAGCGAGCAGCCTCTACAACGTTCCGGAGAAGCGCGATTACTTCGTCAAAGGATGCAAGGAACTCGGGCTCGATCCAACAAAGACGACCACGTTTACCTGGCTGGAAGCTGACGACAAAGCCTGTCACGCGCACGCAGCGCCTTAAAACAACGCAACCCGATCAGAGCCCTTGAGGCCACAGCCAGGCCCGTTCGTGTTTATAAATACAAAATTTGAATCCGCTCGACAGGCGGACCGCATCCTATCGAAGAGACCACTTATGAAATCATTGCTCGCATTCTGGTACCTGTTTAATTGCCATCCTTTCTATCGCTGGAGCGGAGCAGCCCGCTGCATCCACTCCGGTCGCAGTGCCGCCAAAGATCCCACTGCGCGATTTCTTCAGGAATCCGGAAAGCAGCGGTTATCAGCTCTCGCCCGACGGTAACACGTTGTCTTACCTCGCGCCCTGGGAGTCGCGCATGAACATCTGGCTTCGCCCGACCGCAGGGGGCGAGGCGAAACGGATCACATCGGAAAAAGACCGCGACATTCGCGGTTATTTCTGGAAGGGAAACAATTTCGTCATCTATGCACAGGACAATAAGGGCGACGAAAATTTTCATCTTTTCCGGGTGAACCTGAAGACAAATGAGATCAAAGATCTGACGCCTTTTCCAAAAGTGCGCGCGGAGCTGGTCGACGACCTTGAAGATGTCTCTCCCACAGAGGTTTTAATCCAGGACAACAAGCGCAACCCGGAATTATTCGACGTGTACCGGCTGAACGTTCCAACCGGCGAGATTACGATGGCCGCGCAGAATCCCGGACATGTCGATCACTGGGTGACCGATCATAAGGGGCGAATTCTGGCCGCGACGGAAACGGATGGGGTGAACGCCACATTGTTAACGCGGCCCGACGAGAAGTCGCCGTTTAAAAAAGTGCTGACGACCAATTTCCGCGAGCATCTCGACGTCGAATTTTACACGTTCGATAACAAGCAATTGTACGCAGTCTCCAACATTGGCCGCGATAAGGGTGCGGCGGTCATAATTGATCCCGCTACAGGCAAAGAGACCAGTATGATTTATCAGAATCCCAATGTGGATGTTGACGGGCTCGCCTATTCGAAGAAGCGAAAAGTCCTTCTTTACGCCGGCTATACCACCTGGAAAGAGCAACGGAAATATCTAGATCCACAAGCCGAAAAAATGTTCGCAACCATCGAGCAGAAACTGCCCGGTTATCAGATTGACGCGGTTGATACCGATCACGACGAGGACCAGTTCATCATCGCGACGACAAGCGACCGTACGCCGGGCTCACGGTATCTGTTCAACGTGAAGAGCGGCGAACTGACAAAGCTCGCAGACGTCAAGCCGTGGTTGAAAGAGAGCGAACTGGCGCCTATGAAGCCGATTGAATACAAGAGCCGCGATGGGCTGACAATTCACGGCTATCTCACGTTGCCACTGGGACGAGAACCGAAAAATTTGCCGGTCGTGGTGAATCCGCA
This sequence comes from uncultured Verrucomicrobiae bacterium, assembly GCA_963756875.1. GTDB lineage: Bacteria > Verrucomicrobiota > Verrucomicrobiia > Chthoniobacterales > UBA10450 > CAVWPA01. Next base: position 1,238,649 of record CAVWPA010000003.1, on the reverse strand, counting down.
CGGTGGTCCGTGGGCGCGCGATGAGTGGGGTTATGACCCGGAAGTTCAATTTCTCGCCAACCGCGGCTACGCCGTTCTGCAAATGAATTTCCGCGGCTCGACTGGCTACGGACGAAAATTCTGGGAAACGTCCTTCAAGCAATGGGGCAAGAAAATGCAGGACGATATCACCGATGGCGTCCAATGGTTGATCAAGCAGGGCGTTGCCGATCCCAAACGTATCGCGATTTACGGTGGCAGCTACGGCGGCTACGCCACTCTCGCCGGGGTGACGTTCACACCCGATCTCTACGCGGCAGCGGTCGACTACGTCGGCCCCTCCAACATGTTTACGTTCATGAAAACGATTCCGCCGTACTGGAAGCCGTTTCTCGAGGAGATGTACGTCATGGTTGGAAATCCGGAGAAAGACAAAGCGCTGCTCGCGTCGGAGTCGCCGGTATTACATTCCGACCGAATCAAGACGCCCCTTTTTGTTGCACAGGGCGCGCAAGACCCGCGGGTGAACAAAGCGGAGTCCGATCAGATGGTGGCGAGCCTGAGAAAACGGGGCGTGGACGTTGAATACATGGTCAAGGAAAACGAGGGCCACGGATTCCACAACGAAGAAAATCGATTCGATTTCTACCAGGCCATGGAAAAATTTCTCGATCAACATTTGCATCCATCCACGTCGGGCAATTCCCCCGGCACAAATTCAGGATCCCGCTGAACTGTTGCCAGGTTTTATTGCGGCGATCACCCCTGCAATCACCAATCCCCGGTCTTTCATCCCTATATTAATCGGTGTCGAAAGCGCGCTCTAAGTGGGATAACTCTGGTAGAATTCCCAGCTGATTCCTCGAACAGGTTATCGGATTGCCTGCTTACTTATTTGAGCATTTTGACCAACGAAGAAGCCGGTCAATTCTCCGCGGACCGCCGATTCTATGGTTTGATGATCGGCGGAGAAACGTCTTCGGTCGGGCCGGCATCAATGCCGAGGCGAAGTTTGCTGTGCCGGACGCTGTAGAGAAAATAAATCAACAAGCCGATAACCAGCCAGCCAAAGAATCGGAACCATGTTTCCAACGGCAGGCTGAGCATCAGGGCAACGCAAAATATCACGCCGAGCACCGGGAAAACTGGAACGAACGGAACACGAAACGGCCTCGGGCGGGCCGGATCCTTGCGGCGCAGGACAATCACACCGGCGCAAACCAGCACAAACGCGAAAAGTGTTCCGATATTCGTTAGGTCGGCCAACGAACCGATATCGGTCAACATGGCAACTCCGCCCACCACAACGCCAGTCCAGATCGTAGTGATATACGGCGTGCGGTAGCGTGGATGAATGCGCGAAAAATATTGCGGGAGCAGACCGTCGCGCCCCATCGCCATGAAAATGCGGGGCTGACCAAGCTGAAAGACGAGCAGGACAGAGCTGAGGCCGGCAAGCGCACCGGCGCTGACAAGCGCCTGCGCCCATGGTTTGCTGGCGAACGCGGTCGCCACCGCAGCAGAGTCCCCAAGATAGACGGTATATTTTTTGATGCCGGTAAGCACCGCGGCCATGAGCACATAGAGCACGGTACAGATGATGAGACTCGACAATCATCCCGATCGGTAAATCGCGTTGCGGATTCTTGGTTTCCTCGGCGGTAGTCGAAATCGCATCGAATCCGATGAACGCAAAAAAGACGATCGCGGCACCACTCATAACGCCGCCAAATCCACTGGGAGCAAACGGACGCCAGTTTGTCGGGTGGACCATGAAGGCTCCAAAGGCAATGACGAAAACCACCACAGCGACCTTGATCAACACGATCGTCGTGTTCGTCGTAGCGCTTTCGCGAATGCCGTAGATGAGAAGAACTGTTACCGCGGCTACGATCAGCAATGCGGGAAGATCGAGAGCGATGGGATATCCGAAGATATGCGGCAGGGCGGACGGCGAATAGTACCTGAATAGCTTCACCGCCTTGGGAAAGCTTGGTTGCAGCCGTGGACGGGTCCGTCACGAGCCAAAGAGGAAGCCTGATGGCGCCGTGGCTCAAGCTGTAGAGCAGTTTTACAAAATAATCCGACCACCCTTTCGCCACGGCCATGTTTCCGACCGCATATTCCAGAATCAAATCCCAGCCGATGATCCAGGCGATAATCTCGCCGAGCGTGGCATACGAGTAAGTGTAAGCCGACCCGGAAACGGGAATCATGGCCGCGAGCTCGCTGTAACAAAGCGCGGCAAAGCCACACGCAATGGCGGCCACAACGAACGAAACGGCAACCGCCGGTCCCGCCGCAGGCCGGCCGAAGACGAGGTCGCTATGGTGAAGAAATGCGATGATAAAATTGAGCACCGGCGTTTTGACAATGGATTCGCCGACTTGCGCGGCCTCGCCCGCCGCAGCGGTGCCGGCAAGCGCGAAGATGCCCGCGCCGATGATCGCGCCGATGCCAAGGCAGGTAAGATCCAGCACGTTGAGTGAGCGCTTCATCCTGCGATCGGCCTGCTGCGATTCGCGAATCAGAAGCTCTGGACTTTTGGTTTGGAAAAGTTTGGAAGGCATCCGGATGGCTTTTGCCGTCGCGAATCGTGGCATTGTCCGATCTTGGCGGTCAACCTTAAGTTTCTAGGCGATCTTCTGGTGCGCCCCATCCTTGGCGGAAGGTTGCGGACGTGGCGCGCATTTAGCTGCAAAGATCGACATGCCCGGCATGTCCAGCATTTTCAATTTCGGCGCTGCGAATTTGATCGGCGGGTTCGTCTTCAGCTCCATCGGTCTCGTCGCTTTCGTATACGGCAAGCGGATGCATCTGTGGAAACCGATATTCTGCGGATTGGCGCTCATGATTGTCCCCTATTTCATCGCGAACACCACAGCCATGTACGCCGCCGGCGTCGTGGGCACGGGTATTCTCTTCCTTGTGCGCGAGTGAAATAACGACGGGGGTGGAAACTTCACTGCGGCAAGCGGCCTCAAGAGAAGCGGTCTTCTTCCAAGTGGACGTCCCATTTGCATTTTCGTAATCTCGCGGCGGCATGGCCGACGACCCTGCGAAAATCATTCTCGGTGACACGGCGATCTCTCTGATTGAACAGTCGGAAGGCCGGAAAGGCTTGTTCCGCCGCCGGAAGAATCGCCAATCACCGCCGCCGACGCACTGCGAGAATTGCGGCGCCCTGCTACACGGCCACTACTGCGCAAAGTGCGGGCAGCCCGCAATCGATTACCGCCGGTCGATTCGTCATGTACTTGTCGATCTACTCGATGAGTTCCTGAACTGGGACTCAAAATTTTTCGCGACGATCGGGCTGCTTCTAACGAGGCCCTGGAAACTTACGAATGAATTCGTTGCGGGCCGGCGCGTGCGTTACGTGCATCCGCTGCGGGTTTATTTGCTCGCGAGCGTTCTCTTTTTCTTTGCCGTAAATTTTTGGGCGAAATCAATTCACCTTGAACCGGGTAAGATGTCGAAGAAGGACCGCGCCGAGCTCCAGGCAGAACTTAAAAACGAGAATCTGCCTCCGGAGGCGCGCGCCAAGATTAAACGAGCACTGGACCTGAACAGCCCCGCGCCTGTGCCAACAGGTCAACCCGTCGGAAAAGCTTCACCAACCCCGAACGAGAAATCAGCTCAAGCCGGGGAACCAATCGTGCAATTTGGCCGTGAAACTTCTTCAACTCCTTTTGAGAAGTGGATCGAGGCCCGTGCCAAGGAGAAGATCGGCGAGCATGGGAGCAACGCGCAGTTGTTCCTTATTACGGTGATCAGCAATCTGCCTTACATGATGCTGTGCTGCATCCCGCTCTTCGCTTTCGTGCTTAAGATTCTCTATATCCGGCGACGCATTTTCTACATCGATCACCTGATCTACGCGCTGCATATTCACAGCTTCGCTTATCTCTACGTCATCCTGATCACCCTGATCGGAATGGGGCTTAACCAGAGCGCGCCGAATCTTACAGCGCCCGTCTGCAATATCCTTAGCCTGGCAGCCTTGATTGAAATTTTTATTTCAATCCGCCGTGTTTATCGACAGGGCTGGTTTATCAGCGTTGCCAAGTTCCTGTTCGGCGGGTTTGTTTACGTGATCGTCCTGACGATGGCGGTAGTCACCACTCTCTTTGTCACGCTGGCCCTGCCATGAACAAAAGAGCATTCTGGATTTCGATCCTGGTCGCTTCCCTGGTTGACGCATCGGGCGCTGCATCTCTCGTCGCGTTCCAGCGCAATGATGCCGTCTGGGTGGCAAATCTCGATGGAACCGGCGAGAAAAAAATTGCCGATGGAATTTTCCCGGCGATTTCACCGGATGGAACGCAGGTAGCGTTCACCACCGTGGAGAAATCGCCGACTACTTATGAACAACACATCGCTGTCGCAGATGTGGCAACTGGCGAAACGGCAATCGTTACAACAATACCGGGCGATAACTCTTATTATCCAGCCTGGGCGCCCGACGGAAAACGCATTCTCTTTATGCTGCGGCAAAATGATGTTTGGAACCTTGCTACAATCGCTGCGAACGGGACCGATTTCCAAATCCTGAAAAGAGGCGCACAACACCAGGCAACTCTTTACTCGCCTTGTTGGGCCCGTAATGGGCAATCGATTTTTTGCCAGGATACGACCAATATCTATCAAATCGGCCTCGACGGAACTGTGGTCGCGCAATGGAAAATCGAGAAGATCATACCGGGCGGCGGAATGAACGCGGATGGGCGCATCGCTGCTTCGCCCGATGGGAAGCGCCTGCTTCTTTCGGTGGATATGGCCGAGAAAGCGACTCGCACTGATTGGGATGGCCCGCCGCCCGCGCTTTGGACACTCGACATCGCGACGGGTAGAGGCGTGCGCATCACACGTCCGACGATTTTCGGCTGGAGCGGCTGTTGGATCGATAATGACAACGTCCTTTTCCTATCTCAACCCTCCGGAGAAAAATCCGCGTCCATTTATCGAATATCCATCGACGGCAAGAACCTGAAGCGACTGATCAAAAACGCGCTCTTTCCGACAGTGAACTGACGCGTCATCGCAAAATCTGTTAACCTCGAATCGAACTGAAATTCTCCTGTCATGAAAAAGGCAACGGAAAAGGCGGTGCGCATAACCGGGAAGAACGATTTCGCCCGGGACCCTTGCTGGCTTACGAATGACGAATTCCTTTGCGTCATTCAGGGCGAGCACGAAAATGAGCCGTCGCTTTACCACACGCCTTTAAGCTGGCATCCGAAACTCATTGCCAAACACGCTCGCACTCCAAGCGTAAGCGCTCCGTAATTTCGAGCGCGATTCAGCGCAACAGCTCCCGCACTTTCGCCAATGCTTCCGCGATCTTGCTCGTGTCGGTGCCGCCGCCTTGAGCGTTTTCCGGCCGGCCACCGCCTTTGCCGCCAACAATTGGCGCAACCGCCTGAATAATCTTGTTCGCTTGAAACTTCGACGTGAGCTCTTTTGGAACCACGACGACTAACGCCGCCCGACCTTCCGCCGCGCCGGCAAGAAAAATCGGTCCCTTGAATTGCGACTTCAGCACGTCGGCAATCGCCTGAAGCAACTTGCCGTTTCCGTCCGGCACTTCTGCCACTAATGAATGTTTTCCAGCATGCGACGACGCCAGTTCGCTTGCGATCTCAGCGGCGCGGCTTCTCAGGTCTGCCTCGCTCGCTTTGGCAGTCTTCTTTTCCCACTCGCGGACATCGAGATCTGCTTTTCCCAAATGTGCCGCTCGCGCATCAATCTGTTCCAGCATCACAGATGTTTCCGCTTCATCCATAAAACCGGGCATCGGCGGCAAATCGGTCTTTTTGCGCCTTAGCGTTTCGAACCTCTCCTCTTGCCGAGCCGCTTCCTGTCTGGCCCACGCACGCGTCGCCTCGCCCGCGACCGCTTCGATCCGGCGAATTCCCGCGGCGATCGCTTCTTCCTTCACGATCCGGAACGGCCCAATTTCGTTTGTCGATCTCACATGCGTTCCACCACATAACTCCATCGAATAACCGTCCAGTTCGCGAGGTGTCCCGCCGATTTGCAATACGCGGACCGTATCTCCGTATTTTTCGCCGAAAAATTGGATGATGTCCTTGCGCTGTTTCGCTTCCTTGTACGGGATCTCGGTCCATGAAACCGGCGCACCGTCGCGGATTCTCTCGTTCACCAATCTTTCCACGTCACGCTTCTGTTGCGGCGTGAGGGGCGCACTGCTGAAATCGAACGTCAACTTGTCAGGACCGACGTAACTCCCCTTTTGCACGGCGTCGCGCGAGACGACTTCGTGCAGCGCCCAATGCAACAGATGCGTGACCGTATGATGTCCTTGAATCACGCGGCGTCGTTCGGCATCGACCGAGACCCGCACCGCTTCACCCGGCTCCGGCGCGCGCCCCTTGGTCAGCGTCGCTCGATGAACAAAAACGTCGCCTCGTTTTTGCGTATCGATGACGCGAAGTTGACCGACTTCGGTGCGATCGTGTCCTGGGACATGAAGCAAACCGCGGTCGCCGACCTGTCCGCCCATCTCCGCATAGAGCGGCGTTTGATCGAGAACAACGTTCACCTCGTCGGGCTTTTTCCCGGACAAAACTGTCTCCACGACAGCCTCAGTCTCGAGAAAATCGTAGCCAAGGAATTTCGTCGGAGCCGCCGTCAACTTCCCCTGCTCAACGCTGATCGCCTCCTTCTTCTGGGCTTTGCGCGCGCGTTCGCGCTGTTCTTCCATCAGTCTCTCAAAGCCGACCACGTCGACAGTAAGCCCGCGCTCCCGCGCCATCAGTTCCGTCAAATCCAGAGGAAATCCGTAGGTATCGTAGAGTTTGAAAGCGAACTCGCCAGAAACGGCTTTCTCAACTGAAAGCCCCGTCTTTGCCTTCTCCGCATCGAACACCATCGCCGCATCGAACATGTGAATCCCCTCATCCAGCGTTCTGTTAAACGCTTCTTCCTCACGGTGAATTGCCTCCTTAATCGTGTTTCGTTTGGCGCGGACCTCCGGAAAAACGTCGCCCATTGTTTTTGCCACAGTGTCGACCAGTTTGAAAAAGAACGGCTCGTGAAACCCGAGGGTGCGGCCATAGCGGACCGCGCGGCGCAGGATCCGGCGCAAAACATAGCCGCGCCCTTCGTTCGAAGGAATAATTCCATCGGCAATCGCGAAACTGAGCGCGCGGATGTGATCGGCGATCACGCGAAACGCCACGTCGATCTTTTCCTGCTCGTTTCTGGGGAGCACACCCGCCTCGGGTGTTGCATCCGGCGCCTCGCCGGATGCGCTTGGCGAGGCGCCAACCGCTGCACGCGAGGGCGCGTGCGCTCCCCGATCCGGAGAATCAGGCAGCGTGCTTGCATATTTCTTCCCACTGAGTTTTTCCAACTCGTCGAAAATCGGACGGAAGATGTCCGTTTCGTAATTGGAAATTGTGCCGGAAAAATCGCTGAGGTTTTTTGTGCCTTGAACGATCGCGGTGACCCGCTCGAAACCCATCCCGGTATCGACGTGCCGCGCCCCCAGCGGGACATACTCGACCCGGCCGGGGTCACCAACCCCGGCTACAGGTTGAGCGTTGAACTGGATGAAAACCAGGTTCCAAATCTCAATGCAGCGCGGATCGTTCTTGTTCACCAGCGCGCCGCGCGTGTCGCCCTCCGGCGTAAGATCGACGTGTACCTCTGAGCATGGACCACACGGTCCGGTATCGCCCATCATCCAGAAATTGTCGGCTTTGCCGCCGTTTACGATGTGAACGGCCGGATCGAGATCGGCGTCGCGAAACAATCGGGCCCAACAATCGTGCGCTTCCTGATCGAATTCGCTTGGTTCACCGGCGCCGGGTTTGTAAACGGTGGCGTAAAGACGTTGCGCCGGAAATTCCCAGCGATCGACCACCAGTTCCCACGCCCATTCAATCGCTTCCTTCTTGAAATAATCGCCGAAGCTCCAGTTGCCGAGCATCTCGAAGAACGTGTGGTGATACGTGTCGAGCCCGACGTCTTCGAGATCGTTATGTTTGCCGCCCGCGCGGATACACTTTTGGGTGTCGACCACGCGCGGTGGAGTCCAGGGCGGCTTTTGTTGTCCGAGAAAAATCGGAACGAACTGGTTCATGCCGGCGTTGGTGAAAAGCAGATTCGGCGAATCGGGCATCAGCGGGGACGAAGGCACGATCGTGTGCCCCTTCCCGCGAAAGAAATCGAGGAACGATTGTCTGATCTGCGCGGATGTCATCACGGGGCAAATGACGAATGAATGACGAAGCCCAAGGCGAAGAAACAGGCCCCGTGCGGGAACGCGTGGTCATTCGGGCTTTCAGCTTCCTTCGTCATTCGGCATTCGTGCTTCGTCATGTCACCTCTCCTCGGCATTACGATAGCGGAAAATTGACGGTGCGTGCGCAGATTTCCAACTAGAAATGTCGCTCTGTCCCGGTCATGCTGCGGCAGGTCCAAAATGCCGAGCGGAACTTGTTCAGTTTTATCTTGGAGCGTTGAAAAGCTGGATGCTCATACCAGCCTTCGCCCTTTTCGGATCGAGCGTCGCGGTTTTGCGCCTGACGACTTTGTTCTGCGGGTTACTAACTCTGCTTTTCTTTTAAACCGTACTCAGATCGACAGGGCCGCGTCGTATTTTACACGATCCAATTTTTGGAGCGTTGATTCCTGCCGGTCAGCAATCGTCGCGATTCCCGAATCTGGAACAGGTAGGGATGCGCCAAACCTCGCCGCGCACCTCGATTCCGGGTCTATTCTTTCTCCTCGTCCAGCTTGGCCTTTACCGCCGTCTCGATTTCCTGGTAAAGAGCCGAATCGTTTCTCAGCACCTCCTTGGCAGCGTCGCGGCCTTGCGCAAGCTGCGTCCCTTTGTAGTTCATCCACGATCCACGTTTTTCGATGATCTGTTTTTCCAGCGCCACATCCAGCAGCGCGCCCACCGAGGAAATCCCTTCGTTATACATGATGTCGAACTCCGCTTCTGTGAACGGCGGCGCCACCTTGTTCTTTACGATTTTGATCCGGGTGCGATTGCCGGTAACGACGCCATCCGTCTGTTTAATGGCGCCGATGCGGCGAATGTCCACGCGCATGCTCGCGTAAAATTTCAGGGCTTTGCCACCCGGCGTGGTTTCCGGGTTACCGAACATGACGCCGATCTTCTCGCGGATTTGGTTTGTAAAGATACAGCAGGTGCGCGCCTTCGAGATGAGCGAAGTCAGTTTGCGCAAAGCTGCACTCATCAGTCGCGCTTGCGCGCCCACCGTGACATCGCCAATTTCGCCTTCTAACTCGGCTCTGGTCACCAGCGCGGCGACTGAATCCAGCACGATCACATCCAGAGCGTTCGAGCGAACGAGAGTTTCACAAATGCGCAGCGCTTCCTCGCCCGAACTTGGTTGAGAAACGAGCAAGTCGTCCAGATTCACCCCGAGTTTTCTGGCGTATTGCGGATCAAGCGCATGTTCGACGTCGATAAATGCGGCCAATCCTCCGCGCTTTTGTGCCTGGGCAATGACAGTCAACGTTAGCGTTGTTTTGCCCGACGATTCCGGTCCATAGACTTCGACTACCCGCCCTCGGGGAAATCCCCCCACCCCCAATGCGCGATCGATCAAAATATTTCCCGTCGGGATCACGTCGATGTCGACGACCTTTTCGTCCCCCAGCCGCATGATTGCGCCCTCGCCGTAGTCTTTTGCAATTTGTTGAATCGCGAGGTCGAGATTCTTGTTCCGCGCCGCCGTTACTTTGCTCTCGGCTGTTTTTTCTTCGGTTTTAGTCGCCATGATGAATCCCCTAGGTAAAGCCACGGATGCCGTTCGCCAAGCAGAAAAGCAAAACGACGACGCTTGAAGTCGCGCCACGCGTTGCAAAAGCAAAGGCACGCGCGTCCCTTGGAGGGACGGGCTCTGTCCCGTCCCTCAATTGCGATCCACAAATCAATGAATGGGATGACACAGAGATCGCCCCTCCAGAGGGACCACGGCCCCAGCTACCAACAGGGTAACAACATCAGTCGGCATTTCCGCTCAGGCAAAATCATTTGCTGAAATTGCCTGCCGACTAATATTCGTGCCTGAATGTTGCCAGCGCAGAATGACGAACTCTTTATGCGCGCCGCGCTGCAGGAAGCGCGCGAGTCATTGGGCCAAACCAGCCCAAACCCAGCCGTCGGCGCACTTCTTGTAATCCGCGGCCGCATCGTCGCCCGTGGTCGGCATCGGCAAGCCGGCCGGCCGCATGCGGAAGTGGAATGTCTCGGCGCCTTCGGACGCGCCGTCCATTCGGAAGCGACTTTATACGTGACACTGGAACCCTGCTCGACTGTCGGTCGGACACCGGCGTGCACGGATGCAATCATCAAATCCGGAGTGAAAAAGGTTGTGATCGGCGCCATCGATGTGAATCCGCGCCATGCCGGGCACGGGATTGATCTTCTGCGACAAGCGGGGATCGAGGTGCGCACCGGCATCCTGGCCGGCCAGTGTGCGTTGTTAAACGAAGCCTTCAACAAATGGATCGTAACCGGCAGGCCGTTTGTGACCGCCAAGTGCGGCATGAGCCTGGACGGACGACTGACAAGGCCGCCAAAAGAATCGCGATGGATCACGAGCGCCGCAGCCAGACACCACGCACACGCCCTGCGAGCCAGTGTAGATGCGATTCTTATCGGTGCAGAAACTGTGCGTAAAGACGACCCGCGACTGACCGTGCGCGGCCAGGGGCGGACAAGGCCTCCCCTGCGAGTCGTAATCACCCGCTCCGGAAATTTACCGCGTCGCGCCCGGCTCTTTAGCGATCGCTTTGCCGAACGGACGGTGATTTACCGGCGTAAATCGATGAGCTCCGTGTTGCGCGATCTAGGCAAAAAAGAAGTGACCAGCTTGTTGATCGAGGGGGGTGGTGATGTTTTGGGGCGGGCACTGGATGAAAAAATCATCGACAAGGTGCAAATCTATCTCGGCCCGATCTTCTCGGGGGGCCCCGTCGTCGCCTTCGCGGGCCGTGGAGCGAATTCTCCCGGCAATGGAGCGCTTTTGGAAAGAGTGCAGTATCAACGCCTTGGCCGGGATCTCTGCGTTATCGGCTATCCGAGATACGCGCCGGCCAGTGTCGTCGAATAATTTTGAGAAACTTTGCGTCTCATCTAGAGTTAAATGTTAGGAAGTCTTTCGGAGGTTGAAGCCATGAATTGGAAAAAGTTTTTATTGATCGCGCTCGTAGCCGGCGGTTTTGCATTCGCTTCGGCCCCTCGCTCCAATGCGGGGGTTTCGGTAGGTATCGGGATCGGATTTCCCCTCGCGTATCCGTATCCATACTATGGTTATGCATATCCTTACGGTTATCCTTACTACGGATACGGATACTACCGGCCACATTACTACGGGTCGTACCGCGTCGGTCGCCCGGTATATTACCGGCACTACGGACATCGGGCGTATTACTCGCACCGTCACTACGGTCGTCATCGGCGGTAAACTAAAGCGCTCAAACTCTTGAGCTGGTTCGCCGAGCGGCGGGCCAGCTCACTCTTTTTCTCCTCGCCCGGGCGCTGGTTAACCGGCTTTCCGGAAGGAAACCCCTAGTGGCCCTGCTTCGCAGAGGCCGCCGGAGTGGGTGAGATTGATTTACGCGTCGCGCTCGAGGACTTCTCAAACTCCTTTTTCAGCCGCTCGTTTAACGCGGGCAACTCCTCTTTCCGCTTCGCTTCGACTTCCTGGTGCAATGCCCGCTCGATTTTGCGACGCTCCTGAATGTAACGTTGCTCAAATCGTTGCTGCTTTTCCTGATCGAGGTGCAGGCCTTCCTGGCGCAAGATTGTGTCGGCTTCGCTCTTAAGCTTTTCGCGGTGCGCCTTCTCACGCTCGCGCATCACCTTTCGTTCGGCCGGAGTCATCTGCATCCACCGCTCGGCGTTGCGGCGGAATATCTGTCGCTCTTCTGGAGAAAGCGAATGCCAGCGCTGCTGCATGCTTTGGAGTCTGGGCGTACTCCGAATATGCGCCGCGCCCTGACCGCTCGCACCGTGGCCGCCCATACCCGCGCCATACCCGGCTGGGCCACCATGTCCACCCATGCCGGCGCCACGCCCGCCCGCGCCGTGCCCGCCCGACCGTGGCGGCTGCGCTTGAGACAGGCCGCAGGTCAACAAAACCGACAACGCGGCGAGCGTTGTTACAATGTTTGATTGTCGTCCCACAAGCTACTCTCGTCCACAGCGAGCAGTTCATCCAGATCCGCAACGACCTCATAGTCCTGAGGGTCGACCTTTGCCACCACCTCAGGCTCGCTATCGGCGGCTACCGGCCGCGACCTTGGATGTTGCCCCGCGAGGATAAGCGCGATGGCCATGGCCACCGCCAGGCCCGATGCGGGAATAAGCCGGCGCAAACTGAACCAGTTCCTTGCCCACTCAAGTCCGGTCGGTTGTTGCCGAATTCGCCGAACTACGTCACGGGCAAAAAAGTCCGAAAGCTGTGGCTGGGCAGCCTTGCCCAAAAGATCCCACAAATCATGGTCGTCATCGCGTCTCATCGTCGCAAAATTTAACCGGCTGCACGGCAAAAAGTTGCGCCCGGGAGGCTGTCAAAACCGGCCTTGCTAGGCTTCGGCCGCTTCCAGAAATCCCTCCAACTGCCGGATGCGCGTTGGATGGCGCATTTTGCGCAACGCCTTGGCCTCGATTTGTCGAATTCGCTCTCGGGTAACCCGAAACTGGCGCCCGACTTCTTCAAGCGTCCGGCTATAGCCATCGACGAGTCCAAATCGTTGTTCCAGCACCTGGCGCTCGCGTTCGGTCAAAGTCTCAAGCACATCCTTGATTTTCTCCTTCAACAAAACGATGGCCGTCATGTCGCTGGGATTCTCCGCGCCTTTATCTTCAATAAAATCGCCGAAGTTTGTCTCCTCACTTTCGCCGATTGGCGACTGGAGCGAGATCGGTTGTTGCGCCATTTTTAGGACCGCTCGAACGCGATCCACCGGCAGGAGAATTTCTTCCGCCACCTCCTCCGGCGTAGGTTCGCGCCCGTACTCCTGGACAAGCTGTTTCTGCACGCGCATCAGCTTGTTGATCGTCTCAATCATATGCACGGGAATACGAATCGTCCGGGCCTGATCGGCGATGGAACGGGTAATCGCCTGGCGGATCCACCAGGTGGCATAGGTGGAGAACTTGTAACCGCGGCGATACTCAAACTTCTCGACGGCTTTCATCAGGCCCATGTTGCCCTCCTGGATGAGATCGAGAAATGAGAGGCCGCGGTTGGTATATTTCTTCGCGATCGAGATGACCAGACGCAGATTGGCTTCGACCATTTCGGTCTTGGCTTTAAGCGCTTTGCGCAACCAGCCTTTCAAGGCCTGGTATTGCTCGGCGTATTCATCCACCGTGAGCCACACTGTTTTTTCCAGGTCGTGCGCTCTTGCAGTGAGAGGCGACCGCATGCCGGATCCCCGGCGATGCTTGGCCATCTCATTCTGCAACTGCACCAGTGTGCGGTAATATTCATCGGCCAGATGAACGAATTCCTCAGTAACTTTCTGTTTGAAATAAAATTTTGGATAGAGGCGCTGTAAACCGTTGAGAGACCGTTGAAATACCTTGAGTTTCTTGTTCCCCTTCTTTGCCGGATTCAGCTTGGCGTACTGCTGCGTGATGGAAGCGCTTAGCTTTCCGACCCGCTTGCACAACTTCGGCAACATCTTCATGTAGCGCTCACGGCTCTCGATCTTTTTGTCGAGAATCACCCGGTCAAATCGCTCCCGTCCCTGCGCAAGCTTCTCGGCGAGATCGAGATGGGCGCGAGCGGTGAAGCCAAATCGATTGATATGCCGCTGCACCATGTTCTCCGCTTCCTCGATCCGCTTGGAAATCTCGACTTCCTGTTCGCGCGTGAGCAATGGCACCTGGCCCATCTGCTTCAGATACATCCGGACGGGGTCATCCAGAATATCGAGCTTCGTTTCGGTTTTCTCTTCTTCTTCTTCCTCGACGTCCTTTTTTCCGTCTTTGTGGCGATCGACCTCCGATGCTTCGATGATGTCGATCTCCATCCGGCGCAGCCGTATCAGAATGGCGTCGAGCTCATCGGCTCCGGCCACACCCTCCGGCAACGCTTCGTTCAGATCATCAAAAGTAAGATGGCCCTGCTCCTTTGCCAGCTTGATCAGTTCTCGAATGCGCACCTGGACGTCGGCTTCAGTCGGCATTTGCGGGAGGGAATCCGATTTTCGCTTCGACAGATCGCGGCCCGATTTTCGCCGCGCACGCACCAGAGCAGTGATGCGTTTGGGTTTAAACGCCGCGATTCTCAGAGGCCGCCTCACTTTAAGCCGTGAGCCGCGAGATTTTATCGCCCCATTTCGCTGGGCGCGCTTGAGCTTCGGCCGCTTCGCCGGTGACCGGCGAATGCGTGCCTTTCGTTTCGAATGCCTGGCCAAGATGATACGGTTAAGGGATTGGACTGGGACGTTCGATTTCGCCCGCCGGATGGCAAATCAACCCCTGAACTGCCTCGGGATCAACTGCCAATCTTGCGGGCAGACGAAAACTGCGAAAGTTCGTGGAGTTGGCCTCGCAGGTCAAGGATTTGTTTCTGTAAATTCACTATTTCCCCCGTGCTCAGCTGAGGAAGCTTCATTCGTGCCTCCGCCACGGCCAATTGGCGTCGAAGTGCCGCCTGCCGCAGACCGGTCCACCAACTCATCGCCACATCCACGGCATTCGGCGGCATCTTTTGCAGGAGCCACGAAGAAACCAGGCCTTCGTCTTCCGGTGAGAGGGTGGCCATGAAAGCATTAAGCGAGCTCGGATTCTCCGTGCGCAAGTCGCTCTCCAGGATGCGGATAAGCAGGTCCGATCCCGGAGTTTGCTCGAGGACTTCGCGCCAAGTTTGTTCGAGCAGAAAGGAGCGCGCCGCCTCATCCCTCAACGCCAGCAGGCAAAGCATCGCGGTATCATGCCGCGGCAACAAACCGGGTTCCGGTCCCCTGCGCCCCGCGGCTCCGGCTGAAGTTCCTGGCCGCGCCTCGCGCATTTGTTTGGCGACCAGTGCCTCGAAATCTCTTGCTGGAACGCCCAGACGCGCGCTCGCCTTGTTTACGATTTCGCCTCGCATGAGCTGGTCGTGAACTCGCGATGCGGTTTCCGCCAATCTGCCCGCCACCTGCATCTTCGCGCCCAACGAATTCAAATCGACATTCGCCACTTCGCGCTCAATCCAATAATCGAAGAAATCGCGCGCCGCGACGACCCGCTTTTCAAATTCCTCTTTCCCATCGCGACGAACCAGCGAATCGGGATCTTCGCCCCGCGGCATCTCAATGACGCGCACAATCAAATCATTCTCGAGAAGGGCGCCAAGCGAGCGTTCAGCCGCCTTCTGCCCGGCTTCGTCCGCATCGAAACAGAGCACCGCTTCGTCGACGAAGCGCTTGAGCAGGCGCGCCTGATCTTCGGTGAAGGCAGTCCCCTGCGGAGCGACGACATTGGTAATTCCGGCCTCGAAAAGGGTGATTAAGTCGAGCTGCCCTTCGCAAACGATGGCGCAGTTGGCGTCGATCAGAGCGCGTTTCGTTTTGTGCAGGCCAAAAAGCACCTTGCCTTTGCGAAAAAGCGGCGTTTCCGGCGAGTTCACGTACTTCGCAGCTTCGGCGTCGCTCTGCAGGAGCCGCCCGCTAAACGCGATCACTTCGCCCACGTCGTTGCAGATCGGAAACATGACGCGCCCGCGGAAACGGTCGTATACGTCGCTCTGCGGACGCTCTTCATCCCGCAGTTTGACCAGTCCGCTTTGCAGAAGCTCCCCGCGTGAATAGCCGCGACCAAGCCCCCATTTCAAAAATGCGTCCCAACTATCCGGCGCATAGCCAAGCCGCCAGCTTTTCGCGATCTTGTTTTCGATGCCGCGCTTTTTCAAATATTCGCGCGCGGGCTTTGCAAAATCCTTCTTCAACAGGTTCTCGTGAAACCATTCCGCCGCTTCTGCGTGCAACCGCAGCAGGATGCGCCGCGCCTCATTCTGCCGGTCTTCATCGCCGGCCCCTCGCTCCTCGATGACTGGAATGCCCACGCGGGCAGCCAGTTTGCGTACCGCGGCAGGGAAATCGACATGCTCGTATTCCATGACGAAGCGGAAAACGCTCCCTCCCACCCCGCAGCCAAAGCAATGGAATGTTTGCCGCTGGGGGCTGACATGAAATGAGGGCGTCTTTTCCTGGTGAAACGGGCAAAGCGCCTTGAAATTCGCCCCGGCGCGCTTGAGCGGAAAATACGAACCGATCACCTCAACGATATCGTTCGCCGCGGCGATTTGCTCTATGTTATCTGAAGGGATCTTGCCCAATGGATTTTCCGCTCGTTTGATTTGGGAAGCGATGTCAAACTTACCCGGCGCCGCGGCGGTTTCCAAACAATGAAAAAATTAATGTCGATGTTGGAGAGAGGCACTCCGGTGCGTCCCAAAAATAATGGGACGACACGGCCTCTGGCTCGGATGAGCCTCCGGCTCGGAGAGAGGTCGTCCCTCCAGTTTGCCCTCGCGCTTGGCGCAGCTGCGATGTTGCTCGCAACGCCGACAACTGCGCAGGCACGCGAGATCATTCATAAGGGCGAGGTGGTGGTGGTCCCGTTGCGCGGCGAGATCTCGCCTTCGCTTTTTATGTTTTTGCGCCGGGCCGAGAAGGAGGCGGAGAGCAACGGAGCGTCGGCGATTATCTTTGAAATGAATACGTATGGCGGACGGCTCGACGCCGCAGAGGATATCACGAACGTTCTGAACCACGCGACGATTCCCACTTACACGTACATCAATTCCAATGCGGGATCGGCCGGCTCGCTGATCGCGCTGGCCACCCAGCATATTTACATGGCGCCGGTCAGCGCGATCGGCGCCGCGGCGCCCGTCCTCGCGGGCGGCCAGGATCTTCCAGCAACCGAACGCGAGAAGACAATCTCATACTGGTCCGCCCTTGTTCGCGGCACAGCTATCCGAAACGGACACAATCCCGATATCGGCGAGGCGTTCATGAACAAGGACAAGGCGGTCAAGATCGGGAAGCGAGTGATTCACCCGAAAGGAACCGTGCTCACCCTCAACGCACAGGAGGCAACCGAGAAAATTAATGGCAAACCGCTGCTGGCCGACGGCATCGCTGATTCGATACCGGATCTCATGCAGAAAGCCGGGCTGAAAGGAAGAGCCGTTACGCTTGATCCGACAGGCTTTGAGAAGCTGGCGTTTTGGATCACCGAGCTGGCACCCTTGCTTTTGCTTGGCGGCATCATCGGCGCGTATCTTGAGTTCAAAATTCCGGGGGCCACATTGCCAGGGGTGATTTCTGCGATTTGCTTCGCGTTTTTTTTCCTCGGCCATTACCTGGCTGGCCTTGCCGGTTGGGAAGTGGTCGGCCTCTTTGTCCTGGGTCTGGTTTTGGTCTTGATCGAAATTCTGTTTTTCGCTCATTCCACGATCGTCTTCGGCGTAGTCGGCGTCTTCCTTATGCTGGCCTCTCTCCTCTGGGCTATGATCGATCGGTATCCGGGTGAAACATTCTTTCCGACGGGCCGGATGCTCGCGATCCCGCTGTTGAATCTTCTTCTGGCGATCGTCTGCGCCGCAATCCTAATCGTCGTGTTGGCCCGCTACTTGCCGCGCACGAGTTTTTACCGGCGTTTTGCTCTCACGACTTCCAATCCACCCGGACCCTCGCTGGCCGGAGCGCCTCGCGAATTCGTAACGCCTCTCCATTTATCACCGGGAATGCAGGGCGTTTCGCTGTCCATGTTGCGACCGAGCGGCAAGGCCCGCTTTACCGGCCATATCGTTGATGTGGTAACGGAGGGAGAATTCGTAGCGCCCGGTACGCCAATCACAGTCGTGCAAACCGACGGGATGCGCGTCGTCGTAAAAGCGAGCGTTTAAAAGGAGCGGCGGGCTTTCTAGCCGCCGGCCACGACCCGGACTAATTCGATTCGGTCGCCTTCACTCAATGTTCGCTGCGGCCATTCATGCCGATGCAATGCAAGGCCATTATGTTCTACCAGAATTGTCTGTGGCGGCAGTTCGTATCGTTCCATCAATTCGGCGACCGTTTTCGCGCCACGCGCGTCGGTCTTTTCGCCATTGAGAGAAAGCGTCATACGCCGCAAAGAGCCTGGTCCCAGTCCTTCCAAACCGGCTCAAGTCCGTGGCGACGCAACAGATTTGCGATTTCGGACGGGGAGCGTTCATCACTGATTTCGAACTGTCCCGTAGCGAGTTGGTCTTCTCCGTCCTCAAAATCGGGCGGGACGATTCGGCCACGCGTTGTCCGATGCAAATGTTCGCCCCCCTGGCGCGTGTAGCCGCCCGGTTCCGTATGGCTTCCGGCGCTCATCATGGTCACGCCTAATGGAATGAGCGAATCGCGCAAAGCCGGACCTTCGCGCGTACTCAGGACAATTCCCACTTGGGGGAACGTGATACGCAACGCGCAAACCAGTTGCGCCAGTTCCCGGTCGCTCATTGAAAACGGCGGTCTGAATCCGCCGGCAGCCGGGCGCAATCTCGGCAGGCTCACGCTGATTTGGGCCTGCCAGCAGCGCTTGAACAGATATTCCAAATGCGCAGCCAGAGCGATCGCTTCATCCTGCCAGCGCCACAGCCCAAAGAGCGCGCCGATTCCAATGCGGCGGAATCCAGCCCGGTACCCACGCTCCGCGCAATCGAGACGAAAATCGAAATCGCGCTTGGGGCCGGCGGTGTGGAGCTCAGAATAAACGGCCCGGTTATAGGTCTCCTGATAAACAACCAGTCCCTCCGCGCCGGCATCGACAATTGGAATATAATCCTTTGTTTCCATTGGACCTACCTCGATTGCGATCGATGCGAAGTCAGGCGCCAGAGCGCGAACGCAGTCAGCCAGATAATCGCGACTCACAAATTTTGGGTGTTCGCCGGCAACAAGGAGGACCTGCCGAAACCCCGCCTGGGAGAGATACCGCGCTTCAGCGGCCACCTCATCGACACCAAGCGTCACGCGCAAAATGGGATTATCGCGCGAAAAACCGCAGTAACGGCAATTATTGACGCACTCGTTGGAAAGATAAAGCGGAGCAAACAACCGCATCGTCCGGCCAAAGTTTCGCAGGGTTAGCGCGCGGGATTTTTGCGCCATCGCTTCGAGTTCCTCATCCGAGCTCGGCGCAATCAGCTGTCCAAATCCGCGCACCAGAGGAGATTCTTCAAGCAGCAAATTATCGAGCGCGTTTGCAAAAGACATCAGGTTAATGTCATCGCGACCGACGGCTTCGCAAATTGTGAATCGGCTTTTTAGAATGATCGGCCATTACGCAACGCAATTCCTTCCATCGCGGAAGAGGAGCCAGACCGGGATAAAAGAAAAACGCCGGAAACGCGCACCAGGCGTTCCGGCGTTTCGTTTAAATACAGAAACCGATCTTAGAATGCGAAATTAATCCCGGTCCGGGCCATTCCGAAATTGTTATGCGGCCCATCCACGACGTTCCAGCTGAAGTCGCTGATCCAGCCGATGTGCGGAGTAATGCGGACTTCCATGCCGCCTCCAAATTGCCCAATACCACGGGTCTCGCTTTGGTCCTTCACGGTGAAGAAGGGCTCATTATTGACAAGTTCCACCGTCGGCCGGTCATTCCTGCCACCGAAAATACCGCCACCACCCGCCCAGATATACGGCGCAAAGCGCGTGCAAGGAATCGGATATCGCAGAGTCAGTGTGCCCAGAACGGCGCCGACTGTGTGATCACGTGGGGACGCATGCTCGTCAATAGGGTTCTCTTCCGCGGTGATGTGGCTTCCCTTGCCGTCCAAAGCGAAGCCCTCGATGCCGACGCCAAAGTAGCGACGGAAAAAGTATTTCGCATCAACACCGCCGCCCCAGGCATGATCGTCGCCCAGGAACCGGTCGTAGGTGCCATAGATGCGACGGTCTTCCGTGTATTCCGCATCGGTCCGATTGCTCTCGGTTCCAGTAAACGCGTACGTGCCCCAGAGGCTGATGTCCCATTCGTTATCGGCAAACCATTGCGGACACGGTGGCGGCATCGGAGCCACCTGTTTCATTTCCTTGCCCGAATAACTCTCCGTCCCTGCGAAAGCCACCGCGGCCAACGCACCCATTGCGAACAAGCTCAATACCAATTTCTTCATACTATTTCTCTTTTCCTTATCGTTAATTTAACATGTTTTCGCACTCCTCAGGGAAGCCTAATAACGCCCTTAGAAAGATACGAATTCCCGCACCGAAGTGGATTCGCCAGATATCGATAGGATGCAAGAGAAATTTATGTCGGATTTCGTCGCACAGTCTTCCTTAGCGGCTCGATGGACTAACATCTCTGACTAACAAATCCCGCTCATATTTTGAATTACGGCTTCAACTCGGCCCCTGTATTTGCATCGGTAATGACAAATTTCTCGTGATGATAGCCCGGGTCGCCGCGAAACATGAGCCTGCTCGCGTAGCGCCGCTCCAGTTCGATGAGCAATTCCTCGTCTTCTTCCTTTAGCCGTTTGAGCACGTCCGGATTCAAGATAACGCGGAAATCGTGCACGCTGTCCTCATACTTGCGCATGACCGTATTGAGCGTGCGATGCAGTTCGACACTCGTAGTCATGGAAGTTTTCACAATGCCACGACCGCCGCAGTAGGGGCAGTTTTCGTAAATCGTGTCGCTCAGGCTCTCTTGCGCGCGCTGGCGCGTCATTTCCATCAAGCCGAGCTGAGAGATCGGCAGAACGTGTGTCTTGGCCTTGTCGCGCTTGAGCCGTTCCTTCATCAAGCTGTAAACCATTTGCTGATCTTTCCGGCTCTTCATGTCGATAAAGTCGCCGATAATCAGCCCGCCGATATTGCGCAGGCGCAGCTGCCGCGCGATCTCGTCGGCTGCCTCCAGATTTGTTTGCAAAATCGTTTTCTCGACGTCCCGTCCGCCCTTGTTCCTTCCCGTATTCACGTCGATCGCCACCAGCGCCTCCGTCTCATCGATCACAATGTACCCTCCGCATCTGAGCCAGACCTGCCGATGAAATGCATCGTCGATCTGCTTCTGGATACCGAGTGCTTCAAAAATAGGCGTGGCACTTTCGTAGAACTTCATGCGCTTGCCTGCGCGCCGCGAAATATGGCCCACCAGTTCGCGCATGCGCTCCAGCGATGCGCGATCGTCGCATAGCACCTCGTCGATTTCTTCCGTCAAGAAATCTCGCACGGTGCGCTCGACCAAATCCGGTTCCTCAAAAACGCAGCTCGGCGCTGGTTGATCGCGGATCAGTTGTTCCACCTTGGCCCATTGGTCGATGAGAAAACGGAGATCGCGCACAAAATAGCGCGCGCGCTGTCCTTCCCCAACCGTACGAATAATTACGCCGATACCGTCGGGAATATCGAGCTCGCGCAGGATTTTTCGCAACCGGTCGCGCTCTCTCGGGTTCTCGATTTTC
The DNA here is from genome assembly GCA_963756875.1 of uncultured Verrucomicrobiae bacterium. Taxonomy (GTDB): domain Bacteria; phylum Verrucomicrobiota; class Verrucomicrobiia; order Chthoniobacterales; family UBA10450; genus CAVWPA01. The sequence continues at coordinate 1,217,209 of CAVWPA010000003.1, read as the reverse complement.
CGGGAAATGCCGCTGCGGTCGCTGAACGGCATTAAGACGAGATAACGACCCGCAAAGCTCAGATTCGTCGTGACCCGCGGACCTTTCGTTCCGATCGGGCCCTTCGTGACCTGGACAATGACTTCCGAGCCGACCGGGTAGATGTTAGGAATATCCTTGGCCGTTATTCGTTTGCGCTGCTTCTTCGATGGCCGGTCGATTTCTTCGATACCGCTGTCCAGCGCTGCCGGAAGTGCGTCCCAAAAATGCAGAAAGGCGTTCTTTTCCAGGCCGATGTCGACAAACATCGCCTTCAGGCCCATCTCGATGTTCTTGACCCGGCCCTTGTAAACGCTGCCGACGATGTTGCGCGAGCCGCTCCGCTCGACGCTATATTCTTCGAGCTGGCCGTTCTCGAGTAAGGCAACCCGGCGCTCGAGTTTTTCGACGCTCAAAACGAGCTTGTTGTCGGTCTTGCGTGGAGGAAGGCGAAGAAATTTTTTTACTTTGTCTAACATAAACTTGAAGAATTGGAATGAGCCGGAAGTCAGCCATGCTGCTCGTCCCACTCGTTACTAAACACGGTTGATAATTCATCTCGGTCTGCCCCGGCGTGGTGGCCGGGTGGGTTGCGGAGTCGGTTCGTGCCGTACTCCAAAAAGCCGTTCGAAAAAGTTACGAGGACGCGGCGTCGCGACCGGAACGGCCCGTGCGACGTGAGCCCGTTTTGAAACTCGGCCCTGGGCATCCGCCTCGGGCTCGACATCCGGCGCACCGCCCGCGCTCGCCATTTGAGCGTCCGCGTTTTGCGAATTATCGGCATTCTCTTCGTCCGTATTGAGATTGCCACCGGTACCGTAGTCGACTTCTTTAATCGTTTGGAATGGATTGGCCTTGTGCGCCGGCGCCAGCCACGCCACCGGCATGTCGAACTTTCCGTCGTCCATCGCCAGCGTCCTCTGGAGGATACGGGCCGCGATCGGGCCTGCGACACTGCCGCCGTGTCCCCCGCCCTGTCCGGCCTCCACCATCACCACGACCACATATTTCGGATGATCGAACGGCGCAAAACACGCAAACCACCCGATATTTGCATCATGCCCGTGATCCGAAGCCTGCGCCGTGCCGGTTTTGCCAGCGACCTGCACGTCTTTCATGCGGACGCGGCCACCCGTGCCGCCATCTTCATTGACAACTTCCCAGAGCCCTTTCCGAACAAGCTCGATTTCTTCAGGCGTAAAATCGTTCCGCAAATCGGAACGAATCCTCGGCGTATCCGACAGGACCGGTTTTCCGTGTTGGTCAAGGAGAGGCGTTCCATTCTGATTCAGAACTTTGGCGACCAGCCGCGGATAGTAGCAGACGCCGCCATTGGCAATCGCGACGTACGCCATGGCAAGCTGTAGCGGGGTGACCAGGACGTAGCCCTGGCCGATCGACACGTTGGCAGTGTAGGCCTGCGACCAGCGTTCCTGGGGATGATGCACCTGGAGCCATTCGGGTCCGGGTAAAACGCCGGCTTGCTCGCTGGTCAGACGAATGCCCGTCTCCTCACCGAGCCCCAACATCTTGCCGGTCTCGTCGACCGATGCGATGCCGGCAGCATTGCCATATTGATAGAAATACGCGTCGCAGGAAACTTTGATCGCATCCGTCAGAGTAAGGGTGCCATGCTGGCCGCCTTTCGCCGCAATCCAACAGTGAAAATAATGGTCGCCGTAGCTGACGCCACCGGTGCAGGTAAATTTCGCTTTTGCGAGGCCCTTTCGCACGCCGGCGAGAGCGGTCACGAGTTTGAACGTTGAACCGGGCGGAAATGCGCTCACCGCGCGATTGACCAAGGGGTCCGCCTCATCCTTTCGCAGCTCCTTCCAGTCTTTCGCTTTGATGCTCGGGATAAATTTGTTCGGGTCGAACGACGGCGCGGACACCATCGCCAGAACGGCGCCGTTGTTTGGATCGACCACAACCGCCGCACCGCGGCCGATTGCACGCAACGCTTCCTCGGCAATCGACTGAATGCGCGCATCGATGGTGAGATAGACATTCGCCCCCTGTTGTGGAGGAACCTCCCGCAGAACTCCGTCGATGACGCCCTTGGCATTGCGTCGCAAATAACGCACGCCCGGCTTGCCACGCAGGTAATCATCCATCGATTTCTCGATGTTCGATTTCCCCTCCACGTCGCCCTGATAAAATGTGTACTTCCGCGCTTCCTCTTTATTGATATCGTCGGGCGCGCCGACATAGCCCAACATGTGCGAGGCCAGTGCGCCGTAAACGTACGACCGCACCGGTTTCACCGCGATGTCTACTCCCGGCAACCCGACGTCGTGCTCGGAAAACTTCGCCATCGTGGGAAAATCGATGTCCTTGATATAGGAATAGGGCACCTCGGTGTCGTTACGATAATGGCGCCGCAATTGCGTCGCGTTGTAGTCCCGCGCCAAATCCAGATCATCCAGGCGTGGCACAACGCCCGTGTTCACGATCTTGATGATGTCCGGCTCCTTCACGTCCTTCGGCATGCCGTTAATGATGGCACGATGCTCCGCCAGCGGAGGCGAACCGAAGCGTTCCCGATAGCCCTTCACCATTTCCGGGAGGTAAAAATCCACCTCGTAGCTCGCCCGATTCTGTACCAGGGCCAGGCCGTTGCGGTCGCGAATCTCCCCGCGAACCGAGGGCAGGCGCACGGTAGCTTGCGAGCTGCCGCGAATCTGTGCGGTCCACTCCGCGCCGTGCGCGACCTGTATCCACCAAAGCCGCAGACCCAGCGCGCCCATTCCCAGGAGCATGAGAAACCCGAGAAACTGGATTCGTAATCGCGGGCTGAGGCGGCGCCGGTTCATTCGAAAGCGCTCCTCTCCGGCAAGTATGGATACCGCGTGATTCGCGCCACCCACTGAAGCGACCAAAAGATCACCGGCGCCATCAGCATGGCGATCAACCCCGGTCCGCCGATCTGCCACCAGACTTCACGGTTAAACACAACCGATCCGCGCCGAAATGTAATCATGAGGTATTGCGCCAAAATAATCGTAGAAGTGCAGACGCCGCTCAAAATGCAATGCACTTCCCAGCGACCGCGAACGAACAGTGGCCTAAGGCCATGCATGATTCCCGCCAGCACAGCGTAGAGAAGTATCGACCATCCCATCGAGATTTCAACCTTCGTCCCGATCACCTGTACAGTGAGGGCGTCGAGCAGCATCCCGGCGAACAGGGCCAGCGCCAGCATCAGGGGAAACGGCAATGCCATTGCCCCGTAAAAAACGATCACCGGCGCGATATAAATGTGAGCGTTGCACATCCACTCGATTGGCGGGATGTAAAATTCCGCCACCTGCGCAATCACCACCAGCGCCAGCAAAATAAAAAAGAAAATCATTTCCGGCCTGTTACGACAAAGACGTCCTCCAAGTGCGATAATTCAACCCCCGGCACCAGCGTTGCCTGCCCGTCCAGTTCCCGGACATGAAAGCTTTTCACGGTGCCGACCAGCAAACCCGAGGGAAACACACCGCCGACGCCGGAGGTATAAACCTTTTGACCCGGCTTCAAGTTCGCCTGTTTGGAGAGAAAGTTGAGATTTAGCAGCGGGCTCACGCCGCCCGACACGCGTTCTCCCGAAACGATTCCCTGCTCGCGCGTTCCTTCGACCGTCGCCGCTACTTTGCAATTCTCATCGGTGATCAAAAGTACCACGGAGATGGTGTCACTCACCGTGGTCGTTTTTCCGACCAAACCTTCGTCGGTCACGACGGGCATGTCTGTTTTGATATCGTCTTCCTTGCCGCGATTGATCGTGACGGTATGCCACCAGGTGGACGAATCACGCGTCAGAATCTCCGCCGGCACCAGTTTGAAAACCGAACGCTCCCGATATTTGAGCGCAACTCTGAGACGGTTCACTTCATGTTCAACATCGCGCAAGGCGTGATTGGTCGCGCGCAGTTCCCGGTTTTCCACGCGCAGCCCGGAGTTCTCGCGCTCCAGCTCGTCGAGCGACTTCAACCCGCTGCGGACGGAGGTAATTTGTTTCTGCAACCCGGAGCCGGTCGTAAAGAATGGAGCGAGCAGTTGGTAAACGCTGGCTTGAAATTTGCGCGTCGTTCCGGCGCCGAAACTGAGGAAATAACCCAGAATGGCGCCGAAGATCAGCAGCGCGATGATGCTGGTGCGGCTCATTACAATTGCGGAGTGTGGAATGCGGAACGCTGATTACAGAAGATCCACATCAGCCAGCGTGCGAAAAAGATCAATCCGCAATCCGCATTCGCTGGTCCGCAATTCTTGTCAGCGCCACTGGCGATCGGCAGCTGCCACTTGTCGCAAAAATTTAAGTTCATTCAGACACTTGCCTGTTCCCTCCGCCACTGCGCTCAGGGGATCTTCCGCAACATGGACAGGCAGGCCGGTTTCCTCGCTCAAAAGTTTATCGAACCCGCGTAAAAGCGCACCGCCACCGGCCAGCACGAGCCCGCGATCGACCAGATCCGCCGAAAGCTCCGGCGGACATCGCTCCAGCGTGATGCGCACGGAATCGACTATGGTCGAGATCGGCTCCAGCAAGGCCTCCCTCACCTCCTGTGACGTGATCATCAGTGTCTTGGGCAAACCAGCAACGAGGTCGCGCCCTTTCACTTCCACGCTGGTTTCCTTTTCCGTGGGATAAGCGGACCCGATTTTGATCTTAATCTCTTCGGCCGTCCGTTCGCCTACCATCAAATTGTAGGCGCGCTTCATGTACTGAACGATCGCCTCATCGAGCTCGTCGCCTGCTACGCGCACGCTCCGGCTGAAAACAATTCCCGAAAGCGAGATCAGCGCCACTTCGGTCGTGCCGCCGCCGATGTCGATGATCATGTTGCCAGCGGGGTCCTGCACCGGAAGTCCAACGCCAATCGCCGCGGCCATCGGTTCTTCGATCAAATAAACCTCTCGCGCGCCAGCGTGCGTGGCCGACTCGCGCACGGCTCGCTTTTCCACTTCGGTAATTCCCGATGGAACTGCAATCACTACACGAGGTCGCGCGCGTACCCGCCGGTTGTGCACTTTTGCGATGAAGTGCCGGAGCATCGCTTCCGTCACCTCGAAATCTGCAATCACGCCGTCTTTCAACGGGCGCACTGCGACGATGTTTGATGGCGTGCGGCCCAGCATCCGTTTCGCTTCGTCGCCCACCGCCAGCACTTTGTTCGTGCCGGCCTGTACGGCTACGACGGATGGTTCGCGTAAGACGATCCCCTGGTCCTTTACGTAGACAAGCGTATTGGCCGTGCCCAGATCGATTCCAATGTCGTTGGATAACCAGCCGAAGAGTCCGTTGAACATGAATGAAATAAATTCGCGCCTTCAGTCTGTGTGAAGCGCGTTCACCTGTCGACCTTGCGCACGCTTTCGCGCCGCTCGCGATTCCACCGCCTGAAACGCCGGTAACATGAAACACCGGCTCGCGCCGTCAAGCTCTTAATATATATGGAGTATCGGAGCATCGGAGTGATGGAGTGCTGAAGAAGAATTGCCAATGCTCTATTACTCCACTACTCCAATACTCCATGGGAAGCATTCTCGTCGCCCCCTCCATTCTGGCAGCCGATTTTTCCCGCCTGGCGGACGAGATCCATCGCGTGGAACAGGCAGGCGCCGATTGGATCCATTGCGACATTATGGACGGGCATTTCGTAGATAATATTTCGTTCGGCCCGACTGTAGTCGCCATGGTGCGCAAGCAAACAGAGCTCCCGCTCGACGTGCATTTAATGATCGAGCATGCCGACCATTACGTGCCCCGATTTGTGAAAGCGGGAGCAAATTCGATCACTGTCCACGTGGAATCGGAATCGAAACACGATGTCGCAAAAACGCTGGAGCAAATTCGCAAAGCCGGTTGCCGCGTGGGACTGACCTTGAATCCCGAGACAGCATTCGAACTCGTGGAACCGTTTCTCGACGAAATCGACATGCTGCTTGTCATGACGGTCCACCCTGGCTTCGGCGGTCAATCGTTCCGGGCCGATCAAATGGACAAAGTGAAGCGCGCCGCCAAATGGAAAAAAACTCGCGAACGCAATCTCGACATTGAAGTGGACGGCGGCATAAACGCAGAGACCGCGCGCATCTCGATCGACAACGGCGCCAACGTCCTCGTAGCGGGAACATCCATTTTCCACGCAAAAGATTACGCGGAGGCAATTCGCGAATTACGGGGAGATGGGTAGCGCACGCGTCTCGCGTGCCGGCGAGGGCGTCCCGCCATCGCAAACTTCCTTCTGCAATCCGATGCCGCCCTGCGGATAGTCGATCAAAGTGCGTTGCGGCGAGACGCCGCAACCAGCACGCGGGACGCGTGCGCTACCCTGCATCTCCGGCATCGTCGCGGGCGGTGTGGAACCGTCCGCGTCTATCTTCCGCAACCTATCTCCCGCGTTACTACCGATTGCTTTCCTCGGTGGTCTCGGCCATCACTTCGTCCGTTTGGGTAACCCGGACGACTTCTTCAATCGTAGTTCGGCCCTGTGCCACACGGCGCCAGCCATCCTGCCGCAGCGTGACCATTCCTTCTGAAGTGGCACACTGCTTGAGTTCGCCGCCGTCCCGCTTTTGCATGATCAGCTTCCGAAGCGGTTCGGTTACGACACAGATTTCGTAGATGGCGGCGCGACCTTGATAGCCGGTTTGCCGGCAATTATCGCAACCTTTCCCACGCAGAAAGCTTGTGCCGAGTTCTTTCACCGGAAATCCAATCTCAGCCAGATAGTCGGGCGGGTAATCCACCTTCTCCCCGCACTCGGAGCAAATCGTTCGCACGAGCCGTTGCGCGATGAACGATTTCACGACCGAGGCGAGCAGGAACGGCTCGACGTCCATATCGAGCAAACGGGTAATTCCGCCGACCGCATCGTTCGTGTGAAGCGTGCTGAACACAAGATGGCCCGTCATCGCCGCGCGGATGGCGATGTCCGCCGTCTCGATGTCGCGGATTTCGCCGACCATCACCACATTCGGGTCCTGGCGAAGAATGTGACGTAAAGCTCTGGCGAAAGTAAAATCGATCTCGGGTTTCACATCCATCTGAAGGACCCCGGGCAACCGATACTCCACCGGTTCTTCGATGGTAATGATGCGCCGCTGGACCGAATTGATGCTGGTCAGGAAGCAATAGAGTGTCGTCGACTTCCCGCAACCGGTGGGGCCGGTCAGAAGGATAATCCCGTTTGGCTGGGCCAGCAGGTGCCGGATGGTTTTCTCCTGCTTCTTGCTCATATCGAGGCGATCGAAGCCGAATTGCTGTTCGCCGCGGCTAAGCAGACGCAGACTGATCGATTCGCCGTTCACCGTCGGAATAGTCGAAACGCGGACGTCGATTTCCTGATTGGTGGCGTGCAAATTCATGCGCCCGTCCTGCGGAAGACGCCGCTCGGCGATATCCATATGGGACATCACTTTGAGACGCGAGATGATGGCCGATTGCAGAACACGCAACTGCGGCGGCACCGCCACTTCGTGCAAAATGCCGTCGATCCGATAACGAATGCGGAGATCGTTTTCCAACGGTTCAACATGGATATCGGTCGCGCGTTCGATAATCGCTTCGCGAATGATCTGGTTCACGAACTTGACCACCGACGCTTCGGGATCGTCGGCATTAAGATCGGTGCTTGTCTCAACGTCCTGCAGGATTTCGAAGGCACGATTCGTTTTTAAAATTTCATCGAACGTTTCCGCGCCGACGCCGTAGACAGTTTTCATCGCGCGCAAAAGCTGGGCGCGCGGGACAAGCACCCATTCGGGCGTCTTTTTCAAAAGTTGGCCGGCAAGCTGGCGGCCCAGCGCATTGAAGAGATCGTAAGTCGCCAACACCACCGAGTTCTCCTTCACTTCAATCGGGAGAATGTGATGCTGGAAAACAAAGCGGCTCGGCAGGATCGACAAAGTGTCACGGCTGATCGCTTTCGGATCGAGCGAAATAACCGGCACACGGAAAAAATCGCCGATCACCCCGAGAAAGCGTTGCTCGTCCACCTTGCCCGAATCGAGTACCTGCGCGGTCCACGATCCGCCGTTCATGTTTTGCGCGAGTTGGATGGCCTCGTCGCGAGAAGGCACACCGCTGGCGAGCAAAAGCTCGATCACAGATTGGCCCACTGTCGCGCTCATAGGTTGTAGCGGCGGTCTATGACCGCCGGAATCGTGCCAAGGATCCAAAACGTCCGACGGTCATGGACCGCCGCTACAGGATCCGCCGAAGGATCGATCAGGAATTGGCAATTCCGCTCCCTCACGATACAATTCTACGGCAAGTGCAATGCCCGTCGAACAGGAATCGTGAGTGTGCCCGTCACACGCATGGAGTAATTCTTCTGCAATCGGGCGATGGCATCCCTTACGTCGACTGAATAGACCCCGTCAATCGGGCCGCAATAATAACCAAGCCGCTGCAGGTCGCGCTGCAACGCGCCGATATACGCCGGCTGCGCGATCAGGTCTCTTCTGCCTTCGAACCAATAGAGGGGCCGCCAGCTATATCGCGGCGCATAATCGGTGTCGTTCACGGTCCGGCTTTGATGCAGCAGCCCCAAATCATCCCGAGCCGCAAGTGAATCGCTGGAATGGAAAAACGGATTTTCGAAAAGTTCCCCGACCTGGGCGACAGCCGTTCTCAGGCCAATCGCCAGCACGATTAGAATCACTTTCTTCATAGATTACTTGCCTCCCAGCACATTTTTTACCGTCGGCAGATCAGGCGGCGGCAGCTGTTCCAGTTCCTTACCTTCACCGGCGCGCGGCGGACAATCAGGGCACTCACCTTGATCAATTTCGGGACCAAAATGTGTCTTGTCCTCAGATTTTTCGCGCAGACGGTGAAGATCAAGCTCGGTCAAGGTGACCTCGGGGCACATTAGAATAATCAACTCTGTGCGCATTCTGGTATAGGAGGTACTGCGAAAAGCTGCGCCCAGATAAGGAATACGGCTCAGCACCGGGATCCCGGTAGTATTCTTCGTTTTACTGTCCGTGATGAGACCGCCGAGAACAATCGTCGATTCGTTGGCCGCGGTGACATTCGAACGGATATAACGCGTCGCGATGGTCGGAATCGAGTTCCCATCGATCACCTGACTGCCGGCAATGCTGTCGATCTTTTGCAAAATATCCAGCGAGACCTCCTTTTTCGAGTTGATCAACGGCACGACCTCGAGCTGGAGAGCGACTTTTTTGAATTCAATGTTGGAAGCAACAGCCGCCGTTCCCGTCGTTACGTTTGTGTTCACGACGTTTGTCAGCGAAGACACCGGAACCGGAATTTCCTGGCCGGAAGCAATAATCGCTTTCTTGTTGTTGCTGGTGAAAACCATGGGTCGCGAAATCACACGGAAGCGCCCGGTTGATTCCAGCGCGTGGATAATCGTAGCGAGGTAGTTTCCAGCAGCGACGTAAACGTTTGTTCCACTGGCAACGCCTTGGAGAACTTGGCTGAAATTGATAAGATTCGCAGGGTCAACAACACCGCCGGCAATCGGGCTTCCCGAAGCGGTTACCGTTGCGGTAGGGAAAGGAAGAGGCACATTCGTGTTGCGCGAAAAGCCGACGACCTTGTTCTTGTACTTGGCAAAATAATCGACGCCGAGTTCTTCGTCGTTATTCAGTGTGAGCTCCCCGATCACCGTGCTAAGCGCGACCTGTGGCGCCTTCACGTCCATTTCGTCGAGCAGTTTTTCCACTTTCACCACCACTTCCCGGTTCCCCAGCACAATGATCGAGTTGGCCCGCTGGTCCGCGATGATCTTCGCATTGCCGACAGTGACAGCCTTCGGTGTCGTATCGACCGCCTGCGTCTGAAGTTCCTCCGAGATGTTCAGAGCGCCACTCTCTCCACCGGCACTCGACGTACTTGAAAGCCCACCTTGATTATATTGACCCGTCGTGCCCGGCGTACGCCGCGCCTGCGGTTGCGGTGGCCCGCCCGCCGCACCGCCTTCGGTGCCCCCTTGAGTCGTTGTTCCCGGTTCGGTCAGCGCCTGCACGATAACCGGAAGAACGTCACCCGCAGAGATGTACTCCAGCGATCGCACGACCGGCTTGGCGAATTCCACGTTGGCATCAAATTCTGCGATCAATTTACGAACGAACGGCATGTTGACCGGCCGGGTGATGACGTGAATGCGGTTTGTTCGCACGTCCGCCTCGAGCTTGATCTTGCCGACGATGACCGCTTCTTCCGTCAGCGCGGTTAACGCGCCTACTTCGTTCTCCTCCGGTTGCGGCACGCCCCCGGGTCGCACATTTCGCACACCCCGATATCCCGCCTGCCCGGGCGCTCCGGTTTTATCTTCCTTTTCAAAAACCTCTTTCAACATGTCCACTACTTTGCTGGCGTCAGCACGCTCGAGCTTGATGAATTCGCTGACCACTTCCGCCGGCGGGATATCAACCTGATTAATGATGTGCGCGATCGTGCGAATGACGGCCGAATTTTCAGTAATAAGCAGGCTGCCTGATTTTGGCAGTGCCAGAAAAGAAGTGTACGGCTGCGGCGGCGAAAGATATTGGCCGAGAACTTGTTGAAGTTCCTGCGGATCGGCATACCGCAACTTAAAGAGAAAGCTGATGATGTGACCGTCGGACGGAATCTCCGATTCGTCGGAAATAATCGGCACGCCCGCCGTTCGCGGATTTTTCCCGGTACCGATCACTTTTACGATGTCGCCCTCGGACGGGACCAGCGAATAGCCATTCATCAGTAAATTGATCTCAATAATTTTGATCGCTTCTTCGCGCGGGACCGGACCAGGGATAAAGATGTTGACCTTGCCCTGGACGAAATTGTCCATGACCAGTTTTTTGCCCGTGAGCTGTTCGTACAAATGCAACACGTCCTGCACGTCGCTGTTCGGATACTGCAACTTCACGGTCTGCGGCGCGCCGGGCGGTGCCGGTGCCGGCGGCGCTGGTGTGGCCAGCGCAACGGCGGGAAATGGAGTTGCATCGCTCCTTGCCTCTTGAGCGGAGGCGACCGCTACGGCCACAAACAAAAGGACCGCGCTGCAGAGGAATCGATGCACGGTGTTACTTAGTAGGCTAAGGATGCTAATAAAATATTAGTGGACCGGTCAATTCGCTTCGCCAGCCCTCTCAAAAAAGAGGACCTGGTCGCCGTCGAGGCGAATCTATTACAAGTTCCTCACGTTGCAACTGACGTGCCGCGGTGACAGGAATGATTGCTGATTGCCTTCAAACCGGGCAATCGCTACGATCCCTGAAAAATGAAGACTCCGTTCCCTCGACTCTTTCTTGCGCTCCTTTTTTTCGCTTCTGTTACATCTCTTTTCGCAGACGATTTCAAAAGCAAAATCGTTGAACAAAATGGAACGCTGCTGCCGGATCCAATCCATGTTCCCGACGGCCAGCATCTGGTGATTCGCAATTTTACGCAAGACGGCGGCACCATGCGTGGGCTCGTTAATGTGTATCTTATTCCTACTGGTCAATCCGCGGACGTACTCGCCGCAACTATCATCGATCCAAACAGCTCGCCTGCGCTAGAAGTTATAAACCGCCTCGTCATCGCAGGCCCGGCTAATGTCACTGTTACATGCGGTGATGGAACCAGTTGTTTCATAACTTACAAGAAAGAATCGGACTAGCAGCAAGCTCACAAAACTCGGGCTGGATCACAGACCAAATATGAGCAGGCGCGCGGCGGCATTCTTGATCAGCTGCCTTTGTGTTGTTGCTCCGGTTCTGATCGCCGGTGACTTCAAGAGCGTGATCGTCCCTGAAACCGGCCTGACGTTAACAATCGTTGTCCCCGACAAACATTTTTTGCAAATCCATAACTTTACGCAGGAAGGCAGCAGCACTCAGCGGGGTGTTGTGATTGTAAACGCCGGTACTCCAACACCCACGCCAACTCCGACTGCGACTGTTACTCCCACAGTTACACCAACGCCAACCGCGACCCCCACACCCACGCCGACCCCAACACCGTCCCCGCAAACAGTACCTGACTGCGACAATCATCGACACTGGAACGTCGCCACCGGAATTCACGAAATCAGTGACGATTCCCGGTCCTGCGACTGTAACGGTCGCGCCCGTGCCAAGCGCAACGCTTTTCATCACTTATAGAAAACAATCCGAAGTTACCCCGACCCCGACGCCATAAAGCTCAATGCGTGTAATCTGTTTAACTATTCCCTGCATTGTCGCCGCGATCGTTGGGTCGACATCGCTTTCTGCACAATCGCCTCAATCCGAAGTTGCAGCGGTGCTGAAGATGCAACAGGACGCCTGGAACCGCGGCGACATTGATGCGTTTATGGATGGTTACTGGCGTTCCGACGAAACCGTATTCGTTAGCGGCGACGAAGTAACTCGAGGCTGGCAGAAAGTAATGAATCGCTACAAAAAGAAATATTCGGACCGCGCTAAAATGGGCACTCTAACTTTTTCAGGAACCGAAATCACAACGCTTGGCGTCGATGCAGCTGTTGTGCTCGGCCGGTGGAAACTCAAACGGGCAAGCGACAATCCCCACGGTCGTTTCACATTAATTTTTCGCCATTTTTCAACAGGCTGGAAAATTGTGCACGACCACACATCGGCCGCCGAGAAATAGCGCGCCCTGAAACAGCCAGTCATCCGCCTTCGCACGGCGCCCCGGCGTGACAGGTAGACGCGCCGCTACAGGGCGCGCAATCGCGCGAGCAACTTCTCGTGGATGTTGTCGAATCCACCATTGCTAAACACAACCACGACGTCTTGGGGCCGCAGCAATGGGGTAATCTTCTCAATAATCGCGTCCGCATTGGCTTCATAAAACGCGGGCCGGCCCGATTGCACGATTTCCTTTATCACTGCATCAGGGTTTAATCGTTCCGCCGGCGGGATCTGTTCGAGCCTGGCCACCTGGGCAATGAAGACCCCGTCCGCCGATTTCAGCGCTTCGGGCAGTTCATGCTGGAAAACCGAGCGCCGGGTTGTGTTCGACCGCGGTTCGAAAATCGCCCAAAGCCGATGACCAGGAAACCGGTGCCTCAGCGACTGCAGCGTTTTCGAGATCGCCGTGGGATGGTGCCCGAAGTCGTCGATCACTTTTACGCCGGCTGCTTCGCCCCGCAATTCCTGGCGCCGCGCGATTCCCGAGAAACTTTTCAGCGCTCGATCGATCGTCGCTTTGGGAACATCGTAAAATCCCGCGGCGGTCACAGCCATTGCGGCATTGCGCACATTGAACTCGCCAACCAGCGGGATCTCAAAAGTCTCTTCGCCAAGCGTAAACCGGGATCCATCGGTCGAATAAGCCACAGCGCGAATCCGTTGCGCGCAGTTCTTTGAAAAGCCGACCTCGACCATTTGCGCCAGGCAATCCCGCGCCACCTCCACGCAATTGGGATCGTCGCCGTTCACCAGGACCATTCCGTTTTGCGGCACGATATTGAGAAGCCGCCGAAAGCTCAGCTTGATCTCGTCAAGATTATTGAAGATGTCGGCATGATCGAACTCGATGTTGTTTACGATCAGCAATTCGGGCAGGTAATGAAGAAATTTGGAGCGCTTGTCGAAAAAGGCGCTGTCGTATTCGTCCCCTTCGATCACGAAATATTTTGAGTCGTTCAACCGGGCGCCTTGGCCGAGATTTTTCGGTATTCCACCGATGAGATAGCCGGGTTTAAGTCCTGCCTTCTCCATGATCCATGCGAGCAAGGCTGTGGTCGTTGTTTTCCCGTGCGTGCCGGTGACCACCAGATTGTGTTTGCCGCGCAGAAAATAGTTTTTCAAAACTTCCGGCAGCGAGAGATAAAAAAGTTTGCGGTTCAGCACCGCTTCCGCTTCCGGATTCCCCCGCTTGATCGCGTTGCCGACCACCACCACGTCTGCGCCGGCCGGGATATTTTCCGCTCGAAAGCCTTCCTTGAGCGCAATGCCTTTCTTTTCGAGAAAAGTCGATATCGGCGGGTAAATGTTCTCGTCCGAACCGGTGACCTCGAACCCGCGCTCCGCGAGAGCAGCCGCCACCGCCCCCATCGCCGTACCGCAAATCCCGAGGAAATGAAAATGCTGCGGCGCGTTTTTCGTCACGCGCATTCTTTACGCTCAGCTAAGGAAAAAACAAACCACGGATTGCTTAGAACCCATCTCATAAATAGGGAACGGCTGCGTTGCTGGAGATTTGGCGCGGCAGCAAGGCGCGAGGAGGAAGAATATCCTTCATGGATCTTTGACCGACGAGCAACGCCGCTGCGGCGACAAAGAACCGCAACCCTGGGGGCTAAGCACTCATTCCTTGTTTATGAGATGGGTTCTAATGCGATTCCGCCGCAGCCGAAGAACCTCCGCCAAATGACGCCAAAAAACGCGAAAAGTTCGGAGCAGGAGATTGGACCATCTCGAGTCAGTTCTTTTTTGGCGTCATTTGGCGTGTTTGGCGGATCATTTTCTATTTCTTCTTAAACACCTCCACCGCGTTCCAGGCCGGGTCCGGTGGGACTTGTTCGTACTCGAGAGCTCGCTCCAAATACATCTTGGCCAGATTGTCCTCGGGATAGAATTCGAGAAACCGCGAAAACAGAATCTTCGCCTGCGCAAAATCGCGGTCGCGGAACCGGCGAATGGCTTCTTCGTACACTTCGAGCCATTTCAAAAGCTCCGGATCAACATTTTCATCTCGCGCGCCGACCAGAGTGCAAACGTCAACCGGTTTTGTTTTCCCCTTCACCTGAGCGCGCGCCACTGTTCGCAGGTGAAATTGATCGCGCACCATATCGGCCGCCGCCTCGCCGAGCAGAATGTCGACACCGTAAATTCGCGTCAACCCTTCGAGGCGCGAAGCGAGATTGACTGCATCCCCAATGACCGTCGGATCGAGCCGTTCGTGCGGTTCGTACGAGCCGATGTTTCCCACGACTGCGTCGCCGTGGTTGATGCCAACACCGAAGTGCAGCTCCTTTTTGCCTTCGGCGCGCCATTTTTCATTAAGCTTCAACAGCGCCGCCCGCATACCGAGCGCCGCGGTCACGGCCGACTTCGCATCTGCCGCAGCGCCGTGGCTGCTCACATTTCCCCAAACCGCCATGATTGCGTCGCCAATGAATTTGTCGAGCGTGCCGCCATTATCGAAAACATGCGGCACCATGCAGCTCAGATACTCGTTTAGCTGGTTAACCAGCGAGACCGGATCGGCGTACTCAGTCAAACTCGTAAAGCCAACCAGGTCGGAAAAAAGCACCGTTACCGGTTTGCGCGATCCCAGCATGGAACTGTAAAAGCCACCCGGGTTATCGAGAATCTCCTTCACCAGATTTTTGGAGACATAACGCTCCAGAGTGCGCCGGGTGCGCAGTTTTTCCAGGCGCTCCAGCGTGTACTCGAAACCGAGCCCGGAGATCCCACCGCCCAGGAAAGCGCTGAGAGTCGGCACCACCATGATGAACAGCCCCAGTCGATCGTAGAGAATCCGCGCTGCCCCCAGATATGCCGCGCCAATACCGAGCAGCACGACGAAACAGAGGAACGGACGCCGGACAAAAGCGACGACCACCCAGGAAAAAATGCCGGCACAAACAATCGTCGCAAAATCGACCCAGAGCGGCGTGTTGTACAAGAATTGACGCTCCAGAGCCGCAGCCAGCGCGTACAAGTGCAACGTTGGTCCCGGTGTCTCGGGACTGATCGCCGTATCGAAAACGTCATGGGCAATCTGCGATGACGCGCCAACGACGACGATCTTATTTTTAAAGAAAGCGCCATCGCCGTAATTGGCATGCCAGATTTTGTTATCGAAGATTTCCCAAAGCGGATGAGGCTGGTAAGCGTCGGCGGAGCTGAACCGCATCAGGTGCGGCTCCAGATCGCGCGGCACATCCGCGGCGTGGCCGAGTTTTTCCAGCGCGCGCGCGCTGAGGGCTTCATACGGCTTCTCACCACGCAGGGGCATCTGGCCCGCCAGTTGCAAATCGGTCAGCGTATAACGAATCGAGCGGATTCTTTTATCCAGCGGGTCGGGGAAAAATACGGCGTAACCGACGCGATCGTCTTCCATTTGAGGCGGCGGGATCAGGTCTGCATTCGGCGGCACGTTCAGCGCCATGCCGCCTTTGTCACCGACGGCCGATAAGTCGAAGTTCGCCGCAATGACAACTTTGTCGCGATAACGATCCAAGGCGGCGCGAAACTCCGCATCCCCCTCGCGTGCCTTATCGAAACTAACGTCGAACATCACCAGCCGCGCGCCGGCATTGCATAAACGGTCGAGCAGGAGCGCCCAGACTTCCCGCGACCATGGATAAGTCTGTGCCGCCATCAATTGCAAAGCACGATTGTTTGCCATCTGCTCGGGGTCGAAAGGCTGAAATTCCAGCGTGCTTTGGTCGATGCCTACGAAGACGAAGTCCGGACGGGTCGCTGTCTTGCGGCCCTCGCGCCGGAGCAAATCCTCAAAACCCTGCTCACTGCGCCAGGGCGTGGAAATAAAGGGAACTGTCGGGAAAAAATGGGCTGTCAGGATCAGAACCGTCCACAGCGCGCAAATCGCGACGAGAATCACCAACCTGTGGCGGTTGAGCCAATGCATGCGCAGGATTATACCAGAAAATGCCGAAGCACGAATGCCGAATGTCGAAGGAAGGCTGAACGCAGGAAATTATTTGTCATTTGAGATGGGCCGCCTAACTTCTGTGCCCACAAAATCTTTCCACCTGTCCCGCGTCTGCGGGACTAAATCGGCGAGCGAGGTCGGAAGGATCGAGAAGGAAACAACAGCTCGCTGAAGGAGGAGTCCCCGCCACGGCGGGGGCGAAACAACATGCCAAGAGCCACCAACGCGCCGGCCAGCCGTGCGCGACGCAAACGCGTCATTAAAAAAGCCAAAGGTTACCGCGGACGCCGGTCCAAACTTTTCCGTTACGCGAAAGACGCGACAATGAAGGGCCAGTACTGGTCGTATCGCGATCGCAAGACACGCAAACGCACTTTTCGCTATCTTTGGATCCAACGCTTGAACGCGGCCGCCCGCGCAAACGGAATGACTTACAGCCGTTTCGCCGAAGGGCTCAAAGCGGCCGGCATTGGGCTTGATCGCAAGATCCTCGCCGATCTCGCCGTGACCGACGCCGCCGCTTTCAAGTCGATTGTCGAACAAGCGAAGAGCGCGCTGGAAAAGAAAAACAAAAAGGCCGCGTAATATTTCGATTGCTGTTGTAGGGCAAGCGCTCCGCTTGCCGATTCGACCCAGGCAGGCGATGCGCCTGCCCTACAATTCTCTGAATTGAACGTTGAACGTTGGGCGTTGGACGTTCAACGTTTGCTTCGTTCCATGAACCATCCGCTCGAACAACTGCGCGACGAAGCGCTGCGCGAAGTCGAATCGGCCGGCGATGAGAAATCGCTCGAAGCCGCGCGCGTAAAATACCTGGGCCGCAACGGCAGCATCTCGGCATGGGGCGATCGCATGAAATCGCTGAGCGCCGACGAAAAACCGGTCGTCGGAAAATTACTCAATCAGATCCGCAATGCAGTCACCGCGACAATCGAGGAACGCGCCGGAAAACTTCGCTCCGAAGCGGAACGCGCGGCGCTCGGCCGCACCGACATCTCATTGCCCGGAACGCCGGTCGAACTCGGCTCTTTACATCCCCTCACCCAAATGCTCGAGCGCGGGATCGCCATTTTTCGGCGGATGGGTTTCGCGCTTGCCGACGGGCCGGATATTGAAACGGAATGGCACTGCTTCGATGCGCTGAACACGCCGTCCGATCATCCGGCGCGCAACGAACAGGACACATTTTATCTGCCGGACGGACGCTTGCTCCGTACGCACACGTCGACTGTGCAGATCCGCGCCATGCAAGCTGCGCCTCCACCAATCCGGGTAATTGCTCCAGGCGCCGCCTATCGACGCGACGAAGTAGACGCGACTCACAGCGCGCAATTTCACCAGATCGAAGGTCTCTATGTTGATGCAAATGTCAGTGTCGCGGATTTGAAAGGCGCGCTCGAATTTTTCTTTCACGAACTTTTCGGGCCGGAAACCGCGGTCCGTTTTCGTCCGCATTATTTTCCGTTCACTGAACCGAGTTTCGAAATCGACGTGCGCTCGAAGGCGCTCAAGGGCGGCGAGCAGTGGATCGAGGTGGCCGGTTCCGGAATGGTGCACCCGGCCGTTTTTGAAGAAGTAAACAAGGCGCGCCGCGACAACGCTTACGATCCGGAAAAATGGAGCGGATTTGCTTTCGGTCTCGGTATGGACCGGCTGGCCATGATCCTGTTCGACATCCCGGACATCCGGCTGTTTGCGCAGAACGATCTGCGGTTTTTAAGGCAGTTCGCATGAACCTCGCGAGATTCTCAATTCCGGGGAGCGCACGCGCCTCGCGTGCTAACGCCAGTCCGGCTCGGACTTCCGGCGCCCTCGCCGGAAACTCTTTTGTTCTTTTCATTCCGTTCGGCGAGGCGACGAACGGTGCACGCGAGGGCGCGTCCGCTCCCCGGATATGAAATTCTCCGTTAACTGGCTCCGCGAATTTGTCGACGCCCCCGCGAGTGTCGATGAGCTTGCGGAATTGCTCACGCTCGCCGGGATCGAGATCGAAGGGATCGAGCAACGCGGGGCGAATATCGATCAGGTGACGGTCGCGCAGATCGCCGCTTCATCGCGTCATCCGAATGCCGATCGTCTGACGGTTTGCGAAGTCGACGACGGGAGCGGAACGAAACGGCAAATAGTTTGTGGCGCGACCAATTACAAGGTGGGCGATAAAGTGCCGCTGGCATTGCCGGGCGCGCGTTTGCCGAATGGTTTGGAGATTCGGAAAAGCAAACTGCGCGGCGTCGAAAGCGAAGGAATGCTGTGCAGCGGAAAAGAGCTCGGCCTCTCGGAGGATGCCGCCGGCCTGCTGATCCTGTCGCCCGACGCAAAGATTGGCGCCCCCATCGCCGATCTTTTTCCGGACGACACGATTCTTGACGTGGAGATCACGCCGAACCGTGGCGATTTGCTCAGTCATTACGGCCTCGCGCGGGAGATCGCGGCGCTAACGGGCGGAAAGCTGCACGCACAGCTGCCGCCGGGGACGGCGGCCACTAAAGCGTCCGGTGTGAAGATTGCCGCGCCTAGCGAATGTCCGTTTTTCTCCGCGCGCAGGATCGATAATGTAAAGGTCGGACCAAGCCCCGCCTGGTTGCGCGCAAAAATCGAATCTGTCGGGATCCGCTCCATCAACAACATCGTTGACGTCTCGAATTTTGTGATGCTCGAGCTGGGGCAGCCGACGCATGCGTTCGATGCTGACAAGTTGAAAGGCGGCATCAATGTGCGCCTGGCCCATGATGGAGAAAAATTTCTCGCTCTCGATGGCAAAACCTATTCGCTGAAGAAAGAGAACCTCGTGGTCGCCGATGAAGAACGCGCGGTTGGGATCGCAGGAGTCATGGGAGGCGAGGAAACCGGCGTAACTCAACCGACAAGGAGTATTTTATTGGAAAGCGCCTGCTTCTCGCCTGCGAGCGTTCGACGAACGGCGCGTAATCTAAGTTTGCCGAGCGACGCGAGCTATCGCTTCGAACGCGGGGTCGATCCGGGAATGGTCTTGCGCGCGTCAGATCGTGCGACAGAACTGATTCGCGAAATCGCCGGCGGAACTCCGGCGAAAGAAATTCGCGTGGCGGGAGAACTGCCGCCGAATCCTGGCGACGTTTCTCTAAATTACGAAAAGTGCAATCAGGTTCTGGGGCTCGCAATCCAGCCGAAAACCGCCGACCAAATTCTCGAGCGATTTGGATTGAGCAAAAGCAAATCGGGCTTAACCAAGGCGAAAAAGGAGAGTGGAGGCAAAGGAATATGGAAAATTCCGAGTTATCGGCGGGACCTGCAGCGCGATGTCGATTTGGTCGAGGAAATTGTCCGCACCTACGGCGTTAACAAAATTGCCGGCACGGACCGCAGCCGCTTCACGCCATCGAGCGCGGCGGACCATGCACATGATCTCGAGTCTCTCTTGCGCGAACGATTTGCGGCCGCCGGCCTCAGCGAAGTGCGCACTTCAAAATTGCTTCCGCGAGAAGGATTCGCGTTCGGCGAAAACGCCATCAAGTTGCGCAATCCGCTGACTGAGGATCATGTCGCGTTGCGGCCCACTTTATTGGCGGGATTGTTAGGTGTTCTTGACCGCAATATTCGCGGCGGAGCAGACCGGGTTGCCATCTTTGAAATAGGCAGGGTCTTCGAACCTCCAAGCGGCGCAGAGAAAAAGCGTGTCGCCATTCTTCTTTGGGGGGCTGTCGGTGGCCAGGTTCATTGGAGAAGCGACAAGCGTCAGCTCGATTTCTTCGATCTCAAAGGTGCGCTCGAGTTAGCAAGGATCGATGCGCTATCCTTCCGCCGCAGCCAGCACGATCACTTTGCTCTCGCTGCAGAGGTAAGCGCAGGTAATGAACTAATCGGATTGGCCGGCCGGTTATCGAATTCACTTGCTTCGAAAATCGATGCATCTGGCAATGTTTTCGTTGCGGAAGTGTCGCTCGATTTCCCGCTTCGCGGCCAGGGATCGCGCGCAACTTTCCGTGAATTTGGGAAATTCCCGGCGATCACGCGCGACATCGCCATGATTGTTCCTGATGAGTTGACCCACGAAGAAATATGGAAGCTAATTTTGCATCCGAAGGAGCCGCTGTTGGAACGGGTCGAATTTTTCGATGTCTTTACGGGAACAGAGAAAGAACAATTGGGAGCGGCGCGAAAGTCGCTCGCATATAGATTGACATACCGTGACCGGAATCGCACACTGACGAACGAGGAAGTAGCCGCAGCGCACGCGAGAATTCGCGAACGCTTGCGGCGCGAACTCGGCGCAGAATTGCGCGAATAGTTCTAATAGTTCTTTGAAAGTGAGAGTCGTCCGTTGAGGGTTGGGCAGGAAACCAGTGTTTTTCTCTCAACTCTCGACCGGCGACTTTCGAAAAATTTACCCTGCGATGTACGAGATTCCAGGTGTGATCCCCGAACCGATACTTGAATAACCAAAGGAGGCTGGGTCGCACTTCGGAGAACATGACATGCCTTAGTTGGAAGTCAGACGCTCCGGCGACGGTCATCCGCCCGTTACCCAAAAGGGACGGGAGATTCACCTAAACGGCATCGGCGGGGTAAAAATTTAAAAGCCCGGATCGATCCTTCGATCCGGGCTTTTTCCTTGAAGCGTTAAATCTTTCGGAAATTTCCCGCGAATCACCCGCCTTCGCAAGACTACGGCGCGGCAGGCGCGAATTTTGGCGCAGATCTTTAAGGCGAAGTAAGAGAGAGAGGATCCGCCAAATACGCTAAAAGACGCGAAAAATTCAGAGGATCAGAAACTTTATCTTTTCTTTAGCGTTATTTGGCGTGTTTAGCGGATAATTCCTCACTACATTTTGGTTGAGCGTTGGCCGTTGAGCGTTGAACGTTGGGCGTTTTTAGACTAATGAAAGCAATTCTCGCCCTGGAAGACGGCCGTCACTTCGAGGGCCAATCGTTTGGCGCGACCGGCACGCGCATCGGTGAAATCTGTTTCAACACCGCGATGACCGGTTATCAGGAAGTGCTGACCGACCCATCTTATCGCGGCCAGATCGTGGCGATGACTTATCCGCTCATCGGCAACTACGGAACAAATGCGCTCGACCAGGAAAGCCGCTCGCCGCACGTGCGCGGATTCGTCATTGAAGAATTGAGCCAGAGCCCGAGCAACTGGCGTTCGGAGATGTCGCTCGAGGAATATCTGCAAAAATGGGACGTCCCCGGGGTACAGGGAATCGATACACGCGCGTTAACGCGGCACCTGCGCACGCGCGGCGCAATGAAAGCCTGCCTGACGACCGATGAAATGTCGATCGACGACGCGGTGCGACGCGCAATCGAGGGCGAGGGCGTCATCGGAATGGATTACGTGCGCGAAGTTTCCACGCCGGAAATTTATCAATGGGACCCCGAAGACAAGCTAAGCGCCCCGTGGTCGGTCGGGCCCGGCAATGGAGGAGATCAACCGAAATTGCCGCCGATTCGGTTTCGCGTTGCGGCTTACGATTACGGAATCAAACAAAATATTTTGCGATTGCTCCGGCAAAAAGGCTTTGGGGTGACCGTTGTTCCCGCATCGACGACCGCCAAGGAAGTGCTCGCGCTTAATCCGGACGGTATCTTCCTGTCGAACGGTCCGGGGGATCCGGCGGCGCTTCCGTACGCTCACAAGACGGTGCACGATTTGATGGGAAAGAAGCCGATCTTCGGAATCTGTCTCGGACATCAGATCCTTGGCTTCGCTTTTGGCGGATCGACCTTCAAACTGAAATTCGGGCATCGCGGCGCAAACCAGCCGGTGAAAGATTTGCGGAGCGGCAAGGTGGCGATCACCGCGCAGAATCATGGGTTCGCGGTCGATCCGAAATCGTTGCCGTCAAATGTGGAAGTCACGCACATTAACTTGAACGACGGAACCGTGGAAGGAATGCGCCACAAGGAATTGCCGATTTTCAGCGTGCAATATCACCCCGAAGCCGCGCCGGGCCCACACGACGCCTCCTATTTCTTCTCGCAATTTGCCGACCTGATCGAGAAGCAAAAGTAAGGCGCGCTCTTACTTTTTGCTATGTCGAGTGCGGCCGCACGTCCGATCTTCTTGACCGCATGGGAAATGGGCAGAGATTCCTCTCATGTTTAATTCAACAACAAACAAACCCGGCATTCTGAAAGCAGCCGTGGTCGTAGCGTTCAGTGCGGGTATGGTCTTGTCCCCGCTTGCGCTTGCAGCAGAGCCAAGCAAGGAAAAGTCCGATGCCGCCGGAACGCAGGAAATCACCGGTGAAGTCCTCGATATGATGTGTTACATCGATCACGGCGCCAGCGGTGAGAAACATGCGGCCTGTGCGGAGAAATGCATCAAGAGCGGCGGCCCGGTCGGCATCAAGAGCGGGGACAAAACCTATATCATCATTGGCGATCACAAGCCGATGAATGCCGAGCTTGCGCCGTACGCGGCCAAAACGATTACCGTCAAAGGCAAGGTGGTGGAGCGCGACGGTATCAGCATGATCGAGAACGCTGAGATTGTTAAAAAGTAGCAACTGAGTCATTCAAGCAGGCGCGCCAGATCGGATAGTCGGTCAGCGCGCCGCTTTGCTGTACTGCTAATTTTTCGGCGGTCATAGACCGCCGCTACAGCCGCGCACGCAGGGCGACGACTTCGCGGAGCATGCCCAGGCTGTCGCGGAGAAAGTGCACCTTGCTTCCTTCAGCGTGGTTCCAGCGGACAGGGATTTCGCGCAGGCGCAACCCCGCGCGCTTTGCCAGAAAGAGCAGCTCGACGTCAAAGGCGAAACCATCCAGTCGCGCCGCCTGCAGAACAGGACGGCAAACATCGAGCCGGAATGCCTTGAAGCCGCATTGCGTGTCCCAAAACGGCATGCCCGTTGCGAGGCGAACCAGTAAATTGAAAACGCGACCTGCCTGCTCCCGCCGCCACGGTTGCCGGTGACCGATTAAACTTCGATCAAGCGCGCGCGACCCGAAAGCCACATCCACATCGCCGTGCGCGATCGGCTCGACCAGTTTCGGCGTTTCCTCGAGCGGCGTCGAAAGATCGGCATCGAAAAACAAGCCGATCGGTTTGTGCGCATCGAGCAAACCTTTTCGGACGGCCGCACCTTTCCCGCGGTTCGGAAAATTTTCGAGAAGTCGCGCTGTTATTTTTGCGCCGGCCAAATATTCCCGGGCGATCGTCGACGTTGCGTCAGTCGAGCCATCGTTCACGACGATCAGTTCGCTTTCGGGACTGACATGCAGAAGATAATCGAGCGTGGCGCGTACGGTTTGGCCGATGCGCGCAGCTTCGTTAAAACAGGGAATAACAACCGAAAACGCGGGCAGCATATTTTGTAGCGGCCGCCGTCCCCGGCGGCAGATGCGAAGATTGCCGCTGAGACAGCGGTCTCTACAACCTTATTTGTAAATATCGACGACAAATTCGCCATTCGAATCGACATGTCCGCGGTACATCCCGGAGGTGTTGAATGGCAAAGCGATGTCGCCTTCTTTATCGACCGCAATCAATCCACCGGTCCCTCCCAGTTTCGCCACTTTATCGAGAACGGTCTGGGCGGCGTCTTGCAATTTCATTTTGCGATATTCCATCAATGCCGAAATGTCGTGCGCGACTGTCGCTCGAATAAAGTATTCTCCATCACCCGTTGCCGAGACGGCGCAGGTGGCGTTATTTGCATAGGTTCCCGCGCCAATAATTGGCGAATCTCCGATACGTCCGGCAAGTTTGTTCGTGGTTCCTCCAGTCGATGTCGCCGCGGCCAGATTTCCAGCCTGGTCGAGCGCGACCGCGCCGACCGTTCCGTGCAGATCTTGATCGGTAATGCCGGACTTCCTGTCGCCAACTTTATGGCTCTTTTCGGCAGCTTTTATTTTCTGCAGCGCATCCCAGCGTTCCTGGGTGAAAAAATATTTTTGGTCGACCAGCTCCATTCCGTTCTTTTTGGCGAACGCTTCCGCCCCGTCGCAGGCCATCATGACATGCGGCGATTTTTCCATGACGAGCCGTGCCAGACTGATCGGGTTCCTGATGTGCTTCAATGCTGCGACCGCTCCAGCTTTCAATGTGCGCCCATCCATAATCGCGGCGTCGAGCTCGTTGGTTCCGGCATTTGTAAAGATGGCGCCCCTGCCTGCGTTGAAATGGGGATCGTCTTCGAGAGCGCGCACGGCTGCTTCGGTCGCATCCAGGCTGGAGCCGCCGCTCTTCAGGACATCGTAACCGCCGTGGAGAGCGCGTTCCAGCCCCGCGCGATATTCGCGCTCGCGTTCCAGCGTCATTTTACCACGCTCCATTGTTCCGGCGCCGCCGTGGATTACCAAAACGAATTTGTGCTCTTTCATCGGAATAGTTGGCTTCTCGACCTTGCCCTGCCCTTGCGCATCAGCTAATGCAGCGGACACGAGCAGTGTGCAAACCAGAAAAAGCATTCGGTATATTTTCATGCGCGGCCGCACGGCGATGAGCTACTCTCTCCTTTAGCGTTTTCGGAAAAGGAATGCAGCTAAGAAATTTTATTCGACGCCAAAAATGGCGGCTCCGTCCGCTGAAGCGCCTCGTTCTTCCCATGAGAAAGATCAGGCGATATCTCGTAGCGCTGAACCGGCAGCCGCCGATCATTCAACGTTCGACGCGAGATTATGCCGGTTCGTCGCTTTGCAGCGCGGCGGAGATCCATCCCGCCATGCCGGTCGCACGCCCGTCCTATCCGTTTGCTTCTGATCATGGCGTTGCCGGGCCAAATGTTTCCGAGCCGGCCTGGCTGTTCCATTTTACGGACATCGATTTCTGGGCGCGCTACGGCGGATCGATCGTCACGAACGATAATCGGCTTCTCGGCGATCTTTCACCCGAAGTCTGGGGCGTTGAAAATCATCCGATCTTCTCTCAATTGCGTTTGCCGGAAGCCCGCACACTGGATGGACGAACCGCCATCGCCGTCACACCAGAGGCTCCCGGAAATTATTACCATTGGTTGATCGATCTCGTTCCGCGCCTCGGTCTGCTCAAATCCGCCGAGGAAAGATTTGGATCTTTCGATCGTTTCCTGATCAACGGATCGCATGCTCATTACGAAGGGGCGTCGCTGCGCGCGTTAGAGCTCCCACAGGAAAAAATCATGTACGTCGGCGCTGGCGACCGTTTTCTGATCAAGGAGGCAATGATTCCGTCGATGGACCATTTCTCAAAAGTAATCGCCCCATGGAAGATCGATATGCTGCGAATTCTGGGCGAATCGCAGCCGCGCGCGAAGAGTTCGGCGCGCCGCTTGTATATCTCACGACAACGCGCAGCCGTTCGCCGGGTGATCAACGAGTCCGAATTAGAGAAGCTGTTGGTCGGCGCGAATTTTACAATTGTCGAGCTCGAATCAAAATCGTGGGACGAACAGGTTGCCATGTTTTCCAGCGCTGAAGTCGTTCTCGCCCCGCACGGCGCGGCCCTGGCCAACATCGCCTTCTCTCAACCCGGGGCGCTGGTTGCGGAAATCGGCACGAAATCGGGCTACCGCGATTTCTACCTTCAGCTCGCGACCTCCGCGCAGTTGCGATATCGGTTTGTCGAAGCCAGGCCGCGCATCCAGATGGACGAAGCCTCATTTCGCCCGCCTGAAAACGAAGACATGATTGTCGACATTGCGTTGCTGCGGGAATTTCTAGAAAGCTTATAATTTGGGCGAAATGCACTCTGCTCTGCGCCGCGCAGGCCATCATGTGGCCAAAGCTTTTCTAGAAGCAGCACTTTCCCCGGTGGAGCGGGTCGCAGGATTTCGAACGGCTCGCGGCGGTTATCTGCCAAACCGGATCAAGATGTTGACCGGACGTTACGAAGTCGCGGAAACCAATTTAATGCGCCGCTTTCTTCGGCCCGGCCAAACGATCATCGACGTCGGCGCTAATGTCGGGTATTTGACACGATTTTTTGCCCGCTCGACCGGCGCTCGGGGAAGAGTTTGCGCGTTCGAGCCCAATTCGATCATCTTTCCATTACTCGAAAAGAACGTCTCCGGTTTCCGCCAGGTCTCCCTCTACAATGTCGCTCTCTCATCAAGCGATGACCGCCTCCCGCTTTTTTTTGCCGGCCACGATCACTCGGTTGGCTCATTTGCAAAAGAGTATCCGGCGACGCACGTCTTTTATCAGGGAAGCGGGCGATTAAATTCGGCGGTTTCCGAACTCGTCGCCGGTGACAATTTCATGAAAAAGATCGATGTCCGCCGGATCGACATCCTGAAGATCGACGTAGAAGGCTGGGAGTTGAACGTTCTAGCGGGACTGGAACAAACCATTTCCGCTTCCAGACAGCTCACAATATTTTGCGAATTCAATCCTACAGCCCAGGCGTGCGCGGGGCGTGGCAAAACCGAGCTTCTTGATTGGTTCCTGGATCGACAATTCAACCTGGCCTATCCTGGACATGGGGAACTGCGGGCTCTCGCGCGCCATTCGGTCGATTCCTGGGTGGATACCCACGATCCGAACGGGTTTAGCACTATCTTTGCAACGCGATCCTGAAGAGCGGCCCATTTTGTTCTTTTACGCGTCATGAAGTAAGGCAACTTCAGCATCGGCATGCCAAAGAACCAAAAGGAGACCGCCCCGGGGAATCCGGTCGACATCGTGCAGGACGTCGGCGAGATCAGCACGAACTTTTTGCGCGGGGTGGGCGGCGTGTTTTGGTTCATCGTTCACACTTTCGAGGAAACGATCGAGCGGCTGCGCCAGAGACGGGTTCCGTTTCGCGCCTCCAGTTTTTTCGGGCATACCGCAAGGGCCGGCGTCGATTCGGTGCCGCTTGTCGGGCTGGTCTCGTTCTTTCTTGGTCTGACCATGGCGCTGTTAACTGGTTACCAGCTGGAGCGTTTTGGAACGGAGCGTCTGGTCCCTGGTCTGGTGGCCATCAGTTTCACTCGCGAGCTGGGACCGCTCATCACGGGCATTATGCTGGCCGCGCGCATTGGCGCGGCGTTCACCGCCGAGCTGGGCACAATGCAGGTGTCCGAAGAAGTGGAAGCGATCGAGGCGATGGGCATAGGGCCGCTGCGGTTTCTGGTCGCGCCGCGCATGCTCGCCCTGTTTTTGCTGATGCCCTGCCTTTCCACGATTGCGAATATTGCCGCTATTTTTGCCAGCAGCTTGATTTGTCGGGCCTATTTCGGCATCGCCTTCGTCTATTTTATCGATCTCGTCCGCGACGCTTTGCTCATCCGCGACATCATCACGGGAGTTTTTAAGAGCTTTATGTTCGGCCTGCTTATTGCCGCGATCGCGTGCTATCGCGGTCTGACCGTTACCGGCGGAGCAGCCGGTGTCGGAAAGGCGACCACCTCAAGCGTCGTCACCGCGATTACCACCGTGATCGGCGTCGATACGCTCTACAACATTGTTTACGTCGTGTTTTTCCCAACATGAGCGCGCGGAACTCAGCTGTGATCGAACTCCGTGATGTACGAATGCAGTTCGAGGGAAAAAAAGTGCTCGACGGACTTTCTCTCGCTGTCGAACCTCAGGACCGCCTCGTCATCATGGGTCAAAGCGGCAGTGGCAAGAGCACCATCTTGCGCCTTGTCCTGGGAATTTTGCGACCCACCGAGGGTTCGGTTTTTTTCAAACAATTTGAGATCACACGGCTGCGGCGACGCAAATTGCAACAAGTGCGCAGAAGTATCGGAATGGTTTATCAATACTCGGCGCTGCTCAGTTCACGAAACGTCCGCGACAATGTCGCGCTTCCGCTGGAAGAGCTCACCACCAAACCGCGCCGGGAGATCGATCGAATTGTAAATGAAAAACTCGAGCTCGTCGGCATGCAAGATTCCAGGGAGATGATGCCATCGCAACTCAGTGGCGGCATGAGAAAGCGCGTGAGCCTGGCCCGGGCGCTGGTCATGGAACCGGAAGCCATTCTTTTTGACGAACCCTCGGCTGGCCTCGATCCGGTGATTGCATCCGTGATTGATGAGTTGATCATTAATCTCACCGAGAAATCCAAGGTCACATCCATTATCGTCACGCATGAAATGGGCAGCGCTTTCCGAGTCGCCACGCGAATGGCCATGCTCTATCAGGGCAGGATCATCGAGGACGGGCCGCCGGAACAATTCAAACAGTCAAGAAATCCCGTTGTTGCTCAGTTCTTGAGCGGAAGCACGGAAGGCCCCATTCTGGAAGACAGCCAAGATGCAATTGCGAAGAAATGAAGTTTTAACCGGGCTGCTGGTCATCGGCTCGGCGGCGGTGATCACCGCCGCCCTGGTCCTGCTCGGGGCACCCGGCCTTTTTCGGCCGCTGGTTACCTATAAGCTTTATTTCGACAACGCGGCCGGAATCAAGCTGGGCGCGCCGGTCATGCTGGCCGGACGAAAGATCGGCCAGGTGCAAAGTTTGCATTCGCCCGTTTCACGGGAAGAAGAGCGGCGCGCGGAAGAAGCTGCCGCCGCCCTGCGCCCGCCGCCGGCAAACGCAACCCCTACCCCGCTGGAGGCCGGGCCAAAATACGAAGTTCGCATTGATGTAAAGGTGAACAAAAGCGCACAAGTTTACCGCGACGCTCATGTCCGGCTGATGCAACTCGGTCTGCTCGGCGAGATGGCCATCGACATTACGCAAGGCACTGAAAACTCTGGCCGCGCCCGGGATGGCGAAATATTCTCGGGCGAACGCACGCCGGATTTCAGCGAAGCGGCCGCTCAAATGCTGGAGGTGATCAAACCGGTCGCAGCCGAGGCCACTTCCACCATGAAAGAGCTGGAGGCTACCGCGCAAAATCTTAGCCGCATCACGGACGAAAATTCCGAACTCAACCAGGCGCTCGCCGAATTCAAAACTTTCGGCGAACACCTCAACGGTCTTACCGCTCCGGATGGCTCCCTCTCGCATTCACTCACCAATCTCGAAAAGATCACCAACAGTCTTACCGAAAACGACAACCTGAAAGTCACACTGCAAAACTTTCGGGATTCATCCGAAAAATTGAAGACAACCATGCGCAACCTGGAGCCGGTCGGCCGAAACATTGCGGAATTTTCCAATACGATCAAAACGCAGCCGTGGCGGTTGATCTGGCCGAGCACGAAAAAATATCCCAATGCGTCGCCCACGCCCGAGGCGCGCGAAGGAACCATCACCGTGCGCAAAAGCACCAAAGCGAAACGCTCGTCGCGCAGCCACCGCTAGGCTAGCGTTTGGTCGCTCTTCCTCAGGAAAGTTGGAACATCAAGGTCCTGGCCTTTGACAATCGTCGGCTCGCTTTCCTCGAAGCGCCACGGCGATTGTGGCGTCGGCATCCTGCCGATCACGTTCTAAAATATCGGCTGGAAGCCGATGCCACTACCTACGGTCCGTAGCTCTTCGTGAACTTCTTTTTCGACTCCGATTCAGTCGACGCGCCTGGAGGCGACGGGGAAGATGACGGCTCAGACGATTCCGGTGCAGGCTGCTCGCTCGCAGGCGCAGCCGATGGCGCTGTGCCTTGCGGCGCCTTCCGCGACACCTCCACGTATACCATTTGCAGGTTCGAGATCGCGTTCCGCAACACCGTCGATTCTTCGTTCGTCAAATTCCCGCGCGTTTTTTCCTGAATCATGGCGAGCTGGTCGATGAACATTTTCGCCAGCTCGAGATTCACTTCTCCCTCACCTGTCTTGGGATTGGGAATTTGCCCGAGAAAAAGCGCCGCGTTCTGCGCATGCATCATGACAAACTCAATGAAGCGCTGCGCCGTCTGACCCATCGTGTTCGTTTGGATTTCCGCCATAGTTTACCTCCGCTTCGCGGCCGCAGAGCGATCCGGGGGCCGCACTGTTGCCAAAACGTATGGTCGATCGAGAAAATATTTCCCGGCCACGCGTTTGATTTCATCAAGCGTCACTGCATTTACCTCGCGCTCGGTCGATTTGTAATGGTCGAACCCGAGCCCATAAAGCTCGTCGATCGCGCACTGAAATCCAAAACTGTCGTTGCTTTGATTCGCGATCTCCTGCTGGCCGATCAATTTCTTCTTCGCCCGGGTCAGCTCTTCGCCCGTCAGCCCTTCGCCGGCCAGTTTATGAATCTCATCGAGAAGCGCCGCTTTCACCGGCTCGATCTTCTTCGGATCGGTCCCGAGATAAAATGCGAAAAGACCGGGCACTAACCCCTCCATCTGGCTCGCGCCAACGTAATAGGCCAGTCCCATTTTCTCCCGGATCCGGATGAAAAAACGCGACCCCAGATCGCTGCTCGCTTCGTCAATTAACTCCAGCGGGTACCGGTCCTTGCTGTACACGTCCACTCCGCGATAGCCGACCATCACGACTCCCTGCGCTTTTTGTCTTGTGCTCTCCACAGCAGTCACTTTTTTCAATGGCGCCGGCGCGGGGGCCTCCGTCAAGGCAAGCGCACCCGGCTTCATTGTGCCGAGCGTTTTTTCGAAAAGTTGTTTTACTTCCGCCGCACTCACGTCTCCGAAAACAGCGATCACGCCGTTTTTCGCGACCAGGTAACGATTGCGAAACGCAAGCAGATCTTTTTGGGTCAAGTGCTGCACTGAATCGACCGAACCACTGGCGCGCAGAGCATAAGGATGATGATCGAAGAGCGCCTGACGCAGGATGTTGCGGGCGACCGTCGTCATTTGCTCGTCTTCTTCTTTAATTCCGGCGATTTGCACCTCTTTTTCGCGGGCCACCGCCTTCTCCGGCATGGTGGCGTTAAGCAAAACGTCCGACAGAATGTCTGCGCCCAGTTTCAAATCCGGCTTCGTAACATGCAGCGAAATGTTAAAGCTGTTGTTGCCGCCGTCACTCGAGATGAAACCACCCACGGCTTCGATTTGATCGGCGATTTGTTCCGCTGTGCGAGTTTTCGTCCCTTTCAGGAGCGTCTTCGCCATCAAACGCGTGATTCCGTTGGTTTGAGGCGTCTCAGCAAGCAGTCCTCCACGGAACACGGCGGCCATCGAAACAAGGGGCAGGCGCCCATCCTCGCGCACCAGAATGCGCAGACCGTTTGAGAGCTCGAATTTTTGAACTTCGGCCGCTTTCGCCGGTTTTGCCGCCTCCGTCTTGCCGGCAAGCGAACCTTTCGGATCCAGCGTAACGACAGTGAGATTTCGATCGACCAGGTATTTGGACGCAACACGATGGATATCATCCAGCGTCACTTTCTGGAGCGCCGTGAGATAGTCGCGACTGAAGTTCAAGTTTCGCGTCAGCAGCCAATTGGAACCGAGATCGGAAGCCTGGCCGCGCATCGTCGTGAGCGCCTCGAACTGATGACTCAGGGATATTTTTTTTGCCTTCGTCAGTTCGTCCGCCGTTACGCCCGCCTGCTTTACATTCTCGACGATTTGCAGAATCAATTGTTCGGCAGGATCGCGTTTCTTGGGATCGACCGTGGCTTCAATGCCAAGCAGACCGGGATCGCCTGGCGTATAAGAAAATGCGGAAACAGAAAAGGCCAGCCCGGTTTCCTCACGCACTTTGCGATACAGACGCGAACTGCGCCCGTCACCCAGAATCGTCGAAAGCAGATCGAGAGCAGGAACATCCGGATTTGTTATCTCCGGAATATGCCAGGCGAGCATCAGTCGCGTTAGCTCGGTGGCGAACTCCTTGTGCGCTTCGCGCCGCCCGAGTTGGGGCGGTTCCCCGGGAATGAAAACCGGCTGCAGCGCCTTCTCCGGATACGCCTTGAAGTAATCGGTCAGCTGCTGATGCACTTTCTTGGCGTCGACATCTCCCACCACGACAAACGTGAGATTGTTCGGCACGTAGCGCGTTTTGTAATACTGCATCACCTGCTGCTGCGTCAGCTGATTATAAATTTCCATCTGCCCAATCACCGGGAGCCGATATGGATGCCGCTGATACGCGGTTGCAAAAAGGAGCTCTGACGCCATGCGATCGGGATTATCGAAGCCCATGGCGAACTCGCGCCGAATCACCTCCTGCTCTTTCGAGTACTCGTCCGACGGTAAAGTGGAATTCATCATCGCGTCGGATAGAACCGCGAGCGCGGTCTGCACACCTTCTTTCGGCACATCGATCCAAAAAACGGTTCGATCGAACGATGTATATGCATTGATGTAACCGCCTACGTCCTGGATCTTTTGCGCGATCTCGTTGCCCTGTTGCGTTTTGGTCCCCTTGAAAAGCATGTGTTCCAGGATGTGCGACAGGCCGGCGCCCAGCCATTGATCCTCCTCAATGCTACCGGTGGCGCACCAGGCCTGCACACTGGCCACCGGAGCGCTGTGGTCTTCCTGTACGATGAGAGTCAGGCCATCGGGCAAAACCCATTTCTGCGCCGTGCTCGGTGGAAAGGTGATGGTTGCCGAGCGATCCGCCGGCGCCGCATTCAAATTAGCCATGCTTAATATTATCGCAGAAAAAAATCCCGCTACCTGCACGCGATGCACAATCCGCTTTCGCGAGCATCGTTTCCAATGACGTAGCAGGGCCACGCCGGTTACAACAACTTCGGCACCGGGAGGCCCGGAGTCGAAAGTCTTGGCGCCGAAGGCTTTTCCGGAGAGAACGGTTTTACAAACGCCTCCTCAAAGTCGTAGACGTTTTTGAAGTCCTCAATGGAGTCCTGGTCGGTCTTTCCGAAAATTCCGGCGTCGATCAAATTAAAAACCATGTGGCCGATGTCTTCGCAGGAGCGAATCCCCCAGCAGTCAAACACCGTGATTACCATGGGGCCGAATTCTCTCAGCGCGTACTGCCGGACGCCGTCGAGCAACTCCGGTCCCGCCACATGCCGCACGGTAGTGCCTTTAATTTTCTTTTGCTGCTTGGTCGTGAAATCGAGCGCATCACGCAAGAACACGTAGGCATCGCGATGATAACGCGAGTCGCTCGCTACAATCGAATCGAGGGCTTCGGCAAATCCGATTTTTTGCATTAATAAAAAACTCGTGTCCGGGACGCGTTAAGCATGATACCAACCAACCACCGTGGGAGCAACTGTTCCCTCTGTAACAGGCACCAGCTAAAATTGTTCCTCGAGCGCATCGAGATAAACCGAAAGCGGATCCTGCCGGCGAGGATGTTCTTCAGAGTCTTCTTCTGCCGCTCGAAGGTAAGCGGAGAACAAACCGCTGCTCGTGTTCAATTTTGTCGCTTCGAACCAATTCATATAATCGTCGATTTGGCCCATGCGCGTCGAAATCTTTGCCCGAATTTCCTGAACGCGCGCCAGGCGCGCCGGAATTTTCCTGTTTTTCCCCTTCACGAGCAGAAAGACAATTTCCCGGTATTCCTGAATCACGGGCTGCAAGATCGGGTTCGACCGCGTAGCCAGTAAAAGTAATCTCCGGCCAAGGCGACCGAGGGCCGCCTTCTCCGATTGGGAAATCTTTCGCCGTCCGAAATCCTGGAGCCTCAACGGCTTGTTCGACTTCCCATCGTCGGAAATCTTCGTCCCGATTAGCTTGTTCAGCCGGCGCTCGGTTTCCGCAAAGGTGAGCAATTCATTGCTTTTCTGCCCGCTCAGCCGGGCCACCTCCGACTTCCAAAGTATTTGTCCCGCCTCACCGGACAATTCCGGAAACAGGGATTTTAAATCTCCGAGCGGATCGTTCGATGCCAGAGAGAGTTTATCGATGTAGCGCGCAAGCCGGGCATGCCCGTTTGCTCGATTGACCAGCAGCTGTACGAGAGCAAAAGAGTAAGCACGATAAACCTCGCGTGCCGGCGAATCCAGGTCCGAAAGGGGGCGCGATTGCCCCAGAAAATTTCTTAGCGGCGTAATGTTCTCCTCGACGCTCAGCGCTTCGATCAGGGACGAACGGTTCTCTCCCGGAGCATTCGCGAGCACTCCATAAAGCAACCAGACTGGCGGTTCGACATAAGCCGTTCCGGGCGCAAGCGCGGGTTCTTTCCGGTAAATCATTTCCAGCAGAATTGCTCGTAACAACTTACGCTCGACGCCTGCGCGATCGAGATTGGAGCCGACTTTGAGATCGAGCTGAAGTTTCAGCCCAAAGCCGGTCTGGCTGAAATAGAGCGCCGCGGCGGGAGTGTCCGGCAGGTTCGCCCGCGGGCGTTGTAAATCGATAACGATGGGCGTCTTCCATTCGTCAGGCAGCCGCAACAACCTGAGCAAGTTGGTCTTCGTATGTTCGGCAAGATCGGAGATCGCACCTCGCGACAGAGCGTCCGCTCCGTAAACGATGAATTGCTGCGAAGGGCTGATGCTGCGTTCGGGCGGACTTGCCGAAAGCGATGCGGGGCCGAAGAAGATCGGCAACAGGAAAAACGCGTACTTGCTAATCTTCATCAACGGTTGGCAGATCATACAAAAGAAAGAGGATCGATTGCCATCCTGAAGTCGAGTCAGCGTCCTAAAATCACGCAACTCTCTGCGGTTTGAAGTGTGTAATTTACAGAGACACTCCACCTAATGTTATGAATATGAAACGAAGAATCCTTCTGAGCTGGTTCGGGGCGTTAGCGGTGAGCGCATCGATGGCTTTTGCGGCACCGCATGGCGGCCATGGCGGCGTGGCCCGGGAAGGCGCGATCCGCGGAGGCTCCTCGGTTGCACGTGGCGGACCGGCGATATCACACTCACGTGGGTTTCAGCCGCGGTTTAATCAGCATTGGAACGGCGGCGGAAACAATTGGCGCTATCGGCACCACTACCACGGGAACTATTACGCTTACTACGGCTACCCATTTTACCCGTATTGGGGATGGGACTATCCGTACGGTTATTACCACCCTTACGGCTACTATCCCTACGGTTACTATAATTATTACTACAGCGAACCGGCCTTTGGCGGCAATGACAACGGTTACGCCGGCGCGTCGATCGTCGCCCAATTGCAAGAGCGCCTCGCGCAAGCCGGTTATTACCACGGCAACGTGGACGGTATCGTGGGACCTCTCACCCGCCGGGCCATTCGCGCCTACGAACGGGATCATGGCATGCCCGTGGATGGCCGGCTTACCCGACAACTTCTTGAACAAATGGATCTCCGTTAGGTCTCATAAATCAGACCTTTCGGTTGGACGACCGGCGGGTCCGAGGGCAAACAGGGCGGGCCGCCGGTCGTTCACTTTTTCGGAATTTCGGGCGTCCTACAGCGGGAGATCTCTTTCCAGGCGATTGCCCGGCATGGACGCAGCAAGACGGGCTGTCCCGCCCTATGGCTTTGCGGGCGTGATTAGAACGACGTAGCCGTCGTGAAACTCAGTTCCGCCCATTCTTGCAACCAGCTGCTGCTCCCGATTGAGCGCGGACCACAGATCGGCGAAAAGGATACCTGTGAAGGGCGTGATGCCAGGGGCGATGGGAAGCCGGCCGATCCATCCTCCCTTGTGCGACACGGTAATCTTTCCCCCGGCGGCGTTTACACCGTACGAAGCGCGGTGGTAGATCGAGTACCCGAACAGCGAACGCTCCACCGTGATGGTGCACGTGCCTTCGCCGAACTGAACAACGGCACGATTGAACTTGAGGAATGATTTGTCGAGCGCCTGCTGCCTGCCTTTTAGCGTATAGCCCAGATACGCGTTTACCTCTTCCTGTGTGTAACGAAGCTGCGGCGGCCGATGATAAAGCGTTGCGTTCTCCAGGTCGAAGTTGATTTGCCGGGCAAGCTCCACCGTCTTCGGCGCCGGCCCAATATCGAGCGGCAAAATCATCTCCAGGATCATGGCAGCGGCGCACGCGGCCAGAACTACCTTGCAGAACGCAAAGAAGATTCGCCGGAACCTTCCCTGTTGCGGATCGAACATCCGGCGAAGGCGTCGGTGAACCTGCTCGGGCTGCTCACCCGCCGGCTTTTCAGAGACCAGGACGGAGCGATCCAGGCGCGCTCCGCAAATGCGGCAGTAAATGCGTTCCGGTTCGTTTTCGCGCCGGCACTCCGGGCATATCAGCATGGTGGTCGTCACAAAGATTCCTTCTTCGATTTGGACTGCGAAGCAGCCGCCGCGCCTTTTCCTTCTTTGGCCGGGGTAGTTTTTTCGGAATTCGATGCCGCTGGGGCTTCTTTCTTGGCGGCATCCTTGTAGGCTTTGCTGCGATAATCGGTGATATAAAAGCCGGATCCCTTAAAAATGATGCCCGCGCCGGTACCGAGAAGCCGTTTCACTTTTCCGTGGCCCCACTTCGGCAGGCGGCAAAGGTCTTTGGGGCATTCGCGGAATGGTTTGTCGCGCATCGATTGAAACGCCTCAAAATCTTGGTTACACTTGCTGCAGTGATACTCGTAGGTCGGCATAGCGGAAAGGCCGCGAAAGTCTGCCTGAAAGAAAGCACAATTCAAGCCGTCTCAGGTACATGGGTGCGCATTGGAGTTTTTGCGTTTCAGATTGGCAGCGTCGCTTGACTTTGCATAAGCTGCCAGTAGAAGGTTCGTCCGAAAATTTTTATGCGTTACTCGTTTTACAGGGTGCTCCCATTCTTGCTGGCCGGCTTCGTTTGTTTTCTCACCAGTTGCGAGGAGGACGCGCGTTTTTCCGGAGAAACGCAATATCTCGGCGGTATTTACGGGAACGCTCCCACAACGGGGGCGCCAGTGGACACGGTTTCGTACTGGGACGGCGATCATATTGGCGGCAAGCCTTCGGTCAAAATCAGTCTGACCCAGCAGCGCGCTTATTTTTACAAGGGCGGGATGCTAGTGGGCGTTTCGCAGCTTTCCACGGGACGTGAAGGCCGGAATACGCCCAGCGGGAATTTTCACATCCTGCAAAAGGACCTCAATCACGCTTCGAGCCTGTATGGCGATTACGTCGACGCCAAGGGCAACGTTGTGAAACCAAATGTCGATATTAAAACGGATCCGAAACCGCCCGGCAGTCACTTCAAGGGCGCGCCCATGCCGTTTTACATGCGAATTACAGATGGAACTGGCATGCACGCCGGCTATCTGCCTGGCTACGCCGCGTCGCACGGTTGCATTCGCATGCCGGAGTTCATGGCGGAAAATTTCTTCAAGTCCGTCTCGGTTGGCACGCCGGTCACGATCACAAATTAAGCGCCGCGCGCGGTTTTCCGCTTCTGCATTGTGGGACAGGCGCATCGCCTGCCCAATCCTCAGACCGGCAAGCGATGCGCCTGCCTTGCAATGCATTCAAGTCACTGCATCAGATCTTTGAAGCTTCCTCGACTTTCAGCGAAGGTTCTTTGTGGAAAAACCGACGCATGAGAAGCTCCTCACGCTCGCCGCTGGCTCCGAACCGATCGCAACCAGGCTCGCGGAGATCGACGCAAGCCATTGGCCGGTAAAGTTTTCCCACGTCATAGAGCCGGCACAGGCATTTGTCGTCGCCATCCTCGCACGCGCCTGGCATGCGCTCTCAGTCGCCGATTCAGGCAAACCGCACCACAAAACGATTTGGGTCGTTTGCTCAAACACGCGGACCCAGGACTCTCTTTACGAGACTTTGCATAACTGGCTTCCGGACGCGCACTATTTGCCGGAAGCCGAATTTGCCGCCGTCGAGAACGTTCTGCCAGACCCCGAAATCGCGGCCGAACGCCTTGCGCTCCTCGCCGGAATCGACCAGAAACAGGGTCCGCGCGTTATTGTCGTGACGCGCGCCGGTCTCGATCAGCCGGCACCGAAGCGGGGCACACTGCAATCCGCTTCAGTTGAGCTCAAGCGGGGAACCGAAGCCGGCATGGAGACGCTTGTCAGGGAGTTGAGCGGAGCCGGCTATGAGCGGGTGGCACAAGTCACGACCCGCGGCCAGTTTGCGGTGCGCGGAGGGATTATCGATTTTTATTCCTGGCAGGCGCCGTTGCCGGTACGGCTGGAGTTCTTTGGCGACACGATTGAGTCGCTGCGCGAGTTCGACATCGATACGCAAACCTCTGTCCGGGATTTGCGGCGCGTTGACGTTTTGCTTGGCCAGGCGGACGTGGCTTCTTCCCAGTCGCGGGGCCGCACTTCGTGGCTCGCAGATCAGGACGGTTCGGTGCGCGATTATATCGACGAGCAGCATCTGCAGATTGAGATCGAGCCGGAGGAAAATTCCGAGGCGCAAATTCAAATCAGTGAAGGCTGGATTGAAACCGGTCCCGAAGATTTCACCGGAGCGTTTCAGGATTGCGGCGTGGGCGAATTTGCCGTGGGCGATTTCATGCTCGTAGAGGCAAAAAGAAACCAATTTATCAATCGCCTGAACGAATGGCGCGCGAGCAAGGCGCAAATTGTGACTTACTTTCAAACCGAAGGCGAGATCGAACGCTTTCGCGAGATCATCGGCCCGGCTGCGCTGGAGGATGTGGATCTTGTTCTCGGCACGCTCGCGCGTGGATTTTGTTTTCCGGCAGCGAATCTCGTCGTGCTTTCCGCGGCGGAATTGTTTGGCCGCTTTGCGCCGCATGCACGACGGCGCTTGTACCGCGCGGAACGCCATCGCGCCCAAATCGATTTTAGTGAACTGAATGAAAACGATTTCATCGTACATCTCGAGCACGGTGTCGGTCGATTTCTGGGGCTGATCAAAACTGGCAGGGCACGCCCGCCGGGCGCGCCGCCCACCACGCCAGACGGCGAAGCGGAAGAAGAAGTCCTGGTCCTCGAGTTTGCAAACGAAGCAAAACTCTATGTGCCGCTCGAGCAGGCTTATCTCGTCTCGCGCTACGTCGGCGTCGGCAAACAATCACCGGCGCTTAGTTCGCTCGCCGATGCGAAGTGGGCGCGCGCAAAGAAAAACGCGACCCTTTCGATCTTCGATTACGCCGGCAAGATGCTGGCGTTGCAGGCGGAGCGAGAAACCAACCCGGGCTACGCCTTCGGCGCCGACACAAAATGGCAGGTGGAATTCGAGCATTCATTTCCATTCCGGGAGACACCCGACCAGATGAAAGCGATCATCGAGACTAAGATCGACATGGAGCGGCGGCGGCCGATGGACCGGTTGATCTGCGGCGACGTTGGTTTCGGAAAGACCGAAGTAGCGATTCGCGCCGCGTTCAAAGCGGTGATGGAGGGCAAACAAGTGGCCGTGCTCGCGCCGACCACGGTCCTGGCCCAGCAACACTACGAAGTCTTTCGCCAGCGCATGCTCGACTATCCCGTGCGCATCGAGATGCTTAGCCGGTTCCGATCCCACGGCGAGCAACGCAAAATTCTGGAACTGCTGCGGCAGGGCGGCGTCGACATTGTAATCGGGACCCATCGGTTGATTTCGGGCGACGTCATTTTCAAGGACCTCGGCCTGGTCGTCATCGATGAAGAGCAGCGTTTCGGTGTGTTGCACAAAGAGAAATTCAAGGAGCTCTTCAAGCTGGTCGATGTTTTGACGCTTTCGGCCACGCCCATCCCCCGCACGCTTTATCTTTCGCTCGTGGGCGCGAAAGACATGTCCACGATTGAAACTCCGCCCTTGAATCGGCTGCCGGTGGAAACGGTTGTCTGCGGTTACGATGAGCGAATTATTCGCGACGCCATCAAACGCGAACTGGAACGCCAGGGACAGGTGTTCCTTCTGCATAACCGGGTGCAGTCGATCCAGCGCGTGCGCGATCGTGTCGCCGATCTTTGTCCGGAGGCGAAGATCGACATCGGCCATGGACAAATGGAATCCGACGAACTCGAAGAGGTGATGGCGCGTTTCGTTGCCGGGAAAGTCGATGTCCTGGTTTGCACCACCATCATCGAGAGCGGCCTCGATATTCCGAATGCAAACACCATCATCATCGACCGGGCGGACCGCTTTGGCCTGGCCGACCTTTATCAGCTACGCGGCCGCGTAGGCCGGGCCGAGCACAAAGCGTACGCATATCTGCTTTTGCCGCGTGAGATGATGACAGTCGGCGCCGCACGCAAACGGATTAATGCCATCAAACAGTACAGTTCGCTGGGCGCCGGTTTTCGCATCGCCATGCGTGATCTCGAAATACGCGGCGCGGGCAGCATTCTTGGCACGGCCCAGAGCGGACATATTCTGGCAATCGGTTTCGATTTGTATTGCCAGCTGCTCAAACAGGCGGTCGCGCAATTGAAAGGCCAGAAGTTCCAGCCGCGGCTGGATGTTGAAGTGCGGCTCGATTTCATCGCCACCAACCAAGCGGAATTTGTCCAGCAACCGGAGAATGGCCCCAGAACGGCTTCGGGGATACTTGCAAAAGCGCCTCCTACTGAGCGGATCCCCGCCTTTGTTCCTCCCAACTATATCGGCGACACCGCATTGCGCATTAAGGCGTATCGCGAGCTCTCGGGGATCACCACCCCCGATCAGTTGGAACAGCTCCGGCGGGAATGGCGCGATCGTTTCGGGATCTTTCCGGCCGCGGTTGACAATTTGTTCCTTCTCACCGAAATCAAGCTCTCCGCCGCCAAAGCCGGGATCACCCGTGTGGAGGTGCGGAATCGTAAGCTGATGCTAACCAGGCGCGGTGATTTTATACTTGTCGATGGCAAGTTCCCCCGTTTAGTTGCGGGTGCAATCCCCCACCTTCTCAGGGAAGTTTTGGAGGTAACGAGAAAGTTCTGAATCGAATGACGCGTCCATTGTTATTGGTTCTGCTGGCCGCGGTGGCGCTGAACGTCCCGCTGGTTTGCTGCGCTGCTTACGCGGCTGAGCCGGAAATTGTCGATGGCGTGGCGGCGGTAGTGGCGCTGAACGGCAACGATAAGTCTCCGGGAAAAGCCGAAGTCATCACTTACTCCGAGGTGCGCGCGCTGGTCGAGCCGCGCGAAAGATTGCTTCGTTCGCAATACAGCGGCGCGGAACTTGAAGCCAAATTAAAAGAGGTGCGCAACCTTGCGCTTCAGGACCTGATCGACCGGCAGCTGATTCTTCAAGCGTTCGAAAAGGAACATTTCGAGGTTCCCGACCACTTCGTCGAAGAACAGATGCACGACATCATTCGGCAAAATTTTGGAGGCGACCGCAACACGTTTATCAAAACGCTGCAGGCGCAAAATTTCACGCTGGGCGAATTCAAGAAAATGGAGACCGAAAAAATGATCGTCCAGGCGATGCGAAGCAAAAATGTCAAGAAAGACACCATAGCCTCACCGCTCAAGGTGGAACAGGTACTACAAAGCGCATCGCGATCAGTTCACGAGCCATGAGGAAATCAAGCTGCGACTCATTATGATTCCGAGCCATGCCGCCGATGGACAGGCGGCCGCGCAAAAAGCCATGGCCGAGGAAATCCTTAGCAAGCTGGCAAATGGCGCCGAGTTCGATCGCCTGGCCCAGATTTATTCCGAAGACAGCACTCGCGACCGCGGCGGCGATTGGGGATGGATTGAGCGCAAAACATTGGCCGCGCCCCTGGAAAAGGTGGCGTTTAATCTTCCGGTGGGAAAGGTCAGCCGGATCGTCGAGTTCGGCGGCAACTACTACATTCTTAAGGTGGACGCCAAGCGGGGTGGCGCCACCAAAACGCTGGATCAAGCCCGGCCGGAAATTGAGAAAATCCTGCTTCAACAGGAAGCACAGAACCTACAGGAACGCTGGCTCACAAGCCTTCGGTCCAAGGCTTACATCAAAACGTTCTGACCGGCGGTCCTGCTGCAGTCGACGTTTGCTCGACTTGTGCTCGATCAAGTAAGCTTACTTGCGAGCGCAATTATGAACACGAGCACGAACAGGAAATCTCGTATCGGCATCACGCTCGGCGATTGCGCCGGCGTCGGCCCGGAGATTGTCGAAGCAGCGCTTAAATCCGGCCGGTTGCCCGACTCAGCCGAATACAACGTCATCGGGAAATATCCGGCGTGCTCACCAGGAAAACCAACGACCGAGACGGCGCGCGCCGCGGGGGCGGCACTGGAAGAAGCGGTCACACTTGCACGGCGGGGAGAACTCGATGCGATTGTGACCGGCCCCGTCCACAAGGCACGCATGTCGGAGGCCGGGTTCAAGTTTCCGGGACAAACCGAGTTCTTTGCCAATCGCTGCGGAGTGACGAATTTCGCAATGCTCTTGACCGGTGGAAAAATCACGGTGGCCCTGGTTACCGCGCATATTCCTCTCGGCAGCGTTGCAAACGCATTAAGACCGGGAGATATCGTGCGCGTCGGCTTCCTGCTCGCCGATTTTCTCCGGCGCCGCTCGCACAAGAATCCGCGTATCGCCGTCGCCGGCCTGAATCCGCACGCCGGCGAATCGGGAAAACTTGGTCGCGAAGAGATCGAGATCATCGCGCCGGCGATTTCCGAACTACAAACCGCAATCCGCGATCTCTCCGAGCCGTCGGCTCCTACGAGTCAGAGGCCGGAATCCGCAATTTTTACCGGCCCTCACTCACCCGACACTGTTTTTTATCGCGCCGTTGAGGGCGAATTCGACGCTGTTCTTTGCATGTATCACGACCAGGGTTTGATTCCGCTCAAACTGCACGCGTTTCATGAAGGAGTGAACGTGACGCTCGGGCTGCCGTTTCCACGCACCAGCCCCGATCACGGCACCGCTTTCGGTATCGCGGGCAAAGGCACCGCGCGGCCCGATAGCATGATCGCGGCGATCAAACTTGCGGTTGAATTGACGCCAAACGGAAACCAATCCGCCAAACACGCGAAAAAACGTTAAGAAGAGAGACTTCGATATTAGTTTAGCGTCATTTGGCCTATTTAGCGGAAAGTCTTCATAGATCTACGATTAAAGGACGAGCATGAATGTGAATCGCAGGTTGAAGATCGCGAAATACATCTCGGTTTTTAACATCGGGCTTCAGAACACGTTCGTTTATCGCTGGAACTATTTTTTGCGCGCGCTTTTCGCATTAATTCCTCTGGCCGGGACTGTTTTCCTCTGGGGCGCGGTTTTCAAGGCCCGCGGCGGTGGTCTGCACGGCTACAACTATGGCTCGATGATTTATTACTATTTGCTCACCATTCTGGTTAGTAATCTGGTCACGCCGACCGAAGATGAGTGGCAGATCGCGTCTGACATCCGCGAAGGCCAGATCAATTCCTTTTTGACCAAACCGGTGAGTTATCTCGCTTACCGGTGCAGCATCTTCCTGAGCAGCCGCCTCGTTTACACCTTTGTCACCCTGCCGCCAATCGCTTTGATTTTTATCTATTTTCACCATTACATCGCGCTGCCCGCGCACGCAGCCACG
Organism: uncultured Verrucomicrobiae bacterium; assembly: GCA_963756875.1. Taxonomy (GTDB): domain Bacteria; phylum Verrucomicrobiota; class Verrucomicrobiia; order Chthoniobacterales; family UBA10450; genus CAVWPA01. The sequence continues at coordinate 1,173,627 of CAVWPA010000003.1, read as the reverse complement.
TACTTTTACGCGTTGCTCTCGATGTTGATGTCGGCCTTCATTCAATTTTTTATCACCTACACTCTGGCATTGATGGCGTTTTGGATTTTGGAAATCTCCACCATCGTGTTCATCGTTTATTCGTTCGAATACTTCCTCGGCGGCCAAATGTTTCCCATCGACATTATGCCTAATGCCGTGCAGGCGGTGATGAAATGGATGCCGTTTTACTACGAGCTTTTTTGCCCGGTCGCGATTTTCCTCGAGCGACTGCGCGGAACGGATCTCGCCCAGGCGCTCGCCATCCAGTCCGGCTGGCTGTTTCTCACATGGTCGGCCGCGCGCGCGATGTGGAAACGCGGGCTCGGACATTACCAGGCGGTCGGCGGATAACCAAAACCCGGACACGTTCTGGATCCATTTGTATCTCGCAAAGCGAGCGGTCCCCGCGGCAAAGTATTCTTACAAACTGAGCCGTATTGAAATTCTCACGTAGGGATGGCTCTCCGAGCCGTCCGCTTTTATTGAACCCGTTCAAAGAATAATTCGAGGGACGCCTCGGAGATGCGTCCCTGCCTATTCGTAGCGCAACGCTTCGATTGGATCGAGCGCGGCGGCTTTGCGGGCCGGATAAAATCCAAAGAAGATTCCGACAGCGGCACTGACCGAAAACGCAGTCACAATCGAGCTGATGGAAATGAGCGTAGGCCAATGGGCGTAGTTCGACAAAACTCTTGAGGCTGCGACCCCAAGAATAATGCCAATCAAGCCTCCGACCGAACTGAGCGAGACCGCTTCGATCAAGAATTGCATGAGAATATCGCTGCCGTGCGCACCGACTGCCATGCGCGTGCCGATCTCCCGCGTCCGCTCGGTCACGCTCACTAGCATGATGTTCATGATGCCAATTCCGCCGACGACAAGAGAAACGCCGGCGATTGAACCGAGCAGAACGGTCATAACCGCTGTCGTCGCCGTGGCCATGTCGGCGATCTCCTGCTGCGTGCGCACCGTAAAATCGTCATCGTGACCTGGGCGAATGTTATGGCGTTGCCGCAGCAAGGCGACGATCTGCTGCTGGGCGCCCGCGACCTGACGACCGTCGCCTACCTGGACTTCAATGTTGCGCAGGACTGTGCCGCCGGTCACGCGTTTCATCGCGCTAGTGTACGGCATCACCACAATATCGTCCTGATCGACGCCCTGCGGGCTCAACCCTTTCGCAGTCAAAACGCCAGTGATTGTGAACGGCACGTTTTTAATGCGCAAAATCTGTCCGACCGCATCCTCATTTCCGTAAATTTGGACGGCCGTCGTCCGACCAACGACGCAAACCTTGTTTGCGCTGCGCACATCTTGCGGAGTGAATGACGAGCCTTCGGCCAGCGGCCATTCGCGAATATCGAAGTAGTCGGATGACTCGCCGAAAACGCGGGTAAACCAATTTTGATTTCCTGCCGCAACCTGCGTGGTGGAAACAACTTCTTCGCTTACGGCCACGATGTCCGGGATTTCTCTGCGAATTGCTTCGGCATCCTCGATTTTCAACGTGCCGGCACTGCCCCACCCCGTGCGAATGCCACTGGAAGTTGTGCTTCCCGAAAAAATCAGAATCACATTTTCTCCAAGGCTTGCGATCTGTGCCTCGACCTGCGCCTTTGCCCCGTTGCCAATCCCGACCATGGCAATCACCGCCGCTACGCCGATAATGATGCCGAGTGCCGTCAGCACAGACCGCATTTTATTCCGACGCAACGCTCGGAACGCGATGTTAAAAGTCGACGCGACTCTCACCGGTCAAAAATGGAGCGCTGGAGCAGTGTGTTGTTTCGTACTCATTACTCCGTTACTCCATTACTCCGCCTCTGTAGCTCCGTGCTCGCAGTGAGTCGCTGCGTTACCACGCGATCCTCAACAATCATCCCGTCGCGCATGATGACGTTGCGCCGCGCGTACGCCGCGATGTCCTGCTCGTGCGTTACCATGATGATGGTAATGCCGCGATCGTTGAGCTCTTGGAAGATTCCCATGATCTCGATACTGGTCCTGCTGTCCAGATTACCGGTCGGTTCGTCGGCGAGCACGATTTCAGGATTGTTAACCAGCGCCCGCGCGGTCGCCACGCGCTGCTGTTGGCCCCCGGAAAGCTGGCCCGGATAATGGTCTTCGCGACCGGCCAATCCAACCGAACCCAAAACGCGATCGGCCCTTTCGCGTAACTGCGCGTTCGTCAGACGATGCGCACCGTAAAGCAGCGGCAGCTCCACGTTTTCGCGCGCAGACGTGCGCGGCAAAAGATTGAAACTTTGAAAAATGAACCCGATTTTGCGATTGCGAATGTCCGCCAACTGGTCGCGATTCAGGTTGGAAACATCGGCATCTCCCAAAATATAACGACCGGACGTCGCCCGGTCGAGGCAGCCAAGTATGTTCATCAACGTCGATTTGCCCGAACCGCTCGACCCCATCAGCGCGACGAACTCTCCCCGCTTGATTTCCAGCGACACGCCGCGCACCGCGGGCACTTCCATTTCGCCGCTGCGATAGATCTTGTGCACGTCGATCAGCCTGACGATCTCGCCATTGTTCATGTCCGTTCCACCCTCGCTCATTCTTGTGCTCGACAATCGACGATAAAAATCAATGAAAGTGGCGCGAACCGCTAAAAGGATTGGCCGGAGCCGACTCGGCGGCCTGCGTCAGTTCGGCGGTCACGACGCGGTCGCCTTCTTTCAAGCCGTCGACAACTTCGGTAACGATTCCATCGCTGATGCCGGTTTTGATTTGCACAGGTTGGGGGCGGCTGGCGCCGTTTCCCAAAATGTAAACGGTTCGCTCAATCCGATGTTCATGTCCCGTGCTCGGACGCCGTTTGCCAGGGCTTGGCGCCGATTTTGTCCCGGTAGAAGACGCCTCGACGGGCCGATATCGCAGCGCTGCATTCTTGATTTGCAGAACGTTATCCTTGTGGGCGACGATGATCGAGACATTCGCCGTCATCCCCGGCTTTAATTTCAAATCCGGATTGCTGACACCGATAACGGTGTCGTACGTGACAACGTTCTGCACAGTGATCGGAGCATTACGCACCTGCACCACTTTGCCGTGAAACGTGCGCATCGGAAACGCGTCCACGGTAAAATCGACGGTCTGCCCCACTTCCACGACGCCGACATCGGCCTCGGCCACGTTGGCGTCGATCTGCATTTTCGCCAGGTCGTTTGCAATGGTGAAGATGACGGGGGCCTGCAAACTGGCCGCCACTGTCTGGCCGACATCGACATTTCGCGAAATAACCACGCCATCGATGGGCGACGTAATGGTGCAGTGATCGAGATCGGCTTTCGCTCTGTCGAGCGCGCCTTGTTTGATTTTCACGCTGGCCTCCGCCTGGTGCAGGCCAGCCATTGCCTGGTCGAGATCCGCCTGCGACGAATTCTTCTGGGCAAATAACGACTGGGTGCGCGTCGCGTTGACTTTGGCCAGTTCGAGCGCGGCCTCAGCGTTGGCCAGATCGCCCTGGGCTTGTGTCACTGCTGCCTGAAACAAGACCGGATCGATTTGCGCCACCACCTGGCCGGCTTTGACTTGCGAATTAAAGTCCACATACAGCTTCGCAATGTTACCAGAGATCTGACTTCCAACCTGCACGTTGATCACCGGATTCAACGTGCCCGTGGCGGTGACCGCCTGGGTCAACGGCCCACGGGTGATCGGCGCAGTTTGATAATCGGTCGTAGCCTCTCGCCGGCACTGACGCACAACGAACAAGAGGATTAACAGGCCGATAATGACGGACCCCGGCAGGAGAAAACGCTTCATGCGGATCGTGGTTCACGTAGCATACACTTAGAAGACAAGAGAGGGCCGTGCGGCGTTACATCGAAATTTATTCCATCATGCTGCGCAATTCGCTCATTCGCGAGATGAGCTTTAAGGCGAACTTTATCCTTTGGATGCTCGTTGAGGTTCTGTGGTTCTGCGGCCAGATCCTGTTTTTCAGCATCATCTTCGGCAATGTCAATCGTATCGGTGACTGGTCAAAGTGGCAGGTTGTGTTGCTAATCGGCACGCATCAGATGATCGCGCAACTCTTTCAAGCCTTCTTTTTTGTCAATGTCGCCAACATTCCGGAACTGGTCCGCACCGGAAAACTGGATTCCCTGCTCGTTCTGCCGGTCGACAGCCAATTTGCCGTTTCGACCAAACAATTCGGACTCGACAGCGTAGTCAACGCTGCCCTGGGCGGCGCCGTGGTTTGTGTCTCGTTGTCCAAGCTGGGCATCGTCCCAAACCCAACGGCAATCCTGCTCTACGTCGCCGCACTCGGTTTTGGAATCGCAGTGCATTACTCCATCATGCTCAGTCTCGCCGCGGTGAGTTTCTGGATCGTCCGCGCCCAGGGGCTGGTTTACGGCTACTTCAATTTCCTCAACATCGCCCGTTATCCGGACTCCATCTTCCCACCGCTTTTTCGCTTTATTTTTAGCTGGATCATTCCCGTTGTGATCGTGGCGAACATTCCCGCGCGGCTGTTAATCAGATCGCTGGGACGGCCCTTTCCGCTGATGGTTCAGCTGGTTGTCGCCTCCACGATTATTTTCTGCTTATCCCGGGTTTTCTGGCGCTTTGCTCTGCGACATTACTCCAGCGCCAGCTCCTAGAACCGGCCCCTCAAACAACGGCTGGAATCGTGCGATGTGAAAGGCTAAATCTCCGCTTGCGCACGGGGCGAAATGTTCTTAATTAAGCCTCCGTTTTTCCCGGCCCCTGACTAACCAGGTACTTTAAAAACTATGGCCCACCCAAAGAAAAAGAAGACTCCCAAGAAAAAGGCTGCCAAGAAGAAGGTCTCCGCCCGTAAGGCGTCGAAACCGGCGCGGAAACCTGCGGCGAAAAAATCGGGCGGCCACGTTTCGAAGAAAGGCGTCAAACACTCCAAAAAGGAAGCGGGCAAAGCGACCAAATTGGCTGGCAGAAATAACCACCGTGTACGCCGGCTTGATCCATTCGTTCGCAAGCAACGGGACAAATTATTGCAGTTGCGCGATGCCATGGTCGACTCCATGGCCGGCGTGGCGCAGGACACATTGCGCTCGCGCGCCGAGGGGAGCGAAGCTTCCGCATTCGGTATGCACCAGGCCGATGCCGGCTCGGACGCATACGATCGCGATTTCGCGCTCAGCCTGCTTTCTCAGGAGCAGGATGCGCTTTACGAGATCGATCAGGCCCTGAAACGCATCGATCTCGGCACCTACGGAATCTGCGAGATGTCAGGCAAACACATTCCTCGCGCGCGTCTTGAAGCGATTCCGTTCGCGCGATTCACCGTCGAATGCCAATCGCAGCTCGAAAAACAAAACAAAGCTTCCCGCGTCCGTCAGTCGGTCACGTCGCTCTTTGGTTTGACCGATGAGGAAGGTGGAGAATCGGAAGGCGAAGAGGAACAACCCTCCACCACTGAAAACACGAAGGAATAGCAAAGATGGCGCAGGAAATTGTCACACTGGAATGCACTGAAGCGAAGGCGCTTGGCAAACCAACGTCGCGTTACATGACTACGCGCAACAAAAAGAGCCCACGCACACCCAACCGGCTGGAAAAGAAAAAATACAATCCGTTTCTTCGCCGGCATACTCTCCACCGCGAAACCAAGTAACTCTCGATGCAACCTAAAACCGCCAAACGTCGCTCCGCATTTCGCCGAGCCAACCGCACCATGCCACGGCGCCGGATCGATATCGCCATCGAGGCGATCGACTATAAAAATCCCGATCTTCTAAAGAAGTTTGTTACCGAGAGTGGCAAGATTCTTCCGCGCCGCGTCACCGGCATGCCTGCGCATCTGCATCGCAAAATCACCCGCGAAATCAAGCGCAGCCGGTCGGTGCTGTTGATGAAGTAGTCGTGGCATCGGCATCCTGCCGATGATCCGTGCGCCACAAGCGCATGCCACCGATTCCATCCCGTTTATTTTGTAGGGCGTCTGTGTCAGCCCCGAAGGCTTTCGGGGTTCACAAAAACGCCCTACAATTGCCTGCTTTACGAATTCGGCGTTCGGCGTTCGATGCCAGTCCGGCTCGGACCGTTCGCGGTTTTCTTCTTTCTTCTACGCCTTCCTTGTTTTCTCGCCTTGCTCGATCAATTTCCAAAACTCACGCGTTTTGCCGAGTTGCTGGTCTTCCGCCACCGGCAGTCGACTGCGGAACAGAAAATCGCGAAACGTGTTCTTGTGAAGAACCCGGTGAATTGTGATCCCTTCGGGCGTCTTTTCAAAATAAATGCGATACTCTTTTGCCCGATATCGATAAAGCTTTTTTCCCTCGCGCTCGATTACGCCAAAGTGTCTGGCGTCAAGGTGATCGAGGTCTTCAGGCAGAATTTGAAATTCGGCCAGCAAATCGAGCTGCAGCTTTTTCGGCAGCGCCGACATCTCCGCCGCGCTCAATTCATTGAAAATGATCTGGAACATAGAAGAAGCGTAAATCGTTAAAACGGTTGCATCGCTAAATCGTTCTTCGCGCGCCGGAGCTCTCCTCGTTTTAACATTTTTGACAAGTCAACGTTCTCAAAAATAAACCCGCTTCACCCGCGCGCCGATGCGTGTCGTAATTTCCCAGGTAATCGTGTCGGCTTTCTCCGCCAACTCCGCGCACGAAATCTCCTCCTCACCCTGGCTTCCCATCAAAATTACCTCTTCGCCCACATTGACGTCTCCGATTTGCGAAACATCGATCATCATCAAATCCATTGTGACACGACCGAGCAATGGACAGCGCCGGCCACGAACCAGCATCGCCGCGCCGCGATTGGAAAGATGTCGCGGATAACCGTCGGCATAACCCGCGGTAACCGTTGCGATCCGCATCGCTTTCGGCGCGATAAATGTCCTGCCATAACTGATCGAACTCCCCTTGGGCAGGTCGCGGACAAGTCCGATCCGGGTTTTCCACGTCGCAACCGGCTTTAGAACCTTCTGAAACTCCGGCAGCGGCGAAATCCCATACAGCATGATTCCGGCGCGCACGATGTCGAATGTCGGATCATTGAAAGCCAGCGTGCCTGCGCTTTGCAAAACATGTGCCTTGTAATCGCCCGGAGATTCGATGCGCAATTGTCTGACAATTTTCCCGAATCGCTGAAGCTCGTCGCGCGTGAATTCCGCGTCCTCGTTCGAGACCGGCAAATGCGTTGAAACGCTGTGAATTTTAATCCGCGGCAACGCCAAGACCTTTTTGAACGCAGCCAGAGCGCCATCTTCCGGCACTCCCATGCGTCCCATTCCCGTGTCGATCTTGAAATTGATCGAGAGCGTCGAGCCCGCTGAGACACGACTGAATTCCTGCGCTTCCTCGAAAGTAGAGATCGTGGGAATAAAATGATGCCCGGCGATTGCCGATCTCTCCCCCGGAATGGCCGGGCCAAGAATAATGATGGGATGCGGCACCGCTTTCCGCAGCTCCTGCGCTTCCTCCAAATTCGCCACACCGAACAACTGCGCTTCATTTGCGAGCGCTTCCGAAACGCCGACCATGCCATGTCCGTAAGCGTTCGCTTTGACCACGGCCAGAAGTTCCGCCGTCCCGATCTGTTCGCGCACCATTTTCGCGTTGTGACACAACGCGCTGCGATCGATCTCAACCCAGCATCGATACGTCTTCCCGGTCATGAAGCGGTCCTCTGATCTTTCGGCAATGTAATGTGCGGTTCGCGCAAATAAATCGGCTCAAGCGGTGGAAGTGCAAATTTGCAGTTTGAATCCTGCGCCAGTCGCGCCAGCACTCTTGCCGAAGGATAACGAACAATTACTCGTTCGAATTGCGGAAGAATTTCCGAAGCAAAGATCGGCAAGTTTAGCTCGTTCAGTTTGGTGCGCAATTCGTTTTCGGCAAACAAATCCGGCCCTTCAACCACTTCGTTCGCACGAACACCAGCAAGGAAAAACGAATTTCGGCGCGCGTCGCCGATCACATGGTATTCGTGCGAATCGGATTCGATCGCGCAGATCGATGGGAGTCCGGCCAGGCGGGCATTCGTAGCGGCTTGCAACCCGACTGCCGCCGAAATCGCAATTCGAACTCCGGCATACGATCCGGGACCAAGCCCCACGACAATCGTATCCGGGCCGCCCAGCTGCTTTTGGATATCCGCAAGATTCTCAAAAAATGGCCCGGAGTTTTTGCGATCATTCGGCCATTCCCGAAACAATTCGGTATTACCGTCCAACCAGGCCACGCTTCCGCGGGCTGAGGAGAGTTCGAGTGCCAAAACCTTCATTCGCATTGGGTGTCGATCAATGTAATCGCGCGTTCGTTTTCAGATTTCGTTTCGAACGAAATCCAGCGGGCATTCTCCGGAATCAACTCGGGGAATCGATCGGCCCATTCAATTATGGAGACGCCGTTGCCGAACAGATAGTCGTCCAGCCCAAGACGCACCGCCGATTCCCGGTTTTCAATCCTGAAAAAATCGAAATGATAAAGCGGCAGGCGCCCTCCCGGATATTCATGGATAAGCGTGAATGTTGGGCTTGTTGGGACCTGTCTGCTACCGAGCCCTGCCGCAACGCCTTTGACAAACTCTGTTTTGCCGCTGCCGAGTTCGCCCTGGAGAGCCAGAACGGCGCCCGCCTTGATTTCTTGCGCGAATCGCCGGCCAAACTCTTCCGTTTCTGCCGGGCTATTTGAAGTGAACGTAGCCACCCTGCAGAAGTTGAGAGTTGATAGTTGATGGTTGATAAAACTTGCCGATCCTGGTGAGCGCAACTTTGGGAAATTTTCTTTTCCACCTTCGTTCCAGCCCTTTGCTCTTGCGCGCTGAAATTGCGAAGAGAAGTTCGTAATCCTCGCCATCGGAAATGGCGTTATCGATCTTGACGTCGCGAGCAAGAGGCAGGCGCTCGACATCGATCTTAAATCCAAGCTTGCTCGAGCGGGCAAGCCGCGGCAGATCGGCCCCAAGCCCGTCACTCAAATCGATCATGGCGTGAATTCGAAAGTTCTTTGTCAGCCAGCGCGATTCTTCGATCCGCGGAACGAACCGCAAATGTTTGCCGCGTAACGCGCCGCCGAGTCGGCCGGTAACGAAAAGGTGGTCGCCAGCCTTGCCGCCGCTTCGAGAAACCCAGCGCCTTTTTTCGGCAAAGCCGGCAACGCTCACCGAAATCGCCGCAGGTCCACGCGTATTGCTTGTTTCGCCACCGACGATGCTGACATCAAAGCTCGCTGCTGCCCGCCGCAGGCCGCGATACAGCGTCGCTACCCAATCGTTGCTGCGTCCCGCCGGAACAATGAGCGTCACCAATGCATACCGGGGCCGCCCGGACATGGCCGCGAAATCGCTCAACGGCCGCATCATCGCCTTCCACCCGATCAAAACCGGGTCGGTCCCTGGCGGGAAATGAATCTTCTCCACCACGCAGTCGGTTTTCAGCAGAAGAAGCTCCCGATTGCCTGGCGGTTTGACGACGGCACAGTCGTCGCCGGCTGCGCAGATCACGCCACGGCCGGTGGAGAACGACGGAAGTAATTGCGCGAGGAGACGGTCCTCCCCGAGCTCGCGCAGTTTCATTGTTGAGAAAGTCCCGGGAACGCGAGGAACGTCAGTGTGAGCGAATTAAAAAGGGAGTGCATCGTCATGGAGACGAGGATCGATCCGCTCCATTCATAGGCAAGGGTGAAACAGATGCCCAGAATCAAAAGCGGAATGAACGAGGGCCAATGAGCGTGGGCGGCGGCAAAAAGCAGCGCGTTCAGGAAAAGCCCAATGGCAGGACCAAGGTAGCGTTTGAAGGTCCCATACAGGAAAAAACGAAAAATGAATTCCTCGCAAACGGGCGCAACCGCCACCGCCAGAACAATGATCATGACGCGTTGCCTGAGGGTCTGCGATTGAGTGAAAAGATCGACAATCCCCTGCTTACCCGAGCCGCCGCCGAAAATTTGATTTCCAATTGCCTCGCCTACGACAAGCAACGGCCAGGCTGCAACCAGAAGGATGGCGCCGGTCAATATCGCCCGGAGCAAGCTCATTCTGGAAAAACCACCTAACGAGTTGAGATCGAGTCCGCGCCATTTCAAAAAACTCGCGACAAAAAGCACAATCAGAACGGTAAAGAGCAAATTTGCGATAAGATCGCGGTCGCTCAGCTGGACCGGACTTGTTCGTGACAGGGAAGCGGCGACGTTAATCAGAAGAAAACAGGTCAGCACGAAGGCGAGAAATGCTTCGGGTAGACCAAAGGTCCTTGTTCCGCCAGCGGCTTCCACCGTAGCCGCAGCCGATCGCCGCGCGCTAATCTGGCGGGCTAACAGGATATAAATGTAGACGCTGACGAGAAGAATCAGCGTACCGAGGATGTTTCCGAATGCGCTTGTTAAAGCAAACATTCCGCGTTCGCCCATCTATGGAGCGTATGAGCTCGGCAAATAATAGGCGCGACCGCTCTCGAGATGCGGGACCAGCTGCTCCGGAAGTTCGAGTCGAATCCTTGAGTCCTGCGTCTGCCCGAAAAGGCGAAAGAAATGGCTCAGGCTAAAGGGCGAACCGTACCGGATGACGGTCGCTCCGGGAGCATGGCCAAGCTCCTTCGCCTTATCATACGCGTCGTCGATCTCGCCCAATCCATCAATCAGCTTGTTGCTGAGCGCGTCTTTGCCCGAAAGAATGCGACCGTCCGCGATGGTATTGCGCAGAGTGTCCGCCGACAGACCGCGCTCCTTGGCTACGATGCCTAGAAATTTGTCGTACGTCTGCATGACGAAACTCTGAATCAGGTCGCGTTCCTCCGGGGTCATCGGGCGCGCCCCATTCAGGATGTCCTTGAATTTGCCACTTTTGAAGACCACCGACGCCAGCCCGATTTTATCGAACAAGCGCTGGTAATTGAGCGTTTGGATAATGACTCCAATGCTGCCGGTAATGCTCGTCTCGTTTGCGATCAGGTATTTTCCGCCGCATGAAATGTAGTAAGCCCCGGAGGCGGCCAGCGAATCCATGTAAACGACCACCGGTTTTTTGGCCCGCGTTTTAACCACAGCATTGTAGATTTCATCGGAGGCCGTAACCTCGCCTCCCGGCGAATCGATCTCCAACACGACGGCTTTGACGTGGCGATCATTGCGGGCCTGCGCCAGAGCGGTGCGCATGTCATCAACCATCGAGTCGCTGGCAACTCCGGGGATATTCGAGCTAATCAGACCCCGAAGGGCGATCACAGCGATACGATCGGAATTCCCGCGCGCACCACGCTGCACGATCACTTCCCGGAAGCGCGGAGGTTTTTCTTCCTCTCCGCCAATCCCGCCCAAACCGCGAAAGGCGACTATGGCCAGGACGAAATTGATGAAGACGCTGGCACAAAGCGCGATGAACAAAAAGATAGTGAGACACCCGAGCTTGCGGTCCGCCATGAAGCTGAAAAGTGGAGGAGAACCAGCGGGCACACAAGCGGTTTTCACGAGGTAACAAAAGGGCGGCGAATGCCGGGGGCAGCATTACAATTTCTGCAATATCTGTAGAAATTGCCACAACTGCCGAAACCATGGCATTTGAACGTAGTTAAAAGGGGGGATGAAGGGGGTTTTCCATAGAGAAAAAGCCGCTGGCGCGGAAGCTGCTAAATGTTATATTTATAGAATCTAATGGAAATTATGAGCAGTCCGAACTTATCCGCCACTCATACCGCTCCCAGACGCGGCCGCAGAGCTAAAACCCAAAAACGCGGTCGCCCACACAAACATTCCGCCTCAACTACCGCCGCCAATGGAGGACGCGAATACGCCGCAGCCGGCACCCTCACCCGCACCAAAGCACTTCTCCTCGCTGCCCTTCGAGTTTGGGAGCTAAAGCACCGGATCAACGAGTAAAGCTCCACGCGACTCTCTCTCAGAATCGCTATCGTCAGCGTTTTAACTGTTCCGCTTTGACGTAGATCTCGCGAGGCGCGCTTTCAAAATACCTGAACAGGGCCGGGCAAAGCCAACCCTCCATTTTGAATTGGCCGCTGTAGTACCAGTTTCCGCCCGCTTCTTCCCGGCGCCATTCCAGCTCGAAGTTCGCACCCGGAAACGGCGTCGCGCTGAAAATTGCCCGAAATCCGCGGTCCGCATCCGGGATATCGGCAACGACTCTGTCGATCATCGTGTCGATCCCGGCGATGAATGGCTCGCGCTCGAGACCGACAGCCGGATCGTCGAAAACCCACATCCCTTCGTGCTTGTATGGGTTGATGACGAAGAGCGCGTTCACGGAGTAACACTGTAGTTACATCGTTAAAAGAGTTACAATGGTAAGTCAGCGACCCATTTTAGCTTTGTAACGTTTTTTAAACCTTTTAACTTGTTTGCCCCGTATTCGTCCTGGATTTTTCCGTCCCCCCGGCGACATATTCCAGATTCATTTTGCGCCCGTAGCTCAGCCGGATAGAGCAACGGATTTCTAATCCGTAGGTCGGGTGTTCGAGTCACCCCGGGCGCGCAAAGATAGTGACGAGTGATGCGTGACATGTGACGAGATCGTATCCGCCCTGATTCGCTCGTCACTTATCACCTGTCACTCATCACTTTTCGTTCGTGATCGAGCAGCCATTTCTTGCGCCAGAGGCCGCCGCCGTAACCGCACAAGGTGCCATCCGCGCGAATCACGCGGTGACATGGAATGACAATGGCAATCATGTTCGTGCCGTTGGCCCGGCCGACCGCGCGCTGGGCGCCCGCTGCGCCTAACCGTTCCGCCATCCAGCCATACGAGCGCGTTTCAGCGGGCGGAATTCTTTGCAGCAGTTTCCAGGTACGAAGTTGAAAATCGGAGCCAACCGGGGCGAGTGGAACATCAAATTCCATTCGCTTCCCGGCGAAATATTCGCCTAACTGTTTTCGAATCTTCGTTAAATGCGGGTGCTCGCCCGGCACAACATTCGTGCGCACACGCCGCCGCAAGATCGGCACCTCGCGCTCCAGCGCGCGACGGTCGCCGAACTCGAGCAAGCGCAATCCTTCGTCATCGGCCACCGCAAGCATCGTGCCGAGCGGGGTTTCAATGCGTTGCGCGAATAAACAGGATCGATCCTTCGCCGCGGAAGGTGAATCACCGAAAACGCGCGTGAAAGCCTCGCGGAAACCGCTTTCCGATTCGAAGCCGCTTCCATTCCGGGCCTCTTCCACGCGGCCGCCGCGTTGCACCTGGCGCAAGGCCAGGCCCATCCGACGCGCCCGATGATAAGCCTGAAACGTCATTCCGAAATGACGCTTGAACTGGCGGCGCGCCGTCGAAGGGTCGATGGCCAGCGCGGCCAATTCCTTGTCCGTAAGTCGCCCGCCGGGGGCTCGCTCTACTTCAGCCTGCAATCGCTCAACCAATTTGGGAGGACGTTGCGCCGGGTCCATCGGATGGCAGCGCAAACAGGGTCGGTAGCCGCCATGCAGCGCTTCGCCGGGTGTCGCGAAGAAATCGACATTCTCGCGGGCCGGTTTTTTTGCCGGGCAAGTTGGCCTGCAAAAAATCCCGGTCGTGCGGACGCCGACAAAAAAGATACCTTCAAAACCTGGGTCGCGGTTGACCAGCGCGCGATACATCGTTTCGAACGGAGGAAGAAGTTCCGGGGTTTTCATAAACGCTCGATTCGAAATGTGTAGCAGCCGCGAGTCACGCTGCGCGCATCCACGAAGGCAGTCTCCGGGTTTTGGAAGAGCTTTTCAACAACGGCTTCCGGCTCGCTCCCGTTCGCGACTTCCGCATCGACCATGTCGAAGCTCGAGTTGTAGGCTCGCATCACACGGCCGTTTCGAAAGTCGGCCGGATATTCTCGCGTCGTCGTATAACGCTCGCACGGTTCCGCGTGCACGAAGACCGGTCCGCTTTCCGAATAAGGATGGCCTGCCGGAATCGACGGGTACGGAAAAAGGATCATCCGTTCGCCGGGCTGAGCGAAACGCAAACAATGGCGGCAGGGATAACTGCGCGGCGAATCCGCAACGACAATGGCGTGGTCCGGCGCACCGTTCGCGGCCAACCGTCGCGCCGCTTCTGCGACCTCGCTGAGCAGAGGAACAATCCGAAAGCTTAAAGTTTTCATGATTGAACCCTAAACGCGCCCCGTCGACTCGCGCATCGACGAAATTCAGGCAGGGAATTCCCTTGGTCTTCTGTAGCGGCGCTCTGTGAGCGTCGCATACTGTTTCTGGGACAAAATGTGACGGTCGTAGACCGCCGCTACAGTTTACCAGCGATGATATGCGGGATGGCCTTCCCGTACAGCAACAAAGACGCCTCGACAGGTCGCGCAAACTTTTCCTCCGGCGCTCAGGGTTCCTTCAACCGTCGCGCGATCGCCATTGAGATCGACAATCCTCGCGGAAAGCGAGACCGGACCGTCCGTCGGCGTCGGCCGCAGCAATTTGATCGAGTATTCGGCTGTGACCGTGCATGGCGGATGATCTGCGCCCGCATGTTTCATCAAGTGATAGGCAGCCGCCCAGTTACAATGGCAATCGAGCAAAGTGCCAATGATGCCGCCGTTGAGGACCCCGGGAAATGCTTCGTATTTTGGCTGCGGCTTCCATTCCGCTACGACTTCGTCGCCATGCGGAAAACTGCGAATACGCAATCCTTCTGTATTTGCGGGCCCGCAGCCCCAGCAGGCATTTGCCGGTGCGTATCGCTCTTGTAACGATTTCGACTGATCGTCCGTCACTTACTTTTCGCGTGCTGCTCCATCGGAAGAGACGTCGTGATACGGACGCGCGGCGTGACCGGTGTAGAGGGAGCGCGGCCGGATCAAGCGATTGTGATCGTGCTGTTCGACCACGTGCGCGCACCAACCCGCCACCCGCGACGCGCCAAAGAGGGGTGTATTCAGCTCAGGCGCGAAGCCGAGCATCAAAAAGACCGGCGCCGCATAAAGATCGACATTTGCGCAGAGATGTTTCTCCCGTTCCATCGCCGCCTCCAGTTTTTCGCAAATCTCTATCCAGTCCTCCTTACCGACTCGCTTGGCAAGGTCGCGCCCGATCTCGCGCATCATCGGCACGCGGGAATCGCCTTTTTTGTAAACGCGATGACCGAAACCCATGACCTTTTCCTTGGCGGCGAGTTTTTTTGTCAGCCACGCTTCCGCGCGATCGGGAGTCCCGATTTCCTCGAGCATCTTCATCGATTCTTCGTTCGCGCCACCGTGCAACGGACCCTTTAGCGTTCCGCAGGCGGAAGTAACCGCAGCGTAGATACCCGCCAGCGTGGAAGCAGTCACACGCGCTGCAAACGTCGAGGCATTGAATTCATGGTCCGCATACAAAATGAAAATCGTGTCCAACATCCGGATTTTCCAGTCCTGCGGAACTTCTCCGTTTAACTTAAAGAAAAAATTGCCGGCATGCGTCAGATCGGGCCTTTCCGGCACGGGCTCTTCACCGTGCGAAATTCGCCAGCCATCCGTAATCAATGTCGAGACCCGCGCAATCAAACGAATCGATTTGCGAACATTGGCGTCGTGTGAGTTATCGCTTACCTCCTTGTCGTACATGCTCAGCATTGAAACGCCGGTGCGTAGCATATCCATGGGGTGCGCATCGCGCGGCATCAGCCGCAACGCCTCGATCACCTGTGCCGGTAACTCACGCTCGGACGCGATTTTCCGGGTGAATTCGGTCAGTTGCTTGACGTTCGGCAAATCGTCATGAAGCAGCAAATAAGCGACTTCCTCGTAGCTGGCCCGTTGCGCCATTTCGTGAATGTCGTAGCCGCGATACATCAGGCCGGCATTCGGATCGACCCAGCAGATCGCCGTTTCGCCGGCAATGACGCCGGCCAGACCCGGACTGTAGGCTGGTGCGGTTTCAGTGCTCATCGATATGTTTCTTTACCTGCGATTGCCAAACGTTCAACTGCGCGACGCGCTTCAACGCTTTTTTGTACCCCAACTGTTTGCCGCAGGATCGTAGTCGAGCAGCTCGTAAAGTTCCTGGCGCGTTTGCATTTTGTCGATCCAGTCCGCTTGCGTCCCGGCCTTCTTGAGCGCGTGAAAAAATTGATCACTCGCCTTCATCGCAACGCGAAACGCGCTCTGCGGAAAAATTATCATTCGATAACCGAAATCGGAGAGGTCCTGAAAGGAGAGCAACGGACTTTTGCCAAACTCGGTCATGTTCGCAAGCAACGGCGCTTTCACTTCACCGGCAAAATCCCGAAATTCCTCGGCGGTTTGCAACGCCTCTGGAAAAATGGCGTCTGCGCCGGCCTCCAGATACGCCTGCGCCCGCTTCACCGCCCGTTTAAAATCTTCGACCGCCCGCGCGTCCGTTCGCGCCACAATGAGAAAACCAGCGTCCCGGCGCGCCGCCGCTGCCGCTTTGATCTTCTCCACCATCTGGTCCTGGTCGACAATCGATTTGCCGGCCAGGTGTCCGCACCGTTTTGGAAATTCCTGATCCTCGATGTGGCAACCGGCCAGGCCCGCGCTTTCCAGCTCGTGGATCGTCCGCGCCACATTTTCCGCGCCGCCAAAGCCGGTGTCCGCATCGACAATCGCCGGTATTTTAACCGCGTTGGCAATATAACCTGCCAGGCGCGCCACTTCGGTGAGCGTTAGCAAACCGATATCTGGCACGCCGGCTGTTGCGTTCGCCAGACCCGCGCCACTTATATAGACCGCCTCAAATCCCGCGCGCTCCACTTGTCGCCCCATCGCCGCATTCGGCACGCCCGGCATGGCCACCGCACCTTGCGCGATCAATTCGCGCATCCTCTTGCTCTTGCTCGTGATCATGCTCGTGATCAATCTACTCGCTCACCACACACGCGCGCATCAAATCATCCACCTTCGCTGCCTCGTCCAGTCTCCAGCTGAGATCGACAATCTGTTTCGCGCGGTCGCTGCCCAGGGCGGGTTCGACCAAGGCATTGAACTTTCCTTCGAGCTGCTTGTCACTCACCGGATTGAAAGCATTGCCCAGCGGATAGTCGACGCGCTTGGTCAGCGTGCGGCCGTTTTCCAAAGTGACGTGCACAATGTTCGCCACCGCCTTGGCATAGAGCGAGCTCAACTCGGCGTTCCGCTCGACTTTCACGTTCTCCAAAAATTTCCAAATTTTCGGATCCCTGAAGCGTTCCGGCTGGAACTGCCGGTCCGTCACTTCGCCGTCAATCAACGCAATAGCGGTGATGTAAGGCAGGCTGTGGTCGGCGGTTTCGCGGGTCTCCGGTTTCCATTTCTCCGGTTCGCTTCCAATAATATCAACCGACGCGTCGTGACTCTCGATCACTACCGACTTGATCTTCGAAACGTCACCAATCTCCTTCCGCAGAAACAAGGCCGCTTCGATGGCACTTTGGCTGTGATATTCCGCCGGCCAATATTTAACGCTGGTATTGAGAATCATGGCCGCAGTGCCTTCTTTTACATTTTTCTCGTCAGGTCGTTTCACAAAAATCTCACCGACATTGCCTAACGACACGCCGAGCTCCTTCTCAAAGCCCATTTGACCTTCGAAAATTGGCGCCGGCCCGGTCATGCCAGCGCGCGCCAGCAGGGCGGAATAGACACCGTGACGCGCTGCGTTGGCGAAGGCGACGCCTTTCCAGTGCGACAACTCACCGACCCGCGCCTGCCGGAAGGCAGCGCAGTTCACGCCCGCGATGTTCACCGCGTGCCGCGTTTTGTCCGGATCGAGCTTCATCAACCTTGTCGCCGCGAGCGCCGTCGAGAACGCGCCGTAAGTCGGATGATCCCAGCCACGGGCGCGGATGCTGGCCGCATCGCAAAACCGGCATTGCACTTCGTACGCAAGAGCAATCGCAGTGATCAGCTCGCGGCCGTTCGCGCCGACGCTCTCCGCGACAGCGAGCGCCGCGGCGATATTGTCGCTCGGGTGCGCCGGCTCCTTCGACAAGTAGGTGTCGTTGTAATCGAAATAGCGGATGCAGCACCCGGTCGCGAATGCCGCCCAGTCCGGCGGCGCTTTGTGCGTCGTCCCGATGATCGTCGAGCCTGCTTTCGCGGAAAATTCCGAAGCGACCTTGCGCGCAATCGCGCAAGGCTCTTCGCGCCATGCACCGAGAGCGCAGCCTAACGAGTCGATTACGCGCCGTTTTACTTCGTGAACAACTTGCCGCGACAAATCGGCGAACTGAAGCGAACAAGCGTAATCGGCAAGTTGATGTGCAAGGGTCGTAGGCATTTGGAAAAGCGTCGCAGCAATGTGCCGATGATTTCCGCGCGAGCAACTCCGGGGAACGCACGCGCCTCGCGTGCAACGCCAGTCCGGCTCGGACTTTTGGCGCCCTCGCCGAAATGCCAAACGAGCGCTTGGCACGAGTCGTTTAGGCCAGAAGTTTCCGGCGAGGGCGCCGGAAACAGCACGCGAGGCGCGTGCGCTCCCCAATCCGCTTGCTCAAAGCCGACGAGCGCCGCAAACTTCCTCCGTGACTGAATTTCAATTCGCCAGCGAATTTGTTCCTGTTTACTGCGCAATCGTGGTTAAATTTTCTGCACATGAGTAAAGTCTTTCCTAACGCCAAGGCTGCGCTTGACGGCCTGCTTCACGACAATATGACCATCGCTGCGGGCGGGTTCGGCCTGTGCGGCATCCCGGAGAATCTCATCGCGGCACTGCGCGACAGCGGCGTGAAGGGCCTCACCATCGTCGGCAACAACGCCGGCGTGGACAACTTTGGGATGGGGCTTTTGCTCACCACACGCCAGGTGAAGAAGGTCATGGCTTCCTACGTAGGCGAGAACAAGGAGTTCGAGCGCCAGGTGCTAGGTGGCGAACTTGAACTTGAGCTCATCCCGCAGGGCACACTCGCCGAGCGGTTGCGCGCAGGCGGCGCGGGAATTCCCGGGTTCTACACTCGCACCGGGTTCGGCACCAAACTGACCGAGGGTAAGGAGACGAAAGTTTTCGACGGCACGGAATACGTCCTCGAACCCGGCATCAAGGCCGAGGTTTCGCTCGTGAAAGCGTGGAGGGGCGACAAATCCGGCAATCTCATTTTTCGAAAAACCTCACGGAACTTCAACCCGATGATCGCCTCTTGCGGCAAAGTCTGTGTCGCCGAGGTCGAACAACTTGTCGAGAACGGCGAACTCGATCCCGATTCGATCCACACGCCGGGTATCTTCGTCGACCGCATCATCCAGGGAGAAAAATACGAGAAGCGGATCGAGTTTCGCACCGTGCAAGGCGGCAGCGCGGCCAAGAAAGAAAATCCGGTCCGTGAGTTGATGGCGAAACGCGCGGCGAAGGAGCTGCGCGATGGATACTACGTCAACCTCGGAATCGGCATCCCGACGTTGGTCGCCAATTACATTCCCGAAGGAATGAACGTTACCCTCCAATCCGAGAACGGGCTGCTCGGTATCGGCCCCTTTCCCACCGAGGACCAGGTGGACGCCGACTTGATCAACGCCGGCAAGCAAACCATCACCACAATGCCGGGCTCGGCCTTTTTCTCGAGCGCCGATTCGTTCACAATGATTCGCGGAGGACACATCGATCTTGCAATTCTTGGCGCGTTCGAGGTGACGGATAAGGGCGATATCGCGAACTGGATGATTCCCGGCAAGATGGTCAAAGGACCTGGCGGCGCGATGGATCTTGTCGCTGGGGTGAAGCGTGTGGTTGCAGTGCTTGAGCACTGCGCGAAGGATGGCAGCCCGAAGATTCTAAAAAAATGCACGCTGCCCATCACCGGCCTGGGGGTCGTGAACCTCATCATTACCGACCTCTGCGTGTTCGAGGTGAAAACGGGTGGCGGTCTTGTCTTAACCGAGCTGCACCCCGGCACCAAGCTCACGGTGGACGACATCCGCGCCAAGACGGGCGCACCGTTCGAGGTTGCGCTTAAGCGCTGAATAATTAAGTCGGGCCCCGCTCCCGCGGGCAGAGCAGCACCAGGTACCGACGTGATCACGAAGCAGGCCATCATGAAGACAAAACCGCTGCGGAAGGAGCCGCTGCGCTGGCTCAGGTCGCCAATGATCTCAGAACCGATGAAACCGCCAATGTTGGCTGTGCGGGAGTTCCTGGCTCACAGTCCAACTTAAGTGACGCAAACATACGAAGTCTCCGTGGCTCAAAAAGAAAAAACCTTGGGGCTTTGTGTCTTGACGGCTTTGTGGTGAAATTTTCGGACATTATCCCAAAGAGTTTTGGAGGAGAACATGCTGAACAAAAAAATTGCTTTCATCGGGCCCGGCGTGATGGCCGAAGCCATGATCACGGGATTGCTTCGTAGGAACCTGGCCAGGCCGGAGAATCTGACAGCCTCCGGGCCGCGCGTCGAACGCGGCGAAGAACTGCACAAAAAGTATAAGATTCATGTGACGACTGACAACGCTTCCGCTGCTTCAGACGCGGATGTGGTCGTGCTCTCGGTCAAGCCGCAGAGACTAAGCCAAGTGATGAAAGGCTTCAAAGGCGTGCGTGCAGACGCGCTGGTGCTTTCGATTGTGGCGGGCGCGTCCCTGAAAAAGATCGGCGAGGGTTTGAAACACAAGGCCATCGTGCGTTCGATGCCGAATACGCCGGGACAGATCGGCGAAGGAATCACGGTCTGGACTGCGTCGAAGGAAGCCACCGAAAAGCATCGTGAAATGGCGCGCGCCGTCCTCGGCGCGCTCGGCGATGAAGTTCTTGTGGAAGACGAAAGCTATCTCGATATGGCGACCGCACTTTCCGGCACCGGGCCTACGTACGTTTTTCTGTTCACTGAGGCGCTGATCGACGCTGGCGTGCACATGGGTTTCCCGCGTCGCATCGCCGAACAGTTGGTGTTGAAAACCATAAAAGGTTCGGCCGCGTTTTACGAGCAAGCCAACCGACATGCCGCCACGCTGCGTAATCAAGTGACTTCACCGGGCGGCACATCGGCCGAGGCGTTGTATTATCTTGAGAAAGCCGGTTTCCGCACCGCCATTTCCCGCGCGGTATGGGCCGCGTATCAACGCTCATTGGAATTGGGCAAGGAAAAACCGGGGCACATACCCAGTTCACATGACGAACAGGAGATATGAGACCGTCTGAGCGAATCGGAGCGTTTGTTCGCGATGTCGAATCACGCGCACGGAATCAGATCATACTGATTGTATAAGTGGATACGTCCATCGCGCCGGGAGATTGTTCGTCGCAGGACCTAGCCCTATGCCGCTCGCTCCCGTGGGCAGAGCAGCACCAGCAATGACGCGATTACCCAGCACGCAGCCATAAAAATAAATCCGCCGTGAAAGGAGCCGCTGCGCTGGCTCAGGTCGCCGATGATCTTTGGACCGACGAATCCTCCGATGCTGGCTGTGCAATTGATAAAGCCGATTGCCGCGGCCGCGGCCGACGCTGAAAGAAGTGAGCTGGGCAACGCCCAGAACGAGGGCAGATAGGCGGTGGTGCCAAATCCGATGAGCGAGAACACCACGATGAGCAACACGTTCGAATGCGGGAAAATAAACCATGCAATCAGCCCCAGCGCCGCGGTCAATTGCGGAATGGCAAAATGCCAGCGGCGCTCGCCCATTCGATCGGAGCTCCAGCCCAGGAGCAGCATTCCCATCAGCCCCGCGACAAATGGAATCGCGCCCATCCAGCCGATGAACTGAACATCCGTCCATCCGGTGAGCCGCTGAAGCATCGTCGGGAACCAAAACCAAAAGGCGTAGCCGCCCGTGTAACAAAAGAACAGCCCGGCGGTAAGCAACAGAACTGCGGGATGGCGAAGCGCCTGCCAAACCGTGACGTGTTCGACGTGCGCTTTGGTCTGCCGCTCCCCGGCAAGGCGGGCAGTCAGCCAATCGCGTTCGGGTGTGCGCAACCATCGCACCTCGTTAGGCCGATCGGGCAGCACGAACAGCGTCGCCGTTCCCAAAACAACGGCGGGCACCCCTTCCAGCAGAAACAGCCAGCGCCACCCGGGAGTGCCAAGCCAGTGGACGCCTAGAATCGCACCGGCAAGAGGTCCGCCAACAATATAGGCAATCGGTATGGCCGACATAAACCGCGCCACGGCCTTTGCCCGATCCTGGACGACGAACCAGTGAGAAAGATAAACAATGACGCCGGGAAAGAACCCCGCCTCGGCCGCACCCAGCAAAAAACGCGCGCCGTAAAGCTGCATCGGAGTACGGACGAAACCTGTCAGCGTTGTGAGTCCGCCCCAGGTAATCAGCGTTAGCGCCAGTAAGCGCTTGGCGCTCCAGCGCTCCACCAGAAGCGCGCCGGGAATCTGCAGCCCAAGATAGCCGATAAAGAAAATTCCGCTGGCCGTTCCAAAGACCGAATCGCTCAGACCCAGGTCCCCTTTCATCCCGAGCGTCGCGTACGCGATGTTGGTGCGATCGAGATAATTCGCGACGTAAAGCAGGAAGAGAAACGGAAGAAGTCGCCATGCAATCCTCGCGCGGGCACTTTCGCCGACGTCTGGTTGCAAAGAATTCATAATAAATGGCAAAGCCTCAGCACCCTGATGGTTCCGCCCATCATACCGCCCTCCATAACGCTCACAATTCGAATCCCTCGACCCGCGCATTTTGGGCGAAGACTTCACCCCACGACATCTCAGGGCGCTCTTGTTCGCTTGTCGCGCATCGCGCAAATCCTTAGTCTGGCCGCATCAAACCGATCTTATCTGTTCTCATTGTCGCGACTGCTTTAATTGCGGTTACGTCGAGCGCGTCTGGCGCCGACGCGCCGAATTTTGCCGGCGAGTACGCAAACAAGAATTTCCTGAACGGCCAGGCTGTGTTTCAAATGAGCCTGGAACAAAACGGAAACACCCTGTCGGTCTGGTTCAGCGCCGGTTACAACGATGGCCATGGCGCAGGGCCAGAAGCCGAGGGACCTGGGAAAGTAACCAGCAAAGGCACGGTCGAGTTCAAGTTCGAGGACAGCTTCAGCAACACCGGCACCGGGACCATCGTGCGGTCCAGCCAGGACGTTATCGTGTCACTTAAGATGACCCGCGTGGTCGATTCTCGATGCGTCGCCTTTTACGGGGAAAACATCCGCTTGAAGCGAGTGAAGAAATAAAGCCGGTGGGGCGATCGCTCGTTACACCATGGGCCGAAACCGCCCCACCACTTCTTGCAAGCGGCTGGTAATCTGGCCTAACGAACAAACCTCAACGGCGTCGAGCAGCGCCGGAAAACAATTGACGCGGCGTTCCACCACTTCCGCAAGCTTATCGAGCGCCCGTTTCGCCTTCTCCGCGTTTTTCCTTTTGAATTTGGCGAGCCGATCGACTTGAAGCTGCTGCTTCTTTCGCGGCGTGCGCGCCAGCTTCACCTCCGGAACGTCGTCGGTGCCGTTGCGATACCGATTAAGTCCGATAATCGGCCGTATGCCGTTGTAGATCTGTTGCTCGTAACGATGCGCGGCGTTCTGAATCTGGCTGCGCTGATAACGGTCTTCCACTGCCGCGAGAACACCGCCCAGCCGCTCGATCTCGCGGAATTCATCGAGAATCGCAGCTTCCACGGCGCGCTCGACGGCTTTCATTCCGGGCGAACCGCTCAACATGTTCATTGTGTGTTTGAAGATCCCGGATTCCTCCAGCAGGATTGCCTGGCCATTTGCGGCCAGCCGGATCCATTCTTCGCTTGGCGTAGTAAACGGCTCGTCCGCGCTGTTGGAGTGGCATGAATTCGTTGCGTTCATATACGCGAGCATCAATTCCGCGGCGGTGCGCGTGAGATTGTTCTTGAACTCAGCGGCGATCAACGAGCGTCCGCTCGTTTGCGTGTGCAACTTGTAAAGCTGAGCGCGCGGGCCCGCCCCGAATATCTCCCGCATTCCAATTGCCCAGATCCGGCGCGAAACGCGAGCCAACGCGATGTATTCCACATCCAGTCCGCAATCGAGGAAGAACGAAAGCCGAGGGCCGAATCGATCCACCGGGATGCCTCGCGCGACGAACATCTCCGCATAGGCAAAACCATTGGAGAGCGTGTAAGCAGCCTGCTGCACCGGTGTCGAGCCGGCTTCGCCAATATGATAACCGCTGATCGAAATCGGATACCAGCGCTGCATTTCGCGCGTGGTGAACTCGACCATGTCCGTCAAAAAGCGCAGTGATGCTTCGATTGGGAAAATCGTTTCGTTCTGCGCCTGCACTTCCTTGAAAATGTCGGCCTGAATCGTGCCGCGCAGTTTCGCAACCACTTTTGGACCAAACCGCCGTTTGGCCGCCGCGATATACATTGCCATGATGATCGGCGCCGGGCCGCTGATGGTCATCGACGCGGAGAAATTCGGCGAGCCGAGATCGAATCCGTCATAGAGCCGGACCATGTCTTCGACCGTGTCGATGGCCACACCCCCCTCGCCGATTTTTCCAAAAACACCGTCCGCGTCGCTGTCGATACCGTAAAGAGTCGGCCCATCGAACGCCGTGCTCAGCCGGTGTGTCCGTTGATGCGCGGTAAGAAAATGGAACCGTTCGTTCGTGTCCTCTGCCAGCATCAAACCGGAAAACAATCGCGTCGGTTCCTCGGTCGGCGTCACTTTCTTGGCGGTCTTTCCATTTTTCGCCTGGCCGTTCTTCTCCAGACTTTCAACTTCGCGAATCGGCTCGAGATACATTTCGCGATACGCGCCGTTCAAATAAGGAAACTCGCCCGGAAGTCCTTCGCTAAACAAATAGCGCGCGATCTCTCCCGGGTCATCGATCTCCGGCAACGCGAGACGCGGCAACGGAATTCCGGTCGGCGTCCGGGTGGTCGGGATTTTCGCTTTGATGCCGTTCCAACGCCCGAGCAGATCGCGCCCGAATTCCTGGTCGGAGCGCGCGCGTTTTACCTGATCGAGCACGAACTTGTTGTACTTCTCCACCGACTCAACCACCTGTCCGAGTTTGCTCATTTCTTCCTCCGTTCTTTCGTGCGTTCGGGTCTGGCGCTCCCGGAAATTAAATCGAACAACCGATCAACGCCAGCGTCGCGGTGGCGTTTCGCGACCGTGTCCACCAGGCGTTGCTGACGGCGATTCTGATCGAGGCGCTGCTCGATTTCGGTGTGCGCCGTCTTGGCGCGTTGCAGATCGCTCTTGTTCACGACCACGATATCGGCGAGATCGAGCATCACAATCTTCTGCAATTGCAATCTGCTGCCGTAATCCGGATTCATTACCAGCACCATTTGATCGACAATTCCACTCTTCTTGAACGGCATCGCTTCCTGGCCGGTGCCGACCGTTTCGATGATCAGGTAATCGAAACCCGATTGCGCAAGCAGCGTGAGACAATCCTGCGTCGCCGGCGAAAGTCCGCCCGTTTGTCCGCGCGTGGCCATGCTGCGCATGAACACGCGATCGTTTTGGGAATTAATCATTGTCGCGCGGTCTCCCAACAGCGCGCCTTCGCCCACAACGCTTGGGTCGTGCGACAAGATCGCGACGCGCGCCTTCGGCTTCTTTGTTAGGAACCGCAGAACCAGCTCGTCAATCAGCGTCGTCTTACCCGCTCCGCCAGGCCCAGTAAACCCTATGACGCGGCTCGCTGACTTCGACGTTGGGCGTTGGGCGCCTGCCGCGCCGTAGCCTCGTGAAGGCGGGTTGGGCGTTCGGCGTTTGCTTCTGCTATATCGGTCTTCGATCTCGCTCAGTTTATGCGCCAGCGCGATGTCGCGCGTCTTCGGGCGCGGTCTTTTCTTCCGCGGCTTTCCATAATGTTTGCGAACATAATCCGTCATCTCCGCAAGCGATGTCCCGGCAAAGAAAATCTTGTCCACGCCTCTCTGTTTCATGGCCTTGGAGTCCTCCAGCGTAATGGTGCCACCGCCGCCGCCGAAAACTCTGATATCGGACGCGCCCTGTTTGCGCAGTTGTTTCACGACCTCGGCGAAAAACTCGATATGGCCGCCGTTATAACTGGAAATGCCGATGGCGCGCACATCTTCCTGGATTGCGGCACGGACGATATCGCCGACGGAACGGTGATAGCCGAGATAAACAACCTCGATGCCGTGTCGAATAAATTCGAGATTGATCGTATTGATCGCGCTATCGTGCCCATCACAGATGGGAACGGCGGTCAGGATACGCGTCGGTGAAGCCATTCAGAATCTTGTAGCGGCGGTCTATGACCGTCGCAAACTTATAAGAAAGCTTATGCGACGCTCATAGAGCGCCGCTACAGAAAAACGCCAAAAATCCTACCACGTTCTATTAGCCGGCAATCACGAAGCTATTGGGTAATCCACCAATTTGGTGATTTAGCTTTAAAATGATTTGAATCAGCGAATCGTTAAATCGTTAAATCGCAAAATGACCAACCCTCTCGATTTTAGCGGCAAGATCGTCCTCGTCACCGGAAGCTCACGCGGCATCGGTGCGGAAATAATCAAGGCATTCAACCAGCGCGGCGCCCAGTGTGTCGTCAATTACGTCGCCGACCCGCAAAACCAAAACAAAGCGGACGCCGAGCGCGTGGCGAAAGAGTTGAAGGATCCGCTGGTCATCGAGTGCGATGTGACGCAGCCCGCGCAAGTCGAATCGATGATGAAACAAATCCAGGAGCGGCACGGCGGCCTCGATATTCTCGTCAACAACTCGGGCGTCATCCGCGATCGCACGATCAAAAAGATGTCACTGGAGGAATTCGAAAGCGTGGTGCGCGTAAATCTCATCGGCACATTCAACGTGACCCAAAAAGCGGGCGCGATACTGCGCGGTGGAGGACGGATCGTGAACCTCTCCTCGGTCAGCGGACAAATGGGCCTGTTCGGCCAGGCAAATTATTCATCGAGCAAAGCGGCGATCATCGCCCTGACCAAAGTGTCGGCGCGCGAGTTTGCGCGCCAAAACATCACCGTGAACGCGATCGCGCCCGGATTCATCGACGTCGGTATGAGCAAGGGTATGCCGGACGAAGTAACGCAGAATTTCATCAAGCAGATCCCGCTCGGCCGGCTCGGCGACGTAAACGAGATCGTCGATGCCGCGCTTTTTCTCACCTCGCCCATGGCAAGCTACATCACCGGCCACGTCTTGAACGTGAACGGCGGCTTCTTCATGGGCTGATGCGCGGGCGCTCATAGCAGTGTTGATTTGGAGCTTCAGCGCAGCGGTTCCGTTTTAGCTTCCGTGCTCAGCCGGTTTCGTTTGTAATTCGGCGTATGACCACACGCATTTTCTTCGCAGGCGTTCTCGGCGGAATCGTTATGTTTATCTGGACCTCGATCGCGCACATGGTGCTTCCATTGGGCGATGCCGGTATCAAAGAGATTCCAAACGAATCTGCCGTCCTTTCAGCGATGCAATCCAGCATCGGCAACGCCCCTGGGCTTTACTATTTCCCGGGTCTCGGCGTCGGACCGAACCCAACCCGGCAGCAAAAGAGCGAAGCAATGAAGCAAATGGGCGAAAAAATCGGAGCGAACCCGTCCGGGTTGCTTATGTATCACCCACCGGGACGACAATTCGCCATGGGCCGCTTTTTAGGGATCGAATTTGTTACCGAGCTGATCGAGGCAATCCTTGCAGTCTGGCTGCTTGCTCAAACCACGATCGGCGGTTTCGGCGGCCGGGTCGGTTTTATTTTTGTGACGGGAATCCTCGCCTCTATTGCGACAAACATTCCCTACTGGAACTGGTACGGTTTCCCGGGCATTTACACCGCGAGTTACATTTCCATCCAGCTCATCGGATTCTTGTGCGTCGGGCTCGTCACCGCGCTGGTGTTACGAAAAACGCTGCTGCCGGCGCGCAGGTGACGGGCAAGCGTTTTTGCCGATGGACGACGCCTTTGCGTCGTTACCCCAAAGGCGACGGCTTCGTCATTCCCAAAGGAACTCACATGGTGGCAATCTCGAAAGGCCGTTCAACTTGAAGATTCACATTCTGGATACGCTTCAGCTCGACCGGGCCGGCATCGTTGCCGCCACCGCGCTGGAAACGAATGACGGTATCGCCCTTTTCGATACCGGCCCGGAATCGACCTTCGACAACGTTGCCAACGCACTCCGCGAAATTGGACGCGCACCCGAAGACGTGCGCCACGTGTTTCTCAGTCACATTCATTTCGATCACGCCGGCGCCGCATGGCGTTTTGCGAAATTGAACGCGACAATCTACGTGCATCCCCGCGGCGCCCCGCACCTCATCGATCCCTCAAAACTGATTGAATCCGCCACCCGAATTTTTGGCAACGACATGCAACGCCTTTGGGGCACGATTGCGCCGGTCTCCGAAGAGCACGTCAAAATTCTGCAGGACAACGATGTCATCCGCGTTCCGCCGTTTGAAATCCGCGCCATCGCCACCCCTGGCCACGCCAGTCATCATCACGTCTATCACTGGGAGGAAAACCTGTTCGGTGGCGACATCGCCGGTGTCCGCATCGGCAATGGTCCGCCCATTCCGCCATTTGTCCCGCCCGAGCTGCACATCGAATCGTGGCTCGAGTCGATTGCAAAAATGCGCGCGCTAAATGCGGCGACCCTTTACCTTCCGCACTTCGGAACAATCAAAGACTCAGTTGCCGATCATCTCGATGCCTTGGACGAATGCGTAAGGCGCTGGTCGGAATGGTTCCGACAAAAAATACAGGCCGGCCGAGACGAAGCCGGATTAATTCCTGAATTTGCCGAATACGAACATGCCGAACTTCGCGCAGGCGGAGCGACCAACGACGAAGTGCAAGGCTACGAGGCAGCCGACCCGAGCCACATGGCTGTCACCGCTTCGCTGCGTTACTGGAAAAAATACCATCCCGAAGCGCTCTAATGTCTTCCACCCTTCGCTTTAATGATTTAACAGTCTAATGGCTTAACGAATCAACATGATCACGGGCGTCGATATCGCCGTATGGACCATCTCCGCGCTGATCGCGATCGGCATCGGGTGGAGTCAGCACGCAAAAATGAAAACCCGCGACAAGATTGTGCGCGAGTTGGCGGCCATGAACCCCGAGCGCCGGGAATTGACCCTCAGCCGCCTGACTCCCAAGCTCGCCATGGAGATTCGTCAGGAACTGATGAAGCGTTTTCCCGGGCGGCCATGACAGGTATCGGGCACCCGCCGGGGATTTAATTTTACCAGGTATCTGTTATCCGGTTTTGCACGGCTTTTGCTATTTTTGGTCGTTATCAGTTTTCCCTTCCCGCCGCGATGATCGATCCGGAGACATTCGAACACCTTTTGCCGCTTGCTTACCAATGGGCCAGGGCGCAGGAGGAATTCGTCCTGGCCACCGGCGCGTCATTAGGGCCTCAACACTTTACCGACGCCTGCCTGGCCGGGGTTCGGGATTGCGCCCGGATCAGGGTGCTGGTTGTCGATCGAATTTCGCTGCCTGAGAACAAGGACCTTGCGAACGCCGCGCGCCGCGCGCAAATCATCACAGACGCTTCCCGCGGCGTCGCTGTCGGTCATGCAATCATCATCCGTGCCGATTGCTGGGGAGACCGTGAGCTGCTCCTGCATCAGTTTGTGCATGTGGCCCAATGCGAACGAAGCGGCGGCCTCGAGCAGTGGGTGCAGCAATATCTCCGAGACCGTCGCACCTGCGCCAAGTTCACATTCGGCGGCCTCGAAGAGGAAGCCCGCGGGCTCGCCCGGGAGATCTGCGCAGCCGACGTGGCCACGAAGTAAATCGCGGGTCGCCGGCCACCCAGCGCGATTACGTTGTTGGCGTAGCGCCATGCGAACGCCAGAAGCCATCTCAT
Source organism: uncultured Verrucomicrobiae bacterium (assembly GCA_963756875.1). Taxonomy (GTDB): domain Bacteria; phylum Verrucomicrobiota; class Verrucomicrobiia; order Chthoniobacterales; family UBA10450; genus CAVWPA01. The sequence continues at coordinate 1,144,004 of CAVWPA010000003.1, read as the reverse complement.
AAATAGATGGGGTTGGGCCACGCGGCTGTTCGATTTTTGGTTTGAACAAGGCGCGACGACAAAGCATATCCGAATGGATCTGTGACCGAGGAGCGACGCAATTCAAGCCCAAAAGTGACGCCACCCAAAGAGCGCGACCAACTCCTATTTATGGGATGGCTTCTAAGACCGTTCGCATGACAAAAGGCGACGAGGCCCGCGCAAGCTACGGGCCATGGCTGGTCGGACTCGGCGCCGCCCTCTGGGGAACGGAAAGCGCATGGCGTATTCCGCTCAACAAACTTTTCGATGCGCAAGTGATCGTGTTCTGGGAGCACGTGCTGATTCTGCTGATGTTTCTTCCGCTCCTGATTCCGCGACTCGGAGAAGTGCGCAGGATTGCACCGTCCACATGGGGTTACCTGTTGTTCTCGGGCTTCGCGGGCTCTGCCGTTGGGACGGTTTTCTTTACCCTGGCCCTGAAAAACGGCAACCCGACAGTCGTAAACGTCATCCTGAACATTCAACCGGTGATCTCCACCCTGGGCGCGTTCCTGCTTTTCGGCGACCGTTTAACCCCCCGCTTTTTTCTCTACGCAAGCATTGCGATCGTCGCCGGTATTTTTCTGTCCGTGGAACACCCGACATTGATCGGCGTTTCGTTTCAGAAGGCGGGATTGAACCTCGGAACCGGCTACGCGCTGATCTGCGCGCTCTTTTGGGGACTTTCGACTGTCGCCGGCCGCGGTGTGATGACCGGCATGTCGCTGCGGCTGGCCTCGAGTCTGCGTATTGTGGTGGGGCTCGTTTGCATGACGGTTATTCTCCTGGTCTACGGGAATTTTCGGTCGAGCGCGCTTTGGCCGGCAACCGCGCAGGCACACCCCGGCACTGCTATTATCGCCTTGCTCCTGCTTGCTTCGATTTCGGGCGGTGTTCCACTTTTGATTTATTTTGAGGGACTACGGCTCACACGCGCCTCGACGGCGGGTTACTTCGAAATGATGCAAACGCTTGCGGCCGTGTGCATCACCTGGGGTTTTTTCCACGCCACACTTCAACCGCATCAGGTCGCCGCGGGAATCGTTTTGATGGCGGCGGTGGCAATGGTGCAAAGGGCGCAGGCCGTTGCACAGGAAGCAACTTGAGGGGTTGACGGGACACCGGCCAACCGGCGAACATCCGACGCCAAACGCGGAGCGCACATGAAAGACCTGACGCAGGGATCGGTAACGAAACACCTTCTGCACATGTCGGCGTTCCTGGCTGCGAGCATGCTGGTGCAAACGCTCTACCTCCTGGCCGACCTTTTCTGGGTTGGGCATCTTGGGAAGGAGGCGATCGCGGCGGTCGGCGTGGCCGGCAGCCTGACCATGATCGTCCTGGCGCTAACGCAAATGCTGGGCGTAGGAACGACGACGCTGATCTCGCATGCTACCGGGAAAAAGGACCAACCTCGCGCCGAGTTGGTCTTCAACCAATCCTTCGTCATGTCCATCCTGGTGGGATTGGCTCTGGGATTTTTGGGATTTCTCGCGCGGAATCCGTATTGCGAATCGTTGAGCGCAGACGCGCTCACAGCGGCGCTAGCGAAGAGTTATCTGCTTTGGTTCATTCCGGCTATGGTCCTGCAGTTTCCATTGATCGCACTGGGATCGGCGTTGCGTGCGACGGGAATCATCAAGCCGGCCGTCGGTTTTCAGGTGCTCAGCGTGGTGCTCAACATGGTGCTGGCTCCGTTCTTAATCTTCGGGATTGGGCCGTGGCCCAGAATGGGAGTGACCGGAGCGGCGCTCGCCACTTTCATTTCCATCCTGGTCGCGGACGTGCTGATGGTGATCTACTTCGAGAGAAAATATCATTATCTGCGGTTTCGCTTTCTGCTTTTTTCTCCGCGACCAAAAATCTGGTGGGCGATGCTGCGCATCGGAGTGCCGGCGGGTGCGGAGTTTGTGCTCCTCTTCGTTTACATCATGATCGTTTACGGGATTATTCGCGGGTTTGGCCCAGCGGCCCAGGCGGGATTCGGCATCGGAGCGCGCGTGATGCAGGCAGCGTTTCTACCGATTGTGGCACTCAGCTTTGCCGTTTCTCCGGTAGTTGGCCAAAACTTCGGCGGACGCCATGGCGATCGCGTTCGTCGTTCCGTGTATTCGGCGATCGGGATTGCATCGCTGACGATGTTCGTGCTCACGGTGATCACCTGGTTCGCGGCGCCGCTGATGATTCGCGGTTTTTCACGCGACCCGCGAGTCATTGCCTTCGGCAGCGATTATCTCAGGATCGTGGCATTCAATTTCGTGGCCGCTGGAGTTGTGTTTACCAGTTCGAGCGTGTTCCAGGGAATTGGCAATACTTTGCCGCCGCTTCTCAGCTCGATGACCCGCTTGTTCCTCTTTGCCTTGCCAGCCTTGCTGCTTGCGCGCACGCCCGGATTCGAGATCAAATATGTCTGGTATCTGTCGGTCGCGTCACAGGTTCTTCAGGCCTGTATCAATCTTTGGCTGCTCCGGCGCGAGTTGCGTTTAAAGCTCGCGTTCGAAGAAATGGAAACACTGGTCCCGGGCAGCGCGGCTGCGTCGTGAACGAAATGTGGGGGCCTCAGCCTGCGGCGCCGTGGCCGGGCGAAGGCGGGCGTCCCGATTCCGACAACGAGTGCTATGAGAACAGTCGCGGTACCACGTTGCTGATAAAATCGACGAGGAAATGGGCGATTATGTTGGAAACCAGATCGCGGCGCCAAAGGTAGAACACGCAAAACACGGCCCCGAGCACGAGCGCAATGAGAACGTTTGTCCAGCCGCCGGTCCAATGTCCGAAGCCGAAGATAAGTAACGGAATGCCGGCGGCCAGATAGCGATTGAGTCCGAGGGCCTGAAGCCGCTCGATGGAATATCCGCGATAAAATAATTCCTCGACCACGCCGGCGCGGACCACAATCAGCGTGATTAGCCAAAGTGGCAGCTTTGCGAATGCTTTTCCCAGGGGACCGCCATTGAAATGCGTGAAATGGATGATCACGCCGCCCAGGAGAAAGCAAACAGCAGTGATAACCAATCCCCACAAAATCGATTTCCACCACTTCGATGTGCCGATGCCAACCGAACTCAACGGCAGACGTTCGCCGCGCCGGATAATGAACAACAAGGCGATAGCGAGCAGCCACATAGGCAACTCTTTCCAAAGCGAGGAAGTAAACGTCAGCGCCGGCAGAAAATAGGAAACCGCCTGCCGGGCAACCAGCATTCCAAACAGTGCAATGAAAAGACCGAGCCACGTGATCGGTGAAATTTTGGGGCGAACTGCGGGTTGATCGCTCATATCCAGTAGGATGCGCTAACGCGGCGTACGGATTCAACATCGTTCTCGTCGTCGAATCCCGGACGGGAAATCCGAATCGGAGCCGCGACGAATATGGATCTTTTACAACTCCGCGGGTTCCGTATCGTGAAGGCGACCGTAATCGACGGTAAGCCTCCCGTCGCCATGCTCCGTGTAAATTTCGACGAAGCGCTCGCCCCAGCGAATATCGCGCCACGTATAATCCTGTTGCGTCTGCACTGATGCAGGGATCACCGGATCGGTGCCGACGACTGAAGCGACGAGTACGGCACGACTGCTCTCCAGCAATTCTGGCGTCGCGCCATAAAACGGGCTTTGCTCGTCAATAACGTGCCGGAGCGTGAGCGCGGCCGGAAACGTGATCAACCGATCGAACTGAAGTTTTAGGTTGTAAAAGTGCCTGAAATCGCCGCCTTCCAGCAACGGCTCATCGCGCATGAACATGATTCGGAATTCGGACTCGACCATGCTCTGCTGGCGCAGGTTGCCAATGCGCACCATCAGGGTAGGCCGTCCGTTCAATGGCGCGATCACAGCCGATCGGCTGAACAAAATCCTTGCGGTCGGCCGCGAAAAGCGAACGAAAATGAGTCCGGTCATGACGGCGAGCAAAAACAGGCCGCTCATGATTTCGACGGTAGTAACAATGTGACCGTAAAGATTACTCGGGTACATGTGGCCGTAGCCGACAGTGGCCAGAGTTTGCACGCTGAAGAAGAAGGCGTCCGAAAAAGAGCCGCGGGTCATCCCCGCCACGCAATCTCCGCCCAGAGTGTAGAGGGCGGCGAAAACCAGGTTCAGCGCAATGTAAATACCGGCAACGAACGCAGCGAATTGCGGCCAACTCAACCCCAGCAGCCATTGGTACATGTCGCGCCATTCCCACTCGGTGTTGACCTTGAGAAACTCGATCTGACCAGAACGAAGGGAAATCGGTTTGTGCGTCCTTTTCATCCAGGGAAAAACACTATAATCGCTTTCCGGATTTCACGCTCCTGATTCGCTGGAGGCTTGAGACCATAAAGGGATTAAACGACAATCGAACGATGGATGTCTGACATCTAACGTGTGGCACACGATAATTTCGATCTTGCATCCGGCACAATGAACATCAGCTTGCTTTTCTCCATGATTACCTTGCCTTCTCGACCATGCGTCGCGCTCGTCTTTTCGCTGCTTGCATCAAGCCTTTTGCCCTTTGCAACTGTGTCCGCGCAAAAACTGCCCGACACCACGCGTCTGCTCCGGTTTCCCACGACCAATGGGCGCCAAATCGTTTTTTGTTATGCGGGCCAGCTTTATACAGTTGGCAAGGATGGCGGCACCGCGCGCAGGTTAACCAGCGGCCCCGGCTACGCTTCATTCCCACGTTTCTCACCCGACGGAACGCAGCTCGCGTTCACGTCGCATTATGACGGCAACACAGAAGTTTACGTCATGCCGGCGGAAGGCGGCCCGCCAAAACGCCTGACCACCTCGGCTACTCTTCATCGCGACGACATCTCGGATCGCATGGGACCGAACAACCTCGTGATGACGTGGGAAAATACGAGGCCAAGGGTTGTTTTCCGCTCGCGTATGATATCGTTCAACGATTTCAACGGCCAGCTTTATACGGTCGGCATGGACAGCGACCTGCCGCAGCAGCTTCCCGTGCCGCGCGGAGGCTTTGTTTCGTTCTCGCCCGATGATTCCAAGATGGCGTTCAACCGCGTTTTCCGCGAGTTCCGTACCTGGAAGCATTATCGCGGCGGCATGACCGACGACGTATGGATCTACGATTTCAAAACGGCTGCCACTGAAAATCTCACAAATGATCCCGCCCAGGACATCTGCCCGATGTGGGGCCCCGATAACCACGTCTACTTTCTCTCCGACCGCGATGGGCGAATGAACCTGTTCTCGATCGATCTCAAGAACAAAGCCACGAAGCAGCTCACCACCTTCAAGGACTTCGACATCAAGTTTCCCTCGATCGGTAAAGACTCCATCGTGTTCGAACAAGCCGGCTACATCTGGCGTTATGACCTGGCCAATGGACAAACAACCGTACTGCCGATCAAGATCGAAGAGGATTTTGCCTCCGGACGCTCGGAATTGGTCGATGCGTCAAAGCATATCGAATCGGTTCATCCGGCACCGGACGGCGAGCGTGTGATTGTGGTAGCCCGGGGAGATCTTTTTTCCGTTCCCGCAAAACATGGCACTCCCCGCGACCTGACCAGGACATCAAATGCCCACGAACGGGACGCAATCTGGTCGCCGGACGGAAAATGGATTGCCTACAATTCGGACGCGACCGGCGAGAATGAATTATACATCCGGTCGCAGGACGGCAAGGGCGAGCCGCAGCAGGTGACCAGCGGAGCGAACACCTACTATTATTATGCGGTCTGGTCGCCGGACAGCAAAAAGCTGCTTTGGAGCGATCGGTTGCAACGGCTGCGTTATGTGGACATTGCATCCAAAGCCGTGACCGATGTCGATCACGACAAATACGGCGAGATCCAGGCCTACGCATGGTCGCCGGACAGTCAGTGGATCACATGGGCGCGCCCTGAGGAAAACAATCTGAACAGGGTTTATCTCTACTCGACTGGCACCAAACAACAGGTCCCGGTGACCGACACCTGGTACGACGCAAGCAATCCCGTCTTTAGTGATGATGGGAAATATTTGCTATTGAGTTCGGCGCGCGATTTCAAACCGACGTTCGGCGAAGAGGAATTTGAGAACGTTTATCGCGACATGGAACGTGTCTATCTCGTCACGCTCGCTAAAGAGACCGAGTCGCCGCTGGGGCCGCGCAGCGATGAAGTCGGCAAGGCGGAAAAGAAGAAGGAACAAGAGAAAAAAGCCGAGGAACAGAAAACGGAGAAGAAGACGGGAGAGAAAAAGGCGACGGCTGATAAGAAAAAAACGGAAAAGAAAGAGACCGAACAAAAGAAGCCCGTAGTCGTTAAGGTGGACACCGACGGCGTTCAAGACCGGATCGTGGGCCTGGAAATCACACCGGGAAATTACAAGGACATCAGGATGGTCGACGACCGGATCTTCTATCTGCGCCACACCGTGGGAGACGAGACTGGTGAAAACCAGGAAGACCTATTCGGCCAGGAAGAGAAACAGCATCTTTGCGTGTACAACCTGGAGGACAGGAAAGAAGCCGTCCTCGGCGACGTGAACGGCTACGAGATCACAGCTGACGGCAAGAAGATGCTGCTAAAGATCAAAAAGGATTATTCCATAATCGATTTGCCCAAGGACAAACTCGAGACAAAAGATCACGAGCTCAAGCTCTCCGGCCTCGATATGCAGCTCGATCGGCACGCCGAATGGAAGCAGATCTATTTCGAGGCCTGGCGGCAAATGCGCGATTTCTTCTATTCGCCGACCATGAATGGCGTCGATTGGAAGGCAATGCGGGACAAATACGCCGCGCTGCTTCCCTTCGTGAATCATCGCAACGATCTCACCTATTTACTGGGCGAATTGATCGGCGAACTGAACAACAGCCACACTTATGTCGTCGGCGGCGAACGACCCAAAGCGCCGCGGGTCAAACTCGGATTGCTCGGGGCGGAATTCTCCCGCGACCAATCCACTCGCGCTTACCGGATCGATCGGATTTTACCGGGAGAAAACTGGGACGAACATACGCGTTCTCCTCTTACGGCAATCGGCGTAAACGTGAAGGTGGGCGACTACATCCTGGCGATCAATGGGATCCCGGTTTCCACGTTGCCTAATATATACGACGCGCTCATCGATACAGCCGGCAAGCAGGTAATCCTGCGTGTGAATTCCAAGCCGACCGAGGCGGGCGCACGCGACGTTACAGTTGTGCCGATCGATGATGAATCGCCCCTCTACTACCTGGCCTGGGTGCGCAAAAATATCGACGAAGTAAATAAAAAGACCGGCGGCGAGGTCGGCTATGTTCACATCCCCGATATGGGACAGCCGGGCCTGGACGAATTCACCAAGCTTTATTTTCCGCAAATCCACAAGAAAGGGCTCATCGTCGACGTACGCGGCAACGGCGGCGGCTTTGTTTCGCCGCTAGTCATCGAGCGGTTGCGCCGCGCGCTTATAATGGTGGAAATCGCGCGAAACGGCGTGCCTCAAACGAACCCGCCACAGACATTCATTGGCCCGATGGTTGCCTTGATCGACGAATTTTCAGCGTCCGATGGCGACATCTTTCCTTACCGCTTCAAGTCGCTCGGCCTGGGCAAACTGATCGGTAAACGGACCTGGGGCGGCGTCATCGGCATTCGCAATCCGTTGCCGTTGACCGATGGCGGGCAATTCTTCAAGCCGGAATTCGCGCCGTATTCGAAAAAAGGGAAGGAATGGATCATCGAAGGTCATGGAGTTGACCCCGATATCATGGTGGACAACGATCCGGCGAAAGAATTTCGCGGAGAAGATCAGCAGCTCGACCGGGCGATTCAGGAGATTCAGAAGGAAATGAAGACCAAAGGTTACGAGTTGCCCCCGGTTCCCCCGTTCCCGAATCGGAATCCGGCCAAGAATAGCTAGCGGCATCGTCCATGGACCCGGGCGAAGCACTCGGCACCGCGGCGCAGGTCGCCGTGACGTTGGCGGGTTTCGCCGGGGTGGTAGTCGTTTTTCGCCGTGGATCCGTGCACGATTGGTCGGCCATCGATAAACTCCGCCTGCGGTTTTTGCTGGCCAACTCGATTTTTCCGCTCGTTTTCTGCATGTTTGGATCGGTGCTTCTTGCGATTAATCCGCCGCCGGTCGCGATCTGGCGCTGGTGCAGCGGGTTTACTCTGCTTTTTCTCTTTGCGTTCGCGGGCGCGACGCAAGGAGGGTTTCGCTTTCTCCCTGAACAACTGAAAGCCAAGGACGCGAGTCGGCGGATATTTTACCCGGTCGCCGTTTTAGGGGCCGCGATGATGCTGTTCCAACTTTATAACGTTGCGATCTTGAATGTCTTTTGGCCGTTCTACGCCGCCATCGTATTCCAGCTCATGGTCGCTATGGTGCAATTTGCGCGATTTATTCTTCTTCCCCCGCACCCCGGTTAAAATTCCTCCGGGGACGGCCGCGCCTGTCTCAGCGCCGGCCACCCAGCACGCTCAGCTCCCAGCGGTAGCCGTCAGGGTCGTAAAACCACAGGCCCATGTTTTTTGAACCGGGTCCTTCCGGTCCGATCTCATCGCCGGGATCTTCAATATCGACGTTGAGTTTTTTTAAATGCGCGAGTGCTTTTCGAAGAGTCGACATGTTCGGAAGATGAAACGACATGTGATCAATCGTATCCGGCGACGGCTTGCCCTTGAACAAGGCGATCGTGACGTTTTCATTTCCGATCGCCACGCCGTCGCCAAACTCGAATTCCTTGCGCAATCCCAGAACGCGTTCGAACCATTTCGCGCTCGCTTTCGGATCGCGCACGGCCAAACCGAAGTGACCGACCACGCCGAGCTTAAATGGAACCTTCATTGCAAGAGATTGAATCGTTACACCGCCACATACTTACATGGTTACATGGTTGCATGGCTACACCGTTTGAAAAGTGAACAGGGCGACGCGCTGCGAGCTAAGGCTCCTCGAAGCTGCTTTGAGAAACCAAAAACTGGCAGGCCGTCTGAATTTGATTGCGCATTTGGCCAGACCGAGGTTAGCAGACACACATGAAACCGCATTGGATGATCGGGCTGTTGTTCCTTGCCGTAGTCGAAGCCGCCCAGCCGCAAAGTGAATATAAGTTTCTCAAAAGTATCCCGTTAGGAGGCGAAGGTGGCTGGGATTACTTGTCGATCGATGCCGCGGCGAAGAAACTCTATGTGGCGCATTCCGACAGGATCGTAGTCATGGACCTCGTGCACGATGCAGTGGCCGGTGAAATTCGTGATACGCCGGGCGTGCACGGGTTTGCAATTGCCCCGCAGTTTGCCCGGGGGTTTTCGAGCAATGGCGCTGAGGCGCGGGTATCCGTGGTCGACCTGAAAACGCTCAAGACGATCACGCAAGTCGAAACCGGTAAGAATCCGGACGCAATCTTATATGAACCCGGCCACGCGGAAGTTTATACATTCAACGGGCGCGGCCAGTCGGCGACCGTCATTAACGCCGAAACTGCGAAGGTCGTGGCAACGATCCCACTGGCTGGGAAACCGGAATTCGCGGTGGCGGAACCGACAAGCGGCCGGGTTTTTTGCAATATCGAAGACAAGAGCGAGGTCGCCGTCATCGATACACGGAGCCACACCGTGACTGCAACCTGGCCGCTGGCGCCAGGCGAGGAACCTACTGGCATGGCAATCGACCGGACGCATCATCGCTTGTTTGTCGGCTGCCACAACAAACTGATGGCGATGCTGGATAGCGACACGGGGAAAATTGTGGCAACCGTTCCGATTGGCGCCGGCGTGGACGCATGCGCGTTTGACGACGCAACGCAGCTCGCGTTTGCATCCTGCGGCGATGGCACGATAACGATCGCGAAAGAGGAAACGCCCGGCAAACTCTCGGTTGTTCAAACGCTCCCGACCGAACGCGGCGCGCGGACGATGGCGCTCGACCCATCGACGCATTGTATTTATACCGCGACGGCGACGATTGAACCGAAACGACCCGACGCATCGCCGGCCGAACATCGTTGGCCGACGTATGTTTCCGGCACATTTCATCTCCTCGTTTACGGGATGAAATGACGTCAGAGGCAATCTGACTTCGCAGCTCTGAGACGGCGACTCAAGGGCGCGGGGCACGACCTAAAGTCAGCACGGAAACTGCTTTTTGGCAGGCATGCCTCTCGCCACCTCAACCGCACCAGTCTTCCGATCCAAAACTCGCGTACCAAAAACTGTTGAACGCAAGGAGCCCAGCCGGGCGATCACCGAAATCCGGGCGTTCATAGCCATCCGGGACAATTTGTTGGCCGAAGCCGAGAAATCCAAAGCAAAGGCCAAGCTGGACAGCGTGACGGTGGCAAATGAGTTCGTGCAGAGCTGCTTGAAGCCCGCACGGTCGCCGTATCAGGCTCAGTGCCTCCCCGAATCAGAGGCGGCCCGCGAGCGGAAACGCTGCGAAGTCGTCAAGCATCGCGTCACCAAACTCCGCGCCCAAGCTTCCCTATAGCCTCCTGCCGCCGGCAGCGCCCTCTTTGCTTTACTCACGTCCCCAGACCATGGCCACCGAAGTCGTAAGACTGCCGCCCATGTTGAAGGTCAGGAAACGCTTCGCGTTCGGGATCTGCCGGGCACCGGCCTGCCCGGTGAGATGCTGATAGGCTTCCACAACCTGTCGAACCCCGGTCGCTCCGACCGGATGACCATCACCGATTAATCCGCCGCCCGCGTTCACCGGAATTTCAAACGCAAACTTGCCGCGCATCTTTTCATTGCGCACTTGCGGCAACGCCGTCGCGCCGCTCCGGGCCAGCTCTGCCCCTTTCCCCGGCTCGGCCAGACCGAGGAGTTCATAAGCAACAATTTCGGTAATCGAGAAACAATCGTGCACTTCCACACCATTCATGTCGCGTGGTTTCAAGTTCGCCATTAAGAGCGCTTTCTCAGCCGCCTTCCGCGCAATCGAAAAAGTCGGCGCATCCTTTTTATCAAGCGCCAGATAATCGGTGGTGTGACCGAAGCCGAGCAGACGCGCGGTTTTCTTTTTGTCGCGCCCGATCTTCTCCATGTATTTCCCGGAAACGAGGACGACCGACGCGGAGCCGTCGGTGATCTGCGAACAATCGGAAACCTTCAGCGGCGCCGCCACGCACGGGTTCTTATCGGAGACCTGCGATGCATAATCGAGAGTCACATCGGCGTCGCGCATTTGGGCGAGCGGGTTCAATTTGGCGTGCGCGTAGTTCTTCCACGCCACCGTCGCGAGGTCCGCTGCGGATGCGCCGTACTTTTCGATATAAATCTGCGCGATCTTCCCGAACAATTTCGGAAACATGAAATCGCCGTATTCCGGTCTTTCGTTGTGATAATCGGCCGCCGCGCCGAGGACATCGGAGCCATCGAGCGCCGACATCGTTTTTTGCTGTTCCGCGCCGACCACCAGCACTACGTCGTAAATACCGCCCATGATCCATTCCGCGCCAAGCAAAACGGAAAGCGCGCCGGAAGCGCAGGCCGCTTCGGTGTGCATGGTGGGAATCCCGCGCAGCTTCGGGTCGATCTCCGGAATAAACGCGCCAAGGTGCAGCTGTTTGGTGAACTGCCCGGAGTTGAAGTTTCCAACCGCGCCCGCCTGAATTTCCCCGGGATCGATCTTCGCATCGTCGATCGCCTTTTTTCCGGCCTCGACAATCACGTGCCGGATGGCTTTGCCTTCCTTCTTCAGGTTGCGCTTAAAATCCGTGCGCCCGCCGCCGAGAATATAAACTGGGTTCATAGCTCCAAATAACTTAACGAATCTTCCCGCGCTGTCATCCAACTCCTGTAGCCGCCTCGCTGTGTCGAGGCGTAATCCTCAGCTTATTCTCAACGCGGCGACAGAGCGCCGCGGCTACAATTCAATCGTCAGCCGCCGAAGGCATCCAGCGCTGTGATATGGGAAGGAGTTCGACAAACCTTTTCCTGACTCACCGATTCTCTTGCCCCAACAGATTACCAACCGTGCGGCGCTCAGTCGGACGCTCGAGCGAATGGATAAACTGCTGAAACCGAACTGAGAAAAGATCGTGACGCAGCTGCCAGTAATGATCCATCCCGGGAGACGCAATGTAGTGCTGAAGAAGGCCGGACCATCCTTGCCAGATCTGCTCGTCCATCACTCCATGGATATGGTGAAAGTGAATCGTTTCGAATGCCTTGAGAAATTGATAAGTGGAATGGAAGAAACGCGCCTGTTCCTCCGCCGACAACGATTGCAAATCCTCAAGCCCTATTCGCCAAACCCGAGCCAGATCGGCATTCTCAGCAAACGGTCTCGTCACCTCACGGAGTGACGTTGCCGCAGCATCCTGCGCGGCCAACTTTGCTACGCGCGTGCTTTGATGCACTTGAAAGGCGAGATAAAGGACGGAGAGAACTACCGCAACCGAGCCAATCATTTGCGAGATTGCGCTGATCGCGTCCCAATCCATGTGACTCATATCGCGCAGTCTATCATGAAGAGCCGCCAAAGGCGTCGAGCCCTGTGATGTCGTGGCCGATCACCAACGCGTGGACGTCGTGCGTCCCTTCATACGTGTAGACACTCTCAAGGTTCATGAGGTGGCGAATCACCGAATAGCGATCCGTGATACCCGCGGCGCCTAGGATGTCGCGCGCCTTTCGCGCGCATTCCAGCGCCATCCACACGTTGTTCCGCTTCGCCAGCGAAATCTGGGCGGGACGTGCCGTGCCTTTTTCCATCATGCGAGTAAGACGGAGCGCTAACAATTGCGCCTTGGTAATCTCCTGCACCATCCAGACAAGTTTTTCCTGTACCAGTTGAAACCCGGCAATTGGACGGCCGAACTGTTCTCTCGATTTCGCATACGCCAGCGCCGTTTCGTAACAATCGATGGCCGCGCCAATCACTCCCCACGCCACGCCCACCCGCGCCTGTGAAAGACACGACAGCGGTGCGCGCAGTCCCTTCGCCTTCGGCAGCCGGCTTTCCGCTGGTATGCGACAGTTTTCGAACCAGCACTCCGACGTGCGCGACATGCGCAAGCTGAACTTTCCCTCGATGTCCTGCCCGCGGAATCCGGGAGCATCCTTCTCCACAATGAATCCGCCCACGCGTCCGTCGTCGTCCTTCGCCCACACGACTTTCACGTCCGCGATGGATGCGTTACCGATCCAGCACTTACTGCCGTTCAAAACATAATGATCGCCATCGCGTTTGGCCTGGGTTTCCATCCCGCCAGGGTCCGAGCCGTGTCCGTGTTCGGTCAGCGCGAAACAACCAACGCGTTCGCCCGACACCAGTCCCGGCAGCCACTGCGCGTGCTGTTCCGGCGTGCCGAAGGAATGAATTGCGTGGATGACAAGCGCGCCCTGCACCGATGCCAGTGAACGAAGGCCAGAGTCAGCTCGTTCCAGCTCCTGCATGATCAAGCCGTAGGCCGTGTAGCTCAGCCCCGCGCAGCCGTGTTCTTTTAAGTACGGCGCATAGAAACGTAACGCGCCCATGCGCGGCGTAAGATGTTCGGGAAACTTGCCCGCCCGATGATACGGCACGACTTGATCCATTACTTCATCCTGCACAAAACGCCGCGCCCGATCGCGCGCCGCGCGTTCTTCGTCGCTCAAAAGCTCTTCAATGCCGTAATAATCGAGCGAGGTTGAGGTCATGCAGCGCGCCTTCGGTTGGATCGACACTATTACGCCCGCCATCCGCGATCAATAAGATCAAGCCGCAAGGTCAGGTGTCTGGGTAGCGCACGCGTCTCGCGTGCTGGTTTTGGCGTCTCGCCGAAACAGTCTTTTCTTTGATTGGACTGAAGTGACCAATAATGATTACTGGAAAAAGTTCGCGATCGCGAGGACGCGCTCGCCAGCACGCGAGACGCGTGCGCTACCCGAAAATTCCGCTAGGATCATCCAAATACCTTCCAATCATGGCCCGACTTCACGAATATCAAGGCAAAGCCATTCTTGCGCGGAGCGGATTCAAGATTCCGCGCGGCCGGGCGGCTTTTGCCGCTGATGACGCCGTGACGGCGGCGAAGGAACTCGGCGGCGAAGTAGTCGTCAAGATTCAGGCCTGGACCACCGGACGCGCCGGCATCGGCGGGGTCGCGTTCGCCAAAAAGCCAAACGACATTCGCGATCACGCCGCGCGGATGCTGGCGATGAAGGTTGGACAGTTTCCGGTCGATGCCGTTCTTGTGGAAGAGAAGCTCGACATCGACCGGGAATTCTTTCTTTCGTTAGCGATCGATGATGCCGCCCGCGCTCCGGTAATTATTTTTGCCGGCGGAGGAGGCACTGGAATCGAAGAACGCGCAGCTTCGACGCGGCGTATTCCCTGCGACGTGAATAGCGGCCCACTCGATTCGGCCGTCAGCGAAACTGTCGCTTCGTGCAAACTTTCCACGGCGCAAGCGGCCAAACTGGCCGATTCAATCCGAAAATTATTTGCCGCCGCCCGTAGCGTTGAAGCCAGGTCGCTGGAGATCAACCCGCTGGTGCTGACGAAAAATGACGAGTTCGTCGCCGCCGATTGTCGGATCACGATCGACGATTACGCGGTGGCGCGACATCCTGATCTTGGAATTGAAATTGCCAGAGAATTCGATCATCCGCCCACGGCTCTTGAGCGCGTGGCTTACGCCGTGGAACAAAGCGATCATCGCGGCACATTTTATTTTGCGCAGTTGGCGACGGAATGCCCAAAGGGTTCCAAAGGGCTTGCCGGGTTTCACGGCGCCGGCGGTGGCGGGTCGATGATGTCGATGGACGCCATCGTGAACGCGGGATTCACCATTGCCAATTTCACCGACACCAGCGGCAATCCATCCGCGTCCAAAGTGTATCGCGCCAGCCGAATCATTCTGGCTCAACCTGATCTCGTCGGATATTTCGGGTCGGGCTCGGGCGTCGCGAGCCAGGAACAATATTGGTCCGCTTACGGACTGGCCAAGGCGTTTTGGGAACTTGACCTGAATATTCCCGCGGTAATTCGGTTAGGCGGCAACGCCGAAGATCGCGCCGTGGATATTTTGCAGCGAATGTCGAAACTACTTCGCGCGCCGCTTGAGGGCTATCGCAAAACCGACACTCCAGCCTTCATCGCCGAGCGTTTTGCGGATCTCGTCGCCAGCGCAGACGGCACGAAATGGAAACCACGCGCTCCGCGTATGCCGAAGTTCGTCAAAAATTCATCGGCTACCAAATTTTCAGTAAAAGGCGGCCAGGTATGGATCGATGCCTCGAAGTGGAACGAAATTCGCGCGGCCGTCGAGACCCACTCGGGTGGGTTGATCGTGGATCGGAAAGGCGTGCCTGCGGCTGCATTGCCGAGCGAAGAGTTCGCTACAAAAGATTCCGAGTTGCTCGCATGCGATGTTGAGTGTCGGCTTGCTGGAGTCGACGGATTTTATCTCGAACTTGAGATTCCAAGTCTCGACAAGTTGATTGGCCCCGAAAGCTTTCGGGGTCGTCAAACAGCGGAAGGCACGCGCTAAATGGCAATTTTAATCGACGAAACCAAGCGCGTCCTGGTGCAGGGAATCACTGGCCGCGAAGGCCGGGCGCGCACGCGCCTCATGCGCGAGTACGGAACCAACGTGGTCGCCGGCGTCACACCGGGTAAAGGCGGACAGGCCGTCTTCGGCGTGCCCGTGTTCAATACGCCGCAGGACGCGGTAAAGGCTCTCGGCCAAATCGACATCTCCGTAATCTTTGTGCCCGCCGCGGGTGTGAAGGAAGCGGCAATTTCCGCCATCGACGCGGGAATCAAGCTGACCGTGCTCGTGCCCGATCGCGTTCCAGTATGGGACGCCATGGAGATCGCCGCCGCGGCCAAAGCGAATGGCGCGATTTTTCTGGGACCGAACACGCTTGGAGTGTTGAGCCCGGGCAAGGCCGTGGCCGGCATGATCGGCGGTCGCGCCGAAAGTGCGAAGCAATGGTTCAAGCCGGGCATTCCGAAAGGTGTTGGCGTGATCAGTCGATCCGGCGGGATGGCTTCGAGCACCGGCTACTATCTCGGGCAAGCCGGCGTGCGCATTTCAACCATCGCGCACATTGGCGGCGACGCCGTTCTTGGAATTCGTATCCCCGACGCGGCTCTGATGTTTGAAGCCGACCCGCTCACCGAAGCCGTCGTCATCTTTGGCGAAATTGGTTCGTCACAGGAAGAGGAACTGGCGCAACTGATTCGCGATCGAAAAATGACGAAGCCGGTGATTGCGTATATCGGCGGTAAAGCGGCACGCGAAGGCACGCGTTTCAGTCACGCGGGAGCGATCATTGAAGGCGGTCGGGGCACGCACGCTGGCAAAGTGAAAGCGCTGCGCGAAGCAGGCGCCACCGTAGTCGATGCGTTCGGCGACCTGCCGGATGCCGTGGTTGAAATTCTCAAGCAAATGAAAGGACAGAGTCTTATGAGCGAAACTGACAAGAATGCGGTCTGGAACACCGCAGTAACGCAAATCGAACCGAACCGGGTCGCCGTGCGCGGATATGACATCGCCGATCTGATGGGACGCGTTTCATTTGGCGCAGCGGTGTATTTAATTTTGACCGGCGAACTGCCGTCGCCCGCGATCGGACAATTGATGGATGCGATCCTGGTATCGTCGATCGATCATGGCGCGACGCCGCCGAGCGCGTTGGCCGCGCGAACGGTTGCGTCCACCGGCGCGTCGCTCAGCGCGTCGGTCGCCGCCGGAATCATGTCGATCAATCGTCATCATGGCGGCGCGATCGAAGATTGCGCCCGACAACTAAAAAAGATCGCGGACCGCGCCACGTGCGAATCCATTTCAATGGATGAAGCGGCTACACGCACTCTGGCGGAGATGAGAGAGAGCGGCGACCGCATGCCGGGTTTTGGCCATCGCTATCACACCAGGGACCCGCGCACGGCACGTTTGTTCGAGCTGGCGCGGAAGGCCGGCGTCGACGGAGCGCACATGAAAGCGGCGCGAGCCGTCGAGAAATCGTTCGCCGATGCGAAAAAAGCGCTGCCGATCAACGTAGACGGCGCGATCGGCGCCATCCTTGCCGATCTGGGAATGGACCCGGCGGCGTTCAACGGAATCTTCATGATCGCGCGAACTCCCGGACTTGTGGCACACGTGATCGAAGAACAAACCCGCGAGAAACCGATGCGGCGAATCGATCCGGTCAAGCATGGCTACGACGGCCCGCCGCCTAGATCTCTAACCACGAATGGACACGAATGAACACAAATTCATAAAATAATTCTCTCCCACTCTAGTTTGGGACGTTTGAAATTCAGGACAACTCCAACGCGCAGATTCGTGATTCGAAGGTAGTTCAGCATCAATCCACGCTCATGATCGGTGATTCGATCAATCACCTTTGTGTCCACCACAACGGTGTCGAATGCGATTAAGTCGGGAATGAAGAGACCTACCTTATGCTCCTTATAAAAAACGTCGAACGAAGGCTGCTGCCGAAAAGGCATATTTTGCAGACCAAACTCTACCGCTAACGCATTTTCGTATGGCTTTTCAACCAAGCCGTGCCCAAGCGCGTTAAGAACCTCGATCGCACAGCCGACAATGCGAAACACCTCTTCTTTGGCCACCAGCTTTCCGTCATTCGTGTCCATTCGTGTTTATTAGTGGTTACGGAATGGCGGTGGCGGCCGACCGCCCGGTGCTCCTGGTCCGCCCGGGCCGCGTCCGCGCGCGGGATCGAACGGATGCCGAAAACTCGGGTCGGGTGTCCCACGGAAATAACGGGACACGATCGGGAAGGTTTCGGTCACCACATAATAATACGTCCCTCCTGGAAACTCCGGCGTCACTCCCGTGCGTCCGTTGCATTCATCCAAATCTCCCGCCCCTGCTACATATTCGTAATCGCCGGTATACGTTCCGTCGTAACGTCCTCCCGGTCCCTCGTTCCCCGCGGGCCTCATTCCGCTCTTCAGCCGGTACGACGATTTCATTTCAACCACCGGACTCGAAGCATTATTCGGATCCTTGTAGGCGTACGGTCCGTAGATCGGAAACCCGTCCGCCGCCCACCCAACCAGGAACATCTTTTTTTCCGCATGATGTTTTTGCAGGATGCCCCAGGGGACGCCGTGGTAATGATAGGCGCCGTTTGGTTGCACGTGCGCGTCGCTCCAATCGATCCCCAACGTGCGCCGTCCGTCGATGATTCCTTCCACGTTCCAGACGGAATTGCGGTCGTTGCGCCAGTAATCCGCAGTCCCGGGATCGAACACCACGCCGTCGATGGCGACGCCAAAAAGCCACCTCCGGATCGACATGGGATGGGCCGCTTTCGTGGGATGCGTTGTGGTTTCAAAGTGATAATTTTGCGCCATGATCGCATTGGGATTTCCCGGGCCGGGAAACGTCCCCGTTTCATGGTCGGGAATCCCATTGCTCTCGATGATCCGGCGTTCGCCTTCGGTGCGGATCGACACCCGCGATGGAAGATCCATTTTCACACGGCTATTGTTGGGAGGCCCGCCTGGGCCGCCCGGCGGCCGCGCAAGTATCGTTCCTGCACATACCATCGAAACCCCAATCCATCGGCAAAAAGTCATTCCGCTATTCGTGTGATTCGTGTTCATTAGTCGTCAATCATGAATGGAGAGGCAAATGACAGAAGAAAAAATACTCACCAAACACCCATTGGGTAAGAGCGGGAAAAATATCGACAAGGGGAAATACGAGACGCTTAAGAAAGCCATCTTGTCCGCCTTGCAAAATAAGCAGCTTACCCACACCCAATTATCCGAAAAGGTTAACAAGAGCCTGAAGAACAGATTTTCAGGAAGTATCAGTTGGTATGCAGAAACGGTTAAACTCGATCTGGAAGCTAGAAAAATAATAGAACGAACTTCTTCAAAGCCTCAAAAATATCGGCGGAAAGCCGCGTGATCATTATGACTACGACCCAAAGAACCAATTACGGCGTTAACGAAATCGCGGACCTCTTCCCCAGCTTGCTAAAGATCAGCGACAAGTCGCTGCGCGAAAAAGTGGCGGCGGTCTGGAACGAAGCCATTACAACCGGCTGCGGTGGGAAAGGTTGGACCTTTGACGAACTGCGGGCGGTCAAGTTCACGCTCCTCGCCGGCGACATCGACATGACGTTCGTCGAGCATCT
Source organism: uncultured Verrucomicrobiae bacterium (assembly GCA_963756875.1). Classification (GTDB taxonomy): domain Bacteria; phylum Verrucomicrobiota; class Verrucomicrobiia; order Chthoniobacterales; family UBA10450; genus CAVWPA01. Next base: position 1,124,940 of record CAVWPA010000003.1, on the reverse strand, counting down.
GAATTCCTGCGCGTTGCAATGCATCGCCATCGCCGATGTGCTCGAAAAATCGTTCCGCTGCGGCATTCCGGTCCAGCGAGACTATCTCATCGCGGGTGCGCTTCTGGCCGACGTGGGGAAGCCGTTGGAGTACGACAAGGACGCATCCGGCAAAGTAGTCCAGGGAAAACTCGGGCAACAACTGCGGCATCCGTTCAGCGGTGTTGCGCTCGCGTACAAACACGGGATTCCCGGCGAAGTCATGCACATCATCGCCACGCACAGCCATGAAGGTGACAAAGTCGAACGCTCCATCGAGTCGATCATTTTTCATCACGCCGACTTCGTGGACTTCGATATCGCCAAACTCCTCGGCAAACGCGCGGCGAAGAAGCTGTAGCCGGGGATCGCTGATCCCAGCCGGTTCGATGAATGAGATCGACATTGTGCGCGACATTTCTCACAGATTCGACGAGGCCGGCATCCCGTACATGCTCACCGGTTCCATGGCGATGAACTACTATGCGCAACCGCGCATGACCCGCGATATCGATGTCGTGATCGCGATTGAACCGGAAGACGCTACCCGCGTAGCTGCCCTATTTCGGCCGGACTACTATGTAAGCGAGGACAATGTTCGCGAATCGATCGCTAATGAGTCGATTTTCAATGTCATTCACCAGCAAAGCGTGATCAAAGTGGACTGCATCCTCCGCAAAAAAAACGAGTATCGCCAGGCGGAGTTTGAACGGAGACAAAGGATTTCAATTCTTGATTTCACGACATTTATCGTGAGCAAGGAAGACCTTATCATATCGAAGCTTTTCTGGGCGAAGGATTCGCACTCCGAGTTGCAACTGGGCGATGTCCGGAATCTGCTCGCCACCGGATATGACGCGCCCTATCTGCGACGCTGGACGCGTGAACTGGGCCTGGATACCTTACTGAAGGAGTGCCTGGCATGACCGATACTGCGCCCAACATCGAACGAGTGATGCGCGAAAAATTAATGGCTCTTTCCGGCGAAGAACGCTTTGTGATGGGCGCGCAAATGTTCGATAGCGCGAGGGAAATGGTAAAAGCGTCGCTGCCACGGGGGTTATCGGAATCGGAGCAGCGAAAGCAACTGTTCAAACGTCTTTACGGAAAGGAAATCAACATAGGATAAGCGATATGGGCCTCACGCTGGTTGGGGAGACGCGGCGCGCTGCGCTTCTTCAAGTCGAGCGCCTCGTAGCCTTGTTGGCCAGCTTGTTTAGCAAGCGTGTGTTCTGCGTCGGAGCCATCCGGCCCGCCTGCGCCAGATAATCGTACACGACAGTGTGCCTGCCGTAAGGAGACCGGCGGCCCAGGTGGAGGGCTCAGGCACTACCTCGACGTCAGTTGGAGTATTCAACCCCGAGACCAACGAGGCGTTAATCGCCGTCCCAGTGGTGCCGTCGTATTCGCCAATCGTGTTGATGCTCTGGTTGACTACATACAGATTTCCTTCGAACGAAGCGAGGCCAGCCGGGGCAGACAACCCCGAGACCAGCGAGCCGTTTACCGTCGCCCCGGTCGCGGCGTCGTATTCGCCAATCGTGCCGTTGGGCTGATTCGCTACAAACAAATTCCCTCCGGACACCACGATGCCTGTCAGGCCGCTGCTCAACCCCGAGACCCGCGAGGCGTTAATCGTCGCCCCGGTCGTGGCGTTGTATTCGCCAATCGTGCCGGGCTGACTGAGGTCGACATACAGATTTCCTCCCGATACCGCGACATCGTATGGGTCATTCAATCCCGAGACCAGCGACGCGTTGATTGTCGCCCCGGTGGTGGCGTTGTATTCGCCGATGCCGCCGTTGCCATTGTTCACCACATACAAATTCCCTCCGGACAACGCGATGCCTATCGGGCCACTCAATCCCGAAATAAAGGAGCTGTTGATCGTTGCCCCGGTGGTGGCGTCGTATTCGCCAATCGTGCCGTTGCCATTGTTCACCACATACAAATTCCCTCCGGACACCACCATGTATTTCGGGATATTCAGCCCCGAAGAAATAAAGGAGCTGTTGACCGTTGCGCCCGATGTTGTGTATTCGCCGATCGTGGTGTTGCCCTCGTTCGATACATAGATTTGCCCACGAGCGGGTTCGGGGATTGTCCAAAGCGCGATACAGACAGCCAAGCCAGTAATAATTAGTCGGATATTGATAGTAAGATTCATAGTAGTTTCCCTTCGAACCGATGAGAGAAGTCATTCAGCGGTTGCCCCGCTGCGCTTGCGCCGGAACGGCTCGCCTATTCGGATTGGTGATGATGATATACCTATTCCCTAACAAATAACCAGCAAAAGACACAGGATGTAGGATAATGTCTAACATCCCGGCCCTCGGGTCACCCGGATTTCGATATCACCAAGCTTTTCGGCAAACGTGCTGCCAAGAAATAATTCCTGCCCGCAAATCACACGAATCACACCGCCGATGAAATTGTAGGGCGAGCGCTCCGCTTGCCTCTGTTCTGATCTGGCAAGCGACGCGCTTGCCCTACAACAGCGTGCCTCGCATCAGAACAAATTGACGGCTATGGTTCTTGCGATCTTTATTTAGAATAATTGATATGGGACTCACGCTCGTAGAAAAGATCGCGACTCGGCACGCTGATGGACTCGCCCCCGGCGACGATCGTACGTTCGGGCGATTTTATTTCCATTCGCCCGCGGCATGTGATGACGCACGACAACACCGCCGCCGTCATCCCGAAGTTCAAGCAGATCGGCGCGACCGCGATCGCGGACCCGGGGCAACCGGTGTTCGCCATCGATCACGACATTCAAAATACGTCTCCGAAGAATCTGGAGAAGTACGCGAACATCCAGAAGTTCGCGGCCGAACAAGGAGTCGATTTCTACCCGGCCGGCACGGGTATCTCGCACCAGGTAATGGTGGAACAAGGCTACGTTGTTCCCGGCGCGCTCGTGGTGGCCAGCGATTCGCACTCTAATTTATACGGCGCCGTCGCGGCGCTCGGGACACCGGTAGTGCGGACCGATGCCGCGAGTATTTGGGCCACCGGCGTCACATGGTGGCAGGTCCCGAAAGTGGCAAAGGTGGTGCTCAAAGGAAAACTTTCGCCCGGCGTTACCGGCAAGGACGTCATCATCGCGTTGTGCGGTCTCTTTAATAAGGATGAGGTGCTCAATCATGCCGTGGAATTTGCAGGCGACGGCGTGGCAACCCTTTCCATGGACGCGCGCATGACCGTCGCCAACATGACAACCGAGTGGGGCGCGCTCGCGGGCGTGTTCCCGTTCGATGCGGTCACGGTGCGTTATCTGCGTTCGCGCGTCCCCACGTTCACTAATCCCAATCGGCCGGGAACGCGCGGTCCGAAAGAGCCGGTCCGGTTATACCAACGCCGACATCGACGAGTGGTGGGAAGATCGGAACGAGATCGCCGCCGACGCGGACGCGGAGTACGCCATCGAACTGGAGCTCGATCTTGCGACCGTGGTTCCGCATGTCTCGGGACCTAACGAAGTGAAAACGATGGTGTCGCTTCCCGAAATGCAGCGCAAGCATGTGTCCATTCAGAAAGCCTATTTGTTGTCGTGCGTGAACGCGCGCTTCGAAGATTTGCACGATGCCGCGGACGTTGTGCGCGCGCAGGGCGGACACGTTGCCAATGGCGTCGAGTTTTATCTGGCGGCCGCGAGCGCCGAAGTGCAATCCAAGTCCCAATCGGTGGGCGATTGGCAGGCACTCGTGGACGCGGGTGCGATTCCGTTGCCACCCGGTTGCGGGACGTGCATCGGTCTGGGCCGCGGCCTGGTGCAAAAGGGTGAAACCGCGATCAGCGCCACCAACCGCAATTTCAAGGGCCGCATGGGCGATCGAGATGCGTTCGTGTATCTGGGTTCGCCCGCAGTCGTCGCAGCCAGTGCGCTGGCCGGATTCATTTGCGCTCCAAAAGATTTTGCCGACCGCCCTGCCGGCACCGCTGTTCGACGCGCACAAGCCAAATCGAAGCCCTCGTCATCGGTGGAGATCATCGATGGTTTCCCGCCGAGCGTGCGCGGCCGCGTTCTTTTTGTGGATCAGGATAACTTGAACACCGACGGCATTTACGCCGGCAAACACACGTATCGCGACGACATGACGCCCGAACAGATGGCGGCGGTCACGTTTGAAAACTTCGATCCGAACTTCAACACGCTTTATCAAAAAGGCGACGTCGTGGTGGGCGGCCTGAATTTTGGGACCGGCTCGAGCCGTGAGCAGGCCGCGACCGCATTGAAATTCAAAGGCATCCCCTGCGTCATCGCCGCCAGCTTTTCCGAGACCTACAAACGCAACGCGTTCAACAACGGCTTCGTGGTATTTGAATGCCCGGAGCTGGTGGCGTATCTGCGCGAAACGCTCAAGGACCGCAAGCCGACCACGGTCGGACCAGAAATCACGATCGACTACGCCAAGTCGATCCTGACCGTGGACGGCAAATCGTTCCCCTTCCCGCCGCTCAGTCCCGCCGCCCAGGAATTGATCGTTGCCGGCGGCGCCGAAAATCTCGTGGGCAGCCGCCTCCGCGCAAAGGCGAAGCTGTAGCCACGGCGCTCTGTCGCCGTGCCATCCGGGGAGCGCACGCGCCCTCGCGTGCTGGCGAAGGCGCCCCGCCTTCGCGAACTTTTACCTAAAAGACGATCCGCGAAACACGCGAAACGACGCTAAAAAGGGAAAGTTGATCTCTGACCTCCGATCTTTCGCGTTCTTTGGCGTATTTAGCGGACCCAATCTCTGATGCAGATCATTCGGCGAGGCGCCGAACGCAGCACGCGAGGCGCGTGCGCTCCCCGGAATTGATCCGCGTAATCCGCGGTTCCGCAGGATCTTTCGCTCTCGCTTGCGGTCGTCACGCGCACCGCTAGAATCGCTTTTCTATGGCTAAATACAAAATTGCGTGGATGCCCGGCGATGGCGTCGGTCACGATGTCATGGAGGCTGCGCGCCTCGTTTTGGATCGTCTAAAACTCGATGCCGAATATGTGCCGTGCGACATCGGCTGGGAATTTTGGTGCAAGGAAGGCAACGCGCTTCCCGATCGCACCGTAAAAGTACCTGAAGGAAACGACTTGCGGCCTGTTCGGCGCGATCACCAGCAAACCGCAGGACAAAGCCAAACAGGAACTGGCTCCGGAACTTCAGGGCAAGGGCCTGGTTTATTTCTCTCCCATCGTGGGCCTCCGCCAGATGTTCAACCTCCACACGAACATGCGGCCGTGCAAAAGTTATCCCGGCAATCCGCTGAATTATCGCGGCACAAAGATCACGAACCCGAGCGGCGAAGACGTCCCGATCGATCAGGTCGTGTTCCGGGAAAACACCGAAGGCATGTACGGCGGCGTCGAGTTTTTCCCGTTGCCTGAACCGGTTTACACGGCGCTTTGCGCAAACCCGAAGATGAAAAAGTGGAAAGACAAAGCGGGCCTGGAGAACATCGCGCTCTCGACCCGCATCATGAGCAAACAGGGTTGCACCAACATCTGCAAACAAGCCTTCGAGTTCGCCAAGAAAACCGGGCGCAAACGCGTCACGCTGATCGAGAAACCAAACGTGCTCCGCGAAACAGGCGGGTTGATGATGCGTTGTTTCAACGACGTGGCCAAAAATTATCCGGACATCCGGGCCGACGAAGCGAACATCGACGCCATTTGCATGTGGATGTTTAAAAACCCGCAGGATTATTCCGTGCTCGTCGCGGAAAACATGTTCGGCGACATCGTGAGCGACTCTATGCGCCGGCCTGGTCGGCGGACTGGGCTTCGCGCCCAGCGCAAACCTCGGCGACAACTACGCCGTGTTCGAGCCGACCCACGGCTCGGCGCCGAAATACGCTGGTCAGTACAAGGTGAATCCGATTGCCATGCTCCTGACTTCCAAGCTCATGCTCGATTGGCTCAAGGAAACCGAATTGGCGACGCGGCTGGAAACCGCGATTGCCCGCGTCATCGCCGAAGGCAAAGTCCGCACCTACGACATGGGCGGCAAAAATTCGACGTTAGAAGTGGCCAAGGCCATTGCCAATTACGCGAGTTCTTGAAAATTAAGACGAGCGCGGTGTTGACCGCAAAGCCTGATCAATAAATATTGCGGGCAGCTTTGGAGTTCCAATTTCAAACAATGCTTTCACGCCGGCGAGCAGCAAAGTTAATCGGTGCCGGTTTTGCCGGCGCGTTTCTTCCGTTTGGAACATCGCGCACCTTCGCGGCCGGTCGGTCCATGTTGACTCGTCCGGTCCCATCCACAGGCGAAAAGATTCCAGTTATCGGGCTCGGAAGCGCCAACACATTCGATGTCCGGTTCGGGTCCCCCGAACTTGGAACGCTCGGTCAGGTGCTAGAGCTTTTTGCAAAACGCGGCGGCAAATTAATCGATTCCTCCCCGATGTATGGCAATGCCGAGAGCGTGATTGGCGATCTCGCGGGTAAAGCTCACTTGCGCAATTCACTTTTCATCGCAACAAAGGTCTGGACTATCGGTAAGCAAAAGGGAATTGCCCAGATGGAACAATCCCTGGATCGTTTTCGAACCAAAACGATTGACCTGATGCAGGTGCATAACCTGGCCGACGTCGAAACCCAGATGCGCACACTGCGTGAATGGAAGTCGAATGGGAGGATTCGCTATACCGGAATCACTCATTCCGAGGATCGCGGCCACAGCCTGGTAGAAGGGATGATGAAGGCGCAGAAGCCGGATTTCGTCCAGATTAATTATTCATTGGTCGATCGGGATGCGGCTCAGCGTATCTTGCCTCTGGCCCAGGAACTTCACATGGGAGTCATTGTTAACCGTCCGTTTGGCGGTGGCGGCGTACTAAAGGCACTCTCCTCCAAGCCGCTGCCGGCTTGGGCTGCCGAATTCGATTGTCACTCCTGGGCTCAATTCTTGTTGAAATGGATCGTGGCTCACCCAGCAGTCACTTGTGTGATCCCTGCCACAAATAATCCCCAACACCTCGAAGATAACATGGCGGCCGGAGTTGGCCGGCTCCCCGACGCCAAAACTCGACAGCGCATGGCCTCCCTTTTCGTCGGATTCTGAAGGATCGAATGTGCGAGTTGATCAATCTGCCCGCTGAGCGAGATAGTTTTTCGCCTCTGTTACGACTTCCTGGCGGGTTTCGCCTTTGGCAACATCGAGAAGTTGTTTGTAGAAGGTCCGTGCCCTTACGCATGATTCCCCGTTGTAGGGCAAGCGCACCGCTTGCTGAATTGAAAACAAATGGCAGGCGATGCGCCTGCGCCTACAGCCAAAAAACGGCAACCGATGCGGTTGCCCTACAATTCGCCTGTTCCTTTTAGCTGGCGTTCGTACTCCGCAGTGTCGAAACGGCCTTTTGAGTTCTCGATGAGTCCGTCGTCATTAAATTGCCAGAGTTCGCAACCGCTGATTCGAACGCGTTTGTCCGTACCACCCGGGCCGGTGTTGGTTCCCGTTAACGTCCAATGGAACTTTGTGCCCTCATCGTCGTGCGCGACCTCGTCCATGGTCACGATCATGTCCGGAAATGTTGTCATGAAGCTGCGTGCCGCATCAGCAATTGCCGCGCGCCCCACAGCGGGCGGGCTCTCGTTCACGCCCAGCGAACCGTTCTCGGCAAAGAACGCTGCGACGCTTTCAGGATTCTGACTGCACCACGCCGTGGCGTAGCGTGTTGCGAAATCGATTAGCTGCTTGTCACTCGTCACTGATCACATATCACTTCTGTGGCGTCGCGGGCAGATCGGAATTCCAGCAATCGGCTCCGCATTTCCAGCTGCCGTCGGCCTGTTTTTCGAAAACCTCGAGATATTTGCCGTGGTCCTTGACCGTTTTGCCGCTCGGATCCTTGGAGGTCCAGTCGTAAGTGCCGCTCACGTAAGCCATATCGCCGGACTTGGCCACTTCCACCCGGGTCGATTTCCAGCTTCCTTTGATCATGCTATCGAGGTCCCCTTTCCACTGCGCGCGGATCGCTGCTTTCGTTGTCGCGGCCTTTGTATTTGGCGGCAACACGATGGCGTCGTCGGAATAATAGGAGACAGTTTTATCGACATCCTTAGTTGCCGGCCGCCTTCGACCATTGGGCGTCGAGTTTCCGGAGAGCTTGTTCGATCTTTGGGTCCCCGGCCAGGCAGACCGCTGCCGTTGCAAAACCCAGCGTAAGAGTGATTACCAGTGCTCTCTGTTTTCATGACATCATCGACCGCACTCGCGGGACTTAGGATTCGATAACTAGATTCCAGATGCTCGATTGAACGTCAATCCGTGTTAATCCGCGTAATCCGCTGTTTAGGTGATTGTTATTGACGTCTAACGACGGTTCTGAGCCAATCGTCGCATGAAGAACTTTCGAATTACAGTAGTGGCGGTGGCTCTGTCGGTTATGGCTGCAGCAGTTTGTTTCGGTCAAACGAAAACGACCAAGCCGGCGGCAAGCCCAGCACCCGCAAAAACGGCAAAGGCAATGGCGCCGAAAAAAGAAGCCGCCGCCAAGACGGTAACAGCGATGAGCCCTCAAATCGGCACGTGGAAACTTAACGAGGCAAAGTCAAAGCTCAACCCGGGGATGGGCAAGAATACAACCGTCGTTTACGCGCAGAAGGGGGACAAGATTAAGATAACAGTGGATGGCGTCGACAAGGATGGGAAACCGACGCACAGCGTCTGGGTCGGCAAATGGGATGGAAAAGCCTATCCGACGAAAGGAAATGTGGGCTGGGACCACGCCGCTTACAAAATCGTCAACGATCGGACCAACGATATCTCGACCTGGAAGAATAGGAAGTTGGTCTGGTCGGGCCGGATCACTGTCGCCAAAGACGGCAAATCGCGGACGATCACGATCAATGGCACGGATGCGAACGGGAAGAAGTTCAAATCCAAGGCCGTTTACGACAAAGCGTAGGATGTGCTGAACGCTCGACGCCGCGCCTGTCCAAGTCGTAGCCTTGAGCAAAGGCTCGGTTGCTCCGTTAGATTCGTTGATCGTTACACCGAACGAGAAGGCGTCTGCCCACGATCCGCAGGTGGAGGCAGCGCATGCGAAGTCTTGATCTGGGGAGCGCACGCGCCTCGCGTGCTGGTTACGGCGCCCTCGCCGTCACGACTTTGCTGCGAGTCAGCCACATATTCCACTGATTCACAGATCAAAAGTCAGACTTCCGCCAATTCACGCAAAATGCACGAATGTGGATGTTCCGAGTTTGGACATGCTGAATTGCCGAAACGAGTTAAATCCCAAAGTGTTATCGTCGCGCGATATTCAGTGGAGATGAAATGGCTCCTGCTTTTGGTCGCGGTAGCGTTGTTTGTCGGCTGGATCGATTGCGCACTTCGGTTTTGGGATCGCTTCTGGCGTAATGAACATGCTTTGGATGTGCGCTATTCTAATGCTTTTCCTTTGGGCCGTGGAAAGCTGTACCTAAAGAGCAGCGAGGGACGCGCCTCTTGAGTTTCTCAATAGGTTCACGGCGAGTGCTCCTTTATAAACGTTGCGCCGTTTCAGCTCGGCGAAGAAGTTTTCGATCTTCATTTTGAAGTGGTCGCTGATTTGAATTTCGCGGCTGGAACAATTTTGTTGGCGAGCGCCTCGAAACGCGGATCGCCGTGCAATGAATCGAGGAGGGGATCAACCTTGATCCAGCAAATGTTGGAGCCGTCGCGTTCTTCGTAGCCCTGTTCGAGCCAGCGGAGTGCTTCATCTTTATTGTTCAGGCTGAGATAAAGCAAAGCGCGGAAGTAACCAACCACCTCGCGGTTCTTACTTATCTCATCGAGCTCGCTGAGCATTCGCCGCGCGGCATCCTTGTCACCAGCCTGAGCTTTGGCAGCAGCGCACGCCGCCAAAACTAACAAGTTGTCGCCGGCTAATTGCTTTGCTTTTTCGTATTCCGCGATCGCGCCAGACAGGTCGCCCTTCACTTGAAGGGCAATGCCGAGATTAAAGTGCGCGTAGAAAAAGGTCGGGTCGATCGCGAGCGTCTTCCGTAAATGCGCAGCGGCTTCGTCGTAGCGACGGGCGTATAAAAAGGTCACCCCCAAGTCCGTGTTAATAATGGGCGAGAGCGGATCCAACGCGACCGCGCGCTTGCTCTCGGCAATGGCTTCCTCGAACCGTCCGAGGCTGGCCAGGGCGTCGTTGCCCAACCAATGATGCGCGAACGCGTCGTTGGGCTTGAGCTCGATCGCCCGTTCATATTCGCGCATCGCTCCGGCGATATCGAGTTCAGCCCAGAAGAGAATTTTCCCGAGCGCAGAATGCGCCTCCGCGAGATTGGGATCGAGCGAAAGAGCTTTGAGGGCTGCCTCTTTCGCCTTCGAATTCGACTCACGCCGGTCCGCGTCCGTGTAAAAGGAGGACAGAATATGGGCGCTAGCCAGACCGGCGTAAGCCAGCGCGTAGTTCGGATCGCGCGCGATCGCCTGTTCATAGAACGCGATCGCTCTCGGAATGTTGTCGCCCGACCGCTTGTCCCAAAACGACCGGCCTTTGTGATAAAGCTCATACGCGGTCGTGTCGGTCGTCTCTTGCGTAGCCATCATTTGCTTCTCTGAGCCGGTAAGCTTCGCCTGCAACGTGTCGGCCACCGTTTTGGCGATATCGCTTTGCACCGCAAAAATATCGCTCAACTTGCGATCGTAGATTTCTGCCCAGAGATGCGCATTGGTCATCGCGTTAATGAGCTGGACGTTGACGCGCACCTGGTCGCCTGATTTCTGCACGCTTCCTTCCAAAATATTCGCGACGCCGAGTTGCCTTGCGATCTCGGACAAATCGGTAGGCGCGCTCTTGAATCGTTGTGTCGATGTCCGCGCAATAACTTTCAAGTCCGCGACCTTGGCCAAGCGAGTCAGGATTTCGTCCTGTACGCCCTCGGCGAAAAAGGCATTGTCGGGGTCCCGACTCAGATTATCGAACGGCAGCACCGCGATCGATTTCGCTGACAACTCGGTGGAAGACGAACCGTCATTGTTCCGAGCCGTGTAGCGTCCAATGAAAAACAAACCAACTGAGAGCGCAGCTCCAACGATCACGACATGAATCCAGGCATGCTTTCGTGGTTGTCGCGCCGAGGCTGTAAGATCGACATCTTCCGTGCGCTTAATTCCTTCCGGCGTGAGCTCGAAAGCCCACGCAATCACAAGCGCAATTGGAAATCCAACAATGATGAGAAGGACGACCAGTCGCACCGCCCAATTCGGAACTTCAAAAAACGGAAAGACCTGGGTTGCGACTTGGACCAAGAGCCAGCCAACCACGGCATACGCGACCGCCACCTTGTAAACATTGCGCCGCTTTAGTTCGCCAAAAACATTCTTAAGATTCATGACGGAGCAAGGAAAAGACACCCGCGAATAACTGGAATTGACGCGAACTGATAGGAATTCTTAGATTCGATTTGCTGGCTCGACATTTTAGCGTGATTCGTGTGATTCGCGGGCCAGAAACTCACAATTCCAGCCCAATCGTAACCATGAAGATCATATGACAAAGCAATCGACTGATTCAAAGCACCTTTTATCCTACACCATCGCCGACTGGGCTTGCTCGCTAAAATACGAGCATCTTTCGCCGGAGGCGATTCAAGCCGCGAAATTATTTTGGTTCGATTCCATCGGCTGCGCGCTTGGCGGGAGTCAGCAGGAAGATGCGATAATTTTAATGAAGCATTACCGCGCGATGGGGAGCGGCAGCGGCAAGGCCACCGCGTTCGTCTCCGGATTCAAGACCAACCCGGTCGATGCTGCGTTTCTCAACGGTCACATGATCCGTTCCATGGATTACAACGACATTTATTGGAAAGCCGATCCGTGTCATCCGAGCGATCTCATCGCGGCGCCACTTGCGCTTTGCGAGAGTGAAGGACTGAGCGGCAAGGATCTGATCCTCGCCACGATCATCGCCTACGAAATCGAGATGCGGCTTTGCGAAATCGGACGTCCGGGTGTGCGCGAGTACGGTTGGCATCACGCAACCTTGAGCGCGTTTGCGGCGCCGGTCGCTGCCGGCCGCATGCTCAACCTGACGCCGGCGCAGATGGTTTCCGCGATCGGCATCAGCGCGTCTCGAACGTTTTGTCCGGGCGCGGTAACCGCGGGCAAACTGACCAACATGAAAAACACAGTCGATCCATGGGCCGGACGCATGGGCGTCGAGAGCGCGCTCCTGGCACTCGATGGATTTTCGGGCCCCGAACACATCATTGACGGGAAGGAAGGCTTGTTCGCGGTCTTCCATCATGTGCAATACAAGGGCGAGCCCGCAACTTTCGATGGCGAAGCGCTTGGTCACAGACCTTCCCGACTCGACCGAAGTCTCATTACCGGATTCTCGATTGCGGGATGAAGAGTTTCCCGATCGAAGCGCTCAGTCATTCGCCGCTCACCGCCATGATGAAGACCGTAAAAGAACACAACATCAAGGCCGGTGACGTGAAGGAAATCAAAGTGGAAGTGATCGCGCGTGCCGCGGACATTCTGGGCGACCCGCACAAGTATCGGCCGGATTCCAAGGAAACTGCGGATCATTCCCTCCCCTACTGCATGGCCGCCGGTTTGGTCGATGGCATGGTAACGCCGTTGCAGTTCAAGGAGGAACGCGTGCGCGACAAGGCGCTCATTCCGATTATGGACAAGGTCAAGGTAGTGCCTAACGAAGAATTCGAAGCGCTGTTTCCGAAGTTTCAGCCGAGCCGTGTGACGATCACCACGAATGACGGCAAATCGCACTCCACGCGTGTCGATGTTCCAAAAGGCGATCCGCGCGATCCCATGACCGAGGACGAAATCGCGGTGAAATTCAACGCGCTGGGCGGCGACGTGATCGGCAAGGACCGATGCAAGAAGTTGCAGAAGGCCATCATGAATCTCGATGCCGCGAAGAAAGTCGACGAACTTCTCGGGCTGACGATCGCACGCTGATGGAGGGCGGATTCTCCGGGTAGCGCACGCGTCTCGCGTGCTGGTTTCGGCGCCTCGCCGAAACAATCTTCCTTTCCAACGCGCGGTCTCGGTTAAAAGGCGTTTTAAGAGATAGGATGCTTTAGAAAAGTTCACGATGGCGAGACGCCATCGCCAGCACGCGAGACGCGTGCGCTACCCGGAGAGAAACGGCCCGCAGGGCCGTGGCTACAGGTCCGCGCGCTGTTACTCTGTAACTACGCGGTCGAGCTGCCTTCGTCCGGGCCGCCGAAATGAATGCCCTGTGCGAGCGGCAGCTCGCTCGAAAAATTGATCGTGTTCGTCTGCCGGCGCATGTACTGCTTCCAGCAATCGCTTCCGCTTTCGCGGCCGCCGCCGGTTTGCTTCTCGCCGCCAAACGCGCCGCCGATTTCCGCGCCGCTGGTGCCGGTGTTCACGTTCGCGATTCCACAATCGCTCCCGGCTGCGCTCATGAACTTCTCCGCCTCGCGCGCGTCGTTGGTGAAGATCGACGACGTCAATCCCTGCGGCACGCCGTTTTGGATCGCGATCGCTTCATCGAAATCGCGATAGGTCATCAAATAAAGCAGCGGGCCGAACGTTTCGTGACATACAATCTCAAAATCGGGCGTCGCACTCGCCAGACACGGCGTCATGTAGGCGCCGCCCGGGTATTGCGGACCTTCCAAACGTTCGCCTCCGTAAAGGACTTCACCGCCTTCGTCTTTCAATCGTTGGACGGATTGCTGCACCATGTCGACCGCGCCCTTGTCGATCAACGGACCCATTAGCGTCTTTCTGTCGAGCGGGTTCCCGATGGGCAGACTCTTGTAAGCGGCCAACAGTTTCTTGCGAATCTTGTCGGCAATCGATTCGTGCATGATCACGCGCCGTGTCGAAGTGCAACGTTGCCCGGCGGTACCGACCGCGCCGAAGAAGATCGATTGCGTCGCCATCTCGATATCGGCGGTCGGCGTAACGATCAGCGCATTATTGCCGCCGAGTTCCATGATCGTTCTGCCTAACCGGCCATGGACAGCTTTCGCCACGTTCAACCCCATGTTCACCGAGCCCGTAGCCGATACCATCGGAATCCGCGCGTCGTCCGCCAGTTTTTGTCCAACCGTTTTGCGGTCGCCCGCGAGCAGAGTAAAGATGGCCGGGTCGGCATCGGTGTCGCGGCATACGCGCTCCGCGATTTTTGTGACCGCGATCGCAGTGAGCGGTGTCTTGTCCGACGGCTTCCAGACGGTCGCGTCGCCGCAAACCGCCGCGAGCGCGGCGTTCCACGACCAAACCGCCACCGGAAAATTGAATGCGCTGATCACGGCGACGACACCCAGCGGATGCCATTGCTCCATTAAGCGATGGTTCGGGCGTTCCGACTGGATCGTCAGGCCGTAAAGCATCCGCGATTGGCCGACGGCGAGATCGCAAATATCGATCATCTCCTGCACTTCGCCTTCGCCTTCGGCAATGATCTTCCCTGTCTCGAGCGTCACGAGCTGGCCCAGCTCATGTTTCATTTCGCGAAGCGCGTTGCCGAGACGGCGCACCGTTTCGCCACGCACAGGACCGGGCGTCACGCGCCACTTCAAAAACGCTTCATGCGCACGGCCTATTGCCGCGTCGTAATCCTCTCCGGACGCCGTATGTAGGCTTGCGAGTTTCCGGCCGTCAATGGGCGAAATTTTGTCGATCTTCGCACCGCCTCCTCGCCATTCCCCGCAAAAGACGCCGGGATTTTCGTCGGCGATGCCGAGTTTTTCGAGCGTGGTTTTCATAATTGTTGTAGCCGCTGCCGCTGGCTGCGGCTTCTCCGCGGTCAGCGACCGCGGCTGCAGCGGTTTATCGTCATTTTCGCTCCCGGCAGTATTTGCGCATCAGCTGGATCGCCTCGTCGACGACGCCCGCCGTCATATCGAGCGCGGGACGGAAACGGATTGATCGCTCGCCGGAACGCAATGTCAGGACGCCAAGATCGAATAGCCCCTTCCACATTTCCTCGCGCGTTTTGGGATCGGGCAAATCGAACGCCAGAAGCATTCCGCGTCCGCGCGCTCCCTTGATGACGTCAAATTCGTTTTGCACTTCGCGCAGTTGATCGAGGAAATACGCGCCGACCTTTGCCGCATTCTCAACGAGATGCTCCTCTTCGATGATGCGCAGGTAATGCGTGGAGCGAACCATGTCGGTAAAATTGCCGCCCCAGGTCGAGTTTAGCCGGCCCGGCAAGCGGAACGCGTTGTCTTTCACTTCATCAAGACGCGGGCCGGCCATCACTCCGCAAACTTGCGCTTTTTTTCCGAACGCAAGCAGGTCTGGCAACACACCGAAATGCTCGCAGCACCAATTGCGTCCGGTTGCGCCCATGCCGCACTGCACCTCGTCGAAAATGAGGAGGATGTCGTTGCCATCGCAGATCTCGCGCAGCTTTTTTAACCATTCGCCGCGAAAATAATTGTCGCCACCTTCGCCCTGGATCGGCTCAATAATGATGGCGCAAATATCGATCTTGCGCGTTTCGAGGCAGGCCAGGATCTCCGCTTCGGATTTCTTCTCACGCTCGATGACATCGGCTTCGCGCTTCGACTCCGGCAGCGAAAAATCAATGTGCGGGCAGGAAACACGCGGCCAATCGAACTTTGCAAACAGGTCGGTCTTGCGCGGATCGGTATTGGTGAGGCTCATGGTGTAGCCGCTGCGGCCGTGAAAGGCGCGGCGGAAATGCAAGATTTCGGTGCCGCGCTCGCCGTGGCCAGCCGCCATGTTCTTTCGCACCTTCCAATCCATCGCCGCTTTCAAACAATTTTCGACCGCGAGCGCGCCGCCTTCGATCAGTAAATAACGATCCAGCGGCGGCAATCCCATTACTCTGGAAAATGCTTCAACAAATTCCGCATAACCCGCTGAGTAAACGTCCGAGTTTGCGATTTTCACTTTTGCCGCGCGTAGAAGATCGCGTTGAACCTCGGCCTGCTCGAAATATGGATGATTGAACCCCACCGGCATCGACCCGAAAAATCCGTAGAGATCGATCAGGGGCCGTCCGCTAATGGCGTTGTATAGATAAGGGCCGCGACTCTTTTCCAGGTCGATGACGATTTTGAAACCGTCGAGCAGAATGTGCTGCTCGATCGTTTTTAAAACGTCGGGGGCGCCAATTGATTGATCTTCGCTGCTGCTCATGCGGCGTCGCGAAGGGGTGCGCGCCGCCCCGGTGAGCACGGGAGGCATACTCATCTAATGATCGTAGTCGCAGCACCCAAGGTGGTCAAACGGCGCAGGTTATGATCTTACAAGGGAAAGCGAAGCTGATGGGCCAATTGCAGGCAACCGCATCGGTTGCCAACTGTTAGACCGGCAAGGTCGCCGCGGCGACCGCCTGCCCTGCAACCGATCCGGCCGCTGTATCCCGCGCGGCAGCAATTGTTAGTGGCGAATCCAAGACTTTGAGCGATGGTGAGCGCCTTCAATCTGCTCCCCATGTCTACAAGTCGTGCCATAAATATACAGGTGGGTGCAGCTACGGCGCTGTGCGCCGTCAGGGAGAGTGGTGAAAACGCTCCATCGGCCTTCGCAACGCCGCGTCGTGGCAGGCAGGGGCGTGGCTACAACATTTGTAAAATGGCTCGCAAGCCAGCCAATCGCCAATCGTGAGACGAGTTGTTGTTACAGGCCTGGGTTTCATCAGCAGCATCGGAAACAGTCGGGCGGAAGTGCTCGACAGTCTGCTGCATCAACGCACGGGCATCGAGCTCGATCCCGACCTGGACCGGCCGAAATCTCCGGTACGCCTCGCCGGAACAATCAAGGGCTTCAAGTTTCCCGGAGAAGATTCCGATAAATGGACTTTTCCGAAGGGAATCGAAATTCCGCGCAAACAATTGCGTTCGATGGCCCCGCACGTGGTTTTTGCATTTGGCGCGATGCGAGAGGCCATTGCCGACGCAGGTCTGACTCCCGAGGCGGTTTCCGACCCGCGCACGGGTTTACTTTGTGCCTCGGCCGGCTCGGCCCGGCTCACGTTTAATAACATGAAAAAAATGCTCGAGGTCGGCCCTCTCAAATGTCATCCGTTTACTTTGCCGGCGAGCATTGCGGGCACCCTTAGCTTCAACCTGGTGGCAGTCTTTAAAATCCGCGGAGCGTCTACTGGTTTTGTCAGCGCTTGTTCTTCCTCAGCCCATGCCTTTGGGTACGGGTTCGATCTGATCCGGCAAAACCGGCAGGACAGAGTCTTCGTGGTGGGTGCGGAAGAAGAAGACGCACACACGCTTTTGCCCTTTGCGGGCGTGCGCGCCCTGACACGTTCCACCGATCCGAAGACGAGTCCCTGCGCTTTTGATGTGAAACGCGACGGTTTTGCGGGCACCGGCGGATCTGCGGTTCTCGTTTTGGAGGAATTGGAACACGCCAAAAAGCGAAATGCGCAAATTTACGCGGAAGCGCTGGGCTGGGGCCAGACCTCCGACGGCTACAACATCATGGCGCCCGAACCGAACGGCCAGGGTCTGGCCCGCGCTATTCGCCTGGCACTCGACGACGCGCAGGTCTCGCTCGAGAACATTGACTACATTCACGCGCACGCCACTTCTACTCCCATCGGCGACGTGGCCGAAGTTCGCGGGATCCAAAGCGTGTTTACGAAAAATTCGCCCTGGATCAGCAGCACAAAAAGTCAGACCGGGCACGGTCTTTCCATGGCCGGCGCGTTCGAGCTGGGAATGTGTTCGCTTGCGATTCGCGAAAAATTCACACCGGTATCAATGAACATCACCGAGCTCGATCCGGCCTGCGCGGACTCGCGCATCGTTACCCATCCAATCGACCACGCACCGAAAATGGTACTAAAGAATTCCAGCGCGTTCGGCGGCGCCAACGTCGCGCTAGTGCTCCGACGGTTCGAAGGCTAGGCGAATAGAAAACCCCAAAGCCCAAGTTCCAAATCCCAGGGAAGCTCCAAGCTCCAACATCCAAGCACCAGAGAAGCATCAAGGCCCAAGCACCAAGCGTCACGGGAAACTACGACTCTAACGCTTTAGCGAATCAACGTAGCGGTGGAAGAGCCAGCTGGTGGGGCGAGACTCGGTCGAGCCGACGAAATCCTTCTGGGGAGCGCACGCGCCCTCGCGTGCTGGCGATGGCGCCCTCGCCATCGCGAACTTTTGCCTTCCAGAGCATTGCGGCGAGGGCGCCGCAACGGGCACGCGAGGGCGCGTGCGCTCCCCAGAGCTCCGCTCCCCTTACACGATCCCCTCACGCAAGTCCGCGTGCTTTCCCGCCAGCAACTCCTGCGTGAGTTGGTAACCACGCTTGTCGGCGTTGCGTGCTGTGCCGGCAAAATGCTGATCGATCCGCATCCGCGCGGACCGGCAGAAATAATCGGCGACGGAAAGGACCTCGTCGGCAGCCATGCCACCATCGATTTTCGATTGGGCGAAGGAACAGGTGGCGCTGATGGCGAAAAGTTCCGTGGCGATTCCGACGAAACGCGAGAGCAACAATTGCTGGCGATCAAGCTTCGGACCAAACCGCGCCATGGCGTGAAATAATCCACGCGCGAGTCGCTTGCTTGCCCGCGCCGCATAGTTGACGTGGCCGCGCAACGTCTCATGCAAGTTCTCGATCTTGCCTGCGTCGCCCGGTATCCACTGGCGCGGATACCAGCCGGCATAAAATTTCCCGGAAGTGAAAACGGCTTTCGCGCGCTCGGACATCGGCAATTGCGTGTTGAAAATCGCGCCGCCGACTTTCAAATGCGGATCGAGCGCTTCGCGGGCGATGAAGAGCCGCATGATCTCGCTGGATCCTTCGAAGATCAGGTTAATGCGGCAATCGCGCAGGAAACGTTCCACCGGAACCGGTTCTTCGCCGCGACCGGCGAGCGATTGCGCCGTCTCGTAACCGCGGCCGCCGCGCACCTGCATGGCGTCATCGGCAATCTTCCATGTCGTTTCCGTAGCCCACATTTTGCACATCGCGGTTTCAATGCGCAGATCGCCTGCCTTGCGATCCACCATGGACGAAGTCAGGAACGTCATCGCTTCCATGGCAAAAACGTTCCCCGCCATCTCCGCAATCTTCCCGGCAATGGCAGCGTGCTGGCCAATCGGCACGCCCCACTGAATCCGCTCGCCCGCCCATTTGCGGCAGATCTCGAGCAAACGTTTCGACAAACCAACGCATGCCGCCGGAATCGTCAGCCTTCCGGTGTTCAACGTCGTGAGCGCGACCTTTAACCCCGCACCTTCCTTCGAGATCATGTTTTCGCGCGGCACGCGCACATTCGTGAATTTCACGATCCCGTTGTAAAGCGCGCGCAGTCCCATGAAATGGCAGCGATACGCGATCTCAAGGCCGGGCGAATCGACGTCGACGATGAAGGCCGTGATTTGCTTGCGCTCCCTGCCGTTGACAATTTTCGGCGCCGTTTGCGCCATGACCACAAGCACGCCGGCTTTAATCAAATTTGTGCACCAGAGTTTTTCACCGTTCAGGATGAACCCCGAACCATCTTCGGTCGGATCGGCGCGCAAACTCATGTTCGCCGGATCCGACCCGGCGTTCCATTCCGTGAGCGCGAAAGCGGAGATCTCGCTGCGTGCAACTCGCGGCAGGTATTTTTTCTTCTGTTCTTCCGTTCCGAAAAGCAGCAACGGCTGCGGAACGCCAATCGACTGATGCGCCGAGACGAGCGCCGTGAGATTTGCATCCCAGCTTCCGAGCAACATCGCCGCGCGCCCGTAGTTCACCTGGGACAAACCGAGACCGCCGTACTGCTTCGGGATTTTCACGCCGAAGGCGCCCATCGCGAAAAGCTCTTCGATGTTCTTTTGCGGGATTTCACCGGTGCGGTCGATTTCATCCGCGTCGATGTTCTCGCGAAGATACTTTTTCAGGCTGGTCAAAAACTCCTCCCCGGCCGCGCGGTCTTCGGCGCTTTGAGCGGGATATGGATGGATTCGGGCGAAATCGTACCGGCCCACGAACAAGTTGCTGGCGAAACTGCCGCGATCGTCCAACGGGTCGCGCGACGCTTCGGCCAGTTCAAGGGCTTCGCGCTTGCCCTTCGACATTTTTGACGTGTCGATTACTGACGACCCGGCGACTTTTTCCGGTTTTGCGCTGGTTTCTTCGCTGACCTGCTTTTGAGGGGCTTCTGGTGGGGATTTCATTTTATTCAAGGTAGGGCGCGATCTCCGAGCGTGCCGACTAATTTTCTTTTTGCCGCGGCATGAAGATTCGACGGACGCCCCCGGGTCCGAGCCGGACTGGCATTAGCCATCCCTACCTGTCTACGATTCATAAAATTTTGTCCCATCGCGTGCGTGTTTTTTGAGGAGTTCGCACGGCCCAAACTTCTTCTCTATCTGCGACAGCCGCTCCATAGCCTCGACGACTTTCTTCAGCCCAAAATTTTCGGCGAACCTCAGCGGACCTCCGCGAAACGGCGCGAAGCCGGTGCCGAGAATCATTCCGTAATCGGCGTCTTCGGGCGATTCCACCACATTTTCCTCCAGGCAACGAGCCGCCTCGTTAACCATCAGGAAGATAAGGCGCTGTGCGATTTCCTCTTCGTTCAGATGCAGTCGCGGATCGCCATGGCTCCCTGGCGGAATATTAGGTCCTTCCGGGCCCTCTGGCTCCCCATGCAGTCCCTGTTGCCATTGCACAAGCGATTCGTTAGGCGTAGTCGCCTTGCCTTCGTATTTGTAAAAGCCGTTGCCTGATTTGCGTCCGAACATTTGACCGTCCCTCAACCAGAGAAGAACGGCTGGCGCCTGATCGCGATGGCCGAATGCCTTCTCCAGAGTGGCGGCAATATCTACTGTTACATCACCGCCGATTTCGTCGATCAGTCGCAGCGGGCCCATCGGCATTCCCCATGTCAGCAGGGCATTGTCGATCTTCTCAGCTTCCAGACCGGCTTCAAAAAGCTCCGCCGCATCGAGCAGGTACGGAAACAGAACGCGATTCACCAGAAACCCGGGGCAATCGCGCACGACAACCGGGAGCTTTCCAATTTGCCTGACAAACGCCAAAGCGCTCTCCCGGGTCGTTGCCGCGGTCTCTTTTCCAATCACCACCTCGACGAGTTTCATCCGGCTAACCGGATTGAAAAAGTGCAGCCCCACGACGCGGTCGGCCAAAATTGTAACTGCAGCCAGTTCAGAGATCGGGAGCGCAGACGTATTGGTCGCGACAATCGTCTTTTGTCCGACTTTCATGGAGAGGTCGCGAAAGATTTCTTTTTTGACCTCGATTTTTTCCGAAGCCGCTTCGATGACAAACTGCACGTCGCGCAACTCCATCGGCGCCATCGAAGCAACGACGCGCGCGCGACCCTGCTTCGCCTTTTCCTCATTCATCAAGCCGCGTTTGACCGCGTCCGCGTAGGTCTTCTCGATGTTGGCCAGGCCGCGATCAATCTGTTCCCGGCTGACGTCGCGCAAAATTACCGTGACTCCGTGCGAGCTGAGCCATTGCGCAATGCCAGAACCCATCACGCCGGCGCCGATCACTGCTGCGTGCACAACTTTTTCAGCCGGAGCTTTGGACTTTCCTCTTTTATACTTCTCAGCGAGGAAAAAATTGCGAATCAGGTTTTGCGTCGACTCCGTTTTGCCGAGATGGACAATCCCGTCCAACTCGAGCTTGAGCGACTCATCGACCGAAGTTGTCAGGCCTTTCTTGATAACTTCCGACGCGCGCCCGGGCGCCTCGTTACCGATGACGCGCGGCGGTTTAGGCGATTTACCCTCACCGGCGGCTTTGCCGTCCGCCTCTCCCTGAGGGAGAGGGTGGGGTGAGGGCCCGGCTTTTCGTTTCCCCTCGCCCAGTTTTTTGCGCGCGCGATCGAGAAGCTGGTCGCGCGGTGCAGTTTCATCAACCAATCCAACCTTCAACGCGTCCTGCGCAGAATGAAGTTTGCCTTTCAAAATCACTTCGCTGGCGCGCTCGAACCCGATCAAACGCGGGAGACGCGTGCAGCCGCCCCAGGCCGGGAGCAAACCGAGCGTCGTCTCCGGCAAACCGATTCGCGTCGCCGGATCGTCCGAAGCCACCCGCCAATCGCACGCCAGCGTGATCTCGTAACCACCGCCCGCGCACGCGCCATGGATCGCCGCCACGGTCGGAATTTTCAGCGCGGCGACGCGATTGAAGGTACGCTGGCCTTCCGCGATAAAATCACGCAACTCCCCGGTTTGCGCCTGTTTCAATAGCGTTTTCAAGTCCGCGCCGGCGATGAAGATCGATTTCTTGGCCGAGGCGACGATCAAGCCGCGCAGCGACGTTTCGCCTTCGATAAAATCGAGATGCTCGTTCAATTCGTTCAGCGCGGCGGCGTCGAAGATGTTCGCGCCCGATTCCGGGCGATCGAACGTGAGCACGCAAACGCGGTCGTCGCCAACGTCGCGGCGAAGCAATGGGCCGGTAAGAGTCGCAGGCATCAAAGTTATCTTCACCAATTTCGTGCAAATTCCAAGCGGAGAAGAATCTAGCCTAAGCGACCGGCTTGCGTTAACAATCTGAGCGCCAGCCCGAGACTGGCGCTCCTTTAGATTTTATGGTTGGCAAAATCCTTATCCCGGAAATTAAGAGCCTGATCGAGGCGCGCGATTTTGGAGCGCTGCGCGAGATGTTTCGCGAATGGCCGCCGGCGGACGTGGCGGAAGTGATTCTCGATATGGAAGAGGACGATCGGGTGATCGTTTTCCGCGTTCTCCCTCATGCCCTCGCGGCGGACGTTTTTGAGTATCTCGATGTGGAGGCGCAGCAGCAATTGCTGCGCGCGATGGCGCACGAGCAGGTGGTCGGCATTCTCAACGAAATGTCGCCCGACGATCGCACGGCGTTGCTGGAAGAATTGCCGAGCGCGGCCGCGCGGCAGTTGATTCGGCTGCTCACGCCGGACGAACGGCGGGTCGCCCAGTCGCTGCTTGGTTATCCGGAAGGCAGCGTGGGCCGTTTGATGACGCCGGATTTTATCGCCGTGCGCGAAGATTGGACCGTGAAGGAAGTGCTCAATTACGTCCGCGAGAACGGCCAGGACAGCGAGACGCTCAATGTCATTTACGTGGTCGACGATAACGGAAAGCTGATCGACGACCTGCGCATGCGCGAGTTTCTCCTTCGGCCTCTCGACGTCAAAGTAAGCGAAATCAGAAACAGCAATTTCGTTGCTTTAAACGTGGGCGACTCGCAACAGGACGCGCTCAATGTTTTCCGGAAATACGATCGCACCGCGCTGCCGGTGGTCGATTCCAACGGCGTGCTGGTCGGTATCGTGACCATCGACGATATGCTCGACGTCGCCGAAAAGGAAGCGACCGAAGACATCCAGAAGATCGGCGGTATGGAAGCGTTGGACGAGCCGTACACCACCATCTCGCTTCGGCGAATGGTAAAAAAGCGCGCGACCTGGCTAATCATTCTTTTTCTTGGCGAAATGCTCACCGCCACTGCGATGCAAGGTTACAATAGCGAAATTGAAAAGGCGTCGATTCTGGCGATGTTTTTGCCGCTGATCATCTCCAGCGGCGGTAATTCCGGTTCGCAGGCCACTACGCTGGTCATCCGGGCGATGGCAATTGGCGAATTGCGCTTACGCGACTGGTTTCGGGTCGTTCGTAAGGAACTCGCATCGGGAATTTCTCTCGGCGTGATTCTGGGCTGCATCGGTTTTTTTCGAATCTCACTTTGGCAGCAGCTTCACATCTTCGATTACGGCAAGTATCATTGGCTGATCGCGGCCACAGTCGCGATAGCGTTGATCGGAGTGGTGTTGTGGGGCTGCATTGCTGGATCGATGCTTCCATTCGTGTTGCGACGATGCGGGCTTGATCCAGCTGCGGCGTCGGCGCCATTCGTCGCCACTCTTGTCGATGTCACCGGTCTGGTGATTTACTTTAATGTCGCGCTTCTCGTCTTGCGCGGGACGCTGCTTTAACCGCTTGTAGACTATGTTTTCGATCCAAAGAATTCTTGGGCGCGATAAAAAGTTTTTCGATTTGCTGGAAGCGAGCGCGCAGCAAGCGGATGCCAGCGTGCATCATTTGATCGCGCTTCTCGAGCGGCTCGAGCAAAAGGATTCACCGCAAAGCCTGGAAGAGTTCGTTCGCAGCCGTCGAAAAGACAAACAAATCACCCAGGAGCTGACTGAGCAGTTGTGCAAGACATTCATTACGCCGCTGGAGCGCGAAGATATCCAGGCGCTGGGAGTCGCCCTCTACAAAATACCGAAGACGGTGGAGAAAATCGGCGAGCGCGTTTTGATTTCTCCGCACGAACTGCAGGGCCGCGATTTTCGCAAGCAGGTGGAGTTTCTCGATCAAGCGGCCGAGACCGTGTTGGCCATGGTAAAACAATTGCGCAAAGGCACCGATACGGCGACCGCGCGCGAAATGAACGCGAAGCTGCAATCGATCGAGGGAGACGCCGATAAACTGGAACTCGATCTGTTGCGCGATCTTTACCAGGGCGACTACGACCCGAGGCAGGTGCTATTTCTGCGCGACCTCTTCGAACTGATCGAAAAGGTAATCGACCGCTGCCGCGACGCGGGCAATATCATCCTGCAAGTCGCGCTAAAATATTCGTAGACGACGTTTGCCCGCGACGATGCTGACGTTCTTCCTCGTTGTTCTCGCGGCGGTCATTTTCGAATACAGCAACGGCTTCCACGACGCCGCAAACGCGATCGCAACCGTCGTATCGACAAAGGTCCTCACGCCTCGTCAGGCTATCGCCATGGCGGCCTTTTTTAATCTCACAGGCGCACTGCTCGGCGGCGCGGTGGCCTCAACCATCGGCAGGGGCCTGGTTGACACAAACGTCGTGACGATGGCCACCGTCCTCTGCGCAATCGTTGCCGCTTTCGCTTGGAATATTGCCACGTGGTGGTCCGGTCTGCCTTCCAGCTCGAGCCACGCCCTCATCGGTGGACTCTGCGGCGCTGCCCTGGCCACAGCGCACGGCAAGTGGTCGGTCATCAAATGGAACACGGGCGTGTGGCCAAAAGTGGTTCTACCCATGATCAGCTCGCCGGTTGCGGGATTTATTTTTGGCGGGTTGTTGATGTTCTTGCTTTTTGTCGCTCTTCACCGCTTCACCCCTCACTTTGTGCATTCGCTCTTCGGCAAGTTGCAAATCTTCAGCGCGGCCTGGATGGCGCACAGTCACGGCACCAACGACGCCCAGAAAACGATGGGCATTATCACACTCGCTCTCTTTACAGGAACGCGGGCCGGGCGCTTCGATCATTTGCCCGGCTGGCTCTCCTTTCTTAAAACGCCAACCTTCGCGCTGCCTGTCTGGGTCACTGTTCTCTGCGCCGCAACCATGGCGGTTGGAACGGCGGCCGGCGGCTGGCGCATCATTCGCACGCTCGGTCATCGCATGGTGAAATTGCAACCAGTGCACGGATTCGCCGCAGAAACTACTGCCGCGCTGATCATTCAAGCTGCGAGCTATTACGGCATTCCGCTCTCGACGACGCATGTCATCTCCACTTCAATCATGGGCGTCGGCACGGTGAAACGCTTCAGCGGTATGCGATGGAACGTGGTGGAACGAATTGTCTGGGCATGGATTTTCACGCTGCCCGCAACCGGCCTGATCGGCTATGGACTCGCCCGCCTCGCCACTGCTCTCTGATCTTTTTCGCTTTCCCCAAGATCGAGATTACCGATACCGGCTACAACAATGCGATTCGCTGGGTCATCAGCTCCTGATGCTGACCCAGGCGTTGCTGGCGCGGGAGTCGGCGGCCGCCTGGACGACGCGCATGTAGCGCACCCCTTCTTCGAAATCGGGACGCGGGCGGACCTGGCCTTTCGATTTCACGGCAGAAAGAAAATCGTCTTCCACCCGCCATTCCCTGGTTAAATCCGGGGGAAGATCGACCACTCTCAAATCTTTTTCGCCGACTTTGCCTACCTGGACGATGTCGGTGGCGAAATCGTAGATCAGCGTTCCGCGATCGCCGTAGATCTCGAGGCGATCACCGGGAGAAAATGCATCGATGCCGCTAAACTCGAGCACGCCTTCCGCGCCATTTTCAAAAACGCAAAGCACATTGAGCAGGTCGGGAATAACGACTTCGTAGCCTTGCCGGATCGGCGTAACGATTTTGCCGCGCGCAAAGAGACCGGTGATATCGCCGAGCCAGCGTTGCATGACTTCGACGTAAATCCCGAGCGTAAGCACGTTCAATCCGCTGATCTCAACCCGTTGCCGCCAATGCGCCGGTGCGTCCGGGTTTAGCCAGGCGCCGTTAAAGCTTTTCAGTCGCACGTGATGCGGCCGGCCGATCTGGTTCTCAGCCAGTAATTTTTTTACGAGAAGATCCGCTCGCATTCCATAGGGTGGCGGGCAAAGCATCGTGACCAGTTCGGGATAACGTTTCGCCGCGGCGAGCATTTCTTCGGCTTCAGCCAGATCCATGGCCATCCGCGCCTGACAAAAAACGTGTTTACCCGCCTCCAGCGCGGAAATCGTCACCGCCGAGTGCATGTACGGCGGGGCGCCGATCCAGATGATGTCCAGATCGGGAATGGCCAGCAGGTCCGCCCAGTTTCGCATCGGAGTGGCTTCCGGCGTGTTTTCCCGGCAAAAGGATTCGCTGCTTTCGTAAGTGGAATTGGAAACGGCGACAATCTCGACCTCGGGACGCCGCTTCAAAGCAGGCAGATGGCGCGATTTAACGATCCCACCGGCGCCGACAATTCCCATCCGCAGCTTGCGATTATTTTTTTGCGTCATGATTTTAATCTGTTTGGCAATTTTGCCGGCGCGGTCTGTGTTTTGCGAGAGATAAGTTTGACCACGCCACGTCGTTACTGTTCAAGCCGTGAAGAACTTCTTTGCCCGCGAATCCCACGAATTAACACGAATAATCGGAACTTGAGCCGTCCGGACGCCGCGGCGCGGCGTTCCTACATTTTCAATTTTCTATTCGCGCACATTCGCGCTGTTCGCGGGCAAAGAATCGCTTGACCTGCGCGCCGTTGGACGGCAGCTTACGCGCCTCTTCTGAGGTCACATCATGTCAAGGGTCTGCAAAATCACCGGATCGAGAGCCACACGCGGGAGCGTTATTCACCGTCGCGGTATGGCCAAGAAAAAAGGCGGTGTCGGCCGTCATGTGACTAAGAATGTACCGCGCGTTTTTGGTCCAAATCTGCATCAGCACCGCATCTGGGTGCCTGAGCTGAAGAAGTTTGTGCGGATCCGCGTCACCGCGCGCGGGCTCAAGACGATCAACAAAAACGGCGCATACAAGACCTTGAAAAAAGCCGGCGCAATCTAGCGCGGCAGCGCTGTAGCGGCGGTCTGCGACCGTCGCAAGAATCTCCTGCGCGGGTAGCACTCATCACAACGCCGGCAATCCGGAAATAGTGCGACGGCCATAGACCGCCGCTACAGAACTGCGCGGCAGCTAGCTTCCGCCGATTTCCGCCTCTTCGATTGTAGGGAGTTTCTGTGAAACGCCGTCCAAATCCGTGACAGAAGTCCCCTGGCCGGAAGCGGCGTCTGACACAGACGCCCCACAATTTTCGGCGGTTGGCGTAACCACCGCCGAGTCGGCGGCCTCTGCAGGAGCTTTGCCTGGTTTTGTTTTTACTCGCGGCAGGTCGAGCGTGCCATCGTTGAATTCGATCACGTAACCTTCGCTGATCAACCACCGCAGATCGGATGCGAGCGCCAATTTCGCGCGGTTGCCATTTTCTCCGGCAAGGTCGACAACCAGCTTGTCGGCAAGCTCCTTGCGATTGATTCCCGGAGCGGCGGCAATCGTCTCGATGATTCGTTTCACCGTTAGGGAGATGGCGACGTTCTGAGCCATTGGCCGCGCCCGAATGGGCGAGACAAACAGCATCCCGCGGCGATGCCGGAAGACGTGGAGACCGGCCTGACGAAATTGCGCGGCCAGTTCCTGCATCATATGCGACGGCGACCGCGTTTCATTTGTCCACTCTCTCTCGATCGCATTGTGCAGCGCGCGATCGGGCAATCGCCGGCTCGCGTTCCCATCAATGGTCAATTCCTGAACGTCTCGAATCAGCTCCGGCAAGTAATGCTGCCGGAAATGCCGTTCCGCTTCCGCCGCGGATGAAAATGTCGCAGGCGCTTCTTCCCGCAGCGTCGAAAACGTCGCGATCTTGCGCGCGTCTTCCTTCCATTTTTCGACCAGTTGCGGATCGGTCACGATTTCGATCTGCCGCTGATAGTCGGCGAAACTCATCCGCCGGCTGAAGCGTTGCTCGTACGAACTGCGCAGCCGTTTTTGGTAATCGTGATGATTCGTCGGGCCGAACAGTTTCCCACTTAACCTGCACCGCGCCACGTTCGTAAAATTTCCCTTAATCGGTTCCGACTCCGTAATCTCGACGTTGTAGAAGTCCGATTGCGCGAGATGAAACGCGTTCCGATCGAGAATGTCGCGGTCCGACGAGACGGTCCCGTTTTCACCGAGGCGAACGAGCGGGGATTCCGCTGACGCAGTCAGGCGCACATCATAGCGCTCCGGTTTTGCCAGGAAAAGGCGAGCCAGGGCAAAAAGCGAATAGGTCACCGAGTTTGTTTTTATTTGTTCAACGACGTTTTCCAGCGCATGCGCGTGCGGCAAAAAACGTACAGCGATTTTGAGCGGAGCTTGCCGGGTTGGCTGAGGTCGGTCCTCACGAGGCCGGCCTTGTTTATGTCGGTCTTGATCCCGCCGGTCGCGAATCCGGCTTGGACCGCCGCCGCGCCCGGTGCTGTTCCTGCGTGCGTTGGGCGTTGGGCGTTGGGCGTTGGGCGTTCGGCGTTTTCTGCCACCGTGTTCGCCGCGTAACGACCGCTGATCGCGCGGATGTTCATCGGGACCCTGGACATGTGCATAGCGCTCCCCTTGCTCGGGTTCGTTCACCCATGCAGGCAATATTTTCAGATCGAGTAATTCGCCCAGATCAATAGAGGGAGCCGCCACCCTTCTCTTTTACGCCAAGCCCAGCGGAAGTAAACTTTGCCGGGGGACCAGAGCAAACGCCCAACCGGCCTTTGTCCTCCTCTCCCTGAGGGAGAGAATAAAGGTGAGGGCGAGCCAGGATGAAAAAAGTCCGTGAGGGCGACGGACCCGCTACGCGCGAGGGGCATGCACTCTCCGGAGCATGCTTGCGGATCGAGCAGGCTGACAAGCCGGCCGGAAATTGATTGACAACGGAGCTAATTCATTTACTTGCCATGCTGTCCTCGCTCCTTTAAGCATGGACAAAAACCAAACAGGAATTTTTATGGCAGACAAACCAATCGAGGAAAAGGTCAAGGACATCATCGTCGAACAACTCGGAGTCAATCCCGAGCAAGTTACGCCGCAAGCATCCTTCATTGAAGACCTGGGCGCGGACTCGCTCGATATCGTGGAATTGGTGATGGCCTTTGAGGAGGAATTTTCTGTGGAAGTGCCGGACGAAGATGCCGAAAAACTGCAAACCGTCGGCGATGTCACCAAATACATCGAAGAGCGGGCGAAGCAGCAGGGCGGCGGCGGCACGCCCAGCTAAGGGAACAAAGTCGGGGCGCCAAGGCGCCTCCCACATTTTCCGCGGCTAAGTTGGACCCGCGCCACCCGTCGGCCTGCAAGCTTTAGAGGGTTGCGAAGGGCCGCACCCCGCCCAGACTAAGGGCCATGAACCTGAGTCTGTTGGAGCGCCCGCTGTTTTACGTCGGCGGGCATTACATTTCAGCCCTCGGGCTGATTGCATTTGTGGTGCTGCTCTCGGCCGGCCTGCTGTTGGCCAGGGAGCTGCAAAGCCAGCAGGTGCGGCGTCTCTTCGCCCGCTTCAAGATTGAGGGCAATCTGACCGCGATTCTCACAACGATTTTAAGTTTTTCGGTTTTCGCCTTCTTTACGGTTACAGCGGTTAACGCGGCCGGCGTTCCGCTCCTTTGGAACGCGCCGCTTCCCGGCATCCGGCTCAGCCTGGTGCAGATCTTTTTGCTGATCGCGCTTTTGATCCTGGTTTTTTGGTTTTCGTCACGGACCAAGCATTTTCTTTTCAATCGTTTTCTGGTGAACAGCGGCCTCGACCGCTCGCTGCAATACGCGATCGCCCAGATAGCCAGCAACGTGGTGCTGATCGTGGGCATCTTCGTTGTCCTCGATAACACCGGCATTCATCTCGGGGCTCTGACGGTTTTCGCGGGTGCGGTCGGCGTGGGCGTTGGGTTCGGCCTGCAAAATATCGCCAGTAACTTCATCAGCGGCCTGGTGATCCTGGCGGAAAGGCCGATCACCATCGGCGACCGCGTTGAAGTAGCAGGCGTCGCCGGGCAGGTGCACCAAATCCGCGCACGGAGCACCGTGATTCGCACCAACGACAACATTACGATGATCGTGCCGAACACGAAGTTTATCGATTCACCGGTGACCAACTGGACTTACAGCGATCCGCGGGTGCGCTTCCGGATTCCCGTTGGAGTAGCCTATGGAAGCGACATCGCGAAAGTCACCGAGGCGTTGCTGGCGGTGGCGCGAGAAAATCGCAACACCCTGAGCGACCCGGCGCCCGGCGTTTTTCTGAACGAATTCGGCGACAACTCCATTAATTTCGAACTGGTGGTCTGGAGCAGCGAAATGAGTTACCGGCCGCGTCACTATCGGAGCGATCTCAACTTCGCCATCGAACGGAAGTTCCGTGAGGCTGGAATCGAAATCGCCTTCCCGCAGCGCGATCTCCATATTCGAAGCGGCGTGCTGAAAGTGGAAAACGTCGACGGGAAAGAGGCGCGCTCCGGAAGAGGCACAGCCTAGATATCTCCTACGCAAAAGCTTGAGAAAATCGCGGTTGCTGTTAATACTAGCTCCCCCACGGTTTTCCGATCGACGGAGCCTTTTCTTTGGAAAATGCGAGAAAGCCAATCCATCCCCTTGCCTCAGGGCGTCGCGAGAATTGTCACGCGCGCTGAACTCCAATGCTCCGAAGACTGGCAACATGCCTTTGAGAGCCGGTGCAAGGATCACCGCTTCTACGAGATCATCGAACAAACATTGGCCAACGATTTCGAGCATCGTTACTGGGTTCTCGAGGACTCCGCCGGAAAAGTGCGCGCCATTCAACCGCTGTTTTTTGTCAGACAAAGTCTGGTCGAAGGCGTGCCGGGCAAGATTCGCCGGGCGATCGAAACCGTGCAGCGATGGTTTCCGCGCTTCTTGACCATGCGAATCCTGATGGTCGGTTGCGCGGCGGGTGAAGGTCATCTCGGCGCCTGCGATGCCAAAGACGAACTCTGGGTAGCAAAAGCACTGCATGCCAGCCTTCGAAAGTACGCCCGCCAAAACAAGGCCGCGCTCGTTGTCTTGAAAGATTTCCCGGCGAAATACCGCCCGACCCTCGACCATTTTTCATCCAACGGATATGTACGCGTTCCCAGTATGCCGATGACGCGGTTGTCGCTCAAGCACAAGAGTTTCGACGATTATCTCGCCACGCTCGGCTACATCACGCGAAAAGGTCTGCGCCGCAAATTTCGCAAGACGGAACGCGCCGCCAGGATCGACATGGAAGTCACCAACGATATCACGCCGTACGTCGAACAGGTTTATCCGCTCTATTTACAGGTCCACGAGCGTTCGCGGATGCAGTTCGAACACCTGACCAGGGATTATTTTTGTAATCTTGGAAAACTAATGCCGGAGCGCGCCCGGTTTTTCATCTGGCGGCAGGAAGGCCGGGTGATCGCCTTCAGTTGTTGTTTGATCCACGATCGAACGCTTTACGACGAATGCCTCGGCCTCGATTACAACGTTGCGCTCGATCTGCACCTCTATTTCTATACGCTGCGGGATGTTCTGACTTGGGCAATGAAGCAAGGTCTCGAAGAATATTGTAGCGGGCCGTTGAACTACGATCCGAAGTTGCATCTGGGTTGCGAACTGATGCCGCTCGACCTTTATGTCACGCATACGAGAGGACTTCTTAATCCGATCTTTCGCCATGCCTTGAAATATCTGGAACCGACCCGCCACGATCCGATCCTGCGGCAATTCCCTAACGCAAACGAGCTTTGGACTGTCTAATCGCGACCGAGCCGGAACTGGCGAGGCCTGTCTTACATGAACCGGCCGTGCCGGATGCTGCCGGCGCTCCTCCGCGGGAGCCGGCTGCGCCCGGCAATTCCGTGGCGCTCCTCCTCGAAAGCGGCGGTTTCCAGATTTTTGAGCGAGCTGCCGATGTCGATCCGGCAATCTGGCGAGCGGCGTTCGGCGACGACCAAAAAGATTTCAATTACTACCGCCTGATCGAAGAGACGCTGGCCAGTGATTTTACTTTTCGTTACATGGTGCTGGTCGATGATAAAGACCGGGCAATTGCGCTGCAGCCGTTGATCCTCGTCGATCAGGACCTCGCCGCAACGGCAAAATCGGTTTTGACGCGCCTGGTTGGCGGGATTCGGTGCTTCCGGCCGCGGTTTCTGCGAGCGCGCATATTGATGGCTGGTTGTCTGGTGGGCGAAAGCAGACTTGGAGTGATTGCGCCAGCCGCCCCGGAGCAGGCCAGTGCGATTCTGGCCGAGGCCCTGATCACTTACGGGCGCTTGCAAAAAATCCGTCTGATCGCGGCGAAAGACTTTAGCGCAAAGTTGCGGGAGACCCTGGTCCCTTTGATCGAAGCCGGTTACACCCATCTGGCAGGGTTCCCCTCGCTCGCCCTTCATCTCAATTTCAGTTCTTTCGACGAATATCTCCGGACTCACCTCAGTAAAATCACGCGAAAAGGCCTGCGTCGAAAACTTCGGAGGTCTGACAAAACATCCCCTCCGATTCAACTGGAAGTATTGGAGGATTGCAGTGGCGTGGTCGATGAAATCTATCCGCTCTACTTGCAGGTGACAGAGCGTAGCGAAATAAGCTTCGAAGTTTTCACGAAAGATTATTTCCTGGAAGCCGGACGCCGCATGCCGGGACGGTTCCGTTATTTCGTCTGGCGCCGCGGCGGCAAAGCGATCGCTTTCAGTTTCTGCACGATCTGGGGGGACACGCTTTACGATAACGACATCGGTCTCGATTACGATGTCGCTCACGATCTGAATCTTTATTACCTGACGTTTCGCGACCTGATCGAGTGGGCCCTGCGCCACGACTTGAAATATTATTGCAGCGCGCCGTTCAACTACGATCCAAAGCTGCGGCTCGGTCTGGACCTCGTCGATCTCGATCTATATGTGCGGCACACATCCCGTTTGATGAACACGGTCCTCCGATTCGTGGCACCGTATTTTTCGCCCGCAAAATCCGATCCTGTCTTGCGTAAGCACTCGAGTCGCGCCAAGAAAGACGGATGCGAAACCGTTTCTTTAGATGGCTCCGTAATCCCTGGCTCCAAATTGCCCTCGGCGCAATCTTTGTCACCATCTCGGAACTTTTCCTGAAGCTCGGGGCATCTGACACGGCGCACCTGTTACCACGCTGGGGATGGACCGGGATCGCGGCGTTGCTCTCACCGTGGGTTTGGTCCGGAATTGTGTTTGTAATTCTGAGCCTTTTCAGCTGGCTTTACGTGCTGCGGCACATGCCGCTCACTGTCGCATTTCCGCTTTCGAACGTATGCCACGTGTTGGTGCCGTTAAGCAGCTGGATTTTTCTTGGCGAAATGATCTCTACCCGCCGCTGGTTCGGTATCGCGCTGGTGCTCGTCGGCCTCATGGTCGTGGCAAAGCCATTCGCACGGATCGAGGAGAAGTTGTGAGCATCGTGCCTTTCTTTCTCATCTTTTGCGCGCTGACGTCTTTTTGCGCCGGCCAGCTTTGGTTCAAGCACGCGATGGAATTCTCGGCAAGGTCCGGATTTCACAGCGCCTACTTCGTCAGGTCCCTCACTGCCGGAATTGTTTCGATGACGATCTCGTTCTTTCTCACCCTGGGGTTGTTGCGGGAGTTCGATCTGAGCTATCTCTACCCGTTCCAGGGTCTCAGCGTCATTATCATCAGTTTGATGGCTGCGATGATGCTCAAGGAAAAATTGACCCTGCAGTTAACGATCGGCGCGCTTCTCATCACCGCCGGTGTCGTGCTCGTTTCGCTCAGCTAGCATCGCACGGCAAATAGATTGCAGGGCAAGCGCTTCGCTTGCCGGGCTGGCCAAAAATTCGGCAAGCGGTGCGCTTGCCCTACAATTCACCAACCAGAACCCGCCAGAGTTTCTCCAAAACGGTGAAATTAATTCTGGCGGTCTCGTCCGCAGCCGGTCGCGGAAGGTTCGGATGGTCCATTTCCGAAGCGAACCGCTGCTTCCACCGAGCGTAGGATGGTTGCGAAAATGCGCCGCAAATATCTCCGGCCACGATTTGGCAATGCTCGCGCAATCTTTGCAAGGCCCAGGAAAGATCGACAATTGTAAAGCGCCCGTTTTCCCAGTTGGTCACCGCTTCTTCCGCTCGAATGCAATCGAGATCGATCGTAACATAAACATCCGCGCCACGCACGCGGTCGAGAAAGCTTTCGAAACGTTCGCGCCAATTATCACGCAAAATTGCGCCGCGCCGCTGCTGGTCTTTCGCCGGCCGCTCGTCAGCCCACGGATGCACTTCCAATTTTCCGCTTCGCTCGGCACGACGGTTGCCGAAGAGCTGGCCTGGCCACCAGCATTCGAAGTTGCCACAGCCCCAAACGCTGACCCGCTCAACGTGCGGCAGTTCCAGTGCGCGATTCACCCAGCCGCCGCAGCACCATTTCGGTGGGCGAACGTCCCAGTCAGGATGATTGTCGAAGGAAACGACCATCAGTGGCCGGGCAACGCGGCGGACCCAGAGCGCGCTCAGATGATGAAAATCGCCCGAGCCATAAAGTAAAAATGGTGCAAGCCGGGATTCAACTTCGTCGTAGAACCGGTTGATCAAGCGTGGCGGCGCGGAAAACCGAAGTTGCGGACCCCACGCGCGCAGATCGAGCACCGGCAAGCGAAGCGGCTCGTCGCGCCAGGCGTCGTCCAAATTAAGGTGCAAAAGAGAAAGAGCGCTCGTCGCGTGCTGCATGGATCCGGAGGATTGTCTGCGTCAAGTCACCGCGAAAATCAATGCCGACTTCCGAGACAGTTGACGATCCTGTGACACGCAGATTAGGAAGGTGCTGCGAATTGAGGGTGTGATCCTATGACTACACAAGGCAAAAAGGTAAAGCAGCAAGAGGCGCCTCGGGATCCATTCGGCCTGGTGAACGAAGCATTTCGCGTAGTCGCGCGGCGCGCGGCAATCATGCTGGGAAGTGCCTGGGCATTCGTAATTGCGATCCTGGCCCTCCTCATATGGGGCGCAAGCGGACCGAAGTTTCACTACTCCGATACGTGGCAGCTCGTCATTAATACCGGCACCACCATCGTTACCTTCCTGATGGTTTTTGTCATTCAAAACACTCAGAACCGCGATTCGAAAGCCGTTCAATTGAAGCTCGACGAGCTGATCCGCGCGATGAAAGGCGCGCGCAACCACATGGTCAATCTTGAAGAACTTTCCGATGCGGAATTGAAAAAGCTCGAAGAGGAATTCAAGCGGTTGCACAAAGGATCCAAAGAGAGCGGATCCTAGCACGGCGGAAAAGCCAAATGGTTCATTTACGGCTTGACGCCACCGTTCGTGCTTCCCCGGTCTGCAGAAGAATTTTCCCGCTCGGGCAAAGCTGAAAAATCTCGCAGTTTGTGCAGTCCGGTTTCCGAGCGTAACACCGGCGGCGCCCGTGCCAGATCAGCCAGTGGCTCCAATCCGTCCAATACTCGCGCGGCACCAGTTTCATCAAATCGCGTTCGATCTTTTCCGGATCTTTGTGCTTCGTCAGTCCGAGACGCTGGGACAACCGCGCCACGTGCGTGTCCACAACAATCCCCTCGTTTTTTCCGAACGCGTTACCCAGAACAACGTTCGCGGTTTTTCGTCCCACCCCTGGCAGCTCGCGCAGTTCCTCCATCGTCGAAGGAACCTTGCCACCATGTTCGTCCGCGATTGCGCGCATCGCAGCTCGAATGCTTTTTGCCTTGTTGCGAAAGAATCCGGTCGATTTGATTGCGCTCTCGAGCTGGGCTTGCGACGCGCCGGCGTAATCTTTTGCCGTCCGATATTTCTTAAAAAGAGCGGGCGTGACCATGTTGACGCGTTTGTCGGTGCACTGCGCCGAAAGGATCGTGGCGACCAGCAACTGGAGCGGACCTTTGAAATTCAGCTCGGTGTGCGCGTTGGGATAAACCTTTGGCAACGTTTCGACGAGTCGCGCTACGCGCTGCTGAGTCTTCATGGTTCGCGAGTGGTCGAAAAGAGATCGCGCCATTTTCCACGCCGCGCATTTTCAAATGCGCGCCCGCCGCGACGCAAAACGTACCGGGCCCATGCAAACTCGCTCGCCAGAATTACGAGTCCGATTGGAATAACAATCAGCGCCGGACCGGGCAAAACGAGCAGCACAATCCCGATCAGCACGATGGTACCACCGATCACCGCGACAATGACCTTTCGCATTTTCGGTGCACGAGCAAGACCGGGAGCAATTTTGCGCAGCCACTCCATATCTTCCTGTACCGCAAGCTCGCATCAGGTGCAACGCGATCGGCTCGATGGTGGATTGTGACGCGGCGCCGACGCGTAGTCGTACCGGACCCAATATAGAATTAGAATGACGCGAGGGAACGTACTACAACGTCCGACATTGACATTTAGCACATAATTTTCCATGATTTTTGCCATGCTTGGGAGGGTTCATGTTGGTATTAAAGGGACAAGCGCTTCTCTTCTTTTCCTGACACGAGCACGTTCGACAGGACTCGTTAGGCTGATTGCTCTGCTCTCATTGGCGGGGCTTCCAAACGCGTTTGCTTCGTCAGGCACTCAATACAGCGTTGAAGTGCAAAATGTGCAGCAGCAGACCGACGGCTCCACGATCCTGCCCGGATATAGCACATTGTCTTACGACCAATACGCTCTGGTTGCCAAAATCGATACCCTCGGGATGAGCCTGTCGGCCGCTCCGATTCTGACCCTACCGAACCCCACATCAGCTTATCCGGATGGCTACATCACCTTCCCCACCGGACCCGGTTTTTCCCCAACTTACCCGGGCGGAGACGGCTACAATCGATACGACTTTGGCAATGCCTGGAACAGCACCTCGGAGCTCTCAAGTAACGTCGGCAGCGGCACATTTACATTTACACTCGGCGACGCGTCGGCAATGCCGACTCTCAATCTCGACACCGTAACTCCGTTTCTGCCAACCACTCCTGAAGTCACCAGCGGCGGTACCTGGAGCGGCAGCACGCTTCTTATCGACCCAAACGTGACGACAACCCTGGATCTCAACAGCAGCGCGTTCACCACCTACACGAGCGGCCTTGGTGGAGCGATTACCGTGAACTTGTTTGCAGCCTCCGATTATCCCACGCCACTAACCCCTCAATTGGTTTCGCAATATGTTCCCAGCCTCGGAAAAAACGATCCGGCATTAACCTCCATCACGCTGTCCGCCGGCACCCTCGTTCCCGGACAAAGTTACATTTTGCAAATGAACTATGCCCAGTTGTTACAGACGAACACGACCGACTTTACCGGCACGGGAATTACCGGAAATCCGCTGGGCTTGGCCTACGATACATCAAGCACGTTCATTAACATCGAGGCCGTGCCCGAACCGTCCGCCTGGCTGGATGGCTTCCTCACCGCCGGATGGATTTGCGTTTCGTTTACCGACGCGCGGAAGCGCCGCGGTCGTCTTCAGCAGTCAGCTTGAACGATTCAGGCAGGGCCCTCACGCTGTCCCTCCGTCGGCACGTTTACTCAACAGCAAACTGCGAAAGCTTTTGTCCCAAATGCGGCGGAACATGCGCAACGACAAGCACGTCATTGTTCTCGTACTTCAACTCGAGCACGTGACCAACACGATGGATCTCGGCAATTAGTGCCGATTCGCTCGCCGGAATTCGAAATCGCGAGCGCAACCGCCAGGCGCTGAGCGCGCTTTGCAGCGCCTGCACCAGATCGCCCACGCCTTCGCCGGTACGGGCCGAAATCGCCACACTGCCGGGAAACTTTTTGACGTATGTTTCTGCAAGCTCGCGGCCCTCAAGATTGTCGATCTTGTTAAAAACGATCACGGCCTGTTTGCCGAACGCATCCAGTTCCTTGATCACGGCATCGACCGCTTCCATCTGTTCTTCCACGTGCGGATGACTGAGATCGACGACGTGAATGAGCAGGTCTGCTTCGTGCACTTCTTCGAGCGTCGCCTTGAACGACTCGATCAACGTGTGGGGCAGTTTGCGCAAAAAGCCGACGGTATCGGTGAGCAGCAGGCGTTGTTTGTTGGGCAGAACAAAACTGCGGGTCGTCGGGTCGAGCGTGGCAAAGAGTCTGTTTGCCGCGACGAGATCGGCGCCGGTGAGCAAATTCAGCAGCGTGGATTTTCCCGCATTCGTGTAGCCGACCACCGCTGCGACCGGCCACTGGTGCCGCTTCCTTCCCTGGCGTTGCACCGCGCGCGTTTTGCGCACCGATTCCAATTCCCGCTCCAACCGCGCGATCCGCTCCTGCACACGGCGGCGGTCTACTTCCAGCTGCGTCTCGCCCGGACCGCGTGTGCCGATTCCGCCGGTTTGCCGGGAAAGGTGGTGCCACATTCTCGTCAGACGCGGCAGAAGATATTGAAGTTGCGCCAATTCGATTTGCAATCGCCCTTCGCGACTGCGCGCGCGTTGCGCGAAAATATCGAGAATGAGCTGCGTCCGATCGAGCACCTTGCGCGAGAGCAGATTCTCCAGGTTTCGCCCCTGGGCCGGCGAAAGTTCGTCGTCAAAGATGATCGAAGTCACTTCCCGGTTTTGCAACGAGTCTTTAATCGACTCGGCTTTACCCTTCCCGATGTAATAAGGCGCAGTCGGTTTCGCCAGTTTTTGGGTGACGGTATCGACCACTTCCGCGCCAGCGGAATTTGCAAGCTCGCGCAATTCCTCCAGCGAATCCTGCAGATCCCATTTCGAGACACCGTCTTTCTCGAGACCAATCAAAATGGCGCGTTCGTGGCCTTTTTTCGGACGTGTTTCAATCATCCCTTTGAGCAACCCCTGACACTCTCGCAGCCTGCGAGATCCATTTCACGGCTTCGTTGTGAGTAAGAAGCGATAGGTTCAGCGGCTTAAAATTAGTTTGCCGACGAAACCAGGTCAACTGCCGTTTCGCATAGCGGCGGGTAGCCTGTTGAATCTGCACGACACACTGAGAAATCGACATCTTCCCGTCAAGCAAGTCGCGAATCTCGCCAAAACCAATCGTTTTCGACGCGGTCTCGCTCACTGCGTTCAGGGCCCGCACTTCCTCAATTACGCCACTTTCGAACATTCCTTCCACCCTGCGATTGATCCGTGCATAAAGCTCGTCGCGGTCCCGAAAAACAAATATGCCGTCCATCAACCTGGCGCTGGGGACGACGGCCGCTGCAGGATCCCATTGCGTCCGTTGCGCCGAAGCCGGCTTGCCCGTGAGCAAACAAATCTCAATGGCACGGACCAGTCGCCGCCGATTTTTAATGTCGATCCTGGTCGCGCCTTCCGGATCGAGCTCGGCCATCCTCTCGCGCAATCGGTCAAGGCTCAAACTGTTCAATTGCATGCGCAATTTCGGATCGACCGGAGGAAGCGAAGCGAAACCGTGCGTGAGCGCTTTTACGTAAAGTCCGCTTCCGCCGACAACGATTGCCAGTTTTCCGCGCGAACGAATTTCCCCGGTTACGCGCAACGCGATTCGACGAAACTTTTCCGCATTCATTTCCTCCCGGAGAGGAACGGTCCCGATCAAGTGATGTGGCGCTTTCGCCAGCGTGGCCGGCTCCGGTTTTGCCGTTAAGCGGTCGAGGCCGCTGTAAATTTGAAAGGCGTCTGCATTGACGATCTCAGCGTTGAGATGGTGCGCGACGTCGGCGGCAATATCGGATTTTCCGACAGCCGTTGGGCCAACGATAAAAAAGGCATGCTTCATTCAGGTAGGGACATCGCGCTGCAATGTCCGTGGACGGCGCAGCGCGCCGTCCCTACCACAAACCGAGTTGCCAACCCGCTTAACTTCGCGCTTGATGCTCGCTCGTCTTTGCGCCGCTTACCACCAACTTGCGTCCAAGAAATTCCTTATCGTGAAGTTCTTCGACCGCGCGTTTGGCTTCGTCGATGGTTTGCATCTGAACAAAGGCGAAACCTTTCGAGCGCTGGTTATGGCGATAGGTCACCACCTCGGCATTCTGGACGTGTCCAACTCCGTTGAACAGTTCGAAAAGGTCGCTTTCCGTGGCGTCGAACGATAAATTGCCGACGTAAAGCCGGGGTGAATTGACTTCGACTGATTCAGGTTTGCGCGACGGCTGCCGCTGCTGCTGCTGCTGCTGCGAACCGTTGCGGGACCCAACCGACGGATGTTTTGTCCGCTTGCCGTTTCCAAAAAATGCAGCCAGTCGCTGCCAGAATGTTTTCTTTTGAGCCTTGTGAGGCGGCGCGCTCTGGTAACGCGCGCGACGATCGCCTCTGCTTCGCGAACCGCCACGCGAACGGCGCGGGCGTCTTCCGGATGAATGAGAGTTCATGTTGATTCTTAATATTTATCCAATTGTTAATT
The DNA here is from genome assembly GCA_963756875.1 of uncultured Verrucomicrobiae bacterium. Classification (GTDB taxonomy): domain Bacteria; phylum Verrucomicrobiota; class Verrucomicrobiia; order Chthoniobacterales; family UBA10450; genus CAVWPA01. Next base: position 1,084,397 of record CAVWPA010000003.1, on the reverse strand, counting down.
GGGCGAAGCGCACCGGATGGTGCACGGTCCGCAGCGTGGGAACCTGGAAAGGTCCCTGGAAGCAAATTGCAAGCATTCTGCCACGCCAAAGGAAACTTCGCCTCGTAAAGCCGGAAATACCTCGAACCGCCAGCCGCTACTGTAAGCCACCGAAACAGGGAAGATGCATAAATGCGCATCATAATCGAAAAACTGAATCGTCGTTAGGAGCGGACGCCCGGATCATCGAAAGATTCCCGACATCTCCGGCCGAGTATCGTCTGCGGGGTGAGTGATTGCAAGCGGGTTGTGGCTCCTGTCGCCGAATGCCGATAGAGGTGCCCAATCGTCCTGGAGAAGCCGGAGAAATCGCCCTCTCCTCAATCCTCTCCCCCAGGGAGAGGAGGACGCGAAGCGCCAGGCGAGGGTTGGTCTCACGGCGAGCGCTCTAAAATGGCGGACCAACTTACGCCGGCCTCGAACATGCCGAACAAGACCCGTTCTCATTTGGCCCCGGCCAATTGCAGAAACCAATCGACGAACCGCGGCAGCCCGTCGGCAAACTTCGTTTTCGGATCGTACCCCAGCAGTTTTTTCGCTTTCGAAATGTCCGCGCAGGTCAGTCGCATGTCGCCCGATTGCTCCGGCAATCGATTGATCTTCGCCTTTTTGCCCAGCGCCGCTTCGATCCCCGCGATCAACTCCTTCAACTGAATTGTTTCGCTTTCACCGAGATTAAACAGGTCGAATAACGGCCCCTGGTACCGCAGTGCCGCCGCGGTTCCCTGGATGATGTCGTCGATGAACGTGTAATCACGGCGGGTCGTACCATCGCCGAACTGGTCTATGGACTGACCCGCGAAGATTTTCTTCGTGAACTGATGAATGGCCAGGTCGGGCCGTTGCCGCGGTCCGTAGACCGTGAAATAACGCAATGCGACCACTCGCATTTTGTAAAGGTGCGAATAGGTGGAACACAAAAATTCGCCGGCGACCTTCGTCGCACCGTACGGGCTCAGCGTCTGGGTAAGGCGCTGGTCCTCCGAAAACGGGACCTTTTCGGCCACGCCGTAAACGGACGAACTCGAGGCAAAAATAAACCGCTCAATGCCGGTCATACGCGCCGCTTCCAGCAGATGCAACGTGCCCTCTACGTTCGTGTCGTAGTAAAGTTGGGGATCTTGAATGGACGGCCGAACTCCGGCGCGCGCGGCCAGGTGTGCGATGGCTTCAAATTTTTCCCGGCGAAACAAATCCCGCACCGCCGCGGCGTTCCGGAGATCGATCTGGTGAAGCGCGACGTCCCGGGAAACTGCGGCGATGTTTGCGCGCTTGATTTGCGGGTCGTAAAAATCGTTGAAGTCGTCGAGAATGACGACCTCATGACCGAGCGCGAGTAATTTCTCGACCAGGTGTGAGCCGATAAATCCCGCTCCGCCAGTAACCAGAATTCTCATTGGCTTCTAAGATTAGCCACAGATGAACACAGATCGACACAGATTTCAGCGTAGTTGCTGGTTCGATTCTTATACGGCTTAGAACATGAAACTCGCGTCGTGGGTTGTGTTGACATTCGTCCTATCATTGGCAGCGACGATCGCGTGGAAACTATGCCCGGAATTGACCCGGCCCAAATATGTGGATCCCGCGTTTCGTTTCCCTTCTCCTCTTGAACTGGCCTCGATTCCAACGGCAACGCGTTTCGATTTCCCGCTCGGGAGCGAGAACGGGGCGATGAGCTACAACGCACAGCGATTTACCCAAAATCTTCATCTGGGTGACGACCTCAATGGAATCGGCGGCGAAAACAGCGATTTTGGGGACCCCATCTATTCGGTCGCCGATGGGCGTGTATTACTCGCGCGCGAGGGCGGCCCGGGCTGGGGCAACGTCATAATCCTTTTGCACGCTTACGTCGACCATGGGCGACGCAAATACGTCCAATCGTATTACGGGCACGTCCAAACGATGCTGGTTCATGCCGGCGACGATGTGAAGCGGGGACAACAGATCGCCACAGTGGGGACGGCGAATGGTCGCTACTTCGCGCATCTGCATTTCGAGATGCGCGAATTCATCACGCCATTCGTCGGGCCAGGTTATCGCAAGGATATACGCGGCTGGCTCAATCCGACGGCGTTCATCAAGGCGCATCGCGGAGCACTGGATGACGACGTGGGACGGCCGCCGCTTAGGTAGGGACGCACCCGCCGGGGCGTCCGGCCGGCGCAGCGCGCCGACCCTACCAATCAATACATTCGCCAGTGCGCGAGCAGATAGATCCAGTTTATCGCCAGCGCCCCGATCACAATCCATCGGCCGTATTTCTTCGCCCGCTCCGTCCGAAATCCGATTCGCAGGCGTGGCGACCGCGTCGCCAGGACGCCGAATGCATAAGCATCAAAGATCGATAATCCGCACAAGCTCACAAACACCAGCGGATTCCAATTCCAGGCCGCGAGAAATTTGCCGTGAAAAAATTGAATGGCACACCGCGTGGCGCCGCAGGTCACGCAGGGAAACCCGGTCAGATCGTGAAACGCGCAACGCGGCCATGGCAAACCGAGGAAGAGCCAGGCCACGGTACAGGCTAGCCCACCTAACGACACCGTCAGCCAGATCAGCTCGTGGTCGAGCTGGCCTGGCGCAAGACGGCGACGCGAAAGTTCCATCGATGCTTTTTCAATGGTGTGACGCGCCCCAGGCACCGAGCATGCCGAACATCATTGCCAGCAGGGCTATGCCGCCGCAGCAAACGATCAATGGAAGCAATACCGCGAGCACCGCGCGACCGGTATCGGTCTCATGCGCGCGCGCCAATCCGATACAGTAGAGAACAATTTTCCAGATTCCTACGACGAGTCCCCCGCAAAAAGGAATAACCAACAGCGGATTAATCGAGCCACCCGTAAAGCAAATAACACGAAACGTTGTTTCAAATGACTGTTTCGCGCCGCCGACCAGCATCAGGCAGAGATGGAGTATCGCCGAAATGATAAACACTCCGATGACAACGAAGACCGGAACCAGAATCAAAAGAAAAATCGAGCCGATACCGGCAAAGACGCCTGCCAGCGGATTGTGTCGCGGCTGAAACAAAGCAAACGACTGAAAGACAAGATTGTAGATCCAGTAAAAAACCATGCCGAAACTTCCGCCGATGAGCGCATAGATTAACGGCTCGCCGAGACCGCCTTCGCGCTTCATGACGGTGAACGCGACAGTCGGTTTGCTTAGAACCAACTGCAGCGTCTCGATAAACGCGCTAAAGAGCCCTTTTGATTGCCGTTGGTCCCATGGCAGCCCGCTGCGTGGCGCAGGAGTTTCAGGCGCCGGACCAGCGCCGGCAGCCGTGACCGTCGATGTCGGCGGAGTTTGAGGGGGCGGTGCTTGACCCGCCGCAGCAGCGGTTTCGGCGGCAAATTCGGCAAACTGCGAGAGCTGCTGCCAATTGGCCATACCTTCGCGCCAACCGAGATCGCTTGGGAGAAAACGACCGGCACGAAGCCCTTCGCGGACTTGTTCTTCAGAAAATGCGCCCAGACTGGTTGCGCCCCGGTTAACGTGGATCATTGCCATAATATTGGCGTTTTATTAAACTCAACCGGCGAAGTCAATTGCTCGGAAAAGGCCGGTGGATCGGCCGTTCCGTGGGGCGATGCTAAAATCATCGCGGCTTTGTCGCCATTTCTAACATCGAGCAACAGACTGCTCGATCCACCCGCCAGCCGAAACTCTTAACGGGCATCCATTTTGTCCAGCGCCCGCCAGAAATACCAGGCGGCGACTGAGCGATAAGGCCGCCATTTTTCACCGAGCTTTTTAAGCTGCTTCGGTGTGGGCAACTTTCGTTTTCCGAAAGTCTTCGCAAAGCCTTTGCGAACTCCATAATCATCCACCGGCCAGACATCCAGCCGGCCGAGATCGAAGAGCAGAAGCATCTCAGCGGTCCAGCGCCCGATGCCGCGGATAGTGATTAAACGCGCGACAATCTCCTCATCGGACATTTTGGCGAGCGCGCCTGCCGATGGCACGGTTCCATCGAGCGTCTTCGCGGCGAGATCCTTGAGCGCGGCAGTCTTGCTGCGTGACAGGCCCGCAGAGCGCAGCTTCTCGTCGGACGTGCTCAGGACGAGTTGGGGGTCGAGATATTTTCTTCTCGGATAAAGCGCGCGCACCCGGCTGAAGATCTTTGCGGCCGCCTTGCCACTAAGCTGTTGATAAACAATCGACTCGGCCAGTGCATCGAAGGGTCTTACTGGGACGGACGGCGTGATGTTGTACCGGAGCGATCGCGCAATTAACTCAGCGAGGCGCGGATGAGTTGCCGCAATGTGACGGTGTGCGCGTTCGTGAGCCACGGGCCAGAATTAAGGTGACGAATCTTAAATGTCGAATGACGAAAAAAACAAAGAGCTCAAGAGTCCGTGAAGGCCCTCGTTAGCTTGACTGCTTAAAGCAGTCAAGTTGCGCTGCTGAAACACTCTTTTGTGTTAATTCGCCGTTCGTCATTCGGGCCTCGTCATTACCTCCATTCGTGCTTCGTGATTTTGGTCATGTCGCTTGCCGAACGGGATCTTTTCGGTTTGGTGATTCGCATGGAAACGCAACTCACTTGGTACGGTCAATCGGGTTTCAAAATTGTTACGCCGGCGGGCAACGTTTTACTCGTCGATCCCTGGCTTACAAATCCAGTTTACGCGGAAGGCCAGGACGAAATCACGCGCTTAAAACGCGTCGATCTGATCCTGATCACGCATGGACATTCCGATCACGTCGGCAACGCGGTGGAAATCGGAAAAAAGACAGGCGCGAAACTGGTCGCAACGTTCGATTTGTCAGCAGCGATGGTAAACGGGCTCGGCTATCCGAACGAGCTGGCGGACGCGGAAACCACCGGACATTTCGGCGGGACACTTCACCTGCTTGAGGACGAAGTATCGGTCACTTTTGTGCCGGCTTGGCACGGCGCTGGGGTTGTGACGGATGAAAACTCAGCGCCGATTTACGGCGGGACACCAGGCGGCCTAATCATCGCGATTCGTGGCGGGCCAACATTTTATCATACGGGCGACACCGATTTGTTTTCGGACATGGCGCTGGTCTCCCGCTACAACAAGATCGACGTCATGCTGGTTTGTATCGGCGACCATTTCACGATGGACCCGAGACGAGCAGCCGACGCGGTGAAATTGGTCGGCCCGCGCACGGTGATTCCCATGCATTACGGAACGTTTCCCGTTTTGACCGGCACACCGGACATGTTCAATCGAGAATTAAAAGAGCGCGGCGTAAAGGCCGAGCTGCGTGTAATGAAAGTCGGCGAAACGATTTCGCTTTCGGGACAGTAGGAAAATCGCAATCCATCTCCGAAAATGGGCTGAAGTTTTCAGGCCTCAGCCGTTCGGCGGGAGGATTTGCCGCCCCGGGGCCAGTTTTCCCAAAGGCAGTCGGGGCTGACTGCTTAACCGGCCGCTCCCGCCCGGGCCCGCCAGAGGCGGCGCCCTTCAATCACTTGCCAGCAAACCAGTCCGGGAACGCCGAGAGCGAGCTCGCGCACTCTCCCGATTAAAGAAAGAGCAAGAGCGTCGTGACCGGGAATGCCGAGAAGGCTGCCAACGAAAAGATAGCCGCCTTCCTGCACACCGAGGCCTCCGGGAACGGGAAAGGCCACCGAGCGGACCGTTAGCACCATGCTTTGCAGGATGAGCGCGTGAACCACTGTTGCATGCAGACCAAGGACGTGAAGCGCAATCCAGATTTCGCCCGAACCGCCCAGGAGCGAAACAATGGTCGTTACGCAACACAACAGCACGGCGGGCCAGTGCCGATAAAGTGTTCGGACAGCTCGATCCAAAACCTCGCCGCTCTGCACGAGCGATTGCCACTCCGGCGAGCGTGCCAGACGGGCGACGATCCGTCCCAGAAAACGAAACATGCCCAGCCGTTGCACGAAATAGAAGCCGCCAACGGCCAGAACACCTGCGAGCGTTCCGAGCAAAGTCGGGCCGACAAAACTTCTCTGGCTGGTCGCGCCCACGAGCAGCACCAGCCCGAATAATGTGAATGCAGCCTGCATAAAAATACCCAGCGTGACATCCACCAGCACGCTTCCCGCAGCCATCGGCAATGGCACGCTCCCAATCGCCGCAAGGCGCGCGCGAACAATGTCGCCACCGACTGCGGCCGAAGGAACCAGCGTGCTCACCGATTCGCCGATCCAGCGCATCCAAAAAAATTTACGCAGCGGCAGACGGTCGGATGACGGCAAGAGCACCCACCAGGAAACTGCATCGAAGAAAAGCGGAACAAGGTGGTAAGCCACAACTGCGGCAATTCCCCACCCTGCGGCCACAAGTGCGGCGCCGACTTGCGAGGCGCCTTCCCGAATCAGTAGGCCGGTAAACAAAGCGGCCCCGGCGAAAAAAAGCAGATAAAGAGTCAGCTGGATTTTTCCTGGCGCTTTCATTCGTTGGGATCAGCAGTCACCTCTTTATCGCACAGCGCCTCCGAGCGCGCGAGACAGTCAAACGACGTTTCTGTCGGCACCGTTTGCCAACGTCGTTCCATGCTTCACAAATCATTTCAGAAGGATTCACTTGCTGAAACACATCTAATCCGATACATCGATCCGGTGTCGCCGATGCGATTCATCGGCATCAAGCGTTAACGATATGGAAAAACTCCGATTTCTGTTCGCCGGATTGCTTCTCGCTGCTGCTACCTCCATTTGCACCGCCATGGAAGACGCAGCGCCGCAACCTTCGCCAAATCCGGCGCCAAAAGAAACTTCGCTCGATCTTTTTTCCACCCAAACTCTGTATACGCTGCAAAGCGATTTCAAAAACGACCGGGGCAAACTCGGTCATGGCGACTCACTCTACGACGACTTCACCTACGACCATCGCTTTCTCATTACCGGCAACTGGTACTTCCGCACCGGCATCGAATACGAGCGGTTTGATTTCGGCGGCACGAACAATGGACTCCCCGATCACCTTCAGGCAGCCTATGGCCACGTAGCCTGCGAGTACGTGGTGCACGATCAGGCCGCCGCTGGAATCGAACTCGATCCGGGAGTTTACTTTCAGGACAAAGTTACCGGCGATGCTATTGACGTTCCGGGGAAGGCCTTCGTGACCTTCCCGCTCAAAAAGGACGAGATTTTCGCTGTCATCGGGCTGGGCTGGGGCCGTTACCAGAATCCGCCGATCGCTCCTGGTGGTGGCATCATCTGGCTTTTCACAAACAAGGTGCGGCTCCTGGCTGTTTTCCCAAAACCTGCGCTGGTTTACGACGCCACCGACGATTTGCAGCTCCGGTTGCAAGGCGATCTCTTCTACGAAAGCTTCCGTACCGATGACGTGGTAACTCCCGAAAAGAAATTGCAATTGCACAATGCCGTTGTGCAATACAACGAGGACCGGATTGGATTGCAGGCGAGATACACCGGAATAAAACCGTTTCGGATCATCGCCAGTGCCGGCTATACTTTCTTCCGCGAATTCGACTTTTTTCGCGCCAGCACCCGCGCGAAGCTGGACCCGGCGCCCTACTTCCAAGTCCAGATCGAGGCAAGGTTCTAAAACGCATCGCGCTTTGTCGAAAGCCTCTTTGTTTGACCTGTAGAGGCAGGCGTGTCGCCTGCAAGAAGGGACGCAGCCGACACGGCTGCCACTACAAGAATTTCTAAGGGAAAATTTCGTCGAGCTTTCGGGCCACTCGCCGATCGCCTCTAACTTTCAGCCGGCCGGTTAGAAACGCCCATGTGCCGCTGAGTTTTCCGTTCGACATGGCAACCCAGTCCCTGTCGCTGGTAGTAAATGTGACGCTTGGGTTGTTGATCCTTCCCCTGCCCATGCGGAAGGTGCCGTCGTTCACATCGATCCACCATTCGCCACCGTTCGGTCCGCTCAATTCCCATTGATAGCGCGCGTGCACGCCCCGGGCCTTGCCGGCACGAAAATTCCGGCGCATTCCATCAAACACATCCTGCGGAACCGAGTTGTCGGCACTCCCCGATGCTGCGCAAACGGTGCCCAGGCAAAATATCGTTAACATTGCGGTCGTTAAGCACCATCGCGCCCGTTGTTTGCTCATATTGATTGAATCGCTCTAATCAGGAATCGCTTTCGCCCACAACTACTGCCGCCGCTTTCATCCATCTTACCCTGGTTACCGATCTTTTATTCTTCGATCCGCTTGAGCAGAAACGCCGCGCCAATGAAAGTGATGAAAGCACCGGCCAAAAGCGCAACAAGATCGACAGCATAAAACGAGGCGCCGGCGTGATACATGTTCACGAGCCGAAAGGCGCGACAGAAATGCGTAAGCGGAAAAATCTCCGAGATATAACGAATCCCCTGCGGCAATTGCTGGAGCGGCGCGAAGGCGCCGGACAAGACGAAAACCGGCAGCAAAAAGAAAACGGAAAATTGAATCGCTTGCGTTTGCGTTCGCGAAAAAGCAGAAATGAGCAGACCCAGACCAAGCGAGCAGAGAAGGAAGAGCAGGCAGATTAACGCCAAAACGGAAGGTTGATAAAATCGGACGCCAAAATGCCAGGCACTCAGCGCCATGATCATGGCGATCAATAGGATGGACACTGCCAGGTAAGGCAGAATTTTTCCGATCACGATTTCGCGGCGTTGGAGCGAGGTGACCAGCAATTGGTATAGCGTGCCGGCCTCGCGCTCGCGGGCAATGGTGCAGGCCATCAATGTCACCGTGAGCAATTGCAAAATGAGGCCGATGATCCCGGGCACCACGTAATCGATGAACCGTTCTTTTGGGTTATAGAGAATTTTGCTTGCGGTGCCCCACGCAGTCATGAGCGAGACGAATTGTTTCCGCACCGCGAGCGGCAGTTTTTTCCCGAGCTCGAGCACTTCCTCCGGTAACGCCTCGACGATCCGATCGCGCTCTTTCATTTGGAAATCGCCGAGGCTCTCCCGGATGCTGCCCTCCAGTTCGTTCGCCGTGTTCGTGTCGCTCCCGTCGAGGTAAAGCGGGAGCGGCTTCGGATCGCCGTTTCTCAAGCTCTCACTCCAGCCGGACGGGATGACCAGCGCAGCCTGCACATGATGTCCGAGCAAATCGGATTCGTTGGTGATGTCCGGCGGCATCCTGCGCCAATCGAACGTTTTGTTCTTCGAGACGATGTCGATAAAACGCTGTGTGAGCGGCGTGTTGTCGCGATTGATCAACAGCGCCGGCACGCCGGTCAACTCGTTGGCTTCAAAGGCGTGGCCGAAAATCAAAGTGAAAAGGGGCGGCAAAATAAGCAGCAAAATGAGAATGCGCTTGTCCCGGTAAATATGAAGGAATTCCTTGTACGCGACGCTGGAAATGGCGTTAAGCGAAGCAGATTTCATGAAGCCGATCCTTTCCTCTGTAGCGGCGGGCGTGTCGCCTGCAGAATATCGCAAGCCGCAACCGGCACGGCTGCCACTACAGTCTTCATCAGGCGGCTCCTTTCAGCATGGAATCGTAGCCCTGAGAATAGGCGGTAAAAACATCTTCCATGTCCGGCTCGACCCAGCGTCCGCCTGACAACCGCAAATCCGAGTAAGGCCAGTTCGTTCGCCAGTCTGCCATTAACTTTTCGGAATCCGCGGAATAGATCCGCAGTGCGCCGCTGCGCAGCGAGACTCCAAGAATTTCGGGGACGTTTCGCAATCGCACCAGTGCCGGCATGACTGGATCGACATCGATTTCCAGCAGCTTCGCTCGAAAGCTCGCTTTCAAATGGCGCGGGGAGGCTTTCGCCAGCAGCCGGCCGCTTTCCAGAAAACCGACTTCCGTGCAGCGCTCGGCTTCATCCATGTAATGTGTCGTGACAAAAATCGTCTTCCCGGCATGGCTCAAGTCGTAGAGCAGGTCCCAAATTTGTTGCCGATGCACCGGATCGAGACCTGAAGTCGGTTCATCGAGAAAGAGCAAGGGCGGGTCGTGCACCAGCGCGCAGCCGAGGGAAAGCAGCTGCCGCATTCCGCCGGACAAACTTCCGGCAGGTGTGCTGCGCTTTTCCTCAAGGTCGGTCAGGTTCAGCAAACGGGCGAGGCGTTCGTTCAATTCATTGGCCGGCACGCGACAGGCCCCGCCGAAAAAACGAAAATTTTCCTCGACCGTCAGATCGGGATACAAGCTGAAGCGCTGTGCAACGTAGCCAAATTTCGTGCGCGCAAGCTTCCGATTATGCCAAACATCATTTCCAGCGATCGCCGCCCTGCCACTGGTCGGATGCGTCAGCCCGCACAGCATCCGGATCGTCGTGGTCTTGCCCGCGCCGTTGGCGCCAAGAAAGCCAAAGATGGCCCCGGGTGCGATTGCAAGGGTGACATCCTTGACGGCGTGGACATTACCGAAGCTTTTGCTCAGGTGATCAAGCGCGATTACTGGTTCCATGGCTTAAAAGCTATTGCGATGATGTGATCGCATTTGCAACCATGGGCCGCCAGCGATTAGTTAGTCTGCCAATTAGATTCCAAATCATGCGCTATTTATTCCCGTTGTCACTTCCACTCGTGCTCTTGCTCGCGGGCCCGATAGCCGCGCATGCCGATGCTGTGTCCGAACTGGCCAGCTTTTCCGTATTCGACAATGTCGACATCAACGAGTTAGCGAAGGGCGATGTCAAAACGGCGCACGGTCCGCCGATGGGCGGACGTTTTCTTTCCGTGGAAAGTGTTTACGTCGTCTCCCGCGCTCCCGACAAAGAACTCGAAGCGCAGCAAAAATGGAACCCGACCAAACATTCAGAGTTGAAGGTCTTCCTGCACTCCGATCTTTCCGCATCGCCGACCGCGGCCGACTTCTCCAGATTAAAGGACGCGCCTGACAACGGCTCCGTGCACGCATTTGTAAACGCGACAGAAAAACTCAGCTCGGATCTGCAAATCAGCAAAGAAGAAGCGAAAAAACTTTCCGGCGAAGGCGGCGGGAACGAGACCATGCCGGCAGCCGTCGTGAATTTTTGGAGCGATGTGCTGACTGCACGAACAAAAAGCTTCGTCTCCGGCGGGACTTCCGCGCAACCGCCTTACAATTACAGCGGCGAGACCATTCGTCCGGGCGAGGAATTCAACTCGCTGTTGAAAAATCAGGACAAGATTCGCAAACAGTTTTCCGGTTTTCTTGCCAAGACCGCGATTGGTCGCGGCGCCGGCTCATTGACGCCGGAACTTTATTGGGAACTGCTCGATGTGGACGATCAGGGCGTAGTCACGCTGGGCGCCTCTTACAGTCGCGCTGGCGCGAACGGAACGCGGCAATCAGCAGATGCCCTTTATTATGCCAGCGGCGGGTACTACGTCGCCCTTACGCTTTATCAATTGTGGCCCGTGACTGTGGATGGAAAAGCTTCCACGCTGGTCTGGCGCGGCGATATGACTTCGGCGGCTTCCCTGGCCGATTTGCACGGAATCGAGCGGCTCGGGTCGGAATCGGCCATGATGAAGAACGTATCCAAAGCGGTCACGTTCTTCCGTCGCGACACCGGCGGGCGTTAAGCGCATGAAAAAAAGTCCCGCCCTAAACCGCCTCGCCGTCGCTGCCGGGTTTTGTCTTTTGAGTACTCTCGCCGCGGGCCAGGACGCCGTTACCCAACCCATCGTTTCGTTCTTTCGTTCCGGCGAATATCTCGCGGAGGAAACCTACGTTGGAGAGGCCGGCGTGGAGCGCGGACGGCACAAGGTCGACGGATTCGACGAAAGCGACGCCATCCTGCGCTTTGTTTTCACTCCGCGGATCAACATTGGCGTGCTCCGGATCGGCGCGGAGTGGGAGCGATTTGTGTTCGGATTTCCGCGGAACGCTCTGCTCCCGGACACTCTGCAATCGATCGGTCTTGTCATCGGATTCGATACCCAGTTGTCCGATTCGATTCTGATCAGACTCGAAGGCACTCCGGGAATGTATAACACCGGAGTGAACAATTTATCGGACGACTTCAACATGCCTTTCATCGTTGGCGGCACTTATATCTACAATCCGAACCTGCAGTTCGTCGTCGGGGTGAGCGTCGATGTTGAGCGCAAGTTTCCGGTCATTCCGGCTGCCGGATTCCGATGGAAAGTTTCTCGACAATGGGTCATGAATGCCGTTCTGCCGACGCCGCGAATCGAGTTTGATTGGAACAGAAACCTGACTCTGTATCTGGGTGCGAACGTGAAGGAGACGAACTACCGCGTGGACGACCATTTCGGCGACAAACAAGGAAAGCCGGAGCTAAACCATGCGGTCCTCACTTACAGCGAAGTGCGAACGGGCGGAGGCTGCGATTGGAGGATTTCGCCAATCCTTACGTTGACCGCGGAAGCCGGCTACCAACCATATCGAAGCTTCGACTTTTTCCGGACCGAAGTGCGCTACCACCAGGACGGCACAGCGCCTTACGGGATGGTGGCGCTGCATGGCGCGTTTTAAGTCGTCAATCTTCTGTAGCGGCAGGCGTGCTTGCCGCGCCGAAGCCAGGCGAAGGTGGGTGGCCTGCATTTTGCAATGTCTTCGCAGTCGGCGCGGTCGCCACTACAATCGGTAAAGATCGGGCCGGCGATGCTCGAACACCAGCATTCGCTTTCGGGCGTCGTTGATTTTCTCATCCGAAATTTCCCCCTGAATCAACTCCTCGCTATCGGTCGAGGCGGCCGCAACCAGGACGCCGCAAGGATCGACAACCATGGACAAACCGCACAAGGTCACACCGCCGTCCGTGCCCACGCGGTTTGCCACAACGAGGTAACATTGGTTTTCGATCGCCCGCGCCATGGCCAGGATTCGCAGATGCTCCGCACGAACCGACGGCCAGGCTGAAGAAGTAATGAACGTATTGACGCCGTGTTCGACAGCGAGCGTGCGGCACATCTCTGGAAAGCGAAGATCGTAACAAATGCTCAGCCCGAGATTCAGCGTGCCAACCTTACAACTGACAAACTCGTTACCCGGCGAAAAACAGCTGCGCTCGTCCAGCGGAGCAGCCGTTACCAGGTGAGTCTTGCGATATTTCGCGACAATTTCCCCGTTCGCATCGACAAAAGCTTGCGTGTTGTAGATGTTCGCGCCGTCACGTTCCGAAACGCCGCACACGATCGCGAGCGACAATTCCCGGGCAATCTGTTGCAGCTCCGGCACGGCGCCTTCGTTCCAGGAGGTCGCATGTTTTTGAATTGTGGGCATGGAGTAGCCGGTGTCCGCCATCTCGGGAAAGACGACAAGCCCGGCGCCGGATTCCTTGGCGCGCGCCGAAAATTCGCGGACTTTGCAAAGATTCGCCTTCAAGTCGCCGAGCGCGCAGGAAATCTGGGCTGCCGCAATTTTCATAAACCAACCCAATCTACGCGGCGTCTGACACAGACGCCCTACAAATCTATTGAAGCGTTCGATCCAGCGCGCCGATCTTGCGCGTTTCCGACCAGCCAAAGGCCACCGCGAGCACGACCAGAATCGTTCCGATGCCGCCGCCCACGACCGAAATTACCGGGCCAAAAAGCGCGGCAGTGAGACCGGATTCGAGTGCGCCAAATTCATTCGATGTTCCGATGAAAATATTGTTCACGGCCGAAACCCGGCCGCGCATTTCATCCGGCGTAACCAGTTGCACAATCGAGCCACGAATGATGACGCTCACACTGTCGAATGCGCCAATCAAAAACAGCATGCCGAGCGACAGCCATAAAGCTGTCGATAAGCCGAAAATGACCGTGGCAATTCCGAACCCGGTGACGCACCAGAGCAATGTCTTTCCCGCCTGTCGCATCGGCGGCAAATAGGCAACGGCCAGCGCCATGACGAATGCGCCAACGGCCGGCGCCGCGCGCATCCAGCCAAGACCGATTGGTCCGCAGTGCAAAATTTGGTCGGCGAAAACCGGAAGCAACGCCGTGGCGCCGCCCAGGAGCACCGCAAACAGGTCGAGGGTAATCGTTGCCAGAATCACTTTCCTGCCAAGAACGAACCGGATCCCGGCGGCGAAACTTCGCCATGTGCTTTTTGCGATCTGATTACGGGGCCCTCTCCTGTGGTGGATCGGCAGTACGAGCAGAAAAAACAAGAATGCACAAATCGCATCGAGCAAATAGACAAAAGGAAATCCGATGTGAGCGATCAGCAGACCACTCACCCCGGGGCCGACGACCGTTCCAATTTGAAAGATGCTATTGTTCCAGGTCACTGCGTTGGCAAACGCATCCCGCGGCACCAGCGTCGGAAAAAACGAGCTGCGCGCCGCCCAGGCAAACGTGCGAGCCGTTCCGTAAACTAAAAGCAAAGCGTAAATCAACGGAATGGAGGCGTCGTCAAAATGAAATGCCGGATGATGTCGTTCGAAAACGGCCGCGATCGCGTTCAAGGTTCCGTTGCCGTATCGCAGGACCGGCCACTGCGGAATGACGAGATGCTTCCAGGAAACCAACGCCAGCGCGACCGACGTCAACGCGCTGAAAATTTGTGAGATGAGAAGAATATGTTTGCGGCTGAACCGATCGGCCAGATGTCCTGCCGGCAGCGAAAGTCCCACTACCGGAATTGCGATGACCAACCCAACAAGACCAAGCGCCGTGGCTGAATGCGTCCTCTGATAAATTTCCCATTCCACCGCGACCGCCAGCATCTGGCGACCAATAATCGAAAGTAGATTTCCCGCGGTAAAAAAAGTGAAGCCGCGCGAACGAAACGCTGCGTAAGGATCGTGCGGTGGAACTTCGGGTGGGATCGCTGTCGAACACGGCAGCCGTTGACTGGTGGGCGAATCGTACTCAGCGGCTGTCGGGTCAATCGGTTCAGGCATGTTTGAGGCGCGTGGTTTCGGACGCGCCCGCGAGATTCTAAGATCAATGGTCGCGGTGGCAACTCCTCGTCCAACAGGCGGGCAGGCGGCGCGTTCTCGGACGAAATGCTGTCTCTACGTCACGGGTCGCGCGGGAATTTCGCGTAGGGAAGCCGCGTGCCCCGGAAAAAGAATTGATCGGAGCGAATGGCATTCGGTGCGAGAAAATCCTGTGTGCCGGACGCGCTGACGAGGTCGTCCTGATCGACTCCGTCGCCGCTGACCCCGATCGCGCCGATAAGCACGCCGTTGCGATAAAGGCCGAAGCCGCCGGGAAAAATCGTAATTCCATTCGGCAAATTCGGATCGGGCACAAAGGCTAGGTTTGGCACGATGGCCCCCGGATTGCAGGAAGTGCCTGACAAACCGGAAAACATTTCCTGCTGTCCGTTGAACGGGCCCGGCGGATTGCCATCGATACCGGGTGGATAATTGCATTCCGCAAGAAATCCGACACAGCGTACCGACATGGAGATGTTCGAACCGAAACCGAGAAAATCATGGCTCGAATAATAGAGTGCGGTGCGCGCTTTCTGCACGGCGACATCCCAGCTGAACAAAGTTGCGTCACCGGTGCGAAACGTTCCCAACACAGTGGGCGTAACACCTGGCATGTCCGGATTATTCACGACGCTGATGAACGCCTCCATTTGCGTGCCGATGGGAAGCCGAATGGCCGCGCGCGTGATCTTCACCCGTTGCGCCGCGTACGTAATGATGCTCGAGACTTCGGCAGCAGTGAGACGCGGCTGCCCATCGATCAGGCCAACCATCGGGTCGCTGATAATCGGCTGGCGAATCTCTCCGCTGACGCCACCGAAGGTTGCCGCGGGATAGGGAAACGGCGGCGGCGGCGCCAGAATTGTGGGATATTGCGGATCCGGATTGCCTTGCAGCACAATAGTATTAGAGGTCGACGTCGACGAGTTCACGTAAGCAAGGCGAATTCCGCTGATGAAAACATTGTCCGCGGTAATGCTGGACGACGGCGCAAATCCCTTTTTTCCGGCTAGCGCGACATCCTCGTCCACATCGGAGCCGGCGATGTATTTGAACGGATTTTCCGAGCGGAACCCGGCAATTGCCGACGGCGTTCCGTCGCCGGTGACGCCGATTGCGCCAACGAGTTTGCCGTTCTTGTAAAGTGGCAGACCGCCTGGCGAACCATCCAGCGAAGTGTTCGGCACCGGTAAAATTGTCAGGCCCGGCGTTGGACTGAACGAAATGATGCTGCCCGGTTTTCTAAACTTATCGATGTCGGAAATAAAAAGACTTGATAGGCCGACACCGACCAGCGGCCCTGTCGAGGTGTTACTCACTCCAGGTGGAAAATGTTGCTGGATGATGAACCCGGCCGTGCGCGAGCTAAACGCATTCTGATTGCTGCTTAAAAACGCTGCGGTGCCCGCCTTTGAAACCGCCGTGGCAATCTCCTCGTTACTGGCCGCTCCCCCGCGCACGACCCAGACGGCCAGCACATCCCCCTCGCGATCGGTCACTGCAATCACGCTGTTCGGCGAAACAGTGACGGCGCGCGTCACCGCGTGATTAATGATTGTTTGAACATCAGCAGCCGTGAGCGGGCTGAGCACCAGCGGAGCAGCCAGCCGAAAAAACGTTGGTGCGCCCGTTCCCGTGACCACGACCTGTTTTTTATCGCCGACAATCGTGGGTGCCGCTGTAACTGAGGTCCAGTTCATGGCCCCGAGGTCCGAACTCGATTCGAGATGAAATCCGTCGGAATAGGCCGCATCCCACGTTACAACGTAATGGTTTCCGGTGGACGCGACGATGACCGGCTCCGGCGGATAAGCAAAAATCCGCGGCGCCCCGAGGAGGACCGCGAGAAAAATCGGCAGTCCGAAAGAATGCGACCAAGCCGGCTTCATGGCCACTCCGGTCTACCAAGATCAGCCATGATTTGCCACTAAAAATCAGCTGCTATCCCAAGATGTTGCCTTAGCCGGTCCGGGCTGCCTTCCGTGTTAGCTTGCCAATAACCGGGTATCTCCGGCATTCTCGCACTCCCATGCGCTGGTTAAGTCCATCGTGTACCGGCGCGATTATGCGCCGGAGGATCGCGCTGTTTGCCGGACTCCTTTCTTGCACCGGTATCGGCGCGGGGCACGGGCAGACCGTCGAGGTCAATACCGGAAACCTCGAGTCCCAATCATCGGCCGGGATCGACAATCCCAGCTACAGCCCGCCGATTCTTGCACTTCGGGGCGATTTGATTTTCGCGAATACCACCCTCCTCGCGCAAGACGATGAAGAATACCCTTCCGAATTTAATCCGGACCCCGGGGCATCCGAACGGACCGAGCCGGAAGCGCCGCCCGAACTTTTCCCGCCCATTCTTCCGCAGCTTCCGGAATACGGCGAGGAACCATTGCCGCGCTCACTTCAACTTCCGCGCAAGGGTGTCCGCGAGGTGGTGCCGCGTCGTCGCGAACTCCAATATGAAATTTACCCGGAATCAGAACAGGGCGAAGGCCTGCTGCCGTCGTCGCGGCCCGAGCCGAACCGCTGGTTCATCGGTTTCGGCCGTTGGAAGCGCTACGCCGATCCGTCGACCGAAACGCCTTATCAATCGGAGTTGCGACTGTGGCATCCCTATTTGCAAAGCAAACTCAAAGGAGACGCGCCGATTTACGGCCAGGACGTTTTCCTCAACATCACCCTGGAAGATTTCTTTCAATTCGAGGCGCGCAAACTCCCGACTCCAAGCGGCGTAAGCTCCGCGCAGCCGAACAGCTCCGAGTTTTTCGGATTGAGCGACCAACTTTTTTACTCGAACGATTTTTCGATCGGCGTCGATCTTTTCAAGGGTGAGACGGCATTCAAGCCGGTCGATTGGGCGCTGCGCTTTCTCGGCGTCTACAATCACAACTACATCGACGTGGAGGAGAACCGGGTCGTCAATCCCAACCCGCAGAACGGGACCACGCGCGAAAAGGAATTCTTCTCCATGCAGGAAGCATTCGCCGAAATCCATCTGCGCGATCTTTCGAGCAATTACGATTTCGTTTCTATGCGCGCAGGCATTCAGCCGTTCGTGAGCGATTTTCGCGGGTTCATTTTCAACGATACCAACCTCGGCGTGCGCATCTTCGGCAACTACGACAATAACCGCTGGCAATACAACGTCGCCGCCTTCGATATGCTGGAGAAGGACACCTACTCCGATCTGAACGAATTCAGCCGGCGCCAGCAACAGGTTTATGTCGCGAACGTCTTCCGGCAGGATTTAATTTGGAAGGGTTACACCGGCGAGCTCACGTTTCTGGCCGATTTCGACAACAACAGCCGGCATTACGACAAGAACGGCTTCATTACCCGGCCCGCACCGATCGGCACGGTGGGTGATCATTACGTGCAGGCATACTATCTCGGTTGGACCGGCGACGGACACATCGGCTGGCTCAACATCGACCACGCGCTTTATCAGGTCCTTGGTGAGGACAGTCTCAACGGGATCGCCGGAAAGCGCACCAACATCAACGCGCACATGGCCGCACTCGAGTTGTCTGTCGACAACAACTGGCTCCGGCACAAATTGTCGATTTTTTACGCGAGCGGCGACAGCAACCCGGCGGACTCGCACGCCACCGGCTTCGACACAGTGATGGACCGGCCATTTTTTATCGGCGGACCATTCAGCTTTTATTCGCACCAGGGATTCAATCTCGGCGGAACGTCGGTCAACTTTAAGCAACGCGACAGCCTGGTGATCGATTTCCGTACCAGCAAAACCGAAGGCCAGGCCAACTTCGTGAATCCGGGAGCGCTCATCTTCGGTTATGGGCTCGATGCCGACATCACACCAAAGCTGAGAGGCTTCATGAACGTGAATTACATTCGCACGGTTGACACGGCAACGACCGAGCTGGTCCTTTTTACCAACCACGGGAGTAACGATTTCGCGCTCGACTGCAGCGCCGGGTTTGAATGGCGGCCGTTGCTCACCGAAAACATCATCGTCACCGCCGGCACGGGGTTCCTCATTCCGCGCACGGGTTACAGGGACATCTATCGCACCATCACGACGCCCGTGCCCGGTTATCCCAGCCCGCCAGGCGGCCACGTCGATCCGTTTCTTTACAGCGCCATCGTGACCGTGACGCTCACTTATTGATGAAGCACCAGGCACCAAGCGCCAAGCAGCGGAGAAACTCCAATCTCCAAAATCCAAAGCACACACACGCTCATTTCCGTTGGAGCTTGATGATTGGGGCTTGGTGCTTCATTGGAACTTGGAACCTGGTGCTTGGTGCTTCCGAAACCGGTTACGGGCCGCCCACTTCCGTCCCTGTTTCAAAATCCACTGTTGCGCCGGTCGCGTTGCCGCCGCGGAATTGGATCGACCAGACGCAAGCCCAGGCGAACGCAAAGAGCGTCGGCTGTTTGCAATGCCACAAAGACATCGAACCGATGCACAAAGCGCAGCACGTCGTGCTTGGCTGCACTGATTGCCACGGCGGCAACCCGGCCCTCAATCTCAAAAAAGAGCAGGCGCATATTTTGCCGAGGGACAAGGAATTTTGGAAAACGTCAGCCAACCCGCCGCGTTCCAACACGCGGCTGAACCATGAGTCGCCGGAATTCATTCGATTTTTCAATCCCGGCGATCTGCGCGTGGCCGAGCAAGCCTGCGGGCTTTGTCACGAGCGCATTATTCGCGACGTCGATCACAGCATGATGAACACCGGCGCCTTGCTCTGGGGGGCGGCTCTATATAATAACGGCGGGTTTTACCTGAAAAACTACCGGTTCGGCCAGGCTTACGGCGCGGACGGCGCGCCACTCAAGCTGATCAATTACACGCCGGTAACTCCCGAAGACACGCGCGTGCACGGCATCCTCCCATTCATCGAGCCGGTGCCGCGATTCAATTTAAGCAATCCGGGAAACATCCTGCGCATTTTCGAAAAAGGCGGGCGCAAACCTCTTTCGTTAGGCCTGCCTACTACCGCCGAGCCGGATGGGAAACCCGATCGGCGACTGTCGCAACGCGGACTCGGCACGCTCAACCGTACCGACCCGGTCTTTCTCGGGATTCAAAAAACACGACTGCACGATCCGTTGCTGGGTTTTTTGGGCTCGAACGATCATCCGGGCGATTACCGATCGAGCGGTTGCTCGGCCTGCCACGTTGTGTACGCCAACGATCGTTCGCCAACGAACTCGGGTTGGTGGAGCAAATACGGACACGAAGGCTTGAGTTTCACGGCCGATCCAACGATTCCGAAAACCGAGCGCGGTCATCCGATTATTCATCAATTCACACGCTCGATCCCGGCCAGCCAATGCATGAACTGCCACATGCACCAGGGGAATCTCTTCGTGAATCCGTATCTCGGTTACACCTGGTGGGACCAGGAGACCGACGGCGAGTTCATGTATCCGAAAAAGCAGCACAATCCGACCGATGGAGAATTGGTCAGAGCGACGATGGTCAATCCGGAAGCAGCCGCCGCGCGCGGACTCTGGGGCGACAAGGATTTTCTCGATCACGTCGCCGAGCTAAATCCAGAGCTCAAGCACACGCAGTTTGCCGATTACCACGGCCACGGATGGGTCTTTCGCGCGGTCTTCAAACACGATCGCAAAGGCAATCTGCTCGATCTCGACGACGACAAGATCGACGACAACGATCCGCGGAAGTTTGCCAAAGCCGTTCACCTGAAAGACGTGCATCTCGCGGACGGGATGCAATGCGGCGATTGCCATTTCGATATCGATGTTCACGGGAACGGGATGCTTTACGGCGAATCGCGCAACGCCACGGCAATCACCTGCATCGATTGCCATGGCACAATCAATCGGCGGCCGACGCTGATTACGAGCGGCAACGCCGGCCAGATCGATTTGCTCCACACGAGCAACACACCGTTCGGACCGCGGTTTACGTGGGAAGGCAATAAGCTCTGGCAACAATCGAGCATGTCGCCCGATGTGCGCTGGGAAATCCCGCAAACTATCGACACGATCGATCCGCTCTCGCCGCACTACAATCCAAAGTCCGCCTACGCAAAAACGCTCCGCATCGATGGAAAAACCTGGGGTGGCCCTCTCCCGGAAACGAGAACGTCTCCAGCGAACTTGACTGCTTTAAGCAGTCAAGATAACGAGCCCCGGGTTCGTCTCGCCCACGATAACTCGGCGATGGATTGCCAGATCTGTCACAGCTCGTGGGCGACGAGTTGTTTCGGCTGCCATTTGCCGATGAAAGCAAACCAGCGCGTGCCGCAAAACAAATTCGAAGGCGTGACCGATCGGAACTTCACAACTTACAATCCGCAGGTGGTGCGGGACGATGTCTTCATGCTCGGGCTCGACGGCAGCGTGAAAAAGAACCGGATGGCGGTGATTCGCTCGTCGAGCGCAGTCGTGGTCGGCTCACAAAATGCGAACCGGGAGTGGGTTTATTCCCAGCAGCAAACCATCTCGGCGGAAGGTTACAGTGGTCAGGCGTTCAATCCGCATTTCCCACACACAACGAGCGGCGTGGGGACGACAAAAAATTGCACCGACTGCCATTTGTCCAGGAACAACGACAACAATGCATGGATGGCGCAATTGTTAGGCTTCGGCACCGGCACGGTGAATTTCTTCGGACGCTACGCCTACGTAGGAGAAGGGCGCGAAGGATTCCACGCCGTGGTCTGGACCGAGCCCGAGGAACCGCAAGCCGCTATCGGAAGTCATCTGCAAAAGCTCGCCTATCCGGCCGATTACAAAAAGCACCTCGAACTGGGCGGCGAATTGCAGGAAGCGTACGAACATTCGGGAAAGGATATTCAAGACGTTGTCTTGCGCGGCGAATACCTTTACACCGCAAACGGGCCGGGCGGTTTCGAAGCGTTCGATGTCGCGAATATCGATCAAAAGGGATTTTCGGAACGGATCGTGACTTCGCCGGTCTCGCCGCTTGGCCAGCGAACGTACGTGCACACGCCTGACGCAACTTCCGTTGCCTTGCCGAGCACGCTCGCGCTCGACCCCGGGCGGAAGCATATCCCCGAGAACGAAGAGCAGCCCATCGACCTGTTTTACGCGTTCGTTTATGTCTCCGACCGCGTCGAGGGCCTTGTCGTCATCAATGTCGCCACATTGGTCGATGGAAATCCCGATAACAATTTCCTAAAAAAAGGTCTCACCTTTAATCCTGACGGCGTCTTGGACGGAGCGTCATTTGTCGCGGCGGCCGGGCATCGGCTTTACATGACGACGCCGCGCGGACTTTATGTGATCGATGTGAGCGACCCGATGCATCCACGTATCGCGGGACAATTGACGAACGGATTCCTGCGAAACCCACGCTGCGTTGCGGTACAATTTCGCTACGGTTTTATTACCGACGACGACGGATTGAAGATTGTCGATCTCACCGAGCCGACACGGCCGGTCCCGTTGCCACGCGCCACCCTGCGACTCAATCACGCCGGCCGTTTGTATGTCGCGCGTACCTACGCCTACGTGGCAAATGGGCCGGACGGGCTGGCCATCATCGATGTCGAAAACCCGGAGCATCCGTTCGTCGACCAGATGTTCAGCGCGAATGGCGCATTGAACGACACGCGCGCCGTCCAGATCGGCAGCGTCAACGCGTCCGAGTTCGCGCTGGTGGCCGACGGTAAAAATGGCCTGCGCGTCGTGCAGTTAATTTCGCCCGACACTGTCCCCGGCGCGCAGGGATTCAATCCGCGCCCCAATCCAAAGTTGATCGCGACCTATCGCACAAAAGGTGAAGCGATTTGTGTCTCGCGCGGACTAGACCGCGATCGTGTGGTGGATGAAACAGGTGGACAAACGGTCGTCTTCGGCCGCCGGGGAGCGCGGCCATTTCATCTCGATGAAATGGAACGCTTTTATCGAAAATCGACATCTGGGGAAGGAAAAGATTTCCAACCGCGCAAAGGCGAGTTGTATCGCGTGGAAGATGTCGCGCTTTCCGGCGGTGTTTTGACAACCAGGAGCGGGAAGGTTCTCACGTCGCTTCCGGCACCCACGCCATCACCATCTCCGGCAGTTTCGCCCTCTGAATCGGAAGTGGAGCCGAGCCCAATTCCACCCCCGCGATGAGGTGGACCGATCGCTCCACAGCCTGCCCGCTGCGGCGAGAGCGATGCTTAAAGATCGGCAAGATGCCGATGCCACGAAGCAAGTATTTGCGACGATCGCAGATCGCCGCTACCAATTTACATGCCGGAAGTTACAGACAACGTTCTGCCGCCCGAGACGGCGGCCGCTACAGGACCGAAACCATCCAAGCCCACGACGCCGTACACGCGGAAAAATCCGTTTCCCGGCAAACTCGTCGTTAATCGACGCATGAGCGGCCCCGAGTCCGAAAAGGACACGCGCCATCTGGAGATCGATCTCACCGCCTGGGGATTAAGCTTCGAGCCGGGTGACTCGCTGGCAGTTTATCCGACGAACGATCCCCAGTTGGTTGAAGAAATCATTCGCGCCCTTGGGGCAAAAGGCGATGAAATGGTGTCGGCGGCGAAAATTCAAACACCTTTCCGTGAGGCGCTCTCACGCGACTGTTCCATTACACAACCCACGCCCAAGTTTTTGAGAGCGATCGTCGATCGGGCCTCCGCTGCGCCACTGCTTAAGGGACTGCTCGATCCGAAACGCAAGCAGGACCTGAATACATACCTCTGGGGCATGGAAGTGATTGATTTCTTAATCGAACATCCGTCCGTAAAATTCACGCCGCAGGAATTCGTCGATCTGCTCACGAAACTGCAGCCACGTCTTTATTCGGTTGCGTCCAGCCTGCGCGTTTATCCCAACCGGGTGCATTTTATCGTGGACGTGGTCCGTTACGAAAGTCGCGGCCGGATTCGCAATGGCGTCTGCTCGACGTTCCTTTCCGAACGCGCGGACAACGTTCCGGTGCCGGTTTATCCCAGCGTCGCCAAACATTTTCATCTGCCGGAAAATCCGGATACTCCCATCATCATGGTTGGACCGGGGACAGGCGTGGCGCCGTTCCGCGCGTTTCTGCAGGAGCGACAGGCGCGCGGCGCCAAGGGAAAAAACTGGCTCTTCTTCGGAGCGCAACACGAGAAATCCGACTATGCCTACAGGGAGGACTTGGCGCAGTTCCAGAGCGACGGCGTTCTCACGCGACTCGATTGCGCCTGGTCGCGCGATCAGGCCCATAAAATTTACGTCCAGCACAAAATGCTGGAGCACGAGCCCGAAATCTGGAAATGGATCGATAGCGAGGGCGCGCAGTTTTTAGTCTGTGGCGACGCGCAAACGCATGGCGAAAGATGTGGACGCTGCGCTGCGAAAAATCATACAGGACCAGGGCGGCAAGAGCGTCGAAGAGGCGAACGCCTACGTCGAGCAACTAAAGAGCGAGAAGCGTTACAAGCGCGACGTTTATTAGATAGTTGCGAATGACGAAGTTGTAGTTACCGCTGTCGACGGCGGTAAAATTTATTAATGTTTCCGCCACCGCGGCTTTAAAGGGGCGGATCGCAGGCTGCTTACGTTCTTGACAGTGGCGACCCAGCCGACAGAGAGTCGTTAATGCTCACCGATTTTCAGAAGAAGAAGCTGGGCCGGCTGTTCACCGTGCTGGACTCGGACCACAACAATCAACTTGAGCGCAACGATTACACTGCCGTCGTGTCCAACGTCGCCCGAATCCACGGATGGAAAGCCGGATCAAAGGAGTATTCGGCAATTGAGAGTCTCTATCTGACGATTTGGGGCAATCTCAAGGCGCTGGCCGATGTTAATAACGACGGACAGGTTAGCCTTGACGAGTTCCTGGAGTTTCACACACAGATGTTAAGCGCGCCGGACATGTACGAGCAGATCACGGTTGGCACAGTCGATCTTTTGTTCGAGGCATTCGATCGCAATCACGACGAACATCTTTCCCACGATGACTTTAGAGATTTCCTCGACGCCTACGGCATTCGCGACCAGGCGGCAGTAAACGAGGCGTTCGAAAAATTGGACGTGACTGGAAATGGTCGCATCTCGAAGCAGGAAGCGCTGGAGCGTGTTAAAGAGTTCTACTTTAGCAACGACGAGAATGCCGCGGGCAATTGGCTGTTTGGCCGATACAATTGAGCCGCTCGCGCCTCGATGACAAAGGCGCTCATCACTGGCATCGGCCCGGTTAGCGCGATCGGCCATGGCGTCGATGAGTTCTGGAAGGCGCTTCTACGTGGTCGATCAGGAATCGGCCCAATCACACGATGCGACGTGAGCCGGTCGGATTCCAAGATCGGCGCCGAGGTGCGAGATTTCCGCCTCGAGCGCTACGTGGAAGGTGGGCGCGCAATTACACGAACGTCGCCGCGACCGGTGGTACTGGCGCTCGGCGCCGCCGCCCTGGCGATCGAAGATGCGGCATTCGAGCTTCGCTCAGCCGATCGACAACGTATCGGCGTGTTTGTCGGCACGTCTGTTGGTCAATTGGAATATTGCTTTGAACTGCGCGATCGCTGGCAGGCCCGCAGGCCGCTCACTCCTTCGGGGGCGTTTCACGCATTCAATCATTCCGTGGCCTGCGTTGTGTCATCGCAGTTTGACTTGCAGGGACCAGTGCACACGACTTCCACCGGATGCAATTCCGGAATGGATGCGCTTGGTCTCGCGGCACAAACCATTCAAGCTGGCACATTGGACGCAGCGCTTGTAGTCGGGACTGACTGCGAGCTTACGCCTGAAATTCTCGCTCTGCTCAACGCCTCAGCATCGCTGGCCACGAGATGGAACGATCGGCCGGAGGCAGCCTCGCGGCCGTTCGACATCAATCGCGATGGCAATGTTATTGGCGAAGGCGCAGCGGCGTTTATTGTTGAGTCCGAATCGCACGCACGAAAACGTCGCGCGCGCGCTTACGCGACGATCGCAGGAACAGCAGTTCAATCTTCAGGCCGCCGCCGTTATCATGCAACGCGGCCAGCTCTCGATATGCGGCCATGTGTCCGGGCTTTCAGAAGCGCCATAAAGAACGCAGGATGGTCCCCAAACGACGTGCAGGTATTTAACGCTAACGGATCCGCTTCACGCAATTACGATCGGCTCGAGGGGATGGCGCTGGCAGCAACATTCGGAACTCGACTGGCAAAATTGCCAATCCATTCAACCAAGGGCGCGCTTGGGCAACATGGCGCTGGATCATCCGCTCTTCAAATAACGGCGGCCTGCCTAACAATTGCGCGCGGCCAGGTTCCTCCGACGCTTAATTGCGATCGCCTCGATCCTGCGTGCGGTCCCCTGCGCATTATCCGGGAGCCGCTCGACGTTGATGTCGCACGGGTGTTGGTCCACTCCGTCGGTCTCGGCGGATTTTATTTTTCCGCGGCGGCCCTTGAAGCACCGGAATCCGAGTTGCGTCGGAAACGGTAGCAACCGCCGTTTATTTTCAAACATGGCTTTTCTCGTGATCGAGGAACCATTTCTTTTGCTACAAACCGCCACCGTGGCCGCAGAGCGTCCGCGTCGCTGCTGTTGAGCAAAAAAGACTCGCGCCGCGATGCAACAAACCGTCGAGTTGTGTTTACCGCCGCAAATTTCGAAGCACGGTCGCAATGCCGAAAATCCAGACCGCGACGCTAACTATTGCAACGGCGCCTCCGTAGATCAACCACCATGGCCGATAAGCCAGCACCAGCCGGCCATGCGATCCAGCGGGCGCCTCAACCGTGGGGAACAAACCGCGATACGACGCAACACGAAGGCTTCGATTTCCCAACCGCGCCTGGTAACCCGGAAAGTACGGACGCGAAAAAGTCAGAAGCGCAGGCGAACCGCCGCCCGGCACATCCACATCTGCCGCAACGCAATTTCGCGACTCGTCGATATGTGAGATCGCGGCTGTTGCAAATTGCTCGTTAGGTCGGGTATCAATTGACGACACAGATCGAACGCGGGCAAAAGGCGCACCGACCCGGTGATAAACGCGTCCTTTATTGGATACAAATGCAAGCTGCCACTGGATCTCCGGCGACGGCGCCATATCCATTGCTCCCGCGACGATAATTCCATCAACTCCGAGACGCGCCAGCAGTCCATCGCGGCCTGCTTCCTCGTCGAGCAGAGATTCCGCGACGCTCGGATCGATTTCGCCGTGCGTTGCAAACTTGAATTCGCAGGCGATCCCCGCCGCTGAGATCGGGCTGTAGCCGTTAATCAAATGAACTTTGCTCCACATTGACGTGCTTCCCGGTCGAACGATCTGCCCAACCGGCCCCGGATCCGCTTCAACGCGATAACTCGTTTCCGGCGGCGGATAAATGCTCAGGTAAAGACGTTGCGGATCGAGCGGTGCGGCTTTGAGCAGTTCCTGGCTGAAATTGTACCTCGGCACGCCGGGATTGGTCGGAATGCAGAGATAGGTGGTCAGGAACACGGCAAAGGTAACGCCAGCGGGCAGCCATGCGCGCAGCGATTCGTTAGGCAAAAGAAATTCGGCCAGCATCCAGATCCCGGCGATCGTCAGGAAAATCCATATGAGCGGGAATGCGTAAGCCCCGCCAACGTGGAAGATCAACATCGTGATCGCAGAAGCAGCGACTAGAATTAGAGCGACCAGGCCTGCCCGGATCACGGGCATCTTGCCAGTGAACATCGGTTGGAAGCCGATGCCACCTTGCAGCGCTTCCGCCGCGCACAAGGCGAGAACCAAATAAAAAAACGGCAGCCAGCGAAAACTCCAGCGGAAGACGCTGATGGTTGGGACCATCGAGAGTAAAAGCGTGACGACGAGCAGAACGAGATCCCACTTGAGTCGCCTAACAGGCGCGCGTCCGCGACTGAGCAGTCCCGCAATGAGAGCCGCCGGCGCGACGAGCCCGCAGGCCAGTTCCGTTCCTGTATGCGGAAGATAATGCGTGTAAAAATCGGCCCATTTCACAGTCCAGCAGGGCAAGATCAATCCAGGCAGCGCAGCCGGTGGAACGAGCCATTGAAAATGCATTGAACTCGTCTGCATCGTCCGCGCCGAGCCATGGAGGTAATCAAAAAGCGCCAACCAGGCCGGCGCGGAAAGCGCGACGGCAAGCGTCACACCCAAAAGCATCGGCAAAATGGACAGAAAACTTCGTGTCTGGCCTAACGATTCGATCGATAACCAAACGATCAGGAGTGCCAGCATCAGAACGGTGTATGGAAACCCTCCGGTGACGACCAGATAGACGAACGGCGCCGGCCAAAGCGCTCCGATCATAAGCCGCTTATGAATTGGCAACGCAGCATCCCTGCCGGTAGCCAGAGCCCGCTCCAGCCCCCACCACGCCCACGGCAACCAGGCGAAAGCACCGAGGGCGCCAAACCAATCCGTCGCCCCCCAGCAGATGATCCAACCATTCAACGCAGCGACCAGCGCAACGAAGACCGACAATGCAAAGGAGTCGCTTGCAAGTTCCCTCACCAGGCGACTTCGTCGTCCTCCTCTCCCTGAGGGAGAGGGTTGGGGTGAGGGCGCTTCGAAGTTCGCGTTGTCGCGCAGCCGACCCCGAGCGAGGAGGAAAGCGCCGGCTGCGAGCACAAAAAGGTGTGCCATGGAAAGTGCGGCGGCTTGCTGGGAAAACGTCAGTGGAAACTTCCAGATCAGAACGACGGCCGCGTTTACAAAGATCGAAAATGTTCCGTACTGAAATTCGCCGGCCAGATTATTGCAGACCCAGGAATAGGGACTCAGCAGCGGAAGATGGCCATGACTCCAACTGCGCGCGACATCGGCGAACACCGGCAAAATCGACACTTCGTAATCGTCGTTCCAGAAAAGAAGCGGATTGTGCCAGAGAAGAATGATGCAGAAGAAAATGACGGTCAGCCCGGCTACGATTGCGCCGAATAATTCCGAACGCGTGGAGCGCGGTCCGGACATTTAGCAAAGCAAACGCCGAACGCCCAACACCCAACGTCCAACGCCGAAATCAGAAATGGCACGCAGACGGTCCCGTCTGAATTCGACGTTCTGCGTTGGGCGTTGGGCGTTCGGCGTTTTCTGCTTCATAAAACGACCGGCTTTCCTTCGGTCATGACCAGAACCTTGTCTTCGACGCCATGAGCGCGCGCGGCGACAAGCAATCTTTCCAACGGTTCGTGGAGCGGCTCATAACCGAGCCGGAAGGTCCCATAATGCATCGGCACCAGCGTCTTTGCGCGCAGCTCAATAAATGCTCTCAGTGCCTCCTCCGGGTTCATGTGGACTTCCCTTCCGGTTGGCGCGTCATAGGCGCCGATGGGAAGCAGCGCAACGTCGATGTCGTAATGTTCCCCGATCTCCCTGAAACCGGGGAAGAATGCACTGTCGCCGCAGTGAAAGATTGTGCGCCCATCAGCGGTGGTGACGAACCCGCCAAAACCCCGATGCAGATCCGCCAAAAACCGCGCACCCCAATGGTAGCAAGGCGTCAATGCAACTTCGATCGGTCCAAGTTTCACCTTCTGCCAGTAGTCGAGCTCGTGCACGATTTGGAACCCGAGGTCGTGTACCAGATTTCCGACTCCAATGGGAACGACGATCGGCTGGTCGGCGGCAACACGGCGCAGAGTCCGCCGATCAAGATGGTCGAAATGCGCATGCGTGACGAGAACGAAGTCGATCGCGGGTAAATGATGAATTTCGAACCCGGGCTGCTTGAGACGCTTGATTACCTTTAGCCATTTCGCCCAATTCGGGTCGATCAGAACGTTGACTTCGTGCGTTTGAAGCAGGAAGGAGGCGTGACCAATCCAGGTGATGCAGATCTGTCCGGGAAGAATTTTCGGAAATTGCGGAGGCGCATATTCACCGGAACGCTTAACGAAAAGCGACGGGATGAGAACGCTCGTCAGGAAATTGCGTTTTCGCCAATCGCTACCCGGGCGCAAACTGACCCTCGTCGATTTTTTTGCGCCATCGCGCGTCGCCTGGCGGACCACATTCCGCCGGCTTTTTCTTGAAAAAGGAATCGGCACTTCGCGCAACGATATGAGCGAACGCCCGCGAATCAATCGGCGACGGCCAACTTTCGCGTTCCCCGGCAGCCGGCGCACGGCCTTCCGGACAAGGATGCTTGCCCACCGGCGCGCCGGTTGAATATAGTTCCCCGAGATCCAAGGAGAGCACGAGTGGAAGAACAACCACCGCCAGTTCAGCCGTCACAAAAGCATTCCGGCATCGGAATTACCTCTTTTGTTATCAGTATCGTCGCCGCGATCGCAATTTTTGTCGTCTTTGTCATCGCGGGGATCCTCGAGGCATCCACGCCTGGCGGATTGGACGAAAAATCGGCTGCCGCCATCATCACCGGTCTCGGGATTATCGCGCTCATTCTGGTGGACATCGTCGCGCTCGGCCTCGGCATTGCCGGTCTCTTCCAACGAGAGCGGATAAAACTGTTCGCCATTTTGGGAGCGGTTTTTTCCTTTGCTACCGTCGGGTGCACCATTGTCTTGATCGTGCTCGGACTCATCGCTAAACAAACCTGACGAACTGCTTTGGCATGATTCAAGAAAAAGCGGCGCTTCGCGAAAAGATGATGCAACGCTTGCGCGGTCTTACCGCGGAGGAGCGGGAATCTTTGTCCGAGGAAATCTGCAATCGCATCCTGCTGATGAGACAATGGCAGGAGGCGGAAAGCGTGATCCTCTTTTCGCCGCTTCCCAGCGAGCCGATCGTCGCCTTGCTGAAACTGGATTGCGACGCCCGAAAAATTCCCGAGATCCTGATTCCGCAAAACCCGAAGAACGGGCTGCATCTTCCCGAGAAGATCGACCTGATTCTCGCCCCGGGACTGGCGTTTTCGAAGGATCGCCACCGGCTCGGCCGCGGCGGCGGGTTCATCGATCGCCTCTTGTCCGGCCCTGCCGCGAGCGCATTCAAACTCGGCATTTGCTTTTCATTTCAATTGCTGGATGCGGTCCCAAGCGAGACGCACGACGTCGTAATGGACGCGATTGCGACCGATGATCAGATCTTGTAGAAGCTCGTCCAGCTCTTTGGAAAAAACAGGATGGAGGGAGCACACGTTGTAGCCACGGCCCTGTGGGCCGTCCTCTGCTCGCGCGATCTGACGGAAAAACCGGCCACAGGCCGGTGGCTACAGCATGTCTTCCAACACCGCCTACTCGCTCCCGGTCAAATTGCGCGTTGAAACGTGCGCGTGAGAAAGAGCTGCAACTTCAGCTGCCAGTAGGGCGCGGGCAGGCGCGGAGGCAAACTAGCGAAAATGCCGGTACTCGCCACGAGTTCCGTTTCTCCTTGGATCTCGCTCTTC
Organism: uncultured Verrucomicrobiae bacterium; assembly: GCA_963756875.1. Taxonomy (GTDB): domain Bacteria; phylum Verrucomicrobiota; class Verrucomicrobiia; order Chthoniobacterales; family UBA10450; genus CAVWPA01. Next base: position 1,053,344 of record CAVWPA010000003.1, on the reverse strand, counting down.
GTCCAGGACGCGGAACGGCTGGAACAGCGGGTCATCGCCAAAAAAGGCATTCGGCCAGTGGCGTTCGACGAATTCTCGCCACAAGGCGTGCGGCGGAAAATCGTGCACGAACACGGCGCATGGTTTCCCGGTACGCAGAAGGCGCAACGCCAGCTGCAAAGCGCGGAAACCTTTCGGCCCGTCAATCAACACTGCGTCGCCACTTTGCAGGTGTTCCGGTAAAATTTGCCGGGAGTCTCCATACAAAAGTTCGACGTTTGAATAAGGCTTCAGTTTTTCCTCCGCCGCGGCCGCGTTCGGCGAATGAGAGTCAAATTCCACGCTAACAATCTTCGCTGCCGGGAAAGAGCGCGCCAGCATGAGCGTGCTTTTGCCACGGGCGCGGCCGGATTCCAGGATCTTTGCCGGCGCGAACGGCTCCACCGCAGCGTAAAATAAAAACATCTCGCTTTCCCAGATTCCTCCGAAGCCTGCTTCCGGTGGAATATCCGCTATTGCTTCGCGGAACTTCGGCAATAAAACGTCCGACCGCGCCAGGATTCCAGCGGGGCTAAACGATGATGCATCGCGGTCTTGAGACATCAGAGAATCAATCGACGGTTTTCACGATAAAGGCCAGAGGTCATCTGGCTTTGTTGAAAAGCTATGTCATTCCGAGCGAAGGAACAGCCTGCCCGCCGTGGCGGAAGGAATCTCTTACTGTTGTCTGTCCAGGGCCCGGATTAAGAGTGAGAAACGTCCCGGCCCGAGCCGGGCTGGCATATATAAGCTCCAACGAATCACCCTCACCTGGGCGCTTCGCGCCGGCCGAGCCGTAGGTCGCCGCGGCGACCGAAGGCTGGTCCTCCTTCTCCCTCTCTCCCACCGGGAGAGACGGACACGACGCGCCAGTGAGGGTAAAGGAGTGGGTTTGCGAGAGGATCAAGGTGAGGGCACTTAAATGCAAGGCGGGCAGGTCGAAAATACCCGCATCCCCAAATTTCCACTGCTTCGCAGGTGACACGCCTGCCTCTACAGCGGTGGCACGCCACTTCCACCTCGTTTACATACTTGGAATCCTGCCTCTTGTATCGAAGATAAGCCGTCCCCATTACTCGCATCCCCATGCACGATTTGCCGTTTGATCAGCGTGCCTGCTTCATCGCCGGACAAGCGAAATCCGGAACGACATTGCTGGTCGCGCTGCTCGACAATCATCCCGAGCTTCTCGTCCTGCCAAGAGACACGGCTTATTTCGCGACTGCGCTGACAAAGTACGGCCTCAAAGGTCGCCGCGCGCAGTTCGAGTACCTGACCCAGCATTCGTGGTCGAGAGTTCTGTTCGGTTACGGCGGGAAGCGAAACCAGGATTACGCCGATTTTCCAAAAAAGGAATTTCTACGGACATTCGAAAAGGTCGCCTTCGATCCGGAAAATACGCAGCGAGATTTGCTCGCCTTGATGATGGAATCCTACGCCAGAGTGATCGGGATCCCGCTCGATCGGGTGAAGCGCTGGGTCGAAAAGACGCCGGCGAACCGCAATTACGTTCCAGAAATCTTCGCCCGTTTCCCGCATGCCAAACTTCTCGTGACCATGCGCGACCCGCGTGCACTTTTGGCCGCCCAAATCCGATTGGAAGGAAGCAGACGAACGGGACGGTTTTCGGTTTACTATGTCATCGCACACTGGCGGGACGCCGCCAGACTCGTCAAACGGATCGACTCCGGTGAATTTCCCGGTTTGGTCGTGCCCTACGAAAAACTGGCCGCCGAGCCGTCGCCGTGGATGCAGAGAGTTTGCGATTATCTCGAAATCGCTTTCGATCCGGCCGTTGTGCTCAATCCAACCAAAGTCGGCCGGTTATGGGCGGGAAATTCGGCGGCCGGCGTTCGTTTTTCGGAAATCAGCACCGAGCCTGTGACGCGATGGGCGCGAGAACTGAGCGAAGACGAAATTGGCTGGGTGGAATGGCACTGTCGCGACTTGATGCCTGAATTTGGCTACGAACCAAAACTAAGCCGACGCGCACTGCGCCATTTTACAAAGCCGATCCGGGGCGAACGGCCGCGCGAATTTTTGAAATCGCGCGCGTACTCTTTCCGCGACGACGTGTTCAAGCGCTAGTTTGGAACTAACCGGCATTCGAAGCGGGCCGTTGCAGGGCAAGCGCTCCGCTTGCCGATCCTGGCCCCTGGCAAGCGACGCGCTTGCCCTACAATTCTGCGAGACGCGACCCGGAGACCGCCAAAATGAGGCCGGCGCCTACAGTAGTTACGGTTGATTGAGCGCGAATTCGGCTTTCATTGCGCTGTATGCGCAGTTTAAGAATCGTTGTTCCATTGGTTTTGATTTGCTCGATGGCAGTGGCGGGCGAATCGCGCCTGCCGTTTAAAAGAGTCTTTAAAGGAGAGCGCCAATTCAATCGGCTGGTCTCGCTGGCCAAAAAGAACAACTGGAGATCATTGCCGATCGGCGAACGAACGGCCACCGTGGGGCAAGCACTCCTCGGCACCCGCTACAAACATTTTACGCTCGAGATCGATAACCGGATCGAGGCGCCATCGGTGAATTTCGCCGGGATGGATTGCTGGACGTTTTTCGAAATCTCGCTGGGGTTTGCACGGATGCTGGACGAACCGGAATCCAACTGGACGCCCCAAACTTTGTTGCACTACGTCGAGATCGACCGCTATCGCAACGGTGTCTGCACGGGCGAGTATCTCTCGCGTTTGCATTATCTGGAGGACTGGCTTAACGACAACGACCGGCGCGGCCTGGTTGAAGATCTGACCCGCAAGCTCGGCGGCCGGCGCGTGCCGCACCTGGCGCGCGAAATGTCGGTGGGATGGCGGCATTACCGTTATCTGGCGGCGAATCGCTCCCTGCTCGAGACCGCTTGCCGAAATGGAAGCGCGTGTCTCGTCCCGCCCGCTTTACGAAATCCCCAAGAGCCACGTTCCCAGGATTGAGTCGAAACTGCAAAGCGGCGACATTATCGGCATTATCTCGCGCGACCGCCGCGGCCTTTATTCGACCGCGCACGTTGGCCTCGCGTTGCGCACGAGGGACGGCGTGCTGCATCTCATGCACGCTTCCTCCCAGAGAGAGTACGAACGTGTCGTCGTGGATGCACGACTTTCGAAGTATCTTTATCGCTTCCGAAGCGACGCCGGAATTCTCGTGGCCCGTCCGCTGAAGTAAGGGTCGTGGCATTGGCTTCCGGCGCGGCACTCCGGAGTCTGGCGGCTGCCAGACGAAGGAGGCCAGCCAATGAAATGCCCGTCCAGCTCGGACTATCGGCAAGATGCCGATGCCACTGATCGCGAGTTGATTGTTGCGCGCAGATTCTGCGAAGATCGGCCTTGGCGAATGAGAACCTTCAGGCTGGCAGTTTCGATCTTGTTTATTGCGGCGGGCGCATTTCCCGTTCGTTCGGAAACAAGAATTCGGGTCGGACATTTTCCAAACGTGACCCACGTTCAAGCGCTGGTGGCGCATGCGCTGTCGCGCCAGGGTAAAGGGTGGTTCGAGGAGCGCATCGGCGCCGGCACAAAAATTGAGTGGTTCGTTTACAACGCCGGCCCCGGCGCGACGGAAGCGATCTTTGCGGATTCGATCGACCTCGCCTACATGGGACCCAGCCCCGCCATCAATGCCTATGCAAAGTCGCGGGCTGAAGAGATCCGGATCGTTTCGGGCGCGCTCAACGGCGGTGATGGACTGGTGGTCCGATCCGGCAGCAATTTGAAAACGGCGAGCGATTTTCGCGGAAAGAGAATTGCGACTCCGCAATTGGGAAATACGCAGGACGTCTCGTGCCGCGCGTGGCTGACTGCCGGCGGTTTGAAGATCACGCAGCTGGGCGGCGACGCGCAGGTTTTGCCTGCAGCAAACGCGGACCAACTGGCCCTCTTTCAACAGAAACGGGTCGCTGCCGTCTGGACGGTCGAGCCGTGGGTTTCGCGCCTGGAGATGGAGGCTGGTGGAAAGGTTTTGGTCGAAGAACCGGATTCGCCCACGACTCTCCTCGTCTCGTCGGTGAAGTTTTTAAAAGACAAGGGCGATCTGGTGAAAAAATTCGTGGAAGCGCATCGCGCGCTCACCGATTGGATTGAGAAGAACCCGGCCGAAGCACAGAAACTGGTGATCGCCGAACTTCGGGATGAGACCAGAGTGCAGATCTCGGCCGAGCTGATCGCGCATGCGTGGAAAAGAATCGTGCCGACGAACGAGGTGCGGCGTGATGCGCTCGACAAGTTTGTGGCCAATGCAAAAGCGGCCGGTTTCCTGCGCGATGTTCCGGACCTTGGACGTCTAATCGAGAATCTTTAATGTCGCTTCAGGAAGAACTTCTCGCTGCGCCGCCCGCGAAACTCGTGGTGGACCACGTCTCCAAGTGGTTTCACCAAAAGCGCCAACTGGTTCACGCGCTGGACGATGTTTCGCTTGAAGTGGCCGAAGGCGAATTCATTGTCATGGTCGGGCCGAGCGGTTGCGGAAAATCAACGTTACTGGACATCATCGCGGGCCTTGAAAAACCGGATAAAGGCCGCGTGCTGGCCGATAATCAGCCGGTGCTTCATCCCGGGCGACACCGTCTGGTCATGTTTCAGGACTCCGCGCTATTCCCGTGGCTCAACGTTTTTGGCAATGTGATGTTTGGACTGAAGTTAAAGCCTGGCCTAACGAATCGAGAACGACGGGAGGTCGCGAAGTTTTTCATCCACCTGGTGGGTCTCGAAAAATTCATGGAAGCCAACGTGCACGAACTCTCGGGAGGGATGAAACAACGAGTCGCCCTGGCGCGCGCGCTGGCCCCAAACCCGCGCGTATTATTGATGGACGAGCCTTTCGCCGCGCTCGATGCCATGACGCGCGAACAACTTTACCGCGACATCCAGCGCATCTGGCAGGAGCGTCGTAAAACCATTGTGTTCGTCACGCACAATGTGCGCGAAGCGGCGTGTCTGGCCGATCGCGTCGTCGTCATGTCGCCCACGCCGGGTCGCATCCGCGAGATTTTTGACGTCAAACTCCCGCGCCCACGGGAGTTTAACAGCATCGAAATCGCGCAACACGCATCCAAACTGACGGCGGTGCTGAGAGGCCAGGCCGGCCCTGCTGCGACAAGTGCTCAACCCGTAACATCATCCGGAACGAAATGACGGATCTCACACAGACTGAATTGAAAACGCCAGCGAAGTTAAGACACAAGAAGCGTCCGACTGCGAGATCTCTCGTTTCACTCGAGATGACATGCTTATGAGGAGAACTCTCATGGCGGTCTCGTTCTTCGTTGGATTAGCCCTGATTTGGGCGGCAATTGTTCACGCGAAAATCTGGTCGCCGATCCTGCTGCCTTCCCCGCGCAGCGTAGGCGAATATCTCATCGGCGCGATTCGCGACGGCACTCTGCTGCAAGCGACGGCAGTCACGCTGCGCCGGTTGCTTCTCGGATATTTTATTGGCCTGACCGTCGGCTTGCCGCTCGGACTTTTGACCGCGTCGTCGAAATTCGTGGAAGACACAATCGGTGTGCTCGCTCTCGGCCTGCAAACATTACCAAGCGTCTGTTGGGTGCCACTGGCGCTGCTTTGGTTCGGACAAACTGAGGGAGCCATGTTGTTCGTCGTAATCATGGGGACCGTCTGGTCGGTAATAATCGCCACCGATACCGGCGTGCGCACGATCCCGCCCATCTACGCCCGCGCGGCGCGCACGATGGGTTCAAACCTCTTTCACAGATGGACGCGCGTGGTTCTGCCGGCATCGCTGCCGTACCTGGTCAGCGGAATGAAGCAGGGCTGGGCATTTGCCTGGCGCTCGTTAATGGCAGCGGAAATCTTTGTGACAATTCTGACCGGATTCGGTCTCGGACATCTGCTCCATTATGGCCGGGAATTAAATGCGATGGACCAGGTGATCGGCATCATGCTGGTCATCGTTTTGATTGGTCTGCTTGCGGACAAAATTCTATTCTCGCCATGGGAACGTTTTCTCCATCGGCGCTGGGGAACGGGAAGGCGCTAAGGAACACGCGATTGCGCTTTGTCGAATAATGGGTCAATAGCTCGAAATCGATTCAACCCTGCCGATATTCCATGAAGATCCTCTGCGTTCTAGAGCATGGTAATGCGCCAAGCACGCGGTTGCGGCTGCGAGATTGCCTCACGCATTACTCGCAGCTCGGCGTCGAGGCGACGGTGCTATCGGCGCGACGCTCCAGCCTGAAGGAACGGCTTCGAGTGATTCGAGAGGCCGGACGCCACGATGCCGTCGTCCTTTTCAAGACAATCGGTTTTGCTGAATTCGAGCTGCGCCTCCTTCAACGCGCAAACCCGAGAATTATTTTCGATTTCGACGATGCAGTCATGTTTCGCGAACAAAAATACCGGCGCCCGTTGCGCGACGAAGATTTCCGAAAATTTCTCAGGACATTGAAACATTGCGCTGCCGCGGTGGCGGGCAACGATTTCCTGGCGAGGTTCGCGGAGGCGTGTGGAAAACGGACCGTGGTCCTGCCGACGCCCATCGATCTCAGCAGCTACCGGCTGAAACAACATGCGGAGGGCCCCGGGCTGACGATTGGCTGGATGGGGTTGAGCGATGGTCTGCCTTATTTGCGCCACATTCAACCGGCGCTGCGACGGCTCAGCCAAAGTTTTCCAATCCTGAAGCTGAAAGTTGTGTCCGATAAGCCGCTTCAACTCGACGGAGTGATCGTAGAGAACGAACCGTGGCGGCTTGAAACCGAGCAGTCCAATCTGGCCAGCTTCGACATCGGCATTATGCCGCTGTGGGACTCGGTTTGGACTCGTGGCAAGTGCGGCTACAAAATTCTCCAATACATGGGAGTCGGTACCCCCGCCGTCGCGTCGGGCGTTGGCGTCAACAGTCAGATCATTGCATCCGGTGAAAATGGATTCATCGCCCGGACCGAAGACGACTGGGTGAAGAGCATCAGCGCTTTGGCCGAAGACGCGAAGTTGCGACGGGATTTCGGACTACGCGGCAGAGAACTGGTGGAACGAAGGTATTCTCTCGAGCGCTTTGCACACGAATACGTCGACCTTCTGCGCGAAGTAACGGCCACCTGAAGCGGCAAGCCCGATGCGCACGCTCACACCGTCCGGGAAACAACGACGCGGCCGCCCGCCCGTCATTATCGTGGGAGCGCATCGATCGGGAACGACTGCGGCGGCCCACGCCCTTGAGCTTCTTGGACTTCAGATCGGCCAGCGTCTCGACAGTCACCGGGAGCCGAAAGGAGTTCGAGCATTGCACGATGAATACCTCCGGCGTTGCGACGCAACCTGGTACCATCCGATCCCCTTTCTCGACTCCGTGCGAAAGCCGGAGGCCGAGCAGCGTTGCATCGAATATTTGAAACAAGGCTTGCGCCACCGTTTTGCGCGCGTTTTCGGTTATCGAAAGAATCTGAGAGGGCTCTGGCTCCTGACGCGAATGACGCTCGGAGCCCCATGGGGTTGGAAAGAGCCGCGCACCACTCTTTTCGCTCCATCGTGGCTCGAACTTTTTCCCGAGGCGCGCATCATCCACATCATTCGCCATCCGCTTGCAGCCGCCATGAGTATTCGGCAACGCGAACTCGCTTTTCGCGCCGCCGGCGATCCGCCAAAACCGGAACTTGACGATCTCGACTACTGCCTGCGGCTCGTTCTCCTGTACATTGAAGCCGGAAAACGCCTGGCTGTTCGTGCGCGGAATTATCGGTGCATTCGTTTCGAAGAAATCCAGGCAGACCCCTCCGGGGAATTGAGGGAGCTCGCGGATTTCTGCGGGCTCCGTTTCTCAGCAACGCAGCTGGCCCGCGCGGCTGCCAGCATCAGGCCGGCGATCCTGTCGCCTTGGCGCGACATTCCCGAAGAAAGCGCGCGCGCGCTTTCTTCCCGCTACCCGGTCCTGACTCAGCTCGGCTACGAAAAATAAGAGCAAAACTCTGGTGGGGCGAGACTCTGTCGAGCCGACGAACCGACGCCAATGTCGAAAAAACTACAGCTACCCGGACGCCCTACTTCACGTGCATCGCGTCCTCCCAGCGAATGGCCGCTCGAAGCAGCTCGGTCAACGAACTCACCCCGAATTTTTCTTTCGCGCGCGCGCAATACGCTTGCACGGTCTTCAGGCTGAGACGCAGATCATCGGCGATCTGCGAGGTGGTACGTCCCTGGCCAAGCAGGCGGAAAATTTCCAGCTCGCGATCGCTTAATCTTTCCACCGGGGAGCTGGCTGCCGTTTTGCGCGATCCCATCCGGCGGGCCATCGCACTAACCACCCTTTCGCTGACATAAACATCGCCTGCCAGGACACGGTGAATGGCGGTAACAACGCTCTTCGTTGTCTCGCGCTTCATTACGTAACCACGCGCTCCGGCACGCAGCGCACGCTCCGCATACAGCGCTTCATCGTGCATCGACAGAACAATGAGTGCGACATTTGGGAAGCGGCCCTCCAGGTTCTTGAGCAACTCCAGGCCCGATTCGTTCTTGAGCGATATGTCAATGAGCGCGACCGCCGGCTGCGTCTTGGCGATGCCCGCAACCGCTTCAGCCGAATCCTCCGCTTCGCCGCACACGGTCAAATCCCCCTGCTGATTGATCAAGTTAGCGAGCCCTTCTCGCACCAGGGGATGATCATCGACAAGAAATACCCGGTGCTTACGGCCATTTTCGCTGGATGTTTTTGTGCTCATAGAAATCAGTCCGATTGCTTCTCTGTTGGAAGCGTTACCTTACATGTAACAGTGGTTCCGCCATTTTGGTTGCGATCAACCGCAAATTTTGCCCCGATCAACGCTGCGCCATGCGCCATGAGGCGCAGGCCCAAACCCGGTGGTTGTGGCAGCTTTTGAGGAAATCCCACCCCGTCATCGGCGACGCTTAACTCCAGTTTACCTCCATTCTCTCCGAGGTGAATATCGACCTTGCGCGCTTCGGCGTGCTTGACGGCGTTCATCGTGGCTTCCTGAGCAATATGATAAAGCTGCGTCGCCGTAGTTGCATCGGGCACCCGAACACCGTCATCCCCATCAAAGACACAAATGACTCCAAATCGTTCAGTTATATTTTCAGCCAGGCCCTGTAACGCTACACTCAATCCATCGGCATCCAACTCCGGCGAAAAAAAACCGCGGGCCAGGTTGCGCGTGACATCGATCCCATCCTCGATGTAACGAACGATCTTGTCCGCATCGGCAACTTCCGGGGCCGATCGAGCCGCCAGTTTCTCGCGCAGCACCTGGGCCGCCAGAGCAGTTCCGGTAAGATGCTGGCCGAGGCTATCGTGCAGATTTTGACCGAGACGGCGGCGCTCGCGGTCCGCCACTCCTGCGATTTCCTGATCGAGGCGCTCGCGCTCCGCGATTTCCCGTTGCAGCGCGGCCGTGCGCTCGCGTACGCGCCGGTCCAATTCATCCAGCACCGTGCGCAATCTCCAAAGAACAATTGTGAATGCTGCGTAGGAGGTGAGCGCCATACCCCCGTTCCAGATCCGCACTCCCGGGACCCCGGCGGCGATGTCGGACAAACTCCAAATCACCACGCTGAGCAGCCCCATGAACAAACCAAACACGAGCCCGCCGAGCCAGGTGGCCAGAGAGATCGGTAAAAGATAAAAAAGCGAGAGAGAGCGTTCATACCCTGTCTCGAAATCGATGTAGCCAATCAGAACGACCAGCGACAGCGACACCGCAAAGATCGACCAGCGAGGAAGAAATCGAGAACCAGGAGATGACTTTCCAATAAACGCCGTCCTGCCTTCACCCGGCAGATCGTCGATGAACGTTTGCATTATAACTTGCGGGTTCCGCAGCGATTACCAGGAAACTAGCCGTTTGCGCTCCGTTTTACAGGGGAGAAATTTGCTCTTCCCGCGCCGCTGCCGTATTTTGGAAGCCCAAAGGGGGCGCACTGGCTTCGACTTGTGGTTGGAAGCGCAGGCGGCATGCCGAGGATGGTTCGTTGGCCTCGTAAAAAACCGAACCAAAACAAATAAACGCAGATCACGAAGATCTCGCTCTCGCGGCTTAATTGACCGTGACGTTTGCAGTCGAACGCCTGCTACGGCGGCAAACGTGGACAGCAGGCTGGCGGATTGGCGGAGCGACCGCGCCGGTCCGTGAATCGATTTCGCGGACGCTCGGGAGCCGGCAGTGTGCCGGTGCAACGTTTGGCTCCTTAAAACCTCTCACCGGATAAGCGTGTAGATGTTTGCGCGGAAAGCGACGAGGACAGGGGTTCAACTCCCCTCGCCTCCAGTAATGCGGCGTCTTACCTTGCGGATTGTCGAAAGGCCAAAGGCGACTAGCGCCCTTCAAGCTCCTTTTGTTTTTGGGCGATCTTCTTTTCCAGGTCCTGCCGGACCATCTGCCCTAAATTGTTCTTGCGCGGCCAATCTCTATTTATGAGATGACTTTTCAACTCCTCGAAACAGGCACCTGTTTCGGGAAAAGGCATCTCCTACGGCAGGGGCGCACAGGGTGGACGCCTTGGGCTGAGTTTAGCGAAAAAAAAGCGGGCAAATAATTTCTGCGCCATGTAAAAATAAAGCTTCACAAACTGCCCGCTTGGATGTTATAAAATCTATAGGTTCTATAAATACACGGCTTTGGCTTTCCGCTCTTTCTCTTTTTATGAATCCCCGTCTGATCAGTAAAATTGCCTATCACTCGGCCATCCTTTTGGCCCTCGTTACCCTCAGTTGCCGACAGCAGCAGGCCGTTGTCCTAACCCCGGGCGAAGACGACCTGGTCGTCCTCAATGGCTGCGTCATCTCCGCCTGCAACTATCTCGCTTCCGTCGAAACCCAGCACGCTTTAGACAAGAATTTTTGGGCGAAGATTCTCCTCGTTCGCTACAGCGGCCACCCCGCAGGACATGCCTACTGCGTTTGGGAAACAGATGGAACGATTTACGGCTACGATCGAAATGCCGGCTCGTTTCCCATTCCGGTTTACACGCGTGACGCGCGCGCCATTGCCATCGTTTTGTCGCAGGAACTGGGGAAAGTCTTGAACGAACCGCTTTCCGTGGACCGCGCCGAGTTCGTCGAATCGCAACGCGCAAAACTCTCCAAGTTTTGACCTAGTCGTCGGCTCGACAGAGTTTGAAAGCCCGGCCGCTCCTTCACCCGCGTTACGGCGCCCCACCAGCGGCGACACGGACGCTGTAGCCACGGCGCTGTGCGCCGTCCGGGAAGAGCGACGTGATGCGGACGCCCCACAGGGGCGTGGCTACAGATCCCTTCGTCACGGCTTCTTGTTCCAGTTTTTCTCTTGAAACGAGGTGCGCCCGGAACCTTGTTCGAATGCTTCGAAATGCCCCGGGTTTTGCCGGTAATATTTCTGATGATAGGCCTCCGCCGGATAAAACTTCATCGCCGGCAGAATTTCCGTGACGATTGGTTTTTTGAATTTTCCTGAGCGTGCCAGTTTTTCCTTTGACGCTTCGGCAGCTTTCTTCTCTTCATCGGTGCTACAAAAAATCGCCGCGCGATAACTTGGTCCGATGTCGGTAAACTGCCCATCTGCCTGAGTGGGATCGATTTGTTTCCAGTAGATATCGAGCAACTGGTCGTAGGAAATTTTCGATGGATCGTACGTGATCTCGATCGACTCACGATATTTCGTCTTCTCCGTTGTAACGAGTTCGTAAGTCGGATTCGGTTCGGTGCCGCCGCAATAACCGACGACGGTTTTGATTACTCCATTGGCTTTATCGAATGCCGGCTGAATGCACCAGAAGCAGCCGCCGGCGAATACCGCCGTTCTCGTGGCCGGTGAGGGTGAAGGAAAACTTTGGCCACGGCTGGAATCGACGGCCGGCGCGCTCAACGCCGAGACAAAAAGGATGCTTATGAAAAATGGCTTCATATGGATTGATACTTGGACACCGCAGGCCAGCAATCTGTTCCCGAACCGGATCGAATTTGCAATTTTTTCTTGTCGGCAGAGCGCTGTGCGCCCTCTGGGACGCCTCGAAGCGACGCAAAAGCCAAACGCCCCACCCGCCGTCGTCCTGCAGCCGCGGGACTATGCCGTGGCAAGCAGGGGTATGGCTGGAACATTTACGAGAACACGTTCATTCTACGAATTCGATTGCGAGGTTGAATCGCCTCGCAATGGTTGCAATTTCCTTCCGTGGTGGAACTAATGCCGGAATCCTATGTTGGGCGACTCGACCTGACGAAAGTCTTCGGACGCATCGCATCGTTGCAAGTCGATCTTGGCTGCGGCGATGGTTCGTTTCTGGTTGCTTTGGCAAAACGCTATCCCGAGAAAAACTTCCTTGGAATCGAGCGTATGTCGGGCCGCATCGAGAAGGCGTGCCGCAAAGCATCAAGAATCCGAAACGCGCGTGTTTTGCATTTGGAAAGCTCATACGCCGTGAACCATTTGATCCCGCCAGGCTCGGTCGAGGCTTTTCATCTCATGTTCCCGGATCCATGGCCGAAGCGACGGCATCAACGGAGGCGCGTTGTGACACGCGATTTCCTGAGAGCAATCCACGCAGCGCTTGAAGAAAATGGGGTCCTACGAATCGCTACGGATCAGTGCGACTATTTTGATTGGATCCGGCAATTAGCCGCGCAATCGCGCGATTTTGTGCCGATAGAAACAAATGGCGAGTTCCCTTCTTCGACATTCGAAACACGTTTTTTGCAACGCGGCATCGCTGTTTACCGATCGGCGCTGCGAAAAGTTTCGCCGGTTATGTAGGCCTGCGCTTTCCAGTCGCGCTCGCTAAAATAGAGTTCCACCGCGCCGGTCTCGTCCTGCCGAAATAGTTTGATGCCGCGGTCCCGCAATCGGACCGCCCAATCGTCGCTAACTCGCTCCGAGTCGGGAAAATCGCGCGAAGTAGCGACAATCAATTTCGGTTTCACGGCATCGAGAAATGCGTCCGAACCCGATTGACCGGAACGATGCTGCCCTTTGATCAAAATATCGCTGCGCAAATCCGCGCCGGAATCGAGCAACGCCTGCTCGGTCGCATAACCGCTGTCCGACATGAACAAGATCCTGCCGGCGCGCGAGACGGACAATTGCACCACAAACGCCTTGTCATCCGCGCTGGTCGCAGGAAGATCGCGCGGGGGAAAAAGAATCTTCGCGGATACGCCACGACCGAGGCTGAAATCTTCGCCCGTGCTCAAATTCATCGGCTCGATCCTGCGAGTTGCAAAAAAACTGCGTAATCGACGATGAGCGCTTGACCGGTCAGGCGCCGGATTGTCGATCAGAGCCCGGGGAAGAAAATCTTTAAGCAACAATTCCGCGGCGCCGATGTGACGGGAATCGCCGTGGCTGAGCAACAATCCGTCGATCCGATTCACACCGGCCGCGTGCAAGTATGGAAGAAGGACACGGCCGTAATCGCGCTGGCTTCCACAATCAAAAAGCCAATTTGCCCCGGGTACCCGCAAATGCACCGCCGCACCGGCACCAACGTCGAGCACAATAATTTTAGTCCTGGCTCGTGTCGGCCAATGCGGCTGGGCGACGTAGTAATGACCGCCGGGAATCTGCGCGAACCAATGCACCAGCACGAGAACCAGTCGCGCCAGGCACCAATTTGCGTTATTAAAAACAATCGAGACGGGCGCAAGAAACGGTGCGGCTAAGATCGAGACCAGCGCAATTGCGAGAATAAAAAAGGCAATCGGGACGACGACCAGGTTCGCCAATAGCGAAATGGGAGTGACCAGATGAAAATACCAAACAATAAGCAGCAGGGACCCGAGCCATGCTGCGAGAGAAACCGAGCCGCCCCGGCAAATCGACTCGAAACCAAAACCGGCCCATCGACGCGGCCTGCTCAATAGACTTCGCGGTAAAAACGGATCGGGAGCAGCACAGCGCCGCATCGATTCAAACGCCGGATCGGCGAGCAGGACGATTGCGCCCACTACCGCAAATGACAGTTGAAATCCAGCGGCGAACAATTCGTTGGTGTCCCATGCCAAAAGAAAAAATGCCGCCGCGGCCAGGCTGTTCAACGTAAAGACCCTCCGCTCAAAATAGAAACCGCCGAGCAGGACCGAGGTCATCACCGCAGCACGCATGCTGGAAACATGCAGACCCGTAATAGCCGCATAGAAAAGAAGAAGCGGAATAATGACTGCAACGGCCCATTTGCGAGACAATCTCGCCGCGCCGGCCACGATCCAGAGAAGCCGCGCCACGATGCCAACGTGCAAACCTGCTACTGCAAAAAGATGGAGAGTTCCGGTCTGTTGAAACGGCTCCTCAATATCCTGCGGAGTCTGGTGCCGCAGGCCGAGCGCGATCCCGCTGATGAAGTTTTGCACATCGGGCGAGTCGTCCAAATTCCGACAAAGCACGCTTTGCATCCAGTCCCGCGATTTCCGCGCCGCGCGCGAGAGCGGATCTGCGCCACCGCGTCGAATCAATGTTCCGTTTTCGGCATAACGAACGAACAAACTTCGGTACACATCCCGGCGCGCCAGATACGACCGCATATCGAACTCGCCAGGATTGCGCGGCGGGGCGATCGGCTCCGCGATCCCGAAAAATTTGAATTCGTCGCCGGGTTGCGGTGCGCCGCGCCAGCGAACCAGCAATGTCGCCCGAGTCGGCAATGTCTTTCCTTCGAATTCGATCGATTCCAGCTTGAACAGAAATGTTGCGAACTTGTTCGGCGCAATTTTGGGCTCGGTCGCAACCCATCCCGACACATGGACAGCGCGGGGCCGCTCGCCAAGTTTCGCGGCCAGGCGAAGCCCCATCGTGTCCCTGGTTTGAAAGACGTGCAGGGCAAGGAAGCCGAACCAGACGAGCGCGTAGGCCAGCCCTACTTTCGGCCAGCGCAATGCAGCGGCTGCCCCGATTGCGAAAAGCGTCCCGAACAACAACCAATGCAAGGGCGCGACCGGCAACAACTCCGCCACCACAATTCCGGCCACGGCAGCCAGCGTCAGACCAAGAAACGGCTGACGCGGCAGCGCGTTCGTGAATTTCACGCGCCGTCTGCCACCGCGCCGATGTTTGAGTTTTGCATCGCAGAAGTAGCCCTCACAGCAGCTTCTACGGAATCAGAGGGCCAGAGTTCCAGTTAATTCTGTCAGGCCTTGCCTTACTGAGAGACCTCAACGGAGTTCGGAAACCAGTAGTAATTCAGGTGCGTTTCCATTTTTAGCCCTTCCAACATCGCAAACTGGCCGGACCCGAGTTGGCTAACAAAGTCGCGACTGAAACGCGAACGAGCTCCGGCAGCATAACGCCATGGCGTCGCCGCGGTAGTCCGCCGCGGGCATGGTGGCGAAATTGGTCGCGAATACGAAAGCGACCAGGGCGGCAAACCAGGATGATTGCTTTTCGAAGTTACGATCGAGCGCTCGGAACGAGCAGAACCGGGCACGCGCTCTGTTTAAGCACACCTTCGGTGACGCTCCCGACCAGCAAATTGTACATGGCACCATGACCATGCCGGCCCATCACGATCAGATCCGGTTTAAGTGTATTGGCTTCTCGCAGAATTTCCTCGACCACGTTCCCGGTAGGTACGTGCAAGAAAACTTTAACGCCCGCTTGCTGGATTTCCTTTTGCCAATCAGCCATCTTTGATTTCTGGCGCTGATCGATTTCCGGCGAGACGGGAGTAATGGTAGGGACAGGACTGTTCGGCATCGGCATAAGCTCAGGAGTTCCTGCCACTCCGTAGCCAAAACTGCTGGGCGGCGACGCCGGCATCAGTTCCTTCACGTGTACCAGGTGGATTTCGGCGCCAAAGGCGCTCGCAGCCTGTTTGGCCTGGTCGATTACCCTCGCCGTTGCGTCCGAAAAATCGATCGGAACCAGTATATTTTTCATCTGAACGGGAACTTAGCGATCAAGCGACACAATCACAAGCTTCGCCCGCACCGGTCGGTAGCGTTGGTCGACGGTGATTTGAACGGGAAGAGATCACCCTCACCTCCACCCTCTCCAAACCCACTCCTTTACCCTCACTGGCGCTGCGCGTCCGTCTCTCCCGGCGGGATAGAAAGAGACGAGGACCAGCCGTAGGTCGCCGCGGCGACCTACGGCTCGGCAGGCACGAAGCGCCTGGTGAGGGTGCTTCGCAGCAAGGCCGTGCCATTGTGCAGTACTGGAAATAACACGCCGCGCGCCGTAGTTTTGTGTGTGCACGACCTTTTCAACGAGGAAGAAAATGTCGATCGCGGAGGCACAAACGCCGGCGCCCCGCTGGCGACCCGCATGCGCCCTCGTTCGCTCGATGAGTTTGCAGGGCAGGAACATATTCTGGCGCCGGGAAAATTGCTGCGACGCGCGATCGAGGCTGATCGTCTCCCTTCGGTAATTTTATCCGGCCCGCCCGGCACGGGGAAAACGACGCTGGCCCACATCATTGCCGATATGACGCACGCGAAATTCGTGCGTCTGAGCGGCGTGGAAAGCAATGTCGCTGAAATGCGCCGCGCGATCGCCGCGGCAACGAACCGGCTTCGCACGTCCGGGCAAAAAACCATTTTGTTCATTGATGAGATCCATCATTTCAACAAGGCGCAGCAGGACATTCTTCTACCAGACGTGGAAAGCGGAAATCTGAGATTAATCGGCGCGACCACTTACAATCCGTTCTTTTACGTCAACAGCCCGCTGGTCTCCCGCTCTCAGGTTTTCCAGCTCGAACCGCTTCGGGTTGAGCAGCTGGGACAATTGATCGATCGCGCTTTGGCCGATAAAGAGCGTGGACTCGGAAATTACAACGTCCGCATGGACAAAGATGCTCGTCGCCACCTGGCCAAACTAAGCGACGGCGACGCGCGCAAATGTTTGAACGCACTAGAGATTGGGGTGCTCACCACACCGCCAACTGGAGGGACGACCTCCGTGTCGTCCAAGCCTTCTCAAAGGCAAAAGGACGCGACGGAGCGCGTCCCTCCAGCGGATTCTGGAGTGATCCATTTCACGTTGGCCGTTGCCGAGGAAAGCATTCAGCAAAAAGCCGTCGTTTACGATCGTGCCGGCGACGCGCATTACGACACGATCAGCGCTTTCATCAAAGGCATGCGCGCATCCGATGAAGAGAGCGCGATGTATTGGTTGGCGAAGATGCTGCACGCCGGTGAGGATTTCCGTTTCATCGCGCGAAGGATCGTGATCTTTGCCAGCGAAGATATCGGCCTGGCCGACTCGGAAGCGTTGCCACTGGCGATTGCCACGCAACAGGCTGTTGAATTCGTCGGTTTGCCCGAAGCGCGGATTCCGCTCGGGCACGCCACGGCTTACATGTGCCGAGCCAAAAAAAGCCGCGAAGCGTACGATGCGTTAAACGCGGCAACGGAAAAGATTGAGGCGGAACAAACGAAGCGCGTCCCCGAGCGTCTCAAGAACAAACACTTCCCGGTGAACCCCGAACGGTGAGGCAATAATCGATCGGACCCATTTTAGCCCGCGAATGAACGCGAATGTAAGGTCCAAGAACCGGCGGTTCAACACCCTGCGAGATTCGGGGAGTTTAAGAAAGCTCTCTTCTCCGATTCGCGTGAATTAGCGTGATTCGCGGGGAAATCTTCGGGCAGCGCTACTAATCCTCAAACGCGGTGAGGACGAGGGTGGCGTTGTGGCCGCCGAAACCGAATGAGTTGTTCATGGCGACGCGGACCTTTTTTTCCTTCGCCTTGTTGGCCGTGTAATCGAGATCGCAGAGCGGATCCGGATTTTCGAGATTGATCGTTGGCGGGATGATGCCGTCACGGATCGCCATGGCGCAGGCGGCCATTTCCACGGCGCCGGCGCCGCCTAACAAGTGGCCGGTCATCGATTTGGTCGAGCTGATGGAGGCATTCTTCGGCTGATCTCCGAACACCATTTTGATGGCACGGGTCTCACTGATGTCGCCAAGGCCAGTGGAAGTGGCGTGCGCGTTGATGTAATCAACCTGCTCGGGCGAAAGGTGGGCGTGATCGAGTGCCAGCTTCATGGCGCGAGCCGCTCCTTCGCCATCTTCCGGCGGCGCGGTCATGTGATACGCGTCGGCAGAAAGTCCGTAACCTGCCAGTTCACAGTAAATTTTTGCGCCGCGCTTCTTCGCATGTTCGAGCTCTTCGACAATCGCAACACCCGCTCCCTCGCTCATGATGAAGCCGTCGCGATCGCGATCGAAGGGACGCGAAGCGCGTTCCGGTTGGTCGTTGCGCCGGCTGAGTGCCTTCATGGCAGAAAAGCCGGCCAGACCCAGTTCGACGATGGCCGCTTCCGAGCCGCCTGCGACGAAAATATCCGCATCGCCAAACTTGATCATGCGCCATGATTCGCCAATGGCGTTGTTGGACGTCGCGCAGGCGGTGACGATGCACAGGTTGGGGCCGCGTAATCCAAACTCCATCGAGATCAGCCCACTCGCCATGTTGCTGATGAGCATTGGGATAGTGAACGCGGAGACGCGACCGGGCCCTTTGTTCATCAAGGTGCTGAATTGGTCCTCGAGTGTTTTCAATCCACCGATTCCGCTGCTGACCAGCACGCCGAACCGGTCGCGATTGACGCGTTCCAGGTCGACCCCGCTATCCTGGATCGACATCTTGGCCGCGGCCATGGCGAGTTGGGCAAAACGATCGGTGCGACGGACGTCCTTTGGGTTCTTGAAGAAATTCTTTGGCTCGAAATCGCGGACCTCGCCGCCAATCTGACAGTCGTACCCGGTCGTATCGAAAGCCTGAATTCGTCGGATGCCGCTTTTGCCCTCGGTCAAACTTTTCCAAAAAGTCGCCAAATCGTTGCCCACAGGCGTGATCACACCGAGGCCTGTAATGACGACGCGACGATCGTTGTTCATGGCGTTGAAGCGTTAAATCGTGGGAGCGTTAAGGCCTCAGCTTGTGCCCATGCCGACGTTTTGGACAGACTGAAAAAGCTTCCCTTCGGTCCGGATGGAAGGGGCAATGATGATTTCGGTTTGCTGAAATTCGGCCAGGGTCCGCGCGCCAACGTTTCCCATGCAAGTGGTCACGGCGCCGACAAGATTTTGACTGCCGTCATCGACCTCGGCCGGTCCGAACAAAATTTGTTTGAGCGAGCCGGTCGTACCGACTTTGATGCGCGTGCCTCGAGGAAGATTGACGTGCGGGGTGGCCATGCCCCAATGATAACCGCGACCGGGAGCTTCCTGCGTGCGGGCAAACGCACTCCCAACCATGACAGCATCCGAGCCGCAGGCGAGCGCTTTGCAAACGTCGCCGCCCTTGCTCATGCCACCATCGGTGATAATCGGCACGTAACGCGCGGTTTTCTTGAAATAAGCATCGCGCGCGGCCGCACAATCGACAGTGGCTGTCACTTGCGGCACGCCCAGCCCGAGCACTCCGCGCGAAGTGCATGCCGCGCCGGGTCCGACACCGATCAAGACCGCGGCCGGGCCGCATTCCATGATGTCCAGCGTGACGTCGTAGCCCACCGCATTGCCGACGATCACTGGAATACGCATCTCGCGGCAGAATTTTTCCAGATCGAGCGATTGATATTCCGAAGAAATATGGCGCAC
The DNA here is from genome assembly GCA_963756875.1 of uncultured Verrucomicrobiae bacterium. Lineage (GTDB taxonomy): Bacteria > Verrucomicrobiota > Verrucomicrobiia > Chthoniobacterales > UBA10450 > CAVWPA01. The sequence goes on along the minus strand of CAVWPA010000003.1, from coordinate 1,033,836 downwards.
GGTCGAAACAGTACTTTGAACGACAAAAACATCCGCGCCCGCTTCCTGGGCGATGGCTCCAAATTCCGCTGCGCGTTGGGGAATGGAACTGACCGCGGCAATGGCGCCGCCATCCTTGATCTGGCGAATGCGCGCGGCGATCAAATCTTCCTGCACCGGCTCCTGGTAGATTTTTTGCAACAACGCCGTGATTTCGGATTTGTCCGCCTCGACAATTTTTTGCAGGACCTCCTGTGGATTTTTGTAGCGGGTTTGCACGCCTTCGAGATTCAGAACAGCGAGCCCGCCCAGCTTGCTCATTGCGATGGCAAAGCGCACGTCGACAACGCCATCCATGGCGCTGGCCAGCACCGGGATCTTCAGCGCCAGCGGCTCTGCATCTTTGCGCGGCATATGAAAAGTGATGTCCACTTCGTTCGGGTTAATCGTGACCCGACCCGGTACAAGCGCGATTTCGTCGAACCCGTAGGTGACGCGCGCCTTTCGATTACGGCCAATCCACATTCCCATGTCTTAAATTTGCTCCAATCTAAATCGTTCGTTCAAGCTGCCGCAACGCGGACAACGTGGAAGCAACGTCGCTGTTCGATCTTCAAATTCAAACGCGCAAATCACGCACCGCAGCCGATAACGCAAAGCACGCCGCTCACGCCGGCGACGGTTCCACTCACCCACTATCCAAAGAAGGAAAATCGTGGCAAGAAAAAGGAGCAGATAAATTGTGACCAGCGCGGCCAGTGTAACGCGGATCACGGCGCGGACGGGCTGGATGTTGGCTCCGGGCGGGCGACGTCGTTCCCCCACTCCACGCTCGCGATTCCCCAGATAAGAGATTCTGTCGCCGCTCTCGCCGGGAAACGGCAAAGCGCGAGATAGCGCCTGGCCTGTTCGTCCAGCGCCGAGTCACCAGAAGAATTCATTGGAAAACAATATCGGACTTCGCCCCGGCTGCTTATCCCCACGCGAAACTGCAGGTTTTGCGGAGCTTCACCAGTGGACGCGCTAAATTTTCCCGGCGGCAACACTGGTGCGCCGAGTTCTGCGACTTCTTTCGAGAACACAACGCTGGTCGGGATTGCGCGAACGGACGGCGGAGGCGGCCGTCGATACACCGGCACCGCGCCAGGCGGTTGCGAATCGGGCATGCTCAGATCGACAGGCAGCGGCGGAACCCTCTTTAACGCGGGTTGCGTTGCGAAATAAGAAGGAACGTGCTCCAGCCTCGGCAAAACGTAACCCCTGGCGTCCGGAGGGCGTCTCGTCGTAAATGCCAGCGCCGGATCTTCCGCGTCAATCCAACGCAACAGCGTCCGGCCTTCTTCGGAATCGGCCGTAATCAAGCTGACCCGTGCAGGCGGCGGCAAAAGCGCGGCAGTCGGCGGATACACAACCTGAAAAATGTAAAAGCAGGCGGCGTGTGCCACCAGCGAGACGGCCAGAAATCCGGCAACAGCCAGGTTACGACCCCCCGGCGAGTCCCAGTTGAAAACAAGCGATTGCTCTGCCGGCGCCAACATCGACCCAGTCATTTTGGCGGGGCAGTGGCCAGGGCAACGGAAGGGATCCCGTGTTCGAGCGCGGCGTTGGTCACGGCTACAACCAACTCGTACGGCGTGAGGCGATCTGCCTTGATGATCACCGACCGGTTTTCGCGCCTGGCCGCGTCAAGCAGCGGTCCGAGTTGTGCGAGCGTGATTTTCTGGTCTCGAAAGTAAATGGCCGGAACTGCGCCGCCGGTGATGCTGATAATCTGTTGGTTCTGCTGCGGACCGAGCGTGAAGCGTGAGAAAGGCAATGAAACGGCGATTCCCGGCTGCAAAATAAAATTCGAGCTGAGCAGGAGAAAGAAAATGAACAGGAACACCACGTCGATGGCGGGAACCACCATGAGCCAGCCGAAATTAAAATCTTTCGTGCGGCTAAGCTTCATGCCAACGCGCTGGACAGTTATCGATCCGACGGTCGCGACGATACTTCCCGCTGAGACCCGGCTTTCTCAGATGGCGCCTGAAAACTGATGATGCTGCTGAGAGCCTCACTGTCCTTCAACATGTGCACAATCTCGATTCCCGCCCGCTCCATTTCGTGCAACATGGTGTTCACCCGCGACGAGAGATAACTGTAGGCGACAAAGGTGGGCGTGGCCACGACCAGCCCGGCGGCAGTCGTCAACAAACTTTTGTAAACGCCGCCGGAAAGCTCTGTCACCGTCGCGTAACCGCCATGCGAAGTGATCATCCCGAAGGCCTCGATCATTCCCGCGACCGTCCCGAGCAAACCAAGCAATGGCGTCAGGAAAGCAATGGTTGCGAGCACACCGAGAAAACGTTCCAGCTTCGGTACCTCGAGCTGTCCCGCTTCCTGCACAATCTCGCGCAGCTCCGAGCGCGGCGCATCGTGCCGGAGAATGGCCGCGTGAATCACGCGAGCGACCGGCCCCGGCGTCCCGGCCGATTCGTGCAATGCCTCCGCAAAATTGCGGCGCTGAACCAGGTTGGAAAGGCCCTTTAAAAACTCGCCCACATGGATCGTGGCCCGATGCAGATAAAAGAAACGCTCGGCAAAAACCGCGATGGCGATAACGCTGCAAACGAGAATGGGCCACATGAGAAGCCCCCCCTTTTGGATGTAGTCGATCACGGCCAATGCTTTAGACCTCTTTGCCCGTACAGGCAAGCCAACAGGATGCTCAGGTAGGGACGTCGCGCTGCGGCGTCCCGGTCGGCGCAGCGCGATGTCCCTACCAGCCTAGGCCGAAAAGCTTTGCCCGCAGGAGCAATGCGAGACGGCATTTGGATTGGTGACCTGGAACCCGCCCTTTTGCAAATCGTCGCTGTAATCCAGCACCGAGCCGCTGACAAAGAGCGCGCTTTTTGGATCGACCACGACTCGAACGTTTGAGCTCTCGACGAGAATATCGCGCTCGGCCGGACCGTTCACCAGGTCCATCTTGTATTGCAGACCGGAACAGCCGCCACCGATCACAGCCAGCCGCAGCGCGCCGTTCGAGCGATTTTGCGCTTCCAACAGCGAAGTCAATTTACGCGACGCCCTTTCTGTCACCTTGATCAGGCGTTCGTTGCCGATCTTGTAATTGATTGGTGGTGATTCAGTCATCCTAGCAAGCTGTCGGAGCGGGAGGGAGGCTGACTCCGAAAGGCTTCGCGAGCGAGGCAGCTTCCCCTACAGGTTCCGCAACAGATTCCCGAAAGATATTCTCCTGAGCGATGGTTTCAATTTCGGCAAGCGTGGAAACGTGCGAGAATTTCTCGCGCAATCGTTTTGCCTCGGGCATGGACCGCGAATAAGCCATCAGCCTCGCGCGCATGGAACGGATGGCCGGTTCCTCCACGCCCCAGGCGCGCACGGCGAGCTGGCAATGCCTGAGGATCTGGCTCCAGCGCTCCGGCAGTCCCGGCGAATCGGTAATCTCACCGGTAGCGAGATATTGTTTCGTCTGACGGAAGATCCACGGCGCGCTCATCGCCGCGCGGCCGATCATTACCCCTGCAATTCCGGTTTCGCGACGTCGTCTCGCCACATCGGTGGGACCGGAAAGATCGCCATTGCCAATAACGGGAATGTGGACCGCGGCGGCCACCTCGCTGATCGTGCTCCAATCGGCGGCGCCCGAATAGCCTTGCGCGCGGGTGCGCCCATGCACAGCGATTGCAGCGATGCCGGCGTCTTCCAGAATGCGCGCGACGCGCACGGCGTTGATCGATCCCGCGTCCCATCCAATCCGGATCTTTGCTGTAACCGGCGTTGGATCGACGGCGTGAACGACCGATTTCGCCACGCTTTCCAAAGTTGAACAGTCTCTCAACAATGCCGAGCCGCCGTTTTTGCAAACGACCTTGTTGACCGGGCAACCAAAATTGAGGTCGATAAAATCGGGCCGCACCCACTCCGCTACCTGTCGCGCCGCTTCCGCCATGTGCCCGGCATTCGCGCCGAAAAGTTGAACGCCGATTGGCCGCTCCACTTCATCGAAATCGAGATACCTCTGCGTGCGTTCGTTGCGCCGGAAAATCCCTTCGGCAGATACGAATTCCGTGGTGAGAACATCCGCGCCATGTTCCTTGCAAAGTTGGCGGAAGATTTTGTCCGACACCCCGGCCATGGGCGCGAGAAAAAGCGGAAAACCTTCGGAGAACCAGGGCAAGGCGGAATGCATGAAGCCTATTCTGTCACAAAATGGCTGCCTCCGCATCGGAATGCACATGAAGCCCTCCAGTGAGGATCGCGTCTACTCCGGGGAGCGCACGCGCCTCGCGTGCCGGCGATGGCGCCCCCTCCATCGCGAACTTTTCCCGGCGAACATTGCGGCGAGGCGCCGCAACGGGCACGCGGGGGCGCGTGCGCTCCCCGGAACAGAGTCACCTACCCTGCGCTCCTGAGCAGCTGTGCGACTTCATTCTGCACATTTTCGAGCTCATCGAGTCGCAATTGCGGATCGGGCACGATGAAGGCGTCGCCGGTCGCTCCGTGTTCATAGATTAACACCCTTCCGTTTGCAGCATGTTCGCTCCGGATCTGTTTCAAAACGCGTTTGCGTTCGAGCATCGCGGCCAGCACGTAGCAGGCGTTTGCCGGCGGGTTCTCCGATGCCATGAGGCGCCGGAAAAGTTGCTCGGCGTTTTCTTTTGCCAAAGGCTCCGGCGAAGGCGGCGGCAACGGTTCGTAGCGGGTTTTCCAAAATGAAAACGGCTGAATATTTTCGTTCCGTTTCGCCCATGCCTCTTCGCTCAGGTCTTCGCGACGGTAACCATCGGCGTCGTGGAAGAGCAGTGTGTAAAAATATTCGCCCGGCTCGAACGGCCGTTGCGTAGCCGCGCAGACATCGCCGCGATGCTTGATCGCCCACTCGTTCGGCAGCGGATTCATCGGGCAACGATACGCCGCGGGCGGAAGAGACGAAAGCTCAGGCCTTCGCGGTTCGTCGCCCTCAAGTAAAGCAGGTAGAGTCCGATTGCGCCGAAGAGGAGATTGGGCGTCCAACCGGCCACCAGCGGTGAAATACGTGCGCCTTCACCCAGTGCGAGAAAAAGGTGAGTAAGAAAATTCATGGAGAAGATCAGAATGACGGCGCTGGCCACGCTCGCCAGCACGCCGCGCCGCGAGTAGCCGATACCGAGCGGCGCCGCGATGCAGACAACAACGAGACAGGTCCATGGAAGCGCCAGCCGGTATTGCAAATGCGTGCGGAACGGGGCCAGCAGGGTCGAGGGAAAATCGGAATTGAAACGAAGATATTCCCGCAATTCGGGCAGACTCAGAAATTCCGCGTGCACGTTGGCGCTGCCGAGACGAAACGGCGTTTCGTCCCATTTGTTGATTTTGAGGGACGGATAAAATTGTTCGTCGAGAATATTGCCGGCTGCATCGTAACGCACCACCTTCGCTTCCTGCAGTTCCCAGGTTTTGTTTTCGGGATGATAAACGGCGCGTTTGGCCAGGTAATTAACGATGATGCTGTCGTGCGCATCCTGTTGCAGCACCTGTACGGTGTTGAACTGGTCGTGACCCGGCCGGAAACTCTGGATAAACCAGGTTCGCGCGTCTTTTCGATTGCGAAAAATTTGTCCCTCGATCATTGAACCGCGGCGCGAGTGCGCGGTGGTAAGAAATGTTTTGCGCGCCAGCTCGGCGTGTGGCGCGAGCGAATAGTTTAACGCCATACTGGCGGCCACCGTAAGCAGGCCGATGCCGATCAGAGGCAGAAGAACACGCGGGATGCTTACGCCCGCGGTCAGCATCGAAACAATTTCATTCGAGCGGGACATCCGTCCCAAAGAAAAAAGAAGCGCGAGCAAAAGCGACACCGGCAAAAGAATAATCAGAATCTGCGGAACCTGTGTCCCGTAATATCGAAGAACCGTGAGAAACCCGATGTGTTGATCGATGAACGTCGAAATGTTGTCGCTAAGATCGAAAATGAACCAGATGGAGATAAAGCCCACTATGCAGTAAAGATAGGCCTGCAAAAAATTCCGAAGAACGTAGCGATCAAGAAGGCGCATCGGCACAACCTGCAATTCAGCTTAAATTAACGCAACCACCGATGCGAAGCACCAAACTCCAAGCACCAAGCTCCAGGGAAACTCCAAATTCCAAATTCCAGAAATCTGCGTGGGTTCAACTTTTCAAGTTTGTTTGGATTTTGGTGATTGAAGTTTCCCTGGGGTTTGGAGATTGGTGCTTGGTGCTTCGGCGACGATGATCGCTCTCAAAAATAATCTCGGTACCGACTTTGTGGAGCGTGTTCGCGCAATCTTCGCCGCCGACGGGTTGCTCTCGAAAGCGAAAAACTTCGAGTTCCGCCCCCAACAACAAGAAATGGCGGTCGCGGTGGCGCGCGCGCTGGAAGAAGGGCGGCACCTGGTCGTCGAAGCAGGCACCGGCGTCGGCAAGTCGCTTGCCTACCTGGTTCCGGCGATCCTGTTCGCGATCGACCAGCACAAAAAAGCGATCGTTTCGACGCACACGATCAATCTCCAGGAGCAGCTTCTATATAAAGACATCCCGATTTTGAAGAAGACGTTGCCGGACGAGTTCGAGGCGGCGCTGATGAAAGGCCGGCAGAACTATCTTTGCCCCCGGCGGCTGGAGCGTGCTCTGCAACAATCGAACGAACTCTTCACAGGCCCCGAGCAGAACGAACTGAATCGGCTCGCCGAATGGGCCGGCACGACTCGCGACGGCTCCCTCAGCGACCTTTCGATTGAGCCCGACCCTAAAGTGTGGACGCAAGTTTGCAGCGAGGCCCACATCTGCACTCAAAAAACCTGCGGGCAAAATCCGAGGTGCTTCTACCAGCAGGCGCGAAAACGCCTTCTTGCAGCGGACGTAATTGTGATGAATCACACGCTCCTTTTTATGCTGCTCGGCAGTCCGGACGAACAGGAAGGGCGCGAAAGTGGATTTCTTTTCCCGGACGACTTCATCATTTTCGACGAAGCGCACACCGTGGAGCAGGTCGCCTCGCGCCAGATCGGTATCGGCATTTCGCAATACGGTCTACGATCGACAATCCAGCGTCTCTACAACGCGCGCACCCGCAAAGGGCTCTTTACGGTCATGCGCGACGCCAATGGCGTGAGACTGGCCGCGGACCTGGTCGATAAAGCCGATAAATTCTTCGCAGCAATCGATTCGAGATCGGACTTTCGAAAGGGGCGCGAGTTCCGGGTGCGCGACGTTGATTTCGTTCCGGACACGATTACCAGCGACCTCGCGGCGCTGCAGATGCGCGTGGCCGATGTGGCGAAGCTTGCCAATGACGAATTTCTGAAGGCCGAACTACAGGACCTTGGCCGGCGAATTCGCGATGCACGCAATGGGATCGCCATTTTTCTCGAGCAAAGCGAGCCCGAGAACGTCTATTGGGTCGAACGCACGGGGAAGATGGCGCAATTCCTTTCTCTTAACGCAGCTCCCGGTCGATCTCGCTCCGGTCCTGCGGCGGATGCTTTTCCGGGAGAACTGCTGCTGCATCATGACGAGTGCAACGCTGGCAGTGGGGCGCGCCGACCTCGTCTATTTCCGTGAGCGCGTCGGCGCAACCGAGGCCGAGCCGCTGCAGCTTGGCAGTCCCTTCAATTTCCAAAAGCAGATGAAGCTTTTTGTCGTGCGAAAAATGCCCGACCCGCGCGACGGTCATTACCAAAAAGAATTGGAACATTGGATCGCGCGTTTTGTCGAAGAGACCGGCGGTCGCGCTTTCGTTCTTTTTACAAGCTATCGCGACATGCATCAGGTGGCCGGTCAAATGCAGAATTTTTTCGCGAGCAAGGAAATGAATCTTCTTGTGCAGGGCGGCGGCATGCCGCGCGGGCAGTTGTTGGAAAAATTTAAAACCACGCCGCGAAGCGTTCTTTTCGGCACGGACAGTTTTTGGATGGGCGTGGATGTTCCCGGCGAGGCGCTCTCAAATGTCATCATCACGCGGCTTCCATTTGCCGTGCCCGATCATCCGCTGATCGAGGCGAAACTGGAGCTCATCCAGGAACGCGGCGGCGATCCGTTCACCGAGTATTCGCTGCCGGAAGCGGTCCTGAAACTTCGGCAGGGAGTCGGCCGATTGATCCGCACCAAAACCGACCGTGGAATCATCGTCATTCTCGACAACCGGATCGTGACCAAGCCGTACGGCCGCGCATTTTTGAGCGCGCTACCTGGCTGTCCTGTCGAAGTTATCTAACGTGAAGGGAATGCGATTGCCGGTCCTTGCGGTAGCGGCCGCTTTTCTCACTGGGATCGCGATCGGGCATTACGCGTTTCCTGTCTTGAAGGTCGCCCGCGCTTCCAAATCGTCGGTCAATTCTGACACAGAATCTCAGGGTTCATTTGAGGCGGTAGCCGGGCAGCACAAAAAGCGCCTTTCAACCAGCGCGGTCGACTCAACTAATCGAGCGAAAGAACCGGGCGATGCTTCCAGTGAAAACATTGTTTCGGCAATCCAGGCCGCGCTCGCTCATCCGTTCAGCCGTCACATCTACGCGACGCTGTCAAAACTGGTGGACTCCGTCGATGCGAGCAACCTGGCGGAAGTTTTGAACCTTGCGCAGAGCGTGCCCAAGCAGCAGGACAAAGGTCTTCTGCTCGCGCTCGTGATGACGCGGTGGGCGGAATTTAATCCCACCGATGCCGTAAATTTCGCACAAAAAATGCCGGCCGGACCGGAGCGCAATCGCGCGGTAAGCAGCGCAATGAGCGGCTGGGCCGAAAACGATGCTAATGCCGCGTTAGCCTGGGTCAAACAACTGCCACCGAGCCCGATGCACGATCAGGCCATGCAGACGGTCATTGGCGCGATCGCGCAAAAAGATCCCCAAACGGCGCTGAATCTCCTGCAGAACATTCCAATTCGGAGTCGGCAAAGTCTTTACTCGTCGATCTTCAACAGCTGGGCTGCGAGCGATCCTCTTGCTGCTGGCGAACAGGCGAGCCGGCTTTCACCGGGGGCCGGACGCGACAGCGCCCTGCAAGCTGTTGCGGCAACTTGGACGGCGCAGGACCCGGAAGCAGCCTTCACGTGGGCAAGCTCGCTTACGGCCGGCAAGGAACGCAATCGCGCCCTGCAAAGCGTTATCTCCAGTTGGGCCAATCGCGATCCGGAGAGAGCTGCGGCAATAGCCCTGTCGCTTCCGTTTGGTTCGGCTCGCGAACAATCAATTGGCGACGTCGCTCGTCAGTGGGCGCAAACAGACGCACGCGCGGCCATGGATTGGGTTCAGGAATTGCCGAAAAGCGATGGGCAAACGCGCGCAATCAGTAATGTGTTGCAAACCTGGGCGCGATCGGACCCTTCGGCCGCCGCCGATTACGTGCTTTCGTTGGCGCCGGGCAAATCGCGGGAGACGGCGATAAACTCGGTTGCCTGGCAACTGGCTAACAGTGATCTCCAGACAGCCCTCGCCTGGGTTCAAAAACTTCCGCAAAGCGCTGCGGAACAAGCCGCCACCAACACCATTATTTCGCAATGGAGCGATACCGATCCCCGGGCGGCTGCCGATTTCGCTCTGCACACGGCGGACAACGACGGGCGCAAAAATTTACTTCAGAATGTTGCCGCACATTGGGCGCGCGCCGATCCTCAGGCAGCACTTGCCTGGGCAAGTAACTTGCCCGACAGCGCGTCCCGTGACGCCGCTTTGCCGAACATTCTTGCGGCCGTTGCGGAAACGGATCCGTCGCAAGCTGCACAGATGCTCACCCGCTTGTCCACGGCGGCGCAGCAAATGGCAGTAAACGCCGTCACCTGGCAGTGGGCGGGTAACGATCCCCAGGCCGCCAGCAAATGGGCGTTCACCCTGCCCGAAGGCATAACACGGCAGCGCGCCTTTGAGAGCCTGATCAATCGCTGGTCGGAAATCGACACTTACGGCGCCGGCACCTGGTTAAGCGAATTGCCGCAAAGCGATTCGCGAGACGCGGCAGTCACGGCGTATGCGCGCCGCATCGCCAGGTCCGATCCATCCAGTGCGGTGCAATGGGCAGAGAGCATTGGCAATGAAGGAATGCGCAATAGCCAGGTCGAAGCCGTCGTTCGCAACTGGTTGAACACCGATTCGAACGCCGCGAGAACCTGGGTCGCTAACTCGTCGCTCCCGGACGACGTGAAAGCGAGGCTGCTTGGCCAAAAATAACGGCGGAACCAGATTTCCGGCTGCCCTGGCCGAAATGTTCGCTTGAACATATTTCCTTGCTTTGCTTAATTTGGGCGCATGGAGCGCTCTAATTTAAGAAGGGCCAGAAGGGACAACGCCTTTCCGAACCGTATGGCTCTCCGAGCCGGAGGCCAACGCGCAATTACAGAAGAGATCCTCGGCATCCTGCACAAGTGGGGGATTCACACGCTCGGCCAGTTTGCTGCGCTGGATAAAGAGGAGCTTCGTGCGCGACTTGGCCCCGAAGCGGCCCGGCTTTGGGAACGCGCCAATGGCCACTCCACTCGATTACTTCAATTTGTCCAACCGCCGGAGTCGTTCGAGGAAAGTTTCGAATTCGAAAACGAGATCGAAACGGCGGAGCCGCTCTTTTTTATGCTGCGGCGGTTTTTGGAACAGCTCGCGTTGCGGTTAAGCAGCATCTATCTCGTCAGCAAGGAACTGACCCTGCGGATCGCTTTCACGGACAAGCAGATTTACGAACGCGTTTTTAAAATTCCGGAGCCGACCAATGATGTCGATCTTCTTTTCCGAATGCTCCAGACGCATCTGGAAAATTTCAAAGCGAACCATCCGATCGTTGCTGTCGCGTTAATCGCGCAGCCAATCCGGCCCGCCTCGCGGCAATTTGGATTGTTCGAGACGTCGTTGCGCAATCCACATCGACTCTATGAAACACTTGCGCGTTTGAGCGCGTTGCTTGGCGCGGACCGGGTGGGCACGCCTGTTTTGGAAGAAACACATCGGCCGGACGCGTTCCGGATAGAACCGTTTATGTGGAATTTGAGCGCGAACGCGAATGGAACTGATGGCCCTTACCCTCCCCTCTCCCCACCCCGCTCATTTACCCTCACTGGCGCTTCGCGTCCGTCTCTCCCAGCGGGAGAGAGGGAGAAGCGAACGTCCTGTGGCACGGCGGTGAGGGAAGGTGCAGCGTTGCGCCGATTTCGATCAGCCGCCCCTGCGTCGGTTTTTATTTCGGAAAATATTCCCGCTTTTCTTCAGAGCGCGAAAGTCAACGGCAACATCGCGAACCAGCGAGGCCCTTATTCGCTTTCCGGCAATTGGTGGGACGAAAAATCGTGGGCGCGCGCCGAGTGGGACCTGCAACTGGAGGATGGCGAAGTGATTCGCGCTCATGAAAGCGACGGAACGTGGAAGGTCGACGGGATTTATGATTAGCCAGCCACCTGTAGCGGCCCCGAATGCTTTCGGGGTCGCAACCATTGATATCGAGCGACGATCATAGACCGCCGCTACAGCCTCCCATGTCTTACATCGAGTTACATGCCTGCAGCGCGTTTAGTTTTTTGCGCGGCGGTTCGTTTCCGGAACAATTGGCCGAGACCGCAGCCAGACTGGAGATGCCGGCGATGGCTTTGCTCGATCGCAATGGCGTTTACGGGTTGCAACGTTTTTCGGTCGCCGCGCGCGAGAGCAATGTCCGGCCAATCATCGGTTGCGAATTGTCGATGGATGATGGCGCTGTTTTGCCGGTGCTGGTCGAAAATCGCGCCGGTTACAAAAATTTGTGCGAACTGCTCACCCAGGCGCATCTGCGGAGCGAGAAAGGAAAATGCGCCGTGCAATGGAAGGAGCTGCCGCAATTCGCGGAAGGGCTGGTCGCATTTTTCAACGCATCGCTTGCAAATTGTAGGGCGTCTGTGTCAGACACCAACCTTGAGCGGCGTTTCACAGAAACGCCCTACAAATCCGCAGATGGTGCCAAACTTCTTATCGACACCTTTGGCCGTGAAAATGTTTTCGTGGAAATCCAGCGGCATTTTGTGCGTGGCGAAGAACGCGCAAACCGCGAACTGGTCGATCTCGCCCGTGCACATCGATTGCCGATCCTGGCTACGAACGGCGTGGAATATGCCAAGCCATCCGGACGCGAAGTGGTCGACGTATTTACCTGCATTCGCGAGCACACGCACCTGGATGCCGCCGGCAAACTATTGACCCAAAACGCCGAGCGCTATTTGAAGAGCGATCGCGAAATGCGAGAACTCTTTCGCGATTTGCCGGAAGCGATCGAAAACACGGCGCGCGTGGCCGAGCGGCTCACATTTTCGCTCGAAAATATCGGTTACGAGTTTCCCGATTTTCCCGTGCCCGCGGGTCACAGCATGGATTCGTTCCTGCGCACGATCGTCTGGTTTGGCGCGCAGCAACGGTACGCCGCGGTTAGTGCCGCGGTGAAACGCCAGATCGAAGAGGAACTGGCACTGATTCAGAAACTCGGCTTCTCGGGATATTTTTTGATTGTCTGGGACATCATCAATTTTTGTCGCGAGCATAACGTCATGGTGCAGGGCCGTGGCAGCGCCGCGAACAGCGCTGTTTGTTATTGTCTCGGCATCACGCCGGTCGATCCGGTGAGCAATCATCTCGTTTTCGAACGTTTTTTAAACGAGAGCCGCAAAGGCTGGCCCGATATCGATCTCGATCTTCCCAGCGGCGACCGGCGTGAAAGCGTTATTCAGGAGATTTATCGCCGCTACGGCAAACATGGCGCGGCCATGACGGCGAACGTAATCACTTATCGCGGGCGAAGCGCCGCTCGTGAAATCGGCAAGGCGCTGAATTTTTCGCCGGGCATTCTCGATCGCTTCTCGCATTTGTTCGCAAACGGCGATTTCCCCCACACGCTCGATCTCCAATCGCAAATCGAACAAGCCGGTTTGCCAAAAGGGCATCCGCGCATGCCCGCTTTCGCCAGGCTCTATCGCTCCATTTACGGATTGCCGCGGCATCTCGGTCAGCATTCCGGCGGAATGATCATCTGCCAGAATAAATTGAGCTCGTTCGTGCCGCTGGAAAATGCCTCGATGCCTGGCCGCGTGGTTGCGCAATGGGACAAGGACGATTGCGAGGATCTGGGCATCGTGAAAGTCGATTTGTTAGGCCTCGGCATGATGTCGGTCATGCAGGATGCATTTGAGCTTTGCCGCGAGCGTGGGCGACCTCTCGACCTTGCTCACATTCCCAAGGACGACGCAGCCACATTCCGGATCATGCAGAAGGCCGACACGATCGGAGTTTTTCAAATCGAGAGCCGCGCGCAAATGGCCACGCTGCCACGGATGAAACCGAAATGTTTTTACGATGTCGTAATTGAAGTGGCGATCATCCGGCCGGGACCGATCCAGGGCGACATGGTGCATCCCTATCTGGCACGGCGCGCCGGCCGCGAACCGGTGACTTATTTCGATCCGCGATTGGAGCCGATCTTAGGCCGCACCCTTGGTGTTCCGTTATTCCAGGAACAAATGCTGAAAATCGCCATGATCATGGCCGATTTCTCCGGAAACGAAGCGGAAGAATTGCGGCGCGCGCTCAGTTTTCACCGATCGGAGGAGCGGATGAACAAAGTGAGCCTGAAACTGCGCGCCGCGATGGAGCGGAAAGAGGTCGCGCCCGACAAGATCGACAAGATTATTCAATCGATCAGCTCGTTTGCCCTTTACGGGTTTCCGGAATCGCACGCCATCAGTTTCGCGATTCTGGCCTATGGGAGCGCCTATTTGAAAGTGCATCGCGCCCCGGAGTTTTACGTCAGCCTGCTCAATAATCAGCCGATGGGTTTTTATACACCTGCCACGATCGTAAAGGATGCGCGCCGGCATGGAATCAAGGTGCAGCCGGTATGCGTGCAACAATCGGCATGGCGCTGCTCGGTTGTTTCCGACGATACCGTCCGCCTCGGATTTTGCGTGGTAAACGGATTGCATCAGGCCCGCGCCGATGAACTTGTTCGACAACGGGAGGAGCGGCGATTCGATTCGCTCGAAGATTTCAAGCGGCGCGTTCGATTTTCAAGAGAAGAATTGCGAACGCTCGCGGAACTCGGCGCGCTCAATTGTTTTGCGGATCATCGCCGCGCGGCGATGTGGAAAGTGGAGAAGACGCTGCACGACGATTTGCTGGATCGTCCGGGGAGCGCACGCGCCTCGCGTGCTGTTTCCGGCGCCCTCGCCGGAAACTCTTCAGCTTTGGACGACTTTTCGGATGTTCGTTGTACATTCGGCGAGGCGCCGAATGTGGCACGCGAGGGCGCGTGCGCTCCCAGGACGCGAAAATTGCCGCTTCTTCCGATGACGCTCCCGGAACGTGTGCGCGCGGATTACGAAACGATGAACCTGACGACCGGGCCGCATCCGATGAAATTGCTGCGCGAGAAGTTGTCCAACATCTGGCGCGCGACCGATCTCACGCATGCGAAACATGGCGTAACTGTTCAGATCGCTGGAAATGTAATTTGCCGTCAACGCCCCGGGACCGCGAAAGGATTTGTTTTCATCAGCCTCGAAGACGAGACCGGTGTTTCCAATGCCATTGTTGATCCGGATTTGTTCGAACGATTCCGTCTGGTCATTACCGAGGAAGCTTTTTTGCTCATTACAGGCGAAGTGCAAAATTCCGACGGCGTCGTGCTGATCAAAACGCGCGACATCAAACCGCTATTGGACGAGCGGCTCATTGGGAGCGAGTCGCACGATTTCAGGTAGGGACATCTCTCCGAGATGTCCGACGAATTCCACGGACGCCTCGGAAAGGCGTCCCTACCTCATTCGGCGGCGTGCCGCTGCGATGGTTCCTTTGGCGACGCGGATTTCTGCGACGATTTTTGATCGGATTCCAGCCATTCGGTATGAAACACGCCCGGTTTATCGACCCGTTCGTAGGTATGCGCGCCGAAAAAGTCGCGTTGCGCCTGCAGCAAATTCGCCGGCAACCGCGCCTGCCGATAACTGTCGAAATAGGCAAGCGACGCGGAAAACGCCGGAACCGCGACGCCATGTTCGATCGCCGCGGAGACGGCGACGCGCCAGTTCTCCTGCGTTTTTGCGATGATGTCCGTGAAATAGGAATCCAGAAGCAGATTATGAAGCGAGGGATTCCGCTGATACGCTTCCACGATGCGATTTAAAAATTTGGCGCGAATGATACATCCGCCACGCCAGATGGTAGCGATGTCGCCGAAGTTCAGGTTCCAGTTGTATTGATGGCTGGCGGCCCCAAGAAGTTCCATCCCCTGCGCGTAAGAAACGATCTTGGACGCATAAAGCGCATTGCGCACCGCATCGATCAGCTGTTTTGGGTCACCTTTATACTTTCTCGGTTTCGGTTGCGGAAGAATTTTCGAGGAAGCAACACGCTCGTCTTTGCGGGATGAAATCACCCGCGCTTCCACCGCGGCATTGATCGTGGAAATAACGACCGACTGTTGAATGGCGGATTGCAACGTCCAGAGGCCGGTGCCTTTCTGACCGGCTTTATCGAGGATCACGTCGACCAGTGGCTTCCCGGTATCGGGATCGATCTTGCGAAAAATCTGTGAAGTAATTTCGATGAGATAGCTGTCGAGCTCGCCCTTGTTCCATTCCGTAAAGACGTCTGCCAGTTGGGATGCATCCATTCCGATGACGCTCTTCATGATTGCGTAGGCCTCGCAAATAAGCTGCATGTCGCCGTACTCGATTCCGTTGTGCACCATCTTGACGTAATGGCCGGCGCCATCCGGGCCCATGTACCGGACACACGGTTCGCCATCCACTTGCGCCGCAATCTTGCGGAAGATGGGCGCGATGATTTCCCACGACGCGCGCGAGCCGCCTGGCATCAGCGACGGACCCTTGAGCGCCCCTTCTTCGCCGCCGGAAACACCGCAACCGACATAATGAATTCCGCGGCCTTCCAAATCCTTGCAGCGGCGCTGCGTGTCGGTGAACAACGAATTTCCGCCGTCGATAATCACATCCCCTTTTTCTAAAAGCGGGGTCAGCTCACCGATGACCTGATCGACCGGTTTACCGGCTTTGATCATCATCATCGCTTTGCGCGGCCGTTTGAGCGCGGCAACGAACTCCTCGATGGTTTTCGTAGGTTGAATATTTTTCCCTTTGGCCCGACTCGCCGCGAACTTTTCAGTGACCTCAGTCGTGCGATTAAAAACAGCCACGGAAAAGCCCTTCGATTCGAGGTTTAGGACAAGATTTTCGCCCATTACGGCGAGGCCGATCAGGCCGATATCACATTGATTCGAGCTCATTTTGGGTCTCCTTTGATAAACAGCGCGACAAGCGCGAGTTTACTGTAACGATTAATCGAGGCGAATGGCAAATCCCCTTTGCGAAGTCCTACTGACAGCGGCGCGGCTGGAAACGCCCGGGCGGTATTCTGATCCCGGCGCCGGAGCGCATCTCGACTTTTGGGGCGTCGTCCGGGCATCCGAAGCAGGGCGACAAATCGAAGGAATCGATTACGAAGCGCATCCGAAGATGGCCGAACATCAACTGCGACTAGTGGCTGAAGAAGCCGCGGAAAATTTCCGCCTCAAGAAAGTCGTCATTCATCATCGGACCGGTTTTGTGCCTGCCGGAGAAGCATCGTTGTTTCTCCGGGTAGCGGCCGGTCATCGGGCGAAAGCATTCGAGGCAAGCCAGTGGGTTGTTGATGAATTAAAAAGAAGAGTTCCGATTTGGAAGCACCCGAAATTCCAGGCCGGCGCTTCCAT
The DNA here is from genome assembly GCA_963756875.1 of uncultured Verrucomicrobiae bacterium. Taxonomy (GTDB): domain Bacteria; phylum Verrucomicrobiota; class Verrucomicrobiia; order Chthoniobacterales; family UBA10450; genus CAVWPA01. The sequence goes on along the minus strand of CAVWPA010000003.1, from coordinate 1,017,144 downwards.
CGCCAAAGATGCTGACAACTGGCAGGAACAGCCCATCCCTGCGACAGTGAAATGAACTGGGCCAACCGTTTAACGATCAGCCGTCTGCTGCTAACGATTCTTTTTGTAATCGCGCTGAATTCTTCCTGGCATTACGGCCGCACCTGCGCGCTCGTGATGTTCCTGATCGCGGGTTTGACCGACTTTATTGATGGCGAGATTGCGCGCCGTTACGCCATCGTCACCAACTTCGGGAAGTTGATGGATCCACTCGTCGACAAGATCATGATCGCCGCGGCCTTCATCTCGCTGGTGCCGCTTAAAGCAATTCCCGCCTGGGCCGCAACCACCGTGGTCGCGCGCGATTTCCTGATTACCGGCTTGCGGTTAATGGCCAGCGCACAGGGCCGCGTCCTGCCGGCGGAACGGTTGGGAAAACAAAAAACTTCGTGGCAGGTGATCACGGTGATCTTTTTTCTGCTGTTATTATCGATAGACGAATTGCATTACGCAGGCGAAAACTCGACCTGGTGGTTGCGCGCGTGGCGCGAAGCTGGACCGGTTCTGGTCTGGATCACTGTGGCGCTCACCGTTTACTCCGGCCTGGGATACACGTGGCGACACCGCGAAGTTATCGCGTCGGATAAGTAGGTTCCACTCGACCCGCCTTCGCTGAAGCCACGGCGTGGTGATCGCCGGCTGCTAGCGCGCCGGGATCAGAAGAAGCTTTGGGGAACTTCGACCTTGTCGCCGGGCTGCAGTTTCACATCCTTGGAAGGTTCTTTGCGAAACTGGCGCACATCGTAAATTTTTACTTCATTACCGCGCAGCACCCGGACGTGTCTTTGATCGGCGAAATCGTTGAAGCCACCCGCACCGTTGATCGCCGCGAGCAGAGTCATGTCTTCGGTGAAGGGAACGCGCATCGGCCGCTGGACGGAGCCGCCAACATTCACAAAGCGGGCGGTTGGCTGAATCAGAATGGTGATATTCGGGTTGGTGTAAATCTTGTTCGCGCGATAGGATTCTTCGATCGAGCGGGCCAGCTGGGCTGGCGTTAAGCTCTCGGCTTTCACCTTGTTGATATAGGGGAGATTGATGGAGCCGTTGGCATCGACGGTATACGTGTTGTTTACCTGCTGTTGTTCTTCATAGGGCACACCGCCGATTCTTATCTCCAGCGGGTCGCCCACCCGCAGAGTGGCCTGGCCAAAGACCGCTGTGGCCAAGCCGAAACAGAAAAGCGAAACAACGAGTGCCCCGCGCATGGTTGAATTAGTAATCATCGGGCTCGGAATAACCGTTGGTCGCATTGCCGGCAGGCACGCCCGGCCTTGGCTCACTGCTGGTCTCCTTATCGCGCGGCCGATAGTAACCGTAGTAGTTCGTGTAGTAAGAGTAGTTTTGGTCGTGCCTCAAATCGACATTGTTCAGCACAACGCCCAAAACCGTGCCACCAACGCCGAGAATGGCCTGCTTGACGCGTGTCAGCATTGCACGAGGGAACCGGCGGTGTTGCACAACGATGATCGTCTGATCGACCTCGCTTGCTATAACCGAGGCGTCACTCACGCCAAGCATGGGCGGGGAATCAAAGAAGATAATGTCATAGCGAACCTTGAGCTCGCTGATTAAATCGGACATGCGTTGCGAATTCAAAATTCCAACGGCGTCGGAAGGAAGAACGCCACTGGGCAGGATGGAAAGATTTTCGACACCGGTGGGCTGAAGGACGTCCTTCAGCTGCAGTTCCGTGGTGAGATAATTGGTCAGGCCAATGCTGTTGCTGACGTCAAACAACTCGTGCTGAATCGGCCGGCGCAAGTCTGCGTCGACAATTAACGTGGAATAGCCGCCCTGCGCGCAGATAAAAGCGAGATTCGCCAGGGTAGTCGATTTGCCTTCGCCGGGCCCGCCGCTGACCAGCGAAACGGTATTGGCATCGGGAGTCTTCCGGTTGAATTCGATGTTCGTTCGCAAAATGCGGTAGGCCTCCGCGTCCGGAGAATCGCCCAGTTCCTTGTGCAGCAGCTTGATGTTCTGCGGAATCACGGCCAGCACCGGAACTCCCAGAAGATTTTCCACGTCTTCCATGGTTTTAACGCTGGTATCCAGATACTCGATAAAAAACGCCAGACCGAGCCCGACGGCGAGACCAACCAGCGCGCCCAACATCAGATTCAGCGCAACCCGCGGCCGCGCCGGGAAAGAGGAGGGCTCGGCGACCTGTTTCACACTGACAGCGACGCGCGGCATGGCCAACTCCATGGTCTGGCTTTGCGCGCGGGTTCGCACACCATCGAGCAGTAACCTCTCTTTGATGTATTTGTTTTTGGCCCGCGTATAATTTGCGCTCAAGTTCTTCGACGAAAGTTGTTTTGCGTTGATTTCGTCCAGGCGCTTCTTGAGGTTATCACGCGTTGCCTCTGCGCTCTTGAGATTGTCCTGCAGGGCCGCGCGGACGCTGCCGACCTGCTGTTCGAGCTGCTTGGTATAGACCCTCTCTTGCGCGCGAACCGCTTTTACCTTTGGATGGTTTTCGCCCAGACCGGAATGAAGAAGCAGCGCCTCCTGTGCAACCGCATCCTGATAGTTCGGGAGGATTTTCTGCAGCGTCGGGTCCTGTATGTCGAGCGTGGGAAGCATCCGCATGAGGTCCTCTCCGCTGAGTTTCTGGATCTCATTCAACCTGCTCGAGAGAACCGCCACTTTCGCCTCGGCATCGTTTACCGCTTCTTCCTGTTTTAGGATGATGGTGTTGACCGGTGCCTGAGTGTCTTCGGTGCCTTCGGGATTGAGATCGACGATGTGTTCCTTGTCCCGGATGCGGGCCATTTCCGTCGCGGCCTCATCCACCAGCTTTTGCTGCTTGGTCACTTCTTCGTCCATGGTCGCAACGGCGCGATTCATGATTTCCTTTTCCTCGTCCACGCGCTCGTCCTCATAAACGGCAACGATTTTATTCGCTACTTCCGCCGCCAGTTTCGGGTTTGTGTCGAAGACGCTAATTTGCAAAAGATCGGTATTGCGCACCTCGTCCACTTCCAACTCGTTGCGCAATTTCTGATATGCTTGTTCGCGCGACAGATAGGCCCCGCCCCGGCCCCATTTTTCCTGCAATTTTAGCTGATCGATCACCGGATAGAGAACGCCGGTGCGCTGAATCACCTGAAAGACGGTGGGCGCCAGCTGCGGATCATGGATCGGCAGATTGGGATCGTTCACGCCGAAAATTCTCGGATTCTCGGCTGTGGATTTTACCTCCATGAAAACCGAGGATTGATATTGGCGCGGCTGGAAATAAGTGACTACGGCAGCGGTGATTAGCACCAGAAGGAACGCGAGCAAAACAAGCCGCCAGCGGATTCGGACCACCCGCCAATAATCAAGAAAATGCAGCTTAACTTCGTCCTCAGATGCCATATGATCCCCCCCGCGTCGAGCGGCGGACAACCTAGCTTAAAAACGGCTGGAGTAAACTCCGGCCGCGCCCTTAAAAAGCAAAGCTCAAGCCACCGTAGAAACGATTACGCGAATATTCGCGGAACGCGATGTCGGATAACACCTGGGTATGGTTGTAACCAGCGTCAACGCTGAAGTAGCGAGTGAGGGCGTAATGGGCGGAAACTGCGACGTCAAAAGCATTTTCTGAAAAGGCGGGGGAGATAACCGGGAACGCATTGACGCTCTGGTTACCGTCGTGCTCATAATAAAATCCGAGCACGGTAGTAATCCGCGGAAAGATCTGTTCCTTGGCCTGCACGCCGGTTCGGAAAGTCGTTCGGCTCGGCGTCGTCACCACATCGGGTTCCTCGATTCCGTAACGATTTGTCCAACTGATTGTCGTGCGTTTCCCAGCGGCATAATTTACCGTCGATTCAACGTACGGCCCGGTCTTGCGAGCGCCACCTTCGTAATCGCGAAATTCCGCGCCGGCCCGCAACGAAGCTTTAAAGCGCGGTGTAAAGGTGTGATCGATTCCGCCAAGCGCGAAGTGCGTTGTGGAATCACGCGCAATATGGAAATAACTGACGATTTCGTAGCGGTATTCGGCCACTAACACAGTCGTGGGCCACGCCAGGAATCGGAATTCGTTGCCAAAGGTGTTGTCAACCCGGTCTTCGAAAGTCCCCAGCGAATTACTATCGTAATTAAGCGCGTTTAATGTGTAGCTGGTTGCGGTAGCGAAACGCGGAACCCATTCGTACGTGGCCGTGAATTTGTCGCCAGTGTAGAAATAATTTCCGCTTCGCCGATTCAGTCCATATCCAAAACTGAAATTGGGCTCCGTCAGATATGCGCCATAAAGACTCGAACTGAGCGTAAGCCGCGGCGTTGCTTTATGGGTAATGTTAAGCCCTGCGTGGATGTCGATGTCGTAATTCTGAAAAGCGACACGTTCGTAGTAGTAAGTGCCACCAAAGCCGGCCCCAAGAGTCAGCTTTGTTCGAGGGCTACCGAAATCGTATGCCAGATCGAGTTCGCCATTCGTAAACCAGGAACCCTGCTGAGCAGACGCGGCGTTGTTTGCGTTATCGTCGTACCCTTCCCGGACTGTCAGAGTAAGCTTGAACGGAATCTTGGAAAAAATACCCAACCCAGAGGGCTCGCCCGATCCGGAAACGTCCGATCCCGAGGCGGTCGCAAACTCTCCAGCTCCGTAGGCTGCGTTGAAGGAAAAGCAGCACAAGCAAGCGGCGAGAGCGAGGGCTACAATTGCCAAGCCCCCGAGACTTTTCAAATTTGTCATATCGTCACGCCACGCCACAAAAAAACGCGAATTCCAGATACCAAGCCGAGTTCCGAGGGTAAGCGGCTGCCTGAATTTCAGCAATGAATTTCTCGCTCCGTCTTTCATTTGTTACAACGCTTCTCCGATTACGACTCATTCGTTGTTTGCCGTCGGCCGAGAATAGGCCTTACGCCAGCGATCAAGATGCGCCTTATACGCTTCCTTTATGGACTTGGACCGGGGATCCAATGCGCGCGCTTCTGCAAACATCCATTCCGCTTCTGAATACCGGTCCAGGGCGTCGTAGGTAAGCCCGAGTTCAAGAGCGAAGTTTTCATCACGCGGGACGAGCGCCCGTCCCTTCCAAAATGCATCGAGCGCTGCCTGATAAAAGGAGTGCCGGGCTGCCGGATCGCTCATCTTATAACCCTGCGCGAGACGGGCCCTCCCAAGATAGTTGTACAAATCGGGATTCTGCCGTTCGTAGGAAAGTCCGCGCAACGCAAAGAGGATCGATTCCGCGGGCTTAAAGTCTCGCAACGCAGTCCGGGACCGCTCGCTGAAGTACTCGCCTGGCAACAGGCGGACGCATTGGATGGCCACAATGACACCGAGCGCCGGCAAGGCGAGCCGCCATGAAACCGTGGAAAAAGAAACGCGCTCGGGCGCGCCATTTCGTTCTATCCCGGGATTGGCAAGCAAGCCGAAGACGAAGGCAAGAAGAAGAACGTTCGCCGGGATGTGCATGTTGAAATCGACAGCCGAGTGGATCGCAATCGCGGCGACCGAACAAAGCGCGGCCAGGTTCAGCGCCAGGGCGTTACTAAAAAGCCGTCCGGAGGCAGCTATGCGCCACGGCCCAAGCCTTTGAAAACTCTTCCAACCCCGGCGCGCATGTGCAGCCAGGAAAATCGCACAGCCAACCGCGCCCAGAATTCCATATTCAGCCAGAAGATGGAGGTAATCGTTATGCACTTCCACGGGATCGATCTGAACGCGATCGGTTCGAAACTGGCGTCCAAAGAAGAGATAGGTGCCGGCGCCCGTGCCTGCGACAGGCTGGAGCCGCCATTGTTTGAGCGCGGCCTGCCAGAAATCGAGCCGAATGTTGGTGGTGTCGACAACATTCCCTGCGCGCCCGCTGAGATAATCGCTCTTATGGATAAAAAAGAAACAAGAGCCGGCGATGACCACTGCTGCGAGAGATCCCGCAATCACCACGCGCCGGAATAACTCCGAACCGGCATGGCGCAACATGAGCAAACTCAATGCGGCAAAAACAAGAAGACTCCCCGCCCCGCTCAGATAGCCGCCACGACTGCCGGTCAAAACCAGACCGGCATAACAGATGGCCGCCATATAGCCGACCAGAATCTTTCCCCAGACCGGCCATCGGCTCCAGCAGACAAGGCTCAGGCCAAAAAGACCGACCACCTCCAGCAAGCCGGCCAGATGGTTTGGGCAAATATAAAAACCGCTCGCGCGCTGGCCATAATCGAACCGCTGCAGGAACGAGATCGGCATGAAGTTGTTCGCTTCCCGGAACTGGATCGCGCCGACGACGACGTGCGCCAGCGCGAAGATCAGGAGAAAAACCGCCACAGCCATTCTCGCTCTCGTGTTAACCAGAACGCATGCGACGAACAGATAAACAATCAGCCCGCCAAGAATTGAATAGATGTCGGCGCGCGCCAGGTACGGCACCGGCGACAGCAAGGCACGAATGAGAACGTAGGAAAAGAAGGCGGCTGCGCCTAAAAGACAGAGCTGGTCGGGCAGCGGCTTTATTCGACGCAGCGAAAAAACTGAAAGAAAGGCAACCAGAGCGAGAAGACCATAGGCGGGCAAACTGAACAGGAGACGCATCCCGCCGATCAACGCTTGGGTCAGCGCGAACGATGTGACTAAAAGAATTGCCGCGACGATTTCTGCGCCCCGGCTGATCGCGGCGGAATTATTCATGCGGCGGAAAATAGAGTTTGCTGACGAGGCGCCGCCGGACGAGTCGGAAACTTGCCGACAGGAAAGCCGTTGCAGTCTAAGTGCCGACGGCATTCCCCAGGATTCTTAACAAACCAAGCCGTTACCGATTCACGTCCGGTGATGCCTGGCAGACCCCCAGGCGCGCGCCAGGGTGGGAGCCCAGATAAGCGTTTTTCCGTGATGTCGATATCTGAACGTTCTGGCCGTTATCGCAAATAACTATCCTGCTTTGTTGCGGGTCAAATCCGCCCGCGCCGCCGGCGGAGCCCGGGATCGGATTTATATTTGTCGGGCCGTTTGCAATATCTGCGGGCCCTTCGGCGGGCGTACCCACGGTCTCGATTGCTCCGCGGCAATCCGGAACCAGTTGCAGCGCCAGTTCCATAATGTTCGACGCGTGCTCCGGATCTACCGCCAGTCCGACCGCCACAGTCTGCCCGACCAGGTCGCAATCAGGATCCACAGCAACCGACTTCGCGTCAGACTCCGGATCCAGACAACGGATGCCCGTCTTTACGATATCGACGGCAATTTCCCGGCGTGCGCCAGCCGCCGTTCGCACAATTTGTGGAACATCGTTTTGCCATTTCCGAACTGCGCCGCAAATGGCGGAAAGAACTTCGGACTTGCTCGCGGTCGCCAGAGTTTTGTTTTGTGGGAGCTTTGATTGAATCATCTCCGCGGGTGTAATCTCGTTCGCTCCGACCTGGGGCGCGGTCGCCGCCCAAAAAAAGAGCGCCAATGCGCAGCCCGGACAAACAACGAGCGCCAAGTTAAGAATTCCCGGAACGCGTTTAGTGCGAAATGACGCTAGCAACCTCTTCATAAGCCCTTTTTGTTGAACGAGCTCCAAGTATCCTACCTGCGTTCATTTAGGGTCAATAGAAATCTCGCGATTTCAGCGCAGCAGGCGAGACTCGAGACAGGGAAGATGGAGGAAAGCGGGCAACGGGAATCGAACCCGCATGGCCAGCTTGGAAGGCTGGAACTTTACCATTAAGCTATGCCCGCGCTGCCAAAACAGTGCCGCGCAGCCGGGTCGCTGCCAAGTGCTTTTTGGAACCGCGTTCCGATTCTCACCCTTAATCGGAATCCTGATCATGATCCTGATCAATGCGGCATACGGATTGAAGCACTTGCTATTTCAGCGGACGGTGTCTAGCTAACTCGAACGATGAAAATCGCAGGCGCCTCCTTTCTACTCAGTGTTTGCCTCGTCGTCAGTGCGCGCGCCGATCTCACCATCGTGCAGAAAATCGAAGGCGGCGGCCAGAGCGGTGATGTAACGATTAAAATCAAAGGGGATAAGGCGCGCATTGAAGCGACACCGAAGCTCACCACCATTGTCGATCGCAAAACCGGCGAGGTCATCAACCTGATGAACGACCAAAAGGCGGTTGTCCGGATCTCGGCAGAGACAATGAAAGCGGCCGCCCACATGATGAGTCAGTTCAGCGGGAAAAGCGCAACGACCGAAAAGCCAAAGCTCACGCCAACAGGGAAAAAAGAAACAATCAATGGTTACCAGACGGAGGAATACGTTTTAGAAACGCCCAAATTCAAGGCGAGCTACTGGATCGCGCCAAAATACCCCGGTGGCGCGGCCATTCTTAAACAATTGCAGGTGCTCAATGCACAAACCTGGAAACCGGCTAACAAAGGGATGCCCGACTATAGCGACTTTCCCGGGTTGCCGATCAAAACTGTCGTATCGATCGGCGGACACGAAATCACCACCACGCTGAGGACCATCAAACAGGATCCGTTAAGCGATTCGGAATTTGCTGTTCCGAAGGATTATCGAGAACTGAAAGTGCCGGAGATGAGTGTGTCTCCGCGGGAACACGAAGAGAAACCGGCCGTAAAGGCGGCGCCTACCCCGTAGTTTCGACGCGGGGCATTGGGATTGGATGGGGTCCTTGTTATTACTTGCATCAAGCTCGTCACGACGTCATACGCTGCTCGCCGAGGCTGGATTTGATTTCACCAGCGTGGCACCCAGCCTCGCCGAACAATTCAGCGGTCATTTTACGCTGAGCGAACTGACCGCCTTTAATGCGATACGAAAAGCGATGTCGGTGGCGCGCGCCTATCCGGACAAAGTCGGTACTGGCTGCCGATACGCTGGTTGCTTTAGACGATCAGATCATCGGCAAACCAGCGAATCGTGACGAAGCCATCGCCATTCTGCGGCGGTTGAGCGGACGCGCGCATGAAGTCTGCACCTCGGCATTTGTTTGTCACCTCGCGAGGGCGAGATCGACCAGTTTTCGGGAAATCTCCCGCGTTTACTTTCGCCGGTTGAACGACGTTGCCATTCTGGCATACCTCGACAAAGTAAACCCGCTGGACAAGGCCGGCGCCTATGCGGCACAGGGAGCAGGCGCGGAAATTATCGGGAAAATCGAGGGCTCCTACACGAATGTCGTCGGTTTGCCGATGGAGAAAACGATCGCCGCCCTCGCTGAGTTCGGCATTGAGCCGAAAACGTAAAGGCCAGTCCGGCGCCGGACCTAACGAGTCTCCACCAGTTCGCGGCGCGATTTGGCGTGTGCCTCTGTTTTGCCGCGTTTGAGGACGAGATACAAAAACCAAACGATGAAAAGGTTCGCCAGCAGAATGAGCAGCGCAATCAGGCTCGGGCGATGCCAAAGGTGGCGAATCTCAATTGGAATAAACGCCGATGTTGCAAAAATCATGAGAAACTCCGCCCAGCGTTGTTGCATATAGACGCCGAATCCTTCCGTGAAGAGAACAGCGCAATAAAATAACGCCAGGAGCCCCGTCGCGCGCAAAGCTCCTCCGGCCAGCCCCGCTTGCAGCTTGTTCAGTAAATAGATCACCGCCCGGCTATGTTCGAGGAGAATTTCGTCGGCGGCCCAGTTGGAGATTGCATCCATCCAGGTGTCTCGCGCATTTACGAAGAGCAGCGAAAATCCGAGAATGAACAGGAGCACCGCCTTCGCGATCTTGAAAAGCGCGATGATCTTGAGATAGCGAACGCGCCGCTGCCCCTGCAAAAGGGCAAGCTCATGCGCGTGTTCGGTCATTTATCAACTCTTCGCCGAACTCTTTTCACTCCGCAACGATTGGATTCTCGCGGCAGCAAATTTCCAGCTTGTTGCCATCCGGGTCCTCAAAAAAGAAGGCGTAATAGCCCGGGCTGTAACCGGCACAAATCTCCGGGCCTTCCAAATTCTGGCCACCGATTTCGCGGACCAGTTTCGCAATCCGATCGACCTCGCCCCGACTAGTCGCCCAGAATGCAATGCGCGTTCCGTTGGGTCGATGATGCTTGTCTTCCGTGAAACCAAAAAACTCAGCCGGCTTATCCTTCCCGGCCGAGTAAAACGTCCCCCACGTCTCATCGGAATGATCGCAACCAAATCCAAGCTCAGGCAGAAGTTTTTGATAAAACTTCATCGCCTGCTGGAAATCTTTCACTCGCAAATCAATGTGATCCAAGCGTCGCATTTTTATTTCTAATTAACGTGCGCCCTCACCTCCCGTCTACACCTTGCTACGGCGCGGCAGGCAATCCTCTCCCCCCATGGACAGGAGGACATGAAAGGGCCTGGTGAGAGTCAATTACATCTTCGGTTCTCTCGCCGAATCATCAACTTCAATCCAGACCAGGTCTCATCCACAGCGCACACTTTCACATCGACAAATCCAAGCGGCAATGCCACGGAACGAATCACGTCTTCGGTTACATCGGTCGGTACACCCGCCGATTTTTTCGGCCACGACACCCAGACAATTCCGGTGTCGGCGATTTTCCCGCGTAACTTCTTCAATTGCTTTTGCAACTCGCTGCGACGTGTGGTGAAAAAGTGAACGAAATCGGAGCCGTCTCTTGTGCGCCCGGAAAAATTCACATCCTTCGCGCCTTTACCGAGCAATTTTCGGTAGTTTGATGGTTCATTAACGACAATTACCGAGCTTTCTGGCTTGATGCCGAGCTTCTGGGCAAGCGGCGTTCCTGAGTAACCGGCCATTGCTGTTTTACTTATCGAATAAGCGGGCTGCTGGCAAGGCGCGCTTGTGACAATTGGCGCCGCTTGCGGAAGCGAGCGAAATCTCGTTTCATAGCAAGAATCAACGTGCGACCAAACATCAAAAACCTGCCTCCCACCCTGGCTTTGCTTGCATTGTTGATCCTGGCCTGCGGCTGCCAAAATCGGAAGAACGCTGTTTCCGGAACGATTGAAGTGGATGAAGCACACGTCGGTCCGCGCTCAAGCGGACGCGTGGAGAAGATTTTCGCGCGGGAAGGCGATCGACTGCATCAAGGTCAATTAATCGCGCAATTGGAAGCGTCCGAGTTGCGGGCGCGCCGCAACCTGGCCGCAGCTCAAATCGACACTGCGATCCGCGATGCCGGCGCACAGGCCGCGCAGCTCGAATTTTTGCGCGCCGATGCAAAGCGACAGGAGGACCTTTTAAAACACAAAGTCGTTTCGCCGAATGACGCCGAGCGCGCGGAGAGCGCTGCGAAAGCGCAGGCAAAAAGCGTGGAAGCGGCACAGATGCGGATTATTCAGGCGCGTGCGCAGTTGGCCGACATCGACGCGCAACTGGCGGAGATGCAGGTTGTCGCGCCGACCGACTCGATTCTGGAAGTGTTAAGCGTGAAGGTAGGCGACGTTCTGCCGCCGAACGGTGAGGTGGCCACGCTGCTGTTGCCGCAGCACCTCTGGGTGCGCGTTTACGTGCCTGAAACGTGGCTGGGCTTGATTAAGCTGGGCGAGCGTGTGCGCATCCGGACTGATTCGTTTCCGCATACCGATTTCCCCGGCGTGGTCGAGCAGATCAATCGTCAAGCCGAATTCACGCCGCGCAATGTGCAGACCGTCGCAGATCGCATTCATCAGGTCTTCGGCGTGAAGATTCGTTTGCCAAACAATGACGACCGTCTGCGCGCCGGCATGGCAGCGGACGCTTATTTCGCGAACATAAAATGAATGGCATGCCTAACGAATGCAAGGGACCTCGCGGAAATGCCATGGGTACATCAATTACTTTGACTGCGCTGCACTCCAACCCGCTTCGCTCGAGATGACAACAAACGTGGAACCCATGATCGAGTGCGAGGGTCTGACCAAACGGTTCGGCAATTTCACCGCCGTCGATCACGTTTCGTTTTCTGTCGGGAAAGGGTCGATCTTCGGGTTTCTCGGACCGAACGGTTCCGGCAAATCGACGATCATTCGAATGCTCTGCGGGATTCTCGAACCGACCGAAGGCACCGCGCGCATCAACGGGCACGATGTCATTCGCGACACCGAATCGATCAAGGACATCATCGGTTACATGTCGCAACAGTTCTCGCTCTATGACGAGCTGACCGTGAACGAGAACCTCATCTTCGCCGGAAAACTTTACGGTTTGAGCGATCGTGGATTGACTCAGCGGCGCGATGAGATGATCGCAACGACCCACCTGGAACCGTACCTCGGCAGGCGCGCGGCGCAGCTTTCCGGCGGCTGGCGGCAACGGCTTGCCATGGCCTGTTCGCTCATGCACAAACCGATCGTCCTGTTCCTGGACGAACCGACGGCCGGCATCGATCCCGTCGCTCGGCGGGAGCTTTGGGATTTGCTTTTCCAATTCGCCGGCGAGGGCATGACGCTTTTTGTCACAACGCATTACATGGACGAAGCCGAGCGGTGCGATCATGTCGGTTACATTTACATGTCGAAATTGATCGTGTGCGGAGAGCCGGACGAGCTAAAGCGCATGCCGGAAGTAAACCCGCGCGGCACGCGCCGGCTTGATGTCACGTGCGATCACGTCACGACCGCACTGCAAGCTATGCACCAGATGCCCGGGGTGCGAAGCGCGACCGTGTTCGGTCAATCAATGCACCTCCTGGTGGACGAAAATCTCACCAGCGCGAAGATCGAGGAGAAATTGCGTCAGGTCGCGATTTCGCATGCGGAGATCCACGAGATCGGCCCTTCTCTTGAAGATGTTTTCGTTACCTTGAGCGCGAAGTACGCAAAAGCGGAGCCGAAGCAGAAGGCGGCGTAAATATGAGAAGCAAGCTCTTCCGCGGGCTCGGCGCAATCTTGTTCAAGGAATTCATCGTCGTCTGGCGCGATCCGATGACGCTGTTCTTCATGTTTTTTCCACCGCTGATTGAAATGATTGCGTTCGGCTATGCCCTCGACAACGACGTAAAACATATGGCGATGCTTGTTCTGAATGAGGACCGCACCGTGGAAAGCCGCCAGCTCATCGATCGATTTGTAAACACCGAGACTTTTCGCGTGGTGGGCGAAGTCCAAAGCATAGCAGAGTTGAAAAGCGAAATGCGCAGGGGGCGCGCTTATGCCGCGTTGGATATCCCGCCGAATTTCACTCGAGAACTGCGCGCGGGCCATTCCGCGCAGGTCCAATTAATTGTGGATGGATCAAATTCCACTACCGCGCTGCAGGCGCTCAATACCGGACTCGGTGTGACTTTGACCCAATCCCTGGAAACGCTCCTGCGCGAGACGGGCCGGCGCGCTCCTCCGATCGATCTTCGTCCGCAGATGCTTTACAACCCGGCAATGCGCGCGCCGAATTTTTTCGTCCCCGGTGTAATTGGCGTGGTGCTGCAAATCGGCACGGTCGTCGCGACGGCCATGGCGCTCGTGCGGGAGCGGGAACGGGGCACGCTGGAACAATTACTTGTTAGTCCGTTAAGCCGCGCGGGCCTCATGCTTGGCAAACTGGTTCCTTATCTTTGCATCGGGATGGCCATGGCGATCACGCTGTTTTTGATCATGCGTTTTCTCTTCAGCGTGCCGATCGTCGGCAGCGTCACCGCCATGCTGTTTTCCACGTTGGTCTACGTATTCGCGCTGCTCAGCCTCGGCCTGCTCGTGGGAACCAAAGCCACAAATCAGATGCAAGCTCTGCAGATGTCGATGGTTTTCATGCTTCCAAGTGTCTTCTTCTCCGGTTTCATTTTCCCACGGGAAACGATGCCGTGGATCTTTTACGCGCTCGGCGCGCTTTTCCCGACGACCTATTTCATCTCGCTCATGCGCGCGATCATTCTGCGCGGCGCGCATCTTTGGGAATACTGGCCGGACCTGATCATCCTGATCGCAATGTCGATCCTGCTCTTCGTCCTTTGCGCGCTCAGATTTCGTAAAAAGATCGAGTGAAGCAGGATTGTCGGATTAGAAAGACAATCAGTCGCTCTCCTATCGACGCCCATCGCAAAAGCATCTTGGAAAACATGACTCAAATTTGGACGATTGGTCATTCAACGCGAGATATCAACGATTTCGTTTCCGCGCTGAAAGCGAATGGAATCAAATTAGTCGTCGACGTGCGAACCCTGCCGGGATCCAAGCGTTATCCGCAGTTTAACAAGGAGTCGCTTGCAGAGTCGTTAGGGAACTCCGGCATTCAATACGAGCATCTCCCGGAGTTGGGCGGACGAAGGAAACCGAAAAAGGATTCGCGTAACATGGCCTGGCGCAACGCTTCGTTCCGCGGATATGCCGATTACATGGAGACGGAGCCGTTTCGCGAAGGCGTGGAACGGCTTCTTCGCCTGGCGGAAAAAACCGGGCCCACAACAATCCTATGCGCGGAGGCGGTCTGGTGGCGCTGCCATCGTTCACTAATTTCCGATTACCTGAAAGCGCGCGGCGTTGACGTCACACACATTCTGGACGCGAACAAAACCAAGCCACACCCATTCACGTCGGCGGCCGCGATCATCGACGGCCGGTTAAACTATTTTCTTCGCAGCCACTGATCGTAAGATTTCGTGCCGCGGGCGTGAGCGATGTAGGCGGGCACGGCCGGCGTCGCCGATTCGCGCTCATGCATCCGTTCGGCAAGCCATTGAAACCATTCAAACCATGTTTCGCGATCGTACCGCCGGCGCATCTCTTTGATATAGGACTGCAGTTTTCGCCAGCAAATCAAAATCGGGCCGCTAAAGAAATCGTCGATCATCTCCAGCGATATCTCCTTATGATAAAGCAAGACGCCGAGCGTTTCCCAGGTAGCGGTCAGATGGGCCAGCAGGTCTTCACCATCCGCGCCAAGGATTTCTACAAGTGCTTCGGCAGTGGCGCCTTCCGGCAGTTCGACGATTCGGCGCAGCGCTTTTGCAAACGTCGGACTTTGGAACGAGCGGACCAGGTCCAACATTGCCTCCCGCCGGCGTCGCCTCCGATAGTAGCTAATCTGTGCAGCGGCGAAAAGAACACCGGCAGTGACCGCAACCGCATTGATCAGATTGGCCAGCGTTGAAAAGTCCATTAGCGTGGATTGGTTACGCGGCCAATGAACAAACACGCACCGCTGGGCACGTGCTGAATCGCATAAAGGAAGGGGCGATCAACTTTCACTTCGATCGGCTGGGGTCTGGGCCTCATGGCGGATGTGGCCAGCATCGTGACAGCCGTCGCCGCGGCAGCTTCGGTTCCCTTTTCATCCACCGCGATGAATGTTTTGTGAAAGACTTGTGAAAGATAAAGATAATCGTTCGGTTTTCGCGGAGCGATCCCATCGAAATTCGCGCTGCCTGGCGGCCGATCGAACGCGCTTTTCATCCCAAGAGCCTGCAATGCCTGGGCCAGGGCGATCGTCGGTGGTTCCAGCTTAAACTTCGGCAAATACAGATCGACCTCTTGCTTCCCAAGTTTTGCGCATTGGTTCAACACATCGCCAGTCAGTTTCGATTCGAGATCGCGCAACCCGTCTGTCTTGTCCGGCAGCAAAACAAGAAATTGCAGTTCGCTGCCGGTGTAAGGAAGAGCGACTGCAGTAAATCCATCGCGCTTCGCGTAACCGAAGTGCCGATCTTCTTTTTGCATCATCGGCACATCAACACTCGCGCCACCGCGAACGTGAAACGGCTGCGGTTTTGTCGCAGCGTCAGAAAATTGCGCCGCCCACTGCGCCTTGAGATAGATCGCGTTCGCCAGGACAAGGCGTGTCGTCTCGTTAAGTCCGTTCGGCGGGATCAAGTCGCGAATCCTGTCTCGCGTCTGATCAGCGACCCATTGGTTGATGCGCTGTCTTGCGCCCGCGGCGTCTTTGCGAAAATCCATCGTCTCGAACGGCGCGCCGTAGAATTTTTTTACCAGTTCGCGGAACGAATCCCGAAAATCGTATCCGGTTTGAGCGAACAACCGATTGGCCATCGCTAATGTGATCGGCTCGCTCGGGCCGCCTCGTTTTTGCGATCGCTCGGCGATTTTCTCAGTCTTCTGCGTAATCTCCTCAAGCGAACGTTGCAACGATGCGAATGACGAATGAACCGCGTCGCCTCCGTTTGGGAAGTGAAGAATGCGCGCCATTTCCGTGCGCGTCTCGCCCGCGGCGCCGGCAAAGGTCATGACCAGCGCAGTTTGGATGGAGTAAGGCGAGATGCAGAGGTTTTCATCGTTTACGGCCAGTTGCCGATAGAGGTCGACGCCGAGCTGATTCGTTGCGCCCGCCGCGAGATCGAATTCCGCAGCGTTCGCGAAAGTCGCTCCTAAAAGGATTATGAGCAGAACGGCAGATTGTCGGAGCATAGCCGTCGGCTGGTGGCCGACACCGACTTATTCGGGCCGTACGGCCAGAACAGCAAGCGGCGCAACCGGCTGCGGCGAAGATACGAGAGCGGGTTCCGAATCCGCGCCCGGAGCCGGAGTAATTGCTGGCCGTTTCTTGCCGCCGCGAAAGCGGTTTATCGGTTCTTCAAGCAACCGCCAGGATACCGCTGCGACCAGAAGCGTGACGATGCCGAACATCGTCAGTCGCGCCGCCGGCACCACCAGCAACCATCGCAGCGGCGCCGGCATCCAAAGATCAAAGAGCACCGCTACCAATACGTGGTAAATGTACAGCCCGTAGCTGATTCGTCCCGCAAAGACCAGGCCGGGCAGCGTCAAGAACCGGGCAACCCAGCCATGAAAACCGGTGGCCGTTCGCGCAACCAAAACAACGAACGCGATTGCTTCGAGCGGCTCGACCAGGACGGATCTCATCCGGGCGGGATCGCCGTCGCGCAAGATTGCAGCCAGGACGAGCATTGACACGCAAACGGCGCCGACCAGCCAACTCGCGCGGCTCGCCTTCAACCGGCCGCCGTACCAACCGAGAGCCGCACCCGCGGCAAGAGAATCGAGGCTGCCAAAAGGCAAAACCCACCGCGCAATCATCGGCACCGAGAACATCACGCAGCCGATTCGGAAGGCCACTCCAGTCAACGCGACCGCGAGGATCGCACCCAGCATCCATCTGCGGGGAAGGATCAGGATCAGCAACGGCCAGAACAGGTAAAATTGTTCCTGCACACAAATTGACCAGAGATGCGAAATCGCCGGTGGCCATGCGTTGCTCCATGCGATCAGCCAGTTGACCGTGCCGGTCAGTATCCAGCCCCAGTGCTGGCGGATCGTGCCCAGATTCAAGACCAACCCGACGATGGTAAACAGTCCGTAGGCGGGCAAAATTCGGAGAAATCGCCGCCAATAAAATGAGCCAAGGGCCTGGCGAGCCGACAAGCCGCCGGCCTCGATCCGGCCGCGAGCACGGCGCAACGACATGGTGATGAAGTAGCCGCTCAAGACGAGAAACAGTCGCACGCCCGTTGCTCCAAGACGGATGGAATCCGGCAACGGAAAATTCGGAACGCCCGCGCTGAAATGATCCAGCATAACCGTGAGCACGGCGAGAGCGCGCAGTCCGTCAAATTGCGGCTGATAGCCTTCGGGCGAGCTTTTCGGCACTGGCGTCGTGTCCCGGCGACCGACATTGCCAGCCCTAGTCACGGCTGAACGGGAGGAAGAACGTGGGGGGAAAGAGATCAGGGGCATCGGCTAATAGAGAGCAGGTTTTGGTTCTCTTTCCTAAAAACGTGGTTCAATTATCGATCTCATTGGCATGGATCGACAGGACTTGAACCAGCGCCAACGCCCAAAGTTTCGGGCGGTTATTTACCCCTTCCGGGACGCAATGCAACTGCAGCTTTTCTTGCAACGCGCAGCTTCGGATTGCGGCCGGTTTGCCCTGCGAAACGCCGCCTCACATGCAGAATTGCCTGGCGCGCGTTGCAGCGGTTGCATCCTGTAGTCGCTTCGCTCTGCGAAGCGCTCCCATGTATGAATACGGCTCGCGTGCTTTGCGTCGCTCAAGAAAGCGACGGCTACAAGGCGTATGATGGGTCGGCCGGGACTCGAACCCGGAACCAACGCCTTAAAAGGGCGCTGCTCTACCGATTGAGCTACCGACCCGCGAGCCGGGAAAAGTTTCTAATGCACTTCCCGTGACGCCGCAACATTGTAGGGCAGGCCCGTCGCCTGCCAAATAATTGTTCAAGCCGGCAAGCCGCCGCTACAGATTCAGAAAGGAAAGCAGGTCCCGCAGCGAGTTTCGCCGCCGGTCCAGGCGAAAAACCGACAATCCGGCCGCGGTAGCTGCATTCCAGTCGCGCTCCGAATCGTCGCCAACATGCAAGGCGTCGCCCGGACTCAAACCGATCAGCTTTAAGGCTCGGCGAAAAATCTCCGGATCGGGTTTGTCCACGCCCAGTTCGCTGGACACGAAAACGTGCACGAAAAATTTCGAAATGCCCAGATGTTCGAGCGTGAAGCGCAATCGTCCGTCAAAATTGGAAACGACCGCGAGCTGATACTGCGGTCGCAGTTTCTCCAAAACATCAACGACTTCCGGATAAAGTTCCCATACGCCGGCCTCTGCGAAGTGTTCGTAGGCGATTTCAAAAAAATTATCGCGGTCGAATTCGTTCGCCGTGGGCGCGACCTGATTCAGAACAAGATCGACCAATTGTCGCCACCAATCTTTATCGTCATCTTCGCGTGGTCCGTCGATCGGTTGACGCGGCGGCATGGAATCCCAGGCGGCGTTGAACGCGCGATCGGCCGCCGCCGGATCGAGATCGAGCCCGATTTCCCTTCCAACAAGGGCATAATGATAACCGACTCCCTTGGGCAGGTAAAAAAGCGTGCCGGCCGCATCGAAGAAAATCGCTTTGAAATTTCCTTTTTTTTCTTTGTCGTGCATGCGTGCTGACTCGATGGAAAGTCGTTTTGGCGTTCATTGCAATCTCTGTTGCAAGAATGCCGGAATGGATCTGGGGACATCGCGATTTTTGCTTTGCAAAGTCAGCTGATCGGTTTTGTCTGTTACGGGATGATCATTACCGATCATGAATCGCGCCTCTCCCCGAAGTGGATGCAATCGCCCCGCGAAGAGCTGGCGAACAGCATCAGTCACGGAATCGGATTTGCCGGCGCGTTGATCGGGACGCCGATTCTTCTTTTAACGGCGTCGAATCGCACCGGTGCCGGGTTTTTCATCGGGACGGTTGTTTTCACGCTCACGATGATTCTGCTGTATTTCGGGTCGATGCTTTACCACGCCTGGCCGCAGACCCGCGCCAAGTCTCTTTTGCGGACATTCGACCATTCCGCGATTTTTTTGCTAATCGCCGGTACGTACACTCCGTTCGCGTTGGGGCCGCTTCGCGGAGTCTGGGGTGCGACCATGTTCGCGCTGATCTGGGGGGGCGCGATTTTCGGTGTGGTCATGAAAGCGACACGTGGACCGGAGCGCCATCCGAAACTATCGATGACACTATATCTTGGGATGGGCTGGCTGGCACTGATCGCGATCCGGCCTTTGGCGAATGCCATTCCTGTTTCCGCTCTAATCTGGCTTGTGTCCGGCGGCATAGTGTACACAGCGGGCGTGTTGTTCTACGCGAACCGGCGCCTGCGTTATGCTCACTTTGTCTGGCATCTCTTTGTGCTCGCGGGAACGGCCTGCCATTTCACTGCCATTTTCCTTTGCGCGACCTGAACGGGCGCAACCTCGTAAATTCTCCGGACCGCGGATGCCGACGTTGGACAAGCAAGCGCGAACAGCGGATTAATTGTATATGCTTCCAGTCGAGCACGACGATCCCACCAATGCAAAGATCCTGGCGATTTCCGAGGATAAAATCGAAGGCTTCGTGCGCGAACCATTCCAGGAAATCGCAAGCCGCTCCGGCGTCGATATCGATGTGGTGATGGCGCGGATCGGCGCGATGCTGCGCGCCGGGACGATTCGGCGTGTGCGGCAGACGCTGCTTGCAACCAATCTGGCCGACGGCGCGCTGGTGGCCTGGAAGGTTCCGGAAGAGCGGATCGACAGCGCGTTTGACTGGATGTTTCAGAAGGATCCATTCTCAGGTCACGTCGTCCTGCGCTCGACCGACACCGTCACGGCCGGTTCGGACTACAAACTTTGGACAACCGTAAAGGCACCGCACGGGTTTTCGCTTCAGCGACACTGCGAATTGCTCGCTCAAAAAGTGGGCGCGGAGAAATTTCGATTGATGCCGGCAAAAGGAATTTTCACGCTCGGCGTCGGCCATGTTCGCCGCAAAACGATTGAGCCCGGAAGCAAAGCGGATGTGCCGGCCAAAATGATTGTGGTGCAGGCCGCCGAGCTTACCGAGGAGGAATGGAACGTCCTGCTCGCATTAAAACGCGAATTTGCGCCGGAAGAAATTCGCCAGACGCCGTGGGCTATCCGCGCAAAGGAAGCTGGCGTTTCTCTCGACGAATTTTACCGCGTAGCGGAAGGGTTGACCTCACGCAAGGTCATTGGCCGTTTCTCAACTTTTCTCGAGCATGTGAAACCTTCGGCTGGCGGCGTGCGGGTTACGCGATTCAACGCGCTGTTCCATTGGGCGGTGCCTGCGGGACGCGAAATTGAAACCGGCGGCGAAGTCGGCCGCCACCACATTCTGACCCATTGCTACTGGCGTGAAGCCGGTCCGGAGTTCAAGAATGTCAACATCATGGCCGTGGCACACGGCACCGACAAACAACTGCTGCTTGCGCACAAAGCGGCGATCGACCGACATCTTCAAGCGAGCGGCATCCCGACTTCATACACAAACGTTTTCTGGGGAGGGCGCAGCGAGATCAAGCCTTCGGAAATCTCGCCGCGAGTTTATCGGGATTGGCTGGCAACGTTATCAGGTTAAAAGGTTACAGAGTTGCAAGGTTAAACAGGACCAGAACCATTGTAACTTTGTAACTCATTTAACTTTTTAACTATTCACGCGATGAACGGGCTCGTCGAAAAATTGCGCGCCGGGATGGACCTCTCGTCCGATGACATTCATTCCGCCGTCACACTTCTTCTTTCATCCGCCGCCCCGGATGAGACCAAGACGCAATTTCTCGGCGCGCTGCATGACAAAGGCGAGAGCGCGGAGGAAATCGCCGGATTCGCCCGACAACTGATCGACCTTGCGATCGATCCGGCTTTGGACATGGAGAAAATCGCCGGGCCGATGATCGACGTTTGCGGGACCGGCGGCGACGGTCTGGATCTGTTCAATGTTTCTACCACGATCATGTTTATTCTCGCGGCCGGCGGCGCGGTCGTGGTCAAACATGGCAATCGCGCGGTGACCTCGCGTTGCGGCAGCGCGGACGTGCTCGAAGAACTGGGCGTGGCCATTGATTTGTCGCCCGATGATCTGAAGAGATGCGTGGAAACGAATGGCCTCGGGTTTGTTTTCGCAAGACAATATCACCCGGCTTTCCGCGCCGTGGCCGAAATGCGAGCCCGACTCGCCCGACAAAACACGCCCACGATTTTCAATCTGCTGGGCCCTCTTTTGAACCCGGCCCGGCCATCGCGGCAACTCGTCGGTGTATTCGCCCCAAATTTGACGACCGTTTTCGCGGAAGTATTGGGCCAGCTTGGACGCGAGCGTGCCTGGGTCGTGCACGGTCTCGGCGAAGAGGGCGCGGGTATCGACGACATCTCCGTCAGCGGAGCAACCACCATTGCCGAACTGGTTGACAACAAAATCACGTCGGCTGTCCTGGATGTGAACTGGCTTGGCATCCCCCGCGCGGGCATTGCCGAACTGCAGGGAGGCGACGCGCACGAAAGCGCGGCGACCCTGGAAGGGATTCTCGCGGGGAAGATTACTGACGCGAAGCGGGACATGGCCGTTGCCAATGCCGGCGCGGGATTTGTCGTTGCCGGGCTGGCGTATGATTTGAAGGACGGAATCAAACTGGCGCGTGAGCAGATCGAAAGTGGACGCGCACTCGAAAAACTGCGTGCTTTGCAAAGCTACAAGCCGCGGAAAACACGGTAAGTCCGGTCCAATTTGCGCAAGAGCGCGACGGCAAATTCGGGCCGAAAAACGGGCCGGCCCAGAATCATTGCCAGGGAAGTAGCACGCTCACGCAATTCCTCGGAAAAATCCTCTGCGGATTGATTGACGTTAATACCGACACCGAGAATGGCGAGGTGCGGCGCATTTTTCCGGGCGCGCATTTCCACAAGCACGCCCGCCACTTTTTTTCGATCTATATAGATGTCATTGGGCAGCTTGATCGTAGCGCGCAGCGCAAGTTGTTCCGCAATTGTCTGTGCAACGCTTTGCGCCGCCCAGGCAGTCAGACGGGCCGATTCGGCCAGCTCGATTTTCGGCTGCAACAGAACGGAAAACCAAAGTCCTTTACCGGCGGTCGACTCCCACTCTTTCCCGCGCTGGCCACGGCCGGCAGTTTGATGCTCGGCGAAGACCGCCAGCCCTTCATTCGATTCGCCGCCCGCCATCTGTAAAACAACATCATTCGTCGATGTGGTCCTATCGAGCACCACAATCTGGCGACCGATTACGGCTTCGCCAAGCTCTGCACGCAGTTTATCGGCGTTCAACCGATCGAGCGACTTCACGATGCCAGCGGCGTCAATTCCAATGAAAAATCGATCGCGCGCGGCGAATGAGTGAGGGCACCGATCGAGATGGCATCGACGCCTGTGGCCGCGATTTGATGGATATTTTTCAGCGTTATCCCGCCGCTCGCCTCGAATTTGACCTTCTTCTTCCCCAGCGCCACAGCCTCGCGAATCTCGGCGGGCTCCATGTTATCGAGCAGAATCGTGTCTATTCCGTCGATCTGAAGGAAAGCGTGCACTTGTTCGAGCTGATCGGCTTCTACTTCGATCCTGAGGTCGGGACGCTCCTGGCGAAGTCTCCGAACGCTTTCGGCAAACGCCGCAAATCCCTGACACGAGGCGATGTGATTATCCTTCACCAGCACCATATCGAACAAACCGAAGCGATGATTGGCACCGCCGCCCGCGCGAACAGCGGACTTCTCCAACGCGCGAAGACCGGGCGTTGTTTTTCGGGTATCGAGAATCCGGACCCGATCGTTCCCCGCCGCATCGACGAACTTTCGAGTCATCGTGGCAATCCCGGAAAGCCGCTGCAAGAAATTCAACGCAACTCGCTCCGCCGTCAGAATCGAACGCGCTCTTCCGCGGATCTCGATAATCACGTCACCGGAGTTGACCATGGAACCATCGGCTTCCATTACTTGAATGTTCAATTCCGGATCGATGCGTCGAAAAACTTCCACAGCGGTCTCCGTTCCGGCCACAACCGCTTTCTCGTGGACCAGGATGCGCCCCAGAGCGTTCCCGTTCGCCGGCACAAAAAACTCCGTGGTGACGTCGCCCTCGCCGATGTCCTCCCGGATTGCGATATCGATTGGATCGGCCCGATCTTTACTCATGTATTGGACAACCCAGGCGCCTGGTAAACGCATTTACCGCGAACGTAGGTTTCCAGATTGGCATACGGCGTGCCTCGATAAATGCAAAGAGCGAGCGCGTCTTCTGTAGAAAGCGCGCGGACGGCGTCGCGGTTTTTGGGATAGGGTAAAAGGGACGCCAGATCGACAACGATAAAATCCGCCTCTTTACCGGCATCCAGCGTTCCAATAATGGAGGATTTGCCGAGCGCGCGCGCGCCGCCATGGGTCGCAAGATAGAACGCCTCTCCCGGCCGAAGCGGACGCAGATTTGGTTCATACACTGCGCGCGCTTTTTGCACTTCGATTGCCGCGCGCATCACCTGCCACATGTTCAGCTCCGGTCCGGCCGCGACGTCGGAGCCGAGTCCCACAACGATACCTGCCTTCAATAACTGATCCAGTTTGATCAAGCCGCTGCCGAGGAAAAGATTCGAGCTCGGACAATGGGCAACGCTCGAGTGCGCGGCGGCGATCGCGGCGATTTCGCGCGGATTGAGATGAATACAATGACCGAGCATGCTCTTCGACGTCAGCAATCCGCACTTCTCGTACACGTGGGTGTAATCGCGCGCGCCCATAAAAAGATGGTGCACCTTTTCGATCTCCTCGCGGTTTTCGGCGAGATGCGTTTGGATGTATGCTCCCAGCCGCGTCGCCAGTTCCGCCGCCCCCCGCATGAGCCTTTCAGAGCAGGTCACCGCAAAACGCGGGCTGAACGCATACTCCAACCGGCCATTGTCCGCGCCGTGCCATTTTCGGCAAAGCCGCTCGCTCTCCGTTAATGAAACCGAAAGGATCTTTTTCGGCTGGAACTGGCCGTACGAAGCAACATCCATCATCATTTTACCGAGAATCACGCGCAAACCGCTCGCTTGGGCGGCCTCAAAACCAACCTCGCAACTGTCTTCGTAAATCGCGGCGTAGACCATGGAGGTCGTCGTGCCATGGCGCGCCAGCTCATGAAAAAACTGGGGCGCCTCTTCCCGCGCTTTTGGTCCGGTAAACTCGCGTTCCACGGGAAAAATGTGTTGGCGCAACCAGGGGAGCAGCTCGCTCTCACCGCGCGCAACCGCCGAATACTGCGGCAAATGCGTGTGGCAATCGATCAACCCCGGGAAAATGGCGACCGGCCCGCGATCGATCCATTGGACCTGCGCCGATTGGTGAATTCGCCGAAGATCGTCGTAATCGCCGACATCCAGAATTCGGCCCTTATCGACGATTAGCGCACCGTTGGACCGGCCCCTCAGCGTGCCGAAGTCCGGCGTGTCGATGAGGAAACCTCGGACTCCAAGCAAGTTACCGGCGCCTTCCATAATGTCTTGAGCCTATGAAAACACCTCCAGGGGGCGAGTCGCAACCCCGTAGTTTCGATCTATCGCCAGCCGCCAGCCAGGAATTGCATGTCATTCCGAGCGCCACAGCCAGGCGCACGCCTTATTTTATGAAGGCGACTCAAAAAGAAAAAAGATTCGGGCGGCGCACGCCGAGGAGAAACAGCAAATACCAGAAACGTGCCACCACCCGAATCGCCTTAACCTGTTGAGTTTGACAACGGGGGGTGGCGCACGTTCGAATTATTTGCGAAATTTTCGTATCGACGTTAGTCCCAGAGAGAGAGCTAATTAAGGCACGCGCCGGAAGGCGCCGCTCAAACGCCCAGTTGAGGCTGCGATCTGGCCGCGGCTTCGTCTCGCACTTCCTGGAGAAGCGACTTAAACTCGCATTTTTCCAGAGCGGAGATCAGCGCGGGATAATCCGGCTCGATCCGCAAATCGTCGATGGGAACGGGCAGGTCCAGATGGCAATCGAGGGCAACCATTTTACGATTTTGCAGAATCTGCTCCCTGCCGGCGGTAAGTTTTTCGCGGTTCCTCTCACTTTTCACCTTGTCGATATTGGCAAGCAAAGGCTCCAAGCCGCCAAATTCCGCGATCAACGCCGCCGCCGTTTTGCGGCCGATCCCCACACCGGGAATGTTGTCCACCGGATCGCCGCTAATTGCCAGAACATCGCCGATGAATTCCGGCGCAACACCCCATTTCGTCGTTACCTCGGGCTGGCCGAGCAAAGCGAATGCGTTCTTCGGGGACGCAAGATCGGCCTTCGCGGTCGTATAAACCTTAACGCAAGGCCCAACGAGTTGGAATAAATCCTTGTCATTGGTCGCAAGCAACACGTCGATGTTGTGCTTGCACGCCTCAACCGCGTAGCAGCCCATTAAATCGTCCGCTTCCGTGTTCGGCAGCGCGATATTCTTAAAACCAATCAGACGCGTCAGGGTTTTCTGGATGAACTCAAGCTGCGGGACCATCGGCGTCGGCATTTCTTTGCGCGTCTCTTTATAGGCGGGCTGCAACTCCACGCGCCGCTGCGGCATGCCCTGATCCCATAAAACGGCGCCGAGATCCGGCTGGAGATGTTTGATCATGAGGCGCAGCGTTTTCGTGAATCCGAAAATCGCATTGGTTGGCTCGCCTTTGGAGTTCGACAGATTCGGGATCGCAAAGAACGATCGATAGACATAATAATGGCCGTCGATCAAAAGCAGTTTCATTAAGACAGGATGAACCGGATTGCCGCGATTTCAAAGCTGTTGGTCCAAAATCCAGCACTGGATTCCGGCTACTGATTGCAGGATGATCGATCCATACATGATAGAGGAATGGATCATTCGAGTGGAAGGGCGCGATTTCGGGCCGGCCGATCTGCCCACTTTACGCGAATGGAAAGCCGAAGGCCGCGTCTTGCCGGCCAATGAAGCGCGACCGGCGAACATCGATCAGTGGAGCACGGCAGCCGACATTCCCGGTCTCTTTGAGGTAATACCGCCGCCGATCCAGTCCGAGCCTGCGCATCCCAGTGCTTATTCGTTCGAGTTACCTTGGAAGCGGCGCAGTCTCTTCCAAATTCTTGGCGAGACGTTTCGCATTTATCGACAAAGATTCTTTCAGTTTCTTTGCCTCGCGCTCCTCGTGATTCTCCCTTCCGCGTGCGGCCAGCTTGCCAGCACATTGATCGAAACAACGCCGAACGTGGATGTTGACCTGCGCAGCGTTTTGGCGAGCGCGTTCGCGTTTTGCATGCTGGTGCTCGCGATGGTCCTGTGGCCGATCTATATCGCGGCCATCCAAATTCTTAGCGCCGAAACACTCGCCGGACGCCGGATGGGTTTTCTGGCTGCGCTCAATGAAGCTGTGAAATTTTGGCCGCGCGTCGCGGTGCTGTGCGTTTTCGTCTACGGCGTCTTCTTGCTCCTGACCCTGCTTGGCCTCTTTATCGCAGGGATAAGCGTGGTGAGCGCTTCTTCCATACCCCTGATCCTTTTCGCGCTTCTGCTGCTGGGGGTTCAAGTGTGGATGTTTAGTCGTTTCTTCGTCAACGTTCTCTTCTGGCAGCAATTTGCCGTAATCGAAGGCGCGGGCGTGGTCGATTCATTGCGCGAAAGCAGGGACCTCGCGCGCAGTGGACGCGGTCTGCCGCGGTTTCAACGGCCGTCCTGGCGCGGAGCATTAATTGCATCAATCTGGGCCGTTATTGTGCTGGCAATCACGCTTGGCCCGGAGTGGTCGACCCTGAGCCATTATTTTAATGAGTTTTCCAAGACACCACCGCAGGACCTACCGGCTCTTTTGCAAAAACTCAACGCCACTTCCCAAGTCCATGGCTTTCAGCTTTCCAGCTTTGGGTTCGCAATTTTGCAAAGGATTCTTCGACCGCTGCTCGGGATCGCGTTTGTGGTGCTGTACTTTGACAGCAGGTCCGGTGGCCAGAGTGGCACGGACTCGTCGGACAGCTAATCGGACTCAGTTGAGCCTGAGATAGGGAAGCAACCCGTGCAATCCGCCTTCGCGGCCGAAGCCGCTCTCTTTATATCCGCCAAAGGGACTGGTCGGATCGAATTTGTTGTAAGTGTTGGCCCACACCACGCCGGCACGCAGTTTGTTCACGATCTTGAAGATCTTGCTCCCTTTGTCCGTCCAAACGCCGGCGCTTAATCCATAAGGCGTATTGTTTGCGCGCTCGATCGCTTCCTCGGGTGTGCGAAATGTCATAACGCTCAAGACCGGTCCGAAAATTTCTTCCTGCGCGATCCGGTGCGACGCCGTGACGCCGGTGAAGAAGCTCGGCGGATACCAGTAACCCTTCGACGGCAATGTCGACAGCGCCCGGGGCTGGTAAAGTTTCGCGCCTTGTTTCAAGCCGCTGTCCACGAGCTCGCAAATCTTGTCGAGTTGCATCCGTGAATTGATCGCACCGATGTCGCTGTTCTTGTCGAGTGGATTGCCGACGCGCAGCGTCGCGATACGGTCCCGCAGTTTTCGAATGACCGGAGCGAAAATTCCTTCCTGCACGAACAAACGCGAGCCGGCACAGCAAACGTGGCCTTGATTGAAATAGATGCCTGAGATGATGCCTTCGACTGCCTGATCGATCGGTGCGTCCTCGAAGATAATGTTGGCCGCTTTGCCGCCGAGTTCGAGCGTGAGTTTCTTCTTCGTGCCGGCAACCGATTTCAAGATGCGTTTGCCGACTTCGGTCGATCCTGTGAACGCGATCTTGTCGATATTCGGGTGATCGACAAGCGCTTTGCCGGTCGCGCCCGCGCCCGTGATCACGTTGACGACGCCGTCGGGCAACTCGGCTTGCTGGAAAATTTCCGCCAGATGCATTGCGGTAATGCTGGTCGTCTCGGCGGGTTTTAGAACACAGGTGTTTCCGCAGGCCAACGCGGGCGCAAGCTTCCACGCCGCCATGAGCAACGGGAAATTCCACGGAATAATCTGGCCGGCCACGCCCAGCGGATGCGGCGACCGGCCGGGGAACGCATACTCCAGCTTGTCGGCCCAGCCCGCATAATAGAAGAAGTGCGCGGCGACGAGTGGAAGATCGATGTCCCGCGATTCCTTGATGGTCTTGCCGCCGTCCATCGTTTCCAGCACGGCCAGCTCGCGCGATTTCTCCTGGATCAACCGCGCGATGCGATAAAGATATTTGCCCCGCTCACGGCCCGGCATTTTGCCCCATACATTCTGGTAGGCGCGCCGCGCGGATTTCACGGCCAGATCGACATCGCGACTGTTCGCTTCGGCGATCTCGGCCAGTTTTCCTTCGGTCGCCGGATTGATGGAATCGAAATATTTACCCGAGCGCGGCGCGACAAACTTTCCGCCAATGAACAACTGGTAGCGCGGCCGGATCTTAATATAATCGCTCGCCTCCGGTGCGGGCGCGTAGCTCCATCGATCGCCGAAGCTAAGCCGCCTCGCGGCCGGCGGAAGTGCCACGCGATAATTCTGCGGTTTTTCCTCGCGGACAACGAGAGCGCGCGACCGCTGCAAATTTTTCCGGGCGCCAATTTTTCTCTTTGTCTTCGGACGACGTGGACGAGGCGCTTTCATGGCAATGAAAAATAGTCCGCTCCCTGGTAGTTTCCGTCCACCGTTTTCACGATTTGCATCAACACATCGTTGACCAGCGTGCTGGCGCCGAACCGGAACAGATCGGGCGTGAGCCAATCGTCGCCGAGGGTTTCCTTCACCATCACCAGATAAGCGAGCGCCTGTTTTGCTGTGCGAATGCCTCCTGCCGGCTTCATGCCAATGCGCATGCCAGTCTCATAAAAGTAGTCGCGAATCGCTTCCAACATCACCAGCGTGACGGGCATCGTTGCGGCCGGCGAGATTTTTCCGGTCGATGTCTTGATGAAATCCGCACCGGCGCGCATGGCGATCTCACTGGCCAATCGCACGTTGTCGTAGGTTTGCAGCTCGCCGGTTTCCAGAATCACCTTCAGGTGCGCGTCGCCGCAAGCTTCCTTTACCGCCGCAATTTCGTCGAACACCCGACCGTGATCTCCGGCCAGGAACAGGCCGCGATCGATCACCATGTCGATTTCGTCCGCGCCATCGCGCGCCGCGCTGCGCACTTCGGCAATCTTCAATCGCAACGGCATCAGCCCGGTCGGAAAAGCGGTCGCGACCGAGGCGACTTTCACACCGGAATGCCCGAGAAATTTCTTCGCCACGCGCACCAGCTTTGAATAGACGCACACGGCCGCGCAGTGCGGCACCTCGTATCGCGGATCGAGCGGTTGCATCGCCTTGCGGCAGAGAAACGCGATCTTGCCCGGCGTGTCCTTGCCCTCAAGCGTGGTCAAATCCACCATTGAAATGGCGAGTTTAAGTCCGGCAAGCTTGGCGGAAGTTTTAATGCTGCGCTTGGCAAACGCGCCTGCCCGTTCTTCGACCATGACCTGATCGATCACGGACGGATGCATCGACAAGCCATGGATCCGTGATTGGGTGATCGTCTTCATTTCAATTCCGGAAAGCCGCTTAACAGATATTTTGCCCGGCAGGCAGCTTATTCGTGCGGAACCGCTAATTGTAATCGGGACGCCCAGAGGAAATCAACTGCGCAGCAGTGCATATCACCGTGCCTGGAGGGACTCGAACCCACAACCTTCTGATCCGAAGTCAGATGCTCTATCCGGTTGAGCTACAGACACTCAACCCATTTTAGATTTGTGATCGCCGATTTGCGAATAAAAGAACGAAACGCGTGGTCCGTCCGTAAAATGTAAGTCAGAGCCGAATCGAGATCCTGGAAAGCCGCCTCCAAAAAATTGCAGGGCGAAAACAGCGCTGCTCGTCAGGCCGCGAGAAGATCCCTGCCGTCCAGCACGGCGATGATCTCGCAGCCCGCGAGCAGTTTTTCAAGATTGTCGCGATCGCGCAATTCTTCGGCGGACAAGATCCGCTCCCAAAGGGTCGGACCGACGACTCGAAATTCGGATTGACCAAAAAAGTCAACGATATCGCTCACAGCTCGTCCTAAAGCACCGGCCATGCCACCTCCGCCTCCGGCGGCGGAAGTTCCAAGTTCCAAGTTCCAAGCACCAAACTCCAAAGGAGACTCAAATACGGCGGGGCTTGCGAAAACGAAAGGTCCAAATCTCAGTCCGCGAGCCTTGAATTTTCCGAACTGCACAACCCTTCGGCGGAAATCCAAAAACCCAATACCCAAATTTGCCCGTAATCTCTTTGGAGCTTGGGTATTGGAAACTGGAGCTTGCGTTAGCTGGGGTGGCTGACGGGACTCGAACCCGCAACAACCAGAACCACAATCTGGGGCTCTACCATTGAGCTACAGCCACCATCCGAACGGCTAGATTCTAGATTTTAGATTGCCGATTGCAACGTCACAGCGCTAAATGGCACGCAGAGCGCTCTATCACTAACCGTGCAGCACCCCACCGTTGCAACTCAGCCTGGCTTTGCTATTCTCCCCGTCACCGCTGTGATGAAGAAGATCGGTCTGATTTCGCTCGCCGTTTTCTTCCTGTTTATTCCTCTTTCTCAACTCACGGCCCAATCCGAGGATCCGAGCGACGTTTTTCTCAAGGCTTACATGACGGCCCAGCAGGGCGAAAAGTTGGAGCGCGAAGGCGAACTTAAAGAGGCGCTCGCAAAATATCGCTTCGCCGGCAGCTTGATCGAGCAGCTGCACAAATCGAATCCCGATTGGCAACCCGCGATCGTGGATTATCGCGGCCGAAAAATCGGCGAAAGTATTTTGCGGGTGCAGGACAAGGCCTCGACCCAAAAGGAGCTGACCACGGCACCGGCACAGGCGCCAGTTCCGGAAAATCCGCCCACGGTCCTCGAGAATCCGAGCCCAGCCGGACAACCGGCTGTCGAGGTCGCTGCCCAGCACAAAACCGACATTCCCGCTGAGCAACCACCGCCGCAGGTGCAGGTCCCGCCCGCGCCGGCGCCGGCTCAAACGCCAAATCAAGCTGCCATTCAGGCGGCCACCAAACAATTGCAGAGCAAGGTCGACCAACTGGAGGCCGAATTGCAGAAGGCTCGCAACCAGTTCGGTAACGCTGAAAAGGAGAAGGACACCTTGAACAGTCGCTTGAAGGACACCACTTCGAAGCTGGAAAAGGCCCGAACCGGGCTGCAGCAATCAAAGCAGGCCGAGGAGAAAGTCCGCGACCAGTTAGTCACCGCGCAGGGAACGCTAAAGAAGATTCAATCGACCACTGGCGGCGACGCCAAAGCGCAGCAGGCTTTGCGCGCCGAGATCACCAACCTCAAGAACGCCCTGGCTTCCGTTGAAAAGGGACGCACGGAGGCTGAGCAGGGCCGTGTCGCCGCCGAGAAAGAGCGAGATCAAGCCAACGCGAGAGCGTCCGAAGCCGATAAGAAGGTCGCGGGCGCTACGAAAGAGCGCGATCAGGCACTCGCTCAGTTGAAGACCATGAAGGGGAGCGAACAGCGCGTGGAAGAATTGGTGGCCGAGAACTCGAATTTGAAACAGAAATTGGCCGACGCCGAAAAGACCGTCCAGGAGATCAGCGAGGACAAACCGAAAAGAGAAAAAGAGCTCGCGGACGTGAAGAAGCAGATCGATCAACTTCGACAGCAACTCGCTGCCAGCCAGAAGCAAAACAAGGATTACGAGGTGACCGTTGCCAGCCTCCATTCACAACTCGACGAAGCAGCGAAGCAGCTTGAAAAGGTCAAGCTGACCGGCGCGACTCCCGAAGAAACCGCCAAGCTGACCAAGGAAAACGAAATGCTGCGCGCCATCATTGTGCGCGAACGCCAGGAGGAAGCGCGACGCGAGCAGGCGAAGAAGCTCATGCTGGCTGAATTCGACAAGCTGGATATCAAGTCGGAGACCCTGACCAAGCAGATCGAATTGCTTGCACAGCCGATCACCAGATTGACCCCCGATGAGCTCGCTCTGTTGCGGGAACCAGTTGTCGCCATCTCTGATGACAACCCGGGAGCGGTCCAGGCCAGCTTCACATTCGCAAAAAAAACGGGGGCGCCAGGCGACATAGCGAAATCGGGGATCGCTGAAAATTCCGCGTCTTCCGGACAAATCGGCCCCGACAACGGGTTCAGGCCGAATGTCCCCGACGACGTCGTGGATCTCGCCAGACGGGCAAAAGAAAACTTCGATCACGGGAAGTATCGATCTGCCGAAAGAACTTATCAGGAAATTCTGACCAAGAGTCCCAATAATCTGTATTCGCTTTCCAACCTTGGGGTTGTTTACTTTCGCACCGGAAAACTCAAGGCTGCCGAACTGACTCTAAAGAAGGCGGTGGCAATTGCGCCGAAGGACGAATTCGCGCGCACGACCCTTGGAATTGTTTTTTATCGCGAAGCCAAATACGACAGCGCCCTGACCGAATTGACCAAAGCGCTCGCCATTAATCCAAAGAGCGCCACGGCGCACAATTATCTCGGCATCACGGCCAGCCAGAAGGGCTGGCAGGAAGCCGCCGAAAAGGAAATGCTCCAGGCAGTGGCCGACAATCCCAACTACGCCGACGCGCATTTTAATCTGGCTGTCATCTACGCTACCGCGCAGCCTCCGGCGAAGGAACTGGCCAAACGCCATTACGCCAGAGCCGAGGAACTCGGCTCGGCGCCCGATCCGTCTCTGGAAAGATTGCTGCACTGATTTCCGGCAGAGGAGTTCTTCTGTAGCGGCGGTCTATGACCGTCGCTTAAATGAATCGCTGCGCAGGGCGTCCGCCGCGGCGGACGCCAATCTAAGACGGGCGTCTCACAGAGATGCCCTACAATTTTGTCTGGCGCGCGGTTTCGCCAATTGCGAGTAGATCTCCTCGCCACGGCGACCGAAAGTTGAGAAGAGTTTCATTGCTCCGATAATTCGCGCATTCCGTGAACGCATTTCTCACCGCCAACTGGCGTTATCTCGCCATCCTCAATTTCGCTGTCGACCCCGCAATCGTCGCACACCTGGTTCCGCCAGGCACCGAAATCGATTATGAAAACGGGGAAACATTTCTGAGCGTCGTCGGTTTTCTTTTCCTCGACACGCGACTTCTCGGTCTTCCCGTTCCACTGCATCGCGACTTTGAAGAGGTGAACCTGCGCTTTTATGTGCGCAAAAAATCGGCCGACACCTGGAGGCGCGGCGTTGTCTTCGTCCGCGAATTGGTTCCAAAACGCGCTATTGCGCTGATCGCACGCACGTTCTACGGCGAACCGTATCTCGCCGTTCCGATGAAACACGAAATCGAACACGTCGATCTCAAACTGGAAGTCGGGTACTCGTGGCGCCGCGGTTCGAAATGGGAGTCGCTCAAAATGAGCGCGACCGGCGAAGCGCAAAATATTCCGGCCGGTTCTCACGCCGAATTCATCACGGAACACTATTGGGGCTACACCTCGGTTCGCGGCGGTTGCAGTGAATACCGGGTGGAACATCCGCGCTGGAAAATCTGGGAAGCGGGAACCTTCGAACTTCGCGCGGACATCGCCGGTCTTTACGGCGATCAATTCGTCGAAACGCTCAGCGCGCCCCCCCGCTCGGCCTTCATCGCGGATGGCTCGTCGATCACTGTCGAGCGCAGATCCATCCTCCTGTAGCGGCGGTCTACTCGTCGCGCCGTAGCTGCGCGAAGGCGGATGACCGTCGCTCGAAACTAATCGGTTTGTAGAGCGGCTGTGTCAGCCGCCAGCCCCAAAAAGAGGCGTCTCGCAGAATGGAGCCGCGGGGCCGCGAGCGACATAGACGGGAAGGCCCGAGAGGGCGAGCTTTTTTGGAAAAAGCGAATCAAACGCCCTGCAATTTCATTACCGCGCGGGGGCCGCCGCGCGGTGCAGCCGTGTTGCTCCATCGAAGGCGCTCCGAAAAAGACACGGCGACAGAGCGCCGCGGCTACATCTTGTGAGATCCCAGCAACTGACGCAGCACGAACGGCAGAATCCCGCCATGCCGATAATAATCGATCTCAATGGGTGTATCGATCCGCAACTTCACCGGCACCGAGCGCGATTTCCCGTCTTTGCCTCGAATCTCCAGGGTCAGTTGCTGGCCCGGTTGAATCGAATCCGACAAGCCGGTAATCGAAAAAGTCTCCGAACCATCGAGTCCGAGCGTTTGGGCACTCGTCCCATCGGGAAATTGCAACGGCAGAACACCCATCCCGACGAGGTTCGAACGATGGATCCGCTCGAAGCTGGCGGCAACGACTGCTTTTACGCCTAACAAGCGCGTTCCCTTGGCCGCCCAATCCCGCGACGAACCGGTCCCATATTCGGTTCCCGCCAAAATCACGAGCTGCGTGTTCCGTTCCGCATACTTCATTGCGGCGTCGAAGATCGACATCTGCTCTCCCGCATTCCCGTTCGCGAAATATTTCGTCACCCCCCCCTCCGTCCCCGGCACCATCAGATTTTTGATCCGCACATTGGCGAACGTGCCCCGCGTCATTACCTGGTCGTTCCCGCGCCGGCTGCCATAGCTGTTGAAGTCCCGCGGTTGGACTCCGCGCGATACCAGATATTTCCCGGCCGGCGATGTCTCCTTGATCGCGCCGGCCGGCGAAATGTGATCGGTCGTGACCGAGTCGCCAAAAATCCCAAGGGCACGCGCGCCGGCGATGTTCTCGATTTTCCCAGCCTCCATCGAGAAATTCTCGAAAAAAGGCGGCTCCTGGATGTAATCGCTCTTCTCATCCCATTGATACACTTCACCCGTGCTCGACGGGATCTCGTTCCACTTCGGATTTTGTCCGGCAAAATCGCGGTAAAGTTTGCGGAATATTTCCGGTTTCAACGCCGACCGCATCGCGTCCCGAATTTCGCCTAACGGCGGCCAGAGATCCCGCAGAAAAGTCTCTTTACCGTTTTTGTCCTTGCCGATTGGCTCCCGCGAAAGATCGATATCGACGCGGCCTGCCAGCGCAAATGCCACCACCAGCGGCGGCGACATGAGAAAATTCGCCTTGATGTTCTGGTGCACGCGCGCTTCGAAATTGCGATTCCCGGAAAGCACCGAAGCGGCAACCAGATCGTAGTCGTTGATCGCTTTCTCGATCTTCGGATGCAGCGGCCCGGAGTTGCCGATGCAGGTCGTGCACCCGTATCCAACGAGATTGAAGCCAAGCTGATCGAGATATGTTTGAAGCCCGGTTTTTTCCAGATAATCGGTGACGACTCGTGAACCCGGAGCAAGTGAAGTCTTTACCGCCGGATCCACGTGCAACCCGCGTTCGACCGCCTTCTTCGCGAGCAACCCAGCCGCGAGCATCACACTCGGATTGCTGGTGTTCGTGCAACTGGTGATTGCAGCGATGAGCACGCTGCCGTGACCGATCCGGCTTTGCCCGTGATGAAACGGATCCCCGTCTTCTTCCTCCAGTTCTTTTGCGGAATCGGGCGTGGGACGGTTTGCCACCATCTCGAGCTTGTTGCGCGCTTCGCCTGTCTCGATGCCCTGATTGGGCCCGTCGGTTGACGGCATCTTTTCATCGTTCGGCGGCGTGCCGTTCAACTGCACCAGATGCTTCGCCGCAAGATCGACATCTTTTTTTCCATAACCGCCATCCTTGATCGGTTTCTTGAGGAGCGAGCGAAAGGTCTCGCCAAGAGCTGGTAGATTAATCCGGTCCTGCGGCCGCTTCGGTCCAGCTACCCCCGGCTGCACATCGCCGAGATTCAATTCCAGGTCGACGCTGTAATCGATCTCGCCTTTGCGTGGCATGCCGAACATTTTCTGGGCACGAAAATAATTCTCGAACGCCGCGCACTGCTCGTCGCTGCGTCCCGTGGCGCGCAAATAGGTCACAGATTCGGCGTCGATCGGGAAAAATCCCATGGTTGCGCCGTACTCGGGCGACATGTTGCCGATCGTCGCGCGGTCCGGCACCGGCAACGACGCAGCGCCTTCGCCGTAAAACTCGACAAATTTACCGACCACCTTTTGCGCGCGCAGCATCTGCGTGATGTGCAATACCAGATCGGTCGCCGTCACGCCTTCGCGCAATTGGCCGCTCAAATGCACTCCCACCACTTCCGGCGTTAAAAAATAAACCGGTTGTCCGAGCATTCCCGCTTCCGCTTCGATCCCGCCGACTCCCCAACCGACCACGCCCAGCCCATTGATCATGGTCGTGTGCGAATCGGTGCCGACGAGCGTGTCGGGATAGAAGACAGTTGATGGTTGATTGTTGATGGTTGATTGAGCCGAAAGAACGCCCTTGGCGAGATACTCGAGATTTACCTGGTGAACGATGCCGATGCCCGGCGGAATCAGCTGGAAAGTTTTGAACGCCTGTTGTCCCCACTTTAGAAACTGGTAACGCTCGCGGTTGCGTTTGAATTCCATTTCCAGGTTGAGTTGCAACGCCTTGGCTGATCCAAAAAAATCGACCTGGACCGAGTGATCGACCACCAAATCGACCGGCACGAGCGGCTCGATGATCTTCGGGTCGCCACCGACCCGTTTCACCGCGCTGCGCATCGCGGCAAGGTCGACCACCAATGGCACGCCAGTGAAATCCTGGAGCACAATCCTCGCGACAACGAATGGGATTTCTTCGTTCGCCGGCTTCCTGGCGTTCCAATTCGCCAGCGTCTCGACATCTTTGCGTCGCACTTTTTTTCCGTCGCAATTGCGCAACACCGATTCGAGCACAATACGAATACTGACCGGCAACCGTGAAATTTTGCCGATTCCCTGCTCTTCCAGTGACGGCAGAGAATAAAACAATCCCTCACGACCGTTACCGGCATCGAATTCCTTCAGCGTCTTAAATTCGTCGTTCATATTTTCTTGTGTCATCCTGAGCGCAAGCGAAGGACCTCCCGCAGATCAATCAGAAGACACAAGCTACTTTGGATGATCCGAGCTTCGGGCGAGAGGTCCCTCTCTGTCTTCGCAGCTCGGGATGACAGCGCGGGTCGTGATTTCATTTCAGTTCCGCGAGCTTGGCTTTTATTTTCTCGAAATTTGGCAGCTGTTTCGGGTCGTCGCTGCTCTCCGCGTATTGAATGACGCCGTTTTTATCGACGATGAACGCGGAGCGCTTGGCCACGCCACCCATGCCGAGATTAACCTGTGGCAGAAATGAATCGTAGGCGACGCCGTACGCCTTCGCAGCTTTGTGCTCGTAATCGCTCAGCAACGTCACACCGATCTTTTCCTTTTGCGCCCATGCTTCCTGCGCAAAAGGATTGTCTCCACTAATTCCATAGACCGCTGCGTTCAGATCGCTGTAGGTGTTTAAGCCTTTGCTGATGTCGCACATTTCGGTGGTACAAACGCCGGTGAAAGCCATTGGAAAGAAAAGTAGAAGTGTATTCTTCTTTCCGAAATTATCGCTAAGCATGACCTGTTTCGGCCCGTCAGCGGTTTTAGTGGGCAGAGTAAAATCTGGCGCTTTCGTTCCAACTGCTAATGACATGAACAATCCTCCGGGTTTGAGTTAATGTTGTGGGAAGTCAGTATAAGATCGGCAACCGCGGGGTCAAAAGGAAGATCAGGCCTTGTTAGAAGAATTGAAGCACTGCGATGGAATTGTTCTGGTGGCTATTTACGATGCTGCTCTTTGCGATCGGGCTACTCGGCACGGTCCTGCCGATGCTTCCCGGAACGACAATTATTCTCGCTGCCGCGGTCATCCATCGAATGATGCTCGGCCCGGAAAAAAGCATCGGCTGGATCAGCATCGTTGTTCTCGTCCTGCTGACGCTCGCCAGCTATCTGATCGACTTTATGGGAAGCTATTTCGGGGCAAAATATTTCGGGGCCACGAGATGGGGAACGTTCGGGGCCGTCCTCGGAGTTCTCGTCGGAATGTTCTTCGGCATCGCCGGGCTTTTTATCGGACCGGTGATTGGGGCCATCGCGGGTGAATTCATAGCCGGGAAAAGAATGATCGATGCCGGGCGCGCCGGTTGGGGAAGTTTGCTGGGGAACCTTGGTGGAATGATCGGCAAACTAACGATCGCGCTTGCGATGATCATCATTTTCATCATGAACGCCCCATCGCCATTTTGATTTGGCGCCGTCCATGGGCCGGCGCTTCCGTGGATGACTCGGGATGACTCGGCGAAAAAGTTATTGCGCCCGCATTTACTTTGCGATACAAAGTCATTTCAAATGAACCATGAGCGCTCCAGGGCGGAGGAAGATCTTCGCGTCATTCGCGGCTTGATGGAGCGAGCCACCGTTTATCGCGCCATCTCCGCCCCCTCCGCCGTCGTCGCCGGCCTGCTCTCGCTTCTCGCTGCAGGCGGAATTTACTGGAACAATGAATACAACTCGGCACCGGGCAGCATCATTATCGGCGGCCGCGAGTTCGTCCTGATCTGGATCGCCGTACTGAATTCTGGCGCTTGTGACCAACACATTCTTTATCTGGCGCGAAGCGCGCCGGAACGGCCGGCCATTCGCCTCTTCAGGAATGAAACTGGCCTTAAAGGCTGTTGGCCCGTGCCTTCTCATTCCCACCGCATTTACCCTATGGTTCTTCTCCACCGGTTACCTGGGCGGAGCGGAACTGGACCTGGTCGTCGTGTGGGTCCTTTTTTACGGGTTGGCGCTGCTTTCCACCGGATTATTCGCGCCTCGGTCACTGGCGATCCTCGGCTGGGCGTTCCTGCTCACCGGACTCAGCGTGCCCGCGGTTCTCAATGCAAACGAGGATTTCTCGGCGAACCTGCCTCTGGCGATCATGGCGGTTACGTTTGGCCTGTACCACCTGATTTACGCCGCATTCACCTGGCGGCCGACAAAGGCGGCGCGAGCCGCGCAGGGCGCCGTCGAATGAGCGATGCCGGACTTCGAAAAACTGGACAAGGCGATTCACGAGAAGGGGCGTCTCGCGATTATGACATTGCTGGCAACGCGTCTGCGCTGGTCCTTCCAGGACCTCAAAGAGGAGCTGGGAATGAGCGACGGCAATTTAATTACGCATCTTCGCACGTTGCATCGGCTCGGCCTGGTTGCTTACACAAAGGAGATGCGCGGCCGGCCCCAGACCAGCTATTCGCTGACGTCCAAGGGTCGTGCGGCATTCAAGGATTACCTGCACGTGCTGGAGCAAATCATCAAAGCAGGGAAACAATGAAAATTTTTTGCGCATTTACTTTGCGATACAAAGTCCACCTCAGAAATCGCTGATCCGATGAAAATCCTGCTTGCTGAGCATTTCGGTGTTTGTTTCGGCGTCCGCGACGCCATCGCTCACGCCCAAAAGGTCGCACGCGAAGCGCCACTCACGATCCTCGGCGAGCTCGTTCACAATCCGCTGGTTCGCGAACGGCTTCGGGCTCAGGGCGCCATCGAAGGCTCCCTCGACGACACGCGAGCGACATCGGAGCGTGTCATGATCAGCGCGCACGGTGCGTCGGATCAGAAGCGCGCGATGTGGCACAGGGCGGGTTTCGATGTCGTCGATGCGACCTGCCCGCTGGTCCGCCACGCGCACGAACAACTGAAACAGCTCGTGGCCGCCGGTTACTTTCCCGTTGTCATCGGCAGGGCCGGCCATGTCGAAGTGCGCGGATTGACGGAGGATTTCCCTGAGGCGCGTGTAGTCGATGTTGCGGGCGACATCGCAAAACTGCCGGCGCGGGATCGCTACGGGGTCATATCGCAAACTACGCAGCCGATCGACCATGCGCACCGCTTGGTCGGCGAGATTCAGCGGCTGAATCCGCGAAGCGAAGTGCGCTTCGTCGATACGGTGTGCAAGCCGACAAAGGATCGACAATCAGCTCTGCTGGCGTTGATCGCAAAAACGGAGCTGATCGTCGTGGTCGGCGGACGCGAGAGCAATAACACCCGCCAACTGGTCGAGACTTGTCGCGCCGCCGGCCGACGCGCGATCCATATAGAACGCGCCGAAGAACTCACCTCGAAGGAGTTTGAAGGCATCGAAATCGTCGGCTTAACCGCAGGGACCTCAACCATGCGCGAAACGGTGGATGCTGTGTTTAGGCGACTAAGAGAAATCGCGCATACGCCAGGCGAGGCTCGGTCGTAATCCAGATTGCGCTAAATTGTCCGCTGACAGCAGATCCACCGCTGCCGGATAGCACGATTCGAGCAGCGCAATCCGGGTAGCCGTGGCTTGGCAACTGCTGCAAAACAAAGCATGCGTGGGTTCATTATTTTTCTGCTCGTTGCCGGTTTGGGGTTCCTCTTTTTGTGGCAGAAGCAAAATGGGACGGCATCGGCCCCAGCAAAGCCTGTCGCAACCGAATCGGTTGGAACAAAAGCCACGCCTGCGCCGTTGACACCGGCCCCGCGTGGTCAGGCGTCCAAATACAATTTCATGAAGCGTGACCTGGACCGCGCCCGCGACGTGACCGAACAATCGCGCGCCCGGACGCAGGACGCGCAAAAGCCCTGAGCGGCGGCTGTTGTCGATCTTGCCGGGCGTCTTCACGCTTTCGTGCGGTCCTGGTTGTGCTAAAATAGGCGTCGATGGCAGATGATCGCTGGTGAATCGC
Organism: uncultured Verrucomicrobiae bacterium; assembly: GCA_963756875.1. Taxonomy (GTDB): domain Bacteria; phylum Verrucomicrobiota; class Verrucomicrobiia; order Chthoniobacterales; family UBA10450; genus CAVWPA01. The sequence goes on along the minus strand of CAVWPA010000003.1, from coordinate 976,561 downwards.
AAGATTCGCTGGAGGAAAGTCCGAACACCATACGGCAGCATGCCGCGTAAAAGACGCGGGCGCCGCGGTTGAAAGATCGCGGTGACGGAGAGTGTCACAGAAAAGAGACCGCCGGTTCTTTGAAAGAAGCGCAGGCAAGGGTGAAAAGGCGAGGTAAGAGCTCACCGCTCGCGGAGTAATTCGCGAGGCACGAAAAACCCCATGCGGTGCAAGACAAAACAGAGGGAGGGCAGCCGGCCCGTTTGATCCTCGGGTATCGTCGCATCACGATGGGCTGTAGCGGTGGTCATTGACCGCCGGACACGGCTCATTGGGCATTCGTCCCGCCTCGGCGGGACGGATGAGATAAATGATCGTCACCCGGCACTTTTCTGGAAAAGTCCCGGGAACAGAATTCGGCTTACCGCCATCTAATATGAAGGGCGCTTTCGGAAACGAAGGCGCCCTTCTCTTTTGTTTCGATCCTTAACTCCGAGAATAATTTATGCTGTTATTTTTTACGACTATGCGATAGTCCACTGTCTTAGAGTTCCGCACGGCGGATCGTTTCGAACCGCCTGTGCTTAAAGTTAATTCCAGAACCGAATACTTATTTTGAATTCATCCACTGCAGTTCCCACAACAGATCCAACGCCGGCGATGAACAGCGCAGGCCCTGTTCGCTCGCGATCACTCCTTGGTCGTTTTCCGATCGATCGCGTCAACTGGACGACCAGTGCATTTCTCATCGGAACACTCGCGCTAACGCTGACCGCAGTGCCGCTTTATCTCTGGTACTTTGGACTCGACTGGTTTCAGGTTGCGCTCTTTTTCGCACTGATGGCCGCCACCGGGTTTAGCATCACTCTCGGCTATCACCGTTTGTTCTCGCACATTACCTTCCAGGCGAGCTGGCCCGTTCGTTTCTTTACCTTGCTCTTCGGCGCCGCCGCGTTTGAAAACTCAGTCGTAATGTGGGCGAGCGAACATCGACGTCACCACAAATATGTCGATCACGACGAAGCCGATCCTTACAGCATCTCAAAGGGATTTTGGTACGCGCACATCGGCTGGCTGTTGTTTAAACTGAAACCGGATCCGCCGTTCGACAACGTCGCGGACCTGCAAAAAGACCCGCTAATTCGCTTGCAACATCGTTACATTCATCTCCTCGCGGTGCTGATGGGTTTTGCTCTTCCAGCGCTCCTCGGCGGGATCTGGAACGGCTGGTCCGGCGCGCTTGGCGGGTTTTTGATCGCCGGCATTGCCCGGGTCGTCTGTGTCCAGCACACGACGTTTTTGATCAACAGCGCCTGCCACGTGATGGGACGACAGCCTTACTCGACCAAATGCAGCGCGCGCGATTCGTGGATGCTCGCGATGTTCACATTCGGCGAAGGCTATCACAACTATCACCACGAGTTTCAATACGATTACCGCAACGGCGTCCGGCCGTGGCAGATCGATCCAACCAAATGGATCATCTGGTCTCTCGCGAAACTTGGACTCGTGCGCAATCTCCGCCGGGCATCCGAGGAAAGAATTCGCGCCGCTCAGGCGGAAGTGCAGGCAAAGTAGGCCCACAGCCACCGACGATTCTTCGCGCAGCTATGGCCCAACGGGCAAATCGGCGCTGAAATTTTGCGACGGTCCGCCGCTACAGGACATCGTCCAAAGACGCGAGCAACTGCGACACGGTTTCCTCGGTTTCGTCCCCCATATTGGAGAGACGGAATGTTTTCCCGCGGAGTTTGCCGTAGCCGGGATCGATCACGAGATGATGTTTTTCGCGAAGCTTCTTCGCAAACGCCAGGACATCGACACCTTTGTTGTTTTTTACGCAGGTGAGCGTCTTTGAACGATAGCCCTCCTGGGCGAAGAAATCGAAGCCGGCGCGGCGGACCCAGTCGTGAACGAGCGCGTTCGTGCGAGCGTGGCGGGCGTAACGCGCGTCGAGGCTTTCCGCGGAAATTTCGTCGAGCTTGGATTGCAGGGCAAAGACGTGGCCAATGCTCGGCGTGGTCGGTGTCATCCATTCGGCCTGTTGCTTCTTAAACTCAAGGAAATCGAAGTAGTAGCCGCGGTTCGAAATCCTTTCGGCGCGCGCAAACGCTTTTTCAGAGACTGAAAACAGCGAAAAGCCCGGGGGAAGAGCCAGCGCCTTTTGCGCGCCTGTAAGCATCACATCGATCCCGAGCGCGTCCATTTCGATCTTCATCGCGGAGAATGAGGAGACCGTATCGACGATAAGCACGATCTCGGGATATTTCGCGAGGACGCAGCAGATTTCCGGCAGCGGATTCATGACGCCGGTCGAGGTCTCGTTATGAATCAGCGTCACGGTATCGAACTTTCCCGATGCCAGTTTTGCATCGACATCCTTGTGATCGATGTGTTCTCCCCAATCGACCCGGAGCGGCTCGGCGTTTTTGCCGCAGCGTCGCGCAACATCGAGCCATTTGTCCGAAAACGCGCCACACATGCAGCAGAGGACGCCGCGATCGGCCAGATTATGAAGCGCCGCCTCCATTACTCCCCAAGCCGACGAGGTGGATAGGAAAATCGGCTGCCGGGTCCCGAAGAGCGTTTGCAGCTTCGGGTGAATGTCGCGGTAAAGATTCTTAAAATCCTCGCCTCGATGGCCGATCATCGGCCGAGAAAAGGCCGCCAGCGTTTTCGGGGAGACTTCGACCGGGCCCGGAGTAAAAAGCTTGTCGTGGGGAATCACCGCAGCAAACGTCGAACGTCCAACGTCGAACGTCCAATCTTGAATTCGGAAGCCAGAGTCCAGGATTGATGCCATAAGTTCATGCGGTTGATTTAACACGGCCTACAGCAGTATGCGCAAGGCTTGTGAAACTCTCGAAAATCGAATTTATAGTGAGTATCCATGGCTAACGAGAGACCGGAATCCGCCTCCAAAAAGAGAGAGCTCGCCCCGGACAAGATCGAAGCGGAGATCCTTGCAAACGAGCGCACTTTTCTCGCCTGGGTGCGGACAAGTATCGCAGTGATGACGCTCGGCTTCGTCATCGCGCGGTTCGGCCTTTGGATGCGGGAAATGTCCATGGGCCTTAATCCGGCAGTGCACGTACGCCACACTGGAATCTCGGCAGTAATTGGCGAATGCATGATCGCCGCCGGAGGCGTGCTAACAGCCTTCGCGGCGTGGCGATATCATGTGGTCCATCGTTCGATCCAGCGCGGAGAGATTGAAGCGGATCCCAGCATGGTTGCAGCCGTCACTGCCATTATTCTGGCGGCTGGTGTCGCACTGATTGTATATATGGTCTTCTTGTCGCGAACCGCCTGATTTTCCTCCTTTCTTGTTAGGCGTCGCCCGAATGCCCTACTGCTACCCCAGACGACGATGCCGTTGCCGAGCTTGCACGAGAAAGTTTCGCATGGCATAGAACCCATCTCACAAATCCATGCCCACCGCTTCGCCTCCGTCTCGGAATACTACAATCGACGCGCAAGTTTTCTGGTTACGATTCCGGAATGAGATCATCGCAGCAGCAGCCATTTTAGTTCTGGCCCTCGGCGGCTTCGCGGGATACCGGCTCTACACGGACCGGCAGGCCACTGTCGCTGCGGCTTTATTGAGCGGCGCCAAAACCGAGCAAGATTATCAGCAGGTGGCGACTCGTTACCCGAACACCCCAGCCGGAGCTTCTGCTTTTCTTCTGCTTGCCGAGGCTCAGCGAAAGGAAAAGAAGTTCGCGGATGCGAATGCCACTTTAGAGACGTTCATCGACAAAAACCCGGATCATGAGCTGGTGCCGACCGCCCGCATCGCGATGGCGGCCAATTTGGAGTCCATGGGCAAGACAGACGAGGCATTGTCGATCTATCAACTGGTGGCCGCCAAGTATCCCACGAATTTCAACGCTCCGCTTGCGCTCGTTTCCGAGGCGTCCCTGCTGAAGGCAAAGAACCAAATTGAAGAAGCGCGTCGCGTTTGCGAAAAAGTGATGACCGATTACCGCGACAGCTTTTGGGCCAATCAAGCGGAGATGCAGTTGCGTTCCCTCAAAGTGCCTCCGTCCCCGCGGCCCCCCGCCGGACCAACCGTGCCACCCCTTTTGGTGGCTCCGAGTCCAGCCACCCCGGCCCCGAAACCAAGCGCGCCATCGAACAAGCCGCGCCACTAGGGACATCTATTCGCAAGGCCGGGCGGCTTGACGTGGATTCGCCCGCTGGTTTGACTCAATCAATTGATACCGACAAATATCAGGCGTCCACGTAACGTAAATACGCCGCGTGCGGCGGCGATTCTCTACGGCGACTGGGGCACGAGCAAGGCTTACGTCATCGGCCTGGCTTTCGCCATTGGAGGCTACTCCTCGTTCTGGCTCATCGCAGCGATGTGCGTGCTTACTGCGCTGGTGGGTATCAATTACATGATCATCTGCCGCCTCTATCCCGATGGGGGTGGTGTTTATGCCAGCGTGCGCCACCGGAGTGAAGTCATCTCGATTGTCGGCGCTTTTTTGCTCATCGCCGATTACCTGGTCACCGCGGCTATCAGCGCCCTTTCCGCCTTCCAATATCTCGGTGTGCCGCATCCGGAAAAATTCGCTGCCGCGGCGATCCTCGTAATTGGACTATTGAACCTGCTCGGCCCCAAACATACCGGCGGTCTGGCGTTTCTTATATCCATCCCAACGGTCCTGGTCGTCGTAACGCTGGGTTTGTTCAGCTTGCCTCATCTGGGTCAGGCAATTGGACATTTGCAGCCGCTTCACGGCGGATTCTGGCGCAACTGGACCGGCTTTGTGGGAATCGTGCTTGCGTTGTCCGGCGTCGAGGCGATCGCCAACGCGACGGGCGTAATGCGGCTGAATCCGGGCAGCACCGATGAGAATCCTTCGGTGAGCAAAACATCCACGCCGGCAATCCTGTGGGTGATGATCGAGGTCTGTGTTTTCACCGCCCTGCTCGGCCTGGCGATGCATGCGCTCAACGGCCTCCACGTCGTCAACGGCGATGTCACCGCCCCTGGTGGCCACGGAGTGCGCGATTACATGTTGCGCTACATGGGCAAGGTTTTCGTCGGCGGCGCGCTCGGACCGCTTGCCGGCAACGTCTTCGGTTTCGTCGTTAGTGTCGTTTTTGCCATGCTGCTCCTCTCGGCCGTGAACACCGCCATCGTGGCTCTGATCATGATCCAGTTTCTAATGGCGCGAGACCGTGAGTTGCCGCCGGTTTTTCACCATCTCAACAAATGGGGCGTGCCGAGCTTCGGCATGTGTTGCGCCACGCTCATACCAATCGCGCTCGTGCTCTTTGTTAAAGACATAGCCGGACTGGCGGAACTTTACGCCGTCGGAGTGGTCGGCGCGATCGCCGCCAATCTCGGCGCCACGTCGACCGACAAAAAATTGTCAATCCGCAGCTGGGAACGAACACTCATGTTTGCAACGTTTCTGGTGATGGTGGCAATTGAACTGTCACTCGTCGTCGACAAGCCGCACGCCCGTTATTTCGTTCTCACCATCCTGACGGTTGGATTGATTTTACGTTCACTGGTTCAGGAGAGTCGGGCGCGAAAGGAACCGGCTCCGGCGCCAGCGCAAACTTCGGCCGTTGCGGTGGCAGGCGCCGAGCTTTCCCAAGCAACGGCCGATTCGACTGCCGGCGAAGCAATTCTTTGCGCCGTTCGCGGGCCCGGGCGCACTCTGGACTTCGCATTGCGCGAGGCGCGTGAAACCGGCCGGCGTCTGTATCTGCTGTTCGTGCGCGAGCAATTGTTCATCACGGAGCAAGATCGCAGACGCAAATGGCAGGAAGATCCCGATGCTCGCACGGTCTTTTCCATCGCCAAGGATAAGTCCAGCGATCAGCCAGCCCCTCTTTTTTGTTACGCGGTCAGCCCCTCAGCCGCAGAGACAATCGTCGATGTAGCCGCCACCGTCGGCGCTTCTCGCGTTGTTCTGGGCGCTCCGCAACGGAACGCGATCATTAAAATGCTTCGGGGAAACATTATCCGCGAAGTCTCGACTCTTTTGCCGGAGGAGATCGATCTGCTTGTTTACGCTTAGAACCCATCTCATAAACAGGGACTGGTGCTCGATCCTTGATGCTGCTCCTGGGTTGCTCGTCGGTCGAAGATCCATAAAGGATATTCTCTCTCTTCGCGCCTTGCAGCAGTGTCAGGTCTCTGGCAACGCACCCCTTCCTATTTATGAGACGGCTTCCAGAGCCGGTCTGGTTCTCTAGGAAGAGAATTTACCGTAAACGGCTACGAGCGGATAAAAACAGCGGTACTTGCTGTGATAATCGCTGGCGAACCCGTCCCTGGTGCGAAGTTCGACGTGACCGCGATTTCGGTTTCCGTAGACCAGCACGGCACCCACGGGAGCAGCGTAAGGATCATGAATAGGCAATCGCCTGAAGCCGTAGTCCCGAACCAGCTCCCTGCCAGCATCGGCCGCGTACGCGGTTTTGGGGTAAGATTTAATCACGCCGGCGGCAACCAGCGCCGCCTTTACAAAATGCCAGCACCGCGCCTTGGAATGCGCGCTGGCGCGTTCTTCGGCAATGGTTGCTGCGCGTCGCAGCTTCGGGTCGAGTCTGGGATCCACGTGTGCCAGCGGATGAACGATCGGTCGCAGCCAGTAATGATGGATAACGCTGACGGATACGGTTTTCCCGAAGGAACTCTTATAGTAAAAACGCGATCCGGACTTGTTGACGCCCTGCGCCCAAGCTTGCGTCGTTAAAAGCGCAAGCCACGCCCCACAACAGAAACTCAAGACAGCAAACCGTCGCACGCCTGCTTTTTATCGCAGAGACTGTGCCAGTCTGACAAGTCTCTTTTGCGTTTACGATTTTGCGTAAACGCCGAGCAAGGGCCGCGGCGAAGGCGTCTTTGAGCGGAAATCGCTCACGAATCCGTCTCTCGTCCGGATCTCTACGTGACCTGCTGCACGGCTTGCCCCGTAAACGATGACCGCACCGACCGGGGCCTTGAACGGATCATGCACCGCCAATCTCCTGAATCCGTAATTGTGCACGAGCTCTTGCCCGGCCTGCTTTGCGTAAACCGTTTTCGGATACGAACGGATCACTCCCGAAGCGACCAGCGCCTCTTTCACCGCGCGCCAGCATTGCGAACGCGAATGCGCGTGCGCGCGTTCCTGGGCGATCGTGGCTGCGCGACGCAACTTCGGGTCGATCTTCGGGTCGATCTTCGCGAACGGGTGAAGGAGCTTCCGCGGCTGATATTTTGTTATAACCTCTGCCGACTGCGCCCTTCCCCGTCGGTCTTTGAATACAAAGATCGACTTTGACGAAGCGGCATGGATTTGAATTGCGCTGGCAACAAACAGGATCGAAGCAGCAACACCGATGGAAGCATGGGGGTGATTCCTCATAAAGTCGCGACTTATCAAGCAGGACGGCTGCCTTCGCAACTGGTTTTTTCGAAAATCCCGGATTTTTTTAACTCCGCGAAGAGCACAAAAAGTCTAAACATCACATGCGAGCGCCTTCCAAATACGGTCTTTAGTCGCGGCGCCTGGCCTATAAAGCGGAAATAAATTCAACCATTCGCTGCCGCGCTTTTTCGTCCGGCAAGGGTCCTTTGCCGGCTCCCAGATTATCCTGGAGATGGCGGACATTGTTGGTCGCCGGAATTGTGCTGGTCACCGCCGGGTTTGCGACGATCTCATTCCGACTGAAGTAGAGGAATCTCTTGCTGTTATCCGAAAACAATTAGAGATGTCTCGATGGCGATCAACATGACAAGAACAAAATGAACATTACCCGGCGTCGCTTCATCAAGGTATCCTCTGCCGTCGCCGCGGGCGGGACATTTGGTTTAAAATCGAAAAGTCTATTCGCACAGAAAACCGTGAAACCGATGCGCATCCTCATCCTCGGCGGTACAGGTTTCACCGGGCCATTTCAGGTTCGTTACGCGCTAAGCCGCGGCCACAAAGTCACGGTCTTTAATCGCGGTAAGACCCATCCGCACGAGTTGCCGAAGGAAGTCGAACAGTTGATCGGCGATCGCAACGGCCAGCTCGAGGCTCTTAAAAACCGGCGATGGGACGTCGCGATCGATAATCCCACCACCCTGCCGGCCTGGGTGCGCGACGCGGCGCAGATTTTGAAGGGCAACGTCGATCGCTACGTGTTCATCTCCACGATTTCCGTTTACGCCGATACCAGCAAAGGCGTCGACGAGAATTCGCCCCTTGCGCAATATGATGGGCCGGATGCTTTCAAGGAAACACTCGCGGCAATGAAAGCGTCGGGATTCAAAACTTACGGCCCGCTCAAAGCGATGTCGGAGAAAGAGGCCGGGAAATGGTTTCCCGGAAAGACGCTGATTATTCGGCCCGGATTGATTGTGGGCCCACGCGACGAGACCGACCGGTTCACGTATTGGCCGGTGCGCATCGATCGTGGAGGCGAGGTGCTCGCGCCCGGAACTCCCGACGACCCGGTGCAATTCATCGATGCGCGAGATCTTGCCGAGTGGACGATCCGCATGGTCGAAAATCGGGAAACCGGGATCTACAATGCCACCGGACCGGCCAGGCCCCTCGTGATCGGCGAAATGTTGCGCGAAATCAAAGTCGCGCTGAATTCAGATTCAAAATTTGTCTGGGTGCCAGCCGATTTTCTGAAACAGCAAAAGGTCGAGGCGTGGTCCGACATGCCGGTGTGGGCAGGCGACGAACTGGGGATGGCGCGTACGAGCATCAGCCGGGCGCTGGGAAAAGGTCTGACGTTTCGTCCGCTCGGAGAGACGGCTCAAGAGACGCTCGCCTGGTTTAAATCCCAACCACAAGATCGGCAATTAAAGCTGCGCGCCGGTCTCACACCGGAACGCGAAGCCGACGTTCTCGCCGCGTGGAAAAAGAAAATGTAGTCGCCCCGCTCTGCCGGGGCGTTACTTAACGGCGACAGAGCGCCGTTGCTACAACGTGAAAAAGCTTTTTGCCAAAATCGTCGATGTTCGACCCGAAGAGATCCGCGCGCTCGGTCTCGCCTGCGTTTTTAATTTCGTCATCCTCGGAAGCTATTACGTCATTCGTCCCATCCGCGACGACATCGCTGCATCAGGCAGCATCAAAAGTCTGTCGTGGATGTTTACCGGCACGTTGACGGCGATGTTGATCGCGAATGCGCTCTTCTCGGCAATCGTCGCGCGCATGTCCCGGCGAAAATTCATCCCGATCGCCTATCGCTTTTTCATGGCGAACCTCGTGATTTTCTACGTTCTCATGCGCACTCTTTCCCCGGCGGAAAACGTGTGGGTTGGTCGGGCCTTCTACGTTTGGGTCAGCGTCTTCAATCTGTTCGTCGTTACCCTTTTCTGGGCGTTCATGACCGATGTCTTTAATAGCGAGCAGGCCAAACGCTTGTTCGCATTTATCAGTGTCGGTGGTTCGGTCGGTGCGATCGTCGGTCCGATTATCACGGCCTCGCTTGTGCGCAAGCTAGGCTCAGCCAACCTGATCCTGATCACCGCCGCCATGCTGGAACTCGGCCCCTGGTGCGTGAAATTCTTTCCGGTCGATTTCAAACAGTCCGGCAGTTCGCAGAAACGCCCGGAAAACCGTCGGGAACCAGGAGCGGAAAAACCGATCGGGGGCGGAATTCTTGCCGGGGTCTCGCACATCGTTCGTTCGCCTTACCTGCTGGGGATTTGCGCGTTCATGTTGTTTCACGCCATCACCTCGACGCTTGTTTATTTTCAGCAGGCCGACATCACGGGCCATCATTTTCACGATCGCGCCTCGCGGACTGCGTTTTTCGCCCAACTCGACCTTTCGGTGAACACGCTCACGATTATCGCGCAATTGCTTATTACCGGCCGTCTGTTGAAATGGTTCGGCGTTGGCGTCACGCTCGCGTTTTTACCTTTGCTCAGCGTGCTGGGATTCCTCGGCATGGGTTTCGTGCCGGTGCTGGGGTTTCTCGCCGCGTTCCAGATCCTCCGCCGCGCCGGGAATTTCGCGATTACGCGCCCCGCGCGCGAAGTCCTCTTCACGGTGTTGCGCCGTGAGGATAAGTACAAGGCCAAGAGTTTCATCGACACGTTTGTGTATCGCACAGGCGATCAGATCGGCGCCTGGTCGTATCCGTTGCTGCAGTGGTTCGGTCTCGGGCTGACCGGGATCTCATTCGTGGCCGCGCCGCTGGCGGCGATCTGGTGCGCGCTCAGCCTCTGGTTAGGTCGCAAACAACGGGTTCTCGCACAGGTCCGTCGCGATGAAGAAACGGCATTGCTCGGTGGCGTCGCCGGCCCAGAACCCGCCTAACGCACGCCGTAGGAGCCAAGAGAACACGTCCGCATAATCGCTATAACAGTTCCGCCTGGGTATCTGTGGGAATCGTCGACGCGAATTTTTTTACGAGTTCATCCAGCTTGGCGACGTAATAATCGATATTTTCGTCGCGATTTTGCGGATCGAACTCTCCCGCGAGTTTGGCGGCCTCGTACGCCGCCACCTTTTTTGGCGTCGCCTTGATGTAATAACTCACCTGATCCCCGGGCTTGTAATCGCGGCCGCTAGCAAGCGCTAGTTCATAAGCCGCCGCGCGGTTTCGAGCCGAACCGGCAATTTTCGCGCGATACTTCTCCAGCGAATCCTGCAGCGTGTCGGTCTTCATCAACATGTCGATGCTCCATTCGCGGCCGCGGATTTTTTGGTCGAACCGGTCCCGTAGATCGGCAATTGCGCCGGGTTTGCCTTCCATAATCAGCTTGATCATCTCCTCAAGAAAAACGCGCTGGAACTTCTCCAGTCCACGCGATTTTAGTGCGCCGCCTTTAATGACGACTTCGCCATCTTTCGTCAGGAGAGCGTAATTTTTCGCCTTGTAGCTGAACATCGCCTCGAATTGCTCATCAAATTCGACCTCGATCCCGGGCGGCAATTCCCTCGCCAGGCCCGCATGCAACGCGTCGATCTCCTCTGCTGTAGCGGCAGCCGTGTCGGCTGCTTTGGTTTGGGTCTTTGCAGGCGACACGCCTGCCTTTACAGAAGACGCCGAAGAAGGTGGGACAAAATAAATTCCGTCGGTATCGACCTCAATTACCCTCGCGCCCTCGGCATCGAGCCAGTCGATCATCTTCTTCAACAATTCCCGTCCGATTTGCGTGACGCGGGCGGCCGCATCGAAATCGGCGAAATGTCCCTGAGCGAAGCCAAGATAGCCGTAGAAGCTGTTGATCAGGATCTTGAATGTGTTCTGCAGCGCCTGGAGATGATGCCACTGGTTGCTTTCCTTCTCCGCATTCCGCATTTCGTTCTTTGTTTCCAATCGAAACGTGCGGAGATCGGTAAGCAAATGCCGGAAGATTTGCAGCTGGTCGGTTGCGGGAAAACAATCGAACTGCAGCATAATCGACGGATAAAGAGAGGCGACGTCGCAATGCCAGACGTTGTGCGCGACGCCGGTAAAGAATATGTCTGTATAACCACCTTCGAACGCGCGCACCATCGGCATCTCAGGGATCGAATGCCGTTGCCGAAAGTATTCCCGCAGAAAGAGAGCATTAATACGCGTGGCGTTGCCGCGAACGATCACGTCCTGGTAATTGTACGGGAAAATCTGCGCCTGGATGAAGTAGCTTGGACTGAGCAGATCCGCGATGGCCCGGGTTTCGCGCGCCGCGCACAGCGCACGCTTGCAAAAGCGATCGTCCCCACTCCTGTAGGCCCGCTCTAATTCCTTGCCCGCAAGCATGGAAAGCTCTTCGCTCTCGCAAAACCCAAAATGACGCGCGACATCGATCCGCTCGAAGCCGGCAAGCGAACGCATGCCGATATCGTAAAATTGCGCGAGCAGAAACGTGTCGACGAAGTGGCGCCCGTCGATCGCGAACTTCGGATAATCAATGGTCTTTTCGGCAATTTGCAGCCGCGAAGGGCGCGATCGCAGGAAACCTCCGCTTCGTCCCCAATCGAGCTTTGTTTTCAACCTTTTGGCGCGCAAAACCAGATATGGCAGAGTAGACCGAAACAAATTGTGCCCCTCGATCACGTCCGGGTCGCGCTCCTTGATAAGACTCGTCAGCCGCTTGATCGCCGCGTGCTCCGATTCTTCGACATTTTTGAGATCGACGCGGATCAGCTCCTCCCAGCCCGTATTATCGGAAAGCGCGATCCCCATAAGATGGTCGGCGTCATCGGGACCGATGGTCCCGGGTTCACGCGAAAGCACCTCAAGCTGCATTCGCTTGAGCTTTTCGAACGGCAGGCCTTTGAACAACGTCCGCCCAGTTGCGGTGAGATAATGCTGGATTGGATCGGAGAAGGCAAAAAAAGCGCGACCGGCTTTCTTTAGTCCATTGCGCAGCGCGATCAGTTCCTTCCAGCTATCAACGGTAATCAACCAGTCATATCTCAGATCGCCTTCGAGTTTTTGCGCATTTTCATAGCCAAGATCGGCCGCATCGGAATCGACCCAGACAAATGGATGAAACGGCTCAACCTCGGCAATGGTCGATCCATCCTCTTCGCGGCGATGAACCTTCACGGTGCCCGTCTCGCCGAGTTCAACTGCGACAATGCACGCCGTGGCATCAGCGCCAAAAAGAATGGTATTTTTTTCGAATTCCACGGTAACAGGATCCTCCTGATCTTCGCATTTCAACCGCGGTGCGACAACGCGCGCGAGCGACTTTGCGAGAAGTGATAAATGATGTGGTAGCGCACGTGCGCTTCACGAAACTATCTGTTATAACTAGCGAATGAGAACCTGCCTCTTGTCGATCCTTTGGTTTTCGATCTTCTGCGCGGCGCCGGCCGTCGCGCAGCAATCAGCGGTTGAAAACACTGCTGACAGTGAACTTCCCTCGCTGCTGGCGATCTACAAAGACATCCACAGCCACCCTGAATTGTCCGCACACGAACAGCGGACTTCGGCGCTGATTGCGAAGGAATTGCGCGCGGTCGGCTGCGACGTAACCGAGAATTTCGGCAAGTACGACAATCCGAAGCTCAAATGTTATGGCGTGATCGGGATCATGAAGAACGGCGACGGCCCGACCGTGCTCGTGCGCACCGACATGGATGCGCTGCCGGTAGAGGAAGAAACCGGGCTGCCTTACGCCAGCACAGTAGTGACGAAGAATGACGAACGGAAAGAAGTGCATGTCATGCACGCATGCGGGCACGACGCACACATGGCCGCGTTTATCGGAACCGCGCGGGCGTTACAGCGCCTGAAAGACCAATGGCAGGGCACCGTTATGTTTGTCGCGCAACCGGCGGAAGAGACTGTCGGCGGCGCGCGTGCCCTGCTCAAGGGCGGCCTTTACAATCGGTTCGGCAAACCCAACTTCGCGCTGGGATATCATGACAACGCGCAAATGCCCACCGGCCACATCGGCGTCTGCCAAGGTTACACTTACGCAAGCGTCGACTCCGTCGACATCACGGTGCGCGGAATCGGGGGCCACGGCGCCTATCCGCATAAGACGAAGGATCCGATTGTCCTCTCGGCCGAAATCATCAACACACTGCAAACCATCGCCAGTCGTGAGATTAATCCGGTCGATCCAATCGTGGTAACGGTGGGATCGATTCAAGGCGGGACCAAGCGCAATATTATCCCCGACGAGGTTAAAATGCAGCTCACGGTACGCACTTACAAACCGGATGTGCGCGATCGTGTGCTGGCGGCGATCGATCGGATCGCGAAAGGTTGCGCGGTGGCGGCGGGAATCCCCCCCGACCTCGCACCGATCGTCAATGAGTTGAAAGAGGAGTTTACGCCCGCTACCTATAACAACCCGGAGTTAACAAAGCGGCTGGTGGGCGTGTGGAAAAAGCAACTCGGCCCGGACAACGTGGAAGCAACCCAGCCGACGATGGCTGCCGAAGATTTTTCCGAATACAGTTTGCCCGACCATTCCATTCCGGCGTGCGACTTCTGGCTGGGTGCAGTCGATCCGGCAAAAATTGCCAGGTTTAAAAAAGAGGGGAAAGAGTTGCCCAGTCTGCATTCGAGCAAATTTGCTCCCGTGCCTGAACCGACTATCCGCATTGGCATTGTCGGAATGACGAGCGCAGTGCTCGAGCTGTTGAAGAAACAGGGATAGGCTGCTCTGCGCCTATTGCTCAATGATAGAGGTGTAGCGGTCTCCAGCTGTGCTTTTGAAAGCGCCGCTGGACAGGTCGCCGTCGTCAATTTTTGCATCGACCTCCGTCAGTTGTGTCGCGTCCACCGGCGAGGCAATGACGGAAACGCCAGCAGTGAAACCAAAAACGTGATAGTCCCAGTCCCAATCGCCACCAATTGGAGTGGGCTTTGTCCAGTCGAGGGTCGGTCCAAAATACAAGGCCATCCCGGCCGGCACGACAGCGCGATTCGCATCGGCCGGATAGGTGTTGTTCTCCATGGCATACATCTGGAAGGCATCTGTTGCGATCCGCAGCGCATTCATGAATTTGGCGTCCTTCGCTCGCTCCCGGGCGCGGAGAAACGATGGAAGGGCCATCGCAGCAAGCAAAGCAATGATCGCGACAACGATCATGATCTCAACCAGTGTGAACGCAGAGGTGCGGCGCATAATTTCCATAACAACACATCATGAAACATGCCAAAGAGAAGGGTTATGCGGCGCGGTTTGTAATCCAATGCCGAGAACACGCTGTCGCCTAAATCGCTGAAGCTCAGGATCTTGAGTAAGACTCGTCGAGAACGTCGCCGCGGGGTCGACGCCTCTTTACTTCACCTTGATGTTCTTCCGCAAGAAAGTCGGGATATCAAGATCCTGACCTTCGACGATGGTCGGTTCGCTTTTTTCAAAGCGGCCCCGAGTAACCGGCTCAAATTGGAGGATCTCCTGTTTGGCCTGCACATATTTTTCTGCCGGCGGTTTCGGCTCCTTTATCGGGAGCGGCCTTTTCTTCGGCGGAATCAGCCGGGCCGCCGGAACAGGCTTTTTCATCTCCTGTTTTGGTTTCGGAGGCGCCGATTCAATAGGTGCTGGCTCGTCTGGCGGAATCAAATCCTCCGAAATTGGAATCGTTTCGACGTTTGCAGGCTCCGGCCCGCCATTGGAGGAGCCGGTCTCGCCGGAGCTATCAGATGCGAGCTTGACCTCGGGCGGCGAGATTTCCTGAGGTTCCTCCGAAATCGGCGGAGGCGGCGGCAAAAACGGCTCGCTCGCCACCGAAGAAGCCGCTTCCGCGAGGATTTCGCCCTCCTCACCGAGCGAGCTGATGATTGTGACGCTAAGGCGATTTCCCATCCGTCCATCGACGGCTGTTCCAAAAAGAATCTGAGTGTGATCGCGGACGTGGCGTCCCAGTTCCTGCATCAGGATCTCGACTTCGGACAATGTCATGCCAGGGCCGCCGGCCACCTGAACAAGAACATTTGCCGCCTCTCCCAGCATTTTCCCTTTATCCATCAAAGGATTCTTCAGCGCCTGTTTCAGCGCGTCGTGGGCGCGATTATCCGAATCGGATTCGCCGAAACCAAACACGCAACGCCCGGAATGGCCGCGCAATGTTGCGAGCAAATCGTCGAACCCGACTCGGATCAGGCCCGGCCGCTGGATCAAATTGACGATTGAGCGCACGCTTTGGCTGATCGTCATGTCGGCGACGGCAAACGCCTGATGGATCCCTGCTTTCGGCGCAACCATGTCGCCCATGCGATCGTTTTCAAAACAAATGACCGCGTTTGCAACTTCGTTCAGTCGCGCGAGCGCCTCCTGCGCCTGAGCGGCCCGACGTTTGCCCTCGAACGAAAAAGGAAGTGTGGCGAATGCGATGACCAGGCCGCCATGCTCGCGGGCGAGCTGCGCGACCACGGATGCGGCGCCCGAACCGGTGCCTCCTCCGAGTCCGACGCAGATAAAAATCATGCGCGCACCGGTCAAAGCCTGCCGGATCTCCTCGGCCGACTCCAGAGCGGCCTGGTAGCCCAATTCGGGGTCGCCGCCCGCGCCGAGACCGCGGCTAATGGAACGCCCAAGCTGCACCTTGCGCGCCGCGACCGAGCTGGCGAGCGACTGCACATCGGTGTTGATGGCGATGAGGTCCCCCTTGTCCATACCGTCCAGCACGACCCGATCCAGCGCGTTAATTCCCGCGCCGCCAACGCCGACGACTTTGATGGGAATATTTTCTTCGTGGCGTTCCGGCAAAGTGTAGTTGTGACTAAGCTGAATCATTTATCACTTCCTTGTCGATGTTGGTTCCTGTCATCGCGGCCGCTTTTTGTCATCGCATGCCGCTAAAAAATCTGCCGAATAACCGGCCCAGCCCTCGTCGTGGCCGGTCCGCCTGGACCGCCTGCGCGTATTTGATAAGGCCAATCGCGGTTGAAAACTGAGGATTCTCAAAGGCGCTGGTCAGCCCGGACATGGTCTGGGCATGCGCGACGTGGGCCGGCATTTCAAAAACTTCCTGAGCGAGATGTTGAATGCCATTGAGCAGGCTGCACCCGCCAGTGATGAAAATGCCCGCCCCGATATAGTTAATGAACGATTCCTCCTCGAGCTGCCGCTTCAGGAGCTCGAGGATTTCGCGAACGCGCAGGTGAACGATTGTGTTGAGCGTCTCGCGTTCGACTTCTTTTCCGGCAAAACCGGAATCGTCTTTTAGCAAAATCGTCTCGCCGGGCAGACAATTTCCAAGAACACAGCCGCCTTCCTCAACCTTCAGTTTCTCCGCGCGCGTCATGGGAATGCGCAATCCCATCGAAATATCGTTGGTGATGTGGTCGCCACCGACGCCGAGCACGCCGCTTTGTTTCACCGCTCCATCCACATAAAGAATGTAGTCGGTTGTGCCACCACCCATGTCGATAACCAGGGCGCCAAGATTCTTCTGATGCTGAGTCAACACGACCTGCGCCGAAGCAAGCGCGCCGAACACCACGTCCTCGACCTCCAGCGGTAATTCCTTCACGCAGCGGATCGTGTTTTGAATTCGCGTCCGCACCCCGTGGATAATGTGAAAATCGGCCTCCAGTTTTTGACCGAGCATGCCGACCGGATTGAGCACGCCGTTTTGGCCATCGACGTGGTAATGCTGGATGATCGAATGCAGAAAGGCGTTCTGCGCGGGAATGCTGACCTCCCGCGCGCTAATTTTCACATCTTCGATGTCCTGCTCGTCGATTTCGTCCCGATCTTCCGGTACCGTGACGCAGCCGCGATTATTGAAGCTTTGGATGTGCGAACCGGCCACCGACACATAGACGCTGCGAATCATGACATCGCTTTTCTGCTCGGCATCGACCACGGCTTCGTGCACGCATTTCATCGCCGTTTCAAAATCGACGATTTCTCCCTTGCGCACGCCGCGCGACGGCGCCTGGCCTACGCCGAGAATTTTGGTTGTTCCATCAGGCCGGCTTTCTCCGACTACGACGCAAATTTTCGAAGTTCCTATCTCGAGACCGACCATTAAATCGCTATTGCCCATTCTTCTTCTCCTTCTTGAACTGCTGAACCGGAATCGCCCGGCGGACCGGCAACGGGGTTGCTCTGGGGTGCGATTTCGGCGGAGCGGCTGTTGTCTTGTGATGTACCGGGACCGCTTTCATTATGCGCGGCGTTTCCTCCGGCTTGATTGTATCGTTGATCACATCCGCCGGCGGCTTTGCGAACGTGACTGGAATGTTGCGCTGCACCAGCAGATTGACAGTTGCCAGCTCCTGCCTCGAGTCGTCCGAGTAAATTAGAAATTGTTCGAGGCGCTGCAATTGAGTTTCGAGATTGTCGAAACCGAAAGTGACCCGTGTGTGGTTCTTGTCGGTCACCACAAGGCAATAACCCTTTGAGGCGTCGATCTCACGAATTTGAAAGCGCGTCTGCATAAAGCTACGCGCGCTTAACCGCAACAGCTCCAACGCCGCTTTTGCTTCAAACGATTCGACAACTTTTCCCGCCTCGAACGACTCGTCCGAGCACCCCAGAATGAATGGCAATCCCAGATATTCCGGCAGCAATTTCTTCTCCTTCATCAAAATGCCGCGCGCGTCCACCAGAAAAGCGGCGTCCGACGCAAATGGGTCGGCGATTTCTTTTTCGCTCGTGATCCAGGCAACCGGTTTGCGCTCCGTAATCCTGATGTCGACCTCTCCCGGCAATTTCCGGACGATCTGCACTTCGTCCACCTGCGGCAATTGTTGCAATAAATCGTGAACCTCGGACAGGTTCACGCGGAAAATATTTTCGCCTTCGTGTAACCCGGTGGTTTGCAAAATCTGCTCGCGCTGCAGGGTACCATCTGTCTGCGTATCGATCACGCGCAGTCGATAATCCGGGTTTTCGAAGAGCAGGCGCTTCGCTCCTTCGTATATGCCCACGTAAATGCCGGCACCGAGCGCGATGACCAGCGCGATCTTCGACAAAAAGACCAGGACCCGGCGGTTCCGATGTTGGACGGCTTTGCGAGAGCGCACCTTCACGTCGAGCAAATGCTGCTGACGACGCTGGCGCCGGTTCGAAAAACGCTCGTTCCGCGCGCGGGGTCGCTGTTGCACGCGTTTCATTTCGACGCCCGCTCCATTCTGGCGCGTGAGAGCTCGATAATCCGCGAGCAAAGATCGACGTAGCCGATCCCCGCGGCGGCGGCGGCTTCGGGCAGCAGACTTGCCTCCGTCATTCCTGGAATGGTGTTCGTCTCAAGGACGGTCGGCTCGCCGCTTTCCGGCAAGATGACATCGACTCGCGAATAAACTTCCAGGCCGAGCGCGCGATGGGCCTTCATTGCGAGTTCCTGAATCCGCTTCGTCATCTCCGCCTCGATCTTCGCCGGACAAACATGCTCGGCACCGCCCCCGGCCTGCGGATTCAAAAATGGGTACTTGTTTGTAAAATCGTAAAAGCCGCCCTTGGGAATAATTTCGATGATCGGCAGCGTTTGGTCGCCCAGAATTCCAACCGTGAGTTCCCGGCCGGGAATAAACTCTTCTACCAGCAACTCGCGATCGTATTTCAAGGCGTCGCGCAAAGCAGAATCCAGCTCGTCCTCGGTCCGAACAATGTAAACCCCAACAGTCGATCCCTGCCGCGGCGCTTTCACCACAACTGGAAGGGGAATCGTCGGCCGTTGTCCCGGTCGCACGACCTCCCATTTTGGTGTGGTGACTCCGCGTTCCCGGAATTTTTCCTTCGACCGAATTTTGTCGAAAGCGAGTTCGCTCCCCTTCACACCTTCGCCGGTGTATGCGACGCCGCGGTTTTCGAGAATTTTCTGCACCTGGCCGTCCTCGCCGAACGTTCCATGCAAAGCGATGAATGCAAGCCCGACATCTGCCGGAAGTTGAAAATTCTCGTCCCGAACATCCACCTCAACGACTTCGGCGCCTAACGAACGAAGTGCCTTGGCAATTCCACGCCCGGTTGCCATGGAAACGTCACGCTCCGAACTCGGTCCGCCCATCAGCACCGCAATCTTTTTCGGTAAATTTTCCTTCTTCATCAAATCGTTACGCTCGTGTTTGGCAGTGACCGTAAATTAAAATTCATGCGGGCTCTCCCACAATTTGCACTTCGGTTTCCAATTCGATCCCCCGCTTTGTTCGCGCAGTCGTCTTGATCCTGTCGATTAGTTCCAGCATCTCCGCCGCGGTGGCCCCGCCGTCATTCACAATGAAATTCCCGTGCACGTCGGAAACACGGGCATTTCCAACATGCGAATTTTTGAGTCCCAGTTCATCGACCAGTTTTCCAGCCGGGCATGAATCCGGGTTCTTAAAAATACACCCCGCGCTTTTGGCGATTGGCTGACTGGTGCGCCGTTTTTCCTGCGATTCTCCCAGCTTCCGAATAATCTCGCTGCCGGGCGCAGGTTTCCCTCGAAAGGTCGCGGAAACGGCAAAATTATTCTTCAGCAGCGGGAAGTTCCGGTAATGCACTTCCAGCGCATCACGCCTCTTGGTGTGTGGATTTCCTTCTGCATCGAGATAGCGAACACTAACGACGTTCTCGAGAGTCTGCGCACCCATCGCTCCGGCATTCATGCGCAACCCGCCGCCGACTTCCCCGGGAATCCCTTCCATCCATTCGAGGCCGGTGAGACCGGCTTTCTTTCCGGCGTACGCCAGCTCCTTTAATTTAACCCCTGCGCCAGCGCTAATTTCCTCGCCGTGGATCTGGATCTTGTCGAAATCGCCCCCGCAGGGATGAACGACGACGCCGGAAATTCCACCGTCGCGCACCAGCAGATTGGAACCGCGGCCGATAACAAAAAGCGGGAGGTTTTCGCTCGCGCAAAGGCGAATTACTTCTGCAAAGGCCCTTTCACTGCGCGGCTCCACCCAGAATTGCGCCGGACCGCCTACTCGCAGTGTCGTATGTTTGGAGAGCGGTTCGTACAGACGTACTTCGCCTTCTTCACCGACGATCGCCTTCAAGCTTTCGGCGACCACAAGATCTGCGGCCAGGATCGATAGTTGTTCGTGAATGTTTCCGGCACCCAGGCTCAGCACAAGATCTCCGGGATCGAGCATATTGCCAATGTCGCGATGGACCCAGTTCAGCCGCGGCTCATATGTCACTCCGGTGTGTCCATGCGCCATGATTTCGTCGGCAATCGTTTTGCCGCTGATGCCGGGCAGCGGCGTTTCGCTGGCGGCATAGACGTCTGTGACAACAACCTTGTCCGCATCGTCAAAAGACCGGCCAAACTCCCTGCATAACGCCTTCGTTCGTGAAAAGCGATGCGGTTGGAACATCGTTAACACCCGCTTGTGTCGCGTTGCCCGCGCCGTCTTCAGCGTCGCCCGAATTTCAGTGGGATGATGCGCGTAATCGTCCACCAGCAAAAAACGGTCGCTCGCATATTTGATTTCAAACCGGCGACGCGCGTGTTCGAACTTGCGCAATGAGGCGGCGATTTTTTCGAAGGGAATTCCAAGCTCGGTCGCCAGCGCGATTACACCGACCGCATTATGAACGTTATGTTCTCCCGGAACATTCAAGACTGCTTCCCCAAGCCGTTTGCCGCCATGATAAACACTGAAGTTCGACGTAAAGTCTTTCAGCTCGACGTCGGCGCCTCGATAATCGACCCCTTCGGCGAAACCGTAGGAGACTCCGCGCGGGCAGCTTCCGCATACTCGCGCCGCATGGCGATCATCGGCGCTGTAAAAGACTTTTCCCCTTGTCTGCTCGATCAGCTGGGTGAAGACCTTCTCGATAGCGGCCAGGTCCGCGTAATAGTCGAGGTGCTCCTCCTCTATATTAAGAAGAAGCGTGTGTTCCGGATGAAAAAACCTGATCGTCCCGTCACTTTCGTCTCCTTCGGCCACAAAATAGTCGCCGCGCGCGTCCCAGTGGGCGTTGGTCCCAAGAATGGGAATTTCCGCGCCAACATAATGTGAGGGGTGCAAACCGCCCTCGCGTAACACATGCGCCGTCATCGCGGAGGTGGTGGTCTTCCCGTGCATGCCTGCAATGAGAATGCCCCGCTTGCCCGACATGAGGGCGGCGAGAGCCTCGGCACGCCGGAGTATTGGTTTCCCGGCCTTGGCCGCCTGAATGAGAATGGGA
Organism: uncultured Verrucomicrobiae bacterium; assembly: GCA_963756875.1. Classification (GTDB taxonomy): domain Bacteria; phylum Verrucomicrobiota; class Verrucomicrobiia; order Chthoniobacterales; family UBA10450; genus CAVWPA01. Next base: position 955,092 of record CAVWPA010000003.1, on the reverse strand, counting down.
TTGTCGGCCTTGATTGCAGACGAAAAAACGATCAGTTCGGCATCGGCTGTCTCCTGGGCGCGATGTCCCCTGAAAAAGCGCAGGCCGAGCCGTTGCAAACGATCGGTCTCCTGCGTGCTGACCTTGTCCGATCCGCTGACTTCGTGTCCGAGCTCGAGCAACAGCGCGGCCAGCCCGCTCATTCCACTGCCCGCGACACCGATGAGGTGGACTTTATGATGCTCGCGCGTGAGCACCGTCGCCAGGTTGGAATCAGGCATGGACGTCATGATTCGTATATTCCTCCATGGTTGCGACGACACGGCCAGCCGCATCGTTCGGAGCGAGGCGCCCGCCGGCTTCCGACATCCGCTTAAGCTTTCCCGAATCAGTAATGAGTTCCTTGATTTTATGCGCGAGCAAATCGGCCGACAGCTCGGATTCTTTTAAAAGAATCGCCGCCTCGGCGCGGGTAAAGATTTCGGCATTGCGCGTTTGATGATCGTCCGCCGCATAGGGAAACGGAATCAGGATGGCAGGCAGCGCAAAGGCCGCTAGTTCGGCCAGGCTGGCGGCTCCGGAGCGTGCGACGGCAAGATCAGCAGCGCTGTAAGCTTCTTCCATACGATGATGAAAAGCAGCCACATGGGCAGGAATTTTTTCGCGCCGGTAATTGTCCGCCACAAGGCTTTCGTCACGCTCCCCGGAAAGATGGATCACTTGCAACGGCAGATCGTGCAATAACGGCAACGATTTAATCATGGCCCGGTTGATCCCGCTGGCGCCCTGGCTCCCACCCATCACCAGCAAGGTGGCGAGGTCGCCGCTTAAGCCAAGCTTCTCCCGCGCGATTTTCCGATCGAGCCGTTTGAGTTCGCTGCGAATGGGTGTGCCCGTAAATTCGGTGCGTGATTTGGGAAAGAACTGCGCGCATTCCTTGAAACCCAGCAGGACGGCGCGCACCATCCGCGCGGTGAACCGGTTCGCCTTGCCCGGGACGGCATTCGATTCGTGGATAAAAGTGGAGATGCCGCGCATGCGTCCGGCCATGATCGGCGCGGTGGAAGTAAAGCCCCCCATCCCGAGGACTGCATGCGGATTAAATCTTTTGTAAATGGACCGGCAAATGGAAAGGCTTTCGATGAAACGGCGGATGAATCCGAGAATGGCAGGCGAGGACAACGAGGGAAAGCCGATTGTCGGTAACTTTTCAAACTGGAATTCCGAGCGGGTCGAAAGCGCCAGGCTGTCGATCTCCTTTTCCGAAACAAACAACATCACCTGATGACCGCGGGCGCGCAGTGTTTCGGCCACGGCAATGCCCGGGAAAAGATGTCCTCCGGTCCCTCCACATGCGATGATGGCGTTCATGAGTGTTGTTGGTTCGAATCCGTAATTAAATCCGGGGCGTCACGCGCAATTGCAGCGCGGTCCCTTTCTTGTTCACCGTCTCAAACACACCCTGACGGTAGATATTCAGCAACAAACCGATGCCGAACAGACAGGCGATGAGATTGGAACCGCCGTAGCTGACAAAAGGAAGCGGCAATCCCTTGTTCGGCAACAAGGATGTGGTCACCCCGATATTGACGGCGGCCTGCAAACCGATCAGCGAAACGATGCCGCATCCGGCAAGCAGACCGAAGCGATCTTTTGAATGCAGCGCAATCAGGATTCCGCAAACGATGATCGCCAGAAAGAAAAAGATGACCAACAAACTGACCCGCAGCCCGAGCTCTTCGCCGATCATCGGAAAAATAAAATCCGTGTGCGCATAAGGCAGGTAGAGCATCTTTTCACGGCCATGCCCCAGTCCGAGGCCTTCCATGCCGCCACTGCCCCACGCAATCAGCGCCTGCATCTGCTGCAAACCCGCGTCCTGCTGGTAGCGCTCGAGATCGGTGAACGCGATTAAGCGTCCCATGCGCTCGTGGGCCGCCGCGAAAAAAATCGCGCCGCTGCCCGCGACGGCCAGTAAGCCCAGAAAAATCGGGTTTGCGCCGGCAACGAACATCACCACAAACATCGTCGCTCCAATGAGCGCCGTTGTCCCGAGATCCACCTCGAAGAGGATCAGCAACAGCAGGACGCTGACAATGGCGAGAGGAATGGCAAATCCAAAGAGCGGATGGTTACGCGCCTTTTCGTAACGCGTAAACCACCATGCCAGGAAAAAGACCACCGCAACTTTCGCGATCTCGGAAGGCTGGAAAGCAAACGGTCCCACACCGACCCAGCGCCGCGAACCATTGATGCGCATCCCAACATGCGGAATGAAGCAGAACACCAGCGTGGCCAGCGCGACAGCGAACCACAGCCACCAGGTGCGCTGCCAAAAATGATAATCGATAAGCGCCGTGATGATGCAAAGAGCAAGCCCCACCCCGAGCCAGAGCGCCTGGCGTTTGAGAAAAAAATACGCGTCGCCATGCGTGTCGCGGGCAAATGCGCTCGTGCTAAAAAGCATTACGATGCCGATGACGAGCACGCCGAGCACGGCGAGAAACAGGAAATACGCGCTTTTACGATGCATCGTTATTCATCGCCCTTTTTCGACTTTGGAGGCCGGGTCGGAATCAAAAGCTTCTGGCCAATCTGTAATTTGCGCGGATCCTCAATGTGATTGAGCGCGATCAAGTCCTCGTAGGCGACCCTGAATCTTTTCGCGATCGTTACCGGATTGTCGCCTTTCACCACAACGTAGACCTTGCCCGAATCCGTCGGGCCTTTGACTCCTTCGTTATGTTTCGCGCGATTGGTTTTGCGTTCGTCTTTGGCGCCAGTCTGCGCATTTGCTTTTTGCGGACTTGCAGCAACCGGAGTCGTGCCGGCGGGTTTTGTCGCCACTACCGCGGGATTTGAAGTGCTGGCGAGAAGATCGGGCACCGTGGCGAACGCTTTTTGACGTGTCTTGATGGCATTGAACGCGACGATTCCGGCGACGGCGACCACGTGCAGCAACAGCACGATTAATAAAGCGCGCGACAGTTTCATATTCGGTTCGGCGATTTCGTCGTAATCGGCCGCGGCGCCAATGCGCAGACGTCGCTGGGCGGTGCTGGCGCGGAGCTTGTTGCGTTTGAATCCAAACAACCTGGGGGTTCTCAGTTTTCTTTTCATTTGGGGAGCGATTGCACCAGAGCGCGAAACTGATCGCCGCGATCTGCGTAGCTTTTGAACATGTCGAATGAAGATGTGCCGGGCGAAAAAAGAACGACCTCGCCCGATTTGGCAGTGGCGTGCGCCCGCTCGACTGCATCGGCCAGTGACGCTGCCAGCTCGGTCTTGACCGCGCCCTCCCAATCGTGCGCGATCCTCCGGGCCATCTGGCCGATTAAAACCGACGATCTCACCTTTTCTTTCACCAGCGCCCGCAACGGCTCGAAACTGAAACCCTTGTCCTTGCCACCGGCAATCAGAATGACTGGCTTGCTTTGCGCCAGGAGCGCCTTTTCGACCGCATCAAGGTTTGTGGCCTTGGAATCGTTAACGTAATCGACTCCGTTGACCTCCCTGACAAATTCGCACCGATGCGGCCGCGGCTCATACGCGCAAAGCGGCGAGACCATTTTCTCAAACGCCAGGCCGCGCGCCATGCCGGCCGCCAGGACGGCCATCATATTTTCGATGTTATGCGACCCGCGCAATTTCGCTTCGGCCAAACGCAGGACCGGCTTGTTGTCATAAACGATTGCGCCCTCGGCCAAACGGAAATCGGCGCGATTGGTATAAGCGCTGAAAGTGATCTGACGCGGCCGGATCTCCGGCAGGCTTTCATTGGCGTTAACGACTGCGACGTCGTCGGCAGTCTGGTTTTCGAAAATGCGCAGCTTGGCTGCGCGATATTCAGCGACCGAACGATAACGATCGAGATGATCGGGCGCAAAATTCAACCAGACAGAAATCGACGGTCGGAACGTTTTGATCGTTTCCAATTGAAACGAACTGACCTCGACTGTGAGCACATCGAGGCTCTTTTTCTCGTGCGCAACTTCTGACAGAGGCTTGCCGATATTCCCGCATGCGATGGTTTTTTGACCGGCTTCATTCAGCATTTGTGCCAGCAATTCGGTCGTGGTGGTCTTGCCGTTTGTTCCGGTCACCGCGATAACGGGTATTTCGCAGGAGCGCCAGCCGAGCTCCAGCTCACCGATGATCTCGATGTTGCGCGACGAAAAATTAGCCGCCAGCGGCGCCGCCGGATCGATTCCGGGACTTGAGACTACAAAATCGTATTTGCTCGAATCCCGATCTGCCGCCGCGCCGCATACAACGCGCACACCTTTCCCCCGCAGATTCTCGACAGTGGACTTGAGCAACTCTTTCTCCTGGGCGCTGTCGAGCACGGTCACATTCGCGCCCTCATCTTTAAGAAGAAGCGCCGCCGCCGCGCCGCTTAGACCCGCTCCGAGCACTGCCACGTTTTTATTCTGGTAACGCAATGGTTCACCTCAGCTTCAAAGTGGCCAGACCGAGCAGCGCAAAGACGGCCGAGAGAATCCAAAAGCGCACGATCACCGTGTTTTCTTTCCATCCAACCAGCTCGAAATGATGGTGCAGGGGCGACATGGCGAAGATACGGCGGCCCGTCAGTTGAAAACTGATCACCTGGAGAATCACCGAGACCGCTTCGATGACGAAAACCCCGCCTACCACGGCCAGAAGCAGCTCCTGCTTACAACAGATCGCGACGACTCCGATCATGCCACCGATGGCAAGCGAACCGGTGTCGCCCATGAAAACTTTCGCGGGATAACAGTTAAACCAAAGAAAGCCGAGACCGGCGCCGACAAGCGCCGCGCATACGACCGTAAGCTCGCCGGTAAACGGATAGAACGGAACTTGCAAATATTCGGCGATCCGAAAATTTCCACCGGCGTACGAAAGCAACGCATAGGCAAAGGTAACCGTGATCGTGCAGCCGATCGCCAGGCCATCGAGCCCGTCGGTCAGGTTGACCGCATTCGAGGAACCGACGATTACCACCGCGAAAAAGATCAGGGTAAACCATCCCATGTTCGTGATGAGCGGCGATTTGAAAAAGGGCACGTAGAGCGACCGGGCTTGCACGTCGAGCAACGGACTGGTGAGGAAAACCGCCGTCACGACGAGCGCGAGAATGATTTGAAAGAAGAGCTTCACGCGGCCGCTTACGCCGTCGGACTTCTTTTTGGTCACCTTCAAGTAATCGTCCGCAAATCCAAGCGCGCCGAGATAGAGCATGGTGAAAAGAACGAGCCAGACGAAGCGATTGTCGGGTCGCGCCCAAAGCACGCTTGAGATGAATACAGTCCCAATAATCAGCACGCCACCCATTGTGGGCGTCCCCTGTTTCCCGCCGTGCAACTCCGCCAGCCGGTGGACCTCTGCCGCCGCGCGAATTGGCTGACCCAGCTTCAGCGCCGTCAGCTTGCGAATTACCACGTTTCCAAAAACAAGCGACAGGATGAATGCAGTCACCGCCGCGGCAACTGCGCGGAACGTGACGTAGAAGAACACGTTAAAGCCGCCGAATTGATCGCTCAGCCGATGAAGAAGGAACATCATGGCGACACGCCCTCCGGTCTCCGTCGCCTGGCAAACTCGTCGATTACCCGCTCTGTCTTTGCGAGGCGGCTGCCCTTGATTAAAACCAGATCGCCGGGCTCCGCGATCTCCGCCAGAAGTTCCGCGGCTTCAGTCGTCGAATCCACGGAGACGCTCCTTTCCAAACCGGCTTTCATTGCGGCAGTGGCGATGCCGGCCCCTATTTCGCCGATCGCGATCAACTGATCGATCTCCAGCTCCGCTGCCGTCTGGCCCACTTCCCGATGGCTGCGTTCCGATTCGGCACCCAGTTCCCGCATCTCCCCGAGGATGGCGATGCGTTTTCCGTCCACATCGAGCTCCTTGAGCGTGCGCAACGCCGCCTTCATCGAATCGGGATTCGCGTTGTAGCTATCGTCGAGAAACCGGACTCCGTCGATTTCCTTGATTTGCAGACGCGCTTTTGTAAGCGGTGCGGCTGCGAGACCAGCGGCGCATTCCTCCAGCGACAATCCAAATGTGCGGCCGGCCGCGACAGCGAGCAATGCGTTCTGCACCATGTGCAAACCCGGCACGGGAAGCTGCGCGCGACAGCGATGCGCTCCTTCCAAAATTGTGAACTCCGATCCATCGGAGCTCTGTTGAATATCCGTCGCGTGAACTGTCCCGCCGCTGGTCCCCGCAAGCATCACTCTGGCGCGCGTTCTCCCGGCGATCTCCTTATTGAAAGGGTCGTCGGCGTTCAAAATGACCGTTCCATGCGGCCCCACCGCTTCGGCAAGGGCGCCTTTTTCCGCCGCGATCGCCTCCTGTGACCCCATGAATTCGATATGCGCGATGCCGACGTTTGTGATGATGGCCACATCCGGTGCGGCGATCTTCGCCAGCGCGGCAACTTCGCCCGGATGATTCATGCCGATCTCCCAAACCGCGATTTGATCTTCCGAAGTCGCCTCCAGCATCGTCCGCGGGAGACCGACGTGATTGTTGAAATTGCCCTCGGTTTTTGTGACGCGAAATTTTCGCGCCAGAACGGATGCGGCAAAATCTTTCGTGCTCGTCTTGCCGTTGCTGCCGGTAATGGCAAGCACCTTGAGTGGGAGCGATCTGCGATAATTGGCAGCCAGATTTTGATAGGCCTGCAAGGTGTCCCGCGCGCGAATGATCGCGAACTGCGCCGGAACATTGCCTTGCCAGTCCGCATCAACAATCGCGCCGGCCGCGCCGCTCTTGGCCGCGCCTTCTACGAATTGATGGCCGTCGAAGCTTTCGCCGTGAAGAGCGACAAAGAACTCGCCAGGCTTCACCGTGCGCGAATCGGTGCTGATTTTGCCAACGACAATATCTCCATCGCCGGCGGAGAGTTTACCTTCCGCAAGTGCGGCGATTTGTTTCAGTTTCGTTGGATTCATTCCGATTTATTTCTACAGCAAAGCGCTCGATCACACTATGCGGTCTGTACAATCGACAATAGATTCATTTAAATTCCACCGGGTGATTTTCGAGCGCGTGCCGCGCGACTTGAATGTCTTCGAACGGCACCGTGTGGTCCGCAAACTCCTGGTAATTTTCATGTCCTTTGCCCGCAATCAATATGACGTCGCGCGGCTGGGCGAGCTCGATCGCGCGGACGATCGCCTGCGCACGATCGACGTTTTTTTCAAAGCGATCCGAGCGAAACCCTTTTTCAACTTCGCTAATGATCGCGGCCGGATCTTCCTTGCGCGGATTATCGGAGGTAATAATCGCATAATCCGCATATTGGTCCGCAATGGCACCCATCTGAGGCCGCTTATCCCGGTCGCGGTTTCCGCCGCAGCCAAAAACGACAATCAGGCGATGAGGATCGAGCTCGCGCAACGTCTTCAGGACGTTCAGCAATGCGTCGGGCGTGTGCGCGTAATCGATAAACATTTGAAATTGCCGCCGGGCCGGCACCCGCTCCAGGCGCCCGGGAACCTGCGGCGATTTGGCGAGACTCAGGACCGCTTCGCGTAATCCGATACCGAGCGCGTTGGCCGCGGCGAGTGCGGCCAGCGAGTTCGCGACGTTGAATCGGCCGATCAGCGGCACGCGCACCAGGTAACTTTTGCCGCGCGCATCGAGCTGATAGGAGGTGCCGCCGGGCTCCATGCGATAATTCGACGCCCGAAAATCCGCGCGCATACCCATTCCGAACGTCGTCACAGAAATTTTACGATCGATTTTCCCGAGCAGTTGCTCGCCATGCCGGTCGTCGATATTCACGATGGCCACCGGCTTTTTCTTTTTCTGTTGTTGCGCCAATCCCGTGAACAATTTCACCTTGGCATCGAAGTAATTCTCCATCGTGCCGTGAAAATCGAGATGGTCCTGCGTAAGATTCGTAAACACCGCGACGTTCCACTCAATGCCGCGCGTGCGGTCCTGTGCGAGCGCGTGCGACGAAACCTCCATGGCCGCCGCCCGGCAGCCCGCGTTCACGATTTGGGCCAGCAATTCCTGAACGTCGAGCGATTCCGGCGTGGTGCGCGCCGCCGGCAGGACGCGCTCCCCGATTTCGTAACGAACTGTCCCGATCAAACCACAGCGCATGCCGGCTTTTTCGCAAATATGCTTGATTAGAAATGTGGTCGTGGTCTTTCCGTTTGTGCCGGTCACAGCGGCGAGCTTCAGTTTGCGCGCTGGAAACCCATAAAAAACAGCGCCGAGATCGGCCAGTGCGTTGCGACTGTTTTCGACAACAACACAGGTGGCGCGCGGAGGCTTCTCTTCGCGCTCGGCAACGATCACGGACGCGCCTTTTTCGACTGCCTGACCGATGAAATCGTGTCCGTCGAATTTTTCTCCACGCAGCGCGACGAACAGGCCGTTCCTTTGCACACGGCGCGAGTCATACGCGATGCTTTCCACTGCGCGATCAAGCGGGCCGATGATCTGGCGAACGGGAATTGCGGCGGCGAGAGTTTTGAGCTGCATGAGGTTTCAACATGCGGTGGCAGGATTCTCAATGGTGCCGGGCATTGGTTAAGGCGACTCGGTCTACCGGTATGGCTTTGCGAATTTCCTCATGCGGTTCAAGATCGAGATAGCGGGCGGCTTTCTCGGCGATGCGTGAAAAAATCGGGCCGGCAACGAGTCCGCCGTAGTTCATTTCCGGTTTTGTCTTCGCGTCGTCCAATACGACCAACCCCACGAAGGCTGGATGGTCCGCGGGAAGATAACCGATAAAGGAAACGACATACTTTCCCTTCTCGTAGCCGCCGTGCGGACTGACTTTCTCAGCGGTACCGGTCTTGCCAGCGATAACGAAACCCGGAACGGCTGCAGCCGCCGCGGTGCCGCGATCGCTCACGACACCGCGCAAGGCTTCTCCTATTTCTTTTGCCGTCTGGGGAGAAATTACCTGTCGCAACACAACCGGCGAAAACGAGCTGACGGCTTTGCCATCGCTGCTGGTAATCGATTTCACGATGCGAGGCGTCATCAATTTGCCGCCGTTGGCGATGGCCCCCATTGCCATGATCATTTGTAATGGAGTCACGCCGATCTCCTGTCCCATGGGAATCCGGGTGATCGAGATTTTGCTCCACGATTGCGGCGAATGGACCAGTCCGCGAATTTCGCCCGGAAGCTCGATCCCGGTCCGTTCGCCGAATCCAAACCGGCGGATGTATTCGTAAAATTTGTCCTCGCCGACGCCAATCGCCAGCTTGGCCGCGCCGATATTGCTCGATTTCACGAGAATATCTTTCACGCTTAATTCGCCGTGTGGCTCAGCGTCATGCAGAAGTCTTCCGCCGAAGGGCCAAACGCCATTTTGGCAAAAGATCACGGAATTGAGATTAACCTTGTGTTCGTTGAGGGCGGCCGCCGCGGTCACGATCTTGAATGTTGAGCCGGGTTCCATCATGTCGACGATGGCGCGGTCTTTCATCTGCTCCGGTTTTGCTTCCGAGCGACGATTAAGATCGAAATTGGGGCGATTGGCCAATGCCAGGATCTCGCCGGTCTGGGGCCGCATCAGAATGATCGTCGCCTTTTTCGGAGAATACTCGCGCATCGCAGCGTCGATTTCGTTTTCAACGATGTTCTGCAAATTCAGATCGATCGTGAGATGGACCTGGTAGCCGTCGCGCGGTGCGCGTTCCTGGCCGCGATAAAGAACGATCTCCCGCCCGGCGCGATTGTGTTCGATGTAACGATAACCGTCCTGCCCGTGCAAATACGCGTCCATCGAGGCTTCCACGCCCTGAATGCCGTGGTGCTCGAAATCTGTAAACCCGATCACGTGACAGAGCATCGAGCCGTTCGGATAAACCCGCATGGCATCGTGCTCGAAATAAATGCCGCGCAGATTCTGGGCGCGCAGTTCTTGCCGTAACGATTCCGCCAGCGTTTCCGGCACGGCTCGCTGGACGACAATGTAGCGACGATCGCCCCGCAATTTTTCCGCCACTTCGGCGTGCGGCAGCTTCAGCTTGCTGGCGACCAGATCGATGGTGGCGTCCGCATTATTAAGATGGGTGGCGTCCGCCACCACGGTTTCGACAGGAACGTTGTTCGCGAGCAGCTCGTTGTTTGCGTCTAGAATTGCGCCGCGCTCGGCAAAAATGGTTTGTTTGTAAACGTGTTTCTCAGTGGCAATCCCTGCGTACTCGTCGTGCTTGATCATTTGCAGATAGATCAGCCGGAACGAAAATCCGCTGAAGATCAGAACAAAGCCAAGGCACACCAGCGCGCATCGTGTCCGGCTGTTCCATTTCATCTGGTGACGGGCTGATTGGATACCGGTTGAACGGCATCTTCCTCGTTTCGCGCCGGCATGGTCAGCCGCACGATGTTGTGCTCGCCGATTGGAACCATCTTCAGATATCCTTCCTTCAACCGCCGCTGCAAGGCGGTCCGCGACGTCAAGGCCGCAATTTGATCGCGGGCCACGTCGTTTTGCGCGCGCAGACTGGCCAGTTCGGTCTCGAGAGCTTTCCTGCGATCGCCCAGGTGATAAAGTTGCAGCGTCAGGTACACATAGCTCAACCCGATCAATGCCACGAACGCGGTGAGCACAATCCAGCGCGCCAGCGAGGCCGCGTCGACCGTGTTCCAATTTTTTCTACGGGAACGGCTCATTGGATCTTCTCCGCCACGCGTAGTTTTGCGCTGCGGGCGCGCGGGTTCATGCGTCGCTCGTTCTCACCGGGCTCAACCGGTTTTGGTGTAATCAAAGTCAGGTCGCGTTCCGGATTGCGCTTCGGCTGCGGCCATTCGGGCCGGTCCAGCCATTCACGGCTGCGGTCCCGGAAAAAGTTTTTCACAATCCGATCTTCGAGCGAATGAAACGTGATGACCGCAATGCGCGCGCCCGGCTCAAGCCTCGCGGTCAGCACGCGCAGGCCTTCGGCGAGCGCGCCCAGCTCGTCGTTCACTTCCATCCGAAGCGCCTGAAAAGCCTGAGTGGCCGGATGCCGGCGGCCATGCCTGCCGACCACTTTTTCAATGGCGCGCGCGAGCTGCAACGTTTCGCTAAACGGCGCATCCTTGCGCATTTTCACGATCAACGTGGCGATGCGCCGCGCCGCGGGCTCTTCGCCGAGATCGCGAAACAACCTCGTGAGGTCCTCTTCGCTGTACTGGTTGACGATGTCCGCGGCCGTCAACTGCGTCCGCGGATCCATCCGCATATCGAGCGGACCGTTGCGCATCATGCTGAAACCGCGGTTCGGGTTTTCCAGTTGCCGCGACGAAACGCCAATATCCAGAAGGGCGCCGCCAATTGCGGCGATTCCCAGCTCATCGAGAATTTGAGCGGCGTCGCGAAAATTGGCCTGGCGCAATGTAACCCGGCCGCCGTACGGAGAAAGCGACTCGCGCGCCTCCCGAATTGCATCCGGATCCTGGTCGAGCGCGAGAACATCGGCGCCGGTTTTCAAAATCGCTTCCGTGTGACCGCCGCCGCCGACAGTGGCATCGACTACAAGCGACCCGGGGCGCGGCGCAAGCAACTCCACCACTTCCTGCATCAGCACGGGGCGGTGATAACTGAAGTCCTCCATTTCCTGCGCCTCCTCCTCGACGATCAATGGACCGGTCGCAAACCAAACCGGCCGTTCAAACAACAATGCATTCATTTCGCTCGTACTTACAAACCAATCACATTGGCCACGTGCTGGTACGTCGGCGTCTCTTCTTCGTGCGCCTTCTTCCAGCGCTGCAGATTCCAAATCTCAAAGCGGCCGCGCCCGCCCACCAGCGCCACCTCGCCTTTCAATCCGACTTTTTTGCAGAGCTCTTCCGGCAAAACGAGGCGCCCCTGGCGATCGGCGGCGCCATGTTGCGCGCGAGAGTGCAGCTGGCGTAGAAAAACACGGCGATCACGCGCGGAAACATTCGGCTCGGATTCCGCGGCGGCGCTCATGCGAGAAAACTCCTCAGGCGACATGACCAGCAAAAATTGATGACTCGCTTCCGGAAGAATGATGAATTCTTCGGCGCCATCGCGGCGCCAGCGCGCGGGGATGGTGATTCGATTCTTCTCGTCGATGAAGTGACGAAACTCTCCGGCGTAGAAAGCTTTGGAAGGCGTGACCATGTGCGCGTGGCGAATCGTTCCATTCTGGCCCACTTTTCCCCACTCTTAACCACCTTCCCGGGCGCAGGTCAACAAAAATTAATGCCTCATTTGCAGCTCCTTTTTTTGGCCTCACCCCCGACTCGGCACGCTGAAGCGTCAGCGCCTCCGGTAATCCGGGGAGCGCACGCGTCGCGCGTGCCGCCGATGGCGCCCTCGCCATCGCGAACTTTTTATCTTCGGAAACATCGCGGCGAGGGCGCCGCAATTCCGAGCCGGACTGGCGTAGCACGCGAGGCGCGTGCGCTCCCCGGGCTTGCAGCCACCACGCTCGCCTCTACACTTCTCCTCGATGATCCTCCGGCGTTCGCTTCTGTTCGTTTTTCCCTGCGTCGTCGCTTTTTCATTCCTTTCCACAACACGCAGCCAGCTTCTCGACGACAATAACAAGGATGCCGTGCGCGTCACCGTCGCCATCAACGCCGACGGCTCGCACACCACCTACCAATTTAATAATGAACGCCACCAGGCAACAGCCGTCACCACCAGTGCCAACGGCAAGCCAATGGGTAAAACCATCTACCAGCTCGATGATGCCGGACGGTTCGTTAGCGGCATCTTCTTCGGCCCAGACAAAAAGTTCCGTTTTAAAAGCATCTATCAATACGATGGCGCCGGCCGGCTGGAACAGGAAACCCACCTGAAAGAAAACGACGCCGTCGCAAACAAGATTGTTTATAAATACGATCGGACGGGCAAACAGATCGGTTATTCCGTGTACGATGCCTCGGGCAAACTGATCGCAAGCACCAGCTCGCCGCCGCCAAAATCCAAATCGCGCGGCCGGTCCGGCCGCTAGCGCACTGTCTCGTTTGAAGTGTTAGTTAGGCGGACCGGCGCGCCTCAGCTCTGGGAAGCGCACGCGCCTCGCGTGCTGGTTGCGGCGCCTCGCCGCAACGAACTTGCTGGACTCGCGCAAGCTCGACCAGAAAGGGAGAAAGTTGGCGAGCGCGCCATCGCAGCATCCAAATTGCGCGCGCGCGTCGCAAATCGGTGTGCCACTGACCCTCACCGGGCGTTTCGCGCTGGCCGAGCCACAGCGTTGCCAAGGCTGGTCCTCCTATCCCTCAGGCAGAGGACCGAGGTGAGGGCTCTCTTTCCAGCTCCAATTCACGATTCAACGTCTGTCTAACTATCGTATCTGTTCATTTGAACTTGCCGCTGGGATGTTTCTGAGCGAACCTGAAGAATGCTGACCGGCCGTCAAAAGAACGTTCTCGATTTTATCCAGCGCGAACAGCGAGAGAAAGGGATCACGCCGAGCACGCGCGAAATTCAAAATCATTTCGGTTTCGCCAGCCAGACATCGGTGATGCAGTACATCGCCGCGCTCGAACGAAAAGGATTCATCTCCCGACACGCGCGGAAAGCACGCGCCCTGGTGACACCGGTGCAAAAGGTTCGGATCACAGACGTTCCGATCTATGGGCAGATCCCAGCAGGCATGTCGGCGCCGACGGAGCAGACCATTGAAGGACACGTTTCTCTCGATACGCGCTCGGCCAACGTTTCAAGAAGCCGCGGCACCTTCGCTCTGCGCGTGCGTGGCGATTCAATGATCGGCGCCCACATTCTCGACGGAGATATTGTGATTCTGGAGGAGAGCAAGGAAGTGCACAACGGCGATATCGTGGCGGCGTTGATCGACGGTGAAACAACGCTGAAACGTTATGTGACGGAGCGTGGCCGCCCGTATTTAAAAGCCGAAAACCCGGATTATCCGAATCTGATTCCGGCCCGTGAATTGAAAATCCAGGGTGTGATGGTTTCGCTGGTGCGAAAACAGGCGCGTCGGAAGTCGCGCTGAAAGCGAAGCGGCTTCCAATCTAAAGCGGCGTCCGCCGCGGCGAACGCCCTACCAAAACGGGACGAGAAGTGAAAATGTTCACTTGAACATGTCGATTCTTCGTGCCATCCTTTGGGTATGGCAGCGAGCGCTAAGGTCGTCGATCTGCGAAAATTACTGGCTGAGCGTTTTCCCCGCCCTCCCCTGTCTCCCGGGACGTTTTTGGCTACCGGGGTTTCTTTTCTCGATGAAGTAATCGGCGGCGGTCTGCCTAAAAGCCTCATCACTGAATTGATCAGCCCGCAGATGAGTGCGGGCAGCGCGTCGCTTATTCATGCGCTTCTTCAAGCCGCGCAGCGCGACCGGTATTACATCGCGTTGATCGATGGTCGCGATTCTTTCGATCCCCAGCCGCTGGGCAACGCATGTTTAAGTCACATACTTTGGGCGCGTTGCAGCACAGCGTGGCACGCGATCAAGGCCGCCGATCTTCTTTTACGCGATGGCAATTTCCCGCTGCTTGTTCTCGATCTCGTCCTGAACGTTCCGGAAGAGCTGCGTAAAATTCCCCAGGCGAGCTGGTATCGTTTGCAGCGCCTGGTTGAAGGATCGTCCACGGCCTTCCTCGTTTTGACGCGCCATGACATGGTCGCCAGCGCGCAATTGAAAATCGTTCTCGAAAATTCGTGGACGCTGGAAACTTTTGAACAAGAGACCGCGATTTCGCGACTGCATTTCCGCATCCAACGCTCGTCTGGAGGGCGCCGCGCCGTCGGCGCCGAATATTTGGGACACGACCCGCCTTCGCACAGCTTCGGCGAGGCAGGCAGCGTGTGTCCCTCCATCATTTAAATGTTTGCGACAATTTATTTGCCTGATTTTTATCTGCAGGCCGCGTTGCGGCATCAACCGGAACTGTGGACGAAGCCCGCCGCCTTGATTGAGGAACAGGAAAAGAAACCGGTCATTATTCAACTGAACGAACCGGCCGAATCGGCCGGCATTCGCAAAGGCATGACCCCGAGTCAGGCACTGGCTCGTTTTTTGCATGTCGCAATCAAAGTGCGAGCGCGCGAGCAGGAGAATTTAATCCAGGAAATCCTGCTTCAGCACGCGTTTACTCTCAGTCCGTTTATCGAAGCGACTGCGCCCGGTATCTGCACGATCCAATTTACAGACAACAGCCGATTGCATCGAAATCCTGGCGAGGCTCCATGGCTCGAAAGCCCGGCCGAGAAGCTCCTGCACGTAACCGAACAACTGGCCAAATGCGAGATTATCGCTCGGGTGGGAATTGCTCTTACGCCTGACACCAGTTTTCTCGCCGCGCATCTCGCGCGCCCTGTTTTGCAAATCGACGATACGAAAGAATTCCTCTCGCCGCTGCCGATCGAAACGCTTGCGATTGCGACCGCCTGACCACGATCTAACCTCCGGCGTAGTTTGGATATTTCTCCCGCAATTGCCGGGTCAGTCGGTCGGCCTGATCGGTTTTGCCTGCTTTTTGATAAGCCCGCGCCGCCTTTTGCAATGCACGCGGCGTAATCGCGGGATCATCGTAAAGCAAAGCAACGCTTGCAAATGTCTTGCCCGCATCCTCAAAACTTCCGCGCTCGAACTGGACATCCCCCGCGAGCATCCGCGCCTCCGCATTCACTCGTCCTTCCGGTTGCAGCGCCATGATCTGCTCCGCAATCTTTTGCGCGTCATCCGGTTTGTCCGCTGCGATTTTCACCGCCCCGAGCGCCAGCAGCACCTTCGTTTTTCCCGCCGGATCGGTAGCTTTCTCCAGATATTTGGCGAACGCCTGCTCCGCTTCATCGAAATTCTTCAATTTCGTGGAGGCGTCTCCGAGATAAAACCAAAAGTCGGGCTTCACACGCGCCGGATTATCGGTCTTCCCGAGGGCGCTCAAATATTTCTCGGCCGCGACGTAATTTTTTTCGTTGTAATATTGGATCCCGAGCCATTCCAGGATCTCGCCCGGAACGACAGCGTTCGGGCTCTCAGACATGAATTGATCCACTTCCCTGGTCACCGCAGCCCGATTATGCAGATAAAAGTAAGACGAAATGATGCGAACCGTGGCGAGATTGTAATATTGATCTTTGTCCAACTGGCGGGCGGCATCGAGAGCGGTCAGTGCAGTCTTGTAGTCTTTTGCTTCAAAGGCGGCTTTCCCAATATAGTACTGCGCTTGTGCCGCGACCGGACTTTTCGGAAACTCCTTTAGAAGCCGGCGGAATGTTGCGATCATCCCGTTAGTGTCCTGTTGCTCGCCCAGAATGAGCGCCTTCTGTTGTAACGCGGCTTCACGCTCGTGCGCGTCAGGATATTTCGTCAGAATCATGTTCAAGTCTGAAAGCTCCGCGTCGTAATTCTTGTCTTCCTGGTACGCGAGCGCGCGCTGCGCAAAGGCGAAAGGCGCCTGCGGGCTATCGGGGAAGGCCTGCACGAAGTAGGTAAAGGCTTCGATGATCCCCGCGTTATCCTTCATTTGAATGCAGCACAAACCGAGCTTTAGCGCCGCTTCGGTGCGCAACTTTGGCGAAAGCTGCGAGGCGCGCAGCTCGGCATAGATTGGAGCTGCGCGCGGATAATTTTGCTGCTTATAAAGCGCCTCCGCCTTTAGCAATTTCGCCTGATCAGCGCGCTCCGTGGTCGGATTGGTAGCAAGGAATTCGTCGACCTCCGGCGGAAGCGTGGAGGGATCGGAGTTGTAGACATTGATCAGCCTCTGGTAACGCGCGTCCCTGGCCTCTTCGCGGTTCGGATATTTGTCGATGATCTCGCGGTAGAGCGTTTCGGCTTCCTGAGCATGCCCCAGTTGCCGCTCAGCATTCGCAGCAAACAACATGACTTCGGCACGCGCTTCTTCCGGCACATTCGGAAGGATTTTTTGGTAATCGCCGGCCAACTGATCGAACTCACCCAGTTGATACTCCAAGCGCAGGATACCAACCTGGGCCAGCGCCCGCCAGCGGCCCGCCTCGGGGAGCGAACGGCCCTTTTTAAGCAGTGTCATCGCCTTTTCGCCCATGGCCTTGTCGACCTTTCCTTTTTCCGGTTGTGCAAGATCGACCGCAAGCAGACCGGCACGCACGGTTGCCTCCGCTTTCAACGCGGGTTTCTGTGTCTCATTGGCAAGCGCCGCGTACTGCGTCAGAGCGTCGGCTTTTCGCCCCCGCGACAGCGCGATCGAGGCGGCTGTCGCACGCGCATCTGCGCGATATGGATTTGGATCCTTTGCTTCAGCCACTGCCTGATAAATGTCGCATGCTTCGTCCTTGTGCCCGATAGCCTCGAGACAACGCGCTTCGAAGTAGCGCGCCGAAAGCGCCACGGCTGCTTCCTTGGATTTCCCGGCGGAGCGATGAAACAATGGAAGCGCGGTCGCGTAGTCTTTGTGAGTAAACGCCATCTCGGCCAAAGCGTAGGCCGCCGGTCCGGCGAAATCGCTGTCGCCATAATCATCCAGCACTTTTTGAAAGTTCGTTCGGGCACTCGAAGCGTGGCCAAGATTTCGCTCACATTCGCCTAACGAAAAATAGGCATTGGCTCTTCCAGATGCTCCGGGATAATCATCCAGATACTTTTGATATTCGGGGCGCGCGAGATCGTAGAGTTTTCGAGTGAAAAGCGCGTTTGCATACCGGAGTTGACGGTGCTCCAGCGCTTCCGCTTCCACCGGCGCGGCGCTGGGCTCGGCGGAAGGCGCCACCGTGGGCGCTGGGGTTTCATCCACCGGCTGGGCTCGACGTATTTCCACCGGTCGCTGGGCGAGAACCGCGCTTGCCACCAGCATCGCCAGCCCAAGAAGGGCGGCTGTGCCGCGCACCATCTTCATTTTGCAGTCGCGAAAGCGACGTTGGTTACTCCAGCTTCGCTACAGACGTTGAGGACGCCGATGATGTTTTTGTAGGCGCCGGCTTCATCCCCTCGGATCACCACGGCCTGCTCCGGATTCAGCTGAACCAGATTCTTCAACAGATCGGTCAACTGCGGGTTCGTGAGAGTTCGGCGATTCACGACTACATCGCCATCTGCTTTGACATTCACAACGATGTCGCCAATCGGCGCGCTCTTTTGCTTGGCTGCGGAAGCCTTAGGCACTTTAACATCCAGCTCATTTTCGTTGCGAGCTGCGTTCCATGTGAGCAGGAAAAAGATGAGCAGGAGAAGCAGGACATCTACCAGTGGCGCCAGTTGAATCCCGGGATGATGCAGAGGAGCACGCCCGCGCAAGTTCATGGGGTGAAAGAAATCAGTTTAATACCGCCCTACAGTTCGTCTTCAATCAACGCCGGCATGCGCTCGGTCCGTTTGCCATATTGCAAGGAAAGCAAAGCCAGGACATGGGTGGTAGCCGACTCCAATTCTGAAATAAGCTTCTGAGACTTGCCGCGAAAGAAAGCATAACAAACCATCGCCGGAATGCCGATGGCCAGCCCGGCGCAAGTATTGACCAGGGCCTCACTGATGCCTTTGGAAAGTAGAACATAACGGGCGGTGCCGAGATCGGCCCCGAGAGCGCCAAACGAACGAATGATGCCCAGCACAGTTCCAAGCAGGCCGAGCAGCGGCGCAATCATCCCGATATCGGCAAGGTAAACAACTCGATTGTTGAGGCTGGCCGCGACCCGCGTTCCCTCGGTCTCCGCTATCTCCCGCACCTGATGAAAATCCGCTTCTGGATTTTTCGTGGTAAAGTCGAGCACCTTTTGCAGGACGCGCGCGATGGCTTCGCCATGCCTGTTCGAGACCGCCAATAATCCGAGGTAATCGCGCTTGCGCAACAGTGCATCCGCCGTCGCCATGAATCCACTCGATACGACAGCACCGCGACGGATCGTCATCAGGTAAACGATGACGAGCATGACAAAGAAAACCGAAAGAATGAAAAGCAGAAGCATGACCGGGCCTGCCGCGACAAGTGCCTCCATGATCGTTTTCGAGCGCGGAATATCCGGCATAGCCGGAATTGGCGAGGTCTGCGCCAGCAAAGGAACGGGGACCGCCATAGCGAGCAGCGAGAGCAAAATCTTCATGCGAAAAAGTTCCGTAACGATAAACGGAGGCGCGGCCGATGCAAATGGCCGGCAGTAAGCGACTGTAGCTACTGCGCCATGCACCGTCAGAAACGGAAAAGAAGATTGGGTCCGCCAAACACGCTAAAAAACGCGAAAAATGAGACCGTCAAAAATCAGCCATTCTGCTTTTAGCGTCATTTGGCGTGGTTTAGCTGATGATTTTTTCCTAGCGCAGACCGGGCTGCATGCCGGCGGTTGCAAGTAACGCCCCGGCGCTGTAGCCACGGCGCTATGCACCGTCCTGGTGATCACAAGTGATAGACCCCATAGAGGCATGGCTACAAATTTATGGGGCGGCCCACCACGGCTAAACAAAGTGATCGCCGCTTACCCAGCGTCGGATCCGAAAGATATGCGCCGGCTGGATCTCCGGATCGAGTTCCACATAGTTTCGAACGCCGTGCCATGTGTAACGAACGTCGCTTAAAAGATCGTGCACCTGGTAATTGTCGCCTTCCAGCGAACCAAACTGTTCAATCGGCACATCGATAAATGAATCCTGTTTGCGATGCGGATCGAGATTCACCACAACCAAAATGATGTTGTCGCGCGCTGCCGTCATTTTCCCGTAAAACAGAATCGCGTCGTTGTCTGCGTGATAAAACTGCAGGTTATCGTAAAACTGCAGCGCTCGATTTTCGCGCCGGATTCGGTTTAGTCGTGTAATCCAATCTTTGATGTTCCCAGGCGCATCCCAATCGCGCTCCTTGAACTGGTATTTTTCGGAATCGAGATACTCCTCGCGCCCGGAGAGCGCCTCATTTTCGCACAGCTCGTAACCGCTGTAGATCCCGTAGAGACTGGATAATGTCGCGGCGAGCGTCACTCGAATCGTGAATGCCGGACGGCCGCCCGTTTGAAGTACCGAAGGGCAGAATGTCGGGTGTGTTCGTCCAAAGATTGCCCCGGAAATATTCGCGCATTTCAGTTTGCGTCAGCTCGGTAAAATAATCCGTGAGCTCTTGCTTCGAGTGCCGCCACGTGAAGTACGTGTAACTTTGCGTGAACCCGGCCTTGGCCAGCGCCCTCATCATTTTGGGCCGGGTGAACGCCTCGGAAAGAAATAGCACGTCCGGATAAGTTTCATGGACGCCGTCAATCAGGTATTCCCAAAATGCGACAGGCTTGGTGTGCGGATTATCGACCCGGAAAATGCGCACGCCATGACCCGCCCAGAACAGAATGATGCTCTTCATTTCCGCCCAAAGTTCGGGCCACGTCTCGCAGCGGAAATTGAGCGGATAAATATCTTCGTATTTCTTCGGCGGGTTCTCTGCGTATTTGATCGAACCGTCCGGTCGCTTGTAAAACCACTCCGGGTGTTCCTTCACATACGGATGATCGGGCGAACAATTGAGAGCGAAGTCGAGTGCGATCTCCATCCCGCGTTTGCGTATTTCGGCCTCGAGCCAGTCGAAATCGTCGAGCGTGCCCAGATCGGGATCGATTGCCTTGTGTCCACCCGCTTCGCTGCCGATCGCGTAAGGCGAGCCAGGGTCGCCCGGCTCGCACACGACGGAATTATTGCGCCCCTTTCGATTGGTGTGTCCAATAGGATGAATGGGCGGAAAATAAATGACGTTGAACCCCATCGCTTTGGCGTCATCGACCCGCGGCAGACAATCGCGCAGGGTTGAGCCACGGTCGCCATAACCTTCCGCGGAGCGCGGTAGAAACTCGTACCAAGCGGCGACACGCGCAGCCGCCCGATCGACAACCACCCGCGGAGCCGGCGCGTATTGTGTCGCGTCGGAGCGATCAGGATAGGTCGCCATCAGCACCTCGAGTTCTCCGGAATGCGCGATGTCGTTGATCTGATCGTTCTCGCCGGTGCGAATATTCTGGGAAAGCTCGCGCAAACGTTTGGCGTCGTCGGCTACTTGGGCACGATGCGCCGCGACCTCAAGCAGGGCTGCGCCTTCGAGCGCCTCTGCTGTAAGGGCGGAGAGACCTGCTTCGAACTTGGTCGCGAATTCGTGTTGCCAGCCGCGAAAACTATCTGTCCAAGCTTCAACCGTATATTCATAGATGCCGCTTTCGTAAAGGGTACAGACACCACGCCAGCGATCGTTATCGACAAAGCTCATGGCTGTTTCGCGCCAATGGATTTCTCCGAGGAGGCGCCATTTCAAGACAGCCGCCACAACATCATGACCGTCGCGGAAGATATCGGCTTCCACCGCGAGATCTTCACCGACTATGCGCTTAATCGGATAGCGCCCGCCGGCGAGGAGCGGCTGCAAATTCTCAATCTCGACACTGGGAAAAGCCCGGAGCATCGCGGATGAATCAACCGAGATTAGGCAGTTGCGAAAGTGGAAATCTCAGGCGCGCGGAGATCGTTAAGATTCCTCAGAGTGCGAAAAAGAACGCGCACTCATACAAGCCCGAAGTGCGCGTCTCCTCCCGGCGCACCCGCGTATCCAGCAAGGCTTCGAACATGTTTTGCTCCAGCCTTCCTAAAATGGGATAGACATCGAGCAGATTCATAATCGGCGAGTGGCATTCCAGGATTTGCGGACCCTCCCCTTTTTCATCCGAAAGGAATTGTGCCATATACCCTTCACCGTCGCGCACCTTGGCTAGCGATTTCGCCCGGTCCGCCACGGTCGCCCCTTTGATTTTCGACTTTAGCGCAGCGGTTTTTCCTTCGAAAACGTTGTACAAAAGCTTCTCCGGACCATTTGCTCCGTAGATCTCCAGAATCGACTTGAGTATTTCGAGAGTAAACTCGTTGCTATCGCTCGGGAACAGGTCATGGCTGCGGCGGGTAAGCCGGTAAACCATCTCCGGACGTCCCATTTTCTGCGGTCGGCGCCACGTTTCCAGGTAACCATCGCGCTGGAGCGTCAGACAATGTTGTTTGATCCCCATGTAGCTCATCTTCATTTTCTCGACGAGCTCGTTGACCGACATGCCTCGCGTCCGCTTCAAGGAGTTCAAGATCTCTAAACGCTGAGTGCGGCCGATCTCTGCAAGTATTCTTTGGTTCATCTTGCTAAAAAAGCGCCCATGACCATACACAGCTGGTCTTGAAAATTGCAATTCGAAAGATGGCACATATCGTCTTGGAGTTCGCTGCTGTCCAGCTTTCGAACCCAGTGGAAGCTAGGCGAATGGAAGATCGACAACGTCCACCACCGCGGCCTCGGAACCAGATTTATTTTCCGGACGAACCGCTTCCAGCCTGGTTGCCGGGAGATTGAAGCCGCGTTTGACATAACCAAGCGCAATTTTTCTTCCGAGGCGCTCTGAATTTGCGGCGCTGGTAATCCAGCCAACCTCCTTCTCTTCCTGTCCCATGGCGAAGAGTATCATCCCCACCGCGAGCGACGCATCGTTCAGCGAGATCAATCCGCAGAGTCGCTTGTTCGTTTGGCCGGACATTTTAATTCGAGAAATCACTTCCTGGCCTATGTAACAGCCTTTTTCGTAGTCGATGACGCCCGTTTCCAGGTTCGCCTCAACCGGAATGATCTCCTCGGTCAACTCACGTCCCCAGCGAGGGATTCCCTCCTCGATCCTGATCATTTCTGCGCAATCGGCGCCGCAAAAGGTGAACTGTTCCGACAATCGTTGAAACAGTTCGTCGTGCCGTCCGGACTCCGCCCAAATATCGCAACCCGGATTGCGGAACCGGGTTGCCGACACAACCTTGAATTGGTTCGGCAAAGTTACAACACCAGGATGCGCCACATGAAACAGCGACAATTGAGCGCTTGCATCCTCGATCTGCACATCGTCCGCGATGATATAACGATCGAGCCGCGCCTGCAGCAGTTCTCGCAATTCGGGTGCGGCATCCAGAACGAAGGTTTCTTCTTCCACTCGAAGAAAAATATGCGCGTTCAGTTTGCCTTTCGCATTCAAAACGCACGCTTCGATCGCTCGCGCCTCCGTGGCGTTTCGCACATTGTTTGTCAGTTGGCCATTCATGAAGCGTTCGCGATCGCTTCCGCGAACGCGGAGCTTCGCACGCCCGGAGAGATCGAAAAACGCGTTGTTCACTCGACTCAAAGCACGCTTCCGCAGATTTGCGGCGCGCACCGGGGCGGGTTTTAGTATTGGCTGCCGCGGCGCAACAATCGATTAAATAAGCCGCGGCGCGACCGGATTTCATTCTCCGGTTGTTCTTCCGGCGCGGCGGACAAAGTCTCCTCTGGCGAAGAGGTGCCTTCCTTTTGCGGCTCCGTCTGCTCCTTTTGAACCTCTTGAACCTCGGCGCCGCTTGCTGCCGAATCGGCCTTGGGTTCCGCTGGCGTTTCCACGACCTTTGGCTCTTCCGGGACTGGCTGCTGCGTTTCCGGCAAAGCCTCATTGTTCGGACTGGCGGCCAAGGGCTCCTCGACAATTGCCAATGGTGCGAACGCCGGCTCCACCGGCACCGATGTTCCAAACAGCTCAAGATCGGCTTCCTCTTCGCCGGCTGATCGGATTTCAAACAGATACTTTCGTACGACCGCCGAAAAATCGTCGTCGCCGTATCCTCGTTGCATTTGTTCGAGAAGGCGGTCGCGCGCCGCCGCGGTCACACTTAACTCCAGATGATGCAACAGGCCGAGTCGGTTCGCGATCTGCATGTCCTTTAGCATGTGCTTGACGGAAAAATGCGGTTCAAAATCGCCGCTGAGCATCTTGGGCAACTTCATCGACAACGTTTGCGAATTGCTCGCGTTTCCTTCGAGCGCGGCAGCAAATTTTTCCAGTGGCAATCCCGAACTTTGGACGAGCGCCAGCGCTTCCGCAGCGGCCTGGACGATGGCTGCCGTCAGGATGTTCGTTGCCACCTTGATCGTTGTGGCCTGACCGATCTCACCGATCTCGATAATTTTTTTACTGCTCGCCTCAAGGACGGGGCGCGCTTCACGCAGGGCGACGTCATCACCCGATACGTAATAAACCAGTTCGCCCTTTTCGGCGGCGCCCTTGCTACCGGTGAACGGGGCCTCGACAAAATGAGCGCCACGTCTTTCGACGACATCGGCGGCAGCTTGCACGGAATGCGGTGACACCGTGGAGTGCGCCATGACAATATGCCGCGGGGCCAGAACCGGAGCCAACTCCTTTACGACTTCCAGCAGTGCGTCGTCATCGGACACAAAAATCTGCACGTAATCGCACATCTCGGCCACCTCGGGCGGTGACCCGACAAAATTGGGCACGGGCCGCGGGCTCCGGTTCCAAACGAAAACATGGAAGCCTTTGTGGCGGAGGTTATCCACCACCCGGCTCCCGATGATACCGAGGCCAATCACTCCGACATTTTTTTTCGTGCGGCGAGGCATAGAAGCTCACATCGCCCTTCGACGATGGTGAGTACCCAGAGTGAGACGAAATGACCTGACGCGCAACTCAGAACTTCGCCATTCAGTCGAGACTGCGGCAGCCGGGCGCCATCCACTCCGCATCTCCGGCAAGCTTGCCGACAAAATTCGGGGCCGCCCTTTCGCGTTTTCGATTTGCCAGCCCAGTGGCAATCTCTGCGCGCACTTGATCGAATGCGAGTTGCCCGGCCGGCTTGCGATCGGTCAGTTGAACAATGTGAAAGCCGAGCCGTGTGCGAATCGGTTTACTAATTTCTCCCACGTGCAGGTTCACAACCGCGGCGAAAAAGTCAGCAGGCATTCGCGTAGCGGAAAAATACCCCAGATCGCCGCCACGCTTTTTTGTGGCTTCATCCTCAGAAGCCGCCGCGACAAGGTCGGCAAGATCTTCGCCGTTGGTGAGGCGAACCGAAAGTGATTCCATTGCCTTGCTTTTTGCATCCACAATTTCCGCCGGCGTGTCCGGCGGCGCGGCTAAAAACAGGTGACTGGCACGAAACCGGACCGGCTGACAAAAATCCTCCGGATGCGCGTTATAAAAAGTCCGGCATTCGTCGGCCGTTACATCGATATCCGGCGCGATCTGGCGATCGATCCATTGCCGGGTGCGCAATTCATCAGCAACAATTGAGCGAACTGATCCCGCCCAAAGGCCGCTTCTTCGCAAAGCCGCTCTCCACCGTGCCTCATCAGCGAATTGGTCCCTTGCCAGCGTGAGTTCGTGATCGACCTCACCCTGGGGCAGCTTTTCATGTGTTGCCAGGGACTGGGCCACGGCATTTGCAACCAGGCGGACAAGAATGGACCGCTCCCAGCCACCTTCGTCTTCTGGCACTTTTCCAGCATTGCCGCTTGCATAGCGCGATTCCGCGAGCGCGCGCTGAAGATCCGCTTCGTAAACGCCCCGCCCACCTGCGAGTGCCAGCAAATGCCCGCGCCGGCAAAGAATGCCGATGAGATTCCGGCAACCGGCCGAGCGACAAATTAAATTGCCACCGACGATGCCCGCCCCGCTCGCTCCCAGGAGCAGCGAGACAATCACAACTTTCCGATTCATTTAAAGGCAAACTTCGACAGGTAATACGCACTCACGGAGCCGACTATTTGCAAACTTTGTGGACTCAGCTTGTCGATGGTGTCTCCGGCTGTGTGCCACGGCGGGTAATCGAAATCGATCATATCAAGCGTTGGAATACCAACTGCATTCAGCGGGGTGTGATCGTCGGTGACTCTCTGGCTGAAATAGGTAAAATAATTCCGCACTTTCAGCGCGCTGGCAGATTCAAAAATGTCGTGCGCAATACGTGCTGGAGAGTCCGGCGGGAGCGTAATATCGAGCGAACGGTCTCCCACCATGTCGAACAAAATCCCGCCCCGGAACTCTTTGGCCGATCCATTTTCGGCCAGCTGATTTGCAAAGTAACGGCTGCCGTAAATGCCGTCCGTGTCCGAAAATTCTTCGAATGCTTCCTCGCCGTCGAAGAAAACAAGCTCGATCCTGGATGCGAGGGATGGGTCCAGGCTCAGTACACGCGCCATCTCCAGAAGTTCGCCGGTCCTCGATCCCCCATCATTTGCGCCTACGAAGCGAAATTGATCGAAGATCTTCGTGTCGTAATGGGAACAAAGCAGGAACTGCGGAGCCGGGCGCATTTTCCGGTCTGGTCCGACGAATTTTGCGATGAGATTTGTAAATCCAACTTTGCCGCGCGGCGTTTTCTCCTCGAAGGTCTGCCGGGTGACGGCCCAGCCAAATCCGGTCAGCTGGCTGATAATATAGTTGCGACTTTTCTCGAGAGCCTCGGATCCGGGGGGGCGCGGGCCGAAAGCGACGAGGTGCTGCACATGGTCGAAGGCTCGTTGCCCGGAAAATTCTTCCCAGATCTTTGCTTCCTTCCCGCGCAGCAGCGATTCCCCACGGCGGCAGGACGGAACTCCCGAAGCCAATGCCAGAACGATCAATGGAGCGCAGATTTCCAGGACGTTTCTGCGAACCCCGAAAGCTTTCGGGGCTGACATAGTCCCTACAATCCACCTTACTCCAGCGGTCCAGCACTCCATTGCTCCACCTTGTTCCGCTCAGAGATCGCGGCGTGACAATCCCAATGCAGTCACGATCCGGTCGAGATCGTCGTTGCCATAATATTCGATCTCAATCCGCCCCCGTTTTTCGCCGTGATGGATCGTAACGTGCGTGCCGAGCTGCTGCTGTAACCGATTTTGCAATTCCTGAATCGCCGCCGGTGTGACTGTTAGCTCGCCCGCGCGCCGTTTGCGCCGGGTACGGCCGACGCCAAGTTGCCGCGCGACCAATCGCTCCGTGCCACGCACTGTAGCGCTGCGCCGCAACACAGCTTCCGCGACAAACAATTGGTCCTCCGGGGACTTCAGACCAAGCAGCACCTTGGCATGACCAACCGAAAGCAAGCTTTGCGTGAGCCAGATTTGAATTTGCGGATGCAAATCGAGCAGCCGTATGGAGTTGGCCACCGCGGCCCGGCTCCGTCCGACTTTCAAGGCAATGTCCTCCTGTCGCATTTCAAATTCACCGGCCAGCCGGGCGTAACCTCGTGCTTCCTCGATCGGGTTCAGATCCGTGCGCTGAAGATTTTCGATAAGAGAAAGCTCGAGAACCTCCAGGTCCGTCGCGCTGCGAACAATCACCGGCACCTGGGTCATGCCAAGCTCCTGGGCCGCACGCCAGCGGCGCTCTCCGGCGATCAATTCGTGCCGCCCGTTCGCCAGGCGAACAATGAGCGGCTGAATGATGCCGTGCTGACGAATGGAAGCCATCAGCTCCTGCAGCGCTTCAGATGCGAAATCCTTGCGAGGCTGCAACGGGCTGGGAACAATGCTGTCCAGACCGACGTGATGGATCGTTTCGCCTGGGGCGACATCCGGCCGGATGGCGGACGGCCGCGCACCAATGAGCGCGCCCAGACCCTTGCCAAGACCGGATTTCGCCATGTGCCTCAGGCTATCGGAACAGTTCCGATAACGCAAATAGCAATGGCGCACGCGAGGCGTTGTTGCGTAGCGTCGACGTCAAAGATAGCATGCGGCCATGAGGTCCCGCCCAGAGGTTTTCACGCTCGGACATTCGCCCGATCCGGACGACGCATTCATGTTTTACGCGATGGCGAAAAACAAAATCGATCTGCGCGGCTATCGCTTTGAGCATCGACTGGAAGACATTCAAACACTGAACGAGCGGGCGCTTCGCGGCGAATTGCACATCTCCGCAATCTCCATCCATGCCTACGCATACGTTGCGGCCAAATATGCTTTATTGCCGTGCGGCGCCAGCATGGGAGACGGCTACGGGCCGCTTGTTATAAGACAACGCCGAACGCCGAACATCCAACGCCCAACGCTTAATGAAGATCGCGAGTGGCTGCGCAATTGCGTCATTGCTGTTCCTGGGCGGATGACAAGTGCTTATCTCGCGCTCCAACTTTATCTGGGTGATTTCAAGCACATCGTTGTGCCATTCGACCAAATTTTTGACACGGTCAAAAACGGCCGCGCCGACGCCGGGCTAATCATTCACGAAGGCCAGTTGACCTACGCGCAATCGGGCTTTGAAAAAATTGTCGATCTTGGCGAATGGTGGAAGCACAGGACCGGACTGCCCCTGCCGCTTGGCGGGAACGTGTTGCGAAAAGATATTTCGCCAGAAGTCCGCCGCGACCTTTTGCAAATCATGCGCGAAAGCATCGATTATGGCCTGAGCCATCGTCGCGAAGCAGTGGACTATTCAATGAGCTACGCGCGCGACATGGACTCCAGCCTCGCGGGCAAATTCATCGGCATGTACGTGAACGACTACACGCGTGACTATGGCGACACCGGGCGCAAGGCCATCCGCCAGTTTTTAAACGAGGCACAGAGCGCCGGCTATATCGAAAATCCAATCGAACCCGAGTTCGTCGAGTAAAGCGCAAGCCAAGCGACAGCGCTATTTTTTCGGCTTCTCCGCGTTGTTCGTTTGCTTGACTACGAATGACTTGACGCGCGCGAACTCCTTCTGAAAGCCGGTCGTGAAATCAGCCGTTCCATATTCGAAAAGAACGATGAAGCAAAACGTGAAAAAAACGAAGAGAGCGAGCCAAAACAACCCGCGGATCACACGCATGACCGGAAGGTTAACTTAGACGAACTCCCCGGTCAATCGCATGCTGTCGGAACCCCATTTCTGGTACTGTTGGTCGATTGTCAGTTGCACGTGACTGGCCCTCACCTCAGTCCTCTCCCTCAGGAGAGGAGGATCCGGCAGCCGCCGGACCAGGTGAGGGCAGTATTTCCCCCGGGGGCCGACAATCAGCGAACACTACCCCATCTCTGTGAAATGGGGCCAGACCCAAAGTTCGAATTGAACCACTGGGTGAAACTGCCAAGCTATTCGCGCGATGCACGTCCCACTCCTTGATCTGAGCCAGCAATATGGCTGTCTCGCGGAGCAAATCCGGGAACAGGTGGAAGAAGTACTCGCGAGCCAACGGTTCGTGCTTGGCCCGAAAGTGCAGGCATTTGAAAAGGCGATGAGCGATTACTGCGGCGTGCCTCACGCCATCGGTGTCTCATCCGGGACCGATGCTCTACTTGCCGTTCTGATGGCTCTCGGAATTGGGCCGGGCGACGCCGTGATCACAAGCGCCTACAGCTTCTTTGCTACTGCGGGATGCATCGCCCGAGTCGGCGCAACGCCGCTCTTCGTCGATATCGATCGAGCCAGCTACAACATCTCCCCCACGGCGCTCAGGGACTACCTCGAAAATCGCTGCCGCAAATCCAATGGGGCCTTGGTCAGCAAGAGCGGGCAAAAAATATGCGCGATTGTTCCTGTCCATCTCTTCGGTTTGTGCTGCGAGATGGATGTCGTTCGCGAGGTCTCTCGGGAGTACGGCCTTACGATTATTGAAGACGCTGCTCAGGCGATTGGCGCAGAATATCCCGGCGGGCACGCGAGTCCCTCCAAAGCCGGAACAATGGGTAAAGTGGGATGTTTCAGTTTTTATCCATCCAAAAACCTCGGCGCCGCAGGGGACGCGGGGCTGATTGTTTGCCGTGACGACGACCTGGGAAAGCGATTGCGCGTTTGCCGGCAACACGGAATGGAGCCGCGCTATTATCATCAATTTATCGGCGGCAACTTCAGGTTGGACGAAATCCAGGCGGCGATTCTGACCGTAAAGCTGCCACATTTAAGTGGTTGGTCGGCCTCGCGACGCGCTGCAGCCGATTTTTACCGTGCAGAAATCGAACGGCGCGATCTGAACGCAAAGATAACAGCACCGGCCGAGCCCTACCGCAAGCTGGGCCTGACGAACCATCATATTTATCACCAATTTGTGGTTCGGACACCAAGTCGCGACGAATTGCGTCGGTACTTGGCGAAGCAAGAAATCGAGACGGCGGTCTACTATCCGCTTGGAGTGCACGAACAGGAATGCTTCGCTTATCTGGGTTACAAACCCGGCGATTTGCCGGAAACCGAACGAGCGGCGCGAGAAACGCTTGCGCTGCCAATTTATCCGGAAATCTCTCGCGACTCGCAGCGTTACGTGGTGGATGCCATTGCGCAGTTTTTCAACGGATAGAATGGCAACATGCTTCAGGATTCGCCTCGCCGGGCATCGGGCAAATTACTTGCGAGGTGCAGAGCACGAGTTATATCAACCCCGAAAGTTTTCGGGTAGAAACGGGTAGGTTCCGGAGTGGCCAAACGGGGCAGACTGTAAATCTGCTGGCTTTACGCCTTCGCTGGTTCGAATCCAGCCCTGCCCACTTCCCTGGTCGAATCCCCTGCTCTAGCGTTTGATGCGCCGTGCGAAGCGCTGTTTCCGCCGTTTCCGGGCTGCTTGCCTCGTTCGGGGGCCCCTTTCTGGTAGTTCAAAAGGCATGGTCGCACGGCAAGGCCGCTGCAGCCGTGCCTTGATGGACGGAGCAAAGCAAAACAGGCGCCTGGTCTCTTAATCCAGGCGTTTTTCGAGTGAGCCGCGCGAATTACCGCCCGCGGCGCTGCCCGCCATTTCTGCGGCCGCCGCCGTAGCCGCCACCCCCGCCGCCGCCACCGCCGCCACCGCCGCCGCCGCCGCCATAACCAGGCCGGGCCTCCCGTGGCCGGGCTTCGTTGACGGTTAACGCTCGCCCTTCGATCGTTTTGCCGTTCAACTGCGTAACCGCGTTCTGCGCGTCCTGTTCGGAGCCCATGGTGACGAAAGCGAAGCCGCGCGATTTGCCCGTGAACTTGTCCTGCATCAGCATGACTTCCTGCACGGCGCCCGCTTGTGAAAAGAGCTCCTGCAGTTCGTTCTCGGTCGTGTTGAATGGGAGATTGCCCACGTATAATTTAGTAGCCATCGAGTCTATTCTGGAAAACGCGGCTAGGTCACTGTTTCCGCTTATCGGATTTCAAATCGCCACTGAATAAACTCAACTGACAATCCACCAACTTCCGAGCTGCTGTTTTCCCCTTTCGGCCCCCTTAGTAAAGTGCTTCGTTTTAGAAAGCAACAATAATCCGAAGGCCACTGGCTGTGAAAATGCCGATATTTAACGCGACAAACGGAAAAACAAAAGCAGGCCGCGTTGCCGTTGTCGCAGCGGGCGTTGTCAGCCCCCTCGGCTTCGGATTGGCCGAGACGCTCGACTCCCTGCGCGCGGCGAAGGATTGCATTACACCAGTGACGCGATTCCCGGTGGATCAGTGCCGATGCAAGACGGCCGGCCAGATTCCCGATGATCCGCTCCTCGCCTGCACTGGGGATGGACGAAGGAGGCGACGTCTGCACCGCGTTTCGCGGATGTTGATTCGCGCGCTGGAGGAAGCCCTCATACAGGACCCGCAGTTCAGGCCCGAACTCGCAGTGATCGGCACAACAAGCGGCGGCATGTCTTTTGGCGAAAACTACTACCGTTCCTTGCAACAACATGCTCATTCCCGTCAATCGCCAGGCTGGATCGCCAACTATCTGGCACAAAAGCCGGCAGTTGATGCGCTGGAGGCCTTTGGACTCTCTTCCCCTTGTCAGATCATCTCCAACGCGTGCGCTTCCGGAACAAACGCCATCGGACACGCTTTTGAATGTGTGCGCTCGGGAAGATATGGACGCATTTTGACTGGTGGCTACGACGCCATTTCCGAGCTGGTTTTTGTGGGATTCGATTCGCTCCAGGCCTCAACTCCGGAAAAATGCCGGCCCTTTGATCGGGACCGGAGCGGAATGGTGCTCGGAGAAGGCGCGGCAGTTCTGGCGCTGGAAAACCTGGAAACGGCCCGATCCCGCGGCGCAGCGATTCTGGCCGAAATAACCGGCTACGGAATCTCGACGGACAATCATCACCTCACGCAACCCAACCCCTCCGGAAGCGGGCCGCGTGCGGCGATGGAACAGGCGCTGCGCAGCGCGGGAATTTCCGCGCACACGGTCGATTATATCAACGCGCACGGCACCGCCACGCCGTTCAACGACGCGGCGGAGGGCAAGGCAATCGCGGATTTGTTCGATCACGTTCCCATTAGTTCGACCAAGGGAATGATGGGCCACGCACTGGGCGCGGCGGGTGCGATCGAAGCAGCGATCTGTCTGCTTGCTTTGCAACACCAATTTCTGCCCGCGAATATTAATTTCCGGGCCCCGGACGAAGATGTCGATCTTCATATGGTCGCCAACGAGGCACGCGCCGCGAAGATCGACACGCTTCTTTCGAACTCTTTCGGTTTTGGCGGAACAAACGCCACTATTGTTATGCGGAAATTCACCGGATGAACCTGGGGATTGCAGGGATGGGTTGGGTTACGCCGCTTGGCCGAGGCGTCGGCAAAGTGTGGCAGCGACTTCTTCGCGGGGAAGAAGCGAGCGCGCAAATGATCTCCAACGGATCGAAAAAAGAGTATCCGGTATTTCGGGTGCCCAATGCCGCACTGAAGGATTTGCCAACGCATCCACGCCTGCGCCGTGCCGGCGCGATCTCCCGCTTCGCCGCGGCGGCCGGACTGGACGCGCTGGAGGATGCCGGAGTGCAGATTTCAGCGGAAATTACCAAACGAATGGCGCTGGTCTTCGCCATCTCAAATGGCGGTGTCGCTTATACAAAGCGTTTTTATCACGATGTCGTCGAGTCTGGCGCGCGATCCGCAAGCCCATTGATCTTTCCGGAAACTGTCTTCAACGCGCCCGCCAGTCACCTCGCCGCGATCCTGGGCATCGCGGGAGCAAGTTATACTCTGGTCGGCGATGGAGCGATCGGCATCCTGGCCATAAAGATGGCGGAAGACTTAATGGTCGACCCGGAACTTGATTATTGCCTCGTCGTTGGCGCTGAAGAAGCCGATTGGATCCTTTGCGATGCCTATCGAAAATGGCGACTCCTCAAGCAGAAGCCACCGATCGAACCGTTTTGCCAACCGCCGCGCGGGATGATCCCGAGCGAAGGCGCCGGGGCAATCCTTTTGGCGCGCGAAGGGCCCATAACGCTGAACACAGTTGACGGCGGCGCGAATTTTTTCCGACGCCGCGAGGCAGCCAGATTGATGGCGACGATTCTTTCCAACCTGGACGGGCAAGGATCCAGCATCGTGATTGCGAGTGCCAACGGCACCTTTGTCGATCTCGCTGAGCGCGCCGCTTTGCAGCAAGAATTGCCCGGGGCGGTGCTTTATTCGCCAAAGCCGGCGCTTGGCGAGAGCGTTGGAGCAAGCGCGGTCTGGCAGGTCATCGTTGGCGCACAAGCTCTGCGCACCAAGCGAGTCCCCCCTTTGCTACACGTTAACCCACAGGTTGACGGGCATTTCCCGAACGGTTTGGCGGCAGAAATATCAGCCCGGACAGCGATTGTTCTAAGTTGCGGCTTGAATCAGCAAGCAGCAGGACTAAAGCTGTCGGTGACGGAAGGTTGAAGAGAAAAGGATGCGCTTTCTTTTAGCTTTGCAAGGGGGCGCTGGTTCGGTACCTTCGGCGTCCGCCATGCGAACGCCGGTTTGGCTGATTTTTATCTCCGTGTTGGGGGTTGCCATGGCTGATGCAGCCCCCAAGACGCCCGAAAACGAACCGGTAGAGATCACCTCAAGCGGCGAAACGACCTATCAAAACGGGCTGGCCACTGCACGGGACAACGTGGCCATTCATGTCGGCGACACCGATATTTATGCCGATTCTGCTCAATACAATTCGCGCACGCACGAGATTACAGCGGACGGCAACGTCCGAATCTATCGTGGTACCAGCCTCTATCTTGCAGCTCACGGTGTTTATAACATCGATACGAAGGAGGTTCGCACGAGCAATATGCGGACTGAATACAATCCCTACTTCTTGAGTGGCAAGAACGTGACCCAAATTTCGCAGAACAGCTACCGGGTAGAAAATGCAACATTCACGACGGATGATTCGCCAAGCCCCGATTTTCATCTCCACGCGCGAACGGTGCGTGTTTATGAAGACGATCACGTGGTTTTTCGTGACGTCACCTTTTACATCGGAGACGTACCTGTCTTCTGGTGGCCATATCTTTATCAGTCACTCAACGACGCCTTTAACTTCACAGTCTCGCCGGCCTACCTCAGTTCATGGGGACCTACGCTGCTGACCGAGGTTACCTTCCCCATAACGGATGATATAAAAGGGCGGCTTCGATTGGACTACCGCGGACGCCGCGGGCTGGCCATTGGTTTTGAATCCGATATCGACTACGGGAAAGACAATTCGAGCAACGCGAAGCTCAAGACGTACTACATTCAGGACCAGAACTCAGAGATCAATCAGACCTCCGTGCCGCGTAAGGATGTCGGGGCCGGCCGCTATCGTGTCAGTTTGGAAGATCGCACGAACTTTACAGACGATATTTACGGGATCGTAGACGTCACGAAGCTGAGCGACCGATATGTGATGCAGGACTTCTATCAAAACGAGTTTCGGATCAATCCGGTGCCGGATAATGTGGTGGCGCTAACGAAGACCGATCCTGCTTACACTCTCACCGCGATCGCGCGGTTTCAGGCCAATGAATTTTTTCAGCAAACCGAGCGCTTGCCGGAAGTGGTGCTCGATGTCAAACGGCAGCCACTTTTCGGCACCCCAATCTTTTACGAAGGCGAAAGCGGGGTTGCCAATCTCCACCGCAGCTTCGCCGAAGGCTCGGGCTTTGAAGATTACAGCGCACTCCGACTCGATAGCTTTCATCAAATCCTCTATCCAAAGACTTATTTTGGCTGGCTTTCGATTGTTCCGCGTGCCGGGTTCCGAGCGACCTATTACGATGATACGCGCGATCTGGGGAAGACGCTGTTTGCGCCTCAAACCGATCCACTCATTCCCGATTTTATCCTGCCGGATCCCACGCTGGCCAACCCCATCGTCAGTGGCGGAAACGGGCTCCGGACTGTTTTCAATACCGGCGTCGAAGCTTCCTTCAAGATTTCTCGCAAGTGGGAAGACGTGCAAAGCCGCGAACTTGGTTTGGACGGGCTTCTCCACGTTATCCAGCCATTCATGAACTTTTCCTACGTGAAGGAGAACGGGATAGACCCTGCAGCGGTCCTTGAGTTCGATCGTTTCGTGCCATCAACGCAGCTGCCACCAATCGATTTTCCCCAGTTTACATCCACCGACTCCATTGCCAGCTCGACCATCTGGCGTGTCGGTGTCCGCAACCGCCTGGAGACCCGGCGTGACGACGTGACGGTCACCTGGCTCGAGCTCGACACGTTTTGCGACGTAAACTTCTACAACCCGTACGACCGCACTCTCTATTCAAACCTTTTTAATAATCTTCGCTTTACGCCGGTGCCCTGGGCCACGCTGGCAATCAATTCGCAGATTCCCGCCTTTGATAGAGGTTTTACGGCCGTCAACACCAGCCTGGCCTTCCAGCCGGTTTCAAGTCTCCAGGTCAGCCTTGGACATCGTTACCTGAACAACAATCCATTTTTTCAAAACAGCAGTTTGTTCGTAGTCGGCGGGTATTACCGCCTCGACGACAATTGGGGCGTTGGTTTTCAGGAGCAATACGAAGCGGAGACCGGCACTTTGGAACAACAGCGTTACGCCGTTTATCGTGACCTCACGAACTGGGTCGCCTCGTTCGGCGCGATAGTGCGGGATAATGCCGGAGTAAGGGAATACGGCGTGCTACTTACGTTTACGCTAAAAGCGTTTCCAAAGTTTGGGTTCGACTTCAACTTCGATCCCGGAGGCGCTGGCCAAAACCAATGAACTGGTATGCGAGCATGACCACGGATCTTGCCGGCAGGGGCCAGCGGCCATTTGGCAGCGACTAATCGCTGTGTTTCTGTTCCACCTAGCATGGATATCTCAATTATTGGTTCGGGTTACGTCGGTCTCGTTACCGGCGCATGTTTTGCCGACGTCGGCCACAACGTTATTTGCGTCGACAACGACCCGCGGAAAATAGAGGCGCTCCAGGCTGGCCGTGTTCCCATTTACGAGCCGGGCCTGGAAGACGTGATTCATCGCAACGTTTCAGCTCATCGTCTCCGGTTTAGTGGCAGCATTCGGGAAGGAGTCGACAATTCTCAGATCGTGTTTATCGCGGTGCCTACTCCGCAACAGCCGAATGGCGATGTTGACCTGAGTTTTATCGAAAAGGTTTCCAGAGAGATCGCCGGCGTTCTCAAAGACTATCGCGTCATTGTTGATAAAAGCACCGTGCCGGTGAAAACCGGAGAAAAGGTTGCAGAGTCGATCAAGCGTTACAACCGCCACGGCGCAAAGTTCGATGTCGTGAGCAATCCGGAATTCTTGCGCGAAGGCTGCGCGGTCGGCGATTTGATGCATCCGGATCGGATCGTCATCGGCGCGCAAAGCGAACACGCCGTCGATTTGATGAAGAAGGTTTACGAACCGTTTATGGCTCCCATTCTCGTGACCGACATCAACAGTGCCGAGCTCATCAAACACGCCGCCAACTCATTTTTGGCCCTGAAAATTTCCTACATCAATGCCATCTCCGCGGTTTGCGAAGCGAGCGGAGCGGACGTCGAGAAAGTAGCGGACGGAATCGGGATGGATCGCCGGATCGGCCGTCAATTTCTCAACGCCGGAATCGGCTACGGCGGCTCGTGTTTCCCGAAGGATGTCGCCGCTTTCATTGCAATCAGCGAGCAACTGGGCGTGCCGTTTAATTTGTTGAAGGAGGTCCAGCGAATCAACGCGATACAGAAGCAGCGCTTCCTAAAGGCAATCCGGGAGACCCTCTGGGTGTTGCGCGAAAAAAAGATCGCGGTGTGGGGTTTGGCGTTCAAACCGGACACAGACGACATTCGTTCCTCCGTCGCTGTCGATTTGGTGACCGAGATGCTCCGGGAAGGAGCGCACGTTGTTGCCTACGATCCAAAAGGAATGGAAAAAGCGCGAGAAATCCAGGCGATAGCTGGCGCCGAGCTTTGCGACGTCGGCGCTCGAAGCAGTGGAAGGCGCCGAGGCGCTCGTCATTGCCACGGAATGGAGCGAATTTGCCCATGTCGATCTTGCCGTTGTGAAGCAGAAGATGACAACGCCGATCGTTTTTGACGGCCGAAACCTGTTTAATGCCGAGACCATGGGCCAACTTGGGTTTCACTACTACTCGATCGGTCGCCGAAGCGTAACGCCGCACTAAAATATTGTGGCGCAGTTTTCCGCTCGTCGAGCCGCGCTAGCCGCCCTTAGGGCCTGGGCAGCCGAAAGGCGCTTCGCGGATTCGATCATGGCCGAGCTGCCGCTGGCCACCAAATTGAGCGCCGTCGACCATGCATTCGCTCTGGAGTTATTCTATGGGGTTTTACGTAATCGGACTCTGCTCGATTTCTGGATCGGCCATCTTCGCCAGGCACGTCTGAACGCCGATCTTCGGGATATTCTTCGGCTCGGGTTCTATCAACTTTTTATTCTGGAAACGGCGGAACATGCGGCTGTGTTCGAGACCGTCGAGCTGGCGCAGAAAAAACATCGCTCTTTAATAAACGGGATCTTGCGCACTGGCTTGCGTCGCAAGAACGAACTGCTCGAGCAGGCGCAAGCGCAGCCGCTACATACTCGGACGTCGCATCCAATGTTTTTGGTAACGCGCTGGCAAAAGGTTTTTGGCGAAACAAACACGGAAGCTTTGTGCCAGTGGAATAATCGGCCACCGCCGATCTATGCGCGCATTAACGGGCTAAAAGTGGATCGTGAGCAATTTCTTCGCGCGCATGCAACCGCTCATCCGGTCGCGGACCATCCACGGTTTGTTGAGCTGGATCCATTTAAACGCGAACTAATCGAGCATGGGGAGTGTTACATTCAAGACCTCAGCACGACCATTGCCTGCGAACTGACGGACCCACATCCTGGCGAAACGGTTCTCGATGCCTGCGCCGCACCCGGTGGAAAGACAGCGTATCTGGCGGAACTGATGAAAAATCGTGGGACCATTATCGCCTGCGACCGCGATCGGGCTCGCGTAAAACTGCTCGATGAAAATCTTAGACGGCTTGGGATCGTGGTCGGGCGTGTCGTATTCATCGACTGGGCTCGCGGTCCGATTCCAAAAGAAATCAGATCCGCTGCGCCGTTTGACCGCATCTTGGTCGACGCGCCGTGCAGCAACACGGGCGTGATGAGACGCCGTGTAGATGTGCGCTGGCGTCTGCGCCCCGCGGACTTCGTCCGGATGCAAAAACGACAGATTGGAATTGTCCGGGCAGTCAGCGACCTGCTGAGGCCGGGAGGGACGCTGGTCTACAGCACGTGCAGCCTGGAGCCGGAGGAGAATGAAGAGGTCGTCCAGTGCGTTCTAACCAATGCGCCGGCGTTCCGTCTGGAAAAGCAGAGCCGTTCGCTGCCGTTTCGGGACCATTTTGACGGCGCATTTGCCGCCAGGTTCGTCCGAACCGTTTAGGCAGCCCATCGGCGAATCGCTGGTTGCATCCGGCGCCGTCGATGGAATCGTTATTTCCTATGCACGACGCGCGTTTCGACAAGCTTGCAAAACTGCTGGTGGAATACTCGACCCGTTTGAAGCGGAACGAGACCGTCTTGATCGAAGCTTTCGATGTGCCCGACGAAATGACGATTGCGCTGATTCGTGCAGTGCGAAAGGCACGGGCAATTCCATTTGTGCAAATCCAGCGAGCAAAAGTGAATCGCGAGATGGCGCTTGAGGCATCCGAGGGCCAATTAAGCGTTGCGGCACAGCATGAATTGGCGCGCATGAAGAAGATGGATGCGTACATCGCGTTGCGCGGGAGCAATA
The DNA here is from genome assembly GCA_963756875.1 of uncultured Verrucomicrobiae bacterium. GTDB lineage: Bacteria > Verrucomicrobiota > Verrucomicrobiia > Chthoniobacterales > UBA10450 > CAVWPA01. The sequence goes on along the minus strand of CAVWPA010000003.1, from coordinate 916,545 downwards.
ACATTACCGAATTCTCCGATGTGTCGGCCGGGCGAATGCGGTTGATTGCAAAAAAAATGCGGCCGGTGCAGGACCAGCGAGTTAAAAAAACAAAGTGGGTCGTATTGCGCTGGCCCACTCCGTCAATGGCGCAACTGGCCTCGATGAGCACGGAAGCTTTCGAGGACTTCTTTTTCCAAGTTTGCACGCTGGACTACCGGAAATTGCAGCCGGGGATGAAGGCGCTCAAAAGTTTGATGGAAAAAACGGATCGCGTGAAAATCAAAGGTCCGGGAACTGATTTGCTGTTCAGCATTAAGGGGATTCCGGCGATCATTTGCGGTGGCGATCGCAATATTCCAGACGGCGAAGTTTTCAGTTGTCCGGTCAAGAACTCCGTGAACGGGCACGTCACCTTCAATGCTCCGACGATTTATCAAGGCATCGGGTTTGATGGGATTCGCCTTGAATTTCGTGAGGGCAAGATTGTCGACGCGACCAGCAATCAAACCGAGAAACTGAATAAGATTCTCGATTCGGATCCGGGCGCCCGTTACATCGGGGAATTCTCTTTCGGATTCAATCCCTATATTCTACAACCGATGCGGGACATTCTGTTTGATGAGAAAATCGCGGGTTCGTTTCACTTTACGCCCGGTCAGGCGTACGATGAAGCGGACAACGGGAACCGAAGTCAGATTCATTGGGACCTGGTGAACATCCAGCGCCCCGATTACGGCGGAGGCGAGATATACTTCGACGGCAAACTGATCCGCCGCGACGGTGAGTTTGTGCCCAAACAACTGCGGTCTCTCAATCGCAGTCATTTCGCGACGCGCCGGTCGACATCCTAACGCGGGCGCTCGAGCGCTTCGCGGAGCGAGCGTACAGAAAGCCCAGGCTGGGCGCGCGGAATCTTAGAATCTTATAATCGACCCAGATCGACTTATCCGCGCTTGGGCCCGTGGCCGACGAGATGCAATTGCATCATTCCAATATCGCCGGTTCCGGTCAGCTGCAGATTGGCAATCTCGAAGATCGGAGCTCCTTCGATCACCCCTGCTGCGGCGCCGGGCAACTGGACGGAGACCTGTTTCGAATTCGAGTTGAGAACGATGGAAGCGATTTCGAACGAAGGCGAAAAATCCACCGTGGCAATTTGGAACGGCGCTGAGACAAGAACCGAGGTATGGGTCTGTTGCGACGGAGTCAATTGAAGCGGAGCGGCCGCAAAATCTGAAACAAGCTGCAATCCCGCGACTGTGAACGAGGGCGAACCGGCGGCGGCCGGCCGCTGTTGCTGCGAAGGCGTGAGCCGGATGCTGCCGAGCGCTCCGCCGGAAGGTTGAATTTTCGAGATCTCGAAGTTGACCTGAAGATTCATTGCCGGTTGCGGATGCTGTGAGGGCGCAAGGCGCATCGAGACGATCTTGGACGAAGGACGCAACTGCACGGCGCCCATCTTGAACGTGGGTGTAAGTTGCATCGATGCGATCTCGAAGGCGAAGGTCAGTTGCACGGCCGTTTGCATGGAGCCGGACTGCGGCGCGCCACCGGGAGCGGAGGTTCTAACTACTGGAGCAGTTGGTGTTTGAGTAGGTTCGGGCATGGTTGCAGGTGTTATTGGTTGCGAAATAAATGGCTCGGTGAAAACAGCGCTCTGCTCGAAAGGCGGCGGCTCGATAATTGAGCCAAATTCGCCAAATGCAGCGGGCTGTGGTTCGGGTTCGGTAACGATCTCAGGAGTGTAAGGTTCACTTCCTATTACTGGCGTCAACTGCGGAATTGGTTGCCCCTGGCCGATTGGTTCAGCCTCGCTTTCCACTTCGGGCTCGGCGATTGATGCTGCGTGCGCAAAAACCGGTTCCGCGACGTCCAGCGATGGCGCTTCTTCAGCAATCGGAGCAGTATGCGGCTCCTCGACTACCGGGAATGCCTCGGGCTCGGAGACGGCCTCCGGCATGAATGCCATTGCGTCTTGCTCGATCACCGGCCCAACTGATTCAAAAACGCGCTCCGAAGGCGGAGGCGTGAATGCTTTCACCTCGACCTCGGTTTCGGGTTTGCCATTTCGTTCAACCGCCGGCTCGTCAGGAGGCGCGAACCCGCGACTCGGCTTGGCCGAGGGAATCACCGCACGCCGCAGCGAAGGCTCGGAAGCCTTTAGTCGTAACGAAACCTGACGCGGTCCGCCAGGAAGGCGAGTGTTTACCTTCATCTGCTTTTGAACCGGTGCGGCAGCAGGGATACTGACTTCGCCGATTCCAGGGCCTGTAGCCGGTGCGGCGCGACGGAAAGCTGGGAAATGGAGGCCGCGGCGGCGGATTTCTGGCACGAAAACCCAAGCCAATAAGGCGATGCCGGCCAGAACCAACCCGCCAATCAACCACGCCAGGCCGAATCCTGAATGCGGCGCCGAGTGTCCCAGTTCACCGATGCGCTGCGGTGCGAGGGCCGTTGCCGGCGTAGCGGAAGCAATTGCAGCCACGGTGGCCGCCGCCGGACTGGCCGAAGCCATCGCCACCGCCTCGGCTGGCGAAGAAGCGGGGTTCGACTCAACAGCGATAGCCGGCTTTGTTGGAACCGCAGACGAAGCTGGTGAGGCTTCGGCAGCAACCGGGGTTTCCACGACGGGCGACAAGTTCGGCACCGGCGCGGTGGGAATTTCTTCCGGCTTTACAGGCGTTCCAGCCGCCATAGCCTCGCTGGCAACAGCTGTTGAAGTGCTTGTTTCTCCGCCAGCGACGACTGGGCTGGCGACAGGTGACACTGCAGCCACCGATTCTTTCGACGACGCCTTCTTCGCAAGGGAAGCGCCAGGAATGGGACTCGGCTCGATTGCAGGGCTCGATTCGGTCGGCGCCGATTCCATTGCCACGGCAGCCTCGGTTGCCGGCGCCGGGGACATTTGCGCCAAAGCGGGGCCTTGGACCCAGCCAAGGTCGTAAAAGGCATCGCCAAAAATCGAGTTGAGAGCCGGCGAATAAATCTTCTTGGCCGACGCGATCCAGTCATTCGCTTTGGTGGGATTATTATGCTTAAACTCCCAGGCCGCCTGCGCGTAATACAGGGCCGGCGTATCGCCGGTAAACTGAAATTGCTCCATCATCCTTTGCGCGCGGCTTTCCTTGCCCTCGAGCAAAAGGGTCATGTAAATCTTGAATTTGATGAGATCCGCGGCCTGATTTTTTTCACCTCCGGGGGTCTTGGTGAACAGCGCCTCAAAACGTTCGCGCGCCTTGGTGTACTCTTTTTGCTTAAACGGAACCTGCGCGAGATTGTACTGCGCCTCCCGGTATTTCGGATTCACCTTCAACGCTTGCTTGAATTCGGCCTCGGCTTTGTCGAACTCTTTCTGCTCCATCAAAATCTCGCCGCGCAGGTTGAGAATACGCGCTTCATTCGGAGCGGCCGTGTTCGCGTCATCGATAAATTTGGCCGCCGCCACCAGGTCGTGGTGCTCCAGCGCCTGCTGCGCTTGCTCAAATCGCGACTGGGCGAACGCTTTCATCTTTGCGGCGCGCTCCGCCGGCGACGAAATTTCGAGAGCCGCGCGGCCCTGGCCGGCTTGTTTTTCCAGCCAACCCACTTCGTAAAGGGATTCGGCAAAAAGCTTATTTAGTTGCGGAGAGAAATTCTTCTCGGCCGCCTCCATCCAACTCTTGGCTTCCTTGTTGTCTTTGCGCTGCAGGGCAATGGCGGCATTGGCATAATGAACTGCCGGCGTATCGGGAGAGAGCTCGAACTTGGCCAGGATCGCATCGACCATGTTCTCCTTCCCCTCCAATAGATAGGTCAGGAGAATTTTATATTGGATCAGCTGAGTCGCTTCCCCCTGCAGTTCCGATGCGTTGCTGGAAAGAAGATCCTGAAAACGACTTCGCGCTTCCGGCCAGTTCTTTTCCAGAAACGGAATCTCGGCCAGATTGAAACGCGCATTCCAAAATTTCGGGTCGATCCGAAGCGCCTCACGCAACGCCGCTTCCGCCTTGTCATAGATGCCTTCCCTCATGAGGATCACGCCGCGCAGATTTTGCGACTCGGCCAAATCGGGCTGCCGCGCATCGATCGCGTCGAGGTCCTTCAGGGCCTCCGAAAAATTACTCGCGTCGAACGCGCGAAAAGCCTTGTCATACATTGCTTCCAGTTCCGCCTTCGAGGGAGCAACGTTGTCCGCAGCGAAGGAACCCAGTACCAAAATTGCGATGACTGCCAGTTTCCGAGTCTTCATGCGAATCACCATAAAACCGTCGCCGCCGCCTGATGACAAGCCTAAATTTTTGAGATTATTTTTTGTGGCTTGGAGCAAGAATCACGCCGTACGGACAGGCCCCATTCTTCGCAGGCGTAATCACCAAGCGAACCACCAACATCAGGAATTGAGATTCGCCACAATCCGGAGACCTTCCAAGGTCAAATTTGGATGCACCGCATCGACGCCGCGCAGCCGGGCAGCGATCAAACCCGCGTATCCACCGGTCGCAACCACATGAACTTTCTTACGCGGGAATCGTTCAGCCTTGATCTGGGCGATGATTTCGCGCACCAGCCCGCGATAACCAAAAATCGCCCCGGCCCTCATCGCTTCGACGGTCGATCTCCCGATTGCTCGACGCGGCTCTTTCAGGGAAAGCTTCGGCAACAAGGCGGTGCGCTGATAAAGAAAGGTGGTCATCGCCTCGAGCCCGGGCGCAATGACTCCGCCGATGTAATTTCTCTGCGCGGAAACGATATCGAACGTCACCGCCGTTCCGAAATCGACAACAATGGCGGGGCAACCGTAAAGCGCCGCAACAGCGGCTGCGTTGGCCAGCCGATCCGGCCCGATTGACGCAGGTCGCGGATAATCGATCCCAACTCCGAGTTTCAATCCCGGCTTAAGCCACATTACTTCTGTTCTTCCAACCGCCTTTTCCAGCTCGCGATTCTTTTTTGGTACGACCGAGCACGCCATCACCCCGGCAATCGCTCGTCGACCGATGAACGCGCGACAAAACTTCGAGTCGAACCGCGCGGTCGCCACCCGTCGGGAGCCATCAATTTTTGTCTTCGAGGAAAAGGCCAGTTTGGTGAATGAATTGCTGATATCCACCAACAGGTAATCAGTTGCTCGATTCATAATAGAAGAAGAGAGCCATTGCCAAGCACGGCGCTAGCGTGAACGCGGCGCGCCGTCAAGCACGGCCGGCGCCCGCCAACCGTACTTGCGACGCATGCGCCAAACGGGTACCCTCGCCACCGTGAGGAAGCTGGTCCATCGCCCACGCCGGTTGCGGCGCTCGTCCGCTCTTCGCAATCTCGTTCGCGAGACAAGCCTGGATCCGCACGATTTTGTTCTGCCGCTGTTTGTCAGCGAAACCATCAAAAAATCCCGGCCGGTCACAAGCATGGCGGGCGTTTCTCAATTCTCGCTCACCGAAATTGCCGACGAGGCGAAGCGGGCTCGCGATTTGGGACTCCAGGCCGTCCTGCTTTTCGGAATTCCCGAAAAGAAAGACGAGCAGGCAACCGGCGCCTATGCCGAGAACGGAGTCGTGCAACAGGCGCTCCGGGCGATCAAGGGGAAATGTCCCGACCTGGTCACGATCACCGATGTTTGTCTGTGTGAGTACATGAGTCACGGTCATTGCGGCGTAACCCGCGTCGACGGCGATCATTTCCATGTCTTGAACGATGAGACGGTGGAGCTATTGGCCAAAACCGCGCTCTCCCACGCAAAAGCAGGCGCCGACATCGTCGCGCCAAGCGACATGATGGATGGCCGCATTGGAGCAATTCGCGATGAGCTCGATGCGAACGGTTTCGATCAGACCGCAATCATGAGCTACGCGGCCAAGTTCGCGTCGGCTTTTTACGGCCCGTTTCGCGAGGCGGCGGAGAGCCCGCCGCAATTCGGTGATCGCCGTTCGTATCAAATGGATTTCGCCAATGCGGAGGAAGCCTTGCGCGAAGTTGCGTTGGATATCGAGGAAGGGGCCGACATCGTGATGGTGAAACCGGCGTTGCCGTACATGGACATCTTATGGCGAGTTCGCGAGCGTTTCGGCAAACCCACCGCCGTTTATCACGTGAGCGGTGAATACGCGATGGTCAAAGTCGCTGCCGAAAAAGGACTCGTCGACGAACGGGCGGTCGTTCTTGAAATCATGACTTCACTCAAGCGCGCCGGCGCCGATATCATTGTCACCTATTGGGCCCGCGAGCTGGCGGAATGGACACGGACCTGACTCGCCCCCGCGGGGAAACCGCCGCCCACGCGCATTTAAAGCGGTGCGCGCTTCTCTGGGCCCAGGCGCATGGGTACTCCGCTTGCGCGCTTGAAGTCAGCCTGCCCCGATGCCGGTACCGCGCCGATCTGGCCGCGTATCGGGCCAAGCCTAACGAAACGGGATCGACAGCTGTCTTCGAGTGCAAACAAGCCCTTGTCGACCTGCGGCGGGACAACGGCTCGACCGCGGCGACACGCCAGCGGCTCGAAAAGGTTTACCAAAGACGGCAGGTCCTCGAAAAGAATCTGCGCATCCATTATCCGCAGCTTCGAATCCCCGATTCCTTGTTTTCCGAATTCGATTCGCACGACTTTGCGGCAATCAGACACAGCGCTTACACACGCGTTTCGCGCGAGCTGACCGCATTGCAAAATCGGCTGTTCGACTGCACGAAGTTTGAGAAATTATTTCGCTACCGATGCGCGAATTTATTCTTTCTTGTCCTGCCCAGGAAGTTGTATCGCGAGTCCGAAATTCCAGCTGGCTGGGGCGCGCTCATCGAGTCTGGCGGCGCCCTGAGCATGGTGCGCAAGCCAACCTGGCAGGAAACAACGCCGGAAAATCAGCTTCGCCTCTTGCAGCGAATCGCCGCTGCCGGCATGCGTCTCTTAAATCAAGAGTTAAAAATTACGTTTGAGGATATCCTGGCCACCCGGGCTAAAGCTGGATAATCTGGACTGGGAAAAGAAGCGACTGCTCTTTAACAGGACGATCAGGTGCCCGCGGCCGAAGTCGTCTGATTGACCGGTACCAGCAAATTTCGGCCGGTCATTTCGCCGGGTTTCTCCATTCCAAGCAGAAACAGAAGTGTTGGCGCAACATCGGCAAGAATTCCATCCTCGCAGCGAAATTCTCCCGCGCCCTGGGCGACATACACGAAATGCACCAGGTTTGTCGTGTGCGCTGTGTTAGGTGAACCGTCCGGATTGCGCATTTGCTCGCAGTTACCGTGATCGGCCGTAACGATGCATTTGCCGCCCAGATCGAGAAGTCTGGGAATGATCCGCGAACAACATTCGTCCACTGTTTCAACCGCTTTGATCCCCGCTTCGACAATTCCGGTGTGCCCCACCATGTCCGGGTTGGCAAAATTCAGGATGATCAAGTCGTAATTTGCCATGTTAGCCAGCAGCTCGTCGGTCACCTCAAACGCGCTCATCTCCGGTTTTAAGTCGTAGGTGGCCACCTTTGGCGAAGGGATCAGTTTGCGGTCTTCGCCGGGAAACGGGCGTTCAACTCCGCCATTAAAAAAGTAGGTCACGTGCGCATATTTTTCCGTCTCGGCGATACGCAACTGTGTTTTGCCGGCCCCGCTCACCACTTCGCCGAGAATGTTTGCCAGTTCCTGTGGCGCAAAAACAAACGGCGCGGCATAGCGCACATCGTATTGCGTGAGCGAGACAAAGTGAACTCGTGGCCACGCTCCACGATCAAAACCGTCGAAATCTTTTAGCAGAAAAGCCTGCGACAATTGCCGGGCACGATCAGCGCGAAAATTAAAAAACAGAACAGTGTCACCGTCGCGGATGCGCTGCTCGTTCGCATGGGCAAAAATGAGCGGAGGCATGAATTCATCGGTTTTGCCGGCCTTATATTGCCGCTCCAGCGCTTCGGCCGGCGACGATTTGCAAATCTCGCCGCGACCAAAAACGATGGCATCCCAGGCTTTTTTGGTTCGGTCCCAGCGCCGATCGCGGTCCATTGCAAAATAGCGCCCTACGACCGTGACGATTTTCGCACCGCTCGCGCGAAGTTGCTTTTCGCAAATTTTCAGGAAATCCGATCCACCCGTCGGGGACGAATCGCGCCCGTCAGTGAAGGCGTGGACAAAAATCTGCCCAACGCCTGCCGCACTGGCGGCATTGGCCAGAGCGATCATGTGCAAGTAGTGGCTGTGCACGCCGCCGTCCGAAACAAGTCCGAGCAGATGGAGTCGATGACCGCGGGCCGCCGCGAATGCTTCCTGTGCAACGCGATTGTGAGCCAGCTCGCCGTCGACGATCGCCTTGTTAATTCGAGTCAGGTCCTGGTAAACGATTCTGCCCGCGCCCAAATTAAGGTGGCCCACCTCGGAATTGCCCATTTGTCCTTCGGGCAAACCGACGTCGGGCCCACTGGCGCTGAGATTACTGCCCGGATAATCTCGATAGAGCCGGTCGTGAAACGGCGTTCGCGCGAGAAGAGTAGCATCTCCGTTTTCGTCTCGCTTTGCTTTTCCGCCGGGATTAATCCCCCAACCGTCGCGAATGATCAGCATGACCGGTCCCGCCATACGTGGGCACTCTGGCGGCAGTTATCAGAATCGACAAGCGCTTTCCCGTGGTTGCGGGATTGACAACAGTCACGCGCGGCTTCTACTCGCCGAGATGAAGTGGCGGAACCAGCTCCTGGCACTTTTTTGTCTTTTTGTGTTCGTCGGTCTCGGCGTTCTTTATTTCAAGCATTGGGTCATACAAAAGCCGTTTGGGATCATTCTGTTCATCGGGGAGGGGCTTGCCCCGGAACGTCTCGCGGCCACTCGAGTTTATACAGGCGGCGCCGATGCGCGTCTTGCTCTGGACTCCATGAGCCACGTCGCCTTAATCACCAATTATTCGAAGGATTTTGCAGTGAGCGATCAAGCTGCCGCTGCCAGTGCCATCGCGACCGGCAAGAAAGTGAACAACCGCTCGATCGCGATGGATACCGATGAAAAGGCGCTTCCCAGCATCATGGATCTCGCGCGGGACCATGGCCGCGCGCTCGGCCTGGTAACGAATGCGAAATTAACCAATGCAACCTGCGCGGCTTTTTACGCTCACAGCACCGACCCGGCCGATGAGGATAATCTCGCCGCGCAACTGGCAGGGAGCGGAAAGATCGATATCGCGCTGGGCGGCGGCGGCGCCCAGTTTCTTCCGGAAACGAAAAACGGGCAAAGGCAGGATGCCCGCGATCTTCTGCTGGAATTGCGCGGAAACGGTTTCGATATCGTTCGGACGCGCGCAGAACTCGATGCGATTCCCGCCTGGCGCCGTCCAAAACTTTTCGGCGTTTTCAGCCAGAGCAACCTGGCATTTGCAAATCAAATCAAACAGGGAAACGATCAACCGAGTTTGTCGGACATGGTGCGGCGAGCGATCGAACTGCTACAATACAACCCTGGAGGATATCTCCTCGTGGTCGATGCCGGTCTGATGCGAAAAGCGGCCGAGCAAAACGACGCGGAAACGGTTTTTAGCCAGACGGCTGAGCTCGACCGCGCCGTCTCGGTAGCGCGAAGTTACGCCGGCGCGGGATCGACGATCATTGTTTGCGGCGACGTTGCCATCGGTGGCCTTAGTCTCAATGGATTTCCATTTCGCAAAGATAGCGGCCTCGCTTTGCTTGGATTGAACTCTGCCGGACAACCGTGGATTACCTGGGCGAATGGGCCGAAGGGAACGCGCTCTTACGGCATGGCCAAAACTCCCAGTGAGAATGGAGTCCCGGAAAATACCGCAGCCGGAAATTTGGAACCGGCGGCGTTCTACACGAAATCGGCGCTGGAGACCGTGGAGGATGTGGTTGCGCTCGGCGACGGTCCCGGAACGGAAATGCTACACGGAAGCATCGACAACACGCAGATTTTTGAAATCATTCGCGACGAACTCTAGCCATTGGAAAGCAAAAGCCCGTCCAACGGTCTTTCCGAAGGACGGGCTCTTTTCTACGGGTAATTCGTTAGGGACTGGTCGGAACGATCTCCGGCACGAACACGAATGGAGGCGGATCGGGCAATGTTGGAGGAGGACCTTCGGCCGGGCCTTCTTCAGGCATTTCTTTCGCGTCTTTGCCTGAACCGAAATCTTTCACATCTTTTCCGTCCGACTCGACACCGGCGTTGCTGACGGAATTGGCTGCCATCGTCAGGCTGCCTTGCCTGGCGCTGCCGCTAAAGGCAGCGATCTCGGCGATGGCGAAAGAAGCGTCTCGCGCCGTCGCTGGAGTCCATTTCACCAGAATGTAACGGCCGGTAACAGATGGGAAATCGATCGCGGCGCGGCCGGTCCCGTTGTCTGCGACCGAACCGACCGGTCTCATATCGGCCAGCGTGCTCGCGCTCAAGCGCAGAGACTTTGGCGATGCCCGGTCCGGTTGCGCGGCCGGCAGATTTTGAAGCACATAGAAATCCATCATGCCTTGTCGCGGCGAGTAAATTGCGGAAATACGGCGCACTGACATTTCCTTCCCGAGATCGATTACAGCGGTTGGGGCTGCGTCGCTCGCGGCAAAGCTGTAAGCGGTGGCCGGTTGCTCATCAATCATGCTGTTTGCCTTTGCCAGATCGCTACCCGAGCTGACGTAAAGCGCTCGCGCCTTCGCATGGACGTCCGTCAGGTTGTAACTCACCAGCTGAACATTTCCCGGCTGATCTGAAATCGGTTCGCGTGTACGTGGCGCCGTGAAATCCGAAACAGCCGGCGGCGAATAGACGCCCAGGCTGGCAATGCGACCAGACGCGCTCACATTAAAAGTGAGTTTGACGTATTTTGCGTCGGTCGGGCCGATCTCTGCTTTCACGACATCACCGCTGAGCTCTTGCTTTGCGACCTTCCGCCACTGCGCGCTGCTGGCAGGCAAATTTGCGCTGGAAACCGCAATGGTCACTTGACCTTTCGCTCCGTTGTTCAGGAACGAGACGCTGTCGATGTTTTCGATCTTGGAAAGCGAGATAAGCAAAGTGGTCTTGCCATTGGACAGGGCATACCCGGTCGTAGGGTCGTCGCACAGCAATGCCGCCTCGGCAACGTTATGGTCTTCCGAATTCGAGCTCAGCTGCAAGCTGGCGATCGGATTACTTTCCGGCAACGCTTCTACTTGCGCGCCGAAATGATAACGCGCGAGATTTTGCGGATAACCCGGCACCTGCTCGACCGTGAGCGGCGGGACTTTTTGCAAAACCAGTTCCGCGGCAATCGCTCCTGAAACATGGGCGAGAACGATGCAAGAAACGAGGCCTGTGACACGGGCAAAACGAGAAGGATGTGCGCTCATAATTTCCATAGATACAAAAACGATGATAGCGCCCTGCCTCGCTCTTTGCAATACAAATTTTTTATGCAACCCGAACTTTTTTCCGGGACCGGATGCCGGCCTCCCGGGGCGGCGCGGCGCCTGGCCGCTTAACCATTTCAGCGCCGCGTTTCGCAAAGCGAAACGTCTACAACCACCGATCTTAATGAGCAGCAGGAGCGGAGTTGACCGCCCAGAGATTGTGATGGCGCCTTGTCGTTGTCTCGGCCTTGGCGAACATGGTCGAACTGGCAGCGCGGTATTTGTGGTTCCCAGCGTACGCGTAGAACGGAATGTAAAAGCTGCTGCCGAACCGGGAGACGCGCGCTGCGGTCCAGTTGATCGTCGGATCGAGCACATATGTACCATTAGGGGTCGTCCATTCCAACCAGGCGTGCGTTTTTCGGCTCATCCAGGAGCGCTTCCCGATAACCAGCCGGACGTTTTGCGCGCCGTGCGAGCGCATGATGTCATAAAGGGCGACCGCTTTGCCTTTGCAATCGGCCATGCTTCCGGATTCCACTTCGGCCGGGGTCTTCCATTGTGGGCAAAACCCGTATGGGATCGCGCGCAGATTCCAAATCCAGTTATTCACGATGGCCAGCGAGACGCCTTCGTGTCCGCCGGTGTGGCGGGAAAGCAGGACAGGGCGGATTCGGGTCATTTGCCGGTCATAAGGAGTCTTATCGACATTGACGAACACCGGTCTGGCGAAGGAAGAGACCGAGCAAAGGACCAGGATAGCGCCGGCCAGGCAGAAAGCTTTGCGCGCGGTAAAGGGAAGAAGGCTTATAATAATCATGGTGGTTATGATGATTATAAGCACAGCCTGTGCCAGCCCTTATATCGCGCACAAACTCCCCAGCCGGACGGGTTTCCAGCGCCTCGGCAAGAGAAGGTGCCAAGGAAGGATGCGCCCAGGGTTCTAAGCCTCTTCCCTCGGTGATTAGATCAGCCCGGCATGGAGCAGATCTGGCGTGCTGTAAATGCCGACTTCCTAGAGTGAATGCAACCTGTGGACTTTGATTGCCCGAGGCATCCCATGTCGCCCGACATGCCCTACAACCCCCGCTTTAGGCTCCCTCTATGGCGGTGCAAAGCCCGCCGCGCTCGGCCCCAGGAGGGGGCGACCCTTTCGTCGAGCCCATCGAGCCCAAAGCGTCATCAGGGCCATCAATCGCGCCCGGAAGCTGAATACAATCTGGGCCAGGATTTTGTCAATCCTGCCGGCCCACGTGCATCGGCGTAAAACTGATCCTTCAGGCCGCGATCCGGACGTTATCCCTGAGACCTTGGACATCCCCTCGGGTGCCGCTTCCCACAGCCAAACTGCGTTTACGGCAAATCCCGGTATTTTGGGTCTTCCAGACTCCCAGCCAGCGTCCGCTATAGGCGCTTGCAGGCCGGCAGCTCAAGCTGTGCTCCGCGCATGCCAGAGCATGCTTGCACTCTCTTAGCACTGTTGAAAAGCCTCTTATCGTAACTCTGTAGAGGCAGGCGTGTCGCCTGCAAAACGTAACGCAGCCGGCACGGCTGCCACCACAGGAATCCCGCTCCGGCTAAGCTTTTCAACAGTGCTCACTCTCTTCTAAACTTAGCCCTTGGGGCCCCTCACCGTAACGGACGGGTCCTGGGCCAGAACGCCTGCCGTTGTCGCTCGGCCGGTTTGATCGATCTCTTTTCGGTTGTAGACGCGCAGGTTCGAAATCGCGTTCCCGACAGACTTAATCTTCACCTTCCGAGGGATGCTCGATCCAGTGACAAAGACATATTCATACTGGTCCTTGTCTTTGTTCTTGGACGATTTGTCCTTGGGTTGCCCGCCAAACATTGGGGTCGCCAAGAACGCTCCACTTAACAGCAAGGACACAATCTTTACCGCCTTTGATGTTTTCATATTAAAAGTTACCTCTCAGTTTTTGACCGTCAAAGATTCAACCATGACGATCGCCCGGAGTTTCGGAGAAGATTTCGAACTCACGCTGGTGGGACGAGACCCTGGTCGCCTTTGGCGCCGCCTGCGGCGGGTAAACTCTGTCGAGCCGACAAAATCCTACCCTGGGTCTGAAAAACGAAAAACAGAGCTTCAAATTCCAAGCAGCCTCGTTGAAAACCCCGGTCATTCCGAACAGCGTCGCTGGCCAGGAAAATTCAGACCTGAGTTTATTCGTCGGCTCGACAGAGTCTCGCCCCACCAGCAGAGATCACAAAAGCAAAGAGGCAGCCCCGAAAGCGAGGCTGCCTCTTGAATTATTACCTAACGTTTGCGACGCCTAGAACTTCTTTGTTAACCGGATGTAGTAGAAGCGTCCCAGGTTGTCGTACAGGGAGCCCGGATAGTTGTCGGAGTTGGAATACAAGGTCCCGTACATCTGCGGCGGGTCTTGGCCAAACAGGTTGGTCACACCGAACGTCAGCGTCGTGTTGTTCAGGATGGTTTTCCAGCATGGCATTTCATAAGCGGCCGTTTCGACCTGCTTGTCCTTGCCCGTCATCATTTCCTTGCCGCCCTTCGAGTAGCCGGCCACCGGCTGCGACTCCACAGGAGGCGTGAAGAGTAGAGTGTAAGAAGTGTCGATATCGGAGAACCAACGCTGGCTCACGTAATGGTCACGCTCCGGGTAAGCCGGGTTGAAGAAAAACTTTCCACGCAACGCCGCGGGGTACCACTCCTCCTTAAACCCGTCCCAATAGTGCTCGGTAAAGGCGAAGTCGAAGTTGTGCCACGACCAGTCGAGCGTCGATGCGCCTTTCCACTTCAACCAGCCGTCGCCGGCGGTCGCCGCGCCGAAGAACGCGCCCTCAAACGGATCGTTGTTGGCACGCCCGCTGACTTCGTGTGGCCTCGTTGTCGTATCCAACTGGAAGATGAACGAGTCAAGGTAGGTCGCCTGGGACGTCCAGGTGAAGGTTCCCCAGTTGGGTGTCTGGTATTGGTAAAGCAGCGTGAGATCGACGCCACGCGCCTTCTGTTTCCCCGCGTTGAGGAAACCGGATTTCACAAAGTTCACGCTATCACTAACCGGGTCGATCTGGACGACTTCGCCGGGAAGCAGGTTATTATGTATAAAACGCTGCACCACTTCCGCAGCGCTGGGTTGGGTAACAACACCGCTGCGCTCAATGTCCCAGAAATCTGCTCCGACGGTCAACGTTTGCCCTTGTGGCATCCACTTCGGGGTGTAGACAAACCCGGCAGTGAAGTCGCGGGAATCTCCCGGTTTCAGGTTTTTGTTCGTAGTGACTTCGTACGTTGTTTCCGGCTCCGCGTGGCCGTGATAGACGGTCGGCGCCAGAGTGAAAAACGGCGGATTATAGAGCTCGCTGAGCGACGGCTCGAGGAAGCCTTCACCCCACGAGGCGCGGAGGGTCAGTTCCTCGTCAAACGGCTGCCAGCGCAAGGACACTCTCGGAACCAACACGTTGGTGCTGTTATTCCTGAAGTCCTCAAACCGGCCAGCGGCATCGAACTCCAGAGAGTGCAATCCCCAAACGCCCATCGTCGGGCTGAAGATTGGGATCGTCGTTTCCGCATAGAACGCATAAGTCTTGCGACCGCCCGCGGCATACGGAGCTATGCCGACACCAAGCTGGTTCCCAAGTCTGTCTTGATCGTCGGGGTTGAACTTGTATTCCTCCCGGCGCCAGTCACCGCCGACGGCAAAGCCGACCCCGCCTGCCGGCAGATCAAACAGGTCTACCGTATAGATATTCACACCGGCCTGCGCAACCGAGGATTTCGACAGGTCGCGAACATTCGCTCGGGCGTAATTGACGGAGTAACGGTTGGTTGGCGGCTCCTGGCCGAGGTAGTGGTAGAACGGATCGTACGGAACAGTCGTCCCGATATACTGGCTCGAAGCCGGGTCGAAGATCGGACTGTTCGCATTCATGATCTCGGCGAACCGGGTGCCCGCGGCCGTCACGATCCGGGAAACCAAGTCGGTCTGGCTGTAACGGAAGAAGGAGTCGTAACCCCAGTTTCCATCAAACAGCTTGTCGCCTTTAACACCCAGAGTGGTCAGCCAGGCATACGCTTCGTTATCGATGAGTCGGTTGCCGAAGTCGAAGATACGGGCCCGGGTGCCGCCGGACAGAATCTGGTTAAACGGATTGAACGGGTTATAGGCATGGTTGTCCACGCCGGTCGCGGCGTAGGTCGGCGTGCCGGCATACTCCATTCCGGGGCCGCCAACCATGCCGTTCAAGTCCATGTGAGGCGGGACGGCGATCACCGGGTTGCCGGTTGTTTGGAACGAGCCGGTGGCAATTGGCGCCAACTCATCATGCGTCTTTGAGTCGTCATACATGAAGTCGCCATAGACCTGCACCTGATCGTCGCAAACCTTATGGATGAATGATGCGTAACCGCCCCAGCGCTCCTGCTCGGGGAACGAACTGGAGAACTTGTTGAAGTTAAAAGCGTGCAGACGTCCCTGGCCATAGTGCCAATTTGAAGCGCTGCCGGGGGCATCCTGATAATTCCTCGGGTTGGACGTAAAGAACGTGTTGTTCGGCGTGAGCCCCAGGAAGACGCCGCCCGAACTCACGACATTCAGCTTATGAATGCTATCGATCATGGCCATGTTGGTGGCGTTGTCTCTTCCGGTTGAGCTGTTATCCGTGTTGCCGATCGCCGTCAGACCGGCCGCATTCAGGTAATAGTGGTAACCGTGCTACCGACAAGTTGTCGAAGAGCGTGGGATTGTCGGTGTGATTTATATTGGGAAACGGATCCTGTGCCCCGAACCCATTTGTAGGGTTGGACAGTACCGCGGCACGGGTTACCTGGACGTTCCACGGGCTGGCGTTGGAACTCAGGAACGGCGGGACTGCGGAGTTGCCGTAGTCACCATTGAACGTCGAATTGTGGTGATAGTAGAAGATATCGCCGGTGATCGAAGTTTTGTCGTCGCCAACACCAAAGAGAACGTCGCCCAGGTAGCGGGCGGCATTCTTATCCATCACATTGCCGTACTCGACCGTCGCCTGGACGCCGCGAAAATCCTTATTCAACTTAATGTTCACGACGCCGGCTACCGCATCGGCTCCGTACACGGCGGAAGCGCCCTGTTTCAGAATTTCGATGCTGCCGATGAACGGCTGCGGAATATTATTTAAATCCACGAACGAGGCACCCGGATAGGGCGCGACGCGCTTGCCATCGACCAGAACGAGAGTGGCCTGAACGTCAAGCCCGCGAAGGGCGATCGAACTGGTGCCGGACGGACCGGACTGGCTGGTTCCGTTATTTTGCACCGGGATCTGGTTGGCGTTGATGACCGGTTGCCGCTGCAGAAGTTCTTCCGTGGTGCGCACGCCCGCCTTTTTGATGACGTCGTGGTTCAACGTGAGAACCGGGTTTGCACCAACTTCTTCCGCCGTCGGAATGTTGGACCCGGTCACGATAACGCGCTCGGCTGTCGCTTCCGCCGGCCGAGGCTCATTTTGCTCCGCAGGCGCTAGGTTTTGCGCGCGGACGCTCGTGGCGATGATCAGAGGCAGCCCGACACCGGCTACGAAAGCGGCGCGAAGCAATCCCAGTTTGTTAGGTACGTTTCTAGTCATTGGTTTCTCCATGGTTTGGTTAGGTTGCGCTAGGCATTATTGAAGAATCTGCACGCTGGCAAGGTTTTTTTTCACTTTTTTAAGCTTTTTTTGAACGGGGCCGCCGGACCAACTGTCGCCCGCCAATCCCGTTTTTTGCCGTTCTATCGGATTTCCCTGCGGCTGCCTAGAAAAAAATTAAAGAATTTTTGGGGCCGTTTTTGCCCGCTTTCGGGCGCGTAATTAAACAGGAACATTTCCAGCTTTGGAAAATCCTCCTGATTCGTTAGGCCAAAGTCGCCCGGAGTGAAAATGGCGACGACTGCTCGTTTGAAATTCGGGCGCCGATTATAACGCGAGCTGCACGGTCCGCTCGGGATCGCCGCCCCGCTTATGTGGAATATCCGGGTGCCATTTCCATACACCGAACATGACGAAAAAACCGATCATGTACGCGATCACAATGTACCAGCCGTGCCGCAACCATTGCCCGACGGACCTGACTTCGGGTACATATTCGAGATGGCCACCCCGGACGACGAACCGAACCAGATCATCGATCCGCCAAACCCGACGGTATAGGCCAGAAAGCCCCAGTCGTATCCACCCTGTTTGATCGCCAGCGCGGTCAGCGGAATGTTGTCGAACACAGCGGAGAGAAAGCCAAGACCGAGCGCCGTCTGCCAGGATGCCTGCGGCAATTTTTCTACGGGCATCATCGATGCGATCAGGACAAGCGAGAGCAGAAAAACGGAACCCCTGAATGCTCCCGGCAGCGTTTCCCAATCGGGGCGACGCATCCCAACCGAAAGCAGGATCGCCACCCACACGGCCACTCCAATAAAAGGAAAGCTTTCCGCGTGCTGAGCGAACTTCATGTTCACTGTCACGTTGGTCAGCAGCGCGAGGACCAGAATCAATCCGACGATTCCGAGACGTACCCAATCGACATGCGTGTGTTCGTGCGTGCGCTCCAGAATTGGTGAATACCTGTGTTGCTGGATGGCCGCCGGAATGCCAAAAATAAACAAAGCGACCGCCGCGGGTATGATCGCTCCGATTACTTTCATCGGCGCGATCCCGGCGATCCACATCATCGTTGTGGTGGTGTCGCCCAGGACGCTCCAACTGCCACCCGCGTTGGATGCGGCGACGATCGCCGCAAGAAAGCCGATATGGACCTTGGCCCGGAAGAGCTGATGCGCCATCGCGCCACCGATCAGCGCCCCGGCGATATTGTCGAGAAAGCTGGAAAGAATCCAGACCAGCACCAGCAAAATGAAGCCTCCTCTCCAATCGTGAGGGAGGTATTTAGGTAATATCACAGGGACGTGGCTTTTTTCGAAATGGCGCGACAACACCGCGAACCCCACCAGAAGGCAAAGCAGGTTCGCGAGAACGACCCACTCGTGAGCGACGTGAAACAAAAATCCTGGCACACCCGGGCCGGTGTCGAACCGGGTGAAGGCAATTTTATAGATTGAAACCGTTGCCAGGCCGACGAGCGCGACCCCCAGGGTATGACGGTGAAAGAGCGCTACGCCGGCCAAAACGAGCGCGAACAGAATAAAATCCAACGGGACGCCGAAAAGGGCCGGATCACGCGGGCCGAAGGCAACTGCGGTGAAGATGAGCGGCATAACGCAGATCAAGCGCGATTTCTAAATCCCCTGAATCCCAAATTCCAATACCCAAACTCCAAGGAAACTCCAATCACCAAATCCAAACGGGAACACCCCACATTGCTTTGAGGTTGGAGCTTCTCTGGGTATTGGAGCTTGGGATTTGGGTTTTCACGCCAAATTGGCCATGTCCGGAGGATTCGCTGATTGTCAGTTCGGAGAAAACTAAAGGGCAAGTCATGCAACTGACAATTGGCCAACACTACCGGTCCGGAGCACGACCCGAGATTTGAGTTGCCAACTTCCGGCACCTTACGAAAAAATTGCGCGATGTTTACCGGCTTGATCGAGGAAGTGGGCACGATGCTTTGGATTCGGGCGACGGAGCGAGGAACGCAGTTGCAAATCGCCGCACCGCGCCTGGCGGACGAAATTGCCACTGGGGATAGCATCGCTGTCAATGGCTGCTGCCTGACGGTGAGCGCGCGCCGCTCCGGCCAGCTTACTTTCGATCTTCTGGACGAAACGCTTGATCGCACAAATCTGAAAAGCATGCGCCGCGAAAGCCGGGTGAACCTGGAGCGCGCGCTCCCCGTGAACGGCCGGGTGGGCGGACATTTCGTGCAGGGCCACATCGATTGCACCGCCCGCATCGTTTCCTTCGAGCGCAGCGGTGCGGATTACCGGCTGGAAGTTGAATTGCCGGGCGAGTTTGCGCATTACGCGGCTTACAAGGGATCGATTGCGATCAACGGCATCAGCCTTACCATCGCGGAGGTGTTAACAGACAGCCTCGCCGTCTGGATCATCCCGCACACCAAACACCACACCAACATCGACCTCGCTCAATCGGGCGATTTGGTGAATATCGAGTTCGATATTCTGGCCAAATACATCGAGCGCATGCTCGCCCGGTACGCGCCGCAGGAATAAAGCCTGAGCGCCCACTTCGGCGGCGACAAGCTTCGGGAAACGCACGCGCCCCGCGTGCAGTTTGCGGCACCTCGCCGCGAACATCCCAAATCAACCCGCGAAGCGGCATTCTCTATGGGAGAGTAACGCGTTGCGTTTTCATGTGGACTCCTCGGCGAGGGCGCCGAGGAGAGCACGCGAGGGCGCGTGCGCTCCCCGACTCAATGCGCAACGAGGCGCAACTCCGCATGGGTACTCCATGCGACGCAAACGACGCATATTCCTATGTCTCTATATATTATAGTACGCCGGCAGAGCCGCCGCGTGCGACGCCGCGCTACTTGGCGCCCAATCCCATGATCACCGCCGGAACGGTGCGCGCCAGGATCTTGAAATCGAGCGCGAGCGACCAGCGATCGATGTAATCGAGATCCAGTCTAACCCAGTCACGAAAATCGCGGACCTGATTCCGTCCGCTGATTTGCCAGAGACAGGTCAATCCAGGTTTGACGCTCAGGCGGCGTCGCTGCGCCGTGTTTTCAAATTTTTCCACTTCATAAAGCGGCAGCGGCCGCGGACCGACCAGACTCATGTCGCCCATCAACACATTTACCAGTTGCGGCAACTCGTCGAAACTCGTTCGCCGCAGCCAGCGCCCGATTGGAGTGACGCGCGGGTCGGCTTCCACTTTAAAGACGGGGCCGCTCATCTGATTAAACGGCTCGAGCTCCGCGCGTCGCATCTCGGCGTCGTCAGTCATCGAGCGGAATTTGTACATCACGAACGGTTTCCCAAATCGCCCGGCCCGACGTTGGCGGAAAATGACCGGCCCTTTTGATGTGATCCGGATGACGAGCGCGACGACAAGCATCGGAATGGCCATGAGTACTAATGCAATGGCGGCGACAGTACCGATCGATGATTCCCTTGATCAGCAAGGCCCATGAAACTTCCGGGGTCGATCGAAAAACGAGCATTGGCCTTCCGCCAAACGCGTCAAAGTCGGGTTTGGCGATCGAGGTTTGAATAAAATCGGCGACCAGCCACGCAGGCACACCTTCGATTTCGCACGCACCGATGGCCTGCTCGACACGATTCAACTGGCTATGACCGGCGGCGAAGATGACCCGGCTCACGGCATACCGATGCATGGCTTCAACCAAATCGGCGATGGGTTGTTTATCGATGTCGATTCTGGCCACGACATCCATGAGCAATTTTTGCTCTGCCGTAAACGATTGTTCGAGCGCGGCGATGTCCTGGGGCAATCCCGCCAGCAGGATCGGCTCGCGTTGTTCACCGCGCATCGCCTTCCGCCGGATATGGGCGACGATTAATCGCTCCTTGAGCAGCAGCGTCAGGGTGCCGATCAGGATGAAGAGCAGCGGCACCGATCGATTGGCCAGGGGAAGGCGCAGGAAGATCACGCACGCACTGACAATGATGCTCAATCCAATCATGGCGCGGATGATCTGGACGATCGACTTCCACTGCGTTTTATTGACTGGCGACTGGTAGAAACCCTGGAGATCGAGCAGGATCGGCCCGAAAGGCATGATCACGACGAGCAGCCACGCATAATTGCGCTGTGGATCGATTGTTTTGGTCAGGTCGAACCAAAAAGTGCTGTAGTAGCGAAGCGCGTATGCAGCCCAGAGCGAGAAGGCCAGCAGAAATGCGTCGATAAAGACCTGAAGCTGGGTGTTTAATTCCTGTCTTCGCGCGAGCATGCTACAAAAGGACGAACCTCCCTTGTCCTGTAATTTCCAGAGCCGTTAAGTATATGACAACGCGTCCCTCGGTCAAAGGTTCCGGCAGCGATCCGGCGCACCGGGAGAGCCACGCGATGCAAGGACGTGGCCGTCTCGTCGCCGTCATCGCTTCGAGGGCGGATTTGCGCGCCGCCATTCGGATGCGCCAGCCGCCGGATCTCGTCGAACTGCGGCTCGATTACCTTTGCCACAATCTGAATGAGATAGAACGGAAACTGGATATGCTCCGTGCGCCGGTCATCATCACCGCGCGGCACCCGCGCGAGGGCGGAGCGAACAACCTGCCGATCGGAGACCGACGCAAATTGCTTGCCCGCTTTCTGCCCCACGCCCAATTCATCGACATCGAGTTGCGCTCCCTTCGAGCTTTGCGACCGCTGTTCGATCTCGCCCGAAAGAAAAACATTCGACGGATCATTTCGTTCCATGATTTGAATTCCACACCTGCTGTGCGCACTCTTCGTGCCAAAGCGCGCCGCGCGAAGAACTCCGGCGCGTCCATTTTCAAACTCGCCACGCGCACCGATACTCCGGCCCAACTCGCGCGCCTGATCGATTTCTTTGAGAACCGGGACGCCGGACTGCCAGTGAGCGCAATGGGCATCGGCAAACTCGGCGCAGCGTCACGCTTGCTGCTCGCGCGAACCGGTTCCGCGCTCAATTATGTTTCGCTCGGCCCATCGAAAATCGAGGGGCAACTGCCAATCGAAAAATTGCGTTCTGCGCTGAGCGCGTCGAAAATTGAACAGGGAGAGCGATCGAAACGTGAAAAACGGGGCCGAAGTTTTGCCTGAAGAAGTGCCGGTGATGCCGCTGCCGGGAGCGGTGCTTTTTCCGCATGCGTTGCTCCCGCTTTACATTTTCGAGCCGCGCTACCGCAACATGCTCGAGCACGCGTTGCAACATCATCGAATGTTTTGCGTTGCTTTGATCAAACCAAGTTGCCCGGAATGGCATGCACCGGAGGATTTTTTCCATCTCGCAACGGTCGGCCTCATTCGTGCCTGCGTTGAACTTGGCGACGGCACGTCGAACTTGATTTTGCAGGGATTGCAGCGTGTGCGCCTCACCGATTTCGAGCAACGGGCCCCCTTCCCGATCGCCAGGATCGACGTCGTCGAATCGCGTGATACCACCACGGTCGAGACGGAAGCGCTCGCCGAAAAAGTGATCGAGCTTTACGCGAAATTAAAACGCGGCGGACGGCAGCTTCCTCCGAAAGTGGACCGATATCTTTCTCAGCTGGGAGACGTTGAAATGCTGACCGACCTGGTCACCTCGACTTTCGTCAACGATGCACTGCGCCGTCAGCACATCCTCGAAGAACCCTCCCTGAATCAACGCCTCCGGCTTCTCATTCGATATTTGAACGACGAAATCGGCGGCACGAGCGCATAGAAGACGTCCGAATGCCATTAGAACGGATCCTGCCGTCTTCTGTAGCGGCAGGCGTGTCGCCTGCGGGAAATCCCAGAAGGGTTGCAGCCGACACGGCTGCCACTACAGCAATCGCGCCATGGTTATCCTTTTTGAAAGAACACCAACGCGCTGCGCAAGGCGGAACGAGTAAGTTGAAATAGATTCTTGCGGGGACATAACGCTTGCCGCGCAAAGTCGGGTATTGCACGTTTCGGCCCGTGCGCGTGGCCATCATCTCAGTCGTTCTTTTTCTTTCCGGGAGCAGCGCGCTTCTGTTTGAAACTCTTTGGCTCCGGCTGAGCGGCCTGGCTTTCGGCAATTCGGTCTGGTCGGCTGCGCTGATTCTCTCCAGTTTCATGGCCGGCCTGGCTTTGGGAAGCGCGATCGCCGCCTCCTGGACGCTACGGCGACGGCGGCCGCTGCGCGTCTACGCTGCGCTGGAAATGGTTGTAGCGGTGTTCGGATGCACGCTCGTATTTGGACTCCCACACGTTGGAGAATGGATGCGCCCTGTTTTTCAAGCGCTCTGGACCCACCAGGGATTGCTGAATCTCCTCCGCTTCTTTGTTTCGTTCCTGATCCTGCTGATTCCCACAACCGCAATGGGATTGACGCTGCCTGTCCTGTTGGAAGATCCCCTTCTTAAAAGGTTCGAGTTCAGCCGAACGATCGGCCTCTTTTACGGATCGAACACCCTGGGCGCAGTCGCCGGTGCATTGTCAGGGGAAATGTATTTGGTCCAAATATACGGACTCTTCGGCACCGGTCTGGCGGCGGCGGCAATTAGTTGCGTCGCGGCGGCCATTGCGTGGACATGTTCCGGCGCGAAACCGGATGTGACTGATCAAACAGGAGATCGATTCTCCCTGTGGCTTTCGTTAGGCAAACAGCCGCCATGGAATTTGCTCTTCGTCAGCATGGCCGGCGGCGCGATTCTTCTCGGACTCGAGGTCGTTTGGTTCCGCTTCATGCGCTTGTATGTCGCATCCACTTCCACCGCGTTCTGCATCATGCTCGCGGTCGTGCTGGCCGGGATTGGTCTGGGCGGCATTGTTGCCGGCGCGATCCCACGCCGCTTCCTTCCGCCACGACGGTTGCTGCCAGTCCTCCTGCTGCTCGCAGCGCTCGCCACGCTTCTTTCCTATTTGTTTTTTCCGGTGCCGGCCCTTCGACCAGATGAGAATGCTTTCGATATCGAGTCGTGGCAAAAGATCGGGCAACTGTCGCTGGCCTTGATGTTTCCCGTTGCTCTTCTCTCGGGAATTTTGCTTCCGTCGATTGCAGCGTGCGTTCAATCCGAAATAGCCGGTCGGATGAACAGCGCCGGGTTGACCATTTTGTTCAATACCATTGGCTCGGCGGTCGGACCGTTGCTCGCCGGTTTCGTCCTCCTTCCCCGACTCGGATTCCAATCGAGCTTGATTTTTGCCGCAGCGGTTTACGCCGGAGCGGCTTTTTTGACGACTGGAAAACAGGAATGGTCTTTGCGCCGCGGCTCCGGAATCGCCGTCGTCTCGCTCAGCGTCGTCTTTATCCTCATCCTGTGGTTCTTCCCGTACCATCGCGACGAAGTGCATTTCGCGAATGCCCGTCGTCCTTATGAAGCGGACGGTTCCACGTTGATCAAAAAAATCGAAGGAACGGCGGACACGTTTCAACTGCTGCGCCGCGATTTGTTTGGCGAGCCCTATTACTACCGACTGGTCACGAACTCGGTACTCGATGTCGGGAACGCATCCGCGCAGCCAGCGTTACATGCGTTTGTTCGCATATCTGCCACTGGCTCTCCGTCCCGAAAGCGATAATGCCCTGTTGATTTGCTATGGCGTCGGTGTGACCGCCGATGCTTTCATCCGCGACACGCGTCTCAAACATCTCGACGTTGTGGATATTTCGAAAGAAGTCTTCGATCTCGCCGGACTTTACTCCGGTCCGGGTTACGAAGATCCACTTCGCGACCCGCGTGTCAGCACCTTTGTGCAGGACGGTCGTTTTTTTCTGCAGGCCTGCCCGAAGCGATACGACATCATCACAGGCGAACCACCCCCCTTGAAGGTGGCGGGGACAGTCAACCTTTACACCGAACAATTTTTCTCGCTGATGAAAGGCCGGCTGAAAGATGGCGGCGTTGCCAGCTTCTGGTTGCCGCTCTACCAGCTGACCACGGACGAAACCAAATCGATCCTGCGCGCTTTTCATAATGTCTTTCCGAACGCGTCTGTCTGGGCAACCAGCGATCTGGAGTGGATCATGGTCGGGATCAAACCGCCGGCGCAGAGGCCGAACGCGGAACTCGCGGATACGCTCTGGACCGACGCGAGAACAAAACCGGACCTAACTCGAATCGGCGTCGAGATGCCTGAGCAGATGTCCAGTTTGTTCGTGATGGACGGCGCGGAAATCGATCGGATTACGCAGGGGGTCAAACCGCTGACCGATTTTTATCCCAAACGTCTAAGCGACATCCACCCTCCCATGAGTGGAGCTTACAAGTTCGGCTACAGCTACCTCGAAAGCTCCGCGGCCGAACACCGTTTTCTTTCTTCTCCTCTTATCGACGAGATCTGGCCTAACGAATGGAAGAAGTCGCTCGACATGCTTTTTCTGGTCCGAGAGACGCGATTCCGTTCGCAAATGTCCGGGAGCAACTGGCTGGCCGAGCTCGCTTTTTATCTGCGCCGCACGCAATTGCGCGCGCCGGTCCTGGGGGTTTTGAGCAGCGACGAATTCCGGGTTGCGCTGGCTGAAAAACTAGACCACGCCTCACCAGCCTCGCTGCCGGTGGAAGCGCTGCGGGACCTGGTCGCAGGCGCGCTGGCCAGCCGCGATTATTCCCGCGCAATTCAACTCCTGGAGCGCGAGAAAGAACGGGGGTTTGCGAGGATGAACGACTTGTTCCTGCTCACGTATCTCTATTGCCTGCACGGAGACGTGAAAAAGGCGGAAGCCCTCGCCAATGCGGAGGCGAAATCAATCCACAAAGACTGGTTCGTTGACTGGCTCTGGGGCAATCTGCAGGCCGAATTTGGTTTTCATCCTCCGAGTTGAGTCGCGCCGGCCTGTTCAACCGGTGATTCGCACATACTCTTCCATCAAGTAACGATCGGTCATTCCGGCGATGTAATCGCAGATCGTGCGCTCCAATCCTTCCTGTTCGATGCGTTTTGTCGCCGTTTCTCCCAGTTCGCCCGGGTCGATGAGATAGCTTTCGAACACTTTTCGCAGCATCTCACACGCTCGCTGGTTCACTTCAGCCACACGCGGATGGTAGTAGACATTGGCATAAAGAAATTTTCGCAACGCGCGATTCGCTTCCAGCAATTCATCGCTATACCGAATGAGCGGCATTTGCTGCTTCCGAACATCGTCCGCGCTTCGCACATTCGCGTCCCGGATCGACCGCGCGCTGTTGGTAACGACGTCGCGCACCTGCACGTCGATGATGTCGCGAATGATCAATTTGTGCAGCTCGGGTTCGCGCGCGTCCGGATAGCGGGCCACCACCGCGCCGTGACTGCGTTGCCAGACCGCGTTCTCCTCCAATTGCGCAGCGTCAAGGACTTCGAAATCGACGGCGTCGTCGAGATCGTGACTGTAATAGGTAATTTCATCGGCCAGATTTGCGATTTGCGCTTCCAGCGACGGGCACTTGTATTTCTCCTCGCCCGCTGTGGGGGGATCGTAAAAGGCCTGGTGCTTTTGCAGGCCCTCGCGCACTTCGAAAGTAAGATTCAATCCGGGGAAATCCGGATACGCATTTTCCAGCAACTCGACCACGCGCAGACTTTGCCGGTTGTGCTCGAATCCGCCGTGCTCCTGCATGCATTCGGCCAGCATTTCTTCCCCCGAATGTCCAAAAGGGCTGTGGCCAAGATCGTGCGCCAGCGCGATTGCCTCCGCCAAATCCTCGTTCAACGATAACGCGCGCGCGATCGTGCGGCTGATCGACGCGACTTCGATCGAATGGGTCAGGCGGGTGCGTAAATGGTCGCCCGTCCCGTTGAGGAAAACCTGCGTCTTATACTCGAGCCGGCGAAATGCGCGCGAGTGAATAATGCGCGCCCGATCGCGTTGAAATTCCGTGCGATAAGCATGGCTCGGCTCGGGGTATTTTCGGCCGCGCGAATCGCCGGATTTTTGCGCAAATGGTGCAAGGGTGGCGCGTTCGGTCGCTTCCATCTGCTCGCGCGACTTAAAGCCGCCATCCTGTGCCGGAACCGATTTGACTGATCCTGAAGGTCTTTCTTTTGACGTATCGTTCACCGTTGACTCGATGCTCGCCGAGAGCCGCAGCCGGCGCAATCGGATTTGAAGCGCCGTGGCGTTACGGCATGATCACATCAGCCTGATGCGGCGACGCCCTGTGGAAAAAAGACGCGTTCCCGCTCCACAATCGCGCCGCAGCCAACAAAGAAATCCCGCAATTCCTCAGTGTAATACCATCCGTCCTGTGCCGGATTGAGTCCGAAAAACATCTTGCCGCCGGGCCGCAAATGTTTGGTGAGGTCCTGAAGAAAAAAGGACCATTCGCGCGGGCCCCACAGCGATCGGTCGGCGTTCCGATTGAAGCCGGTCGAAAACCCGGTGATCCAGTCGAACTTGCGGCCAAAATCAGGGACCGGTTCGAATGCTTTGATCTGCCAGATTTCTCTTTCTATCCGGAGAAGATCGACAAGTTCGCGGAAAACCGGGAACCCTTCCTGGTCCAGTCCCAAACAGCGGTGACCGAGCTCGCGGCAGATGAAAAGAAAAAAACCGCCGCCGCAGCCAAGATCGAGAATTTGCTGAGGTGGCATCTGATTAAGCTTTAAATCCTGGACGCGTTCGATGTTAAGCCTCAACCAGTGTTCGACGTCCGTGTACTTCGAAGCCTTTAATGGTGAGAAAGGATACCGCGCCTGGATCTCTCGAAGATGATCGTGGTCGATCTTCGCCAGCAGCGGCCGCAAAGGAATAGGATGGAGTTTGCGTTGCATCCTTCGCCACGCACGCCGATATGCCTCGCCGCGCGCGACTTTGCCAATTTTGTTCGAGAATTTCAAAGCGTGCGATAATCGGCGACCGCCGCAAACAGCGCAAGCGTTGCGTGCCCGATCACTTCGGTTCTTGATCGACTTCGAAAGACTTCGCGGTCCCCGATTGCTTCAAGCGTGTCGAACCGGGTGGGTCCGGAACTTGTGTTTGCGCAAGTTTTTCGCGCAACATCCTTTCCGCTTTCCGCGCCTCGAGCCTCACCATCAGAAAATCGAAAACGGCGAGCAGCATCGCGGTCAACGCGAGCCAGCCACAAAGCACCCAGAAGAAGATGAACCGGCCGGGGTGCTCGCGCGGATTAAGTGCCTGATGCAAAATGGTCGAGCCGGCGAGCAGAAGAACCAGAGCGGCGACGACCAAACCAAGCATGGCTTTGCGCCTTGTGTTCGCATCGCGAATGACGCCGCGCGTTGCGTGGACCACAAACGAAACGGTCCGCAATGGCTTCTCCGGATTCTCTGTCACGATCTAAGCCGACGCTCGCCGAATGGCGCGATCAACGCAAGAGACGCAGCCGGATTTGGAAGCGACCACGTCATCCCCCGCGGCCAAGCGCGTCTATTGCATTGACGAGTAAGGGAGTTACTCTGATTCGGTGGGGCGGCTTCAAGCGAAATGCGCGCTAGAAATCCCTTCCTCGCAGGAGATCTTCTGAATGAAAACTCTGATCCTTTCGTTTCTTCTCGTCGGCGCGGCGACCATCGCCCAGGCGGACTTAACGCCTGCCGAGCAGGCCTTTTCCAAAGGATTGAATGCCACGGCTCGGGCGAGATACACGACCACGCGTGAGTACTTCCACCGGGCGGCAGCGATCGTTAATAAAACCGCCGATCCGATATCGCTGGGTCGCAAGCCGAAAGACTTCGATGCCAAGTACCTTGGCGGCGACGAGGCCTCGATCATCGCGAAGGCGCGAAATTTGAGCAACGACGCGTTGCTGAGCGGGATCTCGGTTTCAACGCCGACGTCTTCCGGTCGGCCCGCTGCAACGGGCGTTCTGACGGCCGACGAACGGGCGTTTTCCAAGACTTTGGATGTCGCCGCCAGGGAGAGATACAAGGCGACACGCGAGTACCTCCACAAGGCGGTCGCGATCGTCAATAAAACCGCCGATCCGGCGTCGTTCGGCCACAAGCCGAAGGCCTTCGACCCTCAGTACCTCAAAGGCGACGAAGCCTCGATCATCACGCAGGCGCGGGACCTGAGCAATATCGCGCTGATGCGAGGCATCAAAATCGGGAAGTAGCTTGTTTTATCCGCCTAACGAATATGCAACCATCCGAAAATGACCAGGTAACTCCGGAACGCTTGCTGGGATTTGGCTTCGCCTACGCGCCGCCCCTTGTGATCGGAGCGGCGGTTAACAACAAAGTATTTGATTCCCTTGAGCACGGACCGAAAACCGCCGGACAGATCAGCAAGGAAACGGGGTCCTCCGAACGCGGCTTGCGAATGATAATGGACGTGCTCGTTGGCCTCGAGTTACTGAAAAAAAATCGAGATGCGTATTCGCTGACGCCGGAGAGCAAAGCCTTTCTCGTCAGCAACAAGCCGGGCAGTCTCGCCGGGTTCTTTGGCCTGAACATCATGCAGTTGGTGCCAAAGTGGGCGCAACTCGATGAGGTCGTGCGCACAGGGCAACCGGCCATGGCCGCCAACAAGGAAGACGAAGGCACGAATTTCTTCTCCGGTTTGGTTGAGAATATCATGCCGATGAGCTTCCCCAGCGCGCAGGCGTTGGGAGACCACCTGGAACTCGCTAAAGCAAAACAGCCGGTGCAAGTGCTCGACATCGCTGCCGGCTCCGGCGTCTGGGGCATCGTGCTGGCGCAAAAATCGCCGCAAGTCCATGTGACGGCGGTCGATTGGGGCGGAATGATTCCGACCACGAAACGAATCACGCAGAAATTTGGCGTCGCGGACCGTTTCAAATTTGTAGCGGGTGACATACTCGAAGCGGACTTTGGCACCGGCTACGACATCGCGACGCTCGGCCATATCTTGCACAGCGAAGGCCAAGAACGCAGCCGCAAGCTGTTGAAGAAAACTTTTTCCGCGCTTAAATCCGGCGGCACAATTGCCATCGCGGAATGGCTGGTCAATGAGGACCGCACGGAGCCGCTTCCCGGGCTCATGTTTGCGGTGAACATGCTGGTAAACACGGAAAAGGGCGACACGTTCAGTTTCAACGAAATCAAGAGCTGGCTCGACGAAGCCGGGTTCAAAGATGCCCGCCCGGTCGAAAACCCCACCCATTCACCGCTCATCCTCGCAACCAAGCCGTAAATGGCAGCGGCATCTTGCCGATGGTCCCCGGACCCGGACCTATCGCCTGGGAGGCGATGCCACAAACGTCGAATGCGCTTCTCAAACTCTCTCCCAACTGCTTTGATGGCGCTCCGTGAAAAAAGTTAAGACCAAGCCGGCCCGCAGACGACGCGTAGGTAATGGCGCCCGTAAAACAGAGAGGCACACCCCACATCAGAAAGCTGCGCTTCGAAGCAGCGCATTTGCCAGAGCGTTGCTGAATGCAAAATCGTGCACCGGAGATAAGGCGCAGTTGCGCGCGCTGGTTGAGGAGGCGTCGGAGAAGCTGGCCTCGATTCCAAAAGAGCCGTTAAGGGAGAGCTGGCCTTACTTGCAGACGATGTTGCGGCTGGCCCGGGCTTACTCGCGCGGCGAATACCGCGCCGTTTCGAACGACGCGCTCTTGTCGATCGTTACCGCGCTCAATTATCTGGTCGATCCGTTCGACCTGATTCCGGATGAGGTGCCGTTTCTCGGATTCATCGACGATGCGACGGTCATTTCCTTCGCGGTCCGAACCAGCAGAGACGATCTGGACGATTTCATGACGTGGGAAACCGCGGCGCCCTGAGCCCGCAATCGCCGTCTCAAACCAGCAGCAACGCTGGATTTTCCAGCAGGTGGCGCAGTTCCTTCAGATATTCCGCGCCGAGAGCGCCGTCGATCACACGATGGTCGCAGCTCATTGTGATCGACATCCGATGGCCGACGACGACCCGATCCGAATCATCCACTACCGGGATTTTGGCGACCTTGCCGATTGCGAGGATGAAGCCCTGCGGCGGATTGATGACAGCGGAGAAGCTATCGATGCCCAGCCCGCCCAGATTCGATACGGTGAACGTGCCTCCTTGAAATTCCTCAGGCTTCATTCGCCTGTTGCGCGCGCGATGGGCGAGATCCTTGACCAACTCGCTGATTTCGCGGAGCGATTTGTTCTGCGCGGCGCGAATGACGGGAGTCAACAAGCCCTCTTCAATTGCGACCGCGATACCAAGATCGACGTCGGCGTACTGGACGATTGCGTCGCCATCGAATGAGGCATTCACGCGTGGAACTTTGACCGCAGCCTGCACGGCTGCTTTCAAAACGAAGTCGTTGACCGTGATCTTTGCGGCGTCTGCACCTTCGCCGGCAGATTTCAGTTCCTCGCGCGCCGCCATCAGCGGTCCAGCATCGACGTCGATGTTGAGATAAAAATGCGGGATGGGACCGAGGCTTTCGACCAGGCGCTGCGCAATGACTTTCCGCATTCCGGAAAGAGCGATGCGCGCGCCTTCACCGGGCTTGATCGACGGTGCAAGCTTTGGTTGCACACCCGGTGCAGCGCCGGCGGACTTGGCCGCGGCACGCACATCGGTTTCAGTCACGCGACCCTCGGGACCGGTCCCGTTGACGCTGGAAAGATCGACGCCAAGCTCGGCCGCGACTCGTCTCGCGACTGGCGAAGCTTTCACGCGAGCTTCTTCGGTCTGTGGCGGCGGTTGTGTCTGCGCAGGCGACACGCCTGCCTCTACAGTTTGCTCCTCGGATCTTTTCCCCTTTTTAGGCGCCGGTTTCTTTTCCCCTTTTTTCTCAGGCTTTGTCTTCTCTTCCTTTTGCCCGGGCTTCGCTTTTTCTTCGCCCTGTTTCGCCTGTTCTTCTTTCGATTTGGTTTCTGTCGGCTTTTTCTCTTTCTTTTTCTCGGCTGGCACTTCTTCGCCTTCGCCTCCGATAAATGCGATTCGATCGCCGACGTTAACCTTGCCGCCTTCCTGGACGTAAATCTCGCTCAGGGTTCCGTCCTCGGGCGACTCCCATTCCATGGTCGCCTTGTCGGTCTCGATCTCCGCGATCACGTCCCCGGCAGAGACCTTGTCCCCCTTTTTCTTTTTCCACGAGACCAGCGTTCCCTCCGTCATCGTGTCACTCAGCTTGGGCATTTGAATCTCGGGCATGAGAAATTATGCGTAGCAGACCTTTTTCACCGCTGCGATTAGTTTGTCCATGTTCGGCAGGACGGCCTCTTCCCATTTTTCGTTGTAAGGAATCGGCACATCCTCCTGTGAAACGCGCAGAACCGGCGCATCGAGCTCATCGAAGATATTTTTCTGAATCCGGTAACAAACTTCCGCACCCACCCCGCAAAAAGGCCGGTTTTGTTCCACCACCACGGCGCGATGTGTTTTTGCGACCGAATTGAAAATCCCGCGTTCGTCGAGCGGCTTGATCGAGCGGAGATCGATAATCTCGGCGGAAATATCCT
Organism: uncultured Verrucomicrobiae bacterium; assembly: GCA_963756875.1. Taxonomy (GTDB): domain Bacteria; phylum Verrucomicrobiota; class Verrucomicrobiia; order Chthoniobacterales; family UBA10450; genus CAVWPA01. Next base: position 884,405 of record CAVWPA010000003.1, on the reverse strand, counting down.
CCTCTTCGAGCTGTGCGGCCGCCGCCAGAGCCAGTGGAACGGTTTGCGCGTAGCAGATGATCGACACATCGCCGCCTTCGCGCTTCACTTCGGCCTCACCGAGCGGAATCAGCAGCTCCTGGTCCGGTGGTTCGACCAATCCCTTGGAGCTGTAGAGAAGCTCCGCTTCGAGCACCAGCACCGGATTGTCGTCGCGCACCGCTGTTTTCAAAAGGCCTTTGGCGTCGCGCGGGGTGGCCGGCGTACATACTTTGAGGCCCGGCACGTTGGCGTACCATGGCTCCGTGGCGTGGGAATGCGTGGCCGCGAGCTGATGCGCAGGGCCATTGGGACCACGAAACGTGATTGGGATATTGAACTGGCCGCCAGACATCGTGAACATGTTGGGAGCGTTATTCACCACCTGGTCGAACGCCACCAATGAAAAGCTAAACGTCATGAACTCGATGATCGGACGCAGGCCAACCATCGCCGCGCCAACGCCAAGTCCGGCAAAGCCATTCTCGCTGATGGGCGTATCGATGATGCGTTTGGGACCGAAGCGTTCCAGCAAGCCCTGACTTACTTTGTAGGCCCCGTTATATTCAGCTACCTCTTCTCCCATGAGAAAGACGTTCGGATCACGCTCGAGCTCTTCAGCGAGCGCTTCATTGAGCGCCTGACGATAGGTAATTTCTCTCATGGCACTATGTGATCATCCCGAGTGCCGCGTTCTGCAGAGCGAAACCGCTGCAGCAGCCGGCTGCCACGCCATTGGCTGCACAGACGACAAGTCTACGCTCCGTTGGCATAAACGTAATCGTAAAGCTTCGCCAACGGCGGATCGGCGCTTTTCTCCGCGAATGTGACCGCTTCGAGCGCCGTTTCTTTCGCCTGTTTATCGATCTTGTCGAACTGCTCGTTGGTTAGCGTCCCTTCGCGAGTCAGTTGCGCGCGCAGGCGGATAATCGGGTCGTCCAACCGATATTTTTCCAGCTCATCTTTTGTCCGATAACTCGCCGGATCGGACATGGAATGACCGCGATACCGGTAGGTGCGTACTTCGACAAAGGCCGGATGCGCTTCTTTGCGGATCGACTCGATGATTTCAGCCAGCTTATCGCGCACTTCCCGAAAATTCATTCCGTCGACCACCTCGCCGGGGATGTCGTAACCTTCGGCCCGATCGACGATCTGCTTCAACGCGGTGGATCTTTTCACGGACGTGCCCATTGCGAACAAATTATTCTCGCAGACCAGGACCACGGGCAGTTTGTAAAGAGCGATGAGATTGAGCGCTTCGTGAAACGAACCTTGATTGATCGCGCCATCGCCGAAAAAGCAAAGCGTCACGCGATCTTCTCCACGATATTTTGAGGCGAAAGCCATCCCGGCAGCGAGCGGAACGTGCGCCCCGACGATCGCATGCCCACCGTACATGTGATGTTCCTTGTCGAAAAAGTGCATGGAACCGCCGAGACCGCGCGAGCAGCCGGTCTCCTTGCCGAAAAGTTCCGCCATGCAGGCGTTTGCGCTCGTGCCGCGCGCGAGAGCATGGCCGTGATCGCGGTAAGCGGTAATGATGTAATCGTCTGGGCGAGTGGCCGCGACCGCGCCCACTGCGACAGCCTCCTGGCCGATATAAAGATGGCAAAAGCCGCCGATCTTCTGCGCCTGATATTGCTGACTCGCGCGCTCTTCGAAACGTCGAATCAACAGCATCAGCGCGAGCATCTCGACCTCGTCGCGTTGCTCGGGCCGCTGCATCAGACGTTTACGCGACGCCAGGCAATGCAGCTCCGGCGCGCACCCGGCCGGTGTTTCGCCCAAAATGAATCGCTGCAACAAAGAGCAGCGTGAAGAAGAGATCGCTCAGTAGCGAATTGCGGAAAAACATCCAGGTCGGTGTCGCGCTGTACCCAGGCAGGCCTACCGTCAACGCCTGCATCAGGCCTGCGAGATTTTTCAAGTATCCGGGATCACTCAGCCACGAAAAGAGATTTGTGATAAAATAGAAAACAATCGACCCGGCGATCGAGGCCGGGAGCAGAGTTTTGAGCGATGCGCGGTTTTGCAGCAGAAGTCCCAGGCAACCAACAAGCGCCAAAGCCAGATAGCGGGAAAGAATGTGAGGGTCGAACAGAGAGACGCCGTAATGATAATTAAGAACCGCGTCTGAGGCGAAAAGAGCGATCAGCGGAACGGAGAATTTCATTTTCCACGGAAAATAAGCGGCGCCGCACAACGCGATCGCGGCAAGCGGAGCAAAATTCGACAACCAGGTTGTTCCGGAATGAATGAGAAGTCCCGTGGCGATCCGATAGATCACCACTGAGGCGACGAGAAAAAGCGCAGGAATCATCGGCCAAGAATCTATCCGTCCTGTGCGATATGCAAAGCCCAGTTTGGCAAATTCCGAGCCCACAATCGCCGGCCTTCCCAACTTTACGAAATGAAACGGGAGAAGCTACTTTCGACCGGCCGCGGCGATGATTTTATTGAGCCGGGCCTTGCGGCGAATGGCCGCATTTCGATGAATGATGCCGCGCTTTGCCGCTTTGTCGATGGCCGAGATCAACGCTTGAATCTCTTTTCGATCCCCGGCGGCGGCCCGCGAACGCTTTTGTAACTGTACGCAGCCTCGTGCGCACTCCCCGGTTATGGAGCGAGCGCTTGAGAGATTGCCGGGCGCGTTTTGCTGCGGATTTTGTATTCGCCATGAGTCGGAAAAAATGAACGGGCGTGGAGGCTCGTTGAACAGAGCCGGATTGTCAAGATTCGGATCGCGCCCAGATCAGGTGTCGCGATGACGGGAAGCGATTAATTTTTTTCGGGCCGCAGTTCTGTGCGATTTCTTCTCGCCGGCGGACGAAGCCGCCCTGGCATCGGAGAAACTGGCGCGCAGCACTGAACCCACGGGAGTGGCAGCGGCCTTCGCCGGCTTTGGCAAACGTCCGGGCACAATTTGAACGATGGTACCGAGGGGTATTTGATTATAAAGCGACGCGACATCTTTCGACTTCATTCGGATGCAGCCGTAGCTCGCCGGTCGACCGATATTTTTCTCCTGCGGCGTGCCGTGAATATAAATGCACCGGCTGAATGCGTGCGCGTTAGACGCTTCCAGGCCACGCAGCCAGATGATGCGCGTGACGATGGGATCGCGCCCTGGCGCATTCGGACGCAACACTTCACCGGTCCAGCGGCGATTGTGAAACACCGCTCCCGCGGGCGCGTTATCGCCAATTTTCCGCACCACCTGAAGAAACCCGAGAGGCGTAGTCATTCGGCCCCACGCGTCGCCGAGGCCGAACCTGGACGTGGAAACCGGGTACGTGGCAACCTTCGCACCGTTTCTTACCAACATCAGCTTTTGGTCGCGGACGCTGACAACGATACGGTTCCCAGGGTCGGGCAGGAGTGCACCGCCATGGGCGAATGAAGCAGACGCGAACAGGGCGACAAGCACGAGGGGGGGGCGCAACATGCGCGTTGATTTACTCCAATTCCGCGTTTTGTCACGCAGGAATTGCAGCAGGCGCCCGTGACCCGCCGAAACTGAATTTTGGCCACCAGGGTGGGACAAGTGAGCAAAGCGCCACATAGAGAAAGCCAACCTGGAACAAAAGCAGGAACGGTACCGAGAGGAATTGCCGATGCACCAGCGAGAACCAGACGAAGTAACTAAAATAAATCGCGAACGCCATTTCAGCGAGAGGCAGTATCGATTTGTGCGGCCGATATTTGCAACGTCGCCACGGCTGCGATTTCCGTTCGATGCCGTATTTCGGTGTCCGGGTAAAATCGGAATGGTGGTTGAAGATCGCTTCGAGCACGGCGCGCGCGTTATTCAACGAAAGGCCAATGCCAAGCGCGAGCAGGCAGGGAAGCAACAGGATGTCCCGCATCCATGTACGCGGGTGAAGTTCGCGTTGGGCGCAGATATAAAATACCGTAACCGAGACCGACGCCGTTAAAAAAATCGGAACGTCAATCAGGAGCGTACGTACCCAGCCGGATTGCGGTCCTCCGGCCGATGGGTGCAAAAGCACGCACAAACACGCGAGCAGCAGGTAGGCAAAGTTTGAAATGAGGTGGCCGGTGGCTTCCAGTTTGATCGGGAACGGTAACCGGCTCCGCCAGATTCGAGGCAGAAGCTTCTTGCAGGTTTGAATCGAGCCTTTTGTCCAGCGATGCTGCTGAGATTTGAAGCCATTCATATCCACCGGCAACTCAGCCGGAGTCACTACGTCGGGCAGGAAAATAAATTTCCATCCCGCGAGTTGTGCGCGGTAGCTGAGATCAAGGTCTTCGGTCAGCGTATCGTGCTGCCAGCCACCGGCTTCGACGATACATGAACGGCGCCAGAGACCGGCAGTCCCGTTGAAGTTAAAGAACCGTCCGCTCCGGCTGCGCGCCGTTTGCTCCAAAAGCAGGTGGCCATCAAGAAACATGGCCTGAACGCGCGTCAGCAGTGAATAGCTGCGGTTCAAGTGCCCCCAGCGGGTCTGAATCATTCCCACCTTGGGATCGGTGAAGAAATGAACGGTCCGCTGCAGCAAATCGGGGGGCGGCACGAAGTCCGCATCGAGAATGCAGACAAAGTCGCCGTCGGCGGCATCGAGCCCCGCCTCCAGAGCGCCCGCTTTGAATCCGGTCCGGTCCACGCGCTGAATCAGCTGGACATCGAAACCGCGCCGGCGCAGTTCCTCGGCGCACGAGGCGGTCACTTCGCGAGTGTCATCCGTAGAATCATCGAGTACCTGAATTTGCAGCAGATCCCTTGGGTAATCGAGCTCGCTGACGGACCGAAGCAGGCGCTCGACCACGTAGATTTCATTGAAGATGGGGAGCTGCATCGTCACCTTGGGCAGTTGCTCGAACTGACGGGACGGCACAGCCTTGCGTTTCCTGTTTTTGAGGAAGAGATAGATGATGAAATAACGATGCACCCCGTAGGCGGACAGACCGATGAGCACAGCGAGATAACAAACCGTCCAAATGATATAGCCGAGGCTTCCTTGCATAAGGCTTCTAGGAGCTGCCGATGGTTAAGGCAGCATCGGCGCATGATGGCGTTTCCTCCGCAGGCGTCAAATCAAAAATTGGCACGGATGCCTGCGAAAACCGCCTCAAATCGCGATCGACGTTCTAAACCAAAGCACGGTTTCACGACTCTCCCGGGCCTGGGAAAAAGCTCATTATTGATCCTGCTCGCCGGACTTGTCGCCGGATGGGGGACCGCATCCGCACAGGAAATACCGTCCGAAACCGAAGGTCACGAACGGGAGGAACTAGGCGTAAACGCTTACACCGCGCCATCCATTGCACGCATCTTTCAAACACTCGACGAGCTCAGGCCGCTTTCGTTTGATCAACTCAAGCGCGATTTTCCAGGCCCGCTTTCCGCCAGTCGCGAACAAAAGGGCCTGATCTTCGGTGGCCTTGTCGCCGACGGGTTTCTCATCGTCGAGGCGGAAAAGAAGAACATGGTCGATGACTTGGGCCGCGTTCTCATACGAGAAGCACGCGGCCTGGGAGTGGCCGATCGCGTGATGCGCCACAGCGCCAGCCTCACGGAATTGGGCAAACGCGGAGATTGGTCGGGCGTCCGGAAGGAATTGACTGCAACACAGGCCGATGTCGAAGAAGCAATGATTGAGCTCCGTGACGAAAAAATGGCGCATCTGATCAGTCTGGGCGGTTGGCTCCGGGGCCTGGAGATCAGCGCCGGTGCCGTCGAGGCAAATTACTCTCCGCAACGTGCCCGGCTCTTGGTGAAACGGGATTTGGCGGATTATTTTACCGATGAGCTGACAACGCTGCCGCCTGGTCTGATTCACGCTCCGCTGTTTGAGAAAATTCGGGCAGCTGTCAATGTGATCCACACGACCATCACCAAGGCGGCAGCTTCCGGCGAATTAACGCCTGCCGATGTGCGGGCCATTCGGATGCAGGCCCAGCTGGCCGAGGACGCCATTCGACAAGTCGATTGAGGGCGTCGGCAATAGCGGCAGGTCGGCCAAGGATATGCTATCTATTTCCCAGGAAATCGAGCGGTAATGCCCCTGCCAAACCTAGTAGAGAAATCCGCGCACAATCGGTTCGACCGCTTCAATATTGTCTTTGCAATACTGCTGGCCGGATGGGTCCCCTCCATCCTGATGTTATGGCTCTCCTATACCATTCTCAGCAGCACGCTGGAATCCAAAATTCTGCGCGATCGTCAGGCCTTTGTACAGCTGATCGGGCACCTGGTCGGTGACGACCTGGGCCGGACCAGCGGCATCATCGAATACTATCAGACCTCTCCCGAGGTCGCGAAGATCCTGACCGGGCCGAATCCGGAGCTTGCGGGGCAGCAATGGCTCGGGTCTACATTTTATTCCCATCCTCGCATCGACGGAATGTTCCTGGCGGGAACCGACGGGCGATTGATCTCATCGGTTCCAGCCAACCCGACGATGATCGGAAAGGATTTCGGTGCAAGTCTTTGGCGCCAACAAGCCAGCGCGTCGAGCGAAACGTACGTCTCGCCTGTGCATCCGCGCTTTTCTGACAAACGCATGGTGACCGATATTGTCGGCGCCGTGCGGACGCCCGATCGGACGATTGTTGGCTATCTTGGGGTATCCGTCCTGGTCGAAAGAATTGGGCGCCGCCTGTCGATGGTCCAGTTTTCCGATCAACTCATCTGTCAGATTCTCGATCAAACCGGGCAGGCCCTTTTCAGTAACGACCTGAGGCCGAAACCTGTCGGACCGCCACGGGCCCGCGCAAGTTTGATCAAGGAGATCCAGCCGAACAAAGCCGGTCATCTGGAGAAGCATGGGGATCTCATTTCATTCAGCCCAATCGAAACGACGAAATGGGTGGCGCTGGTTGAGCAGCCAAAAGCCATCGCCTTTAGATCGGTGTACGATTGGCGTAGTCGAATCACCGTGCTCGCCATGTGGCTGATGGCCCTCACGGCCATCTTCGCCTGGCTAAGTGGTAAATTTTACCGGCGCCAGACCGAAGCGGCGCGCCGGATCGAGCGTGAAGTTATCTTTAACGAGAAAATTCTGGCCAACATGCCGATCGGCATCGCATTTGTCCACCCGACCTCGCGTCGCTTTCTTCAGGCGAATGAAGCATTTGCCCACATGGCGCAGCGATTTGGAGACTTCGCCACTCGTCGCGACATCATGGACGCAACATATGACGAAGTGAAAATCGCGCCCGCCGATACAATCGAGAAAGTTCTTTCCTTCGGCACGCCGTTCCAGCTGATCGAACACCCGTTCAAAGACAAGGGAGGCATGACGCACTTTGTGAACGTTCATCTGCTGCGATTGCAAGGGGCGCGGCAGAATATTCAAGGAGTTCTTTACCTCGTAGAAGACAAAACGCGCGACGTGGCTTTGCGCCAGGAACTCATCAATGCCAATGCCGCCAAGGACCAATTTCTTGCGCTTCTTTCCCACGAATTACGCAATCCGCTGACTCCGGTCATTGCGATGGTGGGCGAGCTTGAGGCCGATGCGCCTGACTCGCCCAGGATCCAGCAGGCGCTCGAAGTGATCCGGCGCAATGTCGAACTGGAAGCACGCTTGATCGACGACTTGCTCGACGTCACGCGAATCGCCAAGGGGAAGTTGCAGCTCACTTTCGAAACTGTCAGCGCACACGAAATTTTACGGCGAGCCTACGAAATCTGCGAAGAGGAAATTGCCGCCAAGGATCTGGAAGTGCAATTTCGACTCAACGCGGAAGAGGCGCATATCGAAGGCGACCCGGCCCGTCTGCAACAGGTCTTTTGGAACCTGATTAAGAACAGCGTGAAATTCACGCCAGCCAGGGGACGAATCACGATTGCAACGCAAAATCCCACACCGGGAGAAATCGAGATCAGAATTTCCGACACCGGGATAGGGATCGACCAGGAAAAGATTGGCAAGGTTTTCCACGCTTTCGAGCAGGGCCAAAGCTCCATCACACGACGGTTTGGCGGCCTGGGACTCGGACTCGCCATCTCCAAGGCGATGGTGGAAGCGCATCGGGGCAAAATCAGCGCGGAGAGTCTAGGAAAAGACTTGGGCACTACCTTCGTGGTCAAACTCAAGACGGTCGCCGCCCCCGTCTCCAGGGGCGACCGGAAAGGCCCGGCTGAACCGAAAGGAAAAGATGACGTGCGGCCGCCCCGCCGTGTCCTGGTTGTGGATGATCACGCCGACACATGCACGGGAATGAAAATGATGCTGGAGCGGCGCGGTTACCGGATCACGATTGCACACTCGGCCGATCAGGCCGTGGAAAAAGCGCAGCAACAGGATTTCGATCTGTTGATCAGCGACATCGGTTTGCCTGATCGGAGCGGTTACGAACTCATGCGCGAGTTAAGTGAAAGCAAGGGATTGCGCGGAATCGCGTTAACCGGCTTCGGCATGGAGAACGACGTGACCAAGGCGCGCGCGGCCGGCTTCTCCGATCACCTGACCAAGCCGATCAACTTCGAGCGGTTGGACGAAGCGATCCGCAATTTACTGGGAACCGAAACAATTCCCTGACCGGCAGGCGGCGCGTCGGGACGAGACGACTTTAGTCTCTCAGCGCCCGTCCTGGTTATAAGTTATCGGCTGCCGGCCGTCCGCTCCGCTACTTCCTTTAGCTCCCGAGAAAGCTTTTCAACACGCTGGCGCATGACTTTTCCGGCCTTGAACTTCACCGTTGCTCGCGGCGGAATCACGAAACTGCTGCCCGGCTGGTTCGGGTTGCGTCCAACGCGCGGCTTGGTCAGGCGCGGCTGAAAAACGCCGAAATTTCGGAGCTCCACTGCCACGTTGTTAGCCAGACTATCTGTGATCTTATCGAGCGTGCGCTGAACGACGTCGAAGACCTGGTGCTGGACCATCCCGGTTTGGTTGCTGATCGAGACGACAATGTCGCGTTTGGTAAGCTTTGCCATATTTCTAAGAAGGAATCGTGCGCCATGACAAACGTGGTGGCAAATTTAGACAAAGAAAGAGAAATTTTGCAGCCCAAGCTGCTCGCCACCAGCGCGAACCGTGGCTCGCCTCCGTAAATTAGCAGGCCACGGCCGGTCTTTTAAGGAGCCGGCTCAGATAGTAAGCAGCCGCCGTCTGGCCGGCCAGCTGCTTCCGTCGCGACTTCAACTGCCCCTGCACAACGCCCAATTTCGTAAATACTGCGTTCCACTCCGTCTCAAGCCGGCGAACATCCTCACCGGTGAGATCGCGCACGCCGCGGACCGATACACATCGCTGTAATACATTCATCGCTTTGCCGGACAATTCCTCAAGAATGCCCAGTTCCCGAAAAACGTGCTGGGTCTCCTGCAACAGATTGGCCCGGATCTCCGTGAACTGGCGCTCCTGTTCGGTCGAAATGATCGGTTTCGCCTTGTCCAGGCCGTACGTGATCAGATCGTGCAATCTTTTCCAACTCTCTAACTGGAGAGTGATTAGACGAAGTTTTGTTTCCAATTCTTTGCTTCTCATGGCGATCGGCGGCTAAACGCTCGCTAGCTCCAGCGTCTCATCGAGCTTTTGCAGGTTATCGATCAGCAGATGCGCCCACGGCCTGTCCACCGTCTGGATCTGGCTGATCACTCCTTCTTCGAAATAAAAGCGGCCTTGTCGCCAGCGGAAAATCTCCGCCACAGCGGGTTCGCCTTCGAGAGAACCGAAAATCGCATGCCGTACCGCCCCATGCTGGAGGTAAATCTCACTGTTCCCGCGGCCCGACTTAAATATGAAACGGCCGCTGCGCTGGCTCAAACAGCTCATTTGCAGGATCTCAGCTGCTGAAAACTGATTCAGATTGCCCACCAGCGAATGACACGGGTCAACGCCTTCCACCGAAGACGCGGGATGGTCATCGACCGAACGAACGAAACTTTCAAGCTTCCGGCGCAGGCTTCGCTCGCTTCGGGGCTGCAAAATCAAGTCGATTTTCTGCTGCTCCGCCGTCGAAAAGGGCTCCGCTCCGGGCTGGCCGTCCAGCAAACATGCAATCCTCAATGATGGGAAGTGCTGTCGAACATTCGTCGCCTGGTCAATTGCCGCATCCGGCTCTCCTTCAATTAGAAATGCATCGAAATTCTCAGTCAGCAGCGCAAGGATCGACTCGGACAGCGTGCGCGCGATCCGCATCTCCAAATTCTGGAGTCCGTCCAAAATAGCCAACGCCCTGTCCTGGAAGACTGGATCCGCGTTAAGGATGAGCACCCTGGTTTCCACAAGCTCTAAATTTCGTAAAAACTATTAGAGCAAGAAGCTTGCCCGTTTCCCCTCCGGCTTACCCTATTTTCGCCACTCCCGTCGCTCAGGCGGTGCCGCAAAATGTTCCGGCGCAATCGCGTGCGCAGTCCGGAAGTGCACTTTGGCCACTTCCCGGAGAATTTCCGGCCCTTTGTCGGCAATCAGTTTCTCAGCCGTGGCTTTCACCGCTGAGGATACTCCCCGATCCAGGCGGATTCCCAGCGCCTTTCCCTGGCGATCCAGCCAGCCGATAAACGCCTCCCGCGCGAGAATCGACGCCGCGGCCACCGCAATGTCCGACTCTGCCTTGGTGCGCTGCTGAACGTCGATCTTGCGGCCATGTCGCAGGAGCGACTGCTCGATCACGCGCGCGTCCGCGAATTGATCCGACAACGCACGCGGGCAATTCGGCTTTTTTGCGAGGAGATTCTCGATGACGCGGGCATGCCCCCAGCCGAGAAGCTTGTTCAGATTGCCGAACTTTTCGTAAAGCTCGTTGTAACGGGCGGGCCCAATCAGGACCGTGTCAGCCAGCCCGCCGCCGGTTTTTCGAATGGTTTCCGCGAGCGACCGGATGCGAGCATCCGAGCCGATTCGTTTGCTGTCCTGCACGCCGGCGTCGAGCAATTTGCGCGCGATTCCGGCATCGACATACACGCCGGCGATCACAAGCGGTCCAAAAAAATCGCCCTTCCCGCTTTCATCGATCCCTAAATGCGGTTCGAACATTTCCGGCGAATGCACTTCTTCATAACCGAGCTTTGCTTCTCCCAGAATCTTCGGCTCGAGCTCGAATTGGATGAACTCCTCGACACCCTTTCCTTGCACCAGCACTTTCGGCCCTTTTTCGTAGACAGCGACACTCAGTTTGTTTTTCCGCGCGAAGAAAAGCGTGTACTGCTTCGGCGAAAACTCGAAGCCAAGTTCTTCGAGCAAGGCGCGAAGCTTGTCGGCCTGCTCCGGCGAAAGCAGATGCGTGTAAGAATTCATTCTCGGAAAACGTCCAACGCTGAACGCTCAACGTCCAACGCTCAACTCCGAATTCGACATTGGACGTTGGGCGTTGGGCGTTGGACGTTTGCTTTGAGTTTGAACAATCTTCAGGATAGCCGCTGTTTCCGGGACAATCTTTTGCACTGGTACCGTCGCCATGGTCGCAACCTCCCCTGGCGCCACACGCGTGATCCCTATGCGGTCCTCGTCTCCGAAGTGATGCTTCAGCAGACACAGGTCGCCGCCGTCCTGCCTCATTATGACAGATGGCTCAAGCGGTTCCCCGATTTTGAGACGCTGGCGCAGGCTTCTGAAAGCGATGTCCTCCACGCATGGCAGGGCCTCGGGTATTACACCCGCAGCAGAAATCTTCACCGCACCGCGAAACTGTTGGCGAACCGGCGTGCGCGAAGTTTTCCAAAGTCGATCGAGCAGATGCGACAACTGCCGGGAATTGGAAAATATACCGCTCACGCGGCTGCCTGTTTTGCGTTCGATCAGGCCGTCCCGATCGTGGAAGCGAACACAGCTCGCGTTTTGGCGCGACTCTTCAATCTGCAAATCCCCATCGATCAGGCTGCAGGCCGGCAGGCATTGTGGAATTATGCAACTTCGTTGATTCCAAAAAAGTCAGCCCACGATTACAATTCCGCGCTCATCGACCTGGGCGCGCTAATTTGCCTGCCCCGGCCAAAGTGCGCGGTTTGTCCGGTCAGAAAATTCTGTCGCGCTAAAAATCCCGAGAATCTGCCCGTCAGGAAAGCACGCGGCCCACTGCGGCGCCTCGTCGAAAACCACGCCTTCATCGTCAGGCAGAATGAGCTCTTGCTTCAGCAGGCCGACCGCCGCTGGCGCGGCATGTGGATTCTGCCTCCGCTCAAACGGAACCCGGCAATGAAACGGCCGATCCACAATTCGATTTTTCCATTCACCCATCATCGCGTCATGCTGAAAATTTTCCGGCAGCGATCGCGAAAAATTGCGAATCCCTCGCAACGTTGGTTTGCCATCAGAGCCCTGGACTCCATTCCGATTCCATCCCCGCACCGGCGCGCAATCACCACGCTTTTGCATTAAGCGTTGGACGTTCGGCGCCGAGCATTGGACGTTTTCTACCGGAATTCGCCATGCCACTTCCTGCAACAGTCCCCGATTCGCGCGGCCATTTCGGTCCGTACGGCGGGATGTTTGTGCCCGAGACGCTCATGTCCGCGCTGGAAGATTTGGCGCGTGAGTACGAGTGCGCCAAAAACGATCCGGCATTTCAAAACGAACTGTCGACCTTGCTCCGTGATTTTGCCGGGCGGCCAACGCCGCTTTACCTGGCCGAGCGCCTGACCAGGAAGCTCGGGGGCGCAAGAATCTATTTGAAACGCGAGGACCTGTTGCACACCGGCGCGCACAAGATCAACAACGCACTTGGCCAGATTTTGCTCGCACAACGGATGAACAAACGGCGAATCATCGCCGAGACCGGCGCCGGTCAGCATGGGGTCGCCACCGCCACCGTCGCGGCGCGTTTCGGTTGCGAATGCGTGGTCTACATGGGCAAGACCGATATGGATCGCCAGGCGATCAATGTTACGCGCATGAAATTGCTCGGCGCCAAAGTCGTGCCGGTTACCGTCGGCCAGGCCACACTCAAAGAAGCCATTAACGAAGCCATGCGCGATTGGGTCACCAACGTGCGCACGACTCACTACATTTTAGGCTCGGTGCTCGGTTCGCATCCATACCCGATGATGGTGCGTGATTTTCAACGCGTTATTGGAATCGAGACACGCCGCCAAATTCTCGAGCGTGAGGAACGACTCCCCGACTTGCTGGTCGCCTGCGTCGGCGGCGGTAGCAACGCCATCGGCCTGTTCCACCCTTTTTTGGAGGACCGGCAAGTGGCAATGGTTGGCGTCGAAGCCGGCGGAGAAGGCATTCGCGCCGGAAAACATGCCGCGCGCTTTCAAGGCGGGCGGCTCGGCGTGCTTCAGGGCACGAAGACATTTCTGCTCGCAAACGAAGACGGCCAGATCGCTCTCACGCATTCCGTCTCCGCAGGCCTCGATTATGCCGCGGTCGGTCCGGAGCATTCTTATCTGCGCGACATTGGCCGGGTGGATTACACCTATGCGACGGACGACGAAGCGCTGGAAGGATTCCGGGCGCTCTCCGAGATCGAAGGGATCATTCCCGCCCTCGAAACCGCGCATGCCATCGCCCACGTCATCAAAACCGCACCCGAAATGTCGCGTGAAAAAATTGTTGTCGTCAATCTGTCCGGGCGCGGGGACAAAGACGTCGACCAGGCAGCAGAGCGGCTGCTCTAGAATTCGTTCCGGCTACTGGCCCTGGGCCTCAATCTCATTGAGTGTTTCGCGCGCGATCGGCTCGTTAGGCTCAATTTTCAATGCTGCGCGCAGCTGCACTACCGCTTCCTTAAATCGCCCCAGCCTGACCAGAAGGATCCCAAGGTTCCGGTGGATCGCGGGCTGTTGCGGCTCGAGTTCGAGCGCCTTTTCATACTGCGCAATTGCTTCGTCAAAACGCCGCATTGCTTCAGCATCGCGGCCGCCGACGCTCGTTTGGCCTGAAAATGTTTGCGTCGAGCCGATGAGGTTATTTGCAGTAAGAGCCAGGGCGTTGGCGAGATTGGTGCGAATCGTTGCTATGCTCGCGTCGTCAGCGGGAGTCGATCCGCCCTCATTTAATCGCAACGCTTCCCGATACTGAGCAATTCCCTCGTCGAAACGGCCCAGCCGGCAATCGGCCAGTCCAAGCAGGTTGTGATGTTCCGGCAGTTCCGGCTTCAACTGGACGGTGCGCTCGAATTCCTGCGCCGCTTCCGCATATCTTTCCTTGTTCAAAAAAAGCAGGCCGAGACGGGCGTGGGCTTGCCATGCGTCCGAATTTTTAGCTAGCGCGTTGCGCCAAAGAGTTTCCTCGCTATGGAAAACGGCCGCCCGAACCCAGGTGTAACCGCCCAGCGCGCCAAGCAGCGGCACTAAAACGATCATCGTCGCGATTCGGATAGCACGTCCTCGCCGCGTCCACAAAAACGCGATGCTCGCGCTGAACAAGGCGATCAGGGAAATGTCGGCAAAATATTGGCAATGATCCGCGACGAGCGTGCCGCTTCGCACAAATGCCATTCGCACAAATCCGAGCACCGGCCCGAGCGCCACGATAAAACAGGCCAATGCAAACAACGCGCCGCGCGTCCCGCGTTCGCGCCACCACCAGAGAGTCGCGAGAAGTCCTGCTAGAGCGATGACCGGCACCCATTCGATCGGCTGGGGAATACCAAATTTCCAATGAGGATAGATCGGCATCAAATCGACCGGGACAAAGAGTTTTCCCAAATACCACCAGACTGCCATGCCCGCGTTTACGAGACGGCGAGCAAATCCTCCGAGGAGAATCTCCTCCTTGCCGATGCCGCGGTTTTGAAACCAAATCGTCACCAACCCCAGCACGATGGCGACCAGAAAAAAGGGCGCAATCCGTATCGCCTGGCGCCGAAAATCTTTGGTCTTTGCCTTTCCCGACGGACGCCGGTCTAACCACCATCCGCAGAGCAACAGCACGACCGGCAGGAATACAACCTGGGTTTTGGCAAGCAGCGCCATAATAAAAAAAAACAAAGAGGCGGAATAGGCCGTTTTGGCGCTGAGCCGTCGCTTCCCGTCGATCTCAAGAAAACAGAGAAGGGAAAGGAGCGCAAAGAAGAGGGAGAGGACGTTCTTTAGTTCGGAGATCCACGCGACCGATTCCACGTGCACTGGATGGATCCCAAAGATCAGGCCGGCGAGCCAGGCACCGGGAATCCCCAGCCGCCGCAACACCGCCCAGATAAGGAGAGCGTTCAGTGCCTGAAGAAGAATATTAACGGCGTGGTAACCAGCCGCGTTCTGACCGAAGACGTGATGTTCGATCCAGAACACCGTGTTCGTTAGGGGAAAATAATCCGCCGTCCTGCTACCGGACCAAATTTCGGCCAGACCTGAAAAGCTTTGGAGAAGCGGATTTTTCGTAACAAGCATTTCGTCGTCCCAAACGAAACCGGCGTGAAGCGCAGGCCAATAGCTTACGAAAACCGCCAGAACAACGAGCGCGATCTGGATCGCGAACCGCGACTGTTTGAATCCTTCTTCCGAGGTAGTGGCCTTGCGCCTCTGCGCCCGTAATTCCATACGCGAGTGACACTAAGGATTTTGCCGGTTCTTTCTATTTGTTATTTCGGCGCTCTTTCGTGAAGCTGAACGGCTTTTCCTACAAGGGTTCGCTTGCCAGCACAGGTTTCACGCTCGGCTTGCTTGCTCGGCCTGCGCGCTCTGCCCGGGATCTTACTTTCGACCCCAGTATTTCATCCTGGTTCTTCCCGTATTCTCTTCGCTCACCGGCGTCGTCATCAACAAACTGTCGGACCTCGCAATCTAATGGTAATTCTTGCTCGAATGCGACACCCGGCACGGCAAAAAAAGACTTCCGGAGTTAGCACAACTGCGCGTGGTCCTTCTAGCGTTTTCAGTGATCGCGTAGTTATCGCCATCGTCTGCATTTTCCTAGCGGCCATCGTCTGGATAACCTTCGGTCAGACGCTTCGGCACGATTTCATCAACTACGACGACAACGAATACGTTTACGAAAATCCAAAGATCACCGCTGGCCTCACCCTGAGCGGGATTGGGTGGGCCTTCACCCATGTTCATGCGGACAACTGGCATCCGCTCACCACCATCTCGCACATGCTCGATTGCCAGCTCTACGGCCTCCACCCCTGGGGACATCACCTGACCAACATCCTGCTGCATGCCACGGCGGCTATCCTCTTGTTTCTGGCCCTCCGAAAGTTGACCGGCACTATTTGGCCCAGCGCTTTCGTGGCCGCAATCTTTGCCATTCACCCGCTGCGTGTCGAGTCAGTCGCCTGGGTGTCGGAACGAAAGGATGTTCTCAGCGGCGTTTTCTTCATGCTCACTCTCTGGGCTTATGCAGCCTACGCGCGCAGTGATCGCCCTTCTCCAGTTCGATACCTGACCGTGGTCGTTCTCTTCGCACTCGGTTTGATGTGCAAACCGACCCTGGTCACGCTCCCCTTTGTTTTGTTGCTCCTCGATTACTGGCCGCTGGGACGCCTCACCACGCTGTCTTTGAATTCCAAAGTCCCGCGGGCGGCTCGCAAGCATCAACTCTTCACGCACTCCTTCCAATATCTCCTTCTGGAAAAGATTCCCCTTCTTGTGCTCTCGGCGGCGTCATGTCTGGCCACGATCCTGGCCCAGAAAAAGGTCTTGGAGGAAAACCTTAACCTGACTTTCCCGGAGCGCGCGGGCAACGCCGTGGTCTCTTATGTCGCCTACCTCGGTGAGATGATTTACCCGACGCGCCTGGTGGTCTTCCATCCCTATCCGGAAGGTAATCTCCAGGTTCCTCAGGCAATCTTGTCCCTCCTGGTTCTGCTTCTCCTATCGGTGATTTTTTTTCTCTGGCGCAGAAAGTATCCATTCTTGCTGGTCGGCTGGCTCTGGTACCTGGGCACGCTGGTGCCAATGATCGGACTTGTGCAGGTAGGAGTGCAGGCACGAGCGGACCGCTACACCTACCTGTCTCAGATTGGTCTGTCTATTGTGGTGACTTGGGGTGTAATGGAGTTACTCGCCAGGTGGCGCCGCGGCCGCGAGGTGGTCGTCGTCGCTGCTTTGTTCATAGTCGCAACGCTCGTCGCGGTTAGCTTTAACCAGACTTCTCATTGGCGGAATTCCACAACGTTTTGGCGTTATGCGATAGACATCGCTCCCGACAACTACATCGCCCACAACAACCTGGGCAATGTGTTATTAAAAGAGGGAAAACTTGACGAAGCCATCACGCACTTCCAAGAGGCCTTACGAATCAAGGCCAACGACATAAAGGCGCACTACAATTTGGGAAATTGTTATCTGCTAAAAAACGAGATGTACCGCGCCATTCAACAGTACCAAGAGGCGCTGAAGCTTTCACCTAACCTCATCGGTGCGCGCAACAACCTGGCTGTTGCTCTTTGGCAAAGCGAGCAGGCTGAGCAAGCAATTGCCCAATGGGAAGAAACGCTGCGCATCGAGCCCGATAACATCGATGCTCGCAACAATCTCGCGTGGATTCTGGCTACCTCGTCCAACCCATCTATCCGCGACGGCGCCAAAGCGCTCAAAGCTGCCGAGCGATTGCGTCGACCCGATCTAAAAGACGACCCCAGAATCCTCCGGACCCTGGCCGCACTTGATGCGGAAAATGGCAGATTTCAGGAAGCGATTGACACTGTTCAGCGTGCCATCCAGTTAGCCAACGCCCAAGGCAACAGCACACTGGCCAAAATGATCGAGACCGACCTCGAACTTTATCGGGCCAATACTCGAATTAATGAAGCGGGCCGCGCTTCAAAACCATAGCGGTCATGCCCGAAGTCATAAATTTGGAATGTTCCGGTATGCAGTCATAGAACCAAGATCGGTTTACGCTTTCTATTTGTTATTTTGGTAGTCTTTCGTGAAGCTGAACGCCTGTGAAGAGCATGACTGGTTACGGGCGCGGCGAGGCCGACCAGAACGGTACCAAGTTTAGCGTCGAACTCAATTCGGTGAATCGCAAACAGAGCGACATCGTCATCAATTTGCCGCGCGATCTCGCAGAACTCGAGCCGCGCATTCGCCAGGCCATTAATGAAAGCATTTCGCGCGGCCGGACCAATGTCGTCGTCGGCTACCACAGCGGACCGACTGCGAACCGCCAACTCGCGCTCGATACCGAATTGGCGCGGTCTTATTACGAAGCGATGCGGGCGTTGCAAAAAGAGCTGAACGCATCGGGCGAGATCAACATCGGAGCCATTTTGCAGGCACCCGGCGTCATGCGCGCTCCCGAGGCAACCATCCAGCCCAGAGAAGTGTGGCCGGTCGTCGAGCGCGCTCTCCGGGCGGCGCTCGCTGAGTTGATCAAAATGCGTGAGCGCGAAGGGAAACACTTGGCCAAGGACCTGATTCAGCGTCTGAAGGCAATGCGCAAACAAATCAAGGAGATCCGCGCGTTGCATCCCGATGTCGTAAAAAAATATCGCGCCGCGCTGCTCGATCGCATTCAAAAGGCCGGGCTGCCGATCGCTGGTGACGACGAGCGACTGCTCAAGGAAATCTCATTTTTCGCCGATCGAGCCGATGTTTCCGAAGAATTGACCCGGATAGAGAGTCACCTGGCGCAGTTTGCGCATCATTTGCGCAAGAACGAGCCAGTCGGTCGCACCCTGGAATTCATCACCCAGGAAATCTTCAGGGAACTCAACACGCTCGGTGCAAAAGCGAATGATGCGGCCATATCGCAGCGCGTGGTTGCCTGCAAAGCCGAGTTGGAAAAAATTCGAGAGCAAATTCAGAATCTTGAATAAACAATTTAGCCGTTACGGAATTCTTTTTGTCATTTCCGCGCCCTCCGGCGCGGGCAAAACCACGCTCGTTGAGGCACTGCGGCAAACTCCGGAGTTTGTTTATTCCGTTTCCTGCACAACACGGCCGCCGCGCTCGGGTGAAGCGAACGGCGAAGATTATCGATTTTTATCCGAAACAGATTTCCTTGCGCGGGTAAAGGCCGGCGATTTTCTCGAACACGCGAAGGTCCACGGCCATCTCTATGGAACATTGCGCGAAGCGATCGTAGCGAACTTGCAAAAGGGAGTGGACATCCTGATCGACATCGACACACAAGGCGCGGAGAGCATTCGGAACTGCGAGGATGCGTTTATCCGTCAGGCCCTCGCCGATGTATTCATCATGCCGCCGGATCTCGATGAATTGCGCAAGCGGCTGACGAAGCGCGGCACGGAGACCTCAGAACAGATTGAAGGGCGTCTCCGGCAAGCCAGCCTCGAAATGGAGCTATGGCGCGATTACCGCTACACCATCATCAGCCAATCGGTGGAAGAGGACCTGCAAAAGTTTCGACAGATTATCGGTGCGGAGCGATACTTGAGCAGGCGTCTCATTCAAGAGTGATTCCGAAATGCGACCGTAGATTCTCGATCTTGCATGGCCAAAAATCCAAAGCTGCGAACTGAAAAAACAAGCGCGCGCAAGGTCGTGCGATTGCGCGGAGGCGCGAGAACGATTGTGCTTGGGGTCACCGGGTCTATTGCCGCATACAAGTCCGCCGAGCTGGCCAGCCTGCTCGTCAAACAGGGCCACGAGATTTTTGTGGTGATGACGCAGGACGCGGCCGAGTTCATCACGCCGTTGACGCTGCAAACGCTTTCCAAGAATCCGGTGATGACGAGCTTTTTCGACGAAAAGGAAAATTGGCGGCCGGGCCATATCAATCTGGCGGACCGCGCGAATCTTCTCTTGATCGCGCCGGCCACGGCGAACATCATCGCGGAACTCGCTCACGGGCTCGCCAGTCATCCGCTCGCCGCCATCGCACTGGCGACGCGCGCACCAATTCTGCTCGCACCGGCCATGAACGGAAAAATGTGGTCGCACCCCGCCACGGCCGGGAACGTGGAAAAATTAAAGTCGCGCGGAGTTGAATTCATCGGACCGGAAGAAGGGATGCTGGCATGTGGTTACGAAGGCCTCGGCCGTCTTTGGAAAGTGGACGACATCGCCTTCCGCGCGGAATTTCTTCTGGCGCGCCAGGAAAATTTGATCGCGTGAGATTTCTCATCACGGCCGGGCCAACGCGCGAGCCGATCGATCCCGTTCGCTACATCAGCAATCGCTCGTCGGGGAAAATGGGATACGCAATCGCCGCGGCGGCGATCGAAGCCGGACACAAGGTGACGTTGATTTCCGGGCCCGCCTGTCTGCCTCCCCCGCGCGAGGCGCGGTTCATTTCCATTTCCACAAGCGGCGAAATGCTCGAGGCGGTGCATCGACACCTGCACGGCTGCGATGTGCTTGTCATGTGTGCGGCAGTCGCAGATTACAAACCGGCGAAGACTTCGCGGCTCAAAATCAAGAAACGCAAAAAAAGCTTTTCACTTCGCCTGGTCCCCACTCGCGACATTCTCGCGTCGCTGCCAACACACGACCGGCAATTTCTCGTCGTCGGTTTTGCCGCGGAAACCAACCGCGTTACGAAAAACGCCCGGCAAAAACTCCGCGCAAAAAATTTGGACGCGATTGTGGCCAACGATGTGAGCCGTGCTAATTCCGGAATGGAAAGCGACGAAAATGAAGTTACGATTTTCTTCCGAAGCGGTGAAAACAAAAGAATTTCACGCGCGCCCAAAAAAAAGATCGCGCGCGAGCTCATAAAAATTTTTACAAACATGCGCGAAAAATGTTTGACAAACAATTTGTGACGATTACTGAACGCATTAAGTGAAGTCATTCCCAACTCTTCACACATCCCCGCAATTGCGGATTGAAAGGGGGGAATAGTCGATGGCAAAGAAAAGAAAGAAAGCAGCAAAGAAAAAATCAGCGAAGAGAAAGAGGCATTAAGGGCCCAACGCTCGATCACGACTCTGAATTCTCTTTCAGAGTCATAATCCCTAACTTCAACCCGGGAGGAGAATTTATTTTCCTCCCGGTTTTTTTTGCAGGAACGCATCGTCCGTCGCCGGACTGCGCCTTCGTGCCGTCGCACAGACGCGTCCTGTGCTAAATGGCAGATGAACGCCGGGCGCGGCTGCCCGTGCCATTCCCTGCACGTCTAAATCATTTGGCAGGGACGTGATGCAATTCTATTTATCCCCTGTCCCATGAAGCACTATCTCAACGCGGCAGAGAAGGCAGCTCGCGCGGCCGGCGACCTGCTCCGGCAAAATTTTCACCGCCCGCTGCGTGTCAACGCTGCCGAGGCACACGATATCAAACTCGATCTCGATGTGAAAGCTCAGGAGCTCATCACGCGCTCGCTTCTAAAACAATTCCCCGAGCACGCACTTTACGGCGAAGAAGGAATCGTGGGCGACCAGTCAAGCGAACACCAGTGGGTGGTCGATCCGCTGGATGGAACCGTAAATTATTTTTACCGGATTCCTCATTTTTGCGTTTCCATCGCGCTGCGGCTCCAGGGTGAAATTATCGTGGGCGTAATTTACGATCCGATGCGCGAAGAAATGTGGAGTGGACAAAAAGGAGAAAAACCGCGCTTAAATGGGCAAACCTTTCATGTCAGCGAGCGAGCCGATCCGGCTGAAGCGGTGATCTCGGTCGGGCTTTCCAAGACCGGAGAGATGATCGATTCAAACCTTCCGTTGCTACAGGAAATGATTCATCGCGTGCGCAAATGCCGCGTGATGGGCAGCGCTGCGCTCGATATGGCCTACGTGGCGTGCGGACGTTTCGACGCTTATATCGAACGCGGAATCAGTTTGTGGGACATCGCCGCCGGCTGGATCCTGGTGGAAACTGCGGGCGGCATCGTGGATCTGCGGCCACAGAACAAGATGAAAGATAAATACAGTATTGTCGCGTCGAACGGTGTGATCGATCTCAAGCTCTGACGACAATGAATGACGAAATTCGAATGACGAAGCACGAAGGAAGCACGAATGCTCAAATGACGAACGAGCGATCGAGAATTCCTTTTTGGCATTCGGATTTTGTCATTCATTCGTCATTCGTTATTCGCCTGCCGCGCCGAAGCCTGGCGAAGGCGGGTCATTCGTCATTTTTTCCATGTTTCGAACCGGCATAGGTTACGACGTTCATCGGCTCGCCGAGAATCGACAATTGATTCTCGGCGGGGTAACGATCCCACACTCGCGCGGTCTGGTGGGACATTCGGATGCGGATGTACTGTTGCACGCAATCGCAGACGCTCTTCTGGGAGCGATCGGCGCGGGCGACATTGGCCAGCACTTTCCAAACACCGATCAATCGATTCGCGGCATCAGCAGCGTCGAAATTCTCAAGCGCGTAACGAAATTGCTCGCGGAGAAAAAGGCGAGCGTGGTCAATATTGATGCGACAATCATTGCAGAAGCGCCAAAGATTGCGCCGCACATTTCAGCCATGCAAAAGACAATTGGTGGCGCGCTCGGAATCTCTGAATCAAACATCAGCATCAAGGCGACAACAAATGAGCGCCTCGGAGCGATCGGCCGGAATGAAGGGATCGCCGCGATGGCGGTGGCGACTGTCGAAATGGAATAGCGGAGCAATGGAGTGATGATTGCGCTTCGCCGCTCGATCCTTTCACTACCCCACTGCTCCAACTACTCCAACACTCCACTAAGAATGGCTCTTCGATTTTTTAACACCTACTCGCGCGAGCTCGAAGAGTTTCGGCCTCGCGATCCCGCCGGCCGCGAGGTCGACATGTACACTTGCGGCCCGACCGTTTACAGCCGCGCCCACATCGGAAATTTTCGCGCCTACATCTTCGAAGACCTTTTACAGCGTCATCTGGAACTGCGCGGCTACAAAGTGCACCGCGTCATGAACATCACCGACGTGGACGACAAGACCATCCGCAGCGCACGCGAGGCGGACGTTCCGCTCGCAAAATTCACCGAGCAATTCAAACAGGCGTTCTTTGATGACCTCAAAGCCTTGCGCATCGAACGCGCGGATGAATTCCCCGCCGCGACCGACCAGCGTTACATCGACAGAATGATCTTGATGATCGGCGAGCTGATCTCGCGTGAACTCGCTTACCAAGCCGACGACAAGTCAGTCTATTTTCGAATCAACAAATTTCCCGACTACGGAAAACTCGCACACTTCGATCTCACGCAGCTGCAATCGACAGGGCGCGTCAAGCACGACGAGTACGACAAGGAGCATATCGGCGATTTTGCGCTCTGGAAGGCGTGGGACGAGGAAGACGGCAAGGTGGCATGGGAAAGTCCATGGGGACGCGGTCGTCCTGGCTGGCACATCGAGTGCAGCGCGATGGCGACCGCGCTGCTCGGCGATCAAATCGACATCCATTGCGGCGGCGTGGACAACATTTTCCCGCACCACGAAGCGGAGATCGCGCAAAGCGAAAGCTGCACCGGCAAACAGTTCGTGCGCTACTGGCTGCATTGCGCGCACCTTTTGGTCGATGGTCAAAAGATGTCCAAATCGCTGGGCAATTTTTATACGGTCCCGGATATTCTGGGAAAAGGCTACACCGGCCGCGAACTGCGTTACGCGCTGCTGCGCGTCCATTACCGGACACAGCTCAATTTCACCTGGGACGGAATGAAAGAGGCCAGGGAATCGTTGGGCCGGATCGACGATTGGCTGGAGCGATTGGAAGCAACGTCACAGCAAGAAAGTGCAAAAACTGAACCATCGGCGGTCCAACCGCCGACGGGAAAATTCGAAGAAGCGCTCGACGATGATTTAAATATTTCTGCAGCTCTCGCGGTTCTCTACGATGCAATTCGCGAGAGCAATCAGGCGCTTGACGCAGGCACCTTGACCGCTTCCGCCGCTCATCGGTGGCTGCAGTGGTGGGCACGCATTGATCGTGTACTAGACCTCACTACTACGAAGAGCAGGATTCCCGATGAAATCGTCGCATTGGCAGAAGCACGTATGCAAGCCAGGCTTGCAAAGGATTTCAAGAAAAGCGACGAATTGCGCAAGAGATTGAATGCGCTGGGATGGGAAGTGCGCGACACAAAGGATGGACAAAAAGTCACCCCGCGAGGCGCAGAGTGATCCGGGGAGCACGGGCTGCCAGCCTGTGGGTCTCGGCAGCTTGCCGGGACCGGGAAACGGCGTTGCTTCGGAATTGCGTGAGCGAAGGCGTTGCCTGCCGGGCCGCCGGCAACCACAGGCTGGCAGCCTGTGCTCCCCGGAGTTTGCGCTCGCAACCCGGGGAGTGATTCGTCATCTTGAGCGCTGAAAATGTTTGCGCCCGCCGATCTTCTCGACCTCGAACACACGGCCCATCCGAAATTGTTCGAGAACCAAAAATATGTTTGGAACGCGCTCAAACAAATCGCCAGCTACCTGCAATTTCGTTTGAAACCCGGGCTGCTCGGCGAGGTGATGGGTAAACCTTTTATTAGCGACCGCGTTTTTATCGGACGCGGCACCATTGTCGAACAGGGAGCGATTTTAAAAGGGCCCGCGTGGATCGGCGAGAATTGTCACATCCGGAGCGGTTGCTATGTGCGGGAAAATGTCATCGTTGGGAACCGCGTGGTAATGGGAAACTCGTGCGAGTTCAAAAACTGCATCGTTTTTGACGAAGCGCAGGTGCCTCATTTCAACTACGTCGGCGACTCGATCCTCGGTCACCACTCTCATCTCGGTGCGGGCGTTATTCTGTCGAATGTGAAACTTGATCATCGCGAAATTTCGGTCACGGCCGCCGACGGCCCGATCGCAACCGGCCTCACGAAGTTCGGCGCGATCGTTGGTGATCGGACTGAAATCGGTTGCAACGCGGTGATTAATCCGGGCTCGGTTTTGGGCCGCGATTGCATCGTTTACCCCACCGTGAATTTTCGCGGCGTGTTGCCCGAAGGCAGCATTGTTAAATTACGCCAGGCGCTTCAAATTTTGGAGCGACGACCAGATCTGGCGAGGTAAATCGAAGCGGGGCCGCGCAGGAGCACGGCGCCATGCTGGTGTAGACGTTTGGCTCTGCGAAACGCGGTACTGATCGTAATTAAGATCGCGCGCGGCGTCTCCCGAGAGGTCGGTGTCTACAGCGTCCCCGGGGATTATCCAAAGCTGCGCTTTGGCTCTGGAGTTAGAGCTTCGCTTTTGACCCTCGCGCGTAACGCGCCCCGCCAGTCGAACGGCGTTCGAATCTCCAGTACTGCCACGAAATGGGCCAGATCACGCGCACGAGAGAAACAAATTTGGGATCCGGCGGATGGGGGGGGATTCGAACCCCCGGTGCCTTTCGGCACACACGCTTTCCAGGCGTGCACAATAGACCGCTCTGTCACCCATCCCGTTTTTGTTCTGTAGCCGCGATCTGCGACCGTCGCACTTGTTGCGGAAAAATCATGCGACGGTCATAGACCGCCGCTACAGAAAAAAGCGCTTACAGTTGCAATCGCCGGAACAATTCGTCCAGCGGCAGTTGAATGCCGATGAAGAATTCACCAAAGTCGGCATACTCAGCGCTCACCGGATCGAAGCGCATTTGGTAAACGATCGCCTTGATCTGAAAAGTGTCGCGCGAGAAAAGCGTGACGCCCCACTCGGCATCGTCGAGTCCGGTCGACCCGGTGATAAGCTGTTTCACCTTCCCGGCGAACTGGCGGCCGACGGAGGCGTGCCCTTTCATCAGGCGGCGTCGCTCATCATACGGAAGCGCGTACCAATTCCGCTGCTCGCCGCGGCGCTTGCTCATGTTATAGAAACAGACGACCGGCCAGTCCGGCAGTGTCGGATAAACGCGCTCCTGCCTGTAATGTTTGATTCGCTCGCGAAACGCGTTCATTGCCTCGGCGAACTTGGGCGAATCGGGCGCGATATTTTGTTCCTTCGCGAGGGTGTCCGCGTATTCGGCCTCCGTCGTGATGTACTCGCTTTCTTCGGTGAGCGAGAGATAGCTGTAAACCGGTGTCAGCACGTCCGGTCCCAGCGAAGTCAATAATTGCTTCTCAATCCTGTTGGCGCTTTGCAAATCGGGAGTGATCAGCATGAAACCGAGGTCGGCCTTCGGCGTCACCACGCTGAGCGTGAGCAGCTGCGTGGAGTCCAGAGCGCGAATTTCCTGGACGAGTTTTGCCAGGTTCGTTTTTGCCGCATTCTGCTCTTCGCGGCTGAACAATTGCCATTGCCCATGCTCGATGCGGTAGAAAAGATGCAAACAATGCCAGCCTTCTTCCGGAACAAGCGTCGTGTTCTTGTCGGTCATTGCGCTAGTTTCCGCTTCGCTGGACGCTGGTCAAGCAAAGGTGGATCGCGGGGGGCCATCCGCTTCACTGCGCCGGCGCTTGCGCCTTCGGCAGATGGGCGATGCAATATTCCTCGCCATCGCGCGCGACGCGGAACTCGAGATTCGGATCGCTCAGCTCAGTGGCACCGCAGACCGCGCACTTGTGAAGCGACTCCGTTTCACTCCGCGATTGCGACTCAAAACGTCTCCGGCGTGACGAGACTTCGTGACGGTGCCGGGCGGCATAGACGTATTCCGGGCCAAAAAAGAGCAGGTAATTACTGAACGCGGCAATCAACGCGATGCGATACGAGTTCGTGTTTACGAGAAATCCGAGCAAAAGCAATGCAGCCAGAATCCAGGCCAGCCACTTGATTTTAACCGGCAAAATGAACAGCAGATAGATGACTTCGTCCGGATAAAAATAGGCAAACGCATAAAACAGCGAAGCGATCAGCATGGTGTTGGAAAAATTGCTGCCAAAGAAGAACGCCGCAGCCGTGGTGCCGATCATCCCGACCACCAGATAAAGCGTAAACCGAAACGGGCCCCAGACACGTTCGAGCCCTTCGCCAATCCACCAAAGAAACCAGAGCGCGAAGAGAATCCACCACAGGCTGAGGGTCTGAGGAATGAAAATGTATGTGACGAGGCGCCAGACCTCGCCATGCAAGATCCGCGCGGGATCGAGATCGAGCATCGAAGTAAAGCCTGGGAACAGACGGGCTAAAAAAAACACCAGCGCGGCAAAGCCAACCAGAATGCGCGGTAATCCTGGAATCCCAAGAAAACCCAAACGGCGCTCGAGTTTGTCGAGAACAGTCATTGTTGCGGCACGGTAAAGGCACTCGATTCGTCTGCAAGCGGATGTGAACCGCAATTCTCCGAGCGCGTGCACGTGACCCACCCGGTGCGCGATCTTTACGTTCATTCGATTGGCGTTTAGGCTTGGCGCGTGACCGAGCCGGCGGAGAAAAAGACGCCGCTTTACGATGAGCATGTGAAGCGGGGCGCACGAATGGTTCCATTCGCGGGCTGGCTCATGCCTGTGCAATACACCGGTATCGGGGACGAACACCAGGCGGTGCGAAACGCTCTCGGCATCTTCGACATTTCCCACATGGGACAATTGATCGTCGACGGGAACGGCGCCCGCGGATGGCTGAACACGATGCTGACAAACAACATCGACAAACTGGAGGTCGGGCACGGCCATTACACTTTTCTTCTCAATGAGCGCGGCGGCATCATTGACGATCTCATCGCCTATCGGATCGGTGAGGAAAGATTTCTGCTCGTCGTAAACGCGTCGCGCACGAAAGAAGACTTCGATTGGTTAGATCGACATCGCGGTAACAACGTAAATCTGACGAACCGCAGCGCGAATTTCGGCGGTGTCGCCATCCAGGGCCCGCGCGTTACCGAACTTTTTGTTAATCTCCCGCCGCGAAATCAAATCGTAGACGTTGAGTTGGACGGAATGCCCGTTTCAATGGCGCGCACCGGGTACACGGGGGAGGACGGCGTCGAAGTTTTCTTTCGCGCACAGGATGCGGTGAAGTTTTGGAACACCGTTTTGGAAAGAGGAAAACCACTGGGTATCAAACCGTGTGGACTCGGCGCGCGCGACACGTTGCGATTGGAAATGTGTTACCCACTCAATGGATCCGATCTCTCGCCCGAGCGCAATCCAATCGAGGCCGGTCTTGGTTCTTTTGTCGATCTTACCAAGCCCGGCTTTATCGGCCGCGATGACTTGCTTAAAACGAAAGAGAACGGTCCGCGCCAAAAACTCGTGCCGTTTCGAATGAAGGAAAAGGGAGCGCCGCCCAGACCGCATTACGCCGTGTTCGCCAACGGCCAGCGCATCGGCGAAGTCACCAGCGGGACGCTGTCGCCGAGCTTGAATTGGGGCGTTGGAATGGCTTACATCGATGCGCCGCATGCGAAAATCGGCAACCAGATCGAGATTGAGATTCGGGGACAAAAGTTTCCCGCTACGATCGAGAAAAAACCGCTCTACAAACAGTCATGAACATTCCTGAAGATTTACGCTACACCGAAAGCCATGAATGGATTAAGCGCGAAGGCGACAAGATCCGCGTCGGCATCACCGATCATGCGCAGGCTGAATTAACCGACGTTGTTTACGTCGAGCTCCCTAAAAAGGACCGACAGGCGAACGCGAAAGAAGCGATTGCCGTAGTCGAGTCGGTCAAGGCCGCCAGCGACATCTACGCGCCGGTAAAAGGAACGGTGGTTGAGGCGAATCAAGCGCTCGACGCCGATCCGGGACTGATCAATCGCGAGCCTTACGGCCAGGGCTGGATCTTTGTCCTAAAAATCGATAATCCGGACGATCTGAAACAATTGAAAGACGCAGCAGCGTACAAGCAGCAGATCGGTTAGGGCGCGACCCGGCCAATTAGCGCTTAGTCTTTACCGAAGAGAAGCTCCTCGACGCTGCGAAGAACTTCTTCGATGCGGACCGGAGCGGCGAAAAAACTGTAGCCGCTCAAGATACCACCGGACACCATTTGGTTCTCGGGCTTGAGGCTGCTCAATGAAAGCACCGGTGTGTCCCTGAGCGCGGCATCGGTTTGAATCTGTCGCTCAATATTTCGGCGGTCGCGGCCTGCGGCGTCGACCAGAATGAGATCGGGTTGGAACCAGCGGGCGGCATGCAGCGCCGTCCGTTCGTCGCGTTCCTCCCTGACCATATATTTGCCGGCCTTTTCCAGCGCCCGCTTGATGAGGCGTGTAACGCCCGGCTCATGATCGATCAGTAGGATTTTCTTTGGGAACTTTACCATAGGTTGTTTCGTTCCAAACGGGAGCATCGGATGTGCCACGCCCGCCTTTTGCAGCTATTACCGTCCCAAGAACGAGGACGGCCATGCCGCAAGGAGGTGCGATTCGCAGCGCCGTGCTTCAACACCCGGAACTCCCGCCTTTATCTTGGGTGGCGCTGTGCTTAAGTTTGAGTTTCCGGCATGAGCAGCAAACCGAAAAGCCAGGGGGCCGAATTGAACTTCGAGAAGGCGATGGACCGGCTCGAATCAATCGTCGAGCAAATGGAATCGGGTAAACTTCCGCTCGAGGATCTAATCGTTCGCTACGAGGAGGGAATGAATCTCGTAAAAATCTGCCAGGAGCGGCTTGCCAGCGCCGAACAAAAGATCGAGATAATCGCCCGCAACAACACCGGTAAACCAGTGGTGAAAAATTTTGAGCCGGGGCCGGATGCGGGCATTGAAAACCAATTTGCCACAACCAATCCGCCCAGCGGGGGAGCAGTCGAAAAAGGAGAAAAGCAAAACGATGAAGTCAGACTCTTCTGAGGAGACAACCGCGCCAAAGCGTTTGCTCGACGGGATTCGTTCGCCCGCGGACATAAAAGCCCTGCGCGAACAAGACCTGCCGCAACTGGCGCAAGAGGTGCGCGACGAACTGATCAGGGTGCTTTCACAAACGGGCGGACACTTGGGTCCGAACCTTGGCGTGGTCGAGCTGACCATCGCGCTGCATCGCGTTTTCAACACGCCGCACGACCGGCTTGTGATGGACGTGAGCCACCAGGGTTACGTACACAAGTTGTTTACCGGGCGTCTCAATCGCTTCTCGACAATGCGGCAGTACGGGGGTCTCAACGGATTCCTTTTGCGAACCGAAAGCGAGCATGATTGTTATGGCGCCGGCCATGCCGGCACGGCGCTTTCCGCCGGCCTCGGCATGGCAGTCGGGCGCGACCTGCGCGGGAGCGATGAGAACGTCATCGTCGTAGCGGGCGACGCCGCGCTTACCTGCGGAATCAGTTACGAAGCGTTGAACAATGTGAAGGCGCACACGAAACGCTTCATCGTCGTGCTGAACGACAATGAATGGTCGATCGCGAAGAACGTCGGCGCCATCGCTAACTATTTGAACGCTATTGTGGCAAGCCCCACTTACGCGCATCTGCATGAAAAGGCGCGCGGCTTCATCCAGGCGATCCTCGGAAAAACGGGCGTTCACTTTGCCCACAAAGTCGAGGAGAGCGTAAAGGGTTTGCTCGTCCCGAGCGTCATTTTCGAAGAACTCGGGCTCCGCTACTATGGCCCGATCGACGGCCACGACATCCCTCTGCTTATTCGAACGTTCGAATTTTTGAAGACGCAGGAAGAGCCGGTGCTGCTGCACATTCTCACGAAAAAAGGCAAGGGCTACGAACCTGCCATCAAACAGCCCGATAAATTTCACGGACTCGGCAAATACAAGCTGGAGACCGGCGAGACCGCACCCGCGCCGACTCCGACCTATTCGGAGACCATCGGCAAGACGCTCGCCAAATTCGCGGACACGAATCGAAAGATCGTCGCGATCACGGCGGCAATGCCAAGCGGCACCGGGCTGTCCCATTTTGCCAAGGCCCATCCCGATCGATATTACGACGTTGGAATTGCGGAAGAACACGCCGCGCTTTTTGCATGCGGGCTCGCCACTCAGGGGTTGAAGCCGTTTCTCGCAATTTATTCTACGTTCTTTCAGCGCGCTTACGACATGGCCATCCACGACATGGCCATCCAGAAACTCAATGTCTCGCTCTGCATGGACCGCGCAGGCTTAAGCGGCGACGATGGGCCGACGCACCACGGACTGTTCGACATCGGTTATCTGCGGCATATCCCCAACTGGGTGCACATGCAGCCGAAGAACGAGGACGAATTCGCCGACATGCTCTGGACCATGGCCAATTACAGCGCCGGGCCAATCGCTATTCGCTATCCGCGAGGTGCGGGGACCGGCGCCAAGCCGAAGGCAGAGCCAAAACTTCTCGAAATCGGAAAGGCCGAAGTGGTCCAGCACGGTCGCGACGTGGCGATCTTCGGCCTGGGAAACATGTTCGAAGTCGCCGAAGAAGCGGCGAGAAAACTCGAAGAAAAAGGCATCTCCGTAGCGTTGATCAATCCGCGCTGGATTAAGCCGTTGGATACCGGCACGCTCGAATTCTTCGCGCGCAGCGTTGAAGTGGTCTGTACGATTGAAGACCACGTTCTATTTAACGGTTTCGGCTGCGCGGTAATGGAGCATCTGCATTCGCAAATGATTAATACACCGGTGGTGCGCATCGGCTGGCCGGATGAATTCATCGAGCACGGCGCTGTCCCGATCCTGCGTAAAAAACATGGCATCACCGCAGATGCACTCGTGGAGAAAGTGCTTGCGCTTCTCCAAAAAAAAGCGCCGGTCCGATCGAGCGTGGCCTAATGGCCGAAGAGATCGGCCTGGATTGATGGTCGATCCGACCAAGCCGTATGAGCGCGATTGAAGCTCGCGACCTGACAAAGATTTACCGCACCTATCGAAAGGAGGGCGGATTGCGGGGCTCCATCAAGGGACTCGTCAGGCGGCGATACGAGGAAACACGCGCCGCCGACGGCGTCTCCTTTCAGATCGACGACGGCGAGTTCGTCGGATTCCTCGGTCCGAACGGCGCCGGAAAAACAACCGTGCTCAAGATGCTCTCCGGTCTTCTCAACCCCAGTTCCGGGGAGGCCCGCGTCCTGGGCTTCGTTCCATGGGAGAGGCGCAATGAAATGAAGCGCCAGTTCAGTTTGCTCATGGGCCAGAAAAACGCGCTTTGGTGGGACCTGCCGGCTCAGGAATCGCTGGAACTCAATCGCGCCATTTACGGGATCGACCGCCAGCGTTTCAAAAAAGTCGTCGACGGCCTCTCCGATATTCTCGATGTCCGGGACAAGATGAACGTGATGGTGCGCGAACTGTCGTTGGGCGAGCGGATGAAAATGGAGTTGATCTCGGCCCTCATCCACGAACCGCGAGTCCTGTTTCTCGACGAACCAACTATTGGCCTCGATGTCGTCAGTCAAAAACGCGTGCGCGAATTTCTTCGCATTTACAACGAAGAACATCGCATTGTCACGCTGCTCACCAGTCACTACATGCAGGATATCGAGGAGCTTTGTCATCGCGTTCTCGTGATCGATCACGGCAAAATCTTTTTCGACGGTCCTCTCTCCCAGATCATCGACCGTTTTTCCGGTCACAAAATTATCAGCCTGACTTTCGAGAAGAGAGCAGACCGGGATTTGTCGGCATTCGGCGAAATTATCGAGCAAACACCGGTCTCGGTGCAGCTGAAAGTCCCGAGGGCAAAAGTCACCGAAACCTGCCGGCAACTGTTGGAAGCCTGCCATGTCAGCGACATCAACGTCCAGGAAGTGCCGGTGGAAGAAGTGATCCGCCAACTCTTTGGCGAGCGGCGGGCGCAGCACTCGGCCGCCTCCGATTCGCGGGCCACGGCCGCGACCGGCGTAAGCTAACCGCGGAACAACGCGCGTTTCAAATCGTGCGCGTACGCTGGATTCAATTCAAATGCGGTCACCGGCATTTCCGCGAGCTGTACTTGCTCGAAGTAAGGAATACTTTCGACGAATCCCGCAGCCATCAGGCTGTTTAGTGTGTCGGTCACATCGTCAGATTCCATGCGCGTGAAATCCTGGATTTCGGTCCCAAGCATAGACTCGGCAAAACCAATCGCCCGCACGACGTTCGCTTCGCGGCCAGTGAGCTTGATTATGCGCACACCTGAAAAAAAGCAGCTTTTATACCCCTGATTTTGAGAAAAAAATCGCGCCTTTCGGACGTAGCCGCCCCGCTCTGCCGGGGCGCCGACGCGGGGAATCACGGCGACAGAGCGCCGTGGCTACACAAGGCGGAAACCTAGGGCTTCAACCGTCAGGAAAAACTCTCCAGAACGCTCTTCTCCATCGCGTCGGCGAATGTCGGATAATGCGGATTCCAACCCAAAGCGCGCAGCTTGGCGTTGCTCACTCGTTTGTTGCTCGCGCCGCGCTTCCGCTTTGATTCCGTTGTTCCGACAGGTGGGAGTTCTCGATTTAACTTCGTCGCCAGCCAACGGTAGCATTCGCTCTGCAGCATCGGCTGATCGTCAACCACGTCAAAAATTTCACCTCCCGGCGCGGAACGATCCAATAAGACAAACAACGCCGCCGCGGCATCGTCCCGGTGCACCTGATTCACAAACCGGTCGTTCTTTGGATCGATAACCGCTTCGCCGCCCAGGAATCTCTTGAGCAGATACGAGCGACAGGGGCCGTAAATCCCAGCGAGTCGCGTGACAACGCCGTTGCGATCGAGAACACACCGCTCCGTCTCGAGCAGGATTTTTCCCGTTTCATGTTCCGGTTGTGCGGCGCTTTCTTCGGTCACCCATTCGCCGCCGGTTTGGGCGTAAACGCTCGTGCTGCTCACAAACAAGATTGTCGATTTGGCGAAGCGGCGCAGGAGATTACGCGCTCCCTCTAAATAAACCTGCCGATAAAGGTTCGCGTCACCTCCGCGCGTGCTCGCACAATGGACCACCGCGTCGAATTCGCTCTTGCAGGCGTCCACTTGACGGCGATCTGAGATATCGACCGCCCCAACCGGGTAAGGCTTTCCGGTGAGTTCTCCGGCGGCACGGGTTGACCTCGTCCACCCTTCGACGTGCCAGGCGGCACTGTGAAACAAGTCGGCTGCCGCTCGTCCTAGATAGCCACAGCCCGCAATGAGCACCCGCTGCATTATTTAGAATCAATTCTCACGTCGCGGCCGAAGCGATTTCAATCTCGTCAAAGATGTCCCGCTGAATTGCGCGCACCTGGTTAAGGCGGATCAACTCAAGAAGCGCAAGAAAAGTGACCACGATCTCGACGCGCGATACCACCTCGCTGAACAGATCCGAGAACCGGACAGATGCACCGTTCGCAATGCGTTGCAAAATTACCTCGATCTTCTCTGAAACCGTGAAGCGTTCGCCGAAAATTTCACGCAAATCCTCGCGCGCCTCAATTCGTCTGACCACATTCTGGAATGCATGGATGAGCTGGAAAATTCCGACCTCGGCCAGGCGCAGCGGAGCATCGGTTCCCGCATCGCCTTCCCGGGTGTAAATTCGTTCCTGCTCCAGCTCGCGCACATGCAATTGCGCCGCCGCTTCCTTGAATTTCTTGTATTCGATTAATTGGCGAATCAGGTCCCAGCGCGGGTCATCTTCATCGGCCTCCTCGTCGGGCGGCTGTTGATCGACCGGGAGCAGGCTGCGGCTTTTCATGTAAATCAGATTGGCCGCCATCACCACGAACTCGCCAGCAACGTCGATGTTCAATTCTTTGAAAGCCTGAAGATACTCCAGGTACTGGCGGGTGATGCGTTCGATCGAGATGTCGTAGATGTCGATCTCGTCGCGCTTGATCAGATAAAGAAGCAGATCGAGCGGGCCTTCAAATACCTCAAGCTTGACCTTGTAATCCGTTTCCATGCCTTGCGGCCGATCTTAGGCGACAGCAGCCGAAAGTAAACCGCATCGCGGGACAGACTGCCGGGATAATGCCGCTGCGAGACTAATGGATCGGCACTGACTTTCGATGCACCCACACGCTGTTCACGACGCCGAGGGCAAACATGATCATGAGCGCGAAGGAGCCGCTGTAGCTGATCAGCGGCAGCGGCACACCGGTGATCGGCAACATCGAAATCGTCATGCCGATATTTTGGAATACGTGCGTAAAAATGAGCCCAGTGATTCCAACCACAAGAAGCAGACCAAATTGATCACCCGCGAAAAAGGCGACGAATAGACAGGTCAACAGGAGCAAGGCGAACGCGCCGATCAAAAACATGCCGCCGACAAATCCCCACTGCTCGCCGATGGCGGAAAAAATGTAATCGTTGTGAACGGCGGTTGCCGGGAGAAATCCGAGCTCAATCTGGGTATTCGGCGCTTTGAACCCTTTGCCGGACCAACCGCCGGAACCGATCGCGATGAGCGACTGATTGATCGCCCAGGCAGCCCCTTGTTTGTCGATGTCGGGGTTAATAAAGGCTGTGATACGCTGCTGCTGATACGGCTTAAGGCCGAGGTTGATGGCGATCGGGACGAAAGCAACGCCGATAAGAATGACGCAAATGAGGTAACGCAGGGGAAGACCGCCAACAAACAACAGCGCGAGTAACACCGGCACCCAGATGATGACCTCTCCCAGGTCGGGTTGCATCAGAATCAAAAGACATGGCGCGCCGACGATCGCGCCGCACACCAGCAGCCGAAGCATCGGATGCATCTGGCGGAACTGGCTCAGGAACAAGGCCAGCACCATGATCCCGGCAACCACCGCAAGCTGGGCCGGCTGAAAATTAATGGGCCCAAGATGGAGCCAGCTGCGTGCTCCGTAGACTTTCGAGCCGATGAACTTTGTCAGGATCAAAAAGAAGAGACCCGCCAGATACATCGGCAACGCGCCCCAACGGATCCAGTGGTAATCGATGAGGCTCGCGACCATGAAGGCAAAAAAGCCGACCACGACCCAGTTGGCCTGTTTGCGCCAGAAATCGGCAGCCACCGGGTCTTCGCGCATGTAAGTCGCACTGTAAATCGCGATAACGCCGAAGATGCCAAGCGCGAGCATCACTACCAGCAGGATCCAGTTTAGACCGAGCAATTTTCTCAGGAAAGGCGTCATCTCGATGCAATTTGCGTAGCGGAAACCGCGGAAACAACGGGATTATACGCAAATTGCGGCACTCGCCAAATCGCCTTCTGTGCCCTGTAAAATCCCAGCCTTCGTTCGTAAATCCGCGCTGGCGACAGGGTTAATCCGGTTTTGATCTGCAAAACTGCGTCTTTTAGTATAAATAGCTGATGACAAACAGCTTATGAAATAACAATGGCTGATTCCGCAGCTCTTCTTGTCAGCCGATTAAAGTCTCGGTAAACTACCATTATCCACTGGACGAAGTCAGGGGGTCAGTTGTCATGGCGAAGAAGACTAAATCCAAACCGAAGCGCAAGCTGGCGCACCTGAAGCTGCCGATGCAGGGACAGCTGAATCTGCAGCAGGAAGGAAGGTATTTCGACCTGCGCAAGATATTCGACAAGCTGAACGCGCGATATTTTCGCGGGCGCCTTCGCGGTTACCAGGTGATTTGGGGCCGTCGACGGAAACATCGACCCAAGGATTATTTCGTTTTTGGAACCATTCAAGAAGAAGACCGAATCATTCGGATCAATATATTACTGGATCAGCCGTTTGTTCCTCTTTGGTTCCTCCAGTACGTGCTCTATCACGAAATGTTGCATTCGGTTGTTCCAGACGAAATCGTCGGCCGCCGACGTCGCGTGCACACCGAAGAATTTAACCGGCGTGAACAAGAGTTCCCCAGATATCGCCGGGCCAGGCGCTGGGAACATGAAAATCTCGCGCGCTTCCTGCGCTAAGCTGCGCTTTAACGTCGCTCCGCCGCGGGCGTCACCGATCGAAAATCAGACGGCGAGGGTGTCGTTGCTACGTTCTTCTTGATGAGGTACCAGAGGGTTGTCGCGAGCAGAACCGAGATCAACTTCGCCCTCCAGTTTGCCCTCCAGTTTTTCAGAATCAGTCTCTTCATATGGACCATGCAGCAAAATCTCTCCGAGCCGTTGGCGAAATGTTTCCAGAGTAAAATTGCGCTCAATCCGCCGCCTATGGCAAATAGAAATTCCACCGGTCTCTTCGGAAACGACCACCGCCACCGCATCTGATTCTTCCGTAATCCCAAGTCCGGCCCGATGACGCAGTCCAAAGCTTCGATCGAGCGTTTCGCGCTGGCTCACCGGGAAAATGCATGCCGCCGCGGCGACCCGGCCATTACGCACAATAACGCCGCCATCGTGCAATGCCGCTTTGGGATGGAAAATCGTCAGCAAAAGTTCAACCGAAAATTCAGCATCCACGCGCACACCGGTTTCCTCATAAACCCGAATAGAGGTATCGCGCTCGATTGCGATGAGCGCGCCGAATTGCTTGTTGGCGAGCTGCGTCACCGCCTCGGCGATATCGTGCACCGTCTCGCGTTTTTCACTCGTTAGGGAAAAGATCGGATGCCCGCCGAGTTCGGCCAGTCCCCGGCGAAGCTCAGGTTGAAAAATGACCACAAGGGCAATGGCGAGAAATACCGAAAAACTGCGCAGAATCCAGCCGATCACGACGAGGTTCAGGAGCGTCGAGATCAAAGTCAGCGTCAAAAAAACGATGGCCAGTCCCGTCAACACTTTCGCGCCGCGCGTACCGCGAAAATAAAGATACCCGTAATAGATCCCGACACTCAGGAGGATGATCTCAAGGATGCTCCGCCAGCTTCTTAGCCAGAGATAAAGAAGATGATGCAACATGTCAGTGCTCTAAAACGACCTCCGTTACGCGTAACGCCGCGACATTTTCCTTCACGTCATGCACCCTCAGAATATTCGCGCCGCGCGAGCGCAGCAGCGCGGTCAATGCAACCGTGGACGCCAGCCGGCCGCTCATGTCCGGGGTGCCTGCCAGTTTCCCCAGAAAAGATTTCCGGGAGACCCCGATCGCCAACGGCCGATCTTCCACGCGCAGGCGCTCGAGATTTCCCAGGAGCTCGAGGTTATGCTCAAGCGTTTTGCCGAAACCAATTCCGGGATCAAACGCGATGGACATGGGATCAATTCCGCACTCTAGAGCGCGCCCATATTGTTGTCGAAAAAAATCAGCCACTTCCGAGACAACATCGAGATAGTGCGGCGCTTCCTGCATTGTTTGCGGCTTCCCTTGCATGTGCATCATGATAAAGGCTGCCTTCCGCTTTGCGATTAGCTGCATCATTTTCTCGTCCCCTCGCCCACCCGTTACATCGTTGACGATGGAAGCACCCGCACCCAGCGCCGCATCGGCCACTTCGCTCTTCGATGTATCGATCGAAATAAAAATGTCGATCCGCCTCCGCAATCTCTCAATCACCGGAATCACGCGGCGCAGCTCTTCTTCTACCGGAACCGGTTCTGCGCCAGGTCTGGTCGATTCACCGCCCACATCGACGATGTGCGCTCCTTCCTCTGCAATCGCCGCTCCGCGCTCAAACGCTTTCTCGACAGACAAAAACTTACCGCCATCCGAAAACGAATCGGGCGTGACGTTCAGCACGCCCATAATCATTGCACGGCGGGAAAGATTGAGAACATCGCCGCCGATTTTCCAAGGTCTTCCACCCATTATGGGTGAGACTATCACACGCGAGGCGTTATTCGAGGAGTCCCAAATGTCAGGGCGCCGACCCGCCGCCGCGCCGCTATGGCGTGGCATGCAGCGCGGACGCCCTCCACTATTTCTTGCGCGAATAACGGCCCATCAGTTGTCCCTCACCAATGATGTGGCCGCGCATCGCTTCGTCGAGTTGGCCTCTCTTCGAGCCGGCCGGCAAATCCAAATCCCGATCCAATGCATAAATTTTGAAAAAGTAACGATGCGTGCCGGACGGCGGGCAGGGCCCTCCGTAACCGGATTTGCCAAAGCTGCTCCTTCCCTGGACGCCTCTTGCCGGTGCGCTTCCTTCTGCGATCTCCGTGCCCTTAGGATCGATGTTCCAAGCTATCCAATGCGTAAACAACCCGCCCGGCGCGTCCGGGTCGTCGACAATTAACACCAGGCTTTTTGCTTCAGCCGGAACCTGATCGACATGCAACGGGGGACTCGTATCCGCGCCATCGCATGTGAATTTGGACGGAATATTTCCGCCTTCCTGAAAAGCCGAGCTTGTGATTTTCATTTTTGTGACTCCCGCGCTGAGCGAACCGATTGCCGCCAACGCCATTAAAAAGGTGGCGACAAAATTTGCTTTTGGCATCATTTCGACCTCCGGTGGAAAACTGGCAATCGCCCTAACAATACCCTTTCGCTCTCATGATTCAAAACGGACGTAAGATTCGCGAGAAGATTCTCGCGCTCCTCGCCTCGCGCGATTACCGACCGCTCGATAAAACCGAGATCGCACGCAAGCTCGCCGTGAAGAGCAATCAGCGCGTCGCCCTTCGCCAGGAGCTGCGCGATCTCGAGCGGTCGGGTCAGATCGCGCGGATCCGGAAAAACCGCTATGTGCTGCCCGCCGAGGCCGACCTTGTCACCGGCAAATTGTCGATCCATCAGGCCGGTTACGGTTTTCTGATCAGCGAAACCCCGGGCGAGCCGGACATTTTCATCGCGGCAGAGAACACCGGCACAGCCATGAACGGCGATCGGGTGGTCGCGCGAATCACGCGTGAGGAGCCCTTCGTGCGGGGCAAAAAAAGATACGGACGCCCCGAGGGCCGGGTCATTCGCATCCTGGAACGCGCGCGCGACACCATCGTGGGCACGCTTCAGCAGTCGCAGAACTTTTACTACGTCGTCGCGGACGATCCGCGCATGGTCCACAACGTCTACGTGCCACTCCCCCGGGCCGGGGCGCTGCCAAAGATTCCGGCGGTCGGAGACAAAGTCGTGGTGCGCCTCGAGCCATGGGAATCGCGTCACGTCAATCCAGAAGGCAAAATCATCGAGCTTCTCGGACCGGCCTCGGCCCCCGGGATCGACATGCTTTCAATTATCCGGAAGTACGACCTTCCCGCCGAGTTTCCGAAAGACGTCGTTGAAGAAGCGAACCAAGTTTCTGAGACCGTGACCGAGGGAATGCTCGATGGCCGCGAAGATTTGCGTCAAAAATTCATTGTCACCATCGACCCGGACGATGCGCGGGATTTCGACGATGCGATCAATGTCGAAAAGACCGACAACGGAGAATGGCTGCTGGGCGTGCACATCGCCGACGTTTCAGCCTACGTGAAACCAGGCAGCTCTCTCGATCGTGAAGCCCGCCGGCGTGGAAACAGTGTTTACCTGCCGGACCGGGTCATTCCCATGTTGCCCGAACGCTTAAGCAACGGCGTTTGCAGCCTCAACCCGCAAGTCAACCGTCTTACTCGCTCCGTGTTCATTCGGTTCGACAAGAATGGCCGGGCAAAGAATGCCCATTTTGCAAAGAGTATCATCCGCAGCGCGCGCCGGCTTACTTACAAGGAGGCGCATGCAATTCTCAAATCGAATGCCGGCGACGAACTGAGCAAACGCCTGCATACGGCATGGGAGCTCGCTTCCCTGCTTCGCAGAAAGCGGTTCGAACATGGCTCGCTCGATCTCGATTTTCCGGAAGTGAAAGTGCGTGTCGATTCGGAGGGCAGACCTGTTCGGCTGGAACGGGTCGAAAATGACGAATCGCACCAGTTGATCGAGGAATTCATGCTGGCCGCAAATGAAGCGGTGGCGCGCGAGCTGAGACATCGCGACATCCCAACCGTTTACCGGGTTCACGAGGATCCCGATCCGCAAAAACTGGCGGAGTATCGCGAATTCATATTGAGTTTTGGTTACAAGGTAGGCGACCTCTCGCATCGCGCCGAGATCCAGCGTTTTCTGGCTTCCACCCGCGGCAAACCGGAGGAACAGGCGCTCAAGATCGGCTTGCTCAAGAGCTTGAAGCGAGCGCGTTATGCCGCGCAGCCGCTGGGTCACTACGGACTCGCAAAGGCGAACTACCTGCATTTCACCAGTCCAATCCGACGTTATGCGGACCTGGTCGTGCATCGCGCCTTAGGTAGGGTCGGCGCGCTGCGCCGACCGGACGCCGCAGCGCGGCGTCCCTACCAGGATCAACCCGGCAGGATCGACATGCACGAAGTCGAATCGATTGCCGCCCACATCTCGGCCACCGAGCGCAACGCCGCCGAGGCGGAGATCGATGCCGTTCGAATCATGACCTTGGAGTTCTTCGAGCGGCAGCTGGAGATGCGCAATCCCGAGGTTTTTCGGGCCACCGTGATCGAGGTTCGCAATTACGGCCTGGTGGTAGAGCTGCCCGACGTGCTCACCACGGGCCTGATCCACATCTCGTCACTCACCGGCGATTTTTATGTCTTCGACGCCGTCCAACGCCGTCTGATCGGCCGACGTTCCCGAAAACGCTATTCCCTCGGGGACGAGCTCCGGGTCTTTGTGGCGCGGGTCGACCGGTTCAAGCGACAGATCGATTTTGCCCTCGCCGACCAGCCCTCAGCCCAGCG
This sequence comes from uncultured Verrucomicrobiae bacterium, assembly GCA_963756875.1. Taxonomy (GTDB): domain Bacteria; phylum Verrucomicrobiota; class Verrucomicrobiia; order Chthoniobacterales; family UBA10450; genus CAVWPA01. The sequence goes on along the minus strand of CAVWPA010000003.1, from coordinate 843,425 downwards.
CGATAGAAGTAAAAAAAGGTAGAAATTCGACTCCTCTTCAGAACGACGCGCCTTCCCTCCCGTAGGGGTCAGAGCTTACTATCGACACTGGCAAATAGGTTGGAAACGTAACTTGGACTGCCCATCTTCAGTCGATCTGCAATCCATTGCCGCGTCATCGGTGTTTGGCTGCGCAGCTGCTTTTCTTTAACCGAAGCTGATCTCTGGCTTCTGTCCTCTGACCTCTGGTTACCTGGGTCGCCCGCCGCGCCGCAGTCCGGCCGTTGCCGGACAAAGGCGGGAGCCCCTGAACTGAGGCATTTGGAACCTTTTTGACCTGACCGCTGATCGCTGACTTCCGACACCTGTTCACCGGGGGTTACGGGCCGTCGTTTGATACCCTTTTGACACCGCGGCATTTTCTAGACATGTACCGCCAGTCGAGCCCTTCCTCAAACTCGACTCGCAACGCTAGCGTGCCAAGCAACTGAAATTGTCGGAGAACTACTTCGATCCAGGTGGTAGCGACAACCCGGGAATGTTCGTCAAGAAACGGACTATTTTCCGGTCGTTATCGAAAACAATTGAAACGTACTGGTCTGTCTTTTCATTCACGAAATTAGGTGCTGTTTTCTTGAGCCAATAAGTAATGATCGCGCCCCTAACTGGATCGTTTCTCTTTTTGCCCTTGATCAGCGATTCATCAGCTGAGGTTCCGAGCACATGAATAACGTGCTCCCGACTGTCGCCGATTGTTAAAGTTTTGAGCGCCGCGATGAATCGGGATCGGTCATCCGCTCGCATTTGATAGGGATAGCCCGAAAACGGAGATCCTGCCGCTTCGCCATTACTAACACCGCAAGTCCATAATGACATGATTAAGCAAAACAAAACAACATATCCTTTCGCCCGAATTCCCATGATCAGTGGCTTAAGTATGGTTGATATATTTTATTTCCAAAGCCATTGATCAGCGCCGCTGTGCAGGCGCTTCCCCTTTCCAAGAAGCGCCCTGTGCAACCCGGAGGACGCCCAGGCAGAGGTAACATTTGTCTAAAATTATCCTTCCCTTCTTGACCCGGAGCGGCCTAAACTCCGCCGTTTCTGCAAAATGGATAACATTATCGAAGCGAGAGAACTGCAGATCGAACGGAAGCATTTCCTCGTGGAATTCCGGGAAAATGAACGGGGAAAGTTCTTGCGGATCACCGAGGCAGCACATGGGCGTCGCAATACGATTATTGTGCCAAGCACTGGCGTAGGTGATTTCACCGCCGCCATCGAAGATGTGATCGAGAACGCGGAGCGCGCCCCGGCCTGAACGCCCGGTCGCATCCGACAAGGTACAAGATATTTGTCCGTTCCGGGGTGCGTGGCGCATTGACACGCAAACGCACGGACTTAATTTGGCGCGTTCGTCTGCTTACTAACCTTTTCCATGCGCAAAAAAACAAAATCGCTCCGCAAGACCTCGCATCGCGTTCCTAAAGCAAAATCAACAGTGAAATCCCGGCCGGCTTCCAAGAAGCGGGCCCCACGGTACGTTTATTACTTCGGAGACGGGCAGGCCGACGGCTCGGGAACAATGAAGCCGCTTCTCGGCGGCAAGGGCGCGAACCTCGCGGAGATGACACGCATCGGTCTGCCTGTACCTCCAGGGTTCACCATTACAACAGAGGTCTGCACTTATTTTTACGAACATAAACGGACCTATCCCCCGCAGTTGGAGGCCCAGGTCGATGCAGCGCTGGCCAGGGTCGAAAAATCGGCAAACAAGAAGCTAGGCGATATCGAGCGGCCGCTGCTCGTTTCCGTGCGCTCCGGCGCGCGCGATTCCATGCCCGGCATGATGGATACCATTCTGAACCTCGGCATCAACGACGAGGTGGTTGAAGTTGTTGCCAGGAAAACAAAAAATCCGCGTTTCGCCTGGGACTCGTATCGGCGGTTCCTGCAAATGTACGGCGACGTGGTCATGGGGGTGCAAAAGCGACCCGACGAACATCACGAACCGTTCGAAAGCGTCATCGAGCATTTGAAGGATAAGCGCTACGGCAAACATGACTTTCCCGACGTGAAACTAACGGTCGGCGATCTCAAGGAGCTGGTCGCGCGCTTCAAAGCGCTGATCAAAGAGCGGACCGGCAAATCGTTTCCGCAGGACGCGCGCGGACAGCTTTGGGGCGCGATTGGCGCCGTCTTCGGTTCGTGGATGAACGACCGCGCCATTGTTTACCGGCGCAAGTACGGCATTCCGCACGAATGGGGAACGGCGGTCAATGTGCAGACAATGGTTTTCGGCAACATGGGCGACACGAGTGCCACCGGCGTCGCCTTCACACGGGATCCGGCCACCGGAGAAAAGGTCTTTTACGGCGAATATCTGATCAATGCACAGGGTGAAGATGTCGTCGCCGGGGTGCGCACCCCTCATCCAATCGCTCACCTGGCAAAAGAGATGCCGGCCGCACACAAAGGACTGATGAAGGTTCGCGCAACTCTGGAACGCCATTTCAAGGACATGCAGGACCTCGAGTTCACCGTCGAAGACAACCGGCTTTACATTTTGCAGACCAGAAATGGAAAGCGGACGGGTCACGCCGCTGTTCGTATCGCCGTGGACATGGTCGACGAAAAACTGATAACGAAAAAGGATGCCGTGAAACGCATTCCGGCGGATTCCCTCGCCCATCTGCTCGCTCCGATCTTTGATCGACAATCGGCCATGCAGGCAAAGAAAATCGGGGGCGGTTTGGCCGCCGGGCCGGGCGCGGCTTCCGGTCATGTCGTTTTCAGCGCGGAAGAGGCGGTGGCGCGTTCGGAGAAAGGCGAGAAAGTCGTTCTCGCGCGCATTGAAACGTCGCCCGAGGACTTGCGGGGAATGATTGCGGCGGAAGGCATTCTCACATCGCGTGGCGGTGTTTCGTCGCATGCCGCTTTGGTCGCCCGCCAGATGGGCAAGGTCTGCGTATGCGGCGCGAGCGACATTCACATCGATTATCAAAAAGGAACCCTGAGCGCCAACGGAACGACATTGAAACGGGGCGACTATATCTCCATCGATGGAACGGCGGGCGAAGTCTTTGCGGGCGAAGTTACGACCGCGCCGTCCGAGATCGTGCAGGTCCTGGTGGACCGGACCCTGGATGCAAAAAAGAGCGTGACCTACCAGGAATACGCAAAGCTAATGAAATGGGTGGATGAATTCCGGACCCTGGGCGTGCGCACAAACGCCGACACGCCCGAGCAGGCGAGAAACGCAATCGCATTCGGTGCAGAGGGAATCGGCCTGTGCCGCACCGAGCACATGTTTTTTGAGGGCAACAGGATCGACGCGATGCGTGAAATGATTCTCGCCGGAACAAAAGAGGAGCGGGCGCGAGCGTTGGCCAAACTACTTCCCTACCAGCGCAGCGACTTCGCCGGCATATTCACCGCTCTGAAAGGCTTGCCGGCGACGATTCGGTTCCTCGATCCGCCGTTGCACGAATTTTTGCCTAACGACCACGCTCAGCAAAACGAGTTGGCAAACAAACTGGGCGTCACCGTTGAGCACATCTCACGTCGCGTGCACGAGCTGCACGAATTCAACCCAATGCTGGGTCATCGCGGTTGCCGGCTGGGCGTTGTTTATCCCGAGATTTCCGAAATGCAGGCGCGCGCCGTCTTTGAGGCCGCCGCTGAAGTGCAGGCCAAAGGAATTAAGGTCCATCCCGAGATCATGATCCCGTTGGTTGGATTCCCGCGTGAACTGAAATCGCAGGTTGAGATCGTGCGCCGCGTGGCGGACGAAGTCGCGAAAGAGAGAAAGACGAAATTCAATTATCTCGTTGGAACGATGATCGAAATTCCTCGTGCCGCGCTGGTAGCGGACGAAATTGCGCGCGACGCGCAGTTTTTCAGTTTCGGAACCAACGATCTCACCCAAACGACCCTCGGAATGAGTCGCGACGATTCCGGCAGTTTTCTGCCCGCATACGCCGAGCTCGATATCATCGACACAAATCCATTTGCCTCAATCGATCAGAAAGGTGTCGGACGGCTCATGGAGATAACGCGCGATCTCGGCCGCAAGACCCGGCCAGACATCAAGCTCGGGATTTGCGGCGAACACGGCGGCGAGCCCACTAGCGTGAAATTCTGCCATCGTCTCGGATTGAACTACGTCAGTTGTAGTCCGTTCCGGATTCCGATCGCGCGATTGGCCGCAGCCCAGGCCGCCATCGCGGAATAATATCGATTCTGAAGAGCATCCGGGCGGCAGTGCCTAAATTCGGGCACTTATTGCGTGACTTGCGTCGTTGCAGTGTGAAAGGCGAGCCAGGCGCTCCAGGCGCGTTCCCAGTTTTGCTTTTCGGCCCAGCATTTGGCCTCCAGAAAATGAAAATAAGCGGGAGTCCCAGGGTGCTCGCTAAAGTGGCGCGCGGTCTGGAGAGCATCATCTACGCGTCCCGCTTGCATTTGGGCGCGATAAAGAGCGTAGCCGGCCCCGTAATTGTCCGGCACAGAATAGGAACGCCTTTGTAGATCCTGAATGGAGACGCTTCCTTCGATCCGCGGCAAGGGAACCGGCTCGCCGTAGCGTTGAGTCAGTTCGTACGCCGCCCGAAAGTCATTTTTCCGCGCGTAATACTTCGCCATGCCGAGCCATGCATACTCGAGCCATTTCGGATGCTGAGCGACCGCTTGCGCCAATTGTTCGAGATCGCCGTGCTCCGACCAGAGCGAAAAGAAAATCAGCTTTTCCTCATCGTTGAGCGTTTGCAAAGTCGGATCGTGTTTCAAGAACTCGTTGAGAGCGTGATTAAAATACTGTGGCGAGACGCGACTAAGATAAGCCAGGGCCAGATCGTGTTCGCTCAATCCAACTTTTTCGAGAACTCGGCTGACCTGCGGACTTTTCATCGAGGCATTGGTCAGCATGCTCGAATAAACTTCGGCCCGATGCGGGCCGGCACGGCGTAAGGCCTCTCGCCATGCTATGACAGCGAGGATCGGGTGCGAGTTCAGCCAGAGGTTCCCTTCCGCCAATGGAACTTCGTAGGCGTTCGGCTCAAGAAAGCGGGCGCGGCGAAAATCATCGAGCGCCTTTTCTGTCTGCTTCTTATTTACTTCAGCGATGGCGCGCGAGAAATAGAGTTGCCAGTCCAGCGGCGCCCACTCCAAGCCGCGCGTGGAAAGCGCAGCGGCTTCTGAGAAATCAAGACCGCGATTTGCGATAACGGCAACCTGTTTGGCATTGGCAACTCCAATCGATCCGGGCAGCAGCATTTTGCCGTGGGCCGCAACCACCCACGTGCCGCCCGCGACCAGCAAGATCAACCCGACCAGACGAAAGAGGGCCGCGATCCAGCGGCTCGGTTTCAAACAGAGCGGCCTATGCAATGAAAGCCCAAACAGAAACATTCCTGCAAGCGAAGTGCCAACACGATGTCCGGAGACATCCACCAGGCCATGGATCGCGAAAAGCAGCGCTGTAATAAGCGTCGCCACCCGATAGCGCTGATTTGTTCCTTCTCGCAACGGAAACACCCTGCGAATCAGCAACGCCATTCCGACAATAATAAGCAAGACCGCGGGCCATCCCATTTCGGCCCAGACCCACAGCCAGTCGCTCTCGGGATGCAACGCGCGTGTGTCGCCAAATGACGCATTACGAAAGATCGCAAAGACGGATTCGAAATTGCCGAGACCGATCCCGCACCAGGCCGAATCGCGAATGAGCCCGAAAGTGTCATGGAAGATTCGCCATCGAAAATCCGTAGAGATGCCAGTGTTGCCCAGGCCACGAAGATGAAACCGTTCCAGTGTCTGCCCGCCAAAGAGCAGGAGGGCGGTTAGCAAAAGAAGAACAAAAGAGAATCCCAAAGCCAGCCGGGGCATGGAGCCTTGCCGCAGCGCAAAAACGCCGAGCAAAAGCACGCTGCCAATAACAAGGATAAGGATTCCGGCCCGCGAAAAATTGAGAATAATCGCCGTGACGATCACGGCCAGCGCGATCAGCCAGAAAATCCAGCGTTTCCGCCCCTTCCGAATGTCATCCTGGCCGCAGGCGAGAATAACGATCGCGGCGAGAGCGAAAACGTCTCCCGTCTGGTTGCGGTTTGGGAAGGGACCAAAGCCGCGTTGATTGATCCAAAACGGCGGGGCGACGTGCGCCCAATAAAATAGAATGCTTACTGCGGCGAGAACGACGATGCCGGTCGCAAAAAACCGCAGCTGAAAGCGAACGGAACGCAATTCTATCTCCTGGGAGCTGACGAGATAAAGCCAGCTCACGCCGGCGATGAGGCTCAAGAGGCAACCGGCCGTAATCCATGGTTGCGGCGAGACGGTGGCCGGCAACGCAATGCCGAGGTCGTTCGTCATCGCGCTGCGCCACGTGGATGAAAAGAAATAATGGGCCGGCAGAAACGTCACGCAGGCGAGAACAACGAATACAAGGAAGACGCTATTGGTAAACGCGCCGAGCGAAAACGAAGGAGGGCGCACCAGCAGAATCAATCCAAGAATCGCCACCACGATCCCTTCCGCCCATTTTTGTGTGGCTCCGCCGAGAAAGCAGGCCAGCACCGGCAGGGAAGCGATGGCGATGTTGGCCGCCCAACGGCCTACGGCATTGTTTTCCTGCTCGTCCAACCGAGTCTGTGGTGTCGAATTTGGCATCAACGGAAATGAATCGGTATGGGAATCGCTTCTATAATCGACAAATCACTGAGTGCATGAAAGCAAGTCTCATATCGGCGGGGAACCTAGCACGAGTTGAAGCAATCCCGCCATGGCGTAATCTCATCATCCCAGCGCTTTAGCCATGGTCGCCCAACGGACGGAAGGTCTCTACCGCCTCTTTCTACTATGCCAGATTGTCATGGTCGCGCTCCTGTTCTGGCTGGGAGTCTGGGTCATGGTCGAATTTTACTCGCCCAGCGCCGAACTCACCTGGCGCCGTTATAGCATTTATTGCGGCACGCTTGTGGTCGGCATGCTCCTCGAATCGCTGACTCGGTCCAAAAATTACTTTCTGCAAAACGAACTACTGCGTCCGCATCGGCTGAGTCTTCGCCAGACCATCGCCAGTGTCGGCATGCTTGTTCTTTATCTTATCGCGACGAAGGATGCGTTCATTTCGCGAATTTTCTTTTTCAACTTCGTTCCGTGGCTGTATGTCGCGTTGCTTTTTTCCCATCACTATCTCCCGGGCATCCTGGCGCGCGGGATTTTCCGGCGAGACGAAAAAACCCTGCTGGTGGGTCCTAGCCGCAAAGCCGATCAGTTAAGCGACTGGTTGCAGCGCAAAGCCGAAATCGGTCTGCGCACCGTCGGCCTGGTTTGCGACGAGCCGATCGATCAGAGCCGGGACGGGATCCCGTTGCTTGGAACGCCCGACCGACTTGAGCAGGTGATTCGTGAATCTGGAATCACACAAGTCATCCTGCTGGAGTTTCCGCTCTTCAACGAGGCGAACCAGCAGATGATCCACATTTGCGATCAACTCGGCGTCCGCCTCTTTATTTTGAGCGACCTCGAAGAGAGATTGCGGCATTCGGTAACACATTTTGAGGACGGGGGCTTCCGCTTTATCGGACTGCGCGAAGAACCGTTGGAAAATCCGTTCAATCGGTTTTTTAAACGGGCCATCGATTTGGCAATCGCCGTGCCCGTCATGCTCTTCGTCTTTCCAATTCTGGCCGTAATTGTTTTCGTCGCGCAGCGGTTCCAATCGCCGGGGCCCCTGTTCCACGTGCAGCGCCGTGCCGGCATGCAGAACCGCCAGTTCAACATCTATAAGTTTCGCACGATGCGTCCGGATAACGGCGAACTCTCCCGCCAGGCTCGTCCGGAAGACGAGCGCGTGTATCCTCTCGGAAAGTGGTTTCGCAAAGTCAGTATCGACGAGGTGCCACAGTTTTGGAATGTGCTCCACGGCGACATGAGTATCGTCGGGCCGCGCCCGCATCTGATCGAACACAATAACCAGTTTGCGCGCTTAATGGGAAATTATCATGTACGCACATTTGTAAAACCAGGAATCACTGGATTGGCCCAGGTGCGCGGCTTCCGCGGTGAAGCAAGAGATAATTCGGACATTGAAAACCGTGTCGCCTGCGACATTGAATATCTGGAGAACTGGAATATTTCGCTCGAGCTCGCAATTATCCTGCGCACTTTCGCGCAACTCGTTCGCCCTCCGCAAACAGCGTATTAGTGGCGGCCCGCAATCCGCTTTAGCTCTTCGACGAATTTCGTCAGCACGCGACTTTGCTCGAACCGCTCGACATAAGCCCGCCCGGCCCGGCCCCAGTCTCGTAACTGTTGCCGGTCTTGGGCGAGCTGGCGCGCCGCATCCGCGAGTTTCTTTGGCTCACCCGGCGCCACATTTTTACCGAACCCGCCCTCCGCGACCACCCGGGCAAGGGCACTCTCATCGTCGGCCACCGTCAGGACCGGCCCAGAAAAAGCGAGTGTGATCAAAAGTTTGCTCGGAAAAAATGCGTTCCCGGAGCCGCTTTGCTGAGTGATCAGAGAAACATCGGCGTCGATCAGCAATTCCTTGTAGTCCATGCCGAATTGCAATGGCAACATCGAGACATTGGTCAAATTTCGGGTGCAAATGTCCTTTTCCAGCGACTCGCGGGCAGCGCCGTCGCCAGCTATTACAATCCGAACGTTTTTCTCGGTCCGAAGCACCTCCGCCGCATCGAGCAAAAGATGAAGACCTTGTTTTACTCCCAGGTTTCCGGCATAAACAGCCAGAAATTCGTCAGCCGCAAAAGCGTGCTTTGCGCGAAATCTTCCACGGGGTGGAATCTCATCATCCTTCGGAAGCGTCACCGCATTCGGAAACAAAATCAGTTTCCCTTCAGGCACTCCTTTTCGCCGGAATGCGTCCAGAATCTCCTCGCTGATCCCGGAAACACGCGTTGCATGCTTGTAAGCAAAGGCTTCCAGGAGATACAACACGCGCGTGAACCAGCCGGCGCGCAGCATTCCAAGCCCGACGGCGGCATCGGGTTGCAGATCCTGCACATGAAAAATAAATGGCGCGCGCTTTAGTTTCGCGGACAGCCAGCCCGCGACCCCGAGGAGGAGGGGCGGCGATGGGATTACATAAACGTCGGCACGTTTTAATCCAAGAATGCGGGTTATGGATGTCGCGACGAAAGTCCCCTCGTGCACAATACGCTTCCATGGCGTTACTCGCTGGGGAACAAAATGCCAGCAGCGGTGCACCGGCACCCCATTGATTCGATCCGTCCGAAAAAGCTGGTGCCTGTCCTCGGCCTTTTTCCGCCAGGCCGGGTAATAAGAGAACGTCGTGACCATCTCGACGTCGTGACCATTTCGCTGCAAAAATTCACAGAGCGCAACGTTGTGCGGCGCGATCCCGGTTATTTCCGGCGCGTAATTAATGCCCCAGACAATGACGCGCATCGCTCTCGCTAATCTTTGGGCGACTCCGCCTGTCGGCGCAGTTCGTACGTCTTTGCCACCGAAAGAAATTCATAAACCGCGTGGAGACGCGCGAAATAATAGCCGTCGCGTCCGTCGAGAAATCCCTTTTGCCAGATGTAAATGTAGAGAAACCGCAGCAGAGGGCGAAACGGCAGACGCTGCGAAAGCATCTTCAAGCGACGACGACGCTCTACCGGCGCGTGGCTTAATTCTCCGGAGCTCCGGCCCAAAAATTCATCGGCGGCGACGCGCGCCTCCCAGTTGGAATAGCGATTGTGCTTCTCGATGAACATTTCCACCGACGGAAACGCATAATGGTCCATCTCGGTCCGCAATCGCCCGGTCGGTCCCTGCACGACAACGTGCTCGTGCACTTCGTTGTCCCCGCTGCCGGTATCCGCCTCCGTCAATTTTTCATATCGGCCTAACGAGCGCTTAAAAAGTCGCAGGTTCCAATTCGGATAATAGGAATGCCGCAACCAGCGGCCGAGAAAGAAGAAGCGCCGATTAATCCAGTAACCGACGATCTGACCGGGATTCGCAACGGCTTCGGCGACCTCTTTCTCCGCGGCCGGCGGCAACACTTCGTCCGCGTCGAGAATCAGAACCCAATCGTTCTTGAACGGAAGATTCTCCAGCGCCCAGTTTTTCTTCTTCGGCCAGGTCCCGTTAAAATGAAACTGCACCACCTTGGCGCCGTGCCGGTGCGCGATGTCAGTCGATCCATCTGTGCTCTGCGAATCGACCACGAAGATCTCGTCCGCCCATTGCACGCATCCCAGGCACCGGGGCAGATTTTCCGCTTCGTTCCTGATTGGAACCACAACCGAAACCGGCACACGCCCAGTCATCGCGGTCGGAGAGTGCGACATGGGTTTCCCGCGGCGATCACATTTTCGGGAATGTCATGCGTTACCACCGAGCACGCGCCGACGATGCTGCGCGCGCCGATTGTTACACCCGGAAGAACAAAAGCGCGCGCGCCAATGAAAGCGTCTTCGCCAATGGTAATCTTTGCGACTACGAGCGGGATGTCCGGCTGCTCAAAATCGTGGCTGCCCGTGCTGAGATATACTTCCTGCGCGACAGTGGCGCGTGCGCCGATCTCGATTTCCCCCAGCGAATAGGCATTGGCACGGTCGCCGAGGCAGGCGCGATCGTGCAGCGTCAGGTTCCATGGAATGGCAATGCGCGCACGCTGATGCACAAAAGGCGTCCCATCGATCTTCGCGCCAAAGACGCGCAGCCAGAAGAGCCGCCATTCGTTGAACGGTTTCGGCGTCCACACGCAAAAAACAAGCCAGCAGATTTCCCATAACGCTTGCATAAAACGGTGGCTGCCCGACCACGGCGAATCATATGCGGATTTTTGCTCGGGATTAACGATTTCAGACATCGGATTGGCCAGTGAGTGAGCTAAAATCATGCAAAAATTGGTCTGCTACGCGAGAAACAGAATACTCTGCCGACCTCCGATACCCCGCATCGGCCACATTTGCCAGCAATGCCGGATCGGCGATTGCGCTCTCGATCTTTTCACGAAGGCCTTTGACCGGGGCCTCGGCGCGATGGTCGAAGACGAAACCCGTCTCGCCGTCGCGAATAAAATCCTGAAAACAATCGAGGTTCGAAACAATCACAGCACAACCGTGCGTCATCGCCTCCAGCGGCGCGAGGCCAAATGATTCGCCGCGCTCGGCTATCGAAGGATAAACAAATAATCTCGCGTTCCGAAAATTTTGCTCCAGCGCGGTTGAATCAAAGACCGGACCCGGAAAAAACACCTTGCCAGCGGCTTTCGCCGCGGAGCGCTTGAGCTCGGCAAGATATTCCTGGCCGCCACCGCCAAATTCCTCCTCGGCCGGGCCCAGAATCGACAATTTCCATTCCGAGGATAATTCGCGCGGCATGCTTGCAAACGCTTCGATCAACAAATGGACGCCCTTCTCCGGATGGACACGTCCGACAAAGAGAACTGTCTTTTCACGGGCTGTAATCGTCGGAGGCTCATCGTGGTTAACCGATTGCGGTCCCGGGTACGGGATAACCCCGATTTTTGGCTGCAGCCGCGGCGCTTCCGCCTCAATCGCGCGCGCGACAGCCCGGGATGGCGCCTGCAATCGCGCTGCTTTGCCATAAAACCGCATCTGCCCTTTGGGATATCTGGCCACGTGGACGTAAACTTTGCCGCGCTTCGAATTACGCAACAGGATTGGGAGCCAAAATGTGTTCGTAACGACGATGTCCGCTTTCGGCAAAATTGACATCGCTCTCAACGAATAAATCAGGTCGAGAAATTTAAGCCAAAGGAGCGAGCGCGGCGCATCGAATCCCCGGACCCGCAGATGCAGGACCCCGGCCAGAGATTCCTGGCGGTGGAGTTGCGGCATGGTCCGCGAGATTTGAACGACCTGGTGGCCGCGACTCGCGAATTCCTGTGCAAGCGTGAACCAAGCCTTTTCGACGGCGCCGCCCATGATGGGAGGAACGGGGAAGAACGCGCCAAGCACAATCGTGATCTTCATGCGACCACCCGCGACTCGTTTAAGATCGACAAGAGAGAATCAGTCGCGTGACCAATTTCGAAGCGACGCGCAAAACATTCTTGAGCCTTGGTCCGCATCGTTTCACTCTCCGCGGGCGATGCGTTGATCCAGCGCTCAATCAAGCGCGTCGTGCCGGCGAGGTCGTCATTCTCGACGTATCCTGCGTCGTCTTCAACGACCTCGCGCCAGATATTGACACGGTCGGAAATAAGCACGGGCAGACCGGCCGCGAGCGCCTCCACGACCGACATTCCAAAGTTCTCCTGATGCGATGGAAGAATGAACGCATCTGCGCTCGTGAGCGCGGCCTGTTTCAGTTCGCCCTGTAACATCCCGGTAAAGACAATATGCGATGCGATCCCAAGACGAGCGGCGCGGGCGCGCAGCTCCCGTTCCCAACCGATTTGATCGGGGCCGGCGAGCACAAGCGAGATGGTTTTCGCCGTTTTCGTAAAACGCGAAACGGCGTCTATGAGCAGGTCGCACCCTTTTTTCGGATGCAATCGACCCAGAAACAGAAGTACTTTCCTGTTTCGCAGCGCCGGATAACGCGTGAGAAACGCTTCCTTTGCCTGAAGTGAGACCGGCCGTGGCGTTTCAATACCGAGCGGCGACACTCTCTCGTGGCAGCGATAAAGCCAGAACGATCTCCTGGCCTGGAGCCGTTCTTCTTCAGAAGTAAAAACGACTGCGGTCGCGTCACGAAGGACTCGATAATCGGCCCATGGCCAATAGAGCCATTTCTTCAGATGCTTGAGCGGAAACGTCGTCTTAAACCAGGGATCCAGCATTCCATGAGGAAAAACATAATAAGGGGTTGCTGTCCCGCCGAAACGACGCCACGCGGCAAAACTTAGATACTGCCATAGACCATTCACAATCACGCGATCGTAATCATTGCCGTGCTGCCGCAGCCATTTCGTCAGGGTTCCAGAGTAGCGATAGTTCGTTAGGCCCGGGCCAAGCGCGTGAAAAGTTAGGTTGGTTTCCGCGATATCCCGGTGCACACTGGCGTCAGCGAAACCGGCCACAGGGGGCGGATTATCGAGAGTAACGATATCGACCTTTTGACCGCGCCGGGAAAGGCCGCGGCTCAGGGCAAGAACGGCCGGTGCAACGCCCCCTACTCTTGGGTCGAGCGTTTGGACTATTTGTAAAATCTTCAGTACCGCTGGAAGCCATTTCATAAACAGGGGTTGGCCGCGGATATGCTTCCTCGTTGCGCCTTGTTCAAACCAAAAATCGAACAGCCACGCGCTCCACTCCTGGTTATGAAATCGCTTCTAAACAACGAAGCCTTCCGTTCGCTGGAAATATTTGCTGTCCTTGGAGAGTTCCTGGATCGGGTGCGCGGGCACTCCTCCATAGAGCTGATACGGCTCCGTAAATGTCTTATTCAATAGCGACTTCGCGCCGAGCACGCAAAAATCGGGAACCGCACTGCCTCCGAGCAGGACGCAATTTGTTCCAATGAAACAATAATCGCCAATCCGCACAGGCGCAGATGTCTGACGACTGTTTTCGATGTCGATGGTGTGCGTAATAATCTGAGACTGGAAACCGGCGACAGTCGTAAACTTGCCGATCGTGACCGAGCTCGTGCAATCGATCAGATGCCGGTGCGTTATCGCGGAGTGCTCCCCGACAATCAATTCCGGGCGCCGATCTTTTTCCTCCGCGAAATGACGGGATGGCCCGAGCGGAAAACCGGTGATCCAATTCCCGCGACCGATCAAAGCGTGTGCCTTCAGATGAAGCAGGTCGATGTTCTTGCAAACCGTAAGATGGTCGATTCGACTCCCCTCTTCCATGATCAAACGCGCGGGAACAATCCAGGCAAATCCGATTTTGCAGCTTGGATGAATCTTGTAACCGAATTGCTTTTCCAGAAAGGAACGGCGTAGCCCCCATGGCAGAAAAAAACTCAGGAGCATGAGAAGCCTTTTCACAGTTTCGCTCCCAAGCTACGGTAGATGTCGATGTAGTTTGCGATCATGCTGGCCGTTGAAAATTTCGATGCGTTGCGCAGGCTTTTCGCGCTCCACTCCGCGCGTTTTGCAGGGTCCCCGAGCTGCAGCAGATCTTCCGCAAAACCTCTTTCATCGCTGACATCGTGAAACAGCCCGGCGTCGCCCGCCGCCTCCGGAAGCGGCCCGGAGTTGCTGCAAATGACCGGACAGCCGCAGGCCTGCGCTTCGATAATCGGCCAACCGAAACCCTCGAATCGTGACGGATACAAGAGCGCGACTGCACAATTATAGAGTGCCTCGAGTAATTCGCTTTCCGGATTTTCCAACTGGATAATTCGGTCAGCGATTCCGAGCTCTGCCGCCAGCGAGACTAGCTCTGCATTCAAACGATTGCCGGCAAACACGAGCCGACCGTTCCATTTGTCTTTGCACATCGCGAAAATTCGCAATACGGCATCGCGATTTTTCCTCCTAAGGTTGGAGCCGACATGAAGAACGAATGGAATCGCGGCATCAAACGTGTCGATCCCCGCGAGTCGGGCGCGGGCGACTTCCGGTTCAAGTTTTCGGTAGGGGTAATTCAAGCCCATTCCGACAATGGCAACGCGGGGATGGCAACATCCGGAAGCCAGCAGACGATTGGCATCGTCGGCCGTGGCGCGAGAAACGCATGCAACCACATCTGCTCGTTGCAATCCATTGAGAATCCGGCGCTGAAGAATCCGGCCGGTCAAAGACGCCGGACAATCGGTTTGTTCGCCGAGCGCGCCCCGAACGGCAAGTAGATCATGGCAGGTCACCAGAATCGGCACACCTCGGCAATGACGCACATAAACCGCGTTGGAATGATCGCAGATATGGACGAGAGCGGGCTGATGCGATAACAGGGCCTTCAATTTCCCGGGAAACAAAATGTATTTGTCGATATAACCAAGCCATTTGGAAACGAACGGGCCTAACGACCTCAAATTACCAAAGACCGGCTGCGGTTTGATCAACTCCGCGTGGACGCCAGCGGCAGTCAGGCCTTGCAGCATCATGGCACTGAAGCGTTGCATGCTTTGCTGCTGATCGGGGGCGTAATTACCGATCAATAGCACCATTGCTTTGGTTATCTTCCACGCCCGAGCTGTGCAATCGCTCCGCGTACGGCGAACGGCGCCGGACCGGGCGGGCAATCTTCGCGCGGGAAGCGGAACTCTCTTCAGGTTCCGCCAATTGGATTTCCTCCTCATTCCGTGCGGCCAGGGCCAGCCCGGTTGCGAAGACTACGAAGCCGAGAATAGTCGGTTGGCCGAACTCGCCGTTCACCAACGGAAGACCCGCGGAGGCGAACAGCAAAAGCGGAAGCAGATTGCGCAGCAAAACCGACTTAAGGCTCAGCCATAAAACATGAAGCGCAAAGGCGACGCGCCAGGCGACGTATGCCACGCCCAAAATCGGGCCGCTCTCGAGAAAAATGCGAGACCATTCATCTTCCGTCAGAAGAAATACATGATGCCCGGTGAGAAGCTTGGCGCCGGCATTTGTGCCAATGCCAAGTCCAAAACCCAACAGAGGCGCTATTCCCTTGCTTAAGATGAACAGACTTTCTTGAAAGCCGCCAAGAACCCGCGAAACAACATTGCCGGCGACGGTTTGATCGCTGGCCTCCGCCACTTCGGTAAATCGGTTCGTGAGAACATGAACACCTTCTCGAACAAACGGAATGCGACTGACGACGAATCCCAATATGACAGTTATGACGAGAATTTGGCCAAAGCGGCTGACAGCTTCCGGCTTCATGAAAAACACGGGTAAAAGCACCGCGACGACAACGACACACGCCCCAACAACAGAACGGCTGCCGGAAACGGCGATCCCGACAACCAAAGCGATAGCGGCTGCGCCAAGCAACCAATTCTTGTAAGTACCCTTCTTCAGTACCCCCCAGATCAGATAGCCGGTTGCCATTGCAAAATAGGCGACGACTCCGGTAACGAAGGAAAACGTACCTGATGTCCTCACTTTACCCATGCCGGCTGTAATCATCTCGCCTTCGCCTCCAGCCGTCCGGTTAACGAACGAATCCGGCCCGGCATGAAACTGCAAGACCATCAGGATCGACATTGGCACAAGGATGAGCAGCGTCCATTTGCCTATCTTTTTGACGTCTTCCCGGCGCAAAACGCTCGCCATCACAAAAATCAGGGGAAGATGAAAGTAGTTGGCGTGAAATCCATAACCGGCAACAAGCGCGATCGTTTTAGCAGGGATGTAGGGAAGAAGCTGGGCAAAGGTGGTCAGGAGACAAAGCGCACCGATCGTAAGAACCGAAATGACCCACCAGTTGCGCGGGAAGACGCCGGCCCGCAGCGCATACAAATAGATTAGGAGCGCAACGGGATCGCGCACAATCAGAAGTGGATTTGAAAACTGCGCTTGCGGCACGACCCACTTGCGAAGCGCTCCCTCGATTAAAAGGAGCCAAAAGTACAGCCAGATCAGCTGGCGAATACGGTGTTTCGCTTTTTCGATGGGATCGTCCCCTTTCATTTGGAAATTAACGCTCGGATCGCGGCGACGATCCTGTCGCCATAGGCGCGCCAGGTAAATTCGCTCGCGCGTCTCTTGGCTGCAATCCCCATGCCAGAGATGCGCGATCGGTTGTCTGCGCACCAGCATATTTTTTCGGCAATGGCTTCCGGAGAACGGATCGGAACGAGAAATCCGGTCTCTCCATCGACAATCAAATCATCCGCACCGGCGTTCCTGGTTGTGATTACCGGAAGTCCGCAGGCCATCGCCTCCTGCTGCACCAGCGCGCGCCCTTCGACAATGGATGGAAGGACAAAAACATCGCAGCTTTCCATCAGCTGCAACACGCCCGCATGCGGACGCGGAGGTTCGTAAGCGAATTTCGCCAGTCTTTGCCGATACCAGTTGAGCGGACGCAGAAGCGAGCCCATGGCCACGAGCTCGATCTCTTTTGAACCAATCATTTTCATCGCGGCGAAGAGATCGGCCAGGCCCTTGCGCTGCGTCAGCGCGCCGGCGAACAGAATACGCAACGGACGATGATTGTTTGCAGCCGTCGATTCTTCCCGAGTTTGCTCCACAGGTGGACCACCGAACGGTACGACAAGGCATTCCTTCGCCTTCCTGGTTTCGGCAGGCAGGGAACCAAGAACAAACTGACTGGGACAAATCACCAGTTCGGCCAGATCCAGCTCTCTCGTTTTCCGCGAAAGCTTTTCCGGGGAATCGCGGGTTCCGCCTAAAGTCGGCTCCCAATCCGGATAGCGCTGCGCTTCTTCGCGCAGCAATCGCTGGGCCGTTTCCCAATATGCAATGGGCAGATCGTAAATGCGGCGCAAATCAACATTGCGCGCTGCAATGAACGATTGCTCGGCACAATCTTCATATGCGTAAACTGCCCGAAGATCTCCGCTAAATCGACCACGACGAATTCCCCGCGCCGCTTTCCAATCAAGACTCTGCCAAACCCGGTCAATGCTGGCCCATCCGGTTTCGTGCGTTGTTAACTTGCCCAAACCGAATCTGCCCGCCAATAGCCGCACCGATTCGCGAAAGGGATGGATGTCGATCTTGTTCGCGGGCAATTCGTAATTGCGACGAAGCGCCCCGCGGATTTTTGGCGTCAACGCCGAATGAGATTTATTCGACCAGCCGATGGTGGTCATAAACCGGGCGAGCAGATCATGGCGATAGAGCGCCTCGAGCAATGCCCGCACGTTCGCATTCCCAAATGGGTGGATCAGCAAAACCATTTATTGCACCGGTTCGCGATGGAGAATGCGGCGATAGGACTGCGCATAAAAATCCATCGGCTGAAGCTGGTTCTGCAATTCTTCGCGCGTCCGATTGGCTCGTTCCACATATTCGGCTTCGCTCATTTGTGCCGCGTGCTCGAGAAGTTTTGCCAGAGCAGCCGAATCGCCCGGTTCGCAGATGAGAGCCTGGCTGCCACCGGCTTCCGGCAAACCTCCATCGCGAGTGATGATGCAGGGAACACCGAGACTTCGCGCCTCGATGGCAGTCAATCCCAAATCCTCTTTCGTCTCAGGCGGAACGACAACCCAGCGAGCGTTTTTCATCCGATCGGCCTTTGTTATTTCATCGACAAATCCGGCGATCCGGACGCTGTCCAAACCGTGTTTTTTGATCCGGGATTCGATTGCGGGACGCAATGGACCTTCGCCCATCAATAGAAGCGGCCAGGATTCCCGGTCGAGATTGGCCCGGGCGTACGCGTCTACAAGAGTGTCGATTCCTTTGTGCTCGATCCAGCGGCCGACAAAAACGAAACCGCGCCGTTGGTTAGGCGAGACCCAGCCTTGCGGAAGCTTTGACACCGTCGGGACCCTGCGGCTGGTGCGCCGCTTGCGATTTCCTTCCCAGGTATTCCAGACAAAGTTTGAATTGTACCAGCGCGCATCGGCCAAACGCGCGGCGATCCGCCACAGGAATCGATGCAGGCTCCATTCATGTCGCATATAGTTGTGAATGGTAAGCACGACAGGTTTTCTATAAAACTTGGCCAGGAAGACGACGTCGGGCGATGCATTCTGTAAATGCACGATGTCAGCCCACTTGATTGCGTCGGCCAAGTCACGCCCGGCGCGATCAACAAACAAGATGGTTTCGTGGCGCAACATCGCTGCCATTCCAGGGCTCAAGGCGAAACCCTTGACCTTCTTAAAGCAGAGTCGCACGGTGAAATCCGGTTCGCGGCGCACCGCTTCGGTCACGGCCAGAACGAACGCCTCAATCCCGCCATAAGTGCCAAAGCAGGGACTGACGAGTAGTAGTTTTATTTGTTTCACTGGCGAGCAGTTTGAACCCGTAATCGTTTGGTTGCACCTAATTCAAACGCCTGCGCGATCGTTGCGCCAATCAGCTCCCAGGATGCAGCCCGTTGCTGCCATTCGCGCAAATGTTCGGCGCGTCTTTTTAATTCGGATGGCGAAATTCCCTCAACCAGGTCGCGCGGCGCAACCAGCCAGCAAAGAGGCTCCGGTCCGGATGGATCGGCAAAATCTGCAAGAACATTTAGATCATGCGCGGCGTACGCCATAAAAGTCCCCGACTTGCCATAGCTCAATTCATCCTGGCCGAAGATGCCAAATGAAGCAGTCGAAAGCATTTCCGAGATGGTCGCTTCGGATTGCGGCCCGCGTTGTTCGAAGCCATCCGCAAGTGACAAGTCCGCAAGTAAATCGCGTTCTTCGTTGTGTGCTTGCGAATCCGAATTCGCGCCGACCGTAATGATCCGGGTAAGTTGTTCGGCCGTCGCCAAAGCGTTCAGGCTGGCGCGCATTTTTTTCAGGGAACGCACCCTTGCCGACTGCCTCCCGAAAATGATTGCCCACCCGGCGTGACGCGGAAGATCGACGCCGGATTTACGAGAAATATTGGACCCGACAGGCAGCACGTGAACCGGAGCGCTCGCCGATAAGGCCCGGAGATGATCAGCCTGGCTTGGCGTGCTGGTGAAAACAACATCGGCATGTGAAAGCAAGCGCTTGATCGCTCGGCGATGAAGCATTTGCACAAAACAGTTTTTGTTCGTCATTGGCCAAAACGTCCAGATCTCATGGAACATAATGAGCAATCGGCCGTGTGACCTTTTTTTCCAGTGGATCAGCGCTCGAATCAGATGGCGCGGATAACCGAGAGGATCAAAACCGTAGGCACTGTATTGCACGAGCACTTTGCGGACGCTCGGGGAAAGCTCCTTCAAATCGCCCGGCGGCACGAGTAGTTTGATGTTTTTCCGGTCCGGCAAATTCTCAAGCAATCGCAGCGAATAATCGCCAACCCCACCCGCGCCCGGCGCCAACTCCGGAGTAATGATAAGCAATTCGCCGGTCACAGGTTGCCCCCCCTCTCGACATTGTTGGCCAGCAGCGCCGAGATTTTTCCAGCGATAACGTTCCAGTCCGCGTTTCGAGCATACCATTCTTTAAGAGATCGTGTCCGATCGGCCAGATCGCGGTCAGGGATGGTCGCAACTTCGTCAGCCGCAACTGTAAAGCACAGCGGCGGCTGTTCGGGCCTTGCTTTACAAACGACGGCGCAGCCATGCGACGCGCAGGCCATAAACACTGCAGACTTGCTCCAGTTCTCGACCGTCACATTGGTTAGGCCGTATCTCACTCGGCCGAGGTACTTTCGAAACTTCAACGGAAGGCAGTAACCCATGACGAACAATCATGGAAGGCCTCGGCCACCCGGCAATCAATCGATCGGAACGCAGGTCGAATTTCTCATCGCGTGGGCCGACAAGGTGCAGTTTCGTCAATCGACCGCTTTGCTGCCAGGAGCCGATCTCCGCCGCAAACATCCGCAGGGTTTGCCAACGGCCAAATGGTAATCCAAAAATGACAAACTCGGTCCGCGCTTTTTCTTCTGGCAGGGCATCGATCGCCTCGATGTTAGATCCTACCGGAACGACATGCACGTCGCGTCGTTTGGAAATCGCCTCAATCTTGCGTAAGTGGTCGTCGGTATTGGTTACAATCACATCTGCGAGCGCGGCAAGTTTCCGGATGACGCCCCGATTGCACATATCGATCCAAAAATACCGCGAGGTAATAGGAAAGTCGCCGGGCAACTCGTGAAAAACAACCAGCAAACGCGCGCTCGAAAATTTCGCCTTCCAGTTCCGCAACACGCGCGGGAACCAGATCGGACAGGCGTATCGCTGATACGCGCGGCCGGCGTAATGCAACACCACTTTCGCAGCACCGACGCGCTCCAGTTGATGGGAAAGTTCACGCGGCCTGGCGTGGAATTCCGAAATCCCAGCGTAATGAAGCTCTGCTATAGACCGGGCCGCGCCATCGATAACAAGAAACTGAGTTTGCAAGCTATCAACCGGCCAATGCTGATGTAACAGCCAACTGTAGGTACCGACACCGCATACTTGCGGTGGCAGCCGCGTCGTGATGATGGCGAGCGGGAGTTCCTTCATTGAAATTCCACATTGCGGCAGATCGTTCCCCAAAATTCCTGTGTTTGATCCGCCAGCATGAACTCGCGACGGGCCATCAAACCCGCATTCGTCGCCACCTCGGAACACTGGGCGGCCGTCATTTGGGCGAGCGATTTGGCAATCTCCGAAGGATCGAGCGTGTTAAGGAAAATCGCGGCGCGATTCCTGTGCAAAAGATCGAACGCCGCTGAGGCCGTGGGGCCATGATAGATAATTGGGATCCCACTGCCGACATAAGTCACCATCTTCGTAGAGACGCTGTAACGCGCGAAATTTTCGTGCTCCGGCCCAAAAGGCATCGGCATGTAAAGGAGATCGGCTGACTGCATGTCGCGTTGGATCTGCGCCTCATCGGCAAACGGCAATACGTTGATCTGCTTGATCCCCTTCCAAACGTGCGGTCGAATATATTCGCATCGGCAAGTCATGCTCGTGGTCGCACCGGGATGCTCGCGCTCAAAAATATTCAGCGCTTCGAGAAACGCTCGCAGATTGAATTCGTAGTCCAGATGGAAAAGTCCCATAAAATAAATCCGCCAAACGGCGGTCTCTGGTCTTTCCCGATACCCGTGCACCTCGGTCAAACCATCGGTTACGACGCTGTACTCTCGCGCTCCGTAGCGATGCGAATATTCGCGGCCAAGCGCTTCTGAAATCACAAACCTGGCGTCGGCCTTCAGCCAGGCTTCGCGCATGGCCGGCTCGCGAACGGCGCTATTCGCCTCGGCGGCAGCGGTGTAAGCGAGATCGTCATGCAGGCTGATAAAGAATGGGAGAGAAAGCTCGCGTGCAACGGTCTGCGCCTGGGCGAAATCGATCCCGGAATGCGGAACTGTGTGGATAGCCCGCACGTTCATGTTTTCGCAAAGTGCTTTCAAACGTCGCCGGAAACTGGGCGCAAAGAGAGGCGTCGTCATTTTTGGAAATCTTGAAAAGCGGCTCGTTTCAATCTTTCCCCACGACGGCCGGTCTGGAAGATGGGTTTCGTTAGGCCACGGCTTAGGGCGTCGTGGCGAACAACAAATGCTATGCCAGCCAACGGGAGCCCGATTCAGCAGTGCCCGAAGAATGCGAGCGCCGCCGCCGCCAGCCGAGCCAAGACTGAAAGGCTGAACGAACAGGATTTTTCGGAGTTCACGCAGTTGTTTTCGATACTCGGAAACTGTATCCCGGGCGATGACCGACCAATTAAAAGAAGCGGCAGCGTCCACGCTGCGCTTCGACAGGTTTTCGTAGGCATCCGGAGCAAGCGTAAGAACCTCGTAGATCGCGGCGGCAAATCTTTCCACGTCCCCGGGTGGAACCAGCAGCTCGGACAAACGCTCATTCAGAACATCATGCGGCCCGGGTATGTCGAAGGCGACGGTGGGGATCCCCGCGGCCAGCTGTTCCAGAACAGCCAACCCAAAACCCTCGACGTAACTTGGAAACGCCCCAACGGCGCAATTCGAGAGCAATCCGGGCAGGTCCTCCGGAGAGTATTCGGAGATTAATTCGATTCCGTCGAGTGAATCCAAGTCTGCCGAAACTGCGCTCGCATCCACCATCGTTCCAAACAGAGAGAATTGAGCGTCCGGAATTTTCTCCCGAATCCGGCGGATGATGTTCGCCCAATTTTGCGATCCTTTGCGCGGCGCCCACATTCCAATAAAGCTGATTCTTTTTCCCGCCAACCGATTCGCTGCCGCAGCAGCGGCCTTGAAAAGAGAGCGGCGACGATCATCGGTAACGCCATAAGGTTGCACCAGCACTCGCGCATCGGGGCCGACTTCCCGGCGAAGACACTCCGCTTCGCTCTTGTTAGGCACGTTGATCAAATCGGCGTGCCTGACTGCCCGATCGCAAGCACGAATGGTCCATCGTCTGATTAGACTGTAAAAAATCCTCCCCAGGAACTTCCCACGCGACCGAGGCGGCCAGCGTCGTTTCGCGCTTTGTTCGAAACGATCGTAGAGCCGATATAATCCGACCGAGCGGGCCACGAGCAAACCATTGAAGCCAAGCTTTTGCTTCGACACCGGCAGCGAACCAATCAACGCGTCGATCGCGTCAAAGTTTGCGCCATTTTTTCTGACAAAGGCTGCCGCCTTGTAGGCAAACGAAAGCTGTCGAATGGCGAATCCTGCCGGCGAAGATCGGGCGCCCGGAAACGCCTCCGACAAACTGAAATGCTCGACCGAATGGCCAGCCGCGCGCCATTGTTCGGCGAGCTCCATATAAACACGAATAGCCCCGAGGCGCGGGTTCCACTCCAGGTTAACCACCAACAGAATTCGTAATGGCCGGGGCACAGACATCGTCCTTTTCAAAATCTCAGGCTGTTCCAAAACTTATGTCGAACAGGATTAACGTAATGACGTAAAGCCAGGGGCGCACCGACGTACCGGTCCGGATAAATAAACTGATCGTCCAATTGCAACACGTACTTCGCCGGATCGAAGTACCGGGCTCCATTCGCGTGCATGGCGATATGAGTCAGCGTTTGATTCGTGAAAAAATTCGGTTCCCCTTCCAGTTCGAGAAATCGACGGACACCAGGCGACCAATCGAGCCGATCAAATAAGAGCAGGACACCGGTATTTACGGGTTCAGTTTGCTCATTTGCGCCGCGCAAGAGGCGTGAATCGCCGGAAAATTGGCAATCCAAGAGGTAATAAGCCGGGACATCCTTATCCGCGGCTCGGGCAATCAGATCCGCGCCACCGTCAAAGAAAAGAACATCTGAATCGACATACAAGGATGGACCGTCTTCGGGCAGCGACATGATAAGTGCCAATTGCTTTCCGGTTGCGTGCGTTTCAAGATAGCGCCGAAACTTCTCAGGCAAAGCATCCGGTGCCGATGGTTTTGATAAGCGCACCGTAACGCACGCGTCGGCGCCTTTTAGCAAACGCACGCTTCGATCCGAATGCGATCCATCGGAAACGACAGTAAATCTTCTGGGACGGCCGATATGACGAAGGAAGGAGCGGATCGAAGCAATTTGTTCGGGCACCGTGTTTTCGCCAGAATAGGAAAAGACATCGAGCGCGATCGATCGCGACGGATTCACCGGCCGGTCCACGATCCATGGCAGAAGCGCGCGATAGATTCGTCGCCGTAAATTTCCCTTCAGACGAGCCAGATGATAACCGAAGTTTGGCATCAGCTACACTTGCGCGGTGCGCAGAGAAAGGAAGCCGCGATAGCTTAGGACAAGGTTGAGCAGAAGATTCGGAATGGCGGACAGCAGATTAAATATGAGAACACCGCTCACGCTCGAAAAGTCGGTGTAAGGGATGAGCGCAACTTGGGTCGCCAGAGTCAGCGGGATGTAAAGCCAGGCGCCGGCCACCCATGCTTTGGAAGCGTTGAGAGCCCAGAATGTCCCAGTGAGAGCGGAAAGAACGGCGCCGCCAACCATGAAAAGCAATTCGCGATCGAGGTGCGAATATTTATTGCCGAGAATAAACAGAAATTCGCGTGGAAAAACCCATGCTCCAAAAACAATCGTTAAGCTGAAAGCGGCAACGCCTCCGACAATCGCGGCATAAAGCCAGCGCAGCTTTCGCTCGTTTTGGCAACGGGCAAACGCAGGAACAAAGATATTTGTAAGCAGATTCGTGATTATTGAGAAAATCATCGCCAGGCGACCGAGCGCTCCCACTTCGGCGACGGAAGAAGTGCGATGGGCGAAAAAGCTAATAAGAAAAATAGTGACCTGTCCCTGAAAACAGTAAAAAACGGAGTTGGCGGCAAGGTGTTTGATTAACCGGACGATCTCCCGGCGATCTTCTTCATTTTGACTGGCACCGAGGTCGATTACTCCGCGGGCATATTTTCGCAACATCGCGTATTGCAGGAAGGCGACGGCCGAAGCGACCGCAACGGCCACGCCTGCGTTCAGAAAAACGAAAACCAATCCGATCAGGACCAAAAGCCGGACCGCCGCACCCGTGAAATCGATTATTTGGATTTTGCCGATGTCTGCGCGCAGTCGTGGCACGACGCCGAAGACGCCGATAGACAGCTGAAAGACGAGTCCGATTAGAACCACGAAGATCAAGAGCGCGGTGTAAGAAAGAGAGGCGCCATTCTTCGCCAGCATGAGGTACATGATCGGAGTCACGGCAAGGACAACGACCACGCCCAGTTTTTTTCGAATGCTCAGGGCCGTGTTGATGAGTTGACCGAATCGGTGTCGATCCTGCCAAACCCGGCCGCCGATGGAGACCAAACCGACGCTAATTCCAATATCGGCAAGGAGATTGATTGTTCCCTGCATCGTGTTGGCGATGGTGAAGTACACGTACTCGCGCTGCTCCAAAGTGCGGACGAGGAGAATCCCGCTCATGAAACCAACGACCTGAACAATCCCCTGGACCAGGGCGAAATTCCCGATGATACGGGCACGATGAAGGGTGCGCCGAATGATGGGCATTGAATTTTCGTCCAGAACCGGCGTCGAAATCGATCCGAAAAAGCTCATGGGCCCGTGCGTTGCACAACAGTGCAACTAGCTGCTGAAGTGCCAAGACAAATTATTTACCGGGTGGCAACCCCGCCGCGAAGAAACTGCCAGAGCAATGGCTCCGAAGCCCGCATTCCGACTCGCGGACGGGACCGTGGATTCACCAACGCCTAAGAAGGCGGGACGTGATGGGCCTCTTCGCGAGGGAAAGCCTTCACCTCCGGCTCGTCGGCCGCGGCGGTGGGAAGGTTGTAGTATTCCGAATACTGGTAGTAATAGTACTCCGGCAGCGATGTATCGACGAAGTTGAGGATGACGCCTGGGACGTTCACCTGGCGATCGTAAAGCAACTCAAGCCCCTTTCTGACCAAACGTGCCGACGTGTAGCCAATGCGCGCCACAAAAAGCGTGGCATCGATTTTCGGCGCCAGGCTCGTGGTGTCATCGGCCGCCAGGACCGGCGAGCTGTCGATGATCACATAATCGTAATTCTGGTAGATTTCCTTCAGCAAGGCGTCGGTTGAATCGCGCAAGAGATGTTCGCTCGGCTGCGACAGGGTCCGGCCGCGTGTTAGCAGAAAGAGGTTGGGGTACGCCGTGGGCACAACGACTTCGCGCCAGTTGACCTCCTGCTTGAGGACCTCGGAAAATCCAATCCTGGATGCGATTCCAAAAGTCTCGCGCAAAGCGCCACGCCGCAGATCAGCATCGATCAACAATGTACGCGCACCCGAAAGAGCCATGGTAATGGCGAGATTGGCCGAGACCGTCGACTTTCCTTCGTTCGGAACGGCGCTTGTCACTAGAAGCGCTTTGGGGCGCGGTCCTTCGTACGGCATGAAGAAAATTGATGAGCGAATGTTTCGATAGGACTCCGCGAAGACGTGCCGCGCGTCGTCCGGCTGCAGCAAACTCACTTTTCCCTTCACTTTTTCTTTCGGGATCTGACCGAGAACGCTCTCTGAGAAATGGCGCTGGAACTCGGTAAAGGACGACATCCGGTCGTCGATGCGATCGAGCAGGATCAGGATGCCAATTCCCGCGAGCGCGCCGCCGCCAAAGCCGATCAGCAGGCTTTTGATCAGTCCCGGCCGCACGGAGACGGGAGGGGTCGCCATTTCCATGATGGAAACCTGATCTTCGCCACCAACAACCTGCGAAACATCGACTTCTTTCAGGTTATTTGTCAGCCGATCATATAGGGTTTTCAGTCGATCAACTTTTCCCTTGATGCGGTTGAACTGAGCGAGCCGTTGACTGAGATCGAGCGCCTTGGTCTCCCACTCCTTGATGTTGGACTGCAAGTTTTCCATCTGTTTGCCGATGGATTCGCGGCGCGTCTGGAGTTTTTCAATCGTGTCTGCGCGGAAGAGCTGAATTAGCTTTTCCTGTTTGGAAATCTCGTCGTTGAGCTTGATGATTTTGGGATGCTTCGGCCGAAGATCCTTCGCGAGCGTATCGCGCTCCGCCTTCAACAATTGCACCTGCTGTTTCGCCTTCAGGTAATCGGCTTCCGGGCCAACATCTGAAAACGGCAGCCCCTTGTCTTCGCCTCCACCCTGCACGTCCGACGAAGCTTCCGATCTGCTCTGCGCCCGATCGAGATTCTGGTCCAGATCAAGCAGGTTGAGCAGATCATACTCTGTTTTGAGAGAGGCGTATTCGCGATTCAGCTTAACCAGATAGGCGGCGGCGCTGTTTCCTTCCTCCTGGATAAATCCGATGTTATTTTCCTTTTGGAACTCGAGCATTTCGTCTTCGGCGCTGCGCAAATCCTTTTCGACCTGGATCAGCTGCTCGGTGATGCCAGTCGTAATTTCGTGGCCCCGGTCTTCACGCATCCCCTTTTTGAAATCGAGGTACTTCTGCATGACCGCATTGAGATAAGCTTGTGTGTAATCCGCGGCGCTCCCAATCGCTGAAAGCTCGAAGATGGAGGTGCGCGGCCGTTGCACCACGCCCAGTTCGACTGGCACCTGCTGCATTTCGGGGTGAGTGGAACGCACCAGCGCTTCCGCGTCGCGCTTTACTTCCGCGCTTTGCATGAGCTGAATTTGGGTTCCGTAGAAGTTCACGCTGTCTTCGCTATAAACGGCGCCCTGAGCGATGTTCAGTTTCCCGGCCAACATCATTTTGCTGGTGGAAAGGAACGAAGGCGGCGTCTGGTAAATGAGCCAAGCCTCGACGAAGAGGCCGAGACAGACGGTCAGCACAGGAATCCACCACCGGCGGATGAGCAGCGCCTTGTAGCGGTGCAATCGCGTGATGAAAGAAGTGGACCAGGACCCGGAAATGGTCTTTTCGGCTATGGGTGCGGTCATACCTACATATTGATCAAGCGTTGCGGGACATAAATCTGGTCGTCGGGTTGCAACACCATGTCTTCGTCGGTATGCCCTTCCTCAATCACACGCTTCAGATCGATCGCGTATTCCTTTCCGTTTTTGCGCGTGACCTTCACTTTACGCTTGTTAGCAAAATCGCCAAATCCGCCGGCTCGAATGATGGCCTTACTGACGGTGTAACTTTCATCCGCGGGAATGTCCTGCGGGCCTTGGGCTTTGACGGAACCATAGACATAAACGCGGCCGCGGGATTTTTCGCTCACGCGGTCCACAGCCAGGATAACCGTCGCATGATAATAGTAATCTCGTTCAAGCAGACCCTTGATGGTGTAAGCAAGTTCCTTGCACGACTTGCCTTCGGCGGGTACGAGCCCGACGTAGGGTACTTCCAGCTCGCCGTTATCGTTCACCCGAAGCCGTTGCGATTCGTTATCCCGATCTTCGACTACGCGGAAGCTGACATAATCGTTGGGCCCGAGCTTCTTTTTGTCGTCGAGCACCGCCATGGAATTGGTACGCATGACCGTGCTGTCGGTTGACAGCTCGCCGGACGGCGACTTGGCGGTGGACGGGATGGGGCTGGTGTTATCTTGCCCTCGGAGCAATCCGGACCAGGCAAGCGATACAACACACGTCAAAACATAACAACAAACTCTCATCCCAAATTCATCCCTTTAAATCCCATTAACGAACTAAAAGCTGTATGTTCCGTCCACCGACACCCGGTTTTGGTCGTAATCGCGCAGAGCGACATCGGAATCCTTCGAAGTACGCTGATACCGCAAGCCAACAGTCACGTGCGGCGTCAGCTGATAACCAAGCGTAAGTGCACCACCGATGCGATGGAAATGCTCGTTTATATTGCCGCCGGATTCATTCGCATCCTCGAAAAAGAACTCAGTGGAGAGCAGCGTGTTGCGGATAATATTCCACGTCACGGTGTGGCGAATGTAGTTTAGCGCGATGAAGTTGGAATTAACTCCCAGCTGGTTTTCGTGACCCGCGCTGAGCGACTGGCTGATGGTAGCATTAAGTCGGTGAGTGAGCAGAATGTTGGCGTAATAATTAGAAACGTCCTTCTTATCCATGAAAAGAAATCCAAAGAAGTTAACGTAGTTATGGTCGAAATCGATGTGTTGATAACCGCCGGCCACTCGGACTTTTAAGTTGTTCGTGATCTCTGCCTCGCCGAAACCGCCTATGCTGTAGTCTGTATTATCGTTCAGCGCGCTCTGATTGTAACGCGTGAAAACCACGTTACCCTCGGGGCCGATGCCGATTGTTGGCGTGACCAGAAAGTCAACCGATCCGGAAAGGATGTCGGCGTTTCGATTCAAATAATCGAATTGAGACGTGGTGGAAACGAAGTTGTAATGATCGTACCCCGCCGTCACCAGTATCTTGTTCAAGTCCCACAAGACAGAGACACCTGCCGTGTTTTCGAACCGGCCGTAATTGGCGACGTTACTTAGCGCGGCTTCC
This sequence comes from uncultured Verrucomicrobiae bacterium, assembly GCA_963756875.1. Taxonomy (GTDB): domain Bacteria; phylum Verrucomicrobiota; class Verrucomicrobiia; order Chthoniobacterales; family UBA10450; genus CAVWPA01. The sequence goes on along the minus strand of CAVWPA010000003.1, from coordinate 814,203 downwards.
GCAACAGGATCCTGTTGCACCGACATCCGGTCATGAATATTGATCCGGAAATCACCGATGAAAATATCGAACGCGACTTGCGAATTAGGTGCGATGAGAATCGTGTCGGTATCGTAATTTGAGTGATCCAGATAGAACGCGTAGCCCAGGCCGAGATCGAGGCGCAACGTATTGAGCTGAGTCACTGGCCAGATCGCGTCCACGTTAAGATTCGGACTAATGATGAAGTCGTCCTGGACACCAACCTCTGCGTAATTGACGTTGTCGTTGTATTCCGCTCCGACGCTTGCGCTCACCCGGAAGCGGACGGGACCGACCATCAGATTGTAGGGAATGCGACTGATGTCTTGCTGCCGCGCCTGGGAAGCCGCTTCGCCTGCGAGAGAGGGGCGAACCGCATCTTGCGAATACGCAAGCGACGCTGCCGCGACGAATGCAAAAACAAAAAGCGCGATTCGGCTGGTAAAATGATCGCAGCGGCAGGAGATGGGGCGACAGCTCATAGACAGGTCTTCCGAGTTGAGAGTTGAGGTTAGCAGTTGTAGTACCATTGTCGTAATCACAAACTTTTCCTGTGGCGACGCGCACGACGGGGGCAATGCACCCGTCCCCATCGAAAAGCTCATTCTTCGGTCATTATCCGTTGTTTATCTATAAATTCTCGGGTTTCTTTTACTAGAGAAATGCCAAGGGAGGCAAGCGAAATCGCATTCTCTTTTTTCTATTTGTTGCGGAAAATCTGCAGCTCCCGGCTTCGGTGTCCCGCTCCATCGAGGAGCGTATCAAATCTCCCCCATTTTGGCCCAATCTAAGCTCCTTGACACCTATAATATGAGCTGCCGCGTATTCCAGACCGCTCTTCGTCGGAGCACGCTGTCGTTACTTGCGCTGTTTGCGTCGATCAGTTTTATGCCTGGTCCGAGTTCGTTGGCCGAGCCTCTCTCGTCCGGGACGGGAAGCGCGGTGAAGATCGAGTGCATCACACCCGACGGCCAACTGACCGAAGTTCCCAGTATTCATCCGGCCGATTCGCGCAGCCCCGCTTCCATAATTGATAATGCCACCGTTGATTGTGCTCTTCGCGCAGGCGAAACCACTTTCATCATTGCGCTGCCCAGGGACGCGACCGCAGACGGCTTCACCTTTGTTAATGAGAACACCGCGGCCTGCGGAGAACTCAAAATCGCAGTCTCAGACTCGCCTCTTCCCGCGGACAGCCCTCAGTGGACCAAAGTGGATGGAATTGTTCCCTTTGCTCACAAACGGCTTTTCAAGCTTTCCATGCTGGGTGTCGAAACGAGATTCGTCCGGCTTTCCTTTCACGTGGAAAACGCACGCGAAGATTCAGCCGACAACAAGGCAGGGCGGATCTCGAGCACGTTCCATTCGTCCGCGCTTGCGGAAGCGATTGACTCACATTTTGTCCAATCCGAGTCGCGGCGCGCAGAGCTCGTTGCGAACTTTGGATCGGTGGCGCCGCTTTCTTCGACAGAAACCAGGTAATTGCGGGTCGCATCGGACTGATTTCAGGTTGTGCAACTAATCTCCGGCCAACGCGCAGACAGATCAGTCCCGCATTCACGGCATGATATTTCAAGGCATGGAACTAGCTCTTTTTTACGCGCGACTTCGATTCGCCTTAACGCATGCGATTGCCAACCGAAGATGAAATTACAGGAGGACCCGGGCAATCAATCGTTGGCGAACAATCGGGAGCACCACAACCACCTCATCCTAGCAATGAAAATCAAGCAAACATTCTACTGGAAAACGATCCGACTCAGGGCCAGAACCATTTTTCACTCGCTGCCCGGGCTACGAACGATGCAGTTCGGGATTGGGATGTAAAAACGGGCCAGCTGCTCTGGCCGCAAGGTTTCCCCGACTGGCTTGGCCATCAATCGGCGCAGGCAGATGGCCAGCTCGCCTTCTGGCAAAAGAATCTTCATCCTGACGACCGCGCCCGAACCGCCACCGCAATTCGAGAGGCTCTGCTCGGACAGGACGAGCGCTGGAGCGGCGAATATCGTTTCCGTCGCACCGATGGAAGCTATGCACATTTGCTGGAACGCGCTGTTATCGTGCGCGACCACACCGGAGCAGCTGTGCGTTTCATCGGGTCCCTCATGGACATCACCACGCGCAAACAACTGCATGATCAACTTTGCCGTTCGCAGAAAATGGAAGCGTTCGGCCAGTTGGCTACAGGCGTCGCGCACGACTTCAACAATTTTCTCACCACGATTCTTGGCTACAGCGATCTGCTCCTGCACGAGATGCGCTTGAAAGGCCAGGTGGCCGGACATATTTCGGAGATCCGCAAAGCAGCCGGCCGCGCTTCGACATTAACGCAACAGCTTCTGGCGTTCAGCCGCAAGCACCCATTGGAGCCGAGAATCGTTGAAGTGAATTCGGTCATCGCAAATTTGGAGCGCTCGCTTCTTCCCCTGCTGGGCGCGGACATCCATGTCGTTAGTCATTTGCACAAGAAAAAAGAGAAAGCGCACATCAAGGTCGATCCGGATCAACTCACGCAAATTATTCTCAACCTTGCGGTGAACGCGCGCGACGCGATGCCATCGGGCGGACAGCTCACGCTGGAAACGGCCAGTATTACGGTGGGTTGCCCACAGACGCCCTACCTTGGCGTCGACGATCTCGCGCCCGGCGATTATGTCGTGATCAGCCTGACCGATACGGGCCTGGGGATGAGTGACGCGGTGAAGGCGCATCTCTTCGAACCTTTTTTCACCACCAAGGACGACCGTAGCGGACTCGGGTTGGCCACCAGTTATGGGATCGTTCGCCAAAGCGGCGGTCAGATCCGCGTTCAAAGCCGGGAAGGCAAAGGCACCACAGTGCAGATCCATTTGCCAAAGACTCCTGCTCCGCCGGCGCCTTCATATAAGAAACCAAATAACCGGGAGCTGCCCGGCGGCACAGAGACAATTCTGGTGCTGGAAGACGATATCAGCGTGCGACACATGTCGGTGCGCATTCTGCGCAATCTCGGTTACGATGTCATTGAAGCCGCGAATGGCGATGATGCGCAACGCTTGATCGCCGAGCGCGAAGGCCGAAAAATCGATCTGCTGCTCACGGATATGGTAATGCCGCAAATGAGTGGACGGCGTTTTGCCGATTGGCTGCGCGCGGCCAGCCCCAACATCAAAGTGGTTTTCGTTTCCGGATATCTGGAAGAATCGCTTCATCCCGGCGATCGACCCGATCCGGACATGTTTTTCCTGCCAAAACCGTTCGATCCCGAACAGCTTGCCAACAAGTTGCGCGACGCGCTCGATCGTTGAAGTGGCAGCTGCCGCTTCGCATACGAAATGACTGTAGCCACCCCGCTTCGTCGGGGCGATCTGCGCTGTGTTAGCATTTCACGGCGGCAGAGCGCCGTGGCTACAGCACTTGAAGCGCGTGCTCGCGCTTTGTAATCTCCTCCCATGCAAACGCGCAAAGAAGAGATCGATGACGGCCAGTCCGGCTCGGACTCTTTCGCGCGCCGTCACATTGGCCCGAATGAGATAGAAATCGCGGCGATGCTGCGAGACGTCGGCTTCGATAATCTTGACGCACTCATCGACGCGACCGTCCCGAAGGACATTCGATTCGATCGACAATTAAATCTGCCGGAAGCGAAACCGGAAGCCGAAGCGCTGGCCGATTTGCGCACGCTTTCATCGAAAAATAAAATCGAGAAAACGTTTATTGGTGCCGGTTATTCCGACTGCACGACGCCGCCTGTGATTCAGCGAAATATCCTCGAAAATCCCGGCTGGTACACAGCTTACACGCCGTACCAGGCGGAACTGGCGCAAGGCCGCCTGGAAGCGCTCCTCAATTTCCAGACAATGATCACCGATCTGACGGCGCTCGACATAGCGAATGCGTCCCTTCTCGATGAAGCGACTGCTGCCGCCGAAGCAATGGCACTTTGTCGCGCCGCCGTTCCCGACCGCAAAGTTTTCTTCGTGGCGAGCAATTGTCATCCGCAAACGATTCAGGTTGTGCAGACGCGCGCCCAACCGCTGGGCATAGACGTTCGCCTCGGCGATTTCTCGCAGTTTCGATTCGATAAAACCGTTTTCGGCGCACTCGTGCAATATCCGGCCAGCGATGGCGCCATTTATGATTACACCGAGTTCGTCAGGCAGGCGCACGGCGCCGGTGCACTGGTCGTGGTCGCAGCCGACATTCTGGCGCTCACGCTGATCAAGCCGCCGGGCGAGTTCGGCGCGGACGTCGCGGTGGGAAATACGCAGCGCTTTGGTGTTCCGCTCGGTTTCGGTGGACCGCACGCCGCCTATTTTGCGACGCGCGATCAATACAAACGGCACATGCCAGGCCGCCTGGTCGGTGTCTCGCACGATGCCGAAGACCGCCCGGCGTACCGGCTCGCGTTACAGACACGCGAGCAACACATTCGCCGCGAAAAAGCCACCAGCAACATTTGCACGGCGGAAGTTCTCCTGGCCGTCATTGCGTCGATGTACGCCGTTTATCACGGCCCACGCGGGCTGCGTTCCATCGCGGAACGCGTTCATCGTCTGACCAGCCAGCTTGTCCAGGGTTTGCGCGCGCTCGGTTTTAAAATCACGCATGAAAGCTTTTTTGACACCATTCGGGTCGAGGTCGAGTCCAGCGCGACATTCGTCGAGCACGCACAAAAGGCGGGGTGTAATCTGCGAGCGCTCGGCGCAAAGACTGTGGGCGTTTCATTGGACGAGACGACCACGAATCGCGACATCGAGCTTTTGATGTCGATCTTTCGCGGCACGCATGTTCGCGATTTCGCGGATGACGATCCTGGCAGGCCGCCGGTTCGCATTCCGCCGTTCGCAGCGCGCGCTTCGCAATTCCTCACCCATCCAGTCTTCAACACGCACCACACCGAAACAGAAATGCTGCGTTACCTGAAGAAACTGGAGTCACGCGATCTCTCGCTCTGCCATTCCATGATTCCACTGGGATCCTGCACGATGAAACTGAACGCGACCGCGGAAATGTTTCCGATCTCGTGGCCGGAATTTGCGAAACTGCATCCATTCGCGCCCGCCGATCAAACACGCGGCTACATCGAAATGTGCCGGCAGCTTGAAGAATGGCTGGCCGAAATTACCGGATTTGACGCAGTCTCCCTGCAACCAAACGCTGGCGCGCAGGGCGAATATGCCGGGTTGCTCGCAATCCGCGCGTATCATCTTTCGCGCAACGAAGCACACCGCAAAATCTGTTTGATTCCAACTTCGGCGCACGGGACCAACCCGGCCAGCGCGGTCATGGCGGGGTTCAAAGTCATCCCGGTCGTCACCTCGAAAGATGGGGATATCGACCTCGCCGACTTGCGCGCAAAAGCGGACCAGCATGCTGACGATCTGGCCGCACTCATGGTCACTTATCCTTCAACTCATGGCGTCTTCGAGCCGACCATCCGCGAGATTTGCAAGATTGTGCACTCGCATGGCGGCCAGGTTTATATGGATGGGGCGAACATGAACGCGCAAGTCGGTCTCTGCCGCCCCGGCGATTACGGTGCCGATGTCTGTCATTTGAATTTGCACAAGACGTTTTGCATTCCTCATGGCGGCGGTGGCCCCGGGGTGGGCCCGATCTGCGTTGCGAAACATCTCGCGCCGTTTTTGCCGGCGTTCGCTTCTCTGAATAATAAAGAGCCGGATCAAGAAAACGGAGTCGGGCCGGTTTCGGCCGCGCCTTACGGCAGTGCAAGCATCCTCACCATTTCCTGGATGTACATTCACATGATGGGCGCCGCAGGATTGAAGCGTGCCAGCCAGGTCGCGATCCTGAACGCAAACTACATGGCCAGGCGGCTCGATTCTTATTTCCCGGTTCTCTTTAAAGGAAAGGGCGGCCTGGTTGCGCACGAATGTGTCGTCGATCTTCGCCAATGGAAAAGCGCGGGCATCGAAGTCGAAGATGTGGCGAAGCGGTTGATGGATTACGGCTTTCACGCACCGACAATTTCGTGGCCGATTGCCGGGACCATGATGATTGAGCCGACCGAAAGTGAATCGAAAGAGGAGCTGGACCGGTTTTGCGACGCGATGATCTCAATTCATGCCGAGATCGAGGCAGTGGTTAAGGGCAAGATCGACAAAGAGAACAATCTGCTAAAAAACGCGCCGCATACCGCACGCCAAATCGCGGCTGAAAAATGGGAGCACCCTTACACGCGCGAACAAGCGGCATTCCCGGCGCCGTGGACGCGTGAACACAAATTCTGGCCGGCCGTGGCCCGGATCGACAACGTTTACGGCGACAGGAATCTGTTTTGCACCTGTCCAACGGTGGAAGAAAGTAGCCAGGAATAAGCGAACAATCGTCCTGCTTCGCTTCGGAGAAAAATCCAGAGCATTTGCTCAAGGCTTGACGTTTGTGTACCTGAACTGCGCGGTCCTTCCTTCAGCCCTGCTCCGGGGCTAGCTCGGGGGAAGCGACGACCGGCTCCGGAACGAGACGAAGAGCGCTACCGTGCGGTTCTTCCAGAGCCGCGCCCGTTTCATGGTATTCGGCGTCGCCGTTCACTTGCCACAGATCGTAGAGCTTTGTTTCCGCGAGAATATTTTCGACGCACAACATGGCGGTCATCATGGCGTGGTCCTGATTGTTGTACTTATGCATGCCGTTGCGCCCTACGAGGTGCAGATTGGGATAACGCTCTTCGAGCTCCCGCCTAATCGTGGCCACGTGCTGAGCGTAATCGTCATCGTAAACTGGATAGGCTTTTTTCTGCCGGACCACGCAGCCGTCGACCACATCGTTCTCTTTGGCCAAACCGATCCTGTTTAGCTCGTGTTTGCCAAGCTCAATTAAATCCTGATCGGACGAATCCCAGAGACCGTCGTGTTCGAAACAAAAGTACTCGAGACCATAGCAGGCTTTATCCGCATCGGGCACCATCTCGGGCGACCACGATCGAAAATTCTGGATGCGGCCGACTCTGACGCTGGGGTCGTGGATGTAGATCCAGTTGTCATCGAACATCTTCCTCTCTTTCAGAATGAGCATGACCGTTAGGAAATCGCGGTACTTCAGGCTTTCAGCCGCGTGCCTGGTCCGCCGGCTTACTTCCGGGGACAGACCGCGAACGAGCTCGCGCATGGGCGCTGAAGAGATCACGTGCTCAGCCTCGAGTCTCTGCAACCTCCCCTGCGGATCTCTCAACTGGATGCTCCACCTGGATGTTACCTCATCGTAGCTGCACCCGATCACCTTGCATCCCATCTCGACCCTGCCACCCATTCTTTTTACCTTTTCGGCACACGCTTCCCACATCATGCCGGGACCCTTACGAGGATAGCGAAACGAGTTGATCAATGTCTTGATCACTTTGCTCCGGTCGCCGTTGTAGCGTCGGGGGAGGAGCGCATTCTTGATCGCGCTGCCTAACGACAGGCCTTTGATCCGTTGCGCCGCCCAGTCGGCCGAAATTTCCGCGCAATTCATGCCCCAGACCTTTTCGGTGTAGCTCTTGAAGAAAATCCTGAAGAGCCGGCGGCCGAATTGATTGCTCACCCATTCCTCAAAATTGCGCGGGTTGCGCTTGGGAAAGAACCGCGCTCTCAGCCAGGAAAAAATGCATAGCACCGATTCAAAAATGCCGAGCTTGATGAGAGCCTCGAAAGGTCTCAGCGGGTAATTGAAAAACTTTCCACCGTAGAAAATGCGTGAAGATCGGGGTCGCTGCAGCATGTCGTCGGGCAAAATCTCCGTCCACAGATCCTCCACTGCCTTGGACTTCGAGAAAAATCGGTGCCCGCCGATATCGAAATGGAATCCTTTGTAGGTGGCGGTACGCGAAATGCCGCCGACGTAAACCGGATCGGCTTCCAGAACGACGACTTCGACGTCGTTCTTCGAAAGCAAGTACGCGGCAGTGAGACCCGCCGGCCCGGCTCCGATGACAGCGACGACTGTTTTCATTGAAAAAAAGTTGTCAGGCAATTACGCCACCCAATTCCCTCGCGTAAAGTTCCAGACGTACCAACCCTGCAACCCAAGGCCAGCAGCACTGGCCAACGCGACTGCAGCCATGCTGAACGCCCGCAACAGCATGGACGAGACGCGAAACTGACGTAGAAAATTCAAAAAGGCGAGTACGATCAGGGCATGCACACAGAACTCGTAACGCAGCATGCTCTCCATCTCGACGGAAGCGACTCCGCTTACTGAGATGTAATAAATAACGGCTGCGCAAAAATAAATTCCGATGCGCGTCGGCCACTCCGCGCAACGGCGAGTTCCCGGAATCAGTTCGCACAACACCACGGCAACGAGGAGCAGCCCTCCAATCGTCATGGACATTTGACTCATCTGGGTGGGGTTGTTCAGCGGCGGCACCAGCCAGCGATAACTGGATGGTTTAAAAACAGCCAGGTAATCGGGCTCGATTCCCCAACACTCCGATTGGGTGAGCAGGTAAAGATTCCAGTGCCCCCAGCGGAGCTGGCAGTAGAGAAAAAAAAGCGCCCCGCCGGCCGCCGACACGATCGTCAGACCAGTTGCCGACCCGTAATGGCGTAACCATTCTCGCGGAGTGCGCAGGACATTCCATCCATCCGCAAAGAGACGGCGCACCACCGGGAACGCGGCACAGGGGATTCCCACGATTCGCGTCGCGGACATGACGATTCCATGCAGCGCCGTCCAGATCTTTGCCGTCCGGCCCGTTTCGGTACTCCAGTAAGCGAATCCGAGAAGCGCCATGAGAAAAAGCGACTCCGATACCCGGCAATTAAAAAGAATGCAGCCGGGTGCGCGACAATTAATAACGCCCCGAAGAATCGAAGCGTCGGCGAAAGGTTCCAACGCTGACAAAAGAGAAAAAAATAGGTCCAGAAACCCCACGCGGCCACCTGGGCTGTCACGAGCAGCGCGTTGTCCGTGTCGAGGTGCAGACCGTAATGGAGCAACGCTGTGATCGCCGGATACGCGGGGAAAAATCCGACATTTGAGACTTCCATCACCTTATGATCCGTGGGCGGTACAATCGTTTGATAGCCGCGATCGACGATGTTCATGAACCAATAGCTATCGTGCTGGACAAGGCTGGAGTAACGGGACGAGAGGGGGCCTTCCGGCGCGAGGAGTAAAACGGCCAACGCGACTTGCGCCACGGTGAGAAGCAAACCGTATAACAGGGGTTTGAATGCGGATACCGAACGCTTCATGACGTCAGAACCGGGAAGGGCCGAGGAGATATCAAAGCCTCCGCGATTGCAAGAACTTGCGGATTCGCCGGTCTCTGGAGTGCCGCGCTGCATCGCAATCGTTTCGTTTCTTAGGGCTCAAATGGCCTGAGTTCGACGAGAAGACGATGTGTTTGCCCTTACCTAAATCCTCTCCTTGAGGAGAGGAAAAGCCGCCAATCAGGCCGCGGCCTGATCGGCGGGAACGAGCTCGCGATAAAGTTCCTCGTACCGCTGCGCCGATTCAGCCCAGGAAAAATTCCGGGCCATCGCGCGCTCCATCAGCCCCGTCCAGATCTCGCGATTGCGAAAAATCTCGCGCGCGCGCTTAATCGCGTCCCAGAAAGCCTCGGTCGAATATTCGTAACAGAGGAACCCATATCCGCTGTCAACAGCCGGATCGTAATCCTCGATAATTTCCTGAATTCCACCCGTGGCGCTTGCGACTGGGAGCGCACCGTAGCGCAAATTGTACATCGCACTTAGCCCCGCAGGTTCGAAGCGTGACGGAATCAACGCAATGTCCGTTCCCGCTTCAATCAAATGGGCCAACCTCTCGTGGTAATCTCTTCGGTAAGCAAACTTGCCGGGAAACTTTCGCGAAGCGACGGCGAGCGCAGTTTCGTAACCCGGATCGCCCTCCCCGAGAACGATCAGACGCACATCGTCGGAAAGAAGGCGATCGAGCGCAGGCATGAGAATTTGGAAGCCTTTTTCCTCGACCACGCGCGTGACCATTCCAAAAACAGGTCCCGTCGGCGCGCGCGCGAGTCCGAGATCGGCCAGCAATGTGTCGCGGCAAATCTGCTTCCCCCACATCGAGTTTGGATTGTAACGCGCCGGCAGCAGTGCGTCGGTCTCAGGATTCCAGCGCGCGTAATCGGCGCCATGCAAAATTGCGGTGAGCTTGAATGCGTTCTCGCGAAAAACACCATCCAGCCCGCAACCGTATTCGGGCGTCTGTATCTCGCGCTTGTACCGCTCGCTTACAGTCGTGATTTTGTCGGAGAACAAAATCCCGGCCTTGAGAAAATTCAATTTCCCGAAAAACTCGACACCACGGAGCGTGAAAAACCGCTCGTGCAGGTTCGTCAGACGAAAGTCGAGCCCCCAGAAACTCCCCTGCTCCGCCAGATGATGGATCGTCAACGCCGTCGAGAACGGCAAATGGTGCGCCTGCACATAAACCGGCACCAGCGCCGCCGGCCAATCATGGATATGGAGCACCTGCGGGGGCGGTGTCAGGCGCCGCGCCAGTTCCACCGACGCCTTGCTGAAAAAGATAAAGCGCTCGGCGTTATCTTCGTAAGGAACGCCATGCTCGCCGTAGATTCCTCCTCGATCGAAAAAATCATCGCATCGAACAAAGAACAACTGCACTCCGCTGGCGCTCCGCCCTTGTAAATATTCGGCGATATAAGTTTTGTCGCCCACTCGAACATCGACTGTCACCCCGGTATCTTCTTCCTTGAATGCGGGATTCTCCCGAATCTCGCGATAAAACGGCATCGCCACCGCCACCTCATGTCCTCGCTCGCGCAGCTCGTGCGGCAACGCATTCATCACGTCCACTAGCGCCCCCGCGCGCTCCATCGGCGGCCCCTCCGGACTGATCATCAGGATTCTCATGCGATGCTGGATGTTCGGTGTTTGATGTTTGATGTCAAAGTGGAGCCGACTTCTGCTATTGGGGGGCAATATCGGGCGTTTTTTTAGTCGCTCTTGCCTAACGAATATTCTTTCTTTATCCACTCAATCGCTTCCGCGCGGCTGTGCAGCCAGCCTTCCAACTGGCGCGTTTCCACAGCTTCGAGAATCTCGCCAAACTTTGGTCCCGGTCTTAGCCCGAGCACGATCAGATCGTCGCCGCGCACCAGCGGTAGCGGAATGATCGGCTCGTTCGCGAATTCTTCCCGTTTACGCAGCAGAAATTCGTAATTGTCCAGCATGCGATGACTGCTCTCGCAATCCACCCGGTGCAGCTCCAGTTCCTCTTCGAAAGTGGGCCGCGCCATGAAACGTTTCAATTTCGCCACTCGCATCTTCGGCACGTCCTTGAAAACCATATGCTGCCGCACCATCTCCACCGTCGCGTCAATCTCTGCGCGCGAGAAACGCAATCGCTCCATGATTCCTTCGGTCATCGCCGCGCCGATCCGGTCGTGGTCGTTAAAACGAATCCGGCCCGTTTCATCGACCGTTGCCGTCACCGGCTTGCCGATATCATGAAACAGGACCGAGAGAACAAGCGGCACCGAGACTTTTTTCGGTAGCAGGTGCAACATCAGCCGCGTGTGCGTGAAAACATCGCCTTCCGGATGAAATTGCTCCGGCTGCTGGCAGCCTTTCATCTCATCCAGTTCCGGTAAAATAACGCGCATCAATCCGCTTTGATCGAGTAGATCCCAGCCGCGCACACGATTGGGTGATAAAAAAATCCGTAACAACTCCTCGCGAATTCGCTCGGCACTGATTTCGTTGATTGAAGGCGCGTTCGCAACGAGGGCCTCCCAGGTCTTCCGGTCGATTTGGTAATCGAGCACAGTGGCGAAGCGCACCGCCCGCAACATGCGCAAACGGTCCTCTGTAAATCGTTGGCCCGGGTCGCCGATCGCGCGGACCAATTTCGCTTCGATGTCCGCCCGGCCGCCGACGAAATCGATGACCTGGTTCGCGACCGGGTCGAAAAACATGCCATTGATCGTGAAATCCCGCCGTCTGGCATCCTCTTCCGGTGAAGAAAAGTGAACTTCGCTGGGATGCCGGTGATCGAGATAAGCGCCATCGGAGCGAAAAGTTGCGACTTCAAATTGGAATTCTCCTTCGACGACCACGATGACTCCGAAATGCGCGCCGACGGCGTAAGTTCGCGGAAAAAGTCTCTGCACCGCTTCGGGTTGCGCATCGGTCACGATATCGAAGTCCTTGGGACTCTCACCGCGCACCATGTCGCGTACGCAGCCGCCGGCGAAATAGGCAACATGACCGCGCTCGCGCAGACGCGCGACAATCTCGCGGGCCATCTTTTCCATCGAGTTCACGTCCTATTGTAGCGGCGGTCTACTTGTCGCGCCGTAATTTTCTGGCGAAGGCGGATGACCGTCGCATAAATTAAATCGCGGCATCGGGCAGTCATCGACCACCGCCACAGACCTTCTCGGCTACAGCTAATCCGCCGGTCCCTCAGCACGTTTATCGTGGCGGAAGGAGTGAATCATGAAGAAAACAACGGCCATACAGATGCAGGAATCGGCGACATTGAACGCCGGCCACGGATGAGCGAAAGGCACATGGAGATCGAAAAGGAGAAAATCGATCACGTGCCCGTAAAGAAGGCGATCGGTCAGATTACCGAGGACGCCGGCCAGGAGCAGGGCGAGCGAAACGTCGCGCCAGGCATCGCGAGCCCACCAAAGAGAAGTTGCCGGCTTTTCGCTCTTCGATGTCTCAGGGTGTCCGAGAAGCAACACCAGCGCAAAAAAGACAGCCACACATGAAATAATAATGAAGAAGACACTGTGATTCTTGAACGAACCAAATGCGGCACCGGTATTGGTGATATTTACCAGATGAAAAAAATTTGCCACCACGATGCGCGGCTCGTCGGGGCTGATACGGCTCAAAACGAGATATTTCGTGAAGCGATCGAGCAGGTAGAGCGGTAAAGAGAGAAAGAAAATGTATTTCATTCCGTTCCGGGTAGGGACGTTTCTCCGAAACGTCCGACTTCGTTCGTTATCTGCATTTCGCTCATGCCTATTAATTAGCTCGGCTTCCGGCTCGTAGAGTCATCCAGCCCGGAGAGAGAGCCATCCCTGCCTGTTTTCACAACCACGGCTTCGCATCTGTCGCATAGATCCGGATGCGCTTCGCTCTTGCCTACAGTCGAGCGATGCCGCCAGCAGCGCGCACACTTTTGGAAGGATGTCTTTGTCACAAAAGCGCTCGTGTCCGTTGCCTGCTCGATTGTCAGGTCGCTCAAAATAAAGAATTCCTCGAGCTCTTCCTTGCCGATCTTCGCCGTCACATTGGAACTCGATTTCAAAATGACAGTAGCCTCCAGCGAGTTGCCGATCACTTTTTCCTGTCGCGCCTTTTCGATGGCCTGCCCGATTACGGCACGCAATTTCAGCAATTCCGCAACCTGACTGCTCGCTTTACCCCCTCGGTTTTTTGCCTCGGGAAACTCCTGTGTGTGAATTGATCCGCCGACCTTCGAATGCTGCCAGGCTTCCTCGGCAGTAAAGGCAAGAACAGGCGCCAGCAATCTGCAGAGTGCGTTGAAAATCTCGTGCATCGCCGCCTGCGTCGCCCGCCTCCGGGGCGAATCGGGCGCGTCGCAATACATCCGGTCCTTGGTGATGTCGACGTACAAACTGCTCAGATCGACCGCGCAAAACTGATTGAGCGTGTGATAAACCTTGTGAAACTCGTACGCTTCGTACGCGGCGCGACAATCGCGGATTACCTCGTCAAGCCGTCCCAATATCCAGCGATCGATCGTTGTAGCCGCTGCCGCCGGCCGCGGCCCAGTGACTGCGGCTGCAGGGAAATCATAAAGATTTCCCACCAGGATGCGCAGCGTATTGCGAATCCGTCGATAGGTATCGCCGAGACGAGTGAACATTTCTTCCGAAAAAGGAACGTCGTCCGTGTAATCGATGCTGCTCGCCCATAGCCTAACGAGATCGGCTCCGTGTTTGTTCACGAAATGGCCGGCATCCATGGGCTTGTCGTACGTGCCCGACTTCGAAATCTTTTTCCCGTCCACATCAACGACAAAGCCGTGCGTGACGCAGGTTTTGTAAGGCGCACGATCGTTCAGAGCGATGCTGGTCATGAGGGAAGACTGAAACCAGCCGCGATGCTGATCGGTCGCTTCGAGATACATGTCCGCGGGATCGCGCAGCTCCGGATGCATCGCGCAAACGGCCTTGTGCGATACACCGCTGTCGATCCAGACGTCGATCGTGTCGTTGCGATGCGTCGTTCCCTCCGGCAATCCCAATTGTGTCGCCAGCTCGGCGTCGTTGAGTTCGAACCAAATGTTCGAGCCGCGCTCCGCTACCAAATCGGCAAGCTTTCGAATACTCTTGGCGTCGAGAATCGGTTTGCCATCAGCAGAATAAAAAACGGGCAACGGCACACCCCAACTACGCTGGCGTGAGATGACCCAATCCGGCCGTGACTCGACCGTCCCTGCGATGCGGTTCTCGCCCCATGCCGGAATCCATTTCACTTCCTTGTGAATCGCTTTCAAGGCGCGGCCCCGCAGTTCGTCGATGCGGATGAAGAACTGTTCGACCGCGCGGAAAATGATCGGCGTCTTCGAACGCCAGCAGTACGGATACGAGTGGTGAAATTTCTCTTCGCCGAGCAGCATGCCACGCTCGCGCAGCAAATTAACGATGTCGCCATTGGCGTCGAAAACGTATTGGCCGGTCAAGTTGGGCAGACCGGCCGCGTCAGTAAAACGGCCGTGATCGTCAACCGGGGATAAAATCTGCAAATTATTCTTCCGGCCTAACAAGTAATCGTCCTCGCCATGACCAGGCGCGATATGTACCGCACCGGTGCCAGTATCCATGGTCACGAAATCGGCAGTAAATACGACCGATTGCCGGTTCAGGAATGGATGCTGCGCGATGAGCGCTTCGATCCTGGCTCCGGGAAACGATGCCAGCGGTTCGCCGATTGGTTCGAATCCAGTATTTGCGCAGAACTGGGGAACGAGTTTGCCGGCAAGGAGCAGCGTTTCAGTTTGGGACGCTGAGCCCTCGCCCACCCTTCGAAACTCCTGGACGACATAGGTCGCTTTCGGATCGACGGCGATCGCCAGATTCGCGGGCAACGTCCATGGCGTGGTCGTCCAGATCGCGATGCTGGTTCCAGGAGGGAAGCTAACAGCTTCCCCTACAGATTCAGACGGCGCGCCCGGCGGTCGCGCCCCGCCAACAATCGGGAACTTCACGTAAACAGCGGTATCGTCGCGGTCCTGGTATTCCACCTCGGCTTCAGCGAGGGCCGTTTGCGCGCCGGTGCTCCAAAAAACCGGCTTGAGCGATTGATAAACCAGGTCTTTTTCGACGAACACGGCGAAGGCGCGCAAAATTTCGGCCTCATATTTCGGGTCCATTGTCAGGTACGGATTATCCCAATCGCCAAGAACGCCGAGGCGCTTGAATTGCCCGCGCTGGATATCGACGTACTTGCGGGCGAAAGCCTCGGATTGTTTGCGGATCTCGAGCGGCGAAAGCCCGCGAGATTCCCTTACCACCTTGTATTCGATGGGCAGGCCGTGACAGTCCCAGCCGGGAACGTAAGGCGCGCGTTTGCCAAGCATGGTCTGGGATTTCACCACGAAATCCTTCAGGACTTTATTGAGCGCGGTGCCCATATGAACGTCGCCATTGGCGAACGGCGGCCCATCGTGCAGGACGAACAGCTCGGATTCCTTTCTCGCGTTCTGGATTTCGCGATAGAGTCCGGTCTCGTCCCACATTTTTAGCAGCTCCGGCTCGCGCGCGGACAGATTCGCCTTCATGGGAAAATCCGTGCGCGGGAGGTTAAGCGTCTCTTTGTAATTCTTCTGACTCATCGCAATCAATGCCCGTCCGGCTTCGGACCGCTGCTACCTAGCACCCGCAATGAAACAAATCAACGCAGCCCAGGAACAACGATTTACAGCTCGGGGAAGAGGAGGCCAGCGCCAGAATTTCTTCACAGAGGGCGCAAAACTGATCCGGCGAGGCGACCATCTTCTCGGGATTTTTCGATTCTACCCACAAACTGTTGAACTTATGAAACCATTCATTCTCGCTCTTCTCCTTTCGGCGATGGCTTTCAGCGCAAATGCGCAAACCATTTACAACACGCGGGCGGCCTACGATCTGGTGCACCCCGGCAATTACGTCATCGACTTCAACGGTTACACGCCCGGCCCAACGCAGTATACCGACGTCACCGCCCCCACGCCGCTCGGCAATGTGAACTTCGACGCCGTTCCCTCCAGCAACAACATTGAGTTCCTCGGCAACAATAACTTTTCATTTCTCGGGCCGAACAATCTGGCGCTGTACGCGTTCAACGGTCAGTTTCTCGCCGATAGTGTATTGATCACGCTGCCGGCGAACACTTTCAGCTTCGGCATGGACCTCATTAGCCCCAGCCAGACGGTGGCCGAGCCTTACCAACTGACCATTTATTCCGGAGCCACGGTGTTGGATACAATCGCTTCGCCCAGCGTTAACAACGCTTACACTTTCATCGGTTACGATTCTCTCAGCAGCCCGATCACCTCGGTCGCCATGCAGATTTCGAATGGCGTCGGCAATCCGGAGCCCACCATCGATAATTTTACGGTCGTGCCGGAACCGGGCACATCGGCGTTAATCGGGGCTGGCACCATCGCGCTGTTGCTGGCGTCTCGTCGCCGAGTTCGCGCATAGTTCCCGGGACTCCCAGCCCGTTCGCCTCCAGGCGAAAGTCGGTTGCGACACGTCCACCAAGGCAACCGCGTCCGAACTACCAATAGATGATCTCAGAAGCGAACTTGGATAGGGCGCCCCGTTTAAAGAACGCCCCACTGCGTCCCATGAGGCGTTTTAAGATCAATCGCGCTGCCTTTGAACAAGATCGTCTAAACGAACGCATTCCTGTTCCGGCGATGCCGCCTCTGCCACGCCAGCCACGGATGAAGAAATCCGGTCGCCCGCACCAAGTATGGGCGGCGGCTCCTGCATTTGAAGAGGAGGCGCCGAAGAGGCAGGTCGATCCGACGTTGCACGAGTTGATTAGCTTGTTCGGGCGAGGCTGGTTGCGCTTCCTGCAGTCCCACCGCTCTCATTAATGAGCTAGTTCGCGCAAGCAACGCGCGGCACACCCTGACAATCGAGCAACGCTCGAAAAAAATTTGCAGGCCATACGTCCGGGTCCGCTCGCGAATCCGAATACAGTCTCAAAACCAGGAACCCAAACAAATGAAAAATTCATCTTTTGTCATTCGAATGTTGACGATGCCTGCGCTGATCGCATTGCTGATCTTGTCTCCGGCATTGAGCAAGGCAACGACGATCAGCTCGACAGTGAGCGAAGACAACCGCGCCACAACCAATGGCACCGATCAAAATCAGAACGTATACGACGTTTCGATGGCCCTGCCGTTGAATCACCCTGCGCTGGTGACTGCGGGCGCCGGTTACGACTTTAGCGGCAGCTACACGTCGTTAACCAGCATCAACCAAATCACGCTGACGCTCACCATGTTCGACGGGAATTCCGGAACAAACACAGGAGATCCCACGAACTTCGATTTCGATCATCTGCACTTCTATGTCGGCGGAACGTACGATTCCATGACCGGCGTTTACACCGGGGGAATCGACACCGGAATTCTTTTGAATGGATTTCGAGGAGACAGTTTTGTCGATACCCAGACATTTTCGATCATGGTCGATCCGGCCACGACCGGCACCGCCATTCTCGCCGCCTTGCAATCGGGCAACGGAATTCTGCCTGCTTTCGTCGTGTCCGACAATCCGAGCGACACGGCGCTTGCGCCTAACGAGCTTGCTCTGACCAACGATCTGAACAATGCGACAACCACACTGAGCTTCAGCAATGTTCCCGAACCGGCGACCTCCGCCCTGCTCGGCTTTGCGTTGCTTCTCGTGCTCAGCACGCACGTGCGCCGTTTCCGTCGCAACGCCTAAGCCACCCAACCTCACCGTCCTATCCCATGAAAAAGAATCTCCTTTATACGCGCCTGTTCTCAGTAGGAATCGCATTTCTACTCCTGCCGGCCTTCGCCACCAAAGCAACAACCCCCGCCAGCGGCACACTGACTCCATCCTCGGCGACGCCGCTTACCTTCACCGGAACCGCGCCCGGCACGGCGGCCGACAGTGAGCCGGACGGGATCGAGGGCGTGAACAAAGACACCTATGTGCTGACTCTCACGCCCGGCGATTATTCCGGTAAGCTCATCTCGGTCAACCTCAGTTGGATCAACCCGGCCAACGACCGCGATCTCTATATATTTAAGCGCAACGTGGACGGGTCGAATGGGCAGCAGGTGGGCGAATCCGCCGGCGGTGCTCCGCAGACAGGCGAAACGACTTCGTTCGATCCCAATATTTACGGGACAGGACAGTATAATGTCGAAGTTATCTACTTCGCCTGCACTCCGGCGACCGATCAGCCCACAGGAACGATCACATTAGTCAACGGACCGATTGTTCGCAGCGCCTCTTACATCCAGGGCGGAATGACATTTTCGCCGAACACAGCCTGCAAGGCGCCTACCGCACTCGCGGACAGCGAACCGAGCAGCCGCATCGACAGCACCGGCAACGCGTATTTCTGCGGCATCCAGGGCGTCCCTGCCGGAGTCGATCTTTGGTACTTTGATTTGCGGCCGACGATTCCGGATCCGATGCATCCGGGCGGAACGATGGCAAACCCCAACTACGATCCGAACCTGCGCGTTCCGCTCTATCGCGGCAAACCGGATTCGCCTTCCAGCGCGGCTGCGCAAGCACAATTGCAAGTCGGCGCGCTCGGTGGCGGCGACATTGATCTTGCCGTTGGTTTCGGCAACTACTCCGGTGATAACGGCCTCGGCCTTAACGCGACGCCCGATCCGGTGCTGGCCTACGCAAGTTTGACGGCTGCGAACGTCACGGTCGGCCGATCCATGGACCTCGGCCAAACGTTCCAGTTCAATGGAGTTGGAAATTTTGCGGGCGGCGCGCCCGTGAACGACCGGCAATGGATGGGATTTCTGGACGACCACACCGTTTATCTCGAGTACCGGAACTTCGCGCAGGGCATCGCGTTCGCGCAGCGCTCCGATGACGGCGGCCTCACCTACGGGCCGGCTACGCTGGTCGGCAATCTTCCGCAAACCGGAGCATGCGACGTCGATCGTTTCGACGGGACGGTTTATATCAGCGGCAATGACGGTCAGGTGGCAGTTGGAATTCCAACCGTGGCCGGACAAGCGCCGACGAGTTACACGATTGTGCAGGCGACCCCGTCGGGCGTGAATGTGGCGAATATATTCTTCGCCCTGCGCGTGGCTGCGGATCATCGCACGACCAATCCGGACGGGACCTACACTCTTACCGGTCCGGGGACCGTCTACGGTGTGTATTCCGATGGCGCAAACGTTTACCTGATCTCCTCGCTCGACCGAGGCGCGCATTGGAGCAGCCCGGTACGGGTGAATAATCCGGCCGATCCCAACTTGAAGATGAACATCTTCCCCTGGCTGGCGACCGGCCCAACACCCGGCTCGGTGGGCATTGTCTGGTACGGCACGGATAACGTGAACGGCGGCGGTGTCCCTACAAACGACGACAATGCGCGCTGGCGCGTCTACTATGCCCAGACATTCAACGCAACGGACGATAATCCGACGTTCCAATACGCGCAGGCAAGCGATCATGTGAACCATGCCGCAAATATTTCGCTGAGCGGCCTGGTGCTTACCGGAGGACCGAACCGAAATCTGGCGGATTATTTTCAGGTGAATTTCGATCCGCAGGGTGCTGCGGTCGTTGGTTACACGGACGATCACAACGATTTTTCGGGCAACGTTTACGTAACCCGCCAGATCAGCGGCCCGTCCATCGACAAGACAAAAGGCAATCTCCCTTCGCCCCAGGAGGGCTCGGCTTTGCCGGCACAGCCGTTTGTTACACCGGGCACAGGGCCGGCAACAGTTGGCGCGCCCGCCCCGCAACCGATGCAGCCCGGGCCGAACGGCGAACAGATCACCGACTTTGTGCAGGACCAGGATTCCGGTTTGCTGGCGACCACGCCGACCAACAGTCCGGTCGACATCGTGTCGGTGAGGTATCAATCGCAGAGTACGCCGCAGGGCTTGTATCTCACAGCGACCATGACGGTCTCGGATCTGACCACAGTTCCTCCGGACTGCACATGGCGGATGTATTTCGCTGCCAACGCGCCCGAAATGGGGATTGTTGGCCCGGCGGGCAACCGGTTTTCGAAAGGCTTGTCCGATCGGGGCGACCAATTCTACATCGAAGCAGCGACAAATCCGTTAGGCACCGTCAGCTTTAACTGGGGCACCGCTTCGCGGAGTTTCAGCGGTGGAATCAATACCACGTCCCAAGGCGCGGCGGATAGCGGCGCAATCAACAAGTCGGTCCGCCAGATCAGTGTCCGTATTTCGGTGGCAAAACTGAATGCCTATCTCGCCGCACACGGCCGTCCGACCATTGGAGTCGGCTCGACCTTGTGCGGGTTGCGCGGGAACGCATACCAGACCGACTCACTCGGGCTCGCGCTGGAGGATTACACGCGCGGCGGAACCGAGTTCACGTTCACCAACTCGCCGTAACTGCACTGACGACACACGAGATATGAAAATGTCCATGTTGCACCGAGTCCCGGCAATTGCTGTGGTCGCGTTTGCGCTAACTTTCGCGAACCAAATCTTCAGCGCGGACAGTCCCTGCACCTTGCCTGGTGTTCACGTAATCAGCGATCCGACCGGGGATCAGCAGGACCCCTATTCCCCTGCCCCGGATCCACCCGGATACGATTCGAGGACTCAGGATATTCAGGGAGTTTACTTCGCCGAGCTGGCGCAGAATCCGGGCAAGATCACTTTCACCATGAAAGTTCAGGATCTAACAACGGTTCCCGCGAATGGGAGCTGGCGAATCAGGTTCACGTCGATCGATGGCAACACTTATTTCGTGAGCATGGATACCGACCAGAATTCGCAGGCGACTTTCAGCTACGGCACTTACGCGGTCACACAAGGTCAGGGCAACTACACTTCGTCCGGCTCAGCGGATTCGGGGACCTTCTCCGCCGACGGTACAATTACGATCACGAATTCAAATAGTAAGATGGGCAGCCCTGTCGTGGGCAGCACGCTGACAGATGTTCTGGGCGAAACCGATTTGTTGATCGGCACGCAACAAGTCGGCGGGCTTCTTGCGACAGTGGATGACACGAGCAACGCAACCCCTGCGAACCCGAGTTACACGCTGGTTGGAAATACGTTTTGCGGCACGGGTGGCGGAGGAGGATCTCGCATCGCGACCTACACCCATGGCGGCATCACGTTTTCGCCCAACAGTCCTTTGAAAGCCCCGACCGCACATCAGGACGGCGAACCGAGCAGCCGCATTGATGCGCAAGGCAATTTTTATATCATGCCGATCCAAGGCGTTCCCGCAGGCGTGAATCTCTTTTACTTCGATTTGCGCTCAAGTAGTTCGGGCTTTGATCCGAACATGCGTGTGCCGGTTTATCGCGGCCAGCCCGATTCTCCATTTAGCTCAAACGGCGTGGGCTCGCTTTCGGCAGGCGCTTTGGGGGGCGGCGATATCGATCTCGCACTTGGGTTCGACAATTACTCGGGCGTCGTGAGCCCAAGCGAACACTCCGAAGCGGTACCGGCCATGGCTTATGCAAGTTTGACGGCTGCGAACGTCACTGTCGGTCATTCGCTCGATCGCGGACAAACCTTCACCTTTAACGGGGCCGGGAATGTTTTGGCCGGCGTTCCAATTAACGACCGGCAATGGATGGGCTTTGTTGGGAATAATAATGTTTTTCTCGTTTACCGAAATTTCGCCGAAGGCATCGCCTTCGTTCAGCAATCGACGGATGGAGGACTAAATTACGGGCCGGCCCTCCCGCCCGGCGGCATTAGTTTTCCGCAGACTGGCGCCCTCGACGTCGATCAAACCACGGGCGTCGTATATGTGAGCAGCAACGATGGACACGTTGCGGTCGGAGATCCCGCGAACAATGTTGTTCCCGGCACGACCGGGCCAGGAAACGCGCCAACGTCATACACAGTCGTGCAAGCCGTTCCGGCAGGCGTAAACACCGCAAACATCTTTTTCCCGATTCGGGTCGCCACGGTGAATCACACGGTCTATGGCGTCTATTCTGACGCCAGCAACATCTATTTGGTGAGTTCGGCGGATAAAGGGCAGACTTGGACTGCGCCGGTGCGCGTAAATGACACGTCCGACCCCGATGAGACGATTAATCTCATGCCCTGGCTGGCCACCGGCCCAGTCGCCGGATCGGTCGGAGTTGTGTGGTACGGCAGCGATAACTCGGCCAACAATGATAACGCAAACTGGCGTGTCTTTTTCGCTCAAAGTTTCAACGCCGACTCGAACACGCCTGCGTTTCGCATCGTCCAAGCAAGCGACCATTCCAATCACGCCTCCAACATTTCCTTGAGCGGCCTGGTGCTAACAGGCGGGCCGAACCGAAATCTCATCGATTATTTCCAAGTGAACTTTGATCCGTCGGGCGCGGCGGCGATCGGTTACACGGATGACCACAATGATTTTCGAGGGCACTCCTACGTAACGCGTCAAATCAGCGGGCCTTCCATTAACGGCACCGGCGATTTGCCGACGCAGCAGGAAGGCACATCGCTCCCGGCTCAGCCATTTGCTGTCCCGGGAACCGTTGGCGCGCTTGGCGCTCCGCCGCCCCAACCAATGCAGCCCGGACCGAATGGCGAGCAGGTGACCGATTTCGCGCAGGACCAGGACAGTGGCCTGCTCGGTGTCGCCCCGGCCAATAATCCGGTCGATATCGTCTCGATCAAATATCAATCGCAGAATACGAACCAGGGCCCGTACATCACAGCTGCGATGACTGTGTCTGACCTAACGACGACTCCAAGCAGTTGCGTCTGGCGAATGTACTTCGCGGCAAATGCTCCGGAGATGGGCGTGATTGGTCCGATTGGCAACCAGTTTTCGAGGGGATTGCCTGATCGTGGCGATCAATTCTGGGTGGATGCCGAGACCAGTGCTCAAGGCGCCATTACTTTCAATTGGGGTACGACCATCCGAAATAGCGACGGATCGAGTACCGATACGAAGCGTGGAACCGCAGATGCCGGCGCGTTCAATCGTTTGGTCAAGCAAATCAGCGTGCGCGTTTCCGCGGCGAAGTTGAACACATATCTCAACTCGGTCGGCCACGCCTCAATAGGCGTCGGGTCTACTTTTTGCGGATTGAAGGGCCACGCTTTTGTCACCGATCCAGCGGGAGAAAACATCGCGTTACAGGACATCACCCGCGGCGGGACGGAATTTACGATCACCAGTTCGCCGTAATCGCGTATGATCACGTGGAGATCGCTGCTTGTCGCAGTCTCATTTTTCGGCGCCGTCGGGTCGACAATCGGCCAAACAGCGCCGTCAGAAAGACCGATGCCGAAAGCCTCTCCGACCGCGTCGCTTTCACCTCAAATCCAGTCAGCATCGTCTTTGCCGGCCCATTCGCTCGCGCCGTACAAGGAGCGGCTGGCAAACGCGAAATCGGTCAAAGTAATGAAATCGATCCTCGGCGTGGAGCTTGGATCGACTCTCGAAGCAGCGCACGCAAAGCTCGACAAGCTTTGCGATTCCGCTCACCGGCCGAAAGAAGAGAAAGAAGACGACGCGGACGAAGGAGAACAAAAGGTTCTGTGGGAACTGTCAAAGACCGACTACTCCTTTGTGTTCGTCAAGGCAGACGACGAAGGCCGAATCACATATGTTAGCGGCTTTCTTCGCCCCGGTAAGGAGATCCCCTTCAAAAAAATTGGCGAGTCTGCCAAGGCTCCGGTGCAAAACGCGAACATGATCGCGTGGGACGTGTTGCGCCCGAAACGGCCCCTCTACCGGGTTGTCGCCAGCGGCCAAAACCGGAAGGCGGGTAAAATCATGTTCTTCGTTGTGCAACGGCCCGGTCTGCACCCGGACGCTTCAAAGGCCGATTAGGAGAAATTTCGCCACGGGGGCATCCAGAGACCCAATGAGTTTCGCATTAAGAGAAACAAACATGGCAAATCCGATGAAAATTCTCTCGAACACACGCGTCGCCATCCTGGCCATCGGACTGGTCGCCGGCTTCACGTGCCAGGGGGCAAACGCGCGGCCGATCGTGGGAAGCATCGATTTCGGCGGCGTCGTGACCTACGATACCACTTCTCTGGCCACTGCCACGCGCGTGGATATTTGGAACAGTTCTTTTGTTTTGCAGGACTCGGGAGACTTTTCCAGCATTTCGCCGGGGACCAATGTGACCATGGCGGCGCCGTGGATTTTCAATCCGTCTACGCAAACGCCGGCTTTGTGGAGTGTTGGCGGATTTACGTTCGATCTCCAATCGTCGACCATTACCGCTCAGAATTCGCAATTTCTGAATATCACCGGCATCGGAACGATCAGCGGCAATGGCTTCGATTCCGACGCCCGGATCCTGGAGCTTTACTTCCAGCAGCGCGAACGGCCAGCAGCAGGCGACGTTTGGTTTTCAAACACAGACCGCGGCCGTGCCTGAGCCAGGTAGTGCAATTTTGGTTTGCCTGGGGCTGCTGGCCGTGTTGTCTGTGCCTCGCGCGCGCCCAATACTCAGGCGAGTTCGCTCTCCATCTTCGCTTTAACAAAGGCCGTTCGCTCCCGAAGCGGTCTTTTTTCGTGTCTCGGCGCCGAAGCGTTATAAACTAGCGCGGTGCGCATCCTGATTATCGAGGATGAAAAGAAAACGGCTGGCTTTCTCGCCAAAGGCCTGCGGGAAGCCGGTTTTGCCGCGACCATTGCCAAGGATGGAGAAACCGGAATCAAAGCGGCTCAGACCAAACGGTTCGATTTGCTCATCGTCGACGTGATGTTGCCGAAAAAGGACGGCTGGGCCGTTGTGGCCGAGCTTCGCGCCGCCGGGAAACGAACTCCGGTGATTTTTCTTACCGCTCGGGACAGCGTGCGCGACCGCGTTAAAGGCCTCGAGTTGGGGGCCGACGATTACATGGTGAAGCCGTTTGCTTTCCCGGAGTTGCTGGCGCGAGTCAGGTCCCTGCTCCGACGCACGCCCCACGAGGACGTCGACCAGCTGCGAATTGACGATCTGGAAATCGATACCCGCAGAAACCGCGCGACGCGATCGGGCGTCGCCCTCAATCTGACGCCCAAGGAATTTCTGCTTCTTGCTCACCTGGCGCGCTCCGGCGGTGAAGTGATCTCACGGCGACAAATTGCCGAGCATGTATGGGATATCGATTTCAATACTGAAACGAACGTCGTAGATGTCGTGGTGCGCCGGCTGCGAGCAAAGGTGGACGACCCGTTCAAAAGGAAGCTGATCCACACGATCCGCGGTATTGGCTATGTTCTCAAAGCGGAGTAAGCGGCGCTCGATCGCGTCGCAACTGGTAATTCTTTTCACGCTCGCCACTGCGCTGCTGCTCTTCTGCGGGCTCGGTGTTTTTTACTGGGTGGTTGCGGGACATGCGGAAACCGAGGATAACGCCGTTCTGAGCGACAAGCTGACCGCCTTGCGCGCCGACTTGAAAAAAGCCGGCGGTCCGAGTTTGCTCGACAACGAGCTGAGAAACGCGCGCGCCGGCGAGCACATCGTTTACTGGGTGCGGATCATCGATTCGAGCGGACACACGGTGAGTGAAACGCCGGGAATGGAGCAACTTCTCCCCGTCGCCGTTTTCCCCCTCCCTTCGACAGCCCGCAACACGATGCAAGCGACGAAGGAATATCGTGTTGGCCCACGATTATTTTCATTGGTCGCCGCGACCGACCAGGGAAACGGCCGGGATTACACGATACAAGTCGCCCAGGACCGCTCGTCCGATGAACAATTCACGCGGGAATTCGGCGCGCTGGTTGCCGTCGTGCTCGCCTGCGGAATTGTCGCCGCGGCCGCCATTGCACTCACGGTAACCAGGCGAGGTCTGCGGCCACTCGCGGAAATGACCCGGTCGCTCGAGCGTGTTGGTCCGACGCATCTTGACGAACGAGTCGCACCGGCCGGCTGGCCCCGGGAGTTGCAACCGTTCGCTTCGGCATTCGATAAGATGCTCGACCGTCTTGAAGACTCCTTCACGCGTTTGTCGCAGTTTTCGGCCGATCTTGCCCATGAATTACGGACGCCTCTCGCCAACATTCTCGGCGAAGCGCAGGTGGCGTTGACCCGCGCCCGTTCGTCCGACGAATATCGCGAAGTGGTCGAGTCGGCCGCAGCGGAATGCGAGAAACTTTCCGGGATCGTCGACAATTTGCTTTTTGTCGCCCGGGCGAACGCTGCGCGGGATAAAATCCATCGTACTACCTTTGACGGCTCTGCGGCCGTCGAAAAGATCGCCGCTTACTACCGGGCGATCGCCGAGGACCGCAATATCGCCATTCAATGCACTGGCAACGCTAACGTATACGCCGATCCGACGCTCTTTGACCGCGCGCTGGGAAACCTTCTCGATAATGCCCTGCGCTACACGCCGGACGGCGGAAAAATCGAAGTGTCTGTCACGCAATACCCCGCGGCTTCGGAAATTTCCGTGCGCGACACGGGATGCGGGATTGCGGCCGAACACGTTCCGCGCATATTCGACCGTTTCTATCGGGCGGATTCGTCACGCAGCACCGGCGGCGCGGGACTGGGACTGGCACTGGTGAAATCGATCACCGACCTGCACGGCGGATCGGCCGCAATCCACAGCGAGGTGGATCGCGGGACCACCGTCATTCTAACTTTTCCGAACAAGGAATAGCTCTCCCAGGACCCTGTTGGAACGGCCGTTCCAGAGCGCCGGTCTCGCTTGGAATAGACTGTTGCCATTTATTACAAGTTTGTAATAATCTGGCATCCAGCAGACTTCGCAAATACGAATAGGAAGGAAAAACAGCATGTCTCCGAAACATTCTCTCATTAGCCGCCTATTGATTTGTGGCGTGTTCCTCACTACCGCGCCGCTCGTCCGCGCTCAAACCGGCGCGTCCGAATCCGTCGTCGTCACCGGCCAGGAGGTGCCCAGCTCCTACGGCGCCCCTCAGGGGTTTTCGCGCAGCCGATTTTCCAACCTCACCAATGCCTACGTTCTGCCACCATGGGCCTTCTATTTCGGCGAGATCTATGAAGGCGACGCGTTCTGGCACGGCCCACCAGACCATCTGTTCACGCAGGAAATCGAAATGGGCCTGCCTTATCGGTTCGGCATTGCCACCGAAGGCACGTTTGAGAGATTCAACGGCGGCGGCGGTTTGGAGACCACCAGCCTGGAAGCGCGCTACGCGCTTGCCGATTGGAACAAGATCCCGCTGAATCCGACCCTGTTCGCCGAATACAAGTTCGGCATCGGCACCATCCGCCACGAAGAAGGCCCGCCGCCACCTCCGGGGGAGGAAGAAGAAGAGAGCGGCCCGCCGAAGGTGCCGGACGCCTACGAATTCCGCCTGTTGCTGGCGCAGGATTTTGGCGAACGCGTCGAATGGGCGATGAACTGGTTCTTTGAAAAGGAAAACACCGGCGACCGCGGCCGAGAGTGGGGTTTTGCGCAGAGCGCCACCATGCCGATCGTGTTGCCTAACGAACGGCTCAAGACGGGCGTGGAGATGCAATACAGCAACTTTACCGTAAAGGACACTCGTGGGGACCCGATGCATCGTTTTGTCATCGGACCGACCGTCGCGTGGAAACCGACGCCCCAAACCCGTGTCGATGTGTCACCGCTTTTTGGCTGCACGGACGATTCTCCACGCGTGCAGGTGTTTGTCGTTTTTTCCTGGTTGTTCGGCGGCGAAGGCGCCGAAGCCGAAGCCCCGGTTTCCACACGCAACCGCTAATTAGAAATCGTTCGAATCATGAAAATCACATTTTTAATCCTGACATCGTGCCTGGCATGTTCCTTTGGTTTTGCAGGCGAATATTCCGCAAAGGAGATTAAGCAGGCGGCGCCCGAGCCTTGCCCGCAATGGTACGGCGACAACGAATGGAATATCGATCTTTGGGGAACGTACGCGTTCACAAACACCGAGTACGCGCGCAATCTTGATTTAGTCGACGTAGTTCAGAGCACGACTGAGGGAGGGGCAGTCCTCGGTGAATACGACCGTTACCTTGGCGACGATCATGCCTGGGGCGGCGGCGGCGACATCAAATACTTCTTTCATCGCTATTTCGGCGTCGGCCTGGAGGGCTTTGTGGTCGATGCCCGCAAGGGCGGTTTCGATATTTTCGAAGATCCGCGCATGCAGATTTTTGATCGGCAACGGATGACTCATCACCGCGCCCTTGGTTCGGTTTTGGGCACGTTTACCGTTCGCTATCCTATTCCCTGCACCCGTTTTGCCCCGTACGCCTGGGCCGGCGCAGGCGCGATCTTCGGAGGCGGACAAAGCGATGAGCTCTTCGCCCATTCCCTCGTGGAGCCGCCCGATGCGTTCCTGGCTGACGCCTTCACGGTTCATCACGGCAGCACGACGAAACTGCTTGGTCAATTCGGCGTGGGACTGGAAACGCGCGTGACCCGGCACATTGGCTGGACCAATGACTTTAGCATCGGCGTCATCGACGGGCCGCGAAACAATTTCGGCATGTTCAGAAGCGGAATCAATTTCGCTTTCTAGTCCCGGTTAAAAGATCTGCGCTTCGTTCCCAGGCCGGCCGGCTGCGGGGCGACGCGCAGATTTCTTGTACACTCCGAGGACGTCTTGACCCGGTCCGGCCTCGCCCATACTTTGGCGCCGGAAAGGAGCCCGGGATGAAGACCGAAGTATCGATCGAATACTGCGTGGTTTGAAACTACACGCCCAAGGCCGTCAGTTTGGCGACCCAGATTCTCGAACTCGGCGAACGCATCAAATCGCTCACGCTCATCCCGTCAAGCGGCGGCGCCTTTGAAATTCGCGCCAATGGCCAGCTCCTTCATTCCAAACTCGATTCCGGCGACTGGCCGGACTTCGACGCCATCGTCAAGGCGATCAAGAAGCTCAAGTAGTGCCAGTTCGGCAAAGTCTCGACCTCCTGGCGTTTTCGTCTCTTACCACAGTCAAACGCCGAACGCCCAACGTCCAACGTCCAACGCTCAACTCCAAAAGCCGTGCACAGTTCGGCGTTGGGCGTTGGACGTTGGGCGTTCGGCGTTTTCTTTTTCTTTCTTCAGGAGAGTGAAGGGTGCCTGGTGGCCCTCGCGGTCTTCAAAACCGTTGTCGGTTCGCAAGAGCCGGGGCAGGTTCGATTCCTGTCCTCTCCGCCTGATCAATTGCGGATTGGCGATTGCGGAGTGGGGATTGATGAAGAAGAACGCGCACACTGATGCTCCGTTTCTGCCAATCCGAAATCCGCAATCCGCAATCCACAATAAGAAGGGAGGTGACGCATGTCGCGCGAACGAATCCGCTCATTGACTTCGCTGTCATCCTGCGCCGGGTGAGCAGCCAAATTGAGCCAACAGGCCCTGGCGCAAGTTTTGCGTCAGCTTCCCGTTTCCAAAAACGCCAATGTTCTCGTGAACTCGAGCACGTTCGACGACGCCGGTGTTTATCGCCTGGACCGGCACCGCGCACTTGTGCAGACCGTGGATTTTTTCACACCGATCGTGGACGATCCGTTCGCCTACGGACAAATTGCCGCTGCCAATGCGCTTTCGGACGTCTTCGCCATGGGAGGTCGTCCGCTGACTGCGCTGAACATCATGGGATTTCCAAAGAACCTTGTGCCTGCGAAAACCATCACCGCAATCCTGCGCGGTGGCTTGAAGAAAGCCGCCGAGGTTGGCTGCGCCATTATCGGCGGACACTCCATTCGCAATCCGGAACCGATCTACGGGCTTGCCGTCACCGGAATGGTCGATCTGCGATGCATGGTGACGAACGCAAAAGCGCGCCCGGGAGATTTGCTCGTGCTCACAAAACCGCTTGGCACTGGTGTCGCTACCACCGCCATCAAGCGCGGTCTCGCCTCAAGCCGACTCGAGAGAAAAGTGATCTCACTCATGTCCAAAATTAATTCGATCGGCGCCGACCTTGCTGAGAAACGTCTCATTCGGGCGGCCACAGACGTCACCGGATTCGGTTTGATCGGGCACCTGACCAATTTGTGCCGGGCAAGCGCCGTCTCCGCAGAGATCGACCAAAGCCGGGTGCCCGCGCTCTCCCGCGAGATTGCCGGTCTCGTTGCGCGAGGCTGCGTGCCGGGAGGAAGCCGGGATAATCTCGAGGCGGCTGATTCCATCGTGGACTGGAAAAATGTGAGCAACCAACAGAGAATCCTGCTCACCGACGCCCAAACCAGCGGTGGACTGCTTCTGTGCGTCGCGGAGAGATCGCTTCCAAAAGTTCTGCGCATTCTGAAACAAGCGGGCACGCCTTGCGCTGCGACAATTGGCCGGATTGTCCGCCGCCGCGCCTCTGTGATATGCATGGCAAACTAAAGTCGCGTCGCTCCATTCCGGCTGTTACGAGCGTACTCGATTCGTTAGGCGGACAGGCCAGTCCGGCTCGGACCGACCTGCCGCGACCAGTGGTTGTCGATCTCGTCCGGCGGGAGCTCTCGGAAATGCGCGCAACGGGTGAAATCCCCGATTTTGCTTCGATTGTCGATCGCATCCGCGTTTCGCTCGCAAAGCTGCGGGCCAGCCGGCTCCAGCCAGTCATTAATGGCACCGGCATCATCGTTCACACAAATCTTGGACGATCGCCACTTGCCAGCGAGGCGGCGGAAGCGCTAAGCGCGGTTGCCTCCTCTTACAATAACCTCGAGCACGATCTGTCGACCGGCGAGCGCGGCGACCGCGGCGCATATCTCGAGCAAGCGCTCGCCGTCCTCTGCCAGGCCGAAGCAGCAACCGTTGTCAACAATTGTGCGGCCGCCCTGGTTTTGATCGTCCGCCATTTCATCGGGAGAAATAACATGGCAAGAAACCGATCCGGTCGAAGACTCGCCGTGGCGAGCCCGGACGCGGAAGTGATTGTTTCCCGTGGCGAAATGGTCCAGATCGGCGGCGGTTTTCGCATCGGCGAAATACTTGAGGCCAGTGGCGCAACGTTGCGTGAGGTAGGCGCTACGAACAAAACGAGTCTTACCGACTATGCGCGGGCCATCGGCAGGCAAACGGCATTGATTCTGAAAGTTCATCGGAGCAATTTTTCCATGAGCGGCTTCGTGGAATCGCCCGCGTCGACGGAACTCGCCGAGCTCGCGCGGAAAAAACGTGTCCCATTTGTTGAGGACCTGGGAAGCGGCGCAATGGTTGCCACCGAACAACTTGGATTGCACCATCACGAGCCGATGCCGGCCGAAGCGATCAAGGAGGGTGCGGACCTGGTTTGCTTCAGCGGCGACAAACTTTTTGGCGGTCCACAGGCGGGCATCATTGCCGGGAAAAAGCGCTTCATACGCGGGCTTAAGCGCGAGCCATTATTTCGAGCGCTCCGCTGCGACAAACTGGTTTTTGCGGCGCTCCAGGCGACTACCGATCTTCACCTGCATCAGTCGACGCAGGAAATCCCGGCGTTCGCACTTTTGCAGGTCCCGAAAGACGAGCTCCGTGGGCGCGCCGCGACGATTTTGAATCGGCTGCAAGGGCTGCCGCTTCAAATAACAATCGGGCGCGGGACAGGGAAGGTCGGCGGCGGCGCTTTGCCAAGGTCCATTCTGCCGTCGATTGCCATCGACATCCTGCCGGAAAATTGTTCCGTACAAGACTTCGCGCGCACGCTTCGCCGATCGGTTCCACCCGTAATCGGCTACATTGGCAATGGGCGTTTCAAACTGGATCTGCGCACGATTTTTCCGCATCAGGATGACATCGTGATCGATGCAATTCGCGCCGCCTGCGCAACATTTTCACCGGTCGCGCAGGCGTGACACGAAGCAATTTCATTATTGCAACCGCCGGACATGTAGATCACGGCAAGAGCGCGCTCGTCCAGGCGCTGACCGGCACCGACCCGGACCGCTTGCCTGAAGAAAAAGCCCGCGGCATCACCATCGATCTGGGATTTGCCGAACTAACTCTCGATGGACCTGACGAAAAGCATTTCGACGTCGGAATTGTAGATGTGCCGGGACACGAAGATTTCATTCGCAACATGATCGCCGGCGTCGGCTCGATCGATCTGGCGCTGCTCGTTGTCGCAGCGGACGACGGCTGGATGCCGCAAACCGAGGAACATTTGGAGATTTTAGCTTATCTCGACGTGAAACGCGCCGTCGTTGCGCTCACCAAGAGCGATCTGAACAACGCGGGCAACGTCGCGTCGCAAATCCGCGACCGCCTGGGTGGTAGCCCCTTCGCAAACTCGCAGATTGTTGCAACCTCCGCTCGCACCGGTGAAGGAATTGAGGATCTAAAGCGCGCGCTGGCTTCCGAATTCACCACTCTACGACCGCCGCGCGACATCGAGAAGCCACGCTTGTTCGTTGATCGCGTCTTTACCCTGCACGGCATCGGCACCGTCGTGACCGGCACGCTGACTGGAGGACGACTTCGCCGCGGCCAGAGCGTTCTTGTTCAGCCGCAGAACCTGCCGGCCCGCATTCGATCAGTCCAGAATCACGGGCGCGACATGGAACTGGCCATACCGGGAATGCGCACCGCGATTAATTTGCCGGACATCGCTGCCGGGACGGCTTCGGGCGGAATCAGACGTGGAGACGTGATCACCGTTGCTGACCTTGGCTCGCCGAGTGCAACGCTTGACGTTCTTCTCGAGAAATCGGCAAGGTTGAATCGAAACGCTCCGCCGGCGCGGCCGTTGAAAAATGGGAGCTCTGCTTACGTTCACCATGGCACAACACGCGTTGCCGCGAAGGTCGTTTTGGCACGGGAAAGCACAATCGAATGTGGAGAACATGGGATCGCGCAGTTGCGACTGGAATCGCCGCTCCTGGCGCTGCTTGGCGATCGCTTTGTTATCCGGGATGCATCCGGGCAATACACGATCGCCGGCGGCACGGTCCTCAATCCGGATGGCGATCGCGAGAACTTTCGAACTGCGGCGTACACCCGGTTCCTCGCTGCGCGCGCGGCGGCACCGGGCAGCGTCGATGTTTGTTTGAACAGCGAACTTGCACATTGCGGGTTTGCTCAAAACCCCGCGCTGTTGCACAAATCCAATTTTAGCAGCGATGAAGTTGCCGGTGCCTTGTTGCGCCTCGAACACGCGGGCGTAATCGTCCGCTGTGGTAAAATTGTTTTAAATGCAGAAAAATGGCGCGCTCTGCGCCAAGAGACGGTTGCATTGATCGATGATGCGCACAACAAGCGTCCCGAACAGCGCGGCCTGGAGCTTGTCGATTTGCGAGCCGCATTGCCTGAGCGGTCCGATGAGGTAATCGAGGCGCTTATTTCGGATTTGTCTGGAAATGGCTTTGTCCGCATGGGGACGGCGATCGCACGCACCTCTCATCACGCGACGTTGCCTCCGCAGATTCTACCGGCGGCCGAAGCAATTCGAAACGCGCTGTCCGCGAAACCGTTCGATCCGCCTGGACGCAAGGAGTTCGCACAAGATCGGGACCTGCAGCAGGCCCTTCGGTTTCTAATCGAGCAAGGGGAAGTCGTCGAAATTAGCGGCGAAATCGTCGTCGGCCGCGGGGCCGCAGAGCAAATGCAAAATGCCGTGATTGATTTTATTTCGAGACAGGGACCTGCCACCGCGAGTCAACTCCGCCAGCAAATTGGAACCTCCCGGCGCATCATCATTCCGTTTCTTGAATACCTTGATCGCACCGGTGTTACCCAGCGTCACGGCGACTCGCGACAATTGCGTAAACCGAAATAGGCGGCCGTGGCGCGACCATAAAATCTGCTACCGTTAGCGGATGGCACACAGAAATGCCAAAGCGCGACAAAATTCGCGCACTGTTTCGTTACACATCGGATCTTCTTTCCCGGCAGCCTGGGAGAATGTCCTTTTGCCGTGGTTCAACCGCGCCGCGCTCGCTTTCCTCGAAAGCACCGAACCGGTTGTAGTCATAACGCCATCACGTGGTCATGCCGATTTCTTTCGGCTTCAATTGCTCGCGCAGCGGATTTCCCTGATCGGCGTAAAGTTCCTTACGCCGCCGCAATTGCGCGAGTTGTTGTTGGCCGGCAGCACCCTGAGGCTGCCTTTGCGCGAACATCTCCGATTGTTACTTGCGATCGCGGCGGATGAAGCCGGAACCGGCATCGCGACAGCAGGGAATCCTTCATTGGAGGCGCCGATCGCCAAATCGGTCGCGCGCGATCCGGACAACTTTCTACGCGCATTCGATCAGCTCCGCGCTGCCGGATGCCAATTGCAGGAAATTGAGCCCACCGTTTTGCGTCAGATCGCTACCTCTTTCGAGAAACAGGTGCACGATTGCGGTTTCACGCTGGTCCACGAGGCGGATCGGCTGTTGGCCGAAACGGCGGGCAACTCGCAACCGTTATTCGGCAATCTTTTGGTAAGCGGGTTCGACGGCGCGCATTGGCCACTCTGGCCGCTGCTCCATGCGAGCGTCCGCCGGTCGCGCAACGCGACGCTACTCTTGAACGATCCGCGGGATGAAGCGCGCGAGATCGACCAAACATGGATTGGGACATGGGAGCAGCATTACGACGCAGCCGAACCGATTCCATCGCTACCAGAGGACGCGATCCCATTTTCAGAATTGACCGGACCACTTGAGTCGCCTTCCGCCGTTGCCGCACGCAAAGCCAGTCCACTCGGAAGAGTCCATTTTCTGGTAGGCCGCGACAACAGCGAACAGGCCCGCGCGATCGCGACTCTCGCGGTGTCATTCTTGAACAAGTCTTCCAGTGAAACCGTTGCAATCCTCTTCGCCGGACCTGGCGCGCTTGCCCGGTTGGTCGCCCAGGCGCTCGATACGCTTGGAATTCCTCACAACGACTCAATCGCGCATCCCCTGCGCGGTGCGTTTGATGACGAGGAATGGCGCGCCTGGTTGAAATTGCAGCAACGACCGCAAATCGGGTCGTTGCTGCAATTTCTAAACCACTCCCCGATTGCAGCCGGTTTTTTTCCAAACCTTGCGCTACGCGACATTGAAAAAGCGCTGCGCCGCGCGTGCGGAGACATCCTCATTAACGATGTCGAGGTTCTCACCGAGTATTTGAGCCGGCGCGTGGAAGAGAAGTTCTCCAAAATCGTCAGTGGACTTCGCGCGGTCCGTCTCCTGCCAGAAGAAGCGGACTTAAGCGATTTTTTGAAAATAACGTTGTCGATTTTTCGCGAGCTCGGATGGCACGAACGTGGCGCCGAGCTCGAACGATTAACTCGTGACTGGAGCGCAGCGCTTACGAAAACTTTCTCTCGTCAACACTTTCTCCGGTGGCTGACCGAGCTGTTTGTTGAATCGGCCTTTTGTCGCGACCCGCAGGGTGACCACCCTTATGCGCGCGTACAATTATTGCGCTGCGATCAGGCAGAAAACCAAACCTGGTCGCACCTCATTCTCGCGGGATTGAACGAAGGCGCATGGCCGAAGCGCGACGACGAATCGCCATTTCTCCCCGACGAACAGATCGCCGCGTTGAATGCGCGGATGCGCGCGATCAACAAGCGCGCGACAACGGAGAGCCGCTTCGGCGCGGGACAAACGACTGTGCGCGAAGGGATGACGCTGTGCCTTGCTTCACAAGACCGGCGCGATATCGCGCTCCGGCAACTGCTCAACGCGATCGAATCGACCACCGCCGAAATTGGAGTCACCGCCCAGCTGTACATTACATCTCCGCGCGAACAGGCAATTAATCCGAGTGAATTTTTTGCGCGCCTCTACTTCACCGCGCGCGGAACTGCGTTGTCGCAGCGCGAGATCGACGAAATTTACGCGCGCACCCGGAAATGGCTGGACCGCGCCGATCTATTCCAAGACGGCAAAACGGACGATGCTGATCTCCAACAGACCCGGCTCGCCTACCAAGCCCGGCGTCGCGGCGATCAGTCATTTGGCGAATACGAGTTCGCGTTTCGCAAAGGCCTGCCGCCGGTCCGCAAAGTCTCCCTTTCGGCAACCGACACCGCCAAATTGTTCGCCAGCCCCGCGCTGGTTTGGATGAAAACGTTTCTTGGCGTTGAATCCGTGGAGCACGATGGAATTTCGTGGAACCTCGCGACCGGCCAATGGGTGCACCGCTGGCTCGCCGCGGCCGGCCATGAATCGAGCAAAAATTGTTTTGTGAAGAAACCGCCGGCCGACGAAATCCGGCGACTCGTCACGGATGCGGCGGAACACTTTCGCGAGGAAATGATATCAACCTTGTCTGCCACCGGCGCGCGGAGCCGCCCCGGGGGAGAACGGCGAACAGTGCCGGACTGGTGGCTCTCCGGTTGGCGCAACGCGCGGTATCTCGCCGAGCGCTTCGCCGAAGAACTTGGCCGCGTTTCCGATTGGCCCCGACTCGCCACCGAATGGGTGCTCGATTCTCCACAGAACATCCCGCTCGATGAAGGAGAAGAGCTCCGCGTTCGCGGCCGGGTCGATTTACTGCTCGCCGATGCCGACGATCCGGTGGCCGGCCGGCTCTGGATCGTAGATTACAAGACCGGTATCGCGACGGCGTTAAAACCGCGACTGGCGGCGTTGCGCAAGGAACTCGTGAAGGGCAACGGTGTTCAGATTTGCATTTACGCGCTCGCGCTGCGTGCTCTCGGCTGGCGCGATATCGGCGTAAGCCTGCTCGCGCGGGAAACGGAACTGGATCACGCCCAGATCGGCGTATCCGATATCACGGCGCAAAACGACATCTGGAAAGAGATCGCCCGAACCGAGCGTACCGGCATCTTTGGAATGCTCGGCGAACTGCGATCCGAGTTCACGTTTACCGGCGACTATCCGCTGGCGACCCTGGCGATTGATAAGGATCTCTTGTGCGAGAAATGGCGCCGCACTCATCCGGCGTTTGCCGGAGAGGAATCCGACGAATGAAAACCGCGCCACAAGACCAGACCCAACGCGACCGGTTCGCGAAGGAGCTGGATAAGAATTTCTCCGTTATCGCGGCAGCCGGCGCCGGCAAAACCACCGCGATTACCGACCGGATCGCGCAAATCGCAGAAGATCCACAGCGCGCCGTTGAATGGTTTCCCCGGCTGGTCGTCGTGACGTTCACTAATCGCGCGGCGGACGAAATGCAGCAACGCGCTCGTCAGCGCATTTTTGAGAGCAACGTTTCGCCGGACGTACTGGCTGCGTTCAATCGAGCATTTTTCGGCACCATCCACAGTTTTTGCATGAAGCTTCTGGCCGCGCACGGCCATCATCTCGGTCTGCCGGCGCGGCTGGAGTTAATCACTGACGATGAAGAATTGTGGAACGATTTCGTCCAGCGCACCCATTCGCTCGGTCATTCGCTTTCACCCGGGAATCGCAAGGCGTTGTTCCGCCACGTGCAGTTGCGCGATCTGATGGAGCTGGGCCGGCGGGGCAAATTGCCGCTTTCGCTCGAGCGGCACGAAATCGATTACCCAAAGAACATCGATCTTTCGCTGTTGCATGATCATGTTGCTCCAAAAAACGCGACCCGGGTCCAGGCGTTGCAGGACGCATTGCTGGCTTGGGAGAAGCGACTCAACCGAGGCGCGGACTTTCTCCCGCTCATGGAATGCACCGTGGAAGGAAAGTTTGCCGAGAAGTGGGAAGAAACATTCCGCGAGTTTAATGAATGGCTCAGTTGCTGCGCCATGACCGTCGCGGCCGAGATCCAGGCCGGCTATCGACAGTTTCGCGCCGAGCGTGGCGTTGTCACTTTCGACGATCAGATCGTCCTCGCTCTCGAACTCACCCGGAGTCGCGCGGCCGCTTCACGCATCCGCGCCAAGGACTACATCGTTATTCTCGACGAGGCACAGGACACCGACCCCCAGCAGTTTGAAATCCTGCTCGAAATCACCCGCCCTCCTGACGCGCCGCAACGATGGCTGGAGAATCTTCAAGGGCCGCCGCGTCCCGGAAGGTTCTGCATGGTTGGGGATTTTCAGCAATCGATCTACGGCGATCGCGCCGATTTGAACCAATATCGCCGGATTCACAACGCGCTGATAACGAGCGGCGCTGGCGAGGAATTGAAATTTTCGGTCACGTTCCGGCTCGATCGCGAGCAACTCGGCTTCGTAAACAGGACTTTTCGCGGGATTCTCAACGGTGGCGAGGGTCAGGTCGATTTCATCGACCTCAACCCGCGGCCGGAAGCACTCCCGGGTCAGGTGATCCGACTCGACATCACGTCGGAGCAGCTGGAGATCAAAGCTCCCGAAAACGACAAGGCAAGAGCGGAGGCAGCCCAGCTGGCGCGCTGGATTGTCCAAACCGGCTGCGAAAACCTGCGCGCAAGGTCGTGGGAACATGTTGCTATTTTGTGCCCGCGAAAAAAATGGTTTGCGCCGATCGCGGACGCGCTCCGTTTGGTCGCCATTGATTCCCAGATCCAATCGGAAACGGACGTTATGGGAGATAGCCCGGCGCATGCGTGGTTCACCGCGCTGCTAACCATCCTGACGCAGCCGCGCTGCGGCTTCGAAATCGCAGGCGTGCTTCGCGAGGTTTTTGGCATCTCCGATCACGATCTGGCATTGTTTGCCGATGGAGACGGCGACCGCTTCCAAATCGAAACGCCAACCGGTAAGCACGACATCGTTTCAACGACTGTTGATTTGCTTGCCCGTGTCCACGCCGAGATTGCGGACAAGCCGCTTTTCACCGCAGTGCGTCGCATGCTCGATGCAACCTTTCTGAGGGAACGGCTTCGAAAACTTCCCCGGGAAGATTTCGACGATCTCGACGCGGAACTCGACGTTCTGCTGGAATCGGCCGCCATGGCCGAAGCGGAAGGCGCAACGTTGGAGGAGTTTTCAGAGCTGCTGCGCGCGAATTTTGCGACAGAACGTGAGGCGAGGACGCCGCGCGCGGACGCGATTCAATTGATTACCTGCCAAAAAGCGAAAGGTCTCGAGTGGGACGCTGTGATCGTGCCGTTTTTCTCGCGCCG
This sequence comes from uncultured Verrucomicrobiae bacterium, assembly GCA_963756875.1. GTDB lineage: Bacteria > Verrucomicrobiota > Verrucomicrobiia > Chthoniobacterales > UBA10450 > CAVWPA01. Next base: position 775,212 of record CAVWPA010000003.1, on the reverse strand, counting down.
CATCCATACCGATGAAGATGATTTCCCTCGCATTGTCACCGCCGGCCACGATTGCGAAGTGACGGTCGCATTCAGCAAAGGTGACGTTCCGAAAGAGAAAAAAGACGTACTCAAAAAGGCCCAAGGCCAGGAAATGGAACGATTGCTTTATGTCGCGCTCACTCGGGCGCGACACACACTCGTCGTTGCGGCCGACCGTGAACTCTTTGCGAAGGCCGACGGGACGGTATCCAGAACTTCACTAACCAAATGGTTTCGGGCGGATCAGACGCAGCCGAATGAACCGCACGTTGATGAATTGGAGGCGAACGCAGTCGGTTGTGCTAAAACGCGCACCCATCAATCCGCCAAAGCGCAAGCCGATACGAAGCCGGAGAAATTCGCTCCGCTGACTGAAGCCCTGCTGCCGAGAGCGCGGGAGCGGGCCCAAAAGTTTCCCCGGAAATTCCTGCCCAGCAGCCTGATACCCGCGACGCAGGAAATCGAAAGCACCGGCGCTGACAAATGGAAAGAGACGGAGCGCGAATTCCGCGCGGCCACCGTGCCGAGCGTCGCGACACAGTACGGCATTTGGTGGCACGAGTTCGTTCAGCAGGTTCCCTGGAAGGCCGATCCGGCCGCCTGGGATAAAGTTTTCCAGGATGCGCATCCGCGTTCGCCCGACAAAAACCGGTCAATTAAAGAATGGGAGGTGTTTCGAGGCAGGATTCCGAACCTGGCCGATCTCGGCCCGGATCTTCGCGACGCCGCTGTGATCGTGCGTGTGGAAATGCCCTTTCTCTGGGCAACAAACGATCGTCGATGCCTGGAAGGCGTTATCGATTTTGCTCTGTTCGATCCGGCGAAAAAGAAGTGGTCGCTCCTCGATTGGAAAACAAACGATATCACGGCGGACCGAATCGAGAAGTTGCGCGCCTACTATCTTCCGCAGCTGACTGCCTATTGGAAAGCGATCGGCGAGATAACCAAAATGGATGTCACCGCAGCGATCTATTCGACTGCCGCCGGCGCGCTTGTTCGTTACGAAACCGATGAACTGGCGCAGGAGTGGGCGCGCCTGGAAAAATTGGCGGCTAACGAGTTCGACACAGTAGTTGCGCCAGATCTCGACCGCCAACCGGACGGACCACGTGCGCAGTTGGAATTACCGGGGCTTTGAAGCCATCTCAAAAACAGGAGTCGGCTTCTTAGCTTTCGCGGTCCCCGCGGATGAACTGTTCGACGCAGCGATAGGCCTCGTCGTCGGTCATCTGCACGGGCGGATGCTTGGCGAAATAAGCGGATGGCGAATGCAACGCGCCGCCGATCCCGCGATCGAGCGCCAGCTTGCAGCAGCGGATGGCGTCGATGGCAATGCCTGCGGAGTTCGGCGAATCTTCGACCGAAAGCTTGAGGTCGAGCTCCATCGGAACGTTGCCAAAAAGGCGGCCCTCGACCCGAATGAAGGCAATCTTGTTATCGAGCTGCCAAGGGACATAGTCGCTCGGGCCAATATGAATGTTTTCATCGGCAAGCCGCTCACCCATGACCGATTGAACGGCTTCGGTCTTGGACGTTTTTTTGGAACTCAGCCGCGTGCGACTGAGCATGTTCAGAAAATCGGTGTTTCCGCCGGTATTTAATTGGTAGGTACGCTCGACTTTGACGCCGCGCTTGCGGAACAGATCGACAATGGTGCGATGCAGAACGGTCGCGCCGAGTTGTGCCTTGATATCGTCCCCAACAACCGGCAAATTTTTATCGGCGAAGCGTTTTGCCCAAACCGGGTCGCTCGCAATAAAGACAGGCATATTATTCACGAAGGCTACCCCAGCCTCGAGCGCGCAGCTGGCGTAAAACCGCGTCGCTTCCTCGGAGCCGACGGGGAGGTAATTGACCATGATCTCAGTGCACGAATCTTTCAGCTCCGCGATGATCTGCTCCCGGGTGGACTCCTTTTCCAGCGGCAGGAAGGTCCGCAGCGGGTCCTGCTCGGCCATATGCGGGGCGAAGCTATCGAATACGCAACCCATTTTCACGATGGACCCCGTGAGATTGACCTTTTCACAGAAGATTTTCGTGCAATTGGGCGGCGCAAAGATGGCCCGGCTGACGTCGAGGCCGACTTTCCGGCGATCGATGTCAAATGCTGCGACCACCTCGATGTCGCCCGGTCGATAGGGGCCGATCTGGCGATGCATCAGTCCGACAGAAGTGCCATTGACGGAGGAGCCGCGATAGAAGTTTATTCCTTGGACGAGCGAACTGGCACAGTTGCCCACCCCGACAATGGCGATTCTGATCTTTCTCATTGGGAAAAAGAAATCCTACCCACAGCCATGAGCTTCGGGCAAGATGCAAAAAGTATTAGTTATGGAAATGTGGTTACCAAGTAAAATGTTAGGCTCCGCCCGGTTGGGGAAACCCATCGATTTGAGCGTGGAAAGTGACGTAGCTGAGGCTACGATGCAAGACAATTTAATCAAAACCGATTTCTGTGCATAAGGAACGCTCCGTATGGGGGATAAGACGGGGCCGGTGGGGGCCCTACGTTGCCGCTGGCTTGCTCGCGGCCATTTCCTGGCTCCCTGCAGCCAGCGGAGAGGCCACCACTTACAGTATCGACCAGGGTGTTTCTCTGGCGGAAGAGCAGAACCCGGAGATCGTTATCGCCCGCAAAAAACTTGAAGCGGCGCGCGGTGGTTTGATCGAAGCGCGCTCCGGTTTTCTGCCATCGGTCGTTTCGACCGGCTTTGCCGACAAGAGACAGACCCAAACTCAGACCAGTCTCAGAAACGAAGACTATAACGCTTCGGTGCGCGCCTTGGAAAATGTTTACACCGGCGGCGCAGTTTCCAGCCAGATGGCAATCGCCGAACTCAATATCGAGAAACAGAGCGACGAGCTGGAAGAAATCAAAAACCGCGTGGCCATGGACGTTCGGATCGGGTTTTACGACCTTCTGCTGAATCGAGCAAAGGTACACGTGCGCCAGGATTCCGTGGGCGTCCTGGAAGAGGAGCTCAAGACGCAACAGCAGAGGTTGCAGGCCGGCATCGTGGGGACGTTGAACGTGCAACGGGCCGAAGTCGCGCTCGCCAATGAAAGACCGGAACTGGTTAACGCGCAGACGCAGTTGAAGAATTCGTATCTGCGGTTAGGCGAACTTTTCGGAATCGATTTCCGCTCCGAATCGGACCAACCGCGCTTTGAAGTAGCCGGCCAATTACAATACGAAGGAGGGCACCCTGACTTGAATGAATGCCTGGCGCGCGCCGACACGGAACGGCCCGAAATTAAGGCCCGGGAGAAAGATATTGAGATCGAGGACCAACAATACACCGTGGACCGCAGCGAACTCCGTCCGCACGTGCAGCTTTTCTCAGGCTACGAAGTCTACAGCGAGCGGGATCCCGCGGTCGGTCCCGAATTCAATCATGGGTATCTCGTCGGCGTCAACGCGACCTGGCACCTTTTCGACGGGTTTGCCACGAAAGGGCGCATGCAGGCGACACGGGCCCGGCGGGAAGCTGCGGTGCAAATGCTGAGGGCCACACGGCTTGCGGTCGCGTCGGAGGTGCGCAGCGCGTTTCTCGATCTGCAACAGGCCGGGCGTGTTCTCGAATCGGAAACGAAAAATGTGGCGACGGCCGACCAATCCCTGGAAATCGCGAAAGCAAACCTGGCCGCGGGATTGGGAACGCAGCTCGATGTTTTGCAAGCCGCTTCGGACGTCACCAGAACCCGTACGACGCGACTCAGCGCAATCTATTTAAACAATATTGCACTGGCGCGGCTCGCCCATGCGTGCGCGACCAGTCCCGACGCTCTCGACTTTGAACCATCAAACGCGAAAAAAACGCGCCAGGATCGCGATGCGGCGCAGGCGCTTGCCGTGGCTCGTCCGCCTAAAAAATTGAACCAGTGATGAATAATTCATGTCGTTACACAACCGCGGTCGCTGTCGGTTGCTTGCTCTCGATGCTGGCCGCAGCGAGCGCGGTGACATTGGAACAAGTGTTGCAAACGACACTGGAAAAAAATCCCGCCATCCAGCTGGCAAAAGCAAACCTGGAACAGGCATCCGGGGAGCGGCTCATCCTCCGCTCCATCGTGTGGCCAAGCGCAAAAGTTGGCGTGCCGGCCGGCATTCAGGGAGGACATCGAGCAGGAGAAAGTTCGTTCAAAGCGTTCGCTTTCGCGCGCGGCTCCCTTACTCAGGCCTTGTTTAACGCTGCGATTCCGGCATCGGTCCGCCTCGGGAATGTCGACGTTTTAATCGCGGAGCAACAGTTGAACGTGGCAGTCGTGGAACAACTGCACGCCACGCGACTGGCATTTTACATGGCGCTTTACAACCGCAGGCTGCAATCCATTCGCGAAGAGCAGCGACATCGTCTCGATGAGAATGCCGCTACTCAAAACAGCCGTTACGAAGCCGGCTTGGTCGACCGCAGCGTGGCCACAGGTGCCACAGTGCAAGCTCGCGAACTGGATTCGCAAATCGGAGGCGCGCAACGAGGTTACGCCGGGGCGCAGCTAAAGTTGGCAGAGGCGATGGGCAGCGACCTCGGACCGGAATCCACTTTGCCCGAACCCCAAGGGGACCTGCAATTTGGGCCGGTGGCCTTCGATGTTCGCGCGGAAACGGCAGGGGCGCTGAAGCGGCGGGCGGATATCAAGCTCGCCCGACTACTTGTCCGCGCCGCCAACGAAGACCAGCGGATCATCGAGGCCGGATACTACCCTGTCGCTACCGGGACCGTGACGGGCGATTATCTCCCCGTTTCCGGGATTCATCGCGAAGGTTCCACCAGCCGGAACCAGGATTTTATCTCATCGGAAATTCGAGAGGGTGCGGAATATACCTGGCAGGTGATCGATAACGGCAAAGTGACAGGAGCAGTGATCAGGCAACGCAAAGCACGGGAGATAAACGAGGTCACTTGCAAAAAGCTGGAAGCCAATGTCGGCAACGAGCTCTCCCGTATTCATAATAATCTGGAAGCCGTCCAGCAGCGGGAAGCGTCGCTCAGCGCGGCACTGGCCGCCGCGGAACAAAACGCTTCCACGGTGCAGCAAAATCTTGCTGCGGGCGTTCTGTCGGAGCTCGAGTATCGGGTGGCCGAGACCGGCTTGCTCAAAATCAAGAGCGGTCTTCTGAACGCTTCCTACGAACACGATGTCTTACTAGCGGAATGGGACCGGGCCACCGGCCGCTATTTTCAATTTTCCGACGACACCCCGCAAAACGTGCATTAGTTCCAGCAGTTGAAGTTGCCGCAATCAAAGACAGTTTTATGGGGCGGTGCCGCGTTACTCGCCCTGATTTTCTTCCTGGCGTATTATTTCATGCTGCCGGTGGCGGAAGTCGCACCCGTGCGCCGGGGCACGGCCATCGAGGCAGTTTACGGAACAGTGCGGATCGAACCGACTTTTGTGGTGCATGTACGCGCGCAGAATTCCGGATTTATCCGTTTGGCGGACGCTTTTTCTGCCGGACGCGGCGCCATTGGGCAAAGCGTGACCAAGGGCCAGTTGCTGGCCGTGATCGCCGACGAGGCGACCGCGCGACAACTGAAGCAGGCGCGAACGGACCTTGAGGCGGCGATGGAGCGCGCCAAACTCCCGCTTCCTTCGGACGAGCCGCTCAAAGCGGCGGAGGATAATTTACAGCGCCTGGAGAAACTCGCCGCGCTGAGCAATGTGCCGGCGGTCGAGTACGAAAAAGCGAAGAGCGAAGTCAATCGGTTACACGGCGCGGTTGAAAATGAACGAATCGAGCGCGACCGGAATCTTGAAGCCCTGGACGCAAACTGCAAAAAACTGGAGGCGCAAATGAAGAACTCGGAGATTCGGGCGCCGATGGACGGTCTCCTCACCGCGGTGCAGACCATCAATGGCGAATTCGTCGGCAAGGCAACCACCTCTTCACCGTTTCGTCGCGCAAAAACTACGTTCGCGGAGAAGTAAACGAAGAAGATGTGGGCGAAGTAAAGCCGGGAATGAAGGCAAAGGTGCAACTCTACGCCTATCGCACCCAGAGTTTCATCGCACGGTCTCCTCCGTTCAACCGGCGGCGGATCCGGAAACGCAGCGCTACACGATCATCCTGCAAACTGGAAAAGCCGCCCGACAATCTTGATGGCAGGCATGACAGGAGAAATGAACATTATTACCGGCACACATGAAAATGCCATCCTGGTGCCAACGCGGGCATTGCTTGTGGATCAGGCGCTGATTATCAAGCACGGCATCGTGCAAAAGCGCACGGTGAAAATTGGATTCCGCACGCTCGATTTCACGGAAATCCTCAGTGGGCTTTCGCCGAGGCGATCGTGTCGTTGTGGCAGATCAGGATCGTCTGCGGCCGGGGCAGCCGGCGCGTCAACGTCGTGTGGCCACCTCGAAACCTACAAAGTGACTCCGTCGCTCTATATTGCGCTTGCGATTTCTTACGCATCGCAAGCGTGCGTTTCTTCTCAGTCTCAGCGGCGTCGTTTTCGGGGTCGCCATTTTTATCTGCACTCAGGCGCAAACGCAGGGCTTTGCGCAAGCATTTCATCAATTCGACGATTGGAAGCAACGGCGCCATGGTCATGCGCGAGCCGATTCCGTCCTCGCTATAGCGATCTGTCGTGGCCGGCCAAGAATCGCAACCCGGCCGCCGCGCATCGTCTTTATTTCGAGGGGATCGACGATGCTAGCGAGATCATGCGCGTGAGCCGTCAGTTTTCCAACGTGGTTTGCTTGCTCGCCGGTTCTCCGCGGAACAGTCAGCGCACGCGCCGGTTTTGAAAACGCAACGGTCGATCTTTTTGGAATTAACCCGGCCTTGCAGCTGCAAACGAGCGATCTCGGCCAGGAACTGGTCGACGGAAATTATGACGACTTTCGAAACAACCCAAATGCCGTGATTGTTGGCGAACAACTGGCCGATCATCTGGATGTCGGCGTTGGAGAGACGGTTCAACTGCTCTCTCCCGACGGGAGAATATTGGCGCTTCACAGTCGCCGCGATTGCCCGCTAGCGGCGTCGGATCGATCGATTCCACCCGACGTCTATTCACACGTCAAAGTCGCGCAAAGTTTGCTGCACCGGCCCTTCGCCGCCTCCATGATCATTTATAAACTGCGTGATCCGGAGCGCGCTCCAGCGCTGGCGCGGCATTTTGAAGAGCTTTTCCGTCACATGTCCGCTCAGTTGGCAGGAGCGCGAAGGATCGACGTTACAGATCTTTTTCACACTGCGAATTTCCGCCGCCATCACCGTCTCACTCATCATTTTGCTCGCCGGGTTCGGCATTTTCAATGTCCTCACCATGTCGTCCTGGCGAAGGTTACGGGAGATCGCAATTTTGCGTTCAATGGGGTATCGGCGAATCGATATCAGCGCGATTTTCCTCTGGCAGGGCGCGCTCATCGCCGTCGCCGGTTCCGTGATTGGCTGTTTGCTCGGCGCGACTCATGACGTGGCGGCGTTTCGCAGATTCCCATCCGGATTCGCGGGTTGATCTATGCCAATCACTTTTTGGTGATTTGGGATTGGCGGCATTATCGTCTGGGCAACATTGCTCGCGATTCGTCGCCGTATTCATCGCCAGCTACGTGCCCGCCCGGCGCGCGGCTGAATTCCCACCTGTCGCAACCTTGCGCGGATCGAGCGTATGAGTCTTTGTCTGAATTGTCGAGGAAATTGAGCGTTACCTCGGCGAAGAGGAATCGCGCGTGCACGCGCTGCGCGGAGTTTCTCTCGAGCTCGAACCCGGCAGCATTCACGCCGTGGTCGGTCCGTCCGGCTGTGGCAAGAGCACTCTGCTTTATATTCTCGGATTGCTCGATCACCCGGACAACGGCTGGGTCGAAATTGAATCGGAACCGGTATCGCATATGGCCGACGATCAATTGGCGCAAAGGCGTAACGAAGCTGATTGGCTTCATCTTTCAATTCCATTTCTTGATGGAGGATTTCACGCGCGCAGGAAAATGTCACGATTCCCATGCGTCAACTCGGCCAGCTGACCGAGTCGCAAATGAATGATCGCGCCGCGATGCTGCTCGAAGCGGTTGATCTCGGGGACAAGATCACGACGTCCGAGCCGTCATCTTTCCGGCGGCGAACAACAGCGGGTGGCGATCGCACGGGCCCTGGCCAACGATCCGCGCGTCATTCTGGCCGACGAACCGACTGGAAATCTCGACACTCAGCAACTCGCATACGCGCCTTTGATCTTTTGCAGGATCTGGTGCCACAGCGGGCACAAGGCGCTGCTTCTTGTTACCCATAATCCGGCCATCGCCGAAGCGTGCGATTGGATTCACGAGATGCAGGACGGCCGCATCATCAGCAGCCACCCACATGGCCAGCGCATCTCAGTGTGACGGAACGCCAGGAATGGCAGGCGCGGGAGAGGTCGTTTGCAAATAGCGCAGGAAACGATCGACATAATCTGACCAGGAACGGAACTTTCGCGCACGCGATTCAGCGCACAGCTGCATATACAATTCTCGATCTTGCAGCAATTTTTTGATTCCGCCGGCTAGCGACTCCACGCTCGTTTGATCGACGATCAGACATCCGCCGCCGTGGGCGACTTCTCCAAGAGCGCCGTTGTCGCCGCAAACGCAAGGCTTCCCATGTAACAAACTTTCCACGATGGGCAGGCCGTAACCTTCCATTAACGACGGATAAACGGTGAATCGGCAGCGGTTATACTCGCGCTGCAATGTCTTGTCATCGACATGCCGCAACCATTGAATCGGCCGGCTGTCTCTCCGCAGCTTCCGTATTTTCGATACCACTCCTAGTCCCAGGAATTTCGTGCCTCTGCCGATTATGTGCAGCTCGAAGTTGAGTCCTTCCCTCCACAATCTTTCCGCCGCAGCCAGAAGCGCTAAATGATTTTTCCGCGGATCCAGGGAGCTGACACAAATAACAAGATTGGTTGCGGCATCGTGGCTCTCCCCGGACGCGCCATTTTCCAACTGAGCGGGCCAAGGTTCAACGCATGTCGATGTTGCCTTGCAGCCGAGATGCCTCCAGAAATCCTGCAGGTCATCGTGTGCCTCCTGGGAAACGCAGATTACAAGATCAAACGCAGAAAGAGATTTGACGTATTCCAGGTAACGTCGACTGCGAATCCGGTAAAGAGAAGCAAGACGCAACCTGGCAGCATCGTGGAAAATTGCCAACGATCGGCCTCGCCCTCTTTTGATAAGGTGCGGCAGATATCTACCCCGCAAATCGTGGTGACCATCCGGCAGGATAAAAACATCGTTTTCTGTAAGCGAATTCGCCAGATCGAATCGACGCAGAAACATGAGCCTCCGGAGTTCCGCAATCGGATTTTTGACCGCGAATCTCCGGGCGCGTCGTCGGTCGCGAACGTACATCAAAAGGACGGGTCAATAGCTTGTGCTCGACGGGGCCGAGCCTTTGATAAAATCTGCCGATCTCGCTCCAGCAAATCGGTGTAACCGGCAGACGTTGCGAAAGCTCCGCGAAAATTTTGCGCGTCATCCTCTGAACGCCGGTGCTTTGGACAGACCGGCACGAGCTGGTAACGTCAATAATGACATTCATTCAGAGGGACAACACTTTCGCAGCACGCTTCTCACTTCCAAAAACGTTGGGATGTAGCTGGCGACGGCGTAGGCGATGGCTGTCCCGGCGATGACACCAGTAATGCCGTACCTCTTGGCCAGTAAGATCGATAAGATGAGGTTTAAGACTGCGGTGACACTGCCGTAAATCGTCATGCCTTTCAGATGTCCGGTCGCATTGAGAAGGCAACCCCGACCATGAGCGTCGATAACATCAGCCGCCAGACGGCCATCCAGACAATCACTGAAAATGGTGGCACTGCGATCGGGCCCGCCCAGAGCCGGATGATGTCGCTGCCAAAAATCGTAAGCGTGCCGAGAATTGCAATCGTGGTAATGAAGCTGAATTTGAAATTCGAGCGCAAGGTCTGGCGGATCCAAGCGTAGTCGCGTTGCGCGAATGCCTCGGTGTAAGCCGGCCAAAGCGATTGATAGGCAAGCGCTTGCAACCCGGTTGCCAGCGCAAAGAGGCTGAACGTGACAGCATATGGGGTCACCTGCGCCACGTCCAGAAAGTGCGCGATGACCACGTTGTCCGTTTGCCAGTTGATCATCCAGCCGATGCCGATTACGAAAAATTTCCAACCATCGGAAAGAAGGGATTTGATAAAGGCCGGCGCGACGCCGGCAGCCCCCGGCCGCAGCCACGGCTTGTGAAACCCGAACAACCAGATGGCGCAAATGATGTTCGTCAGCAATCCGAAGCCGAAGCAGCCCAAGATAAGCCATGGAAGGCTGCCTCGAAACCAGATAACAGCGAGATAGCGCCGAGATTGCCGACGGTTCCTGCTACGTTCCAAAGGTTGGCCAGTGCGCTTTCTTGATGCGCGGCCAGCACACGAGCATTGACCAGAAACGGAAGATTCAGCGCGAAGATCGACAGCGCGGCCCTTACTGCGGTAACGATTTCAGGGCGCGCGGCTGGGGATTGCAGACTTGGAAACAAAAATGCCGAAATCTGCGGCGCGAGTGCATTGCCGAAAATGAGAATGACCACCGCAATTAACGACAATGTAAAGAAAGCGGACGAAACGTAACGCTGGCCGACATCGCGCGCGTCTTCGGCTTGAGCCTTGGCCAGCGCGTTTGTAAGACTGGCAGCCAGACCCGCATCGGTAATACTCAGAAATGTGAGAACGCTTACAATCGTCACCCATGCGCCGTAGCGTTCACTCCCCAGATATCCAACCGTGAGCGGGACCGAGACGATGGTGACAAGAATCGCCAGAAGCCGGCCGACCAAAGCGGACGCATTACCCGAAAAACACCGCGCGACCGCCGCTCGCGACCATCTCGGGGCGAACCACGGCTAAGAGTAAGACTGGCCCAGCGGCGTAAACTCGCAATCAAGGACGTTGATTATAGCGCATTCCGCTATGGCTGCCGCTACATCATTCCACCTTGTCGAATCGGCTCGCATCGAGAAGATTCGGTGGGAAGATGGGCCAGCGAATTCTTCACAAATCTCAAGCAGGGAACGGCGCGCTTGCCGCAAACCGGGTTGATTACGAAACGGCGGTCAAAGCCGCCGCCATCTTTGTGGTGATGTTCGTAGTTTACCTGCTGACACGTTCTGCCGGCCTTGACGAATTCGATTCCGTAAACTTCGCCATGGGTGTTCGCGCATTTAATCTCTGGAACAATCAACCGCATCCACCGGGGTATCCGCTTTTTATTTTCTTCGGCTGGATTGGCACCAGGGGCTTGGGACTCAGTCCTCAAACTTCTTTGCATCTCGTGTCGTGTGTGGGCGGCGCACTTTTCATTGCGGCATGGTTTCTTATCATCCGATCTCAGCTCAACGAGCGCTTGGCGTGGTGGATAGCTGCGTGCCTCTCGGTTATGCCTGCCGTTTGGCTGACGGCGACGAAAATTATGACAGATAGTCTCGCGGCAGGATTCCTGAGTTTGGAGATTTTCGCGGCAATTTGTTTTTGGCAGCGCCGGAGTGTGGCCGCTTTGTTGGGCGCGTCCTTATGCGGAGCCGCTGCTAGCGGCGCGCGACCTCAATTGATTCTGATTGTCATCGTCATTCTCATCGCGGCGTTAAAGATGGGACATGCTCGCTGGAAGATATCTATCCTGGCCGTGGGCGTTTTGATCGCGAGCTGCCTAGTGTGGCTGTTGCCGATGTGGTATTTGCAGGCGCGTTTGCGACCTGATGTTCCCGCGTGGCTTGTTTATCCAAAACTTGTCTACGGCCAATGGCAGTGGCGCCTGGACAAGCCGCATACCTTCATCGGGGCGGGAAATTGGAGCGCTCATTATTTGGCGACGCGTTTCGCCGAACACTTCCTTCTCGGCTGGTTCGGACTCGGTTTCGGATTTCTGCAATCGCCGGTCACACTGGCAATTGGAATCGCGATGATCGTCGGGGGATTCGCTGCCTACATCCTCGGGCCCCGGGATCTGCAAGACCGGCTTTTCTGGAAATTTCACGCGCCGTGGGCGCTGATCTACATTGCGATCATTTTTGTCTGTCTCGGTGGCACTGCTCGGTACTACATACTTATTTTTCCTCTCCTTTTAGTGGCGATACTGCGAGGCTTTCTGCAAATGCGCACCCCGTGGAATTGGACGGCGCTGGCCCTTCCCATTTTGCTCCTTTATATCGCAATCCCAAACGTAATCCAAAACCATCGCGAACAACCGCCATCGGCACGGATGGTCCACTATCTCATGCAGCTCTATCCACCCTCACAACGCAAAAATGTGGCGCTGCTCTTTCTCCATGCCGTACCACATGCCGAGTGGTATGCACCCGAATTCAAAACGTTTCGCGATGTGCCGCCTCCGGGCGATTTGCCGCAAGCTCTTGAAAACTCAGTCGCCGTTTATACCGATGATGCGCATCTGCCGTTACCCGCAGGCTGGCAGCGGGTACCATTGGCCGAATTTGACCGCTCGGTAATCGTCCACAGCAAGCACCATTTTCTGCAGCTGTTTTTAATCCAACGTCATTCATGAAACCCATTTTTCTCACAGGCGCCAGTTCCGGAATCGGCCTGGCCATTGCCCAAGCGCTTGTCAACCGTGGAGATGAGATCTGGGGGACCTCGCGAGAACCTGGTCGCGTCCCGCAACTGCCACGCTTGCACGCGGTACGGCTCGATCTGTCCGACTCCCATTCAATCGACGAGGCGTTTACAACCGCGCTTTCGGAAGCCGGTCATTTTGATGTTGTTATCAACAATGCCGGCAGCGGTCACTTCGGGCCGGCGGAAGATCTTTCTGCGAAGGAAACGGCGCGCGAATTTCAGGTGCTCGTGTTCGGACACCTGCAGTTGATGCGTCTGGCCCTCAACGCGATGCAAGCGCGAGGGGAAGGCCTCATCGTCAACGTGACGTCTCTGGCTTCGCGTTTGCCCGTTCCATTCATGGCGGCCTACAACGCCGCCAAGGCAGCGATGGCAGCCTTCACCATGTCTATGCAGCTCGAACTGGGCGATTCGAGAGTGCGCATTGTCGATCTCCAGCCCGGCGATATTTGCACCGCCTTCAACGATGCAGTCAGCAAGAGTGCGCAATCCAATCCGCGCTATGAAGCGAAAGTGGTTAGGACCTGGACCGTCGTAGATCGCAACATGAAGGCGGCCCCGGAACCGGAACTGGTCGCAAAGAATGTTCTGAAGTTGATCGACGCAGCAAATCCACCCCCGCGCATCACCGTAGGCGACACGTTTCAATCCAAAATTGCGCCGCTCATCTTTCGATTTCTTCCCCAGCGCGTTCGCCTTTGGGGCCTGAAGCGGTATTACGGAATATGACAAGCCTTCCAGGATCGGCCGCTTCGCTCGAACGGAGGCTGGTTACTGAGGCAGTGATTTTGATGGCTGGATCCGGTTCCCGGTTGCGCGGCGCGGATCCGACCTTCCCGAAGCCGTTGGTTCCACTGCTTGGCCGACCGCTCATTTCCTACACGATCGACGCCCTGGCCCGGGCCGGAATCAAGAGAATCAATGCCGTGGTAGGATTTGAGGCCGAACGTTTGAGCGCTGCGGTAAGTCGATTGGCACCGCCCGCACTGGAAGTGCGTTTTATCAAGAATAGCGAGTGGCAAAAACAGAATGGCATCTCGGTTCTTGCCGCCGCTCATCACGTCAAACCTCCGTTTCTTTTGACCATGAGCGACCATTTGTTTGACCAGACCGTCATCGACCTTCTCCTGAAAAGTCCCGATCTCGACCAGCTCAATCTGGCAGTCGACCGAAAAATCGATTCTATTTTCGATCTGGCGGATGCGATGAAAGTCCAGACCCGCGGCGAACGCATTGTCGCTATTGGAAAAGAACTACGACATTACGATGGAATCGACACCGGGTTGTTCGTCTGCCCCGCCCAGATCTTCGATTATCTCGCACGCGCCAAGAGCAATGGAGATTGCAGCCTGGCTGACGGTGTCCGCTTGATGGCTGCCGACGGAAAGGTCCGCGCCACGGATATCGGCGATGCTTGGTGGCAGGACGTCGACACTCCGCAGATGCTCCAGCAAGCGGCCAGGGTGTTGCAGACGCGGGCCCAGGCGCTGCCCGAACGGCGATAAGAAATATTTTCGGCTAGGCGGCGGATTGTTTGCGCCAGTTGTCCAATTGGCTGGCAGACCGCACGCATCCCAGAGTGCAGGTCGCGTGACAGGATTTGTAGCGATAGAACTGTTCCCGCAGATCGTTCAGCCCATAATCCATCAAGGGCTTGGACCAAACGCGACGGGTTTGTGAGCACCAATTCACGTTACCGAATTCATCGATGTAAAGATATCGGCTCCCGGCCCGACACTTGTATGGCGCCGTGCCGTCACGGATCAGGCGCTCACGATAGTCGGAAAGCTCCCTCAAACTTTTCGGAAGTTTTTTCACGATGCTCCGGAAGGCTTTCACCTCGTCACTCTTCAGTTTGAGCTGACCATGTTCGTCATGCACAAGAAGAACACGCCAGGCGAAGCCCATCTCGGTCGCAAACGAGACGACCTCCTCCGCTTCTTCCGGCGGGCACGCGCCGATGACCGCGCTAACGAAAACTTGAAAACGGGCATGCTCCCGCAGCCAGCGAAGGCGTTTCTTGAGGTTGTTCAGAACTTTCTGCGTTGTGTCATTGCCATGCACACCATCAATCGAAATCTGCATTTCCTGGAGCCCGGCCTGGTTCAGCGTTTCAATCATTTCCGGGCGCAAAAAGAAACCGTTTGAAATCATACCGGTGCGAAAGAAACGCAGGGTCCGGCACATGCGAATGAGACGAGGCAGTTCCGGGTGCAGTGTCGGTTCGCCACCAGTGAGTGAAATGCCGAATGTGCCGAGTTCCTTCAACTTGCGCAGCCGGGTTTCCAGCAATCCGATCGGCACCGGATCGCTCGATTTGTCGTACTCAGAGCAATATCCACAGGAGAGATTGCAACGCCGGATCACCACCATCTGTGCTAAAAAAGGACTGTAGCGGAGACGGAAAGACAGACCGGGCCCAATCGGCCGGGAGACGGGCGCAATATCTTGAGCCAAGGTGGACTCCATAGGCTAACAACGAAGGTCAGAATAGTAGCAAGCCACGCTGCCCCCGTCCAACGCCGAATCTACTCATCGGGGTCCACCCAATGACGAATGCGCACGTTTCCACCGCGCGATCTCGGCCAGCACCAATACTACGGCGGTCACGGCGATCCATAGCGGAAGGATCCATTCCGGACGGGAAACGATCGCCAGAAGAAAAAAGACAAAAATGGAGATGTCTCTCTTCGTAAACTGAACCAACCACCACACAAGTCTCTCGCCCAGCAACAGAATTCCCGAATGATGAATCAGCTCCTTATGTCGCGGATATAAAGTCGGAATCAAATCATCCGGCGGAGCATTTCGTTCGCTCCTCCGGCCCCGCAACCGCCACTCATTGATTCCGATAAGCAGCACGCAGGCAATCGCTTGTGTGACATAATGCCAGGCGTTCGCGGCGCCGGAATGCTTCCGATACAGGCCATATCCAAGGCCAAAGATGAAAATGAATCCACCAAAAATATCCGTCCAGGTATCGAGTCTTCCGCCTTTCTCCGATTCCAAATACTTGGCCCGCGCAATTTCGCCATCGCAACCGTCCAGAACGCTGTATAACTGAAAAATGGCGAGACCGATTACGAAAGCGAAGTAATCTCCGCGACGCAGCACGAAGAAGGCAGCAACCGGCACGACCAGCATCGATATTGTCCACGCAGCCGGAGTTATTTGGGAACGAAGTAAAACGCGCGTGATCGTTCGGGAGATCGGTCGATTAATGAAACGCGAGACAATTCCATCCTGCGGTTTTCCAACTCGACGGAGAAATGCTTTCTCCGACCGTGGAATTTCGTCCGAAGCATTGAGGTATTGCCAGGCTGGTGAAACCTTCTTCCCGGTCAGAGCTCGCTGACAAGCGACTTCGAAGTCATGCCAGGACTCCTTCCAAAGCCGGCATTCATCCATGGTTGGCGCTACGGCTCCAACACAGGGCACATTGGCGATGAACTCCGGGAGAGCAGCGCGGCCAACTAGCAATCGCGTCGATAAAATACGCGCACCGAAATCAGGCTGTCGCTTGTTATTGTCAAAAAGGCGAATACCCGCCGTGCTTCGCGGCAACCAGCGCTTTGAAGACGGAATCTCTGGTTTCCAAAAGACAACAATGTCGAGCTGCGCTTCCGTCGAGCTGGAGTCGCGCAATTCATTAATGGCAAGAACCAGCCGTTCCAGTTGGCGCAGGCCTGCAATTTTCCAGTCGGCCGATTCATCAGCCAGGATAACAAACGCAGAAGTTTCTCTGATCACAGAGCGCGGCTGTAGATTCGATACGTTTTGTATCGCGACGCGCCCATTGCTTCGATGAAGCGATTGACCATGACATTGTCTTCGAGCGTCATGCTTAACTCGCCAGTAAACCCGCGTTTGAACGATGCATCCATCAAAGCAAGGACAAGCATTTCGGCGATGCCCGCTCGGCGGTACTTTTCCACAACACCAAGCGCAATGAGCCGGCCGGTGCGGATTTTCAATCTGTAGTAAAGCAGCTTAATCAAGCCAATCGGCAAACCAAACCAAGTCAGTCGACCATCGATACGGCGAAATGCGACGTTGATGTCCGGCACACCGATAACAAAGCCGACGGGTTCATCGCCGATCTCCGCGATCAATGTTCCCTTGGGATGAATCAGCGGCTTCATTTCCTTCGCCATGTGTTCGGATTCAGCTTCTGTAAAGGGGACAAACCCCCAATTCTTCTGCCAAGCCTGATTGTAAACCGTCCGGATGCGTTGGCCTTCGTCTTCGATCTTTCTCACCTTGATCGGTCGAATCTTGACCCCGATTTTTCCCGCCCGCGCAACGGCAATCTTCCGCAACCGTTCCGCCGGAGCGGGAAACTCCGAAAACCACCAGGCGTACCAATCTTTGGCTTTCGTAAAGCCGCAGCCTTCGATCAAGCCAGCGTAATAGGGCGGATTGTGTGAGGTAAGGATCGTGGGCGGATATTGAAATCCGTCGATGAGTAACCCGCAAACATAATTGGTCGAGTAATCGATCGGTCCCATCATCTCGCTGCGTCCCCGGGCGCGCAGCCAATCACCCGCGGCCGCGAACAAGGCGGCCGCGACCTCGCGACTGTCGATGCACTCGAAGAGACCGAAACAGCCAACGTTCGTTTCGTGGAGCG
The DNA here is from genome assembly GCA_963756875.1 of uncultured Verrucomicrobiae bacterium. Classification (GTDB taxonomy): domain Bacteria; phylum Verrucomicrobiota; class Verrucomicrobiia; order Chthoniobacterales; family UBA10450; genus CAVWPA01. The sequence continues at coordinate 757,962 of CAVWPA010000003.1, read as the reverse complement.
CGTTGTAACGCGGATCGTCGCTGGCCATGATTCGACCGACGATTTCGCCGCTGCGCTTCGCCAGAAACAGGGCGGCGTCGCCATGTTTGTAAAACGGATGCTTCGTCCGGTCGAGGAACGCCTTCCGCTCAATAATTAACGGTGGGACCCAGGCCGGATCATTCCGGTAGATGCGCCAGGGAAACTTAATGAAGGCATCGCGGTCACGATGCGAGCTGACTTGCGAGATTTCAATTTCCGCCACGGAATTAAGACACGCCTGTTGTTACTTCTGCCGCCCGATAAGGGTGCTCAAGAAAGGCGCGCGCCATTTTTTCCTGTCGGAAAATCAAGTAAATCAGGAGAAGATTGAAAACGCTGACTTCGAGCCAAAAGTACCAGATGGGCCGGTCGATGGCCAGGAAAAGGAACAGAAAAAACATGCGCGTGTTCGTCATTAACAACCCCCACCCTCGAAGCATCGGGCGAGCGATATCCCGATAATGGCCCCGTAATGAACCTGGAATCTCGTCGGCAAAATCATGCACTGTCGCGTCACGCAATTGTTTCAGCTTGGGCGACAGCAGCTCCTGTTGTCGGGTAAAATTCAGATAGGTGGCAAGGAGAAACTTGTTCCAACCCTCGGTGCGCCAGTTCAGTCTGCGATAATCGTTCCGCAACACGGCGGAGCAATCCCAATCCGCGCGGGATCGGCCTTTCACAAAATAAAGATAGGCGTTCCGGAAATAATCGGCGGCTGCGCCCTGCAATGCGTGACTGATTCCCGCGCCAAGGGCCAGCAGGCAGACGGTGAGAGATGCCCCTTCCACCAAACATCGCAGCATCAGATGGACGTAAATATTCAGGAATATTACGTGATCAACCAGACTATCGATTACACGACCAGTTCTGCTCTTTTGGTTCAGCAGCCGCGCGAGCTGACCATCGGCGTTGTCAAACACATTGGCGCAAATGTGTAGAACCATCCCGACAACATTCAGGCGCAGATTGCGATAAAAATACAAATGCCCGGCGGCGATGCCCAAAACGCCGCCCAGAAGCGTCACCGTCGTCGGCGTCATCTTCAGTTTGGCGAAAAGCTGCGCCAGGCGGAACGCGATCTTGCGATAAAAGTAAAGATCGACAATCCCCTCTACGTCACGCGTCTTGTAGGTCGCTTCCAATGGAGAAAGCGGCAAATCAATCTGCTCCGGCATTACCATCTCGCCAAGCGCTGCTTCAGGCGCTTTGGAGCGCAGCCGGAACCAGCGTGTCCTCGAGAATATTGAGCGCTTCGTCGAGGTCAGCCCGCGTGTGTTTGGCGGAAACGCAGGCCCGGAAGCAGACTCGATTCAACGGCACGGCCGGATAATCCACCGGTGCAACCCACAAACCGCGCCGGCGCAGCTCATGGCCCAGGCGATACATGCGCTCGCGTTCCCCGATCACGATCGGCATGATATAGGTTGTCGATTTCCCGGTATCGATGCCGAGACCGCGAAGTTGCGCATGAAAATAATCGGCATTCTCCCAAAGTTGTGTTCGCAACTCTGGTTGCCGCATGCCGATCTCGAGTGCTTTGAGAATTCCCGCCACCACCACCGGGGGCAAGGCGCAAGAATAAACGTAGGGATGGGCGTAAAAGCGCAGGTATTGGAGAGTCTCCTTCGAGCCGGCCACGAATCCACCCAGGGCTCCAAACGCCTTCGAAAAAGTCCCGTAGATGAGCGGAATCCGATGCTCCACGCCGAACTTTTCGGCCGCGCCCCGACCGTTTTCGCCACAACCCAACATCGAGTGCGCTTCGTCGACGAAAACGCTGGCTCCGTGCAAATCTGCGACGCTGATCAATTCCTGCAGATTTCCGAAATCGCCATCCATGGAATAGATGCCTTCCACGACGACAAGCTGACGGCGATTGCGTTGCCGGCTCAACGCGGTATCGAGCGACTCTGGATCGTTATGTTCAAATTTTTCCGTACGACAGCGTGACAGGATCGCGCCGTCCCGGAGACTGAGATGGGATCGATTGTCGAGAATGGCGACGTCGCTCTTGCGAAGAAATCCAGAGATTGTCCCGAGCGCCCCTCCGAACCCGCTGTTGAAAAGCATCGCGTCTTCACGCCCGAGAAATTTTGCAACGCGCCGCTCCAGCTCCCGGTGCAGATCGGTCATGCCGGAGAGCATCGGCGCGCCGCAGGCGCCAAGGCCGTGGGTGCTGAGCGCCTGATGGGCGGCGGCAATAACCTCCGGGTGATTGGCCAGACCAAGATAGTTGTAGGAACAAAAATTGATAACCGAGACCGGCTTGCCATCGTAATTGATCGTCGTGCGCGCGTCCGCCGTTCCAAGAAGTTCGGGCTCGTACAATTCGCGGGCCCACGCGCTCTCGCGCACCCAATTTGTGAAACTTTGCGGAGCCTGCAGCGGATCGCTGCTCTCGGCGGCCAGGAAATTACTGAGACTAAGCTTGAAGGGGTCCTGGCTCATCGTCGGTTGATATTCCCCTTCCTGATCCATCTTGCGAGCCCAGTCGCGAAATCTTCGCTCGCCAGTTAATGGCGCAGGACTCTCTGGAATCGCTTGTATGTAACTTAATTGTTTTCAATACCTTATGTAAGGCTCACCAGCTGGTGTGCCGGAGAGTTCCATATCGGGGCAGCTATTGTAGCGCCTTCGCCGCTTACGACAAGGCTTTAGTCGCAACTTTTTTTAGGCCCTTTCCATCTCGATTTTGAGCCGGCCAGGACTATTTTCGGGTGGTCCCAAAAATATAGTCCCACAGGGGAGAGCTAACGCCGAAGCCGGCCTCGTCGTCTTTGTAATGATGGCGCAGATGATACTGTTTGAGCCAAAGACCGACCCTGCTTCGCATCGGAAAATGATGCGTAGCGTAGTGAATCATGTCGTAGCAAACGTAGCCCGTCCCAAAACCAGCCGAAATGGCCGGGGCAAATTGCCCAAAAGTGAAAGCAAACAAGAAGTAAAATAGAACCGCCATCGGGACACTAATCACGGGTGGCAAAACAAGGCGGCTCGCATCGTTCGGATAATCATGGTGCACGCCGTGAATGATGAAGTGCAAAGCCTTACCCGGCCGGCTTTTCGGTTCGTAATGAAAAACATAACGGTGGACCATGTACTCCAACAGCGTCCACATGAGGACGCCAATCAGGAAAAGCACCATCACCGCCAGGATCGGCATTTGCCCCGGCGCGAGCGCGCGGTAGAGCAGGTAAACGATCACCGGCACATACAAAATCACCGGTGTCGCCGGATGGATGTGGGAAAAAAACTCCATGAACTTACTTTCGAACATCGGCACGCTCTCGTTCTTGTTCGAAACGTAGAATCGTTTCGCCGGTTCAGGCATTGATTGCCTCCGCGTTAACAACTTCATGGCCTCCAAGATCGACAATCGATTGGGCGGCTTGCGCCTCGGGCGCGGGCTGTTTCATTCGTTCGATGCGCGAGAATAAACTGTAGCGCTTGTCGAAGATGAATTGAAAAAGCAAACGGGTCCACGACGGATGATATTTCAAATTCTCGTAGAACTCCGGCGCCATGGCCCGCAATTTCGGCAAATTATTCCAGGGAATCGAGGACAAATCGTGATGCTCGTTGTGGTATCCCATGTTGAGGCAAACTCGATTGATTGGTCCGTAATAACTGTAGGTCTCCTGCTCCGGATCGTTCGTGTAATGCTCCTGGATCCAGCGCGCGCCTACCGGATGCAGACCGATCGAGAAAAGAAACGACAACGCAAGATAAAAAAACCCGGCCCAGCCGCAGAAATAAACGACAGCCGTGTCATAAGCGGCCACGCACACGAAATTCACGACGAACCACCTGTCCCACATGGTAATCGCCTTCAAACGCGGAGGGCGCGTCAACTGGAAAAACGGGAATAGCATCAACCAGAGCGCCTTGCGATACCAAATGTTGCTCACCAGACGCGCCTCCCAGAGATTTGCCAGGTCGGCATCGTGCTCGTAATCACCCTGATGCGAGTGGTGCTTTAAATGATAAACCCGAAAGCCCATGGCACCGGGCGTTAAATTGGGAAGATCGGCGATAATCGCGATCATTTTATTCCAGCTTTTGCTCCGCAAAATGAGATTATGCGTCGCGTCATGAATGATGACGTAGTTGGCATGATTGGCGAACGCGCCCAGGCAATACGCCACCAGCAAGCTGAGCCACCAGTAACCGAACCCGAGTTTTCCCATCCCGTATGCAATCGCTGTTTGCAGGACCAGGAGTGACAGCGTGATCAGGGCCGTGTATGGATTGCGCACCATCAATTCCCGGACTTCCGGATGCGTTTTGATGATGGCGCGTGCGCGACCGCCATGCGGATGTTCAAGGCCAGATTGAAAGAAAGCCGTCTGCATTTGAGGGGGCGTATTTCCTACCACAAAAACGAAGAGAACACCATTCCAATCGACCTTTAACGGGATTCGAAACCAATTTTCACATTTCGTGATTCTGCGCAATTTCCGCCACAAATGCGCTGTAGACTGCGCGTTATGGCGAAAAAGGAGGATTTCGCGCGCGCGTAGTTGTCTAATATTTACCAAGGCGGCTGAAACCGCATTTTGGCTTCAGCCCTGCTCGCTTGCCATGATGAATAGCGGCTGCATTTCGAAATCGGTGTAGAGCGGACGCAGGCGCTCCTTGTTATAGTACTTGTCGACGTTGACCGTTTTCTTGGTGCTGGTCACCACTTCGATCGGCACGTTGTCATAGCGCCCATTCTTCAAGACGACGAGGCGGCCCTGGCTGCCACGCAAGATGAGATCAAGGGCAAGGTTGCCGTACGCCATGGGCACAATCGAATCAATCGCGTCGGGATCGCCGCCGCGCACCATATAGCCGAGACGCTGATTGATGACATGTATAGGCTTGCCCTTGTTGTATTTGGAGGAGCGGTCTTGGAGTTCTGCCGAGACCAGGTCGCCGATGCCGCCGAGCTTCGCGTGCCCGAACGCATCGGTCCTCTTGCCGGAGAACACCATCTCACCCCCTTCGAATATTGCCCCTTCTGAAACGATGACGACTGAATATTGGCTCGGATGGCGCGCGCGGTCATAGCACAACAATTCGGTCAGATGCTCAATGTCGAATTTGTATTCGGGGATGACGCACCGATTCGCCGCGCCCGCCATCGTCGGCAGCATCGCGGTGAACCCCGCGTAGCGTCCGAATACTTCCATCACGAGAAATCGTTCGTGAGATCCGGCCGATGTGCGGAGGCGATTCGACAACTCAATCGTGCGGCTGACGCAGGTGCTAAATCCGATGCAATAATCGGTGCCCGGCACGTCATTATCCATCGTCTTGGGTATCGCGACGACCTTGACGCCTTCCTTGTGCAAGCGGGTCGCAAAAGAAAGCGTGTCGTCGCCGCCGATCGGAATCAGATAGTCAATGCCGAGCCAATCCAGGTTCTTGATGACTTCAGGGGTGAGATCGTTCTTGTCTTGATTGTAGGTTTCGCGCAGCGGCTCAGGCACATCTTCTTTCTTCACTGCCGGCGGGTTCGTACGCGACGTATGTAGAAACGTGCCGCCTGTGCGTGCCGCACGATTGACGATCTCTTCCGTCAGGATTTGAAAGTTCTCACTGTTGTCGGCGTGCTCATCGCGCACGATGCCGATCGCGCCAAGCCAGCCACGCCGGAGACCGACCACCTGGTAGCCTTCGCGCAGGGCGCGAACCGTGACCGCGCGGATCGCGGGATTCAGCCCCGGCACATCCCCGCCGCCGGTGAGAATACCGATCAAGCCCTTCCTGGTATTGATGTTTGGCATAATTGGACCTAATCCCACGCCCAAGCTAGGGCAAATTGGGGATCAAGTCGCATGAGCGAGGCCCTTCATGGGGCCGAGTCGAATGGCGACCCTAACGGGATTCGAACCCGTGTTACCGCCGTGAAAGGGCGGTGTCCTAGGCCTCTGGACGATAGGGTCACAAAAGCCGGGCAATATCGGAATTGAGACCGATGCACGCAAGGTAAATTGCCGGAAAACGATCCAATCTGGGGCCCAGCGTTTCCTTGCATTTTTCGCAAACGAAGCCGGCGGGAACCAAGCGACATGAAGCTAGCCTGCGGGGTTTTCAGCCCGGGCCGCGAGATAATTAATCAGCTTCGCGGCGCGCGCCGTCGCGTAGCGGTGCTTTTCGAGGACTCGATGCGCATCCTGGCTCAACTTTTCGCGGCGATTTTCGTCGTTCAGCAGAGTGGAAATTGCTTCTTTCAACCCCTTCTTGTTTTCGACCTGTATCGCGCCTTTCTGTTCGACAAGCGATCGCGCGAGCGCGGCGAAATTCTCCATGTGAGGCCCAAATAAGACCGGCTTACCCGCGGCGATGGCTTCGGCCGGGTTTTGCCCTCCATGGACGGTAAGACTCTTCCCCACGAACACGATTGTCGCCGCAGCATACCAGTTTCGCAGTTCACCGGTGCTATCAAGAATCAGGCAATCGGACGCCGCATCAGCGATGGGCTGAGTGCGCAATACCACGCGCAAGCCGAGTTGCTTAAGACTGCGTTGAACTTCTCGTCCGCGCTCCGCATGGCGCGGAGCGATCACGAGGAACAACCCCGGAAACTGAGAGCGAAGTTCCATGAAAATGCTGGCCAGAATTTCCTCCTCGCCGGAATGCGTGCTTCCGCCCAAAAGGATCGGCCGGTTTGCGTCGATCTCGAACTCGCGGAGAACATTGCACGCGAGCGTTGGATCGAGAGAAATGTTGCCCGGATCGAACTTGATACTGCCGGTGCAATGGATACGGGAGCGATCGACGCCCAGCGCAGCCCAGCGATCGACATCCTCCGGTTCCTGCACACAAATCAGATCAAGAAGACGAAAAGTAGGCGTAACGAACTGTCGAAAACGGCGAAATCTCCGCTCCGATCGCGGAGAGAGACGCGCGTTCGCCAACGCAATTGGAATTCCATGAGCATGCGCCTCCGCCACGAGGTTCGGCCAGATCTCAGCTTCGACCAGAACGATTTTCGCCGGTTTCAACACCGAAAATGCGCGTCGCATGATCGGCCAAAAATCGAGCGGGTTGTACATTACCTCGATCCATGGCAGCGCATTTTTACTGGCAAACGCGAACCCGGTTGTCGTGGTCGTAGTCAGGATGCATTGCAGATCGGGTTGTAGAACGCGCATTTCCGCAGCGAGCTTGAGCGCGATTCCTACTTCCCCAACGCTGACTGCGTGCAGCCAGGTCGATTTTTGCCGTGCCAGCCGCCGGCGCACTTCGGAATCGTACCATCCGAGACGCTGACCGAATTTTGACCGATAGCCGCCGCGCCGAAACATTTTGATCAGATAGCCCGGCAAAAAAAGGAGAAGGCCGACGGGCCAAAGCAAATTATAGAGAAAACGAAACATGCGGCCGCGCGGCTCCATCAGCACGAAACCTCACGCGCTCTCAAGAAATAAAACTTGAGTTGCACCATAGACTTTTGCGCGGCGCACCTTCCAGAACGGCGCGTCCGGCATTTTCTCCGCGGGATGTTTTTCCAGAACAAAAAGCCCACCTGGTTCCAGTATTTCAGGCAGCTTTGCGCAGGTCAGTAGTTTTTTTGTAATGGAAACCCCGGAGACTGTCTGATGGTACGGCGGATCGGCAAAAATGATCCGGAATTTTTGGCCCGAAGTCATGCCGCGCAGGAAGATGAATGCGTCTTGTTTCCGCAACTGCCCTTGAAGGCCGGTCCTGGCCAGATTTTGTTCAATCGTCACGATGGATTGCCGATCGTCGTCTACAAAGAGCGCAAACGAAGCGCCCCGACTGAGTGCTTCAATGCCCAGCGCGCCACTGCCCGCGAAAAGATCGAGAACTCGCGCGCCGATGACCGTGTCACCCAAACTGGAAAAAATGGCCGCCTTGACCCGATCCATGGTCGGGCGGACGCCGGTTCTGGGAACAGACAACCTGACACCGCCGGCGCTACCGGCGATCACTCTCATGGCGAAGGACTCGGCGTAACCGCAGCTTCGGTTGCATCGCTGGCCCGACTGGGTGCCGGCGATGGAGTGGGCGGCTCGGCCGGCGATACAACTTCGGACTTGTTCCTCTTCGGGCGCGCCTTCTTTCCGCCCAGGAAACGACCGAACAAATCCTCCAGATCGTGCCCAACCACTTTTTTAAGCAGGTTCGTTTTTGGCCGTTTGATCGTACCCGGTCACCTGGAAATCGACCGCCGAGTATCCGGGTTCATCGATTGGCTGAAAATTCACCCGAATCGGCTTAAAAAGCCGGGCGCGAATTTTTTCGTCTATGGCAAGCCGCGAATCGAGGTGCAATTTGCCGGCAAAGCTGATCGTGCCGGTTGCGGAAAGCCGGATATTTTGCGAGCGCAAAATCAGTTCGTCCACGGTAACGAGGCCGGGAGTCATGTGATATTTGGCTTCCGCCTCCTCAAGATGAAGCTGCTTTAGCTCCTCGATTTGCAAAATCTGGCCCAGTGCGACGAGCAGGCTGTATTGCCGGACCTCTCCATTCCTCAAGAGAATTTCACCATTTCCGACCAGCGCGTTCGGATCGGCAGCTTTCCCTGCTGCTTGCAAGCTGCCTTCAATCTCACCCTGGACGAGTCCGCGCGGGCCGCCTGCCTCGATGATGATGCGATCGACAGGGACCTTGCGAAATTTTACTTCCACTGTGAACGGCGAATCCGCGGTTTGCGGCTGCATGGAGAAATGGCCCATGATGTCGCCGCCGCCGGCTTGCGCAGAGATCTTCGACAACTCCAGCTTACCCGGCTGATAACGCAGCGGAGACGTCAGCTTCTCCAGGAAAAAGCGATCGCGAATCGAAATTTTTTCAACCGTAACGCGACCGTCCAGATCAACCGAGTTGCGAACGCTGGAACGAAATCCAACGTCTTCGAAAGCAGCGACAAGGTTTCCGGACCGATCCAAAAATCGAAAATCGCCGCCCGCCACCTTCAGACGTCGAACGTCCGGAACAAACGTAAATTTCCTGTTGGTTGCACGCTTGGAAAAAGAAGCCGTTGCGTGAGCCGGCTTCAAAGGTGCAACTGTTTCTGCAGTCGACCTTGGCGTGGGTGATTCCTCGACTGCTTCACCTGTCCTGGCCGCAGCTTCGAATTTTTCCTCCTCCGCACCCGGCAGCCTCCATTTCCCATCCTGGTCCTGCGGCCAGATCACCTTCGGGTCAATCAGCGAGACATTTGTAACGACGAGACGCCGGGAAAAGAGCGAAAAGATCCTGACTCGCAGTCCGAACGATTTCGCCTCGAGAAAATTCGCCGAAGCTTGTGTTGAACCGGGAGCTTGCGGAACGGCGATGCCGCTTAATTTAAGACCTCCCCATGGCGTCACGCTGGTTCGCTGAATATGCAGTGTCGTGCCGAGACGCTGGCTCAGTTCCTGCCTAATCCGCGCTTGAGTGCCCTGCGATTGCACATACAAATTCATCCCGAGTAAAAGAACCACGGCGAAGATCGACAATCCTCCGAGAACGATCAGGATGATTCGGATGAGTCTTTGCACGTGCAGAACGTTACCCAGCTCAAGTTCGAAGAAAAGAAATTGTAAAGTCCCGTGACTCGCACGCTTGTTATTCTTAATCCTGCCGCGCATGGCCAGCGCGCCCGGCGCAGACGCGAACGCGTCGAATCGCTTGCCAAGGGCGCCGTTGTTCGCTCCACGTCGCGGTCCGGTGAGGCCGAGGGCCTGGCACGCCGGGCGGCGCGGGAAGGGGTCCAGCGGATTGTCGCAGCTGGGGGGGACGGCACAGTGAACGAAGTGGTCAACGGCCTGGCTGGAAGCAATGCCACGCTGGGGCTGCTGCCAATCGGCACGATGAACGTCTTCGCCATGGAACTCGGACTGCCTGGCAACAATCTCGAGCTTTGTTGGAACATCATTCAAGGCGAGAACACACGCCTGGTCGATCTTCCGAGTGCAAACCGGAAATACTTTGTTCAGCTGGCTGGAGTGGGTCTCGACGCTCAGGTCGTCAAGGAAACCAGCACCCGGTTGCGAGAAAATTTTGGGCCGCTCAGCTATCTGATTTCAGCGGCGCAGATCGCAGCGCGTCAACCACCCCGACTGTTTATTGAATCGGAAAATGCCTCCATTAATGAAGGTTCGTTCGTCTTGATCGGGAACGGGCGTTTGTACGGCGGGCCATTTCCTTTTTTCAAACACGCGGTGATCGACGATGGTCTGTTGGACGTCGTCATTTTCAAGCGACTCGGTTATCTCGAGATCATCAAATATCTCCAGGATGTGGTATTCAGCTCCGAGATTAACACGCCGGAGATCGAATATTTTCAAACGCAGCGCCTGCGCGTAACAAGCGCCGAAAAAGTGCCGGTCGAAGTCGATGGCGAACTGATGGGCAATTGTCCGGTCGAGTTTTGTGTTCGCCAGCGCTCGCTCCGTGTTTTCGCACCCGGCTAAGATCGGCAAACCCGGGCGCAACGGATTTTTTCCAGTAATACATCGACATTTTCGCCGCATTTTGATAGCCTTTTCACGATGCGGCTGTCGGGGCGAAAACCACCATTGTTTGCTCGCCCGTGGAGGCAGCAACAGCGCGTCGTTCTGCTCGCATTAATCGGAGCGAATGCGGCCGCGTTTGTTGTGCAGCTTTTCCTGGAAGGGTATCAAGCGGGTTTCGTTTCCGATTATCTCGCTCTCAGCGATCGCGGCATACGCGATGCCTATTCCTGGCAGTTCATTACCGCGATTTTTCTCCACGACGGTCCGTGGCACTTCCTGGGAAACATGTTCGTTCTTTACGCTTTCGGCCGGGATATGGAATCAATCCTCGGCCAGCGCCATTTCCTTTATTTGTATCTGACCGGCTCCGTTAGCGGTGAGTTCACTCATCTTTTTCTAATGCCGGCAAACTCGGTTCTGTTTGCGGCTTCCGGAGGCGTCGCGGCAGTGCTCGCCGCATATGCCACAATCCTTCCGGAGTTGGAATGGAGTTCGCTAAAGTTATTTGGGGTGCCATTTCGTCTGAAGGCAAAATATCTTGGTTACGGTGTTTTCCTGCTCGCATTGCTCCTGGTTTGCGTCGACCGAAGCGGTCCAGTAAGCCACAGCGCGTGGCTTGGCGGCTGCGTCGCCGGCTGGATGTATGCACACCTGCTCGGCTTCGGGCGGACATCGATCTTGCAGCGCTTGTTGCGGCAGCGTCGCGCCGCGGCCGAACGTTATCGCCAACTTACAGCCGAGCAGCTCATGGCGGAGGAAATCGATCCGCTGCTGGAGAAAATTTCAAGGCACGGCTTCCAAAGTCTTAGCAGGACCGAACGGCGCAGCCTGCTCAAAGCGCGCGAGAGAATTCTGGAAAAGAAAGAGGCGGCATAAGTCGCTGCTTTTCGCTTAGACGGAATCCAACGCGTCAAGAGCGCGAATGCTATTGCTGAACTTTACTGCTTAAAGCAGTCAGGTTTAAATGCACCACTAGGCTTGCGTTCGGGAGAGAGCGGGCATTTCTGCGCGTTTGAAAGTCAGAAGTCTATTTCCGGAACTGGTCTTTCGGCGGATTTAGAGGAATTTCCCAGCAGATGCATCGCCGTACCGATTGGATCCAGAAAAAGACGGCTGGATCGTTGCAGCCTGCGCAAGTCGAACAAGCGCTCGCTCAATTGAGTGAATCGTGGCCGGCCAGCGCGCCTCCCCTTGTCGATCTCATCGAAAAATTTCCAATGGGCGAGGCTGCAATCTTGCATCTTTTAGCCATGTCCAGAATCTGCGCGACCCGACTGGCGCTACATCCCGAAATGCTCTTGTGGCTTTCGCAGCCGGAGATTGCTCTGAGCGAACGTGGCTACGTAGAAATGCTCGCCGATCTCCGCAGATCGACCGAGGACTCGGTCGCGGCCAAAGACTTTGGCGCACTCCGCTCCTGGAAGAGCCGCGAGATGACGCGGATTGCGCTGCGCGAACTGGCCGGCGCGGCGGCGTTGGAAGAAACGACGGCCGAACTGTCGCAACTGGCGGAGATTTGCGTCACGGAAGTTTACAATTACTGGAACGCGCAGTTGCGCGCGAGCTCCGGTTCGCCCACCGCGCAATTTGCCGTTGTTGCCCTTGGAAAACTGGGCGGCCACGAGCTCAATCACAGCTCCGACATCGATTTGCTTTTTCTATACAGCAGCGAAGGTCAGGCGTCGCCGCGCCTTTCGAATCACGAGTGGTTCAATCAGTTAGCCGAGAAGATCCTGAAATCTTTCGCCACGACCGATCCCGCAGGGCCGCTTTTTCGCATCGATCTGCGCCTTCGCCCCGAGGGTTCCGCCGGTCCGCTGGCGCGCTCATTGGAAAGCATGGAAAATTATTATGCCGGGTTTGGCGAAACCTGGGAACGCCTCGCGTTGATCAAAGCGCGTGGAATCTGCGGCAGCCGCGAGCTCGCCTACGAATTCCTGCAGCTGCTCCAGCCATTTATCTATCCGAAAAGTCCGACGCCGGACCTTTTCGAAGAGATCGCCAATATCAAACGGCGGATTGAGCGAGATGTTGTCGGAGCGGACAAGTTGGAGCGGAACGTGAAACTCGGGCGTGGCGGCATACGCGAGATCGAATTCGTCGTGCAAACGCTTCAATTCGTTCACGGCGCGCATCACACCTTCTTGCAGGAAACGAGCACCCTGAGAGCATTACATGCTCTGGCGGAGCTCGAACTGATTCCCCGGAAGGAAGTTCTCGATCTCGACCGGGCGTATCGTTTTCTGCGCCGGGTCGAACACCGGTTACAGATTGACGCCGAGCAACAAACGCACACCGTGCCGCAGGAGCCGGAGCCTCTGCGACGGCTGGCGCTCAGTCTTGGCTTTGCGTCCGCGCAACAATTTATCGCTGCGCTGAAAGAAACCATGACAGGCGTGCGCGCGATTTTTCAGCGCGTGACCGCGGGAACGCCCGGCGAGGGACCGGTCGCGACCGGCATATTTGCCGACCAGAGACGGGCAGACAAGGCCCTCAACGATCTGGCACGCGGGAGGGCCGGTTTCCATGTAGCGCCCCGCACGCGCCAGGTTTTTCGCAAACTCCGGCCGCTTTTGCTCGACTGGCTTGCGAAGGCCGCTGACCCCGACTTCACGCTGAACCAACTCGTTCGCTTCGTCGAAGCCTACGGTCTGCGCAGTCTGCTTTTCGAGCTCCTGGTAACGAATCCGAAATTGCTCGAGCTACTGATCAAGACATTCGATGGCAGTCGCTTTGCCGGCGACCTGCTCATTCGGCGGCCCCAACTACTCGAGGAAATCACGCGCGACCCCACGTTCTATGAGCCCCGATCAAAAGCAGAAAACTTGCGAAGACTCGGTTCGTTAGGTGCCGACGCGGCGAATCTCGACCCGATCCGCGCATACCGTCAGCGGCATTTGCTGCGAGTTGTTCTGCGGGACGTCCTCGGGCTGGCCACACCCGCGGCGATCTTTGCGGAGCTGTCCGATCTGGCTGAAGCCTGCCTGGAATTTACAAGCGGCCTTCTGGGCGGCGAAGGTCTGACCATTATTGCGCTGGGAAAATTCGGCGGACGAGAAATTAACTATGGCGCGGATCTCGATGTTATTTTTGTTGGCGACGATATTCGAGCGGCACAAAGTCTTACCGTTGCGATGACCTCTTCGAGCCCGGAGGGAAATATCGCAGCACTGGATGCACGTCTTCGCCCGGACGGTGAAAAAGGTCCGCTGGTCTGCTCATTGGACGCTTTTGAGGCGTATTACAAACAGCGCGCTCAACTTTGGGAGATACATGCCCTGACCCGCGCGCGGCCTGTCAGCGGACCGTTGCAACGCCCGTACATCGACATGGTAAAGGGAATCTGGACCGAAACTGGACGGCAGCCCGATCTTTTCGAAAAGATCGATAGCATGCTGGAGCGAATCCGCGGGGGGCGCGGCAGCGGCTCGGACTTTCTGGATTTCAAAACCGGGGCGGGTGGACTGATTGAAGCGGAATTTTTAGTCCAGGCCTTGCAAATGAAAAACGGCATATGGGGGCCGAACTGGGGTGACGCGCTTCAGGGGCTGGGCGATCGAAATTTGCTTTCGAACGCCGAGATTGAATCGGCCACAAGCAGTTACGACTTTCTCCGGCGCTGCGCGACAACATTACGGCGCTGGGAAAACAAAAGTGTTTCCACGGTTCCCGCCGACTTGGAAGAACAGAAAAAGCTGGCCCGTCGTCTCGGCTACAAAAACGCCGACGACTTTGCAACGAATTACAACAAAGCGCGCAAAACCCTCCATGCGCTTTACGATCATCACGTCAAGACCGCGCTGTGATTAAAGTCTTATCGCGGAGCGACGAGGTGAACGAGTGCCTGAATAACCAGGAAGCTGACGATTAGTCCCGCGAAAACAATCAGAAAAAGCAGGCCTAGAACGACGATGACAAAAACCCAGTCGCTTCGTCTGGATCGCTGCGGCATGCCGATGTGACGCTTGAGCAGCTCGTAGTTACGCACATTCGATTTGAACCAAAACGAAAATGCATCGCCGACCCCCGGAACAATGCCAACCAGTTCGTTGATGAGGATGTTTGCGGCCATGCGCGCGAGCAGAATTTTCGGGACACCGCTGCGCGCCGCATAAATAAGCGCCAGCGCTGAAACGATAGCGGAGGCGGTGTCGCCGAGGCCGGGAAGCAAACCGATGATCGGATCCAATCCAAAGCGAAACTTCGTCCCGGGCAGCCGCAGCAGATCGTCCATGATCAGGGCGAGCCATTTGAAAAGAGGCTCGAGCGCCGCGCGTTCCTGCTTCTGTTCCGGCGGAAGAACCTCCCAATCCATTTCCTGTAGCGGCGGTCCATGACCGCCGTAATTTAGCGAGGCAGACATCTGGAACCGGCGGTCATTGACCGCCGCTACAGCTTAACCCGGAATACCTTTCAGCATCTCGGCATTGGTCGGGAATTTTTTCACGAACATGAGCAACCGCTGGATTGCTTCCTCGGGCTTGTGACCGGCGAGGCCGCGACGAATGAGATTGATTTTCTCCAGCTCCCACGGTTGAAGCAGCAATTCTTCGCGGCGCGTGCCGGAAAGAAAGATGTCGATCGCCGGATAGATGCGCTGGTCGCTGATTTTGCGGTCCAGCACCATTTCCATATTTCCGGTGCCCTTGAATTCCTGAAAGATCAATTCGTCCATGCGGCTGCCGGTTTCAATCAGCGCGGTCGCCACAATCGTGAGCGAGCCGGCCTCTTCCGTGTTGCGCGCGGCCGCAAAGATCTTTCTCGGGATTTCCATGGCCCGCGCGTCGATGCCGCCGCTCATGGTGCGGCCACCACCAGCCATCGCGTTATTAAAGGCGCGGGCCGTGCGGGTAATCGAATCGAGCAGAATGAAGACATGCTTGCCCGCTTCGACCAGGCGTTTCGCGCGTTCGCTGGCAAGCTGCGCAATGCGGGTGTGGCTTTTGATGTCGCTGTCGTTCGAGCTGGCCATGATCTCCGCGTTCGGATGCGAACGCCGAAAATCGGTGACTTCTTCCGGGCGTTCATCGACGAGGAGAATGATCAGCTTCATCTCCGGATGATTCTTCGCGACCGCATCCGCAATGTGGTGCAGCAGCGTGGTTTTGCCCGTGCGTGGAGGTGCAACGATCAGGCCGCGCTGACCCATTCCAAGCGGCGTCATTAAATCCATGATCCGGGTCGTGTACCGTTCCGGGACGGTCTCGAGCTTGATTCGCTTGTTCGGGTTTATCGTGGTGAGCTCTTCAAACGGACGAAGCCCTTGATACTTGGGCGGCTCTTCGCCGTTAATCGTCAGTAACGTGGTCAATTGCGGGCCACGACTGCCCCTGCGGGTCTCGCCGTGGATCCACATGCCATCCCGCAGACCAAACCGCCGCACGATTTCCGGTGTAACGAAAATGTCCTGCGGCGTCTGGACGAAGTTCCGTTTGGGATCGCGCAGGAAACCGAAGCCTTTCCCCGAGATCTCGATGATCCCTTCACCGAATTCGGGCTCGGCCTGGACCTGTTCGCCGCCTTCGGTGACATCTGCCCCCTCCAGCGCCGTGGCCGTGCCTTCGCCGGTGGCCGGGTCAGAATTATCGCCGTAGGGTTCTCTGGAGTTCTCTACCCTGTCGCCACGATCGTAATAACGTCTCCGGGGATAACGGCGGCGTGGACGGCGACGGCGTTGTTCCGGCGCAGCAGACGCAGCGGATTCAGTTTCCAGCGGCGGCTGGTTTTCCTTTTCTTCGTTCATAATCTAAGTCTAAAAGCAGAATCGATCGCCCACTCTGGCGAGCACGCATCGCCACGTTCGCAGCGAAGCAAAATTTCTCAGTCGGGTAATCTGGCCAGCAATTCGTCGGGAATATCTAGATTGGAATAGACATTCTGGACGTCATCGTCCTCTTCAAGCGCGTCGCACAAGTGCAACACCTGACGCGCCACGGTCTCATCGGTAACCGGAACAGTCGTATCGGGAATAAACGTAAACTTTTGCCCATTGGTCGTAACACCCGCTTTCTTAAGCGCGTCAGCTACAGCGTAGAGCTGATCGTGGGAAGTGGTAATAACATACTGATCCTCCTCGGTTGTCAACTCCTCAGCCCCGGCTTCAAGCGCCACTTCCAGAATGCGGTCTTCATCCATCGAATCGCGGGGCACAGTGATCTGGCCTTTGCGATGGAACATGTAGGAAACGCTGCCGGCCGAAGCGAGGTTACCGTTGTTCTTGGAAAAGATTCTGCGGATCTCGGCGGCAGTGCGATTTTTATTGTCCGTCGCCGCCTCCACAATCACCGCCACGCCGGCCGGGCCGTAGCCTTCGTAAGTAATCTCCTCGATTTGTCCGCCATCGTGCCCCTCGCCCGTCCCGCGTTTGATCGCGCGCTCGACGTTATCGTTCGGCATGCTCTGCACGCGTGCGGCCTGGATGGCGCTCCGCAAGCGCGGGTTGGCGCTCGGATCGCCCCCGCCGGTCTTGGCGGCGATGGTGATTTCCTTCGACAGCTTGCTGAAAATTTGGCCGCGTTTCGCGTCGATTGCGCCCTTGAAACGTTTGACCTTCGACCACTTGCTATGTCCCGCCATAACTGCGGAGTGATATTCTAATTTTTGCCTGACGAAAAAGTTCCAATCCCAACAGCGCCTTGCCGAGAAGTGGCTGGCGAAGAAGAATTACCGGCCGGATATCAAAACCTCGAAAACGGCGTTTGTCAATGTTAGCCGGAAGGCCTCGGCCCGCCCTGGTGAGCTGATCGTGGACCTTGCAACCCGAGTGGTTCCGGTCCCCGAGAGTTTTATGCGTCGGCTCGACAGAGTCTCGCCCCACCAGCAGGGCGGTTGTAGCCACGGCTCTATGAGTCCTCGATGGTTCGCCTCCTTTTTCCCGGCTCAAAACCCCAAGCCCGACCGGCCACCCCGCCTTCGCGGCTTCGGCGCGGCAGGCAGGCCGGTGGCTACAGGGCCTCTAGGCCGCAGCGACGGCCCGTTTACGGGCGGTAGCCTCCAGGATACATTTGCGAAGCCGCAAGGACTTTGGCGTCGCTTCGACATATTCGTCGATATCGATGTATTCGAGAGAGCGCTCCACGCTCAAGCGCAGCGGCGCCTCGAGCTGGATCCCTTTGCCGTCGCCCTGCGATCGCATGTTTGTAAGACGTTTGGCTTTACAAGGATTTACGGGCAGATCTGCCGGGCGTGCATTTTCACCGACTATCATGCCCTCATACACATCCTCTTGCGGGCCAATGAAAAGCCGGCCGCGATCCTGAATACTGTTGAGCGCGTAGGCCTTGCTCGTGCCGGTTTCCATCGAGACCAGAACGCCTCGGGTCCGGCCTTCGATCTCGCCCTTGAACGGGGCGTATTCTGCAAACAAATGGCTCATCAAGCCTTCACCGCGGGTCAGATTGACCAGCGCTGTTTCAAAACCAATCAATCCGCGGGTAGGAATGATTGCTTCAATCGAAACACGATTGGCATGGTGATTTATATGGGCGATATCGCCTTTGCGGGCAGCGAGCAACTGCAACACGTCGCCCAGGTTTTCTTCCGGAAGATCGATATAGAGATTCTCCAATGGCTCGAGCAGGTCGCCGTTTTCGTTTCGATGAAAAATGACTTCTGGGCGTGAGACCATCATTTCGTAGCCTTCGCGCCGCATTTGTTCCACCAGGATGGCGATCTGCATCTCGCCGCGCGCATGAATCTCAAATGCTCCGGCCGTGTCGGTATCGTTGAACTGGAGGGAGACGTTGGCGCGCGTTTCCCGAACCAGCCGGTCGCGAATATGTCGCGCGGTGATAAATTTTCCGTCGCGTCCGGCAAACGGCGAATCGTTCACCAAGATTCGCATTCGAATCGTAGGCGGATCGATATCGACAAATTCCAGCGACGCGCTTCCCTCTCCAGCAGTAAGTGTCTCGCCAATGTACGCATTTTCAAATCCCGTCAGGCCGATAATTTCTCCCGCGCCAGCTTCCTTGATTTCGACCTGTTCGAGCCCGGAATGGGTAAAAAGAGCGGTTACCGTGGACCGTTCGCGGCTCCCGTCGCGATGAAGACAGAGGATGGAGTCGCCGACAGCGACGCGACCGCTAACAATGCGGCCGAGCGCAATCCGGCCGAGGTAATCGCTGTAATGGAGATTCGAAACGAGCATCTGAAAAAATGGATCGGTCGAAATTTCCGGCGGAGGAACATATTGCACAATCGCCTCGAAGAGCGGGGTCATGTCCTTGTGCTCGTCGCTCAATTCGCGGACGGCAAAGCCATTTTTGGCACTGGCATAAATGATGGGGAAATCGAGCTGTTGATCGGTTGCCTTCAGTTCCACGAAAAGATCGAAAACCATGTCCACGACCTCGCGCGGCCGGGCGTTTTCCCTGTCGATCTTATTAATCACTACGATCGGCTGGGCATGGTTCTCTAGCGCTTTTCGCAGGACGAAGCGCGTCTGCGCCTGCGGGCCGTCGTGCGCATCGACGACCAGCAGGACGCCGTCCACCATTTTCATGATCCGCTCCACTTCGCCGCCGAAATCGGCGTGACCTGGCGTATCGACGATGTTAATGCGGCAATCGTTCCATTGGAATGCGGCGTTCTTCGCGCGGATGGTGATTCCCTTTTCCCGCTCGAGATCCATCGAATCCATTACGCGCTCCTCCACCTTTTGATTGGAACGAAATGTCCCCGATTGCCGCAGCAATTGATCGACGAGCGTGGTCTTGCCGTGATCGACGTGCGCAATGATAGCGATGTTACGGATCTTTTCCATGGGGACGCCTCGCGATTGTAGGGCGACCGCTCCGGTTGCCACTTTGGTCGGCAGGCGATGCGCCTGCCCTACAAATCAAGAAGCGCAGAATATGCGCGTGACAACCGCCCGCGTCAATTGGGCAATCACTGTAGCCACCGGCCTGCGGCCGGTCGCATCTACCAGAAGAGGTCTCGCGAAATAACGGGAACGGCTCACAGAGCCGTGGCTACAGGACGCGCGCATCAACCAATCAAAACAACAAAAGGGCCGGGATCGCTCCCGGCCCGGTTTGTTAAGTTATGAAACTTTCGTCCCTGTTACGACTTTCTTTTGAATCGGGTGCGGAGCGCGCCTAACAGACCTGCCCCGGCGAGGCAAAAAGCAATCGTCGATGGTTCCGGAACGACCGCCGTGAAGTTGTCGACGAGCAGCGCGGAGTTATGATCGTCATCGCCTTTGTCGTAGATTCCAATGGCCAGCGTATAAGTGCCGGGTGATGCAATTGAAATCATCGTTGAAGTGTACCCACTTTCGAACGTGAACTTATTCGGGCTCGAAATAAGGTTGGTGGCGTCATTGAAGGTCGCGATCGTTGTCGGCCCGGTCAGCGCCGTAGCGCTGCCAGGAGTACCGCTATACAGGACGTAGAAGGCGGTGTCCACGGCACTCACTCGGTCCTCATTGGTCAGGAAGTCGTATAGAAACGAAACTCCCATGTCCCCCGGTGCGAGCGTGAACGTGAAGTAAAACCCCGAACCCTCGACGTCGGGAAGCGCGATACTTCCGCTGTCAATGCCGTTGAAGAAGTTCTGAAGAGCAGGGTGCGCCACGGCGTCCGTCCCCGACACGGAAGTATTACCTTCCCCATCGAACTGGTTCAGCGTCGTAATGACATATTGATTGCTGCCTTCCGGAGGACTGATTCCTTCGATTGTGCCCTGGGCGCTGCCATCACCAACCTTGGTGACGCTGGGGTCGCCCGCTTCGAATCCCTGCACGCCTCC
Source organism: uncultured Verrucomicrobiae bacterium (assembly GCA_963756875.1). Taxonomy (GTDB): domain Bacteria; phylum Verrucomicrobiota; class Verrucomicrobiia; order Chthoniobacterales; family UBA10450; genus CAVWPA01. Next base: position 737,737 of record CAVWPA010000003.1, on the reverse strand, counting down.
TGCGTTGCTAGAGTGCACCGACGCCAATGTGATTATCGCCGCAAGCGCCAGAACCCCTCGGGGCAATCCAAACATTCTCATATCCATAGGTTTTACAATTTTAGTTGTTCAACTGTCAAGGAATTACTGTGAATCCCGGCTTCGACGAGAATCCGGCCGCGTTCTGCACGCGGACCGGGCCGCTCACCGCTCCGGATGGCACTGTGGCCACCAGCGTGTTCGCTGTCAGCACGTTGACAGTTGCCGTCTTGTTGTTAAAGAACTTCACCACGGTGCCGGCGTTAAAGTTGGAGCCGGTGATCGTGATCATATCGCCCACTTTTCCACTGGTAGGGTTAAAGCTGGCGATCGTCGGTTTGCGGAACGCAACGACATCAGTGCGACTGCCCGTCCCGTTGTGCATGTGGACCAACAGTACCCCCTTCGAGAAGTTATTCTGGAAGTTTGTGCCGTTGTAGTTGACCGCGATGCTCGTCGCCGGCAGGTCGTTCAGGAAGAACGGCTCAAACGTGGCGGGCGGTGTGGCATCCAGGCCGGGATTGGCGGCATCGTAATAAAGGATCGGTGTTTCGTCTACTTCGTTGCCGTTGCGATCAAATGTCACAACCTGATACTGGAATGCGCTGTACCCGGTGCCGACCAACCCGTCGATCGGAACCGTGACCACGTTGTTGTTGAACGCGTTCGTGTCCCTACTGGTAGGCGAGACAGACCGCGCATCGGTCGGCTCCCAAAAGTAAGCGTTCCCCGGTGGGCCGAAGACGCCCGCGATGTCCACCAGCTCTGAGAAGTAGACGTTGGTTGGCGACGTCCCATTGGGAAGCTGCGTCAGGAAAATCGCCACGTCATAGACGTTGTCGAAATCCAGATCCATGAAGATTTCCTTGTCCGCGGAATTGAAATCCGGAACAGCCGCGTTACCGAACCCGACGATCGCGAAGTTCAGCCATGTAGCGAAACCAGCTTGGCCGGCCGGGCTTTGGTTGTTCCAATCACTGGTGACACCGACGTATTTCAGCACGTTGGGATTCGTCGGCGCACCCGGAGAACCGGCAAGCGGACTCGCATACTGCAGCTCGAATCCTTTGGTGTAACTGACAATGTCGGTCGGGAAACTGGCGCCCGTGTTGATGCTGCTTCCAGACAGGTTAATCGTGAAGCTTCCGGAGGCGGCATCGGGAACCACAGCTGTCGTGGTGGCGTGCATGGTCGACGTCGGTTTCGGCGCGGCATACAACGCAACACGAATGGTCGGTTCGGGGCCGCTCGTCGGCGTGAGCACGGCATAACCGGCCTTCTCCGTCATATACTGGCGCGAGAAGGTGCCAAACGAGGTCGCCTGGCTCGTGCCCGTGCTAAGATCACGTTCGTGGCGCAGCGCGCTGCCGGTAGCCGAAAACGTTACGTTGAAGGTATTGGTGCTATTCGCCAGCACAGTCACAGAAGCTGGTAGCGTGAACGACGCACCTGACGCCGCGGTGACATCCTGGTAGGTGATGTCATAGGTCACATCAGTTCCTCCCTTGTTCGTCACCTTGACGGATTTCGACAGCGTTTTCGATCCATCAACCGGGACTTCCACATCGCCAAACGATACGCCGATCAGATTCGGGTCGGTACCGTTATAGGCAACAACATTCGCGTTGCTCGCCTTGGTTAGGTCGACGCGGCCCGCACCGATGCGGCCGACGCCGATCAGTGTCGATCCACCTACCGTGGTGGCGAGATCGTGAGTTGCTGTTTCGCAAGCAAGGGCTTCTCTTTCCTGCACGCTCCATGTCGGATGCATCTGCGTAATCAGGGCCATCGAGCCGGCGACATGCGGCGTAGCTGAGGAAGTGCCGTTAAAATTTTCAAATCCGTTACCTGATCCGACCACGGCAACGCCGGTCACTTCCGCTGGCGCTGCGATATCCGGTTTGAGCGCGGTATCAGGGAGGCGCGGTCCACGCGATGTATAGGAAGGAACCGTGTCCGTCGATCCGGCGCCAGCAAGCGCTCCCGGTCCATTGGCAGGCAGAACGAGAGTGCCGGCGTCATTGTTCATCGTGACGTTGGTCGCAGTTGTCGGTTCTCCAGTGGTGCCATCAAATCCGCCGGCGGCGGTGTTGATCGTATCGCGATCGGTCTTGGAAATCATGACCGCGGGAATTGGCGGCTGTCCGCCCGTCGCCATGACGATTGGCGGATCCCCCGGATGATTGAAGTTGTTCACGACAACGCCGATAGCACCCGCATTGGACGCCTTCGTGATCATGTCCACGAAACTCACAGCACCACGATCGATCAGACAGATTTTGCCACTGATATCCGCGGCGTTGGTAAATGCGGTTAAAGCGTTATTTGGCACGCCGTAAACGAGGTCCCCGGTGAGACCGCCGCCACCCACGGCCGGACTGGCGGAGCCGTAAATCGAAAAATATTTTTGGCCGGCAATCCCCGCCGGGGCATTGGCCGTGACGTTTGCATTGTAAATGAAGCCGTTTTGATCGTTGTACGTGGCGGCGCAGCTCATTGTGCCGCTGGCAGCTGCCGGGCTGCTGTGCACATAGTACGTGTCCCCTGCGTTGCCGGCCGCGGAGCAGATGATCACGCCGATGGATGCCGCGTTCGAGGCCGCCACATCATCGGGATCGTCGGCATACCCGTCGTCCGCACCGAGGGACATGTTTACCACGTCCATGTGATCGGAAAAATTGCCGTCGCCGTTCGGGTCCATCGACCATTCGATCGCTTCGACGACCAGGTTGGTCGCACCGGCGCAGCCGAAAACGCGCAATGGATAAATTTTCGCAGCCGGCGCAAAACCAGGGCTGATCGACAGCGCGCTCATCATCGGGTTGCTTCCATCGTAGCTTCCAGAATAAGTGAAGCCCGCGTTGGTCACGCCGTAACCGGCAATCAAGCTCGCCGTGGCCGTGCCGTGACCATTGCAATCGAACGGATCGGGGTCGGGAGAAGGACTGTTGTTTGCATCGTAAGCGTCACCCGCGAAATCGTAGCCACCTGGAACTTTGGGCGTCGGGAAATATGCGTTAGGGACTGAACCCGGGGAACTGTGATCGGTCACCACGCTGTAACCGGACGAACCAGGGCCGCCGAAATCCGTATGGATGTAATCCAAACCCGTATCAATGTCGGCGACTTTAACGTTCTCGCCGTGAATGCCGAACGGAGCCTTCGTCCAAAACGAACGGCCGCCGAGAAAATCGATGTCCGAAAAAGCGGCGGTAAGAAACTTCGGATGCATCGGATGCACCGCTTTCACTCCCGGCATCGATGCGATCGCGGCAATCTTATCGGGGCTGACCAGCATTGCGATGCCGTTGTACGCGCGTTGGGCGCGGAAAAGAACCTTTCCATGGATCGTGCCACCGGTCAGAGAGGACAGAATCGCTTTTTGTGCTTGATCCAGCTGCCGGACGTTGTTCGCGATCTGTTTCGCGGCACTGGAGCTAATTTGCACAGAAGTCTGGGCGAGTACGCGCTTGGAACTCCTAGTTTTTGGATGCGCCAACGCCTGGCTACGTTTGGCATCGAACGCCGCTTGCGCCGATTTCAGCGCGGCAGCATAGGAGACGGCGGCGGGAGCAGCGTTCATCTCGACCATTACGGGCACAGCCGCTTGCCGGCTCGGCGGCAAAGCAGCGTCGTTGGCCGGCGCTTTGTTCGCCACTTGCGCGGCGCGAGTGCCGGGCGCCGCCTGACCTGCAAGAGGCAGGACCAAGGCGAACGCAGTCAAAATTGTCAGGACAGAGTTTAAATAGGTAAATCGACTGGTGGATTTCATAGGTTCTGGAATTGCACTACAATGAAGTAAGCGTCCAGACTGCCCGAGTTGTTATGAAAACGTCAAGCTTATTTTCTAGAAAATCCGAGTCCAAAAACTGCCATTACCTGGCGGTATAAACGGGCGACTCAGCATCTCCCATTGGCCCCCAGAAATCAGTGTTTGCTTCGTCCGGCATAAGCCTAACGAGTCACAGCAGCAGCTTGACGATCAATTTTCTAGAGTCGCCTTCGTTTTAGCGAATCAGACTGGCGTGGTCGCTCTCCGGACGAATCATCTATGCGGAGTTGGAGTGGGTTTTGCCGCTTTTCCTCTCCCTCTTCCACCGCCGCCGCCGCCGCCACCGCCACCACCGCCGCCGCCACCGCCACCGGCGTGGTGTTGCTGAAATTGCTGTTGCTTGACACCGCCACCACCACCGCCCGTCGTACGCTGGGCCCCCTGCGGTTGCCTGACTTGCTGCTGTTTGGCGTGACCTTTTCCTGCACCACCACCGCCCTGACCCTTCTGGCCTCCAGATTTAAAGCCTTGTCCACCCTGGGTCGTTGCTCCCTTACCTGCATTGTAACCTTTGCCCTTAACGCGCCCGCCTCCTCCGCCCTGGCCAGCCTGGCCTCCCTTCTTAAAACCTTGTCCACCAGCCGTCGTTCCCTGACCTTTGTTGTGAGCTTTGCCGCCAACCCGACCGCCTCCTCCTCCCTGACCAACCTGGCCTCCCTGTTTAAAACCCTTTCCGCCCTGAGTTGTCGCTCCCTGACCCTTATTGCGACCTTTGCTGCCAACGCGGCCGCCTCCGCCTCCCTGACCAGCCTGGCCTCCCTGTTTAAAACCCTTTCCACCCTGAGTCGTCGCTCCCTGACCTTTATTGCGACCTTTGCCGCCAGTGCGACCGGTCCCGCCCTGAATATTTCCGCCGGCGTGCGTTCCCCCTGCGCCACCTTGAACGCCTTTGCCTTTACCCTTTCCGGGATGCTGACCGCCGCCCGTCACCTTGCCGGCTCCGCCGCCAGCTCCCTTCGCTCCGCCGCCACCTTGACCCTTGAACGACTGGCCAGGATGGCCAAGATGGCGACCCTTGCCGCCTCCACCCCCGGCGGTGCTGATCCCTGCGCCGCCAGCGCCTCCCTGTCCTTTGCCTCCCTTTCCGGGATGCTGATTAAATTTTCCTGCTCCGGCCGTGCCCGCACCAGCGCCCTGACCCTGCTTTCCTTTTTTGCCGCCCGGATGCTGATTGAATCCGCCTCCGCCCGCCTTGCCGCCCGTAAACGATTTGCCGCCGGCTCCTTTACCTCCTTTTCCACCAGGGTGTTGCCCCTTGCCTCCCTGCGTGATTCCCTGTCTGCCAGTGCCACCGTGCTTGCCAAATTTTTGCGCAACACCAGTTGGTAAAGTGGCCTTGGTGTTCTTGGAATTTTTGCCGTGATTTTGCTGCGCAATTTCGTTCTTTAATTTTTTCCGAGTGCTCGGATCCTTCACACCCTTCCAGCCGTGGTCGATTTGTTTGTTGGAAATATGCCCCGCGATCTTCGGCTCATGCTTCGGATTCTTCTCGTTCTTTATGTGGGGAGACAGAAGGCCGAGTTGATTCCCTTCATGCTTGGAAAACTTTCCACCCATCTTACTGGGATCGTCGAAGCGGTTGACATGAATTTTCTCGATCTCCTGGCCGCCATGCTGACGGATTTCCGTGTTGCACCAATTGTAATCGGGTCCCCCGCAATAAGTGCCAAAGTTCGTATAGGAAATGTTGGTGATGTTGATCGTCTGACTAATGATTGTGATATTCCGCGACTGCTCGTAGATGCAGCCGCATCCGAAGTACGATCCGCGGCCGAAATCTCCGATGCCAATGAAGGTGTAACAATCGGGACCGATATCGCAGGTTTCGTCGACCCACGTGCTCACGCCGACGCCAAACTCGCAACCGGCCGTGGGCGGCAGCGGCGCCCAGCCGATGCAGTCGCACGATGAATCGCGCCCCTTGCGCCAAGAGACCCACGACGGCGCCCAGACCCTGCCCGGCACCCAGCACCATCCGCAGCCGTAACTGACTTTCAGCCACCGCCCGTAATGGTAACAGGCCCATGCCCACGGTTCGTCCGAGACAAAGGTCCAACCGCAATCGTCGCACTGCTGAAAGGTTCCGTTCGTGTAGGGGCACCAACCGCTCGGCACATTGGTGGGCTGCCAGCATCTGCCCCATTTTTGCACGCTGACCCAGTGCCCGTTGTTACTGAGCGAGTCGCTACCGTAAAAATCGTCGCTTGCCACGCCGATCTCATCGGACTCCTGACTTACTAATCCGGTCGATACTCCTTCACCCTCGCCCTCGGCCGCGCCCGCTTCACCTTCGGCCACGGCCCCCTCTTCTTCGGGCGCCGCTTCGGCCGCACCGCCAGGAACAATCTGGTTGGTCAACGCATACAACACAAACGGCGCGCTCCCGGATTTCTGCGTGATGGTTACCCCGGGAGTCGAATCGCCATCCCAGGTGAATCGATAATCGATGTAATACGCCTGATTGGGGTCCTTGAAGCCGCCCGGCGACGTCCGCGCATCGTCTTCATTGAAAAATCCCGTCTCCACCGCCGGTTGCCCATCGCCGACGAAAGACAAGTTCACGAGCCGGTTTCGCCCTGACGGATTGCAGATGTAAATACGCAAATCGTAAGTCGTGCCCGCTTCCAAACTCTCCGGGTCGAGCACAATCTCTTGTTGCGAGTCGTCGGGAGCGCCGTTGTTAAACGTCATATCCGACTCAACCTCCTTGAAAACTCCGTCCGCCTGGATACTGGAGCTCCCCCCGCCGGCATTCGACAGATTGCCGGCCAACGCATTGACTGTGCAATTGTCAGCTGTAGCCGACTGACCGTTGGCGTTCAGCGCGTAAAGTGTAATACCATTGATGACACGATCGGTTCCGCGCGCATTTCCACCATCCACCGCGGTGGTGTATTGGTTGTCGCTGCTGATCCCAGAATTGGTGTCGCTTTGCGTGGCGGGAATGCCCTGGTAAAAAATCGTTCCAGCTTTTCCGGTAACAACGCCGACCGCGAGGATCAGGCATGCTGCAATTTGAGGCCGATAGTTCTTCATAAACGTTTGGGTTGAAGTTCCGAGTTCCCCCGTTGCCCCTGCTCAAATGAAGCGTAGTGAGTCCACATACGACGCGTCAATCCAAATTGCCCCGCAAATCTTCGGAAATGTACGGCGAACGTTCGGCGTAGGCGATGCCATGCGAGGAGCTGGTGATCACCATCTCGAAACGAACCGGACGCCTCTATTAATCGTTAAAAGCAGGGATCGTTACTATCGCAGAATTATGCGGGCATCTCGGCCGGAGCCGGTTGCATCGCACGCTCGACCCACTTGCCGTGTTCGCGGATCAAATCCTTCAGTCGATCAACTGCTTCCGCTTCCGGGATATTGAACTTTACCGGCGTCTTGCCGACGTAGAGATTCACTTTGCCCGGCGCGCCGCCAACATAACCAAAATCGGCGTCCGCCATTTCTCCCGGGCCATTTACGATGCAACCCATGATCGCAATTTTGACGCCTTTCAGATGCGAGGTTGCCTCTTTGATACGCGCCGTCGTCGTCTGCAAATTGAACAACGTCCGCCCGCACGAAGGGCAGGCCACGTAGTCGGTTTTGAAAATCCGCGACCCCGCGGCCTGTAGTATATTATAAGAGAGCCGCAACGCCTGCCCCGGAGCTTCTTCGCCTTGCACCAGGACGGCGTCCCCAATCCCATCGCACAACAGCGAGCCGATGTTTGTGGACGCGATGAGAAGAGTGTCCAGAAAATTTGCAGGGCGTTTCTGTGAAACGCCATCTCTCTGGCCGGCGTCTGACACAGACGCCCTGCAATTCAAAATATCCTTTAACAAAATTGGGTGCCGTGGCGCCAGGTTCGCGGCCAGCAGACGAAACGCCGTGATCATGGGCAGATCGACATCGTCTCGGACCGTAACGAACTGCGGTTCCGCGCCTTCGTTCAACAGGGCAATCGCCTCCCTGTCACGCGGATCGATTTCCCTGACGCTGGCGTTCTCGTAAACAATCTCCGGCTTGTAATCGCCCATTTTGTCGATTTTGTGCGCGACCTTTTCGAAATTTGCCTGCCTGACGACGACCCGGATCAATTCTTCGCCGCCGAGTTTGACGGTTTCACCCGGCTCACCGATTCCCGCTACTGCGATCGTCTCGCTGGCGCGTCGCTGATACGAGAAGGGGTCGAACGAGATTGCGGAGTTGCGGAGTGTCGATTGCGGAGTGCTGCAATTCGCAATCGATACTCCGCATTCCGCACTCAATCAGCGCTTTCGCTACGGGAATCTCGTGAATGCTGTCCTCGGTGAGCGAGACGCGGATGGTGTCCCCGATTCCGTCCGCCAGCAGCGAGCCGATTCCGATGGCGCTTTTGATTCGTGCGTCTTCGCCTTCGCCGGCTTCGGTTACCCCCAGGTGGACCGGATAATTCCAATCCGGGCCCTCTTCGTTCAGTCGAGCGACCAAAAGGCGATAGGCAGCGATCATGATTTTCGGGTTGCTGGCCTTCATCGAGAAAACAAACGCGTGATAATCGAGGTCGCGCGCGATGCGCGCGAATTCGAGAGCGCTCTCCACCATCCCGAGGGGTGTGTCGCCGTATCTATTAAGAATGCGATCGCTCAACGAGCCGTGATTGGTGCCGATGCGGATGGCAATGCCGCGCTTCTTGCAGAGCTCAACCAGTGGCGTGAATCGCTCGCGGATGCGTGCGAGTTCGGAAGTGTACTGCTCGTCCGTATATTCCCGGATCACGAATTTCTTCGAGTCGGCATAGTTGCCCGGATTGATCCGGACTTTATCGACCCACCGGGCCGCCTCCATGGCCGCTTCGGGCTTGAAATGAATATCGGCCACGATTGGCACGTCGCAGCCGCGCTCGCGCAAACCCTTTACGATGTGCTCCAGATTGCGGGAATCCTTCACTGTCGGCGCAGTGATGCGCACTATTTCGCAGCCGGCTTCCGCCAGCTCCACCGTTTGCTGGATGGAACTTTCCGTATCCATCGTGTCACACGTGATCATCGATTGAACACGGATGGGGTTGGCCCCGCCGATACCGACGTGGCCCACACGCACTTCACGCGTCTTCCGGCGCTGATAAACCAATGGGTTATCGCAATAGTTCACCGCCACAAAGTTTACGGAATGAAAACGGCCGCGCAACGCTGCCGCGCTACTGCTTTTGTCCCGATTGAGCCGGCGGCGCCTTTGGCACGAATCTCGGCCTCCCCTTCCCGCCGAAAAGGTCTTCGACATCGAAGAAAGCGATATAAACCATGAACCCGATAATCAGGACGGCACACGCGGTCTGCACCACTTCGAGGACGCGGGTATTCACCGGCCGGCGGCGAACGCCTTCGATCACCGCGAGCATGATATGGCCGCCATCGAGAACCGGAATGGGCAACAGATTCAGCAGCGCCAGGTTCACATTCAGCACGACGCTGAACCAAAGCGCCATTCGCCACCCCTCCTTGTTCTCGAACATGACATAATAGATGCGCAGCATCATCACCGGCCCGCTCATATGCTGCAGTTTCACGTCCGACTTGGGCGAAGCGATGGCGCCGATCGTGTTGAAGATCGACAACGTCGCGGCCCGGACTTGCTCGATCGGATTCGGATGCACGACGGCGAGCTTGCCATAGGAATCCAGGACAATTCCGTAATCTTCATCCCAGTAAATTCCGATGCGAGGGGTGGTTTCGCCTACGGGGGCTTCCGGCTTCACCTTCACCGTATGTTGCACGCCGTCGCGCTCGAACGTCAGGGAAATCGCCTGCGCCGCATGTTTGGAGATGTAATCGGAGATCGCCAGCGTGCTCGTCATTTTCTGGCCGTCGACCGCGATGATTGCATCGCCCGGTTTCAAACCGGCGCGATCGGCCGGGCTGTCCTTGAACACCGACGCGACTTTGGGATAACCGGGATCGAACGGAAGCCGAACCGGCTCCCCGCCTCGTTCCACCGTAAGCGTCAGCGGCTGGCCCTGGTATTTGCGAATAAAATCGGCAAGGCCAAGAATATGGTAGAGGGGCTGGCCGTTGATCGCGGTAATCACGTCGTTCGGCTTCAGACCCGCCTTCGCAGCCGGGCTATCCGGCTGCACTTTTGCCACCAAAGGTGTTTCGGCCGGAACAATTTCAATCTGCCGCAATGCCTTGCGCATCCACGGCTTGGTCGGCGGGACAATCGGCTTCGCCTCAACAGTCAATTTCTTCGTCGTGTCGTCCACCTTGCGCGCGACCGCGATTGGGATTGTTTCCTTTTCGCTGCGCACAATCTGCCACTGAATGCTGTCGTCGCCCATCCCGCCAAAACGGGAAACCTGGTGTCCGTCAACGGATAGAATCCTGTCGCCGGCTTCTAACCCGGCGCGCGACGCCGGCGAATCCGGCATGACGTATCCGATGGTGGTGGTGGACTCCGATTCACTCACCGGACGACCCACCACTGAAATGACGACCGCGAACACCACGGCCAGGCCGAAACTGAACAGCGGCCCGGCAAACGCCACGATGATCTTGTCCAGCACTGAAATTGGCGGCAATTTCGCGCGATCGACGTCTGCTTTGCCTTCGATAATGTCCATCGGCGCCAGCTGCGGCACGGCAACGAACCCGCCAAAAGGCAGCGTCCCTAACGAGTATTGGACGCCATTGATCGTTTTTTTCCAAAGCGGCTTGCCAAACCAGATCGCGAACTTTTCGACATAGAGCCCGCGCCAGCGGGCCGCCAGAAAATGGCCGAGCTCATGCACCACGATGAGCAGATTAAAGAGAACCAGAACTTCGAGCAGGATAAAGAGGAAACGCGCGCCGTGGAACAAAATGCTCATGAATGACTGGTGATTAGCGATGAGTAAACAGTGGCCGACCGCCGGGGCTGGCCGCTTGAACGAGTTACCGTTTCAACGATTTAACGCATCTCAGCGCTTCCTCGCGCGCCCATTGATCGGCCCGCAATATGGCATCGAGATTCGGCTGCGCAACGTTGGCGTGCGTGGCCATCACCTTTTCGACCGTTTCCCAGATTTGCGGGAAACGGAGCCGTCGCTCCAAAAACGCCGCGGCCGCGACTTCGTTCGCGGCATTCATGACCGCCGGCAGCGTGCCTCCGGTTTCGCCCGCCTTTCGCGCCAGGCTGAGCGCCGGAAAATCCTCAAAGCGGGGCGTGAAAAATTCCAGCTTCGACAATTTCGAAAAATCCAGTGGCGGCAGACTGTTCGGCACGCGTTCCGGCCAGGTGACCGCATATTGAATTGGAAAACACATGTTGGAGTAACTCAGCTGCGCCAGCGTGGAGCCATCCACAAATTCGACCATCGAATGAACGATGCTTTGCGGATGGATCACCACTTCCACCCGTTTCATTTCGACCCCGAAAAGCCACCGGGCTTCGATCATTTCGAGGCCTTTATTGAAAAGCGTCGCCGAATCGATCGTGATTTTCGGCCCCATGTTCCAGGTGGGATGCTTCAGGGCCTGTTCCACCGTAATCGCATCAAAGTCTTTTCGCGGTGTTTCGCGAAATGGACCACCCGAAGCGGTGAGAATGATCCTTCTCACATCAGAAACGTCCAACGCCCAACGTCCAACATCCAACGCCGAAGGCAGAACCGGACTCGCGTTCTCTGCATTCGACGTTCGACGTTCGGCGTTGGGCGTTCGGCGTTTGCCTTCCAGACATTGAAAAATCGCATTGTGCTCCGAGTCCACCGGCAACACACGCACTCCGTTTTCGCGCGCTTCCCGCATCACAATCTCGCCCGCCATCACCAAAATCTCCTTGCTCGCCACCGCGAGATCCTTGCCTGCTTCAATCGCAGCCAGCGTGGGACGCAATCCGCCCGTGCCTACAATTGCGACCAGCACCATGTCCGCATTCGTCAGGCACGCGATCTCGCGCAGTCCCTCTTCACCGGCGAAGATCTGCGGCTCGTACTCAAGCGCCGCCCGCAACGCCTCGATCTTCGTTACGTTCCCAAGGCAAACCGCTTGCGGTCGCACCTTGTTTGCAGCCTTGGCCAGCTTTTCGGCGTTGTTGTTCGCCGCCAGACCGACAATTTCCATCCGTTCCGGAATGTCGCGCGCAACCTTTAGCGCGCTTTCCCCGATCGACCCGGTCGCGCCAAGAACAACAACACGTTTGCGTTTCATGTACAGTTTTCGCCGCGGAGCTTCCGGGGAGCGCACGCGCCCTCGCGTGCTCTTTTCGGCGCCCTCGCCGAAAAGCCCTTGCGGCTCACCCCGGAAAAATGTCTCCGTCGAGGGCGCCGGAGACTACACGCGGGGCGCGTGCGCTCCCCAAAGTTTCCCGCTATAGAGCGCATCTCTTTATGGAACCCGGACCACCAAGCGGAGATAAAAGAACAACAACGGCGCAGTAAACAGCAGACTGTCCACCAGGTCGAGCGCTCCGCCGATTCCAGGCAGCAGATTCCCGGAATCTTTTACGCCCGTGCTTCGTTTTACAATCGACTCCGCCAAGTCGCCGATCACCGCGGCGAATCCAAGCAGCAAACCGAGAACCGTCGCGTGCGTCCAGGTCAGCGCTGACAAATGCCCAGGCATCAATTTGAACAGAGCCAGGCTGCAGAGCAGCGCAAAAACGAGCGCCCCGAAAAATCCTTCCCAGGTTTTTTTTGCACTGATGTGCGGAGTCATCTTGTGCCGTCCGATCACGCTCCCGGTCAAATAGGCGCCCATGTCGCTGAATTTTGTGACCGCGATCAGGTACAAGACATAAAACTGGCCTGTTACCGCGCCGGTGCTCGATCGCGGCGTGAGGTAAACAATTTTTGTGAGGAAATTGAAAAGCCAAAGAACGTACAGCAAACCGAAGAGGGTGTAGGCCATGGTTTGCAGCGGTTCGTCCTCCCGCAAACGCGCAAACATTTGCCGCGTGAAAACCGTCAGCAGAAAAAAGAGCAACACCGCGACCTCGAAATCGTACGACTGCGCTGGTCCGATTTTGGCGAAGTAATAAAAACTGCCGGCCAGCAAAACCGCGCCGCAAATCATTCCCGTGATTTTGAAATTCGGCAGCCCGCGATGATCGAGCATTCGATAAAACTCCCAAAGTGCGATCAGTCCGAACACGCTGATTAATAACCAAAACAAAACTTCGTAGCCGGAAAATGCGATGGCCAGCGCGACCGACCAAAGCACGACCGTGCTGATGAAGCGCAGAACGAAAACAGCGCGGGGCGTTGCCTTGGTGGGAGCGGGTTGCTCAAGCGTTGTGGGCATGCAGCGGAATCATCTCCAATGATCATACGCCGTGCAAGGAGAACGCACGCGAGATTGAATCCGAAGCGCAATTGTGGGCCGGGCGCGTCGCCTGCCCAGCCGCATAACGGCAACCGGAACGGTTGCCCTACAATTCCTGTTTTCCTGCGTTCCCGATTCGCCTAGCTTCCAGTCGTGCAGAAAACGATGAAAGCCGTGGTGAAGGCGAAAGCCGAGCCGGGGCTCTGGCTCGAGGATGTCCCGGTTCCCAGGGCCGATGGCGACGACGTCCTCATCCGCGTCGTGAAAACGTCGATCTGCGGCACGGACGTACATATATATAACTGGGACGCCTGGGCGCAGAAAACCATCCCCGTCCCCATGACCATTGGCCATGAATTCGTCGGCGTGGTCGACTCCGTGGGCGACCATGTCAAAGGCTTCGCGTCCGGCGATCTCGTGGTTGGCGAAGGTCATATCACCTGTGGACATTGCCGCAATTGCCTCGCCGGCCGGCGGCATCTTTGCCCAAATACACAGGGCGTAGGCGTGAATCGCCCCGGCGCCTTTGCGGAGTTCGTGGCCATCCCGCAATCAAACTGCTGGCATGCCGATCCGTCGATTTCGCTCGATGTACTCTCCTGTTTCGATCCGCTGGGCAACGCCGTGCACACCGCGCTCACGTTCGATCTCGTCGGCGAAGATGTGCTCATCACCGGCGCCGGGCCCATCGGTTGCATGGCGATTCCGATTTGCCAGCACGCCGGCGCGCGGCACGTCGTTATCACCGACGTCAATCCGTATCGTCTCGATCTCGCCCGTAAAATGGCGCCGAATGTTGTGGGCGTCGACGTGCGCAGCCAGAATGTGCCGGAGGCCATGCAAAAACTCGGCATGAAAGAAGGCTTCGACGTGGCGCTGGAAATGTCCGGCAATCCAAAAGCATTCGCCGACATCCTGCCGAATATGTTTCACGGCGGAAAAATCGCTTTGTTAGGCATCATGCCCGGCAGCGCTGCGATCGACTGGAACCTGGTTGTGTTCAACCAGCTCACCATCAAGGGAATTTACGGTCGCGAGATGTACGAGACCTGGTACAAAATGACCGCGCTTATCCAGTCCGGCCTCGATATCTCGCCGGTCATCACTCACCGGTTTCCCTACACGCAGTTCAAGGAAGCCATCGAGCTGATGAAATCCGGCAACTCCGGCAAAATCGTCCTCGATTGGAGCCCTCTGTCATCCTGAGCGAAGTCGAAGGATCTCTCAAAATAACCGCGGATTACACGGATACCGCGGATTTCCAGAGGATCATATGCGTCCGGACTCCCCTTAAGCGGGGACCGCAACAAGTTGCAGGCGGCTATTGCAGCGCGGCGGCTTCCCGGTCGCGGCCTTCGAGCTCGAGCACCATCCGTTTGATGTGCTTGTAGTTCTGGTGCGATTGGAGGAACTGCAGGCTTTGTCCCGGATCGCCCCATTTCAGAATCTGGATCGGTTCCTGCCGCGCGCCCCACGAATTCATTTCGCGCTGGTTGGCCATGTAGAGGTCGATCGTGTTACGGCCGCTTAGCGCCCAGCCGTAATCGTCAACGCGATAAACTTGCCCGGTCGAGAGCAACCGGAACGTCGTTCCCACCGGCCAGCGCGACCAATCGGCAGCGGCGCTCCCGATGCGCGGCGTTCTTGAAACCGCCCCGGCGCGTCTCGCACCGCGTCTCGTTCTGGTTGCGCGTCTTGTTGTCACGCGCGTCGTAGTCGTTCGCTCTTCGGCGGAAAAGGGCTGCAGCCGCACGCCGGAGTTCGACACACGCTGATAATCCGATTGCTCCTCGAGACCGACCGCAATCGCCGGCGCGACATTCTCAGCGCGATGGATCGCCGGCCCGGCCGCGTGAAGCTCGCCGCCCAATGCGTTGTGATTGCTGTACGGTCGGTGGTCGGCCTCTGTGTCGGTGTAGGCCGTGGTGCGAACGTTCTGAAATTCGGTCTTTGTCAGAGCGGCTTCGGTACTGCGGCAAAGCGCGCGAAGTCGTTTCGCACGAAGCGAGAATGATTGCGATGAAAGCCGCGAGAACGGCCAGGGCAAGGCTGCGAAGTTCAGCGTGGGTCAAGGTAATCGCCGGGAAGTTATTAACTAGTTATTCACAGGCTGGCAAGGGATTTTTCGGACAAATGTTAATACGAGGTCCACAAAAACAGTTGTCGCCGGACTTCGTCCCCCCGCTTGCGGTGGCTCTCATTTCAAATTCCTTCTTTGGCTATCGGTTTAAATCCGCGTAATCTGCCATTCAAGATGCTGGCCGAATTTAAAAAGCAAGTTTTAGGCACACTTGAGGAGATAAAGTCCCAGGGTCTTTACAAAACCGAGCGCATCATCACCAGCCCGCAGGATGCCCATATCGCCGTGGCCGACGGCAAACGCGTCCTCAATATGTGTGCAAACAATTATCTCGGGCTGGCCGATCATCCCGCTCTCATCGCCGCTGCCAAAGAAGCTCTCGACACGCACGGGTTTGGCATGGCCAGCGTCCGTTTCATTTGCGGGACACAGGACATTCACAAGAAACTCGAAGCCGCGCTGACAAAATTTCTTGGAACCGAGGAGACAATTCTTTACCCCTCCTGCTTCGATGCGAATGGCGGGCTATTCGAAACGTTGCTGACTGAAAAAGATGCAATCATCAGCGATGAGCTGAACCACGCATCGATCATCGACGGCATCCGGCTCTGCAAAGCGCAACGTTTTCGCTACAAGCACAACGACATGGCCGATCTCGAAGCGAAGCTCAAGGAAGCCAAAGATATCCGTTTTAAACTAATCGCTACGGACGGCTGTTTCTCGATGGACGGGACAATCGCGAACCTGAAGGAGATCGTCGATCTCGCGGGCAAATACGACGCGCTCACCATGATCGACGATGCGCATGCCACCGGATTTCTCGGTAAAACAGGCCGCGGCACGCACGAATACCGTGGTGTCATGGGGAAGATCGACATTATCACCGGCACGCTTGGCAAAGCGCTCGGCGGCGCCAGCGGCGGATTCACCAGCGGACGCAAGGAAATTGTCGATCTTCTGCGGCAACGCTCGCGCCCGTATCTTTTTTCAAATACCATCGCTCCGCCAATCGTTGCCGCCTGCTTGAAAGCGCTGGAGATGCTCAGCGCGTCGACCGAATTGCGCGACAAGCTGGAAGAGAACACGACATATTTTCGTGCCGCCCTGACCGAACGCGGCCTGACGATCAAACCGGGCACGCATCCCATTGTTCCAATCATGATCGGCGACGCCGCCAAGTCGCAAAAGTTCGCCACGCGCATGCTGGAGAAGGGCGTTTACGTCATCGGCTTCTTCTATCCGGTCGTGCCGCACGGCACTGCGCGCGTCCGCACGCAGGTCTCGGCCGCGCATTCGCGCGAAGATCTGGAATTCGCGGTGAACGCCTTCGCCGAAACCAACGAAGAACTCAGAAATAGTTAAAAAGTTAAAACCGTTACAAGGTTTAGAACGGCTCTGCCTTTTTTAACGATGTAACTTTGTAACCCTTTTAACTGTTATTCCATGCTCTACATGGTGATCGAACGCTTCAAGGACGCGCCCGCGATTTATCGCCGCCTCCGGGAAAAAGGAAGGATGATGCCGGACGGATTATCTTACGTCTCCAGCTGGATTGATCACGATTTCAAAACCTGCTGGCAACTGATGCAGACCGACGACTTCGCGCTGCTGGATCGATGGATCGATAACTGGCGCGACTTGATGGATTTCGAGATCGTTCCCGTGCGCACATCTGCGGAAGCAGCCGCGATGATGGCGGGCATGGCCGCCGCCGAAGCGAACGACGTTTAAAAAAAGTTAAAACCGTTACAAAATTACAACGGCGCGGCCTCACCTTTTAACTTTATTCCGTCACCGCTGAGTGCAGATCGGAAATTAACGAATCGATCCTGCGCAAATCTTTACGGCGGCCTTTCTCCGGTTTGAGCTTGGGTTTGCGCAGCTCGATTGTGAGATCGCGGATTTGATGAAGCTGCTCGCGCGAAAGCTTTTCAACCGGTTCGAACGACCTGATCACGGCTGCTGCGGCGCGCAGGTCGGCTTCAAGTCGCGCGACGTACGCTTGCGCGGTTGCACGAAGGTCCCGGCGCAGCCTCTGCAGTTCCGAGTCCAGCATGGTCAGCGGGGAAGCTTCACGCGGCTCGGACGGTCGTTTCCCGCGGCGCCTGGTTTTTCGTTTCATGTGCCGGAAGCGGTCATTCGCTGCACCGCATTGTCGCTGCGTGCGCGGTAAAGTCTGGCCGGCATCATCATGGATACGCGAAGTCTAAACGATCCGCGTGCCTTTGCGAGACTTCCTGGCGATTTTTCGGACGACGTCCTCCCGGTCGTCCTGCAGCCAACGTCAGAAAGCCCGCCGAGGCGCATCCCCGGCGGGCTTTTTCTGACCTAACCAGTTGCCTTGCTGAATCGGACTGAATATTTGTAAGATTGAATCCGCGCCCCGGAATATTTCCTAGAATTTGACGCTCAGGTCCGCTTGAAACAGTTGGTACTGATCGACGGGGTTGAGACTGAGGTCCCCGGTGCCGCCAGTGCCGAGGGCATTATCAATCCGCCAGGCGTAAGCGTAAGTGAGGTTGAAAACAATCGCGTCGCTCAACATGTAACCACCTTGCAAAACGACGCCTTCCATGTTTACGCGGCCGTCGAAAATGTCCGAATCAACCAGGTTCGGGTCGAGTGCATACTGGTCGGTGTGTTGCCAGAAAGCGTTCAGCTGCCAATTGTTCTTTTTCTTGAGCTGACCGATCCCCACGCCGGCTTGATAGGCATAGCGCTGGTCGCCATAGCCGGGGTGCCCAGCCGCTGTCGCGCGGTCGCCTCCGTTGAGATTCACGGCGAAATCGCCGAAGATTCGCATTGGCAGATTGCCAACCTTCCAGCCGAATTCCGCCGGCATGTCGTAAACGAGCAGACTATTGATTCCGGTCTGGTTTGTAGCGGCGTTGTCGCCTTGGAAATGAACATTAAACGAGTCGCCGTTCCCGGTGTAATTGTAAATCGTTGGCGCGATTTGGAAGTAGAACTTCTTCGGGAAGGTGAACTTTGCTCCGACCTGCCAGCCGAGCATAAACGCGTCGGTGTTGGGAACCAGCTGGTTCGGGCCGTTTGCGCTCGTCGTTGGCCGCGGCCCGATTGGATTTTCCGGGTTCGCGTCGTCGTAAACGAATTGCCCGAAGTTGGCGAAGAGGTCGATTTTTAGCGTTGGTTCCGCGGGCGGTGCGCCGGCCAGGGCTGTGCCATCCTTGCTGTAGGTCTGCGGCGCCGGTTCGCCGCCGCCGATACTAAACGTGTGCTTCCATTGTTCGGCGAGTCCTTCCGGATTGATGTCCCCGTCCCATACCATAAGCGTGTTTACGAACGGGTTCCCCATTTTGCCGGCGGTCAAAGTGACGCCGGGAAAACCGCGATACCCGAGATAAGCCTGACCAACATTGATCGAATCGCTCGACTTCCCGAATGGCCCCGAATCATCGCCAAAGGTCACGTTGGTCGAGCGGGGGTTGGTGCTCGTTTCCAAGCGCACGCCGAAAAACCAGTCGTCCGTCAATTTCCCCTTGAGCCCGATGCGCAGACGATAGCGCTCGCGCTTGCGCTCGTACCAATCGTTTGGGTTGCGGCCGTCTGAAGGCAGCTGGCCACCGCGGTATTCATAACGCACCCGAGCATCGCCGTAGAGCTCGAGCTCGGTTAGCGGTCCAAATAATTTCCACTTTTCGGCACTGCTCTTTTCAATGGGAACAGTTTTTTCGACGTACGTTTTTCCATCGTAAGTGACCTGTGTCTTCGTCGGGCCTTCCGCGGGGATCGCCGGTCCGGCGGCGGCCTGTTTCTTCAAGCTGCTCACTTCTTTTTTGAGCTCGCTGTTCTCCTTCTGCAGTTGATTGACCGCGCTCTCGAGGCGCGCGAGTCGCTCGGCTTCAGATGTTTCCGCGCGGGCCGGTTGGATCCCGAGTGAAATGGCCGCAGCCAGGCTTGCGCCCGCTGCCCGTAGTACGAACTTCTTTGTAAACATAGTTTCTCCTTTTGTGGTTAGGGTTCGGTTGCCTGCGACAGTTCCTTTTAACCGCGGACGCTAGAAGCCGATTGTTACAGCCAGATGGCGGGAACGTGACAATTGGGCAAACTTTTTGGGCCGGGATCGCGGCTTCAAAAAGTGCCGCGCAGAAAAATTCAAGAGCGCAGAAATCGAGAACGAACACGGAAAGCTGTTTCAGCGTTCACGAAAGCGTTCGTAAAAGCGAAGAGCCACGCGAGCGCTACTCGAATTGTCGATCTGGCGCAGCTGCTTCATTGGACTTGCCAGTCTCGGTGCGCATGCCCATTACCGGCAACAGAAGAGAAAACTCCGTCCAGTGCGAATCCGATTGCACCAGCACGACATCGCCGCCGTGCGCCTGCGCAATCTCCCGCGCAATGCTTAACCCAAGTCCATGGCCGGGTGTGCTTTGATTGTGCGATAAATCGCTCCGGTAAAACCGGTGAAAGATTCGATCCTGGGCCTCGGGCGGGATGCCGGCGCCTGTGTTCCGAATGCTGATCCGGGCGTTCTCTCCGTTAAGCGATACCGATAAAACCACCGTCCCGCCGGGAATGTTATACTTAATCGCATTGTCGATCAGGTTCATCACGGCCCGCCGCAGAAGCCGAAGATCACCAGGCATAAAAAGCTCCGCCGGCATCTTGTACTCGAGGTTAAGAGTCGATTGCGCGGCCAGAATTTCCGCGTCCTCGGTCAGCTCACGCACCATGGCGACCAAATCGACCGGATCCTGCTCGACGGCGAGACGGCGATCATCAGCTCGCGAGAGAAAAAGAAGACCGTCCACAATTTGTGAGAGCTGGGTGCACTGTTCGATTAAATCCGAGAGCACCTCGCGTTGAACTGGTGCGAGATCGGGCGAGTCGAACGCCATTTCCGCTTCCGCGCGCATCACCGCCAGCGGCATCTTCAATTCGTGAGACGCATCAGACGTAAATCGTGTGACCTGCTCGAAGCTTCGTTGCAAGCGGTCAAACATTGCGTTCAACACGCGCGTAAGATGCGCGATCTCGTCTTGTGCCGAAGATTCGGGAAGGCGCTGGTGCAAATCGGACGCCGAAATTTTCGCGGCCCGCGCTGCGATAAGTTTGACCGGATTGACGGCGCGATGGGCGATCCACCAACTGCCAACTCCGACCGCGACGACGACGAGCGGTAATGCGAACAGATAAGCGGATGCCAGCTCGATTAACGTTTCGCTCGTTTCCTCGAGACTTTTTCCAAGTGTTAGAGTGATTCCCTCCCTTTGGAATACACCGAAGCGAAGCGTGCGGCCGTTCCAATCGACATTGTTCAGCTTCCCGCTTGGCTCAGTCGAAAACACTTCCTGGTTTTCGAGGTTAGGCGAGCGATAGAGCAGGCGCCCCGAAGCGTCGTGTATTTCCACGTAATGAAAGCGCTTCGATTGATCGAAGAGCGATTCGACACTTCTCGGGTCGTTCCAATCCACGCTTTGCCGCTGGATTCCCTTAAAGAAATCTCGCGCTTCGGTTTGAATCTCATTGTCGATGTTTTCAATGAGTTCCTGCCGAAGATTCCAGGCAGCGCCGGCGCCAAATAAAACCAGCGCCGCCGTGACGATGCCGGCGGACCAGAGAGTCACTCGCCCGCGCAGCGTTCTGATTTTTTTCATTCGCCTGCCCGGAGCGCGTAACCGGCGCCGCGGATCGTCTGCAGGAGCTTGCTTTCATGGCCTTCGTCGATCTTCCGCCGCAATCGTTGGATGCAGACCTCAACCACGTTGGTACCGGTATCGAAATGGTGTTCCCACACATGTTCGCAGAGCGCGGTCTTGGTGACAACGCGGCCGGCATGGGCCATTAGGTATTCCAGCAATGCGAATTCGCGATTGGTCAGGTCGACCTTCACCCCACCACGCATCGCTTCCCGGTTGACGACGTTCAGTGACAAATCGCCCACCTGCATCAGGGTCGCGTGTTCGCCGGAAGCCCGGCGCAACAATGCTCGCACGCGTGCCACGACTTCGCTGATGGAAAATGGCTTCGGTAAATAATCATCCGCGCCCAGGTTGAGCCCTTCCACGCGCTCGTTGACGTTGCCACGGGCGGAGAGCAGAAGCACCGGCGTGTTGTTATGTTGTCGCCGCATCTCGCCCAGAATGCTCAAGCCGTCGCGGTGCGGCAGCATGATATCCAGGATGATCGCGTCATAAGGTCGCGTCAGAATTTGTTCGAGCGCTTCATCTCCGTCGTGCAGGAGATCAACAGTCAGTCTCTCTTCCACCAGTCCTTTGCGCAAAAAAGTCGCCAGTTTCTTTTCATCTTCCACCACCAGAATGCGCATGGCGTACAACGATAATCGAAAACGCGCAGCGAAGCGAGACGCCGGGTGGAAAATAACAAAGTTGTAACCTCAACCACGGGCAAACCGACAGCTTTGGCGCTTAGACTGCATTCATTAAAACCAAACTCCACGTCACAATCGCCGTCGCCGCCATCGCGGTCGCCGGCCTCATGGCTTCTCCTTTACTTGCCGCGGGCGAGACAGAGGCCCAATTGCAAGCCCAGGCCAAGATCACCAAAGCCGAAGCCCAAACCACCGCGCTGGCCAAAGTGCCTAATGGCACCGTCAAGGCCGCTGAACTTGAGAAAGAACACGGCAAACTGATCTGGTCATTCGACATTGCCATGCCGCATTCGAAGAACATCACCGAGGTGCAGGTAGATGCGAAGACCGGCAAGATCGCGAGTGTGCAGATCGAAACACCACAGGACCAGGCGAATGAAGCAGCCGCGGACCAGAAGAAACCCTAAACTATAACGCACAGCGGCCTCTGTTCTCCGCGCGACGAAAACGTACTCCGTCGTATCATTCAGCCAACGTGCGCTGCTTAACGAAAAATCCGGCCAAGATCGCATTTGTCTTTCTTCTTGCATCGACAACATGCGCCTGGCCGGAGCGGCCGTTTCCCAACGCCGCGGCGGAGGCGCTGCGAATTCCCGCGTGGCGTATTCACAGCGCTGAGATTCCACCGCAGGTTGTCGATCTTCGTCACGGCATCGGCCCGGATGAAGCAGCCAGCCTTGCGCTCTATTCGAACCCTGCGTTGCGAACGATTCGCGACCGGCGCGGGCTGGCAATCGCGCAACTGGTCCAGGCCGGAGTTCTGCCGAACGTGATTGTCTCTTACGGACGCGATTACGTCACAGGCGGCAACACGGCCGGTACAACGACCGCTTATAACTTCGCTGCCGGCTGGGAATTCACCGCGCTCATTCCATTTCTGCCCAAACGAAAGGCCGCCCGAAAAAATCTCGGCTCAGTCGATCTCGACATTGCATGGCAGGAATGGCAGGTGGCGGAGAACGCACGCACCGGCGTTTATCGCGTTGTCGCCCTGGACAGGGAATCGTCCCGCGCGCGCGAGGCAAACCGCGGGTTGCAGGAAAGCGCGGACACCATGCGCAAAGCGGTCGATGCGCACGAGAAAACAGTGCTTGAACTGGCCGCAGTCGAATCGGCCAGCCAGGACTCGCGGGGGATTATGCTTTCTCTTGAGCAGGAATTTGAAAAGCAGCGGCTTGGTTTGAACAAAATCCTGGGAGTGGAACCGCAAACGAACGTTGCCTTGCGAAAGGGGCTGAAACTGCCGCGACATCTCGATCCGCCCGATGAGCGCGATTTGGTTGCGAACATCGAATCGCGGCGGCTCGATCTGCTCGGGCTGCGCGAAGGGTACCAGAGCCAGGATGCGACGGTGCGCGCAGCCATTCTCGCGAGCTTCCCGAGAATGTCGCTGGCGTTCGTGCACGCCAAGGACAATACCAACGTGCAAAGCGATGGATTCAACATCACCGCCGAGGTGCCGATTTTCGATCGCAACCAGGGAGTCATCGAGACGGAGCGCGCAACCAGGCAGCGATTGCGTGACGAATACGACCAGCGGGTGTTCGAAGCGCGTTCCGATATTGCCGTGGCCATTGCGGACATTCGTTCGTTAGACCGGCAAATCGCCGCGGCGGAAGAGGCTTTGCCTGTTCTGGAAAGGCTTGTCGATTCCGCGCAGAAGGCGATCGAACAGAGCAACTTCGATGTGCTCAGCTATTACACCGCGAGAAGCAATTTGCTGCAAAAACGGATTCAGTTGATCAAACTGGAGGAACAATTGCTCGAGGCGCGCACCGCGCTGGAGATCGCCTCGGGTCGCTATCTGCCGTCAAACGCTGTGCTTGGTTCGCAATGAAAAAGACATTCGCCATCATCGCGGCGGCGCTCGCCGTCATCCTTGTTCTTGCGTGGATCGTGCAACGGTTCAGCGTTGGAAAAGAGAAAAAGGAAGGCGGCCCCATCGCGCAAGTGCAGGTAGCAAATTTGGAGAACAAAGCGATCACCGAGAAAATCACAGTTTACGGAAGCGTGATCGCGCAGCCGGGCAAAACACATTCGGTCTCCGTGGCATTCGAGACACGCGTCCAGCATATCCTCGTGGCGCCGGGCCAATTCGTGCGCGAAGACGATCCGCTGACCGAAATCGAACCGAGCCCTGCGGCACAGCTGCAATTTCAACAGGCGAAAAACGCCGCCGAAACCGCGCAAAAGGAACTCAAGCAAACCCAGACGCGCTTCAATTTGAAACTCGCGACCAACCAGGACCTGAGCGCGGCGGAAAAAACGGCACGCGATGCGGCGGCGCAACTCAGCGCGTTGCAACGCGCCGGCGCGGGGGGCGACAATCGCATCCATGCGGACATGGCCGGCGTCATCGCCAAAGTCAATGTGCAGGACGGGCAGATCGTTCCGGCCGGCGGACCGCTCGTCGAGATCGTCGCTGAGAACGAGATTGAAGTGAAGCTGGGCGTCGAGGCGGAAGATCTTGCGGCAGCAGTGGAAGGCGCCCCCGTTTCGATCTTTCCAGTGAACAATCCGAATGAGGCCAGTGTGGAAGGTTCGATCCGGCTGGTCACGCATCGCATCGATCCGGCGACGCGGCTGGTCGAAGTTTACGTGGCGTTGCCGGAGGGGACCAAATTGTTGCTGGACTCTTACGTGCGCGGCGAAATTGAACATACGGAAAAGAACGTGCTGGTGGCGCCGCGTTCCGCTGTCCTGCCTGACGAATCGCGCGGCTATCAGGTCTTTACGGTGGCAAACAATCGCGCCGTCAAACACACCGTCAAAATTGGCGTCCAGAACGGAAAAGAAGTGCAAATCATGGCGAACGATCTGCACCAGGGCATGCCCGTCGTTATCGTCGGCAATTACGAGCTTGAAGACGGGATGGCCGTGGCAATCCCAAAAAAGAAATGAGCCTGACCGCGTGGGCGCAGGGCCATGCCCGCTCGATTTTGTTTTTGCTCGGCGCGCTCGCACTCGCCGGCGTGATCGCCAGTTTCTCGCTGCCGGTCGCACTTTTCCCGCAGGTTAGTTTTCCTCGCGTCCGGATCACGCTCGATGCCGGCGATCGCCCCGCGGAGCGCATGGTTGTGGAAATAACCACGCCGGTGGAAGAAGCGGTGCGCGCTATTCCTGGCGTTCGCGGCATCCGATCGACCACCAGCCGCGGCACCGCGGAAATCTCCGTCAACTTTAGTTGGGGTCAGAACATGATCTCGGCCATGCTCCAATGCGAATCGGAGGTGAACAAAATTCTGCCGTCCCTTCCGACCGGCACTTCTTTTGAAGTCGAGCGCATGGATCCGACTGTGTTTCCCGTCATCGCGTACAGCCTGACATCCGATTCGCATTCGCTTGTCGAGTTGCGCGACCTCGCGCTCTACACACTGCGTCCGGCCCTTTCCACGGTCCCGGGAGTCGCGCGCGTCGGCGTCCAGGGCGGCCGCGTTGAGGAATACCGGGTCGATATCGATCCCGACAAATTGCAGTCGTTCAAGATGACCATCGCCGACGTGGCAAGCGCGCTTTCCGGCTCGAACGTTCTCGTCGCCGTCGGCCGTCTGGAGCAATACGACAAGCTTTATCTGGTCGTCTCCGACACGCGGTTTCGGAAATTCGATGAAATCGAGCACACCGTGCTGCGTTCCACCCCCGACGGCGTGGTCTTGCTCGACGACGTGGCGACGATCGAACACTCGTCCCAGCCGCAATGGATTCGAGTGACCGCCGATGGCCACGACGCGGTCATTTTTCAAGTCTACCAACAACCATCCGGTAACACGGTGGAAATCGCGCGCGGCATCCGGGCAAAACTACGCGACATAAAAAAACAGATTCCGGAGGGCGTGAAGACCGCGAATTGGTACGACCAGAGCGAGCTCATCACCACTTCCGAACACAGCACGCGCGACGCAGTCGTCATCGGCGTTCTTCTCGCCGCAATCGTCCTGTTCATATTTCTGCGGGATTGGAAAGTGACATTGATCGCGACGCTGACTGTCCCCGCCGTGTTGGCGGCGACCATCCTCCTCCTCTATGTGCTGAAAATGAGTTTCAACATCATGACGCTGGGCGGCATGGCGGCGGCGGTGGGACTCATAATAGATGACGCCATTGTGATGGTGGAACACATCGACCGCCGTGTCCGCGGTTCGATCGAAGGCGACACCCGCTCCCGTGTTCTCCGTGCCGCCGGTGAATTCACTAATCCGCTCGCCGGCTCCTCTGCGGCCACCATCATCATTTTCACGCCGCTCGCTTTTCTTACCGGCGTAACCGGTGCGTTTTTCAAGGCCCTTTCCCTGACCATGGCGTCCAGTCTTCTTATCTCGTTTGCGGTCGCCTGGCTGGCGGTGCCGATTCTCTGCGCGGTCCTGCTAAAGCACGAAGGCGCGCCACTCGATCAACACGCTGCGCCCATGCGCCGTCTGCACGAATTCTATCGCGACAAAATGCAGCGTCTGCTGCGTCGGCCGCGCCTTGTATTCTTCCTTATCATTCCGCTGCTCTTCCTTGGTTTTGTCGCCTTTAAAAATGTGGGCTCCGGTTTCATGCCGGTGATGGACGAAGGCGGTTTCATTCTCGATTACATCTCGCCGCCGGGCACTTCTCTGGCCGAGACTGACCGCCTTCTTCGGCAGGTGGAATCGATTCTGCAAAAAACGCCGGAGGTCCAGACCTACTCCCGCCGCACCGGGCTTCAACTCGGCGGCGGAATTACCGAAGCCAACACCGGCGATTTTTTCGTTCGCTTAAAACCGTTTCCACGGCGCGGAATCGAACAAGTGATGGATGGCGTGCGCACGCAGGTGGAAAAACATGTGCCTGGTCTGCAAATCGAGACGTTGCAACTCATGGAAGATCTGATCGGCGACCTGACCAGTGTGCCGCAACCGATCGAAATCAAACTCTTTTCGGACGACGAGGCAACATTGCGCAAACTCGCGCCAAAAGTTGCCGATACCATTTCAAAAGTGGACGGCGTAGTTGAGGTGAAAAATGGCATCGTCCCGGCGGGCGATGCGCTCAACATCCAGGTCGACCGGGTCAAAGTCGCGCTCGAAGGAATGGATCCCGACGCAGTCACCAAAGCGCTCGACGATTTCCTTGCCGGCAGGGTGACCACCTATGTGCAACAGGGGCCGAAGTTGATCGGCGTGCGTGTTTGGATTCCGCACGACGCGCGCGAAACCATGCGCGACATCGAAAATCTCCTTTTGCGCGCGCCGGACGGCCACCTCTTTCCACTGAAGCGCGTGGCCACACTCATCCCGCTGAGCGGCCAGCCGGAAATCATGCGTGAGGATTTGAAACGCATGGCGGCAGTGACCGCGCGCATCAGCGGTCGCGATCTGGGTTCGACGGTTCGCGACGTCAAAAGGAAGCTCGCCAGCTCTGGAGTGATTCCGGGCAACATCCTCTACACGTTCGGCGGCCTCTACGAACAACAGCAGATCGCATTTCATGGACTCACGATCATCTTAATCGCCGCCCTAATTCTGGTCTTTCTGTTGTTGCTTTTTCTTTACGAAAGCTTCCGCGTCGCAATCGCCATGCTCCTCATCCCGTTGTTCGCCGTCGCCGGCGTTTTCCTGGGGCTATGGGTCTCCGGGACGGAATTCAACATCACCTCACGCATGGGCATGACCATGATCGTCGGGATCGTGACCGAGATCGCGATTTTCTATTATTCCGAGTTTCGCGAACTTCCACCGACCGACGACCGCTTTGTTCTTGCCGGGATCAATCGGATGCGCGCGATTTTCATGACTGCGTTCGCGGCAATTCTGGCTTTGTCGCCCCTTGCACTTGGGATCGGTCGCGGCTCGGCGATGCAGCAGCCGCTGGCTATCGCCATTATTGCCGGTCTGGTTTTCGCGCTGCCGCTCGTGCTGATTGTCCTTCCCGCCCTGCTCGTCTTATTTAAGACCCATATCCCCGCGGCGGAAACGTCGGCACAGGAGTAACCAACCGGTTCTACGGCTTCGGCGTCACTTTCGCCTTGGCTGGCGCCGGAGCAACAGGCCGCGCTGGAACAGTTCCCGTCGGCGAACCGCCGGCCGCTGGAGCAGCCGCCGATGGCACAACGGAAGGCGCCGGAGAATTTTGGGTGCCCGGAGATGCGGGCGCACTTTGCGGCGCAGTTTCGGTTTTCAGCAATTCGCGCCGCAGAGTGCTGGTATCGCCGGTGGCTCTGTGGGCATACAGGATCGACAGCACGAATGTAATCGCGAAAAAGATGCCCGCCAGCCAGGCCGTAAATTTCACGAGCACATTCGTGGTCTGCGCGCCGAAAATATTTTCGGTCACGCCGCCGCCAAATGCCGCACCCAGGCCTTCACTCCGCGGGCGCTGCATCAGGATCACGAAGACCATCAGCAGCGCGACCACCACGTAAGCCGCGAGTAGGAAATTAATCAGAATCGACATGGGGACGGGCAATATCGCCAAAGCAAGAGCAGAAGCAAACGCCGAACGCCCAATGTGGAACGTCCAATGCTGAATTCAGACATTCGGCGTTGGGCGTTGGACGTTCGGCGTTTTCCGCTTCTTTATCTCCTCCCAGATCTCATCCAACTCCGCCAGATCCACATCTCCCAGCTTCTTGCCGCGCGATCGAAGTTCGTCTTCCAGCCGGTTAAACCGCGCGACAAACTTGTCGGTCGCCTTTTGCAACGCGCTCTCAGAATCGATCTTGCATTTGCGGGATAAATTCACGACGGCGAAAAGCAAATCGCCGATCTCATCCTCGATCGACGGTCCATCTTGTGATTGAATCGCGTCTTTCGTTTCCGCCAGCTCTTCATCCACCTTCGCGAGAACATCTTCGATTTTTTTCCAATCAAAGTTCACGCGCGCGACTTTGTTTTGTGCTTTCTGCGCGCGGACCAGTGCCGGCAACGCTTTCGGCAAACTGGCAAGATAATGGGAGTCCGCCTTTTCCTCTCGCTTGATCGCTTCCCATTGTTTCAAGACCGCGCCGCTGTCGCGCGCATCGCTCTTGCCGAAAACGTGGGGATGGCGCCGCACCAGTTTTTCGGTCACTTCGCGAATCACACTGTCGATATCGAATCGACCCGACTCGCGCGCGATTTCGGCGTTCATGACCACGAGCAGGAGAAGATCGCCGAGTTCTTCGCGAAAATTTGCGTCGTCCGATTGTCTTACCGCTCCGGCCACCTCGTAAGCCTCTTCGATAAGCGCGGGCAGAAGCGATTCATGGGTTTGCTCGCGATCCCAGGGGCAGCCCCCTGGCGCGCGCAGCTTCGCGACGATTTCGCAGAGCTTTGCGAAGTTGATGGCATCGGGCATTTCGCGTTCGACTATCAACTATCAACCATCAACTATCGACTAAATCCTATGGCCATCGCTCCAGCCGATCTCCTCGACGAAAAGCAGGTTTCCCTGCAATTGCGGGCGCCCACCAAGGTCGGCGCCTTGCGCGAGCTCGTTCAAATGCTCGGCGCAAATGGCAAAATCGACGACCCCGAAAAATTTCTCGAACAACTGCTGGCGCGCCAGGAAGTCCACGCCAGCACGGTCGAGCGCCAGATCGCGTTTGCACATTTGCGCACCGACCTGGTCGATCAAATCGTGCTCGGAATCGGGCGCAGCGACACGGGGATCCCGTTTGGAAAAAACCGGCGCGCCCGGCTGATTTTTCTGATCGGAGTGCCGCAACGGTTGGCGAACGAGTACTTGATTTGTGTCGGCGCCTTTGTGCGTCTTTTGCGCGATAACGCAATACGCGCCGCTATCCTGCGCGCGAAAACATCGGCCCAGTTTGTCGATTTACTGCGACGGGCGTTGTGAACCACCAGGCGCGCCCGCGTTACTTCTCCTTCTTCAAAAGCCGGTCCCGCGCGCGATCGAGAATTTTTTTCTCGTTTGCAGTCAGACTCCCGATGCCGGATTTGGAAATTTTGTCGAGAATCGGATCGACCGAATCGTACAGATCGTCCGGCTCCGCGTCCCGGCGGGGGATTGATTTCTGCACGACCCGGAATTTGGGACGTGGCCGCGCAGATTCCTTCATCTTGTTCCACCATGCCAACTCCGGTCCTGCGCCGCGCAATTCCACGAACAGGAATGCCGCGCCGATGCTTGTCCAGACCACGACCAGATCGCTCCAGGCGTGGTAGGCGAGCAGTTGCATCGTGTAAATGCCTCCGAGAATAACAGCGGCCCATTTGGCGGTGATCCGAAGAAGCAGTTCTGCTCGCGGATAGATCGTTGCGAAGGCGACGAAAATTCCGAAGTGCAACGCGGGCGAACCTGCAAGACCCGACCGCTGCCAGACGCCCCAGCCAGTGAGCAAAAGGGTGGGCGCTAAAAGCAAGATGCCGTAGAGAGCGACATAGGCCCGCTGGCCAATAAAGCGTTCCACTTCCCGGCCAAACACAAACAGCATGTACATCTCGACCGCGAACCAAAGCAGCATCGAAGGAGCGTGAACGAATGCATAGGTGGCAAGACGCCAGATCTGGCCGCTGTACAAAACAGCAGCGCTGTCGAATTGGAGATAGCCGAGTACCGGTCCGGCGCCCAGCGCAATTAGAAGGCAGGCACCGACGGCCAGCGCGACGTGTACCCCGACCAGGATCGTTGTGACGTCGAGTGGATAACGTCCCATCCATGCAACCGGCCGATAATCATCGGAGGTGGTAACTCCGAACATGCATCAATAAACGCTGCCGTTTACCGCGCGCAACCGACTTCGAAGGCCCGCGAAAAATTTCTTGGAGAAGTTTGCCATATGCGGCGAAGATGGCTTCTCTGTGGCATCGGCATCGCCTGGCACGCCGAATTCGTCCTGCGAAAGCGGCTGCCGATGATTCATGGGCCGGAGGCCCATGCCACGTTTACCATGAATAATATTGCGCCTGCCATCTCCACTCCCTTCCGGACAGGGGAGACAGCAAAGCCGGCGAATCAGGCGGTGCTCGATTGGGTGCGCGACGTCGCGAAGCTGACTCAGCCGGAAAATATTTTTTGGTGTGACGGCTCGGACGCCGAAAACGAGTTCCTGCTCGAACAAGCCTGCCGCCAAAGTGTGTTGATTAAACTCAACGAGGAAAAGCTTCCCCACTCGTTTTTGCATCGCTCGAATCCGAACGATGTCGCACGCGTCGAGCAATTCACTTTCATCTGCACACCGACGAAAGAAGAGGCTGGCCCCACGAACAACTGGTCCGAACCGCGCGAGACATATTCAAAGCTGCAGGGCCTGCTCAAGGGCGCGATGCGCGGCCGCACCATGTTCGTCATTCCCTACATCATGGGCCCGGTCGATTCGCCGCTCGCAAAAGTCGGGTTCGAAATTACCGATTCCATCTACGTCGTGCTTAGCATGCGCATCATGACGCGCATGGGCGCGGCCGCGGTCGAGCGGCTCAGTGACGACCCGGCCGCGGAATGGAACCGCGGGGTCCACTCATTATTAGATATCGACCCGGAGCGCCGGTTCATTTGCCACTTTCCACAGGACAACGCCATTATCTCGGTCGGTTCGGGTTACGGCGGCAATGTCTTGTTGAGCAAGAAATGTCTCGCGTTGCGTATCGGTTCGTATCTGGCACGGACACAGGGTTGGATGGCCGAGCACACGCTGATCCTCGGTGTGGAATCGCCCGAAGGCCGCAAACACTACGTGGCAGCCGCGTTCCCGAGCGCGTGCGGGAAGACCAATTTTGCCATGCTCGTTCCCCCGGAACATTTCAAGGGCTGGAAAGTCACGACGATCGGCGACGACATCGGCTGGATGCAGATTCGCGACGGCCGGTTGTACGCGGTCAATCCCGAGAACGGCTATTTCGGCGTCGTGCCGGGCACGAGTTACAAGTCAAACCCCAACGCGATGAAATCGATCGCGCACGACACGCTCTACACAAACGTCGCGCTCACCGATGACGGCGACGCCTGGTGGGAAGGCAAGGACGGTCCGCCGCCCGGGCACGCGAAAGATTGGCAGGGCAACGATTGGACGCCCGCGTCGAAGGAGAAAGCGGCGCATCCCAACAGCCGCTTCACCACGCCAATGCGGAATAATCCCGTGCTCGATCAGGCCATCGAGAAGGGCGAAGGCGTGCCGATCAGCGCGATTATTTTCGGCGGACGCCGCAGCGACACGGTGCCGCTCGTGTTTCAGGCGTTCGATTGGGAGCACGGTGTTTATCTGGGCGCGACCATGGCGTCGGAAACCACCGCCGCCGCAACCGGTGCCGTGGGCCGGGTGCGACGCGATCCGATGGCGATGTTGCCGTTTTGCGGATACAACATCGGCGATTATTTCCGGCACTGGATGGACATTGGAAAACGTCTGACCCATCCGCCGCTCATTTTTAACGTGAACTGGTTCCGGAAAGGCAGCGACGGAAAATTTCTCTGGCCCGGTTTCGGCGAAAACCTGCGCGTACTCAAGTGGATCATCGATCGCTGCGAAGAATCCGGCGGCGCAGTCGAATCGCCCATCGGCTGGTTGCCCGGTCTGCACGATCTCGATCTTGCCGGGCTGGAGGTCGACCACCAATGCATCGTCGAAATCCTCGGCGTCGATCACGAGGAGTGGCAGAAAGAGATCGCCGAGCACAAAAAGTTTTTCGATTCGTTAGGCGGCGTTGTTCCCGACGAGCTGTATAAACAACAGGAACAGCTCGCGGCGCGGCTCAAGGGTTAAACTCTGTCATCCCGAGTCGCGAAGACGTCGTTTCGTTCGGGATGACCCTGTAGCCGTCGCCCTCCGGGCGACGCGGCGCATGCGCGTTAAGGCCCTTCAGCGCCGCGTTTCGCTGAGCAAAACGTCTTACAGTGAATTTGCGAAGAACCTCGCCATCTGGGATTGTTTCCAGTGGGTTCGAAGGTCACTCAGAAAAATCGCGTCAACCAGGTCGCCCCGGACGCCTGCGTCGAGATCCGCGGGGCGCGTCAGAACAATCTTAAAGGCATCGATGTCGATCTCCCGCTGGGGAAATTGACGGTCGTCACCGGCCCAAGCGGGAGCGGAAAATCGAGCCTCGCCTTCCAGACCGTTTACGCCGAGGGACAACGTCGCTACGTCGAAACGTTCAGCCCGTACATGCGGCAATTCCTCGATCGCATGGACAAGCCGCGCGTAGACGAGATCCGCGGAATTCCGCCCGCCATCGCCATCGAGCAATCGAATCCCGTAAAGAGTTCCCGCTCGACCGTCGGGACGATGACGGAGATCAACGATTATTTGAAACTGTTGTGGCCACGAGTCGCGCGCGCCTTTTGTCCGACCTGCGGTCGCGAAATCCGCCCCGAAACAGCCAAATCGATCGCCGATCAGGTGTTTGACTCGTTCGGATACGCAGCGGAAACGGAAACGACGCAGCCGCATCCGGGGAGCGCACGCGCCCTCGCGTGCAGTGTTCGGCGCCCCGGCCGAACACATTCATCAAAAAATAATGCGCCCCCGGCGCCTGTTATGGAACTTTCCGGCGAAGGCGCCGGAAGTCCGAGCCGGACTGGCGTTAGCACGCGAGGCGCGTGCGCTCTCCAGACCGCGCTGATCACGTTTTGGGTTTCGGTTCCCGCCAAGACAGAGCCGCGCATCTTTTTCGATTTTCTACAGCAACAGGGCTATCTGCGCGTCTGGATCGATAACAAGATCGTTCGCGCTGACGCCGCTCCAAAGAAGTTGCGATTGGGCGCGCGCGTCCAGGTCATTCAAGATCGCGTCACGATCGCGCCAGAGAATCGCGCGCGCTTGACCGAAGCGCTCGAGACCGCGCTGCGATTCGGCAAAGGCAAGGTAAATGTCATCGCGCTCACTCAAGAGGGCTCTCAACTCTCAACTAACAACTCTCAGCTTCCCTTTTCCACCGGCTGGCATTGCGCGCATTGCGACACCGATATCCGGCCGCCCACGCCGGGCCTTTTCAGTTTCAACAATCCGCTCGGCGCCTGTCCGGAATGCCGCGGATTTGGCCGCACCATTGCGATCGATCTGAACAAGGCCATCCCGGACCGCAGTTTGAGCATCGCCCAGGGAGTGGTTCGCGTTTTTCGAGGAGAAGAATTCGGCGAATCGCAAAAGGACCTGCTTCGCGCCTGCGCGCGCGAGGAGATCGACATCCATCTTCCTTTCGAAGAATTGCCAAAAGTCGACCAGGATTTTGTCATCAGTGGCGAAAAGCGCGGCGACCACACGGAAGAAGATTACGAAGACGATCGCTGGTATGGCGTGCGCGGATTTTTCCGCTGGCTCGAGAGCAAAACTTACAAAATGCATGTGCGCGTTTTGCTCAGCCGGTATCGCGCATACACCACCTGCCCGAAGTGCCACGGCACGCGCTTCCAGCCCGAAACGCTCAATCATAAGATTTCTTCTGTAGCGGCGGTCTATGACCGTCGGATGAATTCAAGCGACGCTCATAGAGCGCCGCTACAGTTCACTCTTCCCGAATTCGCCGCGCTTTCCATTTCCGAGGCGCGCAATCTTCTGTCGGGAATCGAAATTCCGCCTAACGATTCCACAACAGAGATGTTGCGCGGAGAGATTTGCGCGCGTCTGAATTATTTATGCGAAGTCGGCGTCGGTTACCTGACGCTCGATCGTTCGACGCGCACATTGAGCGGCGGCGAAGTGCAGCGCGTAAATCTGACGACGTGTCTCGGCACTTCGCTGGTGAACACGCTTTTCGTCATGGACGAACCGAGCGTCGGCTTGCACCCGCGCGATGTCGGCCGGCTCGTCCGCGTCATGCACAATCTTCGCGATAAAGGCAACACGTTGCTCGTAGTCGAACACGAAGAGCAAATCATCCGCGCCGCCGATAATTTAATCGACCTCGGGCCCGGCCGCGGCGAGCTGGGCGGCGAACTGGTTTGGAGCGGACCGCTGAACGATTTCCTTGCGCGCGATAACGGAAATCCGGGGAGCGCACGCGCCCTCGCGTGCACGTTTCGGCGCCCTCGCCGAAATGCCTCAGACGTAACGACTCCCAAGGCTGCGCAATCGAAAAAAGTTCGCGATCGCGAGGGCGCGATCGCCAGCACGCGGGGCGCGTGCGCTCCCCAATCCCTCACGTTCGATTACCTCTCCGGCCGCAAATCGATTCCGGTCCCGAAACGGAGACGGAAATCGACGACATCAATCCGAATCAGCGGCGCGCGTGAGCACAATCTGAAAAAGATCGATGTCGATCTCCCTCTCAAAAATTTTACATGCGTAACCGGCGTTTCCGGTTCCGGCAAATCGACGCTGGTTCACGAGGTTCTTTACCGGAACCTTTTGCGCGCGAAGGGTCAATCGCTGGATCAGGAACCGGGCGCCTGCAAAAGCGTCACCGGCGCACATCGCATCAACGAAGTGGTGATGGTCGATCAATCCCCACTTGCGCGCACGCCGCGTTCCACTCCGGTTTTGTATCTTGGTTTGTATGATCGGGTGCGCGAACTGTTCGCCGCGCAGCCGGAAGCGATGTCGCAGGGCCTGACGGCGAGCGCGTTCTCGTTCAATTCCGGCAGCGGACGTTGCGAGCGCTGCTCCGGCACCGGTTTCGAAAAAATCGAGATGCAATTTCTCAGCGATCTCTACGTACGTTGTGCCGAATGCGAAGGCCGCCGTTTTCAGTCTCACGTGCTAAAAATCCAGCTTCACGGCAAATCGATCCACGATCTGCTCGAAATGACGGTAAGCGAAGCGATCCGTTTCTTCGCGCAGATCGGCGAGAAGAAAGCATTGTCAACTCCACTCGCCGTGCTTGAGGAGGTGGGACTCGGCTATTTACGGCTGGGCCAGCCGCTCAACACGCTTTCCGGCGGCGAATCGCAACGCCTGAAATTAGTGCGCCATCTTGCGGAAAAATCTGTAGCGGCAGGCGTGTCGCCTGCAAGTCACAATGGCGCAGCCGGCACGGCTGCCACTACAGGAAGATCGCCAATTGGAAGCCTTTTCATATTCGACGAGCCGACCACTGGATTGCATTTCGATGACGTCGCGATCCTGTTGCATCTTTTTCAACGGCTGGTCGATCGCGGTCATTCCATTGTGGTCATCGAACACAATCTCGAGGTGATTAAATGCGCCGATTACATCGTCGATCTCGGCCCGGAGGCCGGCGACGAAGGCGGCGAAGTGGTCGCATCCGGAACGCCGGAACAAATCGCGAAGATCGAGGAATCGCACACCGGAAGATTTCTGCGGGCAATTCTGGGGAGCGCACGCGCCTCGCGTGCTAACGCCAGTCCGGCTCGGACTTCCGGCGCCTCGCCGGAAACTTTCCGAACCCGCGCGAAGTACACGAGCGAAGACGAAGAAGACGACATCTATTTGCGTGCAGCCGAAGAGCCCCCCGGCGGGGCGTCGAGCGGAGCACGCGAGGCGCGTGCGCTCACCAATCCAAGAGCAAATGGCGTGATCGAGATTCGCGGTGCGCGCGAGCACAATCTCAAAAACATCGACGTGAAAATTCCGCGCGACCAGATGGTCGTGATCACCGGCTTGAGCGGCTCGGGAAAATCGACGCTCGCATTTGATATTCTTTTCGCGGAAGGCCAGCGGCGTTTTCTCGACAGCATGTCGCCTTACGCGCGGCAGTTCGTTGAGCAGCTTGAAAAGCCCGATGTCGATCTGGTCGCAGGTCTCCCGCCCAGTGTCGCCATCGAGCAACGGGTCACGCGCGGCGGCGGGAAATCGACGGTGGCGACCGTGACAGAAGTGTATCACTTCCTGCGTCTGCTCTTTGCGAAAACCGGAACGCAGTTTTGTCCGGATTGCGATCTGCCGGTCGAAAAACAGAGCGCGGCCGCGATTGTAAAACAGCTCGAAGCCGCGGCAAGACGCGGCCCGCTCAAGGTGCTCGCGCCGCTGGTCAAAGCCCGGAAAGGGTTCCATACCGACGTCGCGCGCTGGGCGGAGCGACAGGGATTCGAAACGCTTTTTGTGGATGGCAAACTGATTGCGATCGACGATTTCCGAAAACTCGAGCGGTTCAAGGAACACACCATCGACGTGGTCGTGGGATCGATCGATGCAAAGCGAATTTTAAAGGCGCGCAATCTCGTCCAGCGCGCGCTTGAGATCGGCCGCGGCACGGCGCATCTGCTCGATTCCAAAAATCGGCTGGCCGTGATGAGCACCGAAATGAGCTGCCCGGGGTGCGGCCGCGCGTTTGAAGAGCTCGATCCGCGATTGTTCTCATTCAACTCGCCGCACGGCGCATGCGAAGAGTGCGGTGGGTTCGGCGAAATCTGGAACCAGGATTTACAAACCGGGCAGAGCGACGACGGCGAGTCGGTACCTGGAAAATGAGCTCGCGGCGGAGCGCGAATCGGAATGGATCGAGGAAGGCGAGGCGCGCGAATGTCCGAGTTGCCACGGCTCGCGATTGAATTCGGTCGCCCGCCACGTCCGCGTGCAGGACTACGCGATCGATCAATTCACAAGTCTTTCCGCAGCCGAAGCCGCACAGTTGATTAACAAGCTGCGTTTCCGCGGAACGCACCAGACAATCGCGGCGGACCTGGTCCCCGAGATTCAACAACGATTGCATTTCATGGAAAATGTCGGGCTCGGTTATCTACCGCTCGGCCGGTCTGCAAAAACATTGAGCGGCGGCGAATCGCAGCGGATCCGCCTTGCCGCGCAGCTCGGTTCGAATTTGCGCGGGGTTCTTTACGTGCTCGATGAGCCCACCATCGGTCTGCATCCTCGCGATAATTTGCGATTGCTCGACACGCTGACGGCGCTGCGCGAAAAAGGAAACTCACTCGTTATTGTCGAGCACGACGAAGAGACAATGCGGCGCGCGGATCACATTATCGATCTCGGCCCGCGCGCCGGGATCCACGGTGGCGAAGTCGTGGCGACCGGGACGTTCCAGGATATCAAACAGAACGCGGACTCCGAAACAGGGCGTTGCCTGAAGACGCCACTTTGTCATCCCACTCGCAAGTCGCGTCGTTCGTTAGGCGATGTGGAACATTGGATCCAGATCCACGGCGCGCGCGTTAATAATTTAAAAGATGTCGATGTTCGATTCCCCATTGGCCGCCTGTCGGTTATCACCGGCATTTCCGGCTCGGGCAAATCGACTCTGATGCACGACGTGCTGCTGCCTGCGGTGCGCGAGCAATTGGAGCATGGAGGGACGCGCTCCGTCGCGTCCAAGCAAATGAAACTAAAGTGGGACACGACAGAGCGTGTCCCTCCAGTCAGCGGCACGGATCAGATCGAGGCGGTATACGAAGTCGACCAGGCGCCCATCGGCAAGACTTCGCGCTCAACTCCCGGCACGTATATCAAGGTCCTCGATGAGATCCGGGATCTTTACGCGCAACTGCCCGTTGCACGCGTGCGCGGCTATTCAGCGAGCCGCTTTTCCTTTAACGCGGAAGGTGGACGCTGCGAAACCTGCAGAGGCCAGGGAGTGATCAAACTGGAGATGAATTTTCTCCCGAGCGCCCTGGTGCCGTGTGAGGATTGCGGGGGAAAACGTTACAACCCGCAGACGCTCGAAGTTCTCTATAACGAAAAATCGATCGGCAATGTGATGGAGATGACGATCGAAGAAGCGGCTGGATTTTTCTCCGCGCACCCGAAAATTGCGCGACCTCTTTTGTTGCTTGCCGATACGGGGCTCGGCTATCTGAAACTTGGCCAGCCGAGTCCGACCTTAAGCGGCGGCGAAGCGCAACGGCTCAAGCTCGTCACGCAGCTCAAGCGCGGCGTCGGCCGCGCGGAAAACGAGCGCATCCGTAAAATGCGCAAGCCGGGATCGACGTTGTATTTGCTCGAAGAGCCGACCATTGGCCTGCACATGGCCGATGTCGACCTTCTGCTCAAGGTTTTGCATCGACTGGTCGACGAGGGCAATACCGTGATCGTGATCGAGCACAACCTGAGCGTGATTGCGGAAGCCGATTACATCGTCGATCTGGGACCGGAAGCGGGCGCTGAGGGCGGCGAGGTTGTGGCGTTTGGTACACCGGAGGAAGTCGCGAAGAACCGAATAAGCCGGACCGCGCCGTTTTTGCGAGACGTCCTGTCATTCCGAACGGAGTGAGGTGTAATCGCTACCACGAAATGCGTGTTTTGATTGCGGGCTTCGCGAACATCAGTGACAATTCGCGCCGGTGCTCGCTTACTATCTGCACGATCTCAATCCGTTGATCTTCCGCCTGTGGGACAACGTTGGTCCGCGCTGGTACGGCCTGGCGTATGTGCTGGCGTTTGTCGCCAGCTATCTTTTCCTTCGTGTTCTGGCGAAGCGCGGTTACGCGGATTTGCCCGTCGAAAAGGTGGCCGATTTCGTCACCGGTGTTGCGCTCTTCGGCGTGATCATCGGCGGCCGTCTCGGTTACGTGCTCTTCTACAAGCCCGAGATGTTGCGCGAACCGCTGTCAATCCTGCGTGTCTGGGAAGGCGGAATGTCGAGCCATGGCGGCATGATCGGTGTTTTGCTTTTCAGCCTTTATTTTGCGCACCGCCACAAACTTTCCTGGCTGAATCTGGGCGATAATCTGGTCGTTACCACGCCGATCGGTCTGTTCTTTGGTCGCTGCGCCAACTTTATCAACGGCGAGCTTTACGGGCGCGTTACGCACGTTTCGTGGGCCATGCAGTTCCCAAAAGAATTGCTCGACCATCCGGCGGAAGCGGATCGCGCGGTCATGGAATGCATCCGAATCAGTCCCGCTCTCACAACGCCGGATGCGATTATCGCCGCAGTGCATCGGCAACCGCAGGTGAAACAGATTTTACGCTCCATCCTGACTCCGCGACATCCATCGCAACTCTACGAGGCCTTTTTCGAAGGCATTGTTTTGTTCGCAATCCTCTGGTTCGTGCGAACGCGAACGCGGCAACCCAACGGCGTTTTGACCGGACTCTTCTTTATCTGCTACGCGATCTTCCGGATCGTGATCGAAAATTTCCGCGAGCCGGATGCCGCATTGATTGCCGGGTTCACCCGCGGCCAATTCTTTTCGTTCTTTCTCATCGCGATTGGCATTGCGTTCATCGTTGCGGCCAAAATGCGGCCAACGTATCCAAAGCAACTAGGCAAAGCACCAAATTCCAAGCACCAAGCTCCAGAGAAATCCCAATAACCAAACTCCAAAAACGCTCGCGAGCGATTTGAATATTGGAGTTTGGTGCTTCTCTGGTGCTTGGGTATTGGAGCTTGGTGCTTCGCTTTGGTGCTTCGCCCCGGCGTTTCACTTTCGGTGGCACTTTCACCGAAATCGGCTAATGCTTACCCCCAGGTGAAGCGGGCATGCTGATTTTGAATTTTGTCGCGGCCGGCGGTCTGCTCTTCGCATTCGAGCACGCCACCGTTGCCGGCAAGCTGGTCCTGTCTCTTCTCGCAGTGGTCTCGGTGTTTAGCTGGTCGGTCATGATCACGAAACTGCGCGTCATCCAGTTTGCCCGAAAACAAAACGGGCGTTTTCTCGCCGCCTTCCGCCAGGACCGGCAACCGCTTCGCTTGTTCGAAAAGAACGCGCGCTTCCCAGGTTCGCCTAATTTCAGCGTCTATCGCGCCGGCTGTGAAGAGATGACTTTTCACATGCTCGGCTCGGCGGAAGTCGATGAAACCTTCAAGGCGCGGCTCGGAATTGCGGACAAGATTTCGCCGGCCCAGATGGGAGCGGTGAGGGCGGCAATGGAACGCGCGGTGGGCGAAACGGCGCTCGATCTCGAATCGCAAATGATTTTTCTCGCGACGGCCGTGAGCGGTTCGCCGTTTCTTGGATTGCTCGGCACGGTTTGGGGAGTCATGGACGCGTTCACCGGCGTGGCGGAAGCCGGTTCGCCGAATCTGGCATCGATGGCCCCCGGCGTTTCCGGCGCGCTCATCACGACTGTGACCGCGCTGTGCGTCGCCATCCCGGCGATGTTTGGCTACAATTTTTTGGTCACGCGGATCCGCGGAATGATCGTGGAAATGGACAATTTCGCAGCCGAGCTCGCGTCCGAATTCGAGCATAAATATGTCGACCACGCAGCGCGCGAGCCGGATTTTCGCAGATGAGACGTTACTCCCAGCGCCAGAGTCTTTCGTCGCTCAGTGAGATCAATATCACGCCGCTCCTTGATCTGGCGTTTGTCTTGCTCATCATTTTCATGATCACGACGCCGTTGCTCGAGAGCAGTATGAATCTGGTGATTCCTTCGAGCAGCGAGAAAAACCCGCCCATCAATTCGACTCAGGTGCAAACCATCTCGATCGACCGCACCGACACGATCAAACTCAACGATCAAACGGTCGATCCAGAGACGCTCGCTACGCAGTTGGCGGAGTTGAAACAAAGCAACCCCGACGTGGCAGTCGTGATCCGACCGGACCGGGAATTACCGGTGCAAAAATTGGTGTCGTTGATGGATGCGCTGCAGCGGGCCCAGATCACAAAAGTAGGAATTGCGACGAAAGGCGAGGCGAAGTAGGGAATGCGGAAGAATGCGCGGTTTTGGCGCAACGTCACGCTTATCGGACTGGCGCACGTTGTTCTGATTATTGGGCTGATTCGTTGGAGTCGCCAGCCAAAGCACTCCGGCCCGAGCAGCATTGTTTGGATGGGCGGCGGTCCGGGTGATGGCGCGGTCGCCCGAGCGGAAATGGCGGCGCCAAAGTTGGCCGAGGCCAGTGTTCCTCCTGTTCCTGTTGAAGCAACGCCCGAGCCTCGGGTGAAAGAGGAGGAAGAGAAGCGAGAAGAAAAAAAAGAGGAGGACCGCCCAATTCTCACCGCGGCCAGGAGCGATATCCAACTGCCGACGCGAAAACCTTCCCCGGAACCGACGGCAACGCCGAGACCGACTCCCACTCCAAAGGCGAAAGTAACGCCGAAACCCACCCCAAAAGAAAAGGTGAGGCCAAAACCAAAGGCGAAATCGAAATCGAAACCAAAGCCGAAAAAGAAAAAGAAGTCACCTCCGAAAAAATTGTTGGCCAAGGCAACCCCGAAACCGTCACCAAAAGCGAAACGAATCGCAAAGAAGAAGGAAGAAAGTAAAGAGGAGACAGAAGCAGACGCGGAAAAGAAGCGAATCGCAAAAGCCGCACTTGGAAAAACAGATTCAACCGGTGAGGAAATTAAAAAGGCTGTGGCTGCTAATCCCGGCAGCGGCAAAGGGACTTCTTCCGGCGCAGGCGGCCATTCCGGCGGCGGAAGCATCGAATCGCAATTCGGCTGGTACGGCAGCATGTTGCACGATCGTCTTTACAGCGACTGGGTGCAGCCCATCGCGGTTGCCTCCTCGGGCGAAAAATTCTCCGTGGTGGCAAAATTGCGGATCGAGAAAGATGGCCGCATTTCCAGTTTCGAAATCGTCAAGCCGTCAGGAAATGAAATCGTTGATGAATCGGTGAGCGAGGTTGCGAAGCGAGTCACGCAAGTTGATCCTTTGCCAGATGGCCTCGCCAACGGCGACCATTACGATGTAAAAATTAATTTCGAATTAAGTTCCGAACAATGAAGCAAAGATCAGAAGTCAAAAGTTCACCGCAGCGAATCCGTCCCCGCTGTGGCGGGACGAATTG
Organism: uncultured Verrucomicrobiae bacterium; assembly: GCA_963756875.1. GTDB lineage: Bacteria > Verrucomicrobiota > Verrucomicrobiia > Chthoniobacterales > UBA10450 > CAVWPA01. The sequence goes on along the minus strand of CAVWPA010000003.1, from coordinate 695,697 downwards.
CACGTCAGTTTTTATTTTGCTCGCGATGATGTCGATCGGTGCGTGGCCGATGCGTGGCGAGGAAGTGCCGACGATTACCGTCAGCAAGGGCGAGAAGATCAATCTCACCGTTTCGCCCATCGGCGGAAGCGACGGCGGGGCCGTGACAAGAACATTGCAGAACGATCTCGCGCTCTCTGGATATTTCACATTGACCGGCAACGGCACGTACACGGTGCGCGGCTCGGCCAGCGGCGGCAGCCTGCAGGGAGAAGTGGCCGATCACAGCGGCGGCACGGTGCTCTCAAAAAGTTACAGCGGAAGCGCGCGGGAAAACGCGCATCGTTTTGCCAACGACATCATCGAAACGATGACCGGCAATAAAGGTTTCGCCACCAGCAAGATCGCTTTCATCGCCACGCGCAGCGGCAAAAAAGAAGTGTATGTCGCCGATTACGACGGCTCGAACGCCCGGCAAATGACCCATGACGGCGTAATCAGCGTGCATCCGTCGATCAGCCCCGATGGCCGCCGCATTGCTTACACGGGTTATCAAAGCGGTTATCCAGACGTTTACATGATCGATTTGGCGACCGGCGCGCGAAACAAAATTGTCAATTTCCCCGGCACCAACAGCGGCGCGGCCTTTTCGCCGGATGGCGGACGCATTGCGCTCACAGTAAGCAGGGATGGCAACCCGGAACTTTACACTGTCAGCGCGAGCGGCGGCGGTGCACGGCGATTGACGCACACCCACGGCGTCGAATCCAGCCCGTCATGGGCGCCGAGCGGTGATGAAATTGTATATTCGTTCGACGGCGGACACGGCCCGCAGCTATACCGAATCTCAGCCGGCGGAGGCTCCGGGCAACCGATCCCAACCGGACACGGTTATTGCACCGAACCAAATTGGTCGCCCGACGGAAAAAAAATTGTATTCAATGTCCGTGGCGGCGGCGGATTTCAAGTTGCGATTGTCGATTTGAACGGAGGCGGCACGCGCGTGGTTTGTGCCGGCGAAAATCCGGCCTGGGGCGCGGACTCGCGACACATCATCTTCACCGACGGCAGCGCGATTTACCTGTTCGATACCGTTACAGGCCATCGGAACAAGATTATCGACGGCCTCGGCAGGATCAGCGAGCCAAGCTGGTCGCGATAGAAAGCGTGGCACAGCCATCTTGGCTGTAGGGCCGCTCGGAATCTCATTCACTCTCCTCGCTTCTCTCGCCAGTTGTAGAGGCGTTTGCGCCTTCGCAAACGTTCGAGCGTTCACGGCCCGCCCAGGCGCGCTTCGGCCAAATCGAGATCGCGTTGAATCCGGCGCAGCGCGATATCGTTGATTACTCGCTGGTTGCGTAGCGCAATAATGGTCTGGCGCTCGACGTTGAGCGCAATCTGCTGAAGGCGCTGATACTGCGGCGTAGCGATTCCACCGCTGCAATCCTCAGGGCTTTGCGCGCAAAGCTCGAGTTGTGCAATGCGGTCATCGTACTCGGCGCGCAAACGATCGATCACATCCTCTCGATAATCTTCGTTGCCAGCCGCATTCCCGAGCTGTTCCAGCGCCGCTTTGTTGGCTGCAAGACGCGCGCGCCGTTCCTCCTCATCCGTCGACCCATCGTCTTTCAAGCCGAGCTTCCGAACAACAAACGGCAAGGTGAGACCCTGAAAAACCAGCGTGACGAGGATGACACAAAACGTGAAAAATAAAATGTAATCGCGACCGGGAAACGCGCTCCCGTCGATCAGAACAAATGGAAGCGCAAATGCCGCCGCCAGCGAAATGACTCCGCGCATGCCAGCCCAGGCAACCAGGGCGATTTGTTGCCACGACGGAAATGGATCGCGGGCCCGGAGTTTTTTGCTAAACAAGCGCGGCAGATAAGCGGCTGGAAACACCCACGCGATACGGACCAATACCACCGCGCCGCTGATCAACAATCCTTCGTTAATCAAGGTGCCAAGTGAATCGCTCCGTATCCCAAGCAAAATTCGCGGCAACTGCAAACCGATTGTGATGAAAACAAAGCCGTTGAGCAAAAACACAACCATCTCCCAGAAAGCGAATGCCTGGAGCCGATACCGCGCCCGAACAATCAGCGGCGAATGCCAGCCGAGATACATTCCAACCGCTGCTGTGGCGAGAATTCCCGAAAAATGCAGCCTTTCTGCCGGCAGATATGCGGCAAACGGCGTGAGCAACGAGATGGTGATCTGGACCGGCGGATCATCCAAATGCCGGTGCACCCAGCGGATGATCAGACCAACAAGCAATCCAAAGGCGATGCCGCCCGCCGAGACCCAAACGAATCGCAGCGCCGCCCCTCCAATCGAAAAGCCGCCGCTCATTACAGCGGCGACTGCGAATTGCAGCGCGACCAGCGCGGTCGCATCGTTTACCAGGCTTTCGCCTTCGAGGATCGCTTCGATGCGATGCGGCACGGAAAGCCGTCGAATGATGCTGGTGGCCGCGACCGCATCCGGCGGCGAGACGATTGCGCCGAGCGCAAAAGCCGCCGCCCAGGGTAAATTGGGGACGAGCCAATGCGCCAGACAGGCGACCGTCCCCATCGTGAAGAGCACCAGGCCAATCGCGAGAAGCAGAATGGGACGCAAGTTTCTTCGAAAGTCCCGCCAGGACGTGAACAGCGCGGCGGGATAAATAAGCGGCGGCAGAAAAAAATAAAAGACAACGTCGGGGTTCAGCTTCACTTCCGGCAGCCGCGGTACAAAGCTCAAGCCGAGTCCGGCCAGAACGAGCAGGACCGGATATGGCACACTGATCTTGCGCGCGATGACAGCCAGCGCCGCCACGGCGGCGAAAAGGAGAACGATGGTTTCCGCCTGTTGCATCGTTAAACCGGGAAGATCTTCCTATGCTGCCATTGAATTCGATTTTGCCCTGGCGCGCGCCCGGTTCGCATGAAGCTCCGGCAAATGTTTTTCCGACCAGCGGCAAAGTGCGTGCAACGGCTCAATCAACGTTCGCCCGAGCCGGGTAAGCGAGTATTCCACCCTCGGCGGAACGACCGGATAAACCGTGCGCTGCACCAACCCGTCCCGCTCGAGACTGCGCAACGTTTGCGTCAGCATCTTTTGGGAAATGCCGCCGATCTCGCGCTGGAGCGCGCCGTATCGCATCGTCCCCCTGGCCAGGATCTGAATGATGAGCGCCGTCCATTTATCTGCGATCCGGTCGAGCACGAGCCGCGACGGACATTGCGCGTCCATGACTGAAGCGGAGGATTTTGACATGGCCTCCTTGTAACGAGCTTTATTACTGCGTGCAAGAAGAGAGTAACATCCCTGACTGATCATACAGGCTGAAGAAGCATGTAATTGACTCCGGGTTCGGACCGCTTGAAATTTCTGTTCATGACAACTTTCAACCTGCGAGGTGAGCGCGACGATCCGGTCGCGCTCCTCTTGCATCCATCCGGTTCGACGCCGGAGTTTGAGCCATCAGGCAACCCGTTTCCACCGGATGACCTGGCATTGCTGGACAGTTATTCACGCAGCGTGGTCGGCGCCGCCGAACGCGTTGCGCCTGCGGTGGTCAACATCGATGTCACCCAACGGACCGATGGACGGCGCGGTCCCCGCGAGGTTGGCGGAAGCGGCTCCGGTTTCATCATCGCGCCCGACGGATTCATTTTGACCAACAGCCACGTCGTGCACGGCGCGACAAGATCGCCGTGAACCTGCCCGACGGACGCGAGTACCCGGCACGGCTGGTGGGCGACGACCCGGACACCGATCTGGCCATCATTCGAATCGATGCGCCGAATCTCGTACACGTCCGCCTGGCGGATTCCGAGAACCTGCGCGTCGGACAACTGGCGATCGCAATTGGCAACCCGTTCGGTTTTCAAGCCAGCGTTACCGCCGGCGTGATCAGCGCCCTCGGTCGATCGATGCACTCGCTCTCCGGCCGCTTGATCGACAACATTATCCAGACCGACGCCGCTCTGAATCCCGGCAATTCCGGCGGGCCGCTGGTGAACTCCGCCGGTGAAGTCATCGGTGTGAACACCGCCATGATCCGCCCCGCCCAGGGAATCTGTTTTGCAATTGCCAGCAACACCGCAAAATTCGTCGCCGGCTGGCTGATCCGCGACGGGAAAATCCGTCGAAGCTACATTGGCGTGGCCGGACAAAACGTTCCCATTCATCGCCGCGTCGTTCGTTTTTACAATTTGCCGCGCGAAACCGGCGTTCTGGTTGTTTCCGTGGAGAAAGAGAGCCCGGCCGAAAAAGCAGGTTTGCGCGAAGGTGACGTTGTTGTGGCCTTCAACGACCGGCCCATCGCCAGTATTTACGATTTGCATAAACTCCTCGTCGGCGAACAAATCGGCGTTCGATCCCAAATCACAGTCGTCCGTCACACCGAGAAGCTCACAGTTGCCATCACACCGGCTGAATCGCCATCGCGTGCAACAGCCCAACGTTAGTCACGAATGTGCGGCTTGTTTTTCTGACAGCGCGCGTCTTCAATTGCGTGCTCAATGAAATAAAATGAAAATTTTTGTCGTCGGAAGTGGCGGCCGCGAACACGCCCTCGTTTGGAAATTGAGCCAGTCGCCACGGGCCGATCGAATCTTTTGCGCGCCGGGCAACGCAGGAACCGCCGAGCTCGCCGAGAACGTCGCCATCCCGGCGGCCGACCTCGCCGCGCTGGCCCGCTTCGTGAAACAAAACAATATCGATCTCACAGTCGTCGGCCCGGACGATCCCCTCGCCGCCGGAATTGTCGATCTTTTCCAATCGGAAAACCTGCGCGTTTTCGGACCGACCAAATCAGCCGCTCGAATCGAGTCTTCGAAAATTTTCGCGAAAGAACTGATGCGAGCACAAGGAATCCCCACCGCGCAGGCAAGCACGTTTTCCGACAGCGACGAAGCCTTGCGCTATTGCAAAAAGCTTAATTTCCCGGTCGTGATCAAGGCCGACGGCCTTGCTCTTGGCAAAGGCGTGATCATTGCGCCGGACCCCTCCACCGCACAATCGACAATTAATTCGATGATGAACGAAGGCCGTTTCGGAGACGCGGGGCGGCGCGTCGTGATCGAAGAGTTTCTACGCGGCTCGGAATGTTCGCTGCACGCGCTGGTGGATGGAGAAAATTATCGATTGCTGGAATCGGCACGCGACCACAAACGTGCCTTCGATGGCGATCTGGGGCCGAACACGGGCGGAATGGGCGCGTTTAGCCCGGCCAATAATTGGAACGCCGAGTTGGAGTCGCAGTTCCATGAAAAAATCATGCGCCCGCTCTTGCGCGGGTTGCTCATGGAAGAAATCGTGTTTCGCGGGTTACTTTTTCCCGGCTTGATGATCGTCCCCGACGGCCCGCGCGTCCTCGAATTCAACTGCCGTTTCGGCGATCCGGAAACGCAGGCGATTTTGCCGCGGATGAAATCCGATTTACTGCCACTGCTGGAAGCCACGATCGACGGCCGCCTCGATCAGCATTCCATCGAATGGGATGAGCGCCCAGCGGTCACGGTCGTGCTCGCCTCGGCCGGTTATCCCGGCAAGTATCAAACGGGGATGCCCATCTCTGGTTTGGAAGAGGTCGCGAGGCTTGAGGATGTCCATGTTTTTCATGCCGGCACGAAGCGACAGGCTGACGGAATTGTCACCGGGGGTGGACGCGTTCTCGCCGTCACCGCGCTTGGGCGGACGATTGATGTAGCGCGCTCGCGTGCCTACGAAGCGGTCGCACAGATACATTTCGAGGGGTGCCACTACCGACGCGATATTGCTCTCAGCGCGATTAACGGATAACAATCGGGTGATGTTTCAATTCTTTCGGCAGGCGGTTATCGCAATCGCAATTGTGACAGGGGCCAGCCTCTTCGCACAACCCCGCCCCTCTTCGTCTGCGCGAGCGCCCTCTCCAAACAGCGCGCCGACCCCGGGCCATGCCGCGGCCGCTGTTTCTCCTGCCGCGACTCCAACAATGCGGAAGATGATCGATTCGTTAGGGCCCGCCGATCTCCAGGCGGCGATTGAACTCTTGAAGAAGGATTACACAAACCCCGACGCCGTTACCAACACCGAGCTAAATCGAGCGATGCTGGAAGGCCTCCTGGTTCGGCAATCACGCGGACTCATGCTTTTGCCCGGCCCGGAAAAAAACCCTCCGGCGGGGCCCGCTCTTTACAGCGAGATTTTTGAAGGTCACGTCGGTTATCTGAGACTTGGCGCATTCAACAGGACAAACCTCAAGGTGATGGACAGGAAGCTAACGCAATTTTCATCCAAAAAGGTGGACGGATTGATCATCGATCTGCGGGATAGTCCGGGGATGACTGATTTCGAAACCGCGGCGGAATTTGCGAAGCGTTTCTGTCCGAAAGGCAAACCTCTTTTTACGGTACGCAAGCCGCCGGCGCGCCAGGAGAGCAGCTTTAGTTCGGACCGCGATCCGGCGTTCCATGGTTTGATAGTGGTGCTGACAGATGGAGAAACGGCGGGCGGAGCAGAGGCGGTAGCTGCGTTGCTGCGACTTTACGACAAGGCATTGATCGTCGGCGAACCGACAGCCGGACGCGCAGTCGAGTATTCGGACCTGCCGTTGCCAAGCGGAAAGGTGCTGCGGGTGGCCGCGGCGGAAGCAGTTTTACCGGACGGCAGTCCGTTATTCCCTGAGGGCGTGAAACCGGATTTGCCGGTGGAACTGCCTGCGACCGAAAAACGGGAGATCTTCCGGTTGAGCGCAGAGAAAGGAATGGGGCCCTTTATTTACGAAACGGAGCGGCCGCACCTGAACGAAGCGGCTCTCCTGGCCGGAACAAACCCCGAGCTGGATGCGACAGACACGCGTCGCAACCAGCGACAGGCCAAACGACCGGTGCAAGATCGGGTTTTGCAACGCGCGCTTGATCTCGTTACTTCGCTCGAAGTCTATCAGCAGAAACGGTAGGCCTCCCTACCCGCTCCATTCTTCGCGAGCTTGCGCTCGATTCGTCGAAGTATTCAAATGACGAGAACGTGCACCCGCTGGAAGAACGCATCGAATACAAGTTCCGGAACCCGCTTTTGCTGGCCGAAGCGCTCACTCATCCCAGCGTGGGCCATGAAACCCAGCAACGTCATTTTGACAACCAGCGCCTCGAATTTTTGGGCGATGCCATTCTTCAACTGGTAATCACCGAATATCTTTTTCAACGATTCGGAAGCGCGCCGGAAGGCCAGCTAACCAAGCTACGGTCGCGTTTGGTTTCGCGTGACGCGTTAAAGGCGCATGCCGCCGCGCTCGACCTGGGGCGCCATCTTTTGATGGGGCGCGGCGAAGACGCGAGCGGCGGCCGAAATCGCGCATCGACGCTGGGCGATGCTTTTGAAGCGCTGGTCGGCGCTGTCTATCTCGACGGCGGGCTGGAAATGGCGGCAAAATTTATTCTCGAACAGGCGCGCGGCGATCTCGCCCAAATCGAAAGCGAGCCGGTGGACATCAATCCAAAAGGGCAGTTGCAGGAATTGCTGCAAAGCATTTCGCCGCAAAGTCCGCTTTACGAGCTCGTTTCACAAAGCGGTCCGGAGCATGACAAAACTTTTGTCGTGCGGGCCGTCTGGGAAGAGATGGTGCTTGGCCAGGGCAGCGGCCACAGCAAGAAACAAGCGGAGACGGCGGCAGCGCTCGAAGCGCTGGAGCTTAAGCATTGGAAGGAGTGGAAGGGCAAAGCATAAAACCTGCAGCCGCCGGTTTCTGCGCGGCGCGGCTCGTGTCACCTTGATCGCCTCAGCGGCGAGTTGCGCAGAGCGATGTCTACAAGTGATTCAGGGCATCGAGGTTCTTTCCGGACGCCGATTCCCAACGGAATCGCCGCGCGATCGCACTACTCACAAACTTTTTGGCGCGGGCGATTGAATCCTGCAGCGATAAACCACCCGCCAGACCGGCCGTGATGGCGGCCGAATAAGTGCAGCCGGTGCCGTGCGTCGCCACGTCCCGCACAAACGGACCGGCGAATTCGACAATCTTTCCGCCGTCAAAAAGAAGATCCACGGCCCGATCGCCCGCCAGATGCCCGCCCTTGAGAAGAATCGCGGTTCGAAATTTCTTCTCCAACTCTTTGCCCGCGCGACGCATCGATTTCAAGTCGCGCACTGGTTCGCCGAGAAATCTTTCCGCTTCGAGGAGGTTCGGTGTAATCAGCGCGGCAAGCGGAAACAGTTCCTTTTGGTAAATCTCGATCCCGTCTTTTTGCAGAAGTGGATCGCCGCTGGTCGCAACGATCACAGGATCGACGACGAGCGGCACTCGATTACCGATTTTGCGGACGAGATCGACGATTCCACCCGCGACGACGGAAATAATGTCCGCCGAATAGAGTAACCCGGTCTTGATGGCAGAGATCGGGAAGTTCCTGGCGAGAACATCGATTTGTGCGCGCACCATTTCGGCGCCGACCGGTTCAATTCGGGAAACGTTCCCCGGCGTTTCCGCGACAACGCACGTAACGGCGGTCAGGCCGTAGACCCCGAGCGCGCCGAATGTCTTGAGATCGGCCTGGATGCCGGCTCCAGCGCTGCTGTCCGATCCGGCGACAGTCAGTGCGACTGGAATCTTTGATATGCGATGTTTAATGTTCGATTTGATGCCGCATTAACGTGCGCTGTTTGAATTGTAGGGCAACCGCTCCGGTTGCCGGCCCTCCAGTCATGGCAGGCGACGCGCCTGCCCTACAATTTACCGAACAATGTCGAGCCGATTATCGCCGCTACAGATTTAGCCGCCGTCGCTGCCGATGGCTTCGACCGGACAGCCTTCCATCGCTTCTTTACAGAGGCCTTCCTCTTCCGGGTTTTCCGGCTGCTTGTAAACGTAGGAGTGCCCGCCATCGTCATTGCGCTTGAAGTTGGCGGGAGCAGTTTCCCGGCACAGATCGCAATCGATGCACTGATCGTCGACGTAGAATTTTCCCGCTACGTTTTCAGGGTACTTATTTGCAGCATCAGCCATATTTTTCCGCTTTAAATGCGGAATCAAACGTTAGGGGAAAATAACGGCGACGCAATGGAATTTGGTCGCCGGCGCAACGCGGTCGCGTTCGCAGTTGTCTCGCCCTGCAAGAACATACTGATGACCATGCATCACGCCGGCCAAGGGTCGGCGGCCACGGCGTCGAGAAAAAAACGGGGGATGACATCCGACCGATCGTGCAGAAGCGCTCTATCCCGGATCAACGGATCGCACGGTCGCAGATGGCGCCTTCAACATTGTAAGGAATCGACGAACCTGATCTGATCCAAGCAATGAAAAGAGAAACGGCTAAAACGCTCCGGGCTTTCGCAGCCGAGCTTGTCATCTATGCCGTCCTCGTCGTCGCCTACTTTTTCCTGGTCCTGCATTTCCTGGGCGAAGGATTGCTGCAGCTCGAGATTCATCACCGTTACACGTACGCAACTGTCGCGATTCTCCTGATCATTGGCCAGGCGGTTCTTCTTGAAAGCGTCACCACGCTTCTGTTGCGTCTCATTCGCGGCCGGTCTGAATAAATCACGCCATGTTTTTCCCGGTTTCCGGCGCGCACATCAGCCCGATTTACCTCGCGGTAATCGGCTTTTTCATCGGGATCCTGGGCGGATTCTTCGGCGTCGGCGGCAGTTTTCTTGCCGGCCCGGCATTGCGCGCGGTGGGGCTGGATTGGAATTTCGCCATCGGGACCGATCTGGCGCACATCGTCGGAAAATCGATCGTGGCGGCCAAACGGCATCGGGCGCTCGGCAACGTCGATCTCAAACTCGGATTGATCATGGCTCTGGGCACGATTGCAGGGACGGAAGGAGGAGCGCAGTTGATTCAAGTCTTGAAACGCGCGGGGAACGTGAATCTGGTCGTGAGCATCGTGTCGATCGTTGTTTACGTTAGTATCTCCGGATTCATGATTTGGGAGAGCCGCAAAACCTTGATGGCGCAGAAGCGGCGAACGCGAGCCGCAACAACCAAAGTCGCGAAGTCCAAGCAGGATCATTCGGCCTTTGCGCACATTACCCGCCGCATTCAGCGTCGCAAAATTTGGCCCCCAATTTCACTACCCACCTCGGGCATAAAGGAGATTTCATTATGGATCGTTCTCCTGGTCGCCTTTATCGGCGGATTATTCAGCGGTTTTCTCGGAGGCGGCGCCGGCTATATCCGGATGCCTTTGCTGGTTTACGTGCTCGGTGTTCCCACGCATCTCGCAGTGGGCACCGACCTGTTCGAAGTGATCATTTCAGCCAGTTACGGGACGTTTAGCCACGCGGTCAAAGGCAACGTCGATGTCCTCATTGCGCTGGTCATGAATACCGGCGCGGCGATCGGCGCACAAATCGGCGCAATCTCTACGCAATATTTTACGGGACCGAAAATTCGTCTCGCGTTCGTGCCGCTGCCATTCATTGGCGCGGCGGTCGTGATTTACACCCTCTTCAGCGGTCACACACTCTAGAGTTATGCGCATCCTGATTTGCAGCAACGGAATGCCGGACGCGGACAATGCGAGTCGAATCGGCGGCCTTCTTGCCGCTGCTTGTCACGCCGAAACCACGCTTCTCGGGATCGTGGAAGAACCGAACGACGAACCATCTTTGCGAGAGGCGCTTGAAACCCAGGCAGAGTCGCTTCGCGCACAGGGGGTCGCGCCGGAGATTGTGGTGCGGGCCGGAGAAGCCATTCGCCAAATTCTCGGGCAAACGTCGAAAGCCGAGTACGATCTCGTTGTCATCGGAACCCGGCGAACCGGCGAGACTGGTTTGTATCGCTCGGTGAAAACCTACGAAGTCATCAAATCCATCTCCCCGCCGGTGCTGGTCGCGCTCGGCCAGCGCACGCAGTTTAAGAGATTTCTTGTCTGCACCGGTGGAAAGCAATTCATCGAGGGGGCAGTGCAGCTTACCGGAAAGATCGCCGCAGCAGCCGGCGCTTCGGTCACTCTGTTGCACGTCATGGCTGAGCCGCCTGCGATCTATGCCGACTTGGTCCGCCTGGAGGAAGATGTCGATCTTCTTTTCCAATCCAACTCGGAGCTTGCAGAGAATCTGCGCCACCAAAAAAACGAAATCGAGCGCCTCGGCGTGCCGGTGGAGGTGCGGATCCAGCACGGCATGGTTCTCGAACAGGTCTTTGCAGAGGCGCGTGCGGGCGATCACGATTTAATTGTGACCGGTTCGTCACAGGCGCGCGGCATCGTGCGCCACTACATTATGGGAGATCTCACTCGCAGTATCCTGAACCATGCAAATTGTCCCGTGCTCGTTGCTCGCGCTGCATCGGCCCCGGTTCGGCGCGCCTTCTGGTCATCGCTAAAGGGGCGGTTCCGCGCCAGGCGCGAGTGACCCCGCTTGCGCGCAATTTCGCAGGCGCTATTCTGAAAACTTATGAGCACACCGCACCCGTTTCGCAGATCCCTTCTAAATTCCTTCCTTCTGGTTACAGCCATCGCGCTGATTTTTGGCGCTACCGGCTGCGAGAAAAAAGGAGGAGGACAAACCGCCGGCACGACGGGTGACTATGTTACCGGCACGCCGCTGCCCGAACGTCAGGAAGGCACATCCTTTTTCGGTGGCAACGTCGATCGCAATCAATTTCAACCTGTCTATTTCGATTTCGACAGCCAGACGGTTCGTTCGTCAGACACGGGAAAGATTCAGCAGATCGCGGATTTCATGAAAGGCGGCTCCTCTCAGATCATCATTGCCGGCTTCACCGATGAACGCGGAACGCCGGAATACAATCGCGGCCTGGGCGATCGCCGCGCCGGCGCGGTGCGCGAAAGTTTGATTTCGCAGGGTGTGGATGGCGGCCGCATTCAAACAGTCAGCTTCGGCTTGGAAATGCCGGCCGATCCCGGACACAATGAAGCGGCATGGGCGAAAAACCGCCGTGCGGAAATCGGCGTAGTTAAATGATTTCGATCAGCCGGGCAGATTCTTGCCCCGCGAATCACACGAATCGACGCGAACTTTTATCAATCAATCCTGATTCTTTGATTGTTTTAGCGTAATTCGCGCTTGCCGCGCCGTAGTTGGACGGAGGCGGGTGATTCGCGCGCCATCACCGCTCCGATCGCAATTCTGCGATCGACAATTCGCCGCGCATCAAAGCTTCGCCGACCAGCACGGCATCCACTCCGCATGCCCGGGCCCGGGCGACGTCTTTCGCGGACTTGATTCCGCTTTCGCTGACCAGCACCACATCGTTTGGAACTTTTTCGCTTAATTTTTCCGTCACACCGAGATCGACATCAAATGTCTCCAGGTTGCGGTTATTGATCCCGATAATCTCCGCGCCGGCGTCCAGCGCGCGTTCCAACTCTTCCAGGGTGTGCACTTCGACCAGCGCTTCCAATTGATACCTGGCCGCCGCGCTTGCCAGGTCGATCAATTGCTTTTGTTCGAGCGCGGCGACGATGAGCAAAATTGCGTCTGCGCCCGCTGCGGCCGCCTCCGCGATTTGGATTTCATCGAGGATGAAATCTTTGCGCAACACCGGAAGCGAAACCGATGCGCAAACATCGACGAGATTTTGCAGGCTGCCCCGGAAAAACTGCGTGTCGGTTAGAACCGAAATGGCCGCGGCACCCGCCCGCTCGTAATCTTTCGCGATTGCCACGGGATCGAACGATTCCGCGATGACTCCTGCGGAGGGTGAAGCCTTCTTGATTTCGGCAATGACAGCTACGTCTCCATCGCCTCGTTTCAACGCCGCGCGAAAACCACGGAATTTATTCCGCTCAACCGCTTGCCGACGCAACGTCTCTGCCTGCGGCCGCAACTGTTCGATTTCCGCTCGTTTGACCCGAAGAATCTCACTCAGGCGGTTCATTCCAGTAAAGGCCGTTATTGGTTTGACTCGATTTTTTGGCCACGAAAAGACCGAAAGCCATTGCTCCTTTGGCGTATGCCTGCCTCATGAGGGGAAACGATTTCACGAAGCGACGCGTGGGAGCGTCAGTGAACCGCAGTAACCATTTTACCGGGAAACGCCCGGCAATCCGGGAACAATGTTCCCAGGTGGGCGCGATTTTTGGGGTGATGTCCTCCGCTGTCTCGACGATGAGACCTGACTCACTCATCCACGCCTTGTAATCCGTAAGTGTATCAAGGCTTGCGCTCAACATCGCTTCACCGATCGTCGCGACCAACTCTTGTTCGTCGCTGCGCACCGGTCCATCGCGCCGGAGCCAGGCACAAACTGCAAGGATGCCTCCGGGCTTCAATGCAAACGCGCAGCGCTCAAAGAAACCTTTCTTGTCCCGAAAGTGTTCGCTGCTTTCCATGATCCAGATTACATCGGTACTTTCGGGCTGCGGTTGCCACAGGTTGGCATCGGCAACCTGAAACCGGACCCGGTCGCTTAAGCCTCTGGTTTTCGCTCTGCGGGTCCCCATTCTTGCCTGGACGGGACTGATTGTGATGCCTGTCACGCGACAATCGTACTGGCTCGCCAGCCAAAAAGCAGAGCCGCCCAGGCCGCAGCCGATATCCAGCACGGTCGCCCCGCGCGGCACGACCGCTCGTTCGGCCAAACGCTCCATCAACTGGATTTGGGCGCGCGGAACAGATTCATTATTTTCCCAGTAACCGTGATGAAGATGCTCTCCCCATAACATCCGGTACAAGAAGGAGAGCCGGTCGTAATGTTTCCGGATTTCATCGATCTCGACATGAAATTGTGCCGGGGCGGTCATCGTGAAAATCGTTAGGCAACCAGATCGCTATTGATCGGCCGCGACCAGGCCATCCAGCTCGCGCGAGTAGAGTTTGTTGTCCGGAAAACGGTTATGCAGTTCCGTCAGAAGTTCGCGCGCTTTTTCCGGATGGTTATCCCGCGCTGCGGCGACAGCGAGCAAGAGCTTTGCAAATGGCTCGAGGTAATATCCATGGAGCGCGGTCTTCTGCAGTTGTTCGATTCCTTTTTTTCGGTCGATGCTCGTCCCTGTTATTCTGAGCAGAATTTGCAGAAGCTTCGGCTTTAGACTCAGCAGATAATTTTCCACGCCCGGGCCGAGGTAAGCATCGAACGCCTCCGGATCGGCCGCCAGAAGCCTGTCGGCATAAGGACGGCCTTCTTTCGTGTAAAGGAAAGCCCTGAGATTCTGCTTGTTCACCAGAGCTGCGTAGTCCGCGCGGAGTCCGCAGGTAAGCGATTTTACGAACAGCGCGCCGGTGTCCGCGTTCGATTTCTGGAGAGCAGAATCGGCCAGCCGATCAGCCTGGTCGATTCGTTGCATAAAATGGCGCTTCACGTCGGGATCGGGAACCAGTCGTTTGCGATTTATAAATCGCTTGTCGTTCACGAACAGCTCGGACTCCAATGCGCCTAAACGGGCCAGTTCGGAAAAGAGATACGCGGCGGCATCCGAGGCCGGCGCGAGGCAATCGGTCGGATGGCTTTCCTGCCATTGGCCGAATGTCTTGTGCGCCTCATCGAATTTGAGATCGTACATTTGCATCCAACCCTTGTAGATCTCGTCCGACTTGAATGTAGAATCGCCGGCCTTAACTATGACGATTGAAACAACCGAGATCAGAAACGTGCTAATCGCAACGCGCATTACGATTACGTCGTGTACGAGTAGACTTTTCTCAAGTTGTGTTCGATCAGCCTGACCGGAAGCATCCGAGTCACCAGTTCGCGTCCGGTCACAAAGAGCCGGTTCTGCCATTGCCCAATCTGGCCCATCAAAAGGGACCGCTGCTGAATGTGCCTGGTGCGATGAACTCGGAGCGATTCGTAACGACGGAACGCAATTTCCAGTGACGGCGCTCTCTGCACGCACTTTGGCCAGGACCATTGCATCCTCCAGGGCCATGCAACCTCCCTGCCCCAGATTCGGCGTGCAAGGATGCGCCGCGTCGCCAAGCAAAGTGACCAGGCCGCGACCCCAGCGGCGCAGCGGCGGACAATCGCGGGCGCCGTTCTTTAAGATTTCTGCCTCCTCAGTTGCGTCGAGAAAATCGGCGATCGGCTCGTGCCAGCCGGCGAACATTTGTTGGAGCTCGTGTTTCCGCCCGCAAGGCGCGTCCACATGGCGCGAAGGGACATTCGCGGTTGTGTACCATGTAAATCTCCGATGGCCGGTATTGAGAATTCCAAAACGCTTCCCTGTTCCCCACGTCTCGCTGTTGAATCCCGGTATGATCGCAGTGCCATTGTACTCGCGCCAGGCCGCGCCAGACCGTGTAACCGCGGTAAACAGGATCGGAGGTACCGAAGAGTGCCGATCGCACTCGGGATCGAATGCCGTCGGCGCCGATGACAGCGTCGTGCTCTGCCACACGGCCATCCTCAAAATAAAGCCGCACCTTGCGATCGAACTGTTTCAAACTTTGCAGTTCGCAGCCGAGGCGGACACGGTCGTCTGGCAGAGCATGTGAAAGGATTACCATGAGATCCGCTCGCCGCATGCAGACGGCGGGCACGTCGAATTGTCCCAGCGCGATGTCCATCAGGACCTTGCCTGAGCTTGCTCGAACCAAAAAATTCGTGTTCGCACCGCTGCGAGCCAGCACGTTTTCGAGCAGACCCATTTCGCGCAAAACACGAGTGGCATTAGGCCACAACATCATTCCGGCGCCTACTTCGTGCAGACGCTCCGTTCTTTCATAGACCACCGCATTGAAGCCGGCTTGCCAAAGAGCCAAAGCGGTCGCGATTCCGCCGATTCCGCCTCCGACGATGCCGATAGTTTTTTCCGCGCGGTGGATCATTAGGAAATCACGCTGGGCCGCATGGACTAAAGCAAAAGCGGAACGGCACGGTGCGCAGTAGAATTTGGGCGGCACCCGCGAGTCCGGCTTTAAAATCAAGCAGTTCAAGAATTTCGCAGCGCGGCTGTTGGGCGGCACCCCGAATTCGACAAGCCGCGGCGCGCTTCGTTCAACCATCAGATCGCGAAGAGCTTTCGACTTTCGAAATTGTACGGCGCCGCCTTATATCGCCGCGGAACACCCCAAGACCGCAGCGATTTGGGTGGCAGATCACGGGAAACAACGCATTCATTCTCGTGCAACAATTCTGCGATGCGCGAGGCGGGCGGTGCGATGAGGGATGGATCTGTACAACCCAGTTATCGAAACCCGCGTGTGCGCCGATGGATTTCTTATCTCTGGCGCGAGGCAATACTTAAAAGTCGGAGTCCGATCGCACCTGCGTTCGCCAAACCGGATCCGACGGAGTGGAGTGACGCGCATGTCACGGCGGCGTGGCTCGGTCATGCCACCGTGCTCGTTAATTTCTTCGGCATCAAAATTCTTATCGACCCCGTCCTGTTCTCGCGCTGCGGAATCCGGATTCCATTTCTTTTCACCATCGGCCCAAAACGTCTCACCGCGCCGGCGCTCACCGTTCGCGAGCTGCCGAAAATCGACGTCATTCTTTTATCGCACGCGCACTTCGACCATTTCGATTTGCGAACGCTTCATCGCCTGTCGCGCCGTAGCCGGGCGAAGGCGGAGTTCAATCGCTCCACCAAAGTGATCACCGCTCCGCGCACTCGCGATTTGCTCCGCTGGGCACGATTTCGCGACATTACCGAGCTTCAATGGAACCAGCGCGAGTCTGTGGAAACGTCAGCCGGTAAGGTCGACATTGTTGCGGTCCAGGTAAAACACTGGGGCGCCAGAATGCAGCACGACGATTATCGCGGCTACAACGGCTATCTCATCGAGCGCGAAGGCCGGCGCATTCTTTTTGGCGGCGATACCGCATTCACGGATACGTTTGCCGAGTTGCGCCGTTTCGGGCCCATCGATCTCGCCGCCATATCCATCGGATGTTACAACCCGTGGATTCGAACTCATTCCAGCCCCGAAGAAGCTGTGCAAATGGCAAACGATGCCGGCGCGCAATTCATCCTCCCCATGCACCATCAAACATTCCAGCTGAGCTTCGAACCATTCCGCGAGCCGATCGAGCGTTTCGAAGCCGCGCTGCGCGACGAGCCGGAACGTATTGCTCTCCGCGAAATCGGCGAAACCTTTGAATTTCCGATGTAATTCAGAACATCCAAGCTCCAAGCTCCAACATCTAGAGAAACACCAAAATTCAAACACCAAGAGGAGTCGCGCGATGATGTTTGGAATTTGGTGATTGGAATTTCTCTGGTGCTTGGAGGTTGGTGCTTGGTGCTTTTCATTCATCTCCTCTTGCCCGCATCATCGTCGGATGTAATCTTTTGCCCGCTCGCGCGCCGACGTAGCTCAGCTGGTAGAGCAACGGTTTCGTAAACCGTAGGTCACGGGTTCGAATCCCGTCGTCGGCTGTTTCTATTGCGGATCGGATAGCGCCTTTCATTAACACCGCGCTTCAGCGCGGTAATGGGCGCGCCGCCTGGCATGAACCGTTTTAACGGTTTCCCTCTGCGGCTGCCTGCGAGGCGGGCGTGCGATTTTCTGAAAGATTTCCGCGGGGCCGCCGTATTCCTCTCATGAATACGCCCGCGCCTCTGTCGAAATTCGCCCAAGCATGCCGCCGAATTCCTGCCGCTGTTTTCGGCAACCTGTCCTGGCGACCACCAGAATGGTCGCGCCGAATCGGCGAGGCATGGGCGCGCATCGAGAGCAGGTATCCGCATGCAATCGCGCCGACGATTGTTGCTCTCTTCCTGCTTTTGTGCGGCGCCGCCTGGACATGGCACTGGTACCAAAGCCTGCCGAAGCCGCGCTACGTCTCGGTCAGGGTCGGCGCGATTCCGGTCACGAAGCTGGAAGAGAAACTCAAATTTCCGCAGTTGGATGTATATTTCAGCCAGTCAGCGGCGCGCCTGGAAGATTTGAAGAAGCCATCGCTGAGCGGCGTGCGGCTTGAGCCGGAAATTAGCGGCAGCTGGCATTGGGCGAGCGACGACACGCTCGTTTTTCAGCCAACCGGGGATTGGCCGGCCGATCAAACGTTCCGGATCGTTTTCGACAAAAGCTTCTTTCCGCGACACATCCGGATGGGACGATTGGTTTACGAGGCGCACACGCCGTCGTTTGAGATCGCGATCAAGGACCTTCAATTTTATCAGGACCCGACGGATCCGAAGCAGCGCCAGATCACAGCGACTCTTGAACTGACGCACTCCGTCGCCCCGGGCGCGTTCGACGGGCACCTCCAACTCATCACCATCGGCGGCTCGCAAATTTTTCCGGCGTCCGATCCGGAACCTCACTTCAAGCTGACTTACGGTCTGCACAACCGGTTGGTCTATTTGCGCAGCTCATCGATCACACTGCCGGCGCGCGAAGATTTCGCCAAACTCGTCCTGGCGAAAGGTGTCCGCACGCAACAGAACGGCGCCGAAACCCGTGGCGGAGTCGAAGCGAAAGTTCTCGTTCCATCAGTCGCCACGATGTTTCGCATCGATTCGATTCAGGGAACCATCGCGCGCAACCAGGAGGGCGACCCCCAGCAGATTCTCATTCTAACCACAACCGCCGACATCAACACGCGCGAGCTGGCCAAAGCCCTGGAGATTCGGCTTCTGCCAAAACGGAAACTCCCGGAACACACCGATGCCACGACGGAATCACCGGATGAAGGCGATCAAACGGCCGACGACGAGACCGATTCGGACACCGACGCGGCCGATTCGCAACCGAGCGAAGAGGAAAAATGGCAAAGTCCCACAGATGTTCCGGAAGATGTTCTCGACCACGCGAAGCGAATCGCCTTCGACGTCATCTCTTCCGGCAAAGCCCAGGACCGGCAACACGCGTTTCGCGTGCGCGTTGAAACCGACGGCGAGCTTTACCTCCGTGTTCACAAGGGCGTGCGCGCGTTCGGCGATTATCCGCTGGCGGACGATTACAACGCAGTCGTGCCGGTGCCGCAGTTCCCGCGCGAGATCTGCATCGAGGGTCATGGTGGGTTGCTCGCGCTGAGCGGTGAAAGAAAATTATCAATCCGCTCGCGCGGCTTGAACGCGATTGAATACGAGATCGGGCGCGTTGCGACCACGCAGATCAATCATCTCATCAGCCAGACGGAAGGAAAATTTCAGAACCCGCGGTTTCAAGATCCCTATCTGTTCAATCAGGAAAACATTTCGCGCATCGCCATCGAGCGACAGGACATCGCACTCGAAAACAAATGGAAGGCGAATTACTCGGCCTTCGATTTCGGCGGACTGCTGCAAAAGCCCGCGGACGGCGGGAGCGAGCGCGGATTGTTCTTCCTGACAGCGCGCGGCTGGGATCCGGTGAAAAAGAAACCGGTCCGATCGATCAGAGACACTCGCTTCATTCTGGTGACCGATATCGGCATCGTGATGAAGAACAATGCGGACGGAAGCCACGACGTGTTTCTCATGTCGATCAAAACCGGCAAACCGATTGCCGGAGCCGTGGTCGATCTTCTCGGCAAGAACGGGATCCCGGTGCAAACATCGAAGAGCGACGCCGACGGTCATTGCGCGTTTGCATCGACCGCCAAAGCAACGCGGGAAAAAACGCCGGTCGCCTTCGTCGCGCGCTCCGGCGACGACATCTCTTTCATTCCGTTCGCACGCGAAGATCGCGTCCTGAACTTTTCCCGCTTCGACATCGAAGGTGAGGAAAATGTCCTGCCGGAGAACCTGGATGCGTTCGTGTTTACCGAGCGGGGTGTTTACCGGCCGGGCGACAAAATCCACGTCGGCCTCATCGTAAAGCAGCGCAACTGGCAGGGCCGGCTCAACGGTCTGCCATTGGAAACGGAAGTCATCGATGCGCGCGGGTTGTGCGTGCAAAAAAAGAAAGTCGCATTGCCCGATGCCGGCTTCACCGAGCTGAGTTATGAGACGGCAAACGAATCGCCGACCGGCCTTTACACCTTCAACGTTTACCTGATCAAAAACAGCAGGCGCGCGACTCTGCTGGGATCGACAACGGCAAACGTAAAGGAATTCCTGCCGGATCGAATGAAGATCGAGACCCGGCTTTCGAAGAGCACGAAGCACGGTTGGGTCAGCCCGGACGACATGCATGCCGCGATTACCCTGGCCAATCTTTACGGGACGCCCGCAACCAATCGCCGCGTGACTGCTCATCTCGAGCTTGCTCCCGCTGCATTTTGTTTCCCGGAATTCCACGATTTCGTCTTTTTCGATCCGCTCGCCGACGAAAAGAAGGACCGGCAGGGACAAACGATCGAGCTGGGCGAAAAGAAGACCGACGACGCGGGGCGTACTCAATTCGATTTGCAATTAGAACGCTTCGCCGATGCGACGTATGCGATGCGCTTCGTAGCCGAAGGCTTCGAAGCCGAAGGAGGACGCAGCGTCACCGGCGAAGCGGAAGCTCTGGTGTCGGCCCGGCCGTATGTGATCGGATGGAAAGCGGACGGCGAATTGCGTTACATCGATATGGGTAAGCCGCGTGCGCTCGAATTCATCGCGGTCGATCCGCAACTCAACCGCATCGCCGTCCAAAACATCACGCTCAATGTCCTCGCGCAGGAATACGTGTCGGTCCTGACCAAACAACGAAACGGCAATTTCGCGTATGAATCGGTCTTAAAAGAGCGCGTCGCGACCACGGAGAAAATTGCCGTTCCTGCTAACGGATTTCATTACACGCTGCCGACACAACAACCGGGCACCTATGTCCTCGAACTGCGCGACGATCAAAATCGACGCCTCGCAAAATTGGAATTTTGTGTGGCCGGTCACGGCGCTGTTTCTCGTTCGCTCGAAAGAAATGCCGAGCTGCAAGTGAAGCTGGATCGCAAGCAATACAACAGCGGCGACGAGATCGCGGTCAGCATCGTAGCGCCGTATGCGGGCAGCGGATTAATCACGGTCGAGCGCGACAGGGTTTACGCGCATCAATGGTTCCAGGCGAGCGCCGCCAGCAGCATCCAGCACATTCGCGTTCCGGATAATTTTGAAGGCAGCGGCTACGTCAACGTGACGTTCGTGCGCGCGCTCGACGCAAAGGAAATCTTCGTGAGCCCGCTGAGTTACGGCGTCGTTCCATTCACCGCCAACATGGAAAAGCGCCGTCTCGAAATCGATATCGACGCGCCGGCAACCGCGAAGCCTGGCGAGCCGCTGCGAATCACCTACAAAACAGATCGACCGGGCAAAATCGTCATCTTTGCCGTGGATCAGGGAATCCTTCAGGTGACCAATTACAAAACGCCCGATCCGCTCGGCTTCTATTTCCGGAAATGCGCGCTGCGAGTTGAGACCTCGCAAATTGTCGATCTCATCATTCCGGAATTTTCGCTGTTGCGGTCCGTCTCGGCGTTCGGTGGCGGCGGCGATGTTCAACGGCTCAATCCATTTAAGCGAATGACCGACAAACCGGTCGTGTTCTGGTCGGGCATCCTCGACGCCGACACGACGGCGCGAGACGTAGTTTACGATGTTCCCGATTTCTTCGACGGCACACTGAAGATCATGGCGGTCGCGGTTTCGAATGAAGCCACCGGATCGGCCGAGCGCAATGTGCTCATTCGCGGGCCGTTTGTAATTACCCCAAGCGTTCCCGTCCTGGCGGCGCCGGGAGACGAATTCGAAGCCGGAGTGACCGTGGCCAATAATGTCGAAGGCTCCGGCGCAAACGCCGAGGTCGAGGTGCGCGCGGAAACCAACGAGCAGCTCCGAACGGATTCGCGAGCCCCGATAATTTCGGGGCTGTCGACGCTGGGGTCGTCGTCACAAATTCTGCGCATCGCGGAAGGACACGAACAAAGCGTAGTCTTCAAGTTTCGAGCCAACGACAAACTCGGTTCGGGCGAAATCACTTTCATCGCAAGCATCGCGCGCGGCGATGCGGCCGGAACGGCTACATCACAGACGAAACGCCGCGCCACGCTCAGCATTCGGCCGCCGGTCCCCTACATGACTGATGTGCGTGGCGGCAGCTTTAAAGGCAGCGTGGATATAGCGATCAAGCGCGCGATGCGTCCCGAGTTTTCCAAGCGCGACGCAGTTGTCTCGTCCGTTCCGCTTGGACTCGCTCATGGGCTCGACGCGTATCTGAAGAAATTCCCATACGGTTGCAGCGAACAGGTCACCAGCGGCGCATTTTGCCGGCTGATGCTGGCTAACGAAGCCGATTTTGGCTTGAACCGCGCCGAGGTGGATAAACAACTCGAATACACGTTCGGCCTTCTGCGACGACGCCAAAACGATCAGGGCGCCTTCGGTTACTGGGGACCCGAGCCAGGGGCTGGAATCAGTTTTGTCTCGGTTTACGCGATGGATTTCCTAAGCGACGCGAAGGCCGCCGGGTTTGTTCCACCACCCGACATGTTCGCGAGCGGTCTGCGCGATCTGCAAAAGATGGTTACGCGCGAGCCGTCGAATCTTTCGGATGCGCGGACACTCGCTTACGCCATCTACGTGCTTACGCAGCAAGGCGTCATCACCACCAATTACATTCTCAATCTGCGCGATTATCTCGACAAAAATCAGCGGGACAGCTGGCAGAACGATATCACGGGAGTCTATCTCGCGGGCGCACTCCACCTTCTGCACAAGGACGCCGAGGCAGAGGCTCTGATCGGCAAATACAAAATCGGCACCGCAGCATCGCGGCAGTGCGGCGATTTCTTCCAGCCGCTTGGTGAGGATTCACAATACATTGCCGTGCTCGCCCGCGAATTTCCCGAGCGGCTCCGAAAAGTTTCAGGCGAAGAATTTAAAAATATTCTTGCGCCGATCGGCGAAGGCTCGTTCGACACGCTCTCGGCCGCGTACGCAGTGCGCGCGCTGAAAGCCTACTCGCACACGATCGCGGAAAATCCGCCCGACCTCGCCATCACCGAAGTCCGTGCCGACAATCAGGAAGTTCGCCTCGCCAGGGGAGCCAAACTAATGGAACAGTCGGGCTTTTCCCGCGATGCGGTCCGGTTGCGTTTTGAAACTTCGGGACGCATCAACGGCCCCGGTGTTTTCTTCCAGGTGATTGAAGCCGGCTTTGACCGGGAAGTTCCGAAAGAAGCGCTTACGAACGGTTTGGAAGTTTATCGTGAGCTTCTCGGTAAAGACAACAAACCGGTCACCCAAACGCATCTCGGCGAGCCGATTCATGTGCGCCTTCATGTCCGCAGTGTGGGACATGCGGCAGTGACGAACGTGGCAGTTGTCGATCTGTTGCCCGGCGGCTTCGAGATCGTCGACACCTCTCTGCGCGGGGGCGTCTCTTCAATCCGGGGCGCAGATTATGTCGATCTTCGCGAGGACCGCGCAGTCTTCTTTGTGACTGCGCCGCCGGAAGCGATGGAGATCGATTACCAAATCAAATCGTGCAATCGCGGAAAGTTTGTCGTGCCGCCCGTGTTCGCCCAGTCGATGTACGATCGCAACGTCAAGGGACGAGGCATGGGCGGCAACATCACGGTTACAGAATGAATATCGTCGCGCGAGCACTGTTTGGGGACCGCACGCGCCCTCGCGTGCTGCCGCCGGCGCCCCCGCCAGCGGCCTCTTTACTCATCAAAAACCTGTGGCGTGATGCGTTCCAGCATGTTCGGCGAGGGCGCCGAACACGGCACGCGAGGCGCGTGCGCTCCCCGGAATGGATCGCGAAGACCCTTCGCGCGTTCGTGTTTCTCTCCACATTCGTTGCCGCAATTTGGCTCGCGCTCCCCAGGCCGCCCTTGCTCGACGGAATTTCGTTTTCACAAAGCGTGCGCGACCGCAGCGGCAAATTGCTGCGCGTGACGCTGAGCGCCGATCAAAAATTCCGCGTCTGGACGCCGTTGCGCGACATTTCGCCGGAACTGATCGACGCGACGTTGCAGTACCGAAGATAAATATTATGAACGTCATCCCGGCGTAAATCCGGTCGCGCTCGGCCGGTCGCTGCTCGATCTCGTGCGCTTTCATCGCATCTGCAGCGGCGGATCGACCATCACGATGCAACTCGCGCGGCTGCGTTTTCATCTACAGACGCGAACAATGACCGGCAAACTGAATCAAATTGTTCGCGCACTCGAACTGGAACGGCATTATTCGAAGGCCCAAATTCTCGAGGCGTATCTCAATCTCGCGCCGTATGGCCGAAACATCGAAGGCATCGGCGCAGCCAGCCAGATTTATTTCGACAAGCCGGCTGCGCGATTGACCGGACTGGAATCGGTGGCGTTGAGCGTCATTCCGCAGAGCCCGGCGCGGCGCGCGTTGTTCGCCGGCCGCAATAATCGCTCGGTGGACGCTGCGCAAAATAACTGGTACGACCGAACCGGGATTGACGACAACGCGCAGTTTTCTCCCAGAGAATTCCGTGCGCGCGTGCAGGCTCGCCAAAGATTTCTTGCTCCACATTTCGTGCAGCAGGTCCTGGAGAACGCGAAGGGGCGCGATCAAATCGTGACCACGCTCGACCTGGAAAAAGAGCGGCTCATCGAGCGACGAGTGGCGGATTACGTGGCGACAAATCGGAATCGCGGAATTCAAAATGCCGCAGCGCTACTAATCGATACGCGCACAATGGACGTGCTTGCTCAGGTCGGATCGGCCGATTTCAGCAGCGTCGAGATCAACGGCCAGGTCGATGGCACGCGCAGTCCACGTTCGCCCGGATCGACACTGAAGCCTTTCGTTTATGCGCTGGCGATGGAGCAGGGATTGATTCATCCGTTGTCGATCCTCACGGATGCGCCGCGCAATTTCGGAGGGTACAATCCGGAAAACTTCGATCGCGGATTTGTCGGACCGATTCGCGCCAGCGATGCGTTGGCTCGCAGTAGAAATGTTCCGGCAGTCGAGCTGGCATCGGAACTGTCGCACCCCACCCTCTATCAATTCCTCAAGGGCGCGGGCGCACCCTTGCCGCATCCGGAATCGTTCTACGGACTGGCCCTGCCGCTCGGCGACGCGGAGGTGTCGATGCAGGATCTGGTGCGGTTGTATGCCGCGCTCGCAAATAACGGCGAGCTGCGCCCGCTGCGCCACACTTCAACCGATCCGATTCTCGCCAAGGGCCGGCGCGTTCTTTCGCCTGAAACTTCGTTTCTAACGCTCGAAATGCTCGGCAACGTCCCGCGCCCGGGGACCAACTGCGTGGACGCCGGCGGGCAGCCGGTTTATTGGAAAACGGGAACGTCGTGCGGGTTTCATGACGCCTGGTCGATTGCGATTTTCGATCACTACGTGCTCGGCGTCTGGATTGGCAATTTTGACGGACGCCCGAACCCGGCATTTGTCGGACGCAGTGCTGCCGGGCCGCTCTTGTTTCAAATCATCGACAGCCTGCGAACGACCTGGCCCGAGCCCGCTCAGCCGCATCTTCCGCCGCCCGGCGCAAATCTAAAGCGCGTCGAATTTTGCGCCGTGTCCGGCGACCTGCCTGGACCGAACTGCCCGGACCGTGTCGAAGGTTGGTTCATTCCCGGAGTTTCACCGATAAAAATTTGCGACGTGCACCGTGACATAATCGTCGATGCGGCAACCGGGCTGCGTTTGCCAAACGACGATGGAACGCGTCCGGTGCGTCACGAAGTTTACGAATTTTGGCCGGATGATCTGCGCGCTCTTTTCGAGAAAGCGGGAATGCCGAGAAAATCGCCCCCGCCGTTTCTTCCCGGGACATCAGTCGTTTCGCTCGGTGGCAGCGCGCCACGGATCACGTCGCCGGACAACGGCAGCAGGATTCTGCTGGCATCGGCAGAATCGATTCCTTTGCGAGCCGGCGTGGATCCGGGTGTGCGCGAGGTTTATTGGTTCGCAGACAAGACGTTCATCGGGAAAGCGGAGCCGCGTGAAGTGCTTTCATGGAAAGCGACGCCGGGCGATTACGAATTGACCGCGCTGGACGATCGCGGCCGCGCCGGCACGTGCACGGTTACGGTGCGGTAGCATTTCTGTCATGTCGAGCGAAGTCGAGACATCTCTCATTGTACTCTCCCCCTGTAGAGGCAGCCGTGTCGCCTGCAAAAAGCAACGCAGCCGACACGGCTGCCTCTACAGGAGTTGCAGCTTCGCCCAGGCTTTTCACTGACCCGACCGGGTTCTTTAACCAGATTTCCGTTGAAGAGATGTTGCCGTGCAAGCAGCGTAGGCCGACCCACCCTATCGCGTCTCATGTCTCGCCAATACACGCTACAACGCACACCACGATCGACATCGATCCACATCGATTACTCGGCAGAGCTGAATGAGCAGCAACTGGCGGCGGTAACGGCTGGACCGGGACCGTTGCTTGTCATCGCCGGCGCCGGCTCGGGCAAAACGCGCACCCTCACTTATCGCGTTGCCTATTTACTCGAGAACGGAATCGATCCGCGAAATATTTTGCTGCTCACGTTTACCAATAAGGCAGCGCGGCAGATGCTCGATCGCGTGGCAAATCTGTTGCCGGTCGATGCCAGCGGCATTTGGGGCGGCACCTTCCATTCCATCGGCAACCGGATGCTGCGCCGTCACGGCAGCGCCCTTGGTTACAACAGCGCATTCACCATCATGGACCGCGAAGACCAGAAAGATTTGATCAACACGGTCGTGGCCGGCGCCGGGATCGATCCGAAGGAAATACGTTTTCCGAAAGGCGATGTGCTGGCGGAAATCTTCAGTTTCGTCGTCAACACCGAAACGCCGATGGAAGAATTGCTCGCCGGAAAGTTTCCCTACTTCCTGGCGTTGCTCGACAGGATCAAGGATGTGCACGCCCGGTACGAGAAAAGGAAAAAGGCCACCAACTCGATGGATTTCGACGATCTGCTCGAGAAAACGCTGTTGATGTTGCGGCAGAACGAGGACATCGCGGAATCTTATCGCCGGCAATTTCAATTCATTCTGGTCGATGAATACCAGGACACCAACAAAATCCAGGCAGACCTGATCGACACACTGGCGCGCGATCATCGCAACGTCATGGTTGTGGGCGACGACGCGCAGTCGATCTACTCGTGGCGCGGCGCCAATTTTAAGAACATTCTCGAATTCCCAAAGCGTTATCCGGATGCGCGGGTTTTTAAGATCGAGCTGAATTACCGGAGCGTGCCGGAGATCCTCGAGGTGGCAAACGCGGCCATCGCGGCAAACGTGGAGCAATTTCGAAAGAATCTCGCGCCCACGCGCACTTCGCAGGCGGTAAAGCCGGCGCTGGTGGCGTTGAACGACGGAATGGAGCAGGCACAATTCGTGGCGCAACGGATCCTGGAGCTGCGCGATGAGGACGTCGATCTCCGGGATATTGCCGTGCTTTATCGGGCGCATTTTCACGCCATCGAGTTGCAGTTGGAATTGTCGCGGCGCGGTATTCCGTATCAGATCACCAGCGGCATCCGCTTTTTCGAGCAGGCCCACATTAAAGACGTCACCGCATTCCTACGGTTCGTGGCAAACCCGCGCGACGAAGTCGCTTTCAGGCGGATGGTGAAGTTGTTGCCCGGCATCGGCAATCGCAGTGCCGATAACCTCTGGAACGCCTGGGAGAAATCGCTGCCCGTCCCTGTAGCCGCGGTCGCCGACCGCGGTACCGAAAATGCCGCATCACCCACCGGGGTCATCCCGACAAGCCGGGACTACAACTTTGGCAAACGTTTGCGCGCCATGAGCGTGAGCGCGCGCTCGAAAAAATCGTGGGAGCAACTGGCTTATACGCTCGACGAGATTGCGCCGGGCGGACTACCCAATCCGCCCTCCGCCATGATTACATCCGTGGTCGAAGCGATGTACGACGATTATGCGAAGGTAAATTTCACGAACTACGAATTGCGCCGGGAAGATTTGAATCAGCTCGCCGCGTTTGCGCGACAATTCAAGGATCTGAACGAGTTTCTGTCGCAATTGGCGCTGATCAGCAATGTGGATGCCGAAGCCGCGCCGAACCAGGGGGCCGACAAGGAAGCGGTCAACCTCTCGTCGGTCCATCAGGCGAAAGGCCTGGAGTTCCGCGCTGTCTTCGTGATCTGGTTGACTGACGGAATGTTTCCGAGCGCGCGTTCGCTCGACACGCGCGAGGCGCTGGAAGAAGAACGACGATTGTTTTACGTGGCGGTGACGCGCGCGCGCGACGAGCTCTATCTCGCTTTCCCCCACATGCGTCTCGGCGGCGGTTACGGCGATGTCTTCCAGCGGCCCTCGCGATTTCTGAAAGAGATTCCGGTCAATTTGCTTGAAGACTGGCAAGTAAAGAGAAGCTGATTTCTTACGCCACAGATAAACACAGATCTACACGGATAAAATGCTTGAAGTCGGACTTGAAGGTGAAACACCGTTTCCGCACAAGGAAGTTACGGAAGCAATCATTGGAGCTTCTTTCGAAGTCTATAATCATCTGGGTTACGGTTTTTTGGAGCGCGTTTATCACCGCGCACTTCAAGTCGAGCTGGTCCGGCGTATTTTTCGAGCGGAGTTAGAAAAGCGGATCACTGTTCGCTACAAAGATACGATCGTCGGAGAATATGACGCTGACCTGATCATTGAAGACTGCGTCTTGATCGAAATCAAAATCGCTCCGCAGAACGACAAGCATGACGAGGCTCAACTTGTCAATGAACTTAAAGCAACGGGCATGAAACTCGGCCTTCTCATTAACTTCGGACGAACAAAAGTAGAATTTAAACGCCTCGTCTTCTGATCGGTGTTTCATCTGTGTCCATCTGTGGCTAAGGAAAACTAATGGAGCTATCGCCCGAAAAGAAGATCGCCGGGATTCTCGCGCCGCTTTTTGGTTTGCGCGGCGAGAACGACCTCGGTATCGGCGACGTCGCGGCCCTGCGTGAGTTCGTCGATTGGGCCGCGGAGGGCGGTTTCAAACTCGTGGAGCTCCTGCCGATCAATGAAACCGGCGGCGATAACAGTCCATACAACGCGATCAGCTCGACGGCGGTCGAACCGACTACATTGCATCTCGCGCCCGGCTCCCCGGAAGATTTAACGCGCGAAGATTTCGATGCCGTGATGGCCGGCGTCGATCTCACGCGATTGCGGCATGGCATGGTCCGCTATCGGCGGGTCAAAAAAATTAAGCGACGTCTTCTGGAGAAGGCGTTTGCGCATTTCCTGGCGAACGCGGGCGAACATCGCAGATCAGCATTTCGAGACTTTTGCACGGCGGAATCGGATTGGCTCGATGAGTATGCGTTTTTCCGCGGCCTCATGGAGGAAAACGCCGAGCGCGAAGCATGGGACAAATGGCCGGCGCATCTGCGGCACCCCGAAACGGCGCGCACGTGGCTAAATCAGCAGCCGCCCGACAAAGCAGCGGCATTTTCTCAACGCGAGAATTTCTTCCGATATGTTCAATGGATCGCGCACGAACAATGGCGCGCGGTTAAATCTTATGCCGAAGAACGCGAAGTGGCCCTCATGGGGGACATTCCGTTTGGCGTGAGTTATTGCAGCGCGGACGTTTTTGCGCATCGCGATGAGTTCGCCCTGGATTGGTGCGGCGGCGCGCCTCCGGAAGCGTATTTCAAGGATGATGCGTTCACGCAAAAATGGGGACAAAACTGGGGAATCCCGCTTTATCGCTGGGACGTGATGCGCGAGCGCAACTTCGATTGGTGGCGGCGCCGTGTTCGGGGAGTGCGGCGAATGTTTCATCTGTTTCGCATCGATCACGTCCTTGGCTTTTATCGCATCTACGCATTTCCATGGCGGCCACAGCACAACAAAGAGTTCCTGCCGCTCGACTGGAACCAGATGCTGGAGCGAACCGGCGGGCGCGCGCCACACTTCGCGCCACGCGACGATTCCGCCCCGGAAAATTGCGATGCCAACCGCCGGGACGGTGAGGAATATTTGCGGATTGTCTTGGATGAAGCAGGCGCCGAACGCGTGATTGGTGAGGACCTGGGCACGGTGCCCGATTACGTCCGGCCGAATTTGCGTTCGTTAGGCATCGCAGGGTTCAAGATCCCACAATGGGAATATTATCACCACCGCGTCACGCCGGGTAACGAGTACGAGCGGCTTTCCGTCGCAACCTATGCGACGCACGATCACAAGCCGATGCGTGCGCTATGGGAGGAGGGATTCATTCATCCGACCTCGACTTCCGACCAGGCCCGTTCCGAGCTGGAGAAGATCGCGCGGTTCGCCGGTTTTACGCCTCCGAGCGAACCGATCGATTTCGAAAGAGATTTTTACCCGGCAATGATGGAGGGCCTCTTCAAGAGCGAATCCTGGATCGCGATCGTTCTGATCACCGACCTGCTCGCGCGCAAGTATCGTTTCAACATTCCGGGAACGGCGGCCAGTTTCAATTGGACCCATCGGATGCAACGCACCATCGCGGAATTGCGCTCCAGTCCGAAAGAGCGGAAGCGGATGAGTTTGATACGGGAGTTACTCGAGAAAACCGGACGAACGTAATAATGACGAATGTCGAATGTCCAATGACGATTTCGAGTTTGGTGAGCTTCGGCATTTGAGCATTCGAGCTTCCTTCCGCATTCGTCATTCGTGCTTCGTCATTGCTCACCGTGGCATCCGTGGCTAATTGAATCATGAAGTCTCCACTTAAAGTCGCTATCACCGGGGCCGCCGGACAGATCGGTTACTCGCTTCTTTTTCGCGTTGCGTCGGGTCAAATGTTTGGAGAAGACCAGCCGATTGCCTTGCATTTGATCGAAATTCCGAGCGTGCTCGGCGCGCTCGACGGCGTGGTCATGGAACTGCACGATTGCGCGTTTCCGTTGTTGGAATCCATCGTCCCTACCGCCGATCTCGATGAAGGATTTCGCGATGTGAATTGGGCGCTGCTCGTCGGCAGCATCCCGCGCAAGGCGGGTATGGAGCGCAAAGACTTGCTCGGAGTGAACGGCAAAATTTTCATCGGGCAGGGACAGGCCATTGAGCGAAACGCGGCAGCCGACGTGCGCGTGCTGGTGATCGGGAATCCGTGCAACACCAATTGCCTCATCGCGATGAGCAATGCAAAAGAGGTCCCGCCTGACCGCTGGTTTGCAATGACGCGGCTCGATGAAAACCGCGCCCGCGCGCAGCTTGCACACAAGGCCGGAGTCGAGATTACCCGCGTCACCAACATGACCATCTGGGGAAATCATTCCGCCACGCAATATCCGGATTTTTACAACGCGCGCATCGACAACCGCCCCGCCAGCGAAGTGATCGGCGACGAAAAATGGCTGCAGGAAGAATTCATCGCCACGGTGCAACAGCGCGGCGCTGCGGTGATCAAGGCACGCGGACTTTCTTCGGCCGGCTCGGCGGCGAACGCGATCGTCGATACGGTGCGCTTTCTGACTAATGACACGCCGGGCACGGATTGGCACAGCGTGGCCCTTTGTTCCGACGGAAGTTACAACGCCGACGCCGGTTTGATCTCGTCGTTCCCTGTCCGGGTGCGTGGCGGCAAATGCGAGATCGTGCAGAAACTTCCTCTTAACGATTTCAGTCGTGACAAAATCGACAAGTCGATCGCCGAGCTGAGGGAAGAAAAATCGATGGTGAGCGAGTTGTTGGGAAAATAAACTGGAGGGCGCCATCGGCGCCCAAATATTTGGGACACGACAGCGCGTATCCCTCCAAATCAAGATTTCAACTTTTCCCCAGTCAACCGCTCGAATGCTTCGACGTACTTTGCCGCGGTGCGCGCGATAACGTCGCCCGGCAATTTCGGCCCCGGCGGCGTCTTGTCCCAATCGAGCGTCTCCAAATAATCGCGCACGAATTGCTTGTCGAAACTCGGCGGACTCTTGCCAACCACGTACTCGCTCCGCGGCCAGAATCGCGACGAATCGGGCGTCAAGCATTCGTCGATCAAAAGCAGTTTGCCGTCCAGGGTCCCAAATTCGAATTTCGTGTCCGCGACGATGATGCCGCACTTCGCCGCGTGCTCGCGGCCCTCGGAATAGATCTTCAGACTAAGCTCCTTGGCCCGGCCGGCGATCTCGTCGCCCAACATTCGCCTGCATTCCTGCATATCGATGTTGAGATCGTGGCCTGATTCGCTTTTTGTCGCCGGCGTAAAGATCGGCCGGGGCAGTTGGGAGGCTAGCTTGAGACCCGGCGGCAATTTTTCGCCACAAACGATCTGCGATTCCTGGTATTCCTTCCAGCCCGACCCGGCGAGATAACCGCGCACCACGCATTCCACCGGCAACGGTTTGGTCTTGCGGACAATCATCGATCGGCCCGCCAGTTGCTCGCGAAACGGCTGCAGATTTTTCGGAAACTCGCCAAAATCCGCGGTAATGAAGTGATTGTCGATCTGGTGAAAGCGTTTAAACCAAAACGCGGAAAGCTGGTTCAGGACAGCGCCCTTCTGCGGAATTGGATCCGGTAAAATGACGTCGAAAGCCGACAGACGGTCTGTGACAACGAAAAGTAGCGTTTCACCGAGATCGAAAACTTCGCGGACTTTCCCGCTGCGCAGTTTTTTGATCCCGGGAAGATCGATTGAGGATTGAGGCGAGGTTTGCATGATACAACTCATGACGCCGATTTGCTGTTGCAGGGCAAGCGCTCCGCTTGCCAACCGCAAAAACGGCAGGCGATGCGCCCGCCCTACAATTTCTTTGAATCTAATTTGAGCGTTGGACGTTGGGGGTTGGGCGTTCGACGTTCTCTGCCTTCCATGGCCGGCCTCGTCATAAACCTCGCGCGCGCATCCTTCACGGACACGACTGGGTTTTCTCGAGCGAGGTGCTGAAAGTCTTCGGCAAACCACAGGATGGCGACGTGATTTCGCTCAAGGACGGCAAGGACCATTTGATCGGCAGCGCGATTTATAATTCCCGGTCGCAAATCGTGGCCCGGCGATTTTCCCGCCGGAAGCAGGAGCTCGACCTTGATTTTTTCACGCGTCGAATCGCGCAAGCCACCGAATATCGGCAACGCCGCGGGGTCGATCCTCGCCTTTGCCGCGTGGTGTGGAGCGAGAGTGACGGTTTGCCCGGCGTGATTGTCGACCGGTACGGCGACCACTTTGTTTTGCAGACGCTCACTCTGGCGATGGACATGCGAAAAAACCTGATCGCGGACGCGATTGAAAGTGGCATCGGCTTCCAGCTAATGAATCATGCGCTGGCCTCCGGCTCGTCCGAGCCTGCGGCTCGGAGAGAAGCGCATGCCACAATCATCGAACGCAACGACGCACCTGTTCGCAAAGCGGAAGGATTAGAGCTGCGGACCGGGATTTTGCGCGGCGACTCCGACGGCAAAATCGAAATCGAGATCAATGGCTTGAAATTCGCGGCGGATCTTTTGCACGCGCAGAAGACTGGTTTCTATCTCGATCAGAAACAAAACTACGAAATCGTCGCGCAGTACGCGACCGGTCGCCGCGTGCTTGATTGCTTCACAAACCAGGGAGCTTTCGCGCTAATGTGCGCGAAGGCGGGAGCGGCGGAGGTCACCGCCGTGGAAGAGAATGCGGAGAACATCAACGCCGCAAGACAAAATGCGGCGCTAAATCGACTCGGCGTGGACTGGAAAGAGCAGGATGTTTTTCAGTTCCTGCGCGCGGCCGAGAGAGCGGAGGGCCAATACGATTTGATCGTTCTCGATCCCCCGTCGTTTACGAAAACCAAAGGTGGATTGCGCGACGCGCTGCGCGGTTATCGCGAGTTGCATGTGCGCGCCTTCAAAATTTTGTCGAAAAACGGGATCCTGGCGACATTCTCCTGTTCGCACCACGTCAGCGAATCGGCTTTTGCCCAAACCATTGCAGACGCTTTGGTCGATGCACGACGCTCGGCGCGAAGATTGCGCCGGTTCGAACAGGCGGCTGATCATCCCGTGCTCCCGACATTGCCGGAAACGGAATATTTTAAGGGCGCGCTGTTCGAGATGATGCCGGGACGCTGACGCGAAAACCCAATTCCCAAACCTCAGGGAAATCCCAAACGTCAATATCCAAACAGGATGCGCGAAGTCACATTGAAGCTTGGTGCCTGGTGCTTTCCAAAAAAGAATGTGGAAATCTGCAGGGCTCTCATTAATGTGGCGGCAGTTGCGATTTGCGCGCCATGAAGCAGAGGTCGCCGAAGTGAAAAAATTTGCTATGCCGGAAAAAGTTCGACCGATTGAACAGATGCTGGAATTAAGCGAAGAAGACCCGCTCTCACCCGAGCTTCTTGATTCGCAAGTGCAGAAAGCGCAGGAGCAACTGCTTCAGCTCAAGCGCCAGCAGGAACAGATCGAAAAACAAAAACGCGAGCTGGAGGAGTTGAGTCGCCGCCAGGAAGAACTCGAACGCGGCCGGGCGGAGATGACCGACAAGCTGACACGGTCGCTCGTCGTGCTGGAACGCGAAGCGCACGAAACGCAGACCCGGCTCGAGCAGTTGCGGGCGATGCGGGAGAGTTTTGCGCAACATCTGGGGTTAATCGAAGGGATCGATCCCAAGAGTTGGAACCCGGCGGAGTTGCATAAGGAATTGAGCCGCGCGCTCAGCACCGTAGAGGGCGCGCGCACCGAATACAGCCAGCAACGCAGTCGCCTGCAAGCGACCGGCAGTAACGCCGGCGAAGATGCGCTGCCGGACGTCGCGACCGACATGTCAGAGCTCAACGGCGGGCGCTCGTTCGCGCAATGGATGCAGATCGGATTCGCCTTCAGCCTGCCCCTGATCATTTTTGGATTGCTCGCGCTTTTCTTTTTGCTTTGGATGGGGTCGTCCACGCGGTGATGCCTCATGCTTCGTCGTTCGATTAAATCGGCCACCACACTCGATCAAACCAAGCAACAACTGGCCCGCCAGGAATCGGAGCTGCGCGAGCAGATGAAAAAGCTGGAGCGCATGATCGCGGATGCGCCACGCGTGGCCGAAGAAGTGGAACGCCGACAGCGTGAAGAGTTACTGATGCGCGCGAGTGAAGGTGGCAGCCGCCTCGACGTTTCGGTCGCGTTGCAGGACAAACGCTACGGGGCCGACGGAGGGACTATCCGGCCACGCGGCTCGCTTCGAAAAGAACGGCGCGAGGGTCGCATTGTGTTTTTAATGCTGGTAATCGCTCTGGCGGCAGCAGTGATCTGGCTGGTGAGCCATTTGCAATTTTAGATCGGGAAAGCAATGGCGGAAGCAAGCGAGATCGATGTCGGCTACGTGGCGAAACTGGCACGCATGAACCTGAGCAGCGAAGAAACCCGGCTGTTCCAGAAGCAACTCGGCGACATTTTGAAATATGCCGAGAAATTGCGCCAGGTCGATGTGAGCCACGTGGAAGCCGCCGCTCACGCCATCCCGGTGTTCAATGTCTTCCGCGAAGACGAGCCGCGTGACTGGTTCACGGCCGAACAGGCGTTAAGCAATGCTCCGCAGAAGGCCAACAATCTTTTCATCGTCACCAAAGTCGTCGAATGAGCCGGCCTGATTTGCCGGCGCTCACCATCGCCGATCTGCAGGGCTTGCTTCGTCGCCGCGAAGTTTCGCCGCGCGACGCGCTTGAATCGCTGCGGACCCGCGTCGAAGAAGTTGATCCAAAGATCGGCGCGTATCTTTCGATTGATTTTGAAGCTGCCGCGAAAGAAGCCGAAAAAACAGATGTCGAACTTCCATTGGGCGGCGTGCCGATTGCGATCAAGGACATCATCAACGTCATGGGCCAGCCGTGCACATGCGGATCGAAAATCCTGCAGCGATACCGCGCGCCTTACGATGCGACCGTGATCCGTAAATTACGCGCCGCAGGAGCGGTCCCTTTCGGCAAAACAAACATGGACGAATTTGCGATGGGGTCGTCCACTGAGAATTCGAGCGTCAAACCCGCGCGCAATCCGTGGGACCTCTCACGCGTGCCGGGCGGTTCGAGCGGCGGCTCGGCCGCTGCCGTCGCTGCCGATGCCGCATTTGGCGCGCTCGGCACCGACACGGGAGGATCGATCCGCCAGCCAGCCGCCCTATCCGGCGTTGTCGGCCTGAAACCAACTTACGGCCGCGTCTCGCGATTTGGCGTCACGGCATTCGCCTCGTCGCTGGATCAAGTCGGGCCGCTTACAAAAACGGTACGAGACGCTGCGTTGATCATGAATGCGCTGGCCGGGCACGATCCAAAAGACTCGACCTCGTTAAACGAGCCGGTGCCCGATTACACCGCGGCGCTTGGCAGGGAGTTGAAAGGCGTTCGCCTTGGTTTGCCAAAGGAATACATGGTGGAAGGGACCGATCCGCAGGTAAAAAGCGCGATCGATGCAGCGGTAAAAAATCTGCATTCGTTAGGCGCAGAGATTGTCGATGTGAGCCTGCCGCACACGGAATATGGGATCGCTGTTTATTATTTTCTGGCAACGGCGGAAGCTTCGGCGAATCTGGCGCGCTTCGATGGCGTGCGCTACGGCTATCGCGCGGAAAATCCACGTGATCTGCTCGATCATTACGGCCGGACGCGCGGCCAGGGTTTTGGTCAGGAGGTGAAACGCCGGATCATTCTTGGCACGTACGTCCTGAGCTCCGGCTATTACGATGCCTATTATTTACGCGCGCAAAAGGTGCGCGAACTGATGCGGCAGGATTTTGCGAACGCATTTGAGAAAGTGGACGCGCTTATCTCGCCGACGTCGCCCGTGCCGGCGTTTAAGCTTGGCGAACGCACGGACGATCCGTTGCAAATGTATCTGGCGGACATTTTCACCAGCCCCGCGAACCTCGCCGGCATCTGTGGAATCAGCGTGCCGTGCGGCTTCGCTACGGTCGATGGCTTGCAGTTGCCAATTGGTCTGCAATTGCTGGGCAACGCGCTCGACGAAGCGCGCATCTTTCAAATCGCGCACGCTTACGAGCAGAGCACCGATTGGCACAAGGCACGGCCCGCCGTGTAAAGCTCCAAATTCCAACATCCAAGCCCCAAAGAAGCTTCAATCATCAAACTCCAATAGGGCAATGCGTGCCATTTTGAATATTGGAGCCTGGGATTTCTCTGGATGTTGGAGCTTGGAATTTGGAGCTTTCCTTCATCTTCGAAACGGATGCTGAACGATCGCAAGTAACCATCTCAAAAAAAACTTCAGCGCAACGCCAAACGACATCTTGGATTGGCCGCGCGCACGATCGCGGAAGGCGATTGGGATTTCCCGAACACGCAAATCGCGACCGCGCACGATTGTTTCAAAGACAATCTTGAAGCCGCTGGTTGGGGGCGCGATTTCCAACAATCGAGCCCGTGCGATGACGAAAAATCCGCACATCGAATCGCGAACTCCAGTGAGCGGCCAGGCAAACGCCGACGCAATTCGTGACAACATTCGCCGCCAGAGCGGCCAGCCGGGCGTCGATCCGCCGGCTACGTATCGGCTTCCGATGGCCATATCCGCCATTCCCGCCGCAATCGGCGCCAGCAAATCATTGATGCGTTCCGGCGGATGGCTCAGGTCCGCATCCATTACCACCAGAATCTCCCCGGTTGCGGCGCGCGCCCCCTGCATGATCGCTGCGGCCAGTCCCGGCTCGCCCGGCTCCTGCTCGATCAACCGAATCGGATGATTTGCCGCAAGCGCCCTGACGAGATCCTGGGTCCCGTCGGTGGAAGCGCCATCCAAAAAAAGGATTTCGTGAAACGGGACGCCGGTCGCGACAATGTGCGACACCAGCGGCGTGATATTCTCCGCCTCGTTCAGGGTCGGGACAATGATTGAGACCGGCGCGTTTGGTGTGGACATGTTTGGCGCCCGCCGAATCTCTCCGTTAAACGCTTAACGTTCAATGCCGAAACGAATCGCAAGCCGAGGTCGGTAGTGTTGGTCAATAGTCAGTTGCACATGACTGGCCCTCACCTCGGTCCTCTCCCTCAGGGAGAGGAGGACGCGAAGCGCCAGGTGAGGGCAGTATTTCCCCGGGGACTGACAATCAGCGAACACTACCGCCGACGTCCCGCCAGGCCTTCTCATACGGCAAATGACACAACAACAGCCTTCTTTCGGCGGCATTTGGCGTGTTTGGCGGATCATTACTTTCACTCCCGCCGCGGTTACGTTAAGTAGATCGATATGAAGAGCGCAGGATTACTGGCAACGCGCCGCAGCCTGGTCGAACGCCTGGCTGATTGGGAAGACCGCAAGCGCTGGCAGGAATTTTTCGATACCTACTGGAAACTGATTTATTCCGCGGCGCGCAGATCGGGCCTGATCGATGCCGAAGCGCAGGAAGTCGTGCAGGAAACCATCATCACCGTAGCAAAGAAGATCGATAAGTTGAAATACGATCCCGCGATCGGCTCCTTCAAGGGCTGGCTCCTGCAAATCACGCGCTGGCGAATTGCCGATCAATTTCGTAAACGCGAACCGGGCAACCGTAAATTTCCCCGCTCGGCGGACGATCGAGCAACGGCGACGATAGAACGCGTGGCCGACCCGCACGGAGTCGATCTGGACGCTCTCTGGGAAAAGGAATGGCAGGAAAATCTGCTCGGGGCGGCCGTGACCCGGGTTAAAAAGAAAGTCGACCCGAAACAATTCCAAATCTTCGATTGTTATGTACGTAAGGAATGGCCCGCGCAGAAAGTGGCCGAGCAGCTAAGAGTCAGCATAGGCCAGGTTTACCTCGCCCGGCACCGTGTCTCGGCAATGCTCAAGAAGGAGATCAAGGCGCTGGAGAAGATCTCCGTGTAGCGCACTGCCCGCCCGGAATTGCCTCACCTTGCCGATCCGTGTAAAATTGCGCTCATTCCTGACGAAGTTTCGGTAAAGGTTCCGGTTGTTCCCGATCACGAGGTACTGCGCGTGATCGGGCGCGGCGCTTATGGTGAGATCTGGCTGGCGAAGAGTCTGACCGGCGCGTTTCGCGCGGTGAAAGTTGTTTATCGGACCACGTTCGAAAGCGAACGCGCTTTTCAGCGCGAATTTCAGGGCATGTCCGCGTTCGAGCCAATCTCGCGCGCGCATGCCGGTTTCGTGGACATTCTCCATGTCGGCCGCACAAACGATTACCTTTATTACATTATGGAACTGGCCGACGACCATCTCGCCGGCCGCAAAATCGACGTCGCCAAATACGAACCGCGCACGTTGAAAAGCGATCTGGAACACCAAAAATGTCTGTCTGCTGCCGAATCGATTCAGCTTGGCCTTTCTTTAAGCGAAGCGCTGGGAGCCTTGCACGCGTGCGGACTCACCCACCGCGACATTAAGCCGTCGAATATCATTCTCATCGACGGTGTGCCTAAACTGGCCGACATCGGCCTGGTTGCTGCGACCGGACAGCGTTCGTTCGTTGGAACCGAGGGCTACGTTCCACCCGAGGGACCAGGCACACCGCAAGCGGATATTTTCAGCCTCGGCAAAGTCATTTACGAAATCAGCACGGGGAAAGATCGGCTCGATTTCCCAGAGATCGACTCGCAATTGAGTCAGCGGCCGGACAAGCAGCAGCTGTTGCAATTGAACGACGTGCTTGTGAAAGCGTGCGCCAACGAGCCGCGCAAGCGGTATGTGTCGGCGGCAAACATGCACGCGGACCTCGCCGCGTTGAAACGCGGCGATCGCCCGGTGGGAACCAGATCGCCGGTGAAGCGCGTGCTCGTCGCACTGCTGGTTTTTCTCGCCCTCGGAGGAGGATTTATCTTTTGGTGGTCCCGCACATCTCCGCCGACTGGCGATCTGCATCTGCAGACGACAATCCGAACCGATCCGCCCGCTGCGCTCGTGCTCCTGGGCGACCATGTTGAAAAAAGCCCGGCGACCTTCAGCGACCTCGAACCGCGCAAATACAGATTGCGGATCATGAACCCCGGCTACGACCCGGTCGAAACGATTGTCGATTTCGGAACGCGGCATTCGGCCGAATTCCCAATGTTTCATTTGATACGCAGCAAGGGCACGCTTGAGGTACGATCCGACCCGGCCGGCGCGAAATTTTCTCTGCGCAGCGACGATGGCCGCCTGTCGCGCGACGGAACTACGCCCGCGACTCTGGGAGATTTGCCGACGGGCAAATACTCAGTGGTCGCAAAGCGCGGCGACTGGGAAATGCGCGAGATCGTCGAGATCGAACGCGGCCAGACGGCGCGAAGATCGTTCGCATTTTTGAATGGAGTCGTGAAGGTCACCAGCGAGCCGGCCAGCGCAGAAATAATTGTCGATGGGAGTCCCCGGGGGCAAACGCCGCTGCGCCTGGAAATTCCCGCTCGTCCTCACGAACTCATTGCGCGAATGAAGGGCTGGCCCGAGGAGCATCGATCGATTGTGGTCCAGGCGCAGCACGAGAACTCCGCGCATTTTGTGTTCGCAAATGGCAGCGTGAAAATTACGAGCGCGCCAGGCGGCGCAACTGTGATCGCGAACGGGCGGGATCTGGGTCAAACGCCTCTGGTCATCGCCGAAGTAAAACCGGGGCCGGTAACTTACGAACTGCGTTTGAGCGGATTCAAATCGGCTTCGGTAACGGGCAAAGTCGAGGCGCAACAGCAGGCCTTTCTCGCCGCCCGCCTGGAAAAAAGCCTGGGGCCGGAGCCGGGCCAGCCCTGGACGAACTCGCTCGGCATGAAATTCGTGCCGCTGGATCATATTCGCATCTCGGTTTGGGAAACGCGGGTCCAGGATTACGAAACATTTTGCAATGCCACCGGTCGCCATTACGAACCTCCCGATTTTCAGCAAACACCGCTTCACCCCGTGGTAAAAGTGAATTGGTTCGACGCAAACGCCTTTTGCAAATGGTTAACCGAAAAGGAGCGCGACGAAAATCTCTTGGAAGACCGGCAGATTTATCGGCTCCCGACCGACCGCGAATGGAGCGCCGCGGCCGGCTTGCCTAAAGAAACCGGCGCGACCCCGGAAGCGCGCGATGGCAAGATCCGCAATGAGTTTCCGTGGGGAAAACAATGGCCGCCTCCCCGCGGCGCGGGCAATTACGCCGACCAAAGCGCAAAACGGCGTGGCGCGAGCGCGATTGAAGGTTATAACGATGGTTTTCCGCAAACAGCGCCGGCCGGAAGTTTCAAGCCGAACGCGCCGGGCGTTTACGACATGGGCGGAAACGTGTGGGAATGGTGCGCCGAAGCCTACAAAGGAAACACCAGCACTACTGGCCGTGACTGGGGAGTGCTGCGCGGCGGTTCCTGGGCCACGAGCAATCGCCTGGAGATGCAATCCTCTTATCGCAACGTGGTCGATCGCAGCGAGCGCGATGTGATTTACGGTTTCCGCTGCGTGCTCGCCACGCAGGCTGTCGATGGCGAGACGGAAGGCCGTTAAGCCAACAGAGCCCCCGCAGCCTGCGATCTATCCACCAGGCGCCCTGGCATTCAACCCCGGAAGCACTCGTTAGACTTGACTGCTTTAAGCAGTCAAGTTCTGGCGCGCGTTTTCGAGTGTGGCTGCGACCAAAATTTGGATCTCTGGCCTGTTACCCGCGCTTGCGGCCGAGTTCCTCGAGAAGCTCGATTTGAATCTGCTGAATCTCGAACAACCGATTGTACCTGCCGGCGCAATAGATGGTCGATCTTCTCGTGCAGATGCCGGATTTCCAGTTCTGCTTTGAGGTTGACCTTGTAGTCGTTCTCCGCGCGCAATCGATCGCGCGATTCGGCACGATTCTGACTCATCATGATGATCGGCGCCTGGATCGCCGCAAGGCAGGAGAGGATGAGATTAAGCAGAATGAATGGATAGGGATCGAATCCGCGATTGGCGAGAAAGATGGCGTTCGCAAGGATCCAGATCATCAGAACGGTTCCGAACAAAATGATGAATCGCCAGCTTCCGCCGAATTCGGCGATTCGGTCCGAAAGCCGCTCGCCAAAAGTCAGCTTCTTCTCGAACTGCTTGCTGATGTTTTCGGAAAGGATCTCGTGCTGCTGCAAACTTTCGATGACTTCGTTATCGAGCGCGGAAAGCTCACCAATCTCTTGCTCAAGCGTTTCCTTGACGTAATCCTTTCGGAATTTGCCGAGACACTCCAGGCAGATAAAGCCCTTGTCGTCCCATTCAGGGACCTGCTTCTTGATGAATTCGAGAAGGGATGGTCGAATCAATTCCGCGATTCTGCCGTCCTGTGGCGACTTCGGTTTTTTGCAGACCTGGCAAACACAACGCGGAGTCTCTTTCATCGATGCTTATGGCAAACTAAGCCCCGGAAACGAGGCTTGTCGATTGCGTCTTGAATGACTGCCGGTCGATCTTAACCTTACGGACAACGATTATGCGCGTTCTGGCCATCGATGCCTCTTTGCGAAACACCGGCGTCGCGATCATCGATGCAAACAACGGCAAGGCGCGCGCACTCTATTTCGGCACGATCCACAATGCAGGCTCGCTGCGATCATCATCGTGCCTCGTTGCCATCCGCGACAGGCTTTCTGAATTAATCCGCGAGCACGGGCCGGATTGCTGCGCGCTGGAATCGGTTATTTACGTGCAGAGCCACAAGACTGCGATTTTGCTTGGCGCAGCGCGCGGCGCGGCCATTCTCACCGCGGCGGAAAACGGCTTGCCTGTTTTCGAATACGCGCCGAAACGAATCAAGCAAGCCACCGTCGGCCGCGGCACCGCGGGGAAGAACCAGGTCGCATTCATGGTGCGGGCGCTGCTCGGATTGACTGAAACGCCCAATCCGGACGCAGCCGATGCGCTCGCGATCGGGCTGACGCACGTGCGTGCGCAGGAAAGTGTTCGGGCCGGAATGCCGGAAGGAGCCCGGATATGAATTCCGATTTCACCGTGCGCTGGCTGGGACGAATGCCATTTACCGACGCGCTCGCTCTGCAAGAGGAGATCATGGCGCGCAAACACGCAGATCGTTCGTTAGGCGACGAACTGCTCCTGCTCGAGCACGAACCGGTTTACACCATCGGCCGCAACCCGGACCAATCCAGCCTGCTCGGCGCGGCGCATCTGCCGCATCCGCTTTTTGAGATCAATCGCGGCGGCCAGGCAACGTACCACGGCCCCGGCCAGTTGATGGGGTACCCGATTCTCGACCTGCGCCGCTGCGGCCAGGATTTGCACCGCTATTTGCGCTGGCTCGAGCAACTCCTCATTGAATTTCTGGCGGCACATGAGATCCGCGCGACACGACGCGACGGTATGACCGGCGTTTGGATTGAGCGACGCAAGATCGCATCGATCGGGGTCGGCGTGCGTCACTGGATCACCATGCACGGTTTTGCGCTGAATGTCGGCGGCGACCTCTCGCCATTTAACTTTATCGTTCCGTGTGGCCTCACCAATGTTGCAATGACTTCGATGGAAAAAGAAGCTGGCAGATCGTTTTCTCTGACCGATGTTGCGGCTCAGTTCGCAGCGATCGCCCGGGAACGAATCCAGGACCTGAAAGCCAGCTTCGTGCCCGATCCAGCCAATGCCTAACGAATGATTCCCCTGGAAGACAATTTCGCAGACGTAATCGGCAAAGCGCAGGCTGGTTTGCGCGTTTCTGATACTGAGCTGGCCGAAAAGGCCCGCGTGAGTTCCCAGACCATTCGCAAGCTGCGGGCCGGTGAGTATGACGAGCTGGCCCTGATGCGCATCGCTCCCGCTCTTGGCCTGGCGGCGCGCGCTTTGTGCGACCTCGCCACAGGGACCTGGCAACCCGCAAAGCCCGAAAAGATCGATGGCCTCGCGCAATTCACCACTCACTATCACGGCATGACGGTGAACTCCTATCTCGTCTGGGACCCGGCGACCCGCCAGACCGTTGCGTTCGATACCGGCGCGGATGCATCCGAGATGTTACAGCTCGCGGAAAAGGAAAAACTGAATTTGAAATTGATTTTACTCACGCATGCCCATCCCGACCACATAGCCGATTTGTCGCGGTTACAGAAAAGAACCGGCGCGCGTGTTTCGACGCCGGCGCGCGAATCCGTGCCAGGCGCCGAACCGATCGAGGAAGGCAAACATCTTAGTCTCGGCAAGCTCAAGATCGAGACGAGGCTGACCTGGGGACATTCGCCTGGTGGAATGACCTATGTGGTGACGGGCTTGGCGCGCCCCGTGGCGATCGTGGGCGACTCGCTTTTTGCCGGCTCCATGGGAGGCGGAAATGTTTCCTACGAAGACGCTGTTCGAAATAACCTGGAACAAATTCTGACCCTTCGGGACGAAACTGTCATTTGCCCGGGGCACGGTCCGATGACGACCGTCCGGGAGGAGAAGGCGCACAATCCCTTCTTCGCCGGGAAAGTGTAATTCGCGCTACTTTATATGAACGTCGGTTTTGTCGGAGTCGGACGAATGGGCGCGAACATGGCTCGTCGATTGAAAGATCGAAAATTTGGCGTCACCGCCGTGTACGATAAAAAT
The DNA here is from genome assembly GCA_963756875.1 of uncultured Verrucomicrobiae bacterium. Lineage (GTDB taxonomy): Bacteria > Verrucomicrobiota > Verrucomicrobiia > Chthoniobacterales > UBA10450 > CAVWPA01. The sequence continues at coordinate 651,658 of CAVWPA010000003.1, read as the reverse complement.
CGTCCGTCGGCGACCGCGCTGGCCGAGGAACTTGGTTGTGCCGCCTGTCAGGATTTGTCGGAAGTAACCGCGAGCGCGGACGTGATCTTCACCGTCGTGACCGATGACGGTGCAATGCGCGAGATTTTTGCCGGGGCCGGCGACAATCTGCTCGTCAACGCGCGTGGCAAACTTTTCATCAACTGCGCAACGATTTCACCGCAGATGCACGTTGAAGTTGAAAAACTGGCGCAAAAAGCGGGCGCGCTGTCGCTCGAAGCCTGCATGGCATCGAGCATCACTCAGGCGCGGGAAGGGTCGCTTTATTTGATGTGCGGCGGAAAAGAAGAAGCGTTTCGTAAAGCCGAGCCGATTTTGAAGGAACTGGGCTCGACCGTGCGTTTCATCGGCAAGGCCGGCGAGGCGGCGAAAGTAAAAGCGCTCGTCAACATGGTCATGAACATCAATACCGCCGGATTGGCTGAGGGACTTGGTCTGGGATCTGCCCTCGGCCTCGATCTAAAGACGTTACGCGAAGTTTTTTCGCAAACCGGCGCCGCTTCGCGCGTTCTTCAGACAGACGGCGAAGACATGCAAAACCGCGACCACGCCTGTTTCTTCTCTGCGGCGCATGCAGCCAAGGACAGCGGCATCGCCCTCGAACTGGCGCGCGGAGCCGGGCTCGATCTTCCGCTTGCGCGAGCCACAAAGGAACAATACGACCGTATGATTGCGGAAGGCCTTGGCGAACTGGACAAATCCGGAATCGCCGAGCTCACCTTTATGGATCGACACAAACATTCCAGCAACCACATCTGATTTGGCAGATGAGATCACACAATACGATTTTTCAACACGGCGCCGCCGAAAAGCTTGTCATTCCGAACGGAGTCGAGGAATCTCGATTTCGCCCGACATGACAAAAAAGCTCTTCGGCAATGCTTTAACGTATTTCGACCTGAATTTTTAGTTTGGCTTCATGCGCCCTTCTGTTGATCAAATCTTCGTTTACCTGAAGGAGTGGTTGCTTTCCTGGCTGGCGGGCGCGCCCGATTGGGTACTCCAGATCGCCTCGAGCCTGATCAACATTGGAACGGTGCTCGGCGTTTTCCTTACTCTCTTTGCACTCATGTCCGTCATGGAGCGCAAAATTCTCGGACGCATACAAAACCGCTACGGCCCGAATCGCGTCGGACCGTTCGGGCTTTTCCAGCCGATCGCCGACGGCATCAAGATGCTGATCAAGGAAGACGTCGTGCCGGCGCGCGCCGACAAGATTGTGCACTTTCTCGCACCGGTTTTAATTGCTGCCACGGCAATTCTTACGCTCGGCATCATTCCGTATGGACGAAACATGACCCCGTTCACAATTGACGGAGGCATCCTTTTTTTCTTCGCTGTCGGATCGGCAACGGAACTCACTGTCTTCATGGCCGGATGGGGAAGTAACAACAAGTTTTCGATGCTGGGCGCGATGCGCGCGATCGCCCAGATGATCAGCTACGAGTTACCGCTCATCATCACAGTGCTGCCTGTCGTCATGGTGGTCGGCTCGCTCACCCCCAACGCAATTGTGGCGGCGCAAAATGGCTACAAGTTTGGATTTCTGCCACATTGGTTCGTTTTGACTCCCTGGGGTGCAGCCGGTTTCATTCTGTTTTTCGTTTCCGGTCTGGTCGAATCGAACCGGACTCCGTTCGATGTGCCGGAGGGTGAATCGGAAATCGTCGCGGGCCATATGACCGAATATTCAGGATTCAAGTACGCCACATTCTTCATGGCGGAATACCTGGGAATGTTCGCTGTCAGCGGCCTTGGCGTGACGCTGTTTCTTGGCGGCTGGCACGCGCCGATTCGCGTGCTCGAGTTTATTCCTTCCTACGTCTGGTTCTTCGCGAAGCTCAGCGTGCTTTTGTTCGTTTATATCTGGCTTCGCGGAACGTTGCCCCGCATGCGCGTTGATCAAATGATGAATTTCGCCTGGAAATTCATGCTGCCGATGGCGTTCACTTGCGTCATCGCAGCCGCCGTCTGGTATTATCAGGGACGCGGGCTTGCAGGATGGCTTTGGTCGCTCGCCGTGATCGTTATTGTTTATGTCGCCTTGTCGCTGCTTCTCGATACGCGAAAAAAATTTGCGCCGCGCACCTATCGCTTCGCCGAATGAACGGCATCGCTTTCATCTTCATCGCCAGCATCACCCTTGCCGGGGCGCTGGCCGCAGCCGTCCTGCGAAAACTCATGCACGCGGCTCTAAGCCTCGTCATCGTGTTTGTCGGACTGGCGGCATTTTTCTTTTTGCTTGGCGCGGAGTTCGTCGGATTGGTCCAGGTCTTTATTTATGTCGGCGCCGTCGCCGTGTTGATCGTCTTCACGATTTTGCTGACCCGTCACGACGCGGAAAAGGATCATGGATTCAACTGGGGCGGCGGCGTAGTCGCCGTCGTGGTGTTCGGCGGCTTGCTTTGGGCCATCCTCAAAACGCAGTCGTCTATTATCCTCGCGTCGCCAATCCCGCCGCTCACGGTGAAACGAATCGGAGAAGCGTTGATGACAAATTACGTCTGGCCGCTTCAATGCGTCGGTGTGCTGCTCACCGCGGCGTTAATTGGAGCGTTGGTCCTGGTCATGGAGGACAGGCAATGACGCTGCGAAGCGCAATTCTTCGTCTGGGGAGCGCACGCGCCTCGCGTGCCGGCGATCGCGCCCTCGCGATCGCGAACTTTGTCGGGGACGGATCAATCTCGTTTTCGGCGTTCGGGCCAAGCTTTCCGGCGAGGCGTCGGAAAGAGCACGCGAGGCGCGTGCGCTCCCCAATCCAGACGGGCCCCGCGCGATGACACCCACCCTTCAGATGTTTCTCATCGTTTCCGCGGCACTGTTTTGCACCGGCTTGCTCGCCGCACTTAGCCGGCGCAGCGCGATCTTCATTCTCATCGGCATCGAGCTGATGCTCGCCGCGGCCAACCTCAATTTCATCGCCTTCTGGCGCTTCGGCTCGCAACCGCAACCACCCGTCGGCGTCATGATTGCCATCTTTTCCATCGCCATCTCCGCCGCCGAAGTCGCCGTTGGACTCGCGTTGGTCATTGCTGTTTATCGCCATTATCGAACCACCAACGTCGAGCAGTTCGACCAGCTCAAAGGATGATTATGATTCAAGGCCACCGATCACGAGCCAGAGTCTTCCTTGATTTGGACATAAAGTGCTGGGCAGCCCGCTCGCGAAAGCTTTGGGAGTTAAAAGCCTGGGGGGCTACAGCTCGGCGCAGGCGCGTTGGACGTTTTCTGTCTGCAAAAGCATGAACAGTTGGATCGTAATCAATCTGGGCCTGATTCCGGCCGTGCCGCTGGCTATCGCGTTCCTGATTCTGAGCTTCCCTAATTCGCAACGACGCAGCGCCGCAGCCTTCGCAATCATCGGACAGCTTATTGCGCTGGCATTGTCGATCTTCGCGTTTGTGACCGCGATGCAAACGCCTGGCTTCCGTGCGGTGCGGAATTTTACCTGGTTCACGTTTGGCGAACACGCGTTGCGGATTGGCTGGGTGCTCGATCCGCTCGCTGCCGCAATGCTGGTCATGATCACGCTGGTCGGCCTTTGCATTTTCGTTTTCAGCATCGGCTACATGGCGGAGGACAAAAACTTCACCCGTTTCTTTGCGTACCTTTCGTTCTTTTCCGCTGCGATGCTTGGCGTGGTCATTGCAAACAGCCTGCTGTTTCTTTTTGTCTGCTGGGAACTGGTCGGACTCGCTTCCTATCTGCTCATCGGATTTTGGATCGACCGGCCGAGCGCTGCGGCTGCGGCAAAGAAAGCGTTCATCACCACACGCATCGGCGATCTCGGATTTTTTCTCGGCATGCTTTGGCTCTACAGTCGGAGCGGCACACTGCTTTTCTACGATTCCGGAAACGGCTGTCTCGAAAATACGGCCCTGACGGCGCTTGGCGCCGGCGCCACGTTCATCGCGCTCCTGATTTTCTGCGGCGCGGCTGGGAAGTCCGGCCAATTTCCGCTTCACGTGTGGCTACCGGACGCAATGGAAGGTCCCACGCCGGTCAGCGCGTTGATCCACGCGGCGACCATGGTTGCGGCAGGTGTGTTTTTGGTCGCGCGCGTCTATCCGCTTTTTTCCCTGGGCGCAATAAACGGCGTCACGCCATCGCTCACGGTGGTTGTATGGATCGGCGTAATCACCGCGCTGATGTCGGCCCTGATTGCGCTCGCGCAACCGGACATCAAACGCATTCTGGCTTACTCAACGATTTCGCAATTGGGATTGATGATGGTCTCGTTAGGCGTGGGCGGCGTTGCGGCCGGAATCATGCATCTGCTTGCGCACGGCTTTTTCAAAGCCCTGCTCTTCCTTGGAGCCGGATCGGTCATCCAGGGCTGCCATCACGAACAGGACATTCGCAAGATGGGCGGCCTGCGGAAGCTCATGCCGGTCACCTTTCTTACATACGCCGTCGGTATGCTGAGCCTTAGTGGTATGCCGCTCTTTTTTTCAGGAGGTTGGACGAAGGAAGAAATCCTGCATTTCACCGCGCGTTGGCCGAGTTCCTCTGTGCCGCACTATCTCATGATCGTAGGCGTCATTCTCACCGCGCTCTATATGACGCGACAGGTGATGTACGTCTTCTTCGGAAACAGGCGGTCCGCTTCCGAGCATGCGCATGAAAGTCCGCCGGTCATGACCAGACCGTTGATCGTGCTGGCGGTTTGCACCGTTCTCCTCAGCTTTGTGCTCACGCCGGCGTGGCCGTGGCTGCACGATTATCTGATCGGAGAAACGCCGCACTTCGACTTCGCGCGCGTATTCCAACCGATGATCCTCGTTTCCCTGGTGCTCGTCGTCGGAAGCATTTGCATCGGCGTTTTCATCTACCGAAACGCCGGCGAGATCGACCCCCTTGCCCGGGCACAACCCGGCCTGTTTCGCTTTCTCGAAAACAGAATGTGGCTCGACGAACTCTACGCCGGAACCATCATCGCGTTCTGCAGAATGCTTTCTCGATTGGCCGACTGGATGGATCGCTACGTCTGGGACGGCCTGGTCCGCGCAGTCGGCGGGCTGGGACAGCTTCTTGGAATTTTCACCGCGAACTTTGACGAGCGCGGCATCAACGCCGGAGTGGATGAGACCACCGTCGGCGCCCGCGGTCTGGGGCGTGTCGTCTCGGCGCTGCATTCCGGGCAAATCCAGATTTATCTCGCTGTCATCGCGGTTGGCATGCTCGCGCTATTGCTTCTTTACGCATGGTTGGCTTGATCACAGCGCTGATCATTATTCCGCTCGTCGGCGTATTGGCGCTCTACGTGGGGCGGCCGAAGAACGCGCGCACCGTCGCTCTTCTTTTCAACGCGCTGTCGGCGTTCTACGCCTTAATGCTCTGGCAAAAATTCGACCTGCACGCGACCGGTCTTCAGGCCGTCGAACGCCACGCATGGATTCCTGCGATCGGCGCCGAATATCTCGTCGGAGTCGACGGCTTGAGCCTGTTGCTCGTTTTGCTGACGTCGCTGGTCATTCCGTTCGCGTTCTTCGCGCAACGATCGAATCGCGGTTTCTGCGCGCTGATGCTGATCACGCAGTCGGCGCTCTACGGAACGTTCACCGCACAGAATTTCATTCTTTGGTTTTTGTTTTACGAGATGAGCCTGATCCCTGCGTTTTTGCTCATCAAAATCTGGGGCGGCGAAAACCGGGATCGCGCCGCCACAAAGTTTTTTGTTTACACTTTTCTCGGCAGCGTCGCCATGCTGCTCGCGTTCCTGGGAATCTATTTCGCCCGAGGCACGTTCGATTTCGCCACGCTCGCTGGTCTTGGAAAACATGGCCTGATCCCCGGCAAACTCGTCTGGTTCGCCTTTGCGGGAATCTTCCTTGGGCTGGCGGTCAAGGTGCCGCTGTTTCCATTTCATACCTGGTTGCCGGACGCGTACGAAACGGCGCCCACCGGCGTCTCCATGGTATTGACGGGCGTTCTTTCAAAGATGGGCGTCTACGGTTTCGCGCGCCTGTTACTTCCACTTTTCCCTAACGAACTCAAAATTGCGGGCCCGTGGCTGCTTGGTCTTGCCGTGTGCTCGATTGTGTTTTCCTCACTGGCCGCGTGGGCCCAATCCGATCTGAAACGGATGGTCGCCTACCTGTCAGTGAACCATCTCGGCTATTGCATGCTCGGTCTCTTCGCAGTCGGCGCAACGCCCGTTGTCGCCGCCGGGATCGACACTCAGGCGGCATTGAGCGGCGTGTTCATGCAAATTTTCAATCACGGCATCACCGCGGCAGCGTTGTTCTACTACGTCGGTCTGCTCGAACAACGGCGCGGCCTGCGCGGTATTGACAATTTTGGCGGACTAATGCAACGCACGCCGTTGCTCTGCGGCTGGATGAGTGTCGCCATGTTCTCATCGCTCGGTCTGCCGGGCCTGAACGGATTCATCGGCGAATTTCTCATCTTTAAGGGATCCTTTTCTATCGCCGCCTCCTTTACAGCGATTGCCGTGCTCGGCCTGTTATTTACCGCGATCACATTCATGCGTGCAATGCAGGCGCTCTTCAGCGGTCCTCTCACGCAAAGTTGCAGCGCGTTTCCGGAAATTCGCCGAAGCGAGAAATTCGTCGTCGTACCGGTGACGCTGCTCATGTTTGCCATCGGCATCGCCCCGCAATTCATCTTGAACATCTTTAACACAACCGTCGCGCAAATGGCGCATCTGTTTACGTGACAGTTGCATTCCCATGAAACAAGAAATTGTCCCTGCCAGTAGTGTAATGCAGGCGATACGATGGATACGCGGCCAGAAAGTCCTGCTCGATTCCGATCTTGCCGAGCTTTATGGCGTAACGACAGGGAATCTGAATAAGGCGGCCAGGCGCAATGCTGAGCGATTTCCCTCGGATTTCATGTTTCAACTTACTGTCGACGAGGCGAAAGCTTTGAGATTCCAATCTGGAATATCAAAAAAGCGCGGTGGTCGTCGGCATTTTCCCTATGCATTTACGGAACAGGGCGTAGCGATGTTATCCAGCGTTCTTAACAGTAAGCGCGCAATAAAGGTAAACATCGCCATCATGCGCGCCTTCGTAAAGTTGCGCGGAATGCTCGAGACCAACCGGGAACTAGCGCAAAAATTTGAGGAACTGCGAAGGCGTGTCGGCAAACACGACCAAGAGATTGGCGCGATCATCGAAGCGATCCGGCAATTGATGTTGCCGCCGGAGAAGCCGCGACGCGAGATAGGGTTTCACGCTCGTGAAAGATCCGCGCGTTACAGCACACGGAATCATCAATGATCGCCTGGACGATTTACATTACGTTTGGCGGGGCGATCCTGCTGCTGTTCATGCCGCGCGTTCTTTCACGCTGGATCGCGCTGGCCACGACGATCGCCGGCTTTGTCCTCGGACTCATCGCGCTGTTTCGAATACCGATCGCCGATCTTGCGCATTTCACCACGATCGTAAGCGTGCCATGGGTGCCGGCGCTCGGGGCGAATTTTCATCTGGCGTTCGATGGCGTCAGCCTCACGATGGTCCTTGTCACCGGCATCGCCGCGGTCAGCTCGGTGCTCTTTTCCTGGGACGTCGAAGATCGCCAAAATCAATTTTTCTTTTGGCTGCTCCTGGTAGTCGGCGGCTCATACGGCGTATTTCTCAGCGCCGATCTCTTCCTCCTGTTCGCGTTCTACGAATTGGTAATCGTTCCCAAGTATTTCCTCATCGCCATCTGGGGATCCACCAACAAGGAGTACGGCGCGATGAAACTGACGCTTTATTCTTTTTTCGGCGGCGCGCTGGTTTTCTTCGGAATTCTCGTGACGTATGTGACGGCCGGCTCGCTTGACCTGAATCAGCTCACCCAAATTCAATTCGGGCCGCAACTGCAGGCCTGGGCGTTCCCACTCTTGTTTCTTGGGTTCGCCGTTCTCGCCGGCGTCTGGCCGCTGCACACCTGGGCGCCAACCGGTCACGTCGCCGCGCCGACCGCAGGTTCGATGCTGCTCGCAGGCATTGTGATGAAACTCGGTGCCTACGCCGGCCTGCGCGTTGCCATGAATCTGTTTCCGCAAGGCTTTCACATGTGGAGCAAATGGATCGCCGTCCTCGCCGTCATTGGAATTCTGTATGCTGCGGCCGTCGCGTTGCGCCAACGCGATCTGAAATTCGTCATTGGTTATTCAAGCGTCAGCCACATGGGTTTCGTCCTACTCGGACTGGCAACGGCCAACGTGCTCGGTGTGTCGGGCGCGGTGCTGCAAATGTTTTCGCATGGCGTGATTGCCGCCCTGCTCTTCGCCGTTGCCGGGCGCATGATCTATCGCCGCACCCACACGCGCGAGCTCAGCGATCTTTCGGGTATGAATCTGGGGCGCGCGCTGCCGTTTGCGGCGTTCACATTTGTCATCGCATGCGCCGCATCGATCGGCATTCCGGGATTCAGCGGGTTCGCGGCCGAAATCACCATCCTGCTCGGTGTGTGGAAAACCTATCCCGTCGCAGTGTGGATTACGGGCGCCGGCATGGTTCTGGTGGCGGCGTTTACCCTGCGCGCGCTCAAACAATCGTTTTTCGGTGAAAGCAGCGCGACATCAACAGCTGAATCTCCCCCGCCCCACAATCTCCCGCCGATCACAATTGCGGAAAAGTGCGGCGCCTGCCTGCTCATGTTCGCAACACTCGCCATCGGGCTTTACCCGAGACTTCTACTCGATCGTATTCAACCCGCGGTTGAGGCGATGCGCTTTCTGAAACCTTGAGATCTAACGCTGTAACAATGTCCTATCTCGAACTTCTTAAGCTCGCGTCGCCGGAAGCGATCGTCGTTGTGACGGCACTCGTCGTTCTCGCTATTGGGCTGGCGGGCGGTCGAAGAACGAAGGCTGGCGTGTCGCCTGCAAAACCAGGCGGATCTGCCAACGGGACCCCAAATGATGTTCGCGAGCAAGCGGCTGCGTTTTGTTCGTTTGTCGCCGCGCTCGGACTCATCGTCGCCATTGGCGCCGTGTTCATGTTACCGAAAAACGCAACGCTCTTCGGCGGGATGCTTGTAATTTCGCCGTTGAATTCGCTGTTCAAAGTCATCTGTCTTGGGCTCGCCTTTTTCACCGTATTGCTGACGCAATCGGGAAAACCATTACGGAACCAGGGCGAATATCTGGCCATCCTGTTGCTCGCGACACTCGGGCTGCTCCTTCTCGTGGGGAGCGAAAATTTGCTAATGATCTTTATCGGTCTCGAGCTTCTCGGCCTCTCGCTGTACGTGATGGCCGCGTTCGACAAAACCGATCTGCGTTCCGCAGAGGCGGGTCTGAAATATTTTCTGTTCGGCAGCACGGCAAGCGCGTTCACACTTTTTGGAATCAGTTTTGTCTATGGAATGTCCGGGACAGTCGGCCTGGCCGCGATCGCACAGGCGTTGACGACCAGCTCCCTCCCGCCGCTGCTCGCCGTGGGGATCGTGATGACTCTCGTCGGGTTCTCATTCAAGATCGCAGCCGCGCCGTTTCATCTTTGGGCGCCGGATGTTTATCAGGGTGCGCCCATCTCAAGCGCGGCATTCATCGCCTCCGGCTCAAAGGTCGCTTCATTCGTTGTGCTCGGAAAAATCGTGCTGGTCGGCTTTGGGCCGGTTCATGGCAGCGCTGCGTGGCATGCAATGGCTGCCGGCTGGTCGCCGGTGCTCGCCGTGCTGGCGGCATTGTCGATCCTCGTTGGCAATTTCGTCGCTCTCGTCCAGTCGAATGTGCGCCGCCTGCTGGCCTACTCCGCGGTCGCCCACGGCGGTTACACATTGCTTGGCCTGGTCGCCGGAGGGCGCACCGGATTCTCTGCGACCTTGTTTTACACAACCGTCTACGCGGTCACACTCATCGGCGCATTCAGCGTTGTCGCGATCGTGCGCCGCGAAACTGGGGGCGATGACCTCAAAGACTTTGCCGGCCTCTCGTCGCGACGGGGATCCGGCCTGGCTGCGGGGTGCATGACGGTTTTCATGTTGTCGCTCGCCGGTATGCCTCCGCTGCCCGGCTTTTTCGGCAAATTCTACCTGTTCAGCGCGGCGTTGCGGGCCGGAGGAAACCACGGCCTGCTCTGGCTCGTGGCAATCGCCCTCTTTGGCAGCTTCGTCTCGCTCTATTATTACCTGATGGTGCTAAAAGTGATCTTTGTGGACAAGCCGGCACCATCAACAGCTCGACCGCCCGATCGCTCAATGTCCGGAGATTTCCTCCAACGAGTCACGCTGTCTGCTCTGGTGCTTCTGGTTCTTTTCCTGGGGATCCTGCCGGGAACATTAACCGCACGAATTCTCGCCGCCCTCCCGTAAAAATCGACGACTGGACTTCGGCTCCCGATTCATAAAATTTTTGCATCGACAGCGAGCAACGCAGATAGGAAAAGTGGATCAATGAAGTCAGGCAGCATCAGTCAATTCATTGACCGCCATTACCGGCACTTTAACGCCGCCGTGGTCAAGGATGCCGCGGATGCCTACATTGCCCATCTCGATCATGGCGGAAAAATGATGATCACGCTTGCCGGCGCGATGAGCACGGCCGAATTGGGTGTGTCGCTCGCGGAAATGATCCGGCAGGACAAAGTCCATGCCATCGCCTGCACCGGCGCGAACCTGGAAGAAGATCTTTTTAATCTCGTCGCGCGCAGCAAATACGAGCGCATTCCAAATTATCGGGAGCTGAGCCCGCAGCAGGAGAAAGAACTCCTCGCTCGTCATTTGAACCGGGTCACCGACACCTGCATCCCGGAGGAAGAAGCAATTCGCCGGATCGAGAAGGTAGTCATCGACGAATGGATCGCCGCCTCAAAAAAGAAGGAACACTTTTTCCCGCACGAATTTCTTTTCAAGATCCTGCGGGAATGTCCGCTTAAGAAATTCTATGAAATCGATCCGGCGGACAGTTGGATGATCGCCGCCGCCCATAAGAATCTTCCGTTGTTCGTTCCCGGGTGGGAAGATTCAACCCTGGGAAATATCTATGCCGCCCGCTGCATTACAGGGGAGATCGGCGACATTCATACCGTGCGTTCCGGAATCGAATACATGATCGAATTGGCGGATTGGTATCGCCGCGCGTCAGCTGGTTCCTCCATCGGATTTTTCCAGATCGGCGGCGGAATCGCAGGCGATTTCCCGATCTGCGTCGTGCCCATGCTCAATCAGGATGTGGTCCGTACACTCGTTCCCGAGTGGGGTTATTTCTGCCAGATCAGCGATTCCACCACCAGCTTCGGATCGTATTCCGGCGCCGTGCCTAACGAAAAAATCACCTGGGGAAAACTGAACGTCGATACCCCGAAATACATCATCGAATCCGACGCCACAATCGTCGCCCCGCTCGTCTTCGCCAAGGTCCTCGGCTGGTAGGCGGGCCGCGCAGACGCAGGCCGTTATCAGTTATCCGTAACCTCTGTTTTGAGGCCTTCCCCTACACGTCCGCCACGGGATAGGTGGAAAGCGCCCGCATATACTGCGCGCGCTCAAATGCGGCCGGGTCGGGACAATTCTTCTGGCTCATGCTGCCTTTGAGTTGTTCTACCGACTCGTATTCGTGTTCCTCCATCCACTCCAGCATTTCGCGTTCGATCACTCGAATATGATCGATTCCGCGCCGCAACAACACCGAACAGAGCATCGTCACGTCAGCACCGGCCATTAGCATTTTCAGCGCGTCCGTGGCGCGATGAATTCCGCTGGTCGCCGCAAGACTTGCGTTAATCCGGCTGTACAGAAGCGCAATCCATCGCATCGGTAAACGCATCGCCATCGGTGTGCTCAGAAGCACGTTCGGGCTGACCTCCAGCGTCTCGATTTCGATGTCCGGTTGATAAAACCGGTTGAAGAGCACGAGCCCGTTGACCCCCTGCCGGTCGAGGCTCCGTGCGAAACGCGCGAGATTTGTGAAAAACGGGCTTAGTTTCATCGCTACCGGAATCTTCAATTGCGCTCTCACCGATGCGAGAATCGTCAGGTAACCGTTTTCAATATCTTCGGCGGTCGTGTCGGGATCGCTGGGCACGTTATAAATGTTCAGCTCCAGAGCATCCGCGCCCGCCTCTTCGATTTGCCGGGCATACTTCATCCAGCCGCCAAACGTCGTCCCATTGAGGCTGCCAATGATCGGGATGTCGACCGCGGCTTTCGCCTTCGCGATGTGTTCGAGATAAGCTTCCGGCCCCACTTTGAACTCGAGTGGCTCCGGGAAATAACTGAGCGCTTCGGCGTAGGATTCCGTTCCTTGATCGAGATAATGTTCCAACTCGTGACGCTCGCGGCGCAGTTGTTCTTCGAAAAGCGAATGGAAGACCACGGCCGACGCGCCCGCGTCTTCCATTCGCTTGATATTGTCGAGATGTTCCGAAAGAGGCGATGCAGACGGCACGAGAGGCGTCCGCAACTTCAATCCAAGATAGGTGGTTCGCAGTTTCATGACGTTGGTTTCTCCGTGGTAAATTTGCGGGCCGCGAGATATTCATAAAGTTCGCGGCGAGTGCTCGCGTCCACCTGCGCGCGCTTTGCCAGCTCTTTTGCGGCTGCCGGGTGTGTCTTGCCCAGCATCCGAAACCGGTTCTCGAGCTTGAAATAATCCTCCACTTTCATCCTGGCCGGTGCGGAATCGAGTTGAAGCGGGTTGTCGCCCATCGCCGCGCGCTCCGGGTTGTACCGATAAAGAAGCCATTGCGCCGAGTTCACGGCCGCCTTTTGATTTTGCATCGCGGTCGTCATGTTGATTCCGTGCGCAATGCAATGGCTGTACGCGATGATGATAGCGGGACCATCATAGGCTTCGGCTTCCAGGAACGCCTTCAACGTGTGCTCATCCTTTGCCCCCATCGCCACCGACGCGACATAGATCGTCCCGTAACTCATCGCCATCAGTCCGAGGTCCTTCTTGGGTCCGCGTTTGCCGCCGGACGCAAACTTGGCAACCGCAGCGCGCGGCGTCGATTTGGAGCATTGCCCGCCGGTGTTGGAATAGACCTCCGTGTCGAGCAGCAACACTTTCACGTTGTGCCCGCTCGCCAGCACGTGATCGAGCCCGCCGTAACCAATGTCGTAGCCCCAGCCGTCGCCGCCGACAATCCAAACGCTCTTGCGCACAAACATGTCGGCCAAAGCCTGCAAACGTTTCACATATGGTCCATCCAGCGATTCGAGCCTGTGCTTTAGTTCCGCGACCCGCGCACGCTGATCGAAAATGTCCGCCTCATCACGCTGCCGTGCATTCAGAATTTCAGTTGCCAGCGCCCGGCCTACCTGCGGGCTGAGCCGCTGAAGCAATTCGCCGGCGAACTCCTGTTGTTTGTCGATCGAAACACGGAACCCGAGACCGAACTCCGCGTTGTCTTCAAAAAGCGAGTTCGCCCACGCCGGGCCGCGGCCATCGGCGTTTTTCGCATATGGCGTGGTCGGCAGGTTGCCGCCGTAAATGGACGAGCAACCGGTGGCATTCGCGATCACCAGCCGGTCGCCGAAAAGTTGCGTCAGTAATTTAATGTACGGCGTCTCGCCGCAACCCGCGCACGCACCCGAGAACTCGAAGAGCGGCTGTTCCACCTGCATTTCACGCACGCTCTTCAGCGCAACACGGCTGCGGTCCATCTCCGGAATGGAAAGGAAAAAGTTCCAGTTCGCGCGCTCGGCTTCACGCAACGGCGCCTGCGGCTGCATGTTGATCGCTTTAAACCGCGCCTCCGATTTGTTCCGGGCCGGGCAAACATCGACGCAAATCCCACACCCCGTGCAATCTTCAGCCGATACCTGCAACGTGTACTTGAGCTCTTTCCATTCCGGCAACCGCGCATCATGCGATTTGAACGACGCGGGCGCGCTGGGGAGAACAGCCGCTTCGTAAACTTTGCTGCGAATCACCGCATGCGGGCAGACCATTACGCATTTGCCGCACTGAATGCAGACCGCGGGGTCCCAAACCGGCACTTCCAGTGCCAGGTTTCGTTTTTCCCATTGCGCGGTGCCGGTAGGAAAGGTTCCGTCGTTAGGCAATGCGCTCACCGGCACGCGATCGCCGAGGCCGGCCATGATTTCGCCGAGCACATTTCGCACAAACGGGGGCGCACCTTGAAGCTGGCCATTGTGCCCGGGCTCGGCGGTCACCATCTTTCCCGAAACTTCCACTTCGTGCAGGTGTGCCAGCGCCTCGTCCACTGCATGGAGATTTCTCTTCACGATCTCTTCACCTTTTTTCCCATAAGTTTTTTCGATCGAATCCTTGATTGCTGCGATTGCTCGCTCGCGCGGCAGCACGCCGGAGATCGCGAAAAAACATGTCTGCATGACCGTGTTGATCCGCCCGCCCATTCCCGACTCGCGCGCCACCTTGTTGGCGTCGATCACAAAGAAGCGCGCCCGTTGCTCGATGAGGCGGCGCTGCGCGTTTTCCGGAAGATGTTTCCAAATCTGGTCGGCACCAAATGGCGAGTTCAACAAGATTGTCCCCTGCGGCGCGAGGTCCTTGAAAACATCAAACCGCTCCAGGAGGAACGGTTGATGACACCCGATGAAATTCGCGCTCGTGATTAGATACGTCGATCGAATCGGCCGCGGCCCGAACCGCAGGTGCGAGATGGTTATGGCCCCCGATTTCTTCGAATCGTAAACGAAATAGCCTTGCGCGAAGTAATCCGTGTTTTCGCCGATAATCTTGATCGACTCCTTGTTCGCGCCGACCGTGCCGTCCGATCCGAGCCCAAAGAATTGCGCCCGCACCACATCGCCCGCCTCGATCGAAAAGTTGGGATCGAAATCGATGCTGCTATGCGAAACGTCGTCATTGATACCGATGGTGAAATGATTTTTCGGCGAAGGTTGGGCAAGATTGTCGAAAATCGCCTTCACCATCGCCGGCGTGAATTCTTTCGAGGAAAGTCCGTAACGCCCGCCGACCGCCCGCATTTCGTCGCGCCCTTGCTCGTAAAGCGCATTCACGCAGTCGAGATAAAGCGGCTCGCCGCTGGAGCCGGGCTCTTTCGTGCGGTCCAAAACGGCAATTTTACGCACGGTTTTCGGCAGCGCTTTAACGAAGCTTTTCGCATCGAACGGCCGGTAGAGCCTGACCTTGAGCACACCGACTTTCTCCTTTTGCCGATTGAGAAAATCGACCGTCTCATGCGCGGCTTCGCAGCCGGACCCCATCAACACAATCACGCGTCTGGCATCGGGCGCGCCGTGATACTCGAACAAGCTGTAACGCCGCTTCGTCAACTCCGCGAAACGGTCCATCGTCCGCTGAACAATCTCCGGGCAAGCGGCATAAAACGGGTTCACCGTCTCGCGCGCCTGGAAGAAAACGTCCGGGTTTTGCGCCGTGCCGCGGACCACCGGATGATCGGGCGACAGCGCGCGGGCACGATGTTCCAGGATACGCGTTTCATCGATCATCTCGCGTAATACATCGTCCGCCAGCACATCGATCTTCGAGATTTCGTGCGACGTCCGGAATCCGTCGAAGAAATGCAAAAACGGAATGCGCGATTCGAGCGTGGCCGCGTGCGCGATCAGCGCCATGTCCTGCGCTTCCTGCACGGAACACGAGCAGAGCATCGCAAACCCGGTGGCGCGCGCCGCCATCACGTCGCTGTGATCGCCAAATATGGAAAGCGCCTGCCCTGCAACCGATCGCGCTGCAATGTGAAAAACGGTCGGCGTAAGCTCGCCCGCGATTTTGTACATGTTCGGGATCATCAAAAGCAACCCCTGCGACGCGGTAAACGTTGTGCTCAACGCCCCCGTCTGGAGCGCGCCATGAATGGCGCCTGCCGCGCCCCCCTCGCTTTGCATCTCCACCACGTACGGCACTGTTTCCCATAAATTTTTCACTCCGTTCGCCGCCCATGCGTCCGCCCATTCGCCCATCGGCGACGCCGGCGTGATCGGATAAATCGCAATCACTTCGTTCAGCGCGTAGGCGACGCGCGCGACGGCCTCGTTTGCATCCACTGTCTTATGACCGGTCGTCGGGATATCCCCCGAAACCGGCCGGCGCTCGTGTTTGAAATCAGGGGCGGGATTGGCCCGCGAATTTTTGCCGTTTGATCTGCCAATTCTCGTCTTACTCTTTGCGTTCACAATTACCAAGAACGTAGCTGCCCTTATGCGAAGTCGATGTACACCGGTTGCGTTTTGCTGTGCACATATTGCGCAGACGACCCGCGCCAACGCGGTCGACTGTTAGTTACCGGTTATCGGTTGACGCCATTCCCACTTTCTCCTTCCATTTTTGCTGCTCTTTAGAACAATCGGCGCCATGAAGATTTTCCTTTTCCTAACGACTGTTTTTGCAGCCGGATCGATCAGCATTTCCTTGTTCGCCCAGCAACCAAGTCCGGGGAACTCGTCGCGTGGCGCTGCCACTTCGCCGATCGTCGCCACCAGCCCGGTTGCCGCCCCGGCCGGGACGCCGAACGAAGCCGAAATGATGAGGCAAATGATGGACCTGTCGAAGTTGAACGAAAATCACAAGCTGCTCGCAGATCTCGCCGGCAACTGGATTTACACCATCAAATTTTGGATGAGCCACGACCCGAATGCCAAACCGGAAGAATCAAACGGCACCGCGACGATCAAGCCCATCATGGATGGGCGTTACTTCATCACCAACGTCAGCGGAAAAATGAAAATGCCCGGCGCGGACGGCAAGATGAAAGAGGTGCCATTCAAAGGCATGGGGATCGACGGCTACGACAACGTGAAAAAAAGGTTCGTAGAGGCGTGGATCGACAATATGGGCACGGGCATTGAATTTTCGGAAGGCAACTACAACCCGGCGACAAAGACATTCACCTACGATGCCGAAATCGAACCGATGCCTGGAATCATCGCGAAAGTTCGCGAAGTGTTAAAGATCGCCGATAAGGATCATCACACGCTGGAGTGGTACGAGAACCACGGCGGCAAGGAAGTGAAGACAATGGAGATCAATTATACACGGGCGAAAGCCAGGTGATTCCCGGGTACAGAAACGTCGAACATCGAAGTCAGAGCAGAGACTTCTGACCTCCGACCCCTGCTCCGCCAGCCCCTGGCCCTTTCCTCTTTGCTCTTACCGCTTCCTCTTTCGCATAAGAGGGATAACCAGGAAATGAGCGACAAATCCCAGAACGAACACGAATCCCGCAATTTTCATGTTCAAAGTGATGGCCGCGTAGAGTTCGGCGATGCCGAAGATCCAGATGAAGGATTCACCTGCCACGGCCTGGCCCCACAAAGGCGAACGATTCCCCGGCGGAACGCAGGGCGAGGCCGACGGCCAGAAACGCGGGACTGCTTTTAGGTAGGCGCGATACCACTCGCCCTGGCTTTGTCGAAGCGCTTCTTCCTCGCGAAAAATCAGCCGGTAAACGAAAAGCCAGCTCGCCGCTATCAGGAAAAGCCATCCCAGGCGGCTGGCCAGGACGCCAATCCCGGCGGCCATCGGCAGGTTTGCAAAATAAAGCGGGTTTCGGACATAGCGAAACGGACCATCGGCCACGAGCGCCTCTGAATGTTGAGATTTATCGTGCACGACATCGGTGCGCAGATAAGCAGCGCCCCAGGTGCGCAAAGCAGCCGCGAGAAAAACAAGCAACGCGCCCACCCCGATCACGACATGGCTGAACATTGCCGCCTGCAAAGTGTACGGAGCAATCGACGGCGCGATCAAGTGCCGCAGCCCTGCAACGAACCCGGTGTGGTCGAAGGCGAAAAGCGAAAATCCTGCCAGGTAAATGGCGAAGATGATCCAAAAACGCCGTTCAAACTCAAATTTGGTCGCACGCAAGGTGAGAATCCGCGCTGTAGCGGCAAGTTAATCCGTGAATAATCCGATCCCCTCGGCCATCGAATGCGCGATTCGGTCCTTGGAAATCCAGCCGCCGATTTCCCTGGCGGAATTTACCGCCAAATTCGCGGAGACCAGGAAAACATCCGTCCGGTTGGTGTGCATTCGGGTGACAATTTCGAACAACGTGGTGTTTTCGCTGATCACGTCGTAATTCGTGTTTGCCACGTCGCCCAATGTCGCCGTTTGCGGCTGATTGCGCATCGCCCGGTAAGCCATCTCTTCGGTCAGCACTCCCCGGACCTTGCCGTCGTCTTCAATGACGAACAACGGAATCGCGCCCGGCTCGGCCAGTTTTTGTCGCAACTGGTCTAAAGTTGAGGTCGCCGGCACAAGCGCCACCACGTTGTTCTTCAAGTCTCTCGCCAGTCGCATGTGTTGAAAATTCGTCTGGAGCGCCTCGGGCATGTAATGACCGCGTCGCGACAGCTTTAACGTGTAGATGCTCTCCTTCAGCAGGACCTTCCGCACTCCATAACTGATCGCCACGGTAATGGTCATCGGTACGATCACGCCGTAGTCGCGGGTCATTTCGAAAATCATCACAATCGCGGTGATGGCCGCTCCGGTTGCGCCGCCGACCATTCCCGCCATGCCTGCAACCGCAAACGCCGGCGGGCTAATCAGCAGCCCGGGAAAAAGCTTGCCCAACACCGTGCCATACGTCGCCCCCAGGGTCGCTCCCAGATATAACGACGGAGAAAAAATACCGCCCGATCCGCCGGAACCCAGCGTCAGCGACGTGGCCACCAGCTTCAATACGAACAGCAGCGCCAGCGGCAAAGACGCCGCCAGCACACCCGACAGAATATCCTGCACTGTCGAGTAACCGATCCCTTGAATATAGTAATGCCCCCAGCGTTGCATCAGGAGATACATCATCACGCCCACGAGAGCCATTCCCAACGCATGGCGAACGTAATAGCTCCCGCGGATCTTCTGCTCGAAAAAATCCTCAAACGCGTAAATCGACTTGATGAACAATGCCGCGGCGCAACCCACCAGAGCTGCCAGACCCACATACGAAAGGAGCACTATGGGATTGGTCGCGTGATAAAACGATTCCTGAAACGCCGGAATTACGAACGAAGGATTAGCGCCGAAAAACAGACGACCCACGTAAGTCGCGGTTGCCGTGGAGATCGCCACAGGCACCAGCGTCCAGACGCTGACTTCGTGTAACATGATTTCCGCCGCGAACAGAATTCCGCCGATCGGCGTGTTGAACGTCGCGGCAATCCCACCGCCCGCTCCAGCAGCGATCAACGTCACCCGCTGCCAGGCAGGGATCCGCAGCCATTGCCCAATCGTGGACCCAAACGCCGAAGCGATCTGGATGATCGGACCTTCGCGTCCCACCGACCCGCCGGTGCCGATGGAAATCGCCGAGGCCAGTGCTTTGATCACAGCGACCACGGGCCGGATAATTCCCTTGCTATAATAGATGGCGTCCATCACTTCCGGGACGCCATGGCCTTTGGCCTCCGGGGCGAATGTCTGTACGAGAAACGCAACGCCAAGCGCGCCAACAATCGGTGCCGCAATGATCCATGCACCCCACGGGCCGGCCGCCGTGTGCGCATTGGCGTCATAGAAGATCGACAGCTTTCCGAGGAAAAACAGGTTATGAAACAGCGCGATCAGTCCCCTAAAAGCCGCGGCACCAAGGCCCGACACAATCCCGACCACAACGGCCAATAACCACAGCCTGAATGGGCCGATCGGTCGTCCCGGCTTCGATTGTTTCTTACTATCGGGTTCCGCCATCAACAGTGCCTTTGGAATTCTCGGACAAGTTCCTCGTGGCGGGGTAGTCGATCGCCCGAAGGTATTGGAGAATAGGAGACAAACCCGATCTAAAGCAAGCATCCCCGCGCACTGACTCTTCACCGGTGGGGCGAGACCCTACAGCCTGCCGGCCGCGGCGGGAGCCGACGTAAAATCCCAAGTTCCAAAGATCCAAACCCCGGGGAAACTTCAAACCTCAAACTCCAAGTCTTGTAGCCACGGCGCTCAGTCGCCGGGCCGCTCTTACCCCTGGCCTCTTTCCCCCTGATGGCTGTAGACGCCGACCTCTGCCCTTCGACCTCCGGCGGCCAAGGTGCCTCGGCACACACAAGTTTTTTATGATAAGTGTTTAGACATGCACCGATTGACTCCCTTCACGAAAATCACCGCGCTGATCATTGCCGCATTCGCATTAATCCCCTTGTCCTGGGCCGCTTCACCGACACCCGCACCGAAGCCGGACAACAACAACACTCCAAGCGCTTCTCCTCCACCACCGGCGTGCACGGCGCCTGAATTTCGGCAGTTCGACTTTTGGTTAGGCCATTGGAACGTTATCGGCCCCAAGGGCAAACAAGTCGGCACCAGCGAAATCAGCCGCGCATCCGAAGGCTGCGCCATCCGCGAACAATGGAAATCCGCGCACGGGAAGACCGGCATGAGCATCAATTACTACGATCCCGCCGACAAAAAATGGCACCAGGATTGGGTCGGCGGTGACGGAACGATCCTCCATTTGCAGGGCGGCCTGGAAGGCAAAGCCATGGTCTTGAGCGGCGTGACCAAAACCGCAAAGGAAACGCAACTGAATCGCGTTACCTGGACACCGTTGCCGGACGGAAAAGTCAAACAGCAATGGGACATCTCATCCGACAACGGTCGCACCTGGAAAACCGTTTTTGTCGGAATCTACGAAAAAGCCTGAACAGGAGGTAGGGAAGCCGCGCTGCGGCGTCTGTCCTCCGGCTCTGAACTTTAATCCTGCTCTTTCACTTGCACATGCACCTCTCCTCGATCAGAGCAAGAGTAAGTGAATGTGTAAGATTAATGATGCGTCCCCCAGCATCCAGCATCCAGAATCTAGTATCTAGTATCGCCGTTTCCCGCCTCCCCCTCCGGCCTTGTCTCCCGCCCCTGGCGGAATTTAGACTTCCGATTCAAGGATGAAAACTTTCCTGAAAAAGCGCAAATCATCCGGCCAGCCGCTGCGGAAAAGGGCCATCGACGAATACCACGAATTACTCGCGGCAGATCAAGCGCTGTCGGCCGAAGTCTTCGAAAAGCTGCGCGATGCCATGCGCGCAAACCGCCTCGTTTACGGCGAACGGCCGATTGGCGTTGCCCTAAGACCACACCTGCTCGACGAAACGCAATTTCATTCGCTGACCCAAAGTGCGGAGTCGATTGTCAGCGCCCAGGAAAAAATCGCCGCGGCGGCGGTGCAATCTCCGGAATTGATGACTCGGCTTGGTCTCACCGATACCGAAATCAAACTCGCGCTGGTCGATCCGGGATTTTCAAGCGCCGCTATTACAACGCGCCTCGACAGTTTTGTGCACGGAGACGAAATCAAGTTCGTTGAATACAACGCGGAAAACCCTTCCAGTCTTTCGGACCAGGAAGGCCTGAATCGCCTTCTGTTTGGGCTTCCGGCAATGACGATGCTTGCAGAACGGTACCGCCTGCGGCAGTTCTCCGCCGTCGACCGATTACTCGAAACCCTGCTGGCGACTTACGCCGAATGGAGCGGCATTAGCGATGCGCCGAATATTGCCATTCTCGATTGGAAAAATCTCCCGACTTCGAACGAATTTGTTCTGTTGCGAGATCATTTCGCCGCGCGCGGCGTTCGCACGCTGATCTGTTCGCCGGACGACCTTGATTACCGGGACGGGAAGCTGCGATCTGGTGACTTTGAAATAAATCTCGTTTACAAACGAGTCCTCATCCACGAATTCCTCAGCCGGTTCGATGAGAAGCACCCGCTCCTCCGCGCTTACATGAATCACGATGTCTGCCTCGTGAATCCGTTCCGGTGCAAGATCATGCACAAGAAGGCCAGCTTCGAAATCCTGACGGATGAAGAAAACCAACACTGGTTCACACAAAGCGAGAACGAAGCAATCCGGCGTTGCGTGCCGTGGACGCGGCGGGTGAGAGACCGGCGCACCACACGCAACGGACGTTCCATCGAGCTGCTCCAGTTCATTCGCAAAAACCGGGAAAGTCTTGTGCTCAAGCCGAACGACGATTACGGCGGCCACGGCGTGCACATTGGGACGCGACTGGACCAGCGTGCGTGGGACGACGCCATCGCCGCCGCGCTTTCCGCCGATTACATCGTGCAGGACGCAATCGATCTGCAGCCGGAACACTTTCCCGTCTTCAGTGAAACCGACTGGAGCCTGCGGCCGATGTTCGTGGACACCAACCCCTTCCTCTTTCGGGGAACAGTTTGCGGCGCCATGGTTCGCCTCTCCGATTCACCGATCGTCAACGTCACATCCGGCGGCGGCGAAACCGGCTTCTTCGTCATCGCGGATGAAGCGTGACCATTTCTCTGTTCTCTGTTCTCTGTTCTCTGTTCTCTGTTCCTTGCCCTTGCCCCTTAGCCCTTGGCCCTTAGCCCTTAGCCCTTAGCCCTTGCCCCTTACCTCTTGGCCCTTGGCCCTTGGCCCTTCCCCGCCCTCGCTCGCAATTTCCCAAATCTCGGCTATAGTATGAAATGTCCAAGTCTTCTCGCGTCTCCTTTTCACGTCGGATGCCCGACAACATCACCGAAGAGTTGGTAGCCGTCCTCTCTTCCAGGGCCTCGTTCGAATTCAAAGGCTTGTTCGACATCATCCTCCTCAATCTCCGGGAACGGAATGCCGCCAGCGGCGGGGAAGAGATGCTGCGCCTGCGCACGTATGAAAAACTCCAGAGCCTCGTCAGTCAGGGCGCGGTCACCAGAACGGTCTTGGGTGTCACCAAAAAATACAAAGGCGTTACGGCGCGAATGAACGCGCTCAACGCAGAGATGAAAGTCTTGCGCGCAGACTGGAGCCAGAAGGTCCTGGCCAAATCCGCCGCCGAGTCCGCAAGGAACTGATCGGCCGCCAGCTCACCTGGCGTTATCTGTTGTCAGTTATTCGCTGTTCGGCGTTGGACGTTCGGCGTTGAGCGTTCGGCGTTTTCTGTCCTCTGTCCTCTGTCCTCTTCAATCATGCTCTTTCACTTTCACATGCACTTTCGTAGGTCCGTGGAAACACAAATAAAGCGGAGTAAGTGAAAGTGAACGTGTAAGATTCACGCTTTGCCCGAACTCCGAAATCTGGCTTCCGTCCTCCCTGCCCTTACCTCTTACCACTTTGCTCTTCGCCCTTTCTGATTTCTGCTTTCCCCCGTGGATACTCTTTCGGTTTTCTTTCTCGCTCAGGGCGAACAATCCGCCGACGCCATCATGGCGCGGCTGACCGCGTTTATACGCGCCGCGAAAGAATCTCTCGATATTGCCGTTTACGACATGCGGTTCAGCGATCCGTTGAAAACATCGTTAAGCTCCGCGTTGCGCGAACGCGCGGACGCCGGCGTGCGGATCCGTTTCTGCTACGACGGCGACAAACCGATTCAACCAAATGTCGCCGGCGGTCAGGACCCGGCCCCGTCCGGCACCAGCGCCTTTGTCCAATCGTTGGGCTATCCCTCGCGTCCCATTGCCGGCATGAAACTGATGCACAGCAAATTCATCCTGCGCGATCGCCAATCGATCTGGACCGGCTCGACCAACATGACCGACGACGCATTTACTCTGATGGAGAACAACATCGTCGAGATCGATTCAGCGCCGCTGGCCGGTTACTACGCGGAAGAGTTCGAAGAGCTTTGGGAAAAAGAAAACTTCGATAACACCGGCCAGATTCATACCGAGCCCGTGTCGCTGATCTATTCCGGTCAACCGGCCGAAACGCGCGTCATGTTTTCGCCGGGCTGCGGGTACGAAATCGATACCGAAATCTCGAAACGCGTTCGGGCGGCACAGCATCGTGTCCGCATCTGTAGCTTGTTAATCAACTCCGGCACGCTCATCGGCGGGCTGCTTAATTTGTTGCGCGCGGGCCGGGTCACGATTGATGGGATCTACGATCGCACGCAAATGGCCGAGGTGTACCCGCAGTGGCAGGAAGTGCCGTCGAACCGTTGGAAGATCGGCGCGTTAAAAGAGATCATCACGCGCGCGGGCCTGGTTGGAAAAAACTCGACCCCGTACACGCCGACCGGGCACCACGATTTCATGCACAACAAAGTTCTGATAATCGACGACACCGTGATCACCGGCTCCTATAACTTCTCCCGGAGCGCCGAATTCAACGCCGAGAACATTCTCTTCATCGAAAGCGCCCCGCTCGCCGAGAAATACAGCGCCTACATCGACCACCTGGTCCAGAAATACGGTCGCTGATTCTGGATGCTGGATACTCGATGCTAGATGCTCCACCGCTTTCTCTTACTCATGCTCATGCTCATGCTCGTGATCATGATCTCCGATCTCCGCTCTGGGGAGCACAGGCTGCCAGCCTGTTGAGCTCGGCAGCCTGCCGAGATGCCCTTCCGGCTCGGACCTTCGGCGCCCCTGCCGAAGACCTCTGACGTCCGTTCCCTTTGCCCTTACCTCTCGGCTCTTGGCTCTTGGCCCTTCGCTTTCCGTGCCCCTCCACGCCCCGACCATTTATTGAGTCCGGATCCCGGGAAGCTGGCAGCTTCCACCGGATTCCCGTACGAAAAAGCGGGGCCAGCGTGCTGACCCCGCTCCAAAAAGCTACCGAAAGAAAATATTAAGCTTTAGGCATGTGATAAAGCGGCTTTCGAGTTTTTGTTACCTCTAATCTAAGCAGCGCAAACGGTGTGCGGCTTTGCAAAAATTGCCTATTCCTGAGCGTCTCTTGGCGCGCTTGCAAAACCACCGCCGATAACGGGCGGGCGAAAGCTTTCGGCGTTCGGCGTTTTCTGCCTTCTGTAGCGGCAGACGTGTCGGGTGCGCCACCCTTAGCCCTTACCTCTTTGCCCTTACCCCTTCGCCCTTACCTCTTCGCCTCCCCTGACTTCCGACTTCTGACTTCGACATTCGGCGTTCGACGTTGGGCGTTCGGCGTTTTCCCCGTCCGCCTTCTGCTCCGTCCGCTTAGCCCTTACCCCTTTGCCCTTACCTCTTGGCTCTTCGCTTCCTCTGACTTCCGACTTCTGACTTCGACGTTGGGCGTTCGGCGTTGAGCGTTCGGCGTTTGCTTTTGCTCCATCCTTCGTCCTTCCCTGACAACCAATAACAATTAACTGATAACGGCGCGTCGCGCCGCCCCTTGCCCTGCGATCCTCGTTTCCCAATCAGGTATCCAGCATCTAGAATCCAGTATCCAGCATTGCTATTATGAACCATACGAAAAGAAGGATCGCGCTCGTCACCGGCGCAAATAAAGGGATCGGGCCGGGGAGCGCACGCGCCTCGCGTGCTGGTGATCGCGCCCTCGCGATCACGAACTTTAAGCTGCAACAACGTGACGAACAGCATCCGTTTTCATCCGCGTAACCTGCGGTAAGTTTCCAGATGAACAGAAATCAACGCATCGCGCTGGTCACCGGCGCCAACAAAGGGATCGGCTTTGAAGTCGCCCGCCAGCTCGCGCGGCGAAATTTCCACGTCTTCATCGGCGCGCGCAAGTCCGATGCCGGACTGGCGGCTGCGGAGAAACTTCGAAAGGAAGGCGAGGCCGAAGCCGGCCGGGCGATTGAAGAAAAAAACGACGGTACTGTTACCTTCTTACAGATCGACATCACCGACATCGACAGTATCCAACGCGCAGCGGAAGAATTCGCGCGCCAGGCAGATCATCTCGACACGTTGGTTAACAATGCCGGCATCCTCCTGGATGAAGATAAAGAGGTGCTCAAGATTTCGTCCGAGACATTTGAAACGACGCTGCGGACAAACTCCTTGGGGCCGCTTTTGGTGGCGCAGGCGTTCGTGCCGTTGCTAGAGAAGAGCGACCAACCGCGGATCGTAAATGTATCGAGCGGCGGCGGCCAACTTGCCGACGGCGCCGACGGATGGGCCCCGCCTACTGCATTTCGAAGACAACCCTGAACGGCGTCACATCGCAACTGGCCGCGGCGCTACCGAAGTTCGCGGTGAACTCCGTCTGTCCCGGCTGGGTGAGAACCGATATGGGTGGAGCTAATGCGACGCGTTCGGTTGCAGAAGGGGCCTCGGGAATCGTGTGGTTGGCTTGCGAAGCACCGCAGAGTGAAACAGGCAAGTTCTGGAGAGATCGAAAAGTAATTCCCTGGTGACGCTGCGCTTATGAACTTCGAAGCGGGAAAGGAACCGCAACTAAGAATGTCAAATATTTAGATTTGACCCCGAATTCTTTCCATTCCCTCCCCCGCTTTCGGAGTAGCCTTGCGGAGGCGGGTTACTCACCCGACGTTCAACGTTCCCCATGGCAGAAACCTCGGCAGGCACAGTCATCGCGAGCGCGAACAACCTTTCCGTCAAATACGGCCATCAGGTCGTTCTCAACGGCGCGACGATTGCCTTCATGGAGGGCGAACACATTGGGCTCGTCGGCCGCAACGGCTCTGGCAAATCGACCTTCCTCCAGATCGCGGCCGGCGTGGCCCAACCCGATTCCGGTGAATTCTCATGCCGGCGCGATCTCGTCACCGGCTATATGCCGCAAGTTTCCGGCCTGGACGATGCAGCCACCGTCCATGCCAACATTCTCAGCGGCGCACAGCGGATTCTCGACCTCATTGCCGAATACGAACGCGTCCCGGGTGACAGCCCGCTCAGCGCCACGCTCCTCGACAAGATTATCCACGCCGACGGTTGGAATTTGGAACACCGGATCAAGTCGCTCATCACGAATCTGCACGCGCCGGAACCGGATCGCGTCGTGGGCACGCTTTCCGGCGGGGAAAAACGCCGCGTCGCACTTTGCCGGGCGCTGCTCGCCCGTCCCGATTTTCTGATTCTCGACGAACCGACCAACCATCTCGATACCGGCTCGATCGAATGGCTGGAGGATTTTCTCGCTCGTTATGCCGGCACCTGTTTGTTCGTCACGCACGATCGCTATTTTCTCGATCGGGTGGCCACGCGGATCGTCGAGCTGTCGCGCGGCGAGTTCACCAGTTACGACGGCAACTACACCGATTACCTGCTCGCGCGCGTCCAGCGAAAAGCGGTGGAGGAAATGCAGGAACATAAACGGCAGAAGTTTTTAAAACGGGAACTGCAATGGGTCAGAAAAGCGCCCCGGGCGCGCCGGACGAAATCGGTGGACCGCGTGGAACGTTATTTCGAGATGGCTGCGCAGGAAGCGCCGGAAGCGGAGCTCGACGTCGAGTTGATTATCCCCACGCCGCCGAAGCTTGCGAATCGCATCATCGAATTGACCGACGTCAGCGTGGAGCTGGGTGGACGCACCCTCTTTGAGCACGTGAATCTCAATCTCACAGCCGGCGAACGCCTGGGTGTTGTCGGCCGTAACGGACTCGGCAAATCCTCGCTCCTTAAAGTCATTCTGCAGGAACTGCCCGTGGCGAGTGGTGAAGTGGAGATCGGCGCTCGGACCGAGATCAATTACGTCGATCAAAATCGGCTTCTGCTCAACGACGCGAAAACGGTTTGGGAAGAAGTCGGCACCGGCGGTGAACACGTTACCCTTGGCGAGCAAAGCATCACCTTGCGCGCCTATCTGCGGCGATTTCTTTTCAGCGAAGACCGGATCAACACCAGGATCTCGCAGCTCAGCGGTGGCGAACGCAGCAGGGTGCTGCTCGCCAAAATCCTGAAGCGCGGCGGCAACGTTTTGATGCTCGACGAACCGACCAACGATCTCGATCTCGGCACGTTGCGCTTGCTCGAGGAAGCGCTCGTCGCCTTTGGCGGCTGCGTCATCGTGGTCAGTCACGATCGCTATTTCCTGAATCGCGTGTGCACCTCGATCCTCGCTTTCGAAGGGGAAGGCCGCGTCGCGTACAGCGTCGGGAACTACGATTACTACCTGGAACGACGAGCCCTGCTCGCTCCGACTCGCGATTCAAATCGCCCGCCAGTTGTCGTCGCCGCCCCGCCTAGGCGGGGCAAAGGGAAACCGGCCAGGCTCAAATGGAAAGAAGAGCGCGAATGGGAATCGATGGAGGCGAACATTCTTGCCGCGGAGCGCGAAGTATCGGACCTGGAAGCGGCATTTGCCGCGCCGGATTTCTACGCGAACCCGCGCGCGGAGATCTTCGATTTAGAAACTCAACTGAAAACCGCGCGCGACAAAGTCGCGCACCTCTACGCGCGCTGGCACGAACTCGAGCTCCTGCAGCAGAACATCCCGTCTCCCTAACGAACCGGTTGGTCAAAGCTACAAGGATCCGGGAACAAGAATGTTAAATAACCTGCTCGCGAATGCTTTCGGAGTTGAGATTTGACCCAACTTCTTATGACCTGGCGGTCGGTTGGCTAGTTCTGGGCCAGAGGGCGAAAATAGCCTTTGATGCTCTTCTTGGGATTGCGAACGCATACCTGCACATGCGTTTTAGCCATGATCTTTGCGCCGGGATAGAGCTCACCACCTTCGGTGAAAATTCCGCGGACTGTGTCAAACGGATTCTTCTCTCGTTCACGCAGCAGATGGACAAAATTAACTACAGCACAATCGAGGTGGCGTTTCACAAGATCGACGTCGCCGCGGAGTGCCGGCTCATTTTTCGGCATGGGAGCACCAGCCTGCTCCATGGTTCGGCGGAACTCATCGTAACCAGCGCGAATGATCTCCAGTGAGCCTGCGTCGGTCAGATCGAGACAATCGCCGAGATCAATGATCGCACCGACGACGAAAGGATCGGTTATTTTCTTATCCGGTTCCGGCGGGTGTTTCGTTAGAAAGTCGGCCCAATCCTTCGCGCGTTTTGCGCTGTTCTCCCAAAAATACGCGCCGTGGCCGAGCCAATCGTAGACGTTCTCGCTAAGCGTGACGTGGTCTTTGCCGGCCAGAATGGTCTCACCAACTTTTCGTTCGCAGCCGTGATAGCCAAGAACGAACGATGTGGCAAACATTGACCGGGCTACCGATATTGCCTGCTGACTTTATTGTCCTTGGTAATGAAGCCGTTTTTGCGCAGAAATGCGCGCGCTGATTTCGCCGACTTGTTGATTTCGTCCCCGGCTTTCCTGATGGCTCGGACTTCCTTTCGGACTTCTGCAACGCTACGCTTGGCGATTATGGCGACCATGCCCCTAAGTAAGCCCGGTGCGTGCCATGCATGCAAGGAATAAATCGGCCTGACTGGGCTCGACCTCCCCGATATAGGCGAAATTCAAGATCAATATTGTGGAAATCGACGACATCATGAGCTATGTGCCCTCTCGCCACTCGCTTGCCGCGCCGTAGTATTCGCGTAGGCGGGTCACATGTTCCCGTTCAGACGAACCCGCCGTGGCGGGTCACTTGTCACTGTTCAGTCAGTCTGCGCTCCAGAAAGGAATAAACTTCGGGGCGGCAAAGAACCGCAGGGGCAACAAGCTTTGTCGCTCCGTCTTCGAGCGATATTGATGTGACTTATAGTCCGTGGATTGAAAGGCAACATTCAGGTGAAGTGTGTGCATGTCGCATCGACACCACACTCTCACCCGATTCGGATTAAACGTTCGCCGCCGCCGTGACGCGGCCGGGCTGTCGCAGGAAGCTCTGGCGGAAAAAGCGGAGCTCGACCGCACGTACATCAGCGGGATCGAACGCGGTTCTATTGACCACGTTGTTGGGCGATCTGATTTTCAATTGTCGTAATGATCCGCTGATACATGTTTGCGATCTTTTGCGCTTCATTGGTGTCACTGCATTCTTCGCATACGAACGAATCATCAGGGAAATATTCGTCACGCAGGTAAATCGCAGTATTCGCCCACGATTGTTGCCGACATCGCAACCCGTCGAGCACCTGTCCGAGATCCACACTGTCCAGTTTGAAATGAAATCTTTGCCCATGATGGGCATAATTACCTGGCCAGGTTCGCGGCGAATGCCAAGTCTTTTCTCGTCGAATCGCAGCGCGGTGGCTAGCATTTAGATGTGGAAGGACAAATCACCACCACATTGATGCGGTCTTCGTCTCTTGCGATTCTGGTACGGCGCTTCGACTGCAGACTTTGCTCCACGCGACCCCCGAAATTGTCTGGGCCAGCTTACAACTAATTCTGCGAGTTCGACTTTGATTCCAACGCAACGCTGACGCGTGGCTCGCGCAGATCGAGTTTCTTCGCCCGCAACTCATTGGCCTTTGCGGGTTCGATCTTCTTCGAGTTCAACATTCCGCGAATGGGACGGCGGATCGACGTCGTTCTTGTGATTGGGCCAGTGGTCTTCGCAATCGAATTCAAAGTCGGCGAGAAAACGTTTGATCGTGCGGCGATCGATCAGGTTTGGGATTACGGGCTGGACCTAAAGAATTTTCATGAGGCAAGTCACGATGCTTCAATCATTCCCATTCTGACCCAACAGAAGCAACGAATGTCCTCAGATCGAGTTGATGCCAGACGCCGACAAACTTTACCGGCCGATTGTCGTCGATCCCGAACACTTTCGCAGCGCGCTCGACGCTGCGCTTAGCGAGAATTAGTGGCATCGCCGTCGAATGCAGAAGCGTGGTCGCGAGCGTCGTATCATCCGACGCCCACGATCATCGAAGCTGCGCGCGCGCTGTATGCGCACATTCGGTCGAAGCGATCGCGCGGTTCGACGCCGGCGCGCAGAATCTGCACGTTACCTCGCGACGAATTGAAGAACTCGTCGATGAAGCTCATGCTAAAGGGCGCTAAAGCGAATTTGTTTATGACTGGCGTGCCCGGAGCAGGAAAAACTTTAGTCGGGCTGAATCTTGCGACGCGGCGTGAAGAGGATCGAGCCAACTCATGCTGTTTTTCTGTCTGGCAATGGCCCATTGGTTGCCGTTCTTCGTGAAGCGCTAACGCGTGACGAAGTCGCGCGTCGGAAGCAACACGGCGAGAAGGCGCGAAAAGGAAAAGTTGGAGAACGCGATCAAGTCGTTTATTCAAAACGTTCACCATTTCCGCGACGATGCGCTGATCGATCTCGGTCCGCCGGATGAGCACGTTGTTATTTTCGATGAGGCGCAACGCGCTTGGAATCTTAGGCAGACCGCCAACTTCATGCTGCGCGAAGAAACGGCCGCTGGGTTCTCTCATTCGGAGCCAGAGTTTCTGATCTCATACATGGATAGACACAAGGATTGGGCGGTAATCGTATGCCTTGTTGGTGGCGGCCAGGAGATTAATACAGGTGAAGCCGGGTATTGATGCGTGGCTCCAAGCAGTGAATCGAAGTTTTCCTGCATGGGAGATGTTCATTTCGTCACGGCTCACAGACAGCGAGTATGCGACCGGTCGAGCGCCTGGAGATCGTGCGCGAGCGTCCGCGCACCAAGTTCGACGACGCGCTGCATCTCGCAGTCTCCATGCGATCGTTTCGCGCGGAAAATGTTTCTGCATTCGTCAAAGCGCTTCTCGATTGCGACGAAGAACAGGCGAAGCGCGCATTCGGAGAATTGGCCGCGAGATATCCGATCGCAATCACGCGTGATCTGAATGCGGCGAAACAATGGGTTCGCGATCGCGCGCGAGGAACGGAGCGCTACGGCTTGGTCGCCTCATCAAAAGCGATGCGACTGAAGCCGCACGCAATCGACATCCGCGTCTCAGTTGACCCGGTACACTATTTTTTGAATGGCAGAGACGACACGCGGTCGAGTTATTATCTCGAAGACGCTGCGACTGAATTTCAAGTGCAAGGATTGGAACTTGATTGGGTCTGCGTCGCGTGGTGCGGTGACTTTCGCTTTAACGGTGCGGACTGGAATTATCACGATTTCCGAGGGGATCGTTGGTGCAACATCGCGAATGCCGACAACCGGGTGTATCTCCGCAATGCTTACCGCGTCTTGCTTACACGTGCGCGCCAAGGAATGGTCGTGTTCGTGCCGCCTGGCGAAGTCGCTGATCCGACGCGATCCCCTACTTTTTATGATTCGACATTCAATTATCTTAGAGGACTCGGAATTCCCCAGATTTGATCCCCGCGATTGCTCCCTGGCTGGCCGTAGTCTGAACGAAGGCGGCTGCGCCAAACACAATTTGGAAAAATCAGATAAGATTCTGGCGATCGCTCCTTGGATCCTTACTGGAGCCGCTTCCGTCAGCCAAATCCAGAAGCTCTCCGGATGATTGTCGGGGACAAGGTGAATCAGTGAGCGGCCGATAGAGTGCTAAGCTTCAGGAACCCACGGTGTCAAGATTTGTTGCCTGAACCCCAATTGTCTGACCCCGTTTTCTTTAAGAAGTCGACGAATCTATCTCGCGTTGATACTGTGCCGGGATGTCCGCCGTAGTCATGAATCGGAATAGCCATCTGCGACTGAATGGTGTGACTTGCGACTGGGCCGGGAGCGCAGTGCATCAGGAGACGACTCTCCACCAGTTGTCGCCATACATAGGAAAGATTAAATCAACGATGGCGAATGCTCTCGTTCGCCATTGCACCAGAGCGGGAAACTGCGTCTACGATCCATTCGCTGGTTGCGGAACCATCGCGTTGGAGTCTTGGATTGCCGGCCGCAACGTCATCGCAAATGATCTAAGTCCATACGCATCCCTTCTCACTCGCGCAAAACTCTTCCCATTGATTTCGCAAGACGACGCGTTGCACCGTTTGCAGCGTGCCGCCGAAGCCGCCGTGCGGACGATGCCATCGATTGATTTATCTGTAGTGCCGAAATGGATACGTGCGTTTTTCCATCGGAAAACATTGCAAGAGATTCTCGCTTGGCGCGCCGTGCTAGCGCGGCGCAGCGAACGATTCTTGTTAGCGTGCCTTCTCGGTATTCTGCATCATCAGAGGCCGGGTTTTCTGTCGTTTCCAAGCAGTCACGCTGTTCCCTACTTGCGACTCAGTCGCTTTCCGGTCGACGTATTCCCCGAGTTGTATCGGTACCGCGCGGTTGCAGGCCGTCTCGAAGCGAAGGTGGGGCGTGCGCTCAAACGCATCCCAAACGTGGACTTTTCGATCCAGCGGCAATGCTTTTTGAGGAACGCAGAGCTATTTCGCCCCGCGGATCCGGTCGACGCGATAATCACTAGTCCGCCGTATATGCGCCAGCTCGACTACGGCCGCGACAATCGCATGCGCCTCTGGTTTCTCGGTGTCGACGATCCAGACGAACTTGATGCACAGGTCTCTCCCACCGAAACACAGTTTTTCGAGCTCATGCGCAAGTGTTTGACTCTGTGGCGGCAAATTTTGAAACCCGGAGGACGATGCGTGTTGGTGGTCGGTGACGTATTGAGCACTGCCTATGGGGAGCCCTTGGCACATGCGCTCGCTCAAATCGCGGTGAATGAGATCGGTGGATACCAGGTGCGTGCAACCTACAAGGACACAATTCCCACTGCACGCCGAGTAAGGCGCGCGTGCCGAGGCAGCACTTCAGAAACTATCCTGATTATGACAACGAAGCGGTAACTGCTTATGGATACTTCTCAATTCGCAAGTCGCGTAAAACGCATCCGCCTGAAAGAAATCAGGCCTAGCGACCACAATCCTAGGGGGGCGATTGACCGGAACGAAAGTTTCGAGCGACTCGTTGCCTCGATCAATCGTGTTGGCATCCTCGTCCCTTTGGTTATTCGCGATCTGTCCAGGACAGCTGGTGAGATCAAATATGAGCTGGTTGATGGGGAGAGACGGTATTGGGCAGCTCGCGAGCTAGCGTTGGACATGGTGCCTGTTCACATTCTGGAGGGGCGTGGAGTAACGGCGGATGTTCGCAAGCTAATGTTTCATCTGCATATGACCCGCGAGCAGTGGGGGCCGATGGCGCAGTGTCGTTCGCTCGTGGAAGCCTATCCCGAGCTTGATAGAGGCCTCAGGCTTGCACAAAAAGCGGAATGGGCAGCCAAGCTCGCGGAAGAGACGAACATGTCACTGGTTACGGCAAAAGATAAAGTACACGTGCTCTCCTGGCCGAAGCAATTGAAGGATGAAATCTTTCGTTTCGATGAACGCGAGCCATCGCGGAATGTTTATTCGTACATCTTGGCCATAGAGGCGAGTATTATCGAGCCTGCAGTCGAAGCCTTCCCAAACTACTTCAATGGCAACAAGGCCGTCGACACAACTGCGAATCAGGTGCGGCGAGTACCGTTGGACAAGACTATTGGCGGAATAGAGACCGGCACACTCACTAGTAGAGAACAGATACGTAGCGTGTCGCCGCTGTTCTCTCGAGCGCTGGACGGCTCGAAGAAGAAGACCGCGCTCAATCTTTTCAAAGATTTGGTTAATAGAAAGGATTTTCAATTCGAAGACGCTAAGGCGGAAATTACGACCCAGTTACCAGAGCTTCTGGAAGAGCGCCCAGCAAAACCACAGCGCGTCATAGCAGCGATTGTCGCGCTTACGCGTACCCTCGACCAATACGAGTCGAGATACATTACCGAAGCCAAGGGCTCGTCGGCGGCCAAGAAGAAGATGATTGATAAGTTTCGCCGGGCCTTAGACGAGCTCATTCGGGCAGCGCGCGCTTCGCGAGAAACCTTCTAAATCGATTTCATGCGATTTACTCGCGCTACAGCGCAAGGAATAAAGGCCGCTTTGCGTCGCGACAGGGTTCTTCGCGAGATTTCGTTTGGGGAGATCAATAAAAAGCGGCTGCTAAAGAAAAAATTGAGCTTCGGCCCAGACCTTTGTTTGGCGGACGGCCGACACTATCACCTTGTTTATGCACTGGGTCTCCCGCGCATTCCTGATTGGGTTCGGAGTGCGCACAAGCAACTCACAGCGGCGAAACGGATTTCGGCAGTAATCGTCGCGACGGATTCACCCGAAGTCTCCGCAACCGACATCGCGGAAGCGGTCGCAGAGGAATGTTACAAGCTCGGCTTCGGACTGCTTCTCGAGACCTCGGAGGGTCTGCTTCGCGTTTGGCCGCCGGATTACGCGATGCCCAAGTTACGGCGGGGTGCTTTGGAACGTGGCCACATCCCTGCGGCAACGCGTAAGGCATTGTTAAACGTTCGGGGATTCAGCCCCTATTTAATGCGCCGATTTGAGCTGTTAGACCGTCGCTACACTCCGCTACTGCGGTCTCTACCTTCCTACGACGATGAATCTGATCTGCTAATCACGCTCGCCAGGGAGATCCGAAGCGGAGATCGCCGCTTGTTCTTTCCTATCGGCTTGTTTCAGACTCTTCAAGATTGGGAACGTGCTGGCGCAAACGAAGGCGCACGAGATCATTTTTTCCACACTTTCAACAATCTACTCAACGGATTCCTAGTGCTCGGCGGCATGCTCGAGCATCGAGCCCGAACCGAACTGCCCGACCGCTATATTGCTGATCCAAAACGGATTTCTAAGCTGCATTTGTGGGAGAGCTTGTGGTCGTTGACGTGCATGTTCCACGACCCAGGTTACATGGGTGAAGATTTTTGGCGCACTTTCGCTTTTAGCATCGGCAGCCAGAACAGAAGCGACCAGTCAAATGACGTTCCATCCATAGTTCTCAACGCGATTAACAACGCGTGGCACACCGAGTTCCTCGAGGCGAGAGAAGACTTGGTCAAGCTTTTCACGCGGGTCAGCGACGCGTGGCGACCGGCCGGCTTTGGTGATGATGTGGTCGCTAGTTTCGACCCTGCGCTCCGAAGAGCATATTTTGACGGCCGGCGGTGTGGTCATAGTTTGATTTCTGGCCTGTATCTCATCACTCGGTGTCGCCGCGACAGAGCAGCCAAGCACGAGCTTTATGATCCAGAGATTTCACTCAAGGCATGCATCATCGCCGCACTGAGTATGATGTTTCACGATCAACACACGCGCGACACCCTGTGCAGCAACGGCATCCCATCTATCCCGTTTGAACAGTTGCCCTACGCGGCGACCCTGATGTTTACTGACGCGTTACAAGATGACCGGCGCGACATTACGTGCTCTGAATTTCCTCGAGCCGGCGTTCTCGAGGGAATTGCCGTCAATTCTGTTACAGGGGCTGTCACCGCTACAGTGTGTTTGCCCCGCGTACCACTGCGGTACTGGCCGGCCAAAATTGCGGAGATACGAAAGCGTCTTGCAGTGGATCAATCGGGCGTCCGATACAAAGTTCGCGATCGATTACGTCAGTTCTGCTGGGCTTTAGATGCCGAATGGGAGCGAAATGAATTGGAATTGGGGTCAGTCAACAAATCTTGACAAGTCTCCGCTGACGAATGGACGGAAGAGAAATTAGAAAGTTGGAAGTAGAAAGTAGAAAGTAGAAAGTAGAAAGTAGAAAGTAGAAAGTAGAAAGTAGAAAATGGAAAGTGGAAAGTAGGAAGTAGAAAGTAGAAAGTGACGTGGTGGACATTGAGCCTCAAAACTGCTCGATGCTGATGTCGACTGGCATCAACTCAGCAGTTCCGCGCTGCTTAATCCAGTTGCCCGGGTGCGCATCCCTTATGATCTGACGCGACTGTCTCTGAACGTAATCTTGCGTTTCACTTTGGTCGGTGTATTCCAACCACCCGCGGGATTTCATGTACGCCGCAATCTGCTGGGGTTTCGGATGACCGCCCTCGATGTACTGCATGCTGGTGACTACGCTTGGCAACGGTGTATCTTTCCCTGCTACCGGCTGCACGAGGACGCCATGGACGCGAATCGCAAGTGCCGGCAAGAATCGTTGAAACAGTCGCCAAGAGTTTAGGTACAGACTCGGAGAATACTCGTGCCGCCCATACTTCCCTGGGATGGAAGCTTTCACTACGCGCGGAGACAGTCCGTCTTGATAGCGCGTTACATAATGCTCCGACCCTTTCGTCACGTCGGGATTGGCCGCCGTGCAAGCTGAGTAGAATGCCTCCGCGCTCCAGTCTGGCGCTATCTTGAGGAGTAACGCCGTTTCAGTATCGATGGCGTTTACTCGGTCGAGATCGTTCGTGAAAGGCCCGTCCCAAGAGTACGAACGTCCGAGATGCTGACGTGCGAATGCGATCCACTTCTCGAAACCTGCTTCAATTTCCAGTCCCGTCGGAGAGCGCTGTCGCCCTTTCCTTTCGATAATCGGACTGCCTTTAGCACGGCTGCGTTTGTTTTCGTCCAAAACTGTTTATTCGACATGTCTCATTAATAGTATAGGCAATTTGTAGACCGTGTCAGCGCTTTTTACAGCGGAAAATCGAGCAAAAAAGGTGCCGGAAGCGAAGGAGGGACACGACCCCATTTCATTCGATCCCAAGGAGGTCGGAGGACAGAGAGCGGCTCGGTTTCCCAAACCGCGTCGCCGGCTTCCCTAGACCGGCTCGCAAACAATGCTCGCGGCCTCCCGCAATTCCCCAATTCGGTGCCCGGCCTCCCTCCCCAGCACGTCCCCGTCCAGCCGTAAAGTTGGCTCCTTGCCAACGCTGCCGTAAAGTTCGCACCCTGCGAACCGCCTGACATTGCTGGGGGCGGCGGGCGGGAGCACGGAGCAGGGAGCAGGGAGCGAGGTCAGAGGACGGAGGTTTCGCCGTTCTTTACTCAACGCTGATCCCGTAAGCGACGAAGCATCTGCAGCCCCGGTGAGGCTGGCCACCGCATTCCATACGTGGTCTATTATTAGCTGACGCGGCCCGATCTTGAGCGAGAACGCACATCCCACTTACCGACAGGCGATCCTGGACGAACCGACCTACGGGCATCCAGGCCCGGCACCCAAAACGCCCACGACCCGGCAGGTGCTGGCTGAGTTGCTCGATGCGATCAGTTTTTGGAAAGATCGAACGCGCCTGATTCCCGCGCTCTACCTGCTTTATCACCTGGCGAGTTTCGGGGTGTTTGTCTGGTTTCTAATTATTTCTCATTTTTCCATCGCTTCCATCGCTGCGGTCCTGCTGATCTCGAGCTTCGTCGGAACCATTTACAATACGCTTTGGTTTCACCGCTTCTGTTCGCATCAGGCATTCAAGTTCCGCAGCATCTGGTGCGCGCGATTTTTCCTGTGGACGAACCCGATTCCTTTTCGCGAGGAGAGCTACGTGATCCCTCATCGACTTCATCACGCGAAACCGGATGATCCGGGCGATCCGTACGGGCCGCACCTCGGATGGCTCGGCAGTTATCTCGCGACCGAAACGCAACAGAAAACAAATCGCAACCTCACCGCGGCCGAGTTTGACCGGCTGGCGAAAAGCCTTGGACACATCGGGATCATCAGCAGTTCGCACGAACAATATCGACGCACGGGTTCGATCGAAAACGTCTGGATCTATCTCGCTCGCGCCGTGTTCGCGCATTTATTCTGGGGCGGGCTTGCCTTCGCCGTGGCCGGATGGTGGGGAGTATGGGCGTGGATTTCGGGCGTGTTTTTCTGTGTGTTTCTCCTGCGTGATTTTAATTACCGCGGTCACAGCGCGATGCATGGCGCCACCGGCAAACACGGACATCCGGTGAATCAAATCTTTTACGGACTCCTCGCCGGTGAATGGCACGAAAATCATCACAATTATCCGCGTCTCGCGCGTAGTGGTCTGCGGTGGTGGGAGGTAGACACTTCCTTATTGGATCATTTGCGCGATGAAATGGTGCGGAATTGTGACCCACTGCAACTCGCACGTTCCTTCATCCACCTTTCAAGCCTCCGACGCGCAAGTCGTGGTCTAACGGCTTGGAACCAAAAGCGGGTTGACATTGCATGAGGTGGCGAGCGGAAGCAGAGGTCAGCGGTCGGAGGTCAGAGAGCGCGATTTTTTGCTCCCAAGATGACCAGACCTGTTAGCCCAACCAGGCAAGCCCAGGCAAACCAGTCTCCAATCAGCGCGTAGAGAGTCCGCGTTCCGCGAGTTGGAACCTGTGCTACGAGGACGTGATCGGTGGTGTGGTAGTGATCCATCGATGCCAGCTGTCGACCTTGGTAGTCGAAAGCGGCAGAGAGACCCTGGCTCGTGTGCCGGACGAGGTTGAACCCCTGTTCGATTGCTCGAAAACTAGCCATCCTCGTATGCCACGGGTCGATCGCTTTCCAATCGTTAGACGGATCGAGCATTATGTCGGTTCCCAGTCGTCCCGCCTGTCCGAGGAGCTGAGGAAAATCGGCGTCGAAACAGATTACCGAACTCAGCCGCCCGTAGGGAGTATCAAGTGCGCGTAACTTTCCATCGCCCCGAATGGAGATCGCCGCTTCCCCACCTGGCACCGGATGGGCTTTAAAAAATTCCCAAGCAGGACTGCCATCGGGTTGAATGAGAACGATCTTGTTTTCGAGAGACGGCGTTGTTTCCAGATGCCAGCTGGCAAGCGTTATTCCGAGATACACGCCATCGCGCTTCGCCAGGATCCCGCCACGCCGGATCAGATCGTTCTCATCCTCCTTCAGCACCGGTGCATTCGCCTCACCCCAGAAAATGATGCGGGCCCCAGCTTTTGCTTCGCCCTCGCTTCGCTTCAACAAGTCGTTGTCAATCGCAGCGGAGTTTTGCCGAATCGTCGCAATTTCTTCAGGGGTGAGTGGTTCGTGGTGGAACATGCGCCCGACGACTTTCGGATCAGGATGCAATTTGCCCTCGATCCGTGAAAGGGTGGCCACCCGGACGGTTTCTCCTCCAGGTGGGAAGAGGGCAAGACGCGCACCACCCGCGAGCATCGTGATGATGACAAGCAAAGCGCACCATATCGCAACCCGCGGGACGCGTCGCGCAGTGGCCCACTCTTCCCACAACGCATTTCCCGTCGCGGCCGTCCATCCGATCAGGAATGTGACACCCCAGAGGCCGGTGACCGAAAGCATTTGGAGCAGTGCCAGGTTACCGTACTGCGAATAGGCCGTCGCAAACCAGCTTCCGAACGGTCCAAAAGACAGGAGATATTCTATTGTTGTCCAGATCAGCGGGAAAACGAGCGTGCCCGAAAAGACGGAGAGCCGGCGCGCCAGGAGACGGTCGCCCAGATAGGGCAGAGTGAAACACAGCCCATAAAAGACCATCACGGCCACGTAGAGAGCCGTCGGAAACGGCACCATTCCGCGATACTGGAACGCGAGCGCGGCAACTTGCACGGCCAGAACAAAGGGAATACCGACAATGATCCTCTGCCTTCGAGCAAATCGCAGCAAAAAGAGCGGCGCCAACCATGCGGCCAGCGCGATGGCGTTTGCTCCGTTGGCAAATGGCAGAAGAACAATCGCGACAACTAAAGGAATCCAGGATCCAGCTCGCGCTGCCTCGGATTTTTTTGCAGGGGTTTCGAATTTTGTTTGCATAGGTGCCCTCCTAATTTTTCCCGTTTAATTTTCGTCGCTTCATTGGAGCGATTGCCCCTTGCACGGCGCTGTCGATTACCTGATCGATCAGGCGTTGCTTCGAGACCCAGGGAAAAGAGGATCTCTGTATGAGAAGAGAGGTGATGCCGTGCGTGGCGGCCCACAGCGCCTGGGTACGCAATTCCAATTCGTGCTCGGCTGCCTTGGATCTGCCCAGGCAAAGTTTCACCAGGGCGCGGGCAAGATCGAATGCGCGATGAGTCCGGTACGGCTTCTTCGCAGGATTTCGGATGATGAAAGCGATTTGGTAGGCGCTGGGTTGTTTCAATCCCCATTCCACATAGAGCCGCAACCCGCGCTTCAATTGCCGCACCGGATCCTTGCCTCGTTCTTTTAGCAAGATACCAAGCGCATCGTACAATGAGACGAAGCTTTCCTCGACCAGGATGTCGAAGAGCTCTTCTTTGCTCTTAAAGTGCAGATAAATCGCGGCGGGCGAATAGCCGACGGAGCGGGCGAGGGTTCGCATGGAAAATCCTTCGAGGCCACTCCGCACGAAGATTTCCCGGGCTGCGTTCAGGATTTCAGAGCGCATCTCCTGCCGGTAACGTTGTCGTCTCGCTCTCGCTTTCATAAACGCTGTTCATTATACTAAACAGCGTTCACATATCAAGTGATAATTACAGTCAAGACAGCTCTCGGCGACTAATGGCAAAAAAAACGACAACCCTCAACTTTGAGCCACGCCCTCTACGGAATCGAGGATCGAGTGAGCTTACCAGTCGACACGTTCCGTCGGAGGTCTTGACATTGTTCGGGGTCGCAGTCCAAATGGCGGCCGGATGAACACGAGTTCAAGCGGGAGCGCTCGGGTAGATGACAACTAAAGGTCACCCGGAGGGCGAGGTTCGCGGGCGGACGAACCCCGTCAATTTTATCAAACGCCGGTTCGCCGCGGCT
Organism: uncultured Verrucomicrobiae bacterium; assembly: GCA_963756875.1. Taxonomy (GTDB): domain Bacteria; phylum Verrucomicrobiota; class Verrucomicrobiia; order Chthoniobacterales; family UBA10450; genus CAVWPA01. The sequence continues at coordinate 610,755 of CAVWPA010000003.1, read as the reverse complement.
CCGGAGGGAACGGCTGTGCTGTTCTTTATTCAGATCTTCGCGACGCTCGGCTTCGCCGTCCTTTATTCGACGCTGGTCCTCTACGCGACGAAGCATCTGCAGCTCTCGGTGAAGCTGGCAACCGCGTTGATGGGCGTGTTCGGCGCTTTCAACTACGGTCTGCATCTCTTCGGCGGTTACCTGGGCGGGCGTTTTCTCTCGAACCGGAATCTCTTCGTCGGGGGCATGGCGGTGCAGGTCATCGGTTGCGGGTGCATTGCGGTCGGCACGGCGGCGATGTTCTACATCGGCCTCGCCTTTTTCCTCACCGGCAGCGGCCTGAACGTCACCTGCATCAACATGATGCTGACGCAGCGCTTTACCTCGGAGGACCCGCGCCGCGAAGGTGCTTTCCTCTGGAACTACGCCGGCATGAACGTCGGGTTCTTCGTCGGGTTCGCTGTCGCCGGTTACTTCCAGGGGACCGAGAGCTACGCAAGCCTTTTCATCTTCGCGACGCTCGGCAACTTCGTCTCCATCATCCTCGCCCTGTTTTCGTGGAAGACGCTGGCCGACCGCAACACGCCACTACTCGAGGCGACGTCGAAGCAATTCCGGCTGCGCCTGCTCGCCGGCATCGGCATTCTCCTCGGTCTCATACCGGTCGTGTGGTTCTTGCTCCAGAGGCCCGGCGGGACCGAGACGCTCGTCAAGGGGATCTGCGGCGCGGTCGCGCTGACGCTCATCTATCTCACGGTCCGCCACCCGGATCGCCGAGAGCGGCGGAACATGACGGCGTATCTGATTCTGACCACCGGCTCGCTGGCGTTCTGGTCGCTGTATCAAATGGCACCGAGCGGCCTGATGCTGTTCGCGGTCCACAACGTCAACCTGATGATCGGCAAGGTAAGAATTCAGCCGCAGTGGATTCAGAACATCAACACCGTCTGCATCGTGGTCGGCGGACCAATTCTCGCGGCGTTGTTTACCCGGATGCGCGCGCGCGGATGGAGGATCGACATCCCGAAGCAGTTTGCAACGTCGCTGACCTTGATGGCGCTGGGCTTTCTCATTCTCCCGGTAGGCATCAAGCTGGCCGGCGTTGACGGCAAGAGCGCGTTCGTGTGGTTGTTCATGAGTTATGTGCTGCAGAGCATCGGCGAGTTGCTCATCTCTCCGATCGGATACGCGATGATCGGCAAGCTCGCGCCGAAGCAGTATCAGGGGATAATGATGGGCAGCTGGATGCTGATGACAGGCCTCGCGTCACTCTTCGCGGGCGACTTCTCGGGCATGATCCCCGAGCCGAAGGGCACCACGGCGATCGTGACCAACCCTGAGTATGCGAAGCTCTTCGGCGCACTCGGCGCGGGCAGCCTCGTGGTCGGCATCGCGCTCGTCCTGCTCATTCCGTTCCTGCGCAAGCTGATCACCGACAAGGCCGAGATAACGCCTGAGGAAATGGAAGAGACTACGGTCGTTCCCGGAGTCTGAACCGCGGGGGCCTGCGCGGAGTTATCGGTTAGAAGTTAATTGTTATCCGTTAACAGACTTTTAGGCTGGTACGGTTGCAGCCGACACGGCTGCCGCTACAGAAGAGGGTGTTCGGCGAGGACGCCAAGACAGGTCGCCGCGGCGACCGCTCCCCAGTCACTTCATGCGGTCAGTCTGAAAGTTGAGTGTTGATAGTTGATCCGCCTTTCTGGCTCCGGCGCGACAGGTTGTTGAGAGTCGGATTGACGTTCGATCTTACTTCAGGCGATCGAACGTTTTTTGCAGTAATTGGAGATCCGAGGCGTTGCCGGTCTTCTCGCGCGAACTTTCGATCCACTTTTTCTCGAGTGCGTTTTTGGTCGGCCTGTCGTTTTGATAAAACACTCCGAACACGCCGGGGAATGGGAGTTGGGCGAGTTTGTAGGCTGCTAATTCATCCGTGACGTCGTGGCGGAGCTCGTCTTCGGGGGTGTTGTCGTATTTCTTTTCCTGGATCAGCTCGAACGCGCCGCCTTTGCGCGGGTTGGCCGGGTCGAATGCGCCGGGATAAAATTCGACGCATTCACTCAAACATTCGATGACGCTGAACCCGGGATGGTCCATGGCGCGCTCGATCATCTGGATCATGTGGTTGACCTGCGCGGCGTGCGTCCGGGCGATGAATGTCGCCCCGGCCGCGATCAGCTGTTTCATCGGGTTGACCGGTTGATCGATGGCGCCGGTGGGATCGGTCTTGCTCTTGAACCCGATGGGCGACGTGGGCGAGGTCTGTTTCTTGGTCAGGCCATAGACGAAGTTGTCCATGATGAAGTAGACCATGTTGATGTTCTTGCGCGCGCCGTGATTGAGATGGTTGCCGCCAATGGAGAAGCCGTCGCCGTCGCCGCCGAACAGGAACACGTTCAGATCGGGCCGGGCCAGACTGATCCCACTGGCCAGCGGAACGGCGCGGCCGTGAATGAAGTGCGCGCCGAAGCCGTTGACGAAATAGGGAAACCGCGAGGAACAACCGATCCCGGCCAGGGTGACGATCTTTTCGTGCTCGATCTGGCGTTTCTCGAGGACTTTGTAATAGGAGGCCAGGACGGCGAAATCTCCACAACCGGGGCACCAGGTGGGATGATCGGCCGTTATCGCTTTTTTGGTTAATTTTTCGCGCGGCTCCGATGCCGGAGTGGCGGTTGGTGTAGCTGTTGCGGATTCACTCATGTTAATTGCGCTCCTTTGAAAGCAAACGTCCAACGCCGAACGTCCAACGCCCAACGCTCAATTCAGAAAATCTGTTTGTGAGAGTTGCCGCCGAGACGGCAACGGCGGTTGCCCCTTCTGACTTTGACGTTGGGCGTTCGGCGTTGAGCGTTGGGCGTTTTCCGTTCATATCAGGCGCTCCTTGCTCCTTGCTTCGCGGACTTCTCCCGCGCGGCCGGCTCCGAGCCGGAGTGGCGATTTTCTGCCTCTACAGTTTTTTCTCCATTCGGCGAAGAAGGCGGACGCCGCAGCGCGGCGTCCCTACCAGCCCAATCCGGGAAGACGCCCTGGAGAATTTCTTTTACGCGGAAGGTTAGGCCGTCGGTCTTGGTGAAGCTTTCGATCTTTGGTTCGCAATAGCGCGCACGCAAAATCGTGGCGAACTGGCCAAACCCATAAACGCCCTGGTCGTTCATCTCCACCACCACCACGCGCTTGAATTTGGCGAAGATCTTTTCGAGCCCGTTCGGCAACGGATGCAGATGACGGAAATGAATCGACCCGACTTTCTTCCCCTGCTCGCGTGCCATGGTCACCGCGTCGTGGATTGGACCGTAGGTCGATCCCCAGCCGACGAGCAGCGTGTCGCCTTCCTGGTCGCCGTACACTTCCGGGACCGGAATTTCTTCGGCCAGCTTGCGCAATTTGTTCCGGCGCTTGGCCGTCATGGCCATGTGCACCTTCGGATTGCCGGTCGGATGGCCCATCTCGTCGTGCTCGAGCCCGGAGAGCAGCGGATATTTTTCATCGAGGACCCGTGTTCCCGGCGGGATGTGCTGCGTGATGGCATCGAGCGGGTACGGTTTGAATGTCTGCCGCGGAGTCAGATCGGGTTTCGGGTCCTGCATTAATTTGGAAAGGTCCGGCTCGTCGAACGCTTCGATCCGCGTGGCCAGAGAGGCATCGCTCAAAATGAAAACGGGTGTGCTGTATTTGCGCGCGATCCGCGCCGCTTCGATGGCGGTGTAAAAACAGTCTTCCACGGTTTTCGCGGCCAGCACGACGCGCGGACTGTCGCCGTGCCCGCCGTAAATCGCCTGATGCAAATCGCTCTGCTCGACGTTGGTCGGCAGACCGGTGCTCGGGCCGCCCCGCTGGATGTTGCAAATAATGATCGGGATCTCGGCCATCGACGCCCAACCGATCGCCTCGGTCTTCAACGAAATGCCCGGGCCGGCGCTGCCGGTCACGGCGAGATATCCGGAATACGAAAAGCCGAGCGCGATCGATACGGCGCCGAGCTCGTCCTCAGCCTGGACAAAAAGTCCGCCGTATTTCGGGAACTCGCTCCGAAGCACCTCCATGACCGACGACCAGGGCGTAATGGGATAACCGGCGCCGTAACGGACGCCGGCAGCGATGAGTCCGTAGGCGAGCGCCTGGTTGCCGTCCATGGTGATCTGGGCGCGGCCGCCGGGTTTCTCGACTTTTTCGAATTGATAATGGTGTGTCAGGATTTTTCCGACCGGATAAGCGTACCCGGACTGGAACGCCATCATCGCGGTGTTGACGATGCTTTCGTCTTTGCCGGCGAATTTTTCGGTGATGATGCGTTTCAGTTTTTCGACGTCGAGGCTGAAAATTTTTGCGATCAATCCGAGAACGAAAATGTTTTTGCCCTTGTCCTTGGCGGTGCCGCCGAGCGCTTCGATGGTGAGCCCGGTAATCGGCACGCCCACATACACGAAACGTTTGTCGTCGAGGTTCGGCTGGACGTTATCGGAATCGTAAAGGAGCACGCCGCCTTCCTTCAAAAAGTCGATGTGGTCCTCGTAACTGTGTTGATAAAACGCGACAAGAAAATCGGCTTCGTCGCCCGAGGAAAGCACCTCGCCGGTTCCGATACGGACCTGGAAAATCGAGGGGCCGCCGGAAATCGTGGCCGGAATGGTCATGTAAGTCATGACTTCCTGCGCGCTGCGTCCGGCGAGCCGGGCGAGAAATGCGCCGGCGGTTTGGATGCCGTCCTGCGAATTGCCGGCCAGGCGGATTACGGCGTCGTGGATGAACTCGGGGCGAAGATCGGCCCTGTCCGAGCCGGACTGGCGGTCTGAAGACGGTGCAGCGGACTCCCGTGCGCCGTCCGGCACGGCTGACTTTGTTGTTGCAGTTGGATTCGGTTTGTTCTCTGGCAAAGCAAAAAACCTCAGCCGAATACTCTCGGGCAAGGTTGACTGTTTTTCCAGTAGAAAACGGATGTCGGAAGTGCGAGGTCGGAGATCAGTGGGTGGCAGGGACATCGCGCTGCGATGTCCGGAAGCGGACGCCGCGGCGCGGCGTCCCTACCAAGGTTTGCGGCTTCGCCGACCGATTCGCCGGAAGGCGCTAAGATCAATCCGCGACCCGCGAATCGAGAAAAAGGGCATCTTGTGTAGGGGCGCGTGTCCTCACGCGCAAGTCTGAGGGTAATGTTGCGGCTGACACAGCCGCCTCTACACCGGACGCTCAGGGAACCGTGGAATAGCCGAAATTGTCGAATTCAAACGCGTATCGTTCGACTACGAGCTGGATTGTTTCAGGAGAATAATAATCGCGCAGCGAGAGCCCGCGGGGACGGAATCCAACCTTTAAACTTGGGATTCGTTCCGGTTCGAACGGAATTTCGAGGACCTGGCAAACGTGCTTTACGCCGTTCTCGATATCCTCATACCGAATGAAGTAATCCATGCAAATTTTCCCATCGATTGTGTATGCACCGCGATCCATTCGAAAGGCTCCCTGCATTATCCATGACCTGAATCGTTCTTCGACCGGACGTTGATCCATGGAGTTTCCCAGGCTTTTGACCCGGGTTCTCGGTTTCTCTCCGGCTACAGGATGACTCTTCTGTCCTTCTGCGAAATGGAAGGCTGAAACTAATTTGTCGAAGGGATTTCGGACAACGCAGAATTTGAAGTACCTCATCCCAAATCGCTTTGCCCAGTTGTCTTTGAATCGTCGCCGCAGGCATGTGATTGAACCATCTCTTCTCCCCGTTCTTCTTTCCGCGATAACCGATAATTCCCGAATCACTTTCGTATTCCGTGTGGCCGTGTTGAAATCTCCATTCCCCTTCTGGCACGCAATACGGTTCAAAATAGACTTCGATGGAAGTGCCCGCTGTTTTGACCGTTTTCGTGTAGATAAAATGCTTACAATGGCTGACTAGCATGGATTACCGGACCTAGGACCCAGTATGTGGTATTTAGTATCTAAGATCCAGTCTCTGGTGTGTGGTATCTAGGATCCGGTATCTAGAATCCGGCGGGCCGTGGTGCGCCTCGCTTCGAGCTTCGATCAGGATCAGGAGTAAGACTAAGAGGAAGCGGGAAAAGGTGGATCGAGCAGTCCCTTGCTCGATGTTACTTCTACGCTGCCAAAGGCTGCCAAATTTTTAGCATCGCCCGGCGGAGCGGCCGATCCACCAGCGAGCTCCACGCTCCTGGCTCCCGGCTTTGATCACGAGCACGAGACCGCGTGCGGCAGCGATTTCTCGGCTCGACAGAGTTTTGAAAGCCCCGCCCCTACAGCAGGAAACATCCAGGATCGAGTATCTAGTATCGATCAGGATCATGAGCATGAGCAAGATCATGATCTCTCGCAGGCGACACGCCTGCTCAGCCCTCGGGATGCCAGGCGTTTTGGGTCCAGAAGTTGCGAAGGGCGACGTCGGTCCCGCGGAAGATGTTGCGCTCGGCTTTTCTAATGTTCGAGATGCTTTTCGGAAACCTGTGGCGAGGACGCAAATCGCATTTGCCGTCGCCGCAATATTGCCACAGCCGCCAGGTGCTCCAGGGCGATGTGTTGCGCGGTTGGTCGTGATAATTGGCGATCCAAAGCCAGCAATTCGATAACGTGCGCCGGTACGATTCATTCGACCCGCGCCCGTACAACATCTGTCGCAGACGATACTCGCTGCCATACAGACCCGGATATTTCCCGGTGCGCTGCTTGATCCGCTCCACGAAGGCCACCGCCTGACCAACGGTCATCGTGCCGCCGGGATAATGGCCGTTGTGTTCAAAATCGAGCACCAGTAACACGCCGGGGCCGGGCTTTGAAGGATCGTCGAGTTGAAACGGCGTCCGCACCCGCGATGATTCAACAACTCTCAGAAAATGGTCGGCCTGCCGGATGGGATTTGTTCCGTCGCCGAAATGATACGCGCCCCACAATAATCCGGCGTCGGTCGCGGCCACCTGTCGCCGATAATATTTGTCGTCGCGCTCGTACCGCGGATAAGTCGCCTCATGAATCACGCCGACGATGCCTTCGTTTTTCATCCCGATAAAGTCAGGATGCATCATGTCGTAGTGGGAGAGGTTGACGACGTTGCTGCCCGCAAATGCGCAGATTGGCAGCAGTGAAAGAAGGGAAGCGAGTGGGAGGACTACGGGTTTCACGGGCGAAAAAGTAACGTACACATCGTAATGAGCAAGGGGCAGGCCGGGGGAAGCGCAAAGAGCAAAGGGGCAAGGGCTAGGGAGAAGGAAGTCAGAAAACGCCCAACATCCAACGCTCAACGTCCAACGCCGAAGTCGGAAAAACGGGGCAAATCATGAATCTTACACATTCACTTTCACTTACTCTGCTTTGTTTGTGTTTCCACGGACTTACGGGAGTGCATGTGAAAGTGAAAGAGCAGGATTAAAGTTCAGGGTCAGACGTCGGAGCAGAAAACGCCCAACATCCAGCGCCGTGGCTACAAGAATCTTTCTTAATTTGAGCTTTGGAGTTTCTTCGGGGTTTGGATTTTGGAACTTGGATCTTTCGAGGGCCTGAGCCGAGTTGGTATATTATTGACACGCGCGACGATTAAAAAAAGAATTCCCGAGGAGGGATTGAATTATGAAAAATGTTTTTGGTTTTGTGAATGTCCGCACGCTTTTTGTTTTCGCTTTCGCTGCGTTGCTTCCTGCGCTCGCGCAATCTCAACAATCGAAGGCCCTTGCTACGCAAGACCTGATGAGCAAGCTCAAGTGGCGTTCCATCGGGCCGTTCATCGGCGGGCGAGTGGTCACGGTGACCGGCGTTCGGGGAAACAATAACCTGTTTTATGCCGGAACGGTGGGCGGCGGCGTCTGGAAAAGCACGGACAACGGCGTCGAATGGGAGAACATCACTGATGGCAAGCTGCCGGGGCCGAGTTCCAGCATCGGCGCAGTAGCCGTGGCACCGTCCGATCCCAAGATTCTTTATGTCGGCACCGGCGAAGCCGATATTCGCGCCAATGTGATCCCCGGCGACGGCGTTTACAAATCCACCGACACCGGCAAAACGTGGCAGTTTGCCGGTTTGCGCGACGCCCACGCGATCAGCGCAATCCTCGTTGATCCCAAGAATCCCAACGTTGTTTATGTCGCTTCCATGGGGCACGTGTTCGCGCCCGATCCCAACCGCGGCATTTTCAAGTCCACCGATGGCGGCAAATCCTGGAAGAAAATTTTGTTCGTGGACAACAACACCGGCGCCATCTGTCTGGTGATGGACCCGAATCATCCGGGCGTGATGTACGCCACGATGTGGCAGGCGATCCGCACGCCGTGGGGGCTTATAAGCGGCGGTCCGGGCAGCGGCATATATAAGAGCACCGACGGCGGCGCGCATTGGTCCAATATCACGCGCAATCCCGGTTTGCCGACGACGGTGCTGGGACGCATCGGCGTCTCCATTGCTGCGAGCAAACCGAACACGGTGTACGCCATCATTCAGGCAAAGGAAGGCGGCGTGTTCCGTTCGGATGACGCCGGCGCCACATGGAAGCGCGTGAATGAGGAGATGAAACTGCGGCAACGCGCTTTTTATTACATGACGATTTATGCGGATCCCAAGGATCCCAACACCGTTTACGCGCCCGAGGTGGATGCGCTGTGGGTTTCACGTGACGGCGGCAAAACATTCAACAAGTTGAAAACGCCGCACGGCGATAATCACGTGGTGTGGATCAACCCGGACGACACCCGGATTCTGCTCGAGGGCAATGATGGCGGCGCGACCGTCTCGACCGATGCCGGCAAGACATGGAGCACCGAGCACAACCAGCCAACCGGCCAGTTCTATCATGTTAACATTGACGACCAGTTTCCGTTTCACATTTACGGCGCGCAGCAGGACGAAGGCGCTTTTGAAGGGCCGAGCGCCCACGCCGGTGGAACGATTCCGCTGGCCGCGTGGCACAGCGTTGCCTATGGCGAAAGCACTTACTCCGTGCCGCAACCGGGAGATCCCGAAATCACTTACGGCAGCGGATACTACAGCATCTTCGTGAAACACGATCGGCGCACGGACGAATACCGGAGCGTGAGCCCGTGGCCGCATTACCAGGAGGGCGCATCGTCAGGCGAGCTAAAGTATCGGTGGGGATGGACACATCCCATTCTGTTTTCGCCGGCAAATCCGAAGGAACTGTTCACGTCTGCGCAATATGTATTTAAGAGCGACGACTACGGCGCGACCTGGACTCAAATCTCGCCCGATCTCACCCGCAACGAGAAAAGCAGGCAAGTTCCCAGCGGCGGCCCCATCGATCTCGACCAGTCAGGAGCGGAAATCTATCCTTTGGTTTCGGCGCTCGCGGTTTCGCCTCTCGACGCTAATCTCATTTGGGCCGGATCCGACGACGGTCTCGCCCACGTCACCACGGATGGCGGAAAGAACTGGGAAAAGGTGACTCCGCCCGGGCTGCCCGAGTCATGGATCAGTTGCATCGAGCCGTCACACACCGACAAGCAGACCGCGTATCTGACGGCACGGCGCTACATGTTGGACGATTTCAAGCCGTACGTCTTTAAGACCACCGATCTGGGCAAGCATTGGACCGCGATTACGGCCGGCCTGCCGGAAACCGAATTTGTCTTCGATATCCGGCAAGACCCTAACGAGTCCAAACTGTTGTTCCTCGGCACTCGCAGCACGGTGTATTTCAGTCTGGACGAAGGCGACCACTGGCAACCGCTTACGCTAAATCTGCCCGTGGCGCAGGTGCGCGACATTGCCATTAATACGCGCCAGGGCGAAGTGGTTGCAGCCACTCACGGTCGCGCTTTTTGGGTCCTTGATAATCTGGCGTTTCTCGAACAGCTGGCCAAAAATCCAGCCGTGCAATCCAATGCCAGCTTCCTGTTCGCTCCGGAACAGGCGTGGCTGACTCATGATTATGGCGCTTTCGATCCAGACAGAAGACGTCCTCCCGATGCCGGTTATAACCCGCCGTTCGGCGCGACCGTTTTCTTTCACATTCCTCAAAACTACGACGGCAAAACGCCGGCAACGCTCGAATTCACCGATGCACAAGGAAAAGTGATTCGTAGCATCCCGCTGCACCTGGCCACGGAAAAAGAGATAAAGGAGAAAGAACGGGTGAGCGAAGCGCAGGTCGGCGGCCATCTGGAAAATGTTGCCGCCGAAGTGGACCACAGCGAGAAGAGCACAGATCAGAAAATTCGAGAAAAGGAAGCGAAGCTTGCTGCTGTCGAGCCGGGGATGAATCGGCTCCAGTGGGACCTGCGTTATCCGTATGCGACGGAGATAACCGGCTTCCATGCTCCAATCGCGGCAGGCGGCCTGGAGGATTCGGTCGAGGGTCCCGTCGTGGCACCTGGCACGTATTCGGTTGTGCTCAATTATGGCGGACAGAAAACGCAACAGAGCTTTGCGGTCGCTCTCGATCCGCGGCTTCATGCCACAAAAGAGGACCTGGAAGCGCGCTTGGATTTAGATCTAAAGATTCATGCGGACCTCGATGCGCTGAATAAGCAGATTAACGAAGCGCTGGCCGCACGCGACAAGCTGCAGAAGGCCGTTTCCGCCAAGAGCGTGACCGACGCGCAGGCCGCCGGCGCTCTGGCCGCGCTCACCCGCGACATCGACAGTGTGGCGGAGTTGGCCAGTAGATCGAGCGAAGGCGATCTGCTCTATGGGACCAAGCTGCGCGATCATCTCGCGTACCTGGCGTCGGACATTGACTTGTCGTATGGCAAGCCCACTGCGGCACAATCCGCTGTGTTCAGCGAACTCGATCAGAAAGCCAAGGAAGGCGAGCAAAAGCTGAAAGCCGACGTCGAGGAAGCGGACAAAGTGACAGCGAAGAAATAAGCGGTAAGGGCGAAGAGCGAAGGGGTAAGAGGTAAGGGCCTCGTCGGAGGTCAGAAACGCCGAACGCCCAACGTCCAACTCCGAAAGAGGTAGGGACATCGCGCTGCGATGTCCTGGACGGCGCAGCGCGCCGTCCCTACCCTTCAAGGAGGAGCGGCTTCCCAATCGCCGTTGGGTAATTCGTCGGCTCGACAGAGTCTCGCCCCACCGGCATTATTTCAGCGATGAAGGTTGGGATCGCAGCGCTTCTTCTGGTCCTTGGTGGCGCGCTATTCGCGGAAAATACTCCGACGCCAAAATTCGATGCGAAAGCGGCGGAACGATTTGCGAAGCTGGCGCTGGCTTGCGTGCATAAGGAGTATCCGAACAAGATCGCGCACGTTCTCAACAGCGATGCGGACGTCGCGCCGCCACGTAAACTGACTCCCGCGTTTTGCGGCTGTTACGACTGGCATTCGTCGGTGCACGGACATTGGCTGCTGGTGCGCCTGTTGCGCACGTTTCCCAATGCGCCGTTCGCCGCCGACGCACGCAAGGCGCTGGCGCAGAGTTTGACCGCTGAGAACATCAAACAGGAAGCCGCTTATCTGAATGGGAAAGGCCGGGCAAGTTTTGAGCGGCCTTACGGGCTGGCGTGGCTCCTGCAATTGTGCGCGGAACTGCATGAATGGAACGATCCGCAGGCGCGAACGTGGTCGGCGAATCTAAAGCCGCTCGAAGACACAGCCGTGGAACGCCTGACGACATGGTTGCCGAAACTTTCGAACCCGGTCCGGATCGGCGAGCACGATCAAACCGCGTTCGCGCTCGGATTGATCCTGGATTACGCGCGGTCGACCGGCAATCAACCACTCGCCAAACTTTGCAGCGATTCGGCGAAGAAATTCTTTCTCGCGGACAAAAATTGTCCCCTCGCCTACGAACCTTCCGGAGAAGATTTTCTTTCGCCATGTCTCGGCGAAGCGGACGTGATGCGACGGGTTCTTCCTCCGAAACAATTCGCGACGTGGTTAAAAGGATTCATGCCGCAAATTCCGAGTCCGAGCCGGACTGGCAGTAATGAGAAGGAAATCGCAGACTGGTTAAAGCCGGTGGTTTCGCCCGATCCGAGCGATCCGAAGCTTGCGCATCTGGATGGATTGAATTTGAGCCGGGCGTGGATGCTGGAAGGAATCATTTCCGGATTGCCGGCGGACGATCCGCGCCGGCCAGCGTTACAAGCGACGGCGGATGCGCATCGTCGCGCAGGGCTGGCGGCGGTGACCGGGGAGCATTACGAAGGCGGACATTGGCTCGGGAGTTTCGCGGTTTACTTGACGACGCGGCGGGGGATTGAAGACGCAAAGCGGTAAGGGGCGAGGGCGAGAGCGCGGAAGTCGGACGAAAACGGAAAACGTCGAACCCGCAACGTCCAATGCTGAAGTCAGAAGTCGCAGAGCGATTCTGGATACTGGATACTGGATGCTAGATGCTCGATACTTGATCAAAGATCCATGGCCCTCGAGCAAGATCCAGTGCCCGGTGCGCAGCCGCCGGTCGAGCAGGAACCGGCGGACGTGTTATCGGGATCAAAGGTTGCCGCCGGTTTGCCGGCGATTTACCAGACGGTTCGCTTTGGTCTGCGCGAAATGGGACCGATGCGCGCGCTCAAGACGCTCCTCGCGATAAATAAGAAGAAGGGATTCGATTGCCAGAGCTGCGCATGGCCAAGTCCAGATCAGGATCGGAAGGTGGCGGAATTCTGCGAGAACGGTGCAAAGGCCGTCGCCGATGAAGCGACGACCAAGCGACTGACCGAAGGCTTTTTCCGGCAGCACTCGTTAGACGATCTGCGAAGCCAAAGCGATTTCTGGCTTGGGCAACAGGGGCGCTTGACGCAGCCGCTAATCAAGCCGGCCGGCGCAACCCATTACCAGTCGATTTCGTGGAATGATGCCTTCCAGCTGATTGCCACCGAACTCAATGCGCTTCCAAGTCCGAATGCAGCCGCGTTTTACACCAGCGGCCGAACCAGCAACGAGACCGCGTTTCTCTATCAGTTATTTGTTCGCCAGTTTGGAACCAATAATCTGCCGGATTGCTCGAACATGTGCCACGAGTCGAGCGGCACTGCGTTGAACGAAGTGATCGGGGTCGGAAAGGGATGCGTTACGCTCCACGACTTTCCCCGCGCCGACGCGATCTTTATCATCGGTCAGAATCCGGGAACAAATCACCCGCGAATGTTAGACAGCCTGCAGCAGGCGAAGGAAGCGGGCGCTAAAATTGTCTCGATCAATCCGATGCCCGAGGTCGGCAATTTCCGATTCAAGAATCCGCAGGAGCTAAAAAATCCCCTGCGCGCGCCCGGGTTATTGTTTGGCGAAGGCCAGAAGCTGAGCGATCTCTGGTTGCCGATCAGAATCAATGGCGACATCGCGGTGCTGAAGGGGATCATGAAAGAGATGCTGGCCGAAGAGCGCAAGCGGCCGGGCACGGTTTTCGATCAGGGATTCATCAAGGATTTCACGGCCGGCTTCGAGCAGTTCGTCGACGACCTGGAAAAAGCGAGCTGGGACGATATTCTCGTGAGCAGCGGTGTGACGCGAGAGCAGATCCGGGCCGCGGCTGAGATCGCGATCAACTCGAAACGCATCATTTGTTGCTGGGCAATGGGATTGACCCAGCATCGCAATGCTGTCGGGACCATTCAGGAGATCATGAATTTTCTGCTGCTCGGCGGAAATATCGGACGTCCCGGAACGGGTCCATGTCCGGTGCGCGGTCATTCCAATGTCCAGGGCGATCGGACGATGGGAATCTGGGAACGCATGAACGAAACGTTCCGGCAAAAGCTCGGAAGCGAGTTCGGTTTCGATCCACCGCGCGAGCATGGCACCGATACGGTCGAGACAATCAAGCAGATGCATCGCGGCGCGATCCGCGCATTTATTGCAATGGGCGGCAACTTCCTTTCCGCCGCGCCGGACACGGAGTTTACCGCCGAGGCGCTTCAAAAGTGCCGTCTAACCGCGCATGTTTCGACCAAGCTCAATCGTTCTCATCTTATTACCGGGGAGATCGCACTGATTCTCCCGTGTCTTGGCCGCTCGGAAATCGATCGACAGGCGACGGGCGAACAATTCGTCACGGTCGAGGACTCGATGGGCATCATTAATCCATCGCGCGGGGTGCTCGAGCCGGCGAGCGACCAGCTTCGCAGCGAGCCGGCGATCGTTGCCGGCATGGCGTGGGCGACGCTGAGCGCTCGCAGCCCGGTCGATTGGGAAGGACTAATTGCCGATTACAACCGTATCCGCGATCACATCGAACATGTGATTCCCGGTTTTGAAAATTTTAACAAGCGGATCTCTCAAGATATTTTCTATCTGCCTAACGCCGCGCGCGATCACCGGAAGTTTAATAATAAAACCGGCAAAGCGCTTTTCACCGTGCATCCGATCCCGCGCAACGAATTGAGCGCGGGGAAATTCATTTTGATGACGATTCGGTCCCACGATCAGTTCAACACGCACATTTATGGTTTGGACGATCGCTATCGCGGCATCTACAACGGACGCCGCGTGCTCTTCATGAATCCGGAGGACATAAAAGAAGCCGGATTAACCCAGGGACAGATTGTCGATCTCACCAGCCACTTTGGAGAGAACGAGAAACGTTGCGCGCGCCATTTTCAGATCGCGCCTCATTCGATCGCACGAGGCTGTACGGCTACCTATTTTCCGGAGGGAAATGTTCTGGTTCCGATCAACAGTGTCGCGGAGCGATCAAACACGCCGACAAGCAAGTTCGTCGTGATTAGCATTACTCCGGCGGCGGACGCCGGGGCGGCTGCGCAAGAAATACGATCGACTGCGCGCGCGACGGACTAAGGGCAAGGTTCAATGCGCCGGGGTCAGCGACGTCTTCTTCGTTTTATCGTCGACGATGACCGTGAAATATTTTCCAATCTCCGGCATCTCACCGCCCGCCTTCTGATCGTAAAACAGCAGCCATCTTTGTTCGGCTGGACTATACTGCGGCTGTGGGCGCTGGAATTCGGCGGGATTGTAGCCCCGCGCGCGCGCTTCTGCGTCCGCCAGATCGATCACTTCCTTCTTTGTGAGGCGTGTATTCGCAGCCGGCGATGACCCTGGCTCAGCCTTTTCGCCCTCGGACCAGCCGCCGGTGGCGACGTTTTTCCGCAGCGAAGATGGCGGGCCGATCAGTGCCTGCAAGGAAGCATCCATTTTAGTTTTCGTGTTTTGAGTAGCGGCCGGTTTCGAGACAATCTTTTTCGCAGGCGAACTGGCGGCCGGTAACGGTCCTTCCGCCGGTGTCTCTTTGATTGAGTGTTCGACGCGAGCCACGCCAGTATTTGCCGATGCAACCGAAGGAGGAGGCGATGGGCTCCGACTCGGCGCAGCCGAAGGCTCGGGAAGCTTGGCAAGAGGCTTAATTCTTTCCTTTTTCGCAATGACCGGCGCGGGCCTCGGCGTCGATGCCGGTTTCTTCGCAAGAGGTGTAACTTTTTCCGCTCTCACAATGACCGGCCCAGGCCGCGGCGTCGGCGCCGGTTTCTTCGCTATCAAATGCTCCACGCCTGGCGTTGGCCTCTGTCTTGGAGTAGCCGACGGTTCCGGGACGCCTTCCGGAGCTTCCGCCTTCGCGACAGCGAGCTCATGTTTGGAGGGCTTGCCTTGCTGCTCGGGGATCCGGGACGGCGCGCGACCCGCCGCCCAGCGGCTGGTTCGCTGGCCATCGGTAAAGATGGCGTGCGCTGTTCTTCCTTTTAAATGGAGATTCACCGATCCATCAAATTTGCCGTGGACCATGTTGCCGTAATAGCGGCCGTAAACCCTGCCGCTGGCTGTGTACCAGGTGAGCGTGCCAAACCCGCTCGCGTATCCGTCGCTGTCTCGACCCCCGAACCAGGTCGCTGTGTCGCCGGGTTTGGGATTCGCGTTCCAGACTGTGGTTTTATCGTCTTTGGTGCGCTGATATTTACCTGCGCCGAGCGCAACGCTCGCGAAAATCAGCAGCGTGCCGCAAACAAAAAAGAATCGTGCGATCACGGCAGACATGTTTCGGGAGGCATTGCAAAAAGTACCATGAAGATGGTAACGCACACCGAACCTGTGGCAAGAGTAAGCAGGGCATCTACTCTGTCCGCCTCAGTTAACCCGGACTGCCGGCGAGTGGAACTTATTCGAATCGCAAGGCTGCAACGGGGTTAGTCTTCATAACCCGGACCTCCGGAGTTTACTCATAGCGAAGCGCGACAATGGGATCGACGCGGGTGGCGCGGCGCGCAGGAACAAAACAGGAGGCTGCTGCGACGACGGTGAGCGATCCCGCGACGGCGAAATAAATGAAGGGATCGAGCGCGTTTACCTTGAAAAGAATATTTTGCAAAGCAGCCGCGGCGAGCACTCCGAGAAGCAGTGCCGCGCCGCCCGCGCCCAGAACCAGTCCGATGACCAACTGCCACGCGCCCTGCTTCATCACCATGCGAAAAATTCGCGCGGCGTCGGCACCAAGAGCCATGCGAATGCCAAATTCCTGGGTGCGTTGGTTGACGGAAAAACTCATCACACCGTAGAGGCCGACGGCGGACAGAATGAATGCCACCGCGCCGAAGATGCCGAACAGTGTCGCGATAATGCGGCTTGCGGCCAGAATTTCATCGTGCAAGCGAGCCGGTGTCCCGGCGAAATAAGTCGGCAAATTCGAATCGATCTCGGCAACGGCCTTGCTCAACGCGGGTCCAAGCGTGTCCGCTCGTTGGCCGGGGCGCGGACGAACCACGATGGTACAAAATTGAGTTGCCGGCTGGGCTCCGAGCAACGGCATGTAGAAGCCGGCATTATCGGTTTGCTGGTCGAACGGCCCCTGCATCAGAGTATCCGGGACCACCCCAACAATCGTGCGCCACGGTTGCGGCTGGCCCGGATTGTAGATTCGAATCTGCCGCCCGATGGGACTTTGGTTACCCCAGTACTTATGCGCGAAACTCGCGTTCACGATTGCCACCGGCTGTTTGGAGTCGGTGTCGTCGGCCGTGAAGTCGCGCCCTTCCAAAATTCGTAATCCGAGAGTGGAAAAGTAGTCGTCCGAAACCGATTCGAAGTTGCCGCGCGGCCGATCCCGGTCGGTCATGTACGTTTGGCCGTCGACTTCATACTGGCCCTGCCCGGCAAAAGTCATGCGAAAGCGATCCGTCATGGCGGCAGCGCTGAATTGCGGGTTCGCCCGCAGCGCCCGCACCGCGCGAAGAAAAAACTGCCGTCTGGAGTCCTGCGTTGGGTAAGCCCCTTCCATCAAGGCCATGCGCGCGGTGTAGACGGCATTTTCGTCGTAGCCGTAGTTCAAGGTCATTTGATTTCGGATTGATTTGATTTGCAACGTGGCCGCAATCAGCAGGGCGGCGGTCAAGGCGATCTGGCCGACCACAAGCACGCGGGTGATGATATTGACCAGGCGGCTGCTATTTCCGCGTCCGCCTTCCTTCATGATCGCAGCGGCGTTGCCGTGGGCGCTCAGCAATGCCGGGACGAGTCCGGAAGCGACAGTGGCCACCAAGGTGATCGCGACGGTGAACAGGAGAACGGGACCGTCAATTTTGAATCGAATCCAGGTACGGCAACGGAAAAGGCAGCGCGTTCGTGGCGCGGACAAAAAGATCCACGCCCCAGTAGGCAATGACAATGCCTACGGCCGCCCCCAGCACCGCGACTACCAGGCTCTCGGTCAACATCTGGCGGACAATTCTCCAGCGTGTGGCGCCGAGTGCGCCGCGAATCGCCAGTTCCTTTGCCCGAAGAGCGGTGCGGCCAAATTGCATGTTCATCACGTTCACGCAGGCGATGAGCAAAACGAAAACGACAGCGGCCAGCATCGCCCAAACGGTCTGACGCAATTGGATCGGCGCCATGGCGTTAAGAAGCGGCTGCACGCTGGCTGAAATCCAGTTTTGATTCGTCTTCGGATACTCCTGCGCCAAACGACGAGCCAGACCCACCAGTTCAGCGTTCGCCTGATCGATGCTCACTCCCGGTTTAAGACGACCGATCACCGCGGGCGCGGCATTATTCGCGCCGATCAACAGTTCGCCGCGCGGTTTTGGAGGATACTCATTAAAAAGAGGCACCCAAAGGTCGTCGGAAAACGGGAATTTAAAGTTCGGCGGCATCACGCCGATGATGGTCGCGGGCTTTCCATTAATACGAATGCTTTGGCCGACGATGTGGGGATCGCCGTTAAAGTCGCGTTGCCAGATATCGTGACCCAGAATTGTCACTTTTTCCGCGCCGGGCTTGTTGTCGTCGGCAGTGAAATCGCGTCCCATGACCGGCGCGACGCCAATCATCTTGAATATTTCGTCGGTAACGTAAGCGCCGGTGTAACGCTGCGGGTTATTTTTATAAGTGACGTTAATGGTCGATCCGCTCAAATAACCGGCTATTTGCGAAAACGACTTCTGCGCGGCCTTCAAATCGAGGTAATCCTGAGCCGTTGGAATGGTCCCGATACCGAAATTATTATTTTGCGCGTTGGCCTGGGGGTCGATCAATCCCACGCTGACCAATTGCTCGGGATGCGGAAAGGAAAAGCCACGCAGGGCAATGGCGTTGACCACAGTGAACTGCGTGGTGGCGCCGCCGATTCCGAGACCGAGAACAAGCACCGCCAGAAAACAAAACGATTTCTCCTTGAACAAAACACGGAGACCAACCCGCACATCCTGCCGAAACGAATCGAGAATCATACGATTTGTCCTTTCTTTACTTCTCCACAATCCAGCCGTCGCGCAATTGGATGATCCGGTTGCCGTAAGCGGCGTTCTTTTCCGAATGGGTCACCTGCACGATGGTGGTGCCTTCAGCGTTCAATCTTTTGAACAAATTCATGATCTCTTCGCCCTGGCTCGAGTGGAGATTTCCAGTCGGCTCGTCAGCCAATAAAAGTTTGGGCTTGGCGATGATGGCGCGCGCTACTCCGACGAGTTGTTGCTGTCCGCCGGACAATTGACTCGGATACAGATCCTTTTTCCCGACAATCTGAAAACGGTCCAGCGTGTCTGCGACCAGGCTTTCCCGCTCCTTTTTGCCTACCTTGCGATACGAGAGCGGGATATCGAGATTTTCGTAAACGGTGAGGTCATCGAGCAGATGATATTGCTGAAACACAAATCCGATCTGCTCGTTGCGCAGCGCTGCTCGCTCTTTTGCCTTGAGCGGATGGACCGCCGTTTCGCCCAGAAAATACTCGCCGCTCCAACCGTGGTCGTGCATTCCGAGGATGTGGAGCAGCGTCGATTTCCCGGCGCCGGACGGCCCCATGACGGAAACGAATTCGCCTTCCTCGATGTCGATGTTGATGTCGCGCAGGACATAAAAGAATTTCCCCTTGGCCAGCGGATGGAAACGTTCGACTCGGCGCAGCTTGATCATATTAGTTGGTGTGACTGAGTGCGATCATGGGGTCGGCCCGCGTGGCGCGAAGGGCCGGGATGTAACTTGCCAGCAGCGCCACCGAAATGAGCGCAACGGTGAAAAGTGCGATTGTCACCGGATCGAACGCGCCAACGCCGTAAAGCAACGTGGCCACCACCCGACTGGAGAGAAGCGCGAGGATCAACCCGAGGACCGTGCCGATTCCGACAAGTTTTGCGGCATGCCCGACCACGAGACGGAGCACATCTTGGCGCTGTGCGCCCAGCGCCATGCGCACACCGATCTCGTGAGTGCGCTGCACGACCAGATACGAAATCACGCCATAGATGCCGACGGCCGAAAGCAACAACGCGATGGCTGCGAACGCACCGAGAAGCATCACTGCCAGCCGGCGGGGCGCGAGAGAATCGGAAACGACGGCGTCCAGTGTGCGGATATTCGCGACTGGCTCATCCGGGTCGATTGATTGAATCTCGCGGCGAATCGCGGAGGCCAGCGAACGGGGATCCTGGGTGCTGCGCGCGACAAGGATCATGCCGCGCGCGGGCATCTGCGTGTGCGGCAGGTAATATTCCGGTTGTGGATCGACATCAAGCCCGCGGTGCCTGATGTCGCCGACAATGCCCACAATTGTGATCCATCGTGGATTGTGGCGCGGATCATCAAGCGTGATGTGTTTCCCAAGGGCATTGCCGTTCGGGAAATATTTTCGGGCCAGCGCGCGGTTCACAATGACCACCGGCGGCGAACCGGCCGTGTCCGCGTCGTTGAAGAAGCGCCCTTGCAAAAGCGGCGTTTGCAGAACGCGGAAATAGTCGGGCGTGATCGTTCGAATTTCCTCGTCCGGACCGGGGCCGCCGCCGCTGGTAATGCGTCCTTCAATTTCGAAGGAGGAATCGGTGTTCGTCCCGCTCATCGGGAGAACGTTTGTTGCTGCGCTGGCTTCCACGCCGGGCAGTTTCGCGATGCGCCTGTTTGCCTCGGTAAAAAAGCTGATCGTCGTTCCCGTTCCCAAATAAGAAGCTCCCGGCGACGGATACTTGAGTTGCGGCAGCGAGATTTCCATTGTCAGCACGTTGTGCGGATTAAACCCAGGATTGACGGACTGCAGCCGGGAAAAGCTCTTCATCAGGAGGCCCGCGTTAATCAGCAGCACGAGCGCGAGCGCGATTTCGGCAACCACCAGGGTATTACGGATGCGATTGCGGCGCGGGCCGGAACTCGAACCCCGGCCACCTTCCTTTAGCGCTTCCGTGAGCTCCGGTTTCGAACTCGCCAAAGCTGGAAGCAGTCCGAACAAAATTCCGGTCCCAATAGCAACGGCGGCCATTACCACGAGCACGGTGGGATCGACGCCGACTTGGTCGAGACGCGGCACGGTGCGCGCCCCGGCACGTTTCAAAAATTCAATTCCCCAAAGCGAAAGAAGCACGCCTGCGATACCGCCGCCGACGGCGAGCAGAACACTTTCGGTGAGCATTTGCCGCAAAAGTCGCCACTGGCCGGCGCCGAGGGCGACACGGATGGCCAGTTCGCGTTCGCGCGCGCTGGCACGAGCCAACAACATTGTCGCCATATTGGCGCAGGCAATAAGCAAAACGAACACGACCGCGCCAAGCAGGATCCCAAGGCCCACCCGCATTCCTCCAATCACCTGGTCCGACAACGGATAAATCTTCGCCCCGAAACTTTCTCCGCTTCCGTAATTGTCGGGGTATTGGCGGCGCCAGTTGCTAATCAAGCTGTCGAGCTCCGCTTGCGCTCGCTTGACCGTCATTCCATCGCGCAAGCGGGCGATCACGCCGTAATTGCGATTCCCGCGATTCTTCAGTTGGGTTTGAGTAAACGCCACGGGCTTCCAGATATCGACGCGTTCGGCGAATTGATTGCCTTGAACGCCAAAAAGCGGAATCGGGAATTCAAAACTTGCCGGCATTACTCCGATCACGGTGTAACTGCGGCCGTTGAGCAGCAGAGATTTGCCGATTAGATCCGGATCCGAGTTGAATCGCCGTTTCCAGAGCCGCTGGCCGATCACAACGACGTCGTCGCGACCCAGGCCTTGTTCCTCCCGGGCAAACGTCCGCCCGGCAACGGGTTCCACACCGAGGAGTGGAAACAATGCCGGCGACACGGCGGCACCGGAAATTCTCTCCGGCCTGCCTCCCCCGCCAAGGTTGAAGCTACGGTAATCAAAGGCCGCGAGCTGCGCGCATTTTCCAAATTCATGTTCAAGATCGACGTACTCCGGCGCCGATACCGGAATGCGTTCCAGCCCCTGGGCCTTGAACTGTTCCCAGATCAAAACCAGTTTTGCGGGATTTTCGTACGGCAATGGCCTAACGAGCAGCGCATTGACCAGGCTCACGACAGCGCTGTTCGCGCCGATGGCCAGGGCCAGTGTGGCGATCGCAATTGCGCAGAACCCCGGGCTTTTCAGCAACCCGCGCAGCGCAACCTTGATCTCGTTCAGCATAAAACGATGTCGATCTCAGCCGGTCATTCGTAACGAAGCGCTTCGATCGGATTCAACGCGGCCGCACGACGGGCCGGCAGCCAGGTGGCGACGAGTGCTGCGGCGGCAAGCACGAGAGGCGCGGCGGTAAAGGCGACGGGATCGAGCGCGCCGACCTCGTATAACATTCCGCTAAGCACCTTGCCGGTTGCCATGGCCAGAAGAAGGCCGATCGCAACGCCACTCAAAAGCATGATGGAGCCCTCCGTCATAATCAGCCGCAAAACCGCTGCCGGCTTCGCGCCCAGCGCCATGCGAATCCCGATCTCTCGTGTTCGACGGGCAACAGAATATGCTTTGACGCCGTAGAGACCAACGACCGCCAGACCAAGGGCGAGTGCGCCAAAGATGGAAAACAGTGTTGCCCCGGCGCGTACAACCCAGAGTTCCAGGTTCGAATCGAGATGCCGCGCGAATGTTTTTAAAGAAAGAATCGGGATCGCGGGATCAACCTCACGCACAGTGCGTCGTAACAAGTCGGCGGTGGCAGCCTCATTTCTCGCAATGGTCGGGCGAAATCGGACGAAGAAGTTAACGTCGCTTTGGAATCCGCGCGCAAATGGCAAATAAATCGCACCGCCTGGGTCTTTCTCGAATAATTGGTGTCGCGTCGCAGGCACGATGCCGATGATTTCAATCGTCTCGCCCTTTTTCTTGTCTTCGCCAAGGTCCGCATTCATTCCCACCCCCGCCGATCCGTCCCGCTGGGACACTGGCGCGTTGTCGCGTGCATACTGGACGCGTTGTCCAAGAGCATCGCCGTCCGGCCAAAGCTTCTTTGCCAGAACTTCGTCGATGATCGCCACCTTCGGGCCAGGCTGCGTTGCTTCGGCTTCGGTAAATGCGCGACCGCGAATCACGGGCAAACCGACAGTCGAGAAGTAGTCCGCGCCCACGCTGTCCCAGTCCGCATCAAAGGCGAGGCCTTCAGCAGCGGTGGCCGGCTTGGCGTCGGGTCCGGGACGGAATCCGGCGCGCTGGATATGCCGATCCAGCGAAATCATGCCGAACGGAACGGTTGTGGAGATGCTCACGTGTTCCACTCCCGGCAACGCAGCGAGTCGCTCGCTTAAACGCTGATAAAGTTCCTCTGCGCGCTTTGGGGCGTAACCGGCCAGGCTGGCATCGACTTCCATAAGGTAACTTGCGCCGGGTTTCAGTCCGGTATCGACGGACGCGGCTTTGCCCGCGCCACGGATGAACAACGCTGCGGCGGTAAGCAGCGCGAGGGAAAATGCGATCTGCACGACGACGAGCAGGTTGCGCGGGAGAAATTTCCAGCGGCGGCGGACAACATCCTCGCCGGCATGTTCCTTCAAGTCGGCTGCCACCGTGCTGCGCGAAATTTTTAACGCCGGCCCCAGCGCAAAGAGAAGAGTGCCTAACAAACAAAATCCAAATGTCGCCGCCAGCACCGCGGGGTTGGGCCCGTTCAGCCAGACCATGTCGAGCGGCATCAGCCTGCGCAGCGAACCAACCAACAGATCGGACGACCAAAGTCCAATCAAAAGGCCCCCGATGCCGCCGAGCAACGCCAGCACAAAACCTTCGATGAGCAGCTGGCGCACGATCAATAGACGGCTGCCGCCGAGCGCGAGCCGGATGGCGATTTCCTTGCGCCGTGCCGTGCCCCGCGCCAGCAGCATGTTTGCAAGATTCAGGCACGCCACCAGCAGCACCACGATTGCCATTCCGAGGAGCAGCGGCGCAATCGAGCTCAATCCGCCCGCGGGGGATGGATTCGTGCTCACCGAATTCCGCGACACGGGCCGTGTGATGAACGTCTGATTTTTTTGCTCGACGGGATACGTTTTCTCCAGGTTCGCGGCCAACCCTTCAAGCGCCGGCTTTGCGGTTGCTGCGGTCATCCCCGGCTTAAACCGGCCCAAAATCAGCAATTGCGTTCCTTTGCGATCCGCAAGTCCCGTTTGGTTGTCGGAAGCAAAATCGTTCTGAATCTGATCGTAAACGCCGAGTGGCAGCCAGACCTCGGGCGAGAAAACCTGCATCGTGCCGGTGAACCCTTTGGGGGCGATTCCGACGATCGTGAACGGCTGGCCGTTGATCAGCAACTGCGAGCCGAGTACCGCCGGATCGAGATCGTGCTTCTGCCAGTAATTGTAACTGACAATCGCGACCGGCGCGTTGCGACCGGGCGTTTCCTCTTCCGGCAAAAACGCCCGGCCCCCCGCCAATGGCACCCCAAGAACCGAAAAGTAATTTGAACTGACAATGGCGGCGAATGCGCGCCGCGTGTCGCCTTTCTGGCCCAAACCGACCAATGCCAGATTGAAGCTCAGCACATCGCTGAAGACCGTATTTTGCGCGCGGATATCCTGGTACGTGGGGTAGGAGAAACCGCGAAATGTTTTGGGGTTTTTCTTGTTCTGAGAAAAGAGCTGCACCATTTCATGCGGCTTCGCGTATGAGGGAGGAGCAAAGAAAAGCGTATTTACGAGGCTGAAAACGGCGGTGTTCGCGCCGATCCCGAGCGCGAGCACGATTACCGCCGCAATCGTAAACGCCGGTGCTTTAAAAAGCTGCCGCAGCGCAAATTTGAAATCCCGAATCATGTGGGGCGGGAATTCTCACGCTGCAATCCTGTCCTCCACCACGCGACCGTCGAACAAATGCACTGTGCGGTCGGCATGCTGAGCAAAGCGCTCATCGTGTGTGACCATGCAGATCGTCGCGCCGACGGCGTGCAGTTCCTTCAACAACTCCATCACGGCCTCGCCATTCCGCGAATCGAGATTGCCGGTTGGCTCGTCGGCCAGAAGAATTGCCGGCTTCCCCGCCAGCGCGCGGGCCACAGCCACGCGCTGTTGCTGACCGCCGGAAAGCTGGCTCGGCAAATGTTTGGCCCGATGGCCCATTCCGACGCGGTCGAGCGCTTCCGTCACGTACTGCCTGCGTTCGCCCGCGGACATCCCGCGATAGGTCAACGGCAGCTCGACGTTCTCGTAAACGGTCAGATCCCCGATGAGGTTGAAACTTTGAAAAATGAAACCGATCTCTCGATTACGAATGCGCGCGCGATCGGGAAACGAAAGGTTCGCGACTTCGTGGCCCTTGAGCGAATAACTGCCGTCCGACGGCGCGTCGAGCAGGCCGAGGATCGACAACAGCGTCGATTTACCGCAGCCGGACGGTCCGGCGATGGAAATATATTCGCCGGGGCGAATGTCCAGGTGAATCCCCGAAAGCGCGTGCGTTTCCACTTCGTCCGTTAGGAAAACCTTGGTGACGTTTTCGAGATGAATAAGAGGAGTTGATCCGTTGTTCATGTTGGTATGGATGGTTTTGGTTTCTGATTGTGAGTTGGGTGTTACTGGACGCGATTAATTGAGTCGGATGCGTTCGTGGGAGTCCCACGCGCTGGTGTCGGATAAAATCACCTGGTCGCCTGGTTGGAGACCGCTTAAAATTTCAATCGTGTTGACCGAGCTCTTGCCCAGTTTCACCGGGGTGCGAACGGCTTCGTTACTGCCAGGGACAATTTTGAACATGCCGACCGTGTTGTTCTCCTGTCCGAAAGCCGGGCGACCGACGTAGACGACATCGTTGAGACGTTCCAGCTCGATCGTGCCGTCGACGCTCAAATCAGGGCGCGCCCCTTTGGGCAGTTTGCCGTCAATTGCAACATCGACAGTGACCGTTCCCTGTTCGACCGCGGGGTCCACGCGAATCACATGCCCATCCACGACTCCGTTTCGCGTGTCGATGACGGCCTTCTGGCTTATCTGAATATCCTTGGCCTGCGTTTCCGCGATCTTGATTTGTGCCTTGAGTTTTGTTGGATCGGCAACGCGGGCGAGATTGTCACCGCTTTTCACTCGCTGCCCAACGTCAACAGGCAACTGCTGTAAAACTCCGGACATGCCGGCGCGCACGTGTAACGCTTGCACCTGGTCGGCCTTCAACTTGGCCAGCTCCTGAGCTTGATCGACCGCCGCCTGCTTGGATGCGAGCTGTGGATCGATTGAGTCCCGGGCAAAGCTGAGGCGCTTCTCCTCGATATCTTCCCGGTTCTTCAGCTCGGCCTCCTTTACTTGCGCCGTTTTATATTGAAGCACTGCGATCAGACCGTTCTTCGCCAGCTGGTCATCGGTCTCGCGCTCCATCTTCGCCTGTTCGTAATCCGATTTGGCCTTGGCCGTTGTCGCTTCCTGGTCGAGCAACCCGCGTTGCAGCGTCGCACGCAAAGTGACCAGTTCTGATTCCGCGGCCTTTAATTGCAGTTCGGCGTCATGTGCCGCCTGTTCCAATTCCGGGCTGCTCATTTCCAGAATCACCGTGTCCGGCTCCACGTGCGCTCCCGGCCGCACCACAATTTTTTCCACGCGCCCCTCTGTATTCGCCGGTATCCACCGAATTTCTTCCGGAACGAGCGTCCCGAGTCCGCGGACCTGTCGCACCATCGGACCGCGCTTCACCGTATCGATCCAGACTGTCGAACGCTCGACCGTCGGCACAGCGGGCTTTAACCGGGACAAACCAATCGTGGCAAGAATGACCCCGACTGCGACCGCGGCGATCGTGATAATCCGGCGCTTGCGCTTTTTGGCAGCAACATCAGGACGGGGAATGTCCATCGAGGACAAGTTCGAGGTGAACCCGGTGGGCCGCACAATCGTATTTTCCGTTTTTCTTTCGGGATTTGCCATCGGGGTTGAGTTTCCGCTACATCACATTCCACCGACCGCGCGCAGCAGTTGGATAATCGCGCGACCGCAATCCCAAATCGCGGGCATCGCCGTGACCGCGATCATGGCAAACAAAACGCCTTCGATGAGAAAATGGCGGCGCGCTTCGACGTTAAAATAGTTGCAGCTAATCTGTGCGAAAGAGGAAGGCAATGTTCCGGCGCAGCGCGATTTGAATTCGCCAAGCTCGAGCGCGTGATAATTGCGGTCGATCACCGGAAAGCGGCGATTCGCGTCCTGCTGGCTGTTCTGAATGAGTGAAACGGGTTTCATATTAATAATGCTTTGTTCTTTTAAGATGCGTCTCGGTGACTGATTGGATTCAAGTTTTTCCTGTCGCGCGCTCCCTATTGCAATGCGCGTGCCACCGCACAAAACAAAGTCACAAATAATTGAACATAAGCAGTTTACAACATGATCAAAAAAACGATGTTAGAAAAACTGCTCCAGTTGCGGGACTCCTTCGTCCCGCTTTTGGGACTGTTCTAGAGGCGCTCGTTGCGCAGAGCGTCTCCTATTTTTGCTCTAACGAGGAATCCGAAGCAGCGCTTCCGCTCCGGCGCGATTGAGGCGGTTGCTGACGCTGAGCGAACCGCCGTGCGCTTCCGCAATCTGGCGGCTGAGCGCCAGACCGATGCCGGACCCTTCCGGTTTGGTTGTGAAAAACGGAACGAACAAATTGGTCGGGTTCATGATTCCATGACCCTCGTCGTCGATAAAAACTTCCACGCAGTCTCCGTTCGCGCGCCAGCCCATCGAAACTTTGCCGCCAGTTTCCAGTGACGCATCGACCGCGTTGTGCACGAGATTGATCAATGCCTGCTCGATCTGAGCAGCATCGGCGCTGATTCTTGCTTCCGGACCCGGTAAAACATTCACTCGCAAACGCGGCTCCAGATTCACCACCCGCCGAACGAGTTCTCCAAGATCGATGTCTTCTTTTTGCGGCGGGGGCAAACGCGCCAGCCTGGCGTACGCTTCCATAAAACGGCTCAGCGCGCCTGCTCTCGCAGCAATCGACTTCAAGCCGCTGCGCGCATCGTCCTGCCAGTCGACCGGCGGCGGTTGACGTTGAAGAAGTGTCTCCAGGCTGGCAGCGATCGATTTGATCGGCGCCAGCGAGTTGTTCATTTCGTGTCCGAGCACGCGAACGAGCCGCTGCCACGCGCTGCGTTCTTCTTCGCGCAAGGTGCGGCTGAGATCGGTGAGCACCAGCAACTCATGCGGCAAGCCGTGTTCGCGAAAAGTGCTTCGTCGAACACCCCACCGCCCGGACGCGCCGGGAAAATTCAACGTGAGCGGCGCGTCTTCGTTCGAATCCAGGCAAATCGCGAGTCCCAGCTGGTCTGCGTTGCGGCCGAGCAGTTTGTCCATGGGATGCCCGAGCAAATGTTCGCCGGCGCGATTCACCAAGCGCAGGCGCCGGTCGGGATCGAAGGTAAATACTGCCACGTCGATCTCCGCCATGATCGTGCGAAGCAGCGCGGTCGCTTCGAATGCGCCAAGTCGCTGCACGCGCAGCGTTTCGCCTAACAAATTGATTTCAAGGAGCGCCTCGCCAAGAGCATCGTTGTCTCGCGCGCCGCGCGCGCGGATCGAATAGTCTCCTTCCCGCAGCGCCGCCAGGAGATTCGTCATTGTTTGCAGCGGACGAACGAGACGTTCGCGAGCGCTGGCGATGAATCCCACAAAGGAGCCGATAATGAGAAGGGTCAGCGTCCATTGCACCTTGGCGCTGTAATCCCCAAACCAAAGAATGATAAGGACGACGACAATCGCCGGCGCAGCGGCTCCGAAGGCGAGCCATGTCAGATGGTTCTCGTGCGAAACACGATGCCGGCCTTCTTCGATCGCCGGATTCATTTCTGCCCTGTGCGCGGCGAAGGTGTCGCCCAGCGAAGTGTTTGGACTTGCCGCCAGCCGGCACGCGAGGCCGCCTCCACAGTTCATAATCCATATTGTTGAAGCCGCCGATAAAATGCGCTTCGACTCAACCCCAGCGCCTCGGCGGCTTTGCGCGCGTTCCCGTCATTTCTCGCCAGCGCTTTTTTGATCAGAAAAGCTTCGACTTCTTCGAGGCTCATCTCTTCGAGACTTCGTGAATCGTCCCGGCCAGTCGCCAGACCCAGGTCCGCCGCTTTGATCTGCGGGCTGCGCGTCATCAAAACAGCGCGCTCGATGACGTGATCCAGTTCTCGAACATTGCCCGGAAAAGAATGTTGCATCAGCCGTTCCCGGGCCGTTTCGTCGAACCCGGCAATCTGTTTGCGATACCGCTGGACATGCTGGCGCAAAAAATGCCCCGCCAGCGGCATGATATCGTCGCGCCGGTCGCGCAGCGGAGGCAACGGGATTTCGATTGTGTTTAACCGGAAGAGCAAATCCCGACGAAAGCGACCGGCAGCAACTTCATCATTCAGGTTCGCGTTCGTGGCGGAAATAATCCGAACATTTGCGTGCAAGGTTCTTGAAGAACCTACCCGCTCGAATTCGCCGGTCTCGATCACGCGGAGCAATTTTGCCTGCTGATTGAGCGGAATGTTCGCGATTTCGTCCATAAAAAGCGTGCTTCCGTCCGCGAGCTCGAATCGGCCGGCGCGATCGCTCTTGGCATCGGTGAATGCTCCTTTCACGTGTCCAAACAGCTCGCTCTCGAAAAGTGTCTCGGAGAGGCCGCCCATGTTTACCGTAATCATCGATTTGGCAGCGCGCGGCGAGAGCGAGTGGAGCGCTTGCGCCACCAATCCCTTTCCCGTTCCGTTTTCTCCGGTGACCAGCACATTCGCGTCGGATGGCGCGACCTGTGAGATCATTTCGATGACCGGCCGCATCGTGGAAGATTCCGCGATGAGATTCGGCGCAGTGCCGCGGAGCAGCTGGTTTTCCGCCTCGAGCTTTTGGCCGCGGCGCAAGGCCCCGGCAAGTTCGATCTGCGTACGGACAATCGTCAACAACCGTTCGTTGTCCCACGGTTTTGTCACGAAATCGCGCGCGCCGCGTTTCATCGCCTCAACCGCAAGATCGATCGTTGCCCAGGCCGTCATGACTACGATCGGCAAAGTGCCGTCGATCTGCTGAATCTTTGGGATAACTTCCAGGCCTTCCTGACCCGAGGTCGTGTCACGCGTGTAATTAAGATCCATCATCAGGAGCGAGTAATCTCGCTTTTCCAACGAGTTGAAAACGCCTGCCAGCGAAGTCACCGCATCGGTCTGGTGGCCTTCGCTCTTTAGAAGAATGCGAAGCGCTTCAAGCACGTCGCGCTGATCATCCGCGATTAAGACTCTGGCCACGGCTACTTCTCAACCGCGTTTCCGGCGCGGTGTCAATCCGATGAAAGCTGAATCTACCGTCACTCGCTGCGCGAAATAACCATCGGAAAGACGCAACTTCCGCGCAGCTAATGGTCGCCCGATGAGTGCTGAGTGGAT
Source organism: uncultured Verrucomicrobiae bacterium (assembly GCA_963756875.1). GTDB lineage: Bacteria > Verrucomicrobiota > Verrucomicrobiia > Chthoniobacterales > UBA10450 > CAVWPA01. Next base: position 580,874 of record CAVWPA010000003.1, on the reverse strand, counting down.
TAGCTTTAGCTCCGCTCAGGAACCTGCGCGTCGGAGATTTGGCATACAGTGCACCGCTCCAGTCCGGGAGCAGTAATGTTTACCGGAGTTTGTGCAAGCTGCCAGATACCGGCGATCGCACTGAGAATGAAGGCGGCGTAGAGCACAATTTCCAGAATGCTGCGTCCTTTTTCTTCCGAGCGCATTAACAGGGCGTAAGTGGATTCGAATTGTTCGTTCATAGGTTTTGTTTGGTTGATGCCACTCGTTATGCACCCCGTGTGCCACGAAATGAACTGCAGTTATAAATAGCTGGACTCCAGACAATTGAGATTCGGCAGGTTCGAATGAAGCGGTCGCAGATGTTCCATGTCTGGGAAGATGCTGTTCCGTTTTTGGGACATGCGGCGTTACCTATTCCGCCCGCAACGCTTCGACAGGATTGACAAGCGTTGCGCGCTTCGCAGGAATCAGACAGGCGGCCAACGCCGCCGCACCGAGAATGACGAGCGTGGCCGAAAGCAGTGTCGGACTGTGCGTCGAAGTTTGATAAAGCTGCGAAGCAATCAACCGTCCCAGCGCAAGCGCCGCTGCTAAACCGGCGACCAGACCAAAAACGACAGGTCGCATCCCCTGGTTTACGATTAATCGCAGGATGTCGGCGGTCTGCGCGCCGAGCGCCATACGCACGCCGATTTCCCCGGTGCGCTGCTCAACCGTGTAAGCAACCGCGCCGTAAATCCCCACCGTGGCCAGCAACAAAGCAACGCCCGCAAAGATCCCAAGCAACCACATCATCAATCGCGCCTGGCCCAGCGCCTGGGCGACGATCGTGTCCATCGCTTGCGGTTGGGCGATGGCAAGCCCGGGATCGATCGGGGCCAGCGCCGATTGCACAAGCTTGGTCACCGGTTCCGGTTTGAGTCTGCTGCGGACCGCGATACTGAAGAATGGGAAATTGGCCTGCGCCAGCGACCGGTAAAATTCCATGTCTGTCGGTTGGGCCACTCGCTGCCCGCGCACGTCTCCCACAATGCCAATAATTTGCGCCGGCACACCGTCGCTCGTCAGCAAAAGCGTGTGGCCGATTGGATTTTCGTTGCCAAAAACTTTTCGCGCGCCTGCCTGACTAATCAGCACCACTTTCTGCACATCGGCAGTATCATGTTTGTTGAAGTCGCGTCCGGATAAAATGGGAATCCCCCAGTTGCGAAAATATCCCAGCGAAACTTCATGTCCGGGAGCCGCTGCACGCTTCTCCACGGGCAAAACTTCACGGTCGGCACGCGCGTAAAAGACCAGGCTTCCGCCGTTCAAAGGAATGTCGGAGCTGAGCGACGCGCTTTCGATCCCGGGAACGGCGTGCAACGCGGCCAGGGTCCTGTCGATAAATCGCGCGCGGGTGGCAACATCCGGGTATTGAGCCTGACGCAGCGTGATGCCGCCCACCCAGAGGTTTTCGGGGTTGAAGCCAATATTCTGCCGGCTCAATTGCACAAAACTGGTAATCAGCAGGGCCGCGCCTGCGACTAATGTGACCGAGAGCGCGACCTGCGCGCCGACCAGAACTTTCCGAAAGCGTTGCTGACGAAGGCTGCCGCTGGTTCCGCGACCGCCTTCCTTGAGGCCCTCCACCAGATCGGCGCGCGAGCTTTGCCACGCGGGATAAATTCCCATGAGCAATCCTGTAAGCAGCGAAAGCGCAACGGTGAATCCAAGCACCGGGATCGAAAGTCCCGCACCGTTCGTGGGCTCGAGCGGGAGAAAGTTCGCCGCCATTTTCGGAACGAGCGGCACCAACCGCCACGCCAGCAAAGCACCTACGACGCCCGCCGCCACGCTTACCAGCAGACTTTCGAAAATGAAGAGCCGGAGAACGCTCGCGCGCGACGCGCCCAGCGCCATGCGCAACGCGATCTCGCGGCGCCGGCCGCTGAAACGAACCAGCAACAAATTGGCAACGTTGCTGCACGCGATGAGCAACACGAAAGCCACCGCGGCAAGCAGTGTTGTAAAGGCCGGCCGCAAATCGCCGCTCACATCCTCCGGCAACGTTTTCACTACGGTGACGAAGAGACTGTCTATCTTGCCGGGATTCTCGGCACGATAACTCTGTTCGAGTGAAGGCAATGCCGCGCGCGCCTGCTGCAGAGTCACGCCGGGTTTCAGTCGGCCGATTACCCGCAGAAAACCGGTCCCGCGCATCATTCGTTCGTGGGAAAATCCGGGAATCTCCATCGGTTTCGTCGTCCAGATTTGTGCGTTCGGCCCAAACCAGGCGGCCGGCATGTTCGGCAGAACGCCGACAATCGTGTGCGCCACTCCATCCAGGGTGATGCTGCGGCCGATGACATTCGGATCGCCGCCCAGTTGTTTCTGCCAGAAATTCTCCGACACGAGCGCCACGTCAGCCGTTTCTTCTTCCTTCGGCAGAAAATTGCGGCCGTGAATGGGCCGAACACCGAGCACGTCAAAATAGTTGGATGTTACTTTTCTGCCAAAGAACTGGACCGGCTCACCCACTCCCGTGAGCGTAAACGTGGAGAATCTCTCCGCGGCGATGCCCGAAAAAATTGTCTGACCTTCGCGATAATGCAGAAAGCGGGGCGCCGAGATCGGATAATTCAGCGGTTCCTGGCCTTTCACTCCGCAGTAAAGGTGCAAAACCCGGGACGGCTCCTTAAAAGGCAGGCCCTTTAGGAACAGATCGTTGATCAGGCTGAAGATGGCGGTGTTCAGCCCGATGCCCAAAGCCAGCGTGATCAACGCCAGCAAAGTAAACCCGGGCGATTTAAATAATTGGCGAAGAGCGAAACGAAGATCAGTCATCATATGAAAAGAAGTAGCCGCATCTGCTTATTCGTTAACCAATAGGATGCAGGAGATCTGCAATTGGATTCAATTACTAGACGCCGCCGGCGAATGATTTTGTCTAATGCTGCGAAATAGAGAAGTTCAGTCCAACCGGGCGCGCGGTCGATTCATGTCTCTCACATTCGGCCCGCCTCGACAGGCATAAGGCGTTGCGGAGGGACCGACGACGGCCTCGCCGCGGAGAACGGCTCGTACTTTACCATTTCAATCGTTCCATCGTTGCGCTCGACCAGCGCCGAGCAGGTTTCCACCCAATCGCCGCAATTATAATACGTAATGTCTTCTATCTGCCGGATGGCGGCGCTGTGAATATGACCGCAGAGCACCGCGTCCACCGAATACTTCTCCGCAAAATGGGCGACGGCCTTCTCAAATTGGCCCACGAAACTGACCGCGTCTTTAACCCGCTTCTTGGCGTAGGCGCTTAGCGACCAATAGCCCAGGCCAAAGTGTCTGCGCACGAAATTGATCGCCGGATTCAGCGATAACAGAAATTGGTAGCCAACGTCGCCGGCAAACGCCAGCCACTTCGCGTTCTGCACCACCGTGTCCAGCTCATGCCCGTGAATGACCAGGATCCGCCGGCCGTCGGTCGTAGTGTGGATTGCATGCTTCTGAATTGTGATGTTCCCGTAGTTTCCCTCGAACCCGGCCACAAACTCATCGTGGTTGCCCGGGATATAGATGACATGCGTCCCTTTTCGCGCCTTCCGCAAAATTTTCTGGATGACGTCATTTTGCTGCTGTGGCCAGTAAATCCCGCGCCGAAGCTGCCAGATATCAATGAGGTCTCCCACCACATAAAGCGTGGCCACGTCGTGATCTCGCAGAAAATCCAGCAATGCCAGCGCGTTACTGCTGCGCGTGCCCAGGTGAATGTCCGAGATCCAAGCCGCGCGAAAACGCCGCTCGCCGCCGACTTCGCGGGCCGGCTCTGCAAGCGAAGGCTGCGGCGCATTGAGGTATCGCATCCTTGAAGCTTGGGACCAATTTATCACCTAACGAACGCCAAGGACAAAGTGAGTTTTGTTACGTTTCTGTGTCAAAACGCGGCGAAGATCCATGCTGTAATCGGCGTTTGAATTCACGCATCCGGAACTTAAAATCTAAACTTCGGCAGCCAGGGTGGCGAAATTGGCAGACGCGCCAGACTTAGGATCTGGTGGAGCAATCCTTAGGGGTTCGAGTCCCCTCCCTGGCAGTCCGAAGAAGGAAGCAAACGCCGAACGCCCAACGTCCAACGCTCAACGTCCAATTCAGAAGATGCCAGTTCGACATTGGGCGTTCAGCGTTGGACGTTCGACGTTTCCCTCTTCGCTGGCTTATATTCAAAGAGCAGATGAACGAGCCGGAATCACAAATTCGCAATATCTCCGACACGGCGCGTTGGGTGGCCGTTTATCGCGCGCGAGAAACGGAACGGCCTGACGCGGTATTTCGCGATCCGTTCGCGCGCAGACTCGCAGGCGAACGCGGGGAGCACATCGCCGCGTCCATCCCGTTCACCGAAAAACATTCCTGGCCTTTCGTCGCGCGCACGTGGCTGTTCGACCAATTCATCTCCGATCAAATACACAAAGGCGCGGACATGGTCGTCAATCTCGCCGCAGGGCTCGACACTCGCCCGTACCGCATGGACTTGCCCCCTTCTTTGCAATGGATCGAAGTCGATCTGCCGGAAATTCTCGGATACAAGGAAGAGATCCTTCGAAGCGAGAAGCCGGTGTGTGCGCTGGAGCGTGTTCGGTTGGATCTCTCGAATGCCGCAGCTCGTCGCGAACTGTTCTCAGAATTGGGCCGACGAGCGAACCGAGTGTTGATTGTTACCGAGGGGTTGCTCGTTTACCTGACCGAAGAGGAAGTCGCGGCGCTTGCCAGGGATCTCGCCGCTTCAGCGCCCTTTCAAAACTGGATCATTGATTTGGCTTCCCCCGCGCTGATGAAAATGTTGGCGAAAAAGATGGGCGCGCCCCTCGATCAGGCGGGCGCCCCGCTGAGATTTGCGCCGCAGGAGGGTCCTGAATTTTTCACACACTGTGGTTGGAAGCCTGAAGAGGCGCATCCAATTCTCCACGCGGCAGCCGAAATACACCGGCTGCCGTTCTTTCTGCGTCTCATCGCGAAAATCTCGCCAACCCGGTTTCGCGCGAATCGTCCATGGTCTGCGGTTTGCCTGCTGGGGAAGCAACAAGATCAATTGTAGGGCGTCTGTGTCAGACGCCGGTCTAAGCAAATGCCGTCTGACACAGACGGCCGACAACTCGCGTTTGAGCGGAGCCAATTGAGCTCAGCGTTCCAAAATCACGCGTTCCGTGTGCGAATAGATGTTGAACGAGGGTGGACGAAGGAATCCGATCAGGGTTTGATTGCTTTCGCGGGCGAAACTCACCGCCAGTGAGGACGGCGCCGAAACGGCGGCGATAATCGGAATTCCGGCTGCCAGCGCTTTCTGCACGATCTCGAAGGATACACGGCCGCTGACCAGGAGAACATGCCGATCCAAAGGCAGCAGCCCGTCGAAAAGGGCGCGGCCGATTGCCTTGTCGACGGCGTTGTGACGGCCGATGTCTTCGCGAACGAATTGCGGTTCGCCCCCGTTGATATCGAAAATTCCGGCAGCGTGAATCCCGCCCGTGCGCGCAAAGTCGCCCTGCCGTTCCCGTAATTTTTCCGGAAGCGACAGCAATGTGTCGACATCGATCCGAATGTTTTTCGCGGAATGAATCGGCGGAAAATTCTGGCGAATCGCGTCGATCCCGGCTTTGCCACAGATTCCGCAACTACTGGAGATCGTTCCAAATCGCTGCGTGGAATTCAGCTTCAGCTTTATGCCCAGGGCAGGATCAACATTGACCACATTGTCGCGACTCGGCGAAATTTTTTCGATTTCATCGAGCTTCCGAACAATCCCTTCCGAAATCAGGAAACCGGCTGCGAGTTCGTCATCATGGCCCGGGGTGCGCATGGTCGTGGCCAACACTTTGCTCCCGACGCGGATCTCGAGCGGTTCCTCGATGGTGAGATCGTCGGCATGATATTCCAGCTTGCCGTCACCCTTGCGCGTGATGATTTTGCCCGAGTCGATTCCTCCTTCTTTCATGTGAAACGGCGGTTCCCGATGTTACCATGAGCGAGGTGGAAATCTGTCATCTTTATATTTCACAGGGCCACAATTTTGTGGCCCATCACGGACGCGAACCGGACCGGTATCCGGGAATCGAAGTGCCGATGATCGAATGCGTGGCCGGTCGAGGAATCCGCGGTGACCGGTATTTCGATTTCAAGGACGATTACAAAGGGCAGATCACATTTTTCTCGCTCGAAGTGTTCGATCAGCTCTGCGGCGCGCTCGGAGTGCAGAACTGTTCGCCAGGTTCGGTGCGGCGCAATGTGTTCACGCGCAATACCGATCTGAATAAGCTGATCGGGCAGGATTTTGAAATTCAAGGGGTCCGTTTCCACGGCACCCAGGAATGCGCGCCATGTTATTGGATGGACCGCGCGGTTGCGCCAGGCGCGGAAGAATTTCTCAAGGGTCGCGGAGGATTGCGCGCGAAGATTTTAAGCGATGGCAAAATGGCTTCCACCGCGCGCGTTCTCGAATCGGTTGGATGAACATCAGCGCGGTGCTGCTCGCAGGCGGCGAATCGCGCCGGATGGGAAGCGATAAGGCTGCTCTTCTTTTTCGCGGGAAACCGCTGTGGCAAATTCAGCTCGATCTCTTGCGCGCATTGCAGCCGGCGGAAATTTTTATTTCCGCGCGAACCGAGCCGATCTGGAGACCGCGCGACATCAGGTTCGTCGCGGACGATCCGCCATCGCGCGGGCCGTTAAGTGGCCTGGCCGCGTCGCTTGTCCAAATGAGGAGCGACCATCTCCTTGCTCTCGCCATCGACATGCCGTTAATGACCGAAGCGCACCTGCGCTTGTTGTGCGACGAAATCAAGCCGGGCTGCGGCGTGATTCCGACGATCGGAGACCGTGCCGAGCCGTTGTCGGCGATCTATCCGGCGGAATGCCGTGAAGATCTGCTCGCGGCCCTGGCTGGAAACGACTTTTCGTTCCAAACACTGAGCAAAAAATTGGTGCGAGCGGGACGGTTAAGCGTTTTCCGCGTTGGGGATCGGGACGCCGGGCTTTATCGCAATCTCAACGAGCCGGCGGATTTTTCAGATCACGCGCCATGTTAAACTGCCGGTGCGCGGTTCGGTTTCCCAAAGACGAACTCCGCCGCGAAACGCATTTTCATTTGCGCCCCGCGCAACCCCTTTGGGCAGTTTTTTGAATCGATGCACATTGCCGCCACCGAGCACGATGTAATCGGCGATGAAAGCCCGCTTCAGCTGCATGACGGCGTAGAGGACCTCGCGTTTCCATCCTTTTTCGCCGAGTAACTCCAGGCCGGGAATGCCAAGATAATCTTCGATGATCCTGCGGTCGCGGTAAGGAAGATCGCCGAGCTCGAGGGGCATTAAAGTTTGTTTCCAAACCAGAGCGGAGCCAAGGCCTGTGCCCAATCCCAGAAAAAGCATTCGTCCCCTGTCGCGGTAACTTCCGAGCGCCTGCATGGCGGCGTCATTGATCACGTGCACGGGCTTTTTTAAAGCCCTCCGAAAATTGAATCCCACCCAGCCGGGGCCGAGATGCTTCGGATCTCTGGCAATACGGCCTTGCCGCACCGGAGCAGGAAACCCGATTGAGACGGCGGCGAATCTCCAGCTCCTGGTCGTTTCTTTGACGCCTGCGACCAACTCTTTCGGTCGCATTTTTGGTCCGGAATCAAATTGCTGTTGCTCGCCGTTTGACATCATCAGTTTCACGTGAGTGCCGCCGATGTCGATAACGAGAGTATGCTTTTTCATGCCCGCAGGCGGACATCGCGGCGTCGGCGCCTATTCGCCGATGCCGATGGAATGAGCGATGCGCTGGAAAAGGCCCTGGCTTTCCCGTCCGGCAGCCGTGTTGGCGGGCCAGCATTCGATGATTTCGAGCGCCAGAAAGCGGAACAGCGTTAATCGTGCAAACTTGAAGTCGAGCCGCAGATTCTTGGCGATCTGTTGAATGGAACGGGCACCGTTGAATTGCGAGGCAAACTGCGCCTCGGCCACGGTGAGCCGCAGATTCTGCACGCGCTCGTAGCCATCCTTGGTATAAGCGGGAATCGAGGTGGGATCGTAATTCGCGCGGTTTCCCAATTCCTGGAATTGAACCAAGCGCAACGTCGCAAGCGCCCACTGATCGACGTCCGCTTCGCCCGGGATATTGTCGGCGTAAGATGGCAGATCGCCCTGATTGAAAACGAAACGCACACGCAGCGCGCTCCAAAGCTGCGCAAAGAGTTTTTGTCCGTGATGCTGCACCAGCTGGGCGGCCGGTTCCTGCAAAATCAGGTTCTCCTCAGCAAGTGTGAGAAAGAGCGGACAGCCTGTTTTTCGCTGCTCATTGCGAGCATTGGCAATCTTTTCGGAATCGACGTTGGCCAGCGTGATCGGTATTTCCGGGCAGTAAAACTCCACATCTTGCGTAGTCGCGATCACGATCTGCCCGTCTCGTGCAAGAAGATCAACCGGTTCCCTCTCCCAGAAGGACCGCAGCCAGCCGGTGAGTTTTTCTTTCGCAATCGTCTGCAGTGCCCAGTGAAGTGAGAAAAATCGGGTGTCACCGCAGAAAAAAAACCCTGCTGTCACCGATTCATCGGGCAAATTCTCTTCCACATTCGCCGGCGATGTCGCGCTCTCCGGCCCGAACTCGGTCATTGGGGCGAAGGGCTCGGTCGGACCGGCCACCGCCGGTTCGTCAGGAGAAGGCGCGCCACTCCACCATGCCGCCTCCACCGGTGCCTCAGGCTCCGGCTCGGTCTGGGCTGTTTCATGATAATTAGCTTCCTGTTCAACTGGAAATTCCGCCGCGTCGGCTTGTTGCTCGCCTGGTGAAACTTGCGGTTCGACTGGGTCCGGTTCTTCCGGTGATTTCGGCATATGGGTCTCCACGGTTTTTATAAGCAAATCCGAAGTGAACGGTTTATTCAAGAACCCAATCACATTCGGACTACCCGCCGCGTCCGGCTGCATATGGGCGGTAAATCCGGACATATAGAGCACCGGGAAAGCGGCGGTCTCCGGATCTTCCAGCAGCCTTCGGCAGACTTCGTCGCCCTTAATATCCGGCAAAATAAAATCGAGCAAAATCAGGTCGGGCATGGTTTTTTTCGCGGCCCGCAACCCTTCTTCGCCTGTCGGCGCCGTTGTCACGTCGTAATGTGCTTCTATCAAGACTTCCTGGACGAAGCTGAGCAACATCAGGCTGTCGTCGATCACGAGTATTTTGCGGCCCGGCGCACCGCCAGTGGCCTTCTGTTGGCTGATTGCATTCGTCTCATCAATGCTGCGCACTGCTTCCATCAACAACACCTGCCAGTCCTGCGTAATCGTGCGCGGGCTCGGCCCCGGCTGCGAAACTTCCGAAATCGTGCCGCCCTTCCAGTTCACGATCTGGTTGAATGCGGCCAGTCCCTCCCTGCCGGGAGAAGTCGCATGGCGGATCTGGCCTTTCTCGAAGAAAACCCGCGCCTTTTCCCCGCGTGGCCCGGTAAACTCGACCACCGATGTCGTGCCGCTCATGCATTTCAGCTGAATAATGTCGGCGACATGGAGATCGCGCAGCGTCCCCTGGAACTTTTCGCTCTCCGCGCCGGCCGGGGGCTTCAGCGACGATTGGACGAGCTCAACAAAATCTGCGTGCGAAAATGGCTTCTCGAGAAAATGAATTGCGCCCAGGCCGGAAACCTGTTCGCGATGACCGGGCAAATGAATGCCGGTCAGGATAATTGCGCGGGCATTGGGGTGGCTCGTGCGTAAATCGTAAAGAAAATCCTGCCCAAGATCCTCGGTCGCATCGACATCCAGAACGAAAAGATCGGGTTTCACCCCAAGAACAAGCTGTTGGGCTTCCCCCAGATTGTGCGCCATCTGCACCAGTGCCTGGGGCGCGGCCTGCTTTAAGGCGCCTAGAATTGCGGACGCCAACTGTTCGTCCGGCTCTAAAACCAGAATCCGTGCATCCTGTTTGGTTGTTTCTTCTCTCACTGTTGCTGCTTAGAGATGCCTGCTTCTCGCGAAATGCAAAATACTTTTTTTGCAGGTGCATCCCTTTAGGGCGCGACTACTGCAGCGCAAACTGACGCGCCAGGGCCCGCCGGCTGATTTTGCCCCGCTCGTTTACCGGAATCGCATCCACAATGTGGATTCGCTTTGGCACCTGCCACGCGCTCAACTCCTGGCGGCAGATCTCCAGTAGATCGCTTTCCCGCACGCCCGGCTCCGACACGACGCACGCTACCACTTCCTCGCTGCGCAGGGCGGAGTCGCGACCGAAGACAACCGCTTGCCGCACCCCGGGAAAGCTCAGCAGCCGGGCTTCCACCTCCGCCGGGCTTACTTTTTTCCCTGCCACATTGATCATGTCTGAAATGCGACCCGTTATTTTGAATCCGGGGCCTTCCCGCGTCAGCAGATCGTCGGGAACAAAAATTCCGTTGCCGAGTTTTTCTTCGTCAGGCTCCGGGAAATAACCGTCGCCTGCCGCCGCGCTCCGCACCCGAACCTGGCTCGCCGCCGCATCCGGTTCGACAATCTCCAACTCAACGTTTTTCATCGGCCCGCCCACGAAACCTTCGCTCCCGTCTGCCGCCCGGCGGTCGTAGCAAATACCGCCGCATTCCGACGCACCGTAAAAGGAATGAATCCGTAGTTTGAATTTCGACTGAAAGTCTTGCGCTACGGCCCTCGGCAACGGTGCACCTGCCGAAATGCAGAGCCGCAGTTTCGGCAGAGCCGGAGCGTCTTCTACTTTACAAAGCGCCTGGTAAAAAACAGGCATTCCCGGGAAAACGGTCGCGTTGCTGTGGACAAGATCGGCCAGCACCGCGCGCGGAGTGCGGTCCTGGCTCAATGCCAGCGGCACGCCACGAGCGATCAGCGGACTCAGCAGGTTGCTGAATCCGTACGAGTGAGAAACGGGAATGACGCCGAAATTGAGATCGGCATCGCCGATCCCCATTGTCGCGCAAATGTTCTCGCAATCGGCAACCAGTTGCTCGCTGCGGAACCGGACAGCGCGAGGAGCAGCCGTTGTTCCGGAAGTTAATTTCAGGAGCGACGGAGGATTTCCGCGCCAGTCCTCTTCCGTAGTGGCCGCCCTTGTAGAGGCCGCCGCTTGCCGCGCCGTAGCCTCGCGAAGGCGGGTCCCCGGCAGGAATTCTGTAACTCCGATCTCTTTGCCGCCAGAGACGGTGGTCACTACAGCTTTCACGCGGCAAACTGCCAGCGCCGCCTGACGCTCACCTTCGCTAATCGACCGCTCGAGCGGGAGAACGACAAGCCGCTGGCGCAGACAGGCGATCAAGAGCGAAGGCCAATCCGCGTGGTTGCCGATTTGGATCGCGACCACATTCCCGGCATCAAACGGTCTGAGTTTCGGTTCGAATTCGCGGGCGCGCGTTTCTATCCCCTGAAACGTGCGCACGATTCCGCCGCGTGTGTTGAAAATAGCAGGCGCCGCCCTTTTTAATGAGAGGGTTCTGCCCCAGCTCTCCAGCAGGGCGTCGGTCGATTTCATCCCTTGCACGAGAGGCCCCACGCGGTTAAGTTCGCGCTCCTTTTTGAAGATGAAAGCGAGTATCCATCCGGAATATCACGAGACCGACATCGTGTGCGCATGCGGCGCGGTTTACCACACGCGTTCCACACGCCGCGATATTAGAATCGGTATTTGTGCCGCTTGTCATCCGTTTTTCACCGGCGAACAAAAATTTATCGACACCGCCGGTCGCGTCGAGAAGTTCGCGCGCCGTTACGGCAGCACCAAAGCCGCGCGCGTCGGCAAGAAAGTTTAGCTGAATTGTGTAGCTGGGGTCGTCAACCCCGGCCTCCTCCGCGGTCGGCGACCGCGGCTACAATATGGACTTTGATCTTCTCATCCAACGCAAACGCGAGCGCTTCGAAGAACTCGAACGCGAAATTGCCGACCCGCGCCTTTTCGACAATCGTAAACGCGCCGGCGAAATCATGCGCGAACACGCCGGCATCAAGAATTTGCTCGCCCGATGGAACGAACTCGAGCTGGCGCGAAAGCAGCTCGACAATAATCGCGAACTGGCCACCTCCCCGGACGTTGAAATGGCGGCCATGGCCGATGACGAGATCCCCGATCTCGAAAAGCGAGTCGCCGACCTCGAGCGCGAATTGCAAATCGCGCTGCTGCCGCCCGATGAAAACGAAGACCGGGACGCGATTGTGGAGATTCGCGCCGGCACAGGTGGCAGCGAAGCCGCCATTTTCGCGGCCGATCTTTACCGGATGTACAATCGCTATGCCGAATCGGCCGGGTTAAAAGTCGAGGACCTGGAATCGAGTCCTTCGGAATTGGGCGGCCTCAAGGAAGTGATCTTCCGCGTTTCCGGTGCGTCGGTTTTTCGCAAATTACGCTACGAAAGCGGCGTGCATCGTGTCCAACGCGTCCCGGCAACGGAAGCGCAGGGCCGCATTCATACATCGACTGCAACCGTTGCGGTGCTGCCCGAGGCTGAAGATGTCGATGTTGAGCTGAAGCCGGAAGATTTGCGGATTGAAGTCTCCCGCGCGGGCGGTCCGGGCGGCCAAGGCGTGAACACCACCGATTCGGCGGTGCAGGTCCTGCATATCCCGACGGGAACGATTGTTCGCTGTCAGGATGGCCGTAGTCAGATCAAAAACAAGGAACGCGCGCTATCGATCCTACGGTCCCGTCTGCTTGAGCGAAAACAGCATGAAGAAGCGGAAAAATACAGCGCCCAGCGCCGCGGCCAGATCGGTACCGGCAGCAGGGAAGAGAAAATTCGGACGTATAATTTCCCGCAGAACCGGGTCACGGATCATCGCATCGGTCTGACGCTTTATAATCTGGACCGTGTGATGGAGGGCGACCTCGAGGAGTTGATCGGCGCGCTGCAGATCGCAGACGTGTCGGAGCGACTGAAGGAAACGTCTTTGAGCGCATGAGCGGCGACGTTTTCCTTCGCGCTGCAATGGAAGAGGCAAGGCGCGGTCTCAGGGAAGGCGGCATACCGATCGGGTCTGTGCTTGTTTGCGACGGCGAAATCATTGGACGCGGACGCAATCAGCGCGTGCAAAAAGGGAGCGTCATTCATCACGCCGAAATGAATTGCCTCGAAAACGCCGGGCGACAAAAGACCGAGGTGTATCGCCGATGCACGATCTACACGACGCTTTCGCCTTGCGCCATGTGCGCGGGAGCGATTCTGCTTTATCAAGTTCCACGAGTGGTGATCGGTGAGAATGTCACGTTCAAGGGCCCCGAAGATTTGCTGCGTAGCAACGGCGTGATCCTTGACCTGATCGAGGACCAGGAGTGCATCGATATGATGCGTGAGTTCATCGCGAAGAATCCGGAATTGTGGAATGAAGACATCGGCGTGTAATCCATGACTTTGCTCGAAGTGCTGCAAGCGAGCGCCGATTTTTTGAACAAACGAAAGATCGAGAATCCGCGTTTGAACGCGGAGCATCTGCTCGCGCACGTGCTCGGACGCACGCGCATGGAACTTTATCTGGAATTCGAGCGCCCGCTGAACGAGTCGGAGCTTGCGCCACTGCGCGAGCTGGTCCGAAGGCGCGGTGAAGGCGAGCCTCTTCAGCATTTGCTGGGCACGGTCGAGTTTTGCGGACAGACGTTTCTTTGCGACAAACGAGCCCTGGTTCCCCGGCCGGAAACAGAAGAGCTCGTCGAGTCGCTGGGCCCCATGCTCCGCGCTCCGGGCTCCGGGCTTCGAATCGTCGACGTGGGGACCGGATCGGGTGTCATCGCCCTGAGTCTGGCGAACAAGTTTCCGGACGCGCAAATTTTTGCTGTCGATGTTTCAGAAGATGCGCTGGCCCTGGCGCGGGAGAACGCGGAGCGGCTCGGCTTGAGCGCGCGGGTCCAATTCACTCAGAGTAACCTTCTCGAAAAAAATCCTGAAAGATTCGATGTGATTGTCGCGAATCTTCCATATATCGCCATGCAAGATCGACAATCACTTTCGCCGGAGGTTTTGCGGGACCCCGAGACCGCGCTGTTCGGAGGCGAGCACGGCGACGAGCTGGTCCGCGCGCTCATCGAGCGGGCGCCAGTGCATTTCCAGCCGGGCGGCCTGCTCGCGCTGGAGATTGGGATCGGCCAGCGCGAAGCGCTCTGCGACCTTCTCGCGCAAAAAAATTATCACGACATCGAGTCGAAAAAGGATTATGCAGGTACTCCGCGGTTCCTCTTTGCCAAGTATGGATAAGATACGCATCCACGGCGGCCATCCCCTCTCGGGCTCTATCAAGATTAGCGGCTCGAAAAACTCCGCGCTGCCGATCCTGGCGGCCACGCTGCTGACGCGCGAGCCGTGCATCATTCGGCGCGTGCCGGACCTGAGCGACACCCATTACATGCTGCAAATCCTGACGCACCTCGGCGCGCAGGTGGAACGCGCCAGCGGCACGGTTAGCGTGACGGCCGAAAACGTGGCCTCGGTCGCACCATACGACGTTGTTCGAAAAATGCGCGCCTCGGTCTGCGTGCTCGGGCCGTTACTCGGCCGCTGCAAGGAAGCGACGGTCTCGATGCCGGGCGGCTGCGTTATCGGCGATCGGCCGATCGATTTGCATTTGAAAGGCTTCGAAGCGCTCGGCGCCGCCGTGCGCGTCGAAAGTGGAAACGTCAAAGTCTTCGCGCCGAAGCTTACCGGAGCGATTGTCACAGCCCATGGCAAATTCGGTCCGACTGTTCTCGGCACGGACAATATCATGATGGCCGCCGTTCTGACCGAAGGCACAACCGTCATCGAAGGCGCCGCTCAGGAACCGGAAGTGGTGGATCTGGCAAACTTTCTGAACAAAATGGGCGCGAAAATCGAAGGCGCCGGAACACGCCGCATTATCATCGAAGGCGTTCCCGAACTGCATGGCACCGAACACGATATTATTCCGGATCGGATCGAAGCCGGAACATTTCTCGTGGCAGGCGCGATTTCCGGGGCAGGCGTTACTCTCAAACGCGTCGAGCCGTTGCATTTGACCGCGGTCACAGAGGCCCTGAAAAAGTGTGGATTTCCAGTAAGCATCGATAAAGAGACGATCTCGATTTCACCGAATGGCACAGCCGTCCCGCTGGAGCTGGGCACTGAGCCGTATCCGGGATTTCCGACAGATATGCAGGCGCAAATGTGCGCGTTGCTTTCCACAACGGAAGGCACCAGCGTAATCACGGAGAATATTTTCCCGCAGCGTTACATGCACGTTGCCGAATTAAAGCGCATGGGAGCACAAATGGACCTGGAAGGCGCCACCGCTGTGATTCGCGGCGTCGACCGTCTCCTCGGAGCGCCAGTAATGGCGAGCGATTTGCGCGCGTCCGCCGCGCTCGTGCTCGCCGGGCTGAAAGCGGAAGGCGTCACCGAGGTCAGCCGGGTTTATCACATCGACCGCGGCTACGAACACCTCGATGAAAAACTAAGTGAACTCGGCGCCCACATCGAGCGAGTAAAGGGATAAAGTGAAATCGGCATCCTGCCGATTTTGCAGCGTATCGGCTGGAAGCCGATGCCACGATGGTGCAAAATGACCAAACCTGAATGCTGAATTAAGTGGCGTCTCCCTTTCGTCATTAGACATTCGTCATTCGTCATTAAACTTAAACAGATATGGACCAATCACCGCCCCCGCCCCCGCTTCCATCGCCGACTGCCCCTTCGACCTCCTCCGATGTCCGTCTCTGGTGCGTGCTTTGCCACGCAAGCGCGTTGCTCGGATTGTTTCTTCATTTTCTCGGTCATCTTCTCGGCCCGCTCATCGTTTGGCTGATCAAACGCGGCGATTCGGCCGAGATCGACGCGCATGGAAAGGAATCGCTCAACTTTCAGATCTCCATGCTGATTTACGACGCAATCGCCGCGATTCTTTGTCTCGTTCTTATCGGCATCCCGATTCTGATCGTGCTTTGGGTGCTGAACACGGTGTTCGTCATCATCGCGTCCATTCAAGCGAGCGAAGGAAAACTTTACCGTTATCCCCTCGCCATTCGGTTCATCAAATAAATGACGAATGCACGAAACTCCGGATAGTGAAATAGAGAACGCCTCTTTTTCGTCATTGGTCATTCGTGCTTCGTCATTTGTTGCGGGCAAGCGCTCGCAACGTCCTTAGGTTCATCACATCTTCCCGCAGCTCCTTCCCCTTCGGCGTTTCCAGCACTTTCGGAATTTTCCCAAAGCGGCGGTCGCGTACGATGAAACGGAAAGCATCGAGCCCGATTTTTCCTTTGCCGATGTGCTGGTGCCGATCTACACGGGAGCCACGCGCCGTTTTGGAATCGTTCACGTGGATCGCCACCAACCTGTCCAGTCCGATGAGACGATCGAATTCGCGAAATGTTTTCCGGGTGGCCTCTTCGCTGCCGATATCGTAACCGGCGGCAAAAACGTGTGCCGTGTCGAGGCAAACGGAGAGCCGCTCCGGCTCGCGGGCGTTGCCGATAATGTAAGCGATCTGCTCGAAAGTGTGACCCAGGCACGATCCTTGTCCGGCAGTCGTTTCCAGCGCAATGCGGGTTTTCACTTTTGGGATTTTGCGCAACACTTTGTCGATGGACGCGACAATCTTGTTGAGCCCTGCTTCTTCGCCCATGCCAAGATGCGCGCCCGGATGCAAAACGAGGAACGGCAATTCAAGTTGATCGGCGCGTATCAGTTCTTCCGACAACGCGCGCAACGAATTAGCGTAAAACCGCGGGTTCGTGGCGGCGAGATTGATGAGATAATTGGCATGCGCAAAGACCGACAAAAGTTCGCCGCGTTGCCGATGTTCGAGAAAAGAGGAAATTTCGTCGCGCGTAAGTGGGCGCGCGAACCATTGCATGTTGTTTTTTACGAAAATCTGCATGGCATTGCAGCGAATCGAGCGGGCACGCTCTATTGCCATGTGCGCGCCGCCGCCAATCGACATGTGCGCGCCAAGAACGATTCGTTTTTCTGTCATCACCAAGGTGTGTTCAGACTAACAATACGAAACCTGCCAACTTCCCGCATACAGCAAGATTGTAGACGCCGACCTCTCTGATGCCGCGATACGCGTTGTCCCGAGCGAAGCCAAGGATCGGATTGTGTAGGGCGTCCGCCGCGGCGGACGCTGCTCATCACAATTGGCGTTTCACAGAAACGCCCTACAATTAAAAATCAAAAGCGCGGAGCGCGCTCACAGCAGCGACAGGTAGTACGGCAGCGAATCGGCCCAGTAATTCCAATCGTGGCCGGACCATTTCCGGTCGTCGAAGAAATGGCGAATCCCTTTTGAGTTGAGGATCTCCGAGAGCCGCACGCTTTCCTGGCGAGTCACGTCCCATTCGCCGGTGCTGACGATGATGCCCATGTGGTTGTATTTCCAGGGGTCGGGGCAGTTCGCCAGATAATGAAACGGGCTGTTGAAATAGATGTTGTCGTCGTAATAGCCGTCAAAAAATGAGCTGATATCGAACGAACCGCTCAAGCTGATGAAATAGCTGACTAAATCCGGGTGACGAAACGCGATGTTGCCCGCGTGATAGGCACCCAGGCTCGCCCCGCAAACTGCAACGCGCTGACAATTGCATTCGCGCCGTGCCCGATCGAACACGTCGTTTACGATCACGTTTTCATAGGCGTTGTACGTCCGCATTCGGTCGGCGGGATGAATCGATTTGTTGTACAAACTGTCCCGGTCGATGGCGTCCGGGCAGTAAACGGTCACTCTGCCCGAATCGATGAAACCGCTGATGGCGCCTACCAGCCCAAAGTCCTTGTTCTCGTAATAACGCGCATTAGACGTGGGAAATAAAAGCAGCGGCAGACCGCCGCCGTTTCCAAAGATCAGCATTTCAAACTCGCGACTGAGATAAGGCGTGTACCACTTAACGTAGCGTTCGTTCATCGGTTTGAAGGCCGCCAGTTTGGCTGCGACCCGTCTAAATCGCAAGTTCGCCGTGGAGAGGAATTCATCTGAACCGCGCATCGGAGACTTGCGCTCCATTCCACTTCAACCAAGCATCTGGTTTTACATGGCGAAACATACCCTGACCGGAAACATCAAACGTCATCGCCGTTTCCCGTCCACGATTCTGGGAAACAGGCGCGACGTTCTGGTATACCTCCCGCCGGGTTATCGATCTCTCCCCAGAAAACGCTATCCGGTTTTATATTTGCACGACGGACAGAATGTTTTCGACGCCGCGACAGCGTTTGCGGGTGTGGAATGGGGCGTTGACGAAACGGTGGAGCGACTGGTTCGCGAAAACCTAATCGAACCACTTATCGTCGTCGCGGTCGCGAACATGGGCGAGCATCGCATCGACGAGTACGCGCCGACCCGCGGAGTGATCGACGCCAAGGCAAAACGGAAAAAACGGAGCCGCGGGCTCGCGCGCCAATATGGCGGGTTCCTGATGGAAGAACTCAAACCGTACATCGACAATAAATACCGGACGAAGCCGGAAGCGGAGTTTACCGGCCTGGGTGGATCGTCGCTGGGCGGACTGGTCACGCTGGCGATTGGAATTTTGTATCCGCACGCGTTTACGCGGTTGATGGTAATGTCTCCATCGATCTGGTGGGACGAATTCGCCATCTACCGGCTGGTCGATTCAATCGAACAAAAACCGCCGGTGAGAATCTGGCTCGATACCGGAACCAATGAACCCGGCTGGGAACAGGCGCGCGAATTATGCAATCGTCTGGTCGAGAAAGGCTGGAAAGTTGGGGACGACCTTCTTTACATGGAAGCCGAAGGGGGAGACCACAGCGAAGGCGCGTGGGCTGCACGCGTCGAGCCGGCTCTGCGGTTTCTATTTCCGCCGTGAGTTACGTTCGCGGCTATTTCTGTAGTGGCAGCCGTGCCGGCTGCATCGCGACAGACGCAGGCGACATGTCTGCCGCCACAGTTTTCGTCCTGCCGCTCAATGGAATGGGCGGGTCTGGCAGCGCTTGTTCCTTTAATTGGATGACGCTTTACTGCAACGGTTTGCCGTAAACTTGAAACAGGCGAACGCGCCCGCCCACAAAGTCCCAGTCTTTTTCATAATAAAACGCGCGGTCGCGTGGCGACCAGGCCAGGTTGCGCGGCTTATCGCTGTGGTTGGGATCGAAAACGAGATAATGATCGCGACCATCGGCGCCGCCAGGCTTGTGCGCGTACACCAGCACGGAATGATTAATGGTAAAGCTGGGAAACGTCGTGAGATAACCGACAAACAACTGGCCGCGCTCCAGGGCCGCGTCCATGTTCCTGTGCATCTGCTCTTGATACCCGCGGCTGTAATCCCAAACCATTCGGTTGTTGCCGAGGCGAAAATAAGTCGGCCAGCCAAGGCCGATGTTCTTCTGAAAGACCCCCTGCCGCGCTTTGCTGATTGCATGAAGGTTGGCGTAGCCCGGAAAAACGATCCGCCGATTCTCCGGCAGTGGCGGATCCCATGCGGCACGCTTGGTAACCATGCGGATGCGCGCGGCAAGTTGCTCATCGTCCAACGGCGCTCCGTGAGGATCGAAGCGCGCGAATTTGTAAAACTGCATTGTGGTGCGGCACATCACAAAACAGCGCCGGGTATAACGGCGCTTGCGTTCTTGCGGGTCGTTCTTCCGAAGGTGCGCGTGGCCTCCCTTGTATTCGAAAACGGTGTTATTTGTGAAAGCGAACGTGTCGCGGCCAAATCGGAACTTTGGCCGGACCGCATCATGCGACGCGGCCGCGCAGAAAAACGCCAGGCCGGCGAACCATGCAGATGAATAAAGATGTCGCCGAAACACGATCAGGAGCGCGCCGATGAAGTTGAGGCCCTGCCTTCGGCAAAATTGCCAAGGGCACGGAATTTGTTATAGCGCCTCTCGAGCAATTCTTCGACCGGGATTTTTATGACCCGCTCCAGGTTCTGACGAAGCGCCGTCCCAAGATTTGCCGCGGCTGTATCGTAATCGCGATGCGCGCCTTCCTCGGGCTCCGCAACAACTTCATCCACGACATGGAGTTTCAACAGATCCTGCGCAGTCAATTTCAACGCTTCGGCTGCCTCCGGCGCGTGACGCCGGTCGCGCCAGAGAATTGCGGAGCAGGCTTCCGGGCTGATGACGGAGTAATAGGCGTTCTCCAGAATAAGAACGCGATCGGCGACACCGATCCCGAGCGCGCCGCCCGAGCCCCCTTCTCCGATGACTGCGGCGACAATCGGCACGGGCAGGTTCATCATCTCGCGCAGATTCACCGCAATCGCTTCGGAAATGTGACGTTCTTCCGAGCCAATGCCCGGATACGCGCCCGGAGTATCGATCAGTGAAATGACAGGCATTCTGAATTTTTCGGCCAGCTTCATTAAACGCAATCCTTTGCGATAACCTTCCGGATGCGCGCATCCAAAGTTGCGCATTACGTTTTCTTTCGTGTTGCGGCCCTTTTGGTGGGTGATAACGACACACCGTTGAGAGCCGAGCATGGCCAGACCGCACGGCATTGCCTTGTCGTCGGCAAAATGCCGGTCACCGTGCAGCTCGATCCAGCCGGTGAAACAACGTTCGATATAATCGAGCGCGAAAGGCCGCTGCACGTGCCGCGCAATTTGCACTCGCTGCCAGGCCGTGAGGTTGCCGTAAATCTGACGCCGCGTTTCGCGAATCTTCGCTTCGATTGCTTCCACCTCGGAGTCGAGATCGACGTCGTGCTGGTCGGAGTGTTCCTTCAGGTCCTCCAACCGGCGTTTCAGCTCAAAGATTGGCTTTTCGAAATCGAGCGGCTGCGGGTCCATGAGAAAACGCTAAAAAGGCTACAACGTTAAAAAGTTACAAGGTTGCAGGCGTAGCAAGCTCCGGTCATCCATTTTTAACAATGTAACACTTGTAACTCTTTTAACCTTTCCACAAATCTCAGTCCGTAATGGTGACAGGCGTCCGGCTGTTGACAAGACTGCTCAGCTCTTCGACATCGCTGGCGTCGAGGCCAAAGCCCGACGCCGGCGGCGGCTGCGCAAGTTCGGGATGGGTCGCATCGGGCACAGAATAAATCATATAGATCGATGCGGCCAGCCGGATCCAGCGGGTGCTGCTAACGTAATCCTTGCTTCCGAATCCGATCCGCTTGCCATTTTTCCAGGCCATCACTTCAGAAACCCTCGTGGTGACCTTCGCGGGCCGCCTGGGTGGCAGCTTTTCTTCCCTTATGTGGTACTGTTTGAAAAACGCATCGTGATCCAGCAGCACGATCAATTTCGGTTTTCGGTCGATGATCATCGAAAATTGCGGATGCGAAACGAGCAGGCGATCGCCGATGTGCAGCATGGTGCCGCTCAAATTGTTCATGCGCATGATGAGTTCGGGCGTCGATTTCAGCTTGCGGGCGATTTTCTGCAGCACGTCGCCCGACCGAACGATGTATTCCTGCTTTTCCGGCGAAGGCGTGCGAGAAAGGAGGATATCGACGTTGACCTCGCCCAGCAGGTCCTTCGCTTCCTCGACGTGCTGACCGGCCGGGTATTTTTGAATGAATGCGGTGAGCGCCGCACGGGCCTCACTTAATTTGCCTTCCTGGCGTAACTTCGCGGCCGCCTGAAACTCCGGCAGACTAATATCGACCCTGGGTTCCGGCGTGATTTCGCCGCGCTGTTCCCTCCGGACTTCGATGTCCTGCTTGAAGACAAAGTTGTAACCGAACCAGGCGGCGCCGCCAAAAATGACGATCGCCAGCAGTAGAGCAAAAAGCCACTTCATCGATGAGAATTCGCGATCATGAACCTTTCCGGCCCGTAATTTTCAGCCGCGACGTGCCGCAGGCAAATGTTGCCCGGCCTAACCGGTGGGTTTCGATTCGTTTCCGGGAAAAAAGCGATGCCACAGCCGCCCGATCGTTCGCTGTTTCTCTTCGGTCCAGGTGAAGTGGCAATCCTCGCAATAAAATTCCTTGGGAAAAATCCTGAGTGTAAGAAGAACGCTGGCGATGTCGGGCGTGATAAACTTGCGGGTCAATTGAGGATATTGGATCCGCGAGGAGCCGCACTGTGGGCAACGAACCAGGGCCAAAGCGATGTCCGGATCGCTCGCCTCCCACTCGATCATCAGGTTTTGGGCGCGCTCGAAGTCGCTGTCTTCGACCAGCACCTTGACGTTGGCATGCGGCCTGGACATGAAGGCAACCTGCTGCAAGGGAGCTTCATTATGAATGTCGGTATGCAAGCCCGCCTGTTGAAGGCGCGCTTTGAGGTTCTTGGCCTTGGCCGCCTCATTAAACGTTGCGATCGTCACCATAAATTTGTTCGGCAGCGGCGCTGCGTCCCGTGATCAAACATCAATTCCGCGGCAGTTGCAACATGGGGAAGCGAGGGAGAGCCATCCCTACCTGGAAATGCCAGGTGGCGGAAACCATTGGTAAAGCATGAGGTAAACGAGAACCCCGGTCACGGAAACGTAAAGCCAGATCGGCAGGGTCCATCGCGCAATGGCCCGGTGCCGATCCCATCGCCGGCGAAAAACCTGGACCAGGGTGACGATGACCAGCGGTAGCGTGACAAACGCCAGCAGGATGTGTGAAATCAGCATCGGAAAGTAAATCCACGCGACTAATCCGCCCGCCGCAAAATGCGTCGATTTCTCGCCGACGTGCGCGTGATAAACGATATAGCCGACCAAAAAAAGTGTCGATGAGGTGACAGCCGCGATCATGCAGACCATGTGGCGGCGCCAGAATCCCTTCCGGATCCAGTACCAGCCGATCGAAATAAACAGGGTACTCACAAAGTTGAGCGAGGCGTTTATTGCAGGAAGGCTGGAGATGGAGATCATTCTGTAACCAACACATGTCGCAAGTTCTCGAAGAACCGCAACCGGCCGCCCTCGCGCGAGACAAGCGGTCGCTTTCTGCGCGCCGCAGGGCAAAAGTTGCAATTCGTCTTTTTATCATTCTGGTCCTCGCCGGCGCGCTTGGCGGCGGCTGGTACCTGGCGCGCCAGGGTTTCGGCCAGCAATGGCGGCACCGGGTGGTGGAAGAGCTGCACAAGCGCGGTGTCGAAGCCTCCATCGGACGCCTTACGCTCGATCCATTCCGCGGACTCGTCGCTCAGGATGTTCGTGTCTTTGATTACAAGAGGCGTGAGAAGACGCTCGCGGTGGTGAGTGAGATCGCACTCGATATTAATTACGCCGCGCTTTTTCATCACCAGCCATTTCTGAACGCAATCGATGTCCGCAACGCACGAATCACTCTGCCGCTCAACGAGGCCGAGGGGAAAAGCGACGAGGCGCAGCTGACGAATTTCCACGCTCACGTCTATTTTCCGCCGGAGCAAATCGATGTCAGTCAGGCCGAGGGGATTTTTTGCGGGGTGCGCATTTCCGCGAGCGGCCAGCTGATCAAGCGTGAAAATTATCAACCGTCGGCTCCGATAACGGACCAGGAATGGCACACACGGTTGTCGATCCTGCGCCGGGTAGCCGCCGAACTGAAAAAGTTCCGCTTTCCAGCCGGACCGCCGTGGCTGCAGGTGAAATTCAGCGGCGATCTTGCGCAAATTGAGAACGCACACGTCGATGCGACTCTGCGAGGGAAACAGTTGCGCCTGGAAAATTATGAGATGCGCGATTTATTTGCCGCCGCCGAATGGAGCGATCAGACGCTCAACATTACGCAGTGCGAATGGAAGGATAGCGCCGGCAGTTTTGCCGCGCGCGGCGATTGGAGCCGCCAAAAGAAGCTGGCCAATTTCCAGGCGCGCAGCAGCCTCGATCTCAAATCGTTTCTCGCAGCTGCCGGCATGGGCCGTCTTCTGGCTGACGCGACGTTTAATTCGCCGCCACAAATCGAACTCTCCGGCTCCGCCAATTTTACCGAAGCACGCCCTCAGCTAAAAGTGATCGGCCATGTCAGCGCCGACAATTTCGCCTACAAAACGGTGCCGCTTTCGAATTTCAATGTCGGTTTTTCCTGGGATGGCGAGCGCACGCTTTTGCGTGACGTCCATGTTGCTCACTCCAGCGGAGAACTGCGGGCGGATTGTCTGGATTCACCGGGCGATTTTCGGCTCAACATCGACAGCACAATAAACCCGGCCGTGTTCCGTGTATTTGTCTCGCCTGAGTTACAGGAGCTTTTGGGCGAGTGGGAGTGGCCACGTCCGCCCGCCGTCCACCTCGCCATTCGCGGTCCGGATCGGAAGCCGGAAGACTGGCATGGCGACGGAACCGTCACCATGGGCCGGGCGCGGTTCCGGGGAGTGTGGGCAAAGAGTGCCAGTGCGAAAATTCACTTCGGCGACGGCGCGGTGACTTACGACGATCTGCGGGTGGCGCGCGACGAAGGCGTCGGCACGGGAAGCTTCACCTATGACTTTGCGAAACACGAAGTACGGATTGCCAATATCAAGACGGCGTTGTGGCCGGCGGACGTGATTTTCTGGATCGATCCGAAGCTTTGGAAAACCGTCACGCCTTATAAGTTCCGGCAGCCGCCGAATATTACCGCCGACGGCGTTTACCAGTTTCAAGGCGGCAAGAAGACACGGCTGGACATCCATGTCGATTCTCCAGGGGGAATGGCTTACGATTTCCTAGGAAAGACGCTGCCCTTCGACCGTGTTTCCAGCAAACTGCTATTTACGACCGATCGTTTGCAGATCAACGATCTGAACGGCACGCTCTTTTCAGGAACTGTGCGCGGCCACGCCGATATTTCCCTCGCGCACAACGATTCGCATTATCACGCGACCATCGCCGTCAAAAGTGTCAATTTCCCGCGACTCACCGATCTCTATTACAACTACAAGACCGCGCAGGGCGAATTGAACGCGGTTTACGATTTCGATGGACTGGGCAGCGATTCGCGAAAGATGCAAGGGAGCGGAAAATTGGAAGTGGCCAATGGCGACGTTTTTGCAATCCCGGTTTTCGGCCCGCTATCGGGAATTTTGAATCATCTCCTGCCCGGCGCAGGCTACAGCATCGCCCGAACAGCCAGTGCCAGCTTTACCGTGAAGGATGGAGTCATCCATACCGACGATTTCGACGTGGCGGGCAAACTCTTCGACATGGTTGGCCACGGAAATATTTACTTTCTCGACGATCGAATCGATTTCGACGTGCGCATCAGCCCGAAGGGGCCGGGTCTCCTGCTCATGCCGGTTTACAAGCTTTTCGAATACAAGGGCGAAGGCAGCCTCTCCAAGCCGAATTGGCACCCGAAGCGATTTTAAGGAATGGTAGGGACGCACCTTCGTGAGCGTCCGGCGAATTCCTCTTGCGCAGCGCACCGGAGACTGAATAAATCGGACGGCTCAGAGAGCTGTCCCTACCTAACGAATTTATGAAAAAAATCGGAATCCTTTTTGGCCAGGAACATAGTTTCCCTCCGGCGTTCGTCGATCGCGTCAACCAGAAGACGGGTGGCAAAGAGATTGTCGCGGAGTTCGTCAAGATCGAGAAGGTGCTTCAAGGCGAGCCATGCGGCTACGATGTCGTGATCGACCGGATCTCGCAGGACGTGCCCTTCTATCGGGCCTGGCTTAAAAACGCCGCGCTGAGCGGGACGGCTGTCGTGAACAATCCGTTTTGGTGGAGCGCCGATGAGAAGTTTTTTAACAATGCCCTGGCCACCAAAATCGACGTGGCCGTTCCGCGCACAGTTTTGCTGCCGTCCAACCAACCGCCGCCTGACACGAACGACAAATCGTTTCGCAATCTCGGTTACCCGCTCGATTGGGAGGGAATTTTCAGCTACGTCGGCTGGCCGGCGTTTTTCAAACCATACGCGGGCGGCGGCTGGAAAAATGTCTACCGATTACACAACCGGGAGGAGTTTTTTCGCGCTTACAACGAGACCGGCCAACTGGTCATGATGCTGCAGGAGGAAGTAAAATTCGACATGTACTTTCGCTGTTACTCCATCGACCAGCGCCATGTTCGCCTCATGCCGTATGAGCCGCGACATCCCTACCATTTGCGCTATCAAACAGAATGGCACGCGCCAAAGGAGGTTGTGGAAAAGGTGGAAGAAGGCGTGGTTAAACTGAATCAGTTTCTCGGCTACGATCTGAACACGGTTGAGTTTGCAATACGCGACGGTGTTCCGGTCGCGATCGATTTTTGCAACCCCGCCCCGGACGCGGAAGCGGCCATGATCGGCCAGCCGAGCTTCGAATGGGTGGTGGAAGCGGTCTCGGAGATGGCCATACGCAAAGCGCGCGAACACGTTCCCGGCCGTGACAATTTGAGCTGGGGCAGGTTCATGCAGGCCGCGGTGACGAAACGTTCGTTAGGCGAACTCGCACAAGAGCTGGAAGAAAAATGACGAAATCAACAAGCGCGTTGCGCATCACGAATGGGCATTCGTCATTTGCCTGCCGCGCCGCAGCACAGCGAAGGCGGGTGCTTCGTCATTGATTCGAAATTCGTGCTTCTGAGCGCAGCTGAAGGATCTCGCAACGGCGAGGCCTCACACAAGGCAACCTGTGTGATCATTGTGTTTTTGCGAGGTCCCTCGTCGTCTCCGCGACTCGGGATGACAGCGTGTTGTTTTTGAAGGACATTTGTGGTCCGCCATGAGCGCCAAGGAGCATACGTTCACTCTCGGGATCGAGGAGGAGTTTGCGATTATCGACCCCGTTTCGCGCGAATTGCGCTCGCATATTCAGGAAATTCTCGAAGGCGGCAAAGTCACACTGAAAGAACAGATCAAGCCGGAAATGCATCAATCGGTAGTCGAGCTGGGCACTGAGATTTGCGATTCGATTTCGTGTGCTCGGGAGCACGTCGGCGAATTGCGCAGCAGACTGGCCGAGCTAGCCGGACGCGGCGGCCTCAAGATTGCCTCGGTCGGGACGCATCCTTTTTCCCATTGGCACGATCAATTGATCACCGAAGGCGAGCGCTATCAGGAAATCGTCAAAGACATGCAGTTGCTGGCACGAGCCAATCTCATCTTTGGATTGCACGTGCACGTCGGAATCCCCGATCGCGAATCGGCCATTCACGTCATGAATCAGGTGCGTTATTTCCTGCCGCATATTTATGCGCTTTCGGTCAACTCGCCGTTCTGGGTCGGCCGCAACACCGGCCTGAAAGGTTATCGCCTGAAGGTGTTCGAACGTTTTCCCCGCACCGGCATTCCCGACTCCTTCGAGTCGCTCTCCGAGTACGAAGATTATTGCAAATTGCTCATCAAAACCGGCTGTATCGACAACCCAAAGAAGATCTGGTGGGACATTCGGCTTCACCCGGTTTTTAACACGCTTGAGGTGCGGGTATGCGACGCGCAATCACGAATAGATGATACCCTGGCCATCGCTGCGCTGATCCAGGCTGTGATTGCCAAGCTTTACAAACTGACCTGGCAGAACATCACTTTTCGTGTTTATCGACGCCGCCTCCTCGACGAAAATCGCTGGCGCGCGGCGCGTTACGGAATCGACGGAAAACTGATCGATTTCGGCAAGGAAGCCGAAGTCGACGCGCGCAGTTTGCTGGGGGAGCTGCTCGAGTTCGTTTCAACCGAGGTCGGTGAGCTTGGCAGCAAGCGGGAAATGGCGCACATCGAACGGGTCATGCGCGAAGGAACGGGCGCAGATCGGCAACTGGCCGCGTACGAGCGAACACACGACATGAAAGCCGTGGTCGACCAGATCGTTGCGGAAACCTATGAAGGGTTGAACACGAAAGCCGCGTAACGGGTGCGATGTTGCGGCGCCCGCGATCTGAACAATTTTTGCAAAGCAAACGCCAAGCGAGGGAGAGTCTGCCGGCCCAGTAGGAATTAGTCTGACACCGATGGTTTACCGCGATCACACCTTCACCCTCGGCATCGAGGAGGAATTCCAGATCATCAACCCGCAAACGCGCGCCCTGCACGCGCACATTCAGGAAATCCTGGCGGACGGAAAAATCATTTTAAAACAACACGTCAAACCGGAGATGCACCAGTCGGTCGTCGAACTGGATACAGAGATCTGCAGAGACACGTGCGACGCGAGGCAACAAGTGATCGAACTGCGAAGCCAGTTGGCAGTGCTCGCAGCGCATGATGGACTAAAGATCGGCTCGGCCGGGACACACCCGTTTTCGCACTGGATGGACCAGTTGATCACGGCCGACGAGCGCTATGCCACGATCGTACAGGACATGCAGCAGATTGCGCGTGCCAATCTCATTTTTGCGCTGCACGTGCATGTGGGAATTCCGGATCGCGAAGAAGCGATCGACGTCATGAATCAGGCGCGCTATTTCCTCCCGCACATTTACGCGCTCTCGGTCAATTCGCCTTTCTGGCTGGGACAGAACACCGGGTTAAAGGCATATCGGCAAATGATTTTTGAGCGGTTCCCGCGCACTGGAATTCCCGACGTATTCGAGTCGCTGTCGGATTATGACAATTACCTGAAACTGCTTGTTTCCACCAATTGCATCGATAATGCCAAGAAGATCTGGTGGGATATTCGGCTCCATCCATTTTTTAACACCATCGAATTTCGTATCTGCGATGCGCAGTCGCGAGTCGACGACACCATCGCCCTCGCTGCTCTGATCCAGGCAATTGTCGTGAAATTACACAAGTTGCGCCGGGAAAACGTTACCTTCCGCATGTATCCGCGCCGTCTGATCGATGAAAACCGGTGGCGCGCCGCGCGCTACGGGCTTGACGGGAAGTTGATCGATTTCGGACGCAAATGCGAGGTGGACGAGCGCGATCTACTCCACGAAATGCTCGAGTTCATCGCGCCGGAGATCGACGAGCTCGGCAGTCACGCCGAACTGGCGCATATCGAACGCATCATGCGCGAAGGCACTGGAGCGGACCGGCAGCTGGCAGTGTGGGAACGGACCGGCGATATCAATGCCGTGGTCGATCAAATCGTGGCCGAAACGTACGAACAGTTGAATGTTCCAAATGTTAAGGCGGCGTAACGATCGAGCTTTGTCGGCCTGTTTTTACAGCGCAGCCGCAAGAAATTCGAGACCTTGCCAGGCCCCGATCTGACAAAGCCCATTTGCTCGCGCGAAGTTTCAGCGTAAAACTGAGCACTTTCGAAAATGCCAGACCGCGCTTACTTCCACCCGATTGATCCGGAGCTGATGCCCGGTGCGCACAATGCCATCAATGTTTGTTTGCGACTCAAGCCGCGGGAGCGGATGACGATTATCACCGACTCCGCCACCCGCGAAATCGCGGCGGCATTGCAAACGGAGGTGGAACGTGTCGGTTCCGAATACAGCCTGTTTGTGCTGGAGCATCACGCGCGGCGCCCGCTTCAGTTCATGCCCGAGATCATCCTGGACGACCTGGCCTGCTCGCAGGCGTCGATCTTCGCGGCGCAAAGCCAGCCGGGCGAACTCGGTTCCCGCACGGAAATGACGGCGGTAGTCAACCACCACCGGATCCGCCACGCCCACATGGTGAACATCAACCGGCAGATCATGCTGGAAGGCATGCGTGCGGATTTCCACGCCGTGGATGATTTAAGCCAGCGACTGGTCGAACGCGCGCGTCAGGCAGAGCGCATCACATGTAAGACACAGCACGGCACCGAATTTGTCGGGGAGTTCTCTCCAAAGCTCAAGTGGCTCAAAACCAGCGGCATCATCACAAAGGACAAATGGGGCAACCTTCCGGGCGGCGAAATTTTCACTTCCCCCATGAACACAAACGGGACATTTGTCGTTGACGGCGTAGTTGGCGATTATCTGTGCGAGCGCTACGGCGATCTTGAGGCAAGCCCGCTTACCATCGAGGTCGAGAACAACCGGATCGTCGATCTCCGTTCGGAAAATAAGGACCTGCGCGACGATTTCCGCCTTTACACCAGCACGGATGAAAACAGCAATCGTGTCGGCGAATTTGCCATTGGCACGAACATCGCGTGCACGCACGTGATCGGGCATATCTTGCAGGACGAAAAGATTCCGGGGGTTCACATCGCCTTCGGCCACCCGTACGCCGAGCACACCGGCGCGAACTGGATCTCCAAAACGCACATCGACTGCGTTGGCCGCGACTTTGACATCTGGTTTGACGGCGAACAGGTTATGCAACGTGGCAAGTTTCTGGTGTAGATAAGCTGGACGGCTCGGAGATCCGTCCCCGCCCGGAATGCATCCCCAACTTCGCGATCGATTTAACGCCGATTTCACAGTGGAGAAGTACGCGTCGTTCCTGCGTTGCGTGAATGAGAGCACACGATGGCCGGCCGACTTCTCCGTTTCGGAAACGCCAATTTTCCTGACCCGCGAATTCACGGATGAAGCCGTTTACGCCGCGAACAAGATCGCGGCGCAAACACAAACCGCGGCGTTCGCGAAGCACGCCGCGTCGGCGATCCCAGCCGGCTCGGAAGTGCCTGGCGAGTCGGCGCATCCGGAATTTTTGCTCGTCGACCTCGGCATTTGCGAGGAGGGCGGTCGACTGGTCCCGCGACTGATCGAGTTGCAGGCTTTCCCGAGCTTGTTCGGATTTCAATTTCTCTCGCTTGGTTGCATGCGCAAAGCATATCCGGCCATTCCGCCGAACTGGACATCGTCATTTGGCGGAATCACGGACGAGGCTTACATCGAGTTGCTGCGGCGGACCATTGTGGCCGACGCCAAACCGGAGAACGTGGTCCTGCTGGAGATCGAGCCGGAGAAACAGAAAACGCGGACCGATTTTGCCTGCACGGAGTCGCTGCTCGGCGTGCGGACGGTTTGCCTGACGAAAGTGAAAAAGCGGGGGCGGCAACTATTCTACGAGCGCGACGGACGCGATGTGCGAATCGAACGCATCTATAATCGGGTCATTTTCGACGAGTTGGCGCGGCGCGCCGATCTTGAGCTGCCGTTCCGTT
The DNA here is from genome assembly GCA_963756875.1 of uncultured Verrucomicrobiae bacterium. Taxonomy (GTDB): domain Bacteria; phylum Verrucomicrobiota; class Verrucomicrobiia; order Chthoniobacterales; family UBA10450; genus CAVWPA01. Next base: position 550,133 of record CAVWPA010000003.1, on the reverse strand, counting down.
TCCAGGACGATCTCGATGTCACCTGGGTGACGCATCCCAACTGGTATTACCGGATCAGCAAACATTCGTTGCCTTTCATCAAAACCGAACACACTGCGCCCGCATTCTTCGCCGATGAATTTCCGGCCGGCGAGAACATCGCCGATTATGTTTTAAAACCGCTCTACTCCTTCGCTGGAATCGGAGTCGACATGGAACCGGCGCATGAAAAAATCTCTGCGTTAAAAACTCCGCACGAATGGATTTTGCAAAGGAAGATCGATTATGTGCCGTTTGTGCCGACACCGGACGGTTCCAAATCGAAAGCGGAGTTGCGAATGATGTTCCTCTGGCCGGCCAATGGCGAACCCGTTCTCGTAAATAATCTCGCCCGGATGAGCCAGGGCAAAATGATGGGCGTCGATTTCAACAAGGGCAAAACATGGGTCGGCTCAAGCATCGCCCTGCACGAACGCTGATCGCGGACGTGATCCCGATCTGGTAGGGACGGCGCGCTGCGCCGTCCGGTCAGCGCAGAGCGCTGACCCTACCCATGGAACTCCCATCCACGATGGGACCTTAAACCGCGCGGGTCTTAATGTTGATCTCGGATGTCAGAGTCCGGTGAACAGGGCACATATCTGCGATCTGCATCAACCTGGCGCGCTGTTCGTCAGTCAACGATCCGGTCAGATGAATGTCCCGCTCGATCCGGTCGATCTTGCCTTCCTTCGTCTCGCATTCCGCGCAATCCATGGCGTAGATTTTTGAGTGCCGGAGCGAAACAGTGATCTCTTCGAGCGGCCAGCCTTTTCGCCGCGCATACAATCCGATGGTCATCGATGTGCACGATCCCAGGGCAGCCAGCAAAAGGCCGTAGGGAGACGGCCCCTTGGCGCCGCCGCCGTCCGCTACCGGTTCGTCCGCGACCAGCCGGTGCGGGCCTGCCTGAATCTCCTGCCGGAAATCCTTTGCATTACCATGGACGATCACATCCGCGCCTCGGGATTTATCGGGAGTTTCAGCGACCATTTACGGACCGATCAAACTACGCCGCTCTCCCGAGCGCAAGCCAACAACCCGCAGCCCAAGCCGCTGACCGCGCCCCCGCTACAAAATGAGTCAGAATTAAGGAGCTTCAGGGTGTCACCGGTTTGTCACGCGATCTTCACAATTCGTAACCTGACACCTCCCGCTCATCGGATTATCCAACGCTCAGTTATGAGCATCATCAAAGTGAGAAAAACGGTAACCAGACGGACACCACAGGAAGCGCCCGCAGTGCGCCGATCGTTCCGCAAGTTAACCCGAGACTATTTCGCGCGCGAAAGGAATTGGGAGTTTGCCATCGAACTAATTTTCTTCGCCCTTATCGTCGCCCTTTCCGCCTGGCCGATTTTCGTCGCCGCCGGTGCATTGAGCACATTGCTCCAACGCGGCGCCGCCGGTTGAAGCGGGCCATTCGCTTGCACACAAATTCAGCCATAGCCACCTCGCTCTGCTTGCCGCGCCGAAGCGTGGCGAAGGCGGGTCGGGCCGCGGCCGGCCGCGTGCGTTGATCACCTCAGCGTCGCCTTTCCCGGAGGGAAGCGTCTGCAGAGCAATGACTCGTTTGTTCAATCCGCCGATATTATGGTAATGCTCGAAAGGCTCGACCGCGGAATTAATCGCCTCTAGGATTTAATTTCACGACGAGATGAACGCCACGGTAAAAAACGGCCGCGAAATCGAGCGTAAGTTTCTCGTCAAAGAATTGCCGCCGGGGCTCAACCACTTCCGTAGTTTTCCGATTGCCCAGGGCTATCTGGCAAACGAGGCAGGAGGAAGACATGTGCGCCTTCGCAAGAAAGGGAAGCGAGCCACTCTTACCTTCAAGGTCGGCCGCGGCAGTTCGCGCGAAGAACGCGAGATCGAACTTAGTCCGAAACAATTCGCCGCACTTTGGCCGGCCACGGTCGGGCGAAGACTCCGAAAACTGCGCCACGAAATCCCGTGGAAAAGCCTGACCATCGAAATCGACTCCTACCGGGGGGCCCACGCCGGGCTCGTCGTCGCAGAAGTGGAATTCCCGACTCAGTCCGCCTGCCGGAAATTCAAGCCGCCCACCTGGTTCGGCCGCGAGGTCACGGGCGAAAAGCGCTACAGCAATGTGAGACTGGCGACCGAGTAGCAATCCTGCTCGAGCGATGAGCTACCGATTCAAGTCGCAGGAGTCCCCGTCACAAGGCTTGAAACGAATATTTCGTGAAGAGATCCAATCGGCCCTTCAATTGGGGCGCCGTCCGGCGAAGCAGCGCGGCGAAACCGTCCATGAGACGCGCAAACATCTGAAGAAACTTAGAGCTGCGCTTCGCCTGACGTCGGACGGCAAGGGAAAGGAGCGATACGAACGAGAGGACCGTTGTATCAGCCACGTCGGGAAACTCCTCTCGGATCTGCGCGATGCGCACGTTCGTCTGCAAACACTCACTCAGCTTAAGGTCGCGCACGATCCGGCTCATAATCCATTTCCCAAACTGGAGGAATTATTGTCGATGGAACGGGAAAGCTTTTCCGCGGCGTTCGACGATTGGCAAAAACAAGTCGTGCCGCGGCTGGAAGCTGTCGGAAAACGTCTCTCGAGCTGGCAGCTCGACGATTTGACCTGGAAACAAGTTTGCGGATCTGTCGCCAAATCCTACAGACGCGGGCGCGCGGCCCTGGCAAAGGTAGTGGAAAAACCGAGCCCGGAAAATTTTCACAAATGGCGAAAAAAAGTGAAAGAATTATGGTATCAACTTCGCCTGCTTCGGCCACTCAACCGGGTCGTTTTGGAGAAAATCGCGAATGACGCCAAAGCTCTGGGAGAGCTGCTGGGCCTCGACCATGATCTCGCATTTCTTGTTGCGCGATTCGATCAAGAGGCGACGGATCCCACGCTTCAAGATGAGCGCGCCGCACTAGACAGGCTGGTCCGCAAACGGAGTCAAAAACTGCAGCGCGATGCGACCGAACTCGGCAGACGATTTTACGCCGAGCCGCCGAAAGCGTTTGCCAAACGCATCTCGATTTTCATCAAAGATTGGAAGTCGAAAAAGAAAAAGCGCCCGCCGGCCGAAAAATAGAGCAGCTCACTTCTTCATGACCTTGGGCGGGAAAAGCCAGAGGAGCCGGCCCTTCCCAAATGGCAGATCGACATCCACCAACGCCAGGCCGGCTTTGGAAAGTTTGAGCGACGCGCCGGTCAGTCCAGCGATCGCGCCACTGAAGTCCGGCTCATGACCAACCAGCATTAAACTTTCTTCCGGATACTTTTCGAGCAAACGCTCGAGTTCTCTTTTGCCAAACCCGGGAGCGAGCAATTTTTCTTCGCGGCATTTCATTTCCAAATGTTCGGCAGCGATCTCGGCGGTTTGCGATGCGCGCGGGAGCGGGCTGGTCAAAATGAGATCGGGCCGAACCTGGAGCTTCGACAGAAACTTGCCGATCGCGTGCATTTCCTTTTTACCGCGTTTAGTCAGCGGCCGTTGATCGTCCGGTTTGTCCCAGTCGGGCCAATCGGCGTCGCCGTGCCTGAGGAAATAAAGACGCACTACTTGAGAAGTTACAAACGTTAAAAGGGTTACAAGGTTAAAACGGCACTAACTCGGCGGCGCCACGTTGTAACCATGTAAGTTTTCAACTCTTTTAACATCTGGCGCTTTCAGCGCTACATGATCTGCCATTTCGGCCGGCCGGTCCGGGGTTCGTTTTGCCACAACCGCGTCCCGCCCAAAAACGCATTGCGATTGTGACCGCGCTCGGCGCCGCGTGGAAGCGAATCCAGTTTTTTAGCGTTGCCGCCGCCGAGCACAACGTAATCGGCAATAAGCGATTTTTTCAGCTGTGTGACGGTATAAGCCACCCTCCGCCGCCAATCTTTCTGGCCAAGCTGGGTCCGCCCGGATTTGCCGAGGTATTTCTCGATGATTTCGCCCTTGTAGTAAGGCAGGTCGCCCAGCTCGAGTTGTAGCACGTTTTTATTCCAGATCAGCGTAGAGCCGAGGCCGGTGCCAAGCCCTAGAAAAAGCATGCGGCCGCCGCGATAACTGCCGAGTGCCTGCATGGCTGCATCGTTGATGAGACGTACCGGTTTCCTCAGAGCCCTTTCGAAATTGAATCCGACCCAGCCTTTCCCAAGGTGCTTCGGTTCGTCTGCGATGCGCCCGTCACGCACAGGCGCCGGAAACCCGATGGAAATTGCGTTGTATTTCCAACCGTCGACGGTTGATTTGATTTGGGAAACCATTTCCCGCGGCGTCATTTTTGGTCCGGACTTGAACTTTCGTTTCCGGGCGCGGGAGATCATCAGCTTGACGTTGCTGCCGCCAACATCGATCACCAGAATCTTTTTCTTCACGATTGTTTCGGCGGCACAACGGTGATGGGGATCAACTTATCAGCTCGCGGCGGCGTTTTCGGACGGCGCAGCTTTTTCGCCCGCTCTCGCGAACGCTCCCTGAAATGCCATTGCGCCTGGGCGCGCGGCTCCTGGCCTTCAGGCTTCAGCCGGCGATAACTTCCGTCCGGCTGCAACTCCCGCGCTTTCACTCGATCGTTCAGAAATCTCGGCAGCACTTCGTTGATGATTTGATCGCGAAGAGCAGGAGTCTCGATCGGAAATGCCACCTCTACCCGTCGCAAAAAGTTCCGCGGCATCCAGTCCGCGCTCGACAAGAAAACTTCGGGCTTCCCATCATTGGCAAAATGATAGATCCGGCTGTGCTCGAGAAAACGGCCCACGATGCTGACAACATGAATATTTTCGCTTAGATCGGGGATTTTCGGACGCAGACAACAAATGCCGCGCACGATCAAATCGATGGTCACGTCCGCGCAGGAAGCTTCGTAAAGTTTCTCGATGATCTCCTGATCCACCAGCGAATTAAACTTGGCGATGATGCGGGCTGGTTTCCCGGCAAGCGCGTGGTCGCGTTCCCGTTCGATCAAACCGATCAGCCGCCGCTTCAGGTCGAACGGCGCGACCATCAGCTTTTTCAAGCCGGGATAGCCAGCCAGTCCAGTCAGCGTGTTGAAGACAATCGAGACTTCTTCGGTCAACTTCGGCTCGCTCGTAAAAAGGCTGAAATCGGTGTAGGTGCGCGCGGTCCGCGGATGATAATTGCCTGTTCCGAGATGGACATAATGCCGGATGCGGTCCGTGTCGCGCCGCACGATGAGCAGCGCCTTGCAATGCGTTTTCAGACCGACCACGCCGTAAATGACGTGCGCGCCCGCTTCCTCCAAACGGCGCGCCCATTGAATGTTCACCGCTTCGTCGAATCGCGCGCGCAATTCCACGATGGCTGTGACCTGCTTGCCCGCATTCGCTGCGTCGATCAGCGCCCCGACGATGGGCGAGTCGCCGCTGGTCCGATAAAGCGTGATCTTAATCGCGAGCACCTGAGGATCCTGAGCGGCCTCCTCGATGAACTCCACGACCGGATCGAAGCTGTCGTAAGGGTGATGGAGCAAAACATCCTGCCGGCGGAGCACTTCAAAGATGTCCGCGTGCGGCGGAAGTGCCGGGTCGCGGCCCGGTTGAAACGGACGGTCCTTCAGATTCGCGAACGCGTCATTGGTAATGAGCGGCGTGAGATGGGTCATGGAAAGCGGACCGTCGACCTTATAAACGTCGGCATCCGTCAGATCGAAAAACTCGAGGAGCAACTCGCGAAAATCCTTCGGGCAATCGGCTTCCACTTCCAGCCGGACGGCGTCGCCCCGGCTGGAGCGTTGCAGTTCCTGCTCGATGGTACGCAATAAATTCTCCGCCTCTTCGTCGTCGATATAGAGATCGCTGTTCCGCGTGACGCGAAAGGCGTGCGCGTCGTCAATGATCAAGCCGGGAAACAGCTCGCCGATATGCTGCTTGATCAGGGAAGCCAGATAGATGTAATCCCAGGGTTCATCTTCCCCCTTGCCTCGCGGCAGCAAAATCAATCGGGGCACGACGCGCGGCACCTGGACGATGGCATGCAACGGCTCGCCGCCGCGTTGCGTCTTGGCGCGCACCAGCAAATTGTGACTCTTGTTCAGCAGCTGCGGAAACGGATGGCTCGCATCGACCGCAAGCGGCGTAAGCACGGGGAAAACTTCCTCCTGGAAATAACGCGCCGCCCAGGCCGCGCGTTTCGCGCTCAATGTTGTCACATCGCGAATGCGGATCCCATTTTTCGCCAGTTGCGGCAGCAGCTCGTTGTTCCAAAGCGCATACTGGGTCGCGACCAGCTCACTGGCGACACGGCGAATGTTATTGAACGTCTCCGTCGGGCTCATCCCATCCGGCCCGACGTCGCTCGTTTCGCTTTCGATCTGTTGTTTGATTCCGGCGACTCGGATCTCGAAGAACTCGTCGAGGTTCGAGCTGAAAATGGTGAGGAATTTGACTCGCTCGATGAGTGGCTGGGTCGGGTCCTGCGCTTCCTCGAGAACGCGGCGATTGAATTCGAGCCAGCTTAACTCGCGGTTGATGAAATTTCGGGGATCGGAAAGCTCTCTTTTCGCATCGGCTTCGGGGGGCAGTGGTTGTCCGTTTTCCGCGGACTCTTCCGCTCCTGCTTTCGCGGTCGCTTGCTGCATTTGGGTCAAAATAAAAGCGCTCGGAAGGCGCCGTTGCCCCCGAATCTAAAAATTACTCTCGCCGGACTTCCGGCAGCCGGCAAGCGGCGCCGTCAGGTCCCCGCAACAGGCTGATGGCGAATGTCTTCGGCAGCGGCGGCGTAAACGGCGTCCTCTGCAATGTTGGTGGCGTGGTCGCCTACCCGTTCGAGATGTCGCGCGATAAACATCAAATTCAAATAGCCGCGAAGCTGGTCCGGCTCCTCGGCCATTCGCTGGATCAGTTGACGGCCTGCCTTGCGATTCAATTCGTCCAGTTCCGCATCGCGTTGAACCACGGCGCGGCCCAGTTCCGCGTCTTCCCGCACATAGGCATCCACACTGTCCCTGAACATCGACATGGCGCGGTCGCGGAGAGGCACAATCAATTCTATTTCCGGGAGGGGCGGATGCCGGTTCAGCTTGCGCGCCCGGCGGGCGATGTTTGTGGCCTGATCGGCTACGCGCTCGATATTGGGAGAGAGCTTCATCGCGGAAACGACGCGCCGCAGATCGGAAGCCACCGGTTGAAAACGGAGCAGAATGTCCACGCCGTCCTTGTCCACCTGCTTTTCCAGCTGGTCGATCTCTTCGTCGTCGGCAATGGCGTTCGCACACAGATCGTCGTCCCGCTCGAGCAATCCTTTGACCGCGCGTTCCAGACTCCGCTCGGCCAACCCCGCCATCATCAGCACGTTGTTGCGCAGCGAAGCGAGCGCTTCGTCAAACGATCCAAGAATGTGTTTTTGAGCGATCATCGTCGTTCTTTCACCTTTATCCTGAGAGCGGAAAACCCGCCCTGTGATTATCAACCAAATCGCCCTGTAATATAATCCTCTGTCTGCCGTTCGCTCGGATTTGTGAAAATTTTGCCGGTCGATCCAAACTCAATGAGCCGGCCGAGATAAAAGAATGCGGTATAATCCGAACAACGTCCCGCCTGCTGCATGTTGTGCGTCACGATGACCACCGTATACTTGGTGCTGAGTTCGTGAATCAACTCTTCGATCTTCGCGGTCGCGATCGGATCGAGCGCCGAGGCCGGTTCATCCATTAAAAGTACGTCCGGTTCCACTGCGATGGCCCGCGCGATACAAAGCCGTTGCTGCTGACCGCCCGACAGGCTGATCCCGGGTTTATGCAAATCGTCCTTTACCTCGTCCCAAAGAGCGGCCATGCGCAGCGATTTTTCGAGCCGCTCGTGAAGCAACCGGCGATTGCGGACCCCATTCAATCGGAGTCCGACAGTGACGTTCTCCGCGATCGACATGGTCGGGAAGGGATTTGATTTTTGAAAAACCATTCCGATTTGACGACGAATTACGGCCGGGTCGGTGTTGGGCGCATAAAGATTTTCGCCGTGAAAAAGCACTTCCCCCTCGATGCGCGCGCTGGGCACCAGCTCATGCATTCGGTTCAAACAGCGCAAAAACGTGGATTTCCCGCAGCCGCTGGGGCCGATAATGGAGGTGATCGTCTTCGCAGGAATATCAATGGTGACGTTTGAGATCGCCTTCTTTTCGCCGTACCAAAGGGACAGGTTCCTCACCGCAAACTCAAGCGCCGGCGGAGGCGGCGACTCTTCCGGTATCGCTTCAGATTTCACGCGCTCATCAGCAATTGATTCCTGCAGAGGCATAGTCTCAAGCATGCGATAATTCCCTATTCTTTATAGAACACGAGCTGTCCGGCCGCGAGTCAGAAAACGGACCACCACGTTGATGACAAAAATTGCCACTACCAGCACGAGCGCACCCGCCCACGCCTGGCGGTGCCAGTCATCGTAGGGCGAGATGGCATAGCTAAAGATTTGCAGCGGGAGCGCTGCGATCGGCTCGCTTAAGTTACGGTTCCAAAAGTGATTTCCGAAAGCGGTGAAAAGAAGGGGCGCTGTTTCACCCGCGACACGTGCGAGTGCGAGCAGGATGCCGGTGACAATTCCTTTCGAGGCGGTCTTCATCACAATGAAAGCAATGGTTTTCCACCGGCTGATTCCGAGCGCGAGAGAGGCCTCGCGATAACCGTTCGGAACAAGAAGGATGACTTCTTCCGTCGTGCGCATGACCAAAGGAACCATCATAAAGCCAAGCGCCAGACCACCGGCGTAAGCCGAGAAGCTTTTGAAGCGAAGCACGACCAACCCGTACACCACGACGCCCCAAATGATCGAGGGAACGCCGTTGAGCACGTCCGCGAGGAAGCGCAGCATGGAGTTGGCGCGCGCCGAACCGTATTCGGCGAGGTAAACGCCTCCCAGCACTCCGATCGGAACCCCCACCAGAGCGGCCAGACCGAGAAGCTCGAACGATCCCATGATGGCATTGGCCATTCCTCCACCAACTGCTCCTACCGGTTTTGGCAGTTGCGTAAAGAAGGCCCAGTTCACCGAACTGGCGCCGCTCTTTAGCAAATGGAAGAAGACCAGGCCCAATGGCGCAACGACCAGGACAGCAGCGACAAAAGACAAGGCGGACGCCCCGGCGCTCTTTATTTTGCGCCATCGATGATTCGCAGAGCTGCCCCGGATTTTCATTGCACTGCGCGCCCCGTTATTTTCGTCCCCATTGTTTTCAAAAGCAGTTGCGCAAGGAGGTTCGCCAGCACGGTAATTCCAAAGAGAACCAGCCCGATCTCAAACAATGCCTGCAAATACATGTCGGTGGTCGCTTCCGTGAACTCGTTCGCAATCACGCTGGCTAGAGTATAGCCGGGAGCAAACAGGGAAGCGGAAATTTGCGGCGTGTTTCCAATGACCATCGTTACGGCCATTGTTTCCCCGAGGGCACGGCCAAGGCCGAGAATCACAGCGCCAAACAATCCCTTCTTGGCGTAGCTGAGAACCGCGATGCGTGTCACCTCCCAGCGCGTTGCGCCGAGCGCATAGGCGGCTTCGCGCTGCAAATTCGGCACACTCCTCAAAATCTCCCGCGAGACCGACGTAATGATCGGCAAAATCATGATCGCAATGATGATTCCGCCCGCCAGCATACTGACCCCGTAAATCGGCCCGCGGAAAAAGGGGGTCCAGCCGAACGAATCCTTCAGGAACGGAAACGGATAATCACGCAGCCACGGAATCATTACAAAAATTCCCCACAATCCGAGAATGACGCTGGGGATCGCAGCCAGCATCTCGATCAAGGAAACGAGCGGCTGGCGAAGCCATAGCGGAGCAAGCTCGGTCAGATAAATGGCCGTGGCGATGCTCAAGGGCACCGCAATAATTAGTGCGATGAGCGATGAAACGACCGTCCCATAGATGAAGGGAAGAGCGCCGAATTGCTCGGTCACCGGATTCCACGTCGAGGTAACCAGAAAATGAAACCCAAAACGCCGGATGGCGAGCGAGGAGCCGCGCGCAAGCTGCCACCCGACGAGAAAAACAAGGACAACCACGGCCAGCGCCATGGCCATCGTCAGCCATTCAAAGGCTTTGTCGCCCAGACGCGACGGCGGCGCCATCTGCTCGCGCGGCCTGGGAAGGACCGGGCTGACGACTACTTCCATAACGGGTAAAGGGCCGGTAGCGGCCCAGGACTCAATATTTGATTTCCGAAATGCGTTTCAACACGCGCTCCTGAAGATTCTCAGGCAGCGGGGCGTAATCGAGATCCTTGGCCATTTGTTCGCCTTTGGTTTCCGCCCATCTCAAAAACTCCACCAGTTTTTTCCCTTTTGTCGCATCCTTCTGGTTCTGATAAACGAGCAGCCAGGTGGCGCCGGCGATCGGATACGCGTCCTTCCCGGGCGCATTCGTCATGGAAAAGCGGAAATCGTCCGGAACGTTCGCCGTAGCCATGGCTGCCGTCACCGATTCCAGGCTCGCTTTAACGTATTCCCCGGCGGCATTTTTCAAATCCGCGTAGGGCATTTTGTTTTGGATTGCGTAAATCAATTCCACATAGCCGATTGAACCCGGTGTCTGTTTCACTTGACCCGATACACCTTCGTTGCCCTTACCGCCCAGACCGGTCGGCCAATTTACCGAGGTGTTGTTGCCAACCTTCTGTTTCCACTCCGGGCTCACTTTGCTCAGATAATCTGTGAAAATGAAGGTCGTTCCGCTGCCATCCGAACGATGTACAACCACGATTGCCTGATCGGGCAGACTGACGCCCGGATTCAGTGCGGTCAATCCTGGATCGTTCCATTTCTTGATCTTCCCAAGAAAGATATCGGCGATGGTTTCTCCATCCAGTTTCAAAGTCGGATTCCCCGGCAAATTGGAAGTTATAACGACCGCCCCGGCGACCGTCGGGATGTGCAGTAACTTTCCGGGAGCTTTCGCCAGGTTCGCATCGCTCATCGGCCCGTCGGACGCTCCAAAATCGACAGTCTGAGCGAGGATCTGCTTCTGGCCACCGCCAGAGCCGATTGACTGATAATTGAACCGGACGGAGGGATCCACTTTGGCGTATTCGTCGAACCACTTGGAGTAGATCGGGTAAGGAAACGTGGCGCCAGCGCCGTTGATCGTCATCTGCGCTGAGGCTGTCGCGCTGATTCCGACAAGCAGCATGCTCGCTAAAATTTTGCGGCCGAATGTGAGAGATTTCATATGACTTCGAGCCTGCCGCAGTCGGCTCGGAAGCGTCAAAATTTTTAATGTTACGTTTGTGTGACGACCAGCGCTGGTGAAGCTCGCGAAGTGGACTACACGCGGTTCGGTGGATTGGGAAACGAGCCAGTTTTACGGGTCTGCGCCAACCTTCCCCTACGCATCTGCTCGAGACTGCATACTCGGCTTGACTGCTTTAAGCAGTCAAGCCTAACGAGCGCTCCTGGAGTAATCCTTTCGGGATTTGCCGGGATACTTCAGCCAGATAAAGCTCTTGTTCCTCGAGTCGTGGCGACGTTTCACCGCGAAAAATTACGCGGTTAAACCTTCGTCGAATCGACCGGCAATATCACGCGGATCGTCGTTCCTTGTCCGAGGCCACTTTCGGCTTCGACGCGTCCGCCATGCAGTTGCGCGATATGTTTCACGATCGACAATCCGAGGCCGGTTCCACCCAGTTCGCGACTCCGCGCCTTATCCGCGCGATAAAATCGCTCAAAGACGCGCGGCAAATCGTCCTTGCCAATCCCCGCACCGCTGTCGCTTACAGTCAGCGCCATCTCACCATCGCGCCTTTCTGCCTGAAGACGAATCTCGCCGTTTTGTCGCGAGTATTTCACAGCGTTATCGAACAGATTATACAGAATCTCGTGTAAGCGCGCTTCGTCGGCGCAGATTTTTGGTTCATCCGCCTTAATATTGACAATTATCTTCAGTTGTTTCTCCGCGAATTTCTTTTCCCAGTCGCGAACGACTTCTTCAAATACCGTCGAGAGATCGACCTCGCTCCATTGCAGACTGGGATTGGGCGACTCCAAGCGCGCAAGAGCAAGGAGGTCCTCGACAAGCAGCCCGAGTCGTTTGGAATGGCGTTCCATCACTTCGAGAATACGCGTCCGCTCATCCGGCGAAGTCTCCGGATTATCGAGCAACGTCTCGATGTACCCGCGCAGGATCGCCAGCGGAGTACGCAGTTCGTGTGAAACGTTGGCGACAAAATCACTCCGGATCTGGTCCGCGCGCTTGAGTCCCGTGATGTCATGGAACAAAACGACTGCGCCGCTGATTTCGCCCTGATCGCTTTTCATCGGCACCGCGCTCACCTGCAAATGGCGACTGGGACCGGCTTGTCCGTCGGAAAATGTCAGCTCGGCATGCCTCGCCTCGCCCGTGCGCAGCGCTTCGGCAATGGCTTGGTCTACGGTTGCATCGCGCATCGCGTCAAGCAGCGGCGCGCCCAGGGCGAACTCGCGCGGCGCAAAAAGGCTCCGCAACGTCTGGTTAACCAGCGTGATTTGCCGGCGCGCATCGACCACTAACAAACCATCCTGCATTGCGGCGAAGATGGTTTCCACGCCAGCGGCGCGTTCGGCTAACTGCCTATCGAGTTCCAGTTGGCGGTTTAAAATATTTTCCAATGCCAGGCCCACGCGCTGTGGTCGCCTGCCGCCGTCGACAAGAAAAGTCCCCGGCCGTTCACGGTTGCTGACTTGCCTAACAAGTCGTTCGATTTGCCGCCAGGGCGCGATCCACTTCCGCCAGGCAACCAGCGAGAATGCAATCGTCACTGCAACAATGGCGCTGAGCAGAATCCAGGACATCCGCGCTTACTTTTCCCGCAAACGATATCCGAAACCGCGCACGGTTTCGATGGTATCGCCTGCTTTGCCGAGCTTTTCGCGGAGACGCCGGACATGGGTATCGACGGTCCGCGTGTCGATCACGCTCTCGTAACCCCAAACCTCGTTCAGTAACCGATCGCGCGCCTGAACACGTCCGCGTCGCTGCATCAGTGTGCGCAGAAGCTTAAATTCGATGCTGGTTAGAGCAACGCGTTTTCCTCCCACGGAAACTTCATGGCGCGCCGGATCGATTGTAATCGGACCCGCAGTGAGGCGTTCGTCTTCCGGCTTGCCATCGCCGCGCCGCAAGATGGCGCGAATCCGCAGGACAACCTCGCGCGGACTGAATGGCTTGGTCACATAGTCATCAGCGCCGAACTCCAGACCAACGATGCGATCGATCTCCTCCGCTTTCGCCGTCAACATCATGATCGGAATATGGCGCGTTGCCGGATCGCTCTTGAGAAGTTTGCAAACTTCCAGGCCCGGCATTTTCGGCAGCATCAGGTCTAAAATAATGAACGCAGGCTTTTCCGCGCGGGCCTTGGTAAGGCCGGCTGCGCCGTCCCTGGCGGTTGAAACGACGAAACCGCCTGCGTTGCGCAAATTAAGGCTGAGAAGATCGACAACGTCGTGTTCGTCTTCGACGATCAATATGGTCTTACCGGCCGCATCCATGGGTTGCAGCGCATTTCTTGACCCGGCTACGTGGCCGCGCCGGAAGCGCCGCCCTGGCTCCCGGCCTTTTCGTTCAAGACTTTGGTAAACTCCTGCAGACTGGAAACGATCTGAGGCGCCTTGCTCAGCACGGCAGTGGCGAGCTTTTCGGCGTAATCGGGGCGGCGCTGCGACATTTCCGAAAGCGCCATCATCACGGCCAGCGCATTATTAATTGAGTGTTTGATCTCGCTGAACTTCTTCTGGAGCTGAACCAGCTCTTCGGACGAAATGCTACGGGCGGCGTCACTCATAATCGGGGATTTTCGCTGGAGAAAACGGGCTGCTGTGCTTGACTTACAGGTTCGACACTCGTCGTCAAGATGCCTGCGGAAGTTATCAAGATCAGTGGTGCGCGCCAGCACAATCTAAAAAATCTGCACGTGGAGGTTCCGCGTGAGAAGATGGTCGTGATCACAGGCCTGAGCGGCTCCGGCAAATCGTCGCTCGCCTTCGATACCCTATACGCCGAAGGGCAACGGCGTTACGTGGAGAGCCTCTCGGCGTACGCCCGCCAGTTCCTCGACCGAATGGAAAAACCCGACGTCGATTTTATCGAAGGGCTTTCCCCGGCCATCGCCATCGAGCAACGCAGCGCCGGCGCAAATCCCCGGTCGACCATTGCGACCACCACGGAAATTTACGATTACCTGCGCGTTCTTTTTTCGGCCATCGGTCAGCCACACGATCCGCTCACCGGCCAAGCCATTCATCGGCAAACGCCGCAGCAAATTGTCGATCAAATCCTGGCCTACGGGCCGGAAACAAGAATTATTCTGCTCTCGCCGCTGGTACAAAATCAGACCGGCGAATTCCGCGATGTCATCGAAAAGCTCAGGCGGGAGGGATTTGTCCGGGCGCGTCTCGACGGCCAACTTGTGGAACTCGATCGCACGGAACCGATTCGTCTGAAGAAGAACGAGCGACACACGATCGATGCGGTGGTGGACCGTCTCGTTGTGCGCGACGGCGTTCGCGTTCGCTTGACGGATTCCGTAGAGACCGCGCTGAAATGGGGAGGAAACCGCCTCGTTGTACCTGCGGGAGCAGCGGAGTAATGGAGTAAGGGAGAAACGGAGTAATGAAAAAGCCAATACTCCATCGCTCCAAGACTCCACCAAACCAGTCGGAGGTTGGGAGGAGCTGCGTTATTCGACCGATTACGGCAACGCGGAAACCGGATTCACTCTTGGCGAGCTCACGCCGAAACATTTTTCGTTCAACAGTCACTTTGGAGCCTGCCCGGCATGTCACGGTCTTGGGACGCAGCTGGTTTGCGATCCGGAACTAATGATTCCGGATCCGGAACGGAGTCTGGCCGAAGGCGCCGTTTTGCCATGGCGCCGAGGGACGAAACGAATGCAGGCTTACTACCGGCATTTGCAAGGCGCGCTGGTGAAACATTTTCACATCGATGACAACGTGCCGTTTGCAGACCTGCCCGATACATTTAAGAACGCGCTATATTTCGGCACCAATGGCGATCCGATTGAAATGAATTTGGACGGCGAGGGGGAAAAGAAACTCGCCAAACCGTTTGAGGGCCTCGTGCCGCAGATGCAACGCCTCTACGAGCAAACCGGTAGCGAGTTCACACGCAATCGCATCCGCTCTTTCATGGCCCGGGTGCCATGCAAAACCTGCGGCGGCGCGCGGCTGAAGCCGGAGATTCTTGCCGTCACAATCAAGGATCGACACGGCCGCGAGTTGAACATTCACCAGTTCAGCGAACAAACGATCGAAGCGGCGGCGCATTACATCGACCACATCGAACTAACGGCGCAGCAAAAGCGGATCGTTGCCGACGTCCTTCGCGAGATTCAATCGCGGCTGCAATTTCTGGTCGAAGTCGGCCTCGGTTATCTCACGCTCAATCGCGAAAGCGGCACATTGAGCGGCGGTGAAGCCCAACGAATTCGCCTGGCCACACAGATCGGGTCCGGGCTCGCCGGCGTGCTTTACGTTCTCGACGAACCGAGCATCGGGTTGCATCAGCGCGACAACGCCCGCCTGCTCGGGACCCTGCGGCGTCTCCGCGATCTTGGCAATTCCGTCATTGTGGTCGAGCACGACGAAGAAACAATCCGCGCCGCTGACCATATCATCGATCTTGGCCCCGGCGCGGGACCGCGTGGCGGCGAAATCGTGGCCCAGGGAAAACTCGAAAAGATTTTGAACGCGAAGAATTCGCTGACCGCGGATTATCTCTCCGGACGCCTCCGGATCCCGATTCCCAGACTGCGCGTCAAACCGCGCTCGGTCCGAAATCGAAAAACGAAGAACGAAGAAGGCTGGCTGGTAATCGAAGGCGCATCGGAAAATAATTTGAAAGACATCGAGGTCGCTTTTCCGCTCGGTTGTTTCACATGCGTAACCGGCGTTTCCGGCAGCGGGAAGTCCACACTCGTCGACGATATCTTGCGGCGTGCGCTGTTCCGCCGGTTTTACAATTCAAAGGAAAGACCCGGCACGTATCGCGCGCTGCGCGGAGTCGAACAAATCGACAAGGCGATCGTGATCGATCAAAGCGCAATCGGACGCACGCCGCGTTCCAATCCGGTCACGTACACCGGCGCGTTCGCACCCATCCGCGAGTTATTTGCCCAACTTCCGGCTGCACGCGTGCGCGGTTACGATGCCGGCCGGTTCAGTTTCAATGTAAAGGGCGGGCGCTGCGAGAACTGCGGGGGCGGCGGCTTGATCAAAGTCGAGATGCATTTTCTGCCGGACGTTTATGTGCAATGCGAAGTTTGTCGCGGGCAGCGATACAATCGCGAGACGCTCGAGATTACTTACAAGGGAAAAAATATCGCCGACGTGCTCAATCTTACGGTTGACGAGGCGGCCCGTTTTTTCCGCAACGTGCCGAGCGTCTCCGATAAATTAAATGCGCTGGTCGACGTGGGTCTTGGTTATCTTCAACTCGGCCAGGCCGGCACGACGCTTTCCGGGGGAGAAGCGCAACGGGTGAAACTGGCAACCGAACTTGCGAAGAAGGCAACAGGACGGACAATCTACATTCTCGATGAGCCGACCACCGGTCTGCATTTTGCCGACATCGAGAAGTTGTTGCAGGTGCTGATGAAATTACGCGACGCCGGGAATACCCTCATCGTGATCGAACATAACCTGGAGATGGTCAAATGCGCCGACTGGATCGTCGATCTCGGTCCGGAAGGCGGCGAACATGGCGGGATGGTTATTGCCGCCGGGCCGCCGGAAGAGATTGTCGCTCTTCCGGAAAGCCATACTGGCAAGTATCTACAGCCGCTCCTGGAAAGAAAATGAGGCGGATCGCATACATCGGGCTTACGGGACTCCTCGCATTGCTGCCCCAATTCCTGCGTGCTCAGACTTCGGCGGAGTTGACGCAAGCAGCGAAGCCTCTCGCAGAAGGGGTCCCCGAAGTGGCCGTGACGCGATTGCAAAACTTGCTCAACAAAAATCTGACAGACCAGGAGCGGGCCGCAGTCGCCGAGAAACTTGCCGAGGCACTGATCGCGGCACACCAGCCAACGAATGCCGTCAACCTGCTCCAGGATCCGCGCCTGCACGACACGACATCGGGAAAGTTCTGGCGCGCACAAGCGCTGGTGATGCTGCGCCGGCCTAACGAAGCTTTGCCGCTGTACGAAGAGCTGCTTGCCGACGAAAGTTCCGGCTTTCGCGCCGCTGCAATCTTCGGAGCGGGGGAAATGTTGCGCGCCCTGGGTCGAAACGACGAGGCGCTGCAAAGATTTTCCGCGCTCTTTCGCGATCGGCAATGGAACACGCGCGCCCGATTGCGCGCCGTCGAACTGTACCTCGACAAGTCCGACGCCCCGAACGCGCGCCGATTGCTCGATAAGATCAGGCCCGGGTCCCTGGCTGAAAGGAAGGAACGGCACTTTCTGCGTGGCCGCCTGGAAATGGTTCTGCACCGGCCCGGGCGCGCCGTGCCGCTTTTCGAGTCGCTCTTAACCAAACCCAGAGGCGCGAGTCACTCGATTCTGCTCGCTGCGCTCTTCGGCGTTGCCGATGCGCATCTTCAATTAAAGACGCCGGAGAGGGGCGACGACATGCTGGAGGATTTCATCGAACATCATCCGCACGATGCCGGCCTTGCGCGCGTCTTTGCAAAATTGGACGAGCTCTATCGCGCGGAGCGAAAACCGTCTCGCGGAGAATTGGAACGCTGGACGCACGATCCGGCCCAGCCGAGGCAGGCATTTGCGCTATGGTATCTCGCACGCCACGAGCTTCGGACAGGGCATCGCGAACGCGCGATTGGATCGTTTACCACCTTACGAGCCAGCGACGTTAAATCCGCTGCGCTGGCTCCGGCATTTCTCGAATTCGCGCGGCTCGAGCTCGAGGATCGGCGCTTTGATGAAGCGCTTGCAATCCTGAACGAGGCGCAGGCCCTGAAGCCTGAATCCGCCGTGCTCGACCGAATCAAACTGCTTGCCGCTGAAACGGACTACCATGCCAGGCGCTTTGGCGCAGCGACGGCCGGTTTCGAGCAAATCGCTCATTCTTCTTCTCCGCTCGCGACGATGTCGATGTTCAACGCGTCCGTGGGCTGGCTCCAGCTTGAAAATCACACCCATTTCCTCGCCGACTACCAGGAATTCGCAAAGAAAGGCGGTGACAAGGAATCGCAGGCTGAATTGCGTCTGGAAGAAGGATTATTGCAGGCTGCAAACGGCGACCAAAAGGCGGCGGATTCGCTGCGAAATTTCCTGCGCGACTTTCCTCAAAATAGACGCGCATCGGAAGCCTGGGTTGCTTTAGCCGAATTGGCGTTTCACGCCTCGCCGGCCCGACTGGACGAAGCCCGTCAATACCTGGCACGCGCGTCCAAGCCAACACCGGTAGCCGAAGAACGTGGCGACTATCTCGCCATTTGGATTGAAGATGCGGCCGATGCCAGTAGCGACAAGGTCATCGAACTGGCCAAGCGTTTTCTTCACAAGCACGGCACTTCGGCCCTGGTTCCGGCGGTACGGATGAAACTGGCGGAGGCTTATTATCGCAGGCAGGATTTCGCAAACGCGCAAACTCAATTCGAGATTTTAGCCGAACAGGATCCGACAGGAGTGCTTGCGGAGAAGGCCCTCTTCTTCGCAGCCAAATCCGCCGCTTCGAGCATGGGCGCCAATTCGCTCGAGCAGGCGATCGTTCTTTTCGACCGCGTTGTTCACCTGAATGGCGATCTCAAATGGGCCGCGCGAAATGAACAGGCCGTTATCGAGCGTAAACTGGGAAAGGCCCAGGACGCTCTGGCCTTATACGACGAAGTTTTGAAGGGAGACGCGCGACCGGCGGAAAAGCGCGAGGCACTTTGCGGCACAGGCGACATCTTTTTTGAGATGGGCGTAAACGACCCCAAAAACTATCAACGCGCCATCGAATCTTACGATCAACTTGCCGCAGCTGATCGCGACGGAGCGGCCCACTGGCGCAATCAGGCGCTTTTCAAAAAGGGCGAGTGCCTGGAAAAGGAGGCGGAGCGGCCGGCGGCGTTGGCGGCGTTCTACAAAGTTCTGGAGAACGGAGGGCCTCCGAGTCGCCCCCACGAACTCTTTTGGTTTTATAAAGCGGGTTTCAGTGCTGGTCGCCTCTTGGAAGACGATGCGAAATGGCAATCGGCCGTAACAGTTTATCAGAAATTGGCTGCAGCCGGAGGCGCACGGAGCGCGGAAGCAAAACAACGGCTCGATCATATTCGACTGGAACATTTTCTTTGGGAAGAATAGCCCTCCGGGTGTCGCCGTTTTTCCTTGCTTCCGGGCCTGAAGAGGCGCAGATTTTAGCCATGACTACTACATTGCGACCCAGCGGGTTGCGTGGTTGGTCGACTCGGTGCGTGAGCGTCGCGCTCTCTCTGGCGTTTTGCGCATCGGCGTTTGCTGGAGCG
Organism: uncultured Verrucomicrobiae bacterium; assembly: GCA_963756875.1. Taxonomy (GTDB): domain Bacteria; phylum Verrucomicrobiota; class Verrucomicrobiia; order Chthoniobacterales; family UBA10450; genus CAVWPA01. The sequence goes on along the minus strand of CAVWPA010000003.1, from coordinate 530,740 downwards.
GATAGCAACGGGACACAGGTACAGAAAACGCAACAGGCCAAGAAGGCCGTGCGAAAAGTGTGCTATGTGATTTCCGGCGTCTCCGGCGTTCCGGTGCCGTGCGACAGGTTCGCCGGCCCGATACCGACCACTGCACTACCGATTGAAATACTTGGGAATTACCCAAGGTAAGACGGTTTTTGACGAGACCATTCTCGCCTGAGAAGGTTGCCGTTCGCAGGTAACGGCAGCTAACGGTTTTTTGTTTTCCAAAGCATTCGGCGTCGCAATTTGCGCCCTATTTTCTCGATTGGATGATGGTCGGCCGCGCGCAGCAGCTTCGCGTAGCGTTTTCGACCGCTTTCCATTTCGCGGATAAATCCGCGCGCAAATTTTCCGGAACGAATCTCATCAAGCGCGCGTTCCATTCGTTTCCGCACAGTGGCGTCGATAATCTTTGGGCCAACAGTCAGTTCGCCCCACTTCGCCGTCTCCGAAATAAGAGCCCGCATTCCACTCAGTCCCGCCTCATGGATCAGATCGACAATGAATTTGAGCTCATGGAGGCATTCAAAATAGGCGAGCTCGGGCGGGTACCCAGCGCTGACGAGCGTCTCAAATCCGGCGCGGATTAGTTCGCTCGTTCCACCGCAGAGCACAGCCTGCTCACCGAAGAGATCGGTCTCGGTTTCCTCGCGAAACGTTGTTTCAATTACGCCCGCGCGCGTGCATCCGATGCCCTTGGCCCACGCCAGCGCAACCTGTTTCGCATGCCCGCTAAAATCCCGGTGAACCGCAAGGAGCGCCGGCACGCCACGGTTGCATACAAATTCGCGACGTACCATCGGTCCGAGCCCCTTGGGCGCCACCATTACAACATCCACCTCCCTGGGAGGAACCAGCGTTCGATAGTAAATGGCGAAGCCGTGTGCGAAGAGGAGCGTCTGGCCGGGCCGTAAATGTGGCGCAATCTCGCGCTCGTAAACAGCCGGCATCTTCGTGTCCGGCACCGCCAGAAAAATAACGTCCCCACGACGAACCGCGTCCGACGTATCAAACACTTTCAGTCCGTTCCTGCGGGCGCTCGCCCGCGACTTGCTCGCGCGATAAAGACCGACCACGACGGTAATTCCGCTGTCGCGCAAATTCAGCGCATGCGCCCGGCCTTGCGCACCGAACCCGACAACCGCGCACGTCTTTCGCTTCAACCAGCCAATATCGGCATCTTTATTGGTATAAATGCGCGCGGCCATATGTCGCCGAAGCGAGCCGCCGATGCTAACGAATCAGCGCGCCAAGTCAAACGACTGTCGAATGAACCCGGCCAGTCCGCCCTTAATTCACAACTGCTTTGCCTGTGGCCAAAGCACGAAGTCGCGACGCTTGCGCGAGCGCGGCGCAGGCCTCATCCTCCCGTCCCATTTTTTCCAGGATGTTCGAGAGCAGGATGTATTGGTGCGGTTCGTCGGGCTGCCGAGCGATGGCGCGTCGCTGTGTTTGCGCGGCTTCCTCGAATCGATTCTGACGCAGTCGCATGAGCACGATGAGCTGCAAGGCATCGGTACTGTGAATATCGAGCCAGCTGGCATGGCGCAACGCTGCCTCCGCGCGAGTTGCATCGCCTTCCTGGGCATACAGCCGGCCTAATGCGAGGTACGCGTCATAATGCCACCAGTTGTCATGCGCAAAGTCTTCCACGAGCTTCAAAACAGCATCAGGCCCCCGCTCTTTGCGAAGGAGCTCCGATTCGAAGCTGACGATCTCCCAAACCTGGGGATACTCTTTTCGCGCTTTCTCCAGGATTGCGAACGCGGCTTGGTTGTTTCCCGCGTTGTGACGCGTTCGAGCCAAGTTCAACACGCCGACCCAGGTACGAGGGTATTCCTGGCGATTGCGAAGGGAGTTTTTCTCCAGCAGAGAAAAAAGGGCTTCTGCTTCCTTGGTTTTCCCTTCGTGCGCGAGAGCGCTGGCCAAATTGTTCTGAGCAAGGGGGTAGTCCGGTGCCGCCTTGAGCACCTCCCTAAATACTCGTTCGGCTTTAGCATAGTCACCGCGATTGGCGTAGATCTGGCCGAGATTAAGTCCGATTCGGGGATTCGTGCCGCCCGCCGCGAGCGTCCGGCGATAGAACGTTTCGGCGTTGATCCAATCGGTGCTGCGCAGATAGCTGCGAGCGCTTAAGCCAGCAGCGGCAAAGAGGACGACCAAGGCTGCGGCGATTCTCAAATGTTTCCCTCGGACTTCGAACATGCAACCTGCCAAGAATAGGAGAAATCCTACGCTGGGAAGATAAAGCCAGTGTTCAGCGACGGTTGCATTCAAAAGAACAATATTCGAGACCGGAAGATAACCGGCCAAAAACCAGCCCGCCCCGAAAATCCGGACGGCCTGGCCGCGCCCTCGCTTGGCACACCCGAAAATGAGGACTGCCAGAAAGACCAGCCCTAAAATAGACAGGTACTCCGTACCAATCGATGTGCGCCAATCAGCGTTATTACGATAATTCGCCGGATCAAACACCGTCCGTTCCATGTGGAGATTAGATGGGAAAATCATAAGGCGGCAGTAATCGCCTAACGCGCGCGCCATCAGGACTGACCGCACAGGCCCTTGCCAGTCTTGCTGTGGTGCGGGAACGAACGGTTGGTGCGGCAGTTGGCGAAGGCCCAAATAAGCCAGGCCAAGTGCCGCGCAACAAAGCAATGCGGCCATCCGAGTACGCAATGCAAGGTTTCTCTCGACCAAAAAGACGTGAGCAAGAAAGAGAACGATCCATACAAGGGCGATTTCGCGCGAAAGCAATGCCAGCAAGGCCGAAACCGCAGCCAGACAATACAGCGAGACGCGACCAAGCTGCCGCCTGCCGCGCTGGGCATGCAGGAACAACAGCCAGGCGGCGGTTGCAAAAAAGAAGGCCAGGCTGTCGGCCCGGCCCGAAATGTAATCAACGGCCGCGCTCTGTACCGGATGCACGATCCAAAGGAGCGCCAACAGGAAAGCAGCATGCGACACCCATGGCATTCTTTTCAAAAAGCGATCGCGCGCCGGCAATCGAACTCCACGCAAAAGCAGGGAGCCGACTAATTGCCTAACCAGGAAGAAAAGCAAAATGCCCGCGCCCAGGTGCAAAAGCACATTCGTCAGGTGAAATCCAAACGTGTCGGTATTCCAGAAAAAGTAGTCGATAAAATAGGAGACATTCTGGATTGGCCGATAATCGCCCGAGAATGAGTCCAGAAACAGCGGGTGCCGGAACGCCTCCAGAATCAAAAGGGGACTTTTGATAAACGGATTGTCGTGCACCAAGTATTGATCGTCCCAGATGCGCTCCCCTTGCAGGGCGGGCAACCGCACCACGAATCCGATCAACGCGAGGAGCAGACAGCGAAACCAATCGGCAAAGAGATACCGGTTCAGCTTTTTAAGCTGGCAAACGGCGGTTCGGTTCGAAGGGCTCGTTGCCAGTGGGGTTTGTTTTGAGTCGGCTCTCACAACTCATTCCCTGCCAGCGCCGTTTGGCAGCGATGACAGGAGAATGAATCGTCAGATTCGTTAGTTGGCCGAATACGGAGACCAAAACTCGGCCGGAGCGACGTCCGACAGGGTAGCGAAACTAGCCGTCGGAACCTTCGGCAGAGTATCCACGGCCTGCGCACCGTAAGTGTTTCCAAGGAGGTCTTTGCCGGTGTTGTAGAGGACAGTTCCCTTTTTGAGGTAGTTCGTCCAATCCTGCACGGCAACAGTGTTCCCGGTGCTCCGGTTGGTCTCGATCGCATATTGGTCAACCGCTGAATCGATCATTCGCAGATCGTTCAGAATTCGGGTGGCTTGCGAGCGTTTGCGCGCCCGGAGAAACCCCGGGACGGCGATCGCTGCAAGCAGTGCGATGATCGCAACCACGATCATGATTTCCACGAGGGTGAAGCCCCCGCGGCGTTTATTGATGGCGTTTAACATGCTATTGCTTTCCTTTTATCTCTGGTTTGTTTAACTGCGTCCCGCGATTCCGATCGCGGATCAGCCCTTTAAAGAGCAGCGATGATGCCAATTCTTAAAATTATGATGCATTTGCCGGGGGGGACTTGGAGCGGGTCAAAATGTCCCTCCAACCTAGTCTGCCTCAGAACTCATTCTCTGCCACTGCCCGCGTGGGGCGATGACAGGAGAATGAATCGTCAGATTCGTTAGTTGGCCGAATACGGAGACCAAAACACGGCCGGAGCGACGTCCGACAGGGCAGCGAAACTGGCCGTCGGAACCTTCGGCAGAGTATCCACGGCCTGCGCACCGTAAGTGTTTCCAAGGAGGTCTTTGCCGGTGTTGTAGAGGGCAGTTCCCTTTTTGAGGTAGTTCGTCCAATCCTGCACGGCAACAGTGTTCCCGGTGCTCCGGTTGGTCTCGATCGCATATTGGTCAACCGCTGAATCGATCATTCGCAGATCGTTCAGAATTCGGGTGGCTTGCGAGCGTTTGCGCGCCCGGAGAAACCCCGGGACGGCGATCGCTGCAAGCAGTGCGATGATCGCAACCACGATCATGATTTCCACGAGCGTGAAGCCCCCGCGGCGTTTATTGATGGCGTTTAACATGCTATTGCTTTCCCTTTATTTATGATTTGTTTGGATTGCGTCCTGCGACGTCTGTCGCAGGAAACCACGTGTTTTCCAGCAGCGTAGATGCCAACCGGGTCAATTAAATCAGACATTTTCCGACAACCGTGTCGGGCCTAACCTGTGAAAACCCCATCCCGGCTGCGACGGCTCTCACTTGGGCCTGACTACCTCATCTTTGCCACGGTCCTCGCCGTGAGGATGTTTGTCCTCGCTCGCTTGGCCTCGTCGCCGTTTCTCGTCCCGACGCGGGGAGACATGCATTTTTACAACGATTGGGCCCTGAGGATCCTGCACGGGAAAGTGGGCGCAACGCTGGCCTTCTATGGATTGCCCGGTTACGCGTACCTGCTGGCACTTCTTTACAAGCTCTTTGGTTACAACCTGCTGATCCCCGGTCTCCTTCAGGCGGCACTCGACGCCGGCACGGCGTTTCTTGTCTACAAAATGGCCCTCCGAGTGTTGCATTCGGCCGAGTTATTCCCGGCGCGATCGTTTTTGTCCTCCGTTCAAATAGACCACAAGAGAGGCGCGAGAGTCGTAGCTGCCGCAGCGGCGCTCGGCTGGGCATTTTTTGTTCCGGCGCAGGCTTATGCGGTCATCCTAATGCCGACGGTCTGGTTTGTTTTCTTCTTTTGGTTCGTGGTCTGGCGAGTTACTCGAACCAACGATGCGCCCAGTGCGAAAGAATGCTTTTGGCTTGGACTACTCATCGGCATCGTCGCAACCGGCGTTGCCACAATCCTGGTCATCATCCCGCTCGTTCTCGGCGCTCTAGCGATTCAATCGAATCTCGATATCAGCGATCGGTGGCGCATGGTCGCGAAGCGCGGCGCGATCTTGATTGGCGCCGTCGTCCTCGGCACCTCGCCCTGTTGGATTCACAACTATTTGATTGCGCGGGATCCGGTTTTTCTTTCCGCGCACAGCGGCATTAATTTCTGGATCGGCAATAATCCCGAAGCGAACGGGTACCCCCGTTTCCCGCCAGGCCTTCGCGCCGGACAAGCCGCCATGCTTCAGGATTCGATTACGCAAGCGGAGGCGGCTGTCGGACATCCGCTTAAACGCGCCGACGTGTCGGCTTATTGGTCTGCCAAAGCGACCCATTACATCCAAACACACTTTGGACATTGGGTGAAACTCCTTGCAATCAAGCTGCGTAATTTTTGGAACGCTTTCCAATACGACGATCTCAGCATCATCACGAATTTGCGCGAGCAAGGCGTTATTCTGCCGGGACTCTATTTCTCCATTGTCGCGGCCCTGGCACTTCCGGGAATTGTGCTCGGATGGCGATTTGTCCCTGCATCCCGCTGGATCACGGCGGCGATTTTGTTGTCGATGTTTGCTCTTCTCCCAGTTTTTATCACCGAACGCTATCGGCTCGTGGCGGTGCCGGGCTTGCTCATTTTCGCGGCGTTGGGATTGTCGCTGCTGTGGCGAGCCTGCGCGAACAATCGACTCGCCACGGTCGCGATCTATTTCGCGCTTCTCGCCGGATCGACGCTGTTTGTTGCGTGGCCACAGCGCAGTCCGTCGTTATGGGCGCTGGATGCTTACAATTCCGGGTGGCAAGCGCTTGAGTCGAACAATCTTCCCCTTGCCGAGAAGAAGCTCGCCATCGCGTACGCCTACGTTCCTGGAAATAGTGAAACCATTTTCGCGCTTGGTAACCTGCGACTGGCGGAAGGACACCCTGATGAAGCGGCCGCGTTTTACCGCGCTGTCGTTCGATTCGATCCGCAGCACAAGGGCGCGCTGAACAACCTCGGAGTGATTATGCTGCAGTCAGGACGTTTTTCCGAAGCCCGGCATTTTTTCGAGCAAGCGGTTGCGCGAGCTCCGTACGAAGCCAAGGCCCACTACCTTCTCGCAAAAGCGCTTTTGGATCTTGGCGAGAGGGAGCAGGCAAAACTCGAAATTGAACGGGCAATTGCGCTTGAACCAAATCAGCACGAGTTCCTGGAACTTGGCGAGCAAATCGGAACGCAGCCGGTGCATCCTTAGAACCAGTATCGCCCTCGAGACGCCGCTCGACCCGAGCAACGTCTCCTAAAACGCCGCGTGCGACCATTGAGGGCGACGCGCGCCGGCTCTGCCCCGAAGGCGCAGCCCCATTAACATCAGAAAATAATCAATGATCACGGCGAGCGACAGCTTGCTTCGCCCGTGCGCCCGCTTGGCGAATTGATATCCGACTTCTGCCAGACGAAGCGCGCCTCCCCCGAATCGCTGCGCGGCCTTGGCGTACAGGTACATCAAAACTTTGTAGCCACGCGGTCGTAAATCGGCGTCGATCGATTGAAAAATCTCGCGTCGAACGAGGAAGAAGCCCGACATGGGATCTGAGAGAGGCATGCTTGTCATCCAGCGAGCGAAAGCGGTCGCAAGAAGACTCGCGAGCCGGCGTAACTTCGACCACTTGCCGTCGCTTCCGCCAGCGGCGCGCCTGGTAGCGACGGCGAAATCAGCGCAATCCATTTCCGCGAGAAGCGCGGGCAACAGTGCGGCGTCATGTTGCAGGTCGGCATCCATGACACCAAGGACCTCACCGCGGCAATGGCGAAAGCCGTAGATCACGGCGGACGCCAGTCCGCGAGCGTTCTGGCGTCGAATCACACGAAGCCATGGGTAAAGTCTCTGAAATTTTTGCGCGACGGCCCAGGTCCGGTCGGGAGAATCATCGTCAACCAGGATCACTTCAAAGCAACTACCGGCTAGGGCGCGATCGATCCGAGCAAAAAGTTCTCCCATATTTTCACGCTCGTTGTACGTGGGTAGAACCAGACTTAAATCAACACGGCCATTTTCGTGGTGTTGACCCTTGTGGCGGTCCCAAGCGGTCGCGAAAAGACGACCCGCGACTTCAGCAGATGCAATGGGGTCGCACATTCCCCGAAAAAGGAGCAGCACATGTGCCAGTGCGAGAAGTGTTCCTGCCTGTTACTTGATTAACTTCGAGGCGCGAAAGAGTTGGAGGCTGACGGGGTCATAGATGCCTCCGTGAACGAAAAAGCGCCAGGTCCTGCAACAAATCGACCGTGGTCAAAATCAGGACGAGACCGATCAAGATGGTCCACGTTTTGATACGCGGAAAACGATCCGCAAGTAGAAGGACTTGTGAGGCGGCCAGCCAGCGCAGCGGCACATCCCAGTACGCGGCAAAACGCAGGCTCATTCCATGCGGAATGCTGGACATCGCGATAAAACTGGCCCCGAGAAAAACAGACCAGAAAATGTCCGGCTTCGATTCCTTTTTGATCTGGAAAAGCGCGCCAAACGCCAATGCAATGATCAAAGGCGAGAGGAGGGTAAAATCGACGAGGTAACGGTACCACGCACCATCCTGAAGCCGCGCTGCATAGCTAAGCGTCGCCGATTTCTGAACGAACGCCCGGTAAAATGAGATCCATTCTCCAACTCCCCCAACCAGCATGGCGAGAAACAAAACAGCGAGACCCGGCGCGATCACGCTTACAAAAACCAGGGGCCAATTCAGTCTGCCGAGTTTGCAGAGAGCAAACACGATCGACACCACGACCAGTGCCAGAAAAACGAACGCCGCGTTTTCTTTCGTTAATACCAGAGCGAACAGGCTCGCTCCATACGCAAGAAGCCATCCACTCTGGTCGGGTTTTTGAAGATTTTCCCAAAGAAACCAGGCACACAGCACGGCCCAAAAAGCGAAGCAGCCGTCCACAAGCGAACGCTGCGCCAGATGAATTTGGAGGGGCGCGACAGCAATCAGCGCAGTCAGAACCAGCATGCGTTTCGTGCCGCCAAGACGATAACCGATTGCGGCGGTTGCCAGAAGTAAAAGGATGCTCGAAGCGAGCGCGACGCCATGGAGAGCAGTCAGGGGTTGGAGCCCGAAAAGTTCCGCTAAAACGACGGCCGGCACCAGAAAAGTAACCCGCGTTGGAGATACCACCGCGTCGGGTCGTTCTTTCTGCCATTGCACATAGGCAGTCACAATCTCCGGGTAGCTCCAGAGCCCCTCCTTCAGCGCGGTTTGAACATACCGGGCATAAACTCCCTCGTCGTAGCCGAGATGCCTAAAGCCCGTGCTTGGCCACGCGCGCAGAAAAATTCCAGCGCCCAAGATAACAATCAGGAGACTCAGCGACCACTTTGTCAGCCGGGGTGATGAAGCATGCTTGTCCATTTCCGCGCGGCCTCAGAGTGCAATTCCTGTGCTCACGATGTCGATCTTTGAATTATCGATCCTGGTCTGCGTGCTCTGCGCTGCAGGGGGTGGCCCAGCGACTGCTTCGCAATCAGGCATCAACCCTTGCGCCAATGCTTTCTACGTATGAGCCCATCGCGGAAAACCTGCCCGAATTCGCGATAACTGCGGGAGAAACGACTGCTCACGCACCAGCGCGCGCGCCCGGAGCGCAAACCAGCGACCATTCTCTTAGCCATCGCTGCTCTTGCCGTAATCGGAATTGCGTTCGCCCTCTGGCTGCGGACCGTTCCCGCCGGAAATCCCGACCCGCGATTCTGGTTCAACGTTTTTTACGTCCTTTTCGCGCGCAATGAAGTAGCCGGCCTGGTTGTCGTCTTTCTTTTCTCCGGCACGGCTGCCTGGAGGATGTTCCGCAAACCGATGAAAGTGGCTGCTCGACGGGTAACGGAATGGATTGTCGGCCGCGAAAAATGGGGCCTCGCAATCGTCGCAATCGGCGTGTTCGTCATTACGGTAGTCGGGACTCAAATTGTCTTTCACGATTATGCGCTGACGGCAGACGAATATCTGGCTGACTTTCAAGCCAGGATCTTCCTGAGGGGACGAACTTCAGGCGGAAGTTCCAGCGGCGTGGGTTGACGCCGTGCGTGTGATTAAGCCAACCTACGTCGATTATTTCCCCGCGACGCATCGTTGGAACGCAACCTATCTGCCGGTTTACGCGGCGATGCGCGCCGCCTTTCAGTTTTTCAACCTGCAAACTCTGCTGAATCCGTTCCTCGCCGCCGTGACTGTGCTGGCAGTTTACGGCATAGCGCGAAACGTCTGGCCGGAGGCGAAAATGAACGCACTGATTGCTGTCGGCCTGCTCGCCAGCTCATCGCAGTTCCTGCTCATGTCCATGACGTCCTACGCGATGCCGGCCCATCTGGCCTTGAACACCATCTGGTTGTGGCTTTATTCGCGGCCCGACAGGCGCCGGTTTTTTCTGGCGCCCTTCGTCGGTCTCCTAGCGCTGGGATTGCATCAGCCGGTTTTTCACGCGCTCTTCGTCGCACCTTTTCTCTTCCGCCTTGTTTTGCAACGAAGATGGCGGACCAGCTTCATTTTTGCCGGTATCTATCTTGGCGGATGCGCGCTCTGGCTCTGGTGGTCAATCCAGTTTCGATCCCACTTTGGAGCCGGCGCAGTTGAAAGCACGTTTCGGTTATTCAATCCGCGCATGGCGATCATTCAGCCGATGAATCTTCTGCTCATCATCAGTTGGAGCTGCCTGGCAACGCCGTTGCTGGTCATTCTCGGCGCAGGCCGTTTCTTCCGGCTTCCACCGATTTTGCAGGATGCAGCGGTCAGCTGCCTGGTGACGTTCGGTTTCTATTTTTTCTTCTACCTCGACCAAGCCCACGGCTGGGGCTACCGATATTTCCACGGCGTAATTGTTTGCTTCATCCTGCTTGCCGTCGTCGGATTCAATCGATTGTCGGTTGCCATCGGCCAACGGCGTGCGCTGGCCTTCGTTGCCGCGGGAATTGTGGCGTCGATCCTGGTCCAATTCCCATTGCGTTGTTTCCAGGCCGAAACATTTGTCCGACCCTACGCGCGCGCCGCTGCGGTGTTGCGTGCCGTGCCCGCGAACATCGTTGCCATCGATCCGCGCGAAGCCTGGTACTCAGCGGATCTCGTTCGCAACGATCCATTTTTAGAGCAAAGACCAATCATCGTCTCTCTGTACCGATTGACGCCTCAGGCAATTGCGGTTCTTGAAAAGCAGGGCAGCGCCATTGTTATCGGCAGCAATGCCCTCGCCCGTCTCGGAATGTTTACGAACCCCAGGAGAAGCTATGGATACGACCCGTTCCATCTTGGATTCGGTAAGTGATGCTCAGCATGGGTGCCGTTGAAGAGAGATGAAAACGGAGAGCTTTGTACTCACAGAACGACCGGCACTCCACTCACCGGCCAACGATGAATCGGATAAGGCGCCGTTCGTCGGGCGCCTCATCAAGAACTTGAAGGCCGCGCTTCGCGGCATCATTGGCGACAACGCATACTCGGCAATTGCCAGAGTCGTCCTGTTTCGAAGCGAGACATCGCGGTACCGCTCCGTTCTCGAGAAATTCTGCGTCGGTTGCGGGCTCGACATAGGCTTTGGCGGCGATCCGATCACACCCTCCGCAATTGGAATGGACCTTCCGATGCCTTATACCGCGGTGGGTCGAAGACCCGTTCAGCTCCCCGGCGATTGCCGGAATTTATTCTGGTTGCGGAACGACGTGCTCGACTACGTCTACTCGTCACATGTTTTGGAGGATTTTCCGGAGCCCGAAACGAGCGGTGTTCTGCGCGAGTGGGTGCGCGTCCTGCGCCCTGGCGGAAAGCTGGTTTTGTTGCTGCCGGACCAGCAACGTTATCTGCGGTACTGCCGTTGGACCGGGCAAATCAGTCCCGACGGCGTCGTGGGAAATGCGCATCACGCGATTCCAACCTTTTCCATTCGTTACGTTGACGGGAAGGCGGCTGAGCTTGGCAACCTGCAAAAGATCGCGTCGCACGAGTCGCTTGGACCGTATTCGTTTGCGGTTGTTTACGAAAAGAAAGGGAGTTGATGGCCGGGTCGTTGTCAGCCGGATCAATCGCCCGAAGTGCGGTGAACCTGCCGCGGCCGCGCGTTCACTCCGTGGGGCCGCCCGCGAACGTTGAAACGAAAGCGCCGGATCGTCAGGGGCGCGAATTCTTCCTTAATCACGTCTGGGAATCGCTAAATGCCGCGGCAAAGATTCTTTTCTTTGCGGTCGCCACTCCGCTGATGCTCTCGGCATGGGGAGCGGACCGGTTTGGCTTGTTTGCCGTGGCGAATTCCTGCGTCGCATTGATGGCAATCGTCGATCTCGGATTACGGACATTGACCCGCATCGGCCTAACAAATCCGCGTCTTCCTGAAGATGCAAAAATTCGTCTGCATGCTTTACATCTCGCAGCCTTTTCGGTCGCAGCCGCCGGTACCGTCGGCATCGTTGGCCTGCTTTCGCTCGCCGGATGCTGGCACCGCTGGCTTCATTTACCGCCAATCGGCGATCTGATTATCGTGACGGCGGCCGGTTTCACGGCGGTCTCAATGTTGTTGCAATTGTTGCTCGAGCGAATCGCTGCCGCCGGCCGGCTTTCGCAAATCAAAGCAGCTCTTTTCGCCGGCAATCTGCTCGCATTTGGTGTTGTAGTTGCCCTGCTCATGAATGGGGCGTCGGTCCTGGTCGTAACGACTGCGTACTTTGCCGCGCTCGCGGTTCCGCTGCTTTTTCTCCTGCCGCGCGCGAATTTGCAGCCGCGCCTTTTCGTTCGCGAACTAACGCACCTGCGCCCAGCGGAGATTTTGCCCGCTCTTCATGTCGGCCGCTGGATCAATGTCATTACTGCTTCGTGGATCTTTCAAAGCTACGGCCTGGTGTTTCTTATCTCCTGGATGCTTGGTCCGGCCGCGGCCGGCACCTTTTTTCTCTATCTGAAGCTTTCGGAATTGCTCAGCGTTCTGGGCGCCAGCACCAGTGAACCAACAATCGCCGCGCTCGCCGGGGCGCCAACAGCATCCGATCGGTGCCGCCACTTCGCGACCGGCTACAAAAGCGCAATTGCTCTCTGCCTTACCGGCGCCATCGCATACACTTTCTTCTCCGGTGACCTGTTTCGAATTTGGTTACATCGGCCTCTTGAAAACCCCTTCACGGGGTTACTGATCGGACTGTTCGGAGTCGCCACCGGCTTCAGCCGAATGGTAACCGCGGCCAGTTTGGGCTTGGCCAAGCCTCGCCCCAGCGCGCTCGGCCTGCTTGCCGGCGCGGCGACAATCACCGCATCTGTCATCGCAGTTCGCGGCCGTGGCAGTCCGGAGCTGATTCTGGCAATCGGCGCGGGCGCGGGTCTCTTCCTTTTGCCAACTGCGGTACTTATCGCCAGGGATCTTGGGTCGACCTTTGGCCGAATGTGGCTCGCTCCAGTAGCACAATTTGCCCCGCGGCTGCTTGTCCTCATTGCCATCTGGTGGGTCGCAGCCCGAATCCATACCGGATTATCCTTCGCGATTGCCGTCGTCGTTTCCGCGCTGATCTGCGCGCATCACATCTTCCGGCCTGCGGAGACATCCGTCGCAACGAAAAACAACTCGCGACTCGGGTACGACACGCGTTCCTTGCGAAGCGCTTTGATTATGAAAGCGGTCGATCTCATTCGTCCGTTTCGGCGCGCGGAACAATTTGCCTGGGCCGACCGCTGCGTTGTTTCTTCCGCGGCTGGTTTGGGCGATCTCTTCATGCACCTGCCACTGATCGCCGGAATCGTAAATGAAGGCCGTCGCAGAGGCATCAATGTCCAGGTCGCGCTGCGTCCGGCCCACGGTGAAACCGGGCGAGCTTGCGGCTGGGACGTGCTACCGTTCGACAATGCGCTCGAAGATTTCTTCAAGAATCCGTCTGCGCTCAGACCTTCGGCGTTGTGGCGGCGAATCACTGAAGCCCGCAAATCGAAGGCGGATCTCTGGATCGATTTAACGGGAAGCGCGGTCAGTGCGCTTGCAATTAAATTCGCCGGAGCAAAAAAAATCGCGAGCCGGATCACGCGTGGAGGTCGTAGCCTGACCAACTATCCGCTCCCGCATCGCGTTGGCGAAAATGAGTATGAAGATCTCGAGCGAACAGCGGCTGCTCTAGGATGCGAATTGGACTACACGGTCTTTGATCGGCTTGCCCGCGAACCGCTTGCTGAATTAAAAGATCACGTTGTGTTATGCCTAACGACCGTGTGTCGATGGCGAAACTGGCCAATGGAAAACTTTCTGGCGCTGGTCGATCGATTTCCCGATGTTCGGTTCGTTGCGACAGGCTTTACGTCGGAAGTCGCCGGCGAAGATCGGCCTGCACTTGAAGCGCTGCTTACGAGAAACAACGTCGTTTCCAGATTCGACTCCATGTCGATCCCCGATCTGATTCGTTTGATCGCGCACGCACGCGCCGTCGTGACCAACGATACAAGCACGGCGCACATCGCGAGCGCGTTCCGGAAACCGGGCGCGGTTTTGTTTGGACCGGCGAGTCCGGACAAGCTCGCCCCGCCATACGGCCTGAAGCCGTTTGTCGACCGAAGTTGCCCGTTTCATCCGTGTGTTCAATGGAGTTGCGCAAAGCCGGAAAACTGGTGCATGCGCAAGATTGGCGTGGAGCAGATCGCGCAGCACCTCACGGAAGTGCTGCAAACAGGTTCTACTTACGCAGCGACGGCCATTCCAGCCTGAGTCGGCTCCGCCATCGGGAGGAGCAGCGACAACCACTGGTCAAGATGGCGATCGGATCGTGCGGTCAACGCCGATTCCAGTTCGTCAGCCATCTCGCCCGCGAAGCCGGTGCAGACGAGCCGGCGGTCAGCCGCAATGCTGTTCCAGATTTTCGACGGGAAAATGGCTTGCGTGATCTTTGGATGCGCCGCAACCACGTGAACTTCGTGCCGCTGCAAGTCCTCTTTTAGTTTTTCCGGATCGGCGTGCAGCGGCTGCGCCTTTAACCAGTTCGGCAAATATGCCACACCGCGGCCGTCCGCCCTGACGGTGATCCGATAGCCGGCATCGCGCAGCTGCTCGCACGCCGTAATAAAAAGTCCGACATCGTGGCCGTAACCGAGATTGCCCGAGTACAGAGCCGTGCGCGGCTCGCACGACAGATCGTGATCAAAATTCAAGGTTGGCCAATTACGAATGATAATAGAGTTGTGCTTGGGACCACCGAGGTTACTGCCGATTTTCACGACGCGATCCCACTGCGAGAGGTTCCGATCCCAATAACGTCTCAACGCGCGCCGGAACACGACAGGATATTCGCGAATGCCGCGGATCAGTTCCGGGTAATAATCCTGCAACCAATAGATCGCGCGCGCGTTTCGTCGCTTGATGCAGGAGGCCAGTTCCACTGTGTTTGGCGGTGCGCTGGTGACAACAACAACGTCGCCTTGCTTTACAAAATCGTCGATGTAATTGGCGAATCCGCGTTTGACCGCTCTGTATTCAATAAAGGTTTCACCGAGTTTGCCACGTCGTCCCTGATAATGCTCAAGATGCAGAGTCGGCACCGGCGGTTTGTCACGATGCAAAGTCCGGTAGCTGCCTTGACCACCAACGAGCCGAACATCATGACCGAACTCGTGTAACCGCGTCGCCAAATGCTCGGCGTAAAGTCCGGTCGGAGCGGCATCCGGCCAGATATATTGAGTGAGGATATGGAACGTGGCCATCGCCCGCTGTTATCTCGCCAGCACGCGCGGATAAGGTCGCGATGGTTTCTGGACCGGCGCGCGGAACTTTCGCAGTTGAATGTGATAGGCCTCACGGTGATAGCGCAGATTCGCCTCGAGAAGGGTACCGACCAGGCCAACTAGAATCGATAACGTCATCAGGCTGGCGGCAAGAATCGCCAGAGGAAACCGATTCACCATTCCCGTGCGGAAATATTCCATGATCGGCACCGACCCTGCCATCAGCCCTCCCGCCGCGATGATTGCACTGATCGTCCCGAAAAAGGCGAACGGCCGATAATCGCGAAAGAGGACCACGAACAGCCGCAAAATACGCAGACCATCGCCGACGGTTTTGAGCTTTGATTCCGAACCGTTGCGCCCGGCTGCAAAATGGCACCGGCGTTTCGCTCATGGAAAAGCTTTTGTCGATTGCCTGGATGGTCAGTTCGATTTCGAGCTCAAATCCACGGGAAAGCACCGGAACGTGCTGGTAAAACCGGCGCGAAAAAAGCCGCAACCCGGAGAACAAGTCCAGCGGGTTAAATCGAAAAACAAAATTCAACACCGAAGCAAAAACCGACATCCCCCACTGATGCATCGGCCGGAAAGCCTGCGTGGTGTTTTGCGCGCTGCGGATGCCGGTGATCATATCGACCGGCTCGCGCTGATATTCCGCCAAGAGGAGCTTTGCCCCTTCAGCGGGATAACTTCCGTCACCGTCTACCATCACCACCAAATCGGTGTCGATCATCGACAGTGCTGTGGCGACCGCTCGCGCCTTCCCGCGCCGCCTTTCCGTAACCACCGTCGCACCTGCAGCCTTGGCTACGGCCGCGGTTCCATCTTCCGAGCCGTTATCTACAACGAGAATGTCGGCAGTTGGAAACGCAGTGGCGTACTCGCGCACGACCGACGCGACACCGCGCTCTTCGTTGAGGCACGGAACGAGAATAGTAAGGGTCGGTGCTTCCATCGCGAACGGAATAGATCCGTGCACTCTTTGAACCATTTTCCATGCCGTTCTTCCGTCTGTTTTGGGGGGGGGATTGCTGTAGCGGCGGTCTACGACCGTCGCAAATATTGCGAGAAAAAGTGCGACGCTCATAGAGCGCCGCTACAGGACCAGAAGACAGCGCAGCGCGCCGTCCTTGCCAGGCTACTGCTACGACCCCTTGCCCAGGGCAGAATCCGCTGTTGCCAGCACCGCTTTGTCGTCGTTCGCGGCCAGACCGCCAAGGAACTGGCCGATCCGCCGGACAGATTGTCTCAGGAAAAGGTCGGCCGCGGCAAATTGCGCGGCGGCGGTTTCGCCGTTCCGTCGCGCGGCTTGCAATTCGGAATCCCATCTGCTCAGCACGCAGGTCGACGCAAATAAATCCATTGCCGCGTTGGCGATCCGTTCCTGCACGAGCTGCATGTCGAGGATCGGTTCGCGATACGTGATCAGCGCGCGATTGACTGCGAAATTAAAACGCCGAATCAACCTTCCGACCTCGCGCGCGTGCCCGCGAAGGCTCTCGCTGCGCACGGGCACATCCGGGACGCGGACAGCTGAGCCGAGCCGATGCATCCCTGCGGTCCACGCTTTTCCGATTCCGCCTTCACGCAAAGGCTTCAGCATCGTGTCGTAAATCTCCTTGAACTCCAACCCCGGACCGCGCATTCCCACTAGCGCCACGAACGATGTGAGCACTTCGTTGCTTCCCTCGCCGATCTGATTGATACGCGCGTCGCGCAGCATGCGCTCCAGGGGAAGATCGTTGAAATAGGCCGAGCCGCCGTGGATCTGGAATGCGTCGTTGATACATTCCCAAAGCCGCGCGGTCGTGAAGACTTTCAGCATCGCGGTTTCCATCATGTAATCTTCGAGGCCGCGATCGATCAGCGACGCCGTGATGGTGGTCATTGCTTCCATCGCATAAGCGTCGGCAGCGATGCGTGCGATTTTCTCTTTTACCAGATGAAAATTGCCCAGTGTCTTGTTGAATTGTTTGCGCGTGTTGGCGTGTTCGACGGCCAGACGTAAACAGGTCTTGGCCGCGCCGGTGCAACAGGCCCCGAACGTGGTGCGCCCGAAATCGAGCACCGTGAGCGCAACTTTCAGCCCCTTGCCCATCGGACCGAGGACGTTTTCCTTCGGGACCTTGACGTCGCGCAACGCAAAACGACTCGTGGCCGTGCCGCGAATTCCCATTTTTCGCATCCGCCCCTCGATCATTTCAAATCCGGGCATGTCTGGCGTGACCAAAAATGCGGTGATCGCAGTCTTGCCTTCTTTCCCCGGCAAGGGCGTGCGCGCCATGACCGTCAGCACCTGGCCGATCACCGCATTCGTGATGTAGCGCTTTTCGCCATTTAAAATAAAATGCGAACCATCTTCGCTCGGGCGCGCAGTCATTTGCACGTTGGCCGCGTCGGATCCGGCCTCCGGTTCCGTAAGGGCGAATGCGCCTAGCCATTCGCCTGTCACAAGCTTCGGCAACCATTTCTGCTTTTGTTCGTGCGTCCCAAAAAGCAACAACGCGCGAATGCCGATCGAATGGTGGGCGTTGACGAAAACCGAAGTGGACGCACAGCGAGAGCCGATCTCCTCCAGGATTCTGCAGTTCGCCATCTGCGTAAATCCGCGGCCGCCGTACTCCGGGGGAGCGGTCATGCCGAGTACGCCGACGCGGCCAAGGCCGTCAATGACTTCGCGCGGAATATCTTCCTGCCGATCCACCTCGGCGGGATCGAGCTTTTCATCGAGAAATTTGCGGAGCTCACCCAACGTTATGTCCAATTCCTTTTGTTGGGTCGCGGGGATGCGCGGATACGGCATCACCCAGTCCGAAACGAAATGTCCCTGAAACAATCCCTTCGCCAGACCGAGCGCCTGCGGTCCGGCAAAAAGGAGTTCCTCCGCCTGTTGAATTTCCTTCTGTCGCTGTGCTTCTGTTTCAGTCATAGAAATTTTCTCCACCGGAACGACGGCGAATCACGCCATTCTAGCCAGACAGCACGCGCATGTCCACTCGCGCCGATCCCGGGCACGGGCGTTTCCCGTGCTTCGCGCGCCGGTTTTCTAACTGCAGCCCTGGCTGGTGCCGCATTCGGTGCAGACGCCGCAGGCCCCCGCCCGGATCACTTTGTCGCTGCCGCAATGCGAGCAGACGATGTCCATGAACATGCTGCCCAGCGCTTCCTGCACCCGCTCCGCGTGGCTGCCGCCGTTAGTCGCGACATGCGGCGAACCGTCGTTAGGCACGTGACTGGTAATCACATCGATCAATTCTTTTTCGCCTGTCCGCGCCAAATCCGAGACCGGACGATTGACCGCCTTCTTTTCCATTTCGGCAATTTCCCTTAACGGCAGCTCTGCCTGTCCGCGGCTGGGCGAAGTTGCTTCCTTGTAGCCTTTGATGAACTGGCAGGCCAGCCAGCGAAACACGTAATCGGTGATGCTGGTTGCGTTGCGAATGTCGGGATTCTTTGTGAACCCGCTCGGTTCGAACCGCTGATAAGCGAATTTTTTGGCGAGGCCCTCGAGCGGCACGCCGTACTGAAGCGCGATCGAGGTGAGTGTGCCGACCGTGTCCATCAATCCACCGATCGTGCTTCCTTCCTTCGACATCGTGATGAAAAGCTCTCCCGGCTGACCGTCCTCATACAACCCCACCGTGATATACCCTTCGTGCCCGGCGATCTCGAACCGGTGCGTCAACGACATACGCGTGTCCGGCATGCGATGGCGAACCGGTTTGTCGACTTCGACCCGCACCCTGGCCAGCTCTTCTTCGAGTTCGAGAATGCGTTTCTCAAAATCGTCGCGCTCTATCGTAACATCGAGCGCGACGTCAGCGCTGTCCGCCGTGCCCATGTCGCGGGTCTTGCGCGTATTAAGCGGCGCGGACCGCTTCGAGCCTTCTCGATAAATCGCGATCGATTTCAAACCGAGCCGCCATCCTTCCACATACGTGTTCATGATGTCCTCGACCGTGGCCGACTCGGGCATGTTGACAGTCTTGGAGATGGCGCCGCTCAAAAACGGCTGCGCCGCCGCCATCATCCGCAGGTGCGCGACGTAATGAAGCGAACGCTCGCCTTTGAACGGTTTGAACGCGCAATCGAATATCGGCAGGTGCTCCGGTTTCAGCCCGGACGAAATGATGGATCCGTCGGCGTCCTGCACATCTTCGATCGTGTCGAACGCGTCGATGTGGGCAACGATCCGGTCGACCTCGTCGGAAGTGTAACCAATCTTCTCCAGCGCCGGCTTGACCGTTTGGTTCACGATTTTCAACATGCCGCCCCCGGCCAGCAGTTTGTATTTCACCAACGCGATATCCGGCTCGATCCCAGTGGTGTCGCAGTCCATCAGGAAACTGATCGTGCCGGTGGGCGCCAGCACGGTCACCTGCGCGTTCCGATAACCGTGGCGTTTGCCGAGATCGGCGGCACGCTTCCAGGTTTTGGCGGCTTCCTCTTTTAAGTACGCGAACTCGTCCACATCTGGAATCTCATCGACCGCGTCGCGATGCAGATCGATCACTTCCAGCATCGATGCGACATTGTTTTTGGCGATCGGCTTGGGCACGCCGCTGCAATGCGCATCCTTGTATCCGGGAAACGGGCCCATGACTTTCGCGATTCGCGCGCTTTGTTCGTAAGCTTCGCCGGTCATGACCGCGGTAATTGCGCCGCACAAGGCGCGCCCCTCCACGCTGTCGTAGCCATACCCGTAACTCATGATCAGCGATCCCAGATTGGCGTAACCGAGACCGAGCGTGCGGAAAATGTGCGAGTTTTCCGCGATCTCCTTGATCGGATAACTGGCATTATCGACGACGATTTCCTGGGCGGTGATAAACACGCGCACCGCGGCTTTGAATCGGTCGATGTCGAAATCGCCGTCCTCAGTCTTGAACTTCATCAAATTAAACGACGCGAGATTGCAGGCGGTGTTATCGAGAAAGAGATACTCGCTGCAGGGATTGGTGGAATTCTGGCGGCCGGTGCCCTTGCAGGTATGCCATTTGTGGATCGTCGTATCGAACTGCATTCCCGGATCGCCGCAGACATGCGTCCCTTCGGCAATTTTTCGCAGGAGCGCCCGCGCATCCTTGCGGTCGCATGGCTGGCCGTCGATCACGCGGCGCGTCCACCATTCGCGGCCTTCCAGCGCCGCTTCCATGAATTCGTCACTCACGCGCACGCTAAGGTTTTCGTTCTGATACATTACCGAGCCGTAAGCGTCGCCGTTGTAGCTGCCGTCGTAACCGCGCTCAATCAGCGCCCACGCCTTTTTTTCCTCCTTTTGCTTCGCGTCGATGAACTCTTCGATATCGGGATGGAAATCTTTCAGCGTGTTCATCTTTGCGGCGCGCCGCGTTTTGCCGCCGCTTTTCACCACGTTGGCCACCTGATCGTACACTTTTAGAAACGAAAGCGGGCCGCTCGGCTTTCCGCCGCCGCTCAACTTCTCCCGCGTCGACCTTAACGTGGAAAGATCGGTGCCGGTGCCGCTCCCGAATTTGAAGAGCATCGCTTCGCTGGTTGCCAGGCGCATGATGTCTTCCATCGTGTCGTTCACGCTCTGGATAAAACAGGCGCTGCTTTGCGGGTATTCGTACTGCGTCGCTGCCCGCTCCGCTTCGCCCGTCTTGCGATTGTAAAAATAATTCCCGGCGCCCGCATCTCGGCCCACGCCGTATTCGTGATACAAGCCGACATTAAACCAGACCGGCGAATTGAATGCGCCATGCTGGTTCAAACAAAGCCAGGTTAGTTCGTCGTAAAAAACTTCCGCCGTCGCCGCGTCCGCAAAATAACCGTCCGCGATTCCCCAGTCGGCAATCGTCCGCGTAACGCGACGAATCAGCTGCCGCACGGATGTTTCCCGGCCGCCTTTATAAGGGTCCGTTCCGTTCGCGATATCGCCATAAAAATATTTCGAGACCGCAATCTTGGTCGCGAGCGCGCTCCAGCTCTTCGGGACCTCGACATTCTCCTGTTTGAAAATCACATGGGCGCCGTCATCGGTGATCTCCGCCGTGCGCCGCTCCCACTCGACTTGATCGAACGGTGCGACTGCCGCATCGCTAAACACACGCTCAAAATGCAGCCCGCGACTCTTCTTTTTCGGCGGCTGACTGCTCCGGCGATCGGACGATTTGCGTGGTTTATTTAGCGAGGAAGGCGGGAGTCCGGGTTTCAGTTGAATCATGGCGGCAGAGGTGGATTAAGGGTTGAAAACTTGTGAATAACTTGGGTGGGCTGCGCGGCAGGCGCCCAATAACCTGTTAAAAGCCGCTAACAACCGTTAATAACAAGATACTGAGGGTCCCGCCGTGCGGACATACAATATGCGGTGGAAAACGGACCCGAATCAAGCCCTAAATTGTAACATTTTTCGGTCGATAGTCTTCCCCTGCGGAGCTAGGGACCTCTCCTTCTCGCCGGCAGCGCTCGTGAACTAAACAGTGCGCCGCGAAACCCCTGATTTGAACTCAAGCTGCAAACGTCGAACGCCCAACGTCCAACGCAGAACATCGAACGCAAAGATGCCTTTTCCGTTGGACGTTGGGCGTTCGACGTTGAACGTTAGTGCCCGTCCGGCTCGGACCGTTGATTTTCTGCCCTATCAGGAAGGGTGGCTGAGTCCGGTTTAAGGCACTCGACTCGAAATCGAGCGTGGGGCAACCCACCGTGGGTTCGAATCCCACCCCTTCCGTAAAAATCCCGCGGTAACCTGGTCCCCGGGCTTCGCTGAGTCGCGCGTGTTGCGACCCGGAGATTCGAACGCCGTTCCCAGTGGCGGGACACGTGACGCGCCAGCACTAAGCGAAAACCTGTCGAACCTGGGAGCGATAGCTCCCGATAGCCACGCGCCTCTGCCAGTCTGCAATTCAACTTCCCCGGACCGAGTCTCGAGTGTCGTTATGGCATCTATCTTGCAGCCATTTTGACATCCTGGCCTTACGACATGTGTTCTGACGAACCTGCAGCACATCCCATTGGGCGAGCCGCGGAAGGAACTCTGTTTTTGGATCCACCGCCTCGTCGATTCAGGCTTTTTGCCGCACTCTTGGTCTTGTCCGCGATCATTGCTTACCTGCCAGCAGTTGGCGGCGGATTTGTATGGGATGACGACCTCTTGCTCACCGCAAATCCGCAGATGCAAAGCGTCCAGGGATTGAAGGAAATCTGGCTGGGAAAAAATTCGTGCGATTACACGCCCCTGACGCTTACGACTTTTTGGCTGGAAAAGAGGCTTTGGCACGAGACATCCACGGGCTACCACGTCGTGAACATTTTTCTTCACGCTCTTGCCGCGGTGCTACTGTGGCGGGTCCTGGGAGCTCTTCGAATTCCCGGCTCATGGCTCGCGGCGCTGGTGTTTGCGATTCATCCTGTGACAGCGGCGTCGGTAGCGTGGATTGCGGAGCTCAAGAACACGCTTTCGGCTGCGCTGTTTTTTGGGTCCGTTCTCGCTTTCCTGGTGTCCGATAAGCGGGCCAGCACGAAGCTTTATCTTTTGTCCATCGCCCTGTTCTCATTCGCGGGGTTGAGCAAAGGAGCAGTGGTAATGCTGCCAATCGTTCTATGCGGCTGTATTCTGTGGATGAACGGACGGGTTACACGCCGCGATTTCGTGCGCATCGCTCCGTTTGCTCTCATCGCGCTGGCAGTCTCATTTCTCACGATTCGCTACCAGTCTGGCGCGACCGACTACGGATTATTCGCTTCCAATCTTGCGGCGAAGATCGCGCGAGCGGGCGCCGTTATCTGGCTGTATCTGCGCGAGATCTTTTTCCCGATTAACCTGAGCCCAATGCTGCCGCAATGGCAGCCAAACCTTCGCTCCCCGTTCGTTTATTTGCCAGGGCTTCTGGTAGTGGCACTCCTTGCGCTGTTCTCCTGGAAGCGTAAAAGCTGGGGAAGGCCGGTCCTTTTCGCATCCGGCTATTATCTTTTGATGCTCTTCCCGGCCCTTGGCTTTGCATGGATGGCGTTGCAGCAGGAAATCTCCTGCGCTGACTGGTGGCAATATCTCGCCGCTCCTGGAATTTTTGCAGGGGTCGCCGCAGGTTTTGCCATGGTTTTAAATGCCGCCTCCAGGCGGACCCGGCTTCATTTGTATGTTCTGGTCTGCGCCGCCCTGGCGCTGCTCCTTGTGCAGACATGGCGGCGAAGCGCAATCTATCAGTCCATGGAAACCTATTGTCGCGCAGTGCTCGGGGAGAATCCGCATGCCTGGGCTCTACAAACCGATCTCGGCGTTGTATTGGAACAACGCGGCGAATTTGAACAAGCGATTGCCCGCCACCGCCAAGCGCTGCGGGACAACCCGCGGTTCATGCAGGCCCATAATAATCTCGGTAACGCCTTGAGCGCCACGGGCAGGTGGCAGGGAGCGGAAGCGGAATTCCTCTCCGCACTGCGGCTCAGTCCTTCCAATGCCGTAGTTTTGGGAAACCTCGCTGACAATTATTTCCGTCAGGGGAAAATCAGGGAAGCGTTTGCCGCCGACGCCGAGGCGATCAAGGTCGATCGGTACAATCCCCGACGTTATGCCGAATTTGGTCTCAAGCTCGCCGCCAACAGGCAGTTCGAACAAGCGATCGTTTGTTTCAAGAACGCCTTGCTACTGAACCCCCGCGACGTCATTACCCGAGTTTATCTCGCGCGGGCATTGATTGCGGCGGGCCACGGAGCGGAGGCATCCGCGGCCTGCGAGCAGGCGATACGAGCCGCAAAAGACTCGGAAGACAACGAATTAATTCAAGCGATCGCGTCGTTGTGGAATCACCGCGATCCTCGTGCGCAAAAATAGATCCATCGCGCCGCAACTGAACAAGCTTGCCTTTGGCACCGCCAGTGCTCATAAAGCAAAACTCGATGATCAGGGCGAATTGTCGGGCGCGGTTTACCGCTGCGGATTTCGATTTCATCATTCGCACGCTTGCGCGCTCGCAAACCGATCATGTTTCGCTGGTCGATCTCCTGAGCGATGCTGACACGCGCGATTCCATTCTCGATCATCCGCGCCTGGTCGATGCAATTCTTTCCAACGCCGGGCATCTGCGCATCTCGTCGCAATTTTATTTTTACGTCCTCGCAAGGCATGTCTTGCAACAAGCTGGAATCGGCGATCGTAAATTGTGCGATTACGTCGGTTCGCTACTCGAAACATTTTCGCGCGCCAGCCGGTTGCAGGCGCCGGATAAAATCGAAAGCCAGGCATGCGAATACATCTCCGACATGCTGATCGCGCTGACCCGGGCAACCCCGGAGCAGGCATTCCTGTTGCGCGCGCACGTCGGCAATTACTCGCTCTTTATCAGCGGCATTTTTCACGAAAACACGCAGCGGCGCAGCTTGCGCGGCGCGCCGGACATCGATTTCTACGAGCAAGTTGGCAGCATGAATTATCAACTGCTCTCGTCGCACGCGACCGCGCGCCGTTGCGAACTCGACGACGTGTTTGAGGGGCTGGCCGGCCGCTTTCACGATGTTCGCCTTGCTCTGAACGAACTTTCCGATCGCCTGCTCAATTTGGCTGAACCTGCCGGCACGTCGCTCCTGTTGTGAATGAGACGCTCTTCAGCCAGATCCAGCGCCTCTTCGAGCGGACCTACGCGCAGGTCGGCATTAATCTCGAGGACTGCCTGATCGATCGGCATCGTTGCGCGCAATTGTCGGCACTGGCCGGCAAATCTGCCCGCGAACTGAGCGAGCTCGCCCGCACGTTTTTGCGTCACGCCGACGATCGTCTTTACGTCGGGATCTATTATTCGCGGTGGTTGATCGAACAACTCGAACGACACGATCCGCGCGCCGGACTGGGGGACCACAACATTCGCTCGCTCATCATGTTCGTGGAGGAAATCAACCACGCCCTGCACGCCGCGCTGCAGTTCAAATGCGGCGCGCGGGAAATTGCGTCCGAAGATTTCGCGCGAAACCTTGAGCTGCAGGCGCAAGTAGACACGTATCTTGTGCTTCTTCTCTTTGTCGCGTTCTTCCGGAAAACACAGCGGGTCTCGCGCGCGGACCGGCGCTGGCTGCGATTTCATTTGTTTGTGCGCCAGTGTCCAGGGGGATTTCGCGACCGGAATTTGCGCGGCCGCTATCTGGAAACGACAGAGCTCGCTTCCAGTTACACGCGTTATCTGGACGCACTTAACGGAGCGCGGCGTCTCGAAGAGATCCGTGCTTTTCGGTCGCTCGATTACGCCGGGAAAAAGATGCGGGTCCTCTCGCTCACCGACCGGGAGGAGAGTCTCGGCTTGTAGCTTTTCTTGTCCGCTAACGCTGATTTCTATTTGCGAAAACCGCGGCGCGGTCGCTAAATACCGGCGTGTTCAGTTTGACGATGCTCGGGAGCGGGAGCGCCGGGAACAGCGCACTGGTTGCGACCGATCATTGCAGGATCCTGATCGATGGCGGACTTAGCGCGCGACAGATCGTGTTGCGCCTGGAGCAAGCCGGCGTTTCCCCGCAACAGCTCGACGGCGTCCTGCTCACACACGAACACGGCGATCACGTTTGCGGACTCGAAGTTCTCTGCCGGAAATTTCATGTACCAATTTACTGCAACGCGCTGACCGCCGAGGCGATCCGTTACGGCGGCGCGCTGGAGCGACATCGCCACTGGCGAATTTTTCGCACCGGCGCCGAGTTCTCAATATGCGACATCGTGGTGCAAACTTTTCCCGTACCGCACGACGCGGTCGATCCCATCGGGTTCGCGTTTTACGCCGGCTCGAGCAGTCTTGGATTCATTACCGACCTCGGTTACGCCACGAAGATGATCGTCGAAAGGCTGCGACAGGTGCATACGCTGGTGATCGAAACCAATCACGACGAAAAACTTTTGCAGAACGACAAACATCGGCCGTGGCCTGTGAAGCAACGCATTCAATCCCGGCACGGCCATTTATCGAACAACGCCGCCGCCGGCGTGATCGAGCAGTTGCTTCCGGGAAAAATCGAACGTGTTGTGCTCGGACATCTCAGTCGCGATTGCAATACGCCGGAGCTCGCTCTCGGCGTGATCCGCGACTTGCTCGCCAAATGCGGCAGGGCCGACATGGAGGTCTCGTGCGCGACTCAATCGGAGGTCAGTCCGCGTTTTCTGATCGGCGAAACCGAACGTGGCGCATTTCAGCCGACATTTGAAAGCGCGTTTTTTCAAACGACGTGAAATGTAGCGGCGCTCTATGAGTGTCGCATTATTCGAGCGGCGGTCACAGACCGCCGCTACAGAAGAAATGGAAATGAAGATAAGGAACGCAATGGAAGGCGATTTGCCGACCATTATCGAAATTTATAACGCGGCGATTGTGACACGGATCGCCACCGCGCAACTGGAGCCGGTCACGCTCGAAGAACGGCGCGATTGGCTAAAGGAACATTCGGCGGATCGCCATCCATTTTGGGTTCTTGAAATCGACGGACAGATCGCCGGCTGGCTCAGTTTAAAACCTTTTCTGCCGCGGTGCGCCTACCGCGGCGCGGCTGAGGTAAGTGTTTATGTGCACGAAAAATTCCGGCGGCGCGGAATTGCCACCAGGTTGCTGGAAGAAGCGGTCTCGCGCGCGCCGTCGCTGCAGATTACCGCCATGGTGGGTCTGATTTTCGCGCACAACGAGCCGAGCTTGCGATTGTTCGCATCGCTCGGATTTCAGCGCTGGGGATTGCTACCGCGCATCGCGCGAGTAGACAGCGCCGAGCGCGATCTCACGATTATGGGCCGGCACGTGTAGGATCCGAAAAAGCGCTGCTCAGCCTGTTTGGAATTTGAGGATTGGAGGTTCTTTGGAGCTTGGAGCTTCGGCCGCAAGCGGCGGTCAGACTTCTTCCGGGCCCACGACCAGATGAATCACGCCGGCGGGGTCGGAAACGAAGAAGCCATTGAAGTCTTCACGCAACTGTTCGACTTCGTCGCGTCGCGCGACACCGTGCACTTTTAGAAAGGCGGCGGCCGCTTCGGTGTCGTTTGTTTCTATTTCCAGCCAGATGTCCGGATGACTCAGGTTTGGAACCTTGTCGATCCAGAGCCGGTTTGGACCGAATTGAAAAATGCAGCCGTCCGCTTCTTCCTCGATCACCGAAAGCCCGAGGGTGTCGCGATAAAAGGCCACCGTTTCTTCGTACGTATGCGCCGGACACTTGATGGCGATATTGGCACCGCCGGAAAAACGTGGGCCGTCGAGTTTGGCAACCATCTTATCGATCCAGATTCGAGTTTCGGCGCGCCTAAAGATGCTCCAGAATTTCCTTCGCAACAGTCTCCGCTTTGCCCAGCGCAACCGCGTCGTCGGCGAATCCAGCCAGCCCGATGACCAGAAACGCATTACCTTTTACGACATAGAGCATCAGGACACGCGAAGCGGCACCGCTTTCGCCGCCTTCGGTGAACGTCTGTGCCTCGTCGCCTAGGTCCCTGACCGGCTTCATTGAACCGCTACTGGCCCCGAGCAGCTCGAGCTCCTTGTGTGGACCAATCGCGTCCGCGTCGGGCTCCTGGACGCGGATCACCAGGGACTTGCCCGGAGTCACGCTGTAATAGCTGCACTTGGAGTAGTAGCCGTCCGTCCCTTCCACGTTGACCGGCGTCAGGTCCTTTATTTTTTCGCCTAAAATCGATTCCGCCTCGGCCTTGTCGATGATCTTCGATATGTCAATGTGCGTCCCGGCTGCCAGAACAAAAGGCGCAAGCAGCAGCACCCCGGCGGCGTGCAGAAAAAGTTTTCTCATTGGTCGGCTCAGTTGAAGAAGCTGCTTTCTGTCATATCGAGCGAAGTCGAGACATCTCTCACTGCTAATCTGCGCTTGCACAGACAACAATAAGAGATTCCTCGACTCCGCTCGGAATGACATGGCGTCTCAACGGTGCGTCATCTGTGTCTAACCACAGAATCAGCCGCCGCGCGGACCGGTCATCGCCACCGAATCAAGCGCGCGATTAAGTTCCTCTTCCGGCAACACTTTTTTCTCGCGACAGATTTCGCGCACGGTTTTGCCGGTCCTTGCGCTTTCCTTGGCGATTTCAGCCGCCCGATCATAGCCGATCTTCGGCGCGAGGCTCGTTACCATCGCCATCGACAATTCGACCAATTCCTGGCAACGCGCCTTGTTTGCGACGATACCGGCCACACATTTCTCGCAGAAAGCGTCGATCACGTTCGCAAGCAGCCGGATTGATTCCAGGAGATTGTGCGCCATGACCGGCATCATCACGTTGAGCTCGAAATTCCCATTCGCGCCCGACCACGTGATGGTCGCGTCATTGCCGATCACCTGGGCGCAAACCATCATCATTGATTCGCACATCACCGGATTCACCTTGCCTGGCATGATCGAGCTGCCCGGCTGCGTGGCCGGCAATTGAATCTCGCCGATGCCGCAGCGCGGCCCGCTGCCGAGCAAACGGATGTCGTTTGCGATCTTGAACAAACTCACCGCAATCGTTTTCAGTTGCCCGCTCGCTTCGACGACTGCGTCCTTGCCGCCCTGCGCTTCGAAATGGTTTTTGGCCTCGTAAAAATCGATGCCGGTCCGTTGTTTCAGGTGCCGCATGACTTTGCCGGGAAAATCGGCATGCCGATTCAGCCCCGTGCCCACGGCGGTGCCGCCGAGCGCAAGTTCGCGCAAAACGTCCAGGGCCTTCTCCGCGCGCGCCTGTCCATACGCGGCCTGCTGCGCGTACCCGGAAAATTCCTGGCCGAGCCGCACCGGCGTCGCGTCCATCAAATGCGTGCGCCCGATCTTGATGATCTCCCAGAATTCCTTCGCCCTGGCTTCGAGCGCGCCGTGCAATTTTCCCAATGCCGGAATCAGACAGTTTCTGAGTTGTTCCGCGCCGCTGATATGAATGGCCGAGGGGATCACGTCGTTGCTCGATTGGCCCATGTTGACGTGGTCGTTGGGATGCACCACCGCGTGCGAACCGATCGGTTTGCCCTCCAGTTGCGCGCACCGGTTTGCGATCACTTCGTTCGCGTTTGTGTTCGTGCTCGTGCCGGAGCCGGTCTGAAAAATATCCAGCGGAAAATGCTGGTCGAGCTTTCCGTCGACAATCTCTTCGGCCGCCTGCACGATCAACGCGCTTCGTTCGGCATCGAGCAATCCGAGATCGTGATTCGCTTGCGCGGCAGCCCACTTGATCAGCCCAAGAGCTCGAATGAATGGACGCGAAAATCGGTAGCCGCTAACCGGAAAATTGAGGACGGCTCGCTGAGTGGATGCGCCGTACAGAGCGGATTCGGGGACGGACATTTCGCCCATCGAATCCTTTTCCACGCGCATCCCGCCGCCGGTCATGCTTGATAGTTGGCGGAGATTTTTTCGCGACGCGTCGCCGGATGCTCACGGCCATTCAGCGTGTTTGCCTTTTCGAAAACGGTGATGAACATCGGTGGAATATTTTGCAGAAAATATTCCGATTTCGCACGCGCAAAAATTTTGGCGTGCTGCTTCAGTTCGTTCGTTACCTGGTAAATGATAAACCGTCCGTCCGCGGCAAGCGCGTCGTGCGTCTTTTGCAGAAGCGCGCGCTTCTTGTCGATCTTCAGAATGCTGAACGGGATGCCCGAGAGAATGTAGTCGCAACATTCGATGCCTCGCCGGTGCAGCTCAGAAGGCAGGCGATCTGCATCCGCGTTAATTACATGCACGCGCGAGTCGTCGGCGAACTGCCGCTGCAGATCGCGTGAAAAAGCCGGGTCCAACTCGAACAGGAGCAACTGGCAATCGGGCCGCATCTGGCGGGCAATCGCGCGCGAGTGCACGCCTTCGCCCGGTCCGTACTCGGCAATGACCTGGGCGCGCTCGAAATCGATTTTGCTCGCCACCCGCTCAACCAGTGCCCTCGAACTGGGCACGATCGACGCAATTTGAAATGGGCGTTGTAAAAAGCGCTTAAAGAAAAGCACGCTCATGAAGTCCGAACAGTCACCCTCAGCGCTGGTGTTGTCCAGTCGCGAGTGTTGAGCAGTGGCCCGGCCAGGTCCAACAAAAATCGACAGTTCCGCGGCGGTATGAAGCGAAAAACGAGGGCGAACCCAAAGAAAGTGTTGACATCGATTCTAGAATTTATAATGCTTAGCTGTGCGAAATGTCTTGCCCATTTTCCCGCGAGTTGGTGATTTTCTCCCATGCATAACCTCCTGACGGTTAAGGAAACGGCCAAGTACCTCCGTATCCCCTTACCTACCGTTTACTACCTCGTCCAGCGCGGTCAGCTCCCCGCTATTCAAATCGGGGGCCGCTGGCGAATCAAGAAATCGTCTCTCGATAAAGATATTCTCAAAGAAGACAAATCGGGTCAGCCGACCGTGCTCGTTGTCGACGACGACGAGAGTTTGCAAAATCTTTTCAAGTTGTTCCTCCGCAAGATCGGCTTTAGTCGCGTCGTGGTCGGCACCGTCAAGGAAGCCCTCGCCGCGATCGAGAAGCAAAAGTTCGATCTCATTTTTCTCGACCTAAAATTACCGGATGGTCCGGCCGACGACGTTTACGATTCGGCGAAAAAAGAACAACCCGACTGCCCGATCGTCATCATCACCGGTTATCCCGACAGCGAAATGCTCGACCGGATTTTGGCCAAGGGCCCGATCACCGTTCTGAAGAAGCCGCTCAAAGTCGAGCAACTCAAGACCACCGTCCGCATTCTCGGACACAAAGAAGCCGTCAAGCTGGCGGCGTAACGCGGCGCACGTTTCTTGTGTGCCGATCGCGGCAGGCTCGCCGCGAAATCGCCAGATCAGTATCGTAACCGCGACAGCTTGCGAATCGCGCCGCCGCATCGCATAATTCACAGCCAATTAACGCGCGGTTAGCTCAGTGGTAGAGCACTACCTTGACACGGTAGGGGTCAGAGGTTCGAAACCTCTACCGCGCACCATTACCATTTCGATGTTCCAAGGTCCAAATCTCATCCGTGACCGATCCATCCGACATTATAAAGAACGCGATTGAAGCAGCGGCGAGTACGCTGCGATCACTGGCCGATCTTGAGGCGCAAATAATCTCGGCCGCCGAGCTGGTCGCGAAATGCCTAACAAACGGCAATAAGCTTCTCGCTTGCGGCAATGGCGGGAGCGCGGCCGACGCGGCGGATTTTTGCACAGAACTCGCCTGCCGGTTCGTCCAGGATCGCCGGCCTTATCCCGCGCTCAATTTATCGCAGGGAGGCAGCCTGCTTACCGCAACCGGCAACGATTATGGTTTCGAAGAAATTTTTGCGCGGCAAGTCCGCGCGTTCGGAAAACCGGGCGATCTTCTGGTGGCCATCACA
This sequence comes from uncultured Verrucomicrobiae bacterium, assembly GCA_963756875.1. Classification (GTDB taxonomy): domain Bacteria; phylum Verrucomicrobiota; class Verrucomicrobiia; order Chthoniobacterales; family UBA10450; genus CAVWPA01. The sequence goes on along the minus strand of CAVWPA010000003.1, from coordinate 499,401 downwards.
ACAAGCGGCAAGTCCGCGAACATTCGCCGTGCGCTGGATGAAGCGCGCGAGCGCAAAGTAAAAACCATCGCCCTGCTCGGCCGCGGCGGCGGATCGGCTGCGCGTTTGGCCGATGTCGATCTGATCGTGAAAGGCGATTCAACCGCCCGCATCCAGGAGGCGCATAAGTTTTTACTGCACGTGCTCTGCGAAATCGTCGAGACGCGATTGCCGCGTGATTGATCCCCGAGCCTTCCTTGGTGATCATGCCGCCGAGACGGCGGCCTCTACAGCTTTCTCCTCGCGCCGGTTCGTGCGATATCGCCAGATCGCGAACGAAACGAACAGGAGATCGAGAACCACAAACGTGGCCACGTAACTCTCGCCGCCGATGCCGAATCCGTACGAGTGCAAGCCTTTGCCGAGGACAAAGTTCACTCCGTACCACGCCATGAGAACGGCCAGGAAACAAACGACGCTGGCGACCACCAGACCGAATTCCGTCCACCAACCGGCCAGCCGGCCGTGCAATGTGGTGATGTAACAAAGCAGCGCGATGAGCGCCCATGTTTCCTTCGGATCCCAGCCCCAGAACCGGCCCCAGGAATAATTCGCCCAAACCCCGCCGAGGATGGTGCCGGCCGCCAGCAGAAGCACACCCAGTTGCAAAACGCGATATAACCAGAAGTGCATCGGCGCGTCGGCCCGTGCGCTGCCGGGATTGCGCGCGTAGCGCCAGAGCAGAATGTGGCCGAATCCCATCGCCAGCGCGAACGCCGCGTAACTCAGGGTGATGGTCAGCACGTGAATGGTGAGCCAGAAATTATCGCGCAACACCGGCACCAGCGGATCGATGCTCGATGGCATGGCGATGGGCATCTGGTGGACGAGCAACATCGCCAGAAGCGTGACCGGAAGCGCAGCCAGCAGATAGACCGGCGTCCGGTAGCGCGCGAAAAAGATCATCCCGAAAAACGAGACGGCGAAAGAAACCCAGATGATCGATTCGTACATGTTCGTCACAGGCGGGCGTCCCGCGATCATGCAGCGCAACACGATTCCGCTCGCATGAAAAACGAGCGCAACGATCGCCAGTGTCACGCCAAGGGCGGGCAGGAGACGTCCGCGGGATGACTCGCGCCCGCGGTTGCGAAAATGCGCCACGAGCAAAATGAGAAACGCGAACCCATAAAACCAGATTGCCCGATAAAATGCCGAAAAATGATTGTAGAAGTACTCAAGACGCAAGGCGCCATCCCGGGGATAAATGGATGGGCTGAGCGAGCGCAACGCTTCCCGCAACTGATTTGCCGCGCGACTAAATCCGAATCCTTCGCCACGCAGGTACGCGTTCGCCATGGCTTGCAATTTCGGCTGCACCGTCGCGAACTGCGCATCGGTATAATATCGCGCGTAGTCCGACGGCACGACCCACTGATCCGTTTCGCTCTTCGACGCCGGAACGATCAGGAAAGCGCTTCCATCCATTACCCGGGTGAAAAGCGTGAGCCGTTCGCCCACCCGCATCACCTCTTCTTGCGATCGATTCAGCGGTTTTTCCGCCTTGCGCAAAGCGTGGGCTTCACCGATCAACCGGTTCAACTCCGGCAGCGCAACCAATTTCGCGAACGAAAATTTGCTCTGGGTCTTGTCGAGTCCGAGTTGCTCCTTTAATTTCCCCAGAGCTACCAGCACCATCGGCTCATCCTTCCAGTCGTGCGTATCGAGCAACGCGGACAGAACAAAATCGTTGGGTGTCCATTTCCGCCCCGTTTTGTCTCTATAAGTCGACCTTCCAGTGAGCCGGATGAGCGTTTCCCGGGCAAACGTGTCGATCGGTTTGCGCCGCCCGCCATCCTGAATGGCCAGAAGCCCGAATTGCTTGAAATCAAAACCGCTCGTGTCTCCAGCCCGGACAGGTTGATCGGTCTGGCCCAAAACGCCCTGAACCAGCATCAAGACACCCGCAAATCCGCCAAGACAACCTTTCAAGGCGGGTAACTTAGCGACGACTGAGTGGCCCGGTCAACCGGCGCCGGTTTTCTTGCTGCCGGCCACGGCCAGGATGATGTCGGTTTTTGAAAGGCTGCCGACCAGCTTTTGCTGCCTGGTCACCACCGGCAGGCGCTCGCCATCGTGTCGCGCAAAGCTTTCAAGCGCTTTGCTCAGTGAAGCAGACGGTTCGATCGTCGGGAACGGCTCGCGCATGATGTCCTGCGCGATCACCAGCTCAGCCAGCTCGGGCGCATTGAGGTAATTCTTGATATCGTGCAGCGAGACCGCACCGAGAAAACGGCCGTCCCGCACCACGTAGAGATAATTGAACCGGTTGGCGATAAATTTTTCGCCAATCTCCGCAAACCGCGCGGTGGGTGAAACTGCCATAGGCGCCGGCTTCATCAGTTCGCTTACGTGCATTTCGCCCAGATGGACCCGATAATCGCCGGCACTTTTCCGCTTCAACGCCTCACTATATATAGAGCGCTTCTCGATGCTGACCGACGTGTAATACCCGATCACGCACGCGAGCATGAGCGGCAGAATGATTTGATAATCGAGAGTCAATTCGAAGATCATGAGGATGGCCATGATCGGGGCGTGTGTGGTGCCTGCCAAAAATGCGCCCATCCCAACAAGGGCCAGTGCGCTGGCGTTCAACGCGCCCTGGCCTGGCAGGAAGTGCCAGAGCACACCGAAGAGATATCCCACACTCGCACCGACAAAGAGAGTGGGGGTGAATACGCCGCCCACCGCACCCGATCCGAACGTCGCCGTCGTCGCCAGTACCTTGAAAATAAGGATGGACAGCAAAGTCGGCCAGAGCCATGCGCCGCGCAGGATCGCGTCCACCGAACTGTAACCGTTGCCGCAAACCTCCGGATGCACAGTGGCAAGCAGCCCCACCACCAGTCCGCCCAGAGCAAGTTTTAGATAAACCGGCACCCGCACCAGCGCGAACAAACGTTCGCTGGCATCGAGCAGACGCAAAAACCATGGCGCAGCCACTCCTGTCACAAGCCCGAGCGCAAGATACGGAATGATCTCCCAGGTGGAATTGAGTTGGAACGGTGGAATGTCGTAAAGCGGGTTTCCTCCGATCAGGCCGCGCGTGGTCAGCGTTGCGACCACCGATGAAAAAACCAGCGGGCCGAAAATTTCCATGGCCATCGAGCCGAGCACGATCTCGGCAACGAAGAGCGCTCCGGCGATCGGGGCATTGTACGCCGAGGCGATCCCAGCCGCCGCGCCACAACCGACCAGAAGCCGCAAGCGCGGCATGCTCCACTTTCGCCAGCGCCCGGCCAGCGACGCGACCAGCGAGGACAATTGCACCAGGGGCCCTTCGCGTCCGATTGAACCGCCGGACGCAATCGTGAACATGGCGGACAGAGATTTTAACAAACTGAATCGCGCGGACATTTTTCCGTCACCGAGCACCACGGCTTCCATGTAATCGGCTGTCGTTGTCGAAGCGCTCCATCGTTTTGTGAACGAAATCACAACGCCCGCGATGAGTCCGCCGACTGTGGGGATGGCGATACGCTGCCAGGTCACCAGATGCGCGAAGCTTTCCGTCAAACTGACGTTCGATTGATGGGTGAAAACGGTGTGCACTGCTCCCGTGGCCCATCGAAAACCGACGCAGGTCAGCGCGCCGCAAAAACCGATCATTCCGGCCCAAAAAAGCGTGACCTGGAGATCATTCGGTTGCGCGATCTCGCTAAACCAAACCCAAAACTTGAGCAACCGCAGCAAGCCGCTCCGCAATTGCCCTGGCTTTGTCGCGGCATCGACATTGGCATTGGCCACACATTGTCCTGCTCGCAAGACCGCATTCGGTCAAGGGCTCTCTGGAAGCCATCTCTAATAAGCTTCCCCTCTTTCAATTGGCCCCGATTGGGTTCATTCTGCTGTTTGCTATGAAAAAGCTCTTCCTTTTTGCGGTAATTTTCTCCCTCGCAGGCGTGGCCGGCTTGTTAGGCCAGGTGCGCTACGATGCGAAAACATGGCACGGCGTGCAGACCTACGATGTGCAGACCTTGAGCCAGAGCATGGCCGCCCACATTCGGCAGCTCGTGGCCGTGAAGTTTAACTTCCGTGGCAAAAACATCCATCACCTGAAGCCGAACTGGTACGAAAGCTCGCTCTGGCAGCCGGTGCCGGGAAAAAGAGGGAAGTTTGCCGATGTCCGGGTAATGATCGCGAAAAGGGATCTGAAAACCTTCAAATCGATCCCAATTGAATCGACGGGCCCGGAAACGATTCTCTACGGCCGCGTTGAGCGCGATCCGGAAGCGAACTTTTTCTTTGTCCGCCTGATCGGGAACAGCGCCACGCTCGATGCCGCCGGCAACGCGACGGTCACCTGGTAAATATAGTTAGAATGATCGGTTGTGTTTACCGGAAACACGACGAGAATAGCCGCTTATTGGATTAGTTCTGTTTTGTTCAAGCATGGTGGATCGTCCGCTGAGATTTCCTCGGTGGTGATTTGAAACCCGATTCCCGGGAACGGCTCTGTAGCTGGCAGTTTATTTTCCAAATCAAGTCACAATGAAACTATACGTAGGAAATCTCTCCTTTGAGACCACCGAGAACGATCTTCAGGATCTTTTCGAACAACACGGCCAGGTCGGCGAAGTCGCGCTGATGATGGATCGAATGACCGGCAAATCGCGCGGGTTCGCTTTCGTCACCATGAACGACGGTGCCCAGGCCAGCGCCGCGATGACGGCCCTCAACGGCAAGGAATTCAACGGCCGAACGCTGAACGTGAACGAGGCGCGTCCCCGTGACGAGCGGCCGCGTCCTTTCGGCGCGAACCGGTCGTTTGCCGGCAATAATCGCCGGTAACTCAGGGAGTCGATTGTAATGGCCGGCCTCGAAGATTTTCGGGGCCGGCTTACAGTCCCGGACCCTCGAACTCAAACCCCTCCACTGATCTCTTCCGCGACCAGACTGACACCATGATGAATTCTGAAAAAGCCATCCAGTTGGAAGGAACGATCATGTCTGTGCTTCCCGGCACCATGTTTCGCGTCGCGCTTGCCAACGATCACCTCGTTCTCGCCCATATTTCCGGAAAGATGCGCAAACGCTTTATCCGGCTTACTATTGGTGACCGCGTCAAAATGGAGATGTCGCCTTACGACGTCGACAAAGCACGCATTGTTTACCGGCTCTGACGAAATAACATGAAATTTTTTGAAACAGCAACTCCGCGAAAAGTAAAAACCGGCCCGATCATTAAACGGCTTCTCGTCCGCTGTCCTTCGACAGCGAAACTGACGCCGACGGGTCAAACCATTGAAGAAAAACTTTGGGCTGCGGCCAAAATAAAGACTTCGAAGTTCGCCTGCCCCCATTGCCGCCAGGTCCATACCTGGACCAAAAAGGACGTCGTCCTGGCGAGATAAATTTTTTTAAGCCTGCTGGCAGCGCCGGCAGACTAGTGCTAAGCAACGAATCATGCGCGGAGCTTTCGTTGCCGCATTCCTCTCCCTTGCAGTAAGCCCGGTCTGGGCGGCGGATTATCCGGCGCCGGCCGAAGGCGATTTCACCATCCACAATTTCAAGTTCGCGTCCGGCGAAACGTTGCCGGAGTTGCGCATTCATTACCGGACGCTCGGCAAACCGGAAAAAGACGCACAAGGCCAGACGCGCAATGCCGTGCTCATCATGCACGGGACAACCGGCAGTGGTGCGCAATTCATCCGGCCGGAATTTGCGGGCGAACTTTTTGGCAAAAGTCAGCCGCTGGATGCGGCCAGGTTTTACATTGTGCTGCCGGATGGGATCGGCCACGGGAAATCCAGCAAGCCGAGCGATGGCCTGCACGCAAAATTCCCCCACTACGGCTACCGGGACATGGTCGAAGCACAATATCGCCTGCTTACCGATGGCCTCGGCGTCAATCACGCCCGATTGATCATGGGGACGTCGATGGGCGGGATGCACACCTGGTTGTGGGGAGAGATGCATCCCGGTTTCATGGATGCCCTGATGCCGCTGGCGTGCCTGCCCACCCAAATCTCCGGACGCAACCGGGTCTGGCGTCGCATCGTCATCGACGCCATTCGAAACGACCCGGCCTGGGATGGCGGCGATTATAAAACAGAGCCGCCCAGTCTTCGCACCGCCGCCGAAATGCTATGGTTCATGAGCAGCAACCCGGTCCTGCGCCAAAAAGAAGCGCCGACTCTGGCAAAGACGGATGAAGTTCTCGACGAATTCGTCGCCAGGATAATGAAGGCCGACGACGCGAACGACGTTCTCTATGCCGTGGATGCGTCGCGCGATTACGATCCCGGTCCGAACCTGGAAAAAATCCGCGCGACGCTACTGGCGATCAATTCGGCCGACGACCTGATTAATCCGCCTGAGCTTGGCATTCTCGAGCGCGAGATCAAACGTGTTCCCCACGGCCGCGCCATTGTCATACCGCTCAGTGATAAGACACGCGGTCACGGCAGCCACACCATTGCCGCTTTGTGGAAAGATGAGTTGTCGATCTTGCTCAAGGAAACGCAAAAGTAGCCGCGCCGAAGGCGGATGAACACGAATCAAAAAAAGGCCGCGTTCCTGTTTCTTTCCGTTTTCCTGCTTTATTTTTTAACGCGCACGCCCGGCCTGGATGACGCTGATTCCGTGCAATTCGCGATGGGCACGCAGGATTTCGATCTCTGGCGTCGCCGCCCGCATCCACCTGGCTATCCGCTCTACATTTTCTTCGGGTGGCTGGGCCACTCGCTTTTTGGCTGGGGCCCGGAATTTTCGTTACATCTCGCCAGCTGTTTGGGCGGCGCGCTTTTCGTAACGGCTTGGTTTTGGATTGTGCGAGCGCATTTCGAAGAAGCATTTAGTTGGTTGGTTGCCGCTACGCTCGCGGTCACGCCGATTGTTTGGATGACGGCGACAAAGGTGTTAACCGACGCCCCGGCCATCGGTCTGCTTAGCGCGCAATTGTTTTTCGCGTTGCTCCATCGGCAAACGGGACGGAAGCGCGATTGGATTTTCAACGCGCTGCTCGGCGCGGCTGCGACCGGCGTCCGCCCCCAACTCTTTCCGGTGACGCTCGTGATTCTGCTCATGTCTTTGTGGCAACGGCGCGCGTCGGCCAGGACGTGGCTCGGCAACGTATCGGTCTTCATTGGAAGTTGCCTCATATGGTTGCTCCCCATGTGGCATCTGCAATGGAAACTGAAACCCGAATTTTCCTGGTGGCGAGTTTATCCGAGTCTCGTTTATCAACAGTGGCGTTGGCGTCTCGATAAGCCTTTCGCGTTCATCGGCGCCGACATGAGTCCGGCGGCGTTGCTCGATCGATTCAATTGGCACATTCTCGGTTGGTTTCGCATCGGCCTGGGTCTTTCCGAATCAATGCCGGCCCTCGTCGCCGGCCTCATTCTGACTTTCGCCGGTTTCGCGATCTATCTCGTCCGGCGCGGTAAGATCGACATCTCATTTTGGAAAAGCCAGTTCGGCTGGCTCGCGCTCTACCTCTTGATCGTTTTCTGCTGTCTGCCGTGGGAGCAACGTTATTACCTCCCCGTTTTCCCGATCTTGTTGATTGCGCTTACGCTCGGATTTTTCCGGCTGCCCGGCGCGTGGAAATTACTCGCGCTTTTGTGGCCGCTCTTGCTTCTGGCAATCTCGTTGCCGCTCGTGAAGGCAAATCATGCAGAAGCGGCGCCGCCTGTCGCGCTCGTGCGCTATTTGAACGACCTTTACCCGCCTGAGCGGCGCCATGATGTCTTGCTCATTCTGCGAAGCTGCGGTCGCCATGCACAATGGTACGCACCTGACTTTCGTATGCATTTTGATGCGGCTTCCGTTAACGAAGTGCCCGCGACGGTCCTCGCTTCGGCGAAAGTTGTTTATACGGACGATCCTAACCTCGACGTCGGATCCGCTTGGCGGATCGTTCCGGTCAAGACCTTCGCGCGTTCGATCCTGATCAGCCCGAAGCTCGCTTTCGTCGAGCTCTACCGGCTCGAGCCGAATTCTTCAAGAATCGACTGAAGCGCAAGCGCATTGCTTTTCCGCGAACTACGCGAAATCCGCATGCGGCACCGTTGTTGCTAAAGACCACGGATGCTTCCGTTAACAGCGAGATCAACGCGTCATCGACGAACTGCTTTGTCGATCTTTGGTTCGATTGCGATTGCTCTCATTATTGTGCGGATGGCGGCGGCCTCAACGGTTGATGTAACCGCCCCGACGACCAGCTGGACGGTTATTACCTACGCTAATAATAATCCTGATCCCTCGAACGATCAGCAGATCGGCAGCAGCGAAGGCGACGTTGTCGGCAACGCATCGCATCCATTCGTGCCGGCCGGTGCGGTCCCGAAAGATGGACCGTCGGCGGGCATCGCGATGTTTACCGCGCTCGCTTCGCTCTTCAGCAACACGCCGGTGCGCTCCGACGTTGCCATGACCGGAGAAATCACTTTGCGCGGACTTGTTTTGCCCATCGGCGGGTTGAAGGAAAAAAGTCTCGCCGCGATGCGCGCCGGCATTACGACGGTGATTATCCCCAAGCTAAACGAGAAAGATCTGCCCGATGTTCCGGAAGAAGCGAACCAAAAATTGAAGTTCGTGCCGGTCGAGAACGTGGACGAGGTGCTGAAAATCGCGCTCGAAGAGGGTAGCCAGGCGAGAGCGCCGGAGAGAGCGAGTTAGCGATCGCCGGAGACAGAACGCTCGACCTCGCCCCCTCGGCTGGTCAAACTTGAAGGATGTTCCGGTATTTGTCCGCCTGGTTTTTTGCACTCACTTCTTTTGCAATGTCGGCCGCCGCGCAGGATTTCGACGTCATTATAAAGAACGGTACGGTTTACGATGGAACCGGCGGCGAGCCGAAGCGAGCCGATGTGGCCATCCGGGGCGATCGCATCGTCGGCGTCGGCGATTTCAAAACAGCAAAAGCGAAACTGATTGTCGATGCCGGCGGCCTCGCGGTCTCGCCGGGATTCATCAACATGCTTTCATGGTCGAACGAATCGCTCATTCAAGATGGCCGGTCGCAAAGCGAGATTCGCCAGGGCGTAACGACCGAGATCATGGGCGAGGGCGAGTCGATGGGCCCGGTCAACGATCGCGTGCGCGAACACATGTTGCGCGAACAAAAAGACATCCACTACGACGTCACGTGGAAAACGCTCGCCGGATATCTGCTCTATCTCCAGGCTCGCGGCATTTCCTGTAATGTCGCCTCTTTTATCGGCGCTACCACCATTCGTGAGTACATCATCGGCTTCGAAGACAAGGCGCCGACGCCGCAGCAGCTCGATGAAATGCGCGAATTGGTGCGCAAAGAAATGGAAGCCGGCGCGCTCGGCATCGGGACGTCGTTGATTTATCCGCCGGCGTTTTACGCCAAGACCGACGAACTGATCGCGCTCTGCAAGGTAGCGGCCCAGTACCACGGGAAATATATCTCGCACATGCGCAGCGAAGGGAACGGTTTACTCGAAGCGCTGGACGAACTGATTCGGATCAGTCGTGAAGCGGGCATTCCGGCTGAAATTTATCATGTCAAAGCAGCCGGCGAACAAAACTGGCCGAAGCTCGACAAACTGTTCGCGCGCGTCGAAGCGGCGCAAAAGGAAGGCCTGAAAATCACCGCAGACATGTACACATACACGGCAGCGGAAACCGGCCTCGATGCATGTCTGCCGCCCTGGACTGAAGACGGCGGTTACCCAGCCCTGTTCAAGCGTTTGCGCGAGGCGCCGACTCGGGAAAAGATCGCGGCCCAGGTAAAGATGCCGACGAACGAATGGGAAAATCTTTATCTCGCCGCGGGCTCCCCTGAGCGGATCCTTCTTGTCGGATTCAAGTCCGAGAAACTGAAGCCGTTGACCGGCAAAACGCTGGCCGAGGTGGCAGGGATGCGCCACAAGGATCCGGTCGAAACCATCATGGACCTGATCTCCGAGGATGAATCCCGCATCGACACCGTTTATTTCATCATGTCGGAAGAAAACGTGAAAAAGAAAATGGCCAGGCCGTGGATTTCCTTTGGCTCCGACGAAGCCTCGCAGGCGCCGGAAGGCGTCTTCCTTAAATCGAATCCGCACCCGCGCGCCTACGGATGCTTTGTGCGGGTGCTCGGAAAATATGTGCGCGATGAAAAAGTGATTCCTCTCAAGGAAGCGGTGCGCCGATTAAGCGGATTCCCGGCAACGAACCTTGGTCTCGACCATCGCGGCTTCATCAAGCCGGACATGTTTGCCGACGTAGTCGTGTTCGATCCGGCGACAGTTGCCGATCGAGCGACTTACGACAAGCCGCAGCAGTACGCCGTGGGAATCAGGCAGGTTTTTGTGAACGGCGTGCAAGTCATCAAGGATGGCGAGCACACCGGCGCAAAACCGGGCCGCGCTTTGTGGGGCCCGGGAAAGAAAACGACCACCTCCGAATAACCAATCGTCATTGGGGCGTGGCCGCTTCTTCAGCACCGGCTCGCGCTTCAATCTGCTCCAGGCTGGGATTAGAGTTGGAAATCCAATCGCGCGCCTGGTTGATTTGATTGGGATCAACAGGAATGGCGCGCTGAATTTCTTCCGCTTTGGCCACAATCTGTCCACTGACCTTGACCGGTTTGGCGCGTTTCACCGGAAACTTCCAGTGACGCCCGAACTTATAGAGCGTGTAATACATTGTTTTCGCTTCGACCGCGCTGACACCGCTGCAGCGCATGGCGTTGTAAAACATCCGATCGCAATCTCCCCATGGACGGTCCTGCTTTTCGTAGGCGACGTCGTGCAGCACTGAAGCGTTTCGATATCTTCCTTCAAACGGCCCGCCCATCAGCGACCAGAGATAACGCGGAATCGAAGCGCCATCGACAATGGCACCGGCGGGAGCGGTCCACGCAACACCTTTCGGATCGGTGTAGCGCAATTCGCTCAACAAAGTCATGGTACGCCCATCCGGATTCCAGCGCGTCACGGGCAAGCCGCTGTAGTAGCCCCAGGGATGCGATTCCCGCGCGTCGCTCAGCCACGGCTGTGGCTTATTGTTCGACGCGCAGGACGCCAGGCAAAATGCGGCGAGTGATCCCGCAATTCCTCGAACCAATCTCACTGAAATCCCCATATTAGAAAAATTTCGCAGGCGCACGTGTTCCGCAACCCGGGCAATTATGCCATTACCGGTTCTTGTTTTCCTTTTTGCGCCTTTACGCCCGACGGCGTAATCGGTTCGCCTACTGTTTGCCTTCGATACGGCCGTAGATAGAACATCATGAACACGCCGATCACAATCAGCAGCGACCCGATCCATTTCAATAACCAGCCCGGATCGCGTAAAATCTGGATGCTGCTTTGGTTCAGGTTATCGGGGTTCCACGATGCTTGCGAAATTTTGTAGGTGAGTCCGGTCCAGGTATGCGTCCAGCCAGCCGGAAAGCTAAATGGATGATTCATCCAGCAAGAGCCGATCACTGTCTGGCCATCCGTCGTTGAAATACGCAGGGTGCTCTTGAATCCAGCCGGACTGTCGTTGCCTTCGTTGCGCTTTACTTCGAATTTGAGAAGCTCCAGGCCGATCGGCAACGGCAGCGTTTTAAAACCGTAGGCAATCATTGTTTCGTTAGGCGTAGTTGGCACAGTGATCTGCCATCCGGCAGGGACCCATTGTTCGAACGTCCGTCCGTTCTGTTGAATGCGGACGCGCAGACCGTCCGGCAAATCGCTGGCGGCGGGAGAGGGTGCCTGACCGGATTTCACCGGCGTAAAATCCATCCATTGCTCGGCGTGCGGCATTACCCGGTCGACATTCAGTTTCCAATCCGCCCATCCGGTGGCCAACGGCTCGTTCATCTCCAGCTTTCCGGTCGACCGGCCCCGTTTGCGAGAAACGAGCTCGTAAGTCATTCCACCATCATCGGCAATGAACAGTGTCAGGCGATTCGGTGTTTCGCCGCCAGCCGGCGGCATTGCGGGCGGCCCTCCGTTCGCATTTAATTCCGCACCGGTCCCGTGCGGGTTCGGAACAGCCGCCGCGGGAACCGCTTTACCTCGAATCGTGACCAGCACGGCCGGATTGTTCGGCTGATCCGTGAGCGAGCTCGGCTTGCCGTTCTCAATCCGGAAATCGGGCCAGTAATCGTCGATCCTGAGCGTAAACGGTGAGTCCTTAATCTTGACGTCGCGGCGCAGATTCTCGCCCACATTGAAAGCTGCTTCCTTGTCGCCTAACGAAATAATAACGCGACCTTTGTCTCCGTCTTCCGGCGCTTCTAGTTTTACTTTCGCGCCGCTACTGCCGCCTTTCGCCACGTGACCGATCTGTTCGTTGGGCGCTTTGCTAAACGCGAAAATCGATTCTTCGAGATCGACCGCTTTCCCCTGCGCGCTGGCATCCGCACCCGCTCTCGGACGGCCCGGCGAGCCGTCCCTGCCATCTGTCAAATCTGGCGCGGCGCCGCGTTTCAGTTCGACGTCAGCGAGCCCCATGGAAAAGCTGTCATGCTGCGAATCGCCCGCCAGCAGCCAGCTTTCCAAATGCTGGCCCATCATTGCGGTTTTAATCGTAAAATGCAGCGCCGGCGCACCGCCGCTTTCGAGCGGTCGCGGATTCAACTTTGCGTCGATTGCCGGCGCATAATCGATAACCTGCAAATCGGCGCCGCTGGCCAGCACGCCCAGATCGCGTGGATGCCGGGGCGTTGGCGGATGATGCAAAAATTCCGCAGGAAATCCTTTCACGATTCCATCAATATCCTGAACCCGAAGCTGGTGTTGATTTACAAGAAGACGACTGGTTGGCGGGTCGCCTTTGAAAAGAGTGATGGTGCCTTCGATTCCCCAGATTCGGCCGATCAGCGAGCCGGCGAGCAGGGTAATGATGCCGAGATGAGTGATGAGAAAGGCAACGTGATGTTTGCGCCACGGCCAGCGCGACAACGCGGAGGCAATCAGATTCACGGCAAGCAAAACCAGCCAGAAATTGAACCAGGGCGCGCCGTAAACGTAGGCCCGCGCCACGTTCGCGTCGAAGCTCGATTCGTAGAGCGTGCCGGCAATTGCCGCCACGATTAGAACGATTAACAGAACGACCGCCAGCTTGAGCGACGCAAAAAGCTCGAAGACTGGATTGCGCTGCCAGGCCGGCTGTTCGGATGAATTCGGGCTCTCCATGCGAAGATCGACACTTTCCGCGAGGGAGATGGCGCGTTCAAGGTAGATCGCGATTTTTGCCCGGACGCGTTCTGTTTTCGGGGGATTATTTTCCCAGCGCGGTTCGAAATGCGCGCAAATGCTCCGCGAAACGCCCCGTGTCGAAATTTTCGGGTAAACGAACGTCCTCGCGAAGCGAACCAATCGCATGGTCGCTCTTCAACGCGGCGCCACCGTTTGCCTTCAATGCGTTCGTGAGGTCGCCCAAGGCAAGGACAAGACGTTGCGCCTTATAATAAAGCGTTTCCGATGCGCGTTGCTTATTAGCCCCGAATTCATTATCGCTTTCTGAAAATGCGCGCACGATCGACAGAATCGAATCCGCATTCGGTTTCCAATTCACCGCACGTTGCGCAATTTCATCACCACGTTTCTGGGTTTCGGTAAAATCGCTCGGCTGCGCCTGGCCCTGAACGAGATCATCCGCAAGACCGGTTTTTCTCAGGATCCAAACCAGCGCCTCCTGTTGCAACCGCAGGCGATCTTCACCGGGCGGCTCAGGATTCCTGGCCAGGGCCCAACTGATCTCGCGCAGAGCGACGGCCTGGCCAACCAGCCACTGGTGCGCGCCACTCCAGGGATCGTCATCGCGCCAATGTTTCGGTTCGTCGACCGATTGACTATCGAGTTCGAAGACCAGCGCCGGATGGCCCGCGTGCAAGAGATCCTCATCGATGTTTTGGTGACAGGCGACACAAGTGTTCGCGCGCACGTACAAACTGCGCAGATCGCGCATGCCCGCCGTCACCCGCATCGCGTACGTCCAGTCGGTGCGGGTATGGCCGCGCAACCATCGTTCGGCGGCGCCATGACAACTCTCACACGAAACGCCTTCGTCCGGATGCGCGCTTGACTCGAGCCGTTCCGGCGGGACGCATTGAAATGGCGAATGACAGATGGTGCAGCGCGCACTCGATTGCGCGTCCGTAACGCCGATCGCCTCGGCGATCCGCGCCGAGCGGGCGTCCAGCAGGATGGCGTAAGCACGCGCATGAAAATCCTGTTGCGACCAGGTGATATACTGGCTGCGTTCCACGCCGGCGCCCCCGTGGCAGCCGGATGACCGGCAGCCGATTGCGCCGACGAATTTCGCGCCGGCTTCGCGGCTTTGCGTAATCTCGTTTGCCGCAGCGCTGGCGCTAACCGCGAGGAGAAGCAGGCAAACTGACCTTAGCACATGGCGAGATTATCATCCCGCGTGTGCAGAGTTCCACGCTAAACAAAAAGGCGAACCTGTAGCCGCCCGCTCTGCCTGCCGCGCCGAAGCTCGTCGAAGGCGGGCCGGGGCGTTCTTAAACAGGTGGCGACCCCAACCGCGGCGGCAGAGCGCCGCGGCAACAACTTTAATGAGTCCAGGCTTTCCAGCGTTTCTTTATCGGCTTGGTGTAGCGGTGAATGTCGATGTCTCTTACGCGATCGACGCCCTCCTTCACGACCTCGGCTGAATCGGCGTACTTTTCCTTAAGCGACCTGACAAATGGCCATAGAAATGGCAACGAAAGGACACCCCAGTCCACACCCGCAAACGAAGGTTCGCGTTCAGTTTCCTTTTGCGTGGTGCTGGACGCGTACCGAATAGCCAGGCCAATGGCCAGCCCCGTAGCAAGGGCGCCAAGAATCATGGGCACAGGATTTTCGCGCAGGAAAATTTCGGTGCGCCGGCGAGTGAGTCCCGCCTTTACCTTGGCTTGCTGCCAGGCATCGTTTCCTGCATTTGATACCCGGTGGGCGCCCTGGCTCAAACGTCCCCTTGCACGGGAGGACCTTCGCCCCCGCGCGGAGCGTCTTGGTGCAGCTAGCGGATCGTCTTCGATAAACTCATCGTCGTTTGCATTCATGGTACATTAATGAATCGCAGCTCGACCGGTGGTTGCGTTTTCCCAACGTTTGCGGCAGCATCGATTCAAAGAATAATAAGGCAATAAGCACAAAAGCGAAAGGAGCCAAAATGGCCGATCCGAAAAAGGAACTGGAGTATTGGCGGGAACACCATGCAAAGCAGCCGTACGCGAAAAAGGAACTTCCCTTCGAACATTACGCACCGGCCTACCATACCGGTGCAGAAGCAGCCGCGAAATATCCGGGCAAAAACTTTGAAGAGATCCAAGACGATGTCGCCCTTGATTATCAACGGAATAGGATTGGAGCAGCGTTGCCGTGGGACCATGCGCGACACGCGGTCCACGCCGCGTGGGCCAAACTCAGCCACGATATAGGACCGCGCGATCCCTCCCGCGGAATTCGCAGCGGATTCTAACTCAATCGCTGTTAGCGGCGGTTTACCTGTCGCGCGGTAAGCCGCCCGTGCCAGCTGAAGGCGCCGCCGCTTATGGCAAGCGGCGATAGGCGTCGAATAGCCCGCCGCTGAAGAGCGCGAAAATCACCTTCTCGACCCGCTCATCCCTTTCCAGAAATCTTCTCGTTGTTTCGACGGCAATCTGCGCGGCCTCGGAAACCGGATAGCGGTACGCTTCCGCAACTGATGGCCGGAAACGCGATCGTCCTGATCCCATTTTCGGCGGCGAGCCGTAACGAATTTCGATAGCAATTCGCCAGTATCTCCGCTTCGCCGTGTTTTCCGCCACTCCAAAACGGCCCGACCGTGTGAATGATGAACCGCGCGGCTAAATTATATCCGCGCGTGATTTTTGCTTCGCCCGGCGGACAGCCTCCAAGAATTCGGCATTCGGCGAGAAGCCCCGGGCCAGCAGCGCGGTGAATCGCCCCATCGACTCCACCGCCGCCGAGCAGCGACGTATTGGCGGCATTCACGATTGCATCGATATCAAGCTTCGTGATGTCGCCGCGGACAATGTCAATTCCACCCATGGTAAGTCCTCCCCACTTCGTGCCGCGCATGCAACGCAAAGCTGGAGTGGTGGAGTAGTGGAGTGTTGGAATATCGGTCGAAAACGAAAATCAACACTCCAGCACTCCGGCTGCTCAGGGTGCCAACCGCTCGATCAGCCACCCGCGACCCTCCTGACGCGTGTAGCGAAACCGATCGTGCAAACGATCGTGGCGACCTTGCCAAAACTCGAATTGCTCGGGCTTGAGCCGATAACCTCCCCAATGCGGCGGCAATGGAATTTTCCCTTCGGCAAAGCGCTGTTTCATCTCCTCGAGCCGGGCATTGAGCACTCGACGGCCGTCAATCACTTCACTTTGGCGCGAAGCCCAGGCTCCAAGCTGCGCGCCCGCAGGTCGGCTACGAAAATATCGCTCCGAGTCCTCGCGCGAAGTCTTTTCCACCGTTCCCTCCATTCGGATCTGCCGTTCCACTTCCATCCAGTACAGCACCAGCGCAACGCGTGGATTTTTTTCCAACTGCCGGCCTTTCTCGCTGGCGTAATTCGTATAGAAAACAAATCCGTTTTCGTCGAAATCCTTAAGGAGAACGATGCGCGCAGACGGTTTCCCGTCCCGGCTGCTGGTGGCCAGCGCCATGGCATTCGCGTCGTGAATCCCGGCTTTGGCCGCGGCGGTAAACCAGACGTCAAACTGCTTGATCGGGTCGGCGTCAAGGTCGGCG
Organism: uncultured Verrucomicrobiae bacterium; assembly: GCA_963756875.1. GTDB lineage: Bacteria > Verrucomicrobiota > Verrucomicrobiia > Chthoniobacterales > UBA10450 > CAVWPA01. The sequence goes on along the minus strand of CAVWPA010000003.1, from coordinate 482,700 downwards.
CGCCGCAATCCTTCTCCGATGTATTCGTGGCGAAAACCGGCGTAGTCGAACGGAGGCTTCTTCATTACGTGAGAAACAATCTACGGTACTTCGCGTCGGCGAGAATGTCGATTCATTGAACCGCTCGCAAGGCGCGTTTTTTAGTCGATCAGGCGGCGCCCCCGGCACAGCACGTGCTCCATCCAAAGCAGGGACACGGCAGCGGCGCCAACGGAGGATCATTCCGAAGCGGGCAATGCCGTTACGAAATGCACATCAACTGGCCTCAAAAAAAACGGTTGCCGTTGGCGGCCATTGCGCTCGGATTGCTCTTCGGGATTCCCCATGCGAAAGGCAATTCGACGCCGGGAAACATCTTTGCCGCGAAAATGACCAAGGTGGATCTGGCAGACACAATCCGCGGGGCCGCACCGGGCGCGTTCAACATGTCGGCCGCCAGCAGGATGACTGACTTTTTTTCGCAGGAGGCTGATGACGGCCTGTCGGTGGGCGAAACTTTCGCGTACACAAACGAGGCATTGAGCTCGGCTTTCTCCGCTTTGTCGTCCGGTCAGAACGACGCCAGGGAATGGATTCACCTGCGCGACCAGAGCCTGACGCTCACATTCTCAGAAAATACCGTCTTAAACCTGACGAACTTCGTTCTGAACAACGGGATCCTGACGTTGGAGGGCACAACCGGAACCATGATTACTATTAATGTACAGAATCGGTTTTCGTTGCTTCATTCCTCAAACATTATCTTATCGGGCGGCTTGCAGCCGTCGGATGTAATCTTCAACATTGTCGGGCGAGGCCGCGACGTGAGGATCCGCCAGCGATCTACTTTGACCGGTACACTGCAGGCACCACACCGAGACGTCGAAATTCAAAATCATTCCATTGTGAACGGCTACGTGATTGCGAAAAGGATCTTCCTCAGGGGAGGCTCCCAAATCATACCGCCTCCCGTTGTCAGCCCTTGATAATCGCTCCGTGTTGACCTTGGTGCCGCTGTATCGGTAGCTCTCGCTAAAACGAGCGAGCAACAATACGACGAGCGGCGCCCCGATTAACCGCCACGGACGGCTTGCTCGAGTTCACGCTGCAGCGCTTCACTTGCCCGGGCATCATCGTCGTAGCCCCAGACAATCACCTCGAGCATTTGCGCGCCGATCTCTCGACGCCCGCGCATGGCGGCGCGCAGACGCCCCTTGGGCGTCCAATCCTCTTCGTCGGCGATCTTTTCGTTTTGATAGGAAGAGCGCGCGTCCCAGTAGCAATAGAAAACATGCAGCGGCGCGCCATGGTCGTCGAAACGATAGGAGCGAACAGGCAGGTTCACGCCATTCACCTTGAGTAAGCGAATGCCATTGTCCCGTTCCATGGTGATGCCGCTGGCCGGCAGGCAAATGTCGGGGCGATGAATTTTAACAAAGAGAGCGGCAGTGCGCCCCGGAAGCCAGCGGAAGAAATACATCATCCATTGATGGCCATCGCGGCCCTGCCAACTTGCGCCGCCGCCCGCATTGTAGCGCAACAGATCCGCCGCCTCGGGGGCGATCGGCACCTGCTTGTACGCCATCTCCGATTGCGGCCAGCGCACCACCCAGCGCGACGCAGCTGCCGGGGTCTCATGCGCGTAATACCATATTTGCACCCCCGCTTCCGCGGCGATCAACCAGAGCGCCAAACCAACAAGCAAAGGCCGTGAAAAACGAATCGGGAGGCGGTCGTGATGGGCGGCAGGTAGTTCCACCGACGTTGCGGTCCGATGCCGCAGAATCAAACTGATCAACCAAAGTCCAAAGAGACAGACCAGCAGGATGGTGAGTCCGGCGGGATCGTGCCACGCTTCGATGGATTTGGCGCCGTTCTTTGCTCCCACCCAGACCAGAATCGCGGTCCGAATCACATTGCAAAAAAAGGCGAGCAACCCGCCCGCAACGACGAGCAGAATCCGGCGACTAACCTTGAAGGAATAAAGTTCGCCGAGAAAAAGCGAGATCATCAACGTGGCCTGAAGCGAACGCACGCCGCTGCATGCTTCTTCGATTCCGATCAAACCGGAGCCGACTTCGATCACGTTCCCATGCTGAAGCGCAGGCACCCCCGCCAGGTTGAGGAAAAAAACATTAATCGCGGTAACGGACCGCATCAGGTTTTGGACGACGAATTGTTCGAGATGCGTCGGCCACGGGACGGCTACAAGGAAGAAAAAAATAGGGAAAGCAAAGTGGCGCAGCCAGGGTCGCCCGCCGATTAGATACACCCACGAAACGGAGACGGTTACGGCGACAATCGCGAACAGCCAGCTTAACAAACGCCAATCCGGATTCGCCTCGGAAATAAGCCGTATCGGCAGGAAAAGAAACGCACAACACAGCATCAGCGCGATGGGCAGGGCCCGCGAATTTGCCGGCGCGGGCGAAGGACGCGTTCCCCAGCGTCTCCAGATCAAATAGAGTGCGAGAAAAGGAACGCTCCAGCCATAACCGTACTCGGGGTTCAGCGACCATTCGGATTTCAACTGGTAGATTAGCTCGAGCCAGAGCAGCCCGAAAAAGATCACAGCAATAGCGATTGGCCCGAAGGCAATCCTGGAACTTGGGGAATGGACGATATCCGCAGGCGCCATCGTGCCTTTCATCTCCGGCATAGCATAGCCGACTCCGAGCAACTTGCGAGCCTTTGCCTGCTTAGCGATCCAATTTGTTGGGCATGATCCTAGCTCATCGAGCACCCACCGGAATGCACAAAACGGCGCTTGATCGGTCGATCACCAGAATGCTGCGCAGCGGCGACGGTATTTCGGATCTTTTTTTAGCAGGAAAGCCGCCGCTGGTTGAAAACCATGGACGGCTGGAAGAGATGCCGTTCGAGAAGGGGGACCCCATGGTTACGGTGGCCCTGATCGAAGCGCTCTCCGAGTTGGTCACCGCCGCAAACGAACGTCTGGCGGAGGAATTTGAAAAGACAGGCGCGTGCGATTGCAGTTACGATCGAATGAACGTCGGCTGCAGTATGCTCGACTATTTTGGAGAGCGATCGCGGGCGCATCCCAGCGGAGTCGGCAAAGACTCTCGCCACTTGCGGAACGCGGGTCCGCCATAACCTTTAAAGGTTAAACCAAGGTTGACCCGCGACGACTGCTCCGTCGATATGCCGCCAGACCGAAAAAGGACAATCCAACCAGTGCCAGCCACGTAGCCGGGGGCTCGGGCACCACTGAAACATCGTCGAGCCGGAAAAAGTCGTCATTATCCTGGTAGCGGAATTCCAGAGTTGTAGATGTGCTCGTGGCGACCAGGCCGGAAATCGTAAAATGCGTGTAATCAAAAGCTCCGACATCGGGCGCCAGGGTCACGACAGGCACTCCGCCGAAGAGCACTTCGAACGAATTTGAGGGTGAATCGGTGACATCGTGAGCCAGCCAAAAAGAGAGATCGTATGACATCCCGACGGTCGTCGCGAAGGTTTGACTCAAACTTCCAAAATCGGGGTCTGTAGTACCCAGGTTCGCGTAATTCGAACCGGAATGCGCGAATTCGGATTCAATTCCGATCCAATCAAAATCGGACGGATCCGAATGGCTCCAGCCTGGACCGAAGTTTGCGGGAGGCGAAGAAGATTCGAACCCGCCATTTATAATCACTTCCTGGGCGGAACAGGTTAGACCCGAGGAAAGCAAAACTGCGATGCCGAAGAAAACAGCTACGAGCGGCGATTGTTTCATTGAGATGGGCCGTTAAAACTAGTTTTCAGCCTGACAGATTTCTTTTTATATGTCGATAAAAAAGAGTTCCCGATTTTCAAGGAAACCCTTGCTGGTAAATGCCCCCTTTTTTGCCGTGCGGATGCCTCTCTTTCTTCACTTCCCTCCCTCTACAGTCGAAAAATAAGGCTTGCCTTTGCACGCAGTCCCTGAATAGAATCCCCGAACACGTTCTTGCCATGAAAATAATCCCCGCTTTTCCCCAGCGTTGGACGGTTCTGCGGATCCTCCTTGTCCTAGTGCTCTTTGTTTCGGCTGCTGTCATGCTCTGTTTTGTGCTCACCCCGCGCAAGGTGATGGCCGCAGATTGCACTGTCTGTCACAAGCGATCTGTCACGCTCACGTTCCCGTGTGACAGTGCGGATTATCGCCGCCACAAGGATCATGGAGACCCTGACGGCCCCTGCTCTGCCAGCAACCCGTAGGTTCCGTTTTTTTCAGGATCGGCGCATTATCCTATTCCGCCCGGTTCGTTGCCACCTGTGACGGCTCTGTCGCCCGGCCGTTTTTGGCAAAGCCTTCTCCTGCTTCTGGTCGGCGCGGCGCTTTTATTCCTCCAGGTCTCCAATGCCGCTGAGGGACTCCTTGTCGATCTCCCGGCATACGGTTTAATTGCCATCGCTGGCGTCCTGGGTTTCGCCAGTCTGCGTTTCGACTCGCGCATCGATTTTCTTTGTTTCACATCCGCCGCTCTCTTCGGGTTATGGATTGTTGTACGCAGCGTGACTTCGCGCGCCCCGTACAATGCGCGTGCGGACCTTTACCTTGTCCTAGCGGCCTCGGTGATTTACATGCTCGTCTCAATTATTCTTACGGGTTCCACCGGTCGCATCGCGCTCATACTCGGCTTGCTCATCTTCGCGGTCTGGCATGTTCTCGTGGGTCTGGCCCAATTCGGTCTCGGCGAAAACCTTGCCATCACGCCGTTCCTGCAAAGGCTAACCGTAACGAGCCGCGCCAGCGGGCTCTATGGCAACCCGGATCACCTTGCCGGTTTGCTCGAAATACTCGCGATCCTTGGCGTGAGCGTCGCGTGCTGGAGCCGCTTGCCGGGCTGGGCGCGAGTGGTCGTCGGCTATCTGGCGCTCACCTGCTACATCGGCCTCGCGCTGACCGCCAGTCGCGGCGGTTATCTCAGCGCAACGGCAAGCCTGGTCGTCTTCGCCATTCTCAGCTTGCTTGTTTTGCGCGCGGGTAAACCATCTCTGCTGCGCACCTACGGCGCAATCGCGCTTATCATCGTCGTGGTCGCAATCTTCGGCGCGCGATATCTCATTTACCAAAGCCCGGCGTTGCGCGAACGCCTGACAAACATCGTCACCGTCGATACCAGCCGCGTCGATATGTGGCGCGCAGCCCTCGATCAATGGAAATTGCAACCACTCATTGGTACAGGAGGCGGCACCTATCGCTTCTACGGGCGACAATTCCGCTCCGAGAGATTGCAGGCCGACCCGGTTTACGTTCACAACGATTATCTCAATCTCCTTTGCGACTACGGACTTGTTGGCGCGCTGTCCTTCCTGCTGTTTTTCGGCCTGCACATGCGCCGGGGATGGAACACATTCCTTCGTATCGGACCGAAGCGTCTCGGCGCCGGCGCTTTTCCGCGCAGCAATCGGCTTGCTCTGAACATCGGAGCATTTTGCGTTATTGCCGCCTACGCCGTGCATTCGCTTGTCGATTTTAACATGCATCTCCCCGCCAATGCGCTCCTTATAGCATTCGTCTTCGGCATCCTCGCCAATCCCGGCACGCGCTTCGATTCTCAAATCCCGGGTCCGGCCACATCTCCTGCCTTGCGTGTTGCGCTGGTATTGCTCTCCGCGTTTCTGCTTTGGCAATGCATCCGTCTTTATCCGGGCGAATATTTCGCCGGCCGCGCGCGCAGCGCTTTGGAGAACGAACATCCGGCAGAAGCGGTTGCGTTGGCGAACAAAGCCCTTGCCTACGAAAAGCGGAACCCGAATATCTATTTTTACTTCGGCCGGGCTTTTGCGGCGCTCGGCGATAAGGAACGTTCGTCCGGAAATCGTTTCCATTGGTATGAAGGGGCCCTTGCTGCATTTGACGCGGCGCACCGTCTCTGCCCCCTCGATGGTACCTATCCTCTGGACGCGGCCTATTTATATGATGCGATGGGCCGCTTTTCCGAGGCCGAATGGATGTACGATCTTGCGCGAGCGCGCGATCCGCGCTCCGTGAATATCGCCAACCTTTACAAATTCCACATCGACGCTTGGCGACATTCTTCCCAGCAAAAATGAAGTGGCGGTCCAGCCAAAGGACCTATAATGGTGCAGTGCAGTGATGGGGAAATTCCTGCTCGCGTGGGTGCTGATGTTGGGACTGACCGCGAGCACCCTTCAGGCGCAGAGCAGCAATTTCGACGTTCGCTTTCTCACCTACAACATCCACCGCGAGATCGGCGGAAGCGATTCGAACAGTTCCTCGCAGCCCGCGCTGCCTAAAATTGTTAATATAAATCATCACGCCGATGGCATTGTCGTCAGAGTTAAGCATAAAAGCCGGATGAAACCGGGTTATTGAATTTTGTACTTGTCGTTCCCTTGGCAAATCTGGTAAACTCTCTTTATTGTGGAAATTTTAGCAATGACAGCCTCGTCGGCTATGCCGGAATGAAATTAGAGAAATGATCACCCCCAGCAAGCTTCTCACGTATCCTGTCATCGCGTTGGCATTGGCTCTCGCCGGTGTTGCTTATGGAACCTCAACCTACGCCAGCGACGCGTCGACGGTGCCATCGGGCTCGAGTTCATATGCCGATAGCGTCAGTGGTGTCGCGGGCGCTACGCACAGTGGCGGCGCGAGGAGGAATGCCGGCGGCAGAGCTGCCAAGGGCACCAGCAGCGGAGCTAACGGCATTACTCCGATTCCGGGAGGCAATGTATTAATCGGAATCGCCGGCCTTATTACCGCGGCAGCCGCCACAGCGCTTCGCCGCAGGCGTTTACCTTCTCCAGCGCGGCTTATAAATTAAAGGGAGATTGTGAAGGGCCCGCTGGCGCTGTTGTTGTAACTAAGAATACGGCGGGAACGCCCGTTACAAAAAGCGCGGATCGCCCAGAGGCGGGGCTGCACTGTGTTGCAACGGCCCATCCTCTAGCGCGATCAAGCCGCCGTGATGATCCAGCCGTTACGATCTGGCCCGGGTCTCCTTGCGTCGAGAGATAGTCCAGGCAGCAATCACAACTGCGCAAAGTAACGCCACTCCCCATCCTTGGGATGGTTCGGGAACGATTGCATAGGTCAGCGGACCCAACGCGATCGCCTGTGCTCCAAGGCCAGAATCGTCGTTGGACCACTGGAATGAGAACTGCGTTATCGGCCCCAGAAAGGTGATATTAATCGTGCCTTGATTTGTGTTGTCGGCGGCTGTGGCGGTGCCGAGAACGACGGTACTCAAGCCCGAGCCTGTAATCGAATTAACCCCAGGCATCGCGCTGGTGACAGTGTCAGGACCAACGGTTCCGCCTCCCTGGGCGATGGCTTGGATCTGAGCGATCTTATCGACGAATTGACCCGCGCTCTTATCCACGTCCCAGATCTGAAAGGACAGATTGATCACCGGCGTGTTAAACGTGACGGTTGTTTTGATATATGATGAGACGCTGCTTTGGTTGGTTACGAAAAGCTGTACTCCGTCCACGCCACTAAACCCGCCCGTCTCTTTCGTACTGTTAATTGCTGGGTAGCCGGATTGCCACGTCGCCCCTTGACTGGAGATACCATTATTATTGATGCTGACCGTGATGTCGTTAGTGGTAACGCTTGTGAAGCTTTGGGTCAGCGTTTGGCCAGGAGCAGGCACACCCGAAGTCCAGCCCAAATCCGGCCAGCTGAATACAGTAGCGCGGGCGGCCGCGGGCATAAGCAGAAGCATCCCCGAGACGCCCCAGAGTATTGCTGAGTGCTTAAACCGTTTGTTTGGAACGAACGCCAGCGAGAACATATTAGGAGCAGACCGCTAACAGAAGGAATTTAGCAAGAGACGTGCCCCCAAAAAATGACCTTTATGGTTGGGTTGGGTTCTAGTTAAAAGACGAAATCTCGAATCACCGCAAAATAGGCGTCTTCACTTGAAGCCAATCTTTTGCGGCCAGCAGGGCACCGACAAACTCGCCACAGCTCAGTGATTTTACGGAGTCCATTGCCATTCCATGCGAGCCAGTTGCATTACGTAATCTCTACGCGCTGCCACGGTCACGCCTTGGACCAGCCGACAATTTCGGCGTTGCCTGCGATGGGAAGTGTAATCGATGCGCCGACGGACGCGATCAGACGATTCGCCCCCAAAACAAGTGGGGGAATGTATTGAGGCCGTCGCCGTTAACCCTTGAGACGGAGATTCTAACTTGTGCGCCGTTACGGTTTGCGTGACTACGGGAGCAAGAATTGCCTGGTATCTTTGCGCGCCTTCGTATGCATAAAACGGGATATATGTCCAACCGTCTTGCACCTCGCTTGTGGCCATCGAATCAAATGTTGGATCGAGAATGTAGTTTCCATCTCCCGTTTTCCACTCCAGCCAGGCGTGTGTTACCAGGGCTTCCGCGCAGCGTTTCCCAATGATGAGACGCACATTTTTCTCGCCATTCACCCGCATCTTCTCGTAAAGCGCCACTGCTTTCCCTTTGCAATCGGCAACTCGCTCGAATTGCACTTCCTCAGGTGTCTTCCATTCCTTGGAATATTGGTAAGGGATCGCACGCAATTGGCTCATCCATTCGTCGATCTTTGCCAGCGAAAGTTCTCCGCTGGCGTGATAATTCGCGGAAACTAAAACTGAGGAAACGCGGGCCATCTGCTTGTCGTACGGCGTATTATCGACCAACGAGAACGTCACTTGCGCTAGACATGGAAGGGCCACAGAGCTGAGGCAGCCTGCGAGCCAGGCGAGAACCATCCTTAGGCGTAAAGGAGATATCGACCTCAGAACCATACTCGGACCTAGAGCAGCGCTCGTGCCGCTACCGTCAGTCGCTGCGGACGTGACCAGATTTGCCTCTTGCGTCGTGCACGATTGGGGCAGCGCCAGCAAGAGCGGTCACTGCGAGCGGACCGGTCGGGTTCGTTTTCGCGACAAGTCTCGACTCAGCTTTCCAAAAAAGAGCACTTTAAAGGATTCGCCAGAGTAACCGGTAATTTTAAGAATCTAGGCTTGACTTACGCGACCCACCAAAGCATAAAAAGTCCCTATGTTTCGGCGTGTGTTAAAGAAACGCGCGGCTGTGCTTGGATTGTTTGCAGCAGCCCTGCTTGGGTGGTCAGCGCGAGCAAATGGTCAGACGACCGATACCCTGGAGAACCTCGTGAACACCGGGGAATCGCTAATGATCGGCGACAAGACTTTCAGTAACTTTGACTATTTCGCCAGCGGTCTGACGAACTTCGATCCGTCCCAAATACGAGTCACGGCCTCTTTTTCAAACGGAATCTATTATCTCACGTGGGCGGGGAATATGAGTTTGGTCAGCAGTGGCCCGGCGACTGCCGATCTTGTTCTTAACTACAGGATAACAACAAGCAGCGGCTTGATCAATATGATCGACCAATCGTACACGGGCAGTGCTCAGCCATCAACTGGCTCATTTCTCTCGATTGACGAGACAGCGCGCGATACGAGCGGCACAGTTGTCGCGAACGGCCATCTCGATGCTCATGACCTGAGTGATCCGTTTTCGGAAGCAGGCGATAATCTTAACGTCAATCCGCCGCAGCAAGTTCTGGACGTGACGAAGGACCTCGGATTTGGGATCGTTAATGGTGGGTTCGTAACGATTTCTCAGGTCAGTCAATCGTTTCATCAGGTGCCTGAACCCGGTTCAATCGTGTTATTCGGGCTAGGGCTGATTGGAGTCTTCACGTTCCGCAAACGACGTAACGCCCCGTAGCATCGGCTGCTATCTGCGCGGCTGTTCCTTGCTACTACTTAAAAGGTGCAACCTAGGCATTCTGCCGACGTCAAGAAATGGCCGGCGGATCGAAAGACGAACTCAAGCGACTGCGTGAAGAACTGACGGGACTGTGCCGGGAGCTCAGCCAAGGCCTGCGCCTGATTCGCGTGCAAGCCGATGGTACCATTATCGTTCAAGCGCCGAACAATGGGACCCAAGCCACAGGGTGGCGGATCGCGCGGGCGGCCGTAACTGAGCAGTGTCAGATCAAGCAATGGCGGCCCATTTTTTGCTCACCAGAATAAGCATGTCGCGCCTTTTGATTGCTTTCTTGTCGCTAGCGAGCGCGTGCGGCGCGCTTTGCAGCACGATGCCGCTCACTGCAAAAGAAGTAAGTTTGATGTTGCGTTCCGGTTATTCGAGTGAAGCGGCGCTGCAGGAGCTTTCGGTGCGCCATTTTGGCGATACGTTCGATCCCGCAATTGAAAAGCAGCTTGTTCAGGCGGGCGCGAGCCAATCGCTGATTGATGCACTGCGAAGCGCGCGATATCAAGCGTCTCCTTCCGAAATCGCGGCCGTCCAGGAAAAGCTGGCAGCCCAGGAAGAGAGCGCAGCACAGGCCCTTCAAGAGGCGAGAAACGCTCAGACGCCAAAAAGCAACAGCAAAGAGCGACCAAGGAAGCCGACCCAAGGTGGAGCACCCGACGCGATGTACCGCCTACTTAAAGGGGATCTGGTCTATTGGCACGAAGACAGCCTGAACCCTTTCGATGACGAAGCGCTCGAGAACAAAAAGCTTTACCTATTCTTCTTTTCAGCGTTTGGCTCCCCGCAGGGCCGCAAATTCACTTCGCAGCTGATCGATTACTACAATCGTGTTGCGCTCGCACATCCCGAATTCGAAGTGATATTTTTTAGTCTCGATCGATCTCAATTCGCCATGGAGACCTACATAAGTGAGACAAACATGCCTTGGCCCGCGGTCGCTTACGATAAGATTGCCAGTAAACAAGCGATCATGAAGAACCTCGTGCGGGGCGTTCCTTGGCTAATCCTGGTAAATGCCAACGGCGACGTCCTGTCGAACAATGACGGCGGGCCAAATGGTCCCGACCCGGAGAGAGTGCTCGCAGATTTGGACCAGATTTTTGCTCATAACGGGGGCTAGTACTGCAGCGACACCTTCGGCTGCTTAAGCGGAAGGTTTTTACACGCGTACACGCCTGTTTTTGGTATTCTTCGATCTTAGCGGCGGAATGTTTTGAGATTGCGTTAATCCAGTCGCCTTGATGCGTCAGCGCACGATAGTGCCCTAACTAATCTTGCCAAAAGCAAGCAGCGAGGAACAAATTTCGGACGGGACGCAGGCACACTCCTAGCTTTAGTGAGATGGCGCACAGATGGATAAAACAGTCGTCGATGGCTTGCTTGCGAGCATGCTCCAAAGCGCAGATGGAGTTTCAGACCTGCTTTTTATTGCTGGAAAAACGCCGCTGGTTGAAACACATGGACGGTTGCAAGAATTTGCAATTGAGACGGGAAGCGGTCCGCTCCTTACTCCGGAGCTAATCGAGGAACTGGCCGCCCACATTACCGGGGACAACGAACGATTACAGGCGGAATTCGATGCGACCGGTTCGTGCGATTGCAGTTATGCGGTGAATAATGTCGCCCGCTTCCGCGCAAATATTTATAAAGAGAACGGCCGCCGCGCCATTGTAATGCGAACGCTGGAGTCAAGCGTCCCCACACTGACAGGACTCGGATTACCGCCAGTTTTCCAAGAGGTCATCAAAACGAAAAATGGGATCGTTCTCGTGACGGGCGCGGCTGGCAGCGGCAAAACGACCACCCTGGCTGCATTGATAAACGAGTTAAATCAGACCCAGGACATTCACATCGTCACGCTTGAAGACCCGATTGAATTTGTCCATTCGCATCTTCGCGCAGTGGTCAGCCACCGGGAGCTGGGCAAGGATTTCCGAAGCTTCGCCGAAGGGTTGCGGGCGGCCCTGCGTCAGGCTCCAAAAGTAATTCTGGTGGGAGAAATTCGCGATCGCGAAACGATGGAAATCGCGTTGACTGCCGCGGAGACCGGGCACGTGGTTTTCAGCACACTGCATACGATCAATGCCGGCCAGACAATTAACCGGATTATCGGTTTCTTCTCAAAGGACGAAGAGGAACAGGTGCGCTATCGCTTGTCCGACACCGTCCGATACATTGTGAGCCAGCGGCTGGTCCCGAAGGTGGACGGCGCGCGCCTGCTGGTCAGCGAGATCATCGGCAACAGCCTGCGCACTCGCGAATCGATTCGCTACGGCGAGTCGGAAGGCAAAACGTTTCACGAAATCATCGAGGCCGCCACAACCTATGGCTGGCACACCTTTGATCATTGTTTGTTGGAAGCATTGGAACGCCAGGAAGTGACCGAAGAAACAGCCCTGCTGGTACTGCAGCGACAAGGGCAGAATGCGTCGCGGGCTGGATGCGTTGCAGAAGCGACGCGGCGAACCTCAAGTCGAGATGACGTCGGCCTTAAAACTCGAATTGGTGCCGCAGACGGACGACCCACGGGAAATCCTGGTCGCAGAGCCGGCAAACGGTGCTGGGGGCAATGATCGCAGTCATTAAGCCGCGTCCCAAGATGGCTTCAGAATAGGCACCCACAGCCCCAGTTCTATGCACGGAGTACAGCGAAGCCGTGCTCAAGAAAAAGCTTAGAACCCGTCTAGCTCTGTTGAAAAGCCTCTTATCGTAACTCAGTAGAGGCAGGCGTGTCGCCTGCAAAACGTAACGCAGCCGGCACGGCTGCCACCACAGGAATCCCGCTCGGCTAAGCTTTTCAACAGTGCTAACCCGTCTTGGGCTCTAAATCGAGAAAGCGTTGGCGAATTTGAATTCGCGACCCAGAACGCCTCAGCCCTAAAGACAGGAGCTGGGCGGATGGGTGGTACGCTCCTAGCTTTTCTCGAAGCGCCTATGAGATTTCTCCACGCAGCTTGGAGCTGTGCTTCGCTCGCAATGGGCATTGCAATCGCCCTGCCTGGTCGACCTGTTTTGGGAACAGAACCCACTGAAACTGCGGAACCCGTCGTTTACAACAGCCTGACCGTTCGGCCGGATGAAAAAGTTGAGTTCGACCTGGCCAAATGGCAGGCCCGGGCACGCGTCGTCTATCTCAGTTCGGGCGCAATCGCTTTTACCGTCCGCATGATCGACGACGATCTGCGAACGGTGTTCCGTTTTTCCGGCTCTGATCTACAGCCCACTGCCATCCTCGAGCTCGCACGAGGCGAACCCGTCCACCATGTCGGCGCCGTCTTTAACGCAGGGAGCAATGCGAAACTCGATGTTTATCTGTTGAACGCTTTACCGAACCGTCCCGGCGATCTTAGTGCTGCCACACCCTTGGCGTGCACCATCGATCAAACCGATGCGGCCCGAGCTGCGATCACTTTTGCGCCTACCCCAGCACGTTACGTTGCGTTTCGATGGACGCGGCTAAAGTCAACCAAGTCACCCTTCAACGTTGCTGAAGTGAGCGTGTTCAGCGCCGTATCCGCAAACGAACTGCCGCCGATATTTGCCGAAGCCGCGCTTCATTTCCCTGGCGAGAGTGGCCCAGACTTTAGCAACAAGCTTGGAACGCTAGCCGACCCTCCCACTATTTCAGTCGTAAGCCCATAACAATCCTGAAGGCTCGTTCCCGTTGGCGGGGTTCTGTTGGCGGCGCTTCGGTTCGGCAAGTTCTTCGAGCTCTCAGCCTCGACGAATCGTGAGTCCGCTTTAAGCATGCGGACAGCGACCTGCAGTCTCTCTGTTTTGGAATGCGACGTGCTAGTTCAAGCGCTTTGCAAAGCAGATGCAGGTCCGGCAAGGGTCGATTGACTTTCCGGAAGGATGCATCCTATCGTTTATTCAAAGTTGTGGAAAGATTGGTCGAAAGAACTCAGCGAACCTATATTCGGCTTGCGCTCGGCGTACCTATCGGATGCGTGTTGCTTGCCTTTCTTTGCTGGGGCGGAGTTTATCTTTATCGTAATTTCGAATCGAAACACCTGGCGCGGCGCGCGGCAGCATATTTAAGCGCGGGCGATTTGCGCCAGGCGATGCTCAGCGCACAAAGCGCAAGGAACATCAAACCCACGCCGGAAGCCGCCCGGGTCCTCGCTCAAATTGCGGAGCGCACCAAGAACCCGACCGCGTTGGAATGGAGGCGTGAAGCGGTCAAGCTCGCGCCGAATTCGCAGAGCGACCTGGTTGCTTTGGCAAACTGCGCCTTGCAATTCGACGAGATGGCAGAAGCCGAAAAGGTCCTCGTTACTGCAAAGAAGAATGGCGAAACGGGGGCATCTCACGCAATCGCAGCGCAGATTGCGGACGTGAAGGGGGATCAAGCGGACGCCCGGCGCGAATGGACGCGCGCTGCGGAGATCGAGCCGGGAAATAAATCGTATACGTTGGGTCTCGCGCTCGCTAATCTTCGCTCGAACACGCCAGCGCTTCAGAAAGCCGGCCACGCTTCTCTTGAGGAACTTCGTGCAGACAAAGGAGAGCGGCTCTCTGCAACCCGGGCGCTGATCGAGGATGCTATTCTTCGTCACGCCAGCACAGATAGGCTCAAGGAGCTGGCACATGACTTGCAAAATTATCCCGAGTCGCTTTTTTCCGACCGCTTGCTCTATCTCGATATCTTGCGCACGACGAACGATCCAAAATTCGCGCGCATTCTGGACGAGACCGAGAAAAATGCGTCCATCCATCCCTTAAACCTCGCCCAGCTGGTTGCCTGGATGAACAACCGCGGAATGGCTCTGCTGGCACTCAATTTTACGCGCAGCCTCGGTCAAGAGAAGGCTGGAAAATGGCCGGTGCCGATTGAGCTCGCGAACTCGTACCTCCGACTTGCTGATTGGCAGGGATTGGAGCGATTTGCGGGAAGTGGGCAATGGCCGCGGCTTGATTTCATGCGGCGCGCGTTTCTCGCCCGCGCTTTGCGTGAGCAAAAGAAAACTGAAGCGTCCGATCGCGAATGGTCGGCCTCCACCCGCGAAGTAGCAGAGGATCCGCGGGAGCTAGACATGCTGGAACGCTCGGTGATCGACTGGGGCTGGAAGAAAGAAGCGGTCGATCTGCTTTGGCAAATGGCGAAGTTTCCGGAAAGACAAACGGAAGCCTTGCGCACGCTGTACAAGCATTACGCCGATCAGAAGGACACACGCGATCTTTATCGCGTTTTAGCCAAGCTTGCAGCAGCAACACCGGATGATCTGACCGTGCGCAATAACCTCGCCCAAGTTTCGCTCCTTTTAAATGTCGACACTCAGCACGCTGAGAAAATGGCGGCGGAACTCTACCATCGCCAACCATCCAACCCAGCGTTTGCCTCGACTTACGCTTTTGCTCTTTATTCAAGAGGCAACGCCCAGCAAGCGATTAGAATAATGAGATCGCTTTCTCCGGAGCAATTGAACGAGCCAGCAGCTGGCGCCTATCTTGGAATTTTTCTGACAGCCGCCAACCAAAGGAATGAAGCACAGCCTTATCTAAAGCGCGGTGCAAATGCGCCGCTTCTTCCGGAGGAGAGAGCTTTGCTCGACCGCTGCCTTGCCAGCGGAGGCTCCCATTGATTTCGCGAAAACAGCGCAGCCGCACTCTTTTGGAGTGCGGCTGCGCATGCGAGCCTTAGCCAAACGCCTTCAGGCTTTGACTGCGGAGCGGCGACGCCAGAGTTCGAAGCCTATTGCAACCGCAACCAAACAAAAGACCGGGATGCCATTCGCCATTTCTGGAATTGGCGTGACGTAATTAATACTAAAAGTGATGCCATCGTTGAAAAAGTGACACTCCGAGTCGAAGCCAAGCGCAACGTTCTTTCCATTACCGATGTAATTCATCAATGTCGTGAGCTGGCTTGCCGTGAAAGTGTACGTGTAGGTGGTGGGCGTCGTTGTAAACGACTTCTGGAACAATTTTGTCATCGCGGTTGTACCACTGACAAGCGACGGGATAACGGCACCGTTGGCAAAGTGGTCGGTGATGTCGCCCACGGGGGCTTCGTAGAGGGGATGGTCCTGAAACGAGTTGACCCCTGAATGCGTTGCCGTGTCCAAAAGGTAAACGAAGAGCATGTTCGGATTACTGTCCCAGTTGGCAATGTTGGTGAAGGTGAGTGTCGCGCTCTCGATCAGAGCATTGCTGGGCAGGTTAATATTGTCGATCCTCCACGAATAGCTGTAGTGGTGATCGAGGTCGTAGAGGTCTGCCGGATTCGGCGTGTAATTCAAAACCGTGGCACGGGAGGTGGTAGCCAGGCAGAGAAGTGACAGCGCACCCAGGGCAACTGGCAGACAACGGCGGGCGATGGATTTGGTATTCATAATATTAGTTCAGGAATAGTTAGTGTTAGTCGACAATAAGCACTGTATTTATCGTTATTCCTATAATTCTCATATTTGGGTCTCAGCGTCAACAACAAATTTCATGCCGCTGATTTGCCCTAATCGATGCCGTTTTTACCTGAGAACCGCCACCGATGGCAAGCATAAAATTGGGGCAAGAGAGAAACTGCCGGCGAATCGACATAACGCGTCCTGGCCAGCGATACCGCAGCCGCCCGTTTTGCTCCCTTCTGTTGTCCGCCGGGCTCCATCGTCACTCTCGGTCGCCACGATCATCCTGTTCGCCGCCGGGTACGCGAAGTGCCGTTTCAGACGGTGCAATTGTGAGCAGCCCTTGACGAGCAATTGACATTGGCCAAACCCGCCGCATCCCTAATTCTAGACGAACGTGCAAATATCCGTCGAAAAAACGCAACGAAGCTGTATTAAACTCGTATTCGGCGGGTTCGTCGGGCTTGTTCTCTTTATTCTGCTTTGCTGGGGCGGATATCATTTTTATGCCGCGATGCAATCGCGTCACTTGGCGCGGCGCGCCGCAGCTTACTTGGGTGGTGGAGATTTGCGGCAAGCGGCCCTAAGCGCGCAGAGCGCGCTGCAGCTGGACACTAAAAATGTGAACGCCGTGCGGATTCTCGCGCAGATTTCCGAGGCGTCCGGCAATCGGACTGCGCTGGACTGGCGTCGCAAGGCCACCGAGATCGCGCCGAATTCAGTGGAAGATCTCCTCGCGCTGGCCACATGCGCTTTGCAGTTCAACGATATTGCGATCGCGGAACAAGCGTTGCGGCAGGTCAACGAAAAAGGCCGACAAGGACCCGATTTTCACGTCGCGACTGCGCGTTTGGCGGAAGCAAAGAAGCGACCCGCCGAGGCGGAGAAAGAGTGGGAAAAAGCGTTAGAATCGGCGCCCAGAAACAAGGCGTATCAATTGCAGTTCGCTCTCGCGCTTTTGCGTATGAACAATCCAGCCAAGCGGAAGACTGCTTTATCGATCTTACAACAATTGCGCGGGGACGATAAACAACGGTCGCTGGCCACTCGGACACTGATTTTAGATGGAACAAAACATCTTGGGGATCCAGATGAGCTAAAAGCGTGGGCGTGGGACCTGCAAAATTATCCGCGCGCCACATTCGAAGATCGTATTCTTTATCTGGAAATTCTTCGGCAACTAGACGACGCGAAATTTCCTGGATATCTCACAGCGATGGAAAAGGAGGCGGCTTCCAATCCGGTCGATTTGGGCAGCCTGCTTTCGTGGATGACGGCCAATGGCATGAGCCTGGTCGCCATCGATTTTGCCCATAACTTGCCGAAAGATAAACTGAGTAAATGGCCGGTGCCGCTAGCGATCGCCGAGGCCCACGGCAAACTGGCAGATTGGAAAGGAATAGAGGCGACGGTTACAGGTTCGAACTGGAACCAATTCGAATTTCTGCGGCACGCATATCTCGCCCTCGCGGCGCGCAAACAGGGAAAACCGATCGCTGCCGACCGCGAATGGGAATTTGCACAAAAGGAGGCGTCGGGTCAGTCAGAGTATCTGGCCGCGCTCGCCCGCGCGGCCGCGCAGTGGGGCTGGCAGAAAGAAACGTTGGATTTGCTTTGGCTCCTCACAAAGCAGCCTGACAAACAATTCGAAGCGCTCCAGGAGCTCTACCAGCGGTCACTCGGACACAGCTGATACCGTCGGACTGTACCGGGTGCTCGTGCGCCTCGAAAAAGTGGATCCGGATGATCCCCGAATTCAAAACAATCTTGCACAGGTAAGTCTGCTTCTGAATGTCGACGTAAAACACGCACGGGCGGTCGCGGCCCAACTTTATCGCAAGGAAGGATCCAACCCTGCTTATACGTCGACCTATGCTTTTGCTCTTTACACGAAGGGTGACGCCAAAGGCGCGCTTAAGATCATGAACGGTCTAAGCCAAAGCGAACTACACGACCCGCCAATAGCAGCTTATTATGGTGTTGTTCTAGTGGCGACGGGCAAAGCCGAAAAGGCGAAGGAGTATCTAAAGCTCGCACGGGCAGCGAAGCTCTTGCCCGAAGAAAGTCGGCTCGTGGCCAAAGCGGAGAAGTCGTTCCGCTAGTCTGCCAACTTTTTACCAAGCCCAAAGAATCGGCCTAAAAGAGAGCGGCCGCTCCCGTTGGAGCGGCCACCAGTTAAACAATCAGCAAAAACTATACGCTCACGCGCCGGCGTCGTCTGGCTTCAAGAGCCGTCGCAGCGACTACCAGACAAGCAACCGGAATCAAGCTCGCTGGCTCGGGAATCGGAACGATCGACGCCTGAAATGCGACAGGAAGCACATCGGCGGCGGCGGCGACGACCGAGATGAATTGATAGCTTCCGAAGTTAGGAACCGACAAGAATTGATTGTCGGAGCTGCTTCCGTACGGCGTATTGTTCAACTTGGTCCCCAGAGAACCGAGTACATTCGAACCGTAGAGGAAGAACGATTCGCCGGATTGCACGCTACCAACCTCAATTTGTCCATTCGTGAAGCCTTGAGAAAGAATCGAGGTGAGATCCAATTGGATGAACTGAAGCGGATCGCCGTGGCTGTCGATCTGGAGCTCGTTGTTGGGGGTGTTCACCAGCCCGAGACCGATCTCGTCTCCGCCGCCATTCTTAAAGAACAAATCGTGGGCTGTGCCGACGCCGCCAGAATTGTCGTAGCCACGAGCCGTGATCGTGTACCCGGATACGGTGTAAGCCTCGCTGCTTGACCCAACCGGGGCATTCGTGGAAGTCGGGTTCAGCGTCCATGTCACCAGCGTGGCCCAAGCGGAGGTGGTTAGGAATGTTAAGCTGCACGCGAGTAAGAGCGTGATTTTGAGGAGGCGATTAGGTTTGATTATTCTCATATGGATGTTCGTCGCTGTTGTTTTTTTAAGTGCGTTTTAATACCCTTCGGTGAGCCTAAACTTTTTCTTAGCTTGCCGATTTAATAGTGATTTCTATAATTCTCATATTTATATCGCACCGTCAATAGACGGCTCTTTTACAGGAGCCAGCCGTCCCAAGTCAAGACAAATTGTCGTAAGGCGTCCACCAGATTCCTAGGTGCCGACGGGTTCGGCCGCTTCGCTAAAAGTTGCGTCGCGCCGCGGTGACAGACCGAGATTTACGGCACCATCCTCTCGAACGCGCGAAGGTCGCTCGCTTTACGAAAGCCGATTGCGGCTGGAGAATGCCTCCCGCCTTTTTCGCTTCAAGGCGTGTTCAGGAAGCCGCGCCCACAACCGCAGGACAGAACGCCGGCCGGGCTCAGAATCAGAGACCTTGCCAGGAATATTGGCTGCCCAGAAAAGCCTTTTGCAATTCTTTGAAATCGCCAGAACGGCAGAGAAGTTGAAATCGCACCTGCTCTTTGCCGCGGTTTAGAAACATTACGGAGCGGGTGTAACTGTTACCATAGAGATCGTAACTTACGACAACGAGGAATGTTCCCTTGCGCTCGATCATGAGCGGGTCTTTTTCCTGCGAAACCAGCCGAACGTTGGTGCTCCCACTTGGCGCCGCGCCCAACGTTTCCTCCACGAGTTTCTTTACAGTTTGATCGTCAAACGTGGCCGCAGCCGGTTCGGGAAGGGGGATCCAGTAGATCGTGGCTTCAGCCTGCGGTTTATTCGGAGGGTGCAGTGTCAGCTTGTTGGCGCTGCCCGAGTATTCCCAACCTCGCGGCGGCGAGTAAGTAATCTCCTTTGCCCCTCCGTCGGAAAATGCGAGCTGCTTTAACTTGACGCCGTCGAGCTCGTATTCGACCGGCTTCGGCACCAGTTGCAGGTCCCCGCGCGCGACTGCGACCAGGAACAAGCTGATGGCGGCTGAAATTAAAGAACGTACCATCTGCCTTTGATGTAGCTGTAGACCATTAGCGAGCCAGGCGGAGGGCTCAACTTAAAGTTATTATCGAAAAACCACTTCCGGGTCGGCGCATTGTAAACGTTGCCCATACCCCATTCGCCTGTGGACTGTTGGCTTTTGTAAAGCTCCACCATCGATCCGTAATAGGTGAGGGTGGCGTTCGACCAGTCCTCCAGGAAGCGCGGGAAGTTTTCTGCGCCGCCGCTGTAACCGCCATCGTTGTAAACGTTGGTGGGAACGATTCCGGAGACGATGGCTGCATTGACGGTCGTGTTGCTGGCTATGCGCGAGCTGAGTCCGTTAGACGAGTGCGAGTCCACCCAGTTATTGGACAGGATATTCACGGCATCGGCCAAGATGGAGCAGGATGCGCGTGCGTAACCCGATACCTGAGGGTTAGGCAGATTGTTATTGTTATACGCGCCGCCCGCGTTCGACGGAACGCTGCCACCGGTTCCGCCGGTATTGAAGTCACCCTGGATATAAACAGGATTCTGGCTGGCAACGGTAAGTCCGGTGGTCGAGGGAATTTTGGAGCCATTCACCAAGCGAACCCCACGTCTCTTGCTGGAGCTGTAGCTATTATCATAAATGTAAACAATTCCATTAAAGCTGGATGACTTATAGGTAGGCGGATTTGTGCTGCTCAGAATTTTGCTAACGTCAAGCGTCACCAAGCGAATGCTTGCTCCTTCGCGATTATCCTGGATCGTTTGGTTCGTAGTGATCGCGCTGCTGAACATGTCTTGGAGATCGGAGGAGATGTGCTTCGTATCGATACCCCCGTTCGCCTTCGGCTTGCCAATCGTTACGTTGTTATCGTTGTCCACTTGGATAACGACGCTTGCCTGATCCCAGTACCGTGAACCGGACATTGGATCATTCTTACCGGAAGGCGGCTGAATCAGTTCGACGTAGCTGTCGTTGTTCTGGTTGTTGTCCGTCGTGTCGAAAACCAAGCTCGCGTCGAGTCCGAACGGTTGTAATTCCTGATCGCGCGCAGGCGGCAGATTGTTTGGATAGTTTGGCGATTGCGGAGTTTCCCCTGGGTGTTGCGCGTCGCCAGGCATAAAATTAATGAACCAGTCGGACCCGTACGTAACCTTGTCTGCGAAGGTCAGCGTGTTGTGCGCCGTATAAAGGTCCGAGTTCGTGTGGACCCAGCCTGTCACCGTAAACTGTGGCCCTGGATTAATTTCTAACGGATCGAGATAAAAAATGGCCCACTGCCATGGCGAAAGCTGCTGCCTCGAAAACACACGCCGGACCTTCGCGACCACGGTGCCGGATCCAAATGACGTCGGCAAGGTAACGTCGGCGGAGGCAATATAATTATAAGTGGCAGAGGTCGTCGTGTTCGAAACGTCGGAGTTTACGTTGCCGCTCAGTTGTCCGAGTTGCGGTTCAGGCGTCGCGTCCGCTTTCGCGAGCGCGGTATATTCCGCAGTCACTGCAACCACCTTGTAATTTGAGATGGTATAGCCTGAATCGTATTCATCGGTCGCCGGATCGTAGTTCGTTCCTCGTTTCACGAAATTGGCGCTAGGCATATTTGGGAACGGCGACGGCGTCGGAATAGCTGAAAAATCGCTTGTCTTGAATGTCGTAGTCGGTGTACCACGACACGTTGATCTCCAATTGTTAAACAGCACTTCTAAGGCGTCGTCAGCCAGCGCGAGCGCCGTTTGTTGAGTGCTACTGCGCTGCGTATTCCGATTAATGGTAGTCGTGTAATCAATCGCGATGCCGACGACAACCATCAGGATTGCCATCGTCGCTATCACAACCGCTAAAGTACTACCGGATTTGTTAGAACTGTATTTCGTTTTCATTGATAAGTTGTAAGCCGCGCCTTAAATGGAACCTGTCCGTTGAGCAGAATGTTTGCTGATTTGTAGCCACGATTGCTGTATTGGTGGTCTGACGTTGAAAGGTCGATCGCGGCTACAAATCGATAGTAAAGTGCGCCGGCCGGCGTTGTCGGCGTGCTGAAAGGAGTCAAGTTAGTAATATCACTCGCTGCCGTCCGAACATTACCTTTCCATTTCCAGGTGAGCGTGCTCCCGACAACCGTGTACGAACAGCGGTCCGTCACAAAGCAAATGGTATCGCCAGCGCTACTGTCTGTGCCTTTAATTGCAACCGGCAGAGAATTTGTCGGATAGGTCACGTTCGGAACGGCCGGTCCGGATATGTTGGTCAGATTGATCTTGAAATTCGAAGGACTAGAGCTCGCAATCGATGCAATATCGGCTTCGATCTGATATGCGGGGATAATCAGGCGCTGCCCGGCTACGGGAGTTGGACCCGCATTGGGAGTGAGCGCGATGCTGATTTGAGTATTGCCGATGTTTGCGTCGTTGATGATCTTGTGCGGCCCGCTTGACCACTCTTGAAAAGAAATTCCCGGCGCAGCACTCGGCGCCGGCAACGGATAAGGGTTTCCGTTCAAGTCGGACAACGCTGGCAGCGACACCGCGGAGTGAATGTCTTGAAGCATGTCAATCATCGCAATGCGAGCCTGCTGGTGCGCAACATTTAAGGCAGTGTTTTTTGCGCCCAGCACCATGGTGATGTTGAGCAGCGAGTACACGGTACCAAGCCGACGACGCCGATCAGCGCGCAAGTAACCATTAACTCTACCAGGGTGAACCCGGCCCGGGGCGAAGAAGATTTCATATATCGGACGTCCGGATAGTGCTGATCGAGTAGGTGTAGGTGCGATTGCGATACTTGTAAGTGATCGTGAATACCGCCTGGTAGGTATTCGGAAGAGACGCCGAAAGATCGGTCACTGTCTCTGTGAGCGTTCCGTTGACCACTACCAGAACCTTGTTGGTCGAATCCCGGTATTCATAGACAGGGACATTGTGGCTCACGCCATCAACCGACATCTGATGCGTTCCAACCGTCATATCGTAGGTTGGAAACGTATGAAACGCGTCCTTGGGAATCTGAGGGGTGCCATCCTGGTTCGTCTTCTGTGGGTTAAAGGGACTCATTGACCGGAAAAGATCGACCTGACTCATGAGGGCGGCGTAAGCGCCTGTTTGGTTGCGGGACGTTGCCGCGATGCTGTTGATGTGCGTCAAGGCGCCCACGGTGGAAGCGACGCCGATGCCGAGGACGGCGATTGCAATAACGGTTTCGACCAACGTGAACGCGACCGCCCGGCTCCTAATCGTCCTAATATTATGGAATTGATGGTAATTCAATCACCTTTGGAGGAGCAGTAAATGTACCATTTAGGGCGCATTCCCGCAGGAGCGAGCAAATCAGAAGGGAGGGAGTCGAATGCAGCCGAGGCCCATCACGGATTGATAGGTGGCTTAGGCCCTCGTCGCGGCGCCGGCGTTACAACCGGGGCTGGCGTCACGCTTGGTGTCGGGGCTGGCTCACCTTTGTCGGGGTGGCGTCGCGCTTGGCGTCGGGGCTGGCGTCGGGGCTGGCGTCGCGCTTGGCGCCGGAGTTGGCGTTGGCGAGGGATCGTAGCTGTAAGCGCTGTATACATAATCAACCGACTCCCATTTGCGGTTAATATGCGACCGAAGGCGTACATGGATAACCTCTCCATTAGTAGGAATATTTCTCACGGTGACAGAACGAACACTGAGATTACCAGAATTATAAATGTCCGATCCCCCGACCGAATTACCTACGAAAATTGAGTACTTATTGGCGCTGCCGGGACTCCACACGAAGGTCATGGTGGACGAAGCAAAAGTGGATCCAGGCCCCGGGCTAAGCATCTGTGCCGCCCCGGTCGGAGGGGGCGTGGGACTCGGTGTCGTTGCTGGCGTTGCGCTCGGGGTTGCCGTGGGACTAGGTGCCGGAGTCGGACTAGGTGTGCCTGGGGCGATGACGCCCTGTATCCACGCTAATCTCTGCGATATTCTCAAAGCATAAAATCCTGTCGGGATGGGTCCACTGCCAGAAATGAGCTTTTGGCTCGAATCATAGAATCCACGAGCGTCGAATAATGCG
Organism: uncultured Verrucomicrobiae bacterium; assembly: GCA_963756875.1. Lineage (GTDB taxonomy): Bacteria > Verrucomicrobiota > Verrucomicrobiia > Chthoniobacterales > UBA10450 > CAVWPA01. Next base: position 458,766 of record CAVWPA010000003.1, on the reverse strand, counting down.
GCCTCGAAACTGGCGCTTGTGGGCGCGCTAGAAACAGCGTCATCAATCGCATAGTTGATGCCGGCAAGTTTCCACACGCCCGCGTCGTTCATGAAAGTTGCGCCACCTGAATCACCGGAAGAAAGTTGCGCTTCGTTTGAGCCACCGTTTTGGTCGAAGATTGCGTAAAGCGAGTTTCCGTTCACTGCAGCGACTTGATTTTCTCCCCAGCGTTGAACCCCGTCACCTACACCCCACTGCCAGCCACGCAAGGTTCCTCCCAGATAAACCGGATTGCCGCGCTGTGTGCCGCGGCCAATCACGACAATATCGCGGTTGAGTTCGTCAACTCCTGCATATAGCGGCGCATAGGTAGGCATCGCTTCTGCGACTTCGAAAATGCGTAACTCGCTTATCGGATCATCGAACCACTGGACGACCGTGTAACTCACTCCTTGATACACGAACACATTCGACGCAATGCCGATATGCTTCACTGTAATGAAATAGTGCGGTCCGATGGCAGTTCCGAGAAACCATCCGAAGCTTCCTTCATACTGCCAACCGCTGCCCGCCAGAACACCCGTTGGCTCGCTGGTATTGACCGTGGGATCGCCTGTAGAAAGAAGTATAACTGCACGCACGGCCGACGACCAGCTGAGCACCACGGCGAGAATCAGGATGCATGAGAGAAATCGGAATTTGCTCATTGCTAGCTCAAAAGCTGCAGATTCCTTGCCTAAGGATGCAAAATCGAGCAAAAAAAGCCGTTCAAGGCCAGATTCTCACGCGATGCAGCCAATGTGGGGCCGCAGCTCACAGCCAAAAGCGGTCACTTATTGAACGAATTTAACGGGCGATTGTGAGACCGTCGCGGCAACCGACGCCTCGGAAAGTTCACGCAACTTCGCGATGACGTTCGGCACCATTTCAATTCCTCGATCTACGTCGCTTTCGGAATTGAATCGGCCAAATGAAAAACGCAAACTGCCGCGCAACAATTCGTCGTTCAATTTCATTGCGCGCAAGACGTGCGACCCTTCATGTGAACCGGTCCGGCAAGCCGAGCCGGCGGAACAACAGAGTCGGTGCCGGTCCAATAACATCAACGCGGCATCCGATTCGATTCCCGTAAAAGAAATGTTGGAAGTGTTCGGTAGGCGCTCCGCCCCGGCGCCGTTGACCCGGGCCCCGCTCACCCTCTCCAGAATCGCCTTTTCGAATCGGTCGCGCATCTTCAGTACACGGGTCCGCTCCTCGGAAAGAGATTCTGAACTGCGTTCAGCTGCTTTCCCCAGGGCGACGATCGACGCCACGTTTTCAGTTCCCGCGCGCCGCCCGTTTTCCTGGCCACCGCCGATGATTGACGGGCGAAAACGCGATCGGCGATTCACGTAAAGCGCCCCGATGCCTTTCGGGCCATGGAATTTATGGGCGGAAAGCGATAGAAAATTGACGGCGGAGTCGCGCAGGCGAATCGGAACTTTCCCTACTGCTTGAACGGCATCGGTATGAAAAAACACGCCCTTCTCACGGCAAATCTGCGCCAGTTTCTCGACGGGAAACAAGACGCCCGTTTCGTTGTTCGCCCACATGAGGGAAACAACGGTTGTTTCGGGGCGGATCGCGCGTTCCAGTTCGCCGAGGTCGATGTTTCCATTTTGATCGACGCCGAGGAACGTGACTTCACATCCGCGCTTCGCCAGGTCCTGGCAGTGCCGCAGGACCGAGCTGTGCTCAACCACGCTCGTTACGATATGTTTGCCGCGAGGCTCGAATTGCAGCGCCGAATTGATCGCCGCATTATTCGATTCCGTCCCGCAACTTGTGAAGACGATCTCGCCCGGTTCGCAACCGAGCAAGGCGGCCGATCGCTCGCGGGCCTGGTCGATCGCACGGCGCGCGGCTGCGCCAAATTGGTATCCACTCGATGGATTACCATACGAGTTCGTTAGAAACGGCAGCATCTCTTCGACCACGGCCGGATCGAGCTGGGTCGTCGCGTTGTTATCGAGGTAAATCATCTCGTCGCCGCTGATCACAAACCAATTGTAGAGGCAGCCGTGCCGGCTGCAATCCTGGAACTTCAACAAAAGGAAACGAAGATAACAAAGGCCTGGCCTGCAATTGTTCCCGTCACTCCTTCGTTGTCTTCGTTGCCTTCTGTAAAGACTCTTCCTTTTTCTGCCCGGGAAGGAGCTCTCGATGCTTTGCGCCTTTGCGCCTCATGCTAGATTTACTCATGGAGAAAGTCATCATCGTTGGCAGCGGCTGCGCCGGGTTGACCGCAGCCATTTATGCGGCGCGCGCGAATCTCAGTCCGCTCGTCCTGGAGGGCCGCCAGCCCGGCGGCCAGCTTTCCACCACGACGCTGGTGGAAAATTATCCAGGCTTTCCAGATGGAATCGACGGACCCCAGCTCATTCTGAACATGCACAAACAAGCGGAGAAATTCGGCGCCCGTTTTTCCTATGCCGAAGTGACGGACTTTGAGGCATGCAACAGCCATGTGCGCATTAAAGCCGACGACGAATGGCTGGAAGCGCAGGCGCTCATCATCGCCAGCGGTGCGTCCGCGCGCTGGCTCGGGCTTGAAAACGAAGAAAAATTGGTCGGCCACGGGCTGACGAGCTGCGCCACTTGTGACGGCGCTTTTTACAAGAATGTGCCGGTCTGCGTGATAGGCGGCGGCGATTCAGCCGCAGAAGAGTCCATTTTCCTCACGCGCTTCGCTTCGAAAGTTTATCTTATTCATCGTCGCGACAAGATGCGCGCCTCAAAAATCATGGCCGACCGGGTTTTCGAGAACAAGAAGATCGAACCGATTTGGAACACGGCAGTGACGAAATACATCGCGGACGAAAAAGGCGAGATGCGCGCAGTTCGCTTGCGCGACGTAAAGACGAACAAAGAACGCGAACTGCCCGTGGCCTGCGTGTTCGTTGCGATTGGCCACGATCCAAATACCAAGGCGTATCGAGGCAAACTAGAGACAGACCCCGACGGCTACTTAATCGCAAAAAACCTGGTCGAGAGCAAACATCCCGGTGTGTTCGTGGCCGGCGACGTGGTGGATCGCGTTTACAAGCAAGCAGTCACCGCCGCCGGCACCGGCTGCGCGGCCGCGCTGGAGGCGGAAGCGTACTTGAGCGAGATGGAATCGCGTGCCTGATCGGCACGGAAGCACCAAATTCCAAGCCCCAAGCTCCAAAGAAGCTCCAATCACCAAGTGCCAAAAAGGCGGCGCGCAATGAATTTTGAATATTGGAATTTGGTGCTTCTCTGCGGCTTGGTGCTTGGAGGTTGGTGCTTTTGAAGATCTGCGATCTCACTCAGTTCTATTCGCCGCTCAGTGGCGGGGTGAAGCGTTACGTTCACGAAAAAATCGCCTACATCGATAAACACGCGCCCGAAGACGAGCACGTCCTGATCGTTCCCGGAGCAAAAACCGAAGTCATTTCGAACGCCCGCTCGCGGATTTATTCGATTCATTCGCCGCTGCTCTCTCGCACGTCGCGTTATCGCGCCCTGCTGAATCTGCGCATGGTCGGAGAAATTCTGGAACAAGAGCGCCCTGACATCATTGAATCGAGCGACCCATACCAGGTCGCCTGGCGCGCGCTCAGCTCCGGTCGGGCGCTTGGCATCCCAGTCGTGGCTTTCTATCATTCTCATTTCCCGGAAGCTTATTTGCGCAGGGCAGCGAAATATTTCGGCCGGCGCGTCACCCGCGGTGTGATGACTTTTGCCGGACGGTATGTGCGCGACCTCTACAACCGTTTTCAAGCCACGTTCGTACCGTCCGAAAATCTTGCACGCGTATTGCGAGATTGGGGTGTCCGAAGCGTTTATGTCGTGCCGCTCGGCGTGAATACCGATGTTTTCAACGTCGTTCCGAACGACAGCGGCGGAATTCGAGTTTCGCTAGGCATCGCCAGCGACCAAAAGCTTCTCCTGTACGTTGGCCGCCTCGCAAAAGAGAAGAACACCGCGACAATGTTCGAAGCCTTCGAACTCCTCAACGGCCGCCGCCCCGGCGATTTCCATTTGCTCGTGATCGGCGACGGACCCGGACGAAGTCGTCTTCTCCAATCGCAAGCCCGCACCGACGGCGCAATTACATGGGTCCGCTATTGCGACGACTCCGCCGATCTCGCTCGTTACTATCGCGCGGCCGATCTATTTGTTCACCCAGGCGTCCAGGAAACGTTCGGCCTCGTTGCGCTCGAAAGCCAGGCATGCGGCACGCCGGTGGTGGGAATCCGTGGAAGCCACATGGATCGGATTATTTTTCACGAACAGGACGCGTGGGCGCAGGAGAATACCGCTCAAGCGCTGGCTGCCGCGATCGAGCGATCGAGCGAAAAAAAGCTCTCCGCCATGGGCACGAGCGCGGCGAGAGCGGCGAGCGAGGCCTACGGCTGGCCGCGCGTATTTGCTCGACTCTTTTGCATTTATCGCGAGATTTGCGCAGAATATCATCGTTCCTGATGGAGACTGAAAATCACCGGCCGTTCATCATTCGGAGTTACCGTCCCTCAGATCGCGACGGGGTGCGCAAACTTTGCTGCGACACCGGGTTTCTTGGCGAACCGATAGACCCTGTTTACGAGGACCGGCAACTGTTCGCCGATTTCCTCACCACCTATTATACCGACCACGAACCGGAGTCCTCTTTCGTAGTGGAGATCGGCGGCGAGATCCGCGGCTATCTGCTGGGCTCGCGCAAGCCGCTGCAGAACCAGCTCTACTCGTTCTGGCAAAATGTATCGCTTTTTGTTAAAGCGCTTACCCGTTACTTTCGTTACAATCCGAGATCGCGCCGATTTATTCGATGGACACTGGTGCATGGCTGGCGGGAAGTGCCAGCCGCGCCGCGCCGCGTTCCGCATTTCCACATCAATCTCCTGCCTGAAGCGCGAAAAATGTCCACAACGCGAGCGCTGATGAGCGCGTATCTGAGTTATCTATACCGCTGCGGCGAGAAATACGTTTACGGACAGATCGTCACGTTCGAAAGCAGGCGCGGTGAGAAAATGTTCGAGCGTTACGGATTTAAAGTTTTGAACCGGGCCGAGATCACGAAGTACAAGGCATTTTATCCGGAATCGGTCTACCTCAGCACGGTCATCAAAAACCTCGAGACGGCCGAACCGCTGTCCGTCACAACACGATCGCGCCCGTAGAATCGCAGAGGTTTTCCGGCCAAATCTCGATATCTGTGTAAATCTGTGGCTAAATATTCTGTTTCTTGTTGCCGGCATAGCTCAGCTGGTAGAGCAGCTGATTTGTAATCAGCAGGTCGTCGGTTCGAATCCGACTGCCGGCTCTCTCGAAATTTCGGATTTTCGATTGCGGATTGCGGATTGACTCAAAGACGCGAAGAATCGAGGAATGACAACTTTTCCTAAAAGCCCAACCGATCAAACAGGCGGGATGATGTATTTCCCGCGGATGCTGGACAAGATCCGGTTGCATGCGCGGGGCGAACTGCACGAGGATTACCATCGCAATCTCGGTAAAGCCGACCGCGCGGATGGCGCTTGCTGCAATTTTCTGCGTATCAATTACGCCGATCTTCGCGAGCGCGTGCTGCAGGGCGGAACGGACGAAGAGATTCTGGAGTGGTGCTTCCAAAAAGGCCGGCAATTGAATGAAGGCGACCTGATCGTTTGGAACGGCTTCGCCTCGAAATTGGGTTGGCGCGATTTTGCCTCACCCATGGTCGAGGAGGCAAAACAGAAAATGAGCATCGCCGACCGTGCGGACATCGTCACCATTCCAGACATGATCGATTTCGACGAGGGCCGGAAAAGCTGATGGCAACTGTCCCGGTGCTCCGCCGGTACGGAGAAGGGCCGGCAAAATGACCGCGTCAAGAAGGTTTAGCCTATAGGATTGCGGATGACGCAAATGCGATCCCTCATCGTCTTCTTTCTATGTGTGGCGAGCAGTTACGCCGGAGAACCTGTGCACGGGCGAACGTCGCCATCAGCTGCCGGTCCGAATAAGAGCCCGACACCGGCGGCAACGCCGGCCGTCTTTTCGCCACAAACGCTGAACGACCTGAAACGACTGCAACAAGCGGCATTAACCAGCGACTACGCTTACAAAGAGGTCGCGCATCTGGCGAACAACATCGGGCAGCGGCTATCCGGATCGCCGCAGGCGCAAAAAGCGGTGGAGTACGTCGCGAATGAGCTGAAAGCCGTCGGCTGCGAGGTGCATCTGGAAAAAGTGATGGTGCCGCACTGGGTGCGCGGCGAAGAGACCGCGGCGCTGGTGCAATTTCCCGGCATGGCGGAAAACACGACCCAGAAAATTGTCCTGTGCGCGCTTGGCGGAAGCGTCGCGACTCCTTTGGAGGGAATCACGGCCGACGTGATCGCGGTCAGTAACTTCGACGAATTGAAAGCCCTGCCGCGCGAGAAAGTTGCGGGCAAGATCGTGCTTTTCAATTATCCCTTCGACCAGAAAATGGCCGCCGAGGGCCGCGGTGGCGAAGCGTACGACGAAGCGGTTATTTATCGAATGGCCGGTCCAAGCGCCGCGGCGCAGAAAGGCGCGGTTGCATGTTTGATTCGATCGGTTGGAAACGCCGATTATCGAATCCCACACACTGGAATGACAAAATACGCGGAGGACGCGCCGAAGATTCCGGCGGGCGCGGTCACGGCCGAAGATGCGGACCTGATTGTAGATCTTGTCCGCCAAGGTCCGGTGAAGATGAAACTCTTACTAACGCCAAAAACTTTGCCGGATGCTGCAAGCGCGAATGTAATTGGCGACATCAAAGGCAGCGAACATCCGGAGCAGATTGTCATTGTGTCCGGTCATCTCGATTCATGGGACCTGGGGACGGGCGCGATCGACGATGGCGCCGGCGTTGCCGTGTCGATGGAAGTCGCGAACTTGATTCGCGCGCTTCACCTCAAACCGGAGCGCACAATTCGGGTGATTGCCTGGATGAACGAAGAAAACGGGTCGGCCGGTTCGAAGACGTACGCGAAAGATCACGAAAACGAATGGGCGAATCACTTCGCCGCGATGGAAACGGATTTGGGCGCGGGGCATCCAACTGGAATCAACATCAAGGCGAAGCCGGAAGTGAAAAAACTGTTCGAACCCGTGGCGGCAATTCTGCAGCAATCGGGCGCGGGCATACTCAGCCTCGTCGAAGATTGCGGAGCCGACATCGAGCCGATGGAAAAAGCCGGCGTGCCGACGTTCGCGCCGATCCAGGATAGCCGGTTCTATTTCAACTATCATCACACCGCTGCCGACACGCTCGATAAAATCGTCCCGAAAGAATTGGCTGAGAACGCGGCAGTGGTCGCGGTGACCGCTTACGCGCTTGCGAACGCGGAACGACCGTTGCCGCGGTAAAAAGGGACCGGGCGACTCTCTCGATGCCAGCGACTACAGTTCGGGCTGGCTAACTTCAGCCCCGTCTGACAACGTGGCAGGCCATGAATGCCGAAGAGCCGCCACCGATTCCCGCCCAATCGCGCGGCAACTGGTGGAAACGGAATTGGAAATGGTTCGTGCCGGCCGGGTGTCTGACGATGATCGTTTTGCTAGCTGGTTTCGTCATAGCGATCGCATTTATTGCGTTCGGCGCGATCAAATCGACCGGCGTGTACAAAGATGCAGTCGCCAAGGCGAAAGCGAATCCCACAGTGATCGAAGCTCTCGGCTCACCGGTTGAAGAAGGAATGTTCGTTTCGGGCAACACGAGCACGAACGCAGCGTCCGGCGAATCGAATCTCGCAATCCCGATCTCCGGCCCAAAAGGCAAGGGTACGATCTACGTCGAAGCAAAAAAATCGCTCGGCCGGTGGGAATACGTTAACCTTGTTGTCGAGGTTCGGAATACCGGAGAGAGAATCAACCTTCTTGGAGAGACGAAACCTGGCGGATGATTCCTTCGTCTCGGCGTGCAACATTCATTTACCGGGTTTGGTTCCGGAGCGTAAACTTCCGCGGCGAGGCCGCATGGAAAGAGCTTTCTTAAATCGCGCGGAAGCGGGCCGAATGCTCGCGGAGAAGCTTCAGAACTACAAGGGTCGTGACGATGTAATCGTGCTCGGTCTGCCGCGCGGAGGTGTCCCCGTCGCTTACGAAGTCGCGCAATATTTGGGCGCGCCTCTCGATGTTTTTATTGTGCGCAAGCTGGGCGTGCCCGGTTTTGAAGAACTCGCAGTTGGCGCGATCGCCTCGGGCGGCATTCGTGTTCTGAATGAAGACGTCGCGCGGGCGCTTCCGAACGCGGACCAGATCATCGAAACCATCACTGTGCGGGAAACAGCGGAGGTGGAACGACGCGAACAGGAATACCGGGACGGGAGACCGGCGCCGGAACTGCGGAATCGCACGGTGATTCTGGTCGATGACGGACTGGCGACCGGTGCGACCATGCGCGCCGCCGTCAAGGCCTTGCGGCAGCGCGACGTGGCAAGGATTGTCGTCGCGGTCCCGGTGGGTGCATGGGAGACATGTCGCGAAATCGAGCAGGTGGCGGATGAGACCGTCTGCGCGACCGTGTCAAAATATTTTCAGGCGGTCGGCCAGTATTACGACGATTTTTCACAGACAAGCGACGAGGAAGTGCGCGATCTACTGGCCCGCGCAGCGCAAATCGACAATGACGGGCGCTGAATCTGTGCGTGAAATCGCGCGGTCTTGCCAGTCCAGGCATCCGCGGCCAGTGATTCTTATTATATAACGCAATATGGATGGAGTAAGCATTCCCGCCGGGCCGGTGATTGTGCAGGGAAATCTGACTGTGCCCGAAAATGCGACGGCACTGGTCCTTTTTGCTCATGGTAGCGGCAGCAGCCGGCACAGCCGGCGAAATCAATTCGTTGCGCGGACATTGAACCAAGCCGGACTGGCCACACTGCTTTTCGATCTGCTGACGGTGGAAGAAGAAGAGATCGATTTAGTCACACGCGAACATCGATTCAACATCGGCCTGCTCGCCGAGCGACTTGTTTACGCAACGAGATGGGTAAAGCAGCAACCGCCAACGCGCGATCTGCGTATCGGGTATTTCGGATCGAGCACGGGGGGCGGCGCCGCGTTGGTCGCAGCGGCGGAGTTACCGCAAGAGGTTAACGCGGTGGTTTCGCGCGGAGGCCGTCCCGATCTGGCGGGTGAAGCGTTGCCCAAAGTAAAGGCGCCGACCCTGCTGATCGTCGGTGGCGAAGACCATGTGGTGATCGATTTGAACGAGCGAGCCCGCGCACAGATGCGTTGCGAAGTGAAATTGGAGATCGTGCCTGGAGCCACGCATTTGTTCGAGGAGCCTGGCACCCTGGAGCAGGTCGCGCGACTGGCGAGTGACTGGTTCCTGGTTCACACAATCAAGAGCCATCAACCGCGGCTTTGATCGCGCGGACAAAACCAGGCGGTGCGGCCGCCGATCCTTGCTGATTTCAGTTCGCGTCCACAGCGCGGACATTTGCCGCTTTTTCCGCGATGCGTCAGCAGCCATGACTTTGGCATCTTGCTCCAGTCCGATTGACACTCGATCGCTTTTTCGAGGACGTGCCGCATCGCCCGGAAAAGCTTCTTCATTCTCTTGTCGCCGAGCCGCGCGATCTTCGTTGCCGGATGAATGCTTGCGTGGAAAAGAATTTCGTCGGCGTAAATGTTTCCGATGCCGGCGATAAGTCGTTGGTTCAGCAGCGTCGATTTCACAGCCCCGGGACGTTTTCCGATCATCCTCGTGAACTCGGAGAAATCGATATCGAGTGCGTCCGGACCGAGTCCCCGCTTTTCCAGAAACTTATCGGCATCATCCAGCAGCCCGACCTCGCCGAACTTGCGCTGATCGTCAAAGGCCAGGCGGTAATCGTTCTCGAAAACGAACAGGACCCTCGTGTGCGGCGGGACCTTTTCCTTGGCATTGAAATAGTGCAGGAACCCGCTCATGCCGAAGTGCAATCTCACCCATGCGTCATTCGCACGCGCAAACAGATGCTTCCCATGCCGCCGGGTTGATTCGAAGCAGTGCCCCTTTAATCGAAGCGAAAGCTCGCGCGCCGAAACGTCTTTTAACAGATCCGCGCTCTGCACTTCAACGCGCGCGATACGCTGATAGAGCGACGTGGTATCCAGATATCGTTTAAAAGTCTCGACTTCAGGCAGCTCCGGCATCGGTCTTATTTAAACCTTTTCTGTGCGAGCGCGTGGCCGCTCTCGGTGGCGCAGCTTCAAGAGCGGGTGTCGGCACACACTGCATTTGACACTCCGCTTCCGGCGGCGCCCGTTTTTTTCGCCGGCAAATCGCCGGGCCCGTCAATAAATCGCTCTAACCGATCGCAGTGGACCTATTTTTGATGCCAGGCGCTGAGAACGTTTTGCTTGCGCAATTTACAGTTGTCCTTCACCAGCGTGAACTGGAGCGAGTCTTTGTCCGGGCGACTAAATTTATAGCTGCCCGGGCCCTTGCATCCTTTCGGCGTTTTGCTGGCCTTCGTTTCATGAATCGTAACCATGTCGCCCTGTACGGTGCACCTGCCCCAAACGTCCGGTTTGCCGTCCTTATTGAGATCGACAGTGAATGTGCCGTCATTGCTCATTGTCCAGACGCTGCCGAGCGAGTTGGTCCAGGTGCCAGCGAGCGCCGCCTGGCCAGTCTTAGGATAAGTTGCGCAGGCGCCCAGGGACGCCAGCGCGATAGCAGCCAAAACAATTCGGAAAGTAGGTTGTATCTTCATGCGTGCATCGTGTCGCGCAGCTACCCTTTATTCAAGGTCTTATTGCAAATTGTAAGCTTCGGGCTTTCACAAATCTTTACTCATCTTCAATGCTCGCTAGTTTCCATGGGTAGGGCGCGACCGCCGGGGCGCGCGGTGAACGCGTTTCAAAATGGACGCCTCCAGCGATCCGTCCCTGCCACATTACGAAAATGTCGATTTCGCAAGAACAGGTCATAGACGCGCTGAAAGCGGTAAAATATCCCGGTTTCACACGCGACATCGTGTCGTTTGGCCTGGTCAAGTCGGTCCAGATCGATGATGGCGAAGTCAAAGTGCAGCTCGCGCTGGCGACCAACGATCCGAATATTCCCGCGACCATCAAGAACAACGCCGAAACCATTCTCCTCGGGATCCCCGACGTGCAACGGGCAAAGGTGTTGATCGACATCCAGGCGCCACCGGCAGGTGCGGGCACGGGAATCGCCGCAATGCGGATTCCCGGTGTCAACCATGTGATCGCCGTCGCCAGCGGCAAGGGAGGCGTCGGGAAATCGACCATCGCCGCCAATCTCGCCCTTGCGCTGGAACAGACCGGGGCGCGCGTCGGCCTTTGCGATTGCGACATTTACGGGCCCAGTATTTCACTCATGTTCGGCACGCGCGAACGCCCGATGGCCACGGAGGAGAACAAAATTGTTCCCATCGAACAGTACAACCTCAAACTGATGTCGATGGGGTTTTTGCTCGACGATGCGTCGCCGGCAATTTTGCGCGGCCCGATGGTTACGCGCTACACGCAACAGTTTTTGCGTAACGTCGACTGGGGCGAGCTCGATTATCTGGTGCTTGATCTTCCGCCGGGCACCGGCGACGTCCAGTTAACCATCGTGCAGACCGTGGCACTTTCGGGCGCGATCATTGTTACAACCCCGCAGGAGGTAGCCCTCATCGATGCGCGCAAAGCGGCCACCATGTTCGACAAGGTCAACGTCCCGGTAATCGGGCTGATCGAGAACATGAGCTACTTCGTTTGCCCGAGTGACGGCAAACGCTACGATATTTTTGGAAGCGGCGGTGGCGAGCGGGAAGCCAAACGGTTGCATGTCCCGTTGGTTGGCCAGATTCCGATCGATATCGCAACACGCGAGGCGGGCGATCGGGGCAGGCCGATCGTCGCTGAGGATGCGCAATCACCTGTCGCGGAGGAGTTTAGGAAGATCGCCGGCCGAATTCGGGACGCCGTATCGCAGCATGATCAGGTTGGCTCGATTAAATAGGTATGACCGATGCTACGTCATACCCTATGTGAACTTATTCACTTTTGATTGACCGGTTCTCGTTTTTATGGAAAAAGCTCGGGACATGCCGACAGCAGAGCAAGACCACCCCCAGTTCGTTAAGAACTCGGTCCTTTACAAAGAGTTCCTGGCCGAGCGCGAAGAGATTTTGAAGCATAAGTGGATTGAAAGCGAAAAAGCCGGGAAAGACATCGGCTTTGAAAAGGCGCTGCTCGATTGGATCGTCAAACATCGATCCAACTGGCGAGCGAGGCGAATCAAGGAGGCGCGCGCGGAAACGAAAGCAGCCTCCTAATTTTTTGTTCCTTTAAAGCGATCCGGAGAGGTCGCCAAGGAATGCAATGAAAAACCCAAAACAGAATCCCCCTGCCGGCGTCCCGACCATGGACGCGGAAGCGATCCGTCGTGCGCTGGTTCGCATCGCGCACGAGGTCATCGAACGCAACCCCGATCTCGGCTTGGTGGTGCTCGCCGGAATTCCGTCGCGCGGCGTCGAGATCGCGCGACGTCTCGCCGAGTTGATTAGCGCAACCGGGCATCCCGGCGTCGAAACCGGAGTTATCGATGTGGCCATGCATCGCGACGACGTGGGAAGACGCGCCGAGTTGCCGGTAGTACGCGAATCGAAGCTGCCGCTGCCGCTTGAGGGGCGCACCGTCATTATTGTCGATGATGTTCTCTTCACCGGCCGCACCGTGCGCGCAGCGATGGACGCGCTCAGCTCATTCGGCCGGCCGGCCCGAATTCAACTCGCGACCCTCATCGACCGCGGACACCGCGAGCTGCCCATCCGTCCGGATTACGTGGGTAAGAATCTGCCAAGCGCTGCGAACGACAGCGTGCGCGTGCGCCTGGAACAAACCGATAGCGAACCGGATTCAGTATGGGTCTCAAAAGAATGAACGCCGCCGCGAACATTCCGGGTAGCGCATGCGCCTCGCGTGCTGGCGAGGGCGTCCTCGCCATCGCGAACTTTTTCTTAACATTCGAAACGCGCAGCTTAGTCATATCCGGGGAAAGATCGTTTCGGCGTGACGCCGAAACCGGCACGCGAGACGCGTGCGCTACCAGGGCCATCGGAGCCGCGCGACAGACGCGCGAAAGCTTATGACCACTGCGCGCTGGACACGAAAAGATCTGCTTGGTCTGCGTGAGCTCTCTGCGGAGGAGATCAACTTTATTCTCGAGACGGCAGACGCGTTTAAACAGGTCGGCGCCCGGGAGATCAAAAAAGTGCCCGCCCTGCGCGGCAAAACGCTCATCAACTTCTTCATCGAACCTAGCACGCGCACCCGGACTTCTTTCGAGCTCGCCGCGTTCCGTCTCAGCGCGGACGTGATTAACATTTCCACCAGCGCGTCGAGCCTTACCAAGGGCGAAACCCTTAAAGATACCGCGCGCAATTTGGAAGCGCTCCACGCAGACATCCTCGTCCTGCGCCACAGCTCGGCGGGCGCTCCGCAGTTTTTGGCCGAGAGATTGAAATCGAGCGTCGTGAATGCCGGCGATGGAGCGCACGAACATCCGACGCAGGCGCTGCTCGATCTCTATACCATCCGTGAGAAGCGAGGCCAGATCGCCGGACTCCATGTTGTCATCGTCGGAGATATTCTCTTCAGCCGCGTCGCGCGCTCGAACATTTTGGGCCTGACGAAACTCGGGGCCCGGGTGACTCTGGTTGGCCCCAGCACGCTGGTGCCGCGCGAGTTCGAAAAATTGGGCGTCGCCGTCTCGCATAAAATCGACGACGTCCTCCCAACGGCAGACGTGGTGAACTTGTTGCGCATCCAGCACGAACGTCAGCGCAAGGAATATTTCCCGGGGATCAGCGAGTATCGCGCGCTGTTCGGACTGACCAAACAGCGCGCAAGATTATTGAAGCCCGATTGCCTGATCATGCACCCGGGGCCCATCAATCGCGGCGTCGAGATCGATAGCGATGTGGCCGATGGCGTGCAAAGCGTTATTCTCGATCAGGTAACCAACGGTCTGGCCGTGCGCATGGCTGTCCTTTATCTCTGCGGAGGAATCGCCACATGAGTGCGACCATCATCCGCGGCGGGCGCATTATCGATCCGGTAAATAGGCGCGACGAGATCGCCGACTTGGTAATTGTCGACGGACGCATCGCCAATCGATCCGCAATCCGCGATCCGCAATCCGCAATTGAAACAATCGACGCGAGCGGCTTAATCGTCTCTCCCGGGCTGATCGACATGCACGTGCATCTGCGTGAGCCCGGATTTAGCCATAAGGAAACAATCGAGTCCGGCGCACGGGCGGCTGCGGCGGGCGGATTCACCACTGTTGTTTGCATGCCGAACACATCGCCCGCGGCGGACAGCCCGGCCACGATCGCGTGGATCAAGGATCGGGCCGCCGAGGCGGCCTGCGTAAATGTTTTGCCGTGCGGCGCCATCTCGAAAGATCTCGCCGGCGAAGAACTGGCGCCGATCGGTTCGCTGGCCCAGGCAGGCGTGGTGGCAATCACGGACGACGGCCGCTGTGTTCAAAGCCATGAATTGATGCGGCGCGCCGTCGAATACGCGCGCATGGTTGGCTTGCCGGTGCTCGATCATTGCCAGGATTACGATCTGGTCGGCAACGGCGTTGTGCACGAAGGCTACTGGAGCACGTTGCTCGGGCTTCCCGGCTGGCCGGCCGCGGGCGAGGAAGTGATCGTCATGCGCAACATTTTGCTCGCCGAGCTTTGCGATCATCACATCCATTGCCAGCACATCACCGCGGCCGGCAGCGTGCGTTTGATTCGCGAGGCGCGCTCACGGGGAATCAAAATCAGCGGGGAGGTCTGTCCACATCATATCGCGTTGACCGACGACGCAGTCCAAAACTTCGATACCAACTACAAAATGAATCCGCCGTTGCGCGCGCAGAGAGACATCGACGCGTTGCTCGAAGGAATTGCAGATGCCACACTATCGGTCCTCGCTTCAGATCACGCCCCGCACGCCGACTTTGAAAAGGAAGTCGAATTCGACGCGGCGCCATTCGGAATCATCGGGCTCGAAACCGAACTTGGGATTTTTCTCGATCTTCTCGTTCACAAACATCGCACGATCGACATTGTGCGCTTGATCGAAATGTACACGGCCGAACCTGCACGTTTGCTGAAGCTCAACGCCGGGACTCTCTCACCGGGCGCAACGGCCGATGTAACATTGATCGCGCCCGACCTGGAATGGACGGTTGATATCGCGAATTCCCAATCCATCTCGCGCAATTCTCCCTTCGACGGTTGGAAGTTAAAAGGCCGCGCAGTGAGGACGATCGTCAGCGGCGAAACCGTCTGGACGTTGTAGCGGCGGTCTACCTGTCACGCCGTAGCCTGGCGAAGGTGGATGACCGTCGCAAAATACTGGGAAAAAATAATGCGACGCTCATAGAGCGCCGCTACTACAATTACCCGCTGTATCCGCCGCTGATGTAATTTTCCAGATGCTCGATAGCGGCGCTCTGGCAGGAGATGATCCACTTTACCAGATCGCCGATCGAAACGACTCCGACCACTTTGTCGCCATCAAGCACCGGCAGGTGGCGAATATGTTTGTCCGTCATGAGGTGCAAGCATTTTTGCACACCCTCCTGCGGATGCGTCACCGTCACGTTCGTGGACATGATTTCGGCGACTTGCGTTTCGCGCGAGCGTTTCCCGCGCAGCATCACTTTCCGCGTGTAATCGCGCTCGGAAAGCATCCCCACCAAACGATCGCCTTCCATCACCAGCAGCGCGCCGATGTTCTTCGCGTCCATGACCTCGATCGCTTCGAAGACGGTCGCGTCGGGCGAAATCGAGAAGACCTCACCGCTCTTTTGGCTCAGGATCGCGCCAATGTGTCCGCTTACGTCCATGGATCGAGAATCGTTTCCCAGCATCCAAAAATACAACAGTCCGACAAGCTTGTGCAAAGAAATTCTGCCTCAAACGCCGGAACGCGATTATGCGCCGGAAAATTTCTCTTCGATCAACCGATTCAAATGCTCCGCGATCGCCGGTTGATCAAGGCGCTTGATGACTTCATTTAAAAATCCGGCCACAATGAGGCGTTGCGCAACAGGGATGGAGATTCCGCGCGAGCGCAGATAAAATAATTCGTCTTCATCGATCTGGCCGGACGTTGCACCGTGCGTGCAGCGGACGTTATCAGCCATAATTTCGAGACCGGGCATCGAGTTCGCTTCCGCATCATCGCTCAAGAGAAGGTTGCGTACTTTCTGGTAGGCGTCGGTGAAATGCGCGTGCGGCTCTACGCGGATCAGGCCGCCGAAGATATTCCGGGCGCGATCGCTCAGCGCGTTTTTGTAAAGGAGATCGCTGGTAGTGTGTGGAGAGATGTGATCCTGGAGCGTGCGCGCGTCGAACTCCTGGGACCCGTCGGCAACCGACACCGCGAGCAGATCGCTGCGCGCGCCTTCGCTGGTTAGGCGGCTCAGGCTTTCGAAGCGCGAATATTTCCCGCCAAGATGCAAATTCAAGCTCATGGCCGAGGCGTCATGTTCGACTCTTGTCGAGTTGATCTGCAGCGCGACGACGTTTGTTCCCCAATTCTGCGCGCAAACGTAGGTGACTTTTGCGCCGGGGCCTGCGATCAGGTCGTTCACTCCGCACGCGAAGCCGGTCTGCTGCCGATCGACGGAACCGAAATGCTCGACCACCGTGACTTTGGAAAGTTCATCCGTGACCAGGAGCAAATGCGGAAAGACCGCGGCATTGTCGCCGCTCAGCCAGTGAAAAATTTCGATCGGCAATTCGATCTCCACGCCGCGCGGGACGAACAGAAATGTTCCCGACGTGACCAGCGCCTGATGCAAGGCGGCGAATTTGGCCGAGCCAAGGATTGCCGGCTGCGACATGAAATATTTACGAAACAAATCGGCGTGCTCGACCATGGCACGCTCGAGCGGTTGAAAGATGACGCCGCGCTTCCGAAGTTGATCGGAAATGACATCGCGGTGAATCAGCTCGTCGCCGGCAAAAACGAGACGGCCCGCGACCTTATCGAGCCCGCGCGATTGTTCGAGGATTGCGGCGCGCTCCTCATCGTTCAGGGCTTGCGAGCGAACGAAAGGGGAGAGATCAAGAAGATCGACACTGGAAAAACGCCAGGGCTGATCTTTCCGTGTCGGCGACGGGAGCGATTCGAATTGTTTCCATGCCGCGCGCTGTTGTTCGCGGAACCAGTCCGGGAAATCCTCGGAACCGGTCGGTCCTGAAAGGACCCGGCCGGCTTTTGTCGTTTCATCGTGAGTGACCAGGGACATTTCTATAGACAAGAACGGCGGTCATAGACCGCCGCTACAGTTAAATTTGTTAGGCTAGAGGGTTATCCAACCGAACCTTCCATTTCCAGCTCGATCAGACGCTTGAGCTCGACCGAGTATTCCATCGGAAACTGGCGGACGAGATCGTTGACGAACCCGTTTACGCTCAAGCTCATGGCCTGCGCTTGGGTCAGGCCACGCTGTTGCATATAAAAAATCTGTTCCGCGCTCACCTGGCTGACGCTCGCCTCGTGCTGCACGGCGTTGCCGACGCCGCGCACGGTAATCGCGGGATAGGTGTCGGTGCGGCTGGTTGCGTTGATGAGCAACGCGTCGCACTCGGTATTGTTTTTGCAATGCTTGAGGTGTTTCGGCACGTGGACCAGGCCGCGATAGGTTGCGCGTCCGGTGCCGATCGAAATCGATTTCGAAATAATATTCGAGGTTGTCTCATCGGCGGCATGAACCATTTTCGCGCCGGTGTCCTGATGCTGGCCGTTGTTGGCAAGCGCGATTGAGAGCACCTCGCCACGCGCTTTGCGGCCCTTCAGAACCACGCCCGGATACTTCATGGTGAGACGCGAACCGATATTGCAATCGATCCATTTCACCTCCGCCTCTTCGTGCGCCAGGCCGCGTTTCGTCACCAGATTGAAAACGTTAGCCGACCAGTTTTGCACCGTGATGTATTGGATCTTCGCCCCCTTGAGCGCCACCAACTCCACCACCGCGCTGTGCAGAGTGGCGGTGTTGAACTTCGGCGCGGTGCAACCTTCCATGTAAGTGACTTCCGAGCCTTCGTCCGCGATGATCAGCGTTCGTTCGAACTGCCCGAAGTTTTCCGCGTTGATCCGGAAGTACGCCTGGAGCGGATGTTTCACCTTCACGCCGGGCGGAACATAAATGAACGAACCGCCGCTGAAGACCGCGCTGTTGAGCGCGCTGAATTTGTTATCGCCAATCGGAATGATCTTGCCGAACCATTTCCGGAAAATGTCCGGATGATTCTTCAGGCCTTCGGTCGAGCCGATGAAAATGACGCCTTGTTCGCCGACCGCTTTCTTGATGTTTGAGTAAACCGCTTCGCTGTCGAACTGCGCTTCCACGCCGGCCAGGAATTTTCGCTCCTGCTCGGGAATCCCCAGCCGTTCGAACGTGCGTTTGATGTCCTCCGGCACTTCGTCCCAACTGCGCTTCGTGGTGGTGCCGGGCGACAGATAATAACGGATCTTGTCGAAATCAATTGCCTCGAGGTCCTTGCTGGCCCAATGCGTGGGCAGCGGCTTCTCAAGAAATGTCTTCAGCCCGCGCAGCCGGAATTCACGGACCCAATCGGGGTCTTCCTTGACGTCGGAGATGTAATGAATGGTCTTTTCGCTCAAACCGGCGCCCGCATCACGAACGTGCACTTCCGGATATGCGAAATCGCCGATTCCGCGATTGATATCGACCGCTTTGGTTTCAGTTTTCATGTCGATTTGTGGTTGCCGAGTTTTGTTATTTGGTCAGCGCCATCTCACCGGCCGTCTCACGCGCCCAATCATAGCCTCGCTCTTCGAGCTCGAGCGCCAGTTCCTTCCCGCCGCTGCGCACGATCCGGCCCTGCACCATCACATGCACGTGGTCGGGAACGATGTAGTTCAGGATACGCTGATAATGTGTGATTAAAAGTATTCCAATATTCGGCCCGCGCAACGAATTCACGCCGTGAGCGACGGTTTTGAGCGCATCGATGTCGAGACCGCTGTCGGTCTCATCGAGGATCGCATACTTCGGTTCCAGCATGGCCAGCTGTAAAATCTCGGCGCGCTTCTTTTCGCCGCCGGAAAAACCTTCGTTGACCGAACGCGAGGTGAACGAACGCTCCATCCCGAGGAGCTCCATTTTTTCGTAAAGCTTTGCGTAGTAATCGGTGGCCTCGAGTTCCTCACCCTCCGGCAGACGCGATTGCACCGCGGCACGCAAGAAATTCGCGATGGTGACGCCGGGAACTTCGTTCGGGTACTGAAAAGCGAGAAAAAGTCCGCGACGCGCACGCTCGTCCGGTTCGAGTTCGAGCAAATTTTCACCGTCCATCATGACCCTGCCGCCGGTGACCTGATAATCGGGATGGCCGGCCATCACTTTCGCAAGCGTGCTCTTGCCCGAGCCGTTCGGCCCCATGATGGCATGCACTTCCCCCTGCGGGATGGCGAGACTGAGGCCGCGAACAATCTCCCGATCGGCGATGTTCGCGTGCAGATTTTCAATGCGAAGTTCCTTCATAAGTGGGAACAACAAGTATAGGCGGGATTGACCTGATTGCGAATCGGATTTCCGGTGTGCCGGCCGGCTCCAAATAGGGTAACGCAGCCTGGCTTGACTGCGTCAATCTGTCCCAAAGCTGGGGATATTTTTTCGGAGCAGGGCCTTCGGAGGCATCAGGCGTGCTTAGAGTTAGCCGGATGAAGTCTCATTCGAAGAGCAATACCCCGCTTCCGCCGGATGATTCGGTTTCCAAGAAATCGGTCTCCAAAGCTGCCAGCGAGCTGAACAATCTCCTGCAGATCATTTCGGGCACGAGCTCCGAAATCGAGAACATGTGGGAAGGCAGCGACGGCGCCGAAAAATATCTCGAGATGCTGCGTGAAAGCATCGAGCGCGCGGAGACGGTTGCAGCCCAGCTTTCGCAGCAAGCCGGCGGAGCCGAGCACAAGATGCTGATGCATCCCGATCTGGCCGGATTCGTAAAACCGAAAGCGGTGACACAAATGCCGGTGCACAGGCCGGGCATTCTGGTAGTGGACGATGAGGAAATGGCGTTGACGCTGGTGAAACAACTCCTTTCCACATCCGGCTACAATGTGACCACGGCGCAGTCCGGGTTTGAATGTCTCGATCTATTTCGACGACGCCCGCATGCCTACGAACTCGTCATTCTCGATCTCACCATGCCGTTTATGGATGGTGAAGAAACGTTTCAGCGGCTTCGCGAAATTCGGCCCGACGTTCCCGTCGTGCTTTGCACCGGATTTATTCAAGGGGAACGCCTCGACCAGTTAATGAGCGCCGGACTTAGCGGCTTCTTGCGAAAACCGCTGGCGCCCGATGAAATCGTTAGCAATGTCCGCTCAATCCTGGAAAGCGTGAAATATTCGCGCGCCGGGGGAGGTCCGACAGGCTCTTCGCTGGCTAGTTAGCCCCGGGGCCATGAGCTCAGCGCCGCGAGTACGCGTTTCCGAACGGTTCGCCGGTAACCGGCTTTTCGAAGGAATCAGCTCAACCACGCTGAAAAGGATCACGCCCAAGATCGGCGTGCTCCACGTTGAGCCGGGAGGGATCATTTTTCACGAGGGCGACCCCGGCGATTCGCTTTATCTGGTGGGAGAAGGTTCCATCGAAATTTCGAGGCCCAGCAGCGCCGGCGAGCAGGAGATTGTCGATTATGTCGACCCGGGAAATTTCTTTGGCGCCACGGCGCTGCTCGCTGGCGAGACCCGCTCTGTCACGGCGCGCGCGGTCGAACCTGCAGTGATTGGCACAGTCAAAGAGAAAACCTTCCAGCAGCTTCTTGAGATCGCGCCCAGCCGGTTGCACATGAACTTTCTTCGCGCCGTCACGGATCGCATTCGAAAAGTGAACGCGCATTTCATGCATGAGACGGTGCGCGCAGAACGCCTGCGAGTGGCCGGCGCGCTGGCCAATGCCGTGCTCCAGGATCTAAAAAATCCAGTCTGTATCGCCCGCTGCTGCTCGGAGGTGATCGCAAACGAATCGACCGACCCGCAGCTGCGCGAATTGAGCAAAATGCTTACCGAAGCGGTGAACGGCATCCTTGGCATGACCCTGGACCTGCTCGATTACACGCGCGGCTCGGTTTCGGTCAGCAAGCGGCCGGTCTCGATCTGGCGTTTGCTCGATGAATTGAACCGGCAATCGCTTCATCTCTTGCCGGCGAGGAAAATCGAGTTTGTAAAACACATTCGATACGAGGGCAACGTCGACATCGATCTTGGCCGGGTGACACGTTCGCTCGGAACCGTGATCGATAACGCCATCGGCGCCATGCCGAACGGAGGCGTGCTCACACTCACGACCGACCTGGTACTCGGACAGGTTGCCCTACGAATCTCGGACACAGGCGTCGGAATCCCCCCGGAGCTGGTCTCGCGGTTATTCGAGCCATTCGAGCCGCATGCCCAATCGCACCGCACCGGGGCCGGACTGGCCGTCGCGAAATCGATCATGGAAGCGCATGGCGGCACAATTTCCATTGCCAGCGTTCCGGGCAAAGGGACCACAATCGATATTCGGCTGCCAAAATCATCCACCGGGCAATAATTGCGCGCGCTGTCGAGCGCGCTACGGTTGCAAATCGGTAGTCCGAAATCCACGATCCCGGATCGGGAATACCCCGTGGTGTAACGGTAACACAGCGCCCTTTGGAGGCGTTATTCTTGGTTCGAATCCAAGCGGGGTAGCCCGCGTAAAAGGCTTCGCCTCACGCGGCTCACAATGCGTTAATTGGCGGACATGTTCTACGTTTATCTTTTACACTCTGGGTCCGATGCGGGCTTTTACATCGGCTATTCTGCGGACCTTAAAAGACGCTTGTCGCAGCACAAAGCAGGTGCCTCGGAAGGCCACAAAACACCGGGGGCCATGGAAGCTCATCTACTACGAGGCCTACACCGATCAACGTGACGCCGAGGGACGGGAGCGATATTTAAAGAGCGGCAGCGGCAGGCGTTTCCTGCGGCGACAATTAACCTATTATCTTAAGAGATTCCCAAGTCGATCAGCCGCGTGAGGCGAAGCCTTTTACGCGGTTCGAATCCAAGCGGCGTAGCCAATCTAAATTCCCTCTATTCTTCGCGCTGCGAGCGACATGCGAACGAATTGTTGGAGTTTTAGCTCGCGCACGAAATCACACTCGCTTATGCGCCCGATTGCCCTACCATTATCCTTCTCATGAATAATTCGGCACGGTTGATAATCGTATTGGTGGTCTTTTCTGCGGTGTCGCTATCAGCGCAATCGCCGACGCCAGTGGCTCCGCCGAATGATTCATTCCAAGTGCGGTATGCGCCGGGACTGCAGGTTGGGACGAGCGTCGTTAACCTTCCGAATGCCGGCGCGTCGCCATCCCCGGCCAACCCGAAAGCGGCTTCGCCCGCCCCTGCGGCGACGGTTGCTCCCGTTGCTAGCTCAGCAACTCCCGTTGCCAGCTCAGCAACTCAGCCCGTGATCAAAACGACACCCTCAGCAACTGAGCCCGTGACCAAAACGACACCCGAACCCCGCGCTGGATCGCAAACGGTCGTGCGCGATAGGAAAACCCGCGGGCAGCATGGGCAGCGTGTTTATCACAAGGACGGCTCCAAGTCGCATGAGAGGACCAAGAAGGGCAAATACAGGAGGGAACAGCGTGCCACTAAAGACGGCGATCACGCGTCCAAGGAAGAAGGTAAAACCAAGAATCAATAGCGCCGGCTGACTGGTGAAGAAGAGCACCGCTACCGAAAGCGACGTGGCTTCGGAGGAATTCGTGATAATTTCCTGTCTGTACCCGTCAACTATCTGTCAAAGAAACCGCCGCCCTTAGGTAACACAGCCTCGAAAGCTTTCGGGGTTCGAATCCAAGCGGGGTAGCCCGCGTAAATAGCTTCGCCTCACGCGGCTCAAGTGCGTTAATGGCGGACATGTTCTACGTTTATCTTTTACACTCTGGGTCCGAGTTTTGCCTGCAAGTCGACAAAGGATGACGCAATCTATGATCAAGGAATTATTCTCAATCACCACGACGACCCTTATGGCGTGCGCTTTATTGCATCCCGAACCTGCCGCGGCTGCGCAGGAAAGCGCGGCCAACCGATACATGCACCAGGCGGATTTCGACAAACTGACGGCTCGTTTCGAGGATCCTTCGCGGGCGAAATGGCAAAAGCCGGAGAAGATCGTTGCCAACCTGGGACCACTCGACGGAAAGACCGTCGCCGACATCGGCGCCGGCACCGGTTACTTTGCTTTCCCGATCGCGAAGAAAGCGGCGAAGGTGATCGCCATCGATATCGACCAGCGGTTCCTCGATTACATCGACCACAAGAAACAGACGCAAAAGATCGGCGCCAATATCGAGACCCGCTTGACCACGCCGGATTCATCGGGACTCAAGACGCGTGAAGCCGATATGGTGCTAATCGTGGACACGTTTCATCACATCGAAAACAGAATCGAATACCTCAAGAAGCTTAAAAAGTGTCTTCGCAAAGGCGGTGTGCTCGTGATCATCGACTTCAAGAAGATGAAGACGCCGCCGGGACCACCCGTCGAACTCCGGGTCGCGGAAGAACAGGCAGAATCGGAGTTAAGATCGGCGGGCTTCACCGTCGTTTCTGCTGATAGCGGGATGTTACCCTATCAATATGTCATTAAGGCCCACTGATCGACGAAACAACTCGCGCCGGCGCCATCGAACTGCGGGTCATTACTCCGTTAGATGCACTTATTAAAGCCGATCGATAATCTCGTGTTCCGGTGTTGCGGCATTTGTCTTGTCGCGCTAGGGCTGGTTCTGTTGGCGGGCTGCGGAAAACACCGCCTGCCACCGCCGACAGCGCTGCCCGCGGCGAACGTTCGCGTTCAAAAGATCGAGGAAAAGCCTCATGTCGCCGCGGAAGAAGTTGTCGGCACGGTCCGTCCGAAGCTTCACTCAGTGATCGAAGCGAAGGTAAGCGGGCGTATCGAAAAAATGCTCGCCACGCCGGGACAGAAAGTGAAGGCGGGCGAGTTCCTGGCACAGCTCGACGTGCGGGAGATCCAGGCCAAGCTGGACCAAGCGCTCGCCGTCCGCCGACAAACTGAGAGCGAATTGAAACGCTACCAGACGCTCCGCGCCCAGCAGGTGATTACCCCCGCCGAGTTTGAGGCCGTTCAGTCGCGTTATCAGGTCGCCGTCGCTTCGGCAACTGAAGCGGAGACGATGCTCGACTACGCGAAAATCACCGCCCCGTTCGACGGTGTAGTTACACGCAAACTTGCCGATGTCGGCGATCTCGCCACGCCGGGAAAACCGCTGATCGAGATGGAAGACCCGCATACGTTGCAATTCGAAGCCGCCGTGCCAGAGGCGATCCTTGCAAAGGTCGCGCTCGGCGCAAAGCTTCCGGTCCGCATCGCGTCAAAGGAGCGTGAAGCAGTGGTCAGCGAGATTGCTCCCTCGGCCGACCCAGGCAGCCGCACTTTTCTGGTAAAGCTCGATCTGCCATCCGCGCCGGATTTGCGCGCGGGTCAGTTCGGGCGCGTCGAAATTCCTGTAAGCGAAACGAACGTGCTTCGCGCGCCCGCAAGCGCGGTGATTGAGCGCGGACAAATGGAACTGGTTTTCGTCGTCACGAACAATCATGCGCAGTTGCGATTGGTGAAGACGGGCAGGCGCTTCGGCGACGAAATCGAGCTGCTGTCCGGCGTCAGCGCCGGCGAAGAGGTTGTTACCGATGGCGCGGCTTTGCTCGTGGACGGCCAGGCCGTGAAAGCCAGGCCATGAATGCGAATCTGGGCGTCGCGGGCAAAATCGCGCGCGCGTTTATCGATTCGAAGCTCACGCCGCTAATCATTATCACATCGGTGCTGCTCGGTATTGCCGCGGTCTGGTTGCTGCCGCGCGAGGAGGAACCGCAAATCAAAGTGCCGATGATCGACGTAATGGTTTCGATGCCCGGCGCAAGTGCAAAGGAAATCGAAGAACGCGCCACGCGGCCGATGGAAAAGCTGCTATGGGAGATCCCGGGAGTCGAATACATCTATTCGACTTCGAGCACGGGCCAGAGCCTCGTGATCGTGCGATTTCGCGTCGGCGAAGATGTCGAGCGCAGCCTGGTTAAGCTAGACCAAAAACTTCAGTCGAACTTCGATCGCATCCCGCACGGCGTCTCGTTCCCGCTCATCAAACAGCGCTCGATTGACGACGTCCCGATCCTGGCGCTCACGTTTCACAGCAGCCGATACGACCATCTCACGTTGCGGCGGCTCGTCGCCCAGGTGGACGACGCGGTGAAACAAGTGCCGCTCGTTGCTGAGACAAACATCATCGGCGGCGCGGTGCGGCAAATTCGCGTACTTCTCGACCCGGCGCGGCTCGCTTCGCGCAACCTCAGTGTGGCCGGTATCGTGCCGATGCTTCAACAGGCGAACCGGCAGTTCACCTCAGGCGGACTCACCAGCGAAAATCACGAGGTGGTCATTGAGACCGGTGCATTTTTGAAAAACGCTCAGGACGTCGGCAATGTTATCGTCGGAGTATTCGGCGATCGGCCGGTTTATCTGCGCCAGGTCGCCGACATCGTGGACGGCGCGGAGGAGCCGTCGAACTATGTCTTCTTCGGGTCTGGCGCCGCCGCCTCTCCGACTGCCAACGAAGAGCCCGCCGTCACGCTAAGCATCGCCAAGCGGCCGGGCGCAAACGCCATCGCCGTTGCAAATCAGGTTCTCAAAAAAATCGACACGCTACGCGGCGTGCTCATCCCATCCGATGTGCACGTCTCCATCACGCGCAATTACGGGGCTACGGCTTTGGAAAAGTCAAACGAGCTGTTGTTCCACATGTTACTGGCCGTGCTTGGCGTGTCGCTGCTCATTCTGCTTACGCTCGGCTGGCGCGAATCGGTCATCGTTGCGCTCGCAATTCCATCCACACTCGCGCTGACGCTGCTCGTTTTCCTGCTCTACGGTTACACGCTGAATCGCATCACGCTTTTCGCGCTGATCTTTTCGATCGGCATCCTCGTCGATGACGCGATTGTCGTAATCGAAAACATCGTACGTCATTTTCATCTGCCGCAAAACCGCGAACGCGATTGGGCGCAAATCGCAATCGAGGCCGTGAACGAAGTCGGCAACCCGACGATCCTCGCGACGTTTGCTGTGATCGCAGCGGTGCTGCCGATGGCATTCGTGGGCGGGCTGATGGGACCTTACATGCGGCCGATTCCGATCGGCTCCAGCGCGGCAATGGCTTTTTCGCTCGCGATCGCGTTCATCGTCACTCCGTGGGCCGCCATTCGTATGTTGCGGCTCGGGAGTTCGGCGAAACATCTTCAACGCAGCGAAGATTTTTTCACGCGGATCTACCGGCGATTAATGGGGCCGCTCATCGATCGTCGTTCGCGACGTTGGATTTTTCTTGGAGCGATCGTCGCGCTGTTGCTCGGCGCGATGGGACTGGTGGCCATCGGCTGGGTGAAGGTGAAAATGCTCCCTTTCGATAACAAGAGCGAGTTCCAGATCATCTTGAACATGCCCGAAGGAAGCTCGCTGGAACGCACCGCGCACGCCGCACGCGAGATCGCCGCCGCGGTCCGCGGCGAGCCGGAAGTTACGAACTACCAGATCTACACCGGCGTCGCCGCGCCGTTCAATTTCAATGGTCTCGTCCGCCATTACTTCATGCGGCACGGCGCGAACGTCGCCGATATTCAGGTCAACCTCGTGTCCAAGAACAGGCGCAAAGCCAAAAGCCACGACATCGCCAAACGCGTGCGCCCGCGCGTTGCGGCCATCGCGGCAAAATTTAACGCGCGCGTGGCCGTAGCCGAAGTGCCCCCGGGACCGCCGGTTTTACAAACACTCGTCGCCGAAATCTATGGCCCCACCGAGCAGGGGCGGCTCAAGATGGCGAGACGCGTGCGCGACATTTTCAAAAGTACGCCGGGCGTGGTGGACGTCGACTGGTACATCGAAGCCGACCAGCCGAAGGACCGGTTCGTGATCGACAAGGAAAAAGCAGCGCTGCATGGCATCAGCGCCGAAACGATTTCGGAGACGCTGCAAATCGCCGTCGGCGGTCGCTCCATCGATCTCCTCCATCAGCCGCGCGAGAGGGAGGACGTCAACATTCTGCTCGAACTTCCCCGTTCCGCGCGCGTCACGCCGGAAGAATTGCTCGCGCTGCGTGTCCGTTCCGGAGACGCCAATGCGCTTCCCGAACCCGGCGCGGCGACTCCCGCGCCGCTGGTGCCATTGCGCGAACTGGTGAGCGTCGAGCACACCATCACCGACAAAAGTATCTACCACAAAAATCTGATGCCGGTGACTTATGTCATCGGGGACGTCGCCGGTCCGATTGAGAGCCCGGTTTACGCCATTTTAAAAATGAACAAGAAACTGCGCGCGCTCGACACGCGTGAGTTCGGCGGCACGGGGTCAAAACTCGAAATTTACAACGCACATCTTCCATTCACCGATCTGCGCCCTGCGTTGAAATGGGATGGCGAATGGCAGATCACCATCGAAGTGTTCCGCGACCTCGGCCTCGCGTTTGGTGCGGTGCTGATCCTCATCTACGCCCTGATGGTCGGCTGGTTTCGTTCGTTTCTCACACCACTGATCGTCATGGCGGCGATTCCGTTTTCGCTCGTCGGCATCCTGCCGGCGCACGGATTGCTCGGCGCGTTTTTTACCGCTACCTCGATGATCGGGTTCATGGCCGGCGCGGGGATCGTCGTACGTAACTCGATCATCCTTGTCGATTTTATCGAGCGACGGTTGCGCGAAGGAATGCCGCTGGCCGAAGCGGTCGTGGATGCGGGCGCGGTGCGTTTTCGTCCCATGCTGCTCACCGCGATGGCTGTGGTGGTCGGTTCGAGTGTGATCCTGTTCGATCCGATTTTTCAGGGACTCGCCATCTCCTTAATGGCCGGCGAAATCGCATCGCTCCTCATCAGCCGCATGGCCGTGCCAGTGCTCTATTTCATGTCGAACCAATCGCGGCATTCCGGCGCACGCCCGGCGGCGCCGCCTGAAGCGGCGGAACCGGCCATCTGATTTCTCGGTCCGTTGGTAGGGTCGGCGCGCTGCGCCGACCGGACGCCGCAGCGCGGCGTCCCTACCATTCGTGTCCCATAAGGCAAACGAGATCTACGCTGCGTTGTTCCCGCGGAAACGCAGGAGCCGCAACGCGTTTAACACCACCACCACTGTGCTCCCCTCGTGCCCGATCACGCCCACGGTGAGGTTTATTTTCTCAGCCAGGGCGGAAGTCACGAGCACCAAAATAACGCCTAACGAAATCACAATGTTCTGACGAATGATCGCACGTGCGCGTCGACTCAAGACCACGGCATGCTCGACGTTCTCTATTTTGTCGTGCATCAAAATCACGTCGGCCTGTTCGAGCGCGGCGTCAGATCCGCGCGCGCCCATTCCGATGGCGACGTCCGCCGCCGTCAGGCTCGGCGCATCGTTGATCCCGTCGCCCACCATGGCAACTTTTTTTCCCTGTTGCCGCCATCGATGCACGCATTGCAGCTTCGCGTCCGGGGTAATCTCGGCGTGAACCTCCCTGATTCCCACCTGCGCGGCCACCGCATCCGCAGCGACGGCGCGGTCGCCGGTTAGAAGAGCGACGCCGATGTCGTTTCTCCTCAGAAAATCGATCACATGTCGGGCCTCAGGCCTGACCTGATCGCGCAAATAGATCACGGCGATCGGGATTCGCGATGCTACCCAGACTTCCGCATCGCTTACCGCCGGCATTTTGGGCACGGCGATCTCACGATCTCTCAAAAGGGTACGGCTGCCGATCAGGAGCGGTTCTCCGTTGACTAACGCTTCCATTCCGAAACCGGGAATGTTTTGAAATTCGACGGCCTGGACCTCGGGCAAGTGACGCCCATCGGCTTCCTCCACAATGGCGCGCGCGAGCGGGTGTGTGGAGAAACGCGCAACCGCGGCTGCAATCGAGAGGGCGTCATCTTCTCTGCATCCATTGAGGAGCTCGATCTTCGATACGACCAGGGCGCCTTTTGTCAGCGTGCCGGTTTTGTCGAACGCGAACTGGGTCACCCCGGCCAGATCTTCGATGGCGACACCGCCACGGAACAGGATGCCATTTCGCGCGCCGGCGGCGATTGCCACCAGGATGGCGGATGGGATCGACAAGACCAGCGCGCAAGGCGACGCGACCACCAGCAAAGTCATGGTGCGATAGAAAGCCTCGGCGACCGGCTTATGGATTGCCAACAACAGGATCGCAAAAACCAATACGCTAAGAATAAGCACAACCCAGGTGTAATACCGGCTGAATGAATCTGTGAATCGCTGGGCGGGCGCCTTCTGCTGTTGCGCCGTTTCGATGAGGGAAAGAATCTGCTGCAGCGCGCTTTCCTGCACTTCGCGGGAAACGCGAATGACGGCCTGGCCGTCGAGATTGAGCGTGCCGCTGCTGACGGAATCGCCAATTCGCTTTGGAACTGGCAGCGATTCACCCGTGAGCGCCGATTCATCGGCCGATGTCGCGCCTTCAATGACAACGCCATCGACGGGAAAAAGCTCCCCGGCTTTGACCAGCACCTCGTCGTCAGGCTGAATGGTTTCGACCGGAACCTCGACCCATGCTTGACCGTCCCGGCGGAGCGCCCGTTTGGGAGCAGCCTTCAACAATGATTCGATCGTTTTCTTTGTTCGATGATTGGCAAATTGTTCGAGCGCGTTGCTGAGCGAAAACAGAAACAGCAGCGTCGCGCCTTCTGTCCAGGCGCGGACAGCCGCGGCGCCGAGCGCGACAAAGATCATCAGAAACTGGACGTCGATCTTTCGTTTTTTGAGTCCGATCCATACGTCCTGCGTCGCGAACCAACCTCCGGCGATGTATGCGGCCGCAAACGCCGCGGCGATCGACCACGCCGGAAACGCAGCACGCTGCAGCGCGAAACCGGTCAACCCGCTGATTCCGCACGCGGCTACCAACGCAAGCATGATTCGGTAATTGCGAATGGTGGCGGGCGGGACGGGACGGTTCCGCCATTGCGGCAGAGGAATGCGTTTCCAAATCAACCGCGGCTCGTTGGCCGGATGCGCCCGATGAAATTCCGCGATGTGGTCGTTAATCTGATGGCGATGAAAAAGCGGCGAAGGCTCACTTGGCTTTACGGAAATCTTCCACTCACCATCGAATTCCCGGTGCGCGTGCGCTTGAATCCGCTGCAGAAGTTCCTTTGACGGCGGGTTGTAAAATCCGACGTCGATCTGCCGGGCATGAACGTCGATGCGAATCTGCTTCACGTCCGATTCGCTCGCGAGAATCCGCGCCACTCGCGAATCGATGTCGTCGGTCGCACTCATTTTTAGATCATGGTTCCGTAAAAATGTACCGAGGCCGCGGACATTGACTCGCCACGATTTGGCTTTGGCTGAGCGGAAATTGCTCAGGCCGAATCGGCGGCCGCAGGCGCGGTGTTCCTTCCATTTTGGTGGCGCAAGAAACGCACAGAATTTGCCAACTACCGCGGAGCGGACATCCACGCAAGGGGCGAGGATTCGTCCCATGAAAGCACAGAGCGTTGCCAGCAAGCGGGCCAAAGCACCGACGTCCGTCGTCGAAGGAGCCAATGGGCAGCGGCCAATCACCATTACGAAGATATTGGTGCCAACCGACTTTTCGCCGGCATCGAGGAAATCCTTCTGCTACGCGCTTCGATTCGCCAAGGGATTGGGGTCCAAAATCACTCTGCTGCACGTGGTCGAACCGCCAGCTTCGTTGACGCTGGCGGGGCTGCCGCCCGCGCCTGCCGCAATCGTCGAAAAGGAATTCGTGGATGCGGAGACGGGCCTGCACGAGCTGGTCGATGAGGCTGAAGCGGCTGGCGTGTCCGATGCAAAATCGATGGTGCGCGCCGGAGTTGCGACGCACGAAATCGTCGAGGCGGCTAAAGATTTGGACGTCGATCTGATCGTGATCGCGACGCACGGTTACACGGGCTGGAAGTATTTCGCGATCGGCAGCACGGCGGAACGCGTCGCTCGCGCAGCCCCCTGCCCGGTATTGGTGGTGCGCGAAAAGGAGCACGACTTCCTGTGAGATGAAAAGGCTCTCCTGCGCGCTTCACCGAAGAAAGAGGGACGGACACGACAAAGGCCGCGTTGAAATCGTCGGTGTCACCAGATTAACGGGGAAGAGAATCGTGCCACCCAGGCCGCGCACTTTTGCATTCGATTACAACGAGCGGGAGGCCCTCGTGATTGGCGGATCGTTAGATCAAAAAGAGAGGAAAGGCTGATGAAAACCCAAATCGCAACACGAACCGAAACACAAACCGAATCGATGGCGACCCGCGTGGCGCTCCATCCTTTCCTGGCTGGAATGAGTCGCCCGCATCTCGCGCTCCTTACCGATTGCGCAATTCCCGTCCATTTCAAAACGGGGCAAACCATTTTGCGCGAAGGCGAGCTGGCAAACCGGTTCTACCTGATCGAAAACGGCAGCGTGATCCTGGAATCAGGCGAAGGCTTTGGCGATCCCGTAGTCGTGGAAACCATCGGCTCGGGAGATTTGCTCGGCTGGTCGTGGATGTTCCCTCCTTACGTCTGGCATTTCACCGCCCGCGCCGCGGAACCGACTTCGGCCATCTTCTTTTACGGCACAATTTTGCGTGAATACTGCGAAAAAGATCATTCGTTAGGCTACGAATTGTTCAAACGGATCACCCCGGTAATGATGAAGCGATTACAAGCTGCGCGGAAAAAAATGCTCTCCGTTTACGCGCACGGCGCGCCGCTCCCGCCGGTCGTCCTGGAATCGCCGTTCATGGACCAGGAACTCGATTCAGCGGACGGCTACGGCAAATGGAAAGACCATCCATTTGCATCCCCGCTAAAGCGACATTGACACCAGGTATCCTGACCTCGCAGAACAGGGGTCGTGTTGCGCGTTGACGGCTAATTCACAATAGCCGAAATTATGCATCCTAGCCGCAATGCCCCAAAGCCCCTCCTTAGAATTAAAGAGCAATCGAAATCGGCAGTTGATCGACATGCTGCGGAGGTCGCGGCTGTTCCGTGACTACGAGACTGTCTTTACCAGGGCAACCGGTCTCCCGCTGGCCCTGCAACCCCTGGAGTTCTGGCAGCTTGCACATCACGGGAAAAAGCACGAGAACGCGTTCTGCGCTTTGCTCGCCGAGCGGCCCGCCACATTGGCGGTTTGTTTGCAGGCACACCAGGACATGATCGACCACACCGGCGTGCTTCCGCATACGGTGACCTGCCCTTTTGGCCTGACCGAAACTGCGATCCCGGTAAAACTTGGACACGAGGTCATCGGATATCTGAGAATCGGGCAGGTGCTGCGTCATACGCCGGCCAAGTCGGATACCGTAAAGGTCACACGCGAGCTGGCCCGGCACGGAGTCAAATTCAACAGGGAAATCAAGAAAGTGTGGGAGAAAAATCCGCTCATTCCGCCGGACCGCTACAACGCCATCGTGCGGCTGCTCAGCTTTTTCGCCGACCAGCTTTCCGGCTTAACCAACCAGATTGTGTTGGAAGAACAAAACGCCGAACCGCTCCTCGTACACAAGGCGCGCGAGTACATCGATCAGCACAAAATGGAGCCGCTCTCGCTGGCGGCTGTGGCCAAGGCGGCAGGAGCCAGCGTTTTCCATTTCTGCAAGGTCTTCCGAAAATCAACCGGCTTGAAATTCACCGACTATGTCGCGCGGGTCCGGCTGGAAGACGCCAGGACGCAACTCCTGAACCCGAACCGGCGGATCAGCGAGGTGGCTTATGACGTCGGATTCCAATCGCTCACGCAGTTTAATCGCATGTTCAAACGCGTCTTCGGCCAATCGCCCACCGAATTTCGCGAACGGCTAAACGGAAAACACCCGTCCAAAACGGCGTAGTGCATTGCGAAAGATTTTAGCAGGCGAACTTACACGCTACGCCCATCACTGCCGCGCATAAGCTCTTTTCGGGGAGCACAGGCTGCCAGCCTGTAGTTGCCGGCAGCCTGGCGGCAACACCTTTGCACGCCAGGATTTCCGGGACAGTTGGCCCATTGCCCGTCTCGGCAAGCTGCCGAGATCAACAGGCTGGCAGCCTGTGCTCCCCAGAAGCTACGGCATCCGGCTGAGCGGGCCGGCTAAAGCGCGCAAAAAACGCTTCGGTTTTCGCAAGCGACGCCGAGCCTCTGCCGGCGGGTGCACTCATATTTTCAACATGAAAACAGAAGGCATTATTCTGGTGCCAATCGATTTTTCCGAGCTGTCGATCCAGGCTATCGACACTGCGAAGCGGCTGGCCCATCGGTTCGGCGCAAGCGTTCATCTGGCGCACGTTCATCACTGGCAATATCCAACCGATTTTATGGGGCCGGTGTTATCGGCGGGGAACCGGCCGGTGTCGTTCGAGGAGCACAGACGGGAGACGCTCGCTGAAGAATTGAAAACGCTGGCGCGCAAATCCGGCCTGTCGCCCACGGAGGCAACGCACTTGATCGAGGGGCCCTCGGCGTTTCATGAAATCTGCAAGCTTGCGAAGGAACTTCCGGCCGACCTCATTGTCATGCCCACGCATGGTCACACCGGGCTCAAACACGTTTTTCTCGGCGGCACGGCCGAGCGGGTCGTGCAGCATTCGCCCTGTCCGGTCTTTGTTTCGCGGGAGAATACGGACGCCCTGAAAGGCCGGTTCGCATCACCCATCAACACGATCGTTGTGCCGGTGGATTTTTCCGCTTGCTCGCAGGAAGGCCTGAGCTACGCCGTCTCGTTTGCCGATCGCGTGGGGGCGAAGGTGATCGTATTTCACGCTGTCTATCCCGGCTACATTTATACGAGCGATGGACTCGCTTTGTATGATCTTTCCGGTTTGGAGAAGGCTGCGCGCAAAAATGCCGAGCGGCAAATGCAAGAGTTCGTGCGCTCGGCGGAATTCGGCACCGTGAAATTTGAAACGAAAATCGTGCTCGGCGCGCCGGTGCCGGAGATTTGCTCATTTGCCGACGAACACAAGATCGATCTGATCGTCACCTCAACGCATGGATGGACCGGGCTCAAACATGTGCTGATGGGCAGCACCGCGGAACAGATCGTCCGACACGCGCCCTGTTCCGTTCTGGTCGCGCCATCGCATCGTGAGACGAGAATGGCAAATCTGGGCAAACGCTCCAAACGGAGCGTCGGGATAAAAGGTTCGCGCCTCCCCGCGAGACTGGAAGAGCTCAGCCGGAGATAGGAATAAACCGCCTTCGTTAACTCGGGGCGACGGCAGTTGTGATGGCGCGGCGTCGCCGAAGTTCCCGGTAATCAAAGACCACCGGAGGCTCCTCCGATGGACGGTATCTGGTCGGCGCCGCGTTCGCTACGCTTGAGAAACAGACCGAACCGGTCGCGGCGCGCAAGAAACGGTTCGCTTTTGGCAAGCAACGGCAAGCCTCTTCGCGGTGGCTAATTCATGTTGGAGCATGAAGAAAATGACGATTCGGAACATCCTCGTGCCGATCGATTTCTCGAAGATGTCGATCCAGGCCATCGAGACCGCGAAACGCCTGGCCCAGCGTTACGATGCCACCATTCATCTGGCGCACGTTCACCAGCTCGATTATCCGGCCGGCTTCACCGCGCCGATGCCGCCACTGATGCCATTTTCACTCGCTACGTATGAGGAAGACGAGGAAAAGAGACTAGTCCGCGAACTTCGTGCGCTGGCCGATAAACATGGTTTGTCCAAGGCGAACTGCCATCTTTTGAGTGGGGCGCCGGCCTTCGATGAAATTTGCAGGCTAGCCAACAAACTTCCCGCCGATCTCATCGTCATGCCCACACACGGACGGACCGGTCTCAAGTATGCCTTCTTCGGCAGCACCGCCGAGCGGGTCGTGCAACATTCGCCATGTCCTGTCTTTGTCGCGCGGCAAGATAAACGGCGGTCGAAAACCGGACGGGCCTCCTCCATTAACACAATCCTTGTGCCGGTGGATTTTTCCGCTTGCTCGCTGCAAGGCCTCCGTTATGCGATCTCGTTTGCGGAAAAGTTCGCGGCCAGGGTGATCCTGTTACACGTCATCCAGATCGGCTATCCTTATACCAGCGACGGTTACGCGTTGTACGATCTCTCGGTTGTGACAAAGGCACTTCAAAAGGACGCCGAACGGCAAATGCGCGATTTTGTTCGTCTGGCAAAGTTCGGCCGTGTAAAATTCGAAACCGCGATTGTCGGGGGACAGCCGGCATTCCTGATCTGCGCGTTTGCTCGCGGTCATCATGTCGACCTCGTCATTACATCGACGCATGGGCGGACCGGATTCAAACATGTCCTGATTGGCAGCACTGCCGAACAGGTGGTGCGACATGCGCCTTGCTCAGTGCTGGTTGCGCCATCGCATCCAAAAATAAGAGCATCGAGCCTCGCGCGCCGTGCCGGCGGGCGCACAATAAAACGCCGAATCGGAGGCAATGGAGCAGGCAAAGAAAAATCATTCGGACCAATGATATTGACGCGCAAGGTTCGAAAGCTCTCCGCACATGCCTCGCCGGAGCGGCGAAAGACCAACAAATTTCGCGAGTCGCATCCTCACGGCAGAAGGTAGCCGCGTTAAGAGATTACAATGCTAAGATCGCTCACGCCTGTCCTTTCGAGTTCCGGTGAGTTAGCTTCTCAACGCGTCATGGCACCCGTGGTTAAACTCGATGATGTCTGCCTTAGCTTCGGCGAAAAGCGGGTGCTCGACCATGTCTCCCTCGCCGTCGCTCCGCAGGAGCGGCTGGTAATCATCGGGCAGAGCGGCGCGGGCAAAACCACCATCCTTCGCCTGATTCTCGGGATCCTGAAACCGAACGAAGGCTCGGTCTTCTTTAAGGACCACGAAATTTCCAAAATGACCGACCGCGATCTGGAACAAGTCCGGACTCGCATTGGCATGGTCTATCAGGATGCCGCGCTGCTCAGCTCGCTCACGGTGCGGGAGAATCTGGCCCTGCCATTACAGGAGCTGACCGACAAAACCCCGGAGGAGATCGACAGAATTGTCGATGAAAAACTGGAAATGGTCGAACTGGCTGGCGAGGACAAATTGATGCCGTACGAACTGAGCGGGGGCATGCGCAAACGAGTCGGTCTGGCTCGCGCCCTGGTGATGGAACCGGAATTAATTCTTTTCGACGAACCGACTCAAGGACTTGATCCCGTAATTGGCGCGTTAATCGACGAATTGATTATCGATCTGACAAAGAAAACGCAGACGACATCGATTATCGTTACCCATTTAATGGACAGCGCTTTCCATGTGGCAACGCGCATGGCAATGTTGCACCGCGGAGAAATTATCGAGGAAAGCGCGCCCGAAGAAATCAAGCAATCAAAGAATCCGGTGGTCGTTCAATTTTTGAGTGGAAGCACTCAGGGGCCAATCTTGGAACGCAGCAAGTATCACATGCTCTCGCCGGCTGACTAAAAGACTTTTATGAAAATATCACGAATCCCAATCGCATTAATCGGGCTGTCGCTCACTTTGACTACTCCGGTCGCTTTTGCCAAAGGCGGTGGCAATGGCGGTGGCGGTGGCAATGGCGGAGGAGGAGGCGGTGGTAGCGGGGCGGCGGCGGCGGCGGTGGTAGCGGCAGTGGCGGAATTTCGCATGGTTCCGCTGGAGGCGCTCACTTCAGCTCGGCACCTCGACATTATTCCGCCAGCGGCTGGACCGGACGGCAATATTATCACCCAAGTACCGGGTACGGAGCCCGTGCCATCGGTAGCCCAAGGTTGTCCTACCCGGCGGTACGCGGCTCGACTACTGTTCATCATTCAACGCTCAATGGCGTAAGTCGCACGGCTCGAGTGCGCACTTCTACCGGGGCCCGCAATAATGCCGGGGTTTCGTCGCAAAACGGCCGAAACACGAGGCACCGCGCCACCACCAACAATTATGCGAGTGCCGCGAACCCCGGCAAATGGTCGCACAGCAACTGGAGAGGCAGGAGCAGACTGGATCCGCAAACTTCGGCACGGTTGCGCAATTGGAATGGCAAGCGCGATAACTTCGCCCAGGCGCACTGGAAACATGAGGAACATTATCATCATCATCACGGTCGCGATTGGTGGAGAAATCACTGTGCAGCCATCATTTTCTTCGACTGGGGTTTTTGGGCCTGGGACGCGGGCTGGTGGTATCCGGCATGGGGCTACGATCCGTACTACTCCTATTATGATTACAACGAGCCGATCTACGGATACGATAGCCTTCCCCCTGACCAGGTGGTGGCGAACGTGCAGGGCGCGTTGCAACAGCTCGGATATTATCAGGACGCCGTGGATGGCATAATCGGCCCGCTGACTCGGGTGGCCATCGCAAATTATCAGCGCGATAACGGGCTGCCGATCACCTCTGCAATCGACGAACCGCTATTGGTATCGCTCGGCTTTATTGCTCAGTGATCAACGGCAGGTGAATACGACCGGTACGTCATTAAACCGAACCGCCGGTGCGCAACCCTCAATGTCTGGCACGAGGCCACGGTCGGCTTCGGTAGTTGTTACTCTCCAGGACTTTTCGGCCCCGCCCGAAGCGGTGTGGAATGCTCTGATGTTTTATGAAGAGATTGCAGCGCGCCCGGCGTTTTTTTTGCGTCAACTCGTTCCGATTCCGATCGGGAGCGAAGGTTGCAAGATCGAAGTGGGCGGCGAGGTCAAATGTCGTTACGTAAGCGGACATTTGCTAAAGCGAGTGACTCAGATAATTCAGGCGCGCGATTATACCTTCGAAGTCATCGAGCAAAACCTCGCGTTCGGCGGAGGGATAAAGCTCCTGGGAGGCGGTTACACCCTGCGCAAGCTTTCGGAGAACGAAACCCGGGTCGCTCTGGCAACTCGCTATGCAAGTCCTTATCATCCCCGCTGGTTATGCGGGCGTTTTGAAGCATTGGTCTGCCACTCGTTTCACCGCCATATCTTCGCCGCCATGCGGAGTAATCTATGGCCGCGCTCGACCACGCAACAAAAGCAATGAGCGCATCGCTTTTGTTGCCGCCATTGTGGATGATCCATGCCGCAGTAGCTGCCGTTTGGCTCTATGAAGGTTTATGGTGCAAGCTGCTCAACGGTGAACCGCGCCAGAAGCAAGTCGTCGAAGCTGTGCCTCACTACGGACCGCGTGTCGGGGCGGCGTTCCTAAAATTGCTGGGAGTTGTCGAAGTTACTCTTGGGATCTGGGTCCTGACCGGAATCGCCCCGGTTCTTTGCGCATTTATTCAAACGGCGCTGCTTGTTGCGTTGAACGCTTGCGGCCTTCTATGGGCGCGGCGCATCATTCACGATCCGGTCGGGATGGTGCTCAAAAATTTTGCTTTCCTCGTACTCGTCTGGGTTTCGGCCAGTTTTCCTGCATGGGGGTGAGTTCCGCCGCCCCAGAAACGGCCTGGGAGAGCGGGCGCTTCAATGCGCGCGCCGGACCGCGCAAGTTGTTGTTCGGGCGCATGTACGAAGACGCAGCGATTGAGCTCGGTGCATTTGCGTCTGGCGGACACATTTTTTGCATCGCATCCGCCGGCTGCACCGCGATGAAGCTTGCCGCTCATCACAAGGTGGTGGCCGTTGACATCAATCCCGTTCAACTTGCCTATGTCGAACGGCGCCTGGGGAGGGCACCAGTCCAACGCGGTAGTGCCGATCGCATCCTTGCATTCCTGCGCGCCCTCGGGCCTCTGGCCGGATGGAGGAGGCGAACGGTGCAAGCGTTCCTCGATTTCGACAATCCGAAAGAGCAGATCCTTTACTGGCGCCGTCACCTCGATACGCTGCGATTCCGCGCGGCCTTTGATTTGTTGTTCTCGCGGCCCGTGCTGCGGGCCATGTACTCCCGGTCATTTCTTAATCGTCTACCGCCGAATTTCGGAGCCATCATGCGGGGGCGGATGGAGCGCTGTTTTACGCTGCACCCTAACCGCAAAAATCCGTACGCTCGGGCCCTTCTTCTTGGAGACATCTCCTCCTCGACCAACGATTTCGCGGAGCGCGGGCAGATTCAACTCGAATGCGCCGACGCGGCTGCTTTTCTTGAACGCCAGCCCGCCGGCAGTTTCACCGGGTTTTCTCTTTCCAACATTCTTGATGGAGCGAACCCGGCCTACGAGCGGCGACTATTCGCCGGGGTGCGACGCGCAGCTGCGCCCGGGGCTTTGGTGGTGTTGCGGAGCTTCCGCGAACCTCATCTCTTAATGCAGACCAACCATGCGGCCCAAGACCGCGCAATGCTCTGGGGCATCGTCGACGTTCGTCCTACTGCCGCTTTCTGAAAGCCAAAACGACGCAAACGGCGGCGTCCGAACGAAGGACGCCGCCGTTCCGTTTGACTACTGTACTTTGACCTCGATGGGTTTCGGTTTTGCTGCCGGGCTCTTCGGCAGGTGGACCGTTAACACGCCTTCCTTGAACTCGGCGGCGATCTTACTTGGATCGGCATCCTCGGGCACGGTAAATGTGCGCTCAAAGGTGCCGATTGAGCGTTCGATGCGATGGTACTTTTTGTTCTTTTCTTCTTTCTCGACCTTGCGCTCGCCTGAGATGCTCAGCACGCCGTTTTCCATTGTCACTTTAACGTCGTCTTTCTTCATCTCCGGCAGATCGGCTTTGACCAGGTACTCCTTGTCGTCCTCGATGATGTCCACCAGGGGCGACCAGTCGGTCATTTTGAGTTTCTTGCCATTCCCGAAGAGACGAGGGGGGAAACCGCCGAAGAATGTGCTTAGACGGTTTTGAACCTCATCCAACTCCCGGAACGGGTTCCAGGTTGTGAGTGTATCCATAACTTTCCTTTCCTTGCCTGAGTACAAGCAGATCACGCCATCCGAACACCGCTCACCATCTCTTGCCAATCCCTGCGCAGATATTGCGTCCTCCCAAAGAGTACAGCACGTAAGTCACGAACGGGCGCTCCCCCGTCCGGTTCTGCAGACGCGTCCCCTCTCCGGGCCCCGCAAAATTAGCGCAGCCTTTGCCAAGTTTCGCAGAGCCCGCCCGACGGGAACGAACAAGGTAACCTCAGGAGGCCCAAGCATGAAAACACGATTTCTGAATCGATCTGAAGCCGGCCGGTTTCTGGCGGAAAATCTCGGCAACTACGTAAACCGGGACGATGTGCTTGTCCTTGCGCTGCCGCGCGGCGGCGTGCCGGTCGCCGCCGAAGTCGCAAAAAAATTAAACGTGCCACTGGATGTCTTTGTGGTCCGCAAACTTGGTTTGCCCGGCCATCCGGAACTGGCCATGGGCGCCATCGCCTCCGGCGGTGTCCGCGTGCTCAATGGCGATGTTGTAAACACTTTGCGGATTCCGGACGAAGTCATCGAAGCCGTCACCGCGGAAGAGCTGGCCGAACTCCAGCGGCGCGAAAAACTTTATCGCGGCGATCGTCCGCGGCCGGATATCGAAGGAAAAACGGTCATCCTTGTTGATGACGGAATCGCCACGGGCTCGACCATGATGGCCGCCGTCGCCGCGCTGCGGCAATTAAACGCAGGCCGTATTGTCGTCGCCGCGCCGGTGATCGCCGCATCGACCTACTATCAAATTCGGCAGGCAGCCGACGATGTCGCCGCGGTGATGGTGCCCGAAAACTTCTACGCCGTGGGCCAATGGTACGAGGAATTCGGACAAACAACCGACGATGAAGTCCGCGAAATTCTCGCGCAGGCTCCCGGGCGCCAATCTGTGTCGCAATAGTTGCGAGTTAGTCATCTTGAAATTGAAACGCAAGGTAAGGAGACGACCGCTTCGAACGCGCTCCGGGCTTGGTGTTTATGCCGGCTGATTTAAAGCCGCGCGGTCCCGCCACGAACGCGGATGTCCCCAGAAATCGCACGACAACGTCTGCGGCCTCCACGACGAACAAATCCGCTCGATCGCTGAAACGATTTGTGAAGCGGTAAACGGTTTGCCGATACAAGCGGCAGCACCGTGGCGCGACGCGATCGGAGCCGCTTCTGATTCGTTCAGGCTCGTCACAACGATGATCGGCGGAGCGGTTTCGGCCCAGCCCATCGCTTCAAGAATGGAAAGACTGTGAATGCCCGGATCGAGATCGATGATCGCCATGTCGACATCGTCCGTTGCCATGCTGAGAACTTCAAACGCTTGCCGGTCGCTGTTGGCCTTGGTCAACCCGCGCCCAGTTTGTTTTGCTGCCTCGGCGATGATCGCATTTGAATCGGCGTCGCCGTTCGCCACCAGGAGGATATTGCCTTTCATAAGTCTACTTACGTGGACAAGCGGAACAACACTTGTCTCTGCTTGTCATTTCCGATGCAAAAATTGGCGTCGGAGGGCAGTTGTGGTTGCCAATGGCTTCAACCATTCAATCGCGCGGAGCGACGGGAATCGGCAGGGCGGCGGGCCGTTTGCCGTGCGCGATCTTGACGAACATGCCGGGCGGAGCAGCGAGCTTCACGGTTGAGGACGTGTTTGCTTTGGATCCAGATCGGTTCCCAGCCGGATTTTTGTTCAGCGGCTGGTGCTCGCGGATTGCGAGCAGTTCCAGCGTTTCGCGAATCACGGTTGCGTTGACCGCAACGGCGAGCGGCACCTCACCGGCTTTCTTTCCAATCCGTTCGGTCAAAATCCCGAGCAATTTGGGTCTGCCCCCGTGACGCTCTTCGGCAAATACCGGGCCGCCGCTGTCTCCCGAATAGGCGTATGTATTGACAAGAAATTTTTCGCGACTTCGCCGGCCGCCTGGCGAGTAGGAGGCGATCCTTCCGCCACGCAAAACTGCAAATCCTCCCTCGGTCCCCGGAAATACCTTTGGAAACCCCAGCACGGAGACGGGTTCGCCCGGGTGCGGTTCATCTGTGCGGCCGCCAACTGCGCTCTCATCGATGAACGAGGGCAAGTCGACTGTGTCCGCCAGTTCGTCCGGGATACGCAATTCGATTGCGGCGATATCGTGCTGTGGGTGCCGGGTGTAAGCGGTTTGCCCATACCATGCCGGCTTAAGTTCCAGAATCGCCACGTCGGGATTGCCGTTCGGATTCGGCACTCTGATTGCCAGGAAATAAGGCCCATGTGGGGCCGCGGCCAGAACATGGCCGGCTGTAACCAGCACCGGAGCGGTCCCGTGCGGCGCCGTGGGGTCGCGCCTGTTGATAATGACACATGTCGCCATTCCTTTTGGCGTGCCGACGGCATAGGTGGACCACATCATTTTCTCCGACGGCGTCAGCCCCGACGCCGTCCCCATGTCCAAACCGGCGCAGCCGCTGAGCACGGCCGCGATCACGAACAGCAGCAGTACTCCCCGCGCATTCCCTGATTGCGGCGGGGCGTTCATTAAGTAGCGAACGATGCGAACGCTTTCATTACTTTGTTTCTGTGCGTCAACTATGAAACGCCGGCGGCAATACCGCTCTTCAAGGGTTGCGAGACTCTGTTCAGATTTTGCGCGCCTCTCCGGTGTCCATATACGTAATTTCCTGCAACTTCTAACGACGACGGCACGCGAACTTCTCGCAGAAAATGCGCAGTTGCGGGCCGGGCCTGGCAAGAACTGCGCAGTTCTTCGCAAGATCGGTGGAGCGTGCCCGGCCGGTCTCCTGTTCGGTCTGACTAAGGAAGGCGAACAATTATGAAATTATTCTGCATCCGCGGGAGGAAGCGATGTAAATTCCCAACTCAAAATCGATGAATTACTGGAGAACAAAATTATGAAAGCGCATCAACCGGAAGTTTTCGATACAACCCTGCAAAAAACCAATCGGTGGGTGAAAGAGATCAGCGACTTGTTGCATTGGGACGATCATCACAAGGCGTACCATGGGTTGCGCGCGGTCCTGCATGCGTTGCGCGACCGTTTGCCCGTTCCGGAAGCGGCGCACCTGGGCGCGCAGCTCCCGATGCTCGTGCGCGGAATCTATTATGACAACTGGAAACCGGCGTCCACTCCGGTGAAGGTCAAGACAGCGCAGGAATTCTATGACGTGGTGAAAAAGAACTTCACTGCGGATAAGAACGTGAATCCCATGCGCCTGACGGAAGCTGTGATGAAAGTGCTCGCCACGAATCTTTCGCCCGGCGAGCTGGAGAAACTGCGCGAAATCTTTCCACCGCATCTGCGTGAGATCTGGATCGAAGACGAATGCACAGTCGATGTCTCCGATTACGTATGATTGCAACCTCACTCATTGTCATCGCCGATCGCGGCAGCTTAAAGGCGTATCGCGTCCACGAGACGCCGACGCGCGGACCGAGCCTGAAGCTCGTGCAGGGGTTCGACATCCCGAACGTTAATAACCTGTCGAGGACGCATCACACCACCGCAGTCACCGACTGGCCGCAGCTCGAAACTGAAGAGAGCCGCAGAATCTGCAAACAGCTCGCCGGCGAAATTACGAAAATCGTGAAGACGTATAGCGAAGAAGGATGGGCGTTCGCAGCCCCGGCATCCATCCACAAGGCGATTGTCGACCTCCTGCCCCCGGAGATCCGCGAGTGGATTGTCGAGCACGTGAGCGCCGACTTGGTAAGGATCGAGCCGGCAAAGTTGCCTTCGCACTTCGGCTCCCTGCAAAGTAAAATATAGACAGCCGTTGATCGCGGCGCTCGCTGTCTCGCAGCGGCACGCCAAAAAACGGTCGGTTTTTGACAAAAGGCGCGAAGCGCAGCGCGCTTCTCGCAGTTAATTTTGGACATGAATGCGGGACGTAATATACCCAATGCATTAGTCGATCTGATCAGTGAAAAGGCTGAAGCGCTGGTCGGTTCACCAGCCGATTTCGATTCAGTCATCGATCTGGTTGGTGACGCGCGTTTCGTTTTGATTGGCGAAGCGAGTCACGGCACGCACGAGTTTTATCGAATCCGCGCCCAAATTTCGAAGGTGCTGATCGCGCAGCGCGGCTTTAATGCCGTGGCAGTGGAAGCGGACTGGCCGGATGCGTATCGCGTGAACCGGTTCGTCCGCGGCGCGGGTAACGACGTCGACAGCGCGGAGGCATTGAGCGGGTTCGAACGTTTCCCGCAATGGATGTGGCGAAATGCGGACGTCCTCGATTTCGTTGGCTGGTTGCGCGAACACAACGACCAACAGGCGTTCGAAGACCGGAAATGCGGATTCTACGGTCTTGATCTTTACAGTCTGCACGCCTCGATCGACGCAGTTCTTGCTTATCTAGGCAAAGTCGATCCGGAAGCGGCCCAGAGAGCGCGCCATCATTACAGTTGCTTCGAACAGTTCGGCAAAGAAATCCAAACTTACGGGTACGCGGCGGGCTTCGGGCTGGCGCCCACCTGTGAAGATGCGGTGGTGAAGGAACTGGTCGCGCTGCGTCGCAAAGCGATGGAATATTTGCAGCGCGACGGGCAGGTCGCCGCGGACGCTTATTTCTGCGCCGAACAAAATGCGCTGGTTGTTCGCAACGCCGAGGAATATTACC
Source organism: uncultured Verrucomicrobiae bacterium (assembly GCA_963756875.1). Taxonomy (GTDB): domain Bacteria; phylum Verrucomicrobiota; class Verrucomicrobiia; order Chthoniobacterales; family UBA10450; genus CAVWPA01. Next base: position 414,333 of record CAVWPA010000003.1, on the reverse strand, counting down.
GGAATATGTTTCGCCGTGAAGTTTCGTCGTGGAACCTGCGCGACACCCACATGATGGAATCGCTGGTCTCGCTGGCGAACCATCTCGGCAAGAAAGAAGCGCCCGCCAAGATCATCGTTTGGGCGCACAACTCACATCTGGGGGACGCGCGCGCGACGCAAATGAGCGAGCGCGGCGAGCTCAACGTCGGCCAGCTCGTGCGCGAGCATTTTAAGAGAGAAGCGGTGTCGATCGGTTTCACCACCTGCGACGGCACGGTCACGGCCGCCTCGGACTGGGATGGACCAGCCGAGCGCAAAAACGTTCGCCCGGCTCATCCGGAGAGCTACGAAGCGCTGTTTCATCATGCCGATGTGCCAAATTTCTTTCTCAATCTGCGCGACGACGCGGACTTGGCCGCACCTTTGCGCACCGCGCGGCTTGAGCGCGCGATTGGCGTCATTTACCGGCCGGAAACCGAGTTGATCAGTCACTACTTTCATGCGCGACTGCCGGACCAGTTCGACGGCATCCTGCACTACGATCATACCCGGGCCGTTGAGCCGCTTGAGCCCACCGCCGAGTGGCAGGCAGATGAAGTCGAGGAAACATTTCCGAGCGGGCTGTGAATCCATTGTGTCGACACTAAAAATTTGCCTTTGTTTTGTTGTTGCCCTGGCGGTCCGGGCCTCGGCTGAAGCGCCTCCCAAAAAGAGCCCGTCGCTTCCTTCCCAAGCCAGGCCGGTAAAAGGCATTCTGGTGCCGGTACCCAAAGAGATATTCAATTCTCTGGACAAATTCAGTGACGCCAACTGGCGGGCAGTGCAACGTCCGGAGCTGATCCGCTGGAGATCGCATGGCGATCAGGTCCAGATCGCGCTCCTGCTGGGCGCCGTCGTGGCCGAAGGGTTTATCGCGATGGAAGCAGAAGATTCGGTCGAAGTGAACAAGGTCGGCGACGATGTGCTGATTCTGGCGCGAGCACTCGGGGTGGAGAAGAGCGCTCTCAGACGCAGCCGAAGCATCATGGATTCTGCCGACCGTGGTAAGTGGGCCGCGGCGCGTAAGGAATGGGACGGTGTGCTTTCGGATCTCGAAAAGGGAATGATCAAGCTCAAAAGCGAACCGCTCTCGCAGTTGGTGAGCCTCGCCGGTTGGCTGCGCGGCACTGAAGCGCTCTGCACTCTTGTGCTCCAGAATTACTCCCCCGAGCGCGCCGAGCTCGTTCGGCAGCCAGCTTTGCTCGATCACCTGGAAAAACAGCTTCTCGGAATGAGGAGCAAAAGAAAGGACCGTCCGATCGTCGCGAAAATGCTGGAAGGGATACGGAGAATTCGCGGCTTGATGCAAAGTGAGAACGGGCCCCCGACGGAACAAACGGTTCGGGAGATCGGTTCGATTTGCAGGGAACTCGTCAACATTTCGTCCGAGCGCCTGAACGAATCGTCAAATTGAAATCGCATAAAAGGCCGCGGCATCGAATCGAAATCTTTGTCGACCGAATCGAGCAGCTCTTTAATTCGATGGATCCCTCTCCATTTCACGAGAAGGATCTGGATCACGACGCGGAGGAATTCATCGTCAGTTGGGCGCGGGAATTTCCGAAAAAGGATCCGATTTCGTTGCTGGTCCAGGTGAATGAACTCCCGCCGCATGGCGACGCCCAGGACCTGGTTGAAGTCGCCATTCACAACTACTTTGCGTACCGTGCGAAGCTGAACCGGCTCGAATTCCGCCATCTGCTTAAGGAAGGGCGGACCAGTTTAATCATCGGCCTGGTGTTTCTCGGCCTCTGCCTTTTGATTAGCCAGCTCCTGTTGCGTCGAAATGAAGGAACTTTGTCGATCGTGTTTCGTGAAAGCCTGACCATCGCCGGCTGGGTGGCAATGTGGCGGCCGATGCAGATCTTCCTGTACGAATGGTGGCCGCTTCGGCGACGGGGACATTTATTTGAGAAAATGAGCCGAATGCACGTGGAAGTGCGAAAGCGAAACGCACAGGAATAACGCCACATCCTGATGTCGAGCGATCAAAGAACCACTTCGTTGGATCAGCTCGAGACAGCCGGCGCCGGATTAACAACTGATGAGCCGGCCCCGCGCCTCGCCAGATTCGGAGAAAATCGGACCGGATCGGAGCGCCGCACCGCTGCACTGGTCAAAAGGGCGTTTTATCGCAAGGGATAGTTGCCCGGACCCCACGCAAACAGAATCAGCAGCCGCCTTCGCGCGAACGCTTCGGCGCGCCAAGGGATGCCGATGCCACGTCGCGCACAACATTTGCGCAGCAAAAGACAACCGCTGGTTAGGCGGGGAAAGTGCCTGGTTATATGTTCATGCCGCAAAGGCACGAGAACCCTGCATGACTGCAATTGAGAAACGTACCCATTACTACCGCGATCAGAATGTTCGCGTCCGCATCCGCGAGTTCATCGGAGCGACGGCCGGAAGTGATACCTCCTGCGAATTTCTCACTGCCAGTGGCGCGGACGCGCTTTCCTTCAAGCTGCATTCGGGGCAGGCGCTGGATTCCCTTTTAGCCGGAGGTTTTGAGATCTGCCGTTCGCTCTGGGACGGCAGGGCATTGATCGCGGATTTCGACATTGAATACGTCAACTTCGACCATCCGGCGGAGGCTTTTGTCGAACCGGAGCGCGTCTTTGCGATCCAGCAACCGATCGAAGAAGTGATTGAACGACTCCTGAATGAATACGGGATCCAGGCGTTGCACGATCTGAGCGGACGCGGGCATCACTTCGTCTGGCGCATCGACCGGGACTCGGCCGAGTTCAAAAAGCTGTCCGAGATCGGGCGCGGGCCGCCGAGCTTGTGGGCGCTCGAGGCCGAACTTCATTCGCCGAACATTCGCGCGGTGCCGGCCGAACTCGCCCGCGCCTTCGCCGGCCTTGGTCTGGTGATGGAGTTTCTGGCGCACCGGGTGAAACGAATCGCAGCACCGCTTACAAAGATTCCCGTGGAACTGACAGCAATCGAGGTTGGCCCCTCCAGACACGGGCGGGAGATGATCTCCATCGATATTTCGGAATATGGCGATCCCCTGCATTCGCGCATGCTCCGGGTGCCATTCAGTGTTTACCTCAAGCCATGGCAACAACCGTGGGCCTTCGCTTCCAAGCTTCTCGATAATTTGCAACCGGTTTTCGTGATTCCATTGCAGGGAATCGATTGGCGACAGGGAATTTCCACGATGCGTGATCCTGTGTTGGCGGGTGAACTGGCGGCGCGCAGCTCAACCAGAATTCCTGACAGCGCGCGTGGCACCGGCAAATTGCTGGCCGATTACCAGAAGTCGAAGCTGGCAAAGGTCCACGCATGGTTCTATTCGCAGGAGCAGCATCCGGCAGAACTTTGGCCCGAGACCTACGACCGGGAACCTTTGGAAATTCTTCCGGCCTGTGTGCGCGCCGCGCTCGAGCAGCCGAACGATATGCTGCTGCGGCCGACATTCATTCGCCAGGTTGTCCGCGTGATGCTTGCGCTCGGTTGGCATCCGCGCCACATCGCCGGCTTGATTTGTTCGAAATACCAACGCGACTTCAACTGGACGCAATTCGTTGATGTCGATCCGGCTACGCGCGCCGATTTTTACACACGTGTTTTCACCGGTCTATTCGTCGACGGCACGGACGACCTGGTCGATTTCAATTGCGTTTCGGCCCAGGAACAGGGGACCTGCACCGTCGCAGAATGCGGAATGGACCTTCGAGATTTCAGAAAATCGGCCATGGAAAGGAGAGCGCATGACAAGCTGGCCCATCGGCCTTTCAACCGGCTGCTTCTATCATCAAAGCATTCTTGAATGTCTGCCGCTGATCCGCGAGAGCGGCTTCAGCATGATCGAGATCTGCTCCACACCCGAGCACCTTCACTTTCGTGATTTGAAATCGGTGAAGCGCGCGGCGGAGCGAATCAACGAACTCGGCATGGAGGCCTACTCATTCCACGCTCCGTTCGCCCCCGACATCGACATTGCCTCTTCCGATCCGGCGCAGCGGACGGCGTCTGTTGCGGAAATTTTTCAGGCGGCGGAAGCAGCCGCACTTTTGCGCGTGCACTACTTTGTGCTTCATCCCGGGCCGGAAAATCCCGCTGCCATACCGCAAGTCGAACAACTGCCGCACATGCAACACGTGGTCGATTCCTTGAACCAGGTCGCGCGACATTGCCGGGAACTTGGCATTATGTGCGTGCTCGAAAACAAATTGCCGCATCTGCTCTTCGGAAATACGAGCGATATCCTGTGGATCCTGGACGGGATCAACACCGCCGAGGTCGGCGTCTGTCTCGATACCGGTCACGCCTTTCTCGCCGGTGACATGCACAGCCTTGTGCATAAACTCGCCGGCCATTTGCGCATGATTCACGCACATGACAATGCCGGAAGAGAAGATAATCACTGGCCGCCCGGGGACGGAAAAATCGATTGGCAGAAATTCATGAGCGACCTGATCGAGGCCCGCTTTCGCGGGGCATTGATTCTTGAGATGGCCGGCAACAATGATCCAGCCGTGACCATGGCAAACGCGCGTCGCGGCCGAAGTTACCTGCGCGAAATCGCCCGCCGCCTGGTTCTTTCCAGCCTAACGAACAGGAGCTGACGCGGCCGGATCGTTTCCCGGTAGTCATTGACAATCGCTATGCAACTTGACTGCTTTAAGCAGTCAAGTTTTGCAGCCACCGCCGGGAAGCCAGCAAGATTTGACCAGTGATTGTCAAGAGACGGAGAGCGCCACTGTGCGAGTGGCGTTTCAATTTAACATGATCGTGGCGCGGCGTGTCGCCCGAAAATCTTACAGAGACACCGTTCCCGAGCCGATGGCTATACGCTCCGTGTCACGCTCGCTGCGGTTCGCTCGTCAACCTGGAGATAACAGATGAACCTCGATTCCATACAAACAAAGCCGGCCCGTCCTCAAAAGCCGATTGAAACAGATTCCCGGCGGCAGATCATGTCGTTCGGTCCACGTCGTGGCGTTTTTATTAACGCCGCCGATTACGTCGCCGAAGCCGGAGCCCCTCTCAATGCAGCGACAGTCGCGCATTGCGAAACGTTCGATCTCCTTTACCGCACACTCTGCGCCGTGATGTTCAATTACGTCCCGATGTCCGGGCATCCCGGCGGCTCGATTTCCTCCGGCCGGTTCGTCGCGCGATTGCTGTTCGACATAATGGATTACGATCTGTCAAAGCCGAACCGGAACGATGCCGACATTATTTCCTATGCCGCCGGGCACAAAGCGCTCGGCCTTTATGCGATGTGGGCGTTGCGAAACGAGATCGCACGGATCGCCGCACCCGATCTGTTGCCGGCCAACGAGAAATTCCAATTGCGACTCGAAGATCTGCTCGGTTTTCGGCGCAACCCCGTTTCCACGACTCCGTTGTTCAAAAAGTTCCGCGCAAAACCGCTGGACGGACATCCGACGCCGGCCACTCCTTTTGTACGCCTCTCCACGGGTGCGTCCGGCGTCGGTGTCCCCGCCTCGTGCGGATTGGGGTGGGCGGCGGCCGACTTTTACGGGGAGGACGCCCCGCACGTACATATTATAGAGGGGGAGGGCGGAATGACCCCCGGCCGGGTAGCGGAGGCCTTCGCCGCGGCCGGGACGGCGTCGCTTGATAACGTCATTCTCCACGTCGACTGGAACCAGGCCTCCATCGATTCCAACCGCGTCTGCCGGGATGGCGAAACGCCGGGTGAATATGTGCAATGGACACCGGCCGAGCTGGCTTATTTGCACGATTGGAACGTGATCTTCGTGCCGGATGGTTTCGATTGGCAGCAAATCACAGCCGCGCAACGGCTGGCGCTGGATCTTCACACCGGTCAACCAACCGCGATTGTTTATCGCACGGTCAAAGGCTGGCAATATGGGATCGAAGGACGCGCTTCCCATGGGGGCGGGCACGCTCTTTGTTCCAGCGGATTCTTCGCGGCGGTCGCGCCGTTGCTTCCGAAGAACGAAGTCCACCTGCCGTGCTGCGACGCTGACAAACAACGCTGCAACGGCGGCACGGACGCAACAATCGTTGAAGAATGTTATTGGAAAACGCTAAGCATCATTCGCCAGGCGCTGGAAGAACGGCGGTCGACGGTTGATGCGCTGGCTGCGCAACTGCGCGCGGCGCAGACCCGGCTGAATATTCGGGAACGCAAACCCTCGCCGGATCGGCCATTTATTGATGTCACCTACGTCGTCGCGCAGGGCGCCGGCGACGCACCGCCTCCACCCGAGCTGGCGCTCAAACCCGGCACGAAGGCGACGTTGCGGGAGCAACTGGGCCGGGTGTTAAATCATTACAACGTCACGACCGGCGGCGCGTTCGTCGTGGCCGCGGCCGACCTGCTCGGGTCGACAAGCATTAACAAGGCGAACGACCAGTTCCCTAATGGCTTTTACAATCGCCACACCAATCCCCGTGCGCGAGAACTCGCCATTGGCGGAATTTGTGAAGACGCAATGATGGCGATGCTCTCGGGCATCAGCGCATTCGGCACGCACATTGGCGCCGGGGCGTCGTACGGCGCGTTCAGCGCGCCGCTCGGTCACATTGCCGCGCGACTCCACGCGATCGGCAACCAGGCGCGCGTGGCGCTGGAAGGCGGCTCCTTCCGCCCGTTCTTCCTGGTTTGCGCGCATGCCGGCTTGAAAACCGGCGAGGACGGCCCGACTCACGCCGATCCGCAATCGTTGCAGTTGCTTCAGGATAATTTTCCTCTCGGCACAATGATCACGCTGACGCCATGGGACCCGCAGGAGATCTGGTTTCTCGTTTCGACTGCGCTCGCAAAGCGCCCGGCGATCATCGCGCCGTTTGTCACCCGTCCACCGGAAATGATTCTCGATCGCGCTGCGCTGGGACTGCCGCCGGTGACTGCGGCTGCGCAGGGTATCTACCGGTTGCGCGGCGCGCGCGGCCGGTCACAACAGACAATTGTTTTGCAGGGCACCGGCGTTACCAATGCGTTCCTGACCCAAACGCTGCCGCTGATCGATCGGGCCAAACTCGATCTCAATGTCTACGTCGTCGTGTCGTCCGAGTTGTTCGACATGTTACCGGCGGTCGAGCGCGAACGGATTTTCCCGGAGTCGCATCAACAGAAAGCGATGGGCATTACCGATTTCACGTTCGCAACCATGACGCGCTGGGTGCGTTCCGATTATGGCCGTAAGCATTCGCTCCATCCGTTCCGGCACGGACATTTTCTCGGAAGCGGCCCCGGGGGAATGGTGATGACTGAGGCCGGTTTGGACGGCGCCAGTCAATTCGAAGCGATTCGGGCGTACGTGCAGGAGCAATAACCCGGCTCCTGGGGTGAACGGAAGCGGCGGCGCAAGGCGCAAGAAACGCCCAACATTCCGCAAAAACGGCAAATCAAAACACCGTAGAAGCGTTTAGCCTCAACGCAGAATTTCGATGCATCCCATAGCGATCCAGCCACCGTCGCGCACGAAGAACGCGCGAAGTCGAGACGGCGATTCCCAAGAGACTGGCGGCCCCGGACTGACCAATCGTGAGCGATTCCGGAACGCCTGCCTTGGCCGCCCTGTCGATCATCCGCCGGTCTGGTTGATGCGACAGGCTGGCCGCGTTCTGCCGGAGTACCGCGCATTAAAGGAAAAATTCTCCTTCCTCGAACTGGTTCGGACGCCGGAACTGGCAACCGAAGTGACTCTGCAGCCAATCCGGCGCTTCGGTTTCGATGCGGCCATTTTGTTTAGCGACATTCTTGTTGTGTCCGAAGCGCTGGGCCAGGGATACCAGTTTCGCGACAGCGGCGGGATTCGAATGGAATTCAATTTGCGCACGGCCGAGGAAATTAATCGGCTGGCAACAAACGCCGTCGTTGAACGTCTCCAGTACGTGGCGGAAGCGTTGCCGCTGATCAAGAATGCGCTCCGGGGCCGGACAGCGTTGCTCGGTTTCGCGGGGTCACCGTGGACGCTGGCCAATTTCATGTTGGAAGGCGGCAGCGCGACCTATCACACCAAAGGCTACGAACTATTTTGCACCGATCGCGGCCTCTTCGATTCCCTCTGCGAAAAACTGACCGAGGCCGTGACGATGTTCCTCCAAATGCAAATCGACGCCGGGGTCGACGCCATCCAGATCTTCGACAGCCACGGCGGTTTCGCGCCTGCGAGATACTTCGATGCGCTTTCCGGCCGTTGGATCGGGCGAATCATTGCCAATCTCGCCGGCCAGGTGCCGGTGATCGTCTTTTCCAAGGGCGCGAATTCCAGCTGGACTGAGCTGGTAGCCAGCGGCGCCAATGTGCTGAGCGTCGATTGGAACGTCCGCCTCGGCGATCTGCGCCACCGCCTGCCGAACAACGTCGGTATTCAAGGCAATTTGAATCCATCTTTATTGGTGAACACCACGCCGGGAGAAACCGCCGTGGCGACGAGACGTCTGCTTTCCGAAATGCGCGGACGCAATGGTTACATCTTTAATCTTGGCCATGGCGTGCCGCCGACCGCCAGACTGGAATGCATTGAAAGCCTCGTTGCCACGGTCCGGAACTTTCAATGAATCCAATGCACGTCGATCTCGAACTCATTAAAAAATATAATGTACCGGGCCCGCGCTACACATCGTATCCGCCGGCAACGCAATTCGCCGGACATTTCTCCACCGACACCTTGCTGGGCAAGGTCCGCGAAAATAACCAAACCGAACGGGATCTTTCGCTTTATTTTCATCTGCCGTTTTGCCGTTCCCTTTGCTGGTATTGCGGCTGCACCACGGTAATCACAACGCAACAGGGCCAGAGCGCGAAGTATCTGGATTATCTCGAAAAAGAACTGGCTTTGATCGCGCCGCTGCTGAATCCAAAGCGAAAAGTTGTTCAACTCCATTTTGGCGGCGGCACGCCCACTTTTTTGAAGCCGGATGAAATTCGCGCGCTCGGAAAGATGATCCATTCCCGGTTCGCGCTCGCGCCGGACGCCGAGGCCGCGGTGGAAATCGATCCGCGCGAATTGACCCGCGAACATTTGAGCGCGTTGCGCGAAATTGGATTTAACCGCGCCTCCATTGGTGTGCAGGACAACGACCCGGTCGTGCAACAATCCGTTCATCGGATTCAGCCGTTCGCGCTGACAAAAACGGTCGTCGATTGGATCCGCGACGCGGGCTTCTCTTCCCTTAATATCGATTTGATTTACGGGCTGCCCTGCCAAACGCCCGGCTCGTTCGCCAGAACTTTGGATGAAGTGCTCGAGCTTCGGCCCGATCGCTTCGCCGTTTTCAATTATGCGCACGTGCCCTGGATGAAGCCGGCCCAACGAATTCTGCAAGCGGAAGCATTGCCGTCGCCGGAGACGAAACTGGAACTGCTCAAGCTCACCATCGAAAAGCTGACCTCCGAAGACTACGTTTACATCGGGATGGATCATTTCGCGCGGACCGGGGACGAGCTTGCCGAGGCGCAACGGCAAAAGACCTTGCAGCGAAATTTCCAGGGCTACAGCACGCGCGCCGGCACGGACATCTACGCGTTTGGCATGTCCTCCATCTCCCAGACCGACGGCTTGTATTGGCAGAACCTCAAGGAATTGCCCGCTTATTACGCGGCGCTCGACGAAGGAAAACTTCCGGTGACCAAAGGCTACGTCCTTACCGCCGACGACCGTGTTCGCCGGCAAACCATCATGCGTCTGATGTGCGACCTGGAGTTGGACTACGCGGCAATGTCCGCGGCGCTCGATCTCGATTTCGCGGATTATTTCTCAGCCGAGTTAGATTCTCTGGACGACCTCGAGGCCGACGGATTGGTGATCAAAACTCCCAACGGCTTGATCGTGACCGACCTGGGCCGGCTGCTCATTCGAAACATTGCCATGCGTTTCGACGCGTATCTGCCATTGCGAAAGCAGGATCGCTTTTCGAAAACGGTATGAAACCGCCGGTCGCTATCATCGGCGGAGGGATTACCGGGTTAACAGCGGCGTTTCAACTTCAGCAAAAGAATATTCCCGTGACGCTCTACGAAGCGGGCGATCGAGTCGGCGGCGCGATTCAATCGGTCCGTCGCGATGGTTATCTGGCGGAGTTCGGCCCGAACACGATTCTGGAAACATCGCCAAAGGTGGCGGCATTGGTCGAAGATCTTGGTTTGGCAGGGCGACGACTTTACTCGCATCCGGCCGCGAAAAATCGCTATCTGGTTCGCGGCAAGCGTCTCAGAAAAATGCCGGGCTCGCCGCTCGGTTTCATTCTGACTCCGCTTTTCTCCCCGGCGGCGAAGCTGCGTTTGCTTCTCGAGCCGTTCATCCTGCCGGGGGATCAAACCCGCGAAGAGAGCGTAGCGGAATTTGTTCGACGCCGATTGGGCGCGGAATTTCTCGATCGCGCCATCGACGCGCTTGTCGGCGGCATTTACGCGGGCGACCCGCAGAAGCTTTCGGTCCAACAAGCCTTTCCCAAATTATACGCGCTCGAACAAAAATACGGATCGCTGATTAAGGGCCAGGTGCTGGGCGCGCGCGAGCGCAAAGACCGGGACGAGGTGGCCAAACCGAATGCGAAGAAATTCTCCTTTGACGAGGGTTTGCAGGTCCTTCCCGACACTCTGCGCGCGAAGATGACTCGCGACGTGCGCCTGCTTTCGCCGGTGACAAAACTGACCGAGAACGGTGATGGCTGGAGCGTGAGTTCGGGAATGAATGAAATCGCGGAGCATTCGGCGATCGTGTATGCGGCCCCCGCCTTCGGGCTTTCAAAAATTGAGATCCAATCGCGACGTTCCATCGATCTCGCCGCGCTGGCGGATATTCGTTATCCGCCGGTTGCCAGTGTCGTTCTCGGATTCCGCCGCGAGGATGTTGCGCATCCGCTGGATGGTTTCGGCATGCTCGTGCCGCGCGGGGAGGGGTTCCGGATTCTCGGCACCATTTTTTCCTCATCACTTTTCCCAAATCGCGCGCCAGCCGGCTGCGTAACACTCACCAGTTACCTCGGCGGCGCCCGCTCGCCGGAATTGGCCCAGAGAAGTGAAGAAGAGTTGTTCGAGATAACACTGGAGGACTTGCGCGTGCTGCTCGGCGTGACCGGCCAACTGACTTTCAAACATCATGTCACGTTTCCAAAGGCGATCCCGCAGTACAACATCGGCTACGCTCGCTTTAAGAGGCTCATGAGCGCAGCTGAGCTCAACGCTCCCGGACTATTCTTTGCGGGACATTATCGCGAAGGGATTTCCGTATCCGATTGTATTGTCTCCGGCCAGGAGGCGGCGGAACGCGTTGCAAGTTATCTCGCCACGGTTCCCGCCAAGCTGAAAGTGAGTTCAGCCGCATTTCACCTCCAGGCGACGGCATGATCGGGCGCGGTGTTTTACTCGTCAATCTTGGCTCACCGGCTTCCCCAGGCGTGGGCGACGTCCGGAAGTATTTGCGCGAGTTTCTCATGGACGGGCGCGTTCTGGATGCGCCCTATCCGATTCGGTTCGGCATCGTTCATCTTGCCATCTTGCCGTCGCGCCCAAAGCAATCCGCCGAGGCGTACGATAAAATCTGGACGCCGGAAGGCTCGCCCCTGGTGGTGACCAGTCTCAAAGTGCGGGATGAATTGCAGGCGCGCGTCCGCCTGCCGGTCGAGCTGGCCATGCGCTACCAAAACCCGTCAATCAGCAAAGCAATCGAAAAGCTGCGCGCGCAGAATGTAAAAGAGCTGCTCCTGATTCCGATGTTCCCGCATTACGCCATGTCGAGCTACGAGACCGCAGTCCGTCGTGTACAACAGCTACTATCGAAACTCGCGCCGGAAATATCGCTGAGCGTGATGCCTCCTTATTATGATCAGCCCGATTACATTACGGCCTTGGTCGGGAGCGCAGCGGATTATCTGCGGCAGAAATACGATCATTTACTTTTCAGCTTTCATGGCGTGCCCGAGAGGCATCTGCGTAAATCCGATCCGACGAACTGTCACTGTCTGGCCCGAAACAACTGCTGCGCGGAACGCAGCCCGGCACACGATACCTGCTACAGAGCGCAGTGCTTTAAAACAGTGAAGGCATTTGCTGAGCTGGCCGGCCTGCCGAGCGACAAATTCTCGATCGCTTTTCAGTCGCGCCTTGGGCGGGATCCCTGGCTTCAACCTTACACCGATCGCACGATTGAAGCGCTGGCCAGAGCCGGAACAAAAAAGTTATTGGTGATTTGTCCTGCTTTCGTCGCGGACTGTCTCGAAACGCTGGAAGAAATCGGCATCCGCGGGCGGCAAAAATTCCGCGAATGTGGCGGCGAAGAGTTGACCCTGATTCCTTGTCTCAACGAGCATCCATTATGGATCGCAGCTTTGGAGAAAATGATCGGGGATTGGGCGACAAGAAATAAATCTCATGTCTCCGCCTCCTCCGGCTAGGAACCGAGCCGCAGCAATGGGCGCCACCACGGAATTCCAGCGACAATGAGGAGCAGCGAAAGGCAAAATGAAATCGTGGCGCCCCGATATTTCATCAGGTCGGTCCTGCCTTTTCTTGCGAGAGCGGCTCCAACATGAGCGCACACAACCGCCAGCAACATATATGTCGTATGTTCCACAGTGAAGAAGCGCAGTTGATGATCCTTCATTGCCGCCGACATGTTTTGAAACGCTGTTTTTATGAGCGGGCTAGCCCAGAAATACAAAACCAGGCCAACCAGAAATTCCAGGTCCATGAACGCGACGAACAGGATGCTGAATCGGCGAAGCGCAGGGCCGGAAGGTTTTCTGCCGCTCCAACCCGAGGCCGCAACGACAATCGCCACGATAGCGGTTGCCAGAACAAACCAGCGCAGCAATCCGTGGAATGCGAGGAGATGAGGATAAAATTTTTGCAACATTTCAGCCATCATCCCTCATTTAACGGCTTCAAGTCCAGACAGTCTTCGCGCGGTCCGGCTGGCCTCCATTCCTAATACCCGCGTCTCTTTTATGGACAATCCCATCGCACTCTTTCAAACCTGGCTTCAGGAAGCGATTGATTCCGGGATTGATGAACCGTCAGCCATGGCTTTGGCGACCGTGGAGGCGGATGGATCTCCCGATGCGAGGATGCTTCTGCTCAAAGGCGTGGATGAGCACGGATTCGTTTTCTTCACGAACATGGAGAGTCCGAAAACGAAGGCGCTGCTGCACGATCCGCGCGCCGCGCTCTGCTTTTATTGGGCGAAGCTTGAAAAACAAGTCCGCATTCGCGGACGCGCGGAAGTGGTGAGCGACGAAGAAGCCGACGCGTACTTCGCGACCCGTCCGCGCTTGAGCCAGATCAGCGCGTGGGCGTCGAAGCAGTCACAACCAATGCCGGGTTATTTCGAACTGGAAACGGAGGTGGCCAAGGCCACCCTGCGATTCGGCATCGGCAAAATCCCGCGCCCGCCATTCTGGTCGGGTTTCCGCGTGATGCCGGAGCAAATCGAATTCTGGACAGGAAAACCGTTCCGCCGCCACCACCGCATCCTTTACACGCGCGCGAAAGACGGCTGGCATAAGCAATACCTCTATCCGTGAAGAAGGTTCACAATACTGAGAGCCTGGCCACCATCCTCCAGGAAGTCGTTCAGAAATTGGAGAAGAGCATATGACAAGCAAAAGAAAAAAACGTTCCTGGGCGGAACCTTTCAAAATCAAGATGGTCGAGCTCCTCAAAACGACCACGCGGGAGGAGCGCGAAAGAGCACTCAGCGAGGCGGGCTACAACACCTTTCTTCTGAAATCCGAGGACGTCTACATCGACCTGCTCACCGACAGCGGTACCAATGCCATGAGCGACAATCAATGGGCTGGAATGATGCATGGGGATGAGGCTTATGCGGGCAGCGTGAATTTCTACAACCTTGAGCGCGGTGTTCAGAAGTACTACGGCTATAAATTTCTGGTACCCACCCATCAGGGTCGCGGCGCCGAACACATCCTCTCACGGATTTTGATTAAGCCCGGGGATTTTATACCGGGGAATATGTATTTCACGACGACACGCGCTCATCAGGAACTCGCCGGCGGGACGTTCGTCGACGTGATTATTGACGAGGCGCACGACCCGGAAAAAGAACTCCCGTTCAAGGGCAACATCGACATCGGAAAATTGGAGACCCTCATCACAAAAGTCGGGGCGAAAAAAATCCCGTATGTTTGCGTCGCCGCGACTGTGAACATGGCAGGGGGCCAACCGATTTCCATGGAGAATATCCGCGAGGTCCGTCGCATTTGCTCAAAACACGGAATTAAAGTGATGCTCGACGCCACGCGCGCGGTCGAGAACGCCTATTTTATAAAGACTCGGGAAAAGGGCTACGAGGACAAGACCATCGCCGAGATTCTTCACGAACTTTGCTCTTACACCGACGGGTGCACCATGTCCGGAAAGAAGGATCTCATGGTGAACATCGGGGGGTTTTTGGCGCTCAACGATCCGGATATCTTCGAGGAGGCCCGCAACATGGTTGTACTCTACGAAGGCCTGCACACATATGGAGGACTTGCGGGAAGAGACATGGAAGCCATGGCGCGCGGAATTCCGGAAGCCGTTCAATTCGATCATATTCACGCTCGAATTGGTCAGGTTGAGTACGTCGGCGAACAACTCGCGGCCTCGGGGATCCCGTTTGTAAAGCCGATTGGCGGACACGCCATCTTTCTCGACGCAAAGCGATTCCTGCCTCACTTGCGTCAAACGGAGTTTCCGGCGCAGTCGCTGGCTGCCTGGCTCTATCTCGGCGCCGGGATCCGCTCAATGGAGCGCGGCATTGTCTCCGCCGGCCGCGACAAGAAAACCGGCGAGCACCACTTTCCCAATCTTGAGTTGGTCCGACTGACCTTTCCCCGCCGGGTCTATACTCAGGCGCATTGCGACGTGACCATCGAAGCCGTGGAGGCTCTCTTCGACAATCGCGACAAACTCCGCGGGCTGGAAATGATTTACGAACCAAAATACCTGCGGTTCTTCCAAGCTCGATTCAAACCTTTGGAGCGCTAAATGAACGATCCCGAATCTCAAAGAACGATTATCGAGCCTTTCAAGATCAAGATGGTCGAGCCGCTTCCGATGCTCAGCCGGAGTGAGCGCGAGAAGATTCTTGAGAAAGCGGGCTACAACCTTTTCCTGGTTGCCGCCAGGCATGTCACTTTTGATTTCCTGACAGATAGCGGGACATCGGCCATGAGCGCCGCTCAGTGGGGCGCCATGATGATCGCCGACGAAAGCTACGCCGGATCGCAAAGTTTCGAGCGATTCGAGAGAGTCGTGAAAAATCTGACCGGCTATCCGAATGTCATCCCCACGCACCAGGGACGGGCGGCCGAGCGCCTTCTCTTTGGCGCATTGGTAAAGCCGGGAATGAAAATCCCATCGAACAATCACTTCGACACGACTCGCGCCAATATTGAACAACTGGGCGGCGAAGCCGTTGATCTCGTCATCGCCGAAGGCAGAGATCCGGCAAATCCACATCCATTCAAGGGCAATATCGATCTCCAGCGCCTCGAAGAGTTTTGCGCAGAATTCAAGGACCGGATTCCACTGGGCATGCTCACGATCACCAATAATACCGGAGGCGGACAGCCCGTCTCCCTCGAGAATCTTCACGGCGCGGCCGTCATCTACAAAAAATACGGGATTCCCTTTATTCTGGATGTTTGTCGATTTGCCGAGAACAGCTACTTCATCAAACTCCGCGAGACCGGGCAGAGTGAGCGCAACGTCCGCGAGATCGCCCTGGAAACTTTTTCACTCGCCGATGGTTGCATGATGAGCGCCAAAAAGGACGGCCTCTCGAACATCGGAGGTTTCATTGCGCTCAAGGCCGACACGTGGCTGCATACCTTGCGCAGCGCGTTGATTTTGACAGAAGGCTTCCCGACGTATGGCGGCCTGGCGGCCCGGGATTTGGAAGCTATCGCGGTCGGACTGGAAGAGATTCTCGATGAACGCTATCTCTCCTATCGAATCGCGGTGACTCAATACATGGCGCAAGGTCTGAACAAGCTCGGTGTTCCGACGGTTCAACCGCCGGGCGGTCACGCCGTTTACATCGATGCCAGGGCTTTGCTCCCGCAGATCCCGCCCGAACAATTTCCCGGGCAGGCTCTGGTTTGCGAAATGTACCGCGCTGAGGGAATCCGGGCCTGTGAAGTCGGTTCCGTAATGTTTGGAAAAAACTCGGCGATGGAACTGGTCCGCATGGCCTTTCCGCGCCGGGTCTATACTCAAAGTCATTTTGATTACATTCTTGAGGGATTCGAAGGAATCGCCCGAAGAAAAAATGGCCTCAAGGGCTTTAAAATAGTCTTTGAGCCGCCCTTTTTGCGACACTTCACGGCACAATTTGAGCACGTGTCCTGATAGCACGGGACCTTCTCTTCCTATTTAGAAGAGAAGGCCGGAAGCCAACAACCGATGTTTGCGGCTGTGTCGAGTCGTGAGCTCTCTATCCGCAATCAGGCAGAGCCTTTTTTCCAGCCGCGCATTCTTGCGACTTCGACGCTGGTTCTCGCCAGCTGAGGACTCATGTCGTCACGCGGAATTTTGACTTCGATGACAGTTAACTTGCCGGATTTTTGGGCGCCACGGATGGCGTCGTCCAGCTCGCCCTTGGTGGTTGCCCTGGCGGTTTCACCACCGCCAACCAATTCGCAAATCTTGCCGTAGTTCCACTGGGTGATGACGTTGAACTTGCCATCATGGATTTTTCGCATGGTGCCGTAGCCGTCGTTATTGAGGATGATAATAACGGGATTGAGCCCAAGCCGGACAGCAGTGGAGATTTCGGCTCCGGTCATTTGAAAGGCGCCATCACCGACCAGGACATAAGGGCGAAGCCTGGAACTGGCCAGGGCAATGCCGATGCTGGCCGGCACCGAAAAGCCCATCGACATATAATATGCCTGCGCGATGAATTGCGCCTGTCGCGCACTGCGAATCCCGACTGCGCCGAAGATGGCGTCGCCGATATCGGCGACAACGCAGCAGCGCTCGTCCAGGTGCAACGAAAGAATGCGGAACACATCAACCACCGCCAACGGATCCGAGCGCTCGCCCTTCTTCAGCGGAACAGGGGCGGCATGCGGGTTCGGATGTTTGAACTGCTTGGGCTTGATCGTTGCCGTGGCCAGTGCCTGGAGAAAATCGCGGAACTGAATCGATTCGTAGCGGTGATACTGAACGTTCACGCGCTCCGACGTCGCCAGGACAGTCCGCTTCCGGTCGAGCTTCGCCGTGTAGAAGCCCATGCTCATATCGGTGATAAAGGTGCCGAGCATCAAAACGAGATCGGCGGACTCAACATACTTCCGAACGTGCTCGTCGCTGCTCATCGCGCCGCCATAAACGCCAAGATAAAGGCGATGATTTTCAGGAACCGCGCTCTTACTTAAAAGATCGGCGGCAATCGGAATATTCATCCGCTCCGCCATCCGCACGACCAGTCCCGCAGTACGATAGCGCGCCAGTTCGACTCCGGCGAGAATGACCGGTTTTTTTGCGGCGCGGATCAGGGAGAACGTCTCGTCAAGCGCCGCCTCAAGTGCCTGAAGATCGGATTTTTCAGGGATACCGGCCGAAATGCCGTTCACCGGAATTTCGCGATCGACCATGTCGTGCGGAACTTCAATGTAAACCGGCCGTTTGTGGCGCAAGCATGCCTCAACGCAACGGACAATCTCCGAGGCGGCCCGCTGCTCATCCAGCAGAACAGTGCTGGCAACCGTCACTTCGTCATAAACTCGCCGCTGGGTCTCGAACGTTTTCACCTTGTGGTGAAGGAGCGGATCTTTTTCCCGATCTTTCCGGCCGGGCGCGCCGCTGACGACCACTACCGGCGATTTCTCGGCATACGCGCCCGCGATGGCATTTAAAACATTCAAACCTCCGGCGCAGTAGGTAACACAGACCAGACCGATTCCATTGATGCGGGAATAAGCATCGGCGGCGAATCCGGCGCAAGGCTCATGGGTCGTTGTGACGCTTTGGATTTTTGATTTTTCAAGCCAGACAAAAGTGGAAAGCGCGAAGTCGCCTGGAATGCCGAAACTGTGGCGGACGCCGCGGCGATAAAGGTATTCGAAAAGAAACTGCCCCAGGGGCATCGTGGCGGGAAAAGAATCCGGAGAGGAGCGCGAAGATTTCTTCGGGGGCTTCATGCGTGCAACATAATCGGACATGGTCGATTCATTTTTCATCATTCTGAAATCTTTGCGCAGCCGCATTTCCGGCAGTTGCCAACGCCCGCGGGGGTAAATCACGCCTGCTCAATCAATCATCGACGTTGTCGTCATCCGTCCATGGGGGTAGCAACGGCGGCAGAAAATGATGGCTGCGCAGATCTTTTTCGTAATAGGCGTCATACGCCAGCGCCGCCCAGCATACGATGGGGAAGAGCAGGCCGATGCCCCCGGTCGCAAGACCAAGCAGGATGCCGATCCAGATCGCGAACGGCATTCCAAAGAACATCCAAATCAGGCCCGCTGCCAGATGCCCCTTATATATATGACCCAAGCCAGGCACGATGCTCATGGCGGCCGCGATTGCATTTTTCGCGCGTACTTCATCTTTGCCAAGCGGTGTCGCGAATACGCTCATTTCAATTACCTCTCTTTCGCCTGCAACGCTAACACCAGGGGTCGATGCCGCTCGTCGGGAATTGCCTTTTTCTGTGCAGGAATTGCTCTGCCAAAAAGAGCTGGAAGCGGCACTTCGACAAGATTAGACCAGTGATTGCCAAGCCATGGCGAGAACCGTCACTTCAATTGAAGTTGGATGAGGCATGGAACCGATCTCGCGCCTCGATCGCTTTTCCCAATCACCGGGCCGCAACGGCCATCGGGCCGAACCCGTGGACATTTGGAGAGCACGTCAATTCATCGAGGAGCATTCGGCGGATAAACTCTCCCTGGCCAAAGTGGCCAAGGCAGTCAAGATCAGCCCAAACCATTTGAGCGAGAAGTTCAAGACCGTCACCGGCCTGAAGTTCGTCGATTACGTCGCTCGCACACGGATTGAGAAAGCGCGCCAGCTCCTGCGAAACGGAGATTTTCGGATCAGCGAGATTGCCTTTGCGGTCGGTTTCCAATCGTTGTCGCAGTTCAATCGCGTTTTTAAAAAGCTCCACAAAAAATCTCCCACGGAATATCGAGCTTGGCGCGGCCACGAATAGACCTGCGTGAACGGCAAGCTTCATGAAATTCCAGAGCAAAATTTTAGCCGTAAAAATGCGTAGTCGACCAAATGCGCTTCTGATAGAACTGCGTAGCGTGTGGCATCAAAGGCTAACTCGATTGGTCCATGGTAAGCGCGAAAGGTTGTTGTGGGGCGTCGGGGGAACGGTCGCACTGACCGTGATTCTGCTTTCGTGCAGTAATTTCGAAACCAATCGCACCATCATGGCGCCGCCGAGTATTCCCGGCGCCGAGTATGTCGGCTCCGATACTTGCGAAACATGCCACGGAGATATCGTGCGCAGTTTCAAAACGGCGACGCACGGCCGTTTGATGACAAAGGGAGAAAACGCGAAAAACATCGGGTGCGAATCGTGTCACGGCCCGGGAAGCATCCATGTTGCGAACGGCGGGGGCCGGGGATCCATCATCAATCCCGGCCGATCGCCAGAGGCATGTTTCCAGTGCCATCTTGAGATACGCGCGAAATTTGAACTACCGCATCACCACCCGGTGCTGGAAGGCAAAATGAGTTGCGTCGATTGCCATAACCCGCATGCGGGAAGGGCGATGAAAGGCGGCGGCACCAGTATGCAACAGACACTCAAGGGCGGCGGCATCGCGTTCCTTGGCGAAAATGAGATCTGTTTCCAGTGCCATACCGCGCAACGGGGTCCGTTTGTTTACGAACACGAGGCAGTGCGCGACGGTTGCGTGGTCTGCCACTCGCCGCATGGCTCGGTGAATCAACGAATGCTAAACGAGCGGAACCAGACGCTCTGTTTGAAGTGCCATTTCGAGCAGCAAACTTCCGCCGGCACGATTCTCATTGGAGATGTCAACCATTCCAGCTTCCTGCAGCAGGGGACCTGCTGGTCGGCCGGCTGTCATGAAGCAATCCATGGATCTCAGGTTAATGAGCATTTCAGATTCTAATTGATATTAATATGAGCGCGATTTGCATCTCAACTGGTGGAGGTCGGTTCGCGCGCAACCTCGCGTTGCTTTTCTGCGCCTTGGTCTGCGCAAATTACCCGCTGCGCGCCGGAGTCACGGCTGACGGGACGGGGACACCGGACGGAAAATCGGCGGTAGCCGGCGCGACGGAACAGACGCCGGAGTACAAAAACTGGGTCGAGATCGGAATCGGCGGGAATATTATCAATGGCGACGCGGCGCAATTTAAACAGGAACACCGGATTTCCGGGGATGTTTTCGGCGGCATCCAGGACCTGCATCTGGAACGAAGCGTCGGCAAGAATGCGACGCTGACCGTCGATGGTCACGCCATTTTCGACAATCACGATTACGACGTGAAGATCGATTTGTCCCAGCCGGGCCTGGGATATATCCGCGGCGGTTACACGGAGTTTCGAAGCTGGTACGACGATAACGGCGGCTTTGCACCGGCCGACGGCGGGGCCTGGATTCCGCCGCGGTATCATGAGCTCACGCTCGATCGCGGGATCGCCTGGGTGGAACTTGGCCTGCGGATGCCAGACTGGCCCGAGATCACCATCCATTACTCGCACGAGTTTCGAAACGGCGACAAGGATTCGACCAGCTGGGGCGACACCAGCACGCCCGCTGGAACGCGCAAGATCGCGCCCGCGTTCCGGAACATCGACGAGACACGTGACATTCTTTCGTTCGACGCGTCGAAGACTTTTGGGAATACCGATATCGACCTTGGAATGCGCTACGAGCATAACAACAACGACGACCGGTTGCAGCTCCAGCGGAGCGTTGGGAACCCGGCCGCTCAGCGTTACATCACCCAGCACGATCAGAATGACCTGGACCTGTTTAACGGACATGTGATTACCGAGACGCGCTTCAGCGACACGTTCTGGTTCACGGCAGGTTATTCTTACACCACCCTCGGAAGCGATATTTCAGGCACCCGCATCATCGGGACCGATTACAATTCCATGTTCGTCTCGCCGCTTTCTATATCTCAAAACCACGACGAAGGGTTCCTGGATCTGGCGGGGACGTCGGAAGTAAGCGACCACCTTTTTAATGCCAACCTTTACTGGATGCCCATCAAGGACCTGACGTTGCTCAGCGGATTCCGCTACACGCACGAGAACCACGATAGTTGGTCCACTTTCCTGGGCACGAACGTGACGAAGCACGGGCGGAGCCGCTATATTCGAGCCGGAATCCGCCGATACGTCACAAGACTTCGACAATTTTGCGGAGCGGCTCGAGGCCCGTTACACTGGCATTAACAACTGGCTTTTCTGGACGGAAGGCGAGTGGACGGAAGAATGCGGCAACGTGCACGAGCATTCAGTCGCCGACGGCTCGCTTGCGGCGTTGCTGAACAAGGACACTTCTCTTCTTGGCCAAAAGTACGCCATTGGCGCGAACTGGTACACGATGCCGAACCTCAGTCTCTCCGGCGAGTACCATTATAAGGCCGCAGAGTACGACAACGACTTCAAAACTGACGAGGGCGGCGGCCAGCGATTGCAGAGCCAGGATTGGAACACAAACGATTTCAATATTCGGATTAATTTCCGGCCGAATATCCCGGCGTCGCTGGGGACGCTTTCCATGGTGACCCGCTACGACTACATGCAGACTCTTATAAGCGGCATGTGGTCCCTGGACGGGCTGGGCACGAAACTGGCCGACGAGCATACTGCGCTGATCACCAGCCATGTGATTGGAGAAACGCTTACCTGGAACCCGCTCGCCCGACTTTACCTCCAGGGCACCCTTTCCTATGTCCTCGATGAGACCAAGACACCGGCATCCAATATTATCGTTACCGACAGCGCCCCTACTGTCCTGAATTTCCAAAACGATTATTGGACGGTAACCGGCGGCGCCGGCTTTATCATCGATAATAAGACCGATTTCCACGCCGATTACACGTATTATCGCGCGAACGATTACGTGAACAATATTGACGCTTCACTGCCCTTCGGCATGGACGCGACTGAACACACCGTCTCGGCGAGCATCAGCCGGCAGCTCACCACGAACGTGCGCCTGATGCTACGCTACGCTTATTTTCATTATACCGACGAGACTTCCGGCGGGCATAACAATTACAACGCTCACTCGTTCTTTTCGAGTCTGCAGTATCGCTTCTAAGGCGTAACTGGCGTTGTTGAAGAGCCTGTTGCTTGGTTCTGTAGAGGCAGGCTCACCGCGGCGAGTCCGCCCAGCGGCGGACGTGTCGCCCGCAGGGCGGTAACGCAGCCGACACGGCTGCCACTACAGTCAACCCGTCTCTCGGCAAAGCCCGGGCAGATGCCAGCTTGCACGCGAACAAATGCCGGGCTTAATTGATTAGCACCATTCAGAAAAGACTCTTTTTATGAAAACAATCCTCATCATCGCTCTCGGCCTGCTTGCCACCCTGCCTCTGTCTGCTCGCGCGGCAGACGCGAAGACAAACTGGGACAATAACTGCGCGCAGTGTCACGGAAAAACCGGCGCCGCCGACACAAAGATGGGAAAGATTCTGAACGCGAAGAATTTGACCGACCCGAAGGTTCAGGCCTCTTTCACCGACGCCGAGGCGGCCGACGCGATTAAGAACGGCAAAAAGGAAAACGGCAAGATGGTGATGAAAGCCTTCGGCAGTAAGCTCGGCGACGATGATGTCAAGGCGCTCGTTGCCTACGTGCGAACGCTGAAGAAATAAACGGCCCGGGGGCTAAAAGGTGGATCGAGCTCTCCGAGCTCGATGGTAAGTCAGGCGGCGCAGCCGCATTTATTATTATAACATCGCCCGCGGAGCGGCCGATTCCACCCCATCGCAAATGCCCGTGCGTGCCACAATGGGTGAGCCCAGGCTTGCAGCGAGCCCCATTTACCTTTGCCAGGGCAAATCCCGCCAAGCCACGTCTCCCTGAAGATTGACGAATTTCGCGCCTTTGCTCAGAGTTGCCATTGTCGGCAGTCGGCTCCAATGTTGCTGTGAAGCAAATTGAAGTTTTTGCGTCAAATCTTGCATAAAGAACGAAAGGCTTAATCTCATGAAACGAAAAATATCGCTCGTATTAGCAGCAATCATGGCGTCGGGAGGCGTGGCGTTCGCAGCGGACGCGGCGGCAAACTGGAGCCTGCATTGTGCAGGCTGCCATGGAAAAGATGGCAGCGGGAGCACGATGATGGGCAAGAAATTGGGCATCAAGGATTACCGCGACCCCAAGGTGCAGGCCGGATTCACCGACGCGCAAGCGACCGAAATCATCGAGAACGGCAAGGAGAAGATGAAGGGATCTAAGGGCAAGCTTTCCAACGACGAGATCAAGGCGCTCGTGGCCTATGTTCGCTCGTTCAAGAAATAAATAGCGAAGCGCCTCGCGAAAAGTCCGTCTACGGAGCATTTGTCCGGAGAGGCGACGCTTGTTGCCTGGAGGGACGACCGCAACTTGCTCGCCGGGGTGAGTCTCGTCCTAAATTCTTTGGATGCGGCGCAGCGCATCCTCCATCCCGTAAACCATCGCGGGCTCTGAACTGAAAAAAAAGATTCCCTCGGCTGAATCGGGCTGCCATACTCGGGCCCGTTAAAAAAGAGCTTACTTCTGTCATGTCGAGTGAAGTCGAGACATCTCTTACTGCATTCCGGAGCCAGGCTGTGGCAATTAGAGATTTGATTTGCTCGGTTCGCGCTCGCTCAGCCTTCGGCCTTTTCGCCTATGCTGCGGCTTCCCAAGCCGCTCCATTCTCGACCTCCCTGGGAATGACAGAGGCTGCCAAACAGCCCGTAGTTCCCAAAGATCCGCAACCGGTAATCGAGTAATGCCTGAAGGTCCCGCGCAGCCCCGGCCTTTCAGGCGCAATTTCCGCAACTGGCTTAGCTGGTCGGGAATGGTCCTCGCCGCCAGCGCGCTTTTTTCGTTTTTTCTCCTTTTCACGATCGACCTGTTCGCCGGTTATCCGAATCCGTATGTCGGCATTCTCGCCTACTTGGTTGCGCCGCTGTTTTTTGTTGTCGGAATCTTTTTCGCGTTGCTTGGTGCACTTATTCGCTGGCGCACGCGACGCCGCGCCGTGCGAGTGGCTGAACCTCTCGGTATCAAAATTGACTTGTCACGGCCGCGCGACCGGAAAATCTTCGGCATCTTCGCCGTGGTCAGCGTTGGATTCTTATTTTTATCGGCGTTCGGCAGTTACCAAACCTATCATTTCACCGAGTCGGTCCAGTTTTGCGGCCAGGCCTGCCACGCCGTCATGAGCCCGGAACTGACTACTTACGAAAACTCGCCGCACGCGCGGGTGGCTTGCACAGAATGCCACATTGGGCCCGGCGCGACCTGGTTTGTGAAATCGAAGATCAGCGGCACCTACCAGGTATATGCGGTCCTGTTCAACAGGTTTCCGCGCCCGATCGAAACGCCGATCAAGAACCTGCGCCCCGCCCAGCAAACCTGCGAGCAGTGCCACTGGCCAAAGAAATTTGTCGGCAATCTCGATCGGACGTTTCGGCATTTTCTGGCGGACGAAAAGAACACGCCGTATGCCGTGCGGCTGTTGATTAAGGTGGGCGGCGCCGATGCAACGCACGGACCGGTGGGCGGCATTCACTGGCACATGAACGTCGCCAACAAAATCGAATACATCGCCAGCGACAACACCCGCCAGACTATCCCCTGGGTGCGCATGACTGATTACCAGGGAGTGGTGGCCGAATTCAGCACGCCGGATTTCAAGAACAAAATCGATGCATCTCAAATCCGGCGGATGGACTGCATGGACTGCCACAACCGGCCGTCACACAACTTCCAGCCACCCGATATTGCCGTAGACCTGGCCATCGCGCTGGGCCAGATCGATCGGACGTTGCCGTTCATCAAAAAACACGCCGTGGAAGTGCTGACGCAGCGCTATGCCACGCGAACCGAAGGGCTGGAGAAGATCGCCACCAAACTGGCCTCGTACTATCCCGGCGACGCGCGGGCGCGGCAGGCGATCAACGAAGTCCAGCGCATTTACCGCCAGAACTTTTTCCCCGAGATGAAAGCCAACTGGAAAGTTTATCCCGATGACATCGGCCACCGGAACTGGGCCGGCTGTTTCCGCTGCCACGACGGCCAACACAAAACCGCCGACGGCAAAAAGACTATTACCAATGACTGCAACGCCTGTCACATGATCCTGGCCCAGGGCAGTGGCCCGCAACTTGATCAACTTGATGCACGCGGTCAGCTGTTCGCCCATCCGGGAGGCGATTACGGCGATATGAAATGCTATGAGTGCCATACCGGCGACCTGCTCTAAGCTCTGGACTCCGTCGCGCGTCTTGCTGAGAAACTTTCTGCCTTTGAGCCTCGGCATCCTGCTGGCATAGCAAGCCAATAGCCGAGATGCCCGATAGGTGCAGGCTTCGGCCGAAGGGCTATACTCGTGTTATTCGCTGAAATAAGCGATCAACGTCAACACCAGAAGCACCAACCCGATCAGAATAGCGATGGATCCCGCCACCCTGCTGAACTTTACCAACGGCGGCGGGGGCTTGCTGACGATTCTCGCCTCCAGGTTTCCCTGGCCGGCAAGCCGCTGATACTCCAGCGAACGCTTTTTCTGAAATTCCGTTTCGCTCTCCCTGCCGGTCATGATAACCAGATCCATTGGGAAACTATCCGGGCGAAGATGAGCATTGAAGAAATGGATAGCGAAAATGAATAGAACCGCGAGCAGGGCTTCCTCGCCGTGTATGACGAGTGCGGCGTTTAAGGCCCAACCGGGCAGGAATCTGGCAAAGAATGGCGCGAACCACATGACATATCCGGACAAACCGATGATGACCATTCCCCAGAAGACTGCCCAGTAATCAAACTTCTCCCAATACGCATAGCGCTCGAATTGCGGCCTTGGTCCAAGTCCAATAAACCACCGCAGATGGCCGAATAGATCGACTAGATCCTTCCACTGAGGGACCATAGATGTCGGCCCCCAGAAAATGCCAGTCTCCCTGCGAATCAGCCCGCGATTTAGAATGTGCGCCACGTGAACCAGAAAGGCTGCCGTCAGGACCACAGCGCAGAACTTGTGAAAGAAGAGGATGGCGCCGAATCCGCCCACGACCTGCGCAAAGCGGGCTGCCCAGATTGTGTTGCTGAAGCGAAGCGGCAGTCCAGTCATGGCCAAACCCAGAAAGGTGCCGACAAGGATGGCGTGAAGATATACTTGGTCCGGCCTGAAACGGAGGAAGTATCGATCTTCGCCGCGGATTTCCTCGTGTTTTGTGGTCATTATTCTGTCTGGTCAGCGATGTCTCATTTCCTATTAGGGAACCGCGAACGGATAAACCACAATATGGTGTGTAAGGCAAAAAATCCCAGTACGCTCCACAGGAGCACGTTCATAAAGACCCGGATGAAATAGAGTGTCGGGTTCGAACTGCGGTCGCGTGCATTCGCATGCGGTCGATAGCTAATAAAACTCGCGTTGGCGCTACTATGGCATTTGCCGCAAGTGGCAATCAAGTTCGCCCTATTGACCGGCGACCTGGGATCGGATGCGGGCAGAATTCGGTGCTCTCCGTGACAGTCCCAGCAGCGCGCCACTTCCGAATAGCCCAGCGCCGACACCTGCGCATGGAAGGTGTCCCGATAGGTTGTCAACCTTTCCCGGTGGCACGTGCCGCACGTAGCCGTCGTTCTCACTTGAAACGCCACCTCCCGAGGCGCGGAGATCTGATGCGCGGTATGGCAGTCGGTGCATACCGGCGCCTTAAGGTTGCCGGCTTCGAGGGCCCTTCCGTGCGCGCCGGCGAGGTAATCAACCTTTATACCTGCATGGCAGGTTCCACATGTGTCTGGAATGTTCCTTCTATAGGTGGAGCTTCGCGGGTCTGTTCGACTCAAGATGCGATGTGTTCCGTGGCAGCTCGAGCAGTTTGCGGCCACCAGCAGTCCTTCCTTACTAAGAGCGAATCCGTGAATGGAATCGATGTACATCGCATAGACATTGGTCAAGCCATGTTTCCTTGCCAGGTCCGGATTGCTGTGGCAGGACCCGCACGTGCGGGGCACATTCAGTGCATACACCGGAGACTGCGGATTGTCCTTCGAGGTGATCGCGTGGGCATCTCCATGACAGCCGGTGCACAGATGTGCGCTGGCGGAGGCATGGACACTGCCGTGGACGGCTGCTACCTCGTCGGCGTGGCACGAATCGCATCTGGCAAGCGCGGGGTGTTCCGGATGGGGATAATCCTGGATCCCGGTATGGCAATCGGTGCAGTTCAGACTGCCGTGTATGCTCGCTCTAAACTTTTGCGCATCCACGGTGACACTTTGTCCTGCTGCGTTCTGAAGGCTCTTGTCCGCATGGCAGGACAGGCAATCCACCTCCTCGGCATGGAGCGCCAAGGGCAACGTCACCATCAGCAGCGCGACCTGAAGGCCCGCGCGACGTTTTCTACACACAACTGAAGGAACGGCACCTTCCGATAACCTGCAGCCTCCACGAGACCTTTTTGGAATCGCCGGTTCAAAACACCACAGGCCGATCAGAATTAGCGCCAACCCGGCAAAAAATACAATCGGCAGACCAATGAACACGAGGATGCCGATATGCGGGTTACTCACCGGGCCGCCCGCGCTCGACGGCACCACAAAAAGCCGCAAAATAACCGCCGTCGTAACAAGCCCTGAACCGATCAGGCTCAGCGAGTGGCCCGTTAGCAGAACAAGCAGGGGCTGATTCGGCCTTGAAACCATCGAGAATGAATATTTGGCGAACGAGTTACTCGTTTTACTGCACCGCGCCTTGAGTTGTAGCCCTTTAGCTTTGTGCCCCGCAAGAAAAAAACAAGTTAAAGCGCATGAGTTGATCAAGTTTCTCTGTGCGTCGGGCGGTCGCGATCACGACGCGCCACGCGCGGTTAAAGCCTTCGCCAGTTCCCGGGCTAGGACATGATTTTCTTGAACATTGGGCTAGCGCTCTGAAGCGAACATGTTGTAATATTCGCTCCTCAATGACCGAGCGAAGTCTTTTCTTGGTGGGCGCGCTCGTCGTGGTTGTGCTTGCCGCCGGGTGCCAAAGAAAAGCAGAAATTAAGGTGTATCGGGTCTCAAAGGCCCCCCTTGAGGAAGCCGCGCCCGGGCAGCAAAACGCGATGCCGACGAACGAAGCTACGCCCGCGTTTTCAGGCGGAATGGCCCCGGTCGCGACCTCGACAGGTACCCAACGCCGCCGAGCTGGCAGCCGCAGCCGCTCTCTCAAATGCGGCGGGCCAGCTATTTGGTTAAGGGCGACAACGGCGCCGTCGTGGACATTTCACTGGTGAGCCTGGGCCCCGCCGCGGGACACGAGCTCGAAAATGTGAATCGCTGGCTCTCCCAGCTTGGCCAGCCGCCGATCACTCAGCAAAAACTCGCCGGGATTGCGCAGCGGCTTACTACGTCGATTGGAGACGTGCTGATTTTCGATCTGGCGGGACTCCCGCAAGGCGCTGACGCGGCCAAGGACGGAAGAATTATTGCAGCCATGGCCCCCACCAGCAGCTCGACGCTGTTTTTCAAAATGCGCGGAAACGCCGCGCTGACCGAGGCGCAGAAGAGCGATTTCATCAAATGGGTTGCCGCTGTTTGCAACGCGCAGACGACAAACAAAGCGCCGGACATGGCGGCGATGCCGCCGCCGCCGCAGAAATCAGGCGCGCCACAGATCAAATGGAAAGCGCCGGCTGATTGGAAGGAAGTTCCGCCATCAGCGATGCGCTACGCGAGCTTCAGCGTGTCGGGCGAAAATGGCGGCAAGCTCGACATCTCTGTGGTTACTTTTCCCGGCACTGGCGGAGACGATCCCGCCAACGTCAACCGCTGGCGTGGACAAATCGGCCTCGCGCCGCTTGATGAAAAGGATGCCGCAGCGGCGATTGTCCCGCTAAATGCAGGGAGCGCAGATTTCTCGACCGTCGATCTCGCGGGGAGCGATTCACGGGTTGTCACCGCGTGGATACGGCGGGACGGCCGGACCTGGTTTTTCAAAATGAGCGGCCCTAGCCCAATGGTTGAGCAGGAAAAATCGAAATTCTTAGACTTTCTTCGCTCGATCCAGTTTAATTCCTGATGGCAATGTGGCGGCGGCTCGTTGATCTGTTCACCTCTCTCAAGCTAACCATTGTGTGTCTGGCGGCCGCGATGGCGCTTATCTTCGCGGGCACGCTTGCCCAGGTTCATCTTGGCATTCACGAAGCGCAGCAGCGCTATTTCCAAAGTTTGTTCGTCTGGTATCCGTCGTCGCAGGGGCCAGGTTTTAAAGTTCCTGTTTTCCCCGGCGGCCATCTCATCGGCGCCATCCTGCTGGTTAATCTCATCGCCGCTCACGCGAAACGTTTTCGCTGGACGTGGCGCAAGCTCGGCATCCATCTCACGCACGCCGGCCTGATTATCTTGCTTGCCGGCGGCCTCTTCACCGATCTTTTCGCGGTCGAAAGCCACATGCGGCTCACTCGCGGCGAAACAAAAAACTATTCGGAGGACACGCTGCGAATGGAATTGGCCGTGATCGACATCAGCGGCGGCGACTTCGATCAGGTGACCGCGATCCCGGATGCTGTGCTGCGGCGCAATCGAACGATCGATCATTGGAGTTTGCCGTTCCGAATTGTGGTGAAGAACTTTTATCAGAACTCGCACCTCCGGATGGTGGGCGAATCAGGAAACGACATCCAGCCGATTGCAAATCGCGGCCCCGGCGCCCAGGTTGCCGTCGAGCCGGCGCCACCAGTCACGGGCGTTAACGACCAGGACGTGATGAGCGCGGCCATCCAAATTGTTCCGAAGCAATCGGGTGTTCCGCTCGGCACATGGCTGGTTTCGGACGCGCTCGGCGCGCCACAAACATTTTGGTGCGGCGGCCGCAGATGGATGATTGCGCTGCGTCCGGAGCGCTATTACGAGCCCTACAGCGTCACGTTGCAAAAGTTCACGCACGAACGCTATGCCGGGACCGACATCCCCAAGAATTTTGCGAGCAAGATTACCCTGATCGATCCCGAGCGCTCGGTGGACCGCGATGTTCTCATCTACATGAACCATCCGTTGCGTTACCGCGGCGAGACGTTTTACCAGGCCGGATTTCAGAAAGGAGATACAGCGACGATTTTGCAGGTGGTGCACAATCCGAGCTTCATGGCGCCTTACATCGCGTGCGTTATTGTGGCTGCCGGGTTGCTTGTGCAGTTCGGCTCTCATCTTGTTGGGTTCTCGAAAAAGCGACGAAAGGCGCTGGCATGAAACGTTTTCTTCCCTGGATTGTTTTCGCTTTGGCTGTGATTTGGCTCGCTGCGACCTGGTGGCCGCACCAGCGCCCGAAGAACGATTTCGATTTTGCCACATTCGGAAAGGTTCCGGTGTTAGTCGGCGGCCGTGTTAAACCTCTCGACACCGTCGCTCGCAATTCTCTCCTGATTATTCATGGCAAACAGGAGCTGGAGATCGACGACGGCCGGCGCCTCAACGCGATGCAGTGGCTCACCGACGTTCTCTTTAATGCTCCCCTCGCCGACCAGTATCCGGTTTTTGTCGTACAAAATGCCGAAGTTCTCGGATTGTTCGGTTGGGAACAGGGCAACCGGAAATATTTCAGTTTTGCAGAATTTTCGCCGTTTCTGAAAAAGATCGACGAACAGGGCGAGCAATCCGACAAGCTCGAATCGGTACAACGCTCGGCATACCAGAATGCGATTCTGAATTTGCGCAATTCCCTGGTGCTGTACCAGCGGCTGAAAAACAGCGTGCAGCCTGAAGGCGCGGTAAATTTCGCGGCGGAACTGCAAGGATTCGAAAACAGCGTCCCGGGTGCGGGAAAGGCGGCGCGTCAACGCGAGCAGGGAAAGAATTTCGACAAGTCAAAGCTCAACGACGTCGCGGATCTGATTCAGCGCTACGAGCGGTTGTCCGACATGGCGTATATTCTCGCGGTGCCTCCGCTGCCGGCACCGGGGTCAGCGACTTCGGCTACAGCGCGCGACCAATGGTGGTCGGTCGGCGCAAGCTTGGTGCACTCAGTCAGCACCGCGAAAATTCATCCGATCGTAAAAGAGTATGCATTAATCGGAGACGCATACCGCGCAAAAAATCATTCGTTGTTCAATCAGCATGTCGATGCTGTGGCATCCTGGTTCGCAAAAGAAATGCCGGGCGTAACCAAGCGGGCCTCGTTCGAATTTCTGTTCAACCGTCTTCAGCCTTTCAGCCAAAGCATGGTGCTCTATGTCCTCGCTTTTCTCCTCGCTTGCATTTCGTGGCTTGGTTGGAGCCGAACGCTGAACCGCTCGGCGTTTTATCTTCTGCTGCTCGCGCTGGCGATTCACACCTTTGGGTTGATCTCGCGGATGTACCTGCAGGAGCGGCCGCCGGTCACGAACCTTTATTCGTCCGCAATTTTCATCGGCTGGGGCGCTGTGATCGTCGCGCTGATTTTGGAACGAATTTACCGGGATGGCATCGGCGCGGCCTGCGCCGGCGCCATCGGTTTCATCACGCTGATCATTGCGCATCATCTTGCCGGGAGCGGCGACACGCTGGAAATGTTGCAGGCGGTCCTCGACACCAACATCTGGCTGGCCACGCACGTGGTCGCGATCACCACTGGGTATTCGGCCATGTTTTTGGCCGGCATGCTGGCGATCATCTACATCATTCGCGGCGTGTTTACCCGCTCGCTGACAAAGCAGACGGCCGACTCGCTTGCGCGCATGACCTACGGCGTGGTCTGCTTCGCCACACTCTTCAGTTTTGTCGGCACCGTTCTCGGCGGAATCTGGGCCGACCAATCATGGGGGCGCTTTTGGGGCTGGGACCCGAAAGAAAACGGCGCGGTGTTGATCGTGCTTTGGTGCGCGATCACTCTGCATGCTCGTTGGGGCGGGTTCATTCGCCAGCGCGGCCTGATGATCATGGCCATCTTTGGGAACATCGTTACCAGTTTTTCCTGGTTCGGCGTGAACATGCTCGGAGTCGGCCTGCATTCGTACGGCTTCATGGAAAAAGCATTTCCGTGGCTGATCGGATTTATCGTCAGCCAGCTGGTCCTGATGTGCATCGCTGCCATGCCACTGGAACGGTGGCGAAGCTTCTATGCTGCGAACGCCTCCTCTCGCGGCGAATCGCCTGGTCTGCCGATGGGCCAGACGCCGACGCAATAAACTGCGATCGGGAAGCCAACGGCTTCCCCTACAGAAACGGGAAAGGCTAGATCACGAGATAGTGAGGCGTCATCCGGCTTTGCCGGCGGGAATAAAGTCCTTGAAACAATTTCTGCCGGCAGATAGAAAAATCCGAGATGGAAGAGCGTACGGAAGCGGCATCCAGTCCAAAAACATCACGCCGCGCTTTTCTCGATCTTCTGCTAAGCGCAAGCATTCTGGGCTGGCTGGCCAGTGTTGTTTACCCGGTGATTCGTTATCTCAAGCCGCTGCCGCAAGCCGGACCTACCGGGCCGACGCGTTTGACGCGCGAGGAGACTGGCAAGCTGGAGAAGAATAAATTTGTCATCGTTCCGGTAAGCGGACAGCGCGCAATCGTTTTGGAACCTCACGGCGAGCAACTGCTCGCATTCAGCGCCGTTTGCACGCACGAAGGCTGCACGGTCACCTATTTGCCAGGCCAATCGATCATCTGGTGCCCTTGCCATGATGGCCGCTACGATCTCAACGGCCGCGTAATATCCGGCCCCCCGCCTAAGCCGCTGCCGGAATTCGCGGTCAAACGACAACCCGACGGTGCCATTGTTATCTCACCAGAACAAAAAGCCTGAGGCAAGCAGTGCGGGCAAGGGCGGCGGGTTGCTCGGCTGGCTGGATCGGCGTTTTCACATAACGCCGCTCATCGAATTTCTCAGTCACAAGCAGGTACCTTTGGGTTCGCACTGGATGGGCTGGTACTATCTGGGCGGGATCACGATGTTCTTTTTCATCGTCCAGGTGATCACTGGCGTGCTGTTGCTGATGTATTTCCAGCCGGGCGAAGCGACGGCCTACGAGAGCATTCGTTTTCTGACAACCAAGGTCCCTTTCGGCTGGCTGATCCGTTCGATACACAGTTGGAGCGCGCACCTGATGATCATCTCGCTGACGCTTCACATGTTCAGCACGATGATGTTGAAAGCTTATCGCCCGCCGCGTGAATTGACGTGGGTTTCCGGCTACCTTTTGTTTTTGCTGACGCTCGGGTTCGGTTTCTCCGGCTATCTCCTGCCGTGGAACAAACTGGCTTACTTCGCAACAACGGTTGGCACCAATATCGTGCGTTCAGTGCCGGTGCTGGGCGACTGGCTGTTGGAGGTGTTGCGGGGCGGGCAGGATGTAACGATCAACACACTCTATCGGTTCTTTGCCGCCCACGTGGTGATCCTGCCATTGGCGTTCGTCGGCCTGATCAGTCTCCACCTCTTGTTTATTCAGCGGCAAGGCATGGCGTTACCCGTGGGTACCCGAGTCGCGCCGCGCGGCATGAAGTTCTTTCCCAGCTTTGCCATGCGCGATGTGTTGCTGTGGCTGGCGTGTTTGATGTTGCTGCTGTCTCTGGCGGTTTTCCTTCCCTATGGGCCGGGCATTCCGGGAATGGATTGGGAACTCGGCTCGAAGGCGGACCCGATGGCGCCGGCCTATCCCGGCATCAAGCCGGAATGGTATTTCCTGTGGGAGTATCAGTTGCTGAAGGAATTTCCACCGCACCTCTTCGGTTTGCCGGGGCCGCAAGTCTGCCTGTTCTTGATCGCGCTCTTGCTCGGCATCTGGGCGATCATCCCATGGCTGGACCGGCGCGCCGCCCGGAACAAATCATCACCGGCTTTCAGCGACTTCGGCTGGGCGGCGATCCTGTTCCTGACGTACCTGACCCTGATGGGCTGGGACATCGGAGCAAGTGGAGCAGGCAATGACGTGGCCTTGGTGCACAGATCGGCGCGGGTCTGCGCATGGTACACTCTAGCCGGCGGCGCAGTGGTTATTGTTTTTCGCTATTGGTGGTTCGAACATCGCTGGTTTGTGCTAACCGGCGCAGCGCTGTTACAGGTGGTGCTGCATGGCCTGGTGGGTATTTCTTATTTACTGGCCGGGCTGATCTCGTTCGTTATCGCGGTGATCCTCGCTGTGGCTTCACATTTCATGCGTCCGCGCGCCGTTGAGGAGGGTGCAAGTTGAGAACGATCGCGATCATCCCGGTCGTCATTGCCGTTCTTTTGAT
Source organism: uncultured Verrucomicrobiae bacterium (assembly GCA_963756875.1). Classification (GTDB taxonomy): domain Bacteria; phylum Verrucomicrobiota; class Verrucomicrobiia; order Chthoniobacterales; family UBA10450; genus CAVWPA01. The sequence continues at coordinate 380,024 of CAVWPA010000003.1, read as the reverse complement.
TCCGGCCGCCACTTCTGCCGCGGAGCAAAGTCTGGCCGGCGCGAGTCCGAAGCTGGCCGCGATGCTCAACGCCAAAGACAAGGACGGCAAGCCGATTATCACCCCGGAAGAGCGCAATTATTTCAACGGTCTCAACGACAACTTGAAAGAATTGCTCAACCAGGTGGTGCAAAAGGAAACCATTACGCAACCCGAGCATTTGGCGGTGCTGCTTGCGCTGGATTTGCGCCCGCAAAAGATGGAGCTGGTCCTGCAAAACAACTGCATTCTTTGCCACACCGATGCGCAGGTCCAATCGCCGGAGGACCTCTTCACTCTCGGACCCGATTCGCCCAAAGCGCCGCCTTCGCACATGAACCTGAAAGAGATCGTCGAGGACACTCATTTTCGCCGCGGACTCTCCTGTGCCGGCTGCCACGGCGGCGATCCTACCGCGGTGTTCGGTCACGCTTTCGTCAAGGAATGGCCGGAAAAGGACCGCCAGAAGGACCGCGCTTGGGTCGTTTATTTCTGCGCGCGCTGCCATTCCGATCCGGCCCTGATGCATCAATTCAATCCCGCGCTGCCCACCGATCAACTGGCGAAATTCAAGGACAGCCCGCATGGCCAGGTGCTGCTGGTAAACCACGACAATCGCGCGCCGCAATGCGTGAGTTGCCACGGTGTCCACGGCATTCGCCCGGCGAAAGATCCGCAATCGAAAGTTTATGCCCAGCGCGTGCCGGAAACTTGCGGAGCGTGTCACGCCAATCCCACAATTATGGCTGGGTTTAAGCGCGCGGACGGCTCGCCGCTGCCGACCAATCAGCTTGCGGAATACCGTACCAGCGTTCATGGTCGCGCGCTGCTCGAACGCGGCGATCTCGGCGCGCCGGCATGTAACGATTGCCACGGCAACCATGCCGCCATACCGCCGGGCGTTGCTCAGGTGAGCCGGAGTTGCAGTCTCTGTCACTCGGCCAATGCGAGTTTGTTCGACGGCAGCAAACACAAGCAGGCGTTCGACAGCCATAACTGGCCGGAATGCGGCAAATGCCATGGCAACCATGCCATCATGAAGACGCACGATTCAATGCTGGCAACCGGGCCGGGCGGATTGTGCGGTGATTGCCATCGCCATTACGCCACAGACGACCCAAAATGCATCCCCACCGCCAATTATTTCCACCAGACCATCACCCAGATGGACGATGCCCAGAAGAAGTTTACGGAAGTCTCCGAGAAGCTCGCCGCGAAAGGTCTGGATGTGGAGCCGATCAACAACCAGTTAACCGATCTCACGGATACACTGAAGAAGTCGCGGAGGTACATCCATTCGTTCAGCCGGGACACTTTTCAACAGGTGGCGCTGCCGGGGGAACAGGCGGTTCAGCAAACTGACGCTCTGGTCAAGAAAGCGCGCGGCGAATACAAGTTCCGGCAGATCGGTTTGGCTGTCAGCATCGGCCTGATCGGCCTTCTGATGCTGGCGATTTATCTCAAACTCCGCCAACTCGAAAAGTAAGCATTCGGCATCCGCGGCGGACGCCCTACAATTGAAAGACTCTCTCATTCCGAGCGGAGTCGCTCACCAAGTCGGAACGCCGTGTCCTGGCGCCTCAACTGAGTGAGGCGGCTACAAGCGCACAGGACCCCCGCAATTTTTGCGCAGTTAAAGCCAAGCGGCGGTTATCGCCCCGGCGATAACGATTTAGGGTTATTTGGTCAAAAGGAGGCGTGTTATGAAGAAGTTGAATATTTTCGATGCACCGACAATAACCCTGCTGCTTGGACTCGCTGTAGGCCTTGGGATCGTGGTTCATAGTGTCTTTTTCCTCGTTGCCCTGGCTATTGCGGTCGTCGCGCTGGGTCGGCATGTTTTTGAGGTGATCTCCGAACATCACGCCACAAAATTGACGCATCGCCATCCATGACAGTTGAGGGTGTGAGGCAGAAGGTTCTGGGCGCGGCGCGGCGCAGCTCAAAATTTCTTGCCGTATTCCTGCTGGTCGGGACTTGGTCCTACGTGCAAGCTACTCATGTCAGACCGGACAAGAGCCGCGCCACAGGCGTTTCGGGGAATGCGCGGCTGCCTGGCGAGGTGGATCGCGGGCCCCGCGGCAAGTCGGAGATTGCCCTTACTTTCGACGGAGGAAAGGAAGCGGAATGTTTCGACGATTTGATGACAGTCCTGGCGAACGCGCATGTGCACTGCACTTTTTTTATCACTGGGGCGTTCGCCCGGGAACACGCGGACTGCGCGGCGGAAATTACCAAGTTCGGGCACGAGGTTGGAAATCATACCTGGAGCCATCTCGATCTGACCCAGCAAACGGACAACGTCGTGCGAGATGAAATCGTGCGGGCCGAACGGGTAATCGCCAAGGCTGCCGGGCAGAGCCCAAGGCCCAGGTTCAGGGCTCCGTACGGGATTCGAGACGAGCGAGTTCTAAAAATCGCGAGAAATCTGGGTTACCGCTCGATCTACTGGACGCTCGACAGTCTGGATGGAGTCGAACCGGCGAAGAGTCCGCAATTCCTTATCGATCGCATTGCCGGCAAAAGCGACGCGGAACTCGACGGCGCAATCATTTTGATGCACGTCGGCGTTCGCAGCACGGTGGATGCCTTGCCGGCCATCATTGCAAATCTGCAAGCGCGCGGCTTCCACTTCGTTACCATTTCGAAGTTATTGGAACCGGCGCCCTGATTGCTTGTCCGGATCCTCTCCGGCTGACATAGCAACCACGACGGAAAAAATTGAAGGTGCGATCTCTGTGTCGTCCCACTTTTCATTTTGTCGGGGCGGCGGGGCAAGAAACGCTTGGAAATTCGCAATTTGCGAAACGAACGACCGCTAACCACTGTCACATTTAATTGTTACCCAAAAAATTAACGGGGAAATCGACCATGCAAAAGATGAAAGCCAACGTATTTCACGGACCAAACAACATCAGGATTGAGGAAGTGCCGCGCCCGAGTGCGGGTGCAGGCGAAGCTGTCATCAGGATTACGCTGACGACGATTTGCGGCACTGACCTTCACATCCTGCGGGGCGAGTATCCGGTAAAGCCGGGTCTGGTGATCGGACACGAGCCGGTCGGCGTGATCGAAGAGATCGGCAAAGGCGTAACCGGCTATGAGATTGGCGATCGCGTGCTCGTCGGCGCGATCACGCCATGTGGCCAATGTCGCGCCTGCTTGTCTGCGCAATGGGCGCAATGCGGCCACGGTGAAGGTGTGGAAGCAATCGGCGGCTGGCGTTTTGGCAACACCATCAACGGCGCGCAAGCCGAGTATCTGCTGGTGCCCAGCGCGCAGGCCAATCTGGCGAAAATTCCCGACGATTTGAGCGACGAACAGGTTGTTTTGCTCGCCGACATCGCTTCGACCGGATTCAGCGGCGCCGAATCCGGTAACATTCGCATCGGCGATACGGTGGTCGTTTTTGCGCAGGGACCGATCGGACTATGCGCCACGGCGGGCGCAAAATTGATGGGCGCATCATTTATTATCGGCATCGAAGGCGACCCGGCTCGAATGAGAATGTCGAAGCGAATGGGCGCCGACATGGTGCTCGATCCACAAGACGCCGATGTGATTGCCAAGATAAAAAAACTGACCGGTGGCGGAGCTGACGTGGCTATTGAGGCCCTTGGGCGGCAGGAGACATTTGAAAACGCTCTGCGCTGTTTGCGCCCGGGTGGCACGTTAAGCAGCCTGGGAGTTTATTCCGGGAAATTGCAGGTGCCTTACGATGCCTTTGCCGCCGGCCTCGGCGATTACAAGATCGTTACGACGCTCTGCCCGGGGGGCAAAGAACGGATGCGGCGGTTAATGGCCGTGGTGCGATCGAAACGCTTCGATCCGACGCCGTTGATCACACACCATTTTTCTCTCGATCAGATCGTCGAGGCTTACGACCTGTTTGGCTCGCGCCGGGAGGGTGTTCTTAAGGTGGCGATCAAGCCATGACGGCACAGCTTCATTTAAGGAGGTATTTTAATGAAAACTGAAACTTTGAAGCCCGCGCGAAAGCCGCAAACGAAATCGTCTTACGTAAAATGGTTCCGCGAAATCGGAATCAAAGATGTTCCGTCGGTCGGCGGCAAGACCGCTTCGTTAGGGGAGATGTTTCGCGAGCTTACGCCAAAAGGCGTGAAAGTACCGGATGGTTTTGCCATCACGACCCAGGCTTATCGCATCGAACAAAAGATCGACAGCATCTCGTCAAACCCTGATACCGTGATGAAGACGACGGTGGCAATTTTGGAAAAGGAGAACAGCCGAAACCAAACAACAAAGGAAAGGACAAAATGAAAAACACGAAAACGCTGATTACTATCTCCGCGGCGATCGCCGGGCTGCTGGGAATATCAAGCGCGGCTGCTCAGCCCGGAAGAGGAGCCGCCAATCGACGATACGACACGAAAACGGTTGAAACCATTCAGGGAAAGGTCTTGTCGGTTGAGAAAACCGGCTCTCCGGGAGGTCGCGGCCAGGGAATTCATCTCATGCTGCAAACCGACAAGGAAGCGATCTCCGTGCACCTCGGACCGGCCTGGTATATCGACAAGCAGACTCCACATATCGAAGCCAACGATACAATCACCGTCACCGGCTCTCGGGTCACGATTGACGGAAAGGAAATGATCATCGCTGCGCAGGTTAAAAAAGGAGATGAAATCTTGAAACTGCGCGATGAGAACGGCGTTCCGGCGTGGTCGGGCGCAGGCCGGCGCGGACGTTAGCCGGCGAGACGGGGCGCGCAGCGAAAGCGAATGAGCGTCGAGCAGAACAAAGGCGCACAGCCGATCGTCTGTGGCACCGATTTTTCTTCGGTGGCGACGGAGGCGGCAGACATCGCCGCGGCATTGGCGAGACGCCTCGGGACGAAGCTTGTTCTCGTGCAAGTGGATGAATTCCTCGGCATGGGACCCGTTGATCCCAAATTGTTCGACGCCGCGCTTTCGCAAAAACGGGGTGCTCTCGGCAATGAAGCGGCGCGGCTGCGCAAGACGGGGGCGGATGTGGAAGAAAAGCTTCTTTCCGGATCGGCCTTTGACGGATTGGTGACTACCGCAAGTGAATCCAAGGCGCGCTTGATCGTGGTCGGGGCGGTCGGGCACGGTGTCACCCGCCGGTTGTTCGTTGGCAGCGTGGCCGAACGCACGGCCGAAACTTCGGCCATCCCGACCCTGGTTGTTCGGCCTGGCGGCAGGCTTGGTTCCTGGATCCGAGGCGAACATCCGTTGAAGGTGCTGGTTGGATGTGATTTTTCGGATGCCAGCGATGCCGCCCTTCGCTGGGTCGGGGAGATCGGCGCGTTGGGACTTTGCGAAATCGACGTGTTACATGCCGATTGGCCGCCGGAAGCGGCTGAGCGCATCGGATACCATGGATCGCTGCCGTTAACCGAGAATCCGAAGGAAATTCAAGCTCGTCTCAAAAGCGATTTGGCCGAACGGGTCGCGCAGTTTTTATCTTCCGGAAACGTGGCGTTGACGGTTGGCCCGGCCTGGGGCCGTCCCGAAGATTCGCTCTTCGAGATGGCTCATCATAAAAAAGCGGATCTTGTTGTTGTCGGCACTCATCGCCGGCATGGGCTTGGCCGGGTGCGGTTCGGATCGGTTTCCCGCGCAGTTCTGCATCATGCCAGCGTAAGCGTAGCTGTCGTCCCTCCCGCCGAGGATCGGGACGTGCGCGAACAAAAGTCCTGACTCGCCCAATTCGAGCGTCGCACCAGACGAATTGGTTAATAGAACAGTCGCCGCTTCCAAAAATGAAATCGAGCCCCCGGACTCCGTGGCATCAACTCAGCGTCAGCGAAGTGGCCGGACTTCTAAAGACCGATCTGGCGAACGGCCTCTCCATCGCGCAAGTCGAATCCCGCTCGTCGGAATGCGGTCCAAACGAACTGGCGGAGCCATCTCCTCCGCGGTGGTGGCTGAAGTTTCTGAGCCAGTTCAACCAGCTGGTCATCTGGATTCTGCTGGTTGCAACAATTCTTTCCGCCGCTCTTGGCGACTGGCTGGAAGCGAGCGCCATCTTCGCGATCGTTCTGTTAAACGCGCTGCTTGGCTTCTTTCAGGAACGAAAAGCCGAGAAAGCGCTTTCTTCGCTCAAGAAACTTTCCGCTCCGGTTGCGAAAGCACTTCGTGCCGGCTCGCTGCATAGCATCGCAGCAAAAGATTTGGTGCCCGGCGACGTTGTCGAACTCGAGGCGGGCGACCGCGTCCCGGCAGATCTGCGCCTGACTACCACCTTTGATTTAAAAACACAGGAAGCCTCGTTGACCGGCGAATCGACGCCTGTTGAAAAGGATGGAGTGGCCGTGTCGACGAAAGACGCCGGTATCGCCGACCGGGTCAACATGGCGTTCATGGGCACCAGCGCTGTTGCTGGTAAAGGACGCGGCGTGGTCGCAGCGATCGGGATGAATACCGAGCTGGGACGCATCGCCGAATTTCTACAGACCGAAGAGCGGGAACCGACCCCGCTGCAGAAGCGGCTCGAGGAGCTTGGGCGCGTGCTGATTGCCGCCTGCCTCATCCTGGTCGCGATTATTTTCGTCCTGCAACTGTTCCGCGGCGAAAGTCTGGCGCAGACGTTTCTGGTCGCGGTCAGCCTTGCAGTAGCGGCGGTCCCGGAAGGATTGCCGGCTGTGGTGACGATTGCTCTTGCGCTGGGATTACAACGCATGGTGAAGCGCAACGCCCTAATTCGCCGGCTGGCCAGCGTTGAAACGCTCGGCTCGGTGACGGTGATTTGTTCCGACAAGACAGGAACGCTGACGCGCAATGAAATGATGGTAACCGAGATTGTTGCCGGCACGCGGCGTTACCGCGTTACCGGAACAGGTTACGCGCCGGAGGGTGAATTCGTTGCGCTCAATTCCAGCCAGGAGAACAAACCTGTGGAGCCGCAAGATGATCCGGCGCTCATGCGCGTGCTGAAGATCGCCTTATGGTGCAACAATTCACAATTGGAAGCGCCAGGGCCAAACGACGATCGCTGGCAAATCGTTGGAGATCCGACGGAAGGCGCACTCGTGGTTGCAGCGAGGAAGGCGGGCATGCGGTGCGATTCCGATCACACAATTGTACACGAAATCCCCTTCGACTCGGCGCGTAAATTGATGTCCGTGGTCGTGCAGGATCCGAAGAAGAGCACCGTCATCTACACGAAAGGTGCGCCGGAACTCCTGCTGGAACGCTGCGCCTTCGAACAGCGGAATGGCGAACAGACACCGCTTTCACAGGCGCGGCGCGAGGAGCTGCTGGAACAAAGTCGCGGCATGGCGAACCGCGCGCTACGAGTGCTGGGCCTGGCCTGGCGCGACGTTGATGCAGATTTCAAAAAACGCGGCGAACACGATTTGATTTTCGCCGGTCTCGTGGGGATGATCGATCCGCCGCGTGAAAAAGCGCGCGTTGCGGTGGCAAAGTGCAAATCGGCCGGCATTCGGCCGGTGATGATCACAGGCGATCATCCAGCGACGGCGATGGCCATCGCACACGAGCTGAATATTGCCGTGGGGCAGGACACTGCGATCACCGGTTTGGAAGTGGACGCGCTCTCCGATGAGGAGTTGTTGGCCGAGGTGGAAGGGCTTTCTGTTTATGCTCGCGTTTCCCCGGAACACAAGCTGCGCGTCGTGCAGGCGCTCAAAGCCAGAGGCCAGGTGGTGGCGATGACGGGTGACGGCGTGAACGACGCGCCGGCAGTGAAGATGGCCGACATCGGCATTGCCATGGGAGTTACCGGAACCGATGTCACCAAGGAAGCGTCGGACATGGTGCTGACAGACGACAATTTTGCTTCCATCGTCAACGCGGTCGAAGAAGGGCGAGGGATTTACGACAACATCCAGGAGTTCGTCCATTACCTGCTTTCCTGTAACGCCAGCGAAATCGCGCTTGTGCTTTTTGCGGCTGTCGTCGGATGGCCGGTTCCGCTGCTGCCGATCCAGTTACTCTGGATCAACCTTGTCACCGACGGCCTGCCCGCGCTCGCGCTGGCCATGGAAAAACCGGAACCGGATGTGATGAGCCGGCCGCCGCGACCGCCAAACGAGCCGTTTTTTACCCGCCAGCGTGGAGCCCGGATCATTTTTCACGGCGTACTGATTTCGGCGGTGGCCATCGCCGGATTCGCCTATTCCTATCTAAGGGAAGACGCTTCCTACGCGCAGGCTACCGCTTTTTATGTCGTTACCTTCACTCAGCTTTTCTTCTCCTTCGCCTGCCGCAGTCAGCGTTACACGCTTCCCCAGCTCGGCATTTTCACGAACCCCTACCTTTTGGCGGCGATCGTCTTATCCGGAATACTGCAAATGTCGCTGCTCTGGATTCCGTTAACGCGACACATTCTGTTCAAAAGTGTGCCGCATTTCGGTTGGGATTGGCTGGTTATTTTTCTGATGGGCCTCACGCCCGTGTCCGTAGTCGAGATCACCAAGATCATCCGCGCTCGGCGCGCGAAAACGGCCACACCCGGCAATGCAGGCTGATCATTCTGTCGGTGCTTGCGGCTCTAGCGGTAATTCTTTAGGCTGCGATGACTGGGTCCCGGCCCGATTTGGCCTTCGCAAGAAATAGCCGATCTTTAGCAATCATTGAGTGGAACGGCGGCGTCCAATTGAGTAGCGTCGAGCCGTGAAAAAAGCGACCCGCCGTGCGACCAGCCGTCGCGCTCTGTCTTCTCAGGCGCGGTCGACCACCGGAAGACCGAAAAAAACATTGCAGCTGCGTCGCATTCTCGTTCCAGTCGATTTTTCGCGCCAGTCGGTGAAAGCACTGCGCTACGCATTGAGTCTGGCTGCGAAATTCCGGGCCGAGGTGCGCCTTCTGCATGTTGTGGATCCCGAACGGGAGCCGTCGCCCGCAATTATCCGAATGCCGATGGTAACTGAGCCGGAAACAATGGCCAAGATCGCCGAAAAACTCCTCCGAAGCTGGGCTGCAAAATTCCGGATACCTGCCTCCGCAAAGACGTGCAGCGTGCAGAGGGGAAGAACATTCAAGAAAATTGTGGCGACGGCTTCGGAGACAAAAGCTGATTTAATCGTGCTGACGACGCACGGCTATTCAGGATTCCAGCACGTCATTCATGGAAGCACGGCCGAACGCGTGGTCCAACACTCGAAGTGTCCTGTTCTGATCGTGCGAAAACGGGAGCGGGAATTTCTGGAACCAAATGGTGGTGGGCCGAATGAACGTGAGACAATCTTAATAAAGAAAGTCCTGGCGCCGGTCGACTTTTCAACGTGTTCACTTACCGGCGTGAAATATGCCGCGCTGCTTGCCGCGCGCTTCCACGCCGCTCTTCGTCTCTTTCATGCCATTCATCCGTATGCAGAAACGATCGGCGGCGAGCGAATTCCAGGCGAAACGATGTCTTTGATGGAGGCGGTGCAGGAGGCCACGCGCCGGCAAATGGATCGCCTGACACAATCCGCGTTTTTGCGGGGCATTTCATGCGAAGCGGAAATCAAGGTCGGCTCTGCGGTGGACGAAATCTGCTCCGAAGCCCGCGGCGACGGAATCGATCTTATCGTCCTTTGCACCCATGGCCACGGCGGGTTCAGGCATGCGCTCGTGGGCAACGTGGTGGAACAGGTCATGCGTCGGGCCAATCGCCCTCTCATCGTCGTTCCCAGCCGATTCAAGCCTAACAAGTAAAAGGAGACAAATATGCCGGTACAACTGACTGAAAAAGAGGGCGGCAAGGTTCTGGAAGTCCAGGTCACGGGCAAACTGGTGCATCAGGATTACCAGCGCTTCGTCCCGGAGTTCGATCGTCTCATAAAAAGCCATGGCAAAGTCCGGCTGCTATTTGAAATGGTGGACTTTCACGGCTGGGAACCGCAGGCGGGCTGGGACGATCTCAAACTCGGTGTGAAACATTTATCGGACATCGAGCGGATCGCCATGGTCGGCGACAAGAAATGGGAGGAATGGATGGCCGCTTTTTGCCGGCCGTTCACCACCGCGAAGATTCGTTATTTTGAAACCGGCACGATAGAGGAAGCACGGACTTGGCTGATACACGACTAGAAGCCGATCTCAACAAGTGGGCCACTCCCTATCTGCTTAAGTTGAACCGATTTCATGACGCACGATCGGAGCACGTAGCCTCCGCAGCTCACGGTTCGCGTGGGCCCCTTTTCTGAGCTGCCCGGGCTGCTTGGAGCATCTGATCGTGCTCCGCTTCTTTGATTCCTTCTTCGACAAGTTGCGCACTCTCGCTCCGTCCTTCGCTATCTTCGTCTTCGCCAAACGACTCCGGCGTGTGGTGTCCAGTCGAGCCCCGCACGGGATCCCAGCGTTCCGATTCGGGCATCGATTCAAGAACCGCTTCTTCAACATCCATATCCGGTCCGCCCGTCAATTCACGTTTGGCCTGTTCATAATCAACCTCGGACCTTTGCGAAGGAACACGACCTGCGATAGCGGCTAATTCACGCGCACGAGTCTCAACCATCTCTGGAGTCACCGTACCGATACCGATCGCGTTCTCAGTTAAAATACCTTTGTTCAGAGGATTTTTGTTCATTGTTCTTGTTCCCTTCTTTCGTTCTCACTCTGAACCGCAGGCGGCTCATTGGCTTATCGGCATTTGCGAGAGTCTGTTCAGATCTTGCGCGTAAAATTTGGGATCGGACGTCGTCTATCGCAAGATCGCCGCCTCACGCCGGCGGTTCCGTTCCCAGGACGACGCGCACCTCGTGAGGATGTGCGTCGTCACGCAGTGCCACGATTTTGTCGGCCACTGCAGTTCCATCTAGTTCCACCAGGACGACACCGCGGGAACAGTGGCCGGGATTTTCGACCGCGATGCGATAAAGGGTGTTCTGATAACGGTATTTTAGATGAAAGCCGTCCCAATCTTTCGGTATGACCGGGTTGATCGTGAGCGTGTCGCCGCGACGCTGGAAACCCAAGACTTCCTCGAGCCAGACGCGATACGTCCAGGCCGCCGAGCCCGTGTACCAACTCCAACCACCGCGTCCGACGTGGCCGGCTAACGAGTAAACGTCGCCCGCCATGACGTAAGGCTCGACTTTATAGCGTTCGCAACTTTCTTCTTCCCGAGCACGCTCGACTGAATTCAACATCCGCAAAAGCCGGACGGCTTTGTCGCCATCGCCCCGGCGTGCGAAAGCCATGGGTACCCAGGTAGCGGCATGCGTGTATTGACCGCCGTTTTCCCGCACGCCGGGCGGATAACCCTTGATGTAGCCAACGTCGGCGGTGGTTTTGTCAAAAGGGGGAGTGAACAGCAGGATCAGATCGTCGGCTTCACGGACGAGATTTTCCTCGAGCGATCGCAGGGCGACCTCGACGCGATCGGAACCGCCCGCGCCGGAGATCGCGGCCCAGGTTTGCGGAATCGAATCGATCCGTGCTTCGGCGTTTTCGCTCGAACCGAGAGGGGTGCCATCGTCAAAATATGCGCGACGATACCAGGCTCCGTCCCAAGCCTGAGCGTCGACTCTTTTCGCCAACTCAGCGGAGCGGGCGCGGCAGGCTTTCGCTTCCTCGCCCAACTCGCGCAGAGTGAGCAACTCCGCGAAATCATGGAGCACGCAAATCTCAAACCATGCCAGCCAGACGCTCTCGCCTTTGCCACCAATCCCGACCCGGTTGAGGCCGTCGTTCCAATCGCCGCTTCCGATCAGCGGCAGCCCGTGCGGACCGGCCGTGGCGGCGCGCGCGACGGCGCGCCGGCAATGTTCGAGTAGCGACCCTTGCGTGTGGGAAACGACCGGAATGGAAAGGCTCTCGATCTGTTCGGCCTCGAGCGGTTTGGCTTCAAGGAACGGAACCATCTGGTCCAGGATCGCAGCATCGCCGGTGGTGCGGACGTAATGTGCCGTGACGAAGGGAAGCCAGAGAAAATCGTCACTGATCCGAGTGCGGACACCCGCGCCTGAATCAGGATGCCACCAGTGCTGGACATCCCCTTCCACAAATTGTCGCGCGGCCGCGCGCAGGATGTGGTCGTGCGCGAGATCGGGCGCGGCGTGCACCAGCGCCATCACATCCTGCAATTGATCGCGGAAGCCGTAAGCGCCGCTCGATTGATAAAGAGCGGTGCGGCCCCAGAGGCGGCAACTAAGCGTCTGATAAACCAGCCAGCGGTTGAGCAGAAAAGTTGTCGAAAGTTCCGGCGTCTCCACTTCGATCGTGCTCAGGAGACGCTCCCACCAACGCTTGGTTTCCTGAAATGCGGCTTCGACGTTCACAGGATCGCGGAATCGCTTCACAAGTGCGCGCGCTTTTTCTTCGTCGTCCGTCTGCCCGAGAAGAAAAGTCATCTCGGCGCTCTGTCCGGGTTCGATCTCGACCACGACCTGCACGGCGGCGCAAGGATCGAAGCCGGCGCCAACGTCGCCGGTCAATCGTTCGTGCTCCATCGCGGCGGGATCGCGCAGCGAGCGGTTACGTCCGATAAACACAGCGCGATCACCGGTGAACGAAGCAGGCGTTGGAGTCGAAGTGGCAAAAGTGATGCAGTCGCAAAACTCCGGGTTGTAGGAGTTGCGGGCGAACAGGCTCTGGCTCTGCAAATCCCATTTCGTGACCACATGCATGCCGGTTTCCTCGGGATCGGATCCGAGAACAAGAGTGGCGTAGGAGGTGACAGTCAGCTTCCGCCGGCGCGACGAATTGTTGCGCAAACGCAGCCGCTGCAGGCGAACCGGCTGGCCGCCGGTGTCATCGACCGGCACGAAAGTGAGCAGCCGTTGTTCGATCGCGTGGCTGTTGTGTTCAAAAGTTGTGTAACCCTGGCCATGTCGCGCGCGATAAGCGTCCTTCTCCCGGATCGGTTGCGGCGTGGGCGACCAGACGACGCCCATGTCCTCATCGCGGATGTAGATGGCCGTGCCGGGCGGATCGGAGATCGGGTCGTTGAACCACGGCGTGAGGCGATCGGTCTGGCTGTTGCGGCCCCAGACACATTCGGCGCCCGACTCGGAAACAAACGCGCCGAACTTCGGATTGGACATGATGTTGATCCAGGGAAGCGGCGTTTGGCGGCCGGGACCCAGATAGATGACGAATTCCTTTCCGTCCTCGGTAAAGCCGCCAAGGCCGTTGAAGTATTTCAACTCCATGAAGGCCAGCGGCGCGGAGGGCTCCTCTTGGAATTGCCGGGCAGGCCTTATTCGCTGCGGTTTCACGATGACCGGTGTGGTCGCGGCAAGCTGCTGGCGGAGCGTGCCGCGGGCCGCGACCAGGACCATCCGCGCAGCAGCCTGAAGCACGATCAACTCTTCCTTCGAAATTTTAGTCGCCGAGCGGAGATAAACGCCGCCGGGTTGATCCACGCCGGTCAGGTGGGCCTGCGCTTCCGTGAGCTGGCGCAGGTGGGCGGTCAGCGGTTCGTCATAACTCGGTGGTTCCTCGCTCACGAGCACGAGATCGACCTTCAAGCCACGCAGACTCCAAAAGGTATGCGCAGTCAAAATCTCGCGCACAACTTCGATGTCGCGGAGGTGACCGATCATTATGGCGACAATCGGCAGGTCCCCGGAAATGCCCAGCCGCCAGAGCGCATGCTGACCCTCGGCACGGCGGCCGAGACGCGCGGGCGGTGGTCGAAGTTGGGCCTGCGGAAAGATAATGAGCGCCGCCAGATGTTGAAAAGTTTGCGCATCACCTGGCCGGATGTGGAGCCGGCGCATCTCGAGTTGGGAATGGGTCCACGCGGTTTCAAAAGCGCGCGCGCAGGTGTGGAACTCCGAGTAGCGCTCGGCCAGCGCCACAACCGCTTCGCGCGATTCGGCCACCACGGTCACGAGCGCAAACTGAAAGCGCTCGTTAGGCAGGATCGTGACACGACGACGCAGGCTAAAGATCGGATCGAGAACGGCGCCGACACTATTCGTTAGGCTGCGGGTGATCGCTTCGGGATTTGCCGGCGTGCGACCCCGGCCGAGGAATTGGGCGCGATCGGTTTCAAACTCGGTCGCAGCGGTGGAAGAGGATTCGGGAACCATAAGATGCGCGGCCCAGATCGGCTGGTCGTCGGGTGCGCGGAGCCGGCGTCGGGCGACCAGCGTTTCGCAATGCGGCAGCCATTCGGTTTCGATGAAGAGCTTGTTGAAAGCGGGATGCGCGCGATCGGTCCGGTGCGGCGCGAGGGCGAGCTCGAGATAACTGGTCAGCTCCAGGCGGCACGATTTGCGCGAGGTATTGACCAGGGTCACGCGCCGGACTTCCGCGTCCTCTTCCGCGGAGACGGCAATTTCCGTGATGGTCTCGCACGGGCCGCTTCTTCGCCGAAACTCCGCTTTGTCCGGCGTGAAACTCCAGGTGTAACGCCGCTCCGGCGATCGCACCGGTTGATGGGTGTTGCTCCAGATCGTTCCACCTTCCAGATCCCGGATATAACAAACCGGACCCGAGACGTCGCAGGTCGTATCGGCGTGCCAGCGTGTGACGTCCAGATCCAGCCAGCGCAAGTAACCGCCGCCGGAGTTCGTTACCGTGACGGAGCAGGTTCCGTTGGAGAGAAGGTGAATGCGCGGTGAAGAGACCTCCGGTGTCTGCGCCACGTCCGCCGCGCCGACGCTCGGAATCGTCCGGAGCAGCGGTCGTTCTTCGTGCATGTCACCGGCGGTCGGCAAAATTTGTTCGGGGATGTGCTCGTGCAGGAGCGGCTCGGTGGCGCGAATACGCGGATCGGAATGAAACCGCCTTCGCATCGCGTTGCCATGTAAAGCGTTGTCGTAGGCGAGGAGCGACATTCCCTGGTGATGTACCATATAGCAATGGATGATAATCCCGGCCGCGCCCCCGGGTTCGGTCCGTCGCGAATAATCGATCGCTTCGTAGTAGCCATAGTCGCCGAGCAGCGCCGAGTCGCCCAGGGTGGCGAGCCGCCGCAGATTCTTGATCGCGGCGGCCGGTTCCACAGCGAGAGCGAGCGCTGCGGCATATGGCGCGACGACCACATCATGTTCCTGCGTGCGCCTCAACGCCAGCGCCGGCACGCCAAAGGCCCGATATTGATAAACGTTGTGCCGGTCGAGCGCGCTGAAGGCGGATTCAGAGATGCCCCACGGCACGCTGTTCTGCCGGGCGTAGGCAATCTGACAGTGCACGGCATCGTAACAGGCGCGATCAAGCAGCGAATTCTCGTTGGTCTGGGTGAACAAGAGCGGCATCAAATATTCGAACATCGTCCCGCTCCAGGAAAGGAGCGGCAGCCGCCCGTAGGCGGAACCAAAGGGCCGGCTCAAAGCCCACCAATGTTCCACCGGCACTTCTCCGCGCGCGATCGCCAGGAAACTCGTTAGGCGTGCTTCGCTCGCCAGGAGATCGTAAAACGAGGTGTCGAGCCGGCGCTCTGCCACCTGGTAGCCGATGGCAAAAATCCGCCGTTCCTCATCGTAGAGAAATCGCAGCCCCATGCCGCCTTCCAGTTGCTGGCTCTGGGCGATCAATTCGTCCAATTGCGCGAGCTGTTCCGAGGCGTTCCGGCGCGAATGCTCCACTTCCGTGACGAGAAGATCGACCCACTCGCGCACGGCGGGAGGAATCTCCTGGTCCTCCCGTCGCTCATGAAAAGCAAGTAGCGGCACCAGCCCCGAGATGCCCTCGACAGCGATGTTGCGCAGCGAAAAGGTGGCCGCGAGCGCCTCGCGCCGGGATTCGTGCGTCGCTTCGCCTAACGACATCAATTGCGCCGGCGGTTCCATCAGAATCTCCACCGGCCGAAGATATTTATCGATGACGGCGTTCCATGCCGCGACCTGCTTCGAGATTTGTTGCGCCCAATACGTGCGCGGATCGGTTTCCGTCCCGCGGAAGTGGAGCAGAAGATCCTGCGCCGGCTGTCGAGCCGCCCGGACACGCTGGATGACTTCTTCCAGATTCGCCGGCTGGCCCGCGGTCAGTTCGGTCAAGCGGCGAAATGCCGGAGGACGTTCCGTTTCGTTCAACGCACCCGCGATTTGCCGGAGCACGCCGAGCGTGTCGGCTATTCCACGCAATGCCCCCGCATCAACAAGGGGGCGGGCGGCCAGTTCGTCGCAGCTGGTCTCGAAAGTCCAGAGACTGGCCAGCAAATTACCGCTGTCCACGGTGGAGACATAACGAGGATGCAACGGCTCAAGCGTCTTCAGGCTGTACCAATTAAAGAGATGACCTTCGAAACGCTCGAGCCCACCCACCGTTTCGAGCGTGCCGAGATTGCGCGCCACCAGGTCGTCGATCGTGATGTAACCGAAATCATTCGCCGCCACGGTCGCCAGCATCCACAGCCCAACGTTCGTCGGTGAAGTGCGCAGGAAAATTTCCCGCATGGGCGTTTCCTGGACGTTGTCCGGCGGCAGCCAGGAGGTCTGTGGTCCGACAAAGTCATCGAAGTATCTCCAGGTTCGCCGCGCCGCCGTGCGCAGGAATCGCCGATCGTCCGCCGTTAGCGTTCCGCCGCGCCAGCTCTTCGCGGGGCGATCGATCAGCATCACCGCCACCGGAAAGAGCGCCGACAAAAGGAGGAACGGGCCCACGGCCACCATCGCCGAGGTCCCTCTCCAGGCCGCACCGGCAGAAAGGATCACGCAGGCAACCGGAATCCAAAGCCGGTTGAAAACGAACCGCAGTTGCTGATTTTTTACGCGCTGGCGGGCGTCTTGCGCTGTCTCCCATTCCAGCAGCAGCCGATGCGATGTGATTCGCCGGTAGGCGACGCGAGCGATCGCATCGAGTGCCATGCCAGCGTAATCCGCCAGAAAGATAACCGCGAACACGGAGCGCAGCAGACGGTCGCGCGGGTCGCGCCAGAACCGCGACCCTGGCGGGAGCGGATGGAGCAAAAGGCCGAGGAGAGAATTCAGGACCGGCCATAACATCAGGCCCGCAATGATCCCGCTCCAGAGCATCGGCACGGGCGTGAAAAGCCAGCCTGCCAGGAGGAGAGCCACGGTCGCTGGCGGCACCAGACTGCGGCGCAGATTATCGAAGATCTTCCACCGGCTGAAGGCAGAAAGCGGATTGGGTTTGGTGCCGCCGCCGCCCACGGGCACACGTGGTTTCAGCCAATCAATGATTTGCCAGTCGCCGCGAATCCAGCGGTGCTGCCGATTCCACCACGCGATGTAACTGCTCGGAAAAACATCCAGCAGCTCGATGTCGGTCGCCAGCCCCACGCGAACATGGCAGCCTTCCAGCAGATCGTGACTCAACAGGTGCGCCGTTGGAAACCGGCCGGACAAGAGGCTGCAAAACGTCTGCAGTTCATAGATGCCTTTGCCGTGATAGCTGCCTTCCCCGATCAGATCCTGGTAAACATCGGAGACGGCATGCGTGTAAGGATCGATCCCACGCGGATCGGCAAAAATGCGTGAGAACCATGTCGCCCTCGCGCTTGGAAGCGAGGCGCTGACGCTTGGTTGAATGATTGTGTAACCACGAGCCACGTGGCAGCCATCCGGCGAAAGGCGCGCCTGATTCAGCGGATGCGCCAGCGTTTCGATCATCTTCCGGGCGGTGTCGCGCAGCAGTTGGGTATCGGCATCCAGCGTGATGATGAATCGAATGCCCTCAAGTTGCGCGCGATCGCCCGCATGGAGAAATCCTTCCAGCTCGGGCGCGGATTCGCCGACCAGGAATCGATTCAGTTGCTCGAGCTTGCCGCGCTTGCGCTCCCAGCCGATCCAGCGTTGCTCGCTCTCGCTCCACAATCGTCCACGATGAAAAAGAAAGAAGCGCCCCGCTCCGTGCCGGCGATTCAGTTCCTCGATCCCGCGCGCCACGATGTCGAGATACTCCGCGTCCTCCGGCATGTTCTCCCGTGGCGCGTCGGCAAAATCGGTCAGAAGCGAAAAGCGTAGATTCGCATCCGTATTTCCGAGGTAACGAATTTCGAGGCGGTTGAGCTCGTTTTGGATCGCGTCCGGAGTGGTCAACAACATCGGCACCACCACGAGCGTGCGGCAATCATCGGGAATGCCTTCTTTTTTGAAGGACATCTTCGGCAAGACCTGCGGCGACAGGAGCGAGGTCACAAAATAATTCACGGCCAGCACCGCCAGCTCGCTCGCGGGCAAGAGCAGCAGAAATCCCAGCAGCGCGTCTGTCAGCCAAGGAACCAAGCCGGCAATGAAAAGGAGAGGCGCCGCCACCATCACGACCGTGAGCAGGAAAATGCTTCCGAAGTATGCGACCGCCGCGTGGGCGTGAAGCCATCGGCGGAATCGTTCGGCGAACGAAATTCGCGCGCCTGTCGCCCGCTCGAGCGCCGGCCGGCCCGCGTCGATCAAATAATAGCCGACGTTTCGCGTCACTTCGCCCTCGCCGGCTTTCGCCAGCGCCAGCGCCTGGTCGATGGCTTTTTGTTCCGAACACTTTGACCATCGGGCGATTTCCTCCACCGCGCTCCGGCAACGATCGCGCGTCTCAAAATTTTGGCGGGCATAAACGCCGGCGGGATCGGCCGCCAGCTCGCTTTCCGCCCAACTGGCTGATTGGAAAAGTTCCCGCCACTGGACTTGCGCAAGGCGGCGGCAACTACTGATCACATTGGCAAGCGCCGTCTGCTGCACGGCCTGGCGCCGATGTTCCTGCTGAATCACCTCAAGCAGCGGTGCACGGAGCGAGCGTTCCAGCCAGCCGCTGACCAGCGGGAGCGCCGTCTCTTCGTCGTAGAGATGCGCCACCAGTTCGCTCGCAAAATGCGGCATCGGCTCGGGATAGCGTTCCACCAGTTCCTCCATCCGCTTAAGCAACCGTGGCGAACCGTGGCGCACAGCGGTGATGAGCCGATTCGACCAAAAGTCCGCCTCTTCGCTCTGGCTTTGCTGTTGCTCGACCTGGATCGCGAGCGCGCGCAGACCTTCCAGCAACTGCAATCGCAGCATCAGTGGGAGGGCCCAGAGTTCTCCAATGTCCAGCGGCGCAGTCGCCTGAAAAGCGACAAGAAATTTCCGGATGATCTCCGGCTCCAATGCGCCGCCGGTCTCGGCCACCATTTCCGAGGCCACCTGGTAAACCCGCGGCAATCCCGCTTCGGAGCCAGTGGCGATGAGAGGCAGCTCGCCATAATATTCTTGCGGGAGGCTCCCCTGCAGATCGGCTATCTGTTCTCGGGTCAGATAGGCGTTATCGAGCAGCCATTCCGCCGAAAGCGTGAAGGCGTGATGCACCTCGGCCGACATCGTGAGACTCGCGTTTATCCATTCCAGCGCGTGCTCGATCTCGCCCAGCCGGCGCAGAAAGGATGGCCCGCGCGGCTTCGTTTCGCGGTCGACCGGGATCGCGACTGCAAGGCGCGCCGCATTTTCCTCGAGCCGCTGGCCCGAAGGCAGTTCATGACCGAGCGGTCGCGTGGTTGATTCAAATGGGAAAGGCGGCGGCGAGTGAAAAGCAAACGTCACTGGCGCCTCTGCTTCCACGTCCCGCAAAATCGCCAGCACGCGCGCCGTTTCGCTGGCTTTGACCTCAGCGATGACCATCACTTCATCCGGCAGGATCGAGCGGGTGCACCGCGCCAGGCTCGCATCATCGACATGCTGCCGAAGCAACCGGACAAGAAGCCAGCCGGCTAGAACGCCAACCGCTGCGAAAGCACCCAGAAGCAGCGCAAGCCGGGCTGGACCGTACCCGGCCAGTGTTGCGCGCTCCCAGAAGATGATTGCGCCAAGGGCCACGCTCAGAGCGGAAGCGGTGGCCGCTCCGCCTAACGCCGAGAGGCCGCGTTCGTCAACCCGCAGGCGACCCATGGCCGAAGAGTAAATTGCAGCAGCACGGTGAAACCCTGCCCGGCGGAGATTTCTCAATACAGCCCGCCCGGTCTCCGGGCCCTGGAAGATGCCGACCACCAACACGTGACCGTCTCGTCTCCGCCGAAATCTCATGGCAAACTTTATGGTATAAATGGCCTTCCGGCCATCGACGTCATGATTCAGGTCTGACCGCAACAGACTATCTGTGGAGCGGCCAACGGATGGTGTGACGCGCTTCAAAGGAAAGCAGTGCAAACGATTTTTGGAGCTGAAGAAAAAAAACTCTCCGCGACGCATCAGAACGTCAAAAACGGAATCGCTGACGTCGGCCCTCGGCATTTTTAGTTTTGGTCTAGCCGGACTCGGTTGTTCGGCGTTGTTGCCGCTGACCATCAGTTTTGGTCAGAAGGAATTGACGGCCATCGCCGCTTCGGTGGCGGGCGGCCTGATCGCGTTCTACCAGATCGGCTATGGCCTAGCCGCTTTCGGCGTCGGTCCGTTGCAAACCTGGGCGGGATTGGATTTGAGCGTCATCTACGGCGGAGCAGCGGCTGTCGCCCTTGTGATGTCGGTGCTATCTTTTGCCGTCACGCGAACATCACGCGCACGGGTATAAAATGTTGGCAACCAGGAAGATTATCGACCAAGGAGAAAGAAATAAGTCTTAAAGGCAAAGTCGCAATCGTCACCGGTGGCAATAGTGGCATCGGTATGGCCATCGTGTTGGAACTCGCGCGGCAAGGCGCTAACATCGTCATTGATTACGTCACACATCCCGACGCGACGCAGGATCTTGAAAAACAGGTTCACGCACTTGGGGATCGTGTCATCGGCGTGAAGGCCGACGTCAGCCAGGTCGCTGAACTGCAAAAGTTGGTCGCCGCCGCAGTCAAAAAATTCCGACGCGTGGATATCATGGTCAATAACGCCGGCGTCGAGACGCGCACCTCCATTCTCGACACGACCGAGGCACAGTATGAAAAGGTGCTCTCCATCAATCTCAAGAGCGCATTCTTCGGCACCCAGCTCGCCGCGCAGCAAATGATCAAGCAAGGCGGCGGTGGTCGCATCATCAACATTACCTCGGTGCATGAAGACTGGCCGATGCCCGACAACACCGCCTATTGCCTCTCGAAAGGCGGGATGCGGATGTTGACACGGACGGCGGGAGTCGAACTCGCGCCGCACAATATTCTCGTCGTCGGCGTCGGCCCCGGCGCCGTGGCGACGCCGATCAACCTCGGCACGATGAATGATCCGGCGTTGTTGAAGAAACTGGACAACGCCATTCCGCTGGGGCGCATGGCCAAACCAGAGGAAATCGCCAACGTCGTCGCGTTTCTCGCCGGCGATGGAGCCAGTTACATTACGGCGACAACGATCTTTGCCGATGGCGCCATCATGCAGGGAGGTCCGGGGCTTTGACTGCCCCTTAACCAAACCGAACGCGCTGCAACGCGCACAGGGGCAAAGAACCCAATGGGCCCGACGCGGTCATAGAAACTGTTGGATCTCGCGCGTGCCATCCGTCCCGGCAGCGAAATAGTATCTGGTGGCTGTTACCGATAGTTCCGCGTCCGCGTTGGAGACTCGGAAGCGCAGGACTTGTCCAGCGCGCAGGCGGGCGTGCTAACAATTTTACGGCTGGCCACCGTGTGAATCTAAAATCATCGTTGCACTATGCGGATGGGGACAACTTTAGCGATGTTTGCCGGGGCCGTGGGCATAATGTGCTGGGCGAGTGTCCGGCTTACCGCAACCCTGGAGCGCATTGGCGCATCGCAGCGTTTCTCGGAAGGTTTGCTCGGCATCGTCACGGCGCTGGGAGCCGACGCGCCGGAGATTTGCACCGCGTTCGCGGCGCTCTCATTCAAGCAGCACGACATCGGCCTTGGCGTCGTGCTGGGTTCGAACATTTTCAATCTCGCCGGCTTACTTGGCTTGAGCGCTCTGGTTGCCGGCAGAGTGCAAATTGGCCGGCAGGGTCTCTGGTTCACTGGCGGCACGAGTCTGGTAGTGAGCGCGATACTCGTCCCGTTAGTGCTGCGATGGATTCCGGCCTGGTCGAGCATGGTGTTATTGGCCCTTGTTCTGGCTCCTTACGTGGCGCTCACAGCGATGCATCCGGCGCAGATCGCGCGGCTCAAACTTCCCTCTTTGTGGAAGAAGTTCCTGGAGGCAGCCGTCGGCCACGTCCACCGCGACTCATCCAGGCGAAAGAAGAACCGGCGCGCCGCCTGGTACGATCCCATGTGGGTCGTCATAGCAGTAGGGCTGATCGTCGGTTGCAGCATAGGCGCAGTGCGTTCGGCTGTGTCACTCGGCGCGCGATGGGGAGTGAGCCAGGCTGTGATCGGCACGCTTATCCTGGCGGCGTTGACATCGATCCCGAATGTCATCGCCGCGGTGCAGCTCGCTCGCGACGGCCGCGGCGCCGCGGTGGTCAGCGAATCTCTGAACAGCAACACGCTGAACGTTATTGCCGGCATCGCCTTGCCGGCCCTGCTGATAGGCTTCACGGCGCCTTCGCCACAAATCGTCTTCGCCGCGCTGTGGTTGATCGGAATGAAAGTGGTCGCGCTCATCGCGGCAAGCCGTCGGCATGGATTGCTTCGTGGCGGCGGCGCGTTGCTGGTCGCGCTCTACGCCGTTTTCGTTGTCACTGTCATCCTGTGGAAATGAACGAAACAACTGCCCGTCCCCTCGAAAGAATAAGAACATGACAAGTAACGGCTCCCCATCACCGGCGGCCCCGCCACCCGCCAAGGCGGCGCCAGTTGATCCGCCAGCGTCGCCAAACGGGTTGAGCACGGTCGAGGCAAAAAAGCGAACCTTGATAGCGGTTTATGGAATATTCATGACGCCGATCGGCTGGGGCTGGGCGCCGGCGGTTTGGGGATACGCACTGGCATTGTTTTTTGTTAACGATTTGATCCAGCTCGCCACGTATCGCATTCTCGACTCCCGCGCTCCTGTCTCGTCGACACAGCGTCCTGCGAAATTCCATCAACCAAAAAACGCATGAACTACCACAAAGAATTCCGGGTAAAGCCCGGAGAGAAAATCCGGCTCAAAGATTTCGACCCACAGTTTGCAGCCAAACACGAAAAGAAAAAATCCGCGCTTCGGAAGATTGAGAAGCTCCAAAAGCGGATCGACGAGTTGCAGTTTCAGCTTTACGCCGAAAACAAACGCTCACTCTTGATTTGCCTTCAGGCCCCGGATGCAGGCGGCAAAGATGGCGTCGTCCGGCACGTCATCGGCGCGATGAATCCGCAGGGCTGCAGCGTTGTAAGTTTCAAGCAGCCAACGGCGGAAGAGTTAGCGCATGATTTCTTATGGCGGATCGAACGCCAGACGCCGAGACGCGGCGAGGTGGTGATCTTCAACCGCTCGCACTACGAAGATGTACTGATCGTGCGCGTTCATGGTCTTGTTCCAAGAAAGGTCTGGTCAAAGCGTTACGAGCAAATCAACGACTTCGAGCGGCGCCTGGCTGCAAACAACACGCACATTTTAAAATTCTTCCTGCACATCAGTAAGGAAGAGCAACTGGAACGCTTCGAGCAGCGGCTGGATGATCGCGGCCGGCATTGGAAGATCAGCGAATCCGATTACTCGGAACGGAAATACTGGGACGATTACCAGGCCGCCTACCAGGACGCGATCAACAAATGCACGACTGATGACGCGCCGTGGTTTGTGATTCCCTCCGACCACAAATGGTTTCGCAATCTGGCGATCTCGCACATCATCGTCGAGACGATGGAAAACCTGGGGATAAAAGTTCCAGCGCCAACAGTGAACATCGCTGACATTCGCAAGAAATATCACGAGGCTGCGGCTGAAGAGAAAAGCAAGAAGTGAAACGATGCCGATCTCTCAGGAGGAAAGACCTGCAAGATTGTTTCTTGGCCGTTCTGTCTGGTCCCTCAATGTCACTGAGCATTTTTCGCTGCCCTTCACCGGTGGCCACACTGTCGCAGGCGCCCCCACCGGGCGCTTTGGTATTTCGGGCTCTACGAAACCTTATGACTGGAAAAGCGCGTGCCAGCCCGTGCCGGATCGGTTCGCGGCCTGGTCGTGTGCTAACCTGTCGAATGCCAATACAATGCGTCGTTGATTGCGAGTAGATTGAAGCCATGAAGCGAAATCGAGTTCGCATTTTTATCGGTGTGCTCGGGATCGTGATCGTGGCCGGCCTGGTCTGGTTTTGGTTTGCCCACCACGGCGCCGGCGCGAAAGGCCGGTTGGTGCTTTACGGCAATGTGGATATTCGCCAGGTGCAACTTGCCTTCAACGACAGCGAGCGGATCACAGCCTTGCTCGTTAGGGAAGGCGACCGCGTGAATACGGGACAGGAATTGGCGACCCTCGATAGCCGGCGGTTTGCGGCGACCGTCGCGACCGGTGAGGCCAACGTGGCCGCCCAGCAGCAAGCCGTCCTCAAGGCCGAAGCGGACAGGAACGTGGCGCAGGCCAATCTCGTCAACGCCGATCTCACTTTTAAGCGCGTCAAGGATCTGCGCGAGAGAAAGGTCGTCTCTCCCCAGGACCTCGACAATGCGCGGGCCGTGCTCGATGTGGCCACGGCCACCCTGGCGGCGGCGAAGCAAAACATCGCCGCAGCCCAGGCCACGCTGAAAGCGAACGAAGCCCAGCTCGAATTAGTGAAACGCGACCTGGCCAACGCCAGACTTTACGCGCCCAGTAATGGCGTCATCCAGGATCGGCTGCTCGAGCCGGGCGACATGGCCTCGCCGCATGAGCCGGTCTTCACGCTGGCGCTTGACGATCCGTTATGGGTGCGGGCCTACGTGTCGGAGACGGACCTCGGCAAAATCCGCGAAGGAATGAAGGCGGAGGTGACGACCGATAGTTTCCCTAACAAACATTACGACGGCTGGATCGGGTTCATCTCGCCGACGGCTGAGTTTACCCCGAAAACGGTGGAGACTGCCGAGGTGCGAACCAAACTCGTCTATCAGGTGCGCGTCTTTGTTCACAACCCGAGAGGCGAACTCCGCCTCGGGATGCCGGCGGTCGTCACCATCCCGCTCAACCAGTCGCAAAAGTAGCTCGCACGCATGGACGCCTCCGGAAAAACCGAGCGGGCGCAGCGTGAGTCCGACGTTGTGCTGGAGTTACACGGCGTGCGCAAACAGTTCGTGGCGGGCGGGCGAACAGTCGAGGCTCTCCGCGATATCAATCTCGCCGTGCGACGTGGACGCGTCACGGGATTGATCGGGCCGGATGGCGCGGGCAAGACGACGCTTATGCGGATGGTGGTCGGGCTGCTCGTGCCCGACGACGGCCAGATCACGGTGTTGGGTTTCGATGCCGCGCGCGATTCGCTGGAGGTGCAGGCGCGCGTTGGCTACATGCCGCAGCGCTTTGGGCTCTACGAAGATTTGTCGGTCCAGGAGAATCTCGATCTCTATGCCGACTTGCAGGGCGTGCCGCATGCCGATCGGGCTCCCGTGTATGAGGAGTTGATGCAAATGACCGGCCTGGCCCGGTTCACCGCGCGCCTCGCCGGCCGTTTGTCAGGCGGGATGAAGCAGAAGCTCGGGCTGGCTTGCACGCTGGTGCGTCCGCCGGAGTTACTGTTGCTCGACGAACCAACGGTGGGCGTTGATCCCGTTTCGCGACGCGAACTTTGGCAGATCGTTTATCGACTGGCGCAAAAGGAAGGCGTGACCGTTCTGCTGAGCACAGCCTATCTCGACGAAGCGGAACGCTGCGCTGAAGTGATCCTGATGCACGATGGCGAGGTCCTGGGGCACGGTCCGCCGCAGGAATTCAGCGAACGTTCCCGTGGCCGGACCTACATGGTGACTTCGTCCGTCGCCAACAAGCGCGCTCTCCAGGAATCGCTCTCGAGCGCGCCGGGCGTGGTCGATGCGTTGATCCAGGGCGAATCCGTGCGCCTGGTCATGGAGAGCGATGTTCGCCCCGATCCCGTGACGTTGTTGCCGAACAATAAGGACATCGCCATCCAGCCGGTGCCGCCACGGCTGGAAGACAGTTTTGTGACCATGCTGCGAAAGCGAAAGCCAGAGGCCGCGGCGGTGAAATCGCCGGAAGCGATGAGCGGAGATTCGGTGCGCCACACCAACGGCGCTGGCCCGGTGATCGATGTCGAAAACGTCAAACGGCGCTTCGGCGATTTCTATGCGGTCAAAGGCGTAACGTTCCGGGTGGACCGCGGCGAGGTCTTCGGGTTGCTCGGCGCAAACGGCGCAGGCAAGTCGACCGTGTTCCGGATGTTGTGCGGTTTGTTGCCGGCGACCGAGGGCCGTCTGCGCGTCGCGGGCGTGGACCTGCGGCGCGCGGCGGCCGCGGCCCGGGCGAAGGTCGGTTACATGTCGCAGAAATTCTCGCTCTACGGCAATCTCAGCGTCTGCGAAAACCTGCGTTTCTTCAGCAGCGCCTACAATCTTTTCGGGAAACGTCAGCGCGATCGGATGGATTGGGCGTTAGGCCAATTCGAGCTCGCCCCGATGGCCGACGTCACCAGTCTCGATTTGCCGCTGGGCCACAAGCAGCGGCTGGCGATGGCCTGTGCGCTCATGCATGAACCGGAAATCCTGTTTCTCGACGAACCAACTTCAGGCGTTGATCCGCTGGCGCGGCGGGAATTCTGGCGACGGATCAACGCGCTGGCCGAGCGACGCGTGACCGTGATGGTAACCACTCATTTCATGGAAGAGGCCGAGTATTGTGACCGGCTGGCCATCATGGCCGATGGCGAAATTCTCGCGATCGGCACGCCCGAAGAAATCAAGAAACGTGAGCGCACCGCCGAGCAACCGGAGCCGACGATGGAGGACGCATTTATCGCGCTCATCGAAAGCAAGGAACCAGGCGGATGAGCGCGCAACCGGAGCCACTCTCACGCGGCGGCGGCCATATGCGCTTGCGCGGATTGCTTCGCAAGGAGTTCCTCCAAATCCTGCGCGATCCGAGCAGCATCGCGATTGCGTTCCTGCTGCCGGTCGTGTTGCTGCTGATCTTCGGCTATGGTGTGTCGCTCGACGCGGAGCACGTGCCGGTCGCGCTCGTCGTGGAGCAACCGAGCACCGACACCGCCAGCTTGACCGGAGGTTTCCAGCAGTCGCGCTACTTCGCGCCGGTCTTCATGTATAATCTCCACGAGGCCGAGGCGGCGCTGATGCAGCGTCGCGTGGACGCCATCGTTCACTTACGCTCGGATTTCGCCCGGCAATTACGCCAACCGGGCGGCACGCCGGTGCAGGTGATTGTCAACGGCGTGGACGCCAACACCGCGCGGCTCATCCTTGGTTACGTGCAGGGCGTCTGGCAAGGCTGGCTGCAAAAGCAGGCACGGGCGCGCGGCGAAACGTTGAACACGCCGTTGCAGGTCGCTCCACGCATCTGGTTCAACAGCGAGCTGCGCAGCCGCAATTTTCTCGTGCCGGGCCTGATCGCCATCATCATGACGCTGATCGGCGCGCTGTTGACCGCACTGGTGATGGCGCGGGAATGGGAACGCGGCACGATGGAAGCATTGCTGGTAACGCCGGTGACCATGGCCGAGGTGTTGCTCGGCAAAGTGCTGCCCTACTTCGTCCTCGGCACGGGGGGGATGGTGCTGTCGGTGGCGATGGGCGTGTGGCTCTTTGGCGTGCCGCTGCGCGGGTCGCTGGTACTTCTGTTTGCGGCCTCGTCACTGTTTCTCTTGGCGGCACTCGGGATGGGATTACTGATTTCGACCGTGACGAAGAACCAGTTCGTCGCCGGCCAGATCGCGATCATCACCACATTTCTGCCGGCTTTCATCTTGTCCGGGTTCATCTTTGATATCGGCAGCATGCCACGCGTCGTTCAGGGAATTACCTACCTGTTGGCGGCGCGATATTTTGTGGCGATTTTGCAGACGCTGTTTTTGGCCGGCAACGTCTGGTCTGTGCTCGTGCCTAACGCATTGGCTCTGGTGGTGCTGGCGGCGTTCTTTCTAGGGGTGAGCCGGCGCAAACTGCGGAAACGGCTGGAATAGGAGACGACCATGTGGCGACGAATCCGGGCATTGATGACGAAGGAATTCCTGGCCCTGTTCAAGGATAAGCGAAGCCGGATCGTGGTAATCGTGCCGCCCATTCTCCAGTTGCTGGTGTTTGGCTACGCCGCCACGTTCGACCTGAATCGCATTCCCCTGGCCGTTTACGACGAGGATCACAGCCAGGCGTCGCGTGATCTGGTGGCGCGCTTTGAGGGTTCGCCGAATTTTGATTTGGTAACGACGATTTCGCACGACGAGCAAATCGCGCCGCTGGTGGATGCCAGAAAAGCGCTCTTGGTGCTGCACATCAGCCCGCAGTTCAGCCGCGAATTGCTCAATGATCGATCCGGGCCGGTGCAGGTCATCATCGACGGACGCAACTCCAATACGGCGGCGATTCTCCTCAATTACGTCAACACCATCATCGCCGGGTTTGACGCCGACTGGCAACAACGGGCCGGCGCCGTGGCGACCCCGGCCTACCTGGAAACGCGCGCGTGGTTCAATCCGAACCTGGTCAGCCGCTGGTTCATCGTGCCCGGCATTGTCGGATTGCTAACGCTGGTGGTCACGACATTGGTCACCGCGCTCTCCGTGGCCCGCGAACGCGAGCAGGGGACGTTCGATCAATTGCTCGTGACGCCCTTCCGTCCCGTGGAAATCCTCATCGGCAAGGCGCTGCCGGGATTCATTATCGGTTTTGCCGAGGCGACGGTGATCATTCTGATCGCCACGCTGTGGTTTCAAGTGCCGTTGCGCGGCAGCGTGGCCACATTGTACGTGGGGATGTTCTTCTTTCTGCTCTCGACCGTAGGCGTGGGTCTGATGATCTCATCCCTTTCGGTTACGCAGCAACAGGGATTGCTCGGCGCCTTTCTCTTCATTGTGCCGTCGATCATTCTCTCGGGCTTCGCCACCCCAATCGCCAACATGCCCTATTTGGTCCAGCGGCTCACATTGATCAATCCCATGCGCTATTTTCTCGTGATCCTGCGCAGCGTGTTTCTGGAAGGGACGCCGTTTCATCTGCTGATCAGCCAGTTTTGGCCGATGGCAATCATCGGCTTGATCAACCTGGCTGTGGCAGGATGGATGTTCCGCGCTCGCATGTATTGACCGTTTCGCGAAAACCGGGGACAACGGAGACCGCGCGAGTGTGCGACCTTTGCGGGGGCCTTGTCGAACACGAGCCTCGAAAGCGCCATCAAACCATCTGAAACGAAAGCCATGAATGTAAGTCCGCGTGCGGGAAAACCGGCCGACCAGTCCGATTTGGTCGACGTCTCCAGACTTGTGACTTTCTACTATACCGAAACGCCCGATCCTTCGGTGCCCGCGCAACGGGTCGCATTCGGCACCTCGGGTCATCGCGGTTCGTCATTCGAAAGGACCTTTAACGAGGCGCATATCCTGGCTATCAGCCAGGCGATCTGCCTCTACCGGAAACAGCAGCGAATCGACGGCCCGCTGTTTCTGGGGATGGACACGCACGCGCTTTCAGTTCCGGCACTAACCAGTGCTCTGGAAGTATTGGCTGCTAACGAAGTAGACGTGATGCTTGCGGAAAAAGATGAATACACTCCTACGCCAGTCATCTCCCACGCGATCCTCACTTACAATCGCGGGCGCAAAACGGGACTGGCGGACGGGATTGTCATCACGCCTTCGCACAATCCACCTCGCGATGGCGGCTTCAAATACAACCCGCCGAACGGCGGGCCTGCGGACACCGACGTCACCGGCTGGATCGAGGCAAAGGCTAACGAGTTTCTTGAATCCGATCTTAAAACCGTGAAGCGAGTGGCGTATGAGAGGGCGCTTCACGCCACGACCACGCATCGGCACGATTACCTCAATGCCTACATCGGCGATCTTGGCAACGCGCTCGACATGGAAACGATTCGCGACTCAAAGATCAGCCTCGGCGTCGATCCGCTCGGCGGTGCGGGAGTCCATTATTGGGGACCGATTGCCGACCGCTACAGACTGAATCTGACAATCGTCAACGACGTTGTCGATCCAACGTTCCGTTTCATGACGATTGATTGGGACGGCCAGATTCGCATGGACCCGTCGTCCCCCTACGCGATGCAAAGGCTGATCGGACTCAAAGACCGGTTTCAAATTGCTTTTGCTTGTGACACAGACCACGACCGTCACGGAATTGTCACCCGCAGCGCGGGTCTGCTGCCGCCTAACCATTATCTTTCTGCAGCGATTTTTTATCTTTTCCAGCACCGAGCGAACTGGCGCAAAGATGCGGCCGTAGGCAAGACGCTGGTCAGCAGCCAGATGATCGATCGCGTGGCGGCGAAGCTGGGCCGGAACCTTTGCGAGGTGCCGGTCGGATTCAAATGGTTCGTGGACGGTTTACTGGACGGCTCCTTCGGCTTCGCCGGCGAAGAAAGCGCGGGCGCGGTTTTCGTTAGGCGTGACGGCAGCGTCTGGACGACCGACAAGGACGGGATGCTCCTCGCGCTGCTTGCGGCGGAAATTACGGCACGAATGGGGCGCGATCCCGCCGAGATTTATTCCGGCCTAACAAACGAGCTTGGCGCACCTGTTTACGATCGCGTTGAAGCTCCGGCAACTGCCGAGCAGAAGGAAATCTTAAAGAAACTTTCGCCGAAACAGGTCCGGGAAACCGAGTTGGCCGGCGAGAAAATTGCGTCGATCCTCACCCGGGCGCCCGGCAACGACGCGCCCATCGGCGGGTTGAAAGTGATTACCGAGAACGGATGGTTCGCAGCCCGGCCGTCGGGAACGGAAGAAATCTACAAGATTTACGCGGAGAGTTTTCTGGGGACCGATCATCTGCATAGGATTCTGGAGGAAGCCCGGGCAATCGTGAGGGATGCGATCGCTGGGGGTTTATGAATGGATTGACGCCAGGGACATTTTTAATACGAAATGGGAGGAGTAATGGACCCTGCCGACACGAAAACAGAGAAAGGAACCCCAACCCATGAGAAGCACGAAAGCCATATCAATGTCCGCGCCAACCGGCGCCCTTGATGTTATGATTTACCCGAAGATGGAGGTGCACTGATGAAGACAATCGACCAAATCACAAAAGCGCTCGGCGACGAAGCTGAATCGTTGCTGCAACACAAATGCAAAACGATGACCAAAGACAAACTTCATCTGCCCGGAACAGACTGGGTGGACCGGATTTTTGCGCCCATGGACCGGTCGCCGCGCGTGCTGCGCAACGTGCAGGCCTTGCTGTCGCACGGAAGACTCGCCGGCACCGGGTATGTCTCCATTCTGCCGGTGGACCAGGGAATCGAACATTCGGCCGGCGCATCATTCGCCGCCAACCCTGAGTATTTCGACGGTGAAAACCTTGTCCACCTCGCCATGGAAGGCGGTTGCAATGCGATTGCTTCCACACTGGGAGTGCTGGGCAGCATTTCTCGCCGTTACGCGCACAAGATCCCGTTCATTGTGAAGATCAATCACAATGAGTTGCTCACCTACCCAAACCAATTCGACCAGATCCTGTTCGCCAGCGTGAAGCAGGCGTACGATCTCGGCGCGGTGGCGGTAGGCGCGACCATCTATTTCGGCTCGGAAGAAAGCGGCCGGCAAATTGTCGAGATCAGCCAGGCGTTCGCGCAAGCGCATGAGCTTGGTCTGGCGACAATACTCTGGTGTTACCTGCGCAATAAGGCGTTCAAGGTCGGTGGCGTAGATCATCACAGCAGCGCCGACCTGACGGGGCAGGCCAATCATCTTGGCGCCACCATCGAGGCGGACATTATCAAACAAAAACTGCCCACCCAGAACGGCGGGTACAAAGCGTTGAATGCCGAGAAACCGGGCTATGGCAAATACGACGAGCGAATGTACACAGAGTTGAGCAGCGACAATCCGATCGATCTTGCCCGTTATCAGGTAATCAACAATTACATGGGACGCATCGGTCTGATCAACTCCGGCGGCCCGTCCGGCAAAAACGATCTTGCCGACGCGGTTCGCACGGCGGTTATCAACAAGCGCGCGGGCGGGATGGGCGTGATCAGCGGCCGCAAAGCGTTCCAGAAACCGATGGCCGACGGCATCAAACTCCTGAACGCGATTCAGGATGTTTATCTCTGTTCCGACGTGACGGTGGCTTAAGACCCAACTGGCGTAGCCGTTGCCCTGCCGGCGACGCGCGCTCGCGTGATTAACGCAGTCAATGCCGCGCGCCGCACAGCGGCGCGGCTACACGCGTTTTTACCAAATCCGGCCGACCGGCCTTTCGCGGTCCCCCTTGGAGGGTCATGTTGTCAGAAGTCAATGAACCAAATCCTCACGATCAACGGCGGCTCGTCGAGTATTAAGTTCGCGTTGTTCGACGCAGACGAGACGCTGCGTCGGATTCTCGCAGGCCACATTGAAGGGATCGGTCTTCCGCGGGGTCGCTTTACGGTGAAGAGTTCAAACGACGCCGGCAACATTTCGCGTTCTGTAACCACGCCGGACCACACGGCTGCGGTGAACCTGTTGATGGATTGGCTCCAGGAAATAATCGAGCGCGACGCGTTGACGGCGGTAGGGCATCGAGTGGTGCATGGCGGGCCGAAATATTGGGAGCCGCAACGCATCACGCCGGAAATGATCGCCACCTTGCACGAGCTCAGCCCGTTCGACCCGGAACATCTGCCGGAGGAGATCTTGTTGACCGAGGCTTTCCATCGGCGCTTCCCGCAGCTTCCACAGGTTGCCTGTTTCGACACGGCATTCCACCACGACATGCCGCGTGTGGCGCAGCTGCTTCCGATTCCGCGGCGTTACAATGTGAAGGGAGTTCGACGCTACGGATTTCACGGGATTTCGTGCGCTTATATTATAGAGGAGCTTGCTCGCCTGGCAGGGGCGGAGGCCGCAGATGGCCGCGTGATTCTGGCGCACCTGGGCAACGGCGCGAGCATTACCGCAGTGCGCGGCGGTAGAAGCATCGATACAAGCATGGCGTTTACACCGGCAGCCGGCATCCCCATGAGCACTCGTTCCGGAGATTTGGATCCTGGCCTGGGCTGGTACCTCTCACAGGCCGAGCATGTGACAGCAAAGCAATTCCATCACATGGTCAACGAAGAATCGGGATTGCTCGGCGTATCGGAAACGAGCTCCGACATGCAGGAATTGCTTCGCCGGGAAGCGAAGGATGTCCGCGCCGCCGAAGCCGTCGCGCTTTTCTGTTATCAGGCGAAAAAGTGGATCGGTTCCTTTGCCGCCGCGCTCGGCGGATTGGACACGCTCGTCTTCGCCGGCGGCATCGGCGAAAACGCGCCGCTCGTCCGCGCCCGAATCTGCCAGGGCCTGAGCTTTCTCGGCCTTGAATTGAATGAGGCGCGCAACGCCGAGACTTCAGGGGTGATTTCCACGGACGCCAGCCGGGTTGCGGTTCGCGTCATTCGCACGGACGAAGAACTCATGATTGCAAGGTCGGTCAGCTGCGTCCTCCGCCTCGGCGCACAGAAAAAAGATAAATTATGAATGCCAACACACTCACGCCGGAACTGCTCCGCAAAATGGACGCCTATTGGCGGGCCGCGAACTACCTGTCGGTTGGCCAGATTTATCTCTTCGACAATCCGTTGCTGAAGCGGCCGCTCACGCTCACCGACATCAAGCACATGCTGCTCGGCCACTGGGGCACGACGCCGGGTCAGAACTTCATCTACGTCCACTTGAACCGGGTCATCAAGAAATACGACCTCGACATGATCTATGTCTCCGGTCCGGGACACGGCGGTCCGGCCGTCGTGAGCAACACTTATCTCGAGGGCACTTACAGCGAAATCTATCCCGACATCAGCCAGAATGAGGCCGGGCTGCAAAAGCTCTTCAAGCAGTTCTCGTTTCCCGGCGGCATTCCCAGCCACGCATCACCGGAATGCCCGGGTTCGATTCACGAAGGCGGCGAACTGGGTTATTCACTCAGCCATTCCTTCGGTGCGGTGTTCGACAATCCCAGTCTCATCGTGGCCTGCTGTGTGGGCGATGGCGAGGCGGAGACCGGGCCGCTGGCCACGTCGTGGCAGTCGAACAAGTTTCTCGATCCCATCACCGACGGCGCCGTGCTGCCCGTCCTGCACCTCAACGGTTACAAGATCGCCAACCCGACCGTCCTCGCCCGCATCGAGCCAGAGGAACTGGACCAGTTCCTGCGCGCCAACGGTTGGACGCCGCTTTACGTGGAGGGACACGAGCCGGCGCTGATGCACGAGGCCATGGCGGCGACGCTGGATCGCGCGGTGGAAGAGATCAAACGCATCCAGCACGAAGCTCGCATCAACGGCAACACCATGCGGCCGCGCTGGCCCATGATTGTCCTCAAATCTCCGAAAGGCTGGACGGGCCCGAAGTGGGTGGACGGCGTGCAAATTGAAGGCACCTTCCGCGCGCACCAGATACCGCTCGCGGTGGATGCCGCCCATCCCGAACACCTCAAGCTGCTGGAGGAGTGGTTGCGCAGCTACCGTCCGGAGGAACTCTTTGATGAGTCAGGCCGGCTGAAACCGGAACTCGCCGAACTCGCGCCCCGAGGCAACCGCCGCATGGGCGCGAATCCCCACGCCAACGGCGGCCTTCTTCTCCGCGACCTCGTCATGCCGGACTTTCGCAAATACGCAGTGAACGTGCCGTCACCGGGATCCGTTCACGCGGCGGACACGCACGAACTCGGCGTGTTCCTGCGCGACGTGGCCAGGCTCAATCGGGAACAACGCAATTTCCGAATCTTCGGTCCCGACGAAACGCTTTCCAACCGCTTGAACGCGGTGTTTGAGGCGACCAACCGGCAGTGGGACGCCCGGACGCAGGAGAACGATGAGTTTCTCGCCCTGGACGGCCGCGTCATGGAAATGCTGAGCGAGCATCAATGCGAAGGATGGCTCGAAGGTTATCTGCTCACTGGACGGCACGGGCTTTTCAATTGCTACGAGGCGTTCATCCATATCATCGACTCGATGTTCAACCAACACGCCAAGTGGCTCAAGGTCACGGCGCAGTTGCCGTGGCGGCGAAAAATCGCGTCGCTGAACTATCTGCTCGCCTCGCATGTCTGGCAGCAAATGCACAACGGATTCACGCATCAGGATCCCGGTTTCATCGATCACGTCGTGAACAAGAAAGCCTCCGTCGTGCGCGTCTATTTGCCGCCGGATGCCAACTGCCTGCTCTCGGTCTGGGATCATTGTTTGCGCAGCCGCCACTACGTCAACGTCGTGGTCGCCGGCAAGTATCAAGCGCCGCAGTGGCTGACGATGGACGAAGCCGTCAAGCACTGCACCGAGGGCATCGGCATCTGGTCGTGGGCCAGCAATGATCAGGAGGGCGCGCCTGACGTCGTCATGGCCTGCTGCGGCGACGTGCCCACCCTGGAGACGCTCGCCGCTGTCTCGATCATGCGCGAGCATCTGCCCGACCTGAAAATCCGGGTGGTCAACGTCGTTGATCTGATGAAACTGCAGCCGCAGAGCGAACATCCACACGGGTTGAGCGACACCGATTTCGACGAGCTCTTTACCAAGGACAGGCCGGTCATCTTCGCTTTCCACGCCTACCCGTGGTTGATCCACCGGCTGACTTATCGCCGCACTAACCACGACAACATCCATGTGCGCGGCTACAAGGAAGAAGGCACCATCACCACGCCCTTCGACATGACTGTTCTCAACGAGTTGGACCGTTTCCATCTCGTCATGGACACGATTGACCGTGTCCCGCAGACCGGCGAAAAAGGCCTCTACCTTAAGCAGCAACTCCGGGACAAGCTGATCGAGCACAAGATTTACATCGACAAAAACGGTCAGGACTTGCCGGAGATTAGGAACTGGAGGTGGGAGCGGAGCTAAGTCCAAACAACGCGTCGCGAGATCAATAGAGATAGGATCTCGAAGTAACAACAAATGAGCAGACATCATCACCATCGGCCCGCATCAGATAGCGGCGGCGGTCAGCACAGTCACGTTCCTTACTGGAAGCGCGCTCATACCGATTGGCGCCTATGGGTCGGCGTGGTGTTGATGTTTATCGCCATGATTGTCTATGTCATGAGCGAAGACCTGGCCTGGCGGCCTCACTCCCAACCGCGCCAGCCGCAGTCAGGTGGCGTCGCAAGGTAGCGGAGACGGACATGCGCCGGAAATTCGTCCTCGGTAACCGGAAGTTGCAGGGGATATTATTATGAAGGCTAGTAGCGACCAGCCCAAGGCTCCCCAGTCGAAGTCTGCTGCCAGGTCCGGGGCTAAGCCTCAGGCTGAATCTGACGCTAAGCCCGACGCGAAAGACGATCTGAAAACCCTGCCCATGGCGGAAGTGGAGAAGAAGCTGGGGTCGTCGCCGGACGGCCTCACCCAAGCCGAGGCGCAGAAACGGCTGACCCAATATGGGCCTAACGAGATTGAAGAAAAGAAGACTAATCCGCTTCTAAAATTCCTCAGCTACTTCTGGGGTCCCATCCCGTGGATGATTGAAGCGGCGGTGATTCTTTCGGGCGTGGTCCGGCACTGGGAGGATTTTGGCATCATCCTCTTTTTGCTTCTTTGCAACGCCGTGGTCGGATTCTGGGAAGAACGCCAGGCAGGCAACGCCATCGACGCCCTGAAGGCCAGACTGGCGATCAAGGCACGGGTGAAGCGGGATGGGAAATGGGTCAACCCGGCGGCGCGTGAGTTGGTGCCGGGAGACGTGATCCGCTTGCGCCTGGGCGACATTGTGCCGGCGGATGCACGCTTGCTGGCCGGCGACGAAGTGTCAGTGGATCAGTCCGCGCTGACGGGAGAGTCATTGCCCGCCACGCGGAAATCCGGGCGAGGCAGTTTTTTCGGGGTCGGTCATCAAGCGCGGTGAAATCGGCGCACTGGTCTATGCCACGGGCACCGACACCTACTTTGGCAAGACGGCAAAACTCGTGGAGGAGGCGCACACCGTCAGCCATTTCCAACAGGCCGTCCTGAAGATCGGCAAATACCTGATCATCCTCGCGGTGGCTCTGGTGGCCGTGATTATTACGGTCGGGTACTTCCGCGGTGAACCGATGCTCTACGCGAAAGCTCCCAAGGACCCTGTCCTCTTATTCGCCCTTATCCTCACGGTCGCGGCCATTCCCGTGGCCATGCCTACGGTGTTGTCGGTGACGATGGCGGTCGGCGCGCGCCTGCTCGCCAAAAAGCAGGCGATAGTGAGCAAGTTGGAGGCTATCGAGGAATTGGCGGGCGTGGACGTTCTGTGCGCGGACAAGACCGGCACCCTGACCCAGAACAAGCTGACGCTGGGCGATCCCTTTACTGTTAATGGAATATCGGCCGATCAAGTTATCCTCAGTGGCGCGCTGGCGTCGCGCGCGGACGACAACGACACGATTGATCTGGCCGTTCTCGCCGGGCTGAAAAACAAGGATGCGCTGAAGGGCTATGACGTGGTGCATTTCCAGCCGTTCGACCCGGTGCATAAACGCACCGAGGCCACGGTCAAAGCCAAGGACGGAAAAACGTTCAAGGTGGCCAAGGGCGCGCCGCAGGTGATCCTGAAGTTATCGGGCGACGCCGCTCAGGTGAAGCCCGCTGCTGATAAAGCCGTCAACGACTTCGCCACACGGGGCTTTCGCTCGCTGGGCGTGGCGCGATCCGACCAGGATGGCCCGTGGAAGTTTCTCGGTGTGTTGCCGCTGTTCGATCCGCCGCGGGACGATGCCAAGGCAACCGTCGCGGAGGCTCGCCAGATGGGTGTGAAGGTCAAAATGGTGACGGGCGATGCCCTGGCCATCGCAAAGGAGACCGCCAAGAAGCTGGATATGGGCACCAATATCCTGGATGCGGCCAGCTTGGGCGACTCGAAAAAGCAAGAGACCGCGGAGGTGGCCGAGTCCATCGAAAAGGCGGACGGCTTCGCCCAGGTCTTCCCGGAACACAAGTACCACATTGTCGATGTCCTGCAAAAACTTGGGCACATTGTTGGGATGACCGGCGACGGGGTGAATGACGCCCCCGCACTGAAGAAAGCCGACTGCGGCATCGCCGTTTCCGGCGCGACCGACGCGGCCCGCGCGGCTGCGTCCATCGTGCTGGTGGCGCCAGGGCTGTCGGTGATCATCGACGCGATCAAGGAGAGCCGGAAAATCTTCCAGCGAATGAATAGCTACGCGATCTACCGCATCGCCGAGACGCTGCGCGTGCTGTTCTTTATGACGCTGGCGATCCTGGTCTTTAAGTTCTACCCCGTGACCGCGGTCATGATCGTGATGATCGCGTTGCTCAATGACGGCGCCATCCTATCCATCGCCTATGACAACGTTCATTACCGGAACAAACCCGAGGCCTGGAACATGCGCATGGTGCTGGGGATCTCCACGGCGCTGGGTGTCATCGGGGTCGTGTCCGCGTTTGGCCTGTTTTATCTTGGTGAGCGCGTCTTTCATCTTGACCGGTCGCACATCCAAACGCTGATGTACCTGAAGCTGTCCGTGGCCGGACATCTGACGATTTTCCTAACGAGAACGCGCGGCCCGTTCTGGTCCATCCGCCCGGCAAAGATTTTATGGGGAGCGGTGCTCGGCACGCAAATCGTGGCAACACTGATTGCGGTTTTTGGGTTTTTTATGGCACCACTCCCGTGGAAATGGGCCGTATTCGTGTGGATCTATGCTCTGTCTTGGGCGCTCGTGAATGACCGCGTGAAACTGGTCGCCTATTGGATTTTGGATCACACCAAAGCTGGAGCCACACCGGAAGCCAGGGCCTCAGCGCAAGCCCGAAGCCAAGGTTGAGCCAAAACCTGAAATCAAACCAGGCGCAAAGTCCGAACCTAAACCCGCAACCAAGGCAGAGCCACCGTCAAGAGGTGGAGAGCAAAAGCCAAGAACGGACTAACTGGACAAGGCAATCCAGGTTCACAATTGTATTTGTGTGAGCAGGACATCTGCTACGAAAGACAAATGCATTCGCGATGCCTTGCCTGATCGGCGTTCGATTCTCGAGGCAATGTTTGCGCCGAAATCGGTCGCTCTGATCGGGGCAAGCGAAAAGCCCGCCAGTGTGGGACGCGCATTGATGGAAAATCTTCAATCGTTTGGCGGCCGCGTTTTCCCGGTGAATCCGCAGCACTCGACGATCCTTGGGAAAAAGGCATTCCAGACAATCAGAAAAGTCCCCGAGGCGATCGATCTGGCGGTGATTGCCACGCCGGCGGCCACGGTGCCCGGGATCGTTCACGAATGCGCGTCTTTCGGCGTGAAGGGCGCGGTCATTATTTCGGCCGGATTCAAGGAATGCGGACCGGCCGGCGCGGAATTGGAAAAAGAGATTCTCGCACAGCGCGGCCGGATGCGGATCGTTGGTCCGAATTGTGTCGGCGTGATGCTGCCGCACATCGGCCTGAACGCAACATTTGCCAAACCGCTGGCGCTGCCCGGGAGCATCGGGTTCATCAGCCAGAGCGGCGCGCTTTGCACGGCCATTCTCGATTGGAGTCTGGCCAATCGAGTCGGATTCAGCGCGTTCATTTCCATCGGTTCGATGGCCGATGTGAACTGGGGCGATTTGATTTATCAGCTCGGTGACGACCCGCATACCCGCAGCATTCTGCTTTACATGGAATCGGTCGGCGACGCGCGTTCGTTCCTTTCCGCCGCGCGCGAAGTGGCACTGACAAAACCGATCATTGTCATCAAGGTGGGCCGCACCCAGGCCGCCGCGAAAGCCGCTGCCTCCCACACCGGCGCTCTGACCGGCAGCGATGACGTGCTCGACGCCGCCTTTCGCAGGGTCGGTGTTCTGCGCGTGGAGACAATCGAGGAGTTGTTCGATCTCACCGAACTCCTCGGCAAACAACCGCGTCCGTCCGGTCCTCGTCTGGCGATTGTGACCAACGGCGGCGGCTTAGGCGTGCTGGCCACGGATGCACTGATCGAGTGCGGCGGAAAACTGGCGGAGTTGTCCGGCAAAACCCTCGACGAATTGAACAGGCTTTTGCCGCCGCACTGGAGCCGCAATAATCCCGTGGACATCCTGGGCGACGCTGATGCGGAGCGTTATGAAAAAG
The DNA here is from genome assembly GCA_963756875.1 of uncultured Verrucomicrobiae bacterium. GTDB lineage: Bacteria > Verrucomicrobiota > Verrucomicrobiia > Chthoniobacterales > UBA10450 > CAVWPA01. The sequence goes on along the minus strand of CAVWPA010000003.1, from coordinate 340,248 downwards.
CAATCGAGATTGTCGCGCGCGACCAAAATAACGATGGGCTGCTGGTGATCCTCGCGCCACAGGCGGTAACCGAATCGAGCGCGACTGCCAAGAAATTGCGGCCGTTTGCAAAACTGAACACTAAACCGATTCTCGCAAGCTGGATCGGTGGTTCGGGAGTTCGTCCCGGCGTCGAAGTTTTGAACGCCGCGGGCGTTCCCACGTTTGATTATCCCGATGCAGCTGCCCGCGCGTTCTGCATGATGTGGCGTTACTCGCGAAACCTCGACGCGCTTTACGAAACGCCGGCGTTGATAACGAGCGCAGACCTCAATAAATCCCTGGCCAAGAAAATCATCAAAGAGGCGCTAAGAACCGGGCGGGCGCTGCTGACTGAAGTCGAATCGAAACAACTCTTGGCTGCTTACGGAATTCCCATCGTCCAGACAGAAATCGCAACGAGCGAAAAGGAAGCTGTCGATCTGGCCAAGAAAATCGGCGGCCCCGTCGCGTTGAAGGTTTATTCCAAAACGATCACGCACAAGAGCGATGTCGGCGGTGTGAAACTGAATCTGCAGGGTGCAGCGGCGGTGGGCCGCGCGTACCGCACGATTGAAAAATCTGTAGCCAGGATCGCTGATCCCGGTTCCGCGGTCAGCGACCGCGGCTGCAAAGCCTTTCTCGGCGTGACCGTCCAGCCGATGATCGCAAATGACGGCTACGAGCTGATTCTGGGCAGCAGCATCGATCCACAATTCGGACCGGTGCTTCTTTTCGGCGCCGGCGGATATTTTGTCGAAGTTTTCAAAGATCGCGCGCTGGGGCTTCCGCCGCTCAACCGCACACTGGCGCGGCGGCTCATCGAGCGGACGCAAATTCACACTGCGTTCAAGGGTTTTCGCGGACGGAGCGCGGTCGATCCGGCCGAATTGGAAGAACTTCTCGTGCGGTTCAGTCAACTGGTCATTGAACAGCCCCGGATCAAGGAGATCGACATCAATCCACTTGTCGTTTCGTCGAAACAGATTGTCGCGCTCGACGCCAGGATCGTGTTGCACGACGCGCGCGTGTCCGACGACGACCTCCCGAAATCGACAATCCGGCCGTATCCGGCCGAATACATCACGACCTGCAAAGTCGGCGACATCGAAGTGACAATCCGTCCGATCCGGCCGGAGGACGAGCCACTAATGGTCGAATTTCACCGCACCCTTTCAGATCGGAGCGTGCACTTTCGTTATCTTGGTTCGTTGAGCCTCCAGGAAAGAACCCTGCATCAGCGGTTGCGGCGGGTTTGCTTTATTGACTACGACCGCGAGATGGCGCTGGTCGCCGATTTAAAAAAAGGCGACGGAACCCACCAGATCCTTGGAGTAGGGCGATTGATCAAGGAGCACGGGACGAACGAAGCGGAGTTCGCAGTTTTGATCAGCGATCCGTGGCAGGGAAAAGGTCTCGGCACCGAGCTCCTCAAGTTGCTCGTGCAAATTGGGCGCAAAGAGCGTTTGCACCGAATCGTAGGCCACATTGCCTCGGATAACATCACCATGAAACGCGTTAGCGAAGAGGTGGGCTTCGATCTGCACGTCGATCACGCGGAGGAAGAATGGCGAGCGGAGATCCTGCTATGAGCGACCCGCGCCGGCCGGGATCAACGGCTCCGGTTACAGAGAGACGGAAGCGCTCCGAATGAAGGTCGCAGTATTCAGCGCAAGGAAATACGATCGCGAGTTTCTTACCGCTGCAAATGCGGCACGCCACGAATTCCATTTTTTCGAACCGCCTTTGGCCGAGGAAACGGCTGCCATAGCGGACGGGTTTGAAGTGGTTTGTGTTTTCGTTAACGATCGCGTCGATGCGGGTGTGATCGCGAAACTTGCATCGGCCGGCGTGCGACTGATCGCGTTGCGTTGCGCCGGATATAACAATGTCGATCTGAGGGCAGCCGGCAAACACGGCATTACGGTCGTGCGCGTGCCGGGATACTCGCCTTACGCGGTGGCCGAGCACGCGATTGGTTTGATGCTCGCCTTAAATCGCAAACTGCATCGAGCCTACAATCGTGTGCGCGAGGGCAACTTCGCCCTCGACGGCCTGCTCGGGTTCGATGTCCACGGAAAGACGGCCGGAATCATCGGCACCGGAAAAATCGGAACCGTCGCAGCCAAAATCCTTCTGGGGTTTGGATGCCGCACATTGGCCTTCGACCCCTTTCCGAATGAAGTGTGCCGTGCGCTGGGCGTCAGCTACGTTGGCTTCGACGAACTCCTCGCCCAATCGGATATCGTTACATTGCATTGCCCGCTGACGCCCAAAAATCATCACATGATCGACGCGAGCGCGCTGCAAAAGATGAAAAGCGGCGTCATGTTGATCAACACCAGCCGCGGCGCGTTGATTGATACGGTGGCGGTGATCGAGGCGCTAAAAAGCGGCAAGGTTGGCTACCTGGGCCTCGATGTTTACGAGGAGGAGGAGCAAATCTTCTTCGAAGATCGCTCCGGTTTAATTATCAGCGACGACGTGTTCAGCCGGCTTCTAACATTCCCCAACGTAATCATCACCGGGCATCAGGCTTTTTTCACGCGCGAAGCCTTGGAGAAAATCGCCGCGACAACGGTCGATAACATCACCAGGTTCGAATCGGGCAAGGCGCTTGAGAATCAGCTGGGCGCCTGAGCTGTAGAGGCAGCCGCGCCGGCTGCAGTCATTAAAGCTTCGCAGGCGACACGCCTTGCGTTCGAAGTTCAGCGCAAAAAAGAGCCGGTTTTTCCCAACCCAAGATTTGCCGGGACTATCAGTTTTAAAGAGGATATTAAACACGATATAAATAATGAGGTCGCGCACCATTAAGAGAAAACCGGCCCCGCGGCGTGCGTTGAAACGGCCCAGGACCAACACTAAGGCGCGAAAGTCCCTGCAGATCCGCAGGGTCCTTGTCCCGATAGACTTCTCACGGCCTTCGTTGGATACAATCGCGTTTGCGTTGCCGCTGTTGAGGTTTTTCGGCGCAGAGCTTCACCTCGTTCATGTCGTGCCGCCCGATTATCCGCTGGCTAGTCTGGCGGGTCTGCCGCTCGTCGTCCCGGAACCGGAAATCGGGCGGCACGTCCGGAGCCATTTGAAAGATGTCGCCAAAAAATACTCCGTGACGCTGCGCGGAAAAAATATTCACGCGCTAAAAGGCCGGCCGTTCGAGCAAATCTGCCAATTGGCACGCAAGCTTAAAATCGATCTGATCATTACCTCCACGCGCGGAGCTACCGGATTCAAGCATGCCCTTCTCGGCAGCACGGCCGAACGGATCGTGCGTTATTCGCCCTGTCCGGTCCTGGTGGCGCGGCCGCAAACTCGAAAATCGCGTGATAAGAAGCTTGCGCAGGCCCGGCTCGGCTTCGCGAAAATCCTGGTGCCGATTGATTTCTCTCGATGTTCGGCCCATGGACTTGCTTTTGCGATGAATCTGGCCAGGCGGCTGAAATCGAAACTAGTCCTGATTCATTCCGTTCACCTTCAATACTACGTGGCGAGCGATGAATACGCGCGATACGATTTTCCGGCCCTGATGAATCAGGCGGAGAAAGTGGCCGGCGAGCAGATGCGCGACCTTGTTCGCAGCACCAATTGGAACGGGCTTACGATCGAAACGGCGCTTGAGGTTGGCCATCCCGGACAAAAAATCTGCGCGCGCGCGCAGGATTTGGGAGTAAACCTGATCGTTACCTCCACGCATGGAAAGACCGGCTTTAAACATGTGCTCATCGGGAGCACGGCCGAGTACGTCGTTCGGCATGCGCACTGTTCCGTCCTCGTCGTGCCTTCCCGCGAACGGCCGACCTTTGCCTAAACTGCAACGCAACTATGAAATACGGAATCAGAATCGGTCTCGCGGCCATCATCATCGCCGCCAATACAGTCGCGGCCAAACCGAAGCCAGGGATTAACGGTGAAGAGCCGCTCACCTATGCAAACGTGATTTCATTCTTCAGATCGACCCATCTTCGAGCGACCGAAGTGCAAAAGCGTTGCACGGTCTTTTTCGAGGGCAAATGGAACAACGCCAACATTTATGATTACTGCCTGATCATCGCCGAAAATTCCGATCAGGATATCCAGGTCACTTTCTATCTGACGGATGCGCACGAGATGAATTGGGTAACCGAATTCATCGACAGTCCGTTCTTCACCGCAAGCGAGAAGAAGGAGCTTTTTGATTCGCTCAATCGTAACCATGAAATACGCGGTAAAAAGATCGGACGTTTCAAAGTGGACGTGCATCATTGGCAGCCGCGCCACGCAGAAATCATCGTGTTCAGCTTCACGCCGCTGAGCAAATCGGCCGACTGATCCCGGCGATCCGCCAATGTGTGGCGCTATTCCTCCGGTTCGGCAATCGTCACTTTCGGAATCACCCGAATAACCCAGATGATCGCCGCGATGATCCAGCAGGCTGCTGCTGCAACCAGATGAATTGTGCGCGCCCTGGGTGCGACCTCTGCAATATAGCGCGACAGCATGGCGAGGAAAATCAGCGCCGCCGCGACGATGAAAAATGGCAGCCGCTTTTGCAGCAGATCGTCGCGGCCGCTGTGTCCGAAAACAACGCGGATGGCGACGGTCAGCACAATGAAACTGAATCCGCTGATGAATAGAATGTGCAACGCGCCAATTCTGTATTGCGGCCACATCAACTCGACGCCGATACCGGCCGGCACAGCCCAAATCCCGGCACGCAGACAAGAGCCCAAAAAACTGCGGCCGCTGTGCGACATTTTCGCAATGAGATAAATCAGGATCGCGCCGAATCGCACCCATCCGGCCGCCTCAGTTGTCCCAAACGCTTCTGCAACAAACGTTCCATCAATGATCAAACCAATTCCGGCTGCAAACGCAGCCCGCTTGAGCCAGCCGGGCGGCAGTTTTGGTGATTCCGGGCCGGCAGCCGCCGGATCGGCCGCTGGCTTGCCGAGAAGACGTGGAAGCAAGAATGGCGCGACACCGAGAATCGGAAAAAGAACGAAGCCCTGTTCCAGACACAGCGCGCCAACGCGATACCCGACGGCGTAAACCTTATCTTCGAATAGCCCGACTAAAATCGCGCCGGCGATTCCATTCAAAAGGCCAAGGGCAACCAGCGCAAAATTTGGCGGCGGCGAGTCTTTGCGGCGGAAGAATCGCCTGCCGATAAAGAGAAGAAAAACCGCGAGACAGAGAGCGAATAGCAGATCGCCCGCGCGGTGTGAATTCCCAAAGTGCAAGCCGGCTGCCAGCAGATCCAGCGTCAAAAGTAGAAGCACTTCACCGCGCGAAAAAGGAGATGTCGATGTAATGCGCGGTCCGGCTGTTCCAAGGAAACCGATGATAAACGAGGCCATAAAACCCTCGATCATCAGGCGGGCGTGGGCAGTCGCGGGATAAGTGGTGACAAGGCCGCCATAATAGAAAAGCCAAAGCGAGACGCCGGCGATGCCTAGAAGAATTCCCGCCGGAAAGAATATGCGAAAAGGTTCGCCGAAAAAGTCGACGGGTGGTTTCAAGCCCCGCTCTTTCATTGGTTGAGTAAACGCTACAGGTGACCGGTCAGCCAGGATGCCAAAAACTTGTAGCCACGGCGCTCTGTCGCCGTGTCCTAACGAAGCCTCGACCGAGCGAGGCGACTACAACCAAGGCATCTATCAAAGTCGTTCTAATCTAGAGTGGCGGATCGCGGTATGTAGAGGAAATTAGATTGTGCATCGGGCCGCAAGTCTCAACACAAATTGGAAAGCCGTCCGCGAAGATTTCCCGATCCTTCGCGAACGGGCGCATGGCCATCCCCTGATATATTTCGATAACGCCGCGACCACCCAGAAGCCTCGGGCGGTGATCGACGCGCTGCGGCATTATTACGAGCACGATAACGCCAACGTGCATCGCGGTCTGCATGAGTTAAGCTCGCGCGCGACGGAGGCCTATGAAAAATCACGGCAGCGCGTGGCGGATTATCTCGGCGCGGCGAGCGCGGATGAAATCGTTTTCACGCGCGGGACCACCGAAAGCATCAACCTGGTTGCGCAGGCGTGGGGCGGAAAATTTCTTCGCGAAGGCGACGTGGTTCTCCTCACCGGAATGGAGCACCACAGCAATCTGGTTCCGTGGCAATTGCTGGCCGAACGCACCGGCGCGCAGCTGCGCTTTGTCCCAGTTCGCGACGATGGCACGCTCGCGCTCGATCAGCTCCCGAAATTGCTTACGCCCGAAGTGAAGCTTTTCGCCTTCACCCACGTTTCAAACTCGCTCGGCACCATTAATCCCGTGCGCGAGCTTTGCGAAAAGGCGCGCGCGGTCGGCGCGCTCAGCCTGGTGGACGCGGCGCAGAGCGCGGGGCATTTGCCGCTCAATGTCCAGGAAATAGGCTGCGATTTTCTTGCGTTTTCCGGTCACAAAATGTGCGCGCCGACCGGAATTGGCGCGCTCTATGGCCGCGCAGAAGTTCTCGGCGCGATGCCGCCGTGGCACGGAGGCGGCGAAATGATCGTCAGCGTCACTCTGGAGAAAAGCACCTTTAAAAAACCACCGCACCGTTTCGAAGCCGGCACTCCGAACATCGCCGGGGCGATCGGGCTCGCCGCGGCGATCGATTACATCGAGCAGATTGGACGCGCGGCAATTTTCGAACATGACTCGCAACTGACCTGCCACGCGCTGAAACGCTTCGCGGAATTGCAGGGAACGCGTGTCCTCGGACCGTCCGGTGCACGCGGGGCCATCATTGGCTTCGTCATGGAGACCGCGCACCCGCACGATCTGACAACGTTTGCCGATCAGTACGGGCTGGCCATGCGCGGCGGCCATCATTGCAATCAACCGTTGATGCGGCGATTCGGTCTGGCGGGAACCACTCGGGCCAGCTTCTATTTTTACAACACGCTGGAAGAAATCGATCGCATGATCGAAATCCTGCGTGATGCCGTCCGGTTCTTTTCATGACTTCGGAACTTGAAGAGCTTTACCAGGAAGTGATTCTCGATCACTCGCGGCGTCCCCGAAACTTTGGCGAGCTGGCCGACGCGGCCGTGCGGGTGCATGGCGATAATCCGGCCTGTGGCGATGAAATTCATCTCGACGTAAAATTCGGACCCGACGGCAGCTTGCAGGATATCAAGTTCAGCGGCCATGGTTGCGCGATCAGCCAGGCATCGGCGTCACTGATGACGACGAAACTCAAAGGCAAGAGTCGCGAGGAAACGATGTCGATCCTGCGCGCGTTTCACGATCTGGTGACGGAGAAAACCAGCGACGCGCCGAAAACGCTGGGGGATCTGCGCGTGATGAAGGGTGTTCGCAAATTCCCGCAACGCGTCAAATGCGCCATGCTGGCCTGGCGCGCAGTCGAGCAGGCGTTGCAGCAAAACAGCGGCGAATCGACGATTTCGACCGAAACGGACGATGCCGAGTAAAGCACCGAGCCCAACCTCCAAGCACCAGGGAAGTTCCAAGCTCCAAGCATCTAGAGATGCTGAATACTCTTCATCTTGATCATGCTCCTGCTCCTGATCATGATCGATCTTGTTTCGATAAGTGGCTCATACTAAGAAAACAGCAGATAACGAAAAGTCTGCGCTGACTGCGCCGCCGAGGCGGGCTGACGAGATTCTTCTGGAAGGACCCCGGTCGCGGCTCGGGGAATTTATCACTCTTTTGCGCGTGATAGCCGATTTCCTGCGCGGATTCCGCGTCCTTCATTTTGTCGGTCCGTGCGTCACTGTCTTCGGGTCGGCCCGCGTCAATAGCGACAGTCCAGATTACGAACTGGCGCGAAAAATCGGCGCCGGCATCGCCAGTCTTGGTTTCACCGTCATGACCGGCGGCGGCCCCGGAATCATGGAAGCGGCCAACCGCGGCGCGAAGGAAATTGGCGGCCGCTCTGTCGGTTGCAACATTGAGCTGCCGCGCGAACAACGGCCAAACGATTATCTCGATCGTTGCGTCAGCCTCCACTATTTCTTCGTCCGCAAAACGCTGCTCATAAAATATTCCTATGCCTTCGTCTTCATGCCGGGCGGCTTCGGCACGCTCGATGAAATGTTTGAAGCGCTCACCCTCATTCAAACCGGCAAGATCAAGGATTTTCCGATCGTGATCATGGGCACCGATTACTGGCGTGAATTGATCGCCGTCATCGACAAAATGGCCAGGCTCGGGATGATAAGCGCTTCCGATTTAAGCGTGATCTACGCCACAGACTCCGTCGAAGACGCAGTGGCGCATATTCGCAACAAAGCCATTAAGCCTTTCGGGCTCAAGCTCGTGACACGCGTTCGAAGGCATTTCCCCTGGCTCGGCGAACGCCCGTTGTCGCCGAAGGCCTGCTAAGACTCCATCCGGAATCGGGCCACGTAATTTTTGGGAGTCAAAGATCGCGCGCAACCCGCGGCGCTGGCGATTGTTACCATAATAGGGGAAGTCCACGTCAGCCGATTCGAGTGAATGTTTTGAACCACTACACTATCAAATTCAGGGACGCTTCTTATCCGATTTCGCCTCTGTGGAGGCTTTATCCTATGGATCCGGGGGACTTATGAAACAGACGACCTTTTTCGACCATTACCGAATCTGCACGAACGAAAACGGTTCCCCCCATGAAGTGAGCCGGATCGGCGCCGCCGTTAATTACAAAGCCGTCGACACGCGCTCGAATGAACCGGTGCTGGTGCAACTGATCCCGCTGGCGACTGTTGATCAAGCCGGACGCGAGCAGTTCGAAGAACGTGCGCGCACGGCGCAGAAACTGGATCACGTTAACATTGCCAGAATCTTCGAAGTCGGTGTTGAAGACGAATATTTTTGTTTGGTTTCGGAATACCTGGAAGGCGAAACGGCCGATTCATGGATCGCGGCACATGGCCTGATGCCGGTGGACGCGGTCTTGCGCATTGGGCTGCAAGTAGTCAGGGCAATGGCCGCGGCGGCGTTCTTCAATTTAACGCATCGCGCCGTTCAGCCCTCGAATCTGATGATCGTGCCTGGCCAATCGCCGGATGGCGGCTGGCCCTTTGTAAAACTTATGAATTTCGGTCTGGCCGGGCTCCAGTTCCATGCGGCCAGTGGCGAAGCCCGCGAACTGGCCCCGTCAACGGCACCGCAGTTCGCCAGCCCGGAACAACGACTCAATGGTGAAATCGATTTTCGATCGGAGATCTATTCCCTGGGCGCCACGCTTTGCTTTCTCCTTGTTGGCATAGTACCGCTTGCCGGCGGCGAAGGAAAAGTGCGCTGGGGAACGCGCCGTTTACCCGAGTTGTACTGGGCCCCGAGCGCCGTTCGAAATCTCCTTGCACGGATGCTGCGCGAGAATCCCGAGCAGCGTCCGCAGGATCCGGTCGCATTCGAAGGTGAACTCCGGAGTTGCCTGACCAAGATCGAGAAACGTCAGGCTATCGGACGCAGAATGGGAATTCCTCTTGCAACAGTAATTCCTAGAAAACCGAGAGAAATCAAGGAACCAAGGTCAGCGTTCACTCAGGTATTACGCGGAACCGCTGTGGTCGCAGCGCTTGCGCTGGCCGCTACTGCACTGGGCGCATATTTCCTCCCAAACCTGATCCCGATTTGGCATCGGACTGAAAAAATTGGCGTTGAAGTGGGTGTGCCTGACGCCTCGCCAGCCTCGCCGGCCTCGCCAGGCGGGAAGGCCATCGGCGCGCCCGTTATTGTAAAACAGCCGGTAACAAGTCCTGCGCCGGCGCAGCCACAGACTCCGGCGTCGAACGTTCAGCAGACGCAAACGGCAACCGCGCAATCCACGCCGGCTTTAAGTCCTGTTAACGAGCCGAGCCCGGTGGCGAGCCCTTCGGCGAAAATTGCCTCGGCTGCAAACGCCTCTGGACCCGCGGCACCGTCGGAAGGTCCCGCTAATACGGCGGCTGTGACCGAGAGCGCTGGAGCGGAGGAAAGCGGCCCATCGACGCAAACGAATGCCGCCGACTCGCGGAACGGTACCGAAAATCATCCCGGTTCATACAGCAAACAAAAGAGAACCGCTTCAACATCGTCGCGTCGATCGACTGCGAGACATGCGACCAGTGCTCGATCTTTGCACAACGAATCGGCATGGGAGCGGCGGCCGCGTCACTACGGCCGGGTTCGCACTCGCTTCGTCGGCACCACGCCCGATGGGAGGCTGATTTTGCTTCTGCCCTCGGGGCGAACAATCATCGTGAGGCCGCGGCGTAGTGAAGAAGACGCCATCGTGCCGCCGTACCGGAGAATGTATATCCCACGACCGCTGATGTTCCCGCCACCGCCGCCTCCCTATCCTTACGACTAACGGGCGCGCCAATCGTCGTCACCCACAAGGGAAAGAGCGATCTCTGCAAAGGGACTTTAACGATTTCTTAATGGCCTGAGGCGCCAATTTAATTAACGCCTTTCCCGCAAGGGCGTCATCTTCCGGTTGTCATGAGCGACCTGATCTTCTCCGGAATTGTCGTCGCCTTTTTTCTCATCAGCGCTCTTTACGTCCGCTTCTGCGACAAGCTTTAAGCGTATGGAAACAATCATCGTCGGCATCATCTCGCTGTTGCTTTTTGTCTACCTGCTCGTGGCGATTATCCGACCGGAAAAATTTTGACCTGCACATATGAGCCAAAAGCCTCGTTCGCTTTTCGATTGGACAATCGTTGGGCCCGCTGTCTTCGACGCATTCAAGAAATTGAATCCGCGGTTGATGATTAGGAATCCGGTGATGTTTGTCACCATGGTGGGGGCGATTTTGACCACGATCGGCATTTTCACGTCAACCGGCGAGCGCGGATTTGTTGCGAATCTCGCGGTTTGGCTCTGGTTTACCGTGTTGTTTGCCAATTTTGCCGAGGCTGTAGCTGAAGGAAGAGGCAAAGCGCAGGCTGCCGCTCTGCGCCGCTCGCGCAAAGAAACGATGGCGCGCGTTCTCAGGGACGGACGTGAACAACAAATCCCCGCGCCGATGTTGCAGAAGGGCGACGTCGTCGTTTGTGAAACAGGCGACATCATTCCGGCGGACGGCGATGTGATCGAAGGAATCGCCAGCGTGGATGAAGCCGCCATCACCGGTGAATCGGCGCCAGTCATCCGCGAAAGCGGTGGCGACCGCAGCGCCGTCACGGGCGGCACGCGCGTCTTGAGCGACCGGATCGTGATTCGTGTGACGATGGAAAAAGGCCAGGGCTTTCTCGAGCGAATGATTGCGCTTGTTGAAGGCGCCCAACGTCAGAAAACGCCCAACGAGATTGCGCTAACGATTTTACTCGCCGCGCTGACACTGATCTTTCTGCTTGTTTGCGTAACATTGAAGCCTTTCGGCATCTATGCCTCGGCCGTTTTTACAGTGCCGGTTCTCGTTGCGCTGCTCGTCTGCTTAATTCCGACCACAATTGGCGGATTGCTGAGCGCCATCGGTATCGCCGGGATGGACCGTGTGTTGCAGCGCAATGTTCTGGCAATGAGCGGACGTGCTGTCGAAGCCTCCGGCGACGTCGACGTCCTGCTTCTCGACAAAACAGGAACAATCACGCTTGGCAATCGCATGGCCGTGGCGTTTCACATTGCGCCGGGAACCGCCGAATCCGATCTGGCTGCTTCCGCGCAACTCAGTTCGTTAGCCGACGAAACACCTGAAGGCCGGAGCATTGTTGTGCTTGCGAAGGAAAAATTTGGACTGCGCGCGCGTGATATGCACGAGCTGGAGGCGACATTCATTCCGTTCACCGCGCAAACAAGAATGAGCGGAATCGACCTCCGCAAGAACGGCGCGGCCCCAACCATTCGCATTCGGAAAGGCGCGGCGGAAGCGATCCGCACGTTTGTTGAATCCAGCGGCGGGGCCTTTCCGCAGGCGGTTACGAAAATTGTCGATGAAATCTCGCGACGTGGGGGGACGCCGCTCGTAGTCGCATCCGACATGATGACGCTCGGCGTGATTGAACTAAAAGATATCGTGAAAGGCGGGATCAAGGACCGCTTCGCGCATCTGCGCAAGATGGGCATTCGCACCATCATGATTACGGGTGATAATCCGCTCACGGCGGCTGCCATCGCCGCTGAATCTGGCGTGGACGATTTCATGGCGCAAGCGACGCCGGAAGACAAACTCAAGCGGATTCGCGCTGAACAAGCCGAGGGTCGTTTAATCGCCATGACCGGTGACGGAACAAACGACGCGCCGGCGCTTGCTCAGGCTGACGTGGGCGTCGCAATGAACACAGGCACGCAAGCGGCGCGCGAGGCCGGCAACATGGTCGATCTCGACAGCAATCCAACGAAGTTGATCGACATCGTCGAGATTGGGAAGCAGCTCATCATGACGCGCGGCGCACTGACCACGTTCAGTCTGGCCAATGATGTCGCAAAATATTTCGCAATTCTGCCGGCGATGTTCGCCGCGACCTACGTGGCGACGGCGGGACAGCGAGGTCCGCTCGCCGCGCTAGACATCATGCACCTGCATTCGCCGGAGTCGGCCATTTTGAGTGCGGTAATCTTCAACGCGCTAATCATTATTGCGCTGATTCCACTCGCATTGCGCGGTATCGCTTACCGGCCAATCGGTGCAGCGGCGATCTTGCGTCGCAACCTGCTCATCTATGGCGTCGGCGGCGTTATCGCTCCCTTCGTTGGAATCAAGTTCATCGACATGATCATCACAGTTTTGCACCTCATTTAACCGACCAAACCCATGATTTACTTCATTCTCGGTCTCATCATTTTCGCGCTCCTGTTCGCTTTGACCGAAGCGATCGGCCGCTGGGAGGACTGATGTCGATCTTATGAACGCAATTCTCTTTATCGCAGTCATTGTTGGCGGCACCGCCATTCTCTCCTGGCCGCTTGGACGCTACATGAAATGGGCCATGGATCCGGATTTGTCTCGCAGCCTGGGCGCAAAAAAATTCGATCGGCTGTTTCATTTCTTCGGCGGACGCTTCTGCGCTGAGCAGCAGGGCTGGAAACAATACGTCATCTCGATGCTCGTGTTCAACGTGCTGATGTTTGCAGTCAGCTTCGGGTTCATGGCATTTCAACAGCACCTGCCTCTCAACCCAGACGGAAAGGGGGCGATCAATCTCGATTGCATCTTCAACACCGCGGCGTCGTTCACTACCAACACGAACCTTCAGCACTACTCCGGCGAAGTGACGATGAGTTATCTCTCGCAGCTTTGCGCGCTGATGTGGCTGCAGTTCGTTTCGGCGGCAACCGGTATCGCGGCGCTTGCGGCCATGGCGCGCGGTCTCGCAGGCCGCAAACAGATGGGCAATTTCTTTGTCGATCTTCAGCGGGCAACGTTTCTCGTGCTCCTGCCAATCGCAATCGTCGTGGCGTCATTGATGGTTTTCGGTGGCATGCCGATGACATTTCTTGGCGCAGCCAAGGCAAGCACTCTGGAGGGAATCGAACAAACGATTGCGCGCGGGCCGGTTGCCGCATTCCTAACGATTAAACAACTCGGTACCAACGGCGGCGGATTCTTCGGGCCCAACTGCACGCATCCCTTCGAGAACCCAACCTTCTGGACCAACATTCTCGCAACAGTTGCGATCATCCTGATCCCGATGGCGTGCGTTTGGATGTTCGGTCGCATTGTCGGGCGCATGCGCCATGCAGCAGTGGTCTTCGGTGTGATGCTCGTATTCCTTCTCGCGAAAATCAGTGGCGCCGTGTGGTTTGAACAAGCCCCAACGGAAGCCTTTGTTCAATTGCCGATCGAACAAACCGTCGGCAACCTTGAAGGCAAGGAACTGCGGTTCGGCACGACCGCTGGTCCATTGTGGGCCGTGCTGACTACATGCACGAGCAATGGCTCGGTCAACGCGATGCACGACAGCCTCAACCCGCTGACCGGGCTAATGCCGATGATCGGCATGTGGCTGAACACTACATTTGGCGGCGTGGGCGTGGGTATGATCAACATGTTTCTCTACATCGTCCTCGCGGTGTTCGTGGCCGGAATGATGGTCGGGCGCACACCGGAATTTCTCGGCCGGCGAATCGAGTCGCGCGAGGTCAAGCTCGCTGTGATCGCGCTCTTTGCGCACGCGCTTTTCGTTCTCGCGCCAACTGCGCTTTTTGCCGCAACGCCCGATTGGGGCGCCAAAACGCTGAACAACACCGGACCCCACGGCTTCAGTGAAATGCTTTACGAGGTACAGCTCAGCGAACGCGAACAACGGTTCCGGTTTTGAAGGACTCGGGGACAACACGATTCCGTGGAATGTTGGCACTGGCATCGTGATGATGCTCGCGCGCTTCATTCCCATCATTCTGCCGCTGGCCATCGCCGGGTCGCTCGCCGCGAAACGGCGGACCGCGGAATCGGCAGGCACCCTGGGTGTCGAAGACGGCACCTTCGGTGTCATGTTGTTCGGGACCATTCTCTTTGTCGGCGCGCTCACATTTTTCCCGGCTGCTGCGCTCGGCCCCATCGCCGAGCATCTGCAATTCATGAGGTAAAGATATGAAATCACTAATTGCCAGCATTCGCCTCGTTATCGTCACGATGCTCATCTGCGTGGCGGGTTATGCGGCGCTGATTTTTGGGGTCGCCAGGATTTTCAGCCCCGACACTGCCGACGGTTCCTTGATCAAGAGCGCTGACGGAAAAATCATCGGCAGCCATTTAATTGCGCAGAAGTTCACCCAGCCGCGTTACTTCTGGCCACGACCATCAGCAGCAGGTAAAGACGGCTACGACGCATCCAGTGCGGGCGCGAGCAACAAGTCTCCGACAAGTAGCGATCTGACGGATCGTGCGAAGACGATAATCGCGCAATACGGTGCGACCGCTGAGAAACCTTTGCCGCCAGAGCTGGCCGCAGCTTCCGGCGGCGGACTCGACCCGCACATCACCGAGCACGCGGCCTTGTATCAGGCAGCGCGCGTGGCAAACGCGCGCGGCGTTCCTCAGTCAAAAATCGAAGAATTGATTAGACAACATGCCTTCGCACCGGGCGGCTTCCTCACGCCCGATCGACTCGTGAACGTCCTGGAGCTGAACCTCGCGCTGGATGCGTTGGGAAACGGCGCCGGCAATGCTCAGAGTTCGGCAAACCCATAAAACGCATGAGCCTCCGCCCTCCAACTTCAAAAGGGCTTGTCGCAGCCACGACCAGCTGGTTCTCGGCCTCCTTTGATCCGTGTCAGCCTGGTGTCGTGCCAGGAAGCATCGCCGCGAGGCGGATGATCGATGCGCCCATCGATTTACCACCCTGCCCAGGAGCCGGCATGTCCACGGCGCTGACCGCTCGCCACCCCGAACCCGATGGAACCGAACAAGCGCCGGAGGATGATGGCGGCGGCGATGGCTCCGGGATCAACTTTGAGTTGATGTGGACATGGTTTCTTCCCAATCCCCTCTGGAAACCCAAACAACGATGAAAAGAGCAATGATTTCCGCAGCGATTCTTGCCAGCGCGCGTCTCATGTTTGCCGATGGCGAGTCGTCGCCCGAAGCCACTCCGCCGCCGGATAAGTCGCAATACACTTTGTTTAATCCCACGCCGATTGACCTGCGTCGTCCCTACAATACCGACCGATCGAGCCATACCGACAGTCCCTATACAATCGACGCCGGCGTGTTCCAAATCGAGAGCGACGTGGCCAACTGGACGACTGACGTAGCCGATCGCGTCCGCGTCCGCACCTGGATCATTGGCAATACGAATTTCAAGCTCGGGCTCACCAACTGGATGGATTTGCAGGTGTTTCCGCAGTTCTACGTCAACACGCGCACGAGCGGCAACGGTTTCGGAAAACCGGTCGAGCAAGATGGGTTTGGCGACACAACGGTGCGTCTGAAAGTCAATTTTCTTGGTAACGACGGCGGGAAATTAGTCATCGGTCTAGTTTCATCGCTGAAGATTCCAACCAACACCGATCATTTCGCCAACCACGTTTGGGAACCGGGCTTTGGTCTGCCGGTGAACTACTCGTTGCCCTGGGGATTCACCTTGTTCGGCCAAACCAGAGTCGACATCCTCGACGAGCCGGGAAGCAGCGACATGCGCGTGCAATGGCAAAATCCGATCGGCCTTTCGCGCACGATCGTCGGGAATTTGAGCGGCTACGCAGAATTCTACAACGCCGTGAGCACCGGCCACGATCATCCCTGGATCGGCACCGCGGACTTTGGGCTTACCTACCAAATCGGGGCCAACTCCTCGATCGACATCAACTCTTACATCGGCCTGACCGACAGCGCGCCCGACTGCAACGTCTTCATCGGCTTTGGCCATCGCTTCTAAGGTGCGCCGGGCCAGGGAAGAGAGTAGACTTCACGAATGAGCGAGGCCGAACGGCCTGATCCTGATGCACTTCTGGCGCAGTTAAAGCGCGATGAGGTGGAGTCCGCACGCGGCAAGCTGAAGATTTTCTTCGGAATGTCGCCCGGCGTGGGCAAGACCTACGCGATGCTGCAGGCGGCGCGCCAGGCGCAGGCGCAAGGCACTGAAGTTGTAATCGGCATTGCAGAAACGCACGGCCGCAAGGAGACCGAGGCGTTACTGGAAGGAATGCCGATCATCCCGCGCATGAAGATCGAGTATCGAGGGACAACACTGACAGAAATGGATCTCGACGCTATCCTGACATGGCATCCGGGCCTGGCTGTCGTCGACGAGCTTGCGCACACCAATGCGCCGGGGTCGCGGCATCCGAAGCGTTACCAGGATGTTCTCGAACTGCTGGATGCCGGAATTGATGTCTACACGACGCTCAATGTTCAGCATGTCGCCAGTCGCAGCGATACGGTTCGCCAGATTAGCGGCGTCACAGTCAGTGAAACCGTGCCCGACTCGGTCATTGATCTCGCGGATGAAATTGTTCTCGTTGATCTCACACCGGAAGAACTGCGGGCCCGTCTGGCCGAAGGAAAAGTTTATCTCGGCGAACGCGCGGAATGGGCCGCCCGGAATTTTTTCCGCGAAAGCAATCTCACCGCCTTACGCGAAATGGCGTTGCGCCTGGTCGCGGAACATGTCGATCGCGATTTGCGCGACATCATGTCCGAGGAAAAAATCGCCGGCCCCTGGAAAAGTGGCGATCGTTTGCTGGTTGCGGTGAGCGCGAGCCCCTATTCCGAACGACTAATTCGTTATACCCGGCGACTCGCCTCCTCGATGGAAGCCGCGTGGATCGTGGCAAACATCGAGGGGCCGCGAGCGCTTTCACAAGCGGAACAGGTCCGCTTGACTCGCTATCTCGCGCTGGCACGACAGCTGGGAGCCGAAGTCATTTCCACGCCCGGCACCGATGTGGGCGAGGCGCTGCTCCGAGTCGCGCGCCAAAATAACGTCACCCAAATCGTCATCGGCAAGCCGCTGGGGACGCGCTGGACCAGTTTTTGGAAACGCGATCCGCTGCGCTGGCTGATGCAGCATAGCGGTAACATCGATATCCACATGATCCCCGCGGAGGAGTCGGCGCAACCGCGGCGCGAAACGATCGACGAACGCCTGGCGCGCGTGCCATGGCGGGACTACGGGATTGCGCTCCTCATCGCGGCGACCGTGACCGGGGTTTCGCTGTCGATCTTCGATTATACGGGCTACTGGGCCGTGGCACTCTTTTATCTGCTTGCTGTCGTTCTCGCCGCCACACGGTTACACCGCTGGCCCACACTCTTTCTGGCCGCGCTCAGCGCCATGCTGTGGAATTTCCTCTTCATTCCGCCGCGGTTCACTTTTTACATCAGCCAGTTTCAGGACTTCATGATGTTCGGCGCCTATTTCATCATTGCCATTGTCATCGGCCATCTTGCCAGCCAGCTCCGGGAGCGCGAACAATCGGAACGCCGTCGCGAAGAACGTGCCACGGCATTATACCGGTTGACGCGCGCCCTCGCTGCAAGCCGTGATCTCGATGAAGCGCTGCCAAAAGTGTTGGCGTTGATCAAAAGTTCCTTCCAGGCCGATGCAGCAGTCTGGCTGCGTGACGAGGGCGGCTTGTCCCGCCATGCGGCGAGCGCGTTTGTGCCTTCGAGCAAGGATGAGAGCGTTGCCGTATGGGCGTTTCAAAAAAAACAGAGCGCCGGAAGATCGACAGATACGCTTCCCGATGCCGATTCGTTGCACATTCCACTCGTTACCGGCGACCGCGCCGAAGGGGTCCTCACCGTTCGTCTCTCCAACCCGCCGACCATCGAGCAACGCGAGTTGCTCGATGCGTTTGCCGCGCAGCTCGCGCTTTTTGTTAATAAAGAACGCGCGCTGGAAGAGAGCCGGGCCAACCAGGTCGCTCGTCAGTCCCAAAAATTGCAGAAGGCGCTCTTCGATTCCGTTTCGCATGAATTGAAAACGCCGCTGGCCGCCATGTCCGTCGCCCTGCAACAGCCGCTCCCGGACCGCATCGAGTTGCAACAAGCTGTCAGGCGTCTCACTCGCACGGTCGACCATTTGCTCGACGCAACCCGTCTGGAATCCGGCCTATTGAAACCGGGGCGCGAATGGTGCGAGCCAGCCAGCCTTTTGAGAGAAGCGATCGGACACGCCGGATTGAAAGAGGGCGCGGTGACAGTAAGCGTGGCCAAAGATTTGCCCATGATTTCCGTGGACGCGCGCCTTATCGAACAAGCGCTGGTCACGCTGCTAACAAATGCCGCGGCATATGGAGCCGGGGCTGGTCCGATCGAAGCCAGCGTCGTCCGCGACGATTCCCTGCTCGTGTTTTCAATCGCCGATCATGGCCCGGGCCTCGCACCGGGCGAAGAAAACAAGATTTTCGAGAAATTCTATCGCGGACCGGGCAAGCCGGCGGGAGGACTTGGACTGGGACTTTCCATCGCCCGACAACTTGTTGAAGTGCACTCCGGTCAAATCGTCGCGCAAAATCGGGAAGGCGGCGGCGCGCGGTTTTCCATCCGGCTTCCGCTTGGCGAAGAAATGCGATTGCCTAACGAGGCGACCGCATGAAACCAGTTGCTCTGATCGTCGACGACGAAGTCCAAATTCGTCGCCTTCTCCGAGTCGTCCTCGAGGGCGAGAACTATCAGGTGTATGAAGCCGCAACCGGTCAACAAGGGTTGAGTGAAACCGCGACTCGCCGGCCAGACGTTATTCTTCTCGATCTTGGACTGCCCGATATGGAAGGGCTGGCTGTGCTTAAACGATTGCGGGAATGGAGCGAAGCGCCCGTGATTGTGCTGACGGTGCGCGATGACGAGCAGGAAAAAGTCGCCGCGCTTGACGCCGGCGCGGACGATTATGTTACCAAACCGTTTAGCACACCGGAATTGCTCGCTCGCCTGCGTGCCGCGCAACGGAAAACTCGACCCGAAGAGGAGATTTCGGTTTTCAAAAGCGGCGATCTCATTGTCGATCTTACGGCGCGCGTGGTCACGCGCGGCGGC
Source organism: uncultured Verrucomicrobiae bacterium (assembly GCA_963756875.1). Taxonomy (GTDB): domain Bacteria; phylum Verrucomicrobiota; class Verrucomicrobiia; order Chthoniobacterales; family UBA10450; genus CAVWPA01. The sequence goes on along the minus strand of CAVWPA010000003.1, from coordinate 320,909 downwards.
CACGAAGTCAAACTGACGGCGACCGAGTACGCCTTACTTCGATTATTTGTGCGGTATCCCGGCCGCGTTTTGACGCATCGACACATTTTGCGCGAGATTTGGGGGCCGAAATCCGAGGAACATCGCCAATACCTGCGCGTTTACGTTACGCACTTGAGACAAAAGATCGAACCGGACCCGGGAAACCCGTCGTTAATCAAGACTGAATCAGGCATCGGCTACCGCTTCGGAACTCGGCCGCCCTGACCGGGGTCGTCCAGATCAGGGCGGGCTGCCGGCCGGCGTGGCCGTTGGACTCGCAAGCGGAAACGCAAACGTTGCTGCCGGCGATGCCGAGGGCGTTGTCGACGGAGACACGCCAGGCGACGTCTCCACCGACGAGGCGGTTGTGGTCGGGGTTGGAGAGGGCGAAGGGCTCGGTGTGGGCGTCGGCGTGGGGGTCGGCGAAGGCGGAATAATATTTTCCCAGTGATGCAGCGGCACAGTCGAGCCGCCGATCTCGTCCACCAGTTTCTGGCAGCGCGCGTCGAGTTTGTCCAAATCCGGCGGTCCGAACGGCTTGTCGGCTGTTCCCGGGAAAATCAGGTATGTGACCTTCAGGTCGCTGACCGGCCGACTGAACGGTGTGGCCGATGCATTAATTTCTTTGGCAATACGAAACGAGGCTTCGCCCACTTTGTTGTTAGGCCCGATATCGCCCACGATCGCGGGATAAATGCCATCCCCGAAAATAACCAACGCGCAATCCCCGGTTTTCACCGCGTCTTTTCCGCGCGTGAACGACCCGGGGATGACAATGTACGGATCGGTCGCGCCTATAAGAAAGCTGTATTTCTTGAGCGTGAAGACCTCCGCGCGGAGTTGGGTGATGGCGTTTCGCAAATTGCGTTTCCGCTCCGGGGTGATGGTTTTCGATGCGTACTCAGTCTCCGCGCGGTTCAATCGGGCCTCGGTCGCCGGCAGATACGGATTGGGCGCGTCCGTCTTCTTTGGCCAGCGATAGCTGGTGAACGGCTTAAAGTTGATGATCGCATCCGGCCCGATCGGCATCCGGTCCGCATCGGAACCGTCTGCATCCACATCCATGTCGGCCTGGAGCAGGAGCGCCTTGCGATGGCTTTGCGGGTGCTGCAATTGCAGCACCGTCTGGCAGTCGTAAAAATTGTGCCGCGACAGAAGCAGATCGAGACGGACAAGGTGTTCGCGCAGGGCTCGAACTTTCGCATCGTAAAGTTCGGCAAAAAGCGGCGAGACGGGATCGGGCGTCAGCATGGTGGCTAGCCCCGGCAGGATGACCGGCAGTTGCGGATTAACTTTAGCCAGCTCCTCGATGGTTTTGTTCGGCACCGGCAAACGCGCCTCGAGTTTCAGATCGAGCACGTAACTGTCCGGGTCGACGCGCTCGGTGGTCGCGTCGACACCCGGTGTTGTTTCCACCGTGGAATGAAGGGTGATGCCGTTGAATAATTTTCCCGTGTCGAGTTTCCCGGTGATCACCGGCGGCCGCGTGGGCGTCGGTTGTGGCGTTGGCGTTGGCGTTGGCGTCACTTCACCGAGCTTGAAACGCTGCAGGCGCTCAAGCGAAACCCAGCGATAAACGATTGCCGCAAAAATTGTGGCGAACAGAATAAACACGAGCAGCCGCCACGTGCGCGTACGAATCTTTTCCACGCTGCGGACTATTTTGCCACCCAGGCGTAGATTGCAACAATGATCCCGATCACACTCAGGATCGACATCATGCCGGCGGGCATTGCTCGTCCCGTCCGGATCAGCTTGGGAATGAACTGCGCGGCCAGAACCAGCGAAACAATCAAGGCAATGACGAGTCCCGCAACGCGCTGCTGGGGCAGAAGAAAAGCGGCAATCAAAAGCAGGATCCCGCTGATCGAACCAGCAATGAGCGACGGCTTACTACCGGCTTTCACATAACCGACGATGCCGCCGACGATCGTGAGAACACCGAAAACGATAAAATAGGTTTTTACCGGTTCGAACATCAGAGCAATCCAGTAACCCAACGCTCCGTCACTGTCCAGTTGAGCGATCACTTCACCCCAAGGTCCTCGATCTTCATTACTGGATGAATTTCCCAGGCAGTCGAGCGCCACGGATGATGATATCCGTTGCTGCTAAACCACTGGACGGCAGAACCAATGTCGGCCGTGCCATTGTGCTCGTCGTCCCACAGAAGATAGCCGGTCACGCGGACTTTATGCGCTTTCTCGCCGGTCGGCTGGACACTGTTGTCCGGTAGCCGAATAAATGCAGCCAGCTTCTGGAGCCGAACGTTCTCGCGATAAAGTAGCCGCTCCGTTCTCGGGGTGATCTCGCACTGGATGGGCGTCGGATCGCCAACCCTTGGCGCGTGATCGGACGGTTGGGCGGAGATCTCCAAATGCCAGTCGAGAAAATGGTCGCTCCCGCAGTTGGTCGTTTCGGGCACTCCATGATACGCCATCACCAGCCACCCGGTGAGAGACACGATATCCTTCTCGAACGTTTCGAGTTCTTGCTTCTGCGGAGGTGACAGGTAACGACGATGCTTGAGTCGAATTTTTCCATCGTAATCCGCGACGCGGGCAAGAAACGCCGGCGTATCCAGCGAAACAATCTTCAGGTTCGCCAGATCGACCGCCGACCGGTTCTTTTGCCGGTTCCGCTCCTTGCCATCCTGTGTTTTCGCGCTGCCTTCGAGCCTGGTTGCGCAATCCCAGTCAGCCAGATCGAGATCGGTCAGCTCGACGACGGGCGGACCCGGGGCCGCGTTCGTTTGCGCCCGAATCGCGGGGACAAAAAGCAGGAACGCCGCCAATAAAGTGAACAAGCGCAACATCGACAAAGGTGCCTGGCATTTAAACGCAATCGCGCGCCAATGTCCAACTGTGGAGGCAGGCGTGTCGCCTGCTTGAGACCGAATCAGCAAAAATGCTTGCACGCGTTTCCGAATGACCGGAGAGTCGCGGCGCAATGAACACGATCCCGCGTTCACAAAATCGGGGACTTAGTTCTGCTGCGACTTTCGCCGCAGCGATTTTTCTCTGGTCACTGGCACTCGGCGCTTCGCCACAGCTGCACCGCTTCATTCACCCGGATGCGGACCAGCCTGGGCACACGTGCGCGGTAACGCTAGTCGCCTCGGGCAGCTTCGCCCATTCCGCGCCCGCGCCCCTTGTAAGCGCGCCGGTTCTGGTCGTCCAATTTTCCGCAATTCCGGTGCTGACCCCGCAGTGGGTCGAATCGCCATTCCTCGGCGCGAGCATTTTCGAGCACGCGCCGCCCGCCTTGGCCTAATTTGTAGGGCTCTCGCCGCGGCGAGCGCCGTCCAACCACAAACGGCGTCGCCCGCGACGGACACCGTCAGAACGGCGTTTCACAGAAACGCCCTACAATTTGCTTATTCGGGCGTTCATCGAAATCGCGAACGCTGCAACCCATTCACACAACCTTTGAAAAAACCATTTCCAAAAAACTCCAGTGAAAAAATTTCTGATCGCAACAGTCTTTATCATCTGCGTTGCGCACATGGCGCATGCGCAAGAAGCCGTTTCGACTTCGGCAAAAGGGGCAAATCAAAACCCGAGTCCAGGCCCGACCTCAACACCGGCGACGAGTCCGGTCGCTTCGGCAACTCCAGCGACGGCGACGACCCAGCAAGTCGTGGTCACGTCGGAGGAGCTCGATATTTCGCGCGAGCAAATCGTGCCGAGTCTCGGCGCGACGCGCTACACGGTTGGCCCGGACCGGCTCAATTCGCAGGCACAGGGCGAAGACGCTCCCTTTAATCAAACCATTCTGCGTTTTCCCGGCGTGGCGCAGGATTCGTTCAGCCAGCTCCACGTCCGTGGCGAACACGCCAACCTGCAATACCGCATCAATGACGTGCTTCTGCCGGAAAGCATCCCCGGATTCGGCCAGGAGATCTCGACCCGTTTCGCCGACAACATCTCGCTCATCACCGGCGCGCTTCCGGCGCAGTTCGGATTTCGCACCACGGGCGTCATCGACATTCACACCAAGAATGGCGCCGTTTTCGAGGGGGGCGAAACTTCACTCGAGGTCGGCAGTTTCGATACAGTCATGCCGAGCTTCGAATACGGCGGCGTGCTCGGGAAACTCAGCTATTACCTCTCGGGAAGTTATTTGCACAATGGCATCGGCATCGAAAACCCCACTCGTACAGCCAACCCTATCCACGACGACACCGATCAGTACAAGTTCTTCGGATACTTTTCCGACGTTATCGATGACACCAGCCGGATGACGCTCCTGGTCGGTGCGAACCATAGCGATTTCGAAATTCCGAACAGTCCGGGGCAGACGCCTGCGTTCACGGACATGGGAAGATCGACATTCAACTCCGCCAAGCTAAACGAGAACCAATCGGAAGATTCCGAATATGAGATCCTGACCTACCAGAAAAAGATGGGTGATCTCGATTTTCAGGCTTCAATTTTCAATCGCTATAGCTCGATCCTTTTTCGTCCTGATAACGTGGGCGATCTCATCTTCAACGGCGTCGCCTCGCGCGTCGATCGCGCTATTCTCTCCAACGGCATCGAATTGGATTCCAGCTACAAGCTCAACGACCAGCATACGATTCGTGGCGGCTTCATTTTTACCGAGCAACACGCGACCACAGAGACCGCAACGCTGGTTTTTCCGGTCGATGCCAACGGGAACCAAACCAGCGATATTCCGCGCCGCATTGTCGATAACAACGGCAAGTACGGCTACTTCTATGGACTCTATTTGCAGGATGAATGGAAGCCATTCGACCAGCTCACTATTAATTTCGGGGGCCGGCTCGATTTTGTGAACGCGTTTGCCAACGAGAACCAGCTCAGCCCACGCATTAACATCGTTTACAGACCGTTCGAAGGGACCGCGCTTCACGCCGGCTACGCACGTTACTTTACACCACCGCCCCTGGAGGCAGTCCCGCAAAGCACCATCGCCAAATTCGCCGGCACGACCAACGAATCGGCAATTACCAGGGACTCTGCGGTGACCTCGGAGCGCGCGCATTATTTCGACGCGGGGGTCACTCAGAAAATCACGAAAGACTGGAATGCCGGCCTCGACGGTTTTTACAAAAGCTCACACTCGACGCTGGACGAAGGCCAGTTCGGGCAGGCGCTCATTCTTTCCTCGTTCAACTACAAACGCGGAGAAATTTACGGCGGCGAATTCACATCGAGCTACGATCACGGCCCGTTCTCCGCGTATTTGAACGTGGCCTACGAATGGGCGCGCGGCACGAATATCAGCTCCGCCGAATTCCTCTTCGATCCCGACGAGTACGCCTATATCAAGCGAAACTGGGTCTTCCTCGATCACGACCAGCGGTTCACCGGTTCGGCCGGCGTTTCCTATACCTGGAACGATTGGAAGGGATCCGTCGACGGACTTTATGGAAACGGTTTGCGCCGCGGCTTTGCTAATACGCTCAAGAATCATCCTTATGAAACATTCAACCTGAGCCTGGAACGCTCGTTCCGGGTTCCCAAGATTGGGAGTTTTAGAGTCCGGTTCGATGTCGTGAATCTATTCGACGAAATCTACGAACTCCGCGATGGGAGCGGCATCGGAGTCGGCGCTCCGCAATTCGGCCAGCGCCGCGGCTTCTACGGCACCGTCGCCTACGATTTCTGACCAACTCGTCGCATCATGGTTATGCTGCCTTGTCGAGTTCGCGGCCGGCTCTTCTTTACTTGAAGATATGACCAATTTCAGCGTCTATGCCACATCCGGCACGGACGAGATGGCGCGACTTCATGCTTATTGACTATCTCTCAGACCATTTAGAATTCGTCGATACTCTCGCCCAGTGGCACCACAAAGAGTGGGCGTATCTGCGACCGGGCGATACTCTTGAAGCGCGCATAACACGGCTTCGTGCGGATTGTGGGCGAGAAGAGATACCGACGGTTTTTGTCGCAGTCTCCGGCGGCACACTGCTGGGTTCCGCGATGTTGATTGATCACGACATGGATACGCGCATGGACCTCTCCCCATGGTTGGCCGGCGTGTTTGTCGCGCCCGATCATCGACGGCAAGGCATCGGCTCCGCGCTGGTCCGGAGAGTTGTCGAATGCGCGACGACGCTCGGCGTAACGCGGCTCTATCTTTACACTCCAAGCGCAGAGCGTTTGTATTCAAAGCTTGGTTGGTCGGCTCTTGAGCGCACTATTTATCAGGGTGTGAATGTCATGGTGATGTCCTATGACATGCCATCAAATACCGCGCCGGGCACCAAATCCGATCCTCGCCGTCAGGCTTCGGACCTCTGAAAAGGCTCGCTTACGGCAATCGCAGCTGATTTTATTTCACCAGATGGCTGTGCGCTGTGGATTCGTTGCGTTGCTGGTTAGCGTCGGGTTATGCGGGTGCGCTGTTGTCAGTTTGACACGACCATGGAACCCCGACATGGCCGTTAGCGATGCGGAGCACGACATCGCCATGAACAGGATCGGATTTTATTATGTCGGCGGCCCTGCGTCGCACGCTCCCGGTTTACCTCCAGAAGCTGTGGCCATTGTCCGCCGGTATCCGAGACATCCGATCGGACTCCAGGGCCACTGGCAGGACCGCCATTACGCGAATCGCGAGGAGTATGCCCGGCGATATAATTCCTGGATGTGGGACTACGTATCCAATAACCACCCGTGATGAATGGTAGGTCTTTGGCTCGTTCGCGACGGCTAATATTCGGCGAAGGCGTCGTCCGGATAGCAGTATAACCAGCGTTCGCCCGGCTGGGCGGATGCGATGACCGGATGTCCGCTCGCGCGCGCGTGTTTGCTCGCGTGCTGGTTCGGTGAACTGTCGCAACACAACGTCACGCCGCATTCCTGACACGTGCGTAGATGGACCCATTGCGCCCCGATCTTCACGCACTCCTCACATTCACGACGAATCGGATGTTTGACCGAAGAAATCGCCTTAAGATGAGAGCAACCGTTGTTGGCCATGGTTTTCGTTTCAGCCGTTGAGCCGGTTTCCAACCAGCATCCCGAGTAAAGCAACGAGAGCGGTGAAAATTCCGACAAGGCTGATGATGACGTGAAGGATTGTATAGATGTGCAATAGCATCTGTTCCTCCTAGCCTTTGATAAACGCCAGCAGATCGGCATTAATCGTCTCCGCCTGCGTGGTGGGCATGCCGTGCGGGAAACCTTTGTAGGTCTTCAGCGTCCCGTTCTTTAGCAGCTTGGCCGACAACGGCCCGGAGGCGACGTAGGGAACGATCTGATCGTCTTCGCTGTGCATCACCAGTACCGGCACGGTGATCTTCTTAAGATCGTCGGTGAAATCGGTCTGTGAGAAGGCGACGATGCCGTCATAATGCGCCTTGGCGCCTCCCATCATGCCCTGGCGCCACCAGTTCTGGATGGTCGCCTCGGAAGATTTCACGCCCGGCCGGTTGTAGTTGTAGAAGGGCCCAGCCGCGACGTCGCGATAGAACTGTGAGCGATTGGCCGCGAGCGCCACTTGAAAGTCGTCGAAGACTTTTTTGGGAAGACCATTGGGATTGGCCGGCGTCTTCAGCATCAGCGGCGGCACCGCGCTGATAATGGCCGCTTTCGTCACCCGGCTCTCGCCATGCCGTCCCAGATAATGCACCACTTCGCCGCCGCCGGTGGAATGGCCGACGTGAATAGCGTTCTTCAGGTCGAGATGCGCCGTCACAGCCGCAAGATCGTCGGCATAGTGATCCATGTCATGGCCGTCGGCCGTTTGGGTAGAGCGGCCGTGGCCGCGGCGGTCATGGGCGATGACGCGATAGCCGTGATTGAGGAAGAACAGCATCTGCGCGTCCCAGTCATCGGCTGTCAGCGGCCAACCATGGCTGAAGACGATGGGCTGCCCCTTGCCCCAGTCTTTATAATAGATGTCGATATCCGCTCCGTTCTCTTTACCGACGGTGACATATGGCATTGCAGTTCTCCTTCCCGCCAACGGCGCATTTCCAGTCGCGCTTCAATTCCTCTGGCGGCTCGCTTCAAATAGGAACCAGGTTCGGCGCTCGGTTTCGTCGATCCACACTTCGATTAGACTCGCTGTGGCGACGTCGCGATGCTCGTCGCACACGTTGTGCGCTTCGCGCAAGCGCGCGGCCAGGGTTTTGTTGTCGTCCGCCAGCTCCGCGATCATGTCCAGGGGTTCGACGTATTCTGCATCGTTATCGAGCACGCGTTGCATGCGAGAAATATGCCCGATCGATCTCAGGGTAAGTCCACCGATCTTTCGGACCCGCTCCGCAACAGGGTCGGTCATGGCGAACAGCTGGTCGGCCTGTTCGTCCAGGAGCAAATGGTAATCGCGGAAGTGCGGGCCGCTCATGTGCCAGTGAAAATTTTTGGTCTTCACGTAAAGGGCGAACACATCGGCAAGAACAGCATTCATGGCCGCGGCGATATCCCTGGTCGCCGAACGTGTGAGATCGGTCGGCGTTTCCAATGGAGCGTCGCGCCTGTAAAGAAGTTCTACGGTCTTTCTGGAATTGGATTTCTTCATAACTAGGTTCCCTGTAATTGAATTTTTCGCCCGGCGCAAAGAACCGGGCTTTGACTCAATTCACGCCCTGTGCCGGCCTTTGTCACGTGCCATTTATGTTAATTTTACGGCGGGAGCCGTTGTAGCCGCGTCTTTTGTGAAACGCGTTGCGAGTGGGTGGCCAAAAAGATCAGCGCCGCGCTTCGCAGAGCGAAGCGGCTCCAGCAGCCCGGGATTGCCTGGCGATTCCGTTACTATAAAGTGGACCGGACGATTTGACTGTGTCCTGCAATTGAAATCCTCGGATGAATCCCGTGCACCGGACTGATCACACTCGTTTTCGCCATTCGCACGATTTCGTGCGCGATTTCTCAAAAGGCGAGCGTCGCACACGCATCGTGATTGCAATCACGGGCGCGATGATGGTGGTCGAGATTACCGCCGGTCTGCTCTCCCACTCGATGGCATTGCTGGCCGACGGCTGGCACATGAGCACGCACGTCACCGCGTTTCTCATCACAGCCATCGCCTACTATTTCACGCGACGGCACTCATCAAACGCGCAGTTCAGTTTCGGGACGGGAAAAATTGGCGTCCTCGGCGGGTTCGCCAGCGCGGTCATTCTCTCGGTGGTCGCTCTTCTCATGGCCGGCGAATCGGTTCGCCGCCTTTTTGTGCCAATGAGCATTCACTTTAACGAAGCGATCGGCATCGCGTGTGTCGCGCTCGCGGTGAATCTTACCTGCGCCCTTTTGCTCAAAGAAGATCATCCACATTCACACGATGAGCACGGACATGATCATCATCACTCTCACCATCATGACCTGAATCTGCGCGCGGCGTATCTGCACGTGCTGGCCGACGCGTTCACAACGTTGCTCGCCATCGGAGCGCTCACTTCGGGAAAATTTTTCGGCTGGGCATGGCTCGATCCCGTGGTTGGTCTGGTCGGGAGCGGCGTTGTCTTCTCCTGGGCTTACGGTCTCCTGCGCGACACCAGCGGGATCCTGCTCGATCGCACTCCGGTGACCTCCGATTTGCCCGATGAAATTCGCCGTGCGGTAGAAAGCGACGAGGATTCGATGGTGACCGATCTCCACGTCTGGCAGGTGGGCGCGGGAAAATTTGCGGCCATCGTCTCGATTGTTTCCCACCAGCCAAAGACTTCCGATTGGTACCGCGAACTTTTTCGCGAGCATGAGGAACTGGTTCACGTTACCATCGAGACCCAGCACTGCGGCGAACATCACGGATCGGTCGCAACCTCTTGAACGGCGAAATTACTTTATGGCAGGTCGTGGCGGCCTACACCCTGGCGCTTGTCGGCGGAGTGATCAGCACATCGCTGCGCCTGGAGCACAAACCGCTTTGCGTGTTGATCAGCATTGCCGCCGGAACACTTCTCGGCGTCACGCTCTTTGCAATTCTGCCCGAGAGTTTCGACGACAGCACCTGGTGGGCCGTGGCTTTGGCGTTTGCCAGTGGATACGCGCTCTTTTTCTTTGTCAGCAAATACGTCCACCACGTTTGCCCCGCGTGCGCAGCCAGTCATTTCGACGCGGATGCGACGCGCCACTTCAGCGATATCGCGACAGCGCTGATCTTTGCAATGGCCATCCACAGCACGACGGATGGCCTGGCACTGGGAATCGGGCAGGAAGCCTCGGCGCAGCAGGCGACGACATGGTCGCTCTTCGCCGCCCTTTGCATTCACAAAATTCCAGAAGGCCTCGCGCTCGGCAGTCTCTTGATTGGCGCCGGATACCGGCGCGCGACCGCTCTCGGCTGGGTCGCCGCGGTTGAAGCGACTACGCTCCTCGGCGGAGCGATCGGGTTTTTCTTCCTGGCAAAGACTTCGCCGTTCTGGCTCGGCCTGGTCATGGCACACGTCGGGGGCGGATTTTTCTATCTCGCCGCGCATGCCGTACTCGGGGAAATGTTGAAACATGGAAAGGGACTGATCGTGACGAGCTTCAGCGCGGGAGTGGCGCTCATCGGCGTTCTCAATATCGCTTTGCGGGTGTTCATATAACCAAGTGTAGGGTTACACTTCATCGTGCATTTTTTTCATTACCACGACGGCCAGCTGCGTTGTGAAAATGTCGATCTGGCGCGAGTAGCCGAAAAATTCGGAACGCCCCTCTATGTTTACAGTGCGGGGACGATTCTCGATCACTATCGCCGACTTGATGCCGCGCTGGCGCCGCTGGATCACCTGATTTGCTACGCGGTCAAAGCGAATTCCAATCGCGCGATCCTGAAGCTGCTTGCGGAACGCGGTGCGGGGTTCGATATCGTTTCCGGCGGCGAGCTCCTCCGTGTCAGAGCCGCCGGGGGCGATCCGGCCAAATGCACGTTTGCTGGTGTCGGTAAATCGCGCGAAGAAATCGAGACCGCGCTCGACATGGGGGTCTACAGTTTTAACGTCGAGAGCGAGGCCGAGCTCGATTACATCGATCAGATCGCGGCGAACAAACACGCGCGCGCGCCGATCGCTTTGCGAGTGAATCCCGATGTCGATCCGCACACGCACGAATACATCTCGACCGGTTCGCACGAGAATAAGTTCGGCATCGCGCTCGAACGTGCTGGCGCAGTTTACGATCGGGCCGCGAAAATGCGCCACGTGGAGATCGTTGGCGCGCAGATGCACATTGGTTCGCAGATTACCGAGGCGCAGCCTTTCGTGGACGCGATCCAAAAAGTGGCGCCACTGGTCCGCGAGTTGAAAGCAAAACGTGGGATCAAATTCTTCAGCATCGGCGGCGGGATCGGCATTGTTTACGAATCGTCATTCGAAAGCGGAGCGCGCGAATGGTGGGATGCGAGTACCGATGACCAGCACGAGCAGGAGTTTGTCGATCAACCAATATGTCGATGCGATTTTGCCCCCGTTGCGCGAGTTGGATCTGCGGATCTTGCTGGAACCAGGCCGGCTCCTCGTCGGCAACGCCGGCGTGTTGCTCACCCGCGTTCGTTACATAAAGCAAACTGAAGAAAAGCGATTCGCGATTGTGGACGCGGGCATGAACGATCTGATTCGTCCGGCGCTTTATCGCAGCTATCACGAGATTGTGCCGGTCGAAGAACCGCGCAGGAGTGAGAGCCCCGGTAAGAATAAGGAGCGAATCGACGTTGTCGGGCCGGTTTGCGAGTCGGGCGATTTTCTTGGACTCGATCGCGAAATGCCGCCGCTCCGCGCAGGGGATCTGCTCAGCGTGATGAGCACGGGGGCATACGGTTTTGCGATGGCGTCGAACTACAATTCGCGACCTCTGCCGGCGGAAGTACTCGTCCAGGGTGATCAGTTTGCGCTGATTAGAAAACGGCAGCCGTTGGAGGACTTGGTGCGCGGCGAAATCGAGCCGAATTGGCTGTAGGCCAGGACCTGACGCTGCCCCCTTACTTGCGCAGCTTCGCGTTCCGCATAAATAAAGATCTGCCAAAATTCATGAAACGAGGGGTACTGATCTGGTTGGTGGCGATCCTGGCCATGGTTTCAAGGGTGGACGCCGCGAAAAGGGGCGAATGGGTGATCGTCGTGGGCGGACCTTCCATGCACGAATGGGAAAAGTACAAGGTCTATCCGCACGATCATTGGTGGGCCAACTTTATCCACGCCGCGCGTTTGCGCACCGAGCAACTCCGCGCCCAGCTGGGGCCCGACGCTTTGATTACCTGGCTCGTTTACAAGCAGGGCTACCTCGACCGTGCCCAGCAGGAGCACCAGGATTTAATCAGCCTGATTAATTCCGTGGCCGACAAATATCATCTCAATCTGATTTATTTTCACAGCGGATCCGACGTTATCAATTATCTGAACGAGGGCCGTCCGCGAAACCAGGTGAAGATTATCGGGTTCGAGTATTTCGGTCACTCGAACCGCGCTTGCTTCATGTTCGATTACAGCAACGTGCTCGACAGTGCGTCAAAATCGTGGCTGCACGAGAACGATTTGTTCAGGATTCTGCCGCGCGATTTTTCCCGGGACGCGTACGTCAAAAGCTGGGGTTGCCATACCGGTGAAGAGATGTCCAAGAAATGGTATGACGCCACACGCACGCACATGATCGGCGCAATCGGCAAGACGCAGTTCATGATGGAGGAATTGCCGATTCTCACGTCCGCGAACGGCAAGTGGGTTTATTGATTCCGACCCGCGGATCAGCCGGCGCGCCTCCGCCGCAACCGAAGTTCAGCCCGCGAATCACGCAAATGAACGCGGTTTCACGACTGGCCAGATGCCGTGCCTGAAGAGAACGCCCCTTTCCTTTATTCACGTCAATTAGCGTGATTCGCGGACGGAACAGTGCGGATTGATCCGCCGCACACAAAAATCGACTTAATCTGTAGCTGAATTCCCGTTTCCGATTTAACATCGCGATCACATACGCGATGAAGTTCGAACAACTCAAAAGCCTTTACCATCAACCGCTCTTCGACCTGATCTCGCAAAGCCGGGAGATTCACCTCGAGCATTGGCAGGGTGAAGAAGTGCAGCGGTGCAGTTTGCTCAGCATCAAGACCGGCGGATGCAGCGAAGATTGCACGTACTGCGCACAGTCCGGGCGTTATCATACCGGCTTGGAGCGCGAAGAATTATTGTCCACCACAGAGGTCCTCAAGATTGCCAAACGTGCGCGCGCCCAGGGGGCAACACGCTTTTGCATGGGAGCAGCCTGGCGCGGGGTGCGCGAAGGAACCGAAAAATTTGAGCGCGTCCTGGAAATCGTCCGCGAGGTCGGCGCTTTGGGAATGGAGGTGTGCGTCACCCTCGGTGAGATCGGACCGGCGGAAGCGCGGGCGCTGAAAACAGCCGGTGTCACCGCTTACAATCACAATATCGACACGTCGCCGGAGTTTTATCCCCGGATTGTAAGCACTCATGCGTTCCAGGACCGCCTGGACACGATCGCTGCCGTGCAGAAAAGCGGCATGTCGGTTTGTTCGGGCGGAATCATCGGCATGGGCGAATCGGTTGCCGATCGTTTGCGGATGATCGAGGTCTTGAGCGAATTCGATCCCCAGCCGCAAAGCGTGCCGATCAATTGTCTGATGGCGATGCCGGGGACCCCGTTGGAAGATCAGCCGCCGGTCGATATTTTCGAGCTGGTCAGGCTGATCGCCCTGGCGCGGATTGCCTTGCCGAAATCGCGCGTGCGGCTGGCCGCCGGACGCACCCGCATTTCGCGGGAGGGCCAGGCTTTGTGTTTCTTTGCCGGAGCCAATTCCATTTTCTTTGGCGACAAACTGCTGACGGCGCAAAATCCGGCAGCAGACACCGATCTGACATTATTACGCGAACTCGGGCTCAAAGTTGAGAGCGAACCGAAGGCGCAGCGCAACCAGTTTCTTGCGGGTTTGTTTTCTGATGTGTTTCGCGGTTAATCCGAGTTGTGCCAAAAATTGGGTTTCGTGACCTCGTTAAGACGTTCCTGCGCTCGCGATCGTTCTTGTTCACGCGAGACATGGTGCGGCAAGCGCGTTCTGATTTTCTCGCGCGCCTGCGTTGGGACGGTCGCGATAAGGTCGATTGCGATGACGGCCTTGTTGACTTGTTTATAGCTTGAAATTTTGTCTGTATCGTGGATGCAATAGCGCGCAAGATTGTGTAAATGAAAGCCGACGACCAGAAAGGGATCAGCGTAATTTTGTTTAGCCTGGCGTTGCTATCGACCCTGCTTGGGTTTGCGGCGCACTCGAAATCGGATTTTCACGGACGCATCGAAATTTCTACAACCTTCTTCGTTGCCGCCGCGGTGCTGGCCTTCCTTCGGCGTGATTTTCCTGGTGGTTTCGTTCTTCAAGAAAGCATAGCGCGCCGCATGGTCGCTGCTGCAGGCACTCTACCGAGCGCCACCGCTGAAAGAAACGGCGGCGACCGTTTCCGAATCGCCGCCGCTCCACCCTGTTTACCCTGAACGAGTCTGGCTATTCCGCCATGGCGTTCTGAAGCTCCTGCCGGGCGCTGCGCAGGTCCTGGCGGGCCTTTTGCAGCGCGTCGAATTTCTTCTGCTGCTCCGAATTAAGCAGCGGCCGGATTTGCGACATGCTGTTATCCATCACCGTCTGCATCTTCTGCATCGCGTCCTTATGAATCGCGACCATCTGTGGCCGCGCCTTATCGATGATCGGTTGCACCTTGGCCTGCTGATCCGAGGTAAGGTTCAGCGCCTTGGTCAGATGCTCGGTAGCAAATCCGTGGCCGTGGCCGCCGTGGCCATGCGACCGGCCCGGACCGCCTTCAGCCTGAGCAATTGCGAAGCCGCCCAGTGCGATTACGCCGACGGCGGCAAATGTAAGTAAGTTTCGTTTCATAATTAGTTTGTTTTACCCTTCGTTGTTTGAGCGCTCTATTGCGCCCGTTTCAAAGTTGGTGACCGGGCGCTGTGGCGCGCGGTTACAAATTTTTCTTTTGCCGCGCTGCTGTAGGGCGTTCGTGTCAAACGCCGAATCGATAAAAAGGCGCTCGCTGCGGCGAGCGCCTCTATAACTTCATGCCAAGACGCTAATAATCTTGTAACCGGAAAGCACGTGTACAAGTCTTTGCTAGTAGTGTGGATGCGATCTCGACTACATGGATGATTCTGATGCACGCGCGCTGGTCCAGGCTGCGCTCGCGCATGATGACGATGCCGCTCGCAAACTGGTTCGCCAGCTTTACCCCCTGGTCACGAAAATGGTGCGCTCTCACCGGCCGCGGCGAACTTCTGAAGAGGACCTCTCCCAGATGATTTTTATCCGAGTATTTCAAAAGTTATCTCAGTTTTCCGGCAAGGTGCCGCTCGAACACTGGGTTTCACGGATTGCCATCAATACCTGTCTCAACCAAATCGCCGCCGAGAAGGCGCGACCCGAGTTACGCCACGCCGATTTAAGCGAAGAAGAACAGGCGGTGGTAGAGAACCTCGCGGCGTCCGCCGAGGAACTCGCGCCGGACAAGAGCTTTGCGTCACGCCAGCTGGTCGAACATCTTCTTGGCTTGCTTAAACCGGTCGAACGCCTGGTGATTGATTTGCTCTACTTGCAAGGCCGCTCGGTCGAGGAAATTCGAAAGGTCACCGGATGGAGCACTTCTTTAATTAAAGTGCGCGCGTTCCGAGCCCGCCAGAAAATGAAGCGACATTTCGACAAAATTTCAGCCAAAGGAGATTATTTATGAGGGATTCCGATCTGGATCGCTTACTGCATTCCGCAGCCGGAGCGAAGGACGATGCGCCGATTGAAGCACCGTTCGGATTCGACACCCGGGTGGTGGCGCTTTGGCGCGCGAATGGAAACGGCACGGCCCGAGGCCTCAGCCAGCTGGTACGTCGGGTTTCGCTCATTGCCGCAGCCGTAATCGTGATCGCAACCGCCGGCGCATATCGCGTGATCAATGAGAGCCGCGACGTCAACGGGCCGTTCGCCAACGAATTCGCCATCGCAGATTCAGCGATTCAAGACGAGGTTGGACAATGAACCGCGCGCTCAAATGGAAATTAATAGTCGGCTTCGTGGTTGTATTCCTGGCCGGAGGAATGACAGGCGTGTTTGTTGGCGCCTCCTTCGCGCACCATTTGTTCTTCGGACCGTATCGCAGCGCGATGCGGGACCGAATTCGTAACCGGCTTCGCGTGGAACTCCTTTTGAGTGACGACCAGCTTGCAAAGATCTCACCGATTATCGACAAGACCGCGGCACAGCTCGATCAGATCCGGGCGGAGACCGGCAAACGCGTGCACGAAACCTTCGCCGAGGCGCATCGGGAAATCTCGGCCGACCTTACGCCGGAGCAGCGCGCGAGGTTGGAGAAGATCGACGCCCGCCACCGCCGTTGGTTCCGACGCGCCCGTGGACCGCGCCCTCCTGCGCCAGAGGCATCTCCCTCGCCTTCAGCCCAATAACGTTCTGGCTGCGCCGCGCTCGAAACGCGGTTGCAAGGTTGCCGGACGCAAAACGCCTGCGCGCTATTCCGCCAGTATTTCACGCAGCAATCCTGGGCCGCGGTAAACGTAGCCGGTGTAGATTTGAAGAAGCTGCGCCCCCGCTTCGATCTTTTCTCGCGCGGATGCTGCGTCGCAAATCCCGCCCGACGCAATTACTGGAATACGGGACCGCGCCGTGATCTGGCGCACCAGCGCAGTCGCTTTGTCTCGAAGCAGCCGGCCGCTCAAACCGCCTTCCTGATTGCGCGCCGGTGGGACCGAGGAGTGATCGAGCGTTGTGTTCGTCGCAATAATTCCCGCGATTTCGTTCTGCTCGCAGATCGCCAGAATTTCCTCCAGCTCGTTAGGCAAAAGATCGGGGGCGATCTTCACGATCAGTGGTTTCTTTGCCGCGCGGTTCTCTTCGCGCAGGGCCCCGAGCAAAATCGACAGCGGCTCGCGGGCCTGGAGCGCGCGCAATCCGGGCGTGTTCGGCGAGCTGATGTTCAGTGCAATATAGTCGGCCAGCGGATGAAGCCGTCGAAACGAATAAACGTAATCCTCGGCAGCTGTTTCCAGCGGCGTCACCTTCGACTTCCCAATGTTTATGCCGACTGGAACGGACGGCCAGCGCCCGCTCTCGCGCAATTCGTGTAGTCTCTGCGCGACCACGTCCGCTCCGTCATTGTTGAATCCAAGCCGATTGATCAAACTCGCCTGCTCCGGCAGCCGAAAAATGCGCGGCTTCGGGTTCCCAGGTTGCGGTCTTGCAGTGACGGTGCCGACCTCGATGAAACCGAAACCAAGCGCGGCCCACGCCGGCAAAGCGACGCCGTTCTTGTCAAAACCCGCCGCCAGGCCGATTGGGTTCGGGAATTGGAGACCGAAGAGCGCTTTCGGCTTCGCGGGGGGCTGAAAAACTTTTAGCGCGCGCAGGGCAAGATCAACACCTGACGCGCCGCGCAAGCATGCGATGGCCAAATGATGGGCCGTCTCCGGATCAAATGAAAAGAGGAGCGGCCTGACGAAACGCTCGTATCCATTGTTCATTTGCCGATGCAAAACTGGCCAAAAACGGAATCGAGAATTTGTTCGACGTTCACGGCGCCGATCACCTCGCCTACTGCGCGCAGCGCGTCTTTCAGGTCGACCGCGACGTACTCAGGGGCGAGCCCATCGCGCATGGCGGTACGCGCGCGGTCGCAAGCCTCCAGCGCCCGTCGCAGGCAGTCGCGATGGCGCACGTTGATCGCAACCGCGCTCTCCGGCCGCAGGTTCTGTTTTGTGATATGCGCGAGAATTTCCTTTTCGAGCTCCGCTATTCCTTCGCCGGTTTGGCACGAAATGCGAAGTGCGTCGAGACCTTTCCAATCGCTGTGTTCGGGCAGGTCGCACTTGTTCAGCAGCATGATTTCACTGCCGTTTTCACTCCGGCTCCCGAAGCGCGGCGGCCTCGGGGCGCTACGATCGGCGATGTGCAGGCGCAAGTCCGAAAGCTCTATCGATTTCTCAGTGCGGGCGATTCCCGCGCGCTCCAGTTTGCTTTTGGACCTGCGCAAGCCGGCGGTGTCGAGCAACCGGATCGGTATGCCACGGAGATTCAGCGTCTCTTCGATCGTGTCGCGGGTGGTCCCGTGCGTTTCGCTCACAATGACCCGTTCATAGCCGAGCAGCCGGTTTAGCAAACTCGATTTGCCGGCGTTGGTGGCGCCGTAAATCACCACGCGCACACCCTCGCGCAGGATCCGGCCCTGGTCGGCCGTGGCCAGCAGGCCGTCGATCTCGTCGCGAATCGAACCAAGCCGCCCGGATAATTGTTTACCCTGCTCGGGCTCAATGCCTTCCTCCGGAAAATCGATTGATGCTTCGACCTGTGCGACAAGATCAACGATTGCGTCGCGAATTTCCTCAATTTTCGCTCCAAGCACCCCTTCGAGTTGTTCCGTGGCCGAACGCAACGCGAGATCCGTTTTGGCACGAATCAAATCGATCACTGCTTCGGCCTGGGTGAGGTCCATCTTTCCGTTCAAAAACGCGCGTTCCGTGAATTCACCCGGCCGCGCACTGCGTGCTCCGGCGCGCAGGCATATCTCCATGACTTTTGCGCTGACCAGTGTACCGCCATGGCAACCGACCTCGACCAATTGCTCGCCCGTATAACTGGCCGGCGCGCGATGAACCGAGACCATCGCCCGATCAACCGCCTGTCCGCCTTCATCGACAATCTCGCCAAGATGCTGGACATGAGACTCAAATTGCGACGGCTTTTCTTTGCCTCGAAAAATTTTGTCCGCGACGTCGATTGCGTTTGCGCCGGAAATTCGGACGAGCGCGATGGCGCCTTCGCCCGGCGGGGTGGAAATGGCGGCGATCGTGTCGCCAGAAACCAGTTGTCGATCCGGCAAGCTCAATGTTCGCGATGTTTCGGAAGGATTTCCTCCAGCACCGTGACGCACCTTCGATTTTCCTCCATTGTACCAATCGTGATCCGGACCCACTCCTGCAATTTGTAACCTTTGAGGGGGCGCACGATGATTTTCCGGGCGAGCATGTTTTTAAAAACCGCCGGTCCATCACCGACGTTGACCATGATGAAGTTCGCCGTCGTCGGGACGAAACGAACCTTCATCCTGTTGAATTGTTCCTCCAGATAAGCGCGACCGGCATCGACAACACTTTTCGTTTTTCGTTGGTGGTCTTCGTCGTCAAGCGCCGCGAGCGCGCCGATTTGTGCGATGCTGTTTACGTTGAACGGTTCTCTCGTTTTCTGGAGTACCTCGATCAGCTCGGCCCGTGCCATTCCGTAACCGACTCGCAAACCGGCCAGGCCGTGAATTTTTGAAAAGGTGCGCACGACCATAACGTTCCGGCCTTCGCGAACGTACTGAAGCGTGTCCGGCGGGTGATCGAGAAATTCGAAATACGCTTCGTCGAAAACGACAATGACGCGCTCCGGAACGCGCGTGACGAAGCGGTCGATCTCGGCCTGCGGAATCAATGTCCCGGTGGGATTATTGGGGTTGGCGATAAAAACGACTTTCGTTTTCGGGGTGATCGCAGCGAACATCGCCTCAAGATCGTGCCGATAATCCGGACTTGGCGTTTCGATAACACGCGCGTCGAAAAGTTTCGCAACGAGCTTGTAAACGATGAAAGCGTATTGCGATGCAACGATCTCGTCGCCGGGTTTGAGAAACGCGTGCCCGACAAATTCGATCACCTCGTTCGAGCCGTTCCCCAGGATAAGATTTTCCCTGGCGAGATTGAGCCTGGCCGCCAGGGCCTCGCGCAAATAAAACCCGCCGCCATCCGGGTAAAGATGCGCGGAGGCAATTGCGTCGCGCATTGCCGCGGCCGCTTTCGGTGACGGCCCCAACGGGTTCTCATTGGAAGCCAGTTTGATGATCTTCGGCCGGATCGACTCCGAGCTCTCGCGCCGTTTCTTCGATCGGCTTCCCCGGTTCGTAAACCGCAAGATCGCGCAACTGCGGATTTGCCTGGTCCCACAGCGACGTCATGAGCAAGAGACTAACTGGAACTGGGCAAGTTTCCAACTGGCGGCAATCGGCGCCTCGATCTTAGGCCGTGACGTACACGACGATCTTATGGAAACCGGTCACGCCCGAAAAAGGGCCGCGATCTTCCTCCCATTCCTGCACCTCGCCTTCACCGTCCGTCGCGCGCACAACAAGCGTGTAATCGTCCTCATCCTCAGGCTGCCAGTTATATTTCCAAAGGGACCACGCCTGATCGCCGCCGTTGTAATAAATATTTGCGTCGTTCCAGCTGTCGCCGTCATTAACGCTTAACTCGACGCGCGAAATGCCGCGGTCGCCCCCAAAGGCGACGCCTTTCACTTCAATCGGCGCTTTTACCTGACGCAGCGAGAACCGCGCATCGTGATCCGGCACGTCGATACGGGAACGGGTCGGCACAATGAAGTCCGGGCCCCAGCCCTGTGTTTCGTAGAAGCCTTTCGCATCGGCGGGCGCCAGCTCAATCCGGGTCAGCCATTTCACATGTTTCTCGCCGAAGTAACCGGGAACGACGACGCGCGCCGGATAACCATGCCGATCCGGCAGGGGCACACCGTTCATCTTGAAGGCAATCAGCGTCGCCGGGTCGAGCGCTTTCTCCAGCGGTATCGTATCGCTGTAATTATCAACGGCGACCATTCGCACCCGCGCAGCGTCGGAGAGCGGTGACGCCGGGTCGATCAGGTCGCGCATGGTGATGCCTTTCCAAACTGCATTGCTCATGAGGCCGGCGTCGAGCCCGTTGCTGATACACATCAGCGTCGTTTCCTGCTCGACCATGGAAAATCCCTGCAGATCGTCGAAGCCGTAAGTGATTGGGCTTTGCACAAGCCCGTTCACTTCGAGACGCCAAAGATGCACGTTCACGCGCGGATCGATCACATTCTTGGTCACGCAATAAAACAACTCGTTAGGCGTGATTGCCTGGACGATGCGCCCCTTGTATTGTGTGCCGTCATAACTGAAGGCGGCGGCGCGATAAAGTTTACGGAGTAATCCGGCTGCGCCTCCGGCCGCGAGCAAGCCGAGTCCGCCCAAAATTACCGCGCGCCGGCCGATTGCCGGCGTGAATTCTCGATCGTCCGTTTCGACGCGCGGCCGAATCAGATATCGAAATCCCCCGGCCAGCATTCGCTCGAACGCGAACACGCTCAATGCAAATCCAATCAGCGTGACCAATCGCGCCGGACCAATTGGAAGGCCGCGGTAACTGGTTCCCAGGACCGGCCAAAGTCCAAGAATAAAGGCAGCAATCGGCAACAAAACGAAAATCGATATGGTAAGGCCCGTGACGTGACGCCCGGGGTTGCGGCGCATCAATAAGCCGAAAATTCCGCCGCCGCTTGCGCCGACAATAAGCTGTCCGGCAATGGTCGATCCCACTCCGAGTTGTTTCAGATGATTGTAGCCGCCGACGCGCCCCATCAGCGACAGGAAGGGCCCTGGCGAAATAAACGCGGTGAGCCGGTCTCCAATAAGCGTGAGCGGTGTCGCGACGCCAAAGCATGCAAGGAGCAGCATCACAAGGGTCATCGCGATCGCAGCGACAAGGCCGGCGAACAAACCAGCCAAAATCGCTTTCGTTCCGCTAATGCTCAAGCCGCAAACATGCGCTGTAGAACTGCTTATGCCAAGCGCGCTGATTATTCGAGCGCGATTCTGAATGCCGTCGTGATGATGCGCGTCCCGGCGACAAAAGTGCCGCGCAACGTGCCCGAGACCTTGGATTGACCGCCGGATCGACAACGATGGTTCACCGGTACCTCGAGAATGCGCAGCCCCGCGCGCGCGGCTTTCATCTGCATCTCAATGTTCCAGCCATACGTCGGTTCGCGCATTTCGAGCTGCTCAAGGGTAGGGCGGCGGATCGCGCGGAATGGACCCATGTCGGAGTAACGAACCCCGTAAAGCAGCCGCAAGATCGCGCCGGCCATTCGTCCGGAAAAGATTTGCTGAAAATTCATGCTGCCGGGTTCGCGTTGCCCGCGCGTGCGCGAGCCGATCACGAAATCGTGCGTGCCGGATACGATGGGCCCGATCAGTTGATTCATGAACTCAGGGCAATCGCTCCCGTCGCCATCGAGGAACACGACAATCTTACATTCAGGTGAAATCGCACTAATTCCCGCAAGACATGCATGGCCGTAACCGCGATTTGGCTCACTCATCACTTTTGCTCCGGCGGCCTGCGCGCGTGCCGCGGTTGCATCGGTACTGCCGTTATCGACAACGACGACCTCGTTAGGCAAGCCGGTCGCCAGACATTCGCGCACCACGGTCGCGATCGATTCCTCTTCGTTCAGCGCCGGAATAATCACAGACACGCCGGTAGTCTGGGCGGTGTTCATCTCAGGATCAGCCACGCGATGGTGAAATAAAAAAGCAGGGCGCAAAAATCTGTCAGTGCCAGGGTGACCGGGCCGGCGGCGATTTTTGGATCGAGTTTCAGCCAATGAAGAAGAGACGGGATGCTCAGGCCAAAGATCGCGGCCGTGATCAACGAGAGGAAGACCGCGCCACCGACGACCACGGCACTCAGCGGTTCGCCGCGCCAGAACCAGACGATCGCAGCCACGAGCAGACCGCAGGCGACGCCGAGCAGCAACGCTGTCATCAGTTCGCGCCGTAGCGCGCCCAAAAACCAGTTCCTCCGCAGCGGCATCGCGCGCAATGCATGGATGGTCAGGGTCATCGATTGCATGCTCACGCTTTCATTCAAGCCAAGCACCATTGTAAGAAAAAATGCGATGATAAGACTTCTGGCGAGCGTGGTCTCAAATGCGCCAGCCAGAAACGCGCACGCCGTCCCAGTCGCTACGGTCGCCAGGAGCCACGGGAACCGATAGCGAAACACACGCCACGGCGACGCGTCCCTCACCTGTGCCAGCCTAAAACCAAGCGCTTCGAAAATGTCCTCGCGCCCGGGCGCTGCGGCTTCGCGCTCCCCCGCTTCCAAAACCTCCTCCGCAAACAAGCTCACATCCACGACGCCTAACACGCGCCGCTCTGCGTCCACGACTGGAAAGGCAAGAAACTTGTAGAGCACGAAGAATTCGCAGGCGTCGAGCACGCTGGCGCTCGCCGGAATCGCAACCACGCGACGCACCAGTATGTCTTCCAGTCGTGTCTCCGGAGCGGCAGTCAGCAAACGCCGCGTTGGCAGTACGCCCGCCAACCGGCCGGCCTCGTCCACCGCGTAAAAGTAAATCACCCGCTCGCCAACGCCTTCGCGGCGGATCGTCTCCAGAGCTTCGCCAACCGTGCGCGTCACACGTAACAGCGGGAAATCCTTCCGGGCGTACGCTGCGATCGACTCATTGAAATCCGGAGCCGCGGTCGAAATCATGCGCTTTTCGCCCGATGCACAATCCCTTTGCTTCTCAAAAGATCGGCCGCTTCACTGAAATAATCGCGGATGTCGGATTGCTTTCGGATCCAATCGATGTAGCGCCCGATTCCTTCCGTAAGACCGACCTGCGGTTGGTAACCAGCCGCCCGGGCTCTCGCCGTGTCGCTCGTCAGATGACGCATCTCGCCGGGGCGAAACTCGCCGTTTATTTCAGGTGTAATCCTAATCTCGAGCGCGTCGGAAAGCAGGTCCGCGATCTCCCGAATCGTCGTGCCTTTGCCCGAGCCGATATTCACCGGCAACCCGTCGAGCTTTTCCGTCCCGGCTGCGAGCAGGTTCGCTCGTGCGATGTCTTCAACAAACGAAAAATCGCGCGTTTGCTCGCCATCTTCGTAAAGCACAGCCGGCAAATCGTTGAGCAAACGTGTGCAAAAGATCGCGATCACACCCGTATAGGGGTTGAAGATCGACTGGCGCGGTCCGTATGTGCAGGAGTAACGAAGCGCGACAGTAGGGATACCTGCTTGTTTTCCCCAGAGCAGCACGAGCTTTTCCTGATCGACCTTCGTCAGACCGTAAACTGTTTCGCCGCCAACAGGCGCATTCTCCGGCGTGGGTGCGCTTTCGGTCGCTGCGCCGCAGATTGGGCAATGGACCTGCCAATCCCCTCGTTGCAATTGTTTGAGCGGACGCACTGGTGGAAAAAGCATTCCGTGTTTGGGGCAGATACCCGCACCTTCGCTATAAACCGCCTGCGAGCTGGCGACGATGATCTTCTTAATCGGCAGATTCTTTTCCCGAATGACTTCCAGCATTTGCGCGGTGCCTAACGAGTTGACTTGAACGAATTTGGCGATCTCGGGCATGTAGCCGCCGTAAGCGGCCTGGTGAAAGACGACGTCGATCCGGTCGAGCGCCATCGCGATGGCATCGCGGTCGCGTATGTCGCCCTGGATGAACTCGGCCTTGTCGGAAATCCACGGCGGCTTTCCACGCCGATGCGTTTGAGGTTCGAGATTATCGAGTATTCTAACTTTCCACCCTTCACTGAGCAGCAGATCGGCTATGTGCGAGCCAATCAGGCCGGCGCCCCCGGTTACGAGCGCTCGTTTCATTCAACTCCAGGGCCAGGGAGTGCTAACGCGGCTACTACTGCGAGGGATCCAGCTTCATGTGTCACCATGCCAAATCCTATCGCCTTCGCCGCGCGCGACAAGCTCGCGTAGAAATGCTGTCGTATTGGGAGCGCGATCGATTGCTAATTCGGATTTGTTGTTAAGAACGTCCTCGCATAAGCGACGCAATGTCACGCGATCGTCCACATCGTACCCGCCAGGCAATAATTTAACCTCCAGACCGAGCTCGAGCGCCCGTTGTTTTGTCTGTTTGAGCACGCGCTCCGTACTCCAGTCGATCCCTTCAAACATTTCGCGGCGGAACTGTTTCAAGCCAATCAAATAATATCCCCCGTCATCCGACGGCCCGAGCACGATGCGATCTCCCGCGTTGGCCAGCTCACGGACCGCCTCGGCGTACATCGCCGCCGTCACAGTTGGACTGTCCGAATCGATCAAACAGACTGAGGCAAAGCCGATTTTAAAAAGATCTTCGACCGCAAACGCAAGCCGATCGCCAAAGGCGTCGCCACGCTGTGAAACAAGCTCGAAATCGGGCGGCAAGATATCGGCGTAGGCCGCTTCGGCGCCGACCGGCGTGTAAACCGCCACACCACTTACGAGAATCGGTGTCCCCTGAGCGCCATTACACACCCGCGCAATTGCCGCAGCTGTATCACGTAGAAAACAGATGTTCAACTGCGCCGCTTCCTCGTGCGTTAGCGGCGGGACCAGGCGCGTCTTCACCTTGCCGGCCCGGGGCGCTTTTGTCATCACGGCGAGCGCACAGCGCCCTCGCGCGCACGAATCGGCCGACTCAGGATTAAGCACGCGATGCATCAGTCAAACTGCGAAGGTGCGTCAGAACCGCGTGCGGCGAAAGGGTTATTGGTTAGTACTCTGCTGATTTAATAAATTACTTAATCTATTCTTCTTCTTAATGATGCGAATAACCGGGTCGAGCCAAGAGGCATTACGGCAGGGGTGGGATGATGTTGATAACAGTGCGAATAAACAGAGACAACTTAGAACATTTGCGAAACGACGAAGGTTGTTGGGAGTTATTGGAACTTGTTGGCTAATTGCTGGCTCTTCGTTTAACACGGGACCATGTACCGCCGAAATCTGGCGACAGTTTCTGTTTTTGCGCCTGTGCTAGCGCCTTGGCGGGCTTGCTTGCGGCCAGTCTGGGCGCGCGATCTATTCCATTTAACATTTAACGAGAGCCGCGAATAAACGTTTTAGTATCGAGCCAAGGCAGAGTAAACAGTTCCGATGGATCTGCTCGACGAACTTGAGTCGCGAATCGTCTGCGGCGATGGCGCGATGGGCACGTTGCTGCTCGATCGTGGCGTGCCGGTCGATCGATGCCTGGAAGAGCTCTGCGTCAGCGACTCCGATCGTGTTCGCGCAATTCACGATGAATACATCGCGGCCGGCTCCCGAGTGATCGAGACGGACACCTTTGGCGCCAACGCGATTCGCCTGGCGCGATTTGGATTTGAGAATCGCGTTGCTGAGATCAACAAGGCAGCGGCCCGGGTCGCGCGTCAGGCCGCGAAAGGCAAGCACGTTTGCGTGGCCGGTAGCGTCGGCCCGCTCGGGATCAGCCGGATTGAGGCGGAGGAGCGCGGAATCGATCGCGGCGAAATCTTTCGCGAACAGATCACGGCGCTACTCGATGGAAACGTCGATCTGATTTTTTTCGAGACATTCATGAATTTCGGAGAGATGGAAATCGCGCTGCGCGCGGTGCCAAAGAGTGACTGTCTCATCGTATCGCTTTTCGCGTGCGAGCCGGACGGACGCCTCCAGTCGGGCATATCGCTATTGGATGCATTCAAACGCAGCCGCGAGCTGGGAGCTTCGATCGTCGGGGCAAATTGCCTGAATGGCCCGCACGCGATGCTGCAACTGCTCGAGAAAATTCCCGCCGGCGGTTTACTGGCAGCGTATCCAAACGCCGGCTACCCGCGTTACACGGAAGGGCGCTACGTTTATCCGACCGATCCGGATTATTTTGCCAATGCCGCGCGCGAGATGGCTGCCCAGGGGGCGCGTTTGATCGGTGGTTGCTGCGGAACAACGCCGGCGCACATCGCGGCCGTCGCGAAGGCGATTGCCGATCTGCGTCCCGTAAAATCGAAATTGGTCCACACGATCGCCGAACCGTCGAGAGTCCCGGTAAAAACAGAGCACAAACCGGAGGAAAGTCTGGTCGACAAGATCCGGAGCGGAAAACGCGCGATTATTTGCGAGCTGGATCCGCCCAAAACACTGGCGCTGGAGAAGTACCTCGCCGGGGCGCAGGCTCTCGTTCGCGCAGGCTGCGATGCGATTACGCTGGCAGACAATTCCCTGGCAATTTTGCGGGTCAGCAATCTGGCGGTCGGTGCGATTTTAAAGGAACGCTTCGGGATCACGCCGCTGCTGCATTTGAGCTGTCGCGACCGCAACGTGATTGGATTGCAAAGCGAGTTGCTCGGAATGGCTGCGCTTGGGATGCGTCACGTGCTGCCGCTTACCGGAGATCCCGCAAGAGTGGGCGATCATCCGGGCGCGGCTTCGGTTTACGACGTCAATTCGATCGAATTGATCTCGATCATCAAGCAACTCAACGCGGGTTTCACCTACGCGGGGAAACCGCTCAAGGCGGCCACGAATTTTGTGATCGGGTGCACGTTCAATCCGAACGCGAAAAGCCTCGACCCGCAGGTGCAGCGGCTGGATCGCAAAGTCGCGGCCGGCGCCCAATTTGCCATGACTCAGCCGGTTTTCGACGCCGCTCTTGTGAAAGAAATGAAACGGCGGACTGCACATCTGCAGATTCCGATTTTCACGGGAGTCTGGCCGTTGCTCAGCGCGCGACAGGCGGAATTTCTGCATCACGAAGTGCCGGGGATCATCGTTTCCGATTCGGTGCGCTCCGAAATGGCGAAGCTGGATGAGTCGCGCGCGCGGGATTACGGAATGATGCTGGCCAAGAGAATGATCACCGTCGCACTGGAGCATTTCCCAGGGGTATACTTGATCACTCCGTTTCTGCATTATGAGATGACCACGGAGCTGGCGGGATTTGCGCGAAGCCTGTGAAACAAGCAGAATTTCGAAATGTCGAAAACGGGCAAAGTGCTCCTATGGCAACTGGCCGGGCTGCTGGGCGTGATCGCGTTGTTTGTTGTCATCTCACGTTTTTTGCAGGTCGTCGATTTCCTGGCGGCGCTACAGCAGCGGGTGATGCATTGGGGGACCTGGAGCGCCATTTGTTATCCTCTTCTTTTCGCGCTCTGTAACATCCTGCTTCTTCCCGGCGGCGTCTTGAGCATCGGGAGCGGCTTTTTCTTCGGACTTTGGTGGGGCTTCATTCTTGTTCTCGTGGGAAACACGATCTCGGCGGCAATTTCCTTTGCCATCAGTCGATCGATCGGGCAGCAATGGCTGACGCGAAAGCTATCCGGCAATGCCGTTCTAAAGAACCTGGAGCCGGCAGTCGAACGGGAGGGCTGGAAGATCATCTTCCTGAGCCAGTTGCACCCGCTCTTTCCGACAAGTCTGCTGAACTATCTATATGGCTTGACGCAAATTCGATTCGGCGTGTACATGCTTTGGACAACGATCGGACGAGCGCCCGGTTTGTTTTTGTATACATATCTGGGTATCTCTCGGTCAGTCACGGTGTTCATGTTGCCATGGGGACGAGCCATCCCAGGGTGATTGAATATTGGCGATGGGGCGGCGCATTTGTGACAACGGCGCTCCTGTTTTTTCTGCTTAGCCGGATAGCCTTGCGGGCGATAAAAAAAGCCGGGGTTCCTCCGGGAACAGGAGACGAGATGGACATTGCTCGTCGTTCTAGCCTCGAGGAGACTACGAAATAGATAAATGGTTTTAAATTAGGTATTTATGACTGATAAAAAATTAGTGGATGCGGCGATCCAAGCGCGAAGAAACGCATACGCCCCATACTCCAAGTTCGCCGTGGGCGCAGCCTTGTTGACGAAGTCGGGTGAGATTTTTTCCGGATGCAATGTCGAGAATGTCTCGTTAGGTCTAACCATCTGCGCAGAGCGCGCGGCGGTAGCTGCGGCGGTGGCTCATGGACAACGGGAGTTTGTTGCGGTGGCTATCGTTACCGAGTCGAAAGAGCCAGCCGCCCCCTGCGGCGCGTGCCGGCAAGTGCTCGCGGAGTTTAATCCCGCGATGAAGGTCATTTCGTCGACAGTCGGAGGCCGGGAAGAAACGTCCACACTTGCCGATTTGCTGCCACGCCCGAAAAAGGGAATTCTTGGCCATGTTTAGACTGCCAACGGAGTACGACGTTTTGGTCGTTGGAAGCGGTCACGCTGGAATCGAAGCGGCATTGGCTGCGGCGCGCCTCGGGTGCCGCACGTTAATGCTTACGCAAAACCTGGATACGATTGGCCAGATGTCGTGCAATCCGGCGATCGGCGGGCTGGCCAAGGGGCATATTGTTCGCGAGATCGATGCGATGGGCGGCGCGATGGGTTTGAACACCGATGCCACAGGAATTCAGTTTCGCATGCTAAACAAATCGAAAGGGCCATCTGTCCGGGCGCCCCGGGTTCAATGCGACAAAAAGGCGTACCAGTTTCGAATGAAAGCGATCGTCGAGCGCGCGGCCAATTTGGATCTCAAACAAGCGACGGTTAGCGGCATAATCGTGAAAAATGGCCGGGTAACCGGAGTGGAGACAGATCTGGGCCTGGTAATTGACGCCCAAAGCGTGATCATTACGGCAGGCACATTTTTGCGCGGCCTTTTGCATGTTGGCGAAAATAGCAAGCCTGGCGGGCGAATGGCCGATACCAGCTCGGGATTGAGCGAAAATCTCCGGCGACTCGGGTTCAGCGTCGGGCGATTTAAGACAGGGACGCCATGTCGATTAAACGCCAGATCGATTGATTTCTCCAAGTGCGAGATTCAGCTCGGAGACGAGCCCCCGCCCAGGTTTGCGTTTTACGCCGGAGAGGCGGCACGGCCTAATGATTTTTTTACGTTGAACCATGGGACCGACGGCGCGTTCCACGTGGAACAAATACCCTGCTGGATTACGAACACCACGCCTCAGACGCACGAAATCATTAGATCCAACCTCGATCGATCTCCCCTTTACGCCGGTCGAATCCAAGGGACCGGTCCTCGATATTGCCCATCGATCGAGGACAAAGTGGTCAAATTTGCCGATAAAACTGCGCACCAGCTTTTCCTCGAGCCCGAAGGCCGCCATACCGAGGAGTTTTATGTCAATGGAATCTCGACAAGCCTGCCTTATGACGTTCAGCTCAAATTTCTCCGGACGGTTCCCGGTTTGGAGCGGGCCGAAATGATGCGCCCCGGCTATGCCGTTGAATATGACTTTTTCCCTCCGACCCAACTCTTGCCCACGCTGGAAACAAAACTGGTGCAACGCCTCTATTTCGCCGGCCAGGTCAACGGCACCTCCGGATATGAAGAGGCAGCCGGCCAGGGCCTAATCGCCGGAGCGAACGCCGCCTTGAAGGTCAAGGGGGAGGCGCCGCTTATCTTGGAAAGGAGCGAGGCTTACATCGGCGTGTTGATCGACGATTTGGTCACCAAGGGAACCGAAGAGCCATATCGAATGTTCACCAGTCGTGCCGAGGACCGGCTGCAACTTCGCCAGGACAATGCCGATCAGCGGCTAACCGGCCGCGCATTCGAAGCGGGGCTAGTTGATCCCGCCCGCTGGCGAAACCTCCAAGATAAGATGAGCCTCCTGGATGAGACCCGGAAAGTTGCCCGCGCAACCAGAATTCAAGGGGAAGCACTTTGCCAGCTTCTCAAGCGTCCGGATTTTCGCTTCGAGAATCTTCCGCATAAGCTGACAACCCTGGCGCCGCGCGAAATCTGGGATTTGGTGGAAACCGATCTCAAGTACGAGGGATATGCCGCGCGGCAGGCCGAGCAAAATCGACGACTGGCCAGCCGGGAGGAGCAACGAATTCCTGATGGGCTCGATTTTGGGAAGATTGCCGGCCTCCGCTCGGAAACGCGCCAGAAGCTTACGGCAGTTCGTCCCAGTTCGCTTGGGCAGGCCGCTCGAATCAGTGGAGTGACTCCAACGGACGTAGCGATTATATCTATCTGGTTGAAAAGCAATGAGTTGCGACTTACATCAGCGTAAAGGACATCCCTGATTTGCCGCGCGGGAGGTTCTGCCGTAATGACAATCGCACTTCTAGTTTTTGCCGGTTATCTTCTGGGCTCGATTCCCGCCGCTTATATCGCCGGTCGGATCGGTGGCGTTGACATCCGCCAGGTAGGGAGCGGCAATGTTGGAGCGACCAATGTCACTCGAGCGTTGGGCAAGGGCTTCGGATATCCGGTTTTTGCTTTCGACTTTTTGAAAGGCGTCGCTGCGGTGGGAATCTCGGTGTTGATTTTCGACAGGGCGCAGCCGACGGGAATCAGTCGCGAACTGTGTGGCATCATCGCGGGAACCAGTTCTGTAATTGGACATAGTTTTCCGGTGTGGCTCGGGTTTAAAGGAGGCAAAGGCGTTGCTACATCCGGTGGCGTCATCTTTGCATTGCTCCCGTTGGCTGCGCTCGCAATGGCAATCGTCTGGATCGCGACGTTTCAATTTACCCGCTACGTTGCGCTGGCTTCGATTGCAGCCGTGATCGCATTTCCAATTGTAACCGCCGCCATGCTGCTTCTGGGCTACCTTGAGACGCCCGTGCTTCTGTACTTCTCGCTGTGCCTCGCGGTGATTGTAATTGTCCGTCACCGCTCAAATTTATCTCGTCTCGCAAAAGGGACCGAGCCACGGTTCCGCCAGAAGTGAAAGTGAAGACGACTGCGATTCTCGGAGCGGGCGGATGGGGAACGGCGCTGGCGGTTCTTTGGGCTAAAGACGGGCGTGATATTTTTCTCTGGGGGCACGACATGGCGCGACTGGAACAGCTCCGGCGAACGCGCGAGAACAAAGTTTATTTACCCGGAGTAGAAATTCCAGACTCGGTTCGCCTAACGAGCGATCTGAAAGACTGCGCCGGAGCGGATCTCATTGTTTTCGTTACTCCTTCGACGGAGCTGCGGGCCATTGCCACTCGACTGCGAGAAGTCATCACTAATGAACAGGCGGTCCTTCTCAGTTGCACGAAGGGCATTGAGCATGGGACCGGATTGAGGATGAGCGAAATCCTCGGCGAAATTTTTTTGGGCCACGAGATTGCGGTGCTTTCCGGCCCCAACCTCGCCCGGGAAGTCTCTCGAAGTTTGCCAACGGCGACGGTCCTCGGGTGCAAGGATCCGAGATACGCCGCCGAGCTGCAGGGCTACCTTGGCAGCCCGCGATTTCGCGTTTACACAAGCGAAGAACTCACCGGCATCGAGCTTGGGGGCGCGCTAAAGAATGTGTTCGCCATCGCGGCCGGTGCAAGTGATGGCCTGGGCCTGGGCGATAATTCCAAAGCGGCACTGGTCACTCGATCCCTTGCCGAGATGATACGGCTCGGCCAGCCAATGGGAGGAGAGTTGCGAACATTTTATGGCCTAAGTGGAGCCGGCGACCTGATTCTCACCTGTTTTAGCAAGCAGAGCCGCAACCGCCGCGTCGGCGATGAGCTCGGCCAGGGCCAATCGCTTGATCAAATCACGTCCGCGATGCAGATGGTTGCCGAAGGGATTCCAACTGCCAAAAGCGCGTACGAATGCGCGCGCAAATTGAGAGTCGACACACCAATTATCGATCAGGTGTACGCGATGCTTTATGAAGGCAGGACTGCGACGCAGGCGATGGAAGCGCTGCTCGGACGCGACCAAAAGCCCGAACAGATTTGAAGTATCGGCGTCAACCGCGGCAGAGCTGAGCGATCACTGCGGGATACAGTTCGTGTTCCGCAATCTGGATTCGCGCATGCAGACTTTCCGCAGTGTCGTTAGGCAGGATTGCAACTTCTCGCTGCGCGATGATATCGCCGTGGTCGATTTTTTCATCAACATAATGGACCGTGCAACCGGTGGTCTTTTCGCCTGCGGCCAGCGCCTGTTTCCACGCCCCCAGCCCTGGAAATTTTGGCAACAGCGACGGATGAATGTTTAGAATTCTCCGCGGAAACGCTTCCAGCATCGGCGATTTGATCACGCGCATGAAACCGGCAAGAACGACGAGGTCCACGCCCGCGTCACGCAGCATTTGCACGAGTTCCGTTTCCGCTTCCGGCTCCAGCCGCGTCCGAAATCGTCCTGGCGGGAGATAGGCATTCGGGACGGAGAACTCGCGAGCGATGTTCAGGATCGATGCTTCCAGCACATCGGAGATCACGACGCGCACTTCGGCCGGCAACGCGCCCGAGCGAATGCTTTCCAGAATCGCGCGGCAGTTCGATCCCTTGCCCGATCCAAGAATTCCCAGAGCAAGCGGCTTCATTTCGGAAGTTTGTGTAATTGCTCGAGCAGACGCGAAGTGGAATATCCTTCTTCAAATGGGATGATCTGAATTTTGGCGCCGATTTTTTCGAGAACTGCGCGTTCCTCCGCGTTCAAAGTGGCAGGCGTATAATCGCCGCCCTTGGCATAGACATCGGGCGCCGCCAGCTGGATAAAGTGTGTGGCGCGTTCTTCGGGAAAAATTGTGACCAAATCAACGCACTCCAATGCGGCAAGCACTTCCGCGCGCGCGTGTTCTCCGTTGAGCGGACGTCCGGGCCCCTTGAGTTCCCGGACTGATTCGTCGCCGTTCACCCCGACCACCAGAGCGTCGCCAAGTGCGCGCGCCGCCTGCAAGTAACGCACGTGCCCCAAATGCAGCAGGTCGAAGCATCCATTCGTGGCGACCAGTTTTTTCCCTTTGGCTCGCAATTCCTTTGCGCGCTGAGGCAATTCCTCCAAACGGATAATTTTCCGGTTCATGGCTTGTTGATCACAAAGTTTAACGCGCCCGGAACAAGTGTCGATCTTTGCCCAGCCGGCGCAAGATTCCCCTTGCGTTTCGCTTATTTGCGCCAAGTTGTTACGCGCGATTTTGCTATGGCTAAACAAGAAGGCAACGGACATTCAACCACGTCCGACACGGGAAGTGGGTTTCGCATTTCCGAGGGGCCGGTCGTCCGTTTCGCCGAAGGTAACCGGAGATTTGATCTGGATGATGTGATCGAATTGCCGCGCGTTTATGGGCCGCCGGTCTTGTTTGCTCTCGCGCGCGACCCGCGGACGATCTTTACTTACTGGAATATCGATTGGCCGTCGATCTTCGAAAAGACGGCACCCGTGGACCGACAGGTACATCTACGTGTTCGTCGAAATGATGGCGCCGAAGAGACAAGCGCCGCCGCGGAACCGATGGCCGGCAGTTGCTATCTCGAGGTTTCACAGCCGCGGGGCGCGTATCGCGTCGAGATCGGATATTATCAGCCGGAAAATACCTGGAATTCCGTGGCGACCTCAGATGAGGTCACGATGCCTCCCGATCGCGTCTCGGAAAATCTGGATGTCGATCTCGCTACAATTCCATTTCACCTCAGCTTTCAGCGGCTCGTCGATCTCTTTCGCGCGTCCAGTGGGGATGCGCTGGCCGCAATCGTTGCCCGTTTGCAAAAGCGCGCGCTGACGGACGCGGACCGCGCGCTTCTTACTCCGGAAGAATGGGAAATTCTTTGCGCCATGAACTTGTCGCTCGATGAGATGGAGTCTGCGCGCCGCACATTCACGAATCGCGCAAGCGAGGCCGCGCTGCGCCAACAGGCGGAAGCGCTTCTCGGCTTCGGCTCGACCAGTCCGTCGCGCGGATTTGGAGAAAGCAGCTGGAGCGGCTTAAGTCGTCGCGCCTGAGATTTTGCCGCGTCCAAGGTGAATCTATTTGTCAAGCCGTGGGCGATTTCGTTAAGCAACGTTGCATGAAAAATCTTCGAGGACCTGTATCTCCCCCGAATCGCGCATGAACGGCCCTGAAAAGAAACAGATGGAGTGGGGAACGCGGGTCGGCGTGATCCTCGCGGTCTCGGGCTCGGCTGTCGGTCTGGGAAATTTCCTCCGCTTCCCCGGCCAGGCGGTGGCGCACGGCGGTGGCGCATTTATGATTCCGTATATCTGCGCCCTGCTTTTTCTCGCCTTGCCGATCGGCTGGGCGGAGTGGGCCATGGCGCGGCACGGCGGAACAAAGGGGTTTCACAACGGCGCGGCGATTCTCGGCTTGGCAGGTGGCCGGATCGTTCGTTACCTGGGAGTGCTCTCGATCCTTATCCCGATGGTCGTATACATGTACTATGTTTACATCGAGGCGTGGTGTCTCCGTTATGCCTGGGAATATCTGATCGGCGGCGTGCACCTCACCGGGAGCATCGGAGATCAAGTCAAAGCCGCAGCAACGTTTTTTGGCGACGCGACGGGGACGAGCACAAACGGCGTTTTGAACATGAGCGCGGTCTTTTGGATGATCGTCGTCGCGTTGAACATCGTCCTCGTCTATCGCGGATTGAAAGGCGGCATTGAGAAGTTTTGCCAGTTCGCTCTTCCGGCCATGGCCGTTTTGGCAGTGGTCGTCTTGATTCGAGTGTTAACGCTCGGCACTCCCGATCCAACTCATCCAGGTCAAAATGTGCTGGCCGGGTTGGGCTATCTCTGGAACCCCGATTTTTCCAAACTGACTGATTTTGAAACGTGGCTCGCAGCGGCGGGACAGATTTTCTTCAGTCTCTCAGTCGGCTTCGGTGTGATTCTGAATTACGCCTCTTATCTGAAGAAGAGAGACGACGTTGCCTTGTCTGGATTCACGGCAAGCGCCACGAACGAACTCTTTGAAGTGGGCTTTGGCGGGTTGATTACGATCACCGCCGCGTTTGTTTTCCTGGGCGCCAGCGGAATTGTCGGGACCAGCACTTTTGGGCTTGGTTTCCAGACTTTGCCGGTTGTTTTTCATCAAATGGGCGCGCTGGGGCCATTGATTGGATTCGCCTGGTTCTTTCTTCTCTTTCTCGCCGCCATCACCAGCTCGATTTCGATGCTGCAACCGGTAAAGACGTTTTTCGAGGAAGCCCTTGGGATCACTCACGGCAAGGCGATCGCCTTGACCTCTGTCATTTGCGGAGCCGGATCGTTTTGGGTAATCTGGTTCAGCAGGAACACGATTGCGCTCGACACGATGGATTTTTGGGTCGGCACGTTTTGTATTTTCCTGCTTGCGACCGTGCAGATCATCTGCTTCGGCTGGATTTTTGGGACTCAAAAAGGAATGGCGGAACTGGATCAGGGCGCGCTGATCAGGATCCCGCGCGTATTTGTATTCATCATGAAATGGGTGGCGCCCGTGTATCTGCTCGTGGTGCTTGGCGGGTTTACTTATTCTGAGCTTCCCGCAAAGCTGCGGGGCATGGCGGGCAACCCGATCGCGCTCTGGACCGCGGTTATTATTGCTGTCACGCTGCTGCTGCTGGTCGCGGTGCTCGCGGTCGGCGAACGGCGTTGGCGCGCAGCTGGTCTCGACATCGATGGACGGAACAATTAAAGGAGCAGCTAACTGATGAATACATGGGGTTGGATTTTTATGCTGTTATCCCTTGGCTTGGTTTGGGGGATGACGATCTGGGCCTATTGCCGTCTCCTGAGTTCGCCGCGCGACGGCGACTCTTAACCGGACGGACGATTCTCAACCCAAGAGACGCCAGCGCGTGGACTAAGCGCTCGGTCTCGTCACCTTGATGCTCTCTGCTGCTCTTCTCGACAGGATGCCGCCGAACCCGCCCGCACTGTTTGGTATTCCGATCGATTTTATTCTATTCGGGCTGACGTTGCTCGGAGTCGCGCTTTTTCACCGTCACACGCTGCAGGTCGCGCTTAGCGGGCTGTCGGGCATTACGATCTACAAGATTCTCTTTACCGGTTTCAAAACCGGGCCAGGCATCGCCGGATTCGTAACTCATTTGGCGCACGAATGGGTCATCCTGGCCAACCTGTTCTGTTTGCTGCTCGGCTTCGCGTTGTTATCCCGCCATTTCGAGAAGAGCCACGTGCCGGGGGTGCTGCCCCGATTTCTTCCGCACGATTGGAAGGGCGGCTTCATTTTGCTGGTGATGGTTTGGGTGCTCTCGAGTTTTCTTGATAATATCGCCGCCGCTTTGATTGGCGGCGCGATGGCGCATCAGCTCTTCCGGTCCAAAGTTCACATTGGTTTTCTTGCCGCCATTGTCGCCGCATCGAACGCTGGGGGAGCCTGGAGCGTTGTAGGCGACACAACGACCACCATGATGTGGATCGCCGGCGTGTCGCCTTCGGCCGTTTTCGAGGCGATTATCGCGGCAGGAGTGGCCCTCTTAATTTTTGGAGTTCCCGCCGCGAAGCGACAGCACAAGTATTCGCCCATTCTGCAACACTCGCGCGAGCACCCCAATATCGATTGGGTCCGGGTAGGCATCGTGGCGCTGATGCTTTCGTTCGCCATCGCCACAAACGTGACCGTCAATTTGATCTTTCCTGCCGTCTCCAGCCATTTCCCATTTATCGGGGTGGCCGTTTGGCTGCCCCTGTTTTTGTCGATGGCAACGCGCCGGCCCGACTGGGAGGTTCTGCCACAAGCATTCAGGGGTTCGATTTTTCTGCTCTCCCTTGTGTTGTGCGCGTCGATGATGCCAGTGGAGAAATTGCCCGCTGCCTCCTGGCCGACGACACTGGGTCTTGGTTTCCTGTCCGCCGTGTTCGATAACATTCCACTCACGGCGCTGGCGCTGAAACACGGTGGCTACGACTGGGGTTTTCTCGCGTATTCGGTGGGATTTGGGGGATCCATGCTTTGGTTCGGTTCGTCAGCGGGCGTCGCGCTTTCCAGTTTGTTCCCAGAGGCTCGCTCCGTCGTTCAGTGGGTGCGTTATGGCTGGTGGATTGCGGCCGCTTACCTCATCGCATTTTTTGTGATGCTGGTCCTGTGGCACTGGCACCCGGACACTCCTCTTCCGTCGAAGATGGTACCCACGACCCAGATGCATATGGAATGGAACAATTTTGGTTCGCGTTACTGTTAATGAAAGGCCCATCAATTCTTTCGCGTTCCCAAAACCATGCTATTCTGCGCCGCGTGCTCTCCCTGAATCGGACTCTTTTCACGCGGAATCCTCTGTGGGCCGCGGTCGCCGGTCTGCTCCTTTTTGCGAGCGGATTGTCCGGCGCGAGCCACAGCGGAAGGCAATCCGAGGACTCGTCTCCTCAATTCGAGGCGCTTCCGTTGCTGCGCTCCCGCCAGAATCATCTGATCGTTCGCGCCAGTATCAACGGCCGGCTGGCGTTGCTTGGCGTGGATACCGGCGCGCCAGTCAGCGCGGTTGCGCTGAACCGTCGTCGGCATTTTCGTCTCTCGGGAATTCCAGGCAGCTCGAAGCTCCCCGCGCGTCTTCAGATCAATGGCGCGTTCAATAATGTGGCCATTGCGCACCACTTTCGACTCGGCGCCCTGGACCTGATTGATGAACCGGTGGTGGTGGTCGACCTGAGCAGCTCAAGTCACGCCGCGCACATGCTGCACGAGCAGGAGCTCGACGGCATTCTCGGTGCCGACGTTCTTTTCCCGACAAGGGCGGTCCTGGACTGTAAAAAACAGATGCTGATTCTAAAGGTCGATCCAAGCGCTCGCGGCAGGACTCCCGGCGTAAGTTATCGCGGCTTTCGCAGGATGCGGATTCGCGTCAGCGAAGGCTATAATTTGTATGTGGACGGCGCCGTAAACGGTTCGCCTGCGCGTCTCATGATCGACACGGGCGCGTTCGCCACCCTGCTTCATCACGATTACGTGCGCCGGATGCGGATCCCGTTGCACAAGACGCGTTACAGCTCTGAAGCTGTAAATCTGGACCAACGCGGCATCCAGATCGCTCGAATCCGCCGTTTGTCGGTCGGTTCTGTCGATATTGTGGGCAAGGAAATCGGCGTGGTCGATCTCGAAGGTCTGATTCACAGCGATCTGTTGCGAGGATCGCCGCCGGTCGCGGGCCTGCTTGGCGCCGAGATCTTGCGTTCACATCACGGCATCATCGACTTCGGCACCCGCACGCTTTACCTGCAAAGGTAGACCCTCTGCGACGCGGCTATATCCAATCATTCGACGTCGATCTCGCGCACCCCTTTTTGCTGGCGGATGATCTCGACCTGGTTGCGAATTTTGTCGGCCAGAGCAGCGGCGCAAGGAATTGCATCGATAAAAACGAACGGCGAAGAAGTGTCGGAAGTATTCATCTCCACGTTCTCGACGCCGAACATTCGATAAAGAAACGGCTGGCGTGTTTCGATATCCTTCACCCGATAGAGCTCGAGGGTGTCGGTCAGCTTGCTCAACACGCCTTTGCTGGTTTTCAACCGTTCCGTCGTGAGCTGGTAAACTTTGCATTTCGTTTGGAGATAGCGCGCCAACGCGATAAGGATTGGCAAGGCGAGGAGAATTAGGATGTACGGGCTGAGACTCCTGGCTTCTGGCGGGGCCGAACGTGACAGCACGGCAAAAATAAGCACAATGACGAGGGCGACGATCGCTTGCAGAAGAAAAAAGCCGAAGTTCTTCCATTGCGAAGAACTGCCGCGCCAGAGGGTTTCTTCAGCCATGCGCAATTCTTAACGGAATGGCCTCAATCACACAAGCGTTCGTCCTTGGAGCGGGGCTCGGCACCCGGCTGCGACCGCTGACCGACGACTTGCCCAAGCCGCTGGTCCCTGTTTTTCAAAAGCCGCTCATCACCTTCGCCTTCGACCAGTTGATCGATGTCGGACTGAAGAAATTCCTCGTGAACACCCATCACCGGCCGGACCGGTTTGTTGAAATTTTCCCCGAATCGGAATATCGCGACCGGCGCATCGAATTTTTTCACGAGCCGGATCTGCTCGAGACCGCCGGCGGCATTGCCAACATCGCCGACTCGCTGGTCCGCGAGCCTTTGCTTGTTTATAACGGCGATGTTTTAACCGATCTGCCGATCAGCGCTCTGATCGACCGTCATTTCTCTGCCGGCAATCTGGTTACGCTTGCACTGCGTTCTAATGCCGAGCCGAAACATGTTGCGTTCGACCCGGGATCGGGCCGGCTCATCGATATTCGCAATCAACTTGGCAGCGGAGCGCCTGACGAATTTCTCTTCACCGGCATTTACATTATCGAGCCCGGATTTGTCGATGCACTGGAACGCGGAGTAAAGCGCTCGGTGATTCCACACTTTCTCGATCTCATCCGGCGCGATGAAAAGATCGGCGGAATCGTGATCGACGAAGGAAATTGGTGGGACGTCGGAAGTCGCGACGCTTATTTGCAGCTGCATCGGGAACTATCAGGGAGCGCCGGGGTCCCGACTGCGGCGCTGAAGTTTCCGGCTTATCCGGTCGGCGACCCGCAATGGAAAGCGCCGGTCCATAAGACGGCGACGGTCGATCCGACGGCACAATTGCGCGGCTGCACGGTTGCCGCCAAAGATTGCCGCGTTGGAGCGGACGCGATTTTAGAAGACACGATTTTGTGGCCCGGTGCACAAATTGCTTCCCGAAGCCACCTCTCTGGTTGTATCGTCCGCACTTATAAAACAGCCGAGGGCGCTCATCGCAACATCGACATCTGACCCATGAGAACCGACCTGCTTCTTCGCGAGACGCGAATGCATTTTCCGCGATTTAATGTCGATGAAATCAAAATTAATCCGATCGAGAAAGGCGGGTCCGATCGAAAATTTTATCGTATCCAGTGCCCGGCGGAGCAGAGGCTGATTCTGGTTAAATACAATCTCGAGCGTGAGGAGAACCGCCACTACGTGGAGATCGCAAAGTTTCTCGCCGAGCACGATATTCGAGCGCCGAAGATTTATTTTCACGATGCGGACGAGGGTTTAATCTGGATCGAAGATCTCGGCGAACACGATCTTTTCAGTTATCGCGGCGAAAGCTGGCCGGTGCGTCGCGCCTTTTACGAGTCGGCGCTCGACGAAGTGGCGAAACTTCATCGGCTCCCGGAGGAAGTTCATGTCGGCCTGAGGGAAAGTTTGCCGGGCGAGTTCAATGCCGCTCTTTACCGCTGGGAACAACATTACTTTTTCGAAAATTGCCTCGGCCTTTATTTCAAGATCGCCAACGCGAAGCTGGCTCCGCTCGCTGCATTGCCGGCACTGGATCAGATCGCAGAACATCTGGCCATTTTACGGAGGGTTCTAATCCACCGCGATTTTCAATCGCAAAACATTCTCATCCGTGACCACCAGGCTTACCTGATCGATTTTCAAGGGATGCGGCCCGGCCTGGCTCATTATGATCTCGCGTCGTTGCTGTTTGACCCTTATGTCGACCTGCCAGAGAGCGAGCGCCGCGAATTGATCGATTACTACAAACAGGAACAGGCCGGTCATGGCTGGGCGGCGGACGGAGATTTCGACGAGACGCTCCGGCTCTGCGCGATGCAACGCCTCATGCAGGCGCTCGGCGCGTATGGATTTCTCGGGCTCGTCAAAGGCCACAGGCAGTTTCTTGAGTACATTCCTGCTGCCGCGAAATCGTTGCGCGGCATCATTGCGACAATCGACGGATTGCAGCCACTGGGCGCGACACTGCGCGATTTGGTTTAGCTCACGAACGGATTCGTTAGGCGCTCGGTGCCGATTTTCGTCGGCGGTCCGTGGCCGGGCAGGACCGTCACGTTGTCACCGAGCGGAAATAATTTTTTCCTGATCCCATCGAACAAAAGATCTCCATCTCCGCCCGGCAGGTCCCAGCGGCCGACGCCGCTCGCGAAAAGAACGTCGCCGCCGATAAGAACTTCGTCTTTGCGCGAGAAAAAACAAAGACTCCCCGGACAGTGACCGGGCACTTCGAGAACTTGCATTTCAAGGCCGAGAAAATCCCGATTAGGCGTCTCCTCGATAAAAAAATCGGGCTCGGCCGGCTCGATTTCGAGTTCAAAGCCGAATTTCCGGAAAAATTCGGGATCGGAGATCATCGGCGCGGTCAGAGGGTGGCAGCCGATCTGGCAACCGAAGCGCCGCTTAATCTTCGCAACATCCTGGACATGATCGATATGGCCATGGGTGAGGAGCAGAAGTTTTATGTCTGCGCGCTGCGATTCAAGCCAGGCGCAGGCGCCATCGGGCGCGTCGAACAGGATTCCGCCCTGCGGCGCGGACACCAGGTAACAATTCGTCTCGAAAATCCCGCCGCAGAAAGCTTTGTAGGTCATTTGCTGTCGCAGCGCTCTGTGAGCGTCGCACAAATTTCACCGATGGTCATAGATCGCCTGCTACCATAAGCAGAAGGAAGCAAGCCGCGTCAAGATCCCGCTATTTTTCCGCTTTTTTGAATGTTAATGCCCGGGCGTTGTCTCAACTTCTGCATGTTAATGTCGTCGACCAGCGGGTTGCTTTCGGGGTAAACTCTGCGACCTTGGCGAACCTCTTTTCTCAATGAAACCACGTTTTGGTCTTCTACTGGCCGCACCGGCTCTCTCGCTCGTCCTCGCGCTCGGATCGCAACCGATTTTTGCGAAATCCGACCCCGAGCAGGTTTGCATTTCTGTCGGCCGCCTGCTGGAGGAAGGCCATTACACCCGACTGCCGCTCAACGACCAGGTATCGAGGAAGTTTTTACAGACTTACCTGGAGTTGCTCGACGCCAGTCATCTCTTTTTCACTCAGAAAGATGTCGCTGCTCTCAACGCAAAGTACGGGACCGCGCTCGACGACGACGTGTTGCTGGGCAATTTGAGACCCGCCTACGACATCTACGCTCTTTATGAGAAACGCGTTGATGAACGTGTGGCCAAGATCGAGGAGCTGCTTAAACAGCCGATGGATTTCAAAACCAACGCGACCATCGAGATGAACCGGCAAAAAGCGCCCTGGCCGAAAGATGAAGCCGAGGCCGACCAGTTGTGGCGGGGCCGTATCGAAAGTGAACTTTTACAGGAAAAACTGAGCGAGCACCCCATTGAACCCGGCCCGCAACT
Source organism: uncultured Verrucomicrobiae bacterium (assembly GCA_963756875.1). Taxonomy (GTDB): domain Bacteria; phylum Verrucomicrobiota; class Verrucomicrobiia; order Chthoniobacterales; family UBA10450; genus CAVWPA01. The sequence continues at coordinate 278,574 of CAVWPA010000003.1, read as the reverse complement.
GGTGACGCGTCGTTACGATCGCCTGTCGCGCAATGTCCACGAAAACGACAAAGACGAGCAGGTGAAACTCTATCTCGACGCGCTCGCCCAGACGTACGATCCGCATTCGGAATATCTAAGCAAAGCCGACCTGAAAAACTTCAGCATTAACATGGGCCTCTCACTGGTAGGGATCGGGGCGATGCTAAGGACGGAAGATGGATACGCAAAGATCGAGAGCCTGGTTCCAGGCGGCCCGGCGCAAAAAGATGGCCGCTTGAAAGTGGGCGACCGCATCGCGGCGGTGGCCCAGGGGCAGAATAGTTACGTCGATGTTCGCGATATGCGGTTGGACAAGGTGGTGGAGATGATCCGCGGCAAGAAAGGCACGCATGTGCGCCTGCTCGTGATCCCGGTCAACACCGCCGACCCTTCGCAGCGCAAGAACATCGACCTCGCGCGCGATGAAATTAAGCTGAAGGACCAGGAAGCGCGCGCAGACATCATTATTCACAAGGACGAGAACGGCAACACGGTGAAACTTGGATGGCTGACTCTCCCCTCGTTTTACGCCGACATGGATCGGCACCAGAAGAGCACTACCCGGGATGTGGCGCTGTTGCTCAGACGGTTGCGAAAAGAAAAAATCGCCGGCCTCGTGGTCGATCTCCGCCGGAACGGCGGCGGTTCGCTTGAAGAAGCGATTTCGCTGACCGGATTGTTTTTAAAATCGGGACCGATCGTGCAAACGAAAAGCTCAAACGGTAACATCGTCGTTTCGAACGATCCCGACCCGGGCATCGCCTATTCCGGGCCGATGGTCGTTTTGACGAGCCGGCAAAGCGCGTCGGCCAGCGAAATCTTCGCGGCGGCGCTGCAGGATTACGGTCGCGCCGTGATTGTCGGCGACACTAGGACTTTCGGCAAAGGGACGGTACAAACGATTCTTCCCATCGGGCGATTTACTTCGCTGCTTGGCAGCCGTTCCGATGATGATGGCGCGCTCAAGCTGACCATCCAGAAATTTTATCGGGTGGCGGGCGGCTCGACCCAGCTCCACGGGGTGGCTTCGGATATTGTGTTTCCGAGTCTGACCGACCAGCCGGAATTGAGCGAAGGCGCGTTGAAAAATTGTCTTTCCTACGACGAAGTGCCGAAAGCGCACTACACAAAGTGGTCGGGAACGCATCCCCTTTTCCTGGACGAACTGAAGCGCCGGTCGGCGGAGCGGGTTAAAAGTAATCCGGAATTCCATTACGTGATGGAGGACATGGATCGGCTGCGCAAAAAGATCGAGCAGAATGGAATCTCGTTGAATGAAGATGTGCGGCGCAAGGAGCTGCTGGCAGAGAAGGCCCGTAAAGAACTGCGCGCAAAGGAGCGACTGGCGCGCAATGAGCAGGAGCCGCGCATTTATAGACTGACTCTCGACACGGTGGACAAGCCCGACCTTCAGTTGGTCATGTATCCGGGTAAACTGGCGTCCGCCAAGAAAGCCAGTCCGGCCCAGACTGCACCTGACACATCGGATGACCCCAGCGACCTGATCGGCGGAGACGACGATACCAAGGAACCGGCCATCGATCCGGAGCGCGACGAGTCGTTGAATATTCTGGACGACCTGATCAATCTTTTACGCGGGCCGAAGACGGCCAGCACAAGGCACTGATCGGTCTTGAGATTGCGCCGTTTCTTGGACTCGTCGCTTTTCAATCCAGGCGCCGGTTGATACTATCGCAGCATGTCGTTCTTTCCCGGTGGCACGATCCGCGTGATCCGGCGCTCGATTCTCTTCCTGTTGCTGGTCTGCGGCAGCGCCGCAGCACAACAGAATCCGCCCGCTTCCGGCGAACAAAATTCCGAGCTACCGCAGCTGTACGCGCGCGGCATGTCGGAATTTCAATCGGGCGATTACGCGAAGGCGGCTACGGACTTGGAAGCGCTCCTGACCAAGGCGGAATTTACGCCGCAGTTGGAGCCGGCCTTTTTTACGCTCGGCTCGGCCTATTTTAACGCCGGCGATTACAAGAAAGCGGTCGGCGCGTTCAAGAATTACCAGAAAAAATTTCCCAATGGCGCGCATTTGAGCCAGGTGGCGTTTGCCATCGCGCAATCGAGCCTGCTCGGCAAAAACTACGCGGAAGCGGCGGCCGAGTTTGCCAAATTGGAAAAAGATCCCCGTTTGCGCGAGCAAGCGCTTTTTTTCGGGGCGACTGCCAGCAAGGAGGCGGGAAAAAAAGACCAGGCCATTGCGACCCTGGAGAAACTCGCCGGCGGACAATTGCAAACCGCCATGTCCGTTCGCGGCGCCATGATGCTGGCCCAGCTCTATTCGGAAAAGGGAGAAGCCGACAAGGCCATCCGCACGATCGATAAAATTCACACGCAAATCGCGCTGGTCGATAACATCGTTGATCTCAATTCGATGACAGTCGAGCTGGGCGACCAGTTCTTCCGAAAAAAATTATACGCCGACGCGCTGGAATGTTATCGCGCCGCGTATCCGCGGGAGCAGATCGTTCGCATGCAAAACGAGCGGATTGCCGCGATGCAGAAGCAGCTTCAGGCGAATCTGGCCGCCGCCCGGAGAGACCCATCGCAGTTTGGCCAGCTTGCCGCCGAGAACAACGAGCTCAACAACGATATCGCCCATACGAAAAGCCTGCTTGACGCGTTTCAGAAACTCCCCTCGATCACGCCCGCGATTTACATTCGCATGGCCCGGTCTTTCTATGAGATCGACCGAAAATGGGAAGCGATCGTCGTTTATCAGGAGCTGTTCGACCATTTCCCTAAGGCGCCCGAGCGGGAGCCTGCGCTTTTCGGCTTAATCGTCTCCCTGGCGGACGTGAACCAGCCGCAAAGGGCGGAAGCGCGCTGCCAGGAGTATTTGCGCGAATTCCAAGGCGGGCCGAACGCCGAGACTGTCGGCTACATGATGGGAGCGGTCGCGCTGGAGGCAAACGATCCGCAGGCGGCGGAGAAATATTTTCAGCACATGCTCGAGACGCAGCCGAATAGCAAGTATCGCGAACAAATGAGCTACTTGTTAGGCAACGCCAAGTTCATGGAGGGGAAACACGACGAGGCGACCGCGCAGTACAAAAAATATCTGAGCGACTTTCCGAAGGGCAAAAATGTTGAAGACGTAAATTATCGCCTCGGGCTCAACGCTCTTTTCGCCGGCAAGTACCAGGAAGCAATGGACCAGATTCACGACTACCTGCGGAAGTATCCAGAGGGGGCCTATGTGAGCGATGCCAAGTACCGGCTGGCCGTTTGCAAGTATGCCGCTTCGCTTTACGACAAGGTGATCGCGGATTGCAAAGCCTGGGAGCGCGAGTTCCCAAAGAACAAACAACTCGGTGAAGTTCTCGCACTGCTGGCGGATTCCTACGCGGCCAGTAACCGCGAAGACCAGGCGATCCCGATTTATGTCCGTTCTTATAAGATCGCGACCACCGACGAGGTGATGAATTACTCTCTTTTTGCCGCGAGCAAACTCCTGCAAAAACGGGGCGAATGGCAAAAGGTGGCCGATCTGTTCGACGAATTCATCCGGGAGAAGCCGGACAGTCCGACGCTGATCTCGGCGATTTACTGGATCGGCAAGGCGAAAGCGCACGAGGGCAAGCTGGATGAGGCCAAGAAGATTTCCGCGGACACGATCAAAAAATATATCGACGACCCGAAGCGTGAAGCGGTTGAGCTTTTGCTGACGCAACTTGCACAACTGTGCGTGAAAAAGAAACCGGTTGCGGCGGAGGCAACCAGGACCGGCGCAGAGACCAGCGCGTCGCCGGCGGCGCAGCCCGACCCGGGCGCGGAGCTTGATGCGCTGCTCGGCTCGACGGAGAAAGACCAGACGGCAACGGCCCGGGCGCGCACTCTCTTTGCCAAGGCTGAACTGGCGCGGTTGCGGCGGCAACCAGCAGAAGAGGAAAAAAACCTCGCTCAGATCGCGCAGGATTTTAAGCCGCAAGATTTAAGCCCGCTCTTGCTCGGGCGCGCCGGCGATTATTTGTTGGCGAAGCAAAAGCTCGACGCAGCGGCTGGCTTCTATCAACAGCTTCTGAACGAATTTCCCAAAAGCGAATATCTCGACTTCGCCGACAACGGCCTGGGCGAGATCGCGTTTCAGAAAAAGGATTTTAATCGCGCGTTACAGTTTTTCTCGGATGGAACGGACAAGATTGCGGCTCAGCAAAAGTTGAAAGATCTCACAGTCGGTAAAGCGAAGACACTGCTGGCCCTGGACCGCCTCGACGAAGCGAAGAAGATTTTTGAGCAAGTTGCATCGGTGCGCGAGTGGCGCGGCGAATGCACGGCTTTCAGCGTGTATTCGTTAGGCGAAATCGCGGCCAAGCAGGGGCACTGGGCGGCGGCGAACGCCTATTTCCAGCGGGTTTACGTTGGATATCAGAAGTTTCTGCCCTGGGTGGCCAAGGCATATATTGCCAGCGGCGAAAGTTTTGAAAAACTGGGCAAGACGCAGGAGGCGGCCAATACCTACCGGGAACTTCTGCGTAATCAAAAGTTGCGAAACTTCGCCGAGGCGGAGGAAGCGCGGAAACGATTGGAAGCGTTGGGACAACAAGGATGAGAAACGAAAGCGGAAAACGCCGAACGCCGAATGCCGAACGCCGAATGTCGAATTGTCCGAGTTCGATGTTGGGTGTTGAGCGTTGGACGTTGAGCGTTTTCTCCTTCGTAATCCTGCTCCTGCCCGTAATCGTAATCGACGCTTCAGCGCAAGCGCAGACAATCGACCTGGCCACGGGTCAAAAAGTTGAAACACTGGGAGTTCGACGCCAGGGCGACATGATCATGGGCAAAGTCCAGGTCGGCTCGGGCAACGGGGAAGTCGGATATCATATTCGCCAGATTGCCAGGATTGAATTTCCGAAACCGCGTGGCTTGGAAGAGGCTTCCAATCTCTTGTCGCAAGGCAATCCGCAGAAGGCGCTCGGGGAGATAGAACAGGTCATTGTGTACTACGAACCGTTCAAGGATGTCCCCGGCGCATGGTGGTCCCAGGCGGCGTTGATCAAGGTGTCGGCACTCTCCGCCCTTCACCGTGATGCTGAAGCGGAAGCGCTTACGGCCGAGATCCAGAAATTTGTGACCGACCCTGAGACCGCGCATGCCGCGCAGTTGCAGCTAACCACCGACCTGATACGCAAACAGGATTTTGAAAAGGCTGCTAAAATTTGCGACGATGCAATTAAAGATAGCAGGCACCCGGAAATCCTGGCCGAAGCGTGGATAAAAAAGGGCGATTTGCTATATGCGCAGAGGCGCTGGGATGAGGCATTGCTTGCCTATTTGCATGTGCCGGTCTTCTATTCGGACGAGAAGCGGTTCATGCCGGCGGCGCTCCTGGGTAGCGGGCGGACTTATGGACAGCTCGACGACGAGGGACGCGCCAAGAAATCGTTGAATGAATTGATCGCAACGTTTCCGAAATCTGCGGAGGCGGCGGTCGCGCAAACCGAAATCCGAAAGCTGGAGAAGTGACAGCAGTCTGGAACTTTCCGAACAAACTATGAAAAGAAAAATCATTAATCTGGCAGGTCTGTCGATCTTGCTGCTGTCGATGTTCGCATCGGCTGCCTTCGCACAGTCTGCGTCGCCGGCGGGCGGCGAGGCGCTGCGCAAGAAAACGCTATGGCAACAGATCCAGGAAGGCGGTTGGGTGATGATCCCAATCGGTCTCACTTCCGTTGCAACGCTTTATCTGATCGGCGACGGAATCATTCGCACGGGCCGGGCGCGCATTGCCCCGATCGATCAGGAGCAAAACGTGAAAACCTTGTTTCGGCAGGGCGATTACGTGGGCGCCTACAATTATTGCAAGGAACATCCTTCCGCGCTGACGAATGTTTTGCGCGTCGGAATCGGCCTGTTAGGCGATGGCCAACAGGTCGCCGAGGAAGGGATGATCGGCGAGCTTGCGAAAGAAAATTCCAAGATGCAGACCTACATCAGCTATCTGTCGGTGATTGGCGTTTGCGCGCCGATGCTCGGTCTGCTCGGCACGGTCACCGGAATGATCAAGGCCTTTGCCAAGTTGGGCGCCTCCGGCATCGGCGACCCGTCCGGGCTCTCGGCGGCCATTGGTGAAGTGCTGGTGGCCACGGCAAGCGGCCTTTTCATCGCCATCCCGGCGTTCGGCGCGTTTTATTTTCTGCGCAATCGGGCCGGCGCGTCGATCCATTACATCCAGGATGTGATCAACAGCTTGTTCCGCAAAATGCCATATGAATCGCTCGCCGGTGTTCACCTCGGCGACGAGGAGCTTTACGCGGCGATTCCCAACTGGCTTGTCCAACCACATGGCTCAGGCCAGACCGGCAAGATTGTAACGGCGAACGAGCAGCCCAAGTAAGCGGCATATGGCGGCAGGAGCAGGTGGAGCAGAAAGGGGCGAGCCTGAGTTTCAGGTCGCGCCGATGATCGATGTACTCCTGACCATTCTGGTCTTTTTCATGACGATCACATCCGCCCAGGTTCTGAAAGTGGACAAGACGATCCATCTGCCGGTGGCCAAGGACGCGCAGAAGAAGGACAATACGCGCGCGGAAGCCGTGTTGAATGTGCGCTGGAAGGATAAGAAAGCGCAGTTCGTTTTCGACGACCGCATTTATTCGCAAGCCAGCGCGATGGTTGATGCTCTAAAGACAGCAAAGATCACTGGCGAGAAAAAAGTCACCGGGACCGCGAACCCGACTTTTCGGGCTGTCATTCGCGGCGATCGCGATGTGCCTGCAATTTACGTGTCACAAGCGATGAACGCGTGCGCCGAGGCAGGCATCACCGACATCTCGTTTTCGGCGGTAAACAAGGAGTAAAAAATGCGACGCGACTTGATTGATCCGGGGAGCGCACGCGCCTCGCACTTTGGGACTTCTTAAGTCATGCGACTCGAACTGAATCAAAACGAAGGCTCATTCGGTTTTCAAATCGCGCCGATGATCGACGTCGTCTTTGTCATCATGCTGTTTTTCATGGTTATGGCCGGTGCGGTGAAGGTGGAGAACGAATTGAATACCCAGTTACCCGGGACGGCGGCGACTTCCACATCGGTCGATTTTGTCGACGAACAAATCATCACCATTTCCGATGCGGGCGAAGTTTCGCTGAACGATGAGCCGTTCGATTCGCCGCAGAGCAAGGATTTGCCGCAGCTGAAAGCGACGTTGATGCGGTTGAAGCAGAATGCCGACGAGGCGAAGACTCCCACAGTGGTCACGATTATCAGTGACGAGCAGGCAAAGTACAGTCGAACAATCGATGTGCTTGACGCTTTGGCCGTCGCCAAGATCGACAACGTCACGTTCACCGTGAACGAAGAAGAATGAGCACCCTCGTCGAGCCGGTGGAGGGAACGCCGCGACGAAAAACGCGCCTGGCGCAGTGGTGGCAATGGGAGCGCACGAGCGGAAAATTCTTAATGATCAGCATCGCAGTGCACCTGCTTTTCGGTCTGGGTGCGGCTTTTTGGGTGGTGCAGCATTACCAGGCGAACCGCAAACTGACGTTTAAGGGCGGGCCGCCGTCGCCCAATCCGTCCACGCGCGCGCTCGAACACAAAGTGCAACTGGCGAAAAAGCAAAGCACGATGAGCGCGCCGGCAGCGGTCAAGCGCATTACGACGACCGGTTTGGCCAAAGTAGCGCTGCCGGAGATGCCTGCCATGCCCAAACTGGACGCGTTGCCCACGAAAATGGCCGGTGCTGGCGGGGTAAATGTCAGTTTCAATCCCGGCGGGATGGAAGTGAGTGGCGGCGCCGGCGCTGGCGGCGCGGCCGTTCCGTTTTTTGGATTTCGCGAATCCAAAGGCGGAGGTGCGCTTGTCGGGAAATTCTACGACTTGAAGCAACTCAAGAACGGGACGCCGTCGAAGCTCGATCAGGACAAGGGCTATCCCGCCGAGCTGGCAAAGTTCGTTAACGGCTGGAACGAATCCACCTTTTCAAAATATTTCGTCGGACCGAACCCGCTTTTCACCACCCAGATCTTTATTCCGAAAATGAATGCGAACCAGGGCCCGCTGGAGTTCGGGCTGGGCGGCCGTGTTCAGCCCAAAATGTGGGTGGTTCATTACAAAGGGAATGTGATTCCGACGGAGATCGGAACTTTTCGTTTCGTTGGCATGGCGGACGACGTTTTGGTTGTGCGATTTAACGGAAAGGTGGTGCTCGATTGTGGATCGACCAATCCGAGCGGGCACGGGCCCCAGAAGTTTTACGCGACCGCGGGCTTGCATCTGGATCCCAAGATGGGCTGGTACAAAGGGCTCGGTGTGGGCGAAACATTCCAGGTCACCGGCGGACAGAGTTATCCGATGGAGGTGCTGATTGGTGAGTGGCCGGGCGGCGATTTCAAAGCGTGGCTGCTCATCCAAAAAGAGGGCGTCGAGTACGAGAAGGACGCCAACGGGAATCCGATCCTGCCGATATTCAAGCTCGCTCCCAGCACGGTCGCCCATTCCGGAAGCGAAGCGCCGGTGGTTGCCAAGAGCGGTCCGATCTGGAAAGCGGAAAAGCCGAAAGAAGAATCGATATCTTCGTCGCGATAACCGCCATCAGACGCTTTTTGCGTGGAATCCGGGGTTGAGCGCGTCTTCTTAAATCGCCAAGCCCCAAGCTCCAAATCGGGTTTGGATATTGATGATTGGAATTTCTCTGGGGTTTGGAGCTTGGGATTTGGAGGTTTCGCCGCCTTGCGGCGTTACACCGCGATCGGCGCCTTGATCGACGGGTGCGGATCGTACCCGACCAACTCAAAGTCTTCGAACTTAAAATCGCGGATGTTCTTGATCGCCGGATTTAATTTCATGCGCGGCAAAGGACGGCAATCGCGGCTGAGCTGTTCGCGCGCCTGTTCGAGATGGTTCTGATAGAGGTGCAGGTCGCCAAAAGTGTGAACGAAATCGCCGGCGCGCAGATCGCACACCTGGGCGACCATCATCGTGAGAAGTGCATACGACGCGACATTGAACGGCACACCGAGAAACAAGTCGGCGCTCCGCTGGTAAAGCTGGCAGCTTAACTCGCCTCTCTGTTCGCCATCGGACGAATCCGCCGCGGCGGAAACATAAAACTGAAACAGCACGTGACAGGGCGGCAGCGCCATCTTATCGATCTCCGCCGGGTTCCAGGCGCTCACGATCAAACGCCGGCTCGACGGATTATTTTTGATTTGCGCGATGACATTGTCGATCTGATCGACACGCACGCCGTTTTGGCCGTGCCAGTCGCGCCATTGCGCCCCGTACACGCGGCCGAGGTCGCCGTTTTCATCGGCCCATTCGTCCCAAATGGTGACGCCGTGCTCGTTAAGGTAACGAATGTTCGTGTCGCCCCGCAAAAACCAAAGCAACTCGTAGATGATCGACTTCGTGTGCAACTTCTTGGTCGTCAGCAGCGGAAATCCGGGGCCATCGGGCCGTAAATCGAAGCGGGCCTGCGCGCCGAAGATCGATAGTGTGCCGGTACCGGTGCGATCGGCGCGCGGCTGGCCTTGTTCCAGGACGAGGCGGAGCAAATCGTGATACCGTCGCACGGCGAAAAAGTATCGCGAAGTGGCATTCGCGAAAACAAAAATTGGAGGGACGACCGTAGCTTGCCCGCGTGGCGGGTGTGGTCCCGTTAATGCGACCCCGAACGCTTTTGGGGCCGCTACAGGAAAGGAAACGTCGAATCGCGCTATGTTCCGAGCGAGGCGAGCTCGCTTTCGAGCTGCTGCTTGCGCTCGCTCAGTGTTTGCAGACGCAGTTGCCAGCGATGAACCTGGATGCTGAGCTGATTGATATACCCGGTGACCTCGGTCCGCTGCGATTCGTTTTCGGACAGACGTCGCCGGATCTCCTGTAATTGGGCGGTCCTATCCGCCGAGGCCATACTCGGTTTTGGAACAAGAGTCAGCTTCCCGCAACTTTGACAGCTCAAGCTCATGCCCGCAGCCGATCGATTCACGACCAGTGACGCTTTGCAATGTTCGCAATGAAAGAAAATATCGGGATCAGCCGCCGACTTTTTTTCGGGGCGTGATCGGTACTGCGCTCTGGTTTTGCACGAAACTAAAATTAGCAGTCGTCGTGCCGCTGGCCATCGCCGGAAATCCCAAGCACCAATCACCAACCTCCAGGGAATCTTCAAATCCCAAACTCCAATGGTCATAGAGGCATCGCTTCCGTTTTGGTGCTTTGGCTTTGAGGTTTGGAGCTTCCCTGGTGCTTGGCGTTTGGTGCTTGGAGCTTCGGGCGCGCTCCCAGTGTGCCGCTGTGGCTCAGAGCCCCTTGCTAAGGAGCCTAAAAGTGCGCCTGATTGTCCCGATTCCCAGGAGCTCCAATAGATCTATGATTTACGTTATATCCTGATTGTAAAGCACTTATGATTGTTCGCGCGCCCGTGGCTTGGGCCATGCTAAAGAGCGCATAGGTTGAAGTCTCGGCGCGGCGCACCTGTTCCCCCACCGGCCGGACTCGAACCCAAGAAAGGATCTCTTTATATATGGCTAAAGTTTTAGGAATTGACCTGGGCACTACCAACTCGTGCATGGCGGTCATGGAAGGTGGCGACCCGGCGGTATTGGAAAATAGCGAAGGCGCGCGCACAACGCCTTCTGTGGTTGCATTTACAAAAAGTGGCGAGCGGTTGGTAGGTCAGGCGGCAAAACGCCAGGCCGTGACCAATTCGCAGAATACGGTTTTCTCGATCAAACGTTTCATGGGCCGCAAATTCGATGAAGTCCACGAAGAAGAGCATCGCGTCCCGTACAAAATCGTGAAAGCGGCCAATGGCGACGCGCACGTGCAGGTGGAAGTGAACGGGCAGCTAAAGACCTTTTCGCCGCCGGAAATTTCGGCAATGATTTTATCGAAGCTGAAGGCCGACGCGGAAGCGAAGCTCGGGGAAAAAATCACGCAGGCCGTGATCACCGTGCCGGCGTATTTCAACGATTCACAGCGCAACGCGACGAAGGACGCGGGCAAAATCGCCGGTCTGGAAGTGCTGCGCATCATTAACGAACCAACCGCGGCGTCGCTCGCCTACGGTCTCGACAAGAAAAAAGACGAAGAGATCGCCGTTTACGATTTGGGCGGTGGCACGTTCGACATTTCCGTTCTGGAAATCGGCGATGGCGTTTTCGAAGTGAAGGCGACCAACGGCGATACGCACCTTGGCGGTGACGACTGGGACGCGCGAATCATGGATTGGATCGTGAGCGAATTTAAAAAGGAGAGCGGGATCGATCTGACCAAGCAACCGGATGCGATCCAACGCATCAAGGAAGAAGCGGAGAAAGCCAAGATCGCGCTCTCGTCCACGCAGGAATACGAAATTAATCTGCCGTTTATCACGGCGGACGCGAGCGGGCCGAAGCACATTCAGAAGAAACTAACCCGCTCGAAGCTCGAGCAACTGTGCGACGATCTTTTCCAGCGCACCATCAAACCGGTCAAGGATTGTCTGGCGGACGCGAAGCTTCCGGAGCGCGACGTCAACGAACTGGTGCTCGTCGGCGGCATGACGCGCATGCCGAAGGTCATCGATACGGCGCGCAGTTTAATCGGCAAAGAACCGCATAAGGGCGTCAACCCGGACGAAGTCGTCGCGGTAGGCGCGGCGATCCAGGGCGGCGTGCTCAAAGGAGAAGTCAAAGACGTTCTCCTCTTAGACGTGACTCCGCTCACGCTGGCGATCGAGACCGCCGGGGGAGTAGCCACGCCGATGATTCCGCGGAACACCACCATTCCGACCCGGAAGTCGCAAATCTTTTCGACTTACAGCGACAATCAACCGGGCGTGGAGATCAAGGTGTTACAGGGCGAACGGCCGCTGTCGCGCGACAACAAGAATCTGGGCACGTTCCATCTCGATGGAATCCCGCCGGCCCCGCGCGGCGTTCCGCAGATCGAAGTGACCTTCGACATCGACGCGAACGGCATTCTGCATGTCTCGGCGAAAGATCTCGGCACCGGCAAGGAACAAAAGATTTCCATTACCGGCAGCTCCGGGCTTTCGAAGGACGAAATCGACAAAATGCAGCGGGAAGCCGAATCGCATGCCGAAGAGGACAAAAAGGCGAAAGAATCGATCGAGATCAAGAATAACGCCGACATGCTTGCGTATCAGAGCGAGAAGCAATTGAAGGAGTTGGGCGACAAGATCCCCGGCGACAAGAAGAAGCAGGTCGAGGACGCCATCGCCGCGGTGCGTGAAGCGATCAACAAGAACGACACCGACGCGATGAAGCGGACCTACGAGGAGCTGCAGAACAAGTTCCAGGAAATCAGCGCCGAGCTGTACAAACAGGCGTCAGCGCAAGCTGGTCCTGGCCCGCAACCCGGCCCCGGCCCCGAAGCGCAACCGCGCGGCGGTGGCGAGCAGGGCGCCGGTAAACGCGGCGGCGAAGGCGACGTCGTCGACGCCGAGTTCGAAGTCGTGGACGAAGATAAGAAGAAATAAAGGAAACAATTTGCCGGCGGGTGTCGCCACAACGACAGTCGCCGGCTCAACCCAAAAACCAAAAAAACCAATAAGGAGTAAAGAACAAAACCCTATGGCAAGCGTTAACGTAAAGCCGCTCGGAGACCGGGTGCTGGTGCAGCCGATTGAAGAGCAGGAAATGAAAAAGGGCGGGATCATTATCCCCGATACCGCCAAGGAAAAACCGCAAGAGGGCAAAGTCGTCGCTCTTGGTACCGGTAAAGTCGACGACAACGGAAAGAAAGTCGATTTCACCGTCAAGAAAGGAGACAAGGTTCTCATTTCGAAATACGGCGGAACCGAAATCAAGATCGACAACGACACCTACCTGATCATGCGCGAGGACGACATCCTCGGCATCATCGGCTAGTCCGATCTCTCAACTCTCAACAACTGAAAACTATCAACTTTCCAATGTTCAACTCGAATAAGCCGGCCAATTGGGGCCGGCGTGGGTTGAGTGTTGGCGCAGAACTAAAGGAATAAATATGGCAGCTAAACAATTACAATTCGATGAAGCAGCACGGCATACGTTGCTGCGTGGAGTCGAGAAACTGGCAAGGGCCGTCAAGGCGACGCTCGGACCGAGCGGGCGCAATGTGATTCTCGACAAGAAATTCGGCAGCCCCACGATCACCAAAGATGGCGTGACCGTCGCGAAAGAGATCGAGCTCGAAGATCCATATGAAAATATGGGTGCCCAGCTCGTGCGCGAAGTCGCGTCGAAAACTTCGGACGTGGCGGGCGACGGCACGACCACGGCGACTGTTCTCGCGGAATCAATTTACCGCGAAGGTCTCCGTAACGTGACTGCCGGCGCGAATCCGACGTCGTTGCAGCGCGGCATTAATAAAGCCGTGGAAGCAATCGTCGAGGAGCTGAAGAAAATCTCCAAGAAGGTAAGCGATCGCAACGAGATCGAACAGGTGGCGACCGTTTCGGCTAACTGGGACAAGAAAATCGGCGAAATCATCGCCGACGCCATGGACAAAGTCGGCAAGGACGGCACGATCACGGTTGAGGAAGCGAAAGCGATCGAGACCACAATGGATGTGGTCGAGGGAATGCAGTTCGACAAAGGTTATCTGTCGCCCTACTTCGTGACCAACGCGGAGGAGATGGAAGCCGCGCTCGAAAATCCGTACATCCTCATTCACGAGAAAAAAATCTCGAGCTTGAAGGACCTGCTTCCGTTGCTCGAGAAAGTCGCGAAAGCCGGCCGTCCGCTCCTGATCATTGCGGAAGACGTGGAAGGCGAAGCGCTGGCGACATTGGTCGTGAACAAATTGCGCGGCACGTTGCAGGTCTGCGCGGTGAAAGCCCCGGGCTTCGGCGATCGTCGCAAGGCGATGCTCGAAGACATCGCGGTGTTGACCGGCGGGCGTTGCATCACTGAAGACCTCGGCATCAAGCTTGAGAACATCAAGATCGAGGAACTCGGCAAAGCCAAGCGCGTCACCATCGACAAGGAAAACACAACCATTGTCGAAGGATCGGGCAAACACTCCGATATCCAGGGCCGGGTCGCCCAGATTCGTCGTCAAATTGAAGAGACGACCAGCGATTACGATCGCGAGAAGCTGCAAGAGCGCCTGGCGAAACTCGCCGGGGGCGTTGCGGTCATCAACGTCGGCGCTGCGACCGAGACCGAAATGAAAGAGAAAAAGGCGCGCGTCGAAGATGCATTGCATGCGACACGCGCGGCGGTCGAGGAAGGCATCGTCGCGGGCGGCGGTGTGGCATTGATCCGCGCCCAGAAATCGCTCGAGAACATGCGTGGTCTCGATGCCGACGAGAAAGTCGGCGTCCAGATCGTGCGTCGCGCGATCGAAGAGCCGCTGCGGCAATTGGCCAATAATGCCGGCGCGGAAGGCGCGCTGGTTGTCGAGGAAGTGAAGAAACGCAAAGGCAACGAAGGTTACGACGTCGCCAAGGGTGAATACACCGACCTGGTGAAGGCGGGCATCGTCGATCCGACCAAGGTCACACGAAGCGCGCTGCAAAACGCGGCGTCGATCGCGGGCCTGTTGCTCACCACCGAAGCATTGGTAACGGAAGTTCCTGAAAAGGAAAAGACTCCTCCAATGCCTCCGGGCGGTATGGGCGGCATGGATTATTGAGCGACAGCCGAAACAACAAATGAATTCAAACAGCCGGAGTCGAAAGGCTCCGGCTGTTTTGTTGTACACAGCGTCATTGTGACTCGAGAGGAAATCAAGAAAGCCAGCGCGAGCAACGGGAGAAATGTTTGCGCAGCATCCTCGAGTCCAGCGCAAGGAAGAAGCTAATCGTCGCCGGTGCAGGGACGGGTAAGACCTACACATTCAGCAAAGTCATAGAGAAACGGCGAGGCGGAAATAACTTGGCGATGACGTTCATCCGAAAGCTCGTGGCGGACATGGGCTGCGCCCTGCGAGCCAGTCAATCACTGGAAGGGTCGGCCGCATTTTCTCCAAGATCTGGGGAACGGCGACTGGCGAATGGTCATTTCACTGGCCGTGGCCGGAGTGGTATGCGGCTTTTTTGGGGAGCTCTGGAACCATTACTCGTTTCCGAAGTGGGTATATCACACGCCTGGTGCCGGGTTCCTGCACATTTTTGAAATGCCATTATTGGGTTACGGCGGCTACGTCCCATTCGCGCTCGAACTCTATGCACTGAAGAACTTTCTTGGCCTGCTGGGGGGAGAACGGCGGGCCATATCTAATTGGCGTGTTGCGCAAATGCGAAATTTGGTTCCTCTGAATTTGAGCTCGGAAGAAGCGTTTTGACGGGTAGCGGTCTTTTTTGGTTGGATACGGGCGGTGCCTAAGCCCGATCTCCCCCTCGTGATCCTGCATGGTTGGAGCGATTCTTCCAAGTCGTTTCAGCCTCTGGCTGATTACTTAAAAAATCAGGGCTTCAGGGTGATCGATATCTGGCTGGGCAACTACATCTCGATGCACGACAAGATCGAGATGACAGATCTCGGCTACGCCTTTATTCGCGCGCTTGAAGCCAACAAAATCGCGACGTCGCGTCACAGCTTCGATCTTGTCGTTCATAGCACCGGCGGTCTTGTCGCCCGGGAATTTCTTCGCCAGGTCTGCACACGTCCCGATGGGACGCGGGACGCCACGCGAACGCCTGTTCGCCGGCTCTGCATGCTGGCGCCTGCGAATTTTGGATCGCCGCTGGCCGCCCTGGGCAAATCCGTACTTGGCCGGCTTCTTAAGGGCTGGAGATGGGACTTCAAGCATCTGGGAGAAACGGGGACGCGTATTCTGAACGCGCTCGAACTTGCGTCGCCATACTCGTGGCAGCTCGCGTTCGACGACCTTTTCAACTCGAAGTTCCCAATCTTCGATCCAGACAATGTGCTTGCAACCGTAATGGTTGGGTCATCGCATTATTCGGGTCTTCGAGAGATTGCCCACGAGCCTGGCAGCGACGGCACCGTGCGAGTTTCAACCGCGAACCTGAACGCTCATTATTTCCTGGCCGATTTTGCCGACCCTGAAAACCCGAAGTTTGAGGATCAGGTTGACGTTAAGCCGCGTATTGCATTCGCAGTTTTTGCCAGAAACCACACGACCATTCATGATCCCAACGAGCCAGTCCAGCACCAGGAGTGGGAAAAGATTTTACTCAACTCGCTTTCGGTTACTCCCGCTGGTTACGCGGCCCACGTCGAAAGCTGCGACAAGCAAACGGCCACAACTTTCATGGCGGATCCGGCTAATACCGACTTTCATCAGTACATGCACGTCGTCTTCCACCTGCGAGATCAATTTGGAGCGGACATTACCGACTACGTCATCGACTTTTACGACCCGCGCCCTGGCAGCAGTAACGTTGTGTGGCGCACGATTCATGGCGAGATTCTGGAGAAGGTTACCACGTATTCCTTGAATTCGAGTTACCGGAGTTTTTTCTTCGACACGACGGACTTGATCGATTTCCTAAGGAAGCATACCGATTGCGAGATCGACCTGAGTGTCGCCGCCGCCAGGCTTTCTGATGACATTAGTTTTCGTAACCCTAGCAGTAAGGCGCTCGGTCTTGACGTGTTTCAGCCAACAAGCATGAATTTCATCTACCCGAACGAGCCGGTGTTGGTTGAATTGATTCTATACCGTGAGCCGGAGAGTCACGTCTTCACGCTTAAGAAGGCGTGAGGATGTAGCGTCTGTGCTCCCCAGACAGCCGCTCGTAAACTTCAGGGCGCGGCCTCCAACGGCTTCGGCGCTTCGCCGTTGCTTTGCAACGCGACAATTCCAGCACGCACCATTTCGTCCACGGCCCGATAGACTTTGAGTCCGCAATGGCCGCAACGTCCAGACAGATCCGTCAATGAAATCGGCTGGCTATAGGCGATCTGCCAAATCTCTTCCGCCAGTGGCCGCAGTTCCTCGAGATCGGTGCTTGGCCAAACGAAGTTCAATTTTTGGCGCTTCAAACTGGCTGCGCCGTCACTCATGCGCTTGCACAGATCTTCAAATTCGTCGCGCATGTGGATCGCCGTCATCAGCATTTCATCCGGGTTACGGCTGATCGCGCTCTCGTCGGTCCAATCGGCACGGACCAGCGCTTTCTTGGAAAAGGAGAACGTCCAGCCGCGGCGGGTTTGGATGAATAGCTGCCAGAACGCTTCTTCGCCCTTGAGCTGTTGAAAGCGTCCCCAACGGGGAGCCCCGTTATCGAAATAAAACTCGCAAACCGTCTTAGCATTTTCATCGGCGATGGTAAGGAGACCGGTCTGCATCGACCGGATGATGGTTTGATAGATCGTCACGACGTCAAAATTGGCCAGGTTGCCGGTCAATTCGAGATCGCCCTCTTGAGATTTCCCTATCTCGCTTGCCAGGAACAGATGGTTGGCCAGCTTTTCGCACAGGAAGACGAAGAACGATGGGACGCGGCGGAGGAGTTCCTGAAAATCTTGTCCCCGAAAGCATTGCACGCTGAGTGCAGCGCGAGCACGAGCCGTCTGACGCCTTGGAAGATGAAGAAGGGCACCCGCCTCGCCGAAGACATCTCCGCGCGCGAGCACGGTCGCGACCATTCCGGGATGGAACGGCTCCGGCGTGATCTCGGCCAATCCGTGATTAATGATGAAAAGCTCATCGCCGCTATCGCCCGCGGAAAAAACAAGGTCGTTCTCTTCAAAATGTCTCACCCGGGATAGCTCACCTATTGCCTTTAACTCCAGCAAATGGAGCGACCTGCAAAAGGCAAAAAAGTCTCTGGCAGCCATTCCTTTTGATCAGCAAGAGTTGTGCGGGAAATCGGTCTGCCGGCCAAAATCGGACAATCTAAATGACCGGACACTGATCCGGCTACAAAACAGTAGGGAATGGATCGGGAATGGGGGTCAGGGCTTACTATCGACACTTTTCCGGCTGCATTGCTGGAACTTGGAAGAGCGATCGGACGGTGGTAAGATCGACGTGTGAGCCTTGCTGAAATCAAAACTGCAATTGCGCAGCTGCCGTTCGAGCAGCGCGCCGAGCTTGCCGCATGGCTGCATGGCTGGAAGGACGACGATTGGGACGAGCAGATGAAGCGCGACATCGGCAGTGGCGACCTGGATAATGTTCTGCGCGAAGTCGAAGACGACATCAAGGCGGGGCGGCTCCGCGATATGCCGTGAAATCCAGAACGCATCGGCGATTCTGGAATGAATTCAATCGACTGCCAGGGCACGTCCAATGCCTCGCCCGCGACAAGTTTCAAGTCTGGATGGGCGATCCATTTCATCCATCCATGCAGTTCAAGCCGCTCGGCGGAAACGTTTGGTCGGCCCGAATCGGAGATCACTATCGTGCCGTAGCACGTCGCGACGGTGATGTCGTTGCATGGTTCTGGATCGGTACGCGCGAGGAATACAACAATTTTGTTAACCGGCTCCGATAGATTGGCACTCGTTTCCCTAAGGCCGTGGGAAGGCGCTCCGCGGATTCGTCGGACGGCTCGGAGAGCCATCCCTGCCTGGGCCAAATTTTTCCTTCTGTTTTATTTGCTGTTGGACGTAGCTTAAGCTCTCGTATCTAACGCGCGGCAGCCGCGCAAACAAAGGCAGTTTTCATGCAAAATTACGTTTCGAATCTAATGGCCGAGGTGAAGGCCAAAAACCCGGCCGAACCGGAGTTTCACCAGGCAGTGCAGGAAGTGGCGGAGTCGCTCGCGCTCGTGCTCGAGCGGAGCCCGGAATATCGAGAACACAAAATTCTCGAGCGCATCATCGAGCCGGAGCGCGTGATCATGTTCCGTGTTCCCTGGCGGGATGACGCCGGCAGATTTCTTGTCAATCGCGGGTTCCGGATCCAGATGAACAGCGCCATCGGACCGTACAAGGGCGGGTTGCGATTTCATCCCTCGGTCAATCTCGGCATTTTGAAATTCCTCGCCTTCGAGCAGGTATTCAAAAACGCGCTGACCACGCTGCCAATGGGCGGCGGCAAAGGAGGCGCCGATTTCGACCCGAAAGGCAAAAGCGATTTTGAGGTGATGCGCTTTTGTCAGGCGTTCATGTCGGAGTTGTTTCGCCACATCGGTCCGAACACGGACGTTCCGGCGGGAGACATCGGTGTCGGTTCCCGGGAAATCGGGTACTTGTTCGGAATGTACAAACGGCTCAGGAACGAATTCACCGGCGTGATGACCGGCAAAGGTCTGACGTGGGGCGGCTCGGTCATTCGCCCGGAAGCGACCGGCTACGGCGCGGTTTATTTTGCGGAAGAAATGCTCAAAACCCGCAAAGAAGAGCTCAAAGGCAAAATTGCGCTTGTGTCCGGCAGCGGAAATGTCGCGCAGTACACCGTCGAAAAATTGATTACGTTGGGGGCCAAGCCGGTCACGCTTTCCGATTCCACCGGTTACATCTTCGACGAGGCCGGGATCACGCGCGAGAGGCTGGCGTTTGTCATGGACCTGAAGAACGTGCGGCGCGGCCGCATTTCGGAATACGCCGACAAGTTCAAAGGCGCCGAATTTACGCCGGTCGATCGGAAACTGGATCACAATCCGCTCTGGAACCACAAGGCACAGTGCGCGTTCCCGAGCGCGACCCAGAACGAAATTAACGGCAGGGATGCGGCCAATCTGCTGAAGAATGGCGTGTATGTCGTCTCGGAGGGCGCGAACATGCCGACCACGATCGACGGCATCAATAAGTTTCTCGAAGCGAAAATTCTTTTCGGTCCCGGCAAAGCCGCCAATGCGGGGGGCGTGGCGACGTCCGGGCTGGAAATGGCGCAGAACAGCATGCGCATCTCATGGACGCGTGAAGAAGTGGACAACCGGCTCTACAACATCATGAAAACGATCCACGAGGTCTGTTATCGGACCGCGGAGAAATACGGCACGCCGGGCAATTACGTGAACGGCGCGAACATCGCCGGGTTTCTGAAGGTCGCCAACGCCATGATGGACCAGGGGCTGGTGTAGAGTATCAGAATTCGTCGGCTCGACGGAGTTTGCAGGCCAGGCCGCTGCTTTACTCGCGTTACGGCGCCCCACCAGCAATGATCCTCTCCTGGTCTCGATTTCCGGCGCGGCACGGCGACAGAGCGCCGTGGCTACAGGTGGATCGGGCTCTCCGAGCACAATGTTAAAGCGGGCAGCGCCGTCCGGCGCTCAGAAATCGAGTTTGAGCGGCTTTGCCGCTGCGCGGCGTCCCAACCAGTTAGAGCAACTGATACGGATCGACGTCCACCGTCACGGCCACGTCTTCCGGGAACGGCAGCTTCTCCAGGGTCTCGCGCACCAGCCGGCTCAAACGCATGATCGCTTCCCCGCGCAGCAGAATGTGAAAACGAAACTGGCCCTGCAGTTTCTCCAGTGGCGCCGGAGTTGGTTCGCTCAGAATAAATTTGGTGCCGACCGCTTCCTTCAGTCGGCGGCCCAACGTCGCGGCTGAAAACTTTGCGCGCTCTTCGTGCGCCGAACGCACCGTGATGAGAATGGCGTGCTTGAATGGCGGGAAATCGCAGCGCTCGCGAAATTCGAGTTCCTGCTGGAAGTAACCGGCGAAATCGTGGTGCCGCGCGAATTGGATCGATGGACTGAACGGCGTGTACGTTTGCACGAATACTTCTCCCGGCTGCTCGCCCCGGCCGGCCCGTCCGGCCACCTGGGTGAGAAGTTGAAACGTCCGTTCGCCGGCGCGGAAATCGGGCAGGTGCAACGCGAGATCGGCGTTAATGATCCCCACCAGTGTCACGTTTGGAAAATGCAGGCCCTTGGCGATCATTTGTGTGCCGACCAGGATGTCGATTTTGCCCGTGCGAAAACTGTTCAAAGTTTCCCGATACGCATCCTTCCGCGTCATGGAATCAGCATCCATGCGGCGGACGTTCGCCCTGGGGAAAAGATGTGAAACGTTTGATTCCACTTTTTCCGTTCCGAATCCCACATAAATCAACGCGTCCTTGCCGCATTCCGGACATTTCTTTGGCACGGCTGCGGTGTGCCCGCACAAATGACAGCTCAGCCGCGCGATGTGCCGGTGAAAAGTGAGCGCCACGCTGCAATTTGGACAGTCGCGCGCCTTGCCGCAGTTGCTGCAAAGCAGGGAGGTGGAAAAGCCGCGCCGGTTCAAAAACAAGATTGTCTGCTCGCCTTTTTCGAGTCGATCGCCAATGGCTTGACGCAATTTTTCCGATAAGATCGCAGCCGCTTTTCCTTTCCGTCGCTCCTGGCGAAGATCGACAATGCGCATGAGCGGCATCTTTTGCTCGTCCACGCGCTGGGTAAGGGTCGCCAGCTGATATTTGCCCGTAGTCGCGTTGTGATAGCTTTCCAGTGAGGGTGTGGCGCTTCCGAGCACGATGGCGCATTTCTCGATCTTCGCCCGCATGACGGCGACGTCGCGCGCATGGTAACGGGGAGCGTCTTCCTGCTTGTAAGTGGTCTCGTGTTCCTCGTCGACAATGATGAGGCCAAGTTTTTTCAGCGGCGCGAAAACGGCGCTCCGCGCGCCGATCACAATTCGCGCCCGTCCGGAATGGATCTTGTGCCATTCATCATGACGTTCGCCTTCCGACAGGTGGCTGTGCAAAACCGCGACCAGATCGTGCGCTTCGGCGAACCGGCCTTTGAAACGTTCGACGGTTTGAGGCGTCAGCGAGATTTCCGGGACCAAAACAATGGCGCTTTGTCCGCGATCGAGCGCGGCGCGGATTGCCTGCAAATAGATTTCGGTTTTGCCGCTGCCGGTGACTCCGTGCAGCAGGATCGGCCGCGCGTTCCCGGGGGAATCGAGCGCGGCAAAAATCGGCTTGAGGGCGAGCGCCTGCTCGGAATTCAATTCGAGGTTCGCGGTCGCGAGAAATTGCTCGTCGCCATGTGGATCGCGTTCCACGGCTTCCTCACGCAGCTCGATGAGCCCGCGTTTGGCGAGCGCGCGCAGAGTTTGATTGTCGAGCGATGTCTTGCGCAGCAGCTCGGCGGCGCGAACAGGCATTTCCAAGGGGCGGATTGCCTCCAGCAGTTCGGCCTGGCGCGGCGCGCGTTTCCTGAGTTTTTCGAGCTCCTCGTTGTCAATCGAGCGCGCAGGCTGCACGAACAGCTGCTTCTTCCAGCCGATCTCCGCGCGTCGAATCACCTGTGGAAGCAGGCTTCGCATCACGGTCTCGATCGGGCAGCAATAATAAGCGCTCATCCATCGCGCCAGCTCGAGAAGCTGCTCGCTGAAGGCTGGTGCTTCGCCCACAAGCGCTTCGATCGGGCGAATTCCCTTGGCGTCGCTGTGCTCCAGGGTGACCACCACGGTGCCGAGCGCGGATTTATCCCGGAAAGGAACACGCACCCGCGACCCGACGCCGATGCGGTCCGACAAGGTTTCGGGAACCGCATAATCCAGCTCGCGATGAATCGCGCGATCGATAAGTACCCGAACAAAACTGGGCTTCATCATGCCATTGCGCCGATTTTTAATTGATCATCTGGGGCGATGCGTTGATTGATGCTGACGTGATCCGGTTTTTGTTCAAGTTGATCCTTTGCGTTCTGCTGGCGCTCGTAGCAGGATTTGGCTATCTGGCGGTGCGCTCCGGCGATCCGGTCTACACGTTTTATGAATGGATCAGTCCGGCGCGCTTTCGACAGTACGACAAATTGATCCGGTCGGTTGCGGCCGAGCATCATCTCGACCCCATGCTGGTTAAAGCGGTGGTGTGGCGCGAAAGCCGGCTCGATCCGCACAAGCGTGGCAGCGCAGGCGAGCGCGGTCTCATGCAGGTGAGCGAGAAAGCCGCCAATGAATGGGCGCAGGAAAACAGGATTGCCAATTTCCGGCCGGAGCAGCTTTACGATCCCAGAACAAATCTGGAAGCCGGAACCTGGTATTTGCAACGCGCTCTCGAGCACTGGGAGAACCAGGCCGAGCCGCTTTCCTTTGCGCTGGCTGAGTACAATGCCGGGGCCAGTCGGGCACAGCGCTGGGCCGACGGCAACGATCCGGCCGCTTCGGGGGAAGAGTTTCGCCGGAAGATCCAGTTTCCGGGGACCCGGAATTACGTCGATTCAATCATTGCCCGCTACAAATTCTACAAGCGCCGGGGGCGGATGTGACGGGCCTACTGCTGGGTGATGCGAAGACGTAAAAACAGCGGCGTGTTCGAGCCGACGGGCACGCTGGCTTTGATCGTCTGCACGTTTCCCCGCGTCTCCACGATCTGCTCCTGGGGAGTCACTGTTGTCCACGAAACGAGATCGGTGGATTCTCTCACGTCATATTGGAGCTGCATTGCCGTGGTGATCTTCCGATAGGTAAGCGAAAGCAACCCGGAGCTTAGCGACGCTTGCGTCGCGCCGTATCCCCGTTCCCCGGGGGCATTAAGAACGAGCGCATACTGAAGCAGATTTGGGATTCCGTCCCCATCCGCATCGCCATTTGGATCGATCACGCTACGGATCCAACCGAGACACGCCACGATTCGCGTTGAGTAAAATGCGGTTGGCGCCGGATCCGGGCCGCTGATGAGAGTGTAATGCGGCGGATTCGTTTGGTCTTCGTAATACAACTCGCGCGTATCGAAGAGCGCGGCAGCCGAAAGCTCGTTCGTTCCGTTTGCGTCCGTGTAATATCCGGTATCGACGCCGTAATTAATCGCCGCCAGTTTCCAGACACCGTTGTCTTGAAGAAAGACCGCGCCGCCCGAGTCGCCGCTGGAGAGATGCGCTTCGCTGGGCAAACCGTTTTCATCAAAGGTGGCTTGGATAAGTTCGCGCAGGCCAGGGTCCGGAACAATTGAGGTGACGATGTTTTCGCCCCATCGTTCGACCCCGTCGCCGGTCCCCCAGTTCCAGCCGTGCAAAGCGCCGTTGATGATAATTTCGCTGCCGCGCTGCGTACCGCGTCCGATCACGACCAGATGTTTGCCAACCTCGTCGCCGGCGGAGTAAAGCGGCGCGAAGGTCGGGAAGGTTTCCATTACCTGCCAGATCATCAGATCGCTGTATGGATCGTCGAAGTGCTTGTAAGGATCGTTCGGATTGCCGGTCGCCACTAAATGGTAGTCGACACCTTGAAACGTGAACACCGATCCAGCCCGGCCGATGTGGTGCGCGGAAACGAAAAAGTTCGGCGCGATGGGCGTCCCAAGGTATCCGCCCCAAAATCCTTGGTACTGCCATCCGCTGCCGGACAGATCGCCAGTCGGCGGGGTCGTGTTGACTGACGGATCGGCCGTACTGAAAAGAATGACCGCGCAAGCGGTTGCGGTTGCGAAAACGCTGAGCGTGACAGGTAAAACGATCTTCTTCACGAACACACCCAGATTAGCACAACGCCCGGTCTCCTGTCGCATTCGACGCTCAGCGATTCTAGGCTAACCGTTAAAATAATGACAAAGACCCAGATCGTCGAAGTCCTGGAAGAGATCGCCACTCTTCTCGAATTGAAGGAGGAGAATCCATTCAAGATCCGGGCTTATGCCAATGCCGCGCGCTCCCTCGAAACCTGGGGCGGTAACCTGCCCGATCTGCAGGACGAACAGGCGCTGGCGAAAATTCCGGGAATCGGCAAAAGCATCGCGGAGAAAATCAAAGAGCTGGCCGCCACGGGATCATTGAAATATCTGGAAGAACTCCGGGCCAACTTCCCGGCGGCGATTCTGGAGTTATTCTCGATCTCGGGTCTTGGCGCGAAAAAGATCAAGGCGCTGTACGAGAACCTGCAGATCAGCTCAATTGAACAGCTGCGAAAAGCGTGTGAGTCCGGGCGAGTCGCGCAGTTGCCTGGCTTTGGCGAAACGACACAGGCAAAAATTTGCGCCGCCATTGAGCAGCGGACAAAGCATGCCGGCTATTTTCAATTCGGCCGGATCGCAGCCGAAGCGGAGTCGCTGCGCGCGGATCTGACGGCGCATCGTGACGCCTTGCATGTCGATGTCGCAGGGAGTTACCGGCGACGCCGGGAGATCGTGCACGATATCGATTTTGTGGTGGCGACAAAAAAGCCGGACGTAATCACGAAATTTTTCGTCGAGCACCCGCTGGTTGAGTCGATCGTTGCACACGGACCGACGAAATCGAGTGTGCGGCTGCGTTCCGGGATCCAATGCGACCTGCGAGTGGTAAGCTCGAGCGAATATCCTTTCGCGTTGAATTATTTTACAGGCAACAGGGAGCATAATATCGAGATGCGTAACCGGGCGCTTAAACGCGGCTGGACGTTGAACGAGTATCGGCTCGGGCCGTTGCCGCCGGATCCCAAAGCAAAAAAGGTCCGAGCTCGCCACGGCGAGTCTTCGACTGGACAGACGGTTAAACGATCGCCGCAGAAGAACGAGAAAATTAACGATGAAGCCGGCCTTTATCACGCGCTCGATCTCGATTTTATCCCGCCGGAGCTGCGTGAAAATTGCGGCGAATTCGAGGCTTCGGAAAAACATGTGTTGCCGCACTTGATCGAAAAGGAAAATTTACGCGGCACATTTCATTGTCATACGGTCGCGAGCGACGGCCATAATACGCTGGAGGAAATGGCCGATGCAGCGCAGGCGCTCGGCCTGGAATATCTGGGGATCGCGGAGCACAGCCGCAGCTCCGTTCAGGCGCACGGGCTCGATGAAAAGAAACTCCGCGCACAAATTGCGGCGATTCGAAAATTGAACAAAAAATTCGACGGCTTCCGGCTTTTTGCCGGTGTGGAATGCGATATCCTCCGCGACGGCACCCTCGACTTTTCGGATGATCTCTTATCCGAACTGGATTTCGTTGTCGCCTCGATCCATTCGGTTTTTAATTTGAGCGAAGCGGAAATGACGCGCCGCGTGATCCGCGCGATTAGCAATCGTTTCGTTACCATTCTCGCGCACCCGACGGGGCGACTTCTTCTGCAGCGCGAGCCTTATGTTGTCGATATTCCTGCCGTCCTGGACGCGGCGGCGGCGAATGGAACGTGGATTGAGCTGAACGCCGCGCCCAAGCGCCTCGATCTCGACTGGCGCTGGTGGCCGCTGGCGAAGAAGAAAGGAGTCAAATGCGTGATCAACCCGGACGCGCACCGAACCGAGCGTCTGCAGGACCTTTGGTTTGGCATCGGCATTGCGCGCAAAGGCTGGCTTACGAAAGCCGACGTGGTGAATTGTCTTCCGCTCACAAAAATCGAGATCGAGTTGAAGCGCAAACGCGAGCGGAAGTAATGGAGTATTGGAGCAGTGGAGGAAGGGAAAACGAATCCCCATTACTCCACTACTCCTTTGCGCCGTCCCGTTGCGGCATGAACATGGTGAGACATTTGCAGGCGCCGCCCGCCTTGATGAACTCCGTCATCGGCAACTGATGACACGTGTATCCTCGTTTCTGAAGGGCCCCGACCAGCTTCGGCGCGCCTTCAGGTAAAACGACATCGTGCTTAAGCACGACCGCATTGCAGGAAAAATGCATCGCTTCTTCAGGCACGACGTCGATTAACTCGCGCACGTGCTCGCGAATGGCGCGTTGCCCGTATTCGTCGAACGCAGCCGGGAACCAGACAGCCCCGCCATCGGGCAACGGACAGAAGCAGGTATCGAGATGGTAAAAGCGCGGATCGACCAGCTCGACGGAGATGACCAGGCAAGCGAGCATGTCCGCGATGGCCCGGTGCGATTGGATATCCGATCGGAATTTGTAGCCGCAGAAAAGCATGTCGCCGCTAAAAAGCGCGTCGCCTTCGCCTTCAAAGTACAGGTCCTTGGGCAGCCACGCGATTCGGTATCCGTGTTCTTCCATCCATCGCGCAAAGTGCGGCGCCTCGCCGGCGCGTTCTTTGTGACGAAAATTGCTTGGAATGAATTTCCTGCCGACGGCGAGCCCGGCATTAGCGGTGAAGACCATGTCGGGCAGCTTCGGCTGCGGCTTCACCAGGTGAATGTTGCAATCCAGCTTCGACAACGTGGCACGGAGATTCTTCCATTGCTGTTGCGCGACAGGCGCATCCGCTCCGCGGGCCCGGCTCATCCAGGGATTGATCTCGTATTCGATGCCGTAATGGTCCGGCGGGCAAAGGAGCAGCTCGCGCATGAGATTTAGATTTAGTTTTCCGGAGCGCCTTCCTTGGACGGGTCGCCTTGCACATCGATCCGTCTTATCACTTCAGCCCCCTGTTGCTGCAAACGCTCCACAAGCTCGTCGAGCGCCTCGATTGTCGGCCCCGAAATTTCGATGCGCGCACAGCTTTGGTCGGCGCGCCGCTGACCGATCTTGATCTCGTTAATCTTGAAATTGGCGCCCGCGCCCAGAATCTGGTCGAGCACCTTGGGCAAAGTAAGCGAATCAATGATGTGGCCGCGAAGTTCGATTGTCTCTGAAACCATCAGTAAAATTAACCGATGAACATGGCGTACGCCAATTGCGCAAATCGATTGGCAGACCGATATCTTAAGAGATCGCTATGAAGAAGCCAAATGTAAGGGGCCCGTCGCCGAGCCGAAAGGCACATCTCGTGTTGAGAAACAGGCTCAATCGCAGGTTTAAACCGCCTCCACCGTTGCCGCCCGCCACAAAATCCGGGAACAACCAGCGTTCAGCCCCTGGCGCGAAATCGATTTATGGCCAGAGATGAACGGCTTGCCGGGCTAGCCACAAAAATTTCGGCCGCGCTTGCGGTGAGGCCGGAGATTTTCATCAGTCATCCTGCCGAACTTCGTGTTTTGCAGTCAATGACAGATGGTCAGTTGCGGAAATTCGCAGCTAAACGCGGCTGGCGCATTGTGCGTCGCGTGGGCGGACGGCAGATTGAGTTCTATAACGACGCTGGAGTGAATCGGTAGCCGCCCTTTACATCGAGCGGATTATTTCGCGCCGGACAGAAATCCAGTGAGCGGGCTCGTCGCGGCGGCGGTGGCTAGCTTTTCGCCAAGTCCGATTTCTCGCGCTTCGCGCCCGGCTTCGATCGCCTTGCGAAACGCCTGCGCCATGCGGACGGGATCGGACGCAATGGCAATGGCCGTGTTTACCAGCACCGCATCCGCGCCCATTTCCATCGCTTCGGCTGCCTGGCTTGGGGCGCCCAAACCGGCGTCGACCACCACCGGGACAGTCGCCTGCTCAATGATGATCTCAATCTGCGGCCGCGTTTCGATCCCGCGATTGCTGCCGATCGGCGAACCGAGCGGCATGACCGTGGCGGTGCCAATATCCTGCAGCCGCTTTGCCAGCACGGGGTCGGCGTTGATGTAAGGCAGCACCGTGAACCCTTCCTTCACCAAAATTTCCGCCGCCGCGAGTGTTTCGACGGGGTCGGGGAGGAGATAGCGCGGGTCCGGATGGATCTCCAGCTTCACCCAGGTTGGCAAGCCTGCACTTGCGGCCAGTCGCGCAAGCCGCACTGCCTCTTGCGCGTTGCGGGCTCCGCTCGTGTTTGGCAAAAGAAGAAAACGCTTCGGATCGATGAACTCCAGAATGTTCGCGTAGGGATCGCCTTTGCCGGAGAGATCGGCGCGGCGGAGGGCGACGGTGACAATCTCCGTTCCGCTCGCAATGAGCGCGTCGCGCATCAGCTCGTTGGAGGCAAACTTACCTGTGCCGACGAGCAGCCGCGAAGTAAACTCGCGGTCCGCGATCTTCAGTTTGGAAGGCTTATCCGACATGTGCGAAAAACAATAAACGAATTTGCCCAAGCGTGCGAATTTCGTGCCCGTCCGGGGAGCACAGGCTAGCAGCCCGTGCTCCTCGGAAACAGAACACGCGCATTGCGATTTTTTCGCTGTACGAATTGCTGGCGGCGATTCAGATTACTCGCATGACCCGATTCGAGCTTTGTCTGGAAGATTGCGTAAAGGGAATGGCAAGGCTGCCCGGTGAGCATGTCGATCTTGTTGTCACATCCCCGCCTTACAATCTCGGTATTCGCTACCGAAAATATTCGGACCGGCAGGATCGACGATCGTATTTGATTTGGTGCGGGGAATGGGGAGCGCAAATATCCCGGCTCCTGAAGTCCACGGGTTCGTTTTTTCTCAATGTTGGCGCTGCGCCATCCAATCCGATGCTGCCGCACGAAATCGCGATCGAATTGCGCGACCACTTTGTTCTGCAGAACACGATTCACTGGATCAAGTCGATCACCATCGAGGATCGCGAAGGCGAGATTCGCTCGTGTGGCCACTTCAAGCCGATCAGCTCGAAGCGCTTCCTGAACGATTGTCACGAATACATTTTCCATTTCACAAAGACCGGGCGCGTTGAGATCGACCGGCTTGCGCTTGGTGTTCCGTATCAGGACAAGAGCAACATCGCGCGCTGGCGGCATACGCGCGGAAGCGACCTTCGCTGCCGCGGGAACACCTGGTTCATTCCGTACGAAACGATCCAGAGCCGCGCGAAAGAACGTCCGCATCCTGCCACTTTTCCGGTGCAACTTGCCGAATGGTGCATCAAACTGCACGGCGTCTCGCGTGTTCAAACAATGCTCGATCCGTTTTTGGGGATCGGGAACTCCGCCCTCGCCGCGCAGAGACGCGGCGTCAAAAAGTTCATAGGCTTCGAAATTGACGAAACCTATCTCGCAGAAGCGAGGCGCCGGATCGCGCAGAAACGCTCTGCCAGGTCAAATTGGTAGGGTCGGCGCGCTGCGCCGACCGGACGCCGCAGCGCGGCGTCCCTGCCCACGGCCGATGCGCGATATCGCTAAAGCAATTCGCCCTCTTTCGGCTGTGTGTCGGAGTCGCTTTGGAATTTCCCCAAAGATTTCACCAGATTGCCCGGCAACGGCCGAACCCGATCGAAAATGCGCGCGGCGAGTGGCTTCGCCGTCGTGTAACCGGCGGCGAACATCTCCAGGCGCGCATCGAGGTTGTCGATGTAATGAAGCGCCATCGCCTCCGGTGTTTTCGGGCTGACCGGCGAACCGAATTGGAGCTCGCCGTGGTGCGCGCCGATCAAATGCAGCAGATGCAGGCGGACATCTTCCGACGCCGGAGTGAAGTCTTTCCACGTTTCGCCGTTCTCCGAGATCAATTTGCGCCAGATGGAATTCACCAACTCGAGACCGATGGAAATGTGGCCCATCAATTCGCCCCGTTCGTCGTAGGTCATGACGAATCCGTTCTCGGGCAGAGAGTTTTCCCAAAGCTTGCCGCAATCGTGAAACAGAACGCCGGCGAGCAAGAGGTCGAAGTTCAACTGTGGATAGAGCGGCGCGATTCCCTTCGCCACCCGCATCATCTGAGCAGTGTGCTCGACCAGTCCGCCGCGCCGGGCGTGGTGATAATTACGAGCCGCGGCCGTGCGCCGAAAACGGTCGCCCCATTCCTGAAGAAACGCCTCGCACAGGCCGCGCAGCCGAGGATCCGAAATCGAAGCGACTGTCTGCACGATGAAGTCCCAATCTGTCCTTTGCCGCGCACGTAACTCTGCGGGGCCCTGTAAAAGTTCGTTCCTTTCCTGTGTCGTTAGCGGGCGCACCGTCCACTTGCGTGCTTCAAGTCCGTACTGGGAATGCCGATGAAACTCGGCGCTGAGCTCGATGAAGTCCTGTTCCTTAAGTTCGCTGCAGCTTTTGTAAGCGGGATGATCGCTCCAGACCCGCAGCGTCATTCGATCGCACGCGTCGGCGAGGCTCAACTCGCAGTAGGGCTGTTGCTCACGAGTCAACTTTGCCATAACGCTCTCTACCTGAACGTGCGCGCGCGCGGAGACCGCGCCTTTTTGAGCGGCGCGCCGAATTTTGATAAGGGTCATCAGGTCCATCTATCTAAAGTTCCAAGCTCCAGGCACCAACATCCAGAGAAATCCCAAGCTTCAAAATCCAATAGGAGGCGTAGCGATTTTTGGAGCCTGTTCGCCAGTCGGACGAATCCGTCCTGTGGCGGAGATGTTGGGATTTGGAGCTTTTGGCCGGCGTGGTTAATCGATCATCCGCTGATTGATTCCGCTATAGGCGTCCACCCGGCGATCGCGCAGAAACGGCCAATGGGTACGATGTTCGTTTACGCGGGCCCAATTCACGTCGGCGATCACGATTTCTTCGCGGTTCACCGAGCCTTTTGCAATGATCTCGCCGGCTGGATCGACAATAAAGCTTTGGCCCCAAAACTCGATTCCGTGGCCGCCGGCCGGCGCCTCATGACCGACGCGATTGGCCGCGGCAACGTAGCAACCGTTGGCGATCGCGTGGCCGCGCTGCACCGTTTCCCAGGCGGAATATTGTGCCGCGCCGAACTCTTTTTTCTCCGATGGATGCCAGCCGATGGCGGTGGGATAAAAAATAATCTCAGCGCCGCGCAACGCAGTCAGCCGAGCCGCTTCCGGATACCATTGGTCCCAGCAAACGCACACGCCGATCTTTCCACGTTGGGTTTTCCAGGACCGAAAGCCGAGATCTCCAGGAGCGAAATAGAATTTCTCATGATAAAGCGGGTCGTCCGGAATGTGCATTTTGCGGTACTTGCCGAGGAACTTTCCGTCGGCGTCGATGATCGCTGCTGTGTTGTGGTAAATGCCGGCGCTGCGCTTTTCGAAGAGCGACGCCACGATGACCACCCCGAGCTCCCGCGCAATTTTGCCGAGAGCAGATGTCGATTTCCCAGGCACTTCTTCAGCCAGCTCGAAGTTTTTGTGCTCTTCCGATTGGCAGAAGTACTGGGAGCGAAAAAGCTCCGGCAAGCAGACGATCTGCGCCCCTTGTTTAGCGGCGTCGCGAACGAACTCGATAGCATGCGCGAAATTTTTTTCTGGATCGCGGCCGCAACGCATCTGGACGAGGGCCACTTTTGTCATCCCAGGCCTGGTCGGCTGCCGCGAGGCGGTTGCACGCTTACGGGATGAACGGCGGGAAGAATTTTTCATTATCGGGCGGTAAGAGATGTCTCCCGACCTTCGCATAAAGCTTCCGCGTGGCGAGCGACTTCACCTGCCGTGACCAGAGTTTTATTGAACACCGAAAGCGAGGGTAGCGACAGCCAATGGTAGCTCGAGGCTGGAGAGTTGGCCCTCACCTCCCGCCTCCGTTGGGCTGCGGCAGGCAATCCTCTCTCCGGGGGAGAGGAGGACGCGAAGCGCCTGATGAGGGCAGGTTCAGACCGATGTCTCGAAAGTTGACGACCAACTTATGCTATTTAGGGGTAGCGTTTGGCGTCGGTGGCCGCCGCGGCGCCGGCGTGATATTCCTGCAAACTGCGCACCTGCACTTTGCTCTTCTGCAGTGACCGAATGCCGTTGGCGCTTGCCTGCGCTGCCCGGACAGTGGTCATGATCGGGATCTTTTGCGCGAGCGCCGCATTTCGGATCATGACCTCGTGTTCGCGGGGGATTTTGCCGCTGGGCGTGTTGATGATGAAGTTAATGTCGCCATTTTTGACGCGGTCGAGCACGTTCGGGCGGCCTTCATGGAGCTTGAAGACTTTTTTCACCTTGATTTTTGCCTTCGCCAGGGCGGCCGCCGTGCCGCTGGTCGAAAAAACTCCAAATCCAAGCTTCACAAATTCCCGGGCGACCGGGATCACGGCTTCCTTGTCGGTGTTTTTCACGCTGATGAAGACGTTTCCGCGTTTCGGCAGCGGCGGCGGCGCAGCCATCTGCGATTTCGCGTAGGCCAGGCCCAGATCGACGTCCATGCCCATTACTTCGCCGGTCGATTTCATTTCCGGGCCCAGTGAAATATCCGTTCCCTGGTAACGCAGGAAAGGGAAGACCGCCTCTTTGACGGAGAAGTGCGCGGGCACGACTTCTTTTGTGAACCCGAGTTCGCGCAAAGTTTTTCCGGTCATCACTTTTGCAGCCAGTTTCGCCAGGGGCACGCCGATCGCCTTGCTGACAAATGGCACCGTCCGCGACGCGCGAGGATTCACCTCCAGCACGTAGACGACTTCGCCTTTGACCGCGAATTGCACATTCATGAGGCCGCGCACGTTCAATTCGCGCGCCATCGCCTTCGTTGCCGACGCGATCTCATCGAGAACCTTTTTCGGCAGCGAAAACGTTGGAATTACGCAGGCGCTGTCTCCGCTATGAATGCCAGCTTCTTCGATATGTTCCATGATCGCGCCGAGCACCGTTGTCTCGCCGTCGGAAATGCAATCGACGTCCACCTCGATGGCGTCTTCAAGAAAGCGGTCCACCAGGATTGGCCGTTCCGGGCTTGCCTCGATTGCGCTTGTCATGTAACGGCGCAAATCCTGTTCGTTATAAACGAGCTCCATGGCGCGGCCCCCGAGAACAAAGCTCGGCCTGACGAGCACGGGATAGCCAATTCGCTCCGCGATTGCGACCGCGTCGTCTTCGGTAACGGCGGAACCGCTGGGCGTCTGTCGCAACCCGAGCTTGTCGAGCATCGCGGCAAAGAGTTTTCGGTCTTCAGCAGTCTCGATGCTCTCCGGCTGCGTGCCGAGGATGGGGACTTTGGCTGCTTTCAGGCCATTCGCGAGATTGAGCGGCGTTTGACCGCCGAACTGAACCATCACGCCTTCGGGCTTTTCCTGATCGTAAATGTTCAGCACGTCTTCGAGCGTAAGAGGCTCGAAATAAAGTTTGTCGCTGGTGTCGTAATCGGTGGAAACGGTTTCCGGATTCGAGTTGACCATGATCGTTTCGAACCCGAGCTCGCGCAGCGCGAAGGCCGCGTGCACGCAGCAATAATCGAATTCGATGCCCTGGCCGATGCGGTTGGGTCCGCCGCCGAGGATCATCACTTTGCGTTTGCCGCTCTCGCGCCGCTCGTTCTCATCGCCATACGTCGAGTAATAGTAGGGCGTGTAAGCTTCGAATTCGGCCGCGCAAGTATCCACGAGCCGGTAAGTTGGCGTGATTCCTTCCGCAATCCGAGCCGCCCGTATTTTCTCTTCCGACGAGCCGTTCGCGATCGCAAGTTGCCGATCCGAGAAACCCAGCTTCTTGGAGCGCAGCAGACGCTCCGCCGGTGTTTTACCCGTTGTACTGCGCAGCGCGGTCGCTTCCGTTACGATCTCAGCCACATTTCGCAAAAACCACCTGTCGATTTTTGTGAGTTCAAAAACCTCGTCAATGGACATTCCATTTTGGAATGCCTGTGCCAGGTAAAAAATTCGCTCCGCATTTGGAATTGAAAGCTTCAACCGCAACGACTCGGGATCGAGAGCAGGTTTGTCAGCCCCGTCACCGCACAAGCCGAAGCGTTTGATTTCCAGACTGCGCAAGGCTTTTTGCAACGCCTCCTTGAATGTGCGACCGATGGCCATCGCTTCACCGACGCTTTTCATTTGCGTCGTCAACGTGGGATCGGCCTGCGGAAATTTTTCAAACGTGAACCGCGGCACTTTCACCACGCAGTAATCGATCGTCGGTTCGAAACATGCCGGTGTTTCGCGCGTGATATCGTTTTTGATTTCGTCGAGCGTGTACCCGACTGCGAGTTTGGCTGCGATCTTTGCAATCGGAAAGCCGGTCGCCTTGGAGGCGAGCGCGCTGGAACGCGACACGCGGGGATTCATTTCGATTATCATCATGCGGCCATTGTCCGGGTGAATGGCAAACTGGATGTTTGAGCCGCCCGTTTCCACGCCGATCTCGCGGATGACCGCGAATGAGGCGTCGCGCATCATTTGGTATTCCTTGTCGGTGAGCGTCTGCACCGGCGCCACAGTGATCGAGTCGCCGGTGTGAACGCCCATCGGATCGAAGTTTTCGATGGAACAAACGACCACACAGTTGTCCATATGGTCGCGCATCACTTCCATCTCGAATTCCTTCCAGCCGACCAGCGACTCTTCGATCAAAACTTCGGTGACCGGGGACACATCAAGACCGCGCGCGGTGATGTCGTCCAGTTCGTCGCCGTTGTATGCGATTCCGCCGCCCATCCCGCCAAGGCTAAATGCGGGGCGAATGATGAGCGGAAAAGTGCCGATCTCCGTGGCGATCCGGGCTGCATCCGCGAGCGAACGCGCCACGCCTGAGCGCGGGACATCCAGGCCGATGCGCAACATCGCTTCCTTGAACAGCTGCCGGTCTTCGCCCTTCGCAATCGCCTGCGCATTGGCTCCGATTAATTTCACGCCGTGCCGGACGAGCGCGCCGTTGCGGTAAAGTTCCATTGCGGCGTTGAGGGCGGTTTGCCCGCCCATCGTCGGTAAAATCGCATCCGGTTTTTCACGCTGGACGATCGCTTCGATCACTTCTGCCGTGATCGGCTCGATATACGTGCGATCGGCGAACTCGGGGTCGGTCATGATCGTGGCCGGATTCGAGTTCACCAGCACGACCTGGTAACCCTCTTCCCTCAATGCCTTGCAAGCCTGCACACCGGAATAATCAAATTCACAGCCCTGCCCGATCACGATTGGACCGGACCCGATCAGCAGGATTTTCTTGAGCTGGTTATTCCGCGGCATCTGCGCGCGGGATGATAAATCAAATCAGAGGAACTTCACGCGCGAATCGCGAATTCTTGCGCGATCATCCTGAGCCGGCTTTTGCGGGAGAAGGGTCTCCCGTGGCTGAAGAATTTACGCCACCTGTGCCTGAGCCATGCGCTGCCGATCGAGCCACACCTTGCAGACGCCCTTGATCCGGGTGAGCACGTAGAAAATCGTCTGGCTGCGGATCCGCACCAATTCCGCGCCCACGATGCGGTTCACGAAATCGCTGGGGAGATCGAGAATCTCACGAGGCGTGCAGCCGTCGAGCCCCTTGCAAAGAATTGCCGTCATCGAGCGGGTCAGCGTCTGCACTTCCGGGCCGAGG
Source organism: uncultured Verrucomicrobiae bacterium (assembly GCA_963756875.1). GTDB lineage: Bacteria > Verrucomicrobiota > Verrucomicrobiia > Chthoniobacterales > UBA10450 > CAVWPA01. Next base: position 242,968 of record CAVWPA010000003.1, on the reverse strand, counting down.
GTCATGCGGATGTGCGCCTTGCCTTTTTCATCGACGTGCAAATAGACGCCGACCGTGTCCATGCAATCTTCGTCTTTACGGACATCGACCAGATCGAATTTTTCGTCCTCGCGCGGCTCTTGTTTCTTTGCGTTGTCCGCGTAGGAAACGAGGGTCTCGCGGCGCTCGTCTTCCGGGAGCGACTCGAAGAGGCTAATGATCTTATTGAGCTTATTGGGGTACATCGACAGTGATCGGAATTTACCGCGAATCACGCGGATTTAAACGGATTACGTTAATTCTTGTGGTCCAACAAATTGCAGGGCGCTTGCGTCAAGCGCCGGCTATCAGTTCGGCGGCTGACACAGCCGCTCTACAACAGCCTCCCAACCAGGCTCACGTGCTCTTTTCGATCGGGGCGCCGACCTTGTTGCCCCATTCGGTCCATGAACCGTCATAGTTACGCACATTGTCGACTCCGAGGAGATAGGTGAGCACGAACCAGGTATGGCTCGACCGCTCGCCGATCCGGCAATACACGATCGTGTCTTTGTCGCGGCTGACCCCGCAGCAATCCATATAGATCTTTGCCAGTTCTTCGGCCGGTTTAAATGTGCTGTCATCGTTCGTGGCCATCTTCCACGGCATGCTTTTGGCGCCCGGGATGTGGCCGCCGCGCAGGACCCCCTCCTGCGGATACTCCGGCATGTGCGTAATCTCCCCCCTGTATTCGCCTGGCGAACGCACGTCGATCAGCGGCTTGCCGCTCTTGCTTTGGGCCAGCGCATGCTCGGCGAAGGCGCGAATCTTTTCGTCGTGGCGTTTGCGCGGCACCGGATAATTAGCCTTTTGATATTTGAACACGTCGCGGGTCATCGGGCGGCCATCTGCTTTCCATTTATCCCGGCCACCGTTCAAAATTTTGACCTTCTCGTGTCCGAAAAGCCGAAACGCCCAAAGCGCATAACAGGCCCACCAGTTCGCTTTGTCACCGTAAAAGATGCAGGTAGTCTCAGGGGTGATGCCGTGCCGGCTGCAAAGCCGCGCAAATTTTCCCGGCGAAATATAATCGCGAATAACTGGGTCCTGCAGATCGGCCCGCCAATCGATATGCACCGCCCTGGGGATGTGCCCGGTGTCGTAAAGCAGCACATCTTCGTTCGATTCCACGATGCGGATGCCTTCGTCCTTGAGATGCTTCTCGAGCCAATCCGTCTCAACCAGCGCCTCCGGATGCGCGTACTCTGTGGGCTTCTTAGCCATACCAAAGGATGGCCGCACGCCCCGCTTGTTGCAAGTAATCGCGAGAGCGCAGCGCCCCCCCTGCTGAATCAAGCCCGGCTAGCCGCCGGCTTTCGGATTCGAGGACGTGCCTAATTGGGCGAAGAGAAACGCGTACATGTCTGCCTGCTGTTTGATTCGCTCGCTCAAGGCGGTGCCGATGCCGTGCCCGGCGCTCGTGCTGGTCCGCAGCAAAGTCGGGTTGCTCGATTTGTTAGCTTCGTCGAGTCGGGCGACCATTTTGCGGGAATGGTATGGCGCGACGCGGCCGTCGTTCGCTCCAGTCATCATCAGGATGGAAGGATATTTTGTTCCATCGACGACGTGATGATAAGGCGAGTACGCGTAGAGCGCCTTGAACTGCTCGGGATTTTTCACCGTCCCGAACTCCGTTGTGTTGAATGCACCATTGGGCGCGAGCTCAACCCGCAGCATATCGTAAATTCCAACGAACGAGACGACCGCGCGCATGAGGTCAGGGTGCTGCGTGATCATCGCGCCCATGAGCAGACCGCCATTGCTGCCGCCCACGATGGCCAGCTTGTTCGAACTCGTCCATTTTTGTTTGATCAGATACTCGGCGGCGGCGGCGAAATCATCGAACACGTTTTGCTTGTGCGTCAGGTTGCCGGCCTTGTGCCACTCTTCGCCGAACTCGCCCCCTCCGCGGATGTTCGCCACAACATAGACGCCCCCGCGGTCGAACCAGAGTCGTCTCGTGAAATCGAAATTTGGCTGCATGCTAATGCCGTAACCGCCGTAGCCGTAAAGCAGCGTGGGATTGTTGCTGTCAAGGCGGGTTCCTTTTTTCCGGATGATGTTGAGCGGAATTTTTGTGCCGTCCTTCGAAGTCGCGAACTCGCGCGTGACCTCAATGTCCGCAAACGACACGGGCGACGTGTTGACCAGCGCCGTCTTGACCGCCGCCGTTTTTCCCGCGGTCAAATGGAACCAGGCCGCCGGCTCGGTGTAACTGACGTTGCGGAAGAGCAAGGAATTGTCTTCCAAAGATTCCATCTCCGACACTTCGGAAATCTTCGGGATGGGAATGATCGTTTCACCTTTGCCATCCAGACCGAACCGGCGGATCTGTGAGGGTCCGCCCAGCAGATCTTCGACGTAAAGCGCGTCGCCGGTCGGTTCCAGTTGTTGGATGACCGCGTCGCCTGCCGGGACGATCACCGTCGCGTTTGCCAATTCCGGTGTCTCGATCGGCAGCCGCAAAACCTTGCCGCGTGACGCGTCAGCGCGGGAAAGGAGGTAAAGAGCGTTGTCGCGCCCCAGTCTCACGACTTTGACTTGGTCGCTGAATTGAGTGATCTGCTTCCAGGTTCCGTCCGGGCCGAGCAGATAATGCGCAAAGTCGCCGCCGTCGCCGTTGGCAACGGTCGCCAGAATGTATTTTCCATCGCGCGACGCCGCCAACTGGATCTCGGCAATGCGGGGAAAATCCTTGCCGATGGCGTAGGTGTCTTTGGTATCGGGCGCGCCGAGTTTGTGAAAATAGATCTGCTGATAAAAATTCAAGTCGGCGTCCGGCCGCTCGCCTTTTCGAGGGAAGCGCGTGTAATAAAGGCCGGTGCCATCCGCGTTCCAGGCCGCACTTCCGCCCGCGGTCGGAAATTGCACGTGGGCGATCGTGTCTGGGAGCGCTTTGCCGGTGGCGGTTTCATAGATATGCAGCGTCCCGTCCTCGCTCCCGCCCTTTGACAGCGAGACGGCCACGTATTTGCCATCGCGCGACGGCATAAACCAATCGATCGCCGTCGTGCCTTTGGTGTCGAGTGCGTTAGGATCCAGCACCATCCTTTCCGATTTCAAATCGTTGGCCGACGCCAGCGTGACCAGCATCGGCTGCTGCTTGGGCGGCTGAAATTTCAGCGCGAACAGCATGCCCGGCCGTGAGACCAGGCTGAAGTAGCTGGGCGAGGTTTTGGCATACCACTCCGTCAATTGTTTCTCGATCCTTTGCCGGTCCGGCACTGTGTCCAGGTAAGCGCGGGTGCGCTGATTTTGCGCATTCGACCACGCTTTGACGTGTGGATCGTTATCGTTCTCGAGCCACTGGTAATCGTCCTCGACTTTTACTCCATGGTATTCATTTATCACCGGTTTTTTCGGAGTTTGTGGGGCCGGTTTGGAACCGGCAAGAGTGATGGAACAAAGCGCGAAAGCCGCAATGAATGAAAACGGTACAGGATTCATGGTCATAGGAGTTTATGGACGTGTAGGTCGGCCATCTGTTCAACTCTTTTTGCAGCGTGTGCCTAGGGCTGCACAATCGATTTTGCAGCGTAAACCACGCCGTTCTTTACGACACTGTCGATGTCTGAGGCGTGCGCGATGTCGTCGAGCGGGTTCGAATTAAGGATTACGAGATCGGCGAAGTCGCCCTTTTCAATTTTGCCAATATGCGCTCCGGTATCGCCGCCGAAGAGCTTCGCGGCGTTCGCTGTTGTGCACTGAAGAATCTGCATCGGTGTCAGGCCGGCTTCGCGCATCAATTGAAACTCACGAAACAACGCCGGGCCGTGAATTGTCCCGATGTTTCCGGCGTCGGTGCCGGCTGCGATGGTGACGCCGGCATCTTCGAGCGCCTTCAGATTTTTGAGCGCGACATCGTACGTTTGTTTGATGTGGTCGAGGACGGCGTTCGGGTCGGCGAGCGCGGTTTTGATTCGATCGGGCACCTGGTCCTGCGGGAGCTTGGTCACGTCGAGCGTCGCGATGACTTCTGGATTGCCCCATGCCTTTTCTTCCGGGGTCAGATTCAACTTGTTCGCAAAGGTGCGGCCATAGCGCTCGAAGACGACCAGCGTCGGACACAAAATGATGTGTCGATCTTTCAATAACCTCACGAATGCTTCGTCGACCGGTTTGTCGACTACGCTGTGCACGAGAATGTCCGCGCCTTCTTCGACCGCGGCGCGCGCCGTTTCCAACTCAGTCGCATGCACTGCCACTCGCAATTTGTGCGCATGGCTCTCCTCGACCGTCGCCCGCACGATTGGACGAAAGCTGTCAACCGGGTGGTCTTTGTTGACGATATACCAGATCTTAACGAGATCGGGTTTTTGAGCCGCCAGTCTGCGCACAAAAGCCCGCGCCTGGTCGGGCGTGTCGATTTGGACGATCGGCGGATCACCGAGGTCAAGTTGCGGCCGCGAGACGCTTGAGATCAAAGGCCCGGCGACAGCGACCCGCGGCGCTTTGGCGGTTGAGTTCGCGCGCTTCCGCACCTCGAAATTCCAAAACGGCCCGCCAACATCGACCACGGAGGTAATTCCGCTGCGTAGATAACGCGCGAACGTGTCGTTGAGGTGCGACTTGATCCACCCGACCTCATCCGCATACGGACGCACTTTCGTCAGATCGACAACATCCGGCCGCGTGAAAAGATCGCCCGATTGAAAGAAGTGAACGTGTGTATCGATGTAACCGGGCAGGATGAACTTGCCCGAACAATCGATTTGTTTCTGGCCCAAGGCTGCCGCGCTCTGCTTGCCCATGCTAACGCTTTCAATTGTATGGCCATTGATTACTACGGTCGCGTTCGGCATGACTTTGCCGTCGGCCGGATTGATCACGGTCGCGCCGACCAGCGCGATTTTTTCCCCGCGAGCGGTGAGTGCGAAGATGGAAAGAAGACAAAGGACAATTCTGAATTTCATCGTCACGAGGTTGCTCGACTTTTGTAGGAATGACAAGGCGGTGGATCGTCTTCGGCGAAGCCCATCCACCCGCAATTCGTCGGACGTTTCGGAGAAACGTCCCTACCTGCGTCTTCGGCCGTAGGAATAGCCGCGATGCGAGCGGCCGCCGCCAATTGCGCGTCTGCCTCCGGTCGCGGATTCCGGTTCGAAGAGGACCGTGTAAAGATACGGAAAATTTTCGAGTTTAAGGCGGGGGATTTTCTGGCCGATAAAATGTTCGATTGCCTGCAACGCCGCGACTTCCTCCCCGTTCATGAGGGTAAAAGCGTCGCCCACATTCTGGGCTCGACCTGTACGGCCGATACGATGCACATAATCCTCCGGATGTTCCGGGACGTCATAGTTGATGACGTGACTCACGCCGGCGATATCGAGCCCGCGCGATGCGATGTCCGTTGCGACCATCACTTCGTATTTTCCGGACTTGAACCCTTCGAGTGCCTCGATGCGCTCGCGCTGCGTGCGGTTCGAATGGAGCACCGCGACGGAATGTTTCGCGTTTTTTAGAGAGTGCGCGACACGATCGGCATTTTGTTTGGTGCGGCAAAAAATCAGGACGCTGTCGAAGTTTGTCCGCTCCAGTAAAGCAATCAGGAGATCGAACTTTTGTTCTGCCGCCACCGGGTAAACCGCGTGGGTAACGGTGTCTGCCGGGGAACGCCGCACCCCGATCTCGACCGTGACCGGATCGCGCAGGACCCAGGCGGCGAGCCGTTCGATTTCCGGCGGCAACGTTGCGGAGAAAAGGAGCGTTTGCCGGTCCGTCGAGATTTGTTCGACGATGCGGCGCACGTCCGGCAAAAATCCCATGTCCAGCATCCGATCGACTTCATCGAGCACGAGAATATTTACGTCTCGAAAATGAAGCGTGCGCTGCTGAAGATGATCGAGAAGCCGGCCTGGTGTCGCGGCAACAATGTCGACGCCATTTTTGAGATCTTCGCGCTGTTTCCCGTAACCGACACCGCCATGCACGACCGTCACTCGCAAATCCGTGAAACGCCCGTAATCGCGAAACGCGGTTTCCACTTGCGCCGCCAGCTCGCGAGTAGGTTCAAGAACAAGACAGCGAAATTTTCCGTGACGCGACAGCAATGTGAGAATGGGTAGCGCGAACGCCGCGGTCTTGCCGGTACCGGTCTGCGCCGTGCCGATTAAATCCTTCCCTTCTAGAATGATTGGGAACGCCCGTAATTGAATGGGGGTCGGTTCGATGAACCCCATCGCCTGAGTTCCGCGCACGACTTCCGGCGAAAGATCGAAATTATTAAATGACACGGCTGAAGTTTACGATGGGAGTTAATGTGCGCAACGCGGTAAGCTCCAAGTTCCAAGCACCAAATCCCAGGGAAGCTCCAAGCATCAATGACCAAATAAGCACGAGCCTCCGGGCGCTTGAAGCTTGAAGTTTCCCTGGGGTTTGGGTTTGGTGCTTGGTGCTTTGAGAATTCTTGTTATCGCCGATACGCATGATCGCTTTCCTGAGTGGATTGAATCGATGGCGAAAGAGGCGGATGAAATCTGGCACCTCGGGGATGTCTGTGCCGAAAGGATTTTGGACGAACTGCGCGCAATCGGTCCACCGGTCGTGGTCGTGCGTGGAAATTGCGACAGCAATTTCGAGTGGCCGCTTGTCGTCGATCTTGTCCGCGCGGAAATCAGATTTCGGCTGCAACATGTTCCGCCGGAGAATCCGCCGGAGGATGTTGGCGTTGTCTTGCATGGTCATACGCACGTTCCACGGAATGAGCGACGCAGGGGCGTTTTGTTTCTGAATCCCGGCTGCGTGACGCGCCCAAATCGCGGAGCGCCGGCGAGCGTCGCGTGGCTGGAAATTGTCGATGGCAAAATAAACTGGCGGTTGGTCGACCTGTAGCCACGGCGCTCTGTCGCCGTGACCGGCACGTCTCGACCGAGCGAGGCGCCTGCAATTATTTCTCGCCGCGTGATTTTCTGCCGAACCATCCCCGCTTTTTGGGCTTCGGTTCTTCCTTCGGAGCCGGCGCAGCTTCTTCGGCTGCGGGCTTGGATTCCCTTTCGGGAGCAGCAGGCTCTTTCTGCTGTTTCGGTTTTGGCTCGGACTCTTTACGCTTCGCCTTCTTTTCTTCGGCCGGTTTTTCTTCAACCACATGGGCAGCATCGACCCATTCGAGAAACGCCATCGAGGCGGAGTCGCTTTTGCGCTGGCCGAGCTTCACGATTCGCGTGTACCCGCCATTTCTGTCGGTCGATCTTGGCGCGATCTCGTCGAACAATTTTTTAACGGCATCTTTGTGGCGCAAGACCGATAAGGCGTTACGGCGCGCATGGATCGAGCCGTTTTTCCCGAGCGTCACCATTCGCTCCGCGAGCGGGCGAACGGCTTTCGCCTTGGCCAGAGTGGTTTTGATGCGCTGATGTGCGATCAGACTGCAAACCTGGTTCGCAAGCAGGGCTTTGCGGTGCTCAGCTTTGCGGCCAAGCTTCACCGTCTTCTTTTGGTGTCTCATGGGTAACGCGGTTGCGAAGCGAATTAGCTAACGAATTGTTACTTTCTTTCCGGACTCGCCGCCGCACCGTTCGCGGTTGCGCCGTCGACCCCGGCCGGAGTTTCGACCAGGCCAGCCTCGAACTTCATGCCAAGGCCAAGCCCAAGCTGCTGCAGCTTGTCCTTGATTTCGTTGAGCGATTTCTTGCCAAAGTTGCGGTATTTGAGCATTTCGGCTTCGGTCTTTTGCGCCAGTTGGCCGACGGTTGTGATGTTCGCGTTGTTCAAGCAATTGGCAGCGCGCACGCTCAGCTCGATCTCGTTGACACTCATGTTGAGCAGCTTCTTCAGCTTCATGTTCTCTTCGCTCACGCCGGCGGGCGTCTCGTCGAACTCGATCACCTCCTCGTTGAAATTAACGAAGACATCGAGGTGATGGCGAAGGATGGCGGACGCCTGGAGAAGAGCGTCATCGGGCGTCAACCGGCCATCCGTCCAGACTTCAAGGATGAGCTTGTCGTAGTCGGTGCGCTGACCCACTCGTGTATTCTCGACGGCGTACTTGACGCGCGTCACCGGTGAAAAAATGGAATCGATTGGAATCAGCCCGATCGGCTGGTCTGTCCGTTTGTTTTCCTCGCCGGTGGCGAAGCCGCGGCCGACGCGCACTTCGAGCTCGGCGTCGAATTTGTGTTTCTTGTCGAGGGTGCAGATCAGCTGCTTCGGGTTGAGCACTTCGTAGCCTTGCACGGTCTGAATGTCGCCGGCGGTTACTTCCCCCTCCTTGTTGACGCTGATCGAAAGCTTTTTCGGTTCGTGGTCATCGGCCTTGAACTTCACTTTCTTGAGGTTCAACACGATGTCGGTCACATCCTCGACCACCGCAGGCAGGGTGGCGAACTCGTGCTGAGCGCCGGTGATCTTTACCGCGGTGATGGCGGCGCCTTCCAGCGACGACAGCAGAACGCGCCGGAGCGAATTGCCAACGGTGTGGCCGTATCCGGCTTCAAACGGCTCGGCAACGAACTTGGCATAGGTTTCTGTGACCGTGTCCTCATCCTTGGTGAGGGTTTTCGGCATTTCAAAACGACCGTAACGAATTGGCATAACTGCTTTCTTTCCTGGAGTGACGGAGTGCTGGAGAATCGGAGTGCTGTAAAGACAGCACGTCTACCTCATTGCTCCATTACTCTACTACTCCATTTCTCTTCACCGGGTTCCCCCTGGCGAGTGCGGCTTCACGTCCAGCGACGGAAACCCAGGGACCAACGGCGCAACTTCAAAAACTCGCTGCGAAGCGGAAATAAACAGTAGTTGGCCGGAAACGCAAGCCGGATTTCGTCGCGTCGGCATCCCATGGCACGCCGAAGCCTTGAGACGAAGGCGGCTGCCGATAGGACATGCGCTGGAAGCGCATGCCGCGTTATTGCTCGATAATCTCATCCGGCAACTCGTTGGACGATGTCGGATCTTTTGGAAAATGGGCCGCCAATACCCTGCCGGTTTCCTCGATCGCTTCAACGATCGCGGAGCTGAATTGTTCGCCCCGGAAGTGGGCACCCATCGACTCGACGAGGCGTTTCCAGAATGGGTCGCCGCATTTTTCGTGGATCCGTTGGTCGCCCACCACGGCAAATTTGTGGGCGCGCGGCGCCACAAAGATGAGAACGGCGTTACGCTGGCGAGTTTTGTGCATACCGAGCCGTTGAAATTTCCTTTGTGCTATGGGGAGCGGATCGTCATCCAGTTCTCCGCGCTGAATAAAAACGCGGATCTGTCCGGAGGTTTTCGATTCTGCGTCCCGGATCGCCCGGATGATCCGGTCGTGGTCGAGTTTGCTGAGAAATTCCTTGGTTCTCATTTACCAGCTGGATCCCGCTCCACCGCCGCCAAAACTTCCGCCCCCTCCACTAAAACCGCCGCCGCCAGAGGACCAGCCGCCGCCGCCGCCCCCGCCCATTGGAAAGAATATTGGGCCACCTCCCCGGGCCGAATAACCATAACCGCCAAATTGTCGCATCAGCCCTGAGATCGCGATCAACACAATGATGAAGACGATGAAAAACAAGAAGCTGGGGGCAGCGGATCCACCGTGTTGTTCCGCAACCGTCTTTCCCGTGCCTTTGTATTCACCGCGGATCGCCTTGCAGATGGAATCAATCCCTGCTGCCAGGCCTCCTTCGTAATCGTTTTCACGAAAACGCGGCTTGATTCTGTATTCGGTAATGTCGAAAGCCGTGACATCGGGCAACGCGCCCTCCAATCCGTATCCGACCTGGATAAACATCTTGCGATCCTGGATGAAAACGAAAAGAACAACTCCGTTGCGTTGCTCTTTTTGTCCGACACCCCAGGCCTGGGCGACACGCTGTGTGTAATCGGCGATCGAAGAATCGCTCTGCATTTTTGGGTAAACGGCGACGACAACCTGGTCTGATGTTTCTCGCTCAAATTGCTCGAGCTGCTGGTTGAAGCGATCGGCCGCTTCTTTTGAAACGACGGCGGCGTAATCATTGAAGTAGTGGTCCGGCTTCGGCGGGATGACTTCTGCGGCGAAGGCTCTCCCGTGGGCAAATGCCGCTGCGGCGACGAGGAACGCGACGCAGAACGCCGGGGAGCACACGCGCCTCGCGTGCTGGTTGCGGCGCCCTCGCCGCAACCTCTGCACATGATTTAAATCTAAAACAGGTTTCAAAGGCGGGTGGCGCGGAGTCTGTTCGGCGAAGCGCCGAACAGTGCACGCGAGGGCGCGTGCGCTCCCCGGATTTAATTCGCGCTGCATCGCGCCAGTGACGTTGCAGCTAGGGCGAGGCGGTCGCCGCCGGCGCCGGAACGGGCGTGCCAAAATTGAAATTCACGGCCGGCACTTTTTCCGCACCCGGTTGCGCGTTGAAAAACGGGCGCGACTGAAACCCGAATATCCCCGCCACCACGTTCGTCGGGAATCGTAGTAAAGCGGTATTGTAATCCTGCACCGCGCCGTTGAAGTTGTTCCGTTCCACCGCAATCCTGTTTTCAGTGCCCTCCAACTGGGCCTGCAACCCCATGAAGTTTTGGTTGGATTTCAACTCCGGATACCGCTCGACCACGACGAGCAATCGCGAAAGAGCGTTGCCCAACTGCCCCTGCGCGGCCTGAAACTGCGCGAGCTGAGCGGCATCGGTGGGCGCCTTGTTGGGGTCCAATTGAACGCGGCCCACGCTGGCCCGCGCGTCGGTCACCGCGATCAGAGTGGACTTCTCGAAATTGGCCGCCCCCTGCACCGTATTCACCAGGTTCGGAATCAAATCCGCGCGCCGCTGATAGACGCTTTGCACGTCGGCCCATTTCTTGTTCACGTTTTGTTGCAACGTGACCAGCCGATTGTAGGTCCCCCAAAAAAACAGGCCCACAATGAAAGCAATAACAAGAATGATGACCAACACGCCGCCGCAGCCGAGCGCAAACTTATTCATAGGTTCTTAATCCTGGTCCTCTTTGGTTTCTGAAGCCAATGCCGTGATGTGCGTCGCAACCACTTTCCATTGGCCGTTCTGTTTCACAAAAACATCGGTCCACGAATACGGACCGCTCAAATCTTCTTCCATGTCGCCGCTTTTACTGTGCGCCTTGATCATGTTCATTCCATTGACCACTGCGGTATCGCCGTAAAAACGCACCTCCAGATTCTCGATCTTGATGTCGTCGAAAATTGTGTCGCCCTCGGTCGTATTTTTGATGTCCTCCTCCTTGGTGAGCACCTTTCCATCCGGTCCCGTCAGGGTGTAATCGTCGGCCTCGAGCTTTTTTAAAAACGCGCCGTCGCGTTTCACCATGGCGTTGACCCAATCTTGCTCGATCTTTCGGATTTGCTGCTCGTCAGCGGTGCGATCCGTGGTGGCCGCATAAGCCGGTAATTGGGCAAGCGCAACGGCCCCGGCAAGCGCGAGAAAGGTCCTGGTCTTCATCGACTCCTGGCATCGTTCAAGAAATGCGCAGTCAAGTCAACTCCGGCGCGGCCCGGTCTCGGGCTACCGGCTGTGCTCCAGGGCGAGCCGCAGGAAATGTGCGTCGGAGAATTTCGCATTCGATCCCTGGCGCACAATCAGGGCGTTCATCGATGGAATAATAAAAAGACGCTGATAATCGGAGCCCAGAGCGACCACCATGTCGGCAGGCGCGCTTCGGCCAATGCAAATGTTTCTCCAGTTCGCGCGTTTCCATGGCAAGTCGAGCATTTTTTCGATGTTCGCTTCATGGGCGAAGGTGCCTGCCTCGCGATTTAGCCAGAATGTCATTCCGTAAGATGGATTTGCCGGCGACCCGACAAACGCCTCGCGGAGTAAACCTGCGGAGACCACCTGGTGGCCATTGTAGCTTCCGTGACCGAGGACCATTTCGCCGAAGCGGGCCCACTCGCGCGCGGTCAGTTCGAAACCGCTGGCGGCAAGCGGATGACCGCGAGAGTCCTTTTTATAGTTGAGATTATATAATCCAAGCGGGTTGAGGACATGCTCTTCAAGATACGAAGTCGTTGTGCGGTCATGTAATTTTCGCCGGAGCAATTCCAAAAAAATCTGGAGATGGCTCGGGCCGTAAATAAAAGCCGAGCCGGGTCTGGCTACGATTCGCAGCCGGATTGCCATGCCATTGCGGTCGCGGACCGACGAGCTCTGCAAGTGCGATGCGGCTTCGATCCCGTCGGTGAAATGCAGAAGCTCGCGAATTGTGATCTGCGATCGGAGCGGATCGTTTCTCCACTCGATGATCGTGTCGGCCACGCGATCATCAAACCTGAACAGACCTTCTTTGACCGCGCAGAGAGCGGCAATTCCCCAAAAGCTCTTCGTGCCGCTGAAGATCGGCCACCGGCCATTAGCCGCGCCGCCATTCGCGTAATGCTCGAAAACGGTGCGACCGTTTTGCATGGCGAGCATCGAGATGCCGCGCTCCTTTTCCGAATATTTTGCGGCGCGCGCGCAATCGGCCGAAGAGATTTCTCCAAACGCCGTAGTGCCGGTTAGGAGAAGGAGCGCGGCAAGGAAACGAATTGGGTAGCGGACGCGTCTCGCGCGCTGGTTCCGGCGTCTCGCCGAAACAACCTTTTGGTTGATGGTAAACACAATGAAAGCCTGCGAAAACGGGACGCTTTCGCCAACACGCGAGACACGTGCGCTACTCAGGGGGCGGCTCCGGGGCCTTAGATGCTTCGACCCGCGAAGCTACCGGGAGATAGCGTCTTCTCAATTCCTCGACGTTTGGCAATTCATCCAGATTACGCAGACCGAAGTGATCGAGAAAGAATTGCGTCGTCTCGTAAAGCAGGGGTCTGCCGGGGATCTCAGCGCGGCCCGCAATTTTGACAAGGCCGCGTTCCATCAACGTCTGCAGGACACTGTCTATGGTGACACCGCGGACCGCCTCGACATCGGCGCGCGTAATCGGCTGGCGGTAGGCAATAATTGCCAGCGTCTCCAGCGCGGGTGAAGTCAGTCGAGCCGCCTTCGGTTCGGGAAAAAGCTCGCGCACCCACGGCGCATATTGGGGATCGGTCGCCAGCTGCCAGCCTTCGGCTTTCTCCACAAGTTGAAACCCGCGCTGTTGTTCGACGTATTCGATCTTCAATTGCTGAAGCGCCGCGGCCACTTCCGGTTCGCGCACTCTGGAAAATTCGTTGGGCGACAACGAGTCCGCCTCGCCTGCGCGTTTCAAGACTTCGACAATCTCCTTTGCCGGGAGCGGCTTCCGCGCGCTGCAAAGAAGCGCCTCGATGACTTTGGTCAGCGTCATGAGCTAATGGAGGGACACGCGCCGTCGTGTCCCAAATTCATAGGCGCTGACACCGCCGCGCCCTCCAGTCTCAAAAATCGATCGCGCGTCATCGGGTTCAGTTTGCGCCGATTGCGCTTTGGATTGCATCGGCAATGCGGTTGGCCTGCCTATCGATTTTGTCCAGTTCGCGACCTTCGATGAGCAGTCGAATTTTGGGCTCGGTGCCGGAATAGCGTAAAAGGACGCGGCCTTTGCCGCCGAGCTCGCGTTCCACTTCGTCGCGCAGCTTTACAACCTCGCGCAATTCTTCGATAGGCGGTTTTGCCTTAACTTTCAAGTTGCGCTGGGCCTGCGGGTATTTTTTTAGACACGCTTTCAATTTGCTGAGCGGCTGACCGGTTGCGTGCATGATCCGTAAGATTTGCAGCGCGCTGATGATGCCGTCTCCGGTGGTGCTAAAATCACGAAAAATAATGTGGCCGCTCTGTTCGCCGCCGAGATTCAGATTGCGCGCCACCATTTCCTCAATGACGTAACGATCGCCCACTTTCGTGCGGAGAACCTTGCCGCCATTCGCGGCCAGCGCTTCATCCAGCCCGAAGTTGCTCATTACGGTCGCAACCAGCGTATTCTCCTGGAGCTGTTTGTTTCGCAAAAGATCGATTGCCGCGATGGCAAGAATTTCGTCGCCGTCGACAATCTCGCCGTTCTCATCGCAAAGCAGGACGCGATCGGCGTCGCCGTCATGCGTGATGCCGACGTGCGCGCCGCTTTCTTTCACGACGCGCTGGATTTCCTGCGGATAAATGCTGCCGCATCCATCGTTGATGTTCATTCCATTCGGCTCGTTGTGCGCGACAATCACCTCCGCGCCGAGTTCGCGCAGAATGCACGGCGTCGATTTGTACCCGGCGCCGTTCGCGACGTCGACGGCGATGCGCATCTCTTCGAGCGACATTTTTCTCGGGAAACTCGCCTTGGCGAATTCGACGTAACGACCAAGCGCATCGTCAATTCGCGCTGCGCGTCCGATTTTTCCGGCAGTCGGCCGGATGGAATCGACTTCACCCCCGAAAACCAGCCGCTCGATCTTGTCTTCGACCTGGTCGTCCAGTTTGTAGCCGTCGTGCCGGAAAAATTTGATGCCGTTATCTTCGTAAGGATTATGTGACGCAGAGAGGACGATGCCGGCGTCGGCTCGGAGTGAGCGCGTGATATAAGCTACGCCCGGAGTAGGCAGCGGCCCGATAATGAGGACATCGACGCCGAGTGAGGTGATTCCCGCAACGAGCGCGTTCTCGAGCATGTACCCGGAAAGACGCGTGTCCTTGCCGAGCACAATTTTCGGTCGCGTGCCTTCGGGAATCGTCCGCGGATTCAACTGGGTGAAAACGTGCGCCGCAGCACGCCCGAGCTTCAGAGCGGTTTCCGCGGTAACCGGCTCGACGTTGGCCACGCCACGCACGCCGTCCGTCCCGAAGATTTTTTTCTCGCTGGCCACGCGATATTGAAACGCTCGAAGGGCAGTTCGTAAACGGGAAAATCAAGTGCTCACGTTTCGAGGATAGTGCGGGTCAGTTGCACGACTTGCCCTCACCTCAATCCTGTCCCTCGGGGAGAGGAGGATTCGGCAGCCGCCGGACCAGGTGAGGGCGGTAGTTTCCTTCCAACTGACAATCAGCGATTACTGCTTCTTTCGCACGGAAGATCGCAGGCATGCTCATTTAGGGCGTTCCCGGGTTTCGTCGATCGTGGTCGCTCAGAAAAAGGCACTCATTTTCCAGCCCGAGTTCCACAGTCGACCATTTGAGCGGGAATTTTCCTAGGGCCTGCGTTCGTAGAATCAAGGCCGTCCACTCGTGGTAATCACCCCTGACGATGTCGCCCAGTTTGTTCTCGGTGCCGCTGATGGGCGTGAGATACACGCCGTTAATTGGAGCGCCGAGGACCAGGTAATCGCTCAAGTCGGTGAAATTCTTCACCGTTTCAGGCAGCCAGATGCTGCGTCTGTTCGCATACCAGGCGATCGCCCAGGGCATGTCCGACGCCGTAATCTCGTCCGGTTTCATCCAGTCGTTTAAAATGGCAATGTACGGCGGCATGTAAGGCGGCCAGTAGATGCGCGGTTTTGCCGGTCCGAGAAATGGCGGCGCGAAAAGCATCGGCAGCGCGCACAGGAAGTAGAGCAACGCGATGAACGCCATCCGCGCCAGGCGGATGTTTATTCCAAGGCGGTTCCATTGCACGAGCAGATAAGCCAGGCCGTAGCAGGTCATCAGCGGCACGAAAATCAAATGCAATTGATTCGCAGCAACGCCCTGTTCTTCATTGATTCCATAAACGGCCATACCCAGAACCGCGCCGCCCCACATGGCGAGGATCATCCAGCGCAACACGGCAGTTTCCCGTCGCTTGAACGAATAAAGTAGCGCGGGAAAAAACATCACCGCCACGATGCTCCATCCGAAATATTGAAAAAGGAGTCCGAACTGCGCGACCAGATTCGTCATGATCTTGTTGGCCAGGGCGGCCGGGCCAATTCCCGTCAGGTTTAAGCCTAACCCGCGCATCCAGCCGGCCTCGCTGTGACCGAGGCCGTCCAAAACGCTATAAATTGCGACCCCGCCCGGATTGCCGCAGACGATATAATTCCGGACCAGCCACGGCAGGTAAAGGAGTGCAAAGACACCCAGCACGATCGCCGCCGTGCGGAGGCGCGGTTTGAAGAAGAAAACGATAAAAACGAAAGCGCCCAAAAAGATCCACAAAGTGAGCGCATGAGTAAGCGCCAATAATCCGAAGCCGGCCCCAACAGCAGCGAGCCAGATCGTGTTGGGTTCTCCGCCGTAGCGCGCTTCAACAGCCCGCACGAGTGCGTAGACGGTTGCGTTGAAAAGAAGCAGCAACAACATCTGCGGCAGACCGGAGAGCGAGTACTGCCACATGGCGTCGCAGAGTAAAACGAGACCGCAGGCGAGAAGGGCCAGCCGGCGGTCGAACAGCCGGCGTGCCGTAAAAAAGAGGACCACCACCGATAACGCGAAGAGAAACATCGACATGATGGCAATGACTTTGTCGCCGGTGCCGACAAGATCGCGCGGTGACAGCTTCAGGTGTCCTCTTACCGGCCAGAGCGCGATCGCATCCACGAGCGGCGGTAGCGGAGCGTTGTAGGTGTCGCGCCATATTTTTTGCGGGACGCTCTTGTGATGGGCCAGCAGTTGTCCAATCGCCCGGGGCCGGACAAAGTTTGTGCGCCATCCGTGTCCGGTGGCAATGGCACGTCCGATTTGTGCCTGGTCCATTGCCTGCGAAGTCGCCAGTCCGCGGAAATGGTACAAATATAGTACCGCGATCGCCGCGATGGCGATGGCGACCAGCGCGCGACGGATCCAGATAGCCAGAACTCCGGCTTCCAGTGCGTGCACCGCGCGCTGGACAAATTCCTCGCTACTTGGCATTCGCTGCTTTTTCCCCGGCGCCGGCTGCAGGGCCGGTCGACTCATTTGCATTCATCTCGTTGATTTTGCGGTGCAAAGTGCGCCGGCTGATGCCGAGCCTTTTTGCCGCCGCTGTTACATTGCCTTTAGTGGTCGCCAGGGCCTGCAGAATCAGTTTCCGTTCCGTTTCGTGAATATTGAGCGGATTTCTTTTCTCGCCGAAAGCCTGGCTGGGCGAAATACCGCGCGGCAACGCGGCGCCGGTGGCTTCACGCATCGCTGTGGGGAGATCGCGCAGCGTGATCTTGCGCCCGGTCGCCATGACGACTCCGTGCTCGATCGCGGTGCGCAGCTCGCGCACGTTGCCGGGCCAATTGTAAATTAGCAGGGCGTTCATCGCGTCGGTGGTAAGCTCTCCTACTTGCTTGTCGTTCGCCTTGGCGAAATGCTGCACGAACCGGCTCACTAAAATAGGAATGTCTTCCTTGCGATCGCGCAGCGGCGGCATGGTGATGCGCACGACGTTTAGGCGAAAATACAAATCGTCGCGAAATTTTCCCTCGGCCACAAGTTTCCCGAGATCCTTGTTCGTGGCGGCGATGAGGCGCACGTCCGCGCGCAATGTTTGATTGCCGCCCACTCGCTCGAATGCACGTTCTTCGCTCACGACCCGCAGCAATTTCACCTGTGTGCTCGGATCGATCTCAGCCACCTCATCGAGAAAGATCGTCCCCCCCTTCGCCTGCTCGAATCGCCCGATCCGCCGCTCGTGCGCGCCGGTGAATGCGCCCCTTTCGTGACCGAACAATTCGCTTTCGAGTAATTGCGGCGACAGCGCCGCGCAGTGAACGGTCACAAATTTGGCCTGGCTGCGCCGGCTCAGATTATGAATGGCGTGCGCGGCGAGTTCCTTGCCTGTGCCACTTTCGCCTTCGATCAAAACATTGGCGGAGGAAGGCGCGACCTGCCGGATGGTGTCGATGACTTCGTGAAGCACTCCCGATTCGCCGATGATGTTTTCCAATCCGTAGCGTTCGTTCACCTGCTGGCGCAGTGTCCGGTTTTCCTGTTCGAGCTTGCGGCCTTTCAGCGCGCGCGCGATCAGAATTTCCACTTTGTCGAGATTGAGCGGCTTGGTAACGAAATCGTAGGCGCCGCGTTTCATCGCGTCGACCGCGGTATCCACGGAGCCATAGGCGGTCATCATGATGCAAATCGGCGGGCGCGGCATTTTCAGGGCGCGCTCAATGAGTTGCATTCCATCGTCAGCGCCGAGGCGGAGATCGGTCAGCAAAAGATCGATGTGCTCCCGCTCGAGCACATTGACTGCCCCTGCAATATCGCCTGCGACATAGACGTCGTAATCGTCTTCGAGCAAGCTCCGTAACCCGTCGCGCGTCGGTTTTTCATCATCGACGATCAGAATCGTTGGTTGAATGGAATCCATTGAGCGAAATATCGAGCTGGCAGTGCGCCATTTATTCTCACTCAATCGCGCGATCTCTCAATCGGTAAGTCTGCTAAACTGGCGACCCTGAACGGTCTTCGTCGTTTCGCTCCAAGCTTCCCGCTTCGAGCATTCGCACGCGGTTATTGGTGTAAGGCAGGCGAATGGTCAGCGTGAGTCCCTTGCCTTCCTTGCTTTCGATTGAAAGCTCGCCGCCATGCTCGCGCACGATCCGGCGGACGATCAGCAGACCCAGCCCGGTGCCGGAACTTTTGGTGGTGAAATAGGGCTCGAAAACGCGACTCAGGTTTTCCACAGAGATGCCGCCGCCGGTGTCGGTGAAACTTACAATAATATGCGTGTCGTCCCGATCGGTGCGGATGCGCAGAATGCCGCGTTTCTTCATCGCTTCAAAACTGTTCTTAATCACGTTGTAAAACGCCTGCTTCATCTGGTCGCGATCGATTTCGATCATCGGCAGATCCGGACGCAATTCCTGCTCGACCACGACATCTCTGTCCTTGATCTCCGGTGCAAAAAAATGCACGGCTTCTTCGACAACTTGATTAATGTTTCCCGGCCGCAGCTGCGGTCTGGTCGGCCGGATCGCGCGCAAGAATTGCGTTACGATGGAATCGAGCCGGTTAATTTCGGCGCGCGCCACTTTGATCGATTCCTGCAACTCCTTGCGGGCCGGGCCGTCGAGTTTTCGGGCCTGCCGCTCCATTAACTGCAAATGAATATTGAGCGAATTAAGCGGGTTGCCGATTTCGTGCGCCACACCGGCGGCGAGCAATGTGAGTGCATTGAGGCGCTCTGATTCCAGCGTTTGTTGCGCGGTGCGCCGGCTCTGGGTGATATCGCGTAAAATCATTGCGTGACCCACTTGCTGGGCTCCGGCTGTAGCCGTGATCGCCGACCGCGGTGAAGCAGGAGCGGCATCTCCGCCCTCGTCCTCTCTCTCAATGGTCAGCGGTACAATGTAAAAATTGATGAACCGGTTTGTCGGATAAAAAATCTCCATATCACGGCTAACCGGCCCGCCGCTCTGGACAAGCGCGCCCCAGTCGAGACCGCGCACTTGTTCATCCAGCCGTTTTCCAGCCGATTGTTCGGGATTGAGCCCGAACAGTTCGCACGCAGCTTCGTTGAGATAAGTAATGCGCCCGTTGGCATCGGTCACGATGATCCCTTCCTGGATGGCGTTGAAGACCGTTTCGAAGAACCCTTTCTCCTGCGCCAGCCGCAGAAAATAATTCTGCACCTCCTCGGGTCCGATTTTGCCGAGGCGGCCAATCAGTTTTTCGAGAAATCCGGATTTCATCGCAGGACCGGAAACTGTAGCGGCAACACGGCGTGCTGGGAAGCCGCCGGGTGGACTGCATAGCCCGAT
Source organism: uncultured Verrucomicrobiae bacterium (assembly GCA_963756875.1). GTDB lineage: Bacteria > Verrucomicrobiota > Verrucomicrobiia > Chthoniobacterales > UBA10450 > CAVWPA01. Next base: position 223,497 of record CAVWPA010000003.1, on the reverse strand, counting down.
GGGAATCGGGTGAGCGTCTCGGGCGAGCGCGAATCAATCTGTGACCGTCGCATTCATTAGTCCGACGCTCATCCGCCTTCGCGCAGCTACGAAGCGACGGATAGAGCGCCGCCACAAACAGAAGCTTAATGTCGCGCGGGCTCGTAATCGTCGGAAGCGGGCGCCGGCTGGCCGGTCTCCGCTTCGGCGCGTTCCTTTAGCGCGGCTTTGCGCGAAAGTTTCACCCGGCCTTTATCGTCGATCCCGATGCATTTCACCCAGACGATGTCGCCGGCTTTCACGACGTCCTCGGTGCGCTTTACCCTGAAGTCGGCGAGCTCGGAGATGTGGACGAGACCGTCCTTTCCGGGAAGGACTTCAACAAACGCGCCGAACTCCTTCGTCGAAACGACGCGGCCTTGATACATCACGCCGATCTCGATCTCCTTGGCCATGCCGCCGATGATCTCTTTCGCGCGCGCCATCGATTCACCGCTGGTCGCGTAAATGTGGACCGAGCCGTCGTCCTCGATGTTAATTTCGGCACCGGTTTCCGCGACAATTCCCTTGATGGTCTTGCCACCCGGGCCGATGAGTGCACCGATTTTCTCCGGATTGATCTTGATCGTTTCGATGCGCGGCGCGTACTTCGACAACTCCGCTCGCGGTTTGTCGAGAGCGCTGCGCATGATCCCGAGGATCTTCGTGCGCGCTTCCTTCGCGCGGTAAATTGCCTCGGACATGATTTTGTGACTGATGCCGGGCAGTTTCAGGTCGAGCTGATAACCGGTGACACCGTTGTCGGTCCCGCACAGTTTGAAATCCATGTCGCCGAAATGGTCTTCCGAGCCGATGATGTCGGTGAGAAGCTCGTAACGCTTCAATTGCTGATCGTCGCCATGCTCGGTGACGAGTCCCACGGAAATTCCCGCCACAATTCCCTTAACCGGCACGCCGGCGTCCATGAGCGAAAGCATTCCGCCGCATACGCTCGCCATCGAGGTCGATCCGTTCGATTCCATGATCTCGCTGGATATGCGAATGGCGTAACGGAAATCGTTCTCGTTGGGCACGATCGGCGCGAGCGAGCGCTCGGCCAATGCGCCATGCCCGATCTCGCGCCGCCCGGGCCCGCCTGTTCGGCCGGTTTCGCCCACGCTGAATGGCGGAAAGTTATAGTGTAAAATGAAACGCTTCGATTGTTCGCCGCCACCGTATGCGTCGAGCATTTGCGCTTCTTCGATCGGCGCGAGCGTCGCCAATGCAAGCGCCTGCGTTTCGCCGCGTTGAAAGATGGCCGAGCCATGGGCGCGCGGCAGCACGCTGACTTCGCAACCGATCGATCGCAAATCCTGATAACCTCGGCCGTCGACACGTTTTTGCTTCTCCAAAATGCTGACCCGGAACGCCTTTTTCTGCACGTAATCGAATGCCTGCGATATCGAAAACGCGTCGGTCTCCGGTTGTTTATCCAGAATGGCGGTCTTTACGTCTTCGCGCAGCGCCGCCACCATCTTGGCGCGGGCAACCTTGCCATCCGTGTAGAGCGCGCTTTCTATCCGGTTGCCGGCAACTTCATAGGCGATCTCGAGCAACTCCGGCCTTACCTGCAGCAACGGCATCTCTCTTTTCGGTTTGCCAATCTGCGCGGCGAGTTCCTTTTGAATTCGAATCATCTCGCGCGCGTGCTCATGGGCGAACTCAAGCGCCTTCACGAACTCCGCTTCCGGAATTTCGTTGGCGGCGCCTTCGATCATGATGACGTCGTTTTCCAACCCCACGTAAATCAGATCGAGATCGCTCTCCTGACGCTCGGCGTGAGTCGGGTTTGCGATAAACTGGCCGTTGACGCGGCCAACGCGCACCGCGCCGATCGGGCCGGCGAACGGAATGTCCGACACGCAAAGAGCGGCCGACGCGCCGTTGATCGCGAGGATGTCCGGATCGTTCTGGCCGTCCGCGCTCAGCAGAATGGAAATGATCTGTGTGTCGTAGAAATATCCGTGCGGGAAAAGCGGCCGCAGTGGCCGATCGATCATTCGCGACGTGAGCGTTTCTTTTTCGGTGGGACGGCCTTCGCGTTTGAAATAGCCGCCGGGAAATTTTCCGGCCGCCGCCGCCTTTTCGCGGTAATCGACCATGAGCGGGAAATAATTCTGACCTTCCTTGATGGCGGTGGCGGAGACTGCGCTCGCCAGTATCATGGTGTCGCCGCATTGAACAACAACCGCGCCGTCCGCGAGCTTGGCGAGTTTGCCTGTTTCGATCGAGATTTGATGGGCCCCAATTTGGGCCGTGACCTTCTTTTGCATATGTTTTTCCTGGATTTGCGAGTTCCAGGCCGCGGTCACCCTGACTGTAGGTTTTAATCCCGCTTCGCTCGACCTGAGATCGAGGGACGATGCTAAAACCTAAAATCCAAGGTGGCTTGGTCGGCCTGGCCTTCGCGTTATTCTTGTTGTTTTTCGATCTGGCTTAGGACCAAAACGCGGAGCCAAACAAAAATCCCGCAGTCGGGGGACCGCTGCGTTACTTCCGCAGGCTCAACTTGTCGATCAGCTTTTTATAGCGATCGGCTTGCGACCGGCTCAAATAATCGAGCAAGCTCCGGCGCTGAGCGACCATTTTAAGAAGGCCGCGGCGCGAGGAGTGGTCTTTGGCGTGGCTCTTCAAGTGTTCGGTCAGCTGCGCGATCCGGCGCGTCAGCAGGGCGACTTGAACGTCGGCACTGCCGGTGTCCTTTGCATGCAACTGGAACTGCTTGATGTCCAGCGTTTCCGTGTTCTCTGCCATTTCGAGGCCGCTAGTGTAGACGAATAACCGGTGTTCGCAAGTGCCGGGAAGGTGCGGCCCCGATCTCGTCTGGAATGGCGAGGCCGGCATCAGCGATGCCAGGCTGCTGTTAAAATGGAATCGGCAAACGGTCCGGGGAGACCCACGTCTCGCGCGCAGCCTGAGAGGCAATCAGTCCGGGTGAATAGTGTTGCTCGACCGGGCGCCGGTTGCCCCAGTTTCCAACAATCAGATTGATCCGGCGCCACAGTGGAAGGCGCAATGAATCATCCCGATAAGTGGCCGCGATGTGATCGAGGAGCCGCATCCAGAACGTGGTGAGGGTTTCGTGATAAAGCCCATTGGCGCCGTGGTGAGCGGCGAACGCGCGAATCTTTTCACGCATTCGTTCGAGCGCGTGACTCAGCGGCAGTTCTTCCAGATATGCCAGCGCCACGGCAACGTGCGCGGCGTGGGTGAACTCGGCGGCGGGAATCATCGCCGCCTCGAATGCCTCGACCAATGCGGCGACTTCCGAATCGCTGCAGAAGTCGCGCGTTTTCACCGGTTAGACGTGCACAAACGTCCCCCAAACCCAGAGCAGAATGATCGCGCCGATGATCGACAGGATCAACCCAGCCGGATGAAAAGCCGAACCGGGTGCGGGCTTGGAAAACAACCGTGCAATCAAACCGCCGACGATTGAGCCACCGATGCCCAGGACCGCTGTCAGCCAGAGGGCCATATGAAAGCCCATGATGGTTTTAGCAAGCCAACCGACGATGAAACCGATGATGATCGACCAGATAATGTGTAACATGTTGTGTTTGGGTTAGGCGCGGAGCCTAACATTGGCGCGAATTGGAAAGCGAGCGTTTTATAAGGCGATTTTCCGGCAGGGTAGTGTTGGTCAATTGCCAGTTACAAGCTGGAAAGCCGGCCCGCGCCTGTCGTCATGATTATCATTTCCGCTGGCGATTGGCTTCGTCGATGGCGAGATATTCGTTGCGCGGCGGACTGAATGTGTCCAGGACGCGTGTTTCTTCGAGCGTCTCCACGCCGTGCGGGACGTGGCTGTCCAGGTAAAACGAATCGCCGGTCGCAAGCTCGTGCGGCTTGCCATTGACGATTAACTTCATCCGGCCCTTGAGAATGTGGACGATTTGTTCCTGCGGATGCTGGTGCTCCGGCATTTTGCTGCCGGCGTCCAACTCGGCCACCATTTGATACATGGTGCGCCCGTTGGCCATCGTTCGGCGTTTGATGCCGGGGCAAATTTCAATCCAGGGATTTTCGTTTTTCATAAGCTCTTTCCATAACCGCGGATTACGCGGATTTCACGGATACGTTTGCCAATCTTTTCGGATCGGCTCAGACGGCCCTCACAATTTAATCCGAAATGATAGGAGGAAATTTTCATGCGCTTGACGAGATAAAACGGTGCGCGCCGAATCGCTGCACGCCGGAATCCAGCTCGAGATTTTCGCAGCCCTGTTTTCGCCCCTGTTCCACCAGCCAATCGAACAATTGGGCGCCAAAGCCTCGTGAGCGGTCGCTTTCGCGCGTGACCAGATCGTCCACGTAAAGAAACTTTCCGGAAAAGAGCGATTCAAGAAACCGATAACCCGCTACCGCGCGGATTTCGTCATCAGTTTCCAGAAAGGCGAGCAAGTACCCTTCCTTTTGTTGCCGTTGAACACGCTCGACAAATCTTTCCGGGTCGGAGAGATGGGAGCGCAATTCGCGCATGACCGGATGACAACGCCGAATTTCCTCAGGCGTGGTGGCGATGGCAATCTGTGGCGCGCTCATGTCGATTTTGTCTCGCGATTACCATTATAACAAGAGATCGGCATCAGTTGAAGGACCCGATCAAGCGAGGCTCACACAGCCGGCGACGCACTGAAAACGCGAAACGCATCGGGCTCAAGCGGGAAGATAGTGTGGGCGAGACGCCTGTCGGTGCGGATTTGGCATTCGTCGGACATCTTCGCGACGGCGAATCTTTGATCGGAGAGATGTCCCTTACCGGCTATAGATAACGATCCATGTAGCCGGCATCCTTTACCGCGTGGACGGCGCGCGCGGTTTCGAGTGCCTTAAGCCAGCGGGGGTCGTTCGCCTCATAGGGTTCCGAGGGAGGGTTCACGTTCGCCGCGGCCCACACATTTACCTCGTCCGGGACCTCGCGCCCAAGCACCGCATAGACGGCGCCGAGCGCGGCGGCCGGATCGGCGCGCAAGTCCTCGTTGCGAACCAGCACGTAACGGTTATGGAAGTGGGCCAGGCCGTCGCGCCGCGTCCGCTCGAAGGTTGCCCGCCAGACGATCAGGACGCGCTCGACATTGGATGGGTCCTTCACGTCGAGGCCCTCGGTGCGGATCAGCTCGCTTGAGATCGAGCGGCTGGACCAAAGCTTACGATTCTTTCGATCCGCGAAGAAGCTATCGGCGGTGGGGAACTCTTCGCGGCGGCGCTGGCCGCGCCCGAGGATGATCGAGGCAACGACGGCGCGCGGGTCGCGTACCACGTGGATAAACGCTGTCTGAGGATCGAGCCCGGCCAGAACGGGCACCTTCGACCAGAGGCGTGTTTCCTTGATTGCTGTCGGCGACCGTTCCAACAGTGAGGCGAGGAACTCGCGACAGTGAGCCGGCAGCCTGGCCTCCAGTTCGAGCGGTGGATTGCGAGGGCCGCCCCAATTGAACTCCTCGATCGGGAGGTCCGGGTAATGCGCGTCGCGAAACGCGGTTCGCAGCGCGCGCGTCTCGGCGAACGCATCGCCCTCGCGGGCCCCGCTTCCACCACCCTCAGACACGTTCTCTTCCCGCAGCGGTTCGTAGAAGCAATTGAGACGTGGGTCGGCCTGCAGAGCGTTGTAGAGAATCGTCGTTCCTGACCGGCGCATTCCCTGGACGAAGAGGTTCACACGAAGTCAGGCTAGCTCACTGAAGCAAAAGCGCCGCAAAAAAACTCTGCCATGGGGGAAATGGCCAGGCAGACGACGGCCCGGTGCGCACCTTCCTGGCCGATCAGTTCCTCTGCGATTCGGTAGAGCAGCGCGAACGACGCCAGCGTTATCCACTGTGCGCGATCTGGAGGAACCAGACACTGTCCCAGTGGGCCCAGACATCCGTCCAGTACCCCAGGTCGTGCGTCAGCGCCGGATTTATCGAGCGAAGAGCAACCGGCGAGAGCGATCGGTTCGGCTCAAACGCGAGCAGGGCGAACGGCGCTACCGCCCAGATTGCGGCGCGCGACCAGAGAAAGACCCCGGCGACCGGCCGAAGCATGTTCCAGACGTCTCGCGCGCAGCACGACAAGCCGTGAGCGACTCCCGCGCAAAACTTCTTGATCGCAATACGGATCACCGGATGTCGGGCTTCAACCTCAATTCAGATTCAGACGGCCCGGTCCTCGCGTTTGCCGTTGTACCAAAGATCGAGGTTATCACGCGAGCGGGCGCCGCGTGTTCCGCGAATAATAATGGCAAAGGAGCGCGAAAGGATCTCTCGCGCCGAATACATTCGCAGTTTCCGGCCGGAGGTAACGATCGGTTCGCGTAAAATTTTGAATCGTCCAAGCGTTTTCAACGCTCGACTGAAGTAAATTTCTTCCCCGATAAAAAGCGTCTCATCGAATCCGCCGATCGCCTCGAAGTTTTCGCGGGTCGTGAAAAGAAAGGCGCCGGCCCCGAGGTTCAGGCCGAAATAAATCGTGCAGAACACCTTGGTGAATATTCGCGCCCAGAGTGGGATTGTGCCGCCAACGGCGACCCGCGCGCCACCACCTGCGCAGCCTCCTTTCAACAATGCGATTGCGCCAGCAACATGGCTCGGCGCGATGCGCGTGTCGGCATCGACGAAGAAGAGAACGTCGCCGCGGGCAACGCGCGCGCCGGCGTTACGCGACGCGGCAATTTGCCGGCGATTGATCGATACCACCTGCGCGCCGCAATCTGTCGCAACTTCGGCGGTGGCATCCGTGGAAGCGTCATCTACCACGAGGATCTCGTAGGGGCGGTGTGCGCTTTCAGCGGCAGCGTGAACGGCGGCGATCGTTGCTGGGAGCTCCAACTCTTCATTATAAGCTGGAACGATGAATGAGAGCATCAATTATCGACCAGGCGGCCGATAAAGCACTGAAAGCGCTAAACGCTTAATGCTCAAGCGGGAACAAGGATATTGTAGCCACGTCCCTGTGGGGCGTTCGCATCACCTGGAGACGTCTCGGACGGCGCACAGCGCCGCGTGTGCAGCCGCGTGCCCTGTCAGTCGTCGATGAACCGCGATCCGACACGGATTTCAAGCTCGTCAGGCGGATAAGGGAGAGATTTGTTTTGGAAGCCATCAAGAATCGGTTCCCTTCCCCGCGAGAGTAACCAGGCTTAGCAGGCGATGGCGGAACGCGACTTGCTACCGATTGATCCATCCGCAAATGAGACGAATTGCCTTTTCGATTCTGCTGTCCGTGACCCTGCTTGTTGTCTCTTCCAGTGTCGCCCAGACGCCGGCCGCGGGGGACCAACAGCAACTGCTCGCGCTCCTGAAGGAAGTGCAGACGCAACAAGCGCAACTCATTGCCAACCAGGCCAAGATCGACAGCAAACTCGCCGACCTGGCGGGAACCATTAATGAGGCGCGAATCTTTTCGAAAAGGAGCCGATGATGCGCGCGTCGAAATTTCTTTTACTTGCCATGGCGTTGTTCCTTGCGCCTAACGTGGGTCGTGCACAATCGCCGGCTCCGGTCGTGGTTGAGGCTGCTTCCAGCGCGCCGGTTGCGGAAAAGGCTACCCCATCACCGGCACAAGATCCGACTTCCCTTCAGGCCGCCATTGAGTTGCTCGAGCAAATGAAAGCGGCCAATGCAGAGCTGTTGAAAAAACAGGAAGCAACTTTGCAACAGCTCGACGAGCTGAGGCAGGCGGCCGAGCAGCTGAAGATCTTCAGCAAGCGCGGTTAAAAGATTTTATTGGAGGGATGCGCGCCGCCCGCTCGCGAACGCTTTCGGAGTCGCGTCCCATTAATTCTTGGGACGACACCAGCCTTCGCCAAGGCTACGGCTCGGCAGGCGGAGGTCGTCCCTCCATTTTCACAATTCTGCCAGGTCCCATTTCTCGATGGTGTCACCAATCAGGCGCGCCATCTTGTCGTTTACTTTCTTGAAATAGACCTTCGCTTTGGCGAGATCGAACTTCGGATATCCCTGGCCCTCCTTGTAAAGGATGATGCTCGACGGAAACGGATAGGCGTTCCAGGTATTTGGCGCCGGAATCGCGGTGGCCATTTCCGGCCCGGTGTACCGTTTTTCATTCACGAGCGCCGGATCGACTGCCAGCATGTACGCGGTCTCGGTGTTGCCGGCGTGGCCGCCATCCTCATCGAAAACTTCCTGGCAGATATCGCTGCAATACGACCACCAGTTTACGGCAAGAACGCGCGTTCCGGTTTCGCGTCCCACTTCCTGCGCCAGCGCGCTCAGGATCGCTGTTTGGCCGCCGCCGTGTCCGTTTAACATGATGATGTTTTTGAACTTGTTCTTCGCGAGACCGGCCAAAACCGCTCGCGTATAAGCACGATAAGTCGCTTCGGGAATGGTGAACCCGCCGGGATACGCATCCAGGATACCGGTGAAGCCGTAGGGAATGACCGGCGCGATCATCGCGTTCACGCGCGGCGCGATTTCGCGCGCCATGGCGACGGGAGCGATGATGTCGGTGCCATTCGCGGTCACGCCGTGGGCCTCCAGTGTTCCCAGCGGCAGGAGAACGGTATCAATTTTTGCCGGCACCCATTCGCGAAACTCCAGCCAGTTGATCCGCTCCATTTCGCGCGTGCTGGGAGACTTTTTGTGCGAGGGCTTCATTCCGATAAGTTGAGAGTTCTTAGAACGGCCAGCAAGCCGCCTTTAGTTGAGAGTTCCCACCGGTTTTGGAATCTCGTGATCGAATATTCCCTGGTGCTTGGAGTTTGGGATTTGGAACTTCCGGCGGCGCTCGCCGCAGGCGTTACTTCTTCTTTGGCTCTACTTTGCGATAAAGCGTGGCCATGCTGATACCGAGCATGCTCGCCGCTTTTTCGCGCGAGCCACCGCATTGCTTGAGAGTCGCCTCGATGTAGCTGCGTTCCTGTTGCTGGATGAAGTCATCGAGTGTCTCTCCCACCGGCATCGCCGCTTTCACATGATCGGCCTTCTCGCCCTTCGCTGCGGCCACGATGTGCGGCGGCAAATCGCTCGGCAAAATCATGTTGTCTTCGCACAAGGCACATGCGCGCTCGATCGCGTTCTCGAGCTCTCGCACATTTCCGGGATAATCGTAGTGACACAGAATATCCACCCCCTGCGGATCGATCTTTTTTGGCTCCCCCCCACTCGCACTGGCTTGTTTTTGCAGGAAGTGATTTACCAGCAGCGGCACGTCTTCGAGACGCTCGCGCAACGGCGGGATCTCAATCGGGATGACCGCGAGCCGGTAATAAAGGTCTTCGCGAAACGTGCCATCCTTGAGTTTGGGCACCAGGGGCTCGTTCGTCGCGCCCACGACCCGCACGTTCACGGGCGAACTTTTGTTGTCACCCACGCGCCGCACCTCGCGCTCCTGGAGAACGCGCAGCAGCTTGGTCTGCAACGGCGGCGCCATCGAATTGACTTCGTCGAGAAAGATCGTTCCGAGATTTGCTTCCTCGAACAGACCGCGCTTGTCCGCGACCGCTCCAGTGAAGGCGCCTTTTTTGTGACCGAATAACTCCGACTCGAGCAAATTCTCGGGCAACGCGCTGCAATTGATGGCGACGAACGGATGATGCTGGCGGTTGCTGTTGAAATGCAGGCCGCGCGCGACGAGCTCCTTGCCTGTGCCGCTTTCGCCGACGATAAGCACGGTGCTATCCGTGTCCGCGACCTTGTTGATCAAATTGTAAACGTTCTGCATGGTCGCGCTCGTCCCGATGATATTCTCGAAGCGGTAGCGGTTCTTGAGTTCCTTGCGGAGATAAACGTTCTCACGCAGCGCTGCCTGATAATCGAGCGCGCGCTGTATCGTCAGTTGCAGCTCGTCGATCTTGAACGGCTTGGTCACATAATCGTAGGCGCCCATCTTCATCGCCTCGACCGCCGTCTCCACCGAGCCGTAGGCCGTGATCAAAATCACCGCTGTCTGCCGGTGATGCTCCCGCACGTGCCGCAAAACATCGAACCCGGTCATCGTCTCCATCTTGATATCGGCGACTACTACTTGTGGCGCGATGCCATCGAGCTGCTCGACTGCTTTCGGCGCGGAATTGAAAGGAAAAACCTGGTGTCCCTTCTCGCGACAAAGCGTCACGATCACCTCCACCATGGCCGGCTCGTCATCGATAATTACTATTTTCGCCATGAAATCTCAGCGCGGAGAATATTTCACTTTTGAGAAAAAGAAAGCGGAAATGAGAAATTCTCAAATGGCCGTTTTGCCCTCCTGACTTCCGGCCCTGAATCTTTCGCGTTTCTGGCGTCTTTTGGCAGGTTCTCTTTGGTGCGAATCATTCGTGCCCGTCGGCGAGCATCCAGTCGACGGGCCGGTCGAATGCCAGGATTTCCTCAAAAACGTGATTCGGCGCGGCTGCTCCCGCGCACGGGATCGCGATCAAGTCGGCACAAAATCCGGGGCGAATTTTGCCCAGCGTATTTTCTTGTCCCAGCGCATACGCGGAGTTTGCCGTGACCATTTTGAAAATCTCTTCGGGTGAAACGCCTGGAAACGCTTGTTGGAACGCGCGCATCTCGGCGAACAAACTCAGGTCGTCGTTACTCGCGAGGCTGTCGGTCCCCAGACAAATGTTGAATCCAAGCTGCCGCAATCCTTCGAACTGAAACCGGGAATGACCGAAATATTCATGGCTGCGAGGGCAATGCACGATGTGAAATTTGGCCGAAGATCGTGCCAGCAAATCGAAATCGCTTTCCGCAAGCTCGTTTAGATGCGCGACAATCCAATTACCAGGTAGGGACGTCTCTCCGATCAAAGATTCGCCGTGGCGAAGGCGTCCGACGAATTCTTTGAGTGGGGTTCCATGACCACAGTCGCTCATATCCCGCCCGATTCCCTTCAGGAATTCGTAAAGCGGTCCCGCTGCATCGCGAAACATAGACATCTCTTCGCGTGATTCCGCGAGGTGCGTGGTCAGCAAAACATTTTTCTCGCGGGCAACTTCTTCGCAGCGCCGAAACAGATTTGACGAAGCGGTGAACAGCGCATGCGGCGCAAGTCCCCGGCGCTCGGCGATTTTTAAAGACTCGAGTGCAAGATCGACGATCTCATTTGGGCGTTCGGGATTCCGCACATCGATCAATTCTGCGAACCACCAGGTCCGGATCGGCGCGCGAACTTTTGCTGCCAGTTCCGGAAACGCCGTCAGGTTTGCCACCGTCGTGCTTCCAAAGCGTTTCGCCTCGGCAAAGCCTGCGTTGATCGAGGCGACGTAGTCTTCTCCCGAAAGCCCCGCCTTCTCTGAATTGATGGCGCGTACCCAATCGGCGAACGATTTTGGCAATGGGATCCTGCCGCGCAAACAGGTGTAATCGAGATGACAGTGCGCGTTGATCAATCCCGGCAGCAGCATCTGCTCGCCCAGATCGAGAATCTCTTCCCCGGAATGCCGCGCTTTGATTTCCGGGAACGTTCCAACATTGACAATTCGATTCCCCGAGATCGCCACCGCGCCATTTTTAATCGGCGGCCCATCCATCGTGACCACAACGCGCGCGCGAACAATCATTTTCCTGCTGTAGCGGCGGTCTATGACCGTCGCAAATTGTTGGGACCAAAGAATGCGACGCTCATCCGCCTTCGCGATGGCTACGGCCGGACGGGCAGAGCGCCGCTACAGGCTGGACGAGGTTTCGCCCTTCACCACTTTGCGACATTCCGCCACGAGCAAATTGCACGCTTCCTGGCAAAGCAGCGGGATCGCTGTAGCCGCGGCCTCGCCCGCGAAGGCTTTCGGAGTTGCTGCCCGCGGTCCATGCAGGGCTTTGGTTTGATCGAACGCCGGGTCGAATTTCTCCGGCGGCAACTTCGTCGATGCCATGGTGCCCTGTTCGTCGCGTCTCCACAGGATCGTGCGCAGACAGCCGCCGTTCGACCGGCAGAATGTTTCGACGACGTCGTCGATTTGCTTGTCAGAAATGCTGGCGGCGACGCGGTACATCCCGGATTGCCGATCCAAAGTCTGGCGAAGCGGCGTTACGGGCAGACGATTTTCCTGCCAGGCCGCAAACATGGCCAGTCTGCCGGGATAAAAGTAGTCCAGTGCGCGGCGTAGAGCGGCCGAATCGACAATCTCCAATCGCCAGCCATGCCGCAGATTCGGCGCGGTCTTTAATGGACGGTAATTTCCTTCATCGTCGTAGCGCGCAATTTCAACGGCGTCTTCCGGAGTTCGAAAAATCTGCAAATCGCTGCGGCCTTCATCGCCGCGATGACAAAGAACGAACGAGCCGTTCGCTTTCCGTATTTGGATTTGACCGAACCGCAGCGAATCAGCCAGGGCTGTTTCGAGACATCGCTCGATGGAATCGGGCATCGCGCTGTTGCGATCGACTACGCCAGGCAATGCGCAATCAGGCCGGCCGCGCGTTCGAGGAATTGCCGGTCTTCGTCGCCAAACGCGTTCACCTTGTCACTCTCGGCGTTAATCATTCCAAGGATATGGCGGTGCTCGTTTCTCATCGGAACGATGATCTCGGAGCGGGTGGTGTGAAAGGTCGGGAGATAGCGCGGATCCTTGTGCACGTCGCCCACTACGATTGGTTTGCCTGATTCCAGCACCGCCCCGCACAGTCCTTGCGTAATCGGGAAGCGTGGGTAGGTCGGCGGCTCGTCGCCGGTGCCGGCCAGAATAACGAATTCTTTCTTCGTGATTTTGTAAATGCCGACCCACCGATAATCGCGTGCCGCGCGGATCAGTTCCGCGACCTGCTTCATACTTTTTTTTGCGCACCCGCCGGCAAGAGCGAAAGCTCCGATTTCTTGCAGCTTCTTGCAGGTCTCGGCTTTCATCAGGGATGCTAATGTCGTGGAAAAGAAAACGAGCGCGAGCGCGATTTCAACTTTTCTTGATAACCTTCTCTTTGGAATCAAAGGCTCTCGCCTGTTCGATCAGGAGATCGGCGAACCGCGGATCGGTCCCTATGGCGCCCGCGTAAAACAGCGAACGATTATCGATTTTGTACGGGTTCTGCCGGAAGATTTCGCCGCGCGCATTGCGATTTGCCGCTGCCGATCCTTCGCTGGCGATTCCGAGCAGCACAGGAATATCTTCATAGCTGTGCAGGCCATCTGAAATGAAGAACGGCACGACCACCACGTTTGGCGTGCTGGTCAATTGTCTCCAGTCTGCGACCAGCGGCCGCTCTTCCATGTAAACGTTGAGCACGTCCGCATAGCGGCGAAGCTCCCGGATCTTTTGCGCCTCCCGCTTGGCCGCCACCGCGCTGTTTTCGTTCAAGTCTGTGCCATGGGCAACAATCAGGAGCGTGGCTTCGCGCGGATCGACGCCCGGCGCAACTTCGCGCGCTCTCTGCATCAGCAATTCGGTCACGAGCGAATGGTTTCCTGCCGGCTCGCAATATTTCCAGACCTGCCCGCCTGGGCGCCTGGTGATCCGGCCGCTCAATTCCAGCTCGCGCGGGATCACAGTTTGCGTGAAATAGCCTTCACTGATGAAATTCGGCACAACGTAAACTTCGTCGATCGCTCCGGGATCGAACGCGAAAACCGCGTCACGCAAGCTCGGTTCCTCTTTCCAAAACGCGCATCCCACCTCGGCAAAAATGCTCCTGCGCCGGATCTCGGCAGCCTGCGCGAGGGTCGGCGCGCTCGAGTCCGGGTTTACGGTCGACCCATGGCCGGCGATTAGAAGCGCGCGCCGGCAAGTCTCGGTCATACGAAACGTTCGACGTTCAACGTCCAACGTTCAACTGAACGCGAACAGATTGTAGGGCGGGCGCATCGCCTGCCGATTTGTAAGGGGATTGCGTTGGAGGGACGCGCTCCGTCTGCTCGCGAACGCTTTCGGAGTCGCGTCTTATTATTTGGTAGGGACATCCCGCCGCGATGTCCGGACGGCGCAGCGCGCCGTCCCTACCATTAATAGCGGTAATGCTCCGACTTGAACGGGCCTTCGACCGGCACGCCGAGATAATCGGCCTGCTTTTGCGAGAGCTTGCTCAGTTTGACCCCGATTTTTCCCAGATGCAGGCGCGCAACTTCTTCGTCGAGTTTCTTCGAAAGGACGTAAACGCCGGGCTTGTACGTCTCCCGATTCTTCCAAAGATCGAGCTGGGCGAGCACCTGATTGGAAAATGAGTTCGACATGACGAAGCTCGGATGGCCGGTGGCGCAGCCGAGATTTACCAGACGCCCTTCCGCGAGCAGAAAAATATCGTGGCCATCCGGGAATGTGTACTTGTCCACCTGCGGTTTGATGTTGGTGCGCTTTACGCCCTTGGCGGAACTGAGCGCATCCACCTGGATCTCGTTGTCGAAGTGGCCAATGTTGGCAACGATGGCCTGATCTTTCATCCGCTGCATGTGATCGAACGTGATCACGTCGGTGTTGCCGGTGGCGCTGATGTAAATGTCCCCTCGGCCGAGTGTTTCCTCAATGGTCGTGACTTCGTAGCCTTCCATCGCCGCTTGCAATGCGTTGATCGGATCGATCTCGGTAATGACCACGCGCGCCCCCTGGCCGCGCAGCGATTGCGCGCAACCTTTGCCGACGTCGCCGTAGCCGCACACCACCGCGATCTTGCCGGCAATCATGACGTCGAGCGCGCGGTTCAATCCATCGACCAGCGAATGCCGGCAGCCGTAAAGATTGTCGAACTTCGACTTCGTGACCGAGTCGTTCACATTGATCGCCGGAACCAGCAGCTTGTTTTCCAGGTGCATCTTATAAAGACGATGCACGCCGGTGGTTGTTTCTTCGGAAACACCGCGCCACCCCTTCACGATTTCGTGCCAGCGATACGGATTTTCGCGCTGAATTTCGAGCAACAGGTCCTTGATGACCTGTTCTTCCCTGTTCGCCGATTTCGTTTTCGCCCAATCGCTGCCTTCTTCGATCTCGTACCCTTTGTGGATGAGCAATGTCGCGTCGCCACCGTCATCGACGATGAGTTGCGGTCCTTTGCCGTCCGCATGCGAGAGTGCCCGGTAAGTGCACCACCAATATTCTTCGAGCGATTCGCCTTTCCACGCGAAAACCGGTACGCCTGATTTCGCGATCGCCGCCGCGGCGTGATCCTGGGTCGAGAAAATGTTGCAACTGGCCCAGCGCACGCTTGCGCCGAGATCGACCAGTGTTTCGATCAACACGGCGGTCTGGATCGTCATGTGGAGCGAACCGGTGATGCGGACACCGGCGAACGGTTTCTCCGGTGCATACTTCTCCCGGATGGCCATCAGGCCGGGCATCTCCTTTTCCGCGATGGAAATTTCCTTTCGTCCAAAGTCCGCAAGATTGATGTCGCGAACTTTAAAATCTTGTTTCGTTTTCGAGTCGGTCGTTGTCGTACTCATAAATTTTTACTGATAGAGCTCCGATTACTGCACTGCCTTCCTGATTGCGTCCGCCTTGTCCGTTTTTTCCCACGTGATGGCATCGAGGTCGTCGATCCGGCCGAAGTGTCCGTAGTTGGTGGTCTTGCGATAAATCGGACGGAGCAGGTTGAGCTGTTTGATGATTTCGGCCGGTTTGAAATTGAAGATTTCCCGGACGGCGCGCTCGATTTTTTCGTCGTCAACCTTGCCGGTGCAGAAAGTGTCGATGCTCACGCTGACGGGATCGGGATGGCCGATGGCATAGGCGAATTGCACTTCGCAGCGGTCGGCGAGGCCGGCAGCGACCACATTTTTCGCTACCCAGCGGCCCATGTACGCCGCGCTGCGGTCCACTTTACTGGGGTCCTTTCCGGAAAACGCGCCGCCCCCGTGCCGTCCCATTCCGCCGTACGTATCCACAATGATTTTGCGTCCCGTGATTCCAGCGTCGCCTTCGGGGCCGCCGGTAACGAAGCGGCCGGTCGGATTGATTAAGTAGATCGTCTTCTCGTCGAGCCATTCGGGCGGCATCACTTTCTTGATGAGCAACTCGATGAGCGTCTCGTGAATTTCCTTTTGTTTTACGTCGGCCGCATGTTGCGTGGAAACCACGACCGCAGAGGCGCGCACCGGTTTGTAGCCGTCATACTCGATCGAGACCTGTGTTTTGGCGTCGGGTCGCAGCCACGGGATTTCGCCGGATTTGCGCATTCGCATCAATTCGCGCCCCAGTTTGTGCGCGAAGGAAATCGGCGCGGGCATAAGCTCCGGCGTTTCGTTGCACGCGAAGCCGAACATCAGGCCCTGGTCGCCGGCGCCCTGTTCGGCAGTGCTTTTCCCCTCTGCAGCGGCTTCATCGACGCCCTGTTTGATGTCGCGGGATTGCTCCGTGATTTCGCAAACAACGCGGCATGTGTCCGCGTGAAAAATGCAATCGGTGTTTACGTAGCCGATGCTGCGCACGGCTTCGCGGATGCGCTCCTCGAAGTCAAATTTTGCATTGCTGGTGATTTCGCCCGCGAGCACGACGAGATTGCCTTTTGCCAGCGTCTCGCATGCGACGCGGCTGAGCGGGTCCTGCTCCAGGCACGCATCGAGTACGTAATCGCTGATGGTGTCGCAAACTTTATCGGGATGACCTTCGGTGACCGACTCGGAGGAAAAGATGTAACGGCGGGACATGGTGTGGAACGTGATTCGTTAGAAGAGTTATAACGTTAGACTGGAATTTGCCGGGCGAGGCCTTCAGCCGCTGCAACGATTCGTCGCGTGAACGGCGGGACGCTGTCGTATGACATATTGACCAATCATGATACGTCGATATATCGTTGTCCAGCTGCATGACGTCAACGATTAATTTGCTCCGGCTCCTGGCCGATCCTACACGGCTGCGGCTTCTCCTGTTGCTCGAACAGGAGGAGCTTTCCGTCGCGGAGTTGCAGGACATTCTGGAAATGGGGCAATCGCGTATTTCCAGTCATCTCGCCCAGTTGAAGCGCGCCGGAGTGGTGGAAGATCGCCGGGCGGGCAAAAATGTTTATTACGGCGCCTCAAAAACCGCCGGCCGCGACGGGGCGCGCGGACGCGTGCAGGAAGTGCTGCGAACGTTGGCGCGCGAAATTCCCGAAACGGCGCACGATCGCACGGCATTGAAGCTTGCGTTACGGAAACGCCAGGACAAGGCGCGAAAGTATTTCGACGAACTGGCGGGCCGATTTGGACGCAGTTACGTCCCCGGTCGCTCGTGGAAAGCGCTTTCGCACACGCTCATTACTTTGCTTCCGCCGTTGACGGTGGCGGATCTGGGCGCCGGGGAAGGGACGCTCTCCGAATTGCTCGCCAAACGCGCGCGCAAAGTCATTGCCATCGACAACTCGCCGAAGATGGTCGAGTTCGGATCGAAGCTGGCAAAGCAGCACGGGTTGAAAAATCTCGAGTACCGGCTGGGCGACATTGAGGCCCCGCCGATCGCGAAGAACAGTATTGATTTGGCCATTCTCAGCCAGGCGTTGCATCACGCCATCAAGCCGGAGCGCGCGATCGAGTCGGCGCATCGCATTCTGAAAAAAGGGGGGCGCATCGTTGTGCTCGATCTGCTGAGCCACAATTTCGAGAAGGCGCGAAAACTCTATGCCGATCACTGGCTCGGCTTTAGCGAAGTGATCCTGCACGAACTTTTGGAAAAGGCCGGGTTTGACGAGATCGAAGTGAGCGTGGTGGCGCGGGAGAAACAGAGCCCGCATTTTCAAACAGTCTTCGCCACCGGTGTTAAGTAGGCTCCTACTTCCTGGTCGCGCGGGCGGCGCCCCGCGCTTCGCTCGTCGTTTTAGCTCGACCCCAGGCCGGAAGAATTGAGATCATCGGCCTTGCAAAGGAGGCCCGTGCCCGAGCAAAACATATCCGCTGGGCAGAAGCCGGATCTCGGATTCGAGATCGCGCACATTTTGTTAATGGACGTTGTCGGCTATTCCAAGCTGCTGGGCAACGAACAGGCCGAACTGCTCCAGCAGCTTAATCAAATCGTTCGAAACACCGAATGTTTCCGGCGGGCTGAAGCCAGCCGAAAGCTGATTCGTCTGCCTACCGGCGATGGAATGGCGCTGCTTTTCTTCCATAGTCCGGAGGAGCCGGTGCAATGTGCGCTAGAGATTGCCGAGGAATTGCGCAGCCATCCTCAAATCCAGTTGCGCATGGGAATTCACAGCGGCCCGGTGAATGAGGTTACCGATGTGAACGACCGATCCAACATTACCGGAACGGGCATAAATGTCGCCCAGCGGGTGATGGAATGCGGCGATGCCGGGCACATTCTGCTCTCGAAGCACGTGGCCGACGATTTGGCGCAATACGGGCATTGGCGGCCCTATCTGCACGACCTTGGCGAGTGCGAGGTTAAGCACGGACTAAGGCTTCACATCTTCAATTTTTCAAAGAGCGATCTGGGTAATCCGCAGCCACCGGAAAAATTCCGTCGCGGCAAGCGCTGGAAGCACGCCGACGCGCGTCTCATGCGGTCGGCAGCGGCTCCACGCTGGTCAAAATCGTTATTGGCGCTGACCATGTTTCTTTCGGCGATCGCGCTGGCGACCAGCATTTGGATCTTCGTCCAACGCGGACGTTCAGGGCGAACAGCTCGCGTGATCGCTCCGGAAAAGAGCATCGCGGTGCTTCCTTTCGAGAACCTAAGCGCACAACCGGAAAACGCATTCTTCACTGAAGGTGTCCAGGACGAAATTCTCATGGACCTGGCGAAAATCGCTGACCTAAAGGTCATTAGCCGGACCAGCGTAATGCAGTACAAAGGCGGCGCGGAGCGCAATGTGCGCGAGATTGCCAAGCAGCTCGGGGTAGCCCATGTGTTGGAAGGGAGCGTGCAGCGTGAGGGGAACCGGATCCGCGTTACCGCACAGTTGATCGACGCCCGAACAGACACGCATATCTGGGCGCAGGGGTATGATCGCGAACTGGCGGACGTCTTTAAGATCCAGAGCGAGATTGCGAAAGCGATCGCCGACCAACTCCAGGCAAAAATCTCTCCGAGCGAAAAGGCCGCGATCGAGAAGCCCCCAACTACCAACCTCATCGCGTTCAGGCTATACCAGGAGGCTAAGGCGCACTGGGGAAACGTTTCAGATCCAATGCACGGCAGGGAGAACTTGTTTGAGGCTGCGCGCCTGCTTAACGAGGCTGTTCAGAGCGACCCGCGTTTTCTTTTGGCTTGGTGCCTGCTGTCGCGAACGCAGGGTGCCATCTATACGCACGAGGACCATACCAAGTCACGTCTTGATCTGGCCAAGGCGGCGCTACAAACTGCCTCGCAGCTGCAACCCCAAGGGGGTGAAGTAAACCTCGCACTCGGAATTTATTACTACCAAGGCTTCCGCGACTATCAGCGCGCGCGCGCTGATCTGGCAACTGCGCGGCATACGCTGCCGAACAACGCAGAGGTTTTTCTATATACCGGCCTGATCGATCGTCGTGAAGGCGATTGGACGGAAGCCACCCGCAATCTGGAGCACGCCCTCGAGCTGGACCCGCGCAATCGGTTTATCCTTCAACAACTGGCACTGACCTACCATTCGGAGCGTCGCTACGCTGATGAGGCGCAAACTTGGGACCGCGTACTGAATATTGCCCCTGGCGATCCGCTGACCCGTGTCAATCGAGCGCTGGTTGCTCTCCATTGGCGGGCGGATATTGAACCGTATAAGAAGACGCTGGCTGCTTTGATTATTGAAAATCCAGCCGTCGCGAGAGATATCGACTACCCAGACTACGGCCTTTGTGAACGAAGCGCGGCTGCTGCCAGCCGTGTGTTTAAAGATTACCCGCCCGGTGGCTTGGCTCCCTACGGTGCCAGAATTCCTGTGGCTTACTGGGAGGGAGTGTTTGCTTATTGCCAAGGGGACATTGCTAACGCCCGCGCTGCTTTTGCTGCCGCCCGCAAAGAGGTGCAGAAAGAGATCGACGACCAGCCCGATTTTGCGCCGGCGGTAAGTCTATTGGGCAGGATCGACGCTGGACTCGGACGCAAGGAAGATGCGCTGCGTGAGGGCCGACGTGCTTGGGAACTACTCCCAATATCAAAGGATGCGGTCGACGGTGCCGCACTCGCTGTCGACCTGGCGCAGATTTACGCCTGGACCGGCGAAAAAGACCTGGCTATCGAACAGATTGCCGAGGTAGAGCGCGTCCCTAACGAGCTTAGCTACGGTCTTCTCAAGCTTCACCCCTATTGGGATTCATTGCGCGGTGATCCCCGGTTCGAGAAAATTGTCGCTTCACTCGCTCCGAAGTAGAGGGCAGGCCAACGCCAGCTACGTAAAGTATCGATTCGCGGACTCCGTCGATTCCGAGATCTTTCTCGATCAACGTGTCCTTGAGCGCGGCGGTGCAGAACGGCGCGAGCCCCAGCCAAGTCGCGGCCAGACAAAATGTCTGGCATAGGTGGCCAGCTTCGAGCAACACGACGCGGTAGGCGCGAGCATGCCTGTATTTCCACATGGTGCGTCCAAACACGGCCGTCATTAAGAACAGAGCACCGGCGTTTTTTACGTAGTCCTGGTACGCGCAGTAGCGTGACGCTTCGCCACGCGTCGCGTGGGAATGGATCCTCTCAAGGCGATGGTGAGCGGGGTGATAATGATACAGACCGGGTCTCAGGCCTTGGACACGCAGGGCCATCAGGTACACCTCCCCGGGATGCCGCGCGCCACCCGACGGGCTGGTCTTGGCCGGTAACTTTCCAAAGAGAGGAGAGTGCAGATAACCGGTGAAGCCCCAAACCAGTGAGAGCAGTTGAGATACGCTTTCAAGGGTAAGCGGTTTGGATGAGAACCGTCGATGGGTCCGTCTCGCCATCAGAACTCGAATGAATTCGCAGTCCGGAAAAATACGCGGTGGAAGCGCAACTCTCCTCGCCTCGCTGATCACCTTAAAATGTGCAGGCTGCGGCGTCTTCAAAAGAAAAGGCGCCAAACGAGCGTTGCTCCGATCGCCACGCACATAGGGCGCGTCCTTCGTCGAGAAATGAAAACTCCCTTCGGGCAACCAAGAGGACCACTCCCTTGCAACCAAAGAGTCGCGCGCCGCCTCCGGGGAACCTTTCGCAACGAGAAGCCCCCGCTTTAGTAAGTCGGCGAGAGCGGCCACCACGCTTTGCTTCGAGTAAGCAGAAAAATGGGTGACAGCTGCTCTGACAGTGCGCCAGTGGCTGAAGAAATTCAGAACTTCGCAGGTGACGGGCCTGGCAGAAATGGTCGATTGCGCGGCGTAATTATGAAAAAGAAGTCGACCGTCCCGCCAGCAGACCGACAAACTTTTAGCCCGTCGAAATGGGCCCGCCCCTTCCCGCATCACAAGCGGTGATAGTAAAGTACCGGGCTGGAGAGACCTTCCTTGAGCTTCTTTAAATCCAATTCCAATTTTTGTTCGGTCTTTTTGAGACTTCTGACCAGGGCCGCCGCCTTTTTTTTCCGCAGCTGCATATCGCGTTTCGCTTTTGCCGATTCCTTTTTAGTCATTGTTGCTCCTTTTCGTTTGAGTAGGCAATTCAGACGATACTCGGAGCGCTGATACGATGTCAACGATCGCGACCCTTAACAGATTCCTTCAACAGCTCGGTCTTGCCGTTTGTCTGATTGAGAAGGAACTTCCCCTGATGCGCGAAGCGAATCCAAATCTTTTGGTATGACCGGCTTCTTCCAAGAATTGAAACGTCGCAAAGTCTACCGGGTCGCGATCGCGTATGCGGTTGCGAGCTGGGCTCTGGCACAAGGGCTGGCGCAGGTTCTTCCTGTTTTCGACATTTCAAACTCGGTGATCCGGGTGGTCATCGTGCTCTTATTGATCGGTTTTCCGCTCGCCCTCGTTCTCGCCTGGATTTTTGATATCACTCCGAGCGGCATCGAGCGGACGTCGAAAATGGAGTCGCTGCCCGCTCCGGTCGGACATCGCCGCCGCAACATCGTTTTGCTGGCGACGGCCGGTATTGCCATTTCCGTAGCAGCGGGATTTTTTGTTTTGCCGCGCGCGGCCGCACACAGGATCGACAAATCGATCGCCGTGCTTCCGTTTGAAAACTTGAGCGACAACAAAGAGAACGCCTATTTTGCCGACGGCATCCAGGACGACATTCTTACAAACCTGTCGAAGATCGGCGACCTCAAGGTAATTTCCCGCACATCGGTGATGTCGTATCGGGGTCATTTGCCGAATGTTCGCGACATCGGCAAGGCTCTCGGGGTGTCGACCATTCTCGAGGGCAGCGTGCGTCGCGAGGGGAACAAGGTTCGCGTCAACGTGCAGCTTATCGATGCCACCACAGACGAACATCTTTGGGCCAACGATTACGACGGTGATTTGACCGATGTTTTCGCCATCCAGACGAAGCTGGCCCAGGAAATCGCCAACGAACTGCAGGCAAAGCTTTCGCCCAGCGAGAAGGCAGAAATGGAGCGCAAACCGACCCAGAACGGCGAAGCATATTTCGCTTTTGTCCAGGCCCACAATCTCTCTACCACCTCCATGGAGGACCCCGCGAAACTGAAACAGAGCGGCGAGCTCTATGCGCGCGCCATCGAGTTGGACCCTAAATTTGCGCTGGCCATCGCGGGCTACTCGCAATTGGAAAGTTGGATTTTCCACGCGATCGACCCCGTTCCCGAGCGCAAGGAAAAGGCTCGCAAGCTAGCCGAGCAGGCGCTGCAATTGCAGCCCGATCTGCCGGAGGCGCACCTGGCGATGGGATTCTCTTATTACTACGGCGACAACGATTACGATGCAGCCCTGAAGGAATTCGAAATCGCGCAGCGCGGTCTGCCTAACGAGTCCGGCGCGTATCTTGCCATCGGAGCGATCCAACGCCGGCAGGGCAAATGGGCGGAATCGACTGCCAATCTGGAGAAGGCGGCCAGTTTGAATCCCAAAGACAGCTGGCCGCTGCAGAATCTCGCTTTTAACTATCAGATGCAGCGGCAATTCGACGCGGCCAACAAGACGATCGATCGCGCGCTCAAGGTGAATCCAAACGGCGTGGGACTTTGGGAGATCAAATCCCAGCTGGCCGTCGCGGAGAAAGGCGATTTGAGCGTCGCTGAGCAAGGATTTGAGGTGGTGAAGAAGATCCCAGTGCTGAGTGACGAGCAGAAGCTCAAGATCGCCGGTGGCCGGGCGAATGTTTATCTCCTGGAGCGCAAATACAAGGAGGGATTGCAAAAGGTGGAGAGCCTGCCGGACGATCAGGTCATGGCTTTTCCCGGGGGTCTGTCCACCAAATATTATCTTATCGGCTTTGCCCGAAAAGCGCTCCATGACGACGCCGGTTCGCGCGAGGCTTTCTTAAAGGCAAAGAGCGCGGTCGAGCAGCAATTAAAGCAAAACCCCGATGCTGCGGACGCCGAGATTCAGCTTGCTAAAGTGCTGGCATATCTCGGCGAAAAAGATGCCGCGCTGGAGGCGGCGCAGCGCGCCACCGAACTGCTCCCCGAAAGCAAGGACGCCTTTGGGGGACCCGAGATCACACAGGGCGTCGCCGAAGTGCATACCGCTCTCGGTGATACCGCTCAGGCCATCGAGATTCTCGACGGACTGTTGAGCCGGCCAAGCAACGTCACCGTGGCAAGTCTTAAAGTGAATCCGGTTTGGGACCCGTTACGAAGCGATCCGCGCTTTCAAGCTTTGATCGACAAGCACAGTGCGAAGACCCAGTCCCGGTAATCGATAGTCCGTTCGACCGAGAAGCCGGCCTTCTTCAGAGTAAGCGGGGACAACGACCCATGCAGATCATCGCGACAATTTTCCTTCTCATTGCCGCGACCTCGGCGCGCGCGGACTGGAAGACAATCTCCACGCAGACCGAGCGATCGCCGGTGCGGGCGCTGGAGCATCGCTATGTGGTAATGGAGAATTCCGAGAGCGGCGAGCGCGCTTCCATCGAGCTTGCGCTCTTCGCAACGAAATCCCTTCGCCTCCGTGTTGTCGATCAGCCCACTGAACCGCGTCTCAGCCTGAATCAGGCAATGCAACGGGAAAACTGCCTGGCCGGCGTAAACGGCGCTTATTTCGATCCGGACTACGGTCCAATTGGCTTGTTGATTGTCGATGGGAAAACAATTGCGCCGCTGAAGCGGGCGCGCTTGCTGTCGGGGGTTTTGGCCGGGTCGCCGGGAAAGATTCAAATTGTGCGGGCGAGCGAATTTTCACGCTCAAAAAGAATCAGCGCGGCGGTGCAGTGTGGGCCGATGGTCGTGGAACGGGGTCAGCCCGTTCGGGGTTTGAACGACTCGCGCGCGGCGCGGAGGACTTTTGCCGCGGTCGGGAGCGGCGACCGCGCCGCTCTTGGCTTTTGCTCCGACGTGACGCTGGAGGACCTCGCCAAAATTCTGGTTACGCCGCCTGCGAGCGACTTCAAGATTCAGCGCGCCTTAAATCTCGATGGCGGCTCGTCGAGCGGGTTTTGGTTCAAGCGCGAGGACGGAACCGCCTTTTCTATTCGAGAACAAAAAAGCGTGCGCGATTTTGTCGTCATCGTACCGAAGTGAATTGGGAGCGGCCCGCGAATCACACGAATGGACGCGAATAAAATTTCAGCCATCACAAATTGGCTTTGCTATTGGTGTTGATTCGCGTGATTCGCGGGTACAATCGAGACCCGTTATTGGATTTATGAGAACGTTCGGCGGCTTCGAATCAGGCGGCGATTTTTTCTACGGTGAAGTTCGTGGTGACGATGTTCACGTTCTTGCCCGGCCGTACTGGATCGACGTACAGCCGACCGGAGAAGTGCGGAAAATTGGCGATGTGAAGATCGGGCTTCCTGTGGCGCCCTCAAAATTGATCGCGGTAGGATTGAATTACGCCGACCACATTGCGGAGATGAAGCGCGTCGTGATCGGAACGCCGCTAATCTGGTTCAAGGCGCCGAGCTCACTTCTGCCGCACGGTGGCGAGATTAAGATCGCATTTCCGAAGCATCAAACCGACTTCGAAGTCGAACTGGCTGTGGTCATCGGCGCCACCGCAAAAAATGTTTCCGCGGCGCGCGCGCCCGAATTCGTTTTCGGTTACACCGTTGGTCTCGACGTCAGCGATCGGGATTTACAGAAATCGGAAAAGCAATTTGGCCGTTGCAAGTCGTTCGATACGTACACGCCGGTCGGGCCGTTCGTTTATGCCGACGTCGATGCAAGCAATCTACCGATTGAGCTTCGACAAAATGGCGAAGTGCGACAGCAAGCGCGGACGAGCAATATGATTTACCCGGTGGCTGACATCGTTTCTTTCGCCAGCCAGTCGATGACGCTCCGTCCCGGCGATCTTATATTAAGCGGGACACCCTCAGGCGTGGGACCGATCCGCCCCGGCGACCAATTGGAAGCGAGGATCGGCGATTGGCCGCCATTACGGAACAAAGTGCGCTGAAGCCGCGCGGATAACGATGCGCGGCCGTCTTGGGGATTTGTGTGGCCCGACCAATTACATCGTCTTGCCTACGTCCATTCCGGGTGAATAATTCGAATTTACATGCAAATGAAGTATTATAAAAAAAAGTGAAAAGTTTCCTCGACTTCTCGCTAATTGATTTGGGATAAGGAATCTCACTACCGAGCAGGTAAAATAATCCAAGTCGTTAATATGAAAACATTGCTTACTCTCTGTGTCTCTTTGATCGTGGCGACTGCGGTCGCGCAACAGCCTCCGGCTGCGCCGCCACCTCCGTCTGCAAATGCGCCGGCCGCTCAGGCGCAACCGGGTGCGCCAGCGCAACCAGGCGCGCCCGTCGCATCACCCGCCGCCGGCATGTCACCCGCAGCTCCGGGGATGTCACCTGCCGCCGGCATGTCACCCGCGGCTCCGGGGATGTCGCCTGAAGCCGCCGGCATGTCACCCGCAGTTCCGGGAATGTCGCCAGGTGCGACCGCTCCTGGCGCCAGCGTAACCGCGACCTTGAGCCCGGCGGCGAGCGCAAGTCCGACCGCAGCGCCTGCTGAAACGGGCGGAGTCTTCAGTAGCAACTGGCTTATCGACAAGTTTCACAAGGGCGGCCCAATCATGTGGCCCATCCTGATTGTATCGATCGTCGCGCTGACGGTCGTGATCGAACGAATCTTCTGGTGGGGTGGGCGCTGGTTTCGGCGTGATCCGAAGCGGATCGAAAAAGTCTTCACCGCGGTTGAAATGGGCGATGTGGCGGAAGCTTCACGGCTCTCGAGGGATTCGCGAGATCCGGTGTTGCGTATGATGTGGAATGGCCTCAATCACCAGCACGCTTCACTGCAAGGGGCGCTCCAGGTCGCGGCAGGTATCGAGATCAAGCGCGCGGGACGTTTTCTTGTGGTCATGGACACGCTGGTCACACTGGCCCCTCTGCTCGGCTTGTTGGGAACGATCACCGGTTTGATTCGGTCCTTCAGCTTCCTCGGTAATGAAGAGTTGGCCGTGACAGCGGTCACCGGTGGTATTGCCGAGGCGTTAATTGCTACCGCGTGCGGTCTCGGCATTGCGATTTTCGCGTTGATCCCATTTAACTTTTTCACTTCCCGGGTGTCTAACTTAGAGTTCGAATTACAGACAGCGGCGACAAACCTGGAGGTGATGCTGGGAGGACAAACCGCAGCGCGCGAGATGGAGATCGCAAAAGCACCAGCCTCTGGGAAAGGCGCTTCAATTTAAAGGGATCCAATGTACATCAGCTCGCCAATTCCGCACAAGAAAGGGCGGATCGAGATCATCCCGTTGATCGACATCATGTTCTTTTTGCTCGCCAGTTTTATGATGGTGAGCCTCAGCCAGGTGCACATGAAAGGAATCAAGGTGACGCTGCCCACGGGACAGACGGGCGTAACGCAGGCCAAGCGCGAGTACATCAGCGTATCGGTCGATAAAAACGGGAACACTTACTTCGACAAGAAGGAGATGAATTACGATGAACTGATGGTCATCCTGAAAAAAACTCATGATGAAAATCCGGAGGCCAAGGTGTTCGTGCGCGGTGATGCGGACACAGTTCATGGCAATATCATCCGCGTGCTCGATATCCTGAGATCGGTCGGTTACTACAAGGTCGCATTCGAGATCAAGAGCGAGGCGGCAAAGAACTTTCCCGGGCCACAGGGGTTATGAAACAGGTTATGGCCAAGCCGTTGCTCTACAAACCTCCGCCGAAATGGCATGTCTGGGCGGCCCTCGGCGGCGCAGTGGGAATCCATTTCGTTTCGGTCGTGATCGCTGGAATCAATTACGCGCCTCCGCCAATCGATCTTAGTAAGATCCCAACCGCAGAAGTGGTGGCTACGCTTGAGGCGCCAACGGAGGCGCCGACGCCTCCACCGGAAGATATCCCGCTTCCACCACCCCCGCCTCCGCCCGATGTCAGGCCGGAGTTCGTCGAGGAATCGCCGCCACCGCGGCCCCAGGTCCAAGCGAAAGCCGCGCCGATCAGGGCGCCCCGTCAAATGTCGATGAATAGCGCCAGAGTCTCGGCGGTTTATTCGCCCAAGCCGCCCTATCCGTACGAAGCGCGCAGCCGCCACGTCACCGGCAGCGGGGTCTGTGTTCTAACGGTCGACACGTCCAGCGGCAACGTGACGAGCGCGTCAATGGCGCAAAGCACGGGCAGCCCGATCCTGGACGAAGCCACCACAAGCACATTTCGACGATGGAGATTCAGGCCTGGTCAAGTCGCGCCCAAAGTTAAGGTACCAATCACATACACCATGACGGGCGCTTCCTTTTAATTTATGCGTGTCGCCTCACCTATTCCTCACAAACGGGCTCGTATCGAGATCATCCCGTTGATCGACATCATGTTCTTTCTGCTCGCCAGTTTCATGATGGTGAGCCTGAGCCAGACGCACATGAAAGGCATCCGTGTGGCCTTGCCTTCAACTGCCTCTGCGCCACCAGGGGTCAAGGATTACGTCTCAATCACGGTACGGGAAGGCGACTCAGTTTACATAGATAACCAATATGTATCTCCGGATGAGGTAATGCCGAGACTCTACAAGCTCCATCGGGCGAATCCCGGCATCAAGGTCTCCATCAGCGCGAGCATGTTGGCACGGCACGGCGACGTAATCGCGGTGCTCGACGAAGCGCGCCGGGTGGGGATCACCAAAATTGGCTATCAGATTCGAGCGGCCCATTGATTGGCGTAGCGCCCCGCCTCTGCCTCAATAATATTTTGCCTGCTTGGGTGTTTGTTCTCACAGGGAGCCGTGATGACAAACAAAGCGCTGTTATATCGATCGACCCACAAGTGGCGCACCGTGGCTGCGTTTGTCGCCGCTGGCATGATTCATTTCTCAGCGATTGTCGCTGCTTCTTCATCGCCAACCCGCGGCTGTCCCTCCAGAGACCGAATTCACGCCGGTCGGCGTCGAACTAGTGACCGACCCGCCGCCGCTGCCTGTCGAACTTCCTGCTTCATCGCCTCCACCGGTCTCCAATTCCGAATTTAGCGACCCGCGGCTGCATCGTGAGGTTTTGTCACGCCGAGTAAATATGCCAGCCCGGTTTTGAGCCGAGACATCTCTCACCGCTAATCTGCGCTTAACAGACAACGATAAGAGCCTCCTCCCGCCACGGCGGGCAGGCTCTTCCTCCGCCCGGAATGACATCGCTGCTCATTTTGCCGTTTTTAAAATGGATCCCCAGGAGCTCTTCCTGTGCACAAAGCTTCACGCAGCGCGGCGATCGCTTTCGCGCGGTGGCTGATTCTGTTTTTTAACCCCGGTTCCATTTCTCCGAAGGTCTGATCGAAGCCGATTGGTTGAAAAACCGGATCGTAACCGAAACCATTGCGTCCACGCGACGGATCGACAATCATTCCTTCGACAACACCCTCGAATGTGCCAATCAATTGCCCACCGCGCGCCAGGGCAATCACGCAACGAAACCGCGCGCTGCGCCGGTCCGCGGGCACGTTTCGGCGCGCCAGTTCGTCGAGCAACTTGCCGGTATTTTGTTCGTCCGTCGCGTCTTTGCCTGCGTACCGGGCGGAGTAAATTCCCGGCGCGCCGCTTAACGAATCGACTTCCAGGCCAGAATCGTCGGCCGCCACGAGAAGATGCGGATCGCGCGATACGGCCAGCGCCTTGCAAATCGCGTTCTCGGAAAATGTGCTCCCTGCTTCCTCCAGAAGTACGGCGTCGGCAAACGCGCTGAGATCGCGCACGTCGAATTCGGGGCCCAGTAACTCTCGAAATTCTCGCGTCTTATTTGGATTGCGAGTGGCCAGAAGCAGCGAGTGCATGGGAACAAACTAAATCTCCGAATTTCCTTTTCCGGAATTCCTGCTTTCCTGATTCGTTACCTTATGAGTTCGGAGCGTCGCAAACCTTATCCTTTTGACCGGATCGAGCCGAAATGGCAGGCGATCTGGGACAAGGGGCAGATTTTTCGCGCTTCCAATCCGGGAGAAAAAAATTTCGATCCCGCGAAGCCGAAATCCTATATCCTGGACATGTTTCCCTACCCGAGCGGGGCCGGCCTGCACGTGGGGCATCCGGAAGGCTACACTGCAACAGACATCATCGCGCGCTACAAGCGGCTGCGCGGCTTTAACGTTCTGCATCCGATGGGCTGGGACGCGTTTGGTTTGCCGGCGGAGCAATATGCCATCCGGAGCGGCCAGCATCCCGCTGTCACCACGCGTGAAAACGTTGCGAAATTCAAATCACAGCTCAAGCGCATCGGATTTTCCTACGATTGGCAGCGTGAAATCAACACGACCGACCCGCGTTACTACAAATGGACGCAGTGGATTTTTCTGCGGATTTATAATTCCTGGTTCAATCCGAAGACAAACAAAGCCGAGCCGATTTCAACTTATCGCGGAGATAACCCGGACAGGGTCCGGCTCGCTTACGTCGCCGATGTCCCGGTGAACTGGTGCCAGGAACTCGGCACCGTTTTGGCGAACGAGGAAGTGGTCGATGGCAAAAGCGAAGTTGGCGGCTTTCCTGTCGTAAGACGGCCGATGCGGCAATGGATGCTGCGCATCACGGCGTACGCCGAACGATTGCTCGACGAACTGGAGGGACTCGATTGGCCGGAAGGAATTAGGTTGCTCCAACGCAATTGGATCGGCCGCAGCGAAGGCGCGGAAGTCGATTTTGCCGTGGCCGGGATCGCCGAACAGGTAGGGTCGTCGCGCTGCGACGACCGGACATCGCAGCGCGATGTCCCTACCATTCGCGTTTTCACGACGCGCCCGGACACGCTTTACGGTGCGACCTACATGGTGCTCGCACCCGAGCACTCGCTCGTCGATCTGATCGTCACCGAAGAGCAATGGCCGGCAGTACGCGAATATCGAGAAAAGGCCGCACGCAAGAGCGATTTGGAACGGACCGAACTGGCGAAGGAAAAAACCGGCGTCTTCACCGGCGCTCATGCAATCAACCCGGCTAACGGTGAGAAGATTCAGATCTGGATCGCGGACTACGTCCTGCTCGGTTACGGCACTGGCGCGATCATGGGCGTGCCTGCGCACGATGAGCGCGACCTTGAATTCGCGCGCAGGTTTGATTTGCCGGTCCGCCAGGTTGTCCAGCCGTTAGGCGGCGAGGAGCCCATCGGTTTCGTCGGCAACGGCATCGCGATCAATTCGCCGGTGATCGACGGACTGCCGTCGCGGGAGGCCATCCGCAAGATCACGGCATGGCTGGAAGAGCGCGGTCTCGGCAAGGGCGCGATCAATTACAAGCTGCGCGACTGGCTTTTCTCCCGGCAGCGCTATTGGGGCGAACCGTTTCCGATTGTCTGGGAGTCCGAGCCGGACGGGCAGAATCACCGTCATCGGGCGCTCGATGAGTCTGAGCTCCCGGTGGTTCCCCCGCCGCTCGAAGATTACAAACCGACCGGCACCGGCGAGCCGCCGCTGGCCAAGGCGAAAGAGTGGGTCCGCTATTCTGAAAAGGCGATGCGCGAGACCAATGTGATGCCGCAGTGGGCGGGCTCGTGCTGGTATTACCTGCGTTTCTGCGATCCGCATAACGAGGAGCGTTTCGTCGGCGAACAGGCTGAGCGCTACTGGATGGGCGCAGACAATGACGAAGCACGAATGACGAAGCCCGAATCAGGAAGTTCGTCATTTCGGCGTGCTCCTGGCGGTGTCGATCTTTATGTTGGCGGTACGGAGCACGCCGTCCTGCATCTGCTTTACGCGCGTTTCTGGCACAAGGTGCTCTTCGATCTTGGCTACTTGTCGAAACCGGAGCCGTTTCAGCGGCTGGTCAATCAGGGAATCATTCTTGGCGAAGACAATCAGAAAATGTCGAAGTCGCGCGGCAACATCGTGAGCCCCGACGACGTGATCGAACGATACGGCGCCGACGCGTTTCGCTGCTACGAAATGTTTATGGGGCCGCTGGAGCAGATGAAGCCGTGGAGCATGCGCGGCGTGGAAGGCGTTTCGCGCTTTCTGGCGCGCGTGTGGCGTTTGCTGATGAGTGAAAATCAAGCCGGCGACTGGGAATTATCATCCACGGTCCAGGATGTCGTTCCAACAGATGCGCAGCAAAAAATCGCGCATGCGACCATCAAGAAAGTGACCGAAGACATCGAGTCTCTTTCATTCAATACGGCGATTTCGCAGATGATGATTTTCGTGAACGCGTTTATCCCGCGGCGCGGGGCGGAGACGGTTCCGTTGTCGACAATGCGAATGTTCCTCGTTTTGCTCAATCCATTCGCGCCGCATCTCACTTCCGAACTTTGGGAAAGGCTCCGCTCGAAAGGCGATATCACGGACCAACCGTGGCCCGCGTACGACCCGAAGTTTCTGGTTGAGGACGAAATCGAACTTCCCGTGCAAGTGAACGGAAAGTTTCAGGGAGTCTTAAAAATTTCCACCTCGGCTACGAAGGACGAAATGGTGAGCGCAGCGGAGAAGCTGCCTAAAGTTCACGAGCGACTGACGGACGGCTATTTGAAGGTCCTCGTCGTGCCAGGCAAAGTCGTCAACTTTGTGACGAAGTAGTTCCTGGGCGGCTAAAAAGGCTTGCCAACATTCCCGGTACACATCACAACCGCCCCATGTGGAAAGAATTCAAAGAGTTTGCCGTCAAGGGAAACGCGATCGATCTCGCAGTCGGCGTGATTATCGGCGCGGCGTTCGGAGGAATCGTTAATTCGCTGGTAAAAGACATCCTGATGCCACCGATCGGATTAATCACAGGCGGCCTCGATTTCTCGAATAAGTTTTTGGTTCTTAAGGATGCTCCCGGTGGCGGCGTCTTCCACACGGCGGCCGAGGCTGCAAAGGCGGGCGCGGTAACCTGGAACTACGGAAACTTTGTTACGCTGGTGATTAATTTTGTTATCGTGGCGTTCTGTATTTTTCTGGTCGTGAAAGGGATGAACAAGATGAAAAGACCGTCGCCGACCGCCGCTCCCGTTTCGAAAGATTGCCCGGCCTGCGCAATGACGATTCCGATCAAGGCCAAGCGTTGCCCGCATTGCACAACGGAATTGCAGGCTGCGTGAAAGAGGGAAGTCGCCGTCCGGTCCTTGCTGTTGTTAGGCAAAAACCGCTTGCCAGACGGCGCATCGGTGCTATCTGAGGCCGCGGTGTTGTAAATGATGAAATGCCTTAACCTAGCAATCGGTGTAGCCGTTGCTTGCGTCCTCGTCAGTTGTGCAGAACAAAGCGCGGTGCGTGTGCAATCGGCTGCAAATATTCAGTCGCGGCATATGACGGTGCGAACAACCGCATACACGAAAACGGAAAGGGGCGGCCCGCACAACGCGATAGGAATGCGTTTGTCGAGCCATCATATTAAGAGCGCTGCATCGGATTGGTCGCGCTTTCCGCTCGGCACACGGTTCCGAATCGTAAATACGAAAGAAGAATACGTGATCGACGATTATGGGACCGCGCTGGTCGGGACCAGCACGATCGACCTGTACAAGTCGACTCGTCTCGAGATGCGGCGCTGGGGCGTGCGCAACGTCGATATTGATATCCTGGAATGGGGTTCCAGTCAGCGCAGCCTGCAGGTGTTGCAGCCCCGGAAGAAACATCGACAAGTGCGGCAAATGATTGCCAGCCTCCAGAAAAAAGTCCCCGCTGGTCAGCCTTTGGGCACCATCGAGGCTTCGAACCGCACCGCTTCCTCGCGCACTTTGAATTGATTAACGGCGCGGCGCGGCCACGTTCCCGCTGATGAAAATTCTTGTTGTCGGCGGGGCCGGCTATATCGGGAGCGTTTGTGCCGAACTGCTGCTCGATGAAGGGCATCAGGTTGCGGTCTTCGATAATCTGACTGAAGGCCATCGCGGCGCGATCGACCCGCGCGCGCAATTCATCGAAGGCGACCTGGCGGACCGGGAAAAAATAGGGAAGACATGTTCCGGACGCCCGTCCCGATGCGGTGATGCATTTCGCAGCCAGCGCGCTGGTTGGCGAGTCGATGCAGAATCCGTCGAAATATTTCCGCAACAACATCAGCAATGGATTGAACCTGCTCGATGCCATGGTGACGACCGGAGTGCGCCGCCTCATTTTCTCATCGACCTGCGCCACTTTCGGACCACCTGAGCGTTTACCGATCGATGAGACGCTGCCGCAACGGCCGATCAATCCTTACGGTGAATCCAAGCTCGCTTTTGAAAAAATATTGCGGTGGTACGATCAAATTCACGGGCTAACCTTCGTTTCGCTGCGCTATTTCAACGCCGCCGGGGCGTCGAAAAAGTTTGGAGAAGACCATCGAATCGAAACGCATCTCATCCCAAACGTGATGAAGGTCGCGCTTGGACAAAAGCCGCATGTGGAAATCTTTGGCACCGATTACGAGACGCCGGATGGCACATGCATCCGCGACTACATTCATATTGTCGACCTTGCCCGCGCGCATATCCTCGGGCTGGACTCATCCAGGAGTGAGTTCTACAATCTTGGCACCGGCGGGGGTGCGAGTGTGCGCGAGGTGATCGAGGCCTGTCGC
This sequence comes from uncultured Verrucomicrobiae bacterium, assembly GCA_963756875.1. Taxonomy (GTDB): domain Bacteria; phylum Verrucomicrobiota; class Verrucomicrobiia; order Chthoniobacterales; family UBA10450; genus CAVWPA01. Next base: position 189,709 of record CAVWPA010000003.1, on the reverse strand, counting down.
AAAATCACCGGCCGCAAGATCGAAGTTGTGGAAAAACCGCGCCGGCCCGGCGATCCGGCGCGTTTGGTTGCGGCCTCGGATAAAATCAAACGCGAACTCGGCTGGCAGCCGCAGTTCCAGTCGCTGGATGGTATTATCCAGAGCGCATGGAAATGGCACCAAAAATTTCCGCACGGCTACGGCGATTGATTCTTTAAGACCAACAGGTCTGACTCGTTCAGCCCTAAGGCTGCTTTGTCGTAGTCGTCGTTGTCCTCTCGTAGGCTGTTCCCGGTCTGCGCAGCAGGATTTTGCGCACGATCACGCGATCGCCTTGCTTTTCATGATAGACGATCGCCGGCATATCGGGCCGAATCGCCGACCAGGTGACAACGCGACCTCCCGGATCAAGAATGGTCGTGTTCTTCGTGAGGTAATACCGCTCCGGCGCCGTATCCATGTCGGACAGGAAGGCGATGTAATCCGAACCAGGCGCGTAAGCTGTGATTGTCCCTGTGTCGCTGACTGTACTCGAATCGAAGGTCCTGGTCTGTTGCGCGACTGCCGTGCCCAGCGTCATCGCAAAAACCGCGGCCAATATTTTAACTAATCTGGTTTGTTTCATAATTCCCTCTCTGCTTTGCTTAGCGGATGTTGCTCGTTATGAAGATATTTGACCTCCCTGGACCGAATTTTGTTCGATTCCAAATAGATTTCGCAAATCGCGCGGTGAACGGTTGTATCGCCAACTGGGGCCTGCCGAAGGGAGGAATTTAATGCAGGCTCTGCCTGGTTTTCGCGATTTTTTGCCGAGCGATTGTGCGGCGCGGAACTACATTTTTGGGAGGTGGCGCGAGGTGGCGCGACGCTACGGCTTCGTCGAATGGGAGGGCCCGGTCCTCGAGCCGACCGATCTTTACCGAAAGAAAAGCGGTGCCGAAATTGTCGATCAACTTTTCAATTTCGCCGACAAAGGCGAGCGCGAAGTCGCGCTGCGGCCAGAACTAACCCCAACGCTGGCCCGGGTGGTCGCCGCCCACGAACGAGAATTTAAGAAACCGCTCAAGTGGTTCTCGATCGGTCAATTCTTCCGCTATGAAAAACAACAGCGCGGCCGGCTGCGCGAACATTTTCAGCTAAACTGCGACATCATCGGCGAAGACTCGCCGAATGCCGATATCGATCTGGTCGCGCTTTGCATTGACGTCCTGCGTGCATTCGGACTGACGGAGAAGGATTTTGTTGTGCGGGTGAGCGATCGCGCGTTTTGGACCGATTTTCTGCGCGCGAAGAGCGTTCCCCCTGAGCGCTGGGAAGAATTGCTGCACGTAATCGATAAATCGGAGCGTGAAACGCGCGACAAGACAGCGGCGAAGCTCGGAAAACTCGCTGACTCGGTGTTTGAGATTTTTAGCGCCGGCGGCAGCAACGAAAAGCTCGATCGGCTGGTCGACGGCTTGCGGACGCGCGGGCTGGCTCAATTCGTCGATGTCGATGTGCGGATCGTGCGTGGCCTCGCTTATTACACGGGCATGGTCTTCGAAGTGTTCGATCGCGCCGGCAAGCTGCGGGCTCTCGCCGGCGGCGGACGTTACGACAACCTGGTCGCGCAGTTGAGCGATGCGGCGGTTTCGATGCCGGCTCTCGGGTTTGCCATGGGCGACGTCGTTCTCGGCGAGTTGATCAAGGAGACGGCGCCTGCCCATCAAGCAATGCAAAAAGCGGTCGCGGCCGGGCGCAAGATCGACGTCTACATCGTGATCGCGAAGGAAGAACGCCGCGCCGATGCGCTGGCGTCGATTCAACAACTGCGCGACCGGGGTTTGCGCGTCGATTATCCGTTCGCGCCTGCAAAAGTAGGCAAACAATTTCAAAGTGCCGAAGATTTGGGCGCATCGCTTGCGCTTCTTTATGGCGACGAATGGCCGCAGGTCGCAGTCAAAGATCTTCGCTCCGGCGAGCAGAAATTGGTGAGCAAAGATGATCTGGTCCGCAGCGTTGAATCGGCGCTGCGGTAGGATTGCATCGTTTCTGGGGAGCGCAGGCAGCCTGCCTGCAGTCGTCGGCAGCTTGCCGACGACATCTTTTTCGGCAAGCTGCCGAAAAGAACAGGCTCACCACGGCGAGTCCGTCCGGTGGCGGACTGGTAGCCTGTGCTCCCCAGATCCGTCTCTACCTAATCGCTTGCGAGATTCTTCGCTTCGCTCAGAATGACACGCTACTTTTGGGCCGGTCATGTATCGCACGCATAATTGCAATTCACTTCGTAAAGGCGACATCGGCAAGCAGGTGACGCTTGCCGGCTGGGTGCACGTCTCGCGCGACCACGGCGGCGTCATCTTTATCGATCTGCGCGACCGTGAAGGCCTTACGCAGGTCGTTTTTCGTCCGGAAGAAGACGCTAAGGTCGCCAAACAAGCGCACACGCTCCGAAGCGAAGATGTCATTCAGGTTACGGGACGCGTCGCCGCGCGGTTGCCGGGAACGGAGAACCCGAAGCTTGCCACCGGCGATGTCGAAGTCATTCCAAAGGAGCTGCGCATTCTAAATCGGGCCGATGATCTGCCGTTTCCGATCGACGCGGAGATTCACAACGAAGATCTGCGGTTGACCTATCGCTATTTCGATTTGCGCCGGCCCCGGCTGGCGCAAAATCTCCGCTCGCGGCATCGGGTCGCGAAAGCAGCGCGCGATTATCTCGACGACCAGGGCTACGTGGAAATCGAGACGCCGATCCTCTCGAAGAGCACGCCGGAAGGCGCCCGCGATTTTCTGGTGCCGAGCCGGTTGGCTCCCGGAAAATTTTACGCCCTGCCACAGGCGCCACAGCAATACAAACAGTTGCTGATGGTCGGTGGCGTCGAAAAATACTTTCAGATCGCGAAGTGTTTCCGCGACGAGGATCTGCGCGCCGATCGGCAGCCGGAATTCAGCCAGATCGATATCGAAGCCTCATTCGTAACTCCGGACGACATCTTTGCGCTTACCGAAGGGATGTTGGCGGCGATTTTCAAGGCTGCGCTGAACATCGATGTCAAAACGCCGTTCGACCGGCTAACGTATCGCGAAGCGGTCGGCCGATTCGGCAGCGATAAGCCGGACCGCCGATTCGGAATCGAACTGGCCGACCTGAGCGACGATTTTCGATCCAGCAGCTTCAAGGTTTTCCGCGGCGCGATCGACGCCGGCGGCGTGGTGAAGGCGATCAATGCGAAAGGCTTTGCGGGTATCACCATTGGACAGGCCGACGAGCTGACTGAAATCGCGAAGACCTTTGGCGCCAAGGGACTTGCATTCATAAAGATCGAGGGCGGCGAATGGAAATCGCCGATCGTGAAATTTTTCTCCGACGCCGAGAAAACCGCGCTACAATCGAAACTGAAAATCGAGGAGGGCGATTGCGTTTTCTTCGGGGCCGACAAGTGGGAGATCGCGTGCGAAGTCCTCGGTCGAATTCGCCTGCGCATCGCCGAAATCCAGGATTTGCTTGGCACTTCTGCTAACCGCCCGTCCGGCTCGGACTGGGATTTTCTTTGGGTAACCGATTTTCCGCTGCTGCAATGGAGCGCGGAGGAAAACAAATGGAACGCGATGCACCATCCGTTTACGCGACCGAAAGGGGAAGACATTCCGTTGCTCGAGGCGAAAAAGCTTTCCGAAGTTCGCGCGGAGGCATACGACGTCGTGTTGAACGGCGTGGAGATCGGCGGCGGCAGTATTCGAATTCACGAGCCACAGTTGCAGGCGAAAATGTTCGAAGTGCTCGGCGTCGGCCCGCAGGCCCAAGAATCGTTATTCGGCCATTTATTGCGCGCGCTTCGGCTCGGCGCGCCGCCACATGGCGGCATTGCACTCGGTCTCGATCGCCTGGTGATGCTCATTTGCGGCGAGCAATCGATCCGCGAGGTGATGGCGTTCCCGAAAAATAACCGCGGCATGGATTTGATGACGCAATCACCGGCCGACGTCGATCCCCGCCAATTGCGCGAACTAGGAATCAAGCTGGCGGGTGATGCTCGCGGCCGGTCGGAAACAAAATCGCCACACAAAAAGTGACGATGGTTCCGAAGCAGATCCACCACGGAAATTCCATGAGCGGAAGCCAGGCTGGCTGCTTGTAAGCGACGGCGTCGAACATTCCGGCAATGTTATTGGGCAGGCCGCTCAAGATCGCGACCACGATGAAACCGGCGACCATGGCGATGACGTTGCCGCGATTGCTCCCGCGTCGTTTGGTAAACATGCCGCAGAGAAACACGCCCAGCAGCGAGCCGTAGGTGTAGCCGAAAATGCCGAGCACGATGGGAATAATGCGCACATTCGGATGAACGATGACCAAATATGAGGTGCCCGATGCAACAACGATCATGAGAAACGCGAACCAGACCGTGGCCCAACGCACGGCCCGCAGGCTTTGTTTTTCGGTTGGCTGGCGATTGATATAAATCTGGTACCAGTCGCGGGTGAAACTTGTGGCCAGTGCGTTGAGCGCCGTGCTGAGCGATCCCATGGTGGTAGCGAAAATTCCCGCGATCAGGAGGCCGCGCAGCCCGACCGGCATTTCGTAAAGAATGTAATGGCAGAACGTCTCGTTAGGTGTTTTCGACAATGTCGGGTCTGGGTGAACCTGGTAATAAACCCAGAGCAACAACCCGATGCTGAGGAAGGTGAGCGCGATCGGGATGTCGGCGAGACCGGAAAGGATGAGCGAACGGCGGCTCCGGCGAATGTCCGGCGCGGTCAGCATCCGTTGCACCATGTCCTGGTCGGTGCCGTGCGTGGCCATGGTGATGAAGGTCGATCCGATCAGTCCCGCGAAAATGGTGTATTCCATCGCAAACATCCCTTTGATCTTGTCCCAGCCATGTTTCGCCGGGTTGAGTCCGGTCGTGATGAAGTCCGACAAATGAAATCCACCATGCAGCGCGGCGATCTTATGGAACCCGCCGGGAATGGCCGAATAAAGCAGGCCGAGCGCAATGAGAGCGCTGCCCATCATGATCGAAGCCTGGATCAGGTCCGTCCAGATGACCGCCTTGATTCCGCCCAGCGTTGTGTAAATCGCGGTCAGAATGACGATGGCCACTGTGGAACCGATATAAATAAGAAGAGTCTCCGTTTGACCGGGCCGCACGCCGCGGATCATTTCATAGGCAAGGGCTAGCGCGATGGCTGCCACGTACAAACGCGCTCCCGACGCGAGCAACCGCGTAATCATGAAAACAGAAGAGGCTGCGTTCTTGGTTCCGACGCCGAAACGCGCGGTGAGGTATTCGTATATCGAGTAAACTTTGTAATCGTAGTACGGCTTGATGAAAATGTAGCTGACCAGGATGCGCGCGAGGATCGTGCCAAATGCAAGCTGGATGTACGTGTAATTGCGAAGAGCAAAACCTTCGCCCGGCGTGCCGAAGAATGTTCCTGCGCTGGTTTCCGCGGCGATGATCGAGGCGAGCACGGCCCACCACGGGATTTGACGGGCGCCAAGGGCGAAGTCGGCGAGACTCTCCTCCTTTCGCCCCATGAAAAGGCCAATCCCGATGATGACAAAGAAGTAGAGAAGAAGAACTCCGCTATCGATTGCCAGTTTGGCGTCCATGCCGGCACCTACTTAGCCACAGATGGAGCGATAGGAAATTCCAAATTCCAACATTCAAGCTCCAGGGAAGCTTCAATCATCAAGGTCCAAAAAAATCCAACGCACATCGTTTGGCTATTGGAGTTTGAGGTTTCTCTGGATGTTGGAGCTTGGAATTTGGAGCTTATTGTGTGCGGTTCGCGATCCAATGACATTCACAAGAATCCCGGCACCCGATTTCGATCTGGCCAAGACGCTCGATTCCGGCCAGGTCTTTCATTGGGAGAAAGCCGGCGATCGATTCTTGGGGACGATCGGTGACCGGCCGGTTTACGTGGAGCAGCGCGGCGATTTACTGCTGGCGAAAATGGCATCGGCTTCTCTCCGAGCCGTAGGTTCTTACGAGCCGGAGGCCAGTGGATATGGGCAGGATGCCCATGCCACAATCGCGAATTATTTCGCGCTGGACCATCCGCTCGCTCAAATTTGCGCTTCGTTTCCCGACGATCCGGTGATGAACGCCGCGCGAGACTTTTGTCGCGGGGTTCGAATTATCCGGCAGCCGCGCTGGGAATGTCTCGCCACATTTATTTGCTCTTCGATGAAACAGGTTGCCCATATCCGACAGATCTCGCATGCGTTGCGGCGAAAATTCGGTATCCGCAAGAAATTGGGCGATGCAGATCTCTACGTTTTTCCAACCGCGAAACGGATCGGACAGGCCTCCGAAGCGGAACTGCGCGAATGCGCGCTAGGTTATCGTGCCAAGAATCTGCTCGCCACCGCGCGTCTTGTCAGCTCAGGCGAGATCGACCTCGACGAACTGGCCGGGCTTCCCGATGGCGACCTGCGGGCGCGCCTTTGCGAGTGCCCTGGCGCAGGCGCGAAGGTTGCTGATTGTGTGATGCTTTTTGCCTATGAACGCCTGCGCGCCTTCCCGATCGACGTCTGGATCGAGCGCGTCCTGCGTGAAAAATACTTTCCACGCGCCCGAAGATTGAACGCGGCGCGGCTGAAGGTGTTCACACAAAGACACTTCGGCGAGCACGGGGGTTATGCGCAGCAATACTTGTTTCACTACGCACGAACAGCATCGCGGAAATCCGGCCGGCGCCCAAAGACTTCGGACGTGGTCCCGGCGGCGCGTGTCCGGCCGGCAGAGCGCAATTTGTCAGCGCCTCGCGCCTGCGATAATGTTGGCCCTCTGAGTTCATGACGACGTCGGAATTCATACTCGGTCATTCGGCGGACGATGCGGCGGACAGGAAGCAAGAGGCCCGCAAGGTTTTCTGGGCGTTCCTGGCCGCGCTGCTCATTCACCTGGTGATCGCCTACTCGCTCGCCATATCGAGCGGCCTTTTTTCGTCTCCGATTTCCGTCGAAGACAAGCCGATGCAACTGACGTTTGTCGATCTGGCCACGCCGGCGTCGGTCGTTCCCAAGAATTCGATGTTCATGGAGACGGACGAATCGAAACAATCCGCCCAAGCACCGAAGGACAGGACCTTTGAATCGAACGCCAATTCGATCGGCGCGAGCCAGCTTCCGGCGACGGGAAGCATGCCGTTGCCCTCGCAGCAGGGTAAGGATCGGCCCTCGGTGGATCTGGAAAATCATCAATACTCGTTGGCGAGCCAGGCCGCGCAGCCGCAACCGAGCGTTGCACCGAAGTCCACGCCAGAGCCTTCTGTCGCACCGACGCCGCAGCCCACACCCGTTACTAAAGAAGACGAGTTTGCGATGTTAACGTCAAAGCCAACACCGACGGTTCAGCCCACTGCTGCGGCCACACCGCAACGAGCAAAATCGGCCTACCGCGCAATGAAAGAACAAACCCGTTTATCCGGTTCGATCACGACCCGTGGGATCGCCAGGGTGAATGCGATCGGGACGCCGCTCGGCCGTTATCAAAAATGGCTCTTTGATGCAATCGGCTCGCGGTGGTACTCCCACGTCGAACGGTCCAGGGACCTGATCAGCATCGGAACCGCGCGACTGGTCTTTCGGGTCGATCGCAGCGGGAACGTGAAGGATCTCAGGGTCATCGGGAATACTTCGAATGAAGCGTTTGCGAACGTTTGTATCCAATCAGTTCAGGAGGCAAAGTTGCCCCCTATGTCCGAGGACCTCGCTGCCACCTTGCCTTCCCAAGGCTTGGAAGTGGATATTCCATTCACCATCTTCGCCAACTGATAACCGCTGATATGACGGACGTCTTTCAAACCATCACGGGATTCTTTGCGAAGGGCGGGGTCTTCATGTGGCCGCTGCTTGCATGCTCGATTGTCTCGCTCACCACAATCATTCTGCGCACCCTCGCGTTGCGGGAAAAAAACGTGCTGCCTTTAACGATCGAGAGCGAGATGGAACGGCTGGCCCCGGGTACGAGTCCCGAACGGCTCGCCCGCATGGTTCATCATGATCCATCCTCCCTGTCCAGGATCGTGCGCGTGGCGCTGGCGCATTTGCGCTGGCCCCGCTCGGAAAATGTGGATGTGGTGCAAACGCGTGCGCGTCACGAGATGGTGCGCTTGGAGCGCGGCCTGGTCGTTCTGGAAGTCATTATCGGCATTGCTCCATTAATTGGCTTGATCGGCACTGTTTCCGGTCTCGTGCACGTGTTTGCCAGCCTCGGGTTGAGTTCGGGAGCCGCCGACGCGAAGCGGATTGCCCTCGGAATTTCGGAAGCGTTGAATTGCACCGTGTTCGGATTGGGAATTGCGGTGCCGAGTTTGATCGCTTTCGTTTACTTTTCCAAAAAAGTCGAGGTCCTCTCCGTCGAAATGGAATCGCTCGTTACCGATCTTTTATCGAAATGCTACTATGGCCGCTTTGCCGGCGAAGTGCCGATTTCGAGGCAGGTGACGCCGGCGCGCGCGCCGGCCGCCTGAGGCACGTTTTCAACTCCGGGCCATGAAATTCGCGGTTAAAAAAAAGCGCGCTCCTTCGATTATCATCGTGTCGCTGGTCGATATCTTGACGATATTGCTCATCTTTTTCGTCGTCTCGACCACGTTCAAGCGCGACCAGCCGGAAGTACAAATTAATCTTCCGGAAGCGAAAACAGCGACCAAGAAACCGTCGGAAGTCGAACATTCCATTGTTACGGTGGACAAAAGTGACAACATCGAACTCGACTCTCAGCCAATCGACGTGAATGACCTTGAAAAGGCTGTGCGCAATCTTCCCCCGACCAAAAGATCGTCGATTGCCCTGCAGGCCGACAAGAAGGCCTCCTTCGGTATAATCATCAAAGTGATGGACGCGTTGAAACTGGCCGGCGTTAAAAATCTGCCGGCCTTCACGCGCGAGGAAAAGTGAAATTATCAATCCGGCAATATGGCGATCCGATTCTGCGCGCGAAAGGCAAACGCGTGGACAAAATTGGCGACCGCATTCGAGCACTGGCTGAGAGCATGATTGAAACGATGCATGCAGCGCATGGGGTTGGACTCGCAGCGCAGCAGATCGGCGAAGCGCTTCAATTGACCGTGATCGACGTGTCGCAGGCGGAGAATCAGCCAAGCACGATGAAACTGAACGGCCAGGAAATCGATCCGAAGAGTGCGATGCCTCTCATTCTGATTAATCCCGAGATCAAGTTGGGCAGCACAACCGAGGTGGGAACGGAAGGTTGCCTGAGCTTTCCGGAAATCACCGGCGAGATCGAGCGGGCCGAGTTGGTCGCTTTGCGATCGCAGGATCTGCAGGGCAACACGATCGATGTGGAGGCGAGCGGTCTGCTGGGGCGCGCCGTTCAGCATGAAATCGATCATCTCAATGGGATTCTTTTTATTGATCGGATGAGCTCGGCGGCGAAAGCGGCGCTTTCGAGCCGGTTGAAACGGTTGCAAAAGGAAACGCAGCGCGGGGTCAAACATCGGGAATCGCTCGTTGGCGAGACGACACTGTAGAGGTCGCCTCCGCCTGATCGCTTACTTGGAAGACGTTCAATGCAGACTTTGTAGGGCGACTGTGTCAGTCGCCGGTTTAGCGCAGATGGCGTCTCGCAGAATGGAGCCGCAGGGACGCGAGCGACATAGACGGGAAGGCCCGACAGGGCGAGCTTTTTGGGAAAAAGCGAATCAACGCCCTACAATTGGCTGGTCGCGGAAGGAAACGAGGATTCGTTGGCCGGCCAGAGTGTCGGCCAGCGGGACGCCGACCTCCGGGCGGCGCGACGCGTGGGCAGCCGACGCGCCCGGTGTCGGGCTTCGCAGAGCGAAGCGGCTACGGGAGAGTAGCAGCGCTACAATGCTTTGTAATCGACAGAAATCGTCCGATAAATGAGCGAATCGTGCTGCGCTGAGAAATAAAACAGCTCCAGCATCGTTGCGCCGATCATCCACTGGTAACCGACCAGCGTCTGAATGACGTCGGTGTCTGTGTCGCGCGTGCGGGAGACGAGTTTCCCAATGCCGTATTTGGCGTCGAAGTATCGGCGAATTTCTCCCATCCGCTCGTTGTACCTTTCGATTGTCCAGTTTGGATATTCGTACTGCAACTCTACGCCGAAGAGCGCGCCCCCCTTGAACGTGAAAAGCGTGCGCTTCAAACCGGGATGGACCAAGCCTTCGACTGTCCAGATTTCGCGGTTCTCTTTTTTCTGGCGCGAAACGACATGGGCCTTGGCTCCCTTGAGCACCGCTTCCACTCGCGACATTGGATCGTTCCAACGAAAACCGAAAGGTGGCAGCAATTCTTCGGCAGCCTGCGCGGCGGAAACGGTCAGAGCAAACAGAAATAAGGGAAACAAAATCCGCATGGTCACGGCGATTTATTGGCAGAAAAAAATGTGCGCATGCCCAAACCTGGTCAACTTACCGGAGTCTTTCGACTCGTCTGCGTGTACGCGTTCACCGTTTTACTGCCGCGTGCTTGGGGCGATATCCAATTGCTTTTTCAGTCAAGATTTTTTTATCAGCGCGCGAAAATAAAATTCAGATTTTGTCTTGTCGATTCCGCACGCGGTTTCTAATCTCGAGCCGCTGGCAGGGAGAAAACGGACGGGATGTGAATAAGATGTGAACATTTCTGAGAAAAATTGATTCGTGAGAATGACCGATGCCTTGACCCTACTGACGCGCCTCTCTGGACAATATCTTGATCTTGCCGCGAGCGCGCAATGTCTGCGATGCGCAAAGGCGGATTTCCCCTCGTATTTCCGTGATTTGCGCAATTTTTTGAGCCATTTCCCAGCTACCTATCGCACTTGCCAGCCATGGTGCAACGCGGCATTCACGAGCCATTTCCCCTCGTTGCGCGCCTTTGTGGCAATTGTGTAACGCTGTTAACAAGTATGGACGAAAAGTGTGCGGAGCTTTGGCAGAAACTGTCCTCGGCATTACAGCCGCAGGTCAGCAGCGACACATTTAAGCGCTGGTTTTCCGCCCTCGAATTAGTCGACGCATCTGAGGACGCCTTTACCTTTCGTGTCCCTAACAACATCTACCAATACTGGATTGAGAGTAACCATATGGCCGCATTACAGACAGCCATCGCCGACGTTTTTGGCGGACCGCGCGAGGTAAAATTCGTTTCGCCGTCCGAGCCGATGGGCGAGCTCATTCCTGAGAAAACGAGCGCCCTGAAAACACCGGACCCGGTTCGCGCGAACAAATCCTCTGGTGCCGCTCCTGGGCTGAATCCGCGCAATACATTCGAATCTTTCGTCGTTGGCCCGAACAACGAGATCGCGCATGCGGCGAGCCTGGCCGTGGCGCAAGCACCTGCGCGAACCTACAACCCGCTTTTTGTTTATGGCGGCGTCGGCCTGGGCAAGACGCACCTGATGCAGGCAATCGGACAGTATGTCCTGGCGAAAAAGAAAAATACGAAGGTCATTTATCTCTCGAGCGAGCTTTTCATTAACGAATTCATCGACGCCATCCAGCACAGTAATCTGGTCAAGTTTCGCAAACGCTACCGACAGGCCGATCTTTTGCTCATCGACGACATCCAGTTCCTAAGCGGCAAGGAACGTTCGCAGGAGGAATTTTTTCACACGTTCAACACCCTCTTCGACGGACATAAACAGATTGTGCTCTCGAGCGATCGTCCGGCGTCCGAAATTGCCAATCTCGAGCAACGGCTGGTCTCCCGCTTTGAATGGGGACTGACGGCCGAGCTTCAGCCGCCGGACGTTGAGACGCGCCTTGCGATTCTTCGGAAGAAAGCGCGCACGATGCAGGTGAAATTGCCGGACGAAGTTTTTGAATTTCTGGCGAACCGCATTCGCACCAACGTGCGTCGCCTGGAGGGGGCGCTGCTGCGCGTGGCCTCTTTCGCTTCAATCAGCGGCAAGGAGCTCACGCGTGACGTCATCGAGCGTCTTTTAAAGGACATTCTGCAGGAGGAGGCGCGACACTCCGTTACCATCGAGCAAATCCAACGGCGCGTGGCGGAGCATTTCGACGTGCGCCTGGCCGACATGACAAGCAAACGTCGCCCGGCCAATATCGCTTTCCCGCGCCAGGTGGCGATGTACCTTGCGCGCGAGCTGACCAAAATGTCGCTCAACGAAATTGGCGATGCGTTTGGCGGACGCGATCACGGCACGGTCTTGCACGCCTGCAAGCTGGTGAAGAGGAGGATGAAGGATGAAGACAACGTTCGCCAGACCGTTTCCTTTATCGACAGCTCGCTACAACGCTGAGAGTGCAACTGCCATCCCAGCTGCCCGATGTGACTTTACGGTTGCCGAATAAAATCGGAGGCTTTACATCTTAGGCGCTTCTCTCGTTATGAAATTTATCGCTACGAAAGAAAAACTGCTCGAAGGCCTGCAACAGGTTCAAAATGTAGTCAGTACACGAACGACGTTGCCCATCCTTTCGAACGTGCTGCTCCAGGCAAACGGCGGCGAAGTGCATCTCACCACCACCGACCTCGACGTCGGCGTGCGCGGAAGTTTCGAAGCTCAGGTGGAAAAAGAAGGTGCGACTACCCTGCCGGCCCGGCGTCTTTTCAATATCGTACGCGAGCTGCCCTCCAGCGAAATCCAGGTCGATGTGGATGGGAAGAATACCGCTTCCATCCGCAGCGGGCAGAGTTTCTTCAAGATTCTTGGTTTGCCGGAGGAAGAATTTCCGCCCCTTCCGAAATTCGAAAACGCCAAGATTGTCACGATGCGCCAGAAGGATTTGCGCGATGGCCTGCGCAAAACCGCCTACGCCATCTCGACGGATGAAACGCGCTACGTTCTCAACGGCGTTCTATTCAGTTTTAAGGACAACAAGCTCATATTGGTGGCGACCGATGGCCGGAGACTGGCCATGGTGGACATCGAGCTGGAGTTTCCGCGCAGCCACGAAACCGACATTATCGTCCCGACCAAGGCGGTAACCGAACTGCAACGGCTCCTCACGGACGATGGCGACGTGAAAGTAAGCGTCGGCTCCGGGCAAATCGCCTTCGATCTGAACAAAACGCTGCTCGTTTCGAAATTGATCGAAGGTAATTATCCAAATTACAAACAGGTGATCCCGGCGGAAACGAAGGAACGCGTTACGCTGGAGCGGGAAACATTCCTGAATTCCCTCCGTCGCGTTTCGTTGCTGGCCAGCGACAAGTCCAACTCGATCAAGCTCAATTTCACCAAGAACAACATCGACATCACTGCCAACACGCCGGAAGTCGGCGAAGCGAAGGAATCATTGCCCGTTCAGTACAAAGGCCGCGAATTTTCGATCGCCTTCAATCCCGAGTTTTTGATGGCGCCGTTGCGGAACCTCGCCGAGGACGAAGTCTTTCTGGATCTTATTGACGAGATGAGCCCGGGCGTTCTGAAAATACAGACACCATTTCTGTACGTGCTCATGCCCATGCGCATCAGCGCGTAAAAATCAATTATGGGGCGGGCGCTCCGCCTGCCGACCTTTCATCGGTAAAGGGTGCGGTTGCCCTGCGATTTGGTCGCGTCACGGGAGCGCGCGTGTCATTCCGAGCGGAGCGAGGAACCTCTCGTCGCATCCCGCGTCACGCTGGAAACGCTTTGGTTGCGCTTCATCAACAGCATTTCCAGCGCTTCTTTAACATCTCGAACCTGCAGATCGTCGATCTTGCCGCCGTTGCTGCGTATCACCCGAACATTTTTATTTCGCGGCGCCCAAATTTCCGGATCGGTCGGACCGAACAGCAAAATGCAATCGGCACCTCCGGCTGCGGCGAGATGCGAGATGCCGCCGTCGTGTCCGATAAAAACTGAATGTTCCAGAACGGCGGCAAGCGCAGGCAGCGGCAGGTTTCTGGCGAAACGCACGTTCTGATGGTGCGCCCATTCACGTTCAAGGCGTGCGCGTGACGCATCGTCAGCTTCACCCGCAACAACGATCAAGGAAGATCCCGTCCTGCCGAGCCAGTCATTCCCAAGCTGGACCCAATTTTCGATCGGCCAATTTTTTTGGTCGCTGCCGCTTCCCGGATGGATCGCGAGAATCGGATGCGGTAAGTTGCGAACGAAGTCGTGCGCGAACTGTCGATCCTGCTCGGACGCTACAAAATTCGCCGACAAATCGGCAACTTCTATTCCCAACTGCTTTATCGGCGCGGCAAGCTGCTCAGCTGCGTGCACGTTGTTGCCGATTCTCCCGGGTCCGCACAAGATTTTTTGGACGCCGCATCGTCGAAGGTTGTTCTCAAAAATTTTGTCCGGATCGTAAAGATAACTGATGACCAGATCGAAGCTGGAGAAATAGTCGGCGAGTTCTGGCGACAGATCTGAATTGTTTGCGAAAAAGCCGGAAAGCGGCCCGTACTCGATGGAGCGGATCGCCTGCGCATAAAATCGGTTCTCGGCAATCACGGCCACGTGCTTGTAGCCAAGGACTTCGATGTGTGCGTCCGGGTGAGCGTCGCGCAGCGCCTTGAGCGCCGGCAGCGTGAGAATAAAATCGCCGATGGCACCGCCGCGAATGACAAGAATCCGATTCATCTCTTTCTGCAGGGGCCGCTGTCCTCAGCGGCAAAGCGGTATGCGCCGCCGGGAGGGCGGCCGCTGCGGGGTCAATATAGCGTGAACGCGAGCGCGAGAATGACGACGCCGTAACCAACCGCCGCGCCATGCACGATTCGCCAGCGGGTGTTGCTCCGGGCGCTCCACCCGATCTGGTCGCGCAGCAAATACGGCATTGTCACCCAGAAAAGTCCGGCAATGACGAGCAAGTAGGCGAAAGCCGTGACAAACAGGCGGCTCGGTTCGTAGCGAAAAAAAGCGGCATCGAGCAGCGGCTCGGCGGCGAGCAAGCAAAGGATCCCAAGCGCCCGCACGGCGATGAACTCGTCTACGAAACGAATGACGAGGAAATAACCGACCGGCAGCGCGATAAGCAGCGGCCGGCGAAAGCTCGCGAATTCTCCCATCTCCATTGTGGAGAGCAACCAAAAGCCCCAGACCAGATCGATGGTCAGCAAAGTAACGCCGGCGAGTCGAGAGCGCGGCAGACGTTTTGCCAGGCCCTGGACCATTTCCGGTCGGAACAACCCCGGCAGCCCGGCCAACACGAGAAATGCCCCCGCGATAATTCCGGCCGCCTGCAAAGACAAATGGTAGATCATGCGGCGATTGTCGCGGGCGTTTGCGGTTGCGCAACTGGCGTCCCGTAAAGGCTGAAGCCGGTTGCTCGTTGAATCCGGACGTCGACGAGTTGCCCAACGTGTTCATCGCCGCCTTCGAAGATGACGATTTTGTTTGTGCGTGTGCGGCCCATCAGGCGCGCCGGATTTGTTTTGCTGGGGCCTTCGCAAAGAATCTCGACCTCTCGATTGACCAGTTCCTCATTCTTTCGCCGGGCCGCGTCATCCACGACTTCAAGCAAATCGCGATTACGCTGTTCTTTCACTCGCTCGGGAATTTGACCGGACATCGTCGCAGCCGGCGTGTCGCGTCGGGGTGAATAGCGGAACACAAATGCATTATCGAACCGGACCTGCTCGACCAGGTCGCGGGTCTGCCGGTAATCGGCTTTCGTTTCGCCCGGAAACCCCACAATGATATCGGTCGTCATCGCGATTCCGTCCCGGGCCTGGCGGATTCTTCGCACCAGATCGACATATTTTTCTACGGTGTAAGCGCGGTGCATCGCCCTCAAAATTTTGTTCGAACCGGATTGCAGCGGCAGGTGAACGTGTTCCGCCAGCTTTGGCAATCGCGCGAAGGCATCGATCAAATCGCTGCGAAAGCCAATTGGATGTGGCGAAGTGAAACGAAGCCGCTCGAGGCCGTCTATTTCATGGACGGCTTCGAGGAGTTGCACAAAGGGACTCTTTTTGCGGCTGGGATCGCCGACTCCGGTTACAGCAAACTCATGGCGGCCGTACAGGTTCACGATCTGGCCCAGAAGTGTGACTTCCTTTACGCCGCGCGAAACCAGGTCACGCACTTCGCGCACAATTTCTGCGATTGACCGGCTGCGCTCTGCGCCACGCGTTTGGGGAACGATGCAAAACGTGCAATGCATGTTGCATCCCTGCATGATCGACACGAATGCCGTTGCCTGCCGGGGCGCAAGTTCTTGTTCGAGGATTGTCGATTGCGAGCCGCCTTCTTCCGAAACATCGACGATCGAGAAGCGCGGATCGTCCATTGGCAGGGACGCCGCGCTGCGGCGTCCGTTCAGCGCCTCTCCATTCTTTCGCGCGATAATTTGTTCCACGTAGTCGGCAACGTGATGAAATTTTTGGGTACCGACGACAAGATCGACGTGTGGCAAGCCTTCCAGCAACGCCTTGCCGCGGGTCTGGGCCATGCAACCGAGGAAACCGAACACCATGTGAGGCCGTTCCCTTGCAATGCGGCCAAGCATGCCCATTTTGCCGAGCGCCTTCTGGTCCGCCATGTCGCGGACGCTGCAAGTATTGAGCAACACGACATCGGCTTCGGCCTCGCTTTCCACGCGCTCGTAGCCGCGCAGGGCGAGCGAATGCGCGACCTGTTCCGAGTCGCGCTCGTTCATCTGGCAGCCGTAGGTCTTTATATAGAACGTCGGCATGGGCGGCGAAATAATACACGAGTGATGTCCAATACAATAGGGACAGACCGAAAATTCGTTGCGTTCCGGTTGTCTCTCGTTTTACGCGCGCAATCCCCAATCAACAGCGGTTTCCGGTTGCGTAGGTCAACACTGCCGGGGATTTTGCCAAAGCAGATTATCCTCTTTTCAACTTAACGATATTTCGGATTTAATTCCGAAGGTTTTGGAAATGAAGAATAAAATTCCGGCGATCGGTATCATCGGCGGGAGCGGGTTGTACCAGGTGGAACAACTGCGCGACCCAACCGAGCATCGCGTCGATACTCCATTCGGCTCTCCATCCGACGCATTAATCGGCGGGACGCTTGGCGGACGGCAGGTGTATTTTTTGCCGAGACACGGCCGCGGCCACCGCATTTTACCTCACGAGCTGAATCACCGGGCCAATATCTATGCGCTGCGTTCGCTGAACGTGCGTTGGATCATTTGCGTGACTGCGGTGGGCAGTTTGCAGGAAAAATACGCGCCACGGGACATTTTGTTGCCGTCGCAATTTTACGATCGAACCAGCTTGTGCGCCGGTCACACTTTTTTTGGAGACGGGATCGTGGCCCATATTTCATTTGCGGAACCGATTAGCACGAACCTGCGAAATCTCCTGGCGAAGTCAGCGGGTTCGCTCGGCCTCCCCGTTCACAACGGCGGGACTTATGTAAACATCGATGGACCGGCCTTTTCGAGCCGGGCTGAATCGGATTTCAATCGCCGCAACGGCTTCGACGTGGTCGGGATGACGAACCTCCCGGAGGCGAAGCTGGCGCGGGAAGCGGAGATCGCGCTGGCCAGCATGGCGATGATCACCGATTACGATTGTTGGAAAGTGGAGGAGGAACCGGTCTCCGCCCAGGCGGTAATCGGTCATTTGATGGCCAACGCCGAGAACGCGAAAAAAGTGATTCTGGACATAATTCCCCGTTTGCCGAAGGAGCCGAACTGGCCCGAGCACTCCGCATTGGACGCGGCTTTGGTGACCGAGCAGAAGCTCTGGCCGGCTGACACGAGGGAGCGACTGGGGCCGATTTTAGCGCGATTTAATTAGCGTTGCTAATTTTTGCCTCGAGAGAGTGGTCTGAACCTGGCCTCACCTGGTCCGGCGGCTGCCGGATCATCCTCTCCCTGAGACAGAGGATGGAGGTGAGGGTCAGCTCTTCGGTTCCAGCCCTGGGCTTTGCCAGGGTTGATTACCAGCGAGTGCGGGTGGTCCAGCAGGCCAAAAAAAGTACTTGCCTTTCGAAGGGGGATTATAGTAATTATAAGAGACCGGAAGAAAACCGGACCCTTTACCCGCATAACGGAGTTCAACGAATGAAAATCAAAATTGCCATCTGCCTGCTCAGCCTTGCTCTGCTCTCAGCTTGTTCGACCACCACGATGACCACGTCCCAACATCAGACGTTGGAGCAAAGATTAACGGCCAAGTACGCCAACGCCGCGCCAGCGGCTGAGGAGCCGGCGCCACCCGCGGAAGGCCCAGAGGACGTTCCGGCCGATGCGCCTACCGACGTGAATCACAACCCGACGCTCATGCCCACACCGTTGCTTCGCTACTGGGCCTCGTCGCGGACTCCCTGAGTTAGAAGCAGGTTGTTGGCAGGGTCGGCGCGCTGAAGTGCCAGTCCGGTCCGCCAGCCGGACGGACTCGTCCCGTGGCGAGCTCGGACCCGGCTGGACGCCCCAGCGCGGTGTCTCTACCTCTGTTGTTTCACTGCTTTAGCGAGCGAACGAATCTGTTCCTCTTCGTGCGCTGCGGTTACCGTAATGCGCAAACGCGCCATGCCCTTGGCCACGGTCGGATAACGAATCGCAGGGACCAAAAATCCCTTCGTTTGAAGATTTCTCGATAAGTCGAGCGCGGCCTGTTCTTCGCCTACGATCCACGGCAGGATGGCGCTGGCCGGCTTCGTTGAGAGCGCATCGCCCAACAAGTCGATGTTGCGCCAGAGAACCCGGCGCCGTTCTTCTCCCTCTGATGATGAGACGAAATCGAGCGCTGCAAGCGCGGCTGCGGCGAGCGCGGGCGGCGGTGCGGTCGAGAAAATGAATGAGCGCGCGCGATTGATCAGCCATTCAATCAGACTGCTTGGGCCGCAAATGTAACCGCCGCTGACGCCCAGCGCCTTACTGAGTGTGCCCATCTGGATGTCGACCTCGCCGGTCAAATTTTCTTCCGCGGCAAGCCCACGTCCGTTGGGTCCGATTACGCCGACGGCGTGGGCTTCATCGAGAAACAAAAGCGCCCCAAAACGCTTTTTTAAGTCGATCAAATCCCGCAGTGGCGCGCGGTCCCCATCCATGGAAAACACCGACTCGGTGACGACGATAATTCGTGAGGCCGGATGTTCGTGGCGCGCCCATTCCAAATGGCTCTCAAGCTTCCCGAGGTGATTGTGCGGAAAGACGCGCAGGACTGCACCGCTCAGCTTCGCGCCGTCGATAAGAGAAGCGTGACATAATTTGTCGAGCAGCACGACGTCGCTCTTCGCCACCAGCGCCGGCAAGGCGCCTACTGCCGCGGCGTAGCCGCTGCTGAAACAGAGCGCGGCCTGGGTTCCCTTCCATTCGGCCAGCGCTTTTTCCAGGCGCAGATGTGGCGATTGCGTTCCGCTGATCAACCGTGAAGCGCCCGCGCCCACCCCGAATTCATTTACCGCAGCGATGGCTGCCTCGCGCAACTTGGGATCATTGGCGAGACCCAGATAGTCATTTGAAGAGAAATTGACCAGGCGCTTGCCGGGAAGATCGACAATTGGCCCTTGTGCACTGCCGATCTCGCGGAGGTGCCGATCCAGCGCGCGCGCGCGGAGCGCCTGAAGTTGCTCCGCGAATAAGTCG
The DNA here is from genome assembly GCA_963756875.1 of uncultured Verrucomicrobiae bacterium. Classification (GTDB taxonomy): domain Bacteria; phylum Verrucomicrobiota; class Verrucomicrobiia; order Chthoniobacterales; family UBA10450; genus CAVWPA01. The sequence goes on along the minus strand of CAVWPA010000003.1, from coordinate 170,290 downwards.
CTCATCCGGCTGATGCGCTCCAGAGGGCCCAGGAAAGCAACGCCGAAGCATCTCGCCAAACATGCGCTTTGCTGTCTCCCAAAACGACCACAATGATGTCGCGGCCCGGACGCGAGCCGCTTGCGATCAGGCAATGTCCCGCGGCTTCGGTGTAACCGGTTTTCATTCCATTGCAATACGGGAGCCGCCTGAGAACTTTGTTCGTGTTTTCAAGAGTTCGGGTACGCCCATTGGCATAACGAAAGACGATCTCCGGAAGGCAAACAATTGAGCGAATGGTCGGATTCGCGTACGCGGCTCGGGCAATGGTCGACAGATCGCGCGCGGTTGAATATTGGCCCGGGATAGGCAGGCCGTTTGGATTCACAAAATGGGAATGGGTCGCGCCGAGTTCCCGGGCCCGCTGGTTCATGAATTCCGCAAAAACCTCGATGCTGCCCGCGTTATCGCGCGCCAGACAACGCGCCACATCATTTGGACTTTTTACCAGCAGCGCGCGCAGCAGATCGATGCGCCGATAAACTTCGCCCGGCCTGATATTCAACTTCACCGGCTCCGCCAGCGTGTCGACATGTTCGACGCGCACCGGTTCGTTCAGGTAGCCGTGCTCGGCAACGATCAGCGCGGTCAGTAGTTTTTCCGTGCTGGCGGGCGCGCGGGGCTCGTCCGCATTCTTTTGATATAAGACTTCGCCGCTCTTGGCATCCACGACGATGACCGATCTCGCGTTGGTTGATGGCGCTCTGTCGGGAATTTCCGCGGGCGCGGGCGTCGAGGTTTTTCTTCTGGTCGTCTTGACCTTTGATCGAGCGGGGATCAAAACCGAAGGCGATTGCGTCAAGACGGGCCGATTAGGTACACCGGTTGGCCGGACGCCGTTTGCGTCTTGATCATAGATCTGCGCCGTGGCGGCGCAGCAGAACGCCAGAGTTAATGCACAGACAACAACAACAACCAGAGCAGAACTGCGCTTCATGGGCCGGCCAATTAGCGACAAAGACCTGCAGCGCGCAAGTGGATCATCATCATACAGACGCGGCCGTTACGATTTCGCGGGCTGGATCAACTCGACCTCGTAACCTTCAGGAGCGTCGATGAAAGCGATCCTGCTGCCTCCTGCTGACTCATGCGGTCCATCCGAGAGCGGATGGCCTTTCGCCGCCGCTTCACGCGCGAACCGGTCCAGATCGTCCACCTCGAAAGCAAGATGCGTCAGATCGGGCCCCACCACGACCGGCCCGCTCGGATCGTATTTACAAAGTTCTATTTCCTCCTGGCTCTCCGGAGCTTTCAAAAAAACCAGCTGCGATCCCCGTCCCGACGTGTGCCGGCGAACTTCCCTTAAACCAAGGACATCTCTGTAGAACGCGACTGTCTTTTCCAGATCCTTTACCCGGTAGCGCGTGTGTAAAAGTTTTTTGATCATGGCATATCTTATTGCCCCCGCCCGCGATCAAATTCAAACTCCGCGCGCGAAATAATTATGCTTTGTCTCGGAATCGATAGCGGCACCAAGAGCACGAGAGCCCTCGTTCTCGATATGGAATCGGGCAAGGTTGTCGCGCTGGCGCAGCAAACTTATGAGACCATTTCGGGCTTGCCGCGCGGCCAGGTCGAACAATCGCCGCAGACCTGGATCGATGCAACGGGTGCGACGATTCGCGAATGCCTGTCCAGAATCGGTAAGCGCATCGCCCACATCGTTGCTATCGGTGTCTCCGCGCAACAGCATGGTCTGGTTACCCTCGATGCGAGGAACCAGCCGATCCGCCCCGCCAAACTTTGGTGCGACACCTCGGCAGCCGCACAATCGGAAAAGCTCAACAAGGCGTTCGGCAGTGTTGATGAACTGATCGAGCGCACCGGCAATGCGATGTTTCCCGGTTACACCGCGCCGAAGCTTTTATGGCTCAAAGAGAACGAGCCGCAAAATTTCCGGCGCATCCGGACGGTGTTACTGCCACACGATTACATCAATTTCTGGCTGACGGGCGAGCGCCAGATGGAATACAGCGACGCTTCCGGCACCGGCCTGATGGATGTGCGGACTCGGACCTGGTACCGGCCGCTTTTCGAATTCATCGACAAAGATCTCGACTCGAAATTTCCACCGCTGCGCTCTTCTGCCGGACCCGCTGGCTTGCTTCGATCCGTTCATGCCAAGGAATGGGGATTGCGTGGAGACGTACTGGTGAGCGCGGGCGGCGGCGACAACATGCTCGGCGCGATTGGCACCGGAAATATCAAACCAAACACGGTTACGGTCAGCCTTGGCACTTCCGGAACTGTTTACGCATTCGCTGAAAAGCCGGTTATCGATCCGAAAGGAGAGCTGGCGGCTTTCTGCGACAGCACCGACCACTGGCTCTCGCTCGCCTGCACGATGAATGTCGCGATCGCGGTTCAGCAGATCATGGAATTGTTTCAATGGGACGCTGCGAAGTTGGAAAAAAGTGTTGCCACTGTTCCACCGGGCGCGCGCGGTCTGCTTTTTCTGCCTTATCTGCAGGGCGAACGCCTGCCGAATTTGCCCCGCGGCACCGGCGTGTTGCACGGTTTGAATTTGGAAAACATGAACGCGCCGGAGATCGCCCGCGCCATTGTTGAAGGCATTACGATGGGTCTCTCACGCGGACTGAAACGGATCGTTGATCTTGGGATCGTGCCCAAAGAGCTGCGGTTGACGGGTGGCGGAAGCAAGAGCGCCGTCTGGCGGCAGATTGTGGCCGATGCTTTCGGTTGTCCTGTTGTGGCGCTAAAGGTTCCTGAAGGCGCTGCGCTCGGCGCGGCAATGCAGGCGGCGTGGACTTATTGTCATGTGAAAGGAAAACCAATCGCGCTCGATGAGCTCGTGCGCGACGCCGTCAAGATCGATAAGAAAACTCGCGCTGAACCAAAGAAGGAAGCCCGGGACCTCTATGCTGAATTGCAGGCGCGACAGGCCGATCTGACGCGAAAACTGGCAACCGGCGGTTATCTCTGATTGTCGAGCCGTGCGAAGGGTTGTAGTTCTTTAGCCCAGATGAAGCTTGTCATCGCGGCCACCGGCGCCAGCGGCACGATTTATTTGCAACGATTACTCGAGCAGATCGATTGCGCCGCGCATGAAGTCCATCTCGTAATGAGCGGCCATGCGAGACAGGTTGCGAAAGAGGAGCTGGATGCGCTCAAAATCCCGAAATCGATTACACAACACGCAGAGAACGATCTGAACGTCCCGTTCGTGAGCGGCTCGGCCCGCTTTGACGCAATGGTCGTCGTTCCGTGTTCGATGGCGACGATCGGTCGAATCGCTTCCGGCTCGAGCGACACTGCGCTTTTGCGCGCGGCGGATGTTTTCCTCAAGGAACGCCGCAAGCTGATTTTGGTGCCGCGCGAGACACCGTGGAATCTGATTCATGCGCGCAACGTGGTGACGCTTCTTGAGGCGGGCGCGGTTGTTCTGCCGGCGATCCCGTCGTTTTACAGCCGCCCAAAATCCGTTGAGGCCGTCGTCGATACGGTCGTCTGGCGGATTCTAGATCAACTTGGCCTGCCCAATCCGCGTGCGTATCGCTGGTCTGCGGAGGGCAAGGCTCGCAGGGGTGAGCAAGGGAAAACCGCCAAGTCCCCGAGAAGTTGAAAATCGAAGGCTGGCGCGCGCGATGGTTGGTCGCATTCGGATTCCGTCTGCTCCAGGTCTGGGTGCGCACGCTCCGCTACGAAATCGACGATCGCGCGGACGTGCTTGGCAAGCCGGTCCGGGAGAATTATATCGCCGCGCTTTGGCACAACCGGCTTTTGCTGATCTCCTACGCCCTGAAAAAATTTCTCCCACAGCGGCCGGGCGCCGGTCTCATTAGCGCAAGCCGCGACGGCGATTTGATCGCGGATGCAACGCAGCGCTTCGGTTTCAATGTGGTGCGCGGCTCCAGTTCGCGAATGGGCGCAAGCGCCCTCCTCGAACTCACCAATGTTCTGGCGTCAGGCCGCGATATTTTGATCACACCGGACGGTCCGCGCGGTCCGGCCTATGAGCTTGGCCCCGGCATTATTTTTCTTGCGCAGAAATCGGGCGCCGCCGTCGTACCGGTGAATCTGGAATTTTCATCCTGCTGGCGGGTGAAGAGCTGGGACCGATTTATCCTGCCCCGTCCATTTTCGAAAGTGCGCTTCATCATCGGGCCGCCACACCAGGTGCGACCGGCCAGCACACCCGAAGAATTCGAGGCCGAGCGTCTGCGTTTACAAAACGCCATGATGTCACTGGTTGAACGGCGCTGAGCCATTTAAACTCACGCCATGCCAAACCTGATCGACGGCCGTGCGATTGCTGAGAAGGTTTATGTCGATCTTCGTAGCGAAATCGCAGAGTTAAAATCGCGGGGAGAAACACCCGGACTTGCCGTCGTCCTCGTTGGCGATAATCCGGCGTCGCGCGCGTACGTTCGATCGAAAGACAAAATAAGCCGTGAACTGGGCTTGTATTCTCTGAAGCTGGAGCTGCCGGCTGCGACCGGGCAGCAGGAGTTGCTTGCGCGCGTTGAAGAACTCAATCGCGATCCCAAGATCCACGGCATCCTGGTCCAGTCGCCGCCGCCAGCGCATATCGATGAAGCGGCCATTGTGCGCGCGCTCGATCCTCGCAAAGACGTCGACGGATTTCATCCCTTGAACGTCGCAAAGCTCGCCATGGGCGATCCAACCGGCTTCGTGCCGTGCACTCCACTTGGCGTGCAGCGGTTATTGATTGAGAGCAAGATCGACATCGCCGGCGCGCATATCGTGATCTTGGGGCGAAGCATGATTGTCGGAAAACCGCTCGCGCTTTTGTTCATGCAAAAAGCGAAGGGGGGCGATGCGACGGTCACGGTGGCGCATTCACGCAGCAAGAATCTCGAGGAGATCACGCGTTCCGCCGATATTTTGGTTGCGGCGATTGGACGCGCCGAATTTGTGAAGGCCGTCCACGTTCGCGACGGCGCGGTCGTTGTGGATGTCGGGATCAATCGCGTGGAAGATGCAACCAGAGAGCGCGGCTACCGGCTCGTCGGCGACGTCGCCTTTGACGAAGTCTCGAAGAAGGCCGCGGCGATCACGCCGGTGCCGGGCGGCGTTGGACCGATGACCATCGCGATGTTGATGTCGAACACGGTCAAGGCATGCCGGCAATTGGCGAACGCTAACCCGTGATTTGCCGGGTCAGTAATCGCAAGATCGCAGGTTGAACCCGTGCCATCTGGAGAAAGGCGGATCCAAGGGTTGGCGACACAACCGCCGCGCGCGCCAGGCGATTGATCCATAATCTTCCGCGGTACATCGCCGTGTAAGCGCGCGCGAACTGCCCCAGGGCGGCTTCGAAATTTTCTCCGCGAACGATTTTTACCGCTGCTTCCGCCGCAAGCTCAGCCGAGCGCAGAGCATAATAAATTCCTTCCCCCGTGAACGGCTCGACCACACGCGCGGCATCTCCAATAAAAAGAAGGTTCCTGTGCGCGCCGTGTACTGGCGATCGCGTGAGCGGCGTAATGGTGCGCCACGGTTGACCAGGTGCGATGTCGAAATTGCGCTCCGCCCATTTTCGCAATGAAGAAATAGTCGGAGGCTTTCCGACCAAACAAAGATTGAGTTCGTTTTTATTGACCGGCGCCTGACCTGAATAGCCCTCGGGAAGGAGTTGTAAGACGACGCGATTCCCAAAGTCTCGCGGCAACGGAACGTGCGCCTGGAGTGCCACTCGTTCGCGTTGTGGACGCGGCAGCAGATTGCAAAGTCGAGCAACGGTCGAATTTCGGCCGTCCGCAGCAATGAGGAAACGGGCACCGAATTGCTGAGTGACGACATCAATCTTCCAGTTTCGCGAAGTCGTTCCTGTCAGCGCCGTGACAGTCGATTCCTCGTGAACCTCAGCGCCGAGTTCTCGTGCGCGAACCAGCAGGAGATTGTCGAGCAGGCTCCGTTTGACGGCGATTTCAGCCTGGTCGCCGCGTGGCAGCGCGACGCGCGTTTTTCGGCCTCCAATCGTGATGAACTCGACAGCTTCGAGCTTTCCATGCGGCAAATTTCGGACCCCTTCGTCGATTCCAAGCCGGCGCAACACCGGCCAGCAGGCCGGGTTCAGGCAATCGCCACAGACTTTTTCGCGCGGAAATTTCTCGCGCTCCAGGATAAGCGTTCGCAATCCCGCCGCAGAACAGAGCGCCGCGCAGGTCGATCCGGCCGGTCCGCCGCCCACGATCGCCACATCGAAGACTTCCATTTTGCTTCACTCTGGGTTGTCGTTCCGAGCGAAGTCGAGAAATCTCTTATTATTCATGGAGGCGCTGGTAGCACTGGCGCGCGATTCAAAAGCAGGAGAGATTGCTTTATCTATATGAGCTGGTCGGTCCCCATTTTCCGCATCGCAGGGATCCAGTTGCGGATGCATCTTACGTTTCTGCTTCTCGTCGGCTGGGTTGCCTTTGTTTACTATGCCCATGGGGGATCTCCGGCTGCGGTCGGCGGAGTGTTGTTCATCCTCCTCCTGTTCGCGTGTGTCGTGTTGCATGAGTTTGGACACGCCTTTGCGGGAAAAGCCTTTGGCATCAACACGCCGGACATCACGTTGCTGCCAATAGGCGGCGTGGCGCGTTTGGAACGAATTCCGGAAGAGCCGGTGCAGGAACTGATTATCGCCGCTGCGGGACCGGCGGTAACCGCACTCATTGCGCTCGTTGCGTTCATCGCAGGCGGTCGGTGGGCGTATCCGACCACAATGCAAGCCGGCATCCTCGATGTGCTCTTCACCATGAACGTGATCCTGCTTCTTTTTAATCTGCTGCCGGCCTTTCCAATGGACGGCGGTCGCGTCTTGCGCGCGCTTCTGGCGACACGAATGCGTTATGCTCGCGCCACGCAGGTCGCGGCGAGCGTCGGGCAGGCTTTTGCGTTCCTGTTCGGCTTCATCGGGCTTCTTTGGAATCCGTTCCTCATTTTCATCGCGTTTTTCGTTTATATCGGTGCATCTCAGGAGGCGACGCTCGCTCAAATGAGGGATATGTCGCGCCGGTTCCCGGTCTCGAGCGCAATGGTGCGCGAATTCCACACGCTTCCCGTGAACGCAACACTGCAGGAAGCTGTGGACGTTCTGCTTGCTACCTCACAGCACGATTTCCCCGTAGTGGATGACAAAGGAGACGTTGCCGGCGTGCTCACTCGCCACGATCTCATCGGCGCGTTGCGGAAAGGCGATCCAAGTGTTCGCGTCGGCGACGTGATGCGGCGCGATATTCCGACGGTGACGACCGGGACGCGGTTTGAAGAAGCGTTCCGCATCATGCAGGAGTGCAATTGCCCGGCCGTGCCGGTCCTGGACAACATGAAAAAGTTGGTCGGTTTGCTCACGCCCGAGCATGTAAGCGAGCTGATGATGGTGCAATCCGCGCTGCCGCGACGCCGTGTCGCGTGAGCGAGCGCATTCGTCGGCTCGACGGAGTCTCGCCCCATCAGTTCTTGCGATCTGTGCGCCCAGCGAGTTTGCAACCCGCTGGCTTGCCTTGTCAGCAGGGAACATCTTCGCTGAGCGCACAGACCAAAGGTCTACGTTCCGATTTCGCGAAGGCATTTTTCAGTCGCGTGCATTTCGATTACGATTACGAGCAAGATTAAGAACGGAACCAGATGAGTGTGCCGAGAAAAGAGAAGCCGGACCTGCAAAAGAAGGTACAAGAGGTGCCGCACAAACCGGGTGTGTACCTGATGCGCGACCGGTTCAACCGGGTGATTTATGTCGGCAAAGCGCGCGATCTGCGGAAGCGGGTCAGTTCTTATTTTCTTCCGTCGAAAATCGCGCAGGCCGATTTAAAAACGCGCGCCATGCTCGTTGCGACGTGGGATTTCGAGACCCATGTCGTGCGCAGCGAGGCCGAATCGATTTTGCTCGAAGGCAAATTGATCAAGGAATATCGGCCGCGTTACAACATCTCCTTTCGCGATGATAAACGGTTCCTCCTGGTCAAGGTCGATATGTCGGAGGAGTGGCCGCGTTTTCGTCTCGCTCGTTTTAAGAAAAACGACAACGCCCGTTATTTTGGGCCGTACGCGGACGCCGGTGCGCTTCGGCAAACGCTCAATCTCATGCGCAAAAAATTCGGCGTGCTGACATTCGGCCGCGGCGCGCCTACCGAGCGGGAGTTAAAATCAGCCACGTATCAGGTGCCGATGCGCCTGAGCGAGATTACGGCTGCGCAATATCGCCAGCGGGCCGGGCAAGCGTGTGAATTTCTTGAAGGTCACTCTCGGGAAATGATCGATGCGCTGAAAGAGCAAATGGATAAAGCGGCCGAGAAAATGGACTTCGAAAAAGCGGCCGAGCTGCGCGACATGATCGAGGACGTGCGCCGGACGACGAAACCAATGCGGCGCTTCACGCGAAGCAGTTTACCGAGCGCGGTCGATCCGATGGCCGATGTGCAAGCGCTGGCGGATGCGTTGCAGCTGCCACAGCCGCCGCGAGTGATGGAATGTTTCGATATTTCGAACATCTCCACGACGCACGTGGTCGCCTCCATGGTTTGTTTTCGCGATGGTATTCCGGACAGAGATTGTTACCGGCGGTACCGGATCCGTACGGTTGCAGGTCAGGACGATTTTGCGAGCATGGCGGAAGTTGTGCGGCGAAGATATTCACGGGTGTTGCTGACAATTGGGGAGTGCGGAGTGCGGAGTGCGGATCGAGAAGATGTTGATCTTGCAGCCGAGCATTCTCAGGAGAACGCGCTCGAAACGGCGCGTCGACTGGAAAAAGAGAACAATCCGCGATCCGCAATCCGCAATCCGCAGTCGTACGTCCGTCTTCCCGACCTCATCATTGTCGACGGTGGAAAGGGTCAGCTTTCTTCGGCTTGCCGCGAGTTGCAGCGACTCGGCCTGCACGATTTGCCAATCATCGGATTGGCGAAAGAGCATGAAGAGATCTACCGGCCTGGTCGCGCGTTGCCGTTGCAGTTGCCGCCCGATTCCGGTGCGCTTCATTTACTCCAGCGGATTCGCGATGAGGCCCATCGCTTCGCCAACGCTTATCATCAATTACTTCTTAAGAAACGTGTCGAAGAAAGCATTCTCGACGATTGTCCGGGCGTGAGTCAGAACCGCAAGAGTCTGCTACTGCGCAGGTTTGGTTCCGTGAATCGGCTGCGCAAGGCGAGTGTAGACGAGATCGCTGCGACGGAAGGGATTGGACGCAAACTGGCGGAAGAAGTGCATCGCTTCTTGCAGCGGCCTTAGTTATCCGCAGATTCCGCAGATGTACATCGGCAAGGCAGGGACGTTTCTTTCCCGTAAACGCGGGATCCGTCGAGTTCACGGGAGAGCTCGGAAAGCCGTCCCTGCCTGTTTATTGTCGGCATTTTGGGTTCCGGCGGTGCTGCTCGCTCAATCGCCGGCACCGGCCACGATCGGAACGCCGACGCCAGTGCCGGAGCTTACCCCGACGCCCTCTCCGGCTTCGAGCCCGTTCACGGAAGAAGAGACAATCGTTCCGACCTTTGAGACGCAGAAGCTCGCGCGCACTTATATTCTCGATATTCCCGCGCCGCGCGGCCAGATCACCGATCGCAACGGCGTCCCGCTCGCGCAAAACAAGCTGAGCTACAATCTGGCTATTAATTTTCCTACGCCGCTCGATTTCTCCGACGCGCACGCGATTAAATTTGCCAGGGAGAAGATCGAGCGCGCGTCGAAATTACTCGGCCGCTCCATAAAGATTTCCGATGCGGCCATTCTGCGGCATTACCAGAACCGCGGGATCCTGCCGCTCGAGATCGCACAGAACCTCAGCGAGAAAGAATACAAGGAAGTCAAAGATCACGCGAAAGACGGAATGGTAGTGCGGCCCGTCTACATTCGTGTTTATCCCAACGGCAAAGTAGCCGGGCAGATTATTGGTTACACCGGAAAAACCGGCCGCAACCTTGACGGCATCATCGACAATCACGAAACGCTTTGGCCGGAAACGGAAGGCCGGGAAGGTCTCGAGCAAACGTTTAACGAATTGCTCACAGGCAAGCATGGCGAATACAAACTGACCTTTGACAAAGATGGCCGGAAAACCTCCGACAAATTAATTACCCCGCCGATCCCCGGTGATAACATCGTTACCACGCTCGATCTGCACATTCAGGAACTGGCCGAGAAAGCGCTGGAGGCCAAAGCGAAACGCGGCGCGATCGTCGTTATCGATCCAAATAACGGCGACATTCTGGCGATGGCCTCGTGGCCTGCGTACGATCCGAATGTTTTCATTCCGTCGATCTCGACCGAAAAATTCAAGGCTTTGCAGAACGATCCGAATATTCCGCTTCTGCCGCGCGCGTTCCGATCTTCTTATCCGCCCGGATCGACATTCAAAATCGTGGTCGGCATCGCGGCCATGGAGAGTGGTGCGGTAACGCCGGAAGACGAGTACGAATGCGTGCCGGCAATAGACATCGGCAATCTCACCTTTCACAATTGGAAAAAGGGCGACCAGGGTCCCCTGAATTTTGTGCAGGCGCTGACCCAATCGTGCGACACCTGGTTTTATCAGGTTGGAATCAAGACCGGCGCACAGCCGATCATCGACTGGGCGTTGCAGCTGGGATTTGGGGCGAAGTGCGGCATTCCTTTGCGCGGCGAATCGGACGGACGGGTGCCGGACGATCAGTACATGAAAGCGACGCACGGGCGCAAACTGCTCAACGGTGATATCGCGAATCTGTCAATCGGCCAGGGCGACACGGAGGTCACGCCGCTGCAGATGGCGCAAGCCATGGCGATCGTCGCGAATGGAGGGACGTTTTTTCAAACGCGACTGGTGCAACAAGTCCAGACCGTCGACAACCAGGTGGTCAGTGCCTACCGGGTGCGCGCAAAACGGACCGTCGATATTTCGCCGGAAACGATCGACCGGATACATACCGGAATGATCGACGCCGTGAATGGCGCAAACGGCACCGGCCACCAGGCCAGTCTCGACAATGTCGAAGTTGCCGGCAAAACCGGCACCGCACAGTGGGGCCCGAAAAACAAAGAGCGAACCGCCGCATGGTTTGCCGGATTTCTGCCGGCCGACCATCCGCAATATGCGTTTGCCGCGCTTTATGAGGGCGATGTCGGCAGCAAAGTCCACGGTGGAACCGCGGCCGCGCCGATGATCGCCGATATCTTCAAGGACATTTACAAGGGTCAACTGACCAACGGCCAGCGCGGCCGGCAGCCTGGGCCGCAAGTGCGCCGCGCTGAGCCGGTGCAGGACGATCAGTCAGACTGAATTACGCCGCTGCGGTTTCTTTCGGCAGCTCCATCGTGCCTTTGAACTTCGGCTCTTCTCGTTCGAGACCAAAATTGTCGGCGTAGAGATCGTTGGCCCTGCCGAGGTCTTCAGGAGTGAGCGGCGGACATTCGGGCGCTTTCGCAAATTCGATTACTTGTTCCTCGTTGTAGATATTCGGCAACGTGGAAGCTACGCGATCGTCAGCCAGGAGCCATTGCAACGCCGCTTGCCCGAGGGTGCGCTCGGAATTCTCCAGAAAACGCAGTTGCTCGACCTTTTTGACTCCGTTGAGCAGCCAGCTGCGCGGCCGATGGCTGCGATGATCAGTGGGCGGAAAAACCGTCTCGGGAGTGTATCTGCCCTCCAGCATCCCGGACGAATGCGTTACGCGAATCAGAAACATGGTGTCCTTGCCAGCATCGGTCGCCGCAGCCTGGATGGCATTGCCCGGATACTGTTCGAGCATGTTATAGATATGCTGCACGCTGGTAACCTCGCGCTCGCGAACACACTGAACACCCTCGTACAACCAGCCGATCGCCGGACCGAGCGCAATGCCGTAGTAACGGACTTTGCCGGTGGACTTCAATTTCTCGAGCGTCTTCCAAAGCGCGTCGTCCTCGATCTGTTCCATCCGGATGTTGTGCAGTTGCAGCAGGTCGATCCGATCGGTTTTTAGTCGCTTCAACGCCGCGTCGGTTGCGCGTTCGATTGCTTCCGGCGAAAAATCCTGCGGAATTTCGCGTTGTCCCCGCCCGCGTGCTTCCCCGTGGTGCACAAAATCGTAGCCGACTTTCGTGGCGATGGTGATTTCGTCGCGCCGTTCGGGAAAGGCCTTTGCGAGCAGCTCTTCGCTCAAGCCATTTCCGTAAGTGTCGGCCGCATCGAACAACGTGATGCCGAGATCGAATGCCTTGTGCATGAGCGCAATGGCTTCGCCTTCGGTGAACTTTCCCCACCAGCCCGTCGAAATTGTCCAAAGGCCGAACCCCACCTCGCTCACCTTCAGATCCGTGTTTTTGTAAGTGCGAAATTTCATTGTGTGATCCGGTTATCGTGCGCCGATTGCGCCGATGAGTCAAAATTCAATTCGCGCACGGTGAGCCAGGCGCCTGCCGGCGCCATGGGTCTCTGGCACGAGCCAAGCTTTCAATCATTTATCTCCTTAATCATGAACTTGTTCCGCAAGCGTCGTAAGGCTGCGAAGCTGGGCTCGGCGGTCCCGCCAGAGTCGGTCCAAAAGAGCGGATCCCATCGGGACGAGATCGCTTTGACTGCGGAGCAAAGAGGCCTCCTGGAAACTCCAGTCGATCAGAGGGTCGACAGGATCTTGCAGAAAATTTATTCGGACCGGGCGGCAGCCGAACGGGCACTAACAGCGCAGCGTGCGAGCCGGTATCCAAATGGCGGTTCCGGAGGAAGTCACGTGATCCAGGACGAGAGCGGGTTCTGGCGCATCGTTCCGGGCTCGCCACCCAAAGAGAACATCGGATTACTGGACGCGCTTTGAACCGCGGATTGCGCGGATGGAACACAGGACAAATTCGATTCCGCTTTGCCGATCCGTCTAAATCCGCGTAATCCGCGGTTGAATTTAATTCCGAAGCTGGGCGATTTTTCGCGCCAGATACGCTGAGAAATATCCCGCGTAGCGCTTCTGCAACTCAGACCGCTGCCAATCTTTGCCGGTAAGGATTTTCCGGCAGCTGGCCGAGCCGCACTTGCACTCCATTGAGTAATTGTCGTCATCGGTCGTGCACCAATCGTGAGTGAGTTCTTCGCCCTCGCGAATGTCGCGCATTGCGACAAACGTGATCTCGCCGCGCATGCCGATGTTCGCATCGCACGAATGGTTCGAATAGAGCATCGAGAGCTCGCGTTCCCCGGCCGTGACCGGCGCGACGAACAAATCGTCGTCGATTTGAATTTCAACCGGGCCGAGCTTCCGCGCCACGTCGCCCTGAAGCGTTTCGCGATCGATGATGTGGCCGCCTTTTACCGCCACGATTTCGTCTTTGGCGATATCGGCCGTGGCGAACAATCCGCGCCCGTGGATTTTGCTCTCGCGCACTTCGGTCTTTGGCGAACGGTAGGAGAGGGGAAGCATATTTGCCCACAGATTACCGCAAGGGCAGGCGCGTGGTCTGCATTATTTCGATTTTGCGGTCGGCACGCTCGCCTCTAAAGTGGTCGGTCTTGCAATGAAAAATCGTAAAGCAGCCGTCCTTTTCATTCTGGTTACGGTCACGCTCGATATTTTGGCGATGGGACTAATCATCCCGGTATTGCCGAAACTCATTCTCGACTTTCTCGGAGGCAAGATGACCGACGCGGCCGACTGGAACGGCTGGTTCGCGCTGGTCTTCGCGTTGATGCAATTCGTCTTTTCCCCCGTGCTCGGCGTGTTGTCGGACCGGTTCGGCCGCCGCCCGGTGATTTTGCTTTCCAACCTCGGGCTTGGTCTCGACTACGTGGTCATGGCGCTCGCGCCCACGATCGGCTGGCTTTTTCTTGGCCGAATCATTTCCGGGATCACTACCTCCAGCATCCCCACGGCGATGGCTTACATCGCGGACGTTGTTCCAAAGGAAAAGCGTTCCGGTGCATTTGGAATGATCGGTGTCGCCTTTGGAATTGGTTTTACCCTGGGACCGGCCCTCGGCGGTTTGCTCAGTAACTCCAATCCCCGTCTGGCATTCTGGGTCGCCGCCGGATTGAGTCTGACCAACTGGCTCTGGGGCTACTTCTTTGTTCCCGAATCGCTCAGTCGCGAGCATCGTAAGGCGTTTAAATTGCGCCGCGCCAATCCTGTCGGCTCCCTGGTGTTACTGCGCTCGCACTCCGAACTTTGGAAGCTGGCAACAATTCAGTTTCTCGCCTGGGTGGCGCACAACGTGTTCACCGTTTGGGCGCTCTACGCCATCTATCGTTACACATGGAGTCAGCTGAAGATCGGCGTCTCGCTGATGGTCGTCGGCGTGTGTACCGCCATCGTTTCCGGCGGGTTAACCGGACGAATGGTCCGGCGGTTCGGCGAACGACGTACCCTTTATATCGGCCAGTTTTTTGGCGCAGTCGGGATGTTCGTTGCCGGCCTGGCCCGGAGCGGCGCCGTTTTGCTTGGGTCGATTCCGATCATTTCACTGTGGAATGTTTCCATGCCGGCAGCTCAGGGAATGATGACCCACCGGGTCAGCGAACGCGAACAGGGCGAGCTGCAGGGCGCGCTCGGCAGTTTGCGTTCCATTACCTTTATTATCGGTCCCATTTTGTTCTCACGGGTCTTCAGCTGGTTCATCGACCCGAAACATCCGGTTCATATTCCGGGAGCGCCTTACTATCTCGCCGGGCTCATGCTCTTTATTGCCATGGTGATGTCCACCCGCATCAAGCAGCCGGAAATGGCCGCGACCGCTGCGTCGCCCGGAGGGCCCGAAGTTCCTGAGGTTCCTGAGTTCGCTTCGACAGAAGATATTCCCTCCTCCGGCTTCACTGCGCCCGAACCGCCCGAGGGTTAGACGCCGCGCCCCGCGACGCGCTGTCCCTGCCATTCTGATTCCGTTCGACCGCGCCCTAGGGATAAGCAACCTGATAAAAACGCGTGGTCAGGTTTGTGGCATCGTCGTATTGAAATGTGCCGTCACCGTTCGCGGTGGTGGTGCCGATGGTCATAAATGTTTGCGTGAGATCAGCCGTCGCCTTGACGGTGTGCATTTTGAACGGCACGCCGGTGCCGGTTAAAACAATATGCCCGCTCTGCGAATCTCTTTCGATGCTGTCGATCGTCACGTTCGGCGTCACCGGCACGATTTCGTAAACGCTGCCGGCGCTGATATCGCAAATGTAAAGTTCTCCATTGGCGTCTTCGCCTAACGAAGTGGGATTCTCCAAACTAAAATTGCCCGTGCTCGTCGGAAATAATTCCGTGGTGATGTTCTGCGGATTCGACGCAGTCGTCCCGTCGAAATTCAGGCTGTAAATTTTCCCGATGTTTCCAGCGCCTTCCGGTCCGAGATAATCCGCAAAAACATAAGTGCCGATCAACGCGGGAATTTGTTTGCCCCGGTAGACGTAACCGCCGATCACCGTTTGCCCTGCCAGACCGCTGGGAGGAGCAGGATGCGGGTAATCAAAAATCGGGTCGATGCCGCCGGCCGGCCGGTTGCCGCCGACGACGGGATTGCCGGTCGGCGTCGCGATGAATCCCTCGCGGAGCCTCCATTCGTAATTTTCGCCGCCGCCGGGGTTGTCCGGCTGCTGCACATCAACTTCCTCGCGGGAGTCCTGTCCAACGTCGCCGATGAACATGCGTCCGTTCAGTCGATCGAAGCTGTCGCGAAACGGATTGCGCAATCCGACCAGCCAGATCTCTCTTTTTACGGGCGGCGCGGAGCCCGCGAACGGATTGTCGCCCGGGATCGTGAATGTTCCGGTGGTTGGATCGACATGAATACGCAGCATTTTGCCGAGTAGCGTCTCATTCCATTGTGCGTTGCCGCCCGGTTCGTGGTGCCCCACGCCGCCGTCCTGGTCGTTCCCGTTGCCGCCGTCGCCGGTTGCGATGTAAAGATTGTGATCGTCACCGGGGCGCGGGCTGAATCCGATCCAGCCGCCATTGTGGTTCGCCTGCGGTTGATCGAACGTCAGCAGCGTTATCACGCTGGTTGGATCGGCGACACTGGGATTGGCGGAGACGGTGAACTGCGCAATGTGCGTCACGCCCTGGCCGTATACGCCGCCGGACGCGGTAAAGTCGACATAGAACTTGCCGTTGGTCGCGTAGTCCGGATCGAACGCCAGACCGAGCAACCCTCGTTCGCCTCCGCTGACCAGCGACGTATGAATGTCGAGAAACGCCGTCGCGTTCAGTGTGCCGGTCGCCAGATTTAGAATCCGGATCTGCCCGGTCTGCTGGACAATGAAAAGGCGATTGAAATCGCCGGGCGGCGTGGTCACGAAAAGCGGCGAGCTCAAACCTGTTGCCACGCGGACGGCGGCCAGCCCCGGCACCGCTTGCGCGCGCAATTGTGCCGGAATCGAAAAGCAGAAGAGCAACGACAAAACGGCGATCCAGATTTTCCCTCGTACAGCCCGCATCCCTTATTTTTTAAAACTTCTGGCTTAACAAAGCAAGGTCAGGAACGCTGTAACTGGCAGGGACGCCGCGCTGCGGCGTCCGCGATTCCGGGGAGCGCACTGCCTGCCCGCCCCGTGCGGCCGCCCTCGCGTGCTGGTGACCCCGAAGGCTCTCGCGGGTCACGAACTTTGCCGATTCAGAGTTGAAAAACTCCCGCGAAACACGCGAATTGACGGGAAATCGAATGGATCCTGTAGCCTCTTCGCTCTTGGCTAGCGTCCCGCCCCCTTTGTTCCCTTGGTTACCTTCTCTGAAATCCTCTCTGACTTCGAGGTTGGATGTTGGGCGTTGGACGTTCGGCGTTTTCCTCCAGCCGCGTGCCTCGGACCTTTTGCGCGGTAGGCGGTTGTCATTCCGTGGGAAGTGCGTGAATCTTATCGTTCCGTGGCGCACCGTTTACCCAAGCAAAATTATCCCGACATCGAACGGATCATCGAGTTCGATTTCGTGCGTGCCACCGAAGCGGCTGCCCTGAATTCTCTTCGCTGGCTTGGGCGCGGCGACAAGGAAGCCGCCGACGCCGCGGCCTGCGACGCGATGCGCGGCATGTTCGATCTCACGAATATCTGCGGCGAGGTCGTCATCGGCGAAGGAATCAAGGATGAAGCGCCCGGCATTTTCAAAGGCGAACAACTCGGCACCTGGATTCCCGGTTCGCCGCCGTTCGATATCGCGATCGATCCGATTGATGGAACGACCAATATTTCCAAGGGCGCGCCGAATTCGATCAGTTGTATCGCTGCGGCCAGTCCCGAAGAAGGGGTGAAAGTCGCGCTCCTCGATGTGCCCTCGTTTTACATGTCGAAGCTGGCTTATGGGCCGCGCGTGATCCAGTACATGCAGAAACGTGGTGATACGCTCGATATCGACGCGCCAATCGCCGAGACGCTGGCCATTGTCGCGCGCGCCTTGGACAAGCGGGTCCAGGACGTGGTGGTGATGATGCTCGACCGGTCGCGGCACAAGGAAATCGTCGAACAAATTCGCGCCGCCGGCGCGTCGCTGCGCATGATCGGCGACGGCGACATCGCGGCGGCCATGGCGCCCTCTCTGCCTGAGACCGACATCGATCTTTACATGGGCATTGGCGGTTCGCCTGAAGCGGTGCTCGCCGCAGCCGGGATCAAATGTCTTGGCGGCCGCATGCAATGCAAAATGTGGCCGCGCGACGACAAAGAGCGGAAAAAATTGATCGACGCCGGATACGAGAAGGACCTCGGCCGCGTCTATTCGGCCGACGATCTCGCTCGCGGGAAAAACATTATTTTTTGCGCCACCGGGATCAGCGACAGCGCCCTGCTGCGCGGCGTGAAATCACTGGGCACGATAGCGATCACCCATTCCATTTTGATGCGCGCGAAAAGCAAGACCGTGCGGTTTATCCGCGCCATGCACAATTTGCAGAACAAAACCATCCGGCTCCGCTCGGACAATCGCGAGCATTTGATATAAATTATCATTAACCGCGGATTACGCGGATGCCGCGGATTTCAGAGCAGAGAAAAGAGAACGTTCTGCTCGGCATTCGTTTGAATCCGCGTAATTCGCGGTTGAAATCTGGTACGAGTTTGAGATTTGGCGATTGGAGCCTCCCTGGAGGCCCGCTCGCGAAAGCTTTCGGAGTTGGTGCTTGGGATTTGGGATCTTGTGTCCACACCATTTTGCCTCCACTAATCGGCTCGACATCGGCCTTTGGGTCGTCCAAAATCGGGAACAAACATTCGCCGCTTATGAGACAAATACCGAAAACTGAATTGTCGCCGGACAACGGCTGTATCATCGACACGAAATGGAAGCTTGGCCCGCTCAGTTATCACGCCAGCGGCGTCGGCAAGGTTGCTGTGGAGCCGTCCAAGGAGATTATTCGCCTGCCAGAGCTGGTGGTTTACGATCACACCGGTTTCAAAGGCGCCTACGCTCGTACGAATCTGAGTTTTCTTTACGTCGGCGATTTTTGGGACGATCGGATCAGTTGCCTCATTGTGGTAAGTGGCGTCTGGCGCTTTTATCGCGACGAATATTACAAGGGCCCGCACTGGGACCTCGGCCCCGGCTATTACGAAAGCTTCTTCACCGCGAAAGGCCCGGACGACGTCGTCAGCTCCTTTCAGGCTGTCGCCATCACCTGATCCTTGTTGCTTAGGCGGTCCGCCCGACTGGCAGGCGGTCTAATCTGGCCTCGAATTTTCGTAGATGCCTCGCATGGGGGTCTTCTGGCCACGGACTCCCGACTTCCAGCCCCCCGTCCAAAACGCCTTCTCGCGAAAGCATACGGAATAGCTAAGCTTCCGCCCAACTTCGTCACCGCGGGCAGCAACTCGAAGGAATTCTTCCCATCTGCGGCTTCTGCAAGGCGATTCGCGATGAGAGCGGTAACTGGCGACAGATGGAGGCTTATGTCCGCGAACATTCCCGGGCGCAGTTCAGCCACGGTGTATGCCCTGTCTGCGCCGACAAGCATTATGGGGACTTTCTTCAATGCCCAACATTCGGTGACAGAGGAGAGAGAACGGAGATCACCGGCCGGCCAGGTCGAGGACCTGTCGAGCGCAGCCCCATGAAAGAGTGAACCCCGAGCCGCCGTGGCCGTAGTTGTGAACGACGGCCCGAGCGTCGTGTAGCCGGTCGCGTTCAAGTCGGACGCCCGATTTTCGAAAGGGGCGAAGACCGACGCGTTCGGCGAGGATTTTCGGCGCACTTACATTTAGAATACGGCCGCATTCGGCGAGAATGCGCGAGCTGGTTTCTGAATCGGGGTTGCGGCGATCACTGATTTCGTTCGTGCCGCCGAAGACGCAATCGTTTCTGCGCGGTATGGCGTATGTCAGAGGAGCATCGTCGCAAACAACGGCGTACTTTAGATTGTCGATCAGGGGCACGATCACGACCTGACCGCGATGCGGCTCAAGGTCGGCATCGGGCGCGAGCGTATGCGCGCCGAATCCGGCGCAATTGATTATGAGGCTGAATTTCGGATCGATCTCTTCAAGCTTCTTCAGTCGGACATTTGCGTTGATTTGGCCGCCGGCTTTGATGAATCGCTGTGCAAGATAATCGAGGTAGATTGTGGTGTCCGTGAGCGGGACATTGATGCTGTAGCCGGACCGAAAAACAGAAAGAGATCTCTCCGCTTCCGTCGACACGACGCGAGAGGGGGCCGAAATGAGAGACGCACCTAACGAATGTGCCCAGTCTGGAATCTGGATTTTGCCGGTGCGAGAGAATTGGCGAAGTTCAATCATCGACACGCCGGTGGCCGAATCGTGGGCGAGACCGGCGAGTACTTTGTAGGTTTCGAGCGCCCAGTGGATTACCTTGTCGACCGGTTTTGCATCGTATGGAAACCAGATGGCCGCTGCCGCTGCGGAAGTGGTGCGCTGACCGATCTCGTCCGCAAAGATTTCGGTGTGAAATCCATCCTCGGCGAAACGAACGGCACAGGTCAGCCCCGAGACGCCCGCGCCGACGATTGCGACGGAATGCGGCATGGCAAAAGTTGCAGGGCAGGCGCTCCGCCTGCCAGTTAAAAAACGGCAACCGGCGCGGTTGCCCTACAATTTATCTTGTTTGCACGGCGATTTTGCCTCCTTCAACACACGCGTGCATGCGCCGAGGAAAAGAATGGCGGCCACGAGCGAGACCCATTTGCCAATGGCAAACCCGAGCGGCGCATACTCGATGCGCAAACGGTGGTAACCGGCTGCGAGCGGCACGGCGCGCAAAATATAATTCGCAGGGAGCAGCTGATATTTCGATTGGGCACTTCCGGGAAGCGAAACAACACGCCAATTCGGCGTGTAGAGATCAGTGATCAACAAAATCGCAGGCCGATTGACATTGGCTTCAATCGTAAGCGCGTCGGTTGAACTCTTTACGATTCGCGCAGTGCCCGCGTTTCCGTCAGGAGATGGCTTCGGTTCCGGCTCGCGTTCCAGGATCACTTCGCGCGTTGGATCGAAACTCTCCGAATGCAACGCGCTGAAAATTGCGTCTCGATCCTGCAACACCTGATAGTTGGAAATGAGCTGCAAATGCGGCATTGGCGGAATAGGCGCTTCGGCCTTCTCCAGTTTATTTGCGTGCCAGGCAAACACGTAACGCAGGCGCAGCATCGCGTAGAGCGGATCGAACCGCGTGAACTTGACGTACAACGTCGCATCGTTTGGATCGCCGCCCTGTGTCCACGTGATAAATTCGGCGTAACGTCGAACGACGTCCGGATCGTAACCCCAAATATCAAAAGCGCCGATCGACATTGCGCTGTTGGGGTTGAACAGATTGATGATGCGGTAATCGCCCGGGTGCTCGTCCAGGATGGATTTTTCTTCCGAGTTTACAATGCTACTGCTGTCAAAAGTAGGGCGCGCCGCGTGGGCGAACCAGAACGCCTCCAGAATGCCGAGCGCGACCAGACCATAAAGCATGCGCCCATCACGGTTTCCCAGCGCCAACAGAATTCCAAAGAGGGTGCAGATCGCCGCCGATAAAAACAGCGACATCGCGCCGGTGTGCTGCGACTGACTGACAAACGATGCGGTCGCGTAGAGTTGCGGCAACAGGTAGGTCTCCCCGGCCGCCTGCATTTTGTTCATAATCGATTGCCAGGAGTTCGTCTCTGCCGCCCATAAGCCGGCGATTCCCAAGGCCGTAGCTGCGGCGAACATACCGATGACGAATTTCGACTCGATCCTTTTTTGCCTGAGCAGGCGATCAAGCCCCGTCGCGGCGAGGAGAAGCAGAAATAAGCAGGCTGGGAAAATAAACTTCGCCGTGCTTCGGAACCGGTCGAACCCGGGAGTCCAATCGTAAAGCAATTGGAACAGGGGCGTGTGGACGCCGAGCGCCAAAAGCAGCGCTGCGAAGATGACGGTCAGCAGAACCCATTTTGTTTTGCGCTCGACGTAGATCGCCGCATACACCGCCAGCGCAAAGCCGGTGACGCTCAGGAAGAGCGACGTCTCCCATAAGTAACAACGTCCCCAATAGCTGGCGATATCGCCAAAGAAAGTCGGCGCGAGCAGGGTGAGGAAATTCTCCGGCGGGAGGGAGAACATCGATGCGAAATTAAATGGCAACGCAACGCCGCGCGCCGTCTCGCGGGTTGCATCGACCGCCGGCAGCAACTGCACGGCGGTCAGCACAGCGGCGCCCAGGTAGATACTCAACAGTTTCGCCGCCAGCGGCCAATTCCATTGGCCAATCAAGCGCAACGAGGAATAAAGCCCGGCGACAATTCCGGTGTAAAAAACGTACTGCGGGAAGCCTGCCAGAATCTGCATGGCGACTGCAAAAATTCCGAGCAGGCACCAGCTTATCTTCTGCGGGGTCCTAAAGAGACCGTCGATGGCGCAAAAAATAAGGGGCGCCCAGGTCATCGCGGCGAGTTGAGGCAGATGCCCTGCAAAGACGTGCAGAAAATGCGGGCCGGAGAACATAATCACCGCGCCGGCAAAAAAAGCGGCCGCCGGGTGCAGGCCGCGAGTCCGCATCCAGAAGAACATGAACGCGCCAATCGCGAAGATGTTGAGCGCGATCGTCCAGTTGATTGCGGCGGGCAGCGGCAGGAGCAGGAACAGCCAGTTCGGCGGATAAAGCAAGGCCGCCTGCATTTCGCCGAAATATGGGGCGCCGCTGAAGATGTGCGGATTCCAAAGCGCGAGATTTCCTTTTGCCAGCTGGTGGAATCCGAAGTCGCGCCAGGAATAGTATTGCAGAAACAAATCGGCGCCCTGATGTCCGAGCACGCGCGTGCCGCCGGCGAACAGGACGTCGCCAAACATCGCCAGCGTCAGTACAATCAGGGCGGCCAGCGAAATGAGGGCTGAACGGCGATTTTCCACCCGGGAATTT
Organism: uncultured Verrucomicrobiae bacterium; assembly: GCA_963756875.1. Classification (GTDB taxonomy): domain Bacteria; phylum Verrucomicrobiota; class Verrucomicrobiia; order Chthoniobacterales; family UBA10450; genus CAVWPA01. The sequence goes on along the minus strand of CAVWPA010000003.1, from coordinate 148,034 downwards.
AGCTCAAACGATCTGCGTGCATTGGGCCGGCGAGTCATATAAAATGCGTCTGAAATGGTCGCACTGAATCGAGATGCATTGACAGAAAAAGTCCTGGGCGGCGAACGAATTTCAATCGACGAGGCGCTGGAACTTTATCGATGGCCATTGGAGGAATTAGGCGTGCTGGCGAGCAGGCGGCGCGATCTGGCCAAAGCAAAAAGTTACGACGGACGCGGGCGCGAGATTGTGACCTACATTGTCGATCGGAACATCAACTACACGAATGTGTGCAACGTGTACTGCAAGTTCTGCGCATTTTACCGGACAGAAAAGGACGAAGACCATTACGTGCTCTCGCTCGAACAGATCGACGAAAAATTGGACGAACTTTCTGCGGCGGGCGGTGTTCAAGTCTTAATGCAGGGCGGGCATCATCCGAAACTGGGATTCGAATGGTATATCGATCTCCTGCGCCACATGCGCGAAAAATACCCGCACATCAACATTCATGGGTTCAGTCCTCCTGAATTTCAACATTTCGCGGAGACGTTCCGGATGCCATTGCGAGAAGTGATCTCGGCTTTCAGGGAAGCAGGGCTCGGCTCGATCCCGGGCGGCGGCGGCGAAATTCTGGTCGACCGCATTCGCAAAAAGATTTCACCCTTAAAAATCAATTCGGACAAGTGGCTGGAAGTGATGCAGGTGGCGCACGAGCTCGGATTGAAATCGAGCGCAACGATGATGTTCGGTCATGTGGAAACGATTTCCGATCGCGTCGAGCATTTGCAGCGCATTCGCGAACAGCAGGACCGGAGCGGCGGCTTTACGGCGTTCATTTGCTGGACGTTTCAACCGCAGCACACGGTATTGAAAATCGAGGACCCGCCCGGGGTGGCGGAATATCTGCGCACCCAGGCGTTGTGCCGGATATTTCTGGATAACATCGAGAATGTGCAAAGTTCGTGGGTGACCCAGGGGCCGGCGATCGGCCAGATTGCGCTGAAGTACGGTGCGAACGATTTTGGTTCTGTGATGATGGAGGAAAATGTAGTGAGTGCCGCGGGCACGACGTTTCGTCTGAATGAGGCGCAAATTGAGTCGCTGATTCGCGATGCGGGCTACCAGCCGCGGCGTCGAAATAATTGGTACGAACTGTTGAACTGAAAAGCAGGCGGCGTTGTCTAATGGGCCAACGCCGCCCCCCTCCTCGAAAATGATGCCTTGACCAGACCCTCCTTCTTCCTCTAATAGCCGCTCTGTCCCGCGTCAGGGTTTTGTCGCGGGACTCGGCATCTTTAAGCTTTAAGTTATGAGACAATCTCGCGTTTTAATTTGGGCCCGCGCGTCTCTGGGTTCGATGACACTGCTTTTGGTGTTGCTCGGCGCGGGCCCGGCGGACGGGCAGGGAGCTGGCCAGGGAGCGCCGATTGTCCGGTCGATTGAGGTGCAATACATGGGACCCGCGACGATTTCTCAGGAACGCATTCTGGCGCACATGAGGACCGCGGTCGGCCAGCCCTATTCTGATCAGGTGGTGGAGGACGACATTCGCAGCCTGTACAAGACCGGCTCGGTCCAGAACGTGCGAATCTACGCCAAGCCCCGGAGTGACGGAGTAAAAGTGGTCGTCGCGGTGCAGCCGCGCGCCATCGTGCGCGAGATCGTCATCGAAGGGGCCAAGCGAATTAAGGCGAAGAAAATCCGGAAAGACTCTGGCTTGAGACTGAATGCGCCGGTAAGGGAGGAGGAACTCGAAAAAGGACGCCAGAAGATTATCGAGACGTATCAGATCCATGGGTTTACCGACGTCGCCGTGCAGTATCGAGTGGAGCCGATCGACGAAAAGCGGGGGACGGCGCGTGTGGTTTACACGGTGACCGAGGGAGTAAAAGGGGCGGTCGCGCGGGTCGAATTCGAAGGTAACGAGCACTTCAGCGACAAGGTGCTGCGCCATCAAATGAAGACAAAGGGCAAGACACTCTTTGCATTTTTCGACAAGTCGGGCCGTCTGGATGAAGCGCAGCTGCAGGAGGACCTGGAGAAGGTTAAGGAGTTCTATCAGAACCACGGTTACATCGACGTCGAGGTAAAAGACGTGCGCAAAGAGCGTGTACGCAGGAAAATGGTGATCACAATCGCGCTCAACGAAGGGATTAAATATCACGCCAACAAGATTTCATTCTCCGGTTACAAGGCGGCCGATCTGAAGAAACTTGAGGGCGTGATTAAGATGAAGGCGGGCGCGGTTTATTCGCCGAAACAATTGCACGACGACGCCAAGGCCATCGCGGACGCTTACGGCACGGGTGGCTACGTCGATACGGTGATTCAACCGGAAGGGTCTCCGGCCGGCCCCGGCAGGATCGACATTCATTACAAGATCGAAGAGGGCCAGCGCTCGTTTGTTCAACGGATAAGCATCGTCGGCAACTCGCGGACCAAGGATAAGGTGATTCGGCGCGAAGTTCTCATCGCCCCGGGCGAAGTGTTCAACACAGTGCGGGTGGATATCAGTAAGAAGCGCCTCGAGAACCTTGGTTATTTTTCGAAGGTCGACACCTATCCTGAAGATACCGGGGTTGAGGCTCGCAAGGACCTGGTAATTCAAGTGGAAGAGAAGCGGACCGGGTCGCTTAACTTCGGTGCCGGGTTTAGCACGGTCGACAGTCTGGTTGGGTTTGTTGAGCTAACACAGGGCAACTTCGATTTGACGAACTGGCCGGCGTTTACCGGAGGCGGCGAGAAGTTTCGGGCGCGCGCGCAGGTTGGCACGCAGCGGAAAGATTTTCTCCTGGCATTGACGGAGCCCTGGTTTCTGGATCAGCGTCTTTCGCTGGGTGGGCAAGCCTTCTACAGTGAAGCGAATTATCTGAGCTCGGTATATGACCAGCGCAACTACGGCTTCTCGGTTGAGTTGCGCAAACCGCTCTTTCCCTACACGTACGGTACCTTGGGCTACGGGTTACAGGATATCGAGATCTACAACGTGGCGACAGGTGTCTCTGCGGAGATCCAGAACGAGGCGGGCTCGCAGGTAAAGAGCCAGGTCAGCACCAGTCTCGTTTTCGATCGGCGCGACAGTCCCTTTTTGACGCGGCACGGGCAGCGTATTTCTCTCGCTCCGTATGTGTCGGGCGGTTTCCTCGGCGGGAACGAACAGATCTATGGCTGGGACCTGGAGGCGTCACAATACTTCCATTTCCCCGGGGACCTGATCCTGTTGATCAATGGCGAAGCAGCGACAGTGGATGTTTGGAACCAGCCGGAGAGTAAAACGATTTATGTGAATTCGATCGGCGCTGTCGCCCCCCCCGGCATCAACACGGTTCCAGAAGTGATCCCCAACGTTCCGATTTACGACCGTCTTTATCTTGGCGGCTCCGGAAATCTGCGCGGGTTTCAATTTCGCGATGTCAGCCCGAGGGACAACAATAACCAGCCAATCGGCGGCCAGTCGCTGGCTCGGGCCACCGTGGAGTTGACGTTTCCGCTGGTGATAAAAACACGGGGCGCACTCTTTTACGACGTCGGATTTGTTAACACCGATGCCTGGGATTTCTCCCCGAAGGATCAGACAATCCCGCGTAATCCCAGGAGAATTCTAGCTGGCGCCACGGGACCTCGCTCAACTTATTATGACCTCGCGTCCGACTTTGGCATTGGGATCCGGCTGGATCTGCCCATCGGCCCGCTCCGGATCGACTACGGCATCCCTGCCCAGAGCGCTGGAAACAGCAAAAAGGGAAACATCAACTTCAGTGTTGGCTACCAATTTTGAACGAATATTGATGCTTGCAGTCTAACCGATTTCCGACGAACTGTTTATCCCTGTCTATGAAAAAACTCCTCCTTCTCACTCTTGTCTCGGCGCTTGTGTTGCCCATCGCAGCGCGTGGGCAAAGCATCAAAATCGGCACCGTTGATATGAATCGCGCCTTCAAGGAATTCAACAAAACCAAGGACGCGGAGGCGAAAATTAACGAAGCCAAAAATCAGGCCAAAAAAGAATACGACGACCGTGCCAACGCATATAAGAAGGTGCTCGACGAGGTCAACGGCCTGAACAAGCAACTCGATTCGCCCGCATTAAGCGCGGATAAAAAGGCGCAAACGGCAAAAGAGCGCGACGACAAAATCGCCAATATCAAAAACATGGAGCGGGAGATCACTGAATTTCGCCAGACCCGCGAGCGCCAGCTTCAGGAGCAGGCCCTGCGCATGCGGGAAGGCATCGTTAAGGAAATTACCGATGTCGTGATGGAGAAGGTCAAAGCCAATAACCTCGACTTTGTTTTTGATAAATCCGGTATGAGCCTCAACGGCGTCCCGTTGCTGATGTACTCCAGGAACGACGTCGATTTTACCAATGACGTGATCGCCGTCCTGAACAAGCCGGGCCGGGCCGCACCAGCCACCAAGAGTCCGCCCGCCAAAAAACCGTAGCATTTACTTTCGCTAATCGGAAAAACACACGCGGGCAGAAACTCGCGTGTGTTTTTTTCGTACCCCGTGGAGAAGTGAACTTTTCAAGCTTTTTGCCCTGCATTCTTCCGCGGCCTTCGTGTTCTGTTCTTTCCATTGCGACTGTTGCCTGTCTTATTCCCGGGATTTGCGATGCTACCGGCTGGCAATCCACAGTCAGTAAAGAGCCTCCGGGCAATTTTCCCACGCCCCGGTCGGTTCGTGCCACTTATCGGTTTGGTTGGGCCGGGCTGACTGCTGCCACGGCTGAAGTGCATTTTTCGAAGACTCCCAGCGACCGCTTTCAACTCGAAGGAACAGGTCGCACGGTCGGATTGGCGCGCCTGCTGTGGAAGTTCGATGTGAATTACCGCTCGATCGTCAATGCAGACACGTTGCGCCCCATCGAATCGAACCAAACGGAAAGCTACCGGTCGAAAAAGCTTTTCACCGGCCTTTTTTTCAATAACGGCGGCGTCGAAAGCAAACGTGTCGAATGGCCTAATGCTTCCAAAAGCAAGACACGCAACTTCGATTTCACGAATTTGTTCGATATGCATTCGGCGCTTCTCTATCTGCGGAGTCAGCCTCTCACTAACGGCAGCGTTTATCGGGTCGTTATTTATCCCGCGACTTCCGCCTACCTGGCAACGTTGACGGTGACCGGGCGGGAAAAGATTTCCGTCCGCCCAGGGACATACAATGCGATCAAACTCGATTTACGGCTTCACAAGATTGGCAAGCATTTCGAATTGGAGCCGCATCGCAAATTCCGCCGCGCCACCATTTGGATTTCCGACGACGCAAATCGGCTGCCGCTTCGCGCCGAGGCGCAGATTTTTATCGGCACCGTCTTCGGCGAGTTGCAGTCTGCCCGGCTCGAGCCCGAGAGATCGCAACACAACCCGGCTGCCGCGTCGGCACATTAGGTACAGCGCTCAGGGCGCCGACCGGAATTTATTCCCGAATCCATTCGCCGCGGACCGGTCGCTCCCGAAGGAATCGCCGGTGGGGAACGTAAACCGGCGTGTTTGCGCCCGGCAAAAGTCGAAGCGCGGCCAACGTTTCCAGGTCGAGCCGCCCCGTGACAGGCAGTTTGGCGCGCGCCTGATAAGCGCGCAAGGAAAACGCCATGCTCGGGCCATAAATGCCATCGAGTTCGTCGCGGTAAAGACCGCGTTGTGCGAGGCTGCGTTGAGCGGAAAGAACCACGTTGCGCTGGACCTCGGGAGACGCCGTCTCATATGGCGTTCTGGCGAAAAGATCGCCCCCTTCCAGTGTCGCGGCTGTGGCCCTGCTAGGATACACGACTTCTCGATCCGGCGGCCGTGTCGAGGCGAGCTCCGCCGGCGTCGGGCTGGCGGGAATAGCTTCTTCGCGCGACGTGGTTCGGGAGTCGGCGGTTTCCGGCGTGGCTGAAGGCCTTGTCTTTGCGACGGAGTGCGAGGATTTTCCAACTCCAAGTGCGCGGAGTGTCTCGTCGTCGAGTTCGCCGGTCACCTGCAAGCCGTTGCGAATTTGATAACGCCGGATTGCCGCAATCGTGTCCGCATTTTTTTCGCCCGTAAGTGTGCCGTAATAGAAGCCCTGATCCTTGAGCGCCTGTTGCACGTTCTGGATGGTTTGGTCGGCGCGGAGAAGCGAGACCGAGGCCAGAAGAATGAGGGCCGGAATGATGGTTTTCATGTCGATGGTTGCTTTGACGCGGCTATTCCCCGGCTATTCAGCGGCCGCCGGTGGCGGCCAGTATTCCCTGGCGTTGCTTCAATACGTCGCGATAGCGGGCGATTCCTTGCGTGATGGCAGCGGCCATTTGCTCGCGGTAATCCGGGTTCTGCAACTTGCCGATTTCTTCCTTGTTGCTCAGGAAGCCTCCCTCCACCAGAACCGCGGGGTGTCGCACGTTCGCGATCACAAAAAACTGGCTGGCCTTTGTTCCACGGTCTGTCTCCTGGGTGCCGGTCACCAGCGCTTGCTGAATGAAACCGGCGAGGCTTTGGCTCTGGAAATTCGGTGTCTCCAAAGCTGTGCGCTGCAGAAAGGGGAGCCAGGAAACGAGCGGCTCCTTGGCGGGCATCTGGTGCTCGGCGTAATATGTTTCCACCCCGCTGGAAACCGGTTTGCTCCCTTCGTTGAAGTGAATACTCACGAAAATGCAGTCGCGCGCCCGATTGGTGATCGCGGCGCGATCGGCCAGCGAAAGATAGCTGTCGCCGGTCCGCGTCATGAGCGTGGCGATCCCTTGTGCCTGCAACAGCCGGTCGATCCGCTGTGCGACATCGAGCGTCAGATCCTTCTCAAGCACTCCGCCACACATCGCACCGGAATCCTGCCCTCCATGCCCGGGATCGATTACCACAAGCGAGAATGGGCCGGGCGAGGCCGTTGAGCGCGCCGAAGAGGATGGCGGCCGCGTAACCCACTGCAACCAGGCAAACGATACGACCATGAGCAGCAAGCCAAACCAGGCGACAAAATCTTGCGTACCCGCCGGAACCGGTAGTCGCAGTCGAGACATAGCGTCTAGGCCTTGATTAAAGAGTGAACTTCTTCGTCGGACAAGATGCGATAACGAATCGCCGTTTTGTTGTCACGTTCCAAAATGGCAGCTTCCACGCCGGCTTCGCCGAGTTGATTTTGTCGATACGTGGCAATTGCGTCGGACTTCGGCAATTCCTTTATCGCATCTTCGCCGGTCGCCATCTGGCCTACAGTCCACGCGTTCATCGCTACTTGGATCGCCTCTTCCAGACTCGCGCCCGCGGCGTTTTCCTTTTGCAAAAACGATTCCATCAGCTCCGCCGACCGACGGTTTGCGCCCAGAACACCAAAATCACGCTGTCGTTGTGAAACAGAGGCACCGTTCGTGGCAATGGCACCGTCGTAATCGACCCGCAAAAATAAATCTTCCTCCGGTTTCGAACCAACCTCGGCAAAAAGGAGCCGGGCCAGATATGGCGCTCCGTAAACCTGCTCGAACGCGCTTTTCATCAAGGGACTAAGCGAGTAGTACGCCAGACGCCGCAACGAAACGTCTGCCGCCGAGCGGGTGAACCCTTCCGTGCTTGCCAGTTCGATCGCCGCCATGCGCAGCCGCTCGATATCGCCCGGATGCCCGATTGCCCCCATCGCGACGCGATCGTAAATCTCGAAAATCTTTTGCCGCGTTCGACCGAGCGTTAAGAACAAAATGCCGTCGCGGTAGCCGATCGCCGCGATTGGCCGCCCCGTTGCCAGTTGAGTTTCGATGTACTCGCGCCGGTTGGCGATCGCCTCGACCCACCGATAAGGTTCCTCGATCATGCGACAGTTTTCTGAAAAACGGCGGCGATTTTTTCGTCCGCGAGCGTGGTAATTCCTTCACGCGACACGATCTTGATGATCGGAAAAATCCTGCCACCGCGATCGACGCCGCCGGTAGAGGTGTCTGCTTCCGCAGCGGTGTCCAGCGCGCGCAAGGCCAGCGTGATAGCGTCCTCTTCGTTCAGTTCCTGTAACGGCTTGCCGCCCCAGTGATTTTCGTAATACAGGATACCGCGCACGGCCGGCGACCCAGAGCCGGTCGCAGCGTAGTCTGTCACTTCGAATTGCGCACCCATCGCATCGTAAAAGTAAAGCCGTGCTCCGGACGAGGAATTCGAATCGTACGTCGCAAAAATAGGCACTACTACGCCGACACCTCTCATTACGAGCCCGAAGTTATCGCGCAGCAGTTTGGAAAGGGCGCGGACTTTTCCATCCACGCTCATCTCCTGCAACTGGGTGCGGCGAAAATATTGAAACGAGTGCTCGAGCACGCGCGCCATTTCCCATGCGGTGGCCGGCACACCGGCGATCGCCATGATGGAGTGCCGGTCGATTTCGAGCACTTTGTCCGCCCGATCGTAAACCACGGTGTTGCCAGAGGTGGCGCGCCGGTCGCCGGCCACTAAAACGCCGCCTGCGAATTTGAAGGCCAGAATCGTAGTGGATTCCGTCTGCACAAATGCCGGGTCGACGGCAGTCTGATTCAGTTGGGGCACCTGTTGCAGCAGGCCTTTCCGGCGCAGAAGCGCGGGAAAATCCTCCGTCGCGCCAGAGAAATTCTGGTCAAACGTCACCGAAGAGACTCCATTTATTGACCCGTGCGCTGACGATAGCGCTTGGATTGATTGGGATCGACCTTGCGCATCTTTTTTAGGAGATCCTTTGTGTCGGGCCTGGAAATATCCGGCGACCGCGGGCCGCCGCCCTCGCCTTCTTTCGGGCCCCACGGAGCAGGATCGATTGGTTTTTGAGTGCGCTCCGGCATGTTAAAAAACTAAGGCGAAATGGACCAAAGGCAAGATAGGAGACTGTTGAAATACTGGAGTGGGCCGAGTTGCTGTTGATTTTTGGCGTTGGCCAAGGCGCGAGCGCAGCGCCGATATCCGCAGCGATCTCGGCCAAGCGAGCAACGTTGGCCAACGCCAAAAACGACGCAACCCACCGGGCGCGAGGCAGAAGGGGCGGCTGGCCGCGTCACTCGCTCGTTGCAGCCCGCTAAAGGGGATGCGCCTCACTCGCTTCTTGCCATCCGCCCCTTCTGCCTCTACGCGCGACCCATTCCAGCATTTCAACAGCCTCCTAGCCGCATATAAGAGCGCGACCGGCTTGCCAGAAAAAGCCGGTGATGCCAAAATCAGGGGAATGAAATCCGCCGCTGCCCTGGTCGCGCTGGTTCTGGTGGCATTTCCCGGTCGGGCGGCTTTGGCCCAAACTTTTGCTCCGAGGCCGGTCGAACCAACGGCCAAGCCGACGCAGACCAGCGAGCTCCGGGCGCTGGCCAAAAAAATCGACGAACAAAATGCAAAGATCGACGCGCTCTCGCAACATATCCTCCAGCTCGAGCGGCAGATTGCGAAGATGCGTCCCGGCGTGATGATCGGAGAAGCCACGCCAACGCCGGCGAAGAGGGCTTCAGTCGCGATCGTCGAGCCGGCGAAAGCGGGAGCTGAAAACTCGTACATTGTCGGGCGCGGCGAGACACTGACTTCCATCGCCAGGGCGCACAACGTGAGCGTGGGCGAGCTGCAGCAATACAATCACATCGACAACCCGCTGAGGTTGCAGGCCGGCCAAACCATTTTAATTCCACCTTCACCCACGCCTGCGCCCGCCGCGTCCCCTTAAGGCGAATGATTAATGGAAGAATCGGCCACGACTCAAAGCTGGTTCCTGCGCAAGCACGAAGACGGCACCATTTTCGGGCCACTTTCGTTTGAACAGCTTGCGCGGTGGGCATCGGCCGCCCAGGTAGCCCCGCACGACATGGTTTCGGGCGATCAGAGAAGCTGGATCAAAGCGCCGATGGTCCCGGAACTGGGTATGGATTGGCTGGTGGAAATTACCAGTGAACGCTACTACGGGCCGACCACGCTTGGTGCGATCCAGGAGTTTATTCGCCTTGGCGAAATCAATGAAGAAACATTCGTAATCAATTCCTGCGACGGAACGCGGCGGCAGGTCCTGGAAATGTCGGCCATGCTGCAACTCGGCGACCAAACTCCCTTCGCCTCGAGTGAGGAGACGGAGCCCAACATTTCCAACGAGCCCGCAGCAAGCGGCATTTCAATCGACATGCCGGAACGCATTCGCGACCTGGAGCAAAGTTTGCGTGAAGAACGTCGCGCGCTGGAGGAAGTCGAGCGCCGTTACGCGGAGCTGGAACGCAAATACCAGGAGCTTTTCCAGGAGCACCAGCAGATCACGTAGCGGCACCGTCTCGGCGGTCGCCGGATTCCGGCCGGCAGCTACGTCGGAAGAGTAATCTCGTCGTCTTCCTCCGAAACGTTTTTGGCCTCGCTGGAAACGACGGCCGGCTCTATGGAACTTCGCTCAGCCGTTCCGAGGTCGCGCGCGCCTGGGACCTCCAGCAGACTCTGTTCGCACAGTCGGGCATATCTTCCGCCGCGCGCGATCAATTCTTCGTGTCGTCCGCGCTCGACGATGCGTCCGCGATCGAGCACGAGAATCTGGTCTGCGCGCACAATTGTGGAAAGCCGGTGCGCGATCACGATCGATGTCCGATTGGCCATGAGATGATCGAGTGCTTCCTGGATCAATCGCTCCGTTGCGGTGTCCACGCTGGCGGTCGCTTCGTCGAGAATCAAGATTGGTGGATCCTTCAAAAGCGCGCGCGCAATCGAGAGCCGTTGCTTCTCGCCGACGCTTAATTTTACGCCCCGCTCGCCCACCACGCTTTCCAGGCGATCCGGCAACCTCTCGATGAATTCCCGCGCATTGGCGGCTTCCACCGCGCGCCATATTTCGGGCTCGGTTGCGCCCGGCTTTCCCATTAACAGGTTTTCCCGGATCGAGCCGTTGAAAAGGAAACTTTCCTGCGTCACGAGACCGATGTTTTCACGCAGAGCCCGCACGCCGAATTGGCGGATCGTTTTTTCATCGACATAAATTTCGCCCTCGGTGAATTCGTAAAAGCGCGCAAGCAAATTGACCAGGGTGGTCTTGCCTGCGCCGGTTGCGCCGACGAGCGCGATGGTTTGGCCTGGCCGGGCGTGCAGCGAGATATGCCGCAGGGCAGGAAGCCCTTCCGCGTAACTGAAACTGACGTCCTCGTAGCGAATGTCCCCAACGACGCGCATCTGGCCGGCGTCCGCGTCCCAACCGGGCTCGATCGGTTCGTCGAGAATTTCAAAAACGCGTTCGCCTGCCGCCCGTCCCGCCTGAACAAGTTGATTGAGCTGATGCAACCGGCTGACCGGATCGTAAAGGAACGCAGTCAGCATCAGGAAGGCGACCAGATTGCCAAGCTGCATTGTGCCTGTCAGCACCGCGTGACTGCCGAATCCGAGCACAATCACAGCGCCGGCTGCTTCGAACATCGACATCGAAGGTTTGTAAATGGCCCAGACCCGCATCACCACGAGTGTGGCGCGGCGAAGCCGGTCGCTGACGCGATTGAATCGCGTGTGTTCCTCCTTTTCGCGCACGAAACTTTTGATCTGGCGGACGCCGGAAAGATTATCGTGCAACAGCGCGTTCATGTCCGACGCGGCCCGGCGTTGCAATCGATATCGCCGATGGGCTGTCAGCGTGTAACTCAACGCGCCACCGATCAAAAATGGAAATGGAACCAGCGCAAGCAGCGCCAGCTTCGCGTTGAAATAAAACATCACACAGATGACGATGACGATCTGCAACACCGCGACTGCGCCTTGTTCGATGCCGTCGATCAGGACGCGCTCGACCGAGTTCACATCCTCGATCACGCGCGTCATCAGGTCGCCGGTGGCGCGATTGTCGAACCAGCGCAACGGAAGCAATTGAATGTGCGAATAGAGATCGCTTCGCAGGTCGAAAATCACTTTTTGTTCAAACGTGTTGTTCAAGATGAGCCGGAGTGCATCGAACGCGTGCTGGATGAGAAAAGCGGCGGCTGCCAGCAAGATGAGTGGCAGCAGTTTCTCCGGATGATGCCCGCGCAAGACGTCGTCGATGATTCGCTTGGTGACCGCGGGAAAGACGATCACCATGAGCGTGCCCGTGATGGCGCAGGCCAGCGTGCCCATGGCCAGCCATGGATAACGCTTCAGATAAGCAAAAACACGCCAAACCGTTCTCATTGCGACAGAACCAACCTGAACCTGCGCGCCGTTCCGTCAAGGTGCGGCGGGTTGTCCCGGCTGGTGGACAAAGTTGCCGGCATTGAAAAAAAGCTGGGCATTTACAATCTGGCGCAGTTTACTCCTACAGTCTGACAATGCGCTGGTTATTCGCCACAAAGGCCTCTGCAGCCACCTTCCTCATTCGCATCGTGGTGGGCGGCGTGTTCCTGGCGGAAGGCATTCTGAAGTTCTTCTATCCGGCCGATCTCGGCGCCGGACGATTTGCCAGGATCGGCATTCCCAGGCCGGAAGCGATGGGACCGTTCGTCGCCGGCGTAGAAATAATCTGCGGCGTATTTCTTATTTTCGGTTTGCTTACGCGACTGGCGTCGATTGTTCTCTGGATTGAGATTAGCGTGGCGATTCTCTCCACAAAAATTCCCATCCTCCTTGGCTACGGGTTCTGGGGATTTTCGCTGGAGAAACTGCCGCGTTACGGGTTCCTGAGCATGATTCACCAGGGGCGCGCCGATTTTGCAATGTGGTTCGGTTCCCTTTTTCTCCTCCTCGTCGGCGCGGGCGCTTTGTCGCTCGACGCGGTGATCTTGCGGGCGAGCCGGAAATCTGCACCTTCTTAGCCGGTCCGCCTGTTTCATGGCGAAAAGCGGCAGAGCAAAAGCGGCGCTTCAATTCGTCCTCCTGGTCGGCATCGTAAACCTGTTTGCCGATCTCACCTATGAAGGCGGGCGCGGAATTACCGGTGAATTCCTCGAGGCACTGGGCGCAAGTGCGACAGCGGTCGGCTTTATCGCCGGGTTTGGCGAGTTGATCGGCTTCGGTTTGCGATCGGTGTCCGGCTATTTCGCGGATCGCACGGCCAGATACTGGCTGCTGACTTTTATTGGATACGCGGTGAACATGCTGGCCGTTCCCGCCCTCGCTCTTGCAGGCAACTGGCCCGCCGCCGCCGTGTTGATCGTCGCCGAACGGACCGGGCGGGCCATCCGGAAGCCGGCTGTCGATTCCATGCTTTCGCATGCGGGCGAATCGATTGGCGCAGGCTGGGTCTTCGGCTTGAACGAAGCGCTCGATCAGGCGGGTGCGACGATTGGTCCGCTCGTGGTTGCGCTTGTTCTCTTTTTGCACGGCACCTACCAGCATGCGTTCGCCGTTCTTTTGGGGTCTGCGCTGCTTTGTCTCGCCACGCTCGTTGTGGCGCGGATTTTTCATCCGCGGCCGCATGAACTGGAGACCAGGTCGGATTCCGAGGTTCAAGAAAAAGCGTTTCCAACTGCATACTGGATTTATCTGGGGGCGGGCGCGCTCATTGCCGCCGGTTTCGCAGATTTTTCCCTGATCGCATTTCATTTCGAAAAGGCGAACGTTCTGTCGAAAAGCGCTGTCCCGGTCTTTTACTCCGTGGCGATGGCAATGGGAGCGCTTAGTTCGCTGATCTTCGGACGCGCGTATGACAGAGCGGGGGCGCCAATCATGGTGCTGGTCTTTTTTCTGGGCGCTTTGTTCGCGCCCTTTGTTTTTTTCGGAGGACCCGGCCTTGCGCTGGCTGGGATGGTGCTTTGGGGAATCGGCATGGGCGGCCAGGATTCATTGTTGAAGGCGGCGTTGACGAGAATTATTCCGGCGCGCAAACGAAGCACCGGGTTCGGGCTTTTTGACACCGGCTTTGGCGTCGCGTGGTTCCTCGGAAGCGCTTTAATGGGTTTTCTCTACGACCGATCGATCACGGCCGTCGTCCTGTTTTCCGTCATCAGCCAGCTCGCAGCGCTGCCTGTCGTTCTTGTCGCGAGCCGGCAGTCGAGAGAGGACCGCTAGAGGCCGGCGGCTGGAGATTCATCGCTACGCCTAAAAAAACCTGTGCCGCGCCGCCCTTTGCTGTAAATTGGAACAGGTCGAATTTCGTGAATCCGAATCCGTATTTTTTCATCGTCGTTTTTATTGGTGTTGCCCTGGTGTTCCCGCTGATCCCTCTCGCGCTGGCATGGCTGTGGAGAAGATTTTTCCAGCCGCCCAGGCCGGGTCCGGAAAAAAACGCGACCTACGAATGCGGCGTCGAGTCGTTAGGCGAGGCACAGATCCAGTTCCAGTCGCAGTATTATCTTTACGCCATCATCTTCCTGGTCTTCGACGTAGAGGCGATTTTTCTGGTCCCGTTTGCGGTCGCTTTCACTGGTTTATCGGTGGGCGCGTTCGTTGCGATCCTGGTTTTCCTGTTCCTGTTAATCGAGGGTCTGGTTTGGGCGTGGGGAAAAGGTTGTCTACATTGGCAGGGTGAACCGTTGAGCGATTGAAGCCTTCAAGAGAAACATGAAAGAAGAAATCGACGAGAAGCTGCGTACCGAGCTGCAACGGCAGGGCGTCTGGGCGACTTCGATGCAAGACTTGTACAACTGGGGACGCAGGAATTCCATCTGGCCGCTCCAGTTTGGCCTGGCCTGTTGTGCCATCGAAATGATTGCTGCTGCTGCGTCGCGTTACGATCTCGCGCGGTTCGGTGGCGAAGTTTTCCGGCCCTCGCCGCGCCAGGCCGATCTGATGATCGTGGCCGGCACGGTGACCAAAAAAATGGCGCCGCAGATTGTGCGGCTTTATAACCAGATGCCCGATCCGAAATATGTCATTGCCATGGGCGCGTGCGCGATCTCAGGCGGTCCCTTCAAACAGGGCTACAACGTTTTGAAAGGCATCGACCGTTATATTCCGGTCGATGTTTATATCCCTGGTTGCCCGCCCCGCCCGGAAGCTTTGCTGCACGCGTTCATGGAACTGCAGCACAAGATCGACGATCAGAAGCTGACCGGCCCCGACAAGGCCGATTTTCTCGATCCCAACCAGCCGAGCGAATTTCCGGTGCCGCGTTTTGGTGAGCACGATCTGGAACCATCAACGAACCCGGACGTTTTTCACCCAGCGAAAGTGGAGCGAGATGCGAAAAGCTAATTTAGCCACCGATTAACACCGATTAAACACAGATAAAAGAACATGGTGCTCAGGATGCAGGACTCGGCAGAAAAATCCGTGTAAATCTGTGTCCGTCTGTGGCTGAGAAGGAATTTGCCTTTAAGGAATGGAAACTCTCGAGCAAATTAAGACACGCGCGCAAGGCGCTGTGCCCGGGGCGAAGATCGACACCGTGCCGAATCCGGGCCCGGCGAATCAACCGTCGCTCCTGATCGACCACGAACATGCGGAGGCAGTCGCGCGGTTTCTGCGCGACGATCCAACATTGCGATTCGATTTCTGTTCGAATGCGACCGGTGTCGATTGGCTCGATCGCACGGTAAAGAAAACGGTGAAAGTGAAACAGACCGTCGATGGCGTGGAGAAAGAGATCGATCAAACGACCGAGGAAAAAATCCCCGGGTATCTCGAAGCGGTCTATCACCTTTATTCGATGGAGCGCAAACATGGGCCAGTCGTGATCCGAATGCGGACGCGGGATCGCGCAGATGGCGCGCGGTTGCCTTCGCTCACGCCAATTTGGCGGAGCGCCGAATTTCAGGAACGCGAAATTTTCGATCTCTACGGTATCCGCTTCGACGGCCATCCTGACCTGCGCCGCATTTTAATGTGGGACGAGTTTGTCGATTATCCGATGCGGAAAGATTATCGCGAGCCGGACGATTACGAATACGAACCGACGCCGCACGATCACGTGCTGGAGAGAGCGAAACAGCATTATCCGCCGCGGCCGCAATTGGACGGCGCGGAAAATATCACGGCCACAGATTCACACAGATGAATGGAGCGAATGGCATAAGCGACATAGAAGGTAAAGCCGCGCAGGGTAGCGGCGAGCGAGTCGGGGAGACGAGCGAGTTTCAAACACAGATGAAGAAGGAACAAGAATCCAAATCTGTGTCAATCTGTGTTCATCTGTGGCTGGTTTGAATTCCTTGAATAAAATGAGCGCGACAGGTTTTCAAGAACTTGAGCAAGCGCCAGCGGGGATGAGCTCCCGGCTGGATGGCGAACTGCTCGAAGTATCGATGGGGCCGCAGCACCCGTCGACTCACGGTGTCTTTCGCATGAACGTTGCGCTCGATGGCGAGATCGTGCGCAAGCTCAAGCCGGTTTTCGGGTATCTGCATCGCAATCACGAGAAGATCGGCGAGAACACGAGCTATCTCGGTTCGATGCCGTACACCGATCGCCTCGATTATTTTTGCTCGATGACGAACAACTGGGCCTACGCGTTGAGCGTGGAGAAGCTTGCCGGGATCGAAGTGCCCGAACGCGCGGAATATCTGAGAATTATTCTCGCGGAACTGACTCGACTCCAGAACCACGCTTCGCTGCTTGGATTTCTACTCAGCGACATGGGCGCGTGGGGCACACCGTTGATGTACGCGTTTCGGGAGCGCGAAAAGATTCTCGATTTATTCGAATCGCTCTCCGGTTCGCGCATGATGTGCGACTACATGCGGTTCGGCGGCTGCCGCGTGGATACGACGCCGGAATGGCTCGCTCGCGCGAAGGAAATTGCCGATCGCTTTCCCCGCTTTATCGACGAGCTGGACGATTTGGTCATCGGGAACGAAATCGTCATCGCCCGCACACAAAACGTGGGAAAGATTCCCGCCGATCTGGCCATCAGCGCCGGAATCACCGGCCCCATGCTGCGCGCAAGCGGCGTGAATTACGACGTGCGCAAAGTAGACGGCTACGGATTTTACCCGCGCTTTAAGTTTCGTATTCCCCTGGGCGAGCATGGCGACACATACGACCGGTTGATGATGCGCAGCCTGGAAATGCGCGAGAGCGTCGGGATTTTAAAGCAGGCTTTGGAGCAAATTCCGGCCGGCCCGATCGTGAATCCGAAGGTGAAGCTCCGCGCTTTCAAGCCGCCGGTCGGCGAGGCGTACGGCCGCATCGAGGCACCCAAAGGCGAGCTCGGTTTCTATTTGATCAGCGACGGTGGACCGGGTCCGTACCGATATCGTGTGCGCCCGCCCAGTTTCATCAACCTGACGATTCTGGAAGACATGTGCCTTGGCCACACCGTGCCCGACGTGATGGTAATTCTTGGCAGTGTCGATATTGTGATGGGAGAAGTGGACCGCTGATGAAAAACGATGCTGGATCCTCAATTCTAGATGCTGGACGTCGCAGGCCGGCGAGGACGCGGTTATCCAGTATCAAGCATCCAGAATCTAGTATCTTTCATCTGTCATGATCGGCACAGGCATACTTAAAGGGATGGCCGTTACGGCCCGGAACTTCGTCGGAAGTTATTTCGAAAAGGACCGGCTGATCACGGTGCAATATCCGGAGGAGCGCGACCCGCTGCCGGAGAACTACCGCAATTTTCCGTTTCTGATTTACGACGGGGACGATCCCGACGCGGGACTGCGCTGCGTGGCGTGCAAGATTTGCGAGAAAGAATGTCCGCCGCAGTGCATCTACATCACCAAGAGCACGGACAAAAAGCCCGATTACATCGGCAAACCGCAATTTTATCCGGCGGTCTTCGACATTGACGTCTCCGTCTGCATGAGCTGCCAGATTTGTGTCGAGGTCTGTCCGTTTGAGGCGATCAAAATGGACAAGGAATTCGAGCTTAGCACGCGGGAGCGGTTCGACGCGTTGCTGATGCTCAAGGGCGACCTGTCGAAATCGAACGAATACTATCACAGGATTCATCCGGTTGAGGCGGCGGATGTCGATGCGAAACTTGCCGAAGCGGCGGCCGCTGCTGCGGCAAAGAAAGCTGCGGCTGCGGCAAAACCGATTGCACCACCCGCTTCGACGACCTGATTTGCTCGACGCTCGGAAAGAGAGACCTGCAGTCGATTTTTTCTAAACGGCGCCAGGAGGAATTCCCCATTGAGTTTCCTGCGCGTGCGCTTTCATCACGCGCTCGAGCAGTTCCGGCCCGGTCAAACGGAAGGCAGCATCGTGCGGACACGCGGCGACACACGCTGGCCGCGGCGAGGATAGCTCACCCCTCGCATCGCATAGATCGCAATTGGCGGCCTTAAGCTGGCCGACGATGTGGGTTTGCCCGGCGTGCCCGAGGTCAGGCATGGCAACGCGGTTTCGCTCGTTAGGTATCATAAAGATACTGCCATAAGGGCAGTTTTCAGCGCATAAGCCGCACCCTATACAATGGTCCTCGATTACGATCTGAAGATGTTTGCCTCGATGAATGGAATCGACCGGGCATCCGACCATGCAATGTGGATCGGTGCAGGACCGGCAGGAGGTCGCGATCATGAAACGATCCAGGCGCCGTCCGTCGCGGAGCAGGCGTGGGATGGGAATGCCGTGGGTCGCTGTCCCATGCTGCTCGACGCAGCCCCGGGTGCATGCGTCGCATCGCGTGCAATTATCCAGATCGAGCACGAGAACGCTCTGGCCCTCGTAGAGGCCTTGCGCGACGTAGGTATCAAGGAGCCGATGCCCGACGTTCGAGCTGTGCAAACGAGCGAGAGATTGCTCCACGATTCTGCGGCGAAGGACCCCGAACTTCGATAACATCTCGAGAAAATCGGTACGACTGAGCTGCGCTAACTCCAGATGGTTCAAGGCGGAGCAGGTGGCCGTTCGCGTGCCGGGCGGAAAAGCATGGCTAAAATCGCCGCCTGCTCGATCGAGCGCCACTTTCAGGGCCCGATCGATTTCGTCTACGGATTTTTGGTTATCCCCGGGAGTAAATGCCAGAAGCCCAATCTCGCCCAGGACTGTGCCGGGCCCCGACGAGATCACCTTGGCTTCCCTGCCGTATTGAGAAACGCTGATGCGGACATGGCCGAGCCTAACGAAATACAAGTGGGTCGCGACGTCGCCGTGCTCGAAAAGGGTTTGGCCTGCATGAACACGAACGAAGGCAAGGCGATGCCGAAGGTAGTCCACGATGCGCCCGTACTCCTCCTGTTCGATTCCCTTGAACAAGTCTGTGTCCTGCAAAGCGAGGTCCAGGGAGCGTTCCCGGTATTCGGTTTCGAATCGCCGGCGTTGGCTCGGGAGTCGCATCAACCGATCGAGCACGTTGCGGCGGATCTCCCAGACTTCGCCTTCTTCCAGCGCTGTCACGTTCGCGGCGCGCGGCGATCCGCTCAAACAGGCCATCTCGCCGACGATCATGTCTGCGGGAGTCAGTTGCCGTTCGAAGACCGGCTTTTGGCGATGAAACCACGGAATGGCCTGACCCGATCCCGGCGCCCTCGGATAGACGGTGACTTTGAACCTGCCTCGCCGAATGATGAACGCGGTGTTGCCGGGATCTCCCTGGCCGGCACAGGACCTGGCCGGCTTTGACCCGCCGGCGGATGACCAAACCCCGCTGCCAGAGCAAAAACTTGGGTGAAATTCCCGCGAAAATGGGATCGGAAATCAACTCTCTTGCCCTCAGCACTTCGGCGGATCGATCCTTGGTGCGGATATCAATCTGAGCGACGGACTTGAATGTGATGGCGCTGGTGGGACAGGAGACCAGGCATTCGCCGCATTGCACGCAGGTCGATTGACCCATCGGAACATTCAGATCGAAGCCAATTCCGGCGGTTGCTCCTTTTCCGGTCCGTCCAATGACGTGGTTTTCCCTGACATCGTCACACGCCCGCACACATCGGTCGCACAGAATGCAGGCGCTATGATCGACCAGGAAGACGGGAGAAGAAGTATCGTATTCGCGCCGGCCGGCGCGCGGCCGCGCGGGCGGCGGCGGATTCGAGAGCATCTCCAGCTTGAAGCGCGACGGATCGGCGCCGCATCGTTCCGACATCTGGCCGAGCTCATTGAAATGCGCGAGTTCCTGCTCCAGCTCCGGAGGATGGGCCGGCTTGAGATGATCCGCCGCCAAAAGTTCTGTCACGACTTTCACCGTCTGCCGAACTCGGTCGCCATCGGGGCCGGGAGCGTTCATGGTGAAAACTTCCATCCCGTCTCTGACCTGGTGCTGGCACGCCGGCAACAGTTTACGCTCCGCGGCGCGGCGGCCCCGCTTTTGCCCGTAGATTTGCACGACGCAAAGCCGGCAGACCGCAACCGGATGCATGTGAGGTTGATGGCAGAGAACCGGGATCGGAATTTTCTTTTCGTCGCCTACCTGCTCCACGTAGAGCTTTCGCGCCGCGTCGTAGATTGTGGTGTAACGCGGCGTGGTGCGCCCCTCCAGATCGACCACGATATTGCCATTGGCATCGGTCAAAGGCTCGGCCAGCGGCACGGTGACCGGCACACCGTCGATCTGAAGCGTTACGTTTTTTTCGTAGTCGGATTCTGTCGGCGCATCGAGCCTAACGAGTTGGCCGTTGATGTCCCGGCTGAATAACCCTTCGTCGTCGTCACGGACGAACAGACCGGCAACGAAATCGGATTGTACAGGCATTGGCTATGATTCAGGTTAACGCTCGGCGTTCTGGCTTGCTCCTCCCGACAAATGCTTTGTCACGTCTTCGTCGAAGAAGGCGGCGACTGTTGTGAGAGGAACCGGCACCGACCGGCCCAGCCCGCAGATCGAGGCGAGCTCGATCGCCCGCCCCATTTCTTTGACCATCGGAAAAATTTCGTCCTTCCAGCGCGCTGCATCGATTTGTCCCTTGAGCAAATGGGCCCCCAGTGAAGCCAGTTTCTGCGATCCCAACCGGCAGGGAACGCATTTGCCGCAGGATTCGTTGCGAAAAAATTCCACGGAGTTGACCGCCTGCTCAGCCATATCCCGGTCTTCCGCATAAACCACCAGGCCGGCACCCAGTGCCTGTGTGGGGCTCAACGCTCGAAAGAGATTTAATTCCAGTTCGAGATCCAGAATATCGAGTTCGGAGGAGGAGGGATCGAAGCCCCGCCGGGTCGCCAGCGCCCGCCAGCTCTCATTATTAGTATGATCGCGAGGAAGACCCTTGCTCGCCGTAAGTTTTGCGGGCAGGAATCCTCCGGAAGGCCCGGAGGGCGCAAACCCTTTGAGCTTTTTGCCGCCCGCGATGCCCTGGCAGTATGGATCGCCGTAAATCAACTCCCGCAATGTCATTCCCATCGGCACCTCGTAAACACCGGGGCGCTTCACGTCGCCTGAAACCGAGAAATATCGCCTGCCTTTCCAGCTGTTCACTCCTTGTTTCGCATACGTTTTTCCGCCGTGAATGCAGATGAACGGAACCCAGGCAAATGTTTCAACGTTACTGACAAGTGTCGGCAGGTTTTCCAACCCGTTCGTTTCCAGTTTCGGCGGCAGGTTCCGCGGTTCTCCGCGGCGGTCCGACATGGCTTCGATGAGCGCGCTTTGTTCGCCGCAAATGTAACCCCCGGGGCTGATGAATACCGAGATGGGGAAAGATCGCCCGATTAACATCGCATTTTCGCCGCAAAACCCCAGCTGCTCCGCGCGCCGAATTTCCGCGCGGCATGCCTCGATCTGTTCCGCGTATTCGTGACGAATGTAAATGAAACCCTGGGTCGCCTCGGTAATCAATCCCGCAAGAATCACCGCTTCGACGATCAAGTGCGCGTTGCGAAGCAGAAGTTCGCGATCCTTGAACGTGCCGGGTTCGCTCTCGTCCCCGTTCACGACGATAAACGCTCGATCGTCTTCGTCGCGCTGCCGGGCGTTTCGCACCGCATCGCGCACATCCCGCCACTTTTGGACCGCCGGAATTCCCGCGCCGCCCAGTCCGCGGAGATCGGCCTCTTTGATCTCATCCAGCAGGGTGTCCGACCATCCACCCAACTTCGGGCCCTTGGCCCAATCGCCTTCCGTCTGCCAGCAACGCACCGCCTCGCGAGTGGCCTCGTCCATTTCCAAATCGACACGCAGTTGGCGGATAGCTCCGGCACGAAAGTTTTCCAGCATTCCCGGAGTCCACCCCGGCTTTGCTTTTAGAAATTCGATGGCCGCGTTCAGGGAAGCGTCGCGCGCCGCCACTGCTGCGCGCACCGCCCGATAATCGGGCGACTCCCCCTTGTAGGGATCGATAATGGCGTCATCGCCAACAAACGGCTGATCGGCATCCCGATCCGGCGGCGGTGGCGTGCCTTTAAGAGTTTCCGCGACAAGGGCCTTTAGCTCGTCAACCGAGCGTCCAAGGTAATAATTTTCGTGCTCGGAACCCTGCATCGAGATGCAGGCCGCTGGCGCCCGGTCGCATCGGCCGAGACACGAGACTCCCTCGACACCGACTTGGTCGCTTGTAAGCGAATTCAATTCCCGCAGCATTTTCCCGGAACCGGCGAGATGACAGGACAAATCGCGACAGATCCGCAACACGACCTTCTTCGGAGGCGTGAGGAGAAAGTGGGGAAAGAAACTGGCCACCGCCTGAAGCCGATATTGCGGAACGCCTGTTTCTTTCGAAAACGCTTCAAGAGCTTCCGGCTTCAAATAGCCAAATTGCTTCTGGATGCGGTGCAATGCCGGCACCAGCACCGGAGAGTAAGAAGTCATCCGTTCTGCAGTCATTTTTGGTTGATGACGAAGAGTACAGTGCCAGAAAGCCCCGCGATCGGGCAAACTGTTTCGAACCGATCTCTGTAGCGGCGGTCTACTTGTCGCGCCGTAGCTGCGAAGGCGGATGACCGTCGCATTGTCTATTTGGGACACGACCCACCTCCGCCAGGGCTACGGCGCGGCGGACGGCGCGTGTCCCTCCAACGTACAGATTCAATCAAATGCCGAGCGCGGCACGTGAAGAGCCGGCGAATTTGTAACCGGCAAGCGGTCCGGCACTGTCGACCTCCTTTTCGAGAGCCAGGACTTGAAAGGCGCGGCCGAGCATTTCCGGATGGATCAATGTTTTCAGAGCGCGCTTCGTCTTTGCATTCGCTCCCTGCTCGAATTCATCCCGCAGCAGTTCCGAAACGATCCCGGTGATGAAGTGGTGCTGATCCGTAAAACCGTGAACACGAAGTCCGCGCGCTTCTGCTCTGTTCACCAGGCTCGTCCAATCGACGTGCGCGGTGATATCGGCGCAGCCGACCCGCTCGAACGGCGATGCGAGAGATCGATGTTGTGCGCGCACCTGCAACGTCCCCGAAGATCGATACGGCGCATAAAATTCGGCGAACGGAAATCCGTAATCGATCGTCATAACGTAACCGCGAACCAACTTCGCCGACAGTTTATCGATCCAATCGAGCGCTGCGGCATTGATCTCCGTTTCGTACCCTTCGGCATGAGCCGGCAGTTTTTCTGCAAGTGATTGCAGAGTTGAATCTGCAACAGGCCCGTCGACGAATTCAAACTGATCGCCGTGGAGGGCGACAAATTTTTCGAGCCAGCGCGGCGAACCGTCTCCCTGAATTCTGGAAACGAGCAAATGTGCCGGCATGGAATCGAGCAGCTCATTCGAAAAATGAATGCCAACGAATGGCTCCAGTTCGTCGAGCGACCCTCGCCACTCCACGCGGTCCGCAAACTCGCCCAACGTGTGGAATTGGCGACCTTGCAAAACGGGAGACGCCTCGACGATTCGGTAGCGCAGGTCGGCAAAAAATTCAGGTGAACTGCGGCGCACTGTTTCCAGCACATCGCGCGCGAAATGGCCGTGATGCGCGCCCTGCTCGACAATGATGAATTTACCGGACTTCTGCTGGCGTGGGCTGTCGCGGCTGGTGAGGCGCTCCCATATTTCGGTGAATTGTGCGGCGAGGAGTTGTCCGAATAACGGGCCGACACTGACATTTGTGAAAAAATCGCCCTGCCGTCCGATCGCTGCCCGGTCGCTGGAATAATATCCGTGCTGCGGATGATAAAGGGCCTGCTGCATGAACCAGGCGAAAGATTGCGGACCGCGGGTTGAGATTTCTGAACGCATCAGCTCAGCCAGGGCGCGATTGCTCGTTTGCGCGTTCAACGTTCAACCCGCCTAAGCCAAAAGCTTCGGCGTGGCAAGCGCTCGACGCCGAAGGCTTTCGCCCGCCACGGCGGGCAGGCTGAACAAGCGCGCAACACCTAACGTTCAACTCGGAACAGTCCTCGAATTGCGCATTGAATGTTCGGCGTTGAGGGTTGAGCGTTTGTCCCTACATTGCGCGACTAATTTTTCGCTTCTGGTTTGAGAACGTTCGGGACAGATACTCATCTTATGCCGCCGCCTGGCTACAGGTTTCGGCCGCCGTGGTACAAGCGCCCGGTGTTTTATGTGCCGTTGGCCATCGCAGCGGTCCTTTTCAGTGCGTGCGCGATTTATCTGTCGACCGTGGCGTCCGATCTCAAAAGCCGGGCCGCCACTTTCGATCTGAGCAAACTGGAACAGATGGAATCCGCCAGCGTGATCCTGGACCGGAACGGCAAGATTTTCGGCCAGATCTATGTGGAAAATCGGGAAACCGTTCCGTACGACCAGTTGCCGCGCTACCTTATCGACGCCGTCGTAGCGGTGGAGGACTCCAAATTTTATCAACACCACGGCTACGATCTCATGGGGATCATGCGTGCGGCGTTGAAAAATCTTCTGGCCGGTCATGTTCGCCAGGGGGCCAGCACGGTCACTCAGCAACTGGCGCGCAACAGTTTCTCGCTCAAGGAAAGGACGTACCGCCGCAAACTGCTGGAGATCTTTCTCGCCCGCCGCATCGAAGATCGCTTCGGCAAGCAGAAGATCATGGAGCTTTATCTGAACCGGATTTATTTCGGCGGCGGCCTGTATGGCGCGGAGGCGGCGGCGCGCGGGTATTTCGGTAAGACGGCCGGCGAGATGTCGCTGGCAGAATGCGCGACGCTGGCCGGTTTGATCAAGAGTCCGAACAATTTATCGCCCTGGGCCGATCCGGCTGCATCGCGGGAGGCGCGCAATTATGCGCTGAGCCGGATGCGCGATCTCGGATTCATCACCAAGGCCGAATGCGCGAAGGCGCAGGCGGAAAAGATAGAGGTCAGCAGCCGGCAGAACGCACAGGGAAAGACGTACGCGGTGGATTACATTCGCCAGCAGGTCATCGCGGCAGTGGGCTGGGACCGCGCCATGAACGAAGGTTTCCGGATTCACACGACTATCGATGCCGACCTGCAAAAGGTGGCGGAGGAGTCGTTGCGCAAGAGCCTGGAGAAGGCGGAGCAGCATCCCGGTTACAATCACCAGACGTATGCGGAATACGCGGCGAGTTTTCACAAGGGGAAATCTAACGGGAAACAGCCCGCGCCCGAGTATCTGCAAGGCGCTGTGATCGGAATTAATAACGAGACCGGTGGCATTCTCGTGCTCGTTGGCGGCCGCGATTTCGAGCATAATCAGTACGATCGCGCTCTGCAGGCGAAGCGCCCGGCTGGAACCGCGATGTTGCCTTTCGTTTACGCCGCAGCGTTTGAAAATGGAATGTATCCGGGTTCGGTAGTGGAAGATTCGCCGCTCGACAACCGCGCGGTCATGATCGGCGGCACCACGGGAATTCTGGGCGAGTGGGGACCGGAAAGCGCGGACAACCGCTACGAAGGTGCGATGACCGCGCGCCAGGCATTGGCGAAATCGAAGGATGGCGCGACCGTGCGAATTGGCATGGCCGCGGGTCTCGACAATGTGCTGCGTCTTTGTCACGCCGCCGGAATTCATTCGGAACTCCGGCCGTATCCGGCAACTTTTCTCGGCAGCAGCGAAGTCACTCTGGCCGAGCTTGCGCTGGCCTACACGATTTTTCCAAACGGCGGATGGCGGCCGACTGCCCCGCATATTTTGGAACGCATTGAAGAAAAAGACGGGACAGTTGTTTGGGACTCGCGGCACGACGAAACCAAACGAAAAGTGATCAAACCGGAGACAGCCTACGAAGTTCACTCGTGCCTGGTCGATGCATTGGAAAAAGGAACGGGAAAAACCGCGCGCACGGAGCTTGGTCTCAAACCCATTCCGGACGTCGCGGGCAAGACCGGCACGGCTTACGATTTTACCGACGCGCTTTTTGTCGGATACGACAGCAACTTCACTTGCGGAGTCTGGGCCGGCTTCGACAAGCCACAGGAGATTTACCGGGGCGCGTTCGGACACGATCTGGCCCTGCCGGTCTGGGTTGATATCATGAATGCGGCCATTGGACCTTATCCTCCTCACAAAATTAAAAGGCCGTCCGATTTGAAAGAGGTGGAGATCTGCTCGCGCTCGGGTCTGCTCGCCACGGACAAGTGCTACGACACGGTAAAGGGCCCGACCGGCGCTCCTGTTCAGAAACGCACGACCTACATGGAAATCGCGACACCTGCCCAACTGCCGACTGAGCCATGCAATGTGCACGGGGAAGCGCGCACTCGTTTAGTGCGCGATCTTCCCGCGGCGGAATGGCCGCGCGCCGAGCTTGCGGTCGACCTCAATGAGGTTAAGCCGGTGATTGCAAAGGGTCCTACCCTGCTGGCTGACAAAGATCCTTATCATTCTGCAAAGGCGACGATAAAACCGGAGCCCACTCCGGAGCCACAGCCCGTACCACAAGAGCCGGCGCCGCCTGCTCAACCGGTTCAAACGGCTCAACCGGTGCAACCGGTGCAACCGGTGCAACCGGCAACCACACCAGCTGCCGAGACAGGAATCACCAAGGATGGCAAACCGATTTTAAAGGCGATTCCCGTGCAGCCAAAGCAGGAAGAGCCGGTCGAGATTCGCCGTGCCGAGCCGGTCGGTCCATTGGATGAACAAACAGAGGGCACGCTCTTGGAGTCGGTCACTCCGCCTCCGCTGCCTTCGCCTGGC
Organism: uncultured Verrucomicrobiae bacterium; assembly: GCA_963756875.1. Lineage (GTDB taxonomy): Bacteria > Verrucomicrobiota > Verrucomicrobiia > Chthoniobacterales > UBA10450 > CAVWPA01. Next base: position 121,375 of record CAVWPA010000003.1, on the reverse strand, counting down.
GAGTGATGCCGACCAGTGGAATGACAGATTTTCGGCTGAGCGTTCTCAATCCCGGTGGACGCGACCCGGAGCAGTATTTCGATCAGGGAAGCGCCCCGGTCACGACGCATCCGCCGATTAATTTTCATGCTTTCGCTGGATGCACCCAGGGATCGTTTTTGCGCGACACAAAAAATGCGATTGGCGAGAAAGCGCCGGTGCTGCTTCTGCTGCGTGGCAATTTCAGGGCGACCGAGCGCGCGCTGACCGATCTCAAAAATCACGGTCGCACTGTAGCCGTTTCGCTGAAAGAAACCGGTCTTCATCAGATCGCGGATCAATTGCGAAACCCCGCGAAACTTTCCCGATTCTTGCGAATCGTGGCCAAGGCCGATGGCTGTTTGGCCACGACACCTGAGGCGGCGGAGATTTATCGGCTGGCGCGAGCCGACAAGCATTCTGCCTCGGTCGCCTTCATTCCGACGCCATATCCAATTGAAGATAAACAGTGGAATTTTGCGGTACCGCCTAACGAGCAAGCCGGCATTTTCATTGGCACGCGAGAATGGAACGTCCCGTCGCGCAACCATCTGGCGGCCTTACTGCTGGCGCGCAAACTTTGCGACGCCACGGGCGATGCGGTGACTGTTTTTAATCTCGACGGACGAAAAGGCACGAGAGCTCTTGCCGAACTGAACTTTCCGGCCGGCAAACTGCGTGTTCTGACGAAGCGCCAAGCCTATCCGGAATACTTGCGGGAGGTCGCGAAGCACAAAATCGGTACTGCAAATGGATCGGAGCCGCGTTCCCGGCCAGGTTGCCGGCGATGCGTTGCTCACGCGAACGGTTTGCATTGGCGGGGACGGCGCGATTGAGCGAATCGCGTTCGAAAAGTTCTGCGGGGAAGGGCGCACGACCGACCAGGTAGGTTCCATTGCGCTGGGATTGCTGACCAACACCAATGCGCGCGCCACGGCAATCGTGGAATCGCAGTGGCGTGCTGCCGAGCGCCTTTCCTTTCAAGCGGTGCGCGTGCAGTTGGCGAAGTTTTTCGAGGGCATCACCGCCCGTTAGGCGACATTCTGCCCGCCGACAGCGTCAAGGCTTGACCGACTGGGTTTGCCGCGCCGTGGCGATCATTTTTAAATACAAATCTTCCAGCGCGCGTGTTTGTCGTTGCTGATCGAATTTTTGCGCGACCGCTTCCGCGCCTGCACGCGCCATCCGCGAAAGCCGGGATGGATCTTGCGCCGCGTCGACCAAGGCTCGTCCGAGCGCCTGATAATCTCGTTCCGGAATGAGAACTCCGCTTATTCCGTTTTCAACAGCCTCCGGAATTCCGCCGTGGGTGGTCGCAAAAACAGGCAATCCGCTGGCCATTGCCTCGAGCATCGAATTTGGAACCCCTTCCTGGTTTCCGTCCCGCCCGGTCTCGCTGGGATGCAAAAAGATGTGCGATGCATAAAAGATTTCGCGCAATTCCTCCTGCGAAACAAAACCGGGCAATGCCACGCGATTCTCGATCTTTAGTCTGGCCATCAAATCGCGCAGATCTTCGAGTAATGGGCCTTCGCCGGCGATTGTGAGCTTCGCCTTTGGATATTGTGCGAGGAAATTTGTAAATGCATGGAGGGTTGTCGCCAGGCCTTTCTTCTCGATTAAGCGGCAGGCCTGCACAAATCGCCATTCGCCGTTCTCCGGGAAGCTCCGCTCGCGAAACGGAAATTGCCCGAGCGGAATGCCGGTGCGCACCACATCGATCTTCTTTTCGTCGCAGCCAAGATCGACAATCGCGCGGCGGAGAGATTCCGAGCGGACGAAAACGCGTTGCACTGCAGCGAGCATTTCCCTTGTCGCCCGGCGATATGCCGGTTTGTCCATATCGACAAGGACGTCGGCGCCATGAAATGAAACGATCGCCGGTTTTGGCCACGCACGAATCAGGGGAAGAAGATGCACGGCGATGTGGCCGAAAAAGATTTGAAGCAGCTCGGCCTGACTGGTCTCCAGAATGCGCAGCAGAGCGGCAACTTCCCTGTCGGAGAACTGCCAGGGAACATCGCAAATTTGCCGGTACCAGAACCGGCGAAGAAAATGCGTCGCAGGCTTTGGGACCTGGTAAATTGGATCAAACGGAAAAACGCCGGCGTTTTCCCGTTTCTGCGCGATGACAACGGCGCGAACGCGCTCGAGCGCGGTGATCTGCCGGTAGATATGCAACATCTCCGGCTTAAGGAACGTCGCGCAATAAAACGCAACAGTTGGCGACGAATCGGAAGCGGAATTCAACATCTAACGCTCCGCGCTCAAGGCCGGGCGTTCAATTCGAAATCGCAGCGCATTCGCCTGGCGAGGCATACAGCGGTAAGGCGGCAAGCGAGGCGCTTTTCCTGGGACCGGGCCGGGTCACCCACTCAGAAGTTGATTGTGAAGAGCCTGATGCCCTTCCATTTTCCGGTCCTTGGATCGATGTCCACGTGTTGTTCGGCCGTTCCATATTTCGCCGGCGCCTTCGGATTCAACATTTGCAGCGGATTCCCGCCGGGCTGGAAAGCAGCTGGGAAGCACTCCCGTCGACGTTCTCCCGGCGAATCGGCGCTGGTGGCCGCGTTTTCACCGCTTTCTTTTTAATTGGCGCTCGCAGAGTTTGTGCGCCGGCAATAGCAACGAGCGCGAATAAGATCGCTATGGTTAGTGTTTTCATGGTCGATTTCCTTTCACCCGGGACGCACTAGCCCTTGCCGGTTACAGCGCTCCGGCTCACAATTGTCAATATAAATGGATTATCAGGAAAAAGCTAAGCGCGTTCTCGATATCGAAATCGTCGAGCTCCAGCGGTTGCGGGAGCGCCTGGGGGAGAGCTTCACGCGCGCAGTGGAGTTGATCAAAGAAGCCGTTGATGCCCGCGGCAAGGTGGTCGTCGTGGGCGTCGGCAAATCCGGCCATATCGGCAGCAAGATTGCCTCGACGCTCACCAGCACCGGTTCGCCAGCCGTGGTACTCGATTCGCTCAACGCGTTGCATGGCGATCTTGGAATGGTGGCGGACGGCGACGTTGTTCTGGCCTTAAGCTCCAGCGGGGAGACCGAAGAATTAACGCGTGTCTTGCCTGCGATCGCGCGGTTTCAGGTCAAGATCATCGCTATTTGCGGAGATGCGAACTCGACGCTCGCGAAAAATGCCCACCTTTTTCTGGATGCCAGCGTTCAGCAGGAGGCCTGTCCGCTGAATCTGGCGCCGACGTCAAGCACGACGGTGATGCTGGCGCTCGGCGACGCGCTGGCCATGGTGCTGCTGGAGGCGCGCGGGTTCAACAAGGAGGATTTCGCGAAATTTCATCCCGGCGGCAAGATCGGGCGCAGCCTGCTGATACGCGTCCATCAAATCATGCGCCCGCGCGAAGCGATGGCGCTGGTTTCTTCTGACGCGACGGTTCGCGATGTATTGAAGGCAATGACAAGAGTGCGCGCGGGCGCCGCGGTGGTGACTGATGGCGATGGGCAGCTGGTCGGAATTTTCACGCACGGCGATTTCGTAAGAAATTTTCAATCGGACTCAAAAGTCGGCGAGCGAGTGGTATCCGACTTGATGACGCTCAACCCGGTCACTATCCATCAGGACAAACTCGCGGTGGAGGTCCTCAGCCTGCTCGAACGCCACCGTATTGACGACCTCGTCGTAGTCGATGACGCGCGAAAGCCGGTTGGGATTGTCGATTCACAGGATTTGACAAGACTAAAGCTTTTATAAACCGCCGCGTGGCCTGGGTAGCGCATGCGTCCCGCGTGCTGGTTTTGGGGTCTCGCCAAAACGAACTTTCCTCATGATGTTTTGCGATGAACGAATGGAAAGCCTAAGGAAAGTTCGCGACGGCGAGACACCGTCGCCAGCACGCGGGACGCGTGCGCTACCCAGGCCACTTGCATCGACGCTGCTCGCGCGTAACGTCGCGCTCCCATTTAACGTTGTAACCCCTTTTAACAAATTACCGTCTTCCCAACATGCCCGCCGCCAACGATCTCCGCAAAGGAATGGCCGTTAAATACAATGGCAACACCGCCATTGTGCTTGAAGTGCATCATCGCACACCGGGCAATCTGCGCGCCTTTGTCCAGGCGATCATTCGTTACATCAACACCGGCAAAAGCGCTGACGTTCGGTTTGGTTCAACCGACAAGGTCGAATTGGTCGAGATCGAGCGAAAGCAGCTCGAGTTCAGTTACAAGGATCGCAACGGCTACCATTTCATGGATCCGGAGACCTATGACACGGTTACGTTCCAGGAGAATTTGATCGGCGACGCAAAAGATTATCTCGTCGAGAATCTCGCTGTGCAGGTGTTGTACGCCGAGGGGAAACCGGTCCAGATCGAGCTTCCCGCGTCGGTGAACCTTAAAGTCGTCGAGTCAGCGGAAGGTTTGCGCGGCGACACAGCCAGCAACGTGACCAAACCCGCAAAGCTGGAGAGCGGTAAAACCATCAACGTTCCGCTATTCATTAAAGAAGGCGAAACCGTCAAGATCGACACCCGCAGCGGGGACTACATGGGACGCGCGTAGCGTTGGGCTGTAATTTATCTTTTCAAAGTCCGCGACAATCTGCGTAATCTGCGGGCAGCCTTGGCAGCAACCAATCGAAGATCGGCAGCAAATCGCCGCAACGCGCGCACGGGCACCCGCCGCGTAAAAGTGGCTCCCTTCGTCGTCCCGATGCCGGGCGCGCAACGTTCCCTCGACCCGCTCACCGTTCCGGCGCGCTGGGTAAAATTCGTAGCGGCGATTTTCCTGCTGCCGATCTGCGGCATCCTGAGCCAGACTTTTTTTACTGCCTTTACTCGCGCCACAGTCGCGCAAGGGCTCTGGACTGGAGAGGAATTCTGGTTCTTCTCGTTAGGCGCACTCTTGTGGCTGATCTCATTTTTCGGCCTGCCGCGGCCGGTCGTTATTTACGTTTTCGGCCATGAACTGACGCACGCGCTCTGGGTCTGGCTGATGGGCGGCAGGGTCAGCCGGTTTCGTGTAAGCCGCGAAGGCGGCCATATCGTAACCAACCGCACAAATTTCTGGATCGCGCTGGCCCCCTACGTTTTCCCGCTTTACAGCGTTCTCGTTATTCTCATCTACGGTGGGCTCAGCCTGTTTTATAACATGCAGCCTTACGGTCGATTGCTTTACGCCCTAATTGGCGTCACCTGGGCATTTCATTTCACGTTCACCTGTTGGATGATTCCGAAAAACCAGACGGATTTGAGCGACCACGGGACCTTTTTCTCGCTGGTCGTGATTTATCTGATGAATCTGATACTGCTTTGCGTGATGCTCATTCTTGCTTCGCCGCGAATCACGTTCGCCAGCTTCGGAGCGGATCTCATGGACAACATCGGCAACTTCGCGCAGTGGGTGGTCGGCCTGGCTCATCGCTTCAACCAGGGCGCGCAGTTCTAGCTCAGACTCCCAAATTTATCCGATGGTCCGCTTGTAGCGGCCCCGAATGCTTTCGGGGTCGCATAAATCTTTAACGCACATCCACAAGTGCCCGAACACCCCCGAAGATTTGAACCCCATCCGAGACTCCTTTCGACGCCGCGCGCGACGCCTGCCGAGGAAAAGTGCGACGGTCATAGACCGCCGCTACAGCTACAGATTCGTAATCGCCGCGAACGGCAGGATCGATAACGCGTCCGCGAGTTTCAGCCGGCGATTTTCCAAACCTACTTCACGACATGTAAAAAGATCGTGCGCGTGCGCGTGCGCGAACGAGAGCGAATCCGGCAGATCGACAACGGTCTCTTTCCACCACGAACCAAGCGGTGGAAAACCAATACGCGAAGAAAGCCGCGGCGCGACGATCACGATCCAGTGATCATCCAGTTTTCTCGCGAAACTGACGGCACACTCGGCAAACGTTCCGCCGGTGTTGAGCGGCAAATAATCGCCGTGCCGGAAAAGGTCGACATGTTCGTTCCGGAACCGGAGCAGCCGGTGAGTCAAAAACATTTTGATTCGGCCGTCCGGCCAGTTTTGAAAGAGCTCGTCCGGATTTGTCTTCGCGATCGATTGAAGCATTTTGCGCCGGCATTTGTAATCGACCGGCTGCCGATTGTCAGGATCCACCAGAGAAAAATTCCAGATCTCGCTGCCTTGATAGATGTCGGGCAAACCCGGCGAAGTGAACTTTAACAGGGTTTGGGCGAGCGAGTTAATCGCGCCCAGGCGCGCGATCTCCTCGACGATGGGAAGAAAGCCCGCAAGAAATCTGTTCTTGGCCGACGGTTCGAGAATGGCGGTAACAAAATCACGCGTCGCGGACAGCCACGCTTCGTTAGGTTGGATCCAGCTGGTGTTGATCTTGGCTTCATTAAGGGCTTTCGCCATGTACGCCTGGATTCGTTCTATCAATTCCGTCCCAATCGTCTTTTCGGCCTGACCGCGCGTGTTCACCGGCCACATTCCCAGAAGAGTCTGATAGAGGAGATACTCTTCGTTCGCGTCCGGCGCTTCCGCTTCTTCGATGCGCTTTTTCCAGCGGTGATTCGCCGTGCGCCACCGCTGCAGCGACTGTCGCCAAAGATGGGGCATCTCCGAAATGGCGACCATTCGCGCGCGCACATCTTCGCTTCTCTTCGTGTCGTGCGTCGAGGTCGCCAGTAACGTCGACGGCCAGTCGCGTTGCCGGTCCCGATTGCGCTGATGAAATTTATCGATACCGATCCCGAATTGCTGCGGTTCCCCGCCTACTTCGTTCAGGGCAGCCAGACGATTGAAAATATAGAACACCGTGTCCTCGAGCCCTTTTGCCGTGATGGGCCCCGTGTATTGCTGAAACTTGAGAACGAACTGCGTGTGTTCCGCCCGCGATTCTTCGTCGAGATTTTTCGGAAATCGGAAAAGCAAAATGTCGCGCAAAAAATTGAAGACCGATTCTTCGACGCCCGGATTGCGCCGCTTGGCCGCGGCGATGGCGCGCTCGATGACCTGCCGGTCGGCATCGCTGACGGGTTCGCCGGGCTCGAGATAAGTGCGGTAAACCGGGAAGCAGGCGATCGTCTCACGGACAGCCAGTGACAGCGATTGAAGGGTAAAATCGCGGTACCAGCGATTATGCTCGGAGAGCCGGTCCAGCATGCCACCGAGCACGTTCACGTCATTGGCAAGCGCCAGTCGCGTGACCTGCCGTTTCTTTGCGTACATCAGATGCCCGAAATGCATCGAATGCCCGATAAAACGCCGGTAGGCCTTGGTGATGGCCTCCTCGGCGGCGGAATCGACAAGCAATTGCGTTACATCGTTTGTAAAATCGTAGCCGGTTGTGCCATGCACAGGCCAGTTGCGGGGTAATTGTTCGGCGCCGCTCAGGATTTTTTCGACGACCATGTAAATTGCGCGGCCGTCTGCCGGCAGCGGAATTCCGAGCGCTTCCGCGCAGCGCCGCTGGATTTTCTCGAAATAGTCCCTGGGCAAGTACAAGCCGTCGGGATGGTCGATTCGCAGTCCGGTCACCGCGCCAACCCGGACAAGCTCGAAAAGAAGCCGGTGAGTCGCTTCGAAGACTTCCGGCACTTCCATGCGAATGGCGGCCAGATCGTTTACATCGAAGAAGCGGCGATAGTTGATTTCTTCAGCCGCCACGCGCCAAAAGGCGAGGCGGTAGGCTTGCGCGTTCAACAATTCATTGAGCCTGTCGAAGCTGCGGGGTTCGCCCGGCCTGCCGTTGATTTGTGCCAGCGCCTTGTCGATTGCGTCTTGAACCTGTGGCGCCTCTTGCGACCTGCGCTCCAGTCGCCGCTTGATGATTTCCTTTTCACGGGTGCGTTCCGCGATCTTTTCCGGGTCGGTCTCCGTGCGTCGTGGCAGGTATTCGAGGGCTGTCAAAATACTCTGCAACTCGGCGTAGAACGTTTCCTCTTTGTATTCGGCCAGATTTTCGAGCGCGATATCGAGGATGTAGCGGTACGTCCCCGGCGCGATCGGCAAAATGTGATCGTAGTAATACAGTGTGAACGTGCCGGCCTCGAAGCCCACTTTTAGTTCACCGCGTTCGAGCACGCGCCCATATTGGTCCCCGAGGATCGGCAGCAACACTTTGTCGTGCAGGTCGGATTTGGGCGGCTGCCAGTCGATGTCGAAATAGGACGCGTAAGTCGAGCTGGGGCCGTTCTCGAGGACGTCCTGCCACCAAAGGTTCTGCGGCTCGCCGATTCCCATATGGTTCGGCACGAAATCGAGCACCTGTCCCATGCCGCGCGCGTGCAACTCCGATACCCACGCGTCGTAATCCGCGCGCGAACCGATCGCCTCGTTCAATTTATTGTGATCGGTGATGTCGTAACCGTGAAGACTGTTTGCGCGCGCCTGAAAATAGGGGGAGGCGTAGGCGTCGCTCGCGCCGAGCTCATGCAGGTAGGAAACAACCTCGCGCGCCTGGGTAAATGTGAAATCCCGGTTGAATTGCAACCGGTAGGTGCAAACTGGGATGCGCGGATGCTGGTTTTTCACATTCTCCATGTTCAGGAAGAAAACGTCCAACGCCCAACGCCCAACGTCCAACGCCCAATGAAAGAATCTTGCGATCGCACGTCGCGCAACAGTTCGGGCTTTGGGCTCGATGTTGGGCGCCCGGCGTTTTCTCTACATTTTCTCCGGCACTTTAATGCCTAACAAACCGAGGCCGCATTGCAAGACTCGTGCGCTTAGCTCGCAAAGGGCCAGGCGCGAGCTGCGCGCCGGTTCCGCCGACTTCAACACCGGACAGGCTTCGTAAAACGTGTGAAAGCTGTTCGCCAGTTCGAACAGGTAATTGGCGAGAATATTCGGCCGAAAATCGTTCAGCACTTGCGGAACCGTTTCCGCGAACTGGCATAACCGTTTTGCCAGATTGATCTCCGCAGATTCAACCAGCGTCAGTGCGCCGGTTACTGTAGCCACGGGCCTGTGGCCCGTCTCTTTCTCAACGCCCTGCAAGGGCGTGGCTACAGCGGTTTCGCCTGCTTTTCGAAAAATCGATTGAATGCGCACGTACGCGTTTTGCAAGTACGGGGCAGTGTTCCCCTGTAACGACAACATTTTGTCCCAGGAGAAAACATAATCGGTCATTCGATATTGCGAGAGATCGGCATATTTAACCGCGCCGATGCCGATTTTTTGTGCGACGTCGGCTTTTTCCTCTTCGCTCAAGTCAGGATTTTTTTCGTCGATGATCTTTCGTGCACGCTTGAGGGCTTCCTCCAGAACATCCCGCAAGGGGACGTTCTCGCCCGAGCGCGTTTTCATCAGCTTACGGTCTTCGCCCAGAATGTTTCCAAAGGGAATGTGGCGAAAATCCGCGGTGTACCCTTCGCGCCGGGCAATCGTGAAAATCTGTTTGAAATGCAAGACCTGCGGTGCGCCGACGACGTACCAAACGGTATTTGCCTTTAAATCGTTAACGCGGTAATCGACCGTCGCCAGATCGCTAGTGGCATAATTGAATCCGCCGTCGCGTTTGCGAATGATGCACGGTTTGTCCGCCAGCTCCGGGACATCGCGAAAGAAAACACAGACCGCGCCCTCGCTCACTTCGGCGATGCCGGATTTGAGCAGCCGTTCGACCACGCCCGGCAGGCGGTCGTTATAAAAACTTTCGCCGCACTGGATGTCGTAATGAATGTCGAGCAATTCGTAAACGTGCTCAAAACCCTGCATCGAGAGCGCCACGCATTCGTTCCAGATGTCGATGTTTTCCTTGTCGCCGGCCTGCAGCTTCACCAATTCCTGGCGGCACGCTTCGCGGATTGCGGGATCGGCCGTCGATCGTTCGTTGGTCTCCTTGTAGATCCGAACAATTTCCGCCACGGGATCGCGTTCCAGTGCTCGCCGGTCCAGCAGATTTTTCCAGCCCCAAATTACCATTCCAAATTGCGTGCCCCAATCGCCGATGTGGTTGTCGCGAATGACTTCGTGGCCGAGAAACGTCGCGATGCGAGCGAGCGTGTCGCCGAGCACTGTGCTGCGGATGTGACCGACATGCATCGGTTTCGCCACGTTGGGCGACCCAAAATCGACCACGATTCGTCTGGGCGATGCCGCTCCGGCAACGCCAAGCCTTTCGTCTTTAAGGAGCGCGGCAGTCTTCTCCGCCGCGGCTTCCGGGCGCAGAGTAAAATTGATAAACCCGGCTCCTGCTACGGTTGGCGGCTGGCAAATATCGCCGACATCCAGTTGCGCGAGAATCTTCGCGGCGACGTCTCGTGGATTTTCACCGCGTTGCTTCGCGAGTACGAGCGCGGCATTTGTCTGATAGTCGCCAAAGCGCGGATCCGCTGCCTGCGTCAATTCGCCGGGGCCGGGCAACCCTGCCTTCGCGAGCGAATCGCTCAGCCGTCTGGCGAGAATTGATTGGAACGTTTCCATGAATTCGAGGCAACTGTAGCCGCTCACCGCGGCGAGCGAAACGCTGACATTGCTAACACCCGCGCATCGCGCCGGCCGAAGATCGGCGGCTACAGGTTATTCAGTTTTACCGGAATCGCGAAAGATCGACAAAATCTCGTCGGTCGATGTCGCCTTCGCGAGGCGCTCACGCGTGGCGCGATCGTTCAGAAACTTCGCGATCGAGGCGAGCGTGCGCAGGTGCGTTTGGAACTGGTTCTTCGGCACAATGAAAAGAACGACAAATTTGACCGGCGCGTTGTCGAGCGCGTCGAACTCGATCCCGGTGCTCGATCTTCCAAATGCGGCCACGACTTCGTCGAGCCGGTCGGACGAACAGTGCGGGATGGCGATGCCAAAACCAATCCCGGTGCTCATGGTCTCTTCGCGTTGCTTGAGCGACGCGAGAATGCTGTCGCGCGCGTCCGCCTTGATTTTGCCCAGGCTAACGAGCAAATCGATCAACTCGACGATGGCCGGCCAGCGTTCGGTCGCCTTCATCTCGGGAATAATTTGTTCGGAAGATAGTAAATTGCCCAACGACATACGGAGATCCCCAGTGGGAGCGAAAGTTTACCGGGAGCATCCAGCTTGACAAGGCATTTTGGATATTTCGAACCGCTGCGCGTAATGCTGGCCATTTATGGGCTGCCATCTGGAAAGCGGGCCCTCACCTCGTTCCTCTCCTCAGGGAGAGGAGGACGCGAAGCGCCCGGTGAGGGTGCGCTCACGCCAATTTCCCAGACACTGGCCCTGTTGCGAGAAGAAGCTCTTCACCGTTCGCGCTGACGAAGTTTGTAATTCAATCTCCGCGACAGAAGCCATCGCACGCCGAACATGTCGGCTGTGGCGCGCAACGCACGATTTCCCAATCCATACTTGCTTCGCCCGAAACGGCGCGGCCGATGGTTTACCGGGGTCTCGACAATTCGATAGCCCGCGCCTTTAACCAGAGCCGGAATGAATCGGTGCATTCCCTTGAATGGAACGAGCGCCTCGACGCACTCGCGCCGCATCGCTTTCAACGTGCAGCCGGTGTCCCGCACCCCGTCCTTTGTGTATCGGCTGCGCACGAAATTCGCTACCCTGCTCGTTAGGCGTTTTACCGTTGTATCTTTGCGCTTTGCACGAAAGCCGCAAACAAGATCGGCTCCGCGATCGATTTCGGCCAGTAGCCGCGGGATATCGGCCGGGTCGTTTTGCAGATCGCCGTCAATCAGGACAACCGTTTTGCCGCGGGCCGCCTTTGATCCGGCATACAGGGCGGCACTCTGCCCCGCATTTTTCTCGAAACGCAATATTCGAACCTGGGGCGCATCTTCGATGCGCTCAGCCGTGCGATCGGTCGAGCCGTCGTCGACAAAAATGATTTCGTAATCGCGCCCGGAAAGCGCCGCTCGCAACTCCGATTGCAGGATCGAGATATTTTCTTCCTCGTTGAAGACCGGGACAACGACGGAAATCGCCGGTGAATTCGCCGCGTCGCTCATAACGGAAGCGTGTGATAGTTCCTGCATAGGAAAATCTGCCAAATTCGCAGGACCTTTCCGAATCTTAGCACCCTGATGGTGCCGACCGGTTCGGTCGATTGAAATGCGGCGCGGATGTTGTGCGGCAAGTATCGGCCCTCGTGGCCGCGGATAAACAGCGCACTGCGCCCTGTGAACAGATTGACTCCTTTCTCCTCCGTGTAGGTGTCCAAACCGGGCGCTTCGGGCGCCTTGACCGGAGCCGCCACAAATTCATCATAGCGGGGCCAGAAGGAAAACTCGTTCACCAAATCCTGCGACTCCACAATGTAAACTGGCGGATGCTTGGGTCCTTCCCGCTCTTTATCGCGCAGATAGAAGGAAATTTCCGAGGCGCGATCGCGTTCGTCGGCAATCAGGAACAGTTTTTCGCCAAGTCTTGTTTCCATGTCCTTGCGGATACGCTCGACCTCTGCTGTGGCCGATTTCCAGCCGCGCATCCGATCGCTTGGATCTTTTCGGCGGAATCGAAGTCCAGCGGTGCGGATCACGTCTGTGTCGATGGCAAGCATGCTCGTAAAAAGGCCAAGAAGCAGCGCCACGGCCGCCCATTGTCTCAGAGCCGTCCGTTTCTCCAGGCGTTCGCGCCAGAAATAGATCGCAAGCAAGCCAAAGCTGAGAAATGACAGCGCGTCCCAATTCGGCGCGGCCGCCTTGTTTAGCGAGAGGAGCAGATAAAAGAAGAAAACGGGCGCCCCAAACCAAAAAAGAAAAAGCACCTTGAATTGCTGATTAATCCGCCGCGAAATTCCGATCACCCCCCAGGCGAGCGCAAGAAAAAGGAGCGGCGAGTAAACGACGAAATGCTCGCCAAGAAATTTTAGCGCCTCCAGTGGGTGGAGGCCGAAACCGTGTTCGAGACTCCCGCGCGAGCGAAGGTGGATCAGCGTTATCCACGCGTGGCGCGCGTTCCACACAATGGGCGGGACCGTAGACAGACAAAAGAGCCCCAGCAGCCAATAGAGGCCCGGTCGCTTGAACTCCGGGCGCAGGCGCGGCGCCAGGGCGAGCACGAGCAAAACCGAAACGATCTCAAGGGCGTTCGTGTATTTGCATAAAAATCCAAGACCGATGAGCAGACCGGTTATCGGCCAAAACCACGAAAATTCGGGGCTCCGTTCACACGCGAGCCAGAAGGTAAACATCGCGGCCGTCCAGAAAAAGATCGATAACGGATCGATCGTCATCAGGATTGCGCCGATGTTGAATATCGGCGTTACGTTCAAGGCGATCACGGCCCACAAGCCGGCGGTCTCGTTGAACAGCCGCCTCGCGAAATAAAAAAGAAGCAAACTTGTTCCCGCTGCGAGGAGCGGGCTGAAAAAGCGAACGCCAAATTCGTTATTGCCGAAGACAGCTGTGCTGGCGCGAATGGCGAACGCCACGCCCGGTCCCTTGCTGAAATAAGCGGGGGCCAGATGATTCGACCACATCCAATAATAGGCCTCGTCGAATTCCAGGTCGGTTGTCGCCAGCATCGACCATCGAATGACGGTCAGGATGATGATGAAGAGCCAGACGGCACGTCTTGTGTTCATCGTCGCGTTGAATCGGCAAACAAACTTGGATGACTCGCAAACATCTGCGGTGCCCATTTTGGCGCGACCCGTCGCCAGACGAATTCGAGCGCGGCAACGATGAGAAGCGCTTCACCGACAGCAAGGAAAAGAGTGCCGATGATGTCAGTCGGCCAGTGCGCTCCCAGATAAATTCGCGAATAGCCAACCGCGGCGGTGATAATCCAGTAAAGCGCGCCGCGTCGCCGGTAAAAGAGCGTCAGGCAAACCGCAGCCACTGTGTTGTTTGTCATGTGTCCCGACGGGAACGACGGGCCGGAGCGGTTGCGATCGGTTTCATCCGAATAGCGGATCGTCGGCTTTTTAAACAGCGTCATGAATTCCGGCTGCGCTTTCTGCAGCTGGACCATGCGGACGCGTTCCACCTGTTTGGGACGGTGCCGGTCGACCACCAGTTTCAGAACGCGGGTGACTTGCACCGAGATTAACAGAGCCACCATCAAACAGAGAAGGCAGGCCCGCGCCTTGAATCCGCCAAGGAAAAGTACGGCCACTCCGGCCGCGATCAGCACCGGCCGCCAGATATTAATATTGCTCATCGCAGCCATGAACAAATCGAGCGCGGGATTCGTCCATTGCTCGTTGATAAGATGAAACAGGGCTTGATCCATGTGTCTGAATGCGAGGAGGAAGCTTAACTTTAAAGTCCGCGGTTTTAAGTCAGAATGATCAATGACGAATGACGAATGTCTAATGACGAAGGAAACAAAGAAGTCCACCTGGCGAAAGGCGCGGCCATCATTTTGTGATCATTTGAGCATTCGAGCTTCGTTCGTCATTGCTTTGGCTCTTGTTTCGCTGCCGGTTTACGGCGGCGCGGTTCCTTCCGCGAAAGAGGTGCTCGATTCGGTCCGCATGCTGGAGTCGCAGCAGCATCTCGATTTGCAAGGGCAGCTTCGTCAAAACGACACCGTGGTCCCGTTTCGGCTCATTCAGGACGGCCCGATCATCCGTTACGTGTTTTCCAACCCCGACCAGGTGTTGCAATTGCGATTGGGCGAACATGGCTCCCGTCTCGATCTGGTATCCGGCGGCGACAAGGAAAAATTCACAGCCTCGAAGTTCAGTGAGGACATTCGCGGCACCGGAGTTACCTACGGCGATCTCGCGCTTAGATTTCTTTATTGGCCAAATGCGCGCGTTTTGGGCGAGGAAAACGTGCGCACGCGCAATTGCTGGAAATTGCAATTGCATGCGCCGTCGCGCGAGTCGCAATACTCAAACGTGTTTCTGTGGGTAGACAAGCAGAGCGGCGCGCTCATGCGGATGGAAGGTTACGATTGGAAGGGGCAACTGTTGAAACGATTCGAAGTCGTCTCGGCGCAGAAAATCGACAACCGCTGGTTTCTGAAACAAATGCGCATCGAACAATTGAAGCCCGGCACAAACCACGTGCTATCTCGCACTTATCTGGAAATTAAAAAATAAATTTGTAGCCACGGCGCTCTGTCGCCGTGTCCCCCCGAGCGAAGCGGCTACGACGATTCTTCGTCGCGCGCCGCTTTGACAATTTCGGCGAAGCTGCGCGGATCGAGGCTGGCGCCGCCGACCAGGGCGCCGTCGATGTCCGGCTGAGTCATCAGCTCGCGTGCGTTCTCCGGTTTCACGGAGCCGCCGTACTGGATGCGCATGCGGTCGGCCGTCGCCTCGTCGGAGATTTTTACAAGTATTTGTCGAATGAAGGCGTGCGCGCTCTGCGCCTGGTCCGGCGTGGCCACGCGGCCGGTGCCGATGGCCCAGACCGGTTCGTAGGCGATTACCGTTTCCTGCAGTTCCTTTTCGCCCAGGTCCTTGAGACTGGCGCGCAGTTGGATCGACAGGATTTTTTCGACGTTACCCTTTTCACGTTGGGCCAATGTCTCTCCAACACAGACGATCGGCCGAAGAGCCGCTTCATGCGCGGCCCGGACTTTTCGGTTCACGATTTCGTCCGTCTCGCGGAACAGGGAACGGCGTTCGCTATGACCGAGCACGACGTAACGCACATATAAGTCGCGCAACAACGCCGCGCTGATCTCGCCGGTAAACGCGCCATTGTGCTCCCAGTACATGTTCTGCGCGCCGACCTTAATGTTTTGCGCCTTGCCGAGCGACTGGGCAACCCTGGCAATCGCCGTGAAGGGCGGAACGATCACCACTTCCACATCGGAGATGTCGCCCAGGTCGAGAAGCAACGATTCGACAAAATGCGCAGACTCTTCCTGCGTCATATTCATCTTCCAGTTGGCGGCAACGATCTTCTTTCGCATCACGAAACGTCCGCCTCATTGTAGGGCGTTTCTGTGAAACGCCAAGGCGTCTGACACAGACGCCCTGCAAGCGCACCTGTTATTTTCATGATTTCTTGTCCGTTAGCGCCGCGACGCCGGGCAACTCTTTTCCTTCGAGTAATTCCAGCGACGCGCCGCCGCCGGTCGAGATGAATGTCATTTTGTCTGCGAGCCCGGCCTGCTTTACCGCGGTCACCGAGTCGCCGCCGCCGATGATCGTAGTCGCATTCGATTTTGCCATGGCTTCGGCAATCGCGGTTGTGCCACGCCCGAAATCCGGGATTTCAAAAATCCCGAGCGGCCCGTTCCATAAAATCGTTTTGGCTTTTGCGATTTCCTCCCGGAAGAGCGCAATGGTCGCACTGCCGGCATCGACTGCCTGCCAGCCATCGTCGATCCCTTTCTGCGGCGACAAACGCGGCGTATTCCGTGTTTCCGCGCCAGTGCGAATATCCTTCGCTTCCAAAACATCGACCGGCAGGACCAACTTCACACCGCGCTTTGTGGCAAGCTCGATCAGTTCGTTTGCCAGACCGGTTTTATCCGCTTCAACGCGACTTGCTCCAATCGGAATCCCCTGCGCCTTGAAAAACGTGTTCGCCATCGCGCCGCCGATCAGAATTGTGTCTGCCTTTTCCATGAGCGCTTTAAGAACGCCAATCTTGTCCGATACCTTCGCGCCGCCCATGATGACGAGGAACGGTTTGGCAGGGCGATCAAGTTCTTCGTGGAGATATTTCAGTTCCTTCTCCATTAGGAAACCCATCGCGCATGTTTTGATGAATTTCGTGACACCCGTAGTCGATGCATGCGCGCGATGCGCCGCGCCGAAGGCGTCGTTCACGTAGATATCGCCGAATTTCGCAAGTGCTTCGGCGAACTTTGGATCGTTGGCTTCTTCTCCGGGCTGGAAGCGCAAATTTTGAAGCAGGGCCACATCGCCTTCCTGCATGTGCTCGATAATTTGTTGCGGCACTTCGCCCAGCGTGTCGTGACTGAAAATCACCGGTTGATCGATCAGCGCGTGCAAATGGTCGGCAATGGGCCGCAGCGTATATTTGTCGACACGTTTTCCTTTTGGCCGCCCAAGATGCGACATCAAAATCGTCCTGGCGCGGTGTTCCCGCAGATAATTGATGGTCGGCAAACTTTCGCGAATCCGCGTGTCGTCGGTGATCGTGATTTTTCCGTCGCGCTCCGCGATCGGCACATTGAAATCGACGCGGACAAGGACGCGCTTGCCGCGAACATCGACGTCACGGATCGAAAGTTTCATTTTCGGCGAGGGCTGTTATTCATGCTCTTGATCCTGATCCTGATCCTGATCGATCCGGTATCCAGGATCATCCTCACGCAAAAACTCCGCGCGACTGGAGAACCGCTTCAGCAGGCCCATGAGCATGTTTACAATGCCGACAAGCTGTTGTTTTGCGGGAACAATTTGATCTGCGGCAGCGAGCTGTCTTGCAACTAGCACATCCAGGCAGGCCGCGCATTCCAGAGCAGAGCCGCGACCAATCTCGAGAAATCGCGCCCGATCGGCATCCGAGAACTTGCCATTTGCCTCCGCGATGTTCAGCGGGATGCTCGTGGACGCGCGGTCGAGTTGATCTTTCGCGGCAGCCTTGCTCGAAATTGCGTTGATAAAATCGCCCACCCATCCGCAGAACGCGATCGATTGCTGATATACATCCAGTTTTTCGTGATCGAAGTAGCTTTTCATTACTCGATCATGATCAGGAGCATGAGCATGATCAAGACTCCCTACCCCCCCAGCATCTCGAGCATCTCCACACAGCGATTGCTATAGCCCCATTCGTTGTCGTACCAGCCGACCACCTTCACGAAACGCTCGCCGAGCGTGATCGTCAGTTTGCTGTCGAAAATGCAGGAATGCGGGTTGCCTACGATGTCCTGGGAAACGAGAGGCTCATCGCTGTATTCGAGCACGCCTTTGTAGCTCTTGGCCGACGCGGCTTCCTTGAACGCTGCGTTCACCGCGTCGACGCTCGCATCCTTCGCCAGCACAACGGTGAAATCGGTCACCGATCCGTCCGGCGTCGGCACGCGAAACGCGCCGCCATTCAACTTTCCTTTCAGTTGCGGAATCACTTCGCCGATGGCTTTCGCCGCGCCGGTGCTCGATGGAATGATGTTTATCGCCGCCGCCCGCGCGCGCCGCAAGTCGCTGTGCGGAAAATCGAGAATGCGCTGGTCGTTTGTGTAGCTGTGGATCGTGCTCATGAATCCGCGCTCGATCCCGAATTTGTCGTTCAGTACTTTGGCCATCGGCGCGAGGCAATTAGTCGTGCAGCTCGCATTTGAAACCACCGTGTGTTTCGCCGGATCGTAAATGTCGTCGTTGATCCCCATGCAAATCGTGGCATCCGGATTTTTCGCCGGCGCGGAAATAAGCACGCGTTTTGCGCCGGCTTTGCTCAGGTGCAACTCCGCCTTGTCGCGGCTGGTGAAGAAACCGGTCGATTCCAGTACCACATCGACTCCCAATTGTTTCCAGGGCAGGGCCGCCGGGTCGCGCTCTTTGAAGATTTTAATTTTGTGACCGCGCACGATGATGTTTTCGTCATCGTAAGCGATCTCGCCGTCGAATTTGCCATGTATCGAGTCCCATTTGAGGAGGTGCGCCAGAGTATGGGTATCGGTGAGATCGTTGATCGCGCGCACGCGCTCGACTTGTTTTTGCGTCATGGCGCGCAGGACATTGCGTCCGATGCGCCCAAAGCCGTTAATTGCGTAGTTTGCCATAAGTTAGGGTCTAAGAGTTGAAGGTTGAAACCGCGGACCTCAACTTTCGACGCTCAACGCCCAACGCTCAACTTGCAATTCATAACCATTGAACGTTGGACGTTGAGCGTCGGGCGCTGGACGTTTTCTGTGATGAAGCGGGCTATCGCGTTGCTCCTGGCGTTGTTCTTCGCGCAGACCCTTGCGGCCTCGCCGATGAAAAGGATCCTTGTCCTCGGCGACAGTTTATCAGAAGGCATTGGGCTAAAATCGAGCCAGGCTTATCCCGCGCTTCTCACGAAAAAATTGCGCGCAGCGGGATTGAGCTTTCAGGTGATCAATGCCAGCCAGAGCGGTGGCACGACCGAAGGTGGTTTGCGCCGGTTGCCCGCACATCTCAAACATAAAATCGACATCTTTATTCTCGAACTGGGCGTCAATGACGCGTTCCGCGGAGTGCCAATTTCCCAAATTCGAAGCAATCTGCAGACAATCATCGACAAGGTAAAAGCGCGGGACCCGAACGTCCGCGTCATCCTTTGTGGGATGCAGCTGCCGGATTACAGGGCCGACGATTATGTTTTTGAGTTCGGAAAAATCTATTCCGAACTTGCCGCGAAAGATCAGGCCGCGCTGGTGCCTTATTTACTCGCAGACGTGGCCGGCGATCCGTCGTTGAATTTGCCTGATGGGATCCATCCGAACGCCGCCGGGCACAAGATTCTGGCGGAGAATGTCTGGCGCGTTCTTGAACCAATCGCGCGAGAAGTCTCAACCGCAACGTCCCACAGTGGCATTGGCATCCTGCCAACGAATCGGCTGGAAGCCGGTGCCACGAGGCGTATTGTGCACCAGACGGCCAGCGAGCCGGCGAAAAACGTTAAATAAGTGATGGACCCAGCCAGACCAAACGAGCCCGATCCAGCAGATCCGTTCAACCCCGGGCGGGCCGATCACGTTGTTTTAGAAACCATCGAGATCGCAACCGAAGGCGAAGATTGCGAGGAATGCGTACGAAAATTGAGCAAGCCGCTTTTAAAAATTGAAGGCGTCTGCGACGTAAAAGTCGATCCGGGAAACGCGCGCGTAGTCGTGACATTCGATGCGCGCAAAACGCACGCGCCCGATCTGCACGACGCGATTCTGAAGAGCGGCTATAAACCCGCGGCGAGGATCGACTGAGGACGGAAAACGCCGAACTCCGAAAGTCTTCGCGAGCAGGCGCCCAACATCGAATCTCGAAAACAGAGCTTCTGAATTCGACATTGGGCGTTGGACGTTCAGCGTTGGGCGTTTTCTTACTTCACCGCCGGTTGCTGCTGCGTCAGGCAGTGAAACGTGCCCAGGCCCCAGATTAATTCCCGGCAATCGATCCCGACGATGCGCCGGTCCGGAAAACATTTGCGCAATGTCGATAACGCGGGCTCATCCGCCGGATCGCCGAAGGTCGGCACAAGCACACACGAATTCGCGATGTAAAAGTTTGCGTAGGAGGCCGGAAGGCGCAGTCCTTCACGCACAATCTTCTTCGGCATTGGCAAGGTAAGAATTTCGATCGGCCGATCGCGAATCTTTATCTTCTTCAATCGCTCGAAATTTTCCTGAAGCGGCTCGTAATTTTCGTCGTCGCGATTTTCTTCGACGACAGTCACGACTTTTCGTTCCGAAACAAACCGCGCAAGATCATCGATGTGCCCGTCGGTATCGTCGCCCGCAATGCCGTCGCCCAGCCAGAGGATTTCACGCACACCGAGGAAGTCGCGAAGACGCTGTTCGATTTCAGCCTGCGAGAGCCTGGCGTTTCGATTTTTGTTGAGCAAACACGATTCGCTGGTCAGTAGCACGCCCCCGCCGTTCACTTCGATGGAGCCGCCTTCCAGGATCATGTGCGGGTAAAAAACGGGCACGCGGAGAATCTCGGCGACGCGCGTCGGCACAACTTCATCGAGCGCAAACGGCGGATATTTGTTTCCCCACGCGTTGTAATCCCAATCGACGACCGCCAGTTTGGGATCGGCATTCCGTGTTAAAAAAATTGGACCGTGATCGCGGCACCACGGTTCGTCAGTGGGGATTTCGTAGTAGGTAATGCATTCCTGCGGCAAGCCGTCGAGCACGGCGCGCGCTTCCGCTTCGTGCGCGCCATTGCAAACGTTGATGCACACCGGGTCCGAGCCGGACTGGCGGTTATCGATCAGCGCCGCCACCATTTCGCGCAGAGTTGGCATGACCCGGTCGAACGATCCGGGAAAACTGATGCCTTCGCGCCTGGGCCAGGAGAGCCACGTGGCTGCGTGCGGCTCCCATTCGGCGGGCATGCGATAACCGAACTGAGCGGGAGTTCTATTCGCAGGCATGGTCGATTGAAGCACCAAGCACCAAACCCCAAGCTCCAGGGAAATTCCAATAATCAAATCCCAAATAGCGGCGATGCGCTGAACGAATTGGAGCTTGAGATTTGGAGCTTTCCTGGTGCCTGGGGTTTGGAATTTGGGATTTTCCGCCGCCGCTATCTTTGATCTAGCAACATCTCGCGTGTCGTTACAGCGGCGGCGGCGTGATAGGTGTGGCAGGTGGTGCATTCAGCCACCACTTTTCCCTGCGGGCTGTGACAGATGACGCAAGTTGCTTTCGCAGGCATCAGTACGTCGGACGTTTCGCGGCTTTGCGCGGCGTGATGGCAAACGTTGCAATCGAGCGGCTTTTGCGTGTTCGGATCGGTCTGATGTTTGGAGTGATTGAATTTTGCCTGCGGCATCCAGCGATCGACCAAAATCGGTTTTGTAATGATCGCCGCGGCGTTCGCAACCGGCTTCACTTCGTGACAAAAAGCGCAGCCGTAAAATGAGGCCCGCATCCGCGGCGCGTTCGCCGCCGGTAGTTTGTAAGGATCGGTTGTAAAGAATACTTCGTGCTCCAGGTTTTCGCCCTGTACGCACCCGGTCCCGGAGCTGCGTCATTTGTTTGGCGACGAAGCTGCGAATATCGCTTTGCCGTGTGATCCCCTTTTTCACGGCAAGCTCGGCATATTGCGTCGGAAGCGTGCGCAGAAACGCGCGGACCGCTGCGGCGCTGCCGTGCGGTAAAGTCAGCTCGGGATTTTTTGGATCGAACTGAAGCGAATGACACGTCTGGCAGTTCGACGCGAAAGTAATCCGCTGATAATAGCGACCGTCCAGATCAGGCTGGTGACAATACGCGCAGTCGAGTTTCTTTCCGTTCACGGGCGGAATGTCGCTGGCGAAATGGCGTTGATGATTGAAACGAAGCACGTCCGGGTCGCGCACCTTCTCGCGGTCCAGTTGAAACTCCGGATGACCATTCCAGAACGAGGGAAACGTTTGCGTGTAACCCCGGGGCGGCCGCGGCAAATCGAACACCACCTGTCGTTTTGAATGAGGGTGCCGATGGAAATTCGCCCAGTTCAACTGCATCCCTTTTTGCGATGAGGCTTCCATTGTCGCGCTGTTGTTGTGGCAGGACGCGCAATTCGAGCTCGCGACCCGCGTCAATGACTGCAGGCCCCGGTGTTCCTGATGGCACGCGGAACAGGAGCGGTTTTGGACCACGTCCGGCTCGTGCAAAACGTGGTGCGTATGACAGGCTTCGCATTTCCTGTCGATCGGACCAAAGGCGATTCCTGAATGGAACCGATCGCTTACAACTTGCTTGAATTTCGCAGGAGTGAGCGGGCCCCCTGTCATCAACGATTGGTCGTGACACTTCGCGCAGTTGTCCGCGAACTTTGCATGCGGCGTGGAAATCTTTCCGGGGTTGAAGAATGTTTCGTGTCCGTGTCGTTGGAAGAGAAAGATGGCGAAGAGGCCGGCGAGGACGGCCAATAAGCTGACAATGAAGCGCGCCCGCACCCAGGAACGCAGTCTGTTGTAGTAACCGAGGTTGCCCCGGTAGCGTTCGGAAATCTGTTTCTGCGTTCGACGCGGCTCGGCCATGGCAGGCGCTCAATGTATGCGGCGCGTTTGCATCAATAATAAAAAAGCGTGGCGTAAGCATGCCATGCGGTCAGCATGATAAGCAGGAACGAAATCGGCACGTGCACAAAAAGCCAGCCATGCAGCCAGTGTTGCAGCCTGGTCTGCAAGTCGAGCACTCGTCGCTGATCGCACCACGCCTGAATTTCTTCGACGCGGTCGCGATACTCGTCCGCCACGCGCAGTTTAACGAACCGAAACAAATCTTCCGAATAGTGGGTGTCGTTGAGACGAAATTTGTCGCCTCGCCGGGCAGCCAGATAGGGAAGGACCTGCTGGTCGAGAAAATCGAGGAAAGCCGTTTCCGATGCAGTGTCGACGGCTGGCGCCGATTCCCGGTCGGCAACCGCAACTGCGGTTTGCGCCAGTGTCGCCGCTTTAATTGAATCGCGCATCTTTGCCGCGGCAGCGTGAAGTTGAGCACGGATATACGGAATTTGTTCGAAAACGGTTTCCGTCGGCAAACGCTCTTTCATGATCCGCGGCAACTGATGTTGGAGGGCGAGCCCGTAGATCCCGCTGACCATGACGATGGCGTAAAGAACCATGAGCAGCGTGGTCATTGGGCCGCCGAAGCGAAAACCACTGTGCAGAATGACCAAAGGAATGGTGAGCAAGCTCAGCCAGATGTGCGCGCGCAACCATTGTTGCACGGTGCCGACGCGCCAAAGGACGACTTTCTTGCGAAGACCGAGAAACGCTGCGAAAACAAAAATCGCCAGCGAGATCGCGCCGAACATCAGACCGACCGGCGTGCCGCCGACGCTGCGATGAGTGGAAGCTTTTTGAACCAGTTGCGGAGGCAGTCTCAGTCCCGCCGGTAATTTTTCAGGTACGAAATTTCCGACGTACAGCCACACGGAAATAAGCGTTGCGACGACGACGAAGAAGAACCAGGGAACGTGAGCCCGATTAAAAATCCGCATTGGTGGGTGGGGTGCGAGGAGTTTTTCAATGCCGCGTCGACCGTATTGCGGCCGCTCCTCAATCTGATGATACCGCCGCGCGCGGAAGAAGTGGAAGCAATTTCCCGCGTGGAAACCACGGGCATTCGAGATTGCCAGCTTCCCTTGGTTCGGCAAGCGGTGCGCTTGCCCTACAACGCGATGGTTCCTGGAGCGATGAAAAGCCGTTGTAGGGCAGGCGCATCGCCTGCCATCGAAGAGGCTATTTAACCTCCGATAGACGACTGACCTAACATCGGGAAGCAGGCTGCTTCCCCTGCGGAAATTCAAGCTCCCGTTGTCGCGGTGCTCGATTTGTAAATCGCGCCGATGATTGCGCCGGTGATGATCATCTCGATGAACCCGCCCAGCGTCATGTACCCAATCAGTTTTCCGGGAAACGGTTGCACCGCGTAAATCATTAAGCGCGCGCCGAATGCCATAATCTCCAGCATGATCCCCAGCTTGATTCCGGCCGCGACACCGCCATTAGCGAAGCCGGCGGCAAAGATCAGCACAACGGCAAAAGCCAGAATCGCCTGGCCGATGACAATCCAGTAGAGGCGGTTCATCACTTCGTTTTGGGGCCGCCAAAGATTGGCCGTGGTCGCGTAGACGTCTTTCATAAAGACGTCGTTGAAGAGCCACCCCCAAAAAAACATGAAAATGAAGGCGGCAACGAATGCGATAAGGAATTTTTTCAAGTTCATACGGTTTAGGCTGCAAGCTTCTGTTAGCCCTCAAAAACCCTGAACCTTCATTGCGAAATTTCGCACCATTTGTCGAACCAAATTCCTCCTCCTGCCGGTGGGGCGACACTCTGTGGAGCCGACGAAATGCCAGGTGTCTCGCACCGATTCGGGACTTTAATCCGGAGATTATTTGCCCGGGTGATTGGTCGAATGGACGAACGCCGCCGTGTCATCGTGGAGGGCTTTGAGCGATTCCTGATGGGCGTACACCATGTGGCCCGACTGATAGTAGCGATATTGGATGTGGTCCTGGAGCCGGGCCGGAATGGGCAGGTGGTGCATTTCGTACCAGCCTTCGTAAAACGGCGTGGCCAGATCGAAATAACCGCCAGTCAGAAGGATTCTAAGGTCCGGATTATATTTCATGGCGCTGGCCAAATCCGGCATGGTGTTGGTCGCCTGTTGCAGCGGCCGGTTTTTCCCCGGCGGCTGGTGCTGGAAGTTCCAGGTCTTCCACAACGGAATTTCGGGCAGGAACTTTTTGTCCTGCCCATAGTGCAAAGTCTTTCTCACGTAGTCGTTGAAGGCGGACACATAGGCGGAGCTGATGGCGGCGGACTGCGGATCGTATTGGGCCTCCTTGCTCAGCGGGTCCATGGTGGGGCCCGAGAAACGCGTGTCGAGCCGGCCGGTGGTGGTGTCGGTAGCATCCTGGAGGTTCTTCTCGAACTCGCCGCCGTCGATGCGCAGATTGGCCTTGAGAATGTAGCTGACGGGAAGGCCGGTGTAAGCGTGTAGTTTTTCGGCAATGGCCTGGCGCTCGGCTTTCGGCAGAGTCGCTCCTTGGGCCAACGCGTTCGCATAGTCCTTCATGGCGAACTCCTCCACTTCCTTGAGGAAAGATTCGAGCGCGGCGGGAGAATTCGGGCCGGGCAACTTGTGATGGTACCAGGCGGTGGCCGCGTAAGTCGGCAGTGCCACGACGTAAGGCAACTCGATTCCGGGATTGTTTTCCGGTCCATCCACGCTCAGGTCGAAGTTTAGGATCTGCGAGAGCATGATGACGCCGTTCAAGTCGAGGCTGTATTCGTTTTCGAGCAGGTTCACCAGCACAGCGGCGCGAGGAGTGCCGTAGCTTTCACCGAAGACGTACTTGGGCGAGTTCCAGCGTCCATACTTGCTGAGATACGCCACGATGAATTCCGCGAACGCGTGCGCGTCCGGGTCCACGCCGTAAAAGCTTTTTTCCTTATCCTTTCCGGCGATGCGACTGAAGCCGGTGCCGGGAGCGTCCACAAACACCAGATCACTGGCGTCCAGCAGGCTGTAGTCGTTATTGACAATTTGATACGGCGCGGCCGGGGTATGCGCGTTGTCCGCGGTGATCACCCGCCGGGGTCCAAACGCGCCCATGTGCAGCCAGACGGTCGAAGAGCCGGGTCCGCCGTTGAACAAAAACGTGACGGGCCGTTTGTCCGCTTCAGCCTTCTGCTTGGTATAGGCCACGTAGAACATTGAAGCTTCAGCCGTCGGATTCTTCTTATGGTCCTTTTCGCTCTCCTTGTTTTCCTCGCTTTCCCGGTCCCCAGGCAAGGCCGCGTCATCCCAGCCTTTGGGATGGACGACCAGTGTGCCCGCCACGGCCTGATAGTCGATTCGGCTGCCTTCGACAGTCACGCTGCCTGTGCTGTTAGTGGATTCGGACTTAAAGTTGGGGGTTGGGCCTGGCGTAGCCTTTGACTCAATCTCCGCGTTCTTTTCGGAAGCCGCTTTGACTTGAACGGCGAACGTTGCAGTTGCCAGGAAGAAGCTGAAGGCGAGGCCGAGTAGGTGTCGCCTTTTAGATGCTGCGCGATTGATCGAGGAAGATCTTGGTATCATAACGAAGAATCTTGCGAAGATTTGGGACTGGTTCAAATACGGCGGGGCAGGCGCGTTCATCGCGCTAACTGCCGCGCCGCAGCCTATAGGTTTTTAAAACGAGAGGGCCGCAACGAGACGGCGTTACTGGGCTTCATCGCGTCGTGTTCCCAGTCCCGGGATGTGCCCGTAGCCGACGAAGGTTGGGAACGTCTTTCCTTCCTCGGGTTTTTTGCCGGTGTGAATTTTGAAATCGAAAACGCTGACGCCAAAGCGTGATTTCCCGTCGTAAACCCTGCCGTCGCTGGCGCCGACCATGACTCGTTTTCCGGTTTTCCTTTCGCGACCCAGATAAATCATGGCGTGCGTAATCGGCGGGTCGCGCTCGATGGAGTAGGTGCCGGTCCAGAAAAGAAGATCGCCCGGTTTCAGATCTTCCAGCTCAAACGAATCCTCCTGCCGGCTTAGCACCGCCTCGAACTCGTGGGCCTTGCGCACCCAGACGTATTGCTCGCTCGAATCGCGCGGAACATCTTTAATTCCGTTTTCTCTCAACACGAAGTAAACGAAGCCCGAGCAATCCATGCCGCCGTTGCCAGGATCGGCCGAGCCGTATTTGTAATCGAGGTTCCGCGCCGTGAGTTCGAGCGCCGACGCGACAAGTTTCCGCACTTTCTCAGGATAATCATCGAAGCCCTTGATTTGCCCGGGAGTCAGCGTCGCGTCCGGCACGCCATGTTTCTTTGAGGCAGCCGGCGAAGGAGCCGGTGTCGGAGTCAGAGTCGGGCTTGGCGATGGAGATTCTTCCGGCGTTTCGGACGGTTTCGGTGTGGGAGAATGCTTTTTTTTGTGCGGAGGCGACGCGCTGGGCGATGGGGATGGCGTGCGAGAAGGCGAAGATTTTTTTGTCTTCTTGTGAGAACCGGTTGTGGATTTCTCTTTCGCTTCCGAAGTTTTTTGCGAACGGGATTTTTCTTTCGTCGTGGGCGAATGCTTTTTCTTCCGCGGCGTCGGAGTGGGAGTCGGCGTCGTGAAAATCTTTTTGATCTTTTCGCCGAGCGTCTGCTCCGCTGCTGTCGCCGGCACGATGATCGGGCCGAGCAGCGTCATGATAATCAGCAGGCGGAAAAGCATGTTACCGGTTTGACGGTTCGAGGTTCGAATTCCTTGAATGCTGTTCGATTGGAATCGCGAATGCCATCCATAAAACTCTCGTCTCGCGCCAGCGGATGTCGGTGGTAATCTTCGATCCATGAAATCGATTTGCGCCGCTTGTGCCGTGACCCTGTTGCTCGCAACCACCGGAACGTCGTTCGCGCAGATCGACAGGATCAACGGTAGAAACTTCGCGACACGCTCGCAGGTTTTGGCCCGGCACGGAATGGTCTGCACGAGTGTGCCTGCCGCGACGCAGGTGGGAATCGAGATTCTAAAGCGGGGCGGCAGCGCGGTGGACGCGGCCATCGCGGCGAACGCAACGCTCGGATTGATGGAACCGGTTTCCAACGGCGTCGGCGGCGACCTGTTTGCGATCGTTTACAGCGCGAAGGAGAACAAGCTTTACGGGATTAACGGCAGCGGGCGCTCTCCGCTCGGACTTAGCTACGATCAGATGAAGGCGGAACTGGCGAAACTTCATGAGGACACAATTCCGCCGAGGGGGATGTTGCCGATCAGTGTGCCGGGAACTGTGGATGCCTGGGACCAGCTGCACAAGAAATTCGGCAAACTGACGCTGGCGGACGATCTTGCGCCGGCGATCCATTACGCGGAGGGAGGTTTTCCGGTCACTCAGCTGATCTCGTATTACTGGTCGTTCGGTCCGCGAATTTACAAGGGGTTGCCCGGTGCGTTTTTCGAAACGTACACGCTCGATGGGAAAGGCCGGACTCCAGCCGAAGGCGACGTTTTCAAAAACCCGGCGCTGGCCAACACGCTGCGATTAATCGGCGAGAAAGGGCGCGACGTTTTTTATAAGGGCGAGATAGCGGACAAGATCGACGCGTTCATGAAGGCGAATGGCGGATATCTGCGCAAGATCGATTTCGAAAAGCATACCTCAACGTGGGTCGACCCGGCCTCGGTGAATTACCGCGGCTACGATGTGTACGAATTGCCGCCCAACGGCCAGGGGATCGCGACGCTCGAGATGTTGAACATCCTGGAGGGGTACAATCTGCGCGCGATGGGTCGCAATTCGCCCGAAACGCTGCACACGATGATTGAGGCGAAGAAATTGGTATGGGCGGACCGGGCAAAGTTTTACGCCGATCCCGCATTTGCAAAAATTCCGCTGAAAGGGCTGCTCTCGAAAAAGTACGCGGAGGAACGACGAAAACTGATCGATCCGAATCACGCGGCGAAAGCTGTAGAGGCAGGCGTGCCGCCTGCAGATCGGAAGGAATCGCAGCCGACACGGCTGCCACCACAGACACCCGGGGCGCTGGACCGGGGCGACACGATTTACATGTGCACCGCGGACGACGCGGGAAACATGGTTAGCCTGATTCAAAGCAATTATCGCGGGATGGGAAGCGGGATTGTGGTGCCGGGGCTTGGCTTCATGTTTCAGGATCGTGGACAGCTTTTTTCGATGGAGCCTGGGCATGCGAACGTTTACGCGCCGGGAAAACGGCCATTTCACACCATTATTCCCGGTTTCGTGATGAAGGATGGCAAGCCATGGGAAGCCTTCGGAGTGATGGGCGGCGGGATGCAACCGCAGGGCCACGTCCAGGTGTTGACGAACCAGATCGATTTCGGCCTGAACGTGCAGGAAGCGGGCGACGCTTCGCGCTGGCAACACGAAAGCAGCCAGGAGCCTAACGAAACGGGTGTTACAGAAGGCGGCGTTAAAGTTGGCCCGGCAGGATTTGTCGATGTCGAAAGCGGAATCCGTACGAAACGGTGCGAGAATTGCGCAAAATGGGGCACGACGTTCGGTTCGACGTAGGCGGTTACGGCGGTTACCAGGCGATCAAGGTGGAAATGCATCAGGGCCAGCGCGTCTATGTCGGTGCGAGCGAATCGCGCAAAGACGGGCAGGCGGCGGGATACTGAAGATTTCGGAAAAGAAAACGCCGAACGCTGAACGTCCAACTGAAGCGAGCGGCACAATTCCGGGGAGCGCACGCGCCTCGCGTGCCGGCGATGGCGCCCTCGCCATCGCAAACTTTTCCTCGTCCGCATGCTGCGCTGCGTTGAATACCTAAGAGGTTTGCCGCGAAGGCGCGACAAACAGCACGCGCGTGCGCGTGCGCTCCCCCGAACTGAGCGGGTCGATCCACCTTGCTCTTCCTTGCGCGATAAATCACGATGCGCGGAGTGGTTGAGGAGACGATATCGATCCAACAAGCGGAGCGCGTCGATCACCGGCTCGTCCGCGCGATCGGCGTCCCCGGCCTGACAGCCAACATCGTGAATTCAACCATCGGCGCGGGCATTTTTGTCCTGCCCGCGCTGGTGGCCAAGGGTCTTGGCGCCGCCGCGCCTCTTGCCTTTGTTGCTTGCGCGCTGGCGATGGTTTTGTTTGTGACCTGCTTTGCTGTCGCGGGAAGTCGCGTTTCGCTCACCGGTGGACTTTACGCGTACGTCGAGATTGCCTTTGGTCGTTACGTCGGATTTCTCGCCGGTGTGCTTTACTACATCACCGCGGTCACGGCTGTCGCCGGCGTAGTAAATGTTCTCGTAAACTCCATCGCCGGACTGGTCCCGCTTTTTGGAAATCCGGTGGTCCGTGTTGTTGTCATGTTGGTCGTCTACGGATTGCTCGTGGTCATCAATGTCCGCGGCGTCCGCGTCGGCGCTGGCGCCGTGTCAGTTGTCACGTTGGCGAAACTCCTGCCGCTGCTGTTGTTCGTCTGCGCGGGAATATTCTTCATTCATCCCGCGAACATGGGCTGGCCCGGTTGGCCTGGAAGCAAGGCGTTAGGCGATAGTGTGATCCTCCTGATCTTTGCTTTCGTCGGCATCGAAGTCGCCCTGATTCCCAGCGGCGAAGTCAAAAACCCCGCGCGCACCGTGCCGCGCGCAATCTACATCGCCCTGGCCATAACCACCGTGCTCTACATCATGATCCAGCTTGTGGCGCAAGGCACGCTGGGTGCCGATTTGGCCAATCATCCCGATACGCCACTGGCGGAATCGGCCGCGCTTTTTCTGGGAAATCTCGGGCGCACCATCCTGGTGGCCGGCGCGGCCATCTCCGCGTTTGGTTTTGTCACCAGCGATATTCTGAGTTCGCCCCGGATTTTGTTCGCATTCGGCCGGGACGGGGTGTTGCCGACGTGGTTCGCCCACGTTCATCCGCGCTATCGCTCGCCGGACGTAGCCATCATCGTTTACGCCGTCGTTGCCTTTGCGTTTTCCATAACGTCGACATTCGAAGCGCTGGCTGTGCTGTCGAACGTCGCGGTACTCTTAATGTACTTGCTGTGCTGCGCGGCCTGCTGGCCCCTGATCAGCCGGGACGTTCGAACCGACCCCGGCTCTTCAACTGCGAAAACTTCCAGTGTCAGTTTTCCGGGAGTGAAAATCGTGCCGGCACTGGCGATCGCCGTGATCGTTTGGATTCTGGCGCACGCGACCCTGCGCGAGTTCACCGTGACCGCAATCGTGCTTCTTGTGGCGTCCGTGCTGTATTTTCTCCGGACCGCGTCCCAAAATCGCGCGCAACGCGACTAATTTTTCGGCGCTTTTAGCTCGACAAGTTTTTGTTCGGCGCGCGCGACGTCGGATTTTCGCGCGCTACCGAGCGCGAGAAGTTTCTTCTGGCGCCGCAAGTTTGCCTGGGCAGCATCGAGCTCGGCGCGCTCGAGCTTTGCCTTGGCGGCATGCGCGGCCTCGATGGCCCGGGCGAGCGTTACTGTGGCGGCCCGGAGATCCTGTTTCGCGTTCTCGCTGGTCGCGGCCTGCGATTCCTGCGCGGCCAGGTCCACTTTTGCCAGCGCCAGCCGCGCATCGGCGAGATCGTATTCCAAACGCACGACACGCAGATCGCGTTGTTCCACTTCAATTTTGGCGAGGGCGCCGATTCGACAAAGGCGTTCGGTGCCCGCGGCATTTCTCTTCGCGCGTTCGAGCTTCTTCTCTAAATGCGCAACATCAGCGTCCTGCACTGGCGCCTTCGACGTCTTCGGCAGCGGTTCGCTTTCCCGATTTGGAATCAGCAGCGGCGGTTCGATCTCGAATGAGTCGGGATCGTCCTGCTTCGACGATTCATCCTGAGCAGACGCGCTGGCAGCGATTGCCACCGTAATAAGAAGCGCCAGACCGCGCATCATACCGCAAGAATATCACGAACTTTTATGTCGCCATCAGATTAATGCGCACGGACCGGCATGACTATTCGGAAAGATGGAAGATTAACGCCCGCGCCCGCCGCCGGCCATCCCGCCACGGCCCATGAATCCACCGATGCGTCCACTAAAGCCGCGCAATCCTCCCGGAGCCGCGCCGAATCCCCCCGGGGTGCTACCGGTTCCGCCCGCGGTACGAGATGTTCCGGGACTGCGCGCAGTCGACTGAACACGAGTGCTGGTCTTTTGTGTGGTTCGCGTGGTGGGGCGCGCCGACGGTTTCGACGTTGTCCTCGATTTGCGGGCAACCGTCCTTAATCGCCGGACGTTTTTTTTCCTTACTTTTGAAGTGCGCTTGTGCGCGGAGGCAGATGTCTTGCGCGTGGAGACCGTGGTCTTTTCCCCGGATTCCGATTTTGAAACAGTCTGATGAGCCGTCTCGGCCACCGACTTTGCATCTCTCGAAAGAGTGTTGCGCTCACTGGTTAGCGAACTCTCAGTGGGGGTCTGTGGCCTTATCGAAAGAGCACCCGGGGCCGAATTCGCCGGACCGAGCGTGGTGGGATTGGAGAGATCTCGCGGCCAGACACTCCGGTTAAACGGTGCAGCCGTGTCATGAGCGACATCGTTCACACGTCCGGTTGAGTTCGCGACACGGCCCGCGGCAGCCAGCCGATTCGACGTCTTGATATTCGCAGCAGCCAAGGCTGGAGGCTGCGGATAGAGAAATTCCCGGGACCATGCCGCTGTCGTGCATAGAAGCTTGGTGGCATTAAAGAAGTAAAATGCGCAGATGATGGCGCCGAGCGCGGCGAGCGCCACGAAAGCGATGTTGATCCATCCCAAATAACCAAGACGGCCCTGCCGTTTTGCTCGTTGAAAGTTTTTGGGTGCGCTCCCGATGCGGTCCTCCGGCTGTTCCGGCCACGAATCTGGAGGTAAAATTGGCTCTTGTTTAGACGAGGGGAAAAGCTGGCGGAAGTCGAGTTGGGGCATACTCTCGGCACCGACTGTTATTCAATCTGTGCCGAACAACTTTTGCAGCATAAGCTATTCCGCTAACACGGTTGGCGTTGCATGAATGCGAATTTCGAATAATCGCGTGAATTTCTTCTTTCTCGTCAACAGATGTTATGGCATAACACACGCTCCGAACGAGTTGTGCATTTGGCGAGGTTTAAGATTTTTTTTGGCGTGACTGTTTTCGGCGTGTTCCTTTCGTCGGTAGCCGTCGCAGGCTCTTTCCCCTCCTCGGGCCCCGTCGTGCCGGGAAGCAAGGCGCGTCTCCGCGCCGGCGGCAAGGCGGCTGCGCCGGAAAAAGCTCCGCTGGCCGTGAAGCGTGCCATTTGGGCTGCGAACCAACTTCGCTCGAAGCCGTACCGATACGGCGGCGGTCATCGTTCGTTTCTCGACAGCGCCTACGATTGTTCCGGGACAGTTTCCTACGCGCTGGCGGCGGCGGGTTTGATCAGATCACCGATGAGTTCGTCTGAGTTTCGCCATTTCGGAGAGCGCGGTTGTGGCAAATGGATCACGGTTTACGCGCGCAGCGGCCATACGTTCGCCATTATCGCGGGCCTGCGTCTCGACACGACACCGTATCTTACCGGTCACGATCGATGGGCGCCGCGCTGGCAGCGCACAATCCGCTTTCCGTTCGGTTTCGTGGCCCGCCATCCGGCCGGACTCTGACTTCGTTGACGAAGTCACAGCCGAACGCTCCAAATCCCAGATTGGGATTTGGTGATTCTTTGGATGTTGGGTATTGGAGGTTGGTGCTTTCGAGTTCTGATTTCGGTTTCACGCCGTCGGAGCGCCGTACGCTGCGGGCGCTGAAGACGCCGGCAGGAGTGCAGCGGTTTCTTGATGAGCTGCCTTACAATCTCAGTTTCACCGCTCGCTCACCGCGAAGAGTTCTACACGATCGGACCGCCTCCTGCCTGGAGGGCGGAATTTTTGCAGCGGCGGCGCTGCGCGCTCTCGGATTTCCGCCGTTGATCTTTGACCTCGAAGCCGACCACGACACCGACCACGTGGTGGCGATTTTTAAGGTGCGCGGACATTGGGGTGCGGTGGCGAAATCCAATTTTACGGGCTGCCGTTATCGCGAGCCGGTTTATCGCAACCTGCGCGAGCTGGCCATGAGCTACTTCAACATCTACTTCAACTTGCGCTGGGAGCGCACGTTACGCCGCTATTCGCGCCCCGTGAACCTGTCGCGCTTCGATCATCTTCACTGGATGACAACCGACAAGCCAATCTGGTTCATTGCCGAACATCTCTGCGAGATTCCACACATTCGGCTGCTGACTCCGGTAATGGAAAAGAAACTTACCCGAGTCGATCTACGCACCGTTCGTGCCGAAATGGTTGGCCACCGCAAGGCGAAACGACGATGATCTCGCTCTCCAGCTGTTCACGCTGGGAACTTATGGTCCACAGCCGTTTTGTCGGGCATTAATCCGATGTCTCCCGGAACATCGGCGACGTAAGCGAAGCAATAGTGCCGCTTCGGCGTTTGCCAGCCGGTTGCTTCCGCTACGATTTGTTTCCCGTCCTTTTCGACATAATCGAAGAAATCCGAGCCGGGTTTGACCGACCAATCGGAGTATCGGCCGATCTGTCCAAGTGCCGCCCGGAGATCGCTTTCGCCCCATGCCGAGCCAGTCCGTTTTTTGAAAGCGATGTAGCGCGCCTTGGCATTGAAAAAACCGACCGTGATGTCGAAGCCTTCGTCCATGTCGCCGGTTAGAAATCCGAATGCCTTTTCGCCGTGATTCACCATTCCAAGAAGGTTTGGCGCCATCGTTGCCTTCTGCCCAAAGTGGGTTTCGGCATCTTTTTTTGTTTTTAACAGAAGGTTCATGTCGATCGCTCCGAAAGGCGAACCTACATTAGCAAGCCGGGAGCGACGATGTCGATGCGCCGCAGGGCTTTGTTATCTTGCGCCGATTGGTGACAGGGCGCGATCTTCTTTTTCTTTAAGTGCGCAGGTATGCGCCGCGAGCATCATTGCTTCCTGTTCCATCGGCGCTTCGTGATATCCAACGGTGGCGCACTGGGCAATGTAGCTCTTTAGAAAAGGGACGATGCCGCCAAGCCGCTCGTATTGGGCGGTATGGGCCAGTTCGTGCGCCACCAGATCTCGATTCCCCCAGCAATCGGATCGAACAAAGATGCCGTATTGAAAAGTGAGACCGCGCGGCGCGGCGGTCAGGAAATTGATGGTCGCGCAAGCCGCTCTTAACGTCGGATGTGCGGGAGCAGGGATCGCATCGACCTGGAGCAGACGAACGCGTTCCGGCTTCTGCACGCCCACAGCTTTTGCGTCGGCGATTTCTTCGTCAGAGAGCGGTACGCCTTCAGACAGGATCCGTCGCTCTTGTTCCGTCGCCCAATCGGTTGCCAGCGGCAGTAATGTTTCCAGTTGTTCGACAAGCAGCGGCCCGTTCACGGCGTAATTTCAAAGCAGGAATTCGGCCATGGCGCTGCCGCTAAAAGCGCCAAATCCCAAACCCCAAGCACCAGGGAATCTTCAACGGCCAAAATCGCAGAACGTTGCGAAAAATGACTGACAAAACGATTGAAAATGACAGGGCTTGTTAGCTATTGCTACCGCCTCGGGCGCGCAAATTGCTTGCCTCTGCCGGACGACGTTAGTAAGCTCCGCTTATGGCCGGCCCGGGAATGCATCAAACGCAGAATCTCTCCCTTCAGCAGGTCCTTGCGCCGCAACTTCAGCAAAGCCTTCTTATCCTTCAGGCCCCGCTTCTGGAGCTCCGCAATCTCGTCCAGCAGGAGATGGAAACGAATCCAGTCCTGGAAGAATTGGCGACCGAACCGAGTGCGGACGAGCCTCCTGAATCCAAGGAGACGGCAGACGAGAATTTCAAGGAAGAGTTCGATAAACTGGCGAAGCTCGATGAGGAGTGGCGCGATTACATGGCGCAATCGAGCAGCTACACCGGGCGCTCGCAGGAGGCTGAAGACAAGCGGCAATTTTTTTTCGACTCCATCCCTACCCAGGAAACGTTGCAACAGCATCTGATGGGTCAGCTCAATCAAAACGTGCTCAATGCAATGGACCGCAAGACGGCGGAGCTGATTATCGGCAACATCGATGACAACGGATTTTTGCAAACCACGCCGGAGGAAATGGCGCTTAACACCGGCATTCCGCAGGAGGATTTCGAGCACATGCTCACGCTCATTCAGAGCTTTTATCCGCCCGGAGTAGGCGCGCGCGATTTGCGCGAGTGTCTGCTGATTCAGCTGAAGCGCGAAGGGAGGCAAAACAGCCTCGAATATAGAATGATCTCCGAGCACATGGCGGATCTCGGCAAGCGCCGGTTCCCGGAAATTGCGCGTCGCATGGGGATCAGCACGGAGCAGGTGCAAAAATGTGCCAACAACATTGCGCAACTCGATCCCCGACCGGGTGCGATCTTCGCGGAGGCGCCAAAAAATTACGTATTACCCGATGTGACCGTCGAAAAAGTGAACGGCGATTACCAGGTAATGCTGAACGGCGAACAAATTCCTCATCTGCGCATCAGCAATACTTACAAGGATATCATGGCGCAGGACAGCAACGGCAGCGAAGTGAAGGACTACATTCGCGACAAGATCCGCAGCGGAAAATTTCTGATCAAATCGATCCATCAACGCCAGCAGACCATTTCCAATATCGCGCACCAGATTGTGAAGCGGCAGCGCGAGTTCTTCGAGAAGGGCTCGGCGCATCTTAAGCCGATGACGATGGTGCAGATCGCCGACGCGGTGGGGGTACACGAGACCACCGTGAGCCGCGCCATCTCCGGCAAATACATGTCCACGCCGCAGGGCGTGTTTGAAATGAAATACTTTTTTACGCCCGGCTACCAGACCGCCACCGGCGAGTCGATGAGTAACACCAGCGTGAAGGAAGCGATCCTCGATCTGGTGAAGGGCGAGGATGGCAATGCGCCGCTGAGCGACAAGGAAATCGTGGAGATTCTGAGCAAGCGCGGCATTCCGATCGCGCGCCGTACGGTGGCAAAGTATCGGACCGAGCTCAATATTCTGCCAAGCAACATGCGGCGCAGATATTGAGCATTCTTCTGTAGCGGCGGTCTATGACCGTCGCTCGAACCAAAGAATAAAGGAATGCGACGCTCACGGAGCGCCGCTACAGTCAGACTCATGAATCCCAGTCTTCGCGCGCGTGCCATCGCTGAATGGCGCGGGTTGTCGGAAAAATTCTCGAAGCCCGACCGGTGGCAATCGCCTGGCGATCTCCTGCCAAGGTTGATGCAGCGGCTCGGGTTGAAGGAGCGGCTGGACGAAACGGAAGTGATGGAGGCTTGGGAAAAAATTGTCGGCGAATTTATCGCTGCGAACTCCGCGCCGGTGGCGCTGCGGGAAGGCGTCCTCTATGTGCGAGTGCTGCAACCGGCGTTGCATTACGAGCTCGAACAGATCGCCAAGGCCGACATCCTGAGAAAACTCAAGCAGCGTTTCGGCGGCAAAATCATCCGCGACGTCCGTTTTCGGGTCGGCTGACCCAAGATTAACTAAGGCAAATCATTCCGAGCCATCGCGCGGTGAGTCAAAGAGGTCTCCGGACAGGTTTTGCCCGCGAGGAGGAAGGGGCTCGTGTACTTGCAGAAGCCAACGCGGCCGGCCCCAGGTCCGTGGTTCGGCGTTGAGATCGACGTTCGGGTCGAAAAAGAGCCGCGGTTTTCGGCCGTTCACCGAGACGAACATTCGCACTTCCACCCGAAGTGGCTTGATGCCGGTACGCGGCCCGATTTCGGCAAGGAAATGCGCAAATTGCTGGACCATGTCGGGCCGCCATCCCATGCGCTGGATCTGTCCGCGGTTCAGATAGGTCTCCGGCCTTATCTGGTATATCTCGCCGCTGTTCGGATCGGTAACGTAGAAAAACGTGATCAGTCGATAGTTCCGCAGCATCATTTGCCAGCTGAAACGATGTTCCATGTAGGTCCATTCGATGCCACCGGGATAAAGGAAATGACGGAGGGGGACCAGCAATTGGATTGCGATGTAAATCGTCACAAAGCTCAAAACCAAGATTCGCTTGGGCCGTGACGGCATCTTTATCTCCTCTGTGGAAGGCGATGCGACTGCCGCCGGTTTTCGGAAAAAAGATACGATCCGGCGTGGCCAGTTTGGCGACAGAAAGACCGTCGTGGCTGCGATGGCAAGCCACGGGAAAATGTCGATGGGAAACGCCAGCGCGTTAGCCAAATGAAATAACACCGCGAGACAAAAAGCTGCGATCCGCGTGCGGCGCCAAAGCAGCAGCGGCACAACAAACAAATCAAAGAGAAGGCCGCCGTAGCTGGCGGCGTAGGGAAGCCACTCCCGGTGCAACATATAATTTATGAAAGGAGAGCTGCTGGTATGCGGCAGCATTCCTCGGATCGGTTCGCCGTGAAGCCAGTCGGACGAAATTTTCGCCACGCCGGCGAAGAAATAAACCACACCCATTTGGGCGCGCAGCAGCCAGAGCGACCAGGCCGGAGCCGTCTGCGAGCGAATCCTGGGGAACAGCCACGCGTCGATGGAGAATGCGCGGTGCGCCGGAACAAAAATCAAAAGGAAGCCGAACAGACAAATGAGGTAGGTGTGATTGACGTACCGTCCCTGGTCCAGAAGGAAGAAATAGGTGTGGCTTAGGAAAAAAAGAACGGTGCTGGCGCGATAGAGAAAACCGGCTGCAATGAACAGCGCCAGAATGCCGAGAACGAGCCAGTGAATGTAAAGTCCGTTGCCGGGCCAGGGATGGACCCAGGAAAATCCGTGATATTTGAACAGAAAACGCGGGGCGATCCACCACTGCTCAATCCGATGAAGCGACCAGGCCCACTGGACCCTCCAGACTATTAAAAGGCCGAAAGCGATCCGAAAAAAAACGAGAGAAGCGATGTCAACCCGCGCGAACGCGTTCGCTTGCAGCTTGTCCAGAAATGTTTGACGGTGTCTATCCATTCGTTGAGCCGACGGTTTCAGGTTGTGGCCTTGGTCGCTTGAACCATTTTTCCCAAATTCGAGCGCCGTTCGCAAGATCGAGCTCTTGTAAGAAATCAGGCAGCGCTTCCGCGGCACAGTCGCCGAAGAGGCTCGCCTTTGTGGTGGGCTGAGCAGCAATCAAATTGGATTCTGCTGAAATAAGCCGAAACGAGCGGCCTCCCCATTCTAGTTTTTACTGGCAACGTCGTGAAGGTTAAATAATCGCATCGTCAGCATCAGCGGCCTATCAATGCTGCTGGAGCGCGCGGTTTGCCGGTTCCACCTGCTCAATCCATTGTTGCGCTCAGGCCCAACGCTAACGGATGCTAAGGTTCGGATGAGAACCGGGCCCGGTCATGAGATTCATATTGAGCAGCTCAAAGTCTCCGCGCGTGTTGGCGTTCCAAAAGCCGAGCGGGCGAAGCGGCAACGACTCATCGTCAACCTGACGCTCTGGCCGGTGCGCGACTTTCGGGATCTGAACGACGAGATCTGGCGGACGGTGGACTATTCCGCCGTTTGTGAAGAAGCCAAGAAATTCGCGCGGCAGCAATCGCCCAAACTGATCGAGACTCTGGCCGACCGGATCGCAGCCCATTTGCTACGGAGCTTTGCCATTCGAAAGATCGTTGTGGAGGTGCGCAAGTTCGTTTTGGCCGACGCCGCCTATGCTTCGGTAAGCGTGACGCGACGAGCACGCGTCGGTTGAAGCGACACGGAAAACGGAGGTTCAACGGCAGCATCGCCGAAACAGGATTGACTATTCTGGGGTATGCGGCGAAACGAAGGTTTCGTGAGTCCTATGGGTTCCAGTAACGCGTCGGCAGATGACGATTCAGGTGCCGCGGCCGGTTGAAACATGCGCAAGGGAAGATTCAACCGTTCAGTTGCCGAATCCGCGCAGGGTTACAGTGAGTCGGTTTCTTTCGATCAGCGCCTGTTTCGTTATGACATCAGCCGGCTCCATCGCTCACGCCAGCGGCGCTGACCCAGGCCGGGATCCTGATCTGCGGAGGAGCGCGACGAAATCGCCGCGGGATTGCGCGAAATTGAAAAGGAAATCGACAGTGGAAAGTTCCACTGGGATGCCTCGCTCGAAGACGTGCACATGAATATCGAGGCGGCCTTGGCAAAGCGGATCGGCGCGGCCGGGGCGAAGCTGCATACCGCCCGCAGTCGAAACGATCAGGTTGCGCTCGATCTTCGGCTGTTCGTCAAGGATCAGGCCGGCGGGATTGGGTCAGGGATCGTACGGTTGCAAGCCGCTCTGCTGGATCTCGCCAGCAGCCATGCCGACGTTGTCATGCCGGGATACACGCATTTGCAGCGCGCCCAACCGATTCTGCTTGCTCACCACTTGTTAGGCCAGATCGAGGCGCTGGATCGCGATGTGGATCGGTTGCATGATTGTCTCGGGCGGGTCGATGTGTTTCCGCTCGGTTCCGGCGCGCTGGCCGGCTCCACCATTGTCCTGGATCGTGAATCGATGGCGCGCGAACTCGGCTTTGCGCGTGTCAGTCAGAATAGTCTCGACGCGGTGGGCGACCGCGATTTCGTCTGCGAGTTTTTGTTTTGTCTCGCCATGATCGGAATGCATCTCTCGCGCCTGAGCGAGGACCTGATTCTCTGGAGCACGAGCGAGTTCGGTTTCGTCGAGTTGAGCGACGCTTTTTCCACGGGATCGAGTTTGATGCCTCAGAAGAAAAATCCGGACATGGCCGAGCTCACGCGCGGCAAGACCGGGCGGCTTTATGGGAATCTGATGTCCATCCTGACGGTCATGAAAGGTCTGCCAACGTCTTACAATCGCGATTTACAGGAAGACAAGGAAGCGCTTTTCGATTCCGTGGACACAATTGCCGCGGCTTTGGAGCTTTTTTCGGCAATGCTGCCGGAGATTAAAATCAACCGTGGCCGCATGGAAGCCGCGGCGAACGATCCGAATCTTCTTGCCACCGATCTCGCAGAATATCTGGTAAAGAAAGGAACGCCGTTTCGAGAGGCTCACGAGATCGTTGGCAAGGTTGTCGCCCGGACGATCGAGCAGGGAGCGCGACTGAGCGAAATGCCATGGGCCGAGTTGAAGAAATTCTCTCCCATGTTCGATGCCGACATGGCGAACATTTTCGATGCGCGTCGCTCACTTGCGGCGCGGCGCGCGACTGGCGCGCCTTCACCGGAGAACGTCGCCGCGCAAATCGAGCGCTGGAAAAAACAGCTGGCGAAGCGATAGGGGCGAGTTTGATTACAAAATCCGGTGATTGCCGCTGAGGAGAGCGGCCTCTACAGTTCACCGCGTGATACGAGACGGGCTGGTCCACGATGCCGATGGCTGGGAAACTATTTCGAGCGAGCCGCACTTTGCGAACGCGCATGTCGAAGTGGTAACCGATTACGTGCGGACGCCGATGCGCTCCAAGCCGCGTTCCTGGACCGTGGTGCGTCGCAAGGCCGCTGTAATTGTTGCGCCGATGACTCAGGATGGGAAAATCGTCCTGATTCGTCAGGAACGCATTCCGATTCGCACCACGATCTGGGAAATGCCCTCGGGTCAGATCGACAGCGCGCATGAGCCGGACCGAAATGAAATTCAGAAGACAGGCCTGCGCGAACTTCGCGAGGAAGCGGGCTACGAACTGGCGGCAGGCGGCGAACTGATCGAGCTCGGGCATTTTTTTTGCTCGCCGGGATTTACCGATGAGCATGGATACTTTTTGCTCGCCCGGCCGGTTCGGCCGTGCGCCGGTTATGTGCGTGATGAGACGGAATCAATTATCGAGTGCCGCCCGTTTTCGGCCGAAGAGCTGTGCCGCATGATCGCTGAAAACGAGATTCGCGACGCCAACACGCTCGGCATTTGCGCGCGGCTGGCGGCACGCGGGCTCCTCTCGCTTGATTCGCATTAATTAATTGCCGATCACATGGCGCTGCGGGACATTTTCAAATTTCGTGAGCTGCCCGAGAGCGAAACGTCGAAACCGTTTCTCGAGCATCTCGAGGACCTGCGATGGATGATCGTGAAAATGGCGATCACCCTGGTTGTTGC
Source organism: uncultured Verrucomicrobiae bacterium (assembly GCA_963756875.1). Classification (GTDB taxonomy): domain Bacteria; phylum Verrucomicrobiota; class Verrucomicrobiia; order Chthoniobacterales; family UBA10450; genus CAVWPA01. Next base: position 80,024 of record CAVWPA010000003.1, on the reverse strand, counting down.
CATGATTTTATGCTTCGCCTTTCGCGGGACCCTTGTGCGCGTCCTGCAGGTGCCTTTACATGATGTCGGTTCAAAAATCGGGGCGCTTAAGGCTCTCGGAATCACCGACTCCATTGTGATCTCGTTTCACCTGGCGTTTTATGCGGGTATCGCCGTTTCTTTTCCAATCCTTCTCTATTTTTTGGCTGAGTTTGTGCTGCCCGCCCTCACTGCTGTTGAAAAACGATTCTTGTTTCCCGCAATCTTCGTCAGCTTCGGCCTTTTTTTGCTTGGTGTGCTGGTTTGTTATTTTTGGTTGCTGCCGAAAACGATTCTTTTCTTCTTTCGCGACACGGAGTCGCTCGGCTGGGCGCCTACGTGGACCGTGCAACAATATTATTCGTTCGTTACCCGGTTCGTTATCGGGTTCGGTCTTGCCTTTGAATTGCCGGTGGTTGTTCTGGCGTTGGTCAGGTTCGGACTTGTTACCTATAAGTTTATGGCGCGCACCCGGCCTTACGCGATCGTCCTTATCTTTATTCTCGCCAGTATCATCACGCCAACCCCGGACGTGCTGACATTGGTGGCAATGGCGTTACCGATGTGCGTGCTTTACGAAAGTTGCATCTGGATCGCGTGGTTCATGGAGCGGCGGAAATCAACCACTCCCGCTGCCTGATCGCGTGAACGAATCAACCTACGGCTTTCTCTTCAGCGCGTTCGCATTCGGCCTCGGCGCAGTCGTCGGCTCGTTCTTGAACGTCTGCATTTATCGTTTGCCTCGCGATCTTTCTGTCAATCGGCCGCGCCGCTCGTTTTGTCCCCATTGCAAAAAGGAAATTCCCTGGCACCAGAACATTCCGCTCGTCAGCTGGCTCGTGCTGCGGGGGCGTTGCGCCAATTGCAGACACAAAATCGGGTTTCGTTACTTTGGGGTAGAGCTTCTCACTGCGCTCCTTTTCCTTGCTATCTGGCGACTCTTCCCGTGGCCGGTTGCGATCGCATATGGCGTTTTTGTTTCGATCCTGATCGTTGCGACGTTCATCGATTTTGAGCACTACATCATTCCTGATGAAGTGACGTGGGGCGGAACGATCGCCGGACTTGTCAGCAGTTTCATTCTCCCGGAACTCATGCGCTCGGAAAGCCGCTGGAGCGCGCTCGCTGATGTCGGTGTTATCGGCGGCGCTGGGATACTTCGTCCTGTTGTTCGTCCTGGAAGCGGGGAAGCTCGTATTTGGCCGAAAAAATATCAGGCTCGATGAACCGACCCGGTTTACCTGGACCCGGCGCGGGGACGACGCCGATTTGGTGGTGGGCGAGGAACGCAGCACCTGGAGCGAGCATTTCATACGGGAAAGGGATTTGCTGATTCTGCGTTGCGACGAAGCGCGAATCGACGACCGGACGTTTGGCGCTGCGGAGCTGAAGTTTTATTATGACCGCGTCCAGGCGGGAGAGTGCGAATTAGCGCTCGATCAGGTGAACGAAATCTCGGGCGTGGTGCGCACGTTACAAATACCGAGAGAGGCCATGGGTCGCGGCGATCTGAAGTTCCTCGCGGCGATTGGTGCGTTCCTGGGATGGCGCGCCGTTCTCTTCAGCATCTTTGCCGGGTCGCTGCTCGGTTCGATCGTCGGAATCGTGACCCTGCTCATCGGTAAGCGTGTCTGGTCCGCCAAACTTCCTTTTGGGCCTTATCTGGCTCTGGGCGCGCTAAGCTGGTTGTTTTTTGGGGAGAGTTTGGTCGGCTGGTATCTCAAAATCCTTTATCCGTAGCCGGAGCGATCTGCACCGAACGAGAGACCGCCTGCGACGGAAAGCTTTTGGACTTCGCAGGCTTCCGCGGAACCCCTTCATGGACGGCTGGGCGTCGCCAAAGTTCCCGAGCGAACCGGGCATCAGTCTCAGGTTGCGTAATCGACACTAATGTCGAGTAGGCGTATTTACCCATTCGGCGTTGCCGGACAACGCGATCTGCCGGTGGCATGGGCTCCCATACCCATGTCTCATCGGCATGGATGCCGATGCCACCTCGTCGAATTTTTGCCTTCGGGCTGGACATTGGGAATCGAATCGGGCAAACATGCGGCGCCATTTGGGCAGGAAGAATCGCAACCATGAAGATACAACTACGAAAACCTACTCTGGCGTTTTGCCTGTCCGTCATTTTCACGGTCATGTTTGCCGGGCACGCTTCCGCGCAGCTTTACTGGGCTGGCACGGGATCGAATCCCGCCACGGCGGGCAGCGGCACGTGGGACAACGCAAACATGCAGTGGAGCAGCACTTTTCCCGGTTACACCGCGGCGATGTGGGACAGTAACATTGCCAACTTTAACGGCACCGGCGGAGGAACGGTCACGCTCGGCGCAAACATTAACGTCAACGACATCAATTTCAGCGCCAATGCCGGAGGGTTTACGCTGCTGAATTCTGGAGCGAACCAAACTCTAATCATAAGTGGCACGGGCATTACCAATGATTCCGCCAATACCCAGACGATCGAGAACAGCGGTGGCAACAGCGATACCCGTTTCAATAACGGCGCGACAGCCGCAAACGCCGCCATTACCAACAGCGGCATGGCCAGCTTCACCGAATTTAACAACAATTCGACCGCCGCCAACGCCAACATCACGAGCACCGCGTTCGAGAGCGCTACGTTTTTTCACGACAGCGCCACCGCGGGCAATGCCACCATCACGAACAGCTCCATCGCCAGCTATGTGAGTTTTTACGGCACTTCGACCGGCGGCACCGCGACGCTTATTAATGGGGCGGCCGATGCGTTCATCGACATCTCCGGCCTGACCAACGGCGGAATGACGGCGGGATCGATCGCCGGCGCCGGCAACCTCCGGCTCGGCTCCAAAAGCCTGGCGGTCGGAGGAAACAACACGAGCACGACTTTTTCCGGCGTGATTCAGGATGGCGGGACAAGCGGCGGCAGCGGCGGGTCGATCTCTAAAGTGGGCACCGGCACGCTCATTTTGTCCGGGACTAATACTTATACCGGCGGCACGAACATCTACGAAGGGGTGTTGCAGGTGGATGGCTCGATTGCCAGCGACACTGTTGTAAAGACAGACGGTACTCTCGCCGGCAACGGAACCATTTACGCCAACGTGGAAAATCACGGCATCGTGAGCCCAGGCGATTCTCCCGGGACCCTCAGGGTGCAAAACGACTATTATAATCGTGTCGATGGCACTTTCCGGGCGGAGATCGGCGGCTTGAATGAAGGAGTCGATGCCGATCTGCTTTTCGTGCACGGGAATATTTATATCGACGGCGGGACGCTGGAGGTTGTGCGAACGAACAACTTCATGCCATTGCCCGGCGATCGGGTTACGATCCTCCGAACCGACATCGTCTGCACCCGGACCGGTGAGTTCGATGTTCTGGATCCGGTCGGATGGAATGGTCTAGTCCAGCCGATTGCGCTTTATGATGATCCCTTCACCGTGGACATCGGCTTTGCGTTTTCGAATACATTCGAATCGCAAGGCATCACGCGTAACCAAAGGGCTGTCGGCGCGGCGTTGGACAACGCGTTCCTGGATAACTGCGTGCCAAACGTGATCGCCTTCGAGGGACAGGTGCCGCTGGCAGATCTGCCCGCCACCTACGACCTGATCGCGCCCGAAGAGATGGCTTCCATTTACGAGATGGGCTTCACCCAGGCCAACATGCAGGGAGTCAATCTCATGCAGCGCATGGATGATATCCGCGCAGGGTCGACCGGGTTTTGCTCGAGCGTTGCAGTGGAAATGCCCACTCCCAGTTATAGCAAGGAGTCCGACGGCAAAGAGGTCTTAAACAAGAACCCCGCGCCGGCCTTTGTCCCCGCCCCTGAAAATCGCTGGGGCATCTGGGCCACCGGCTCGGGCCAGTTTGTTAATGTCGGAGACGACGATGACAACGCCACCGGCTACAATCTTTCCAACGGCAACTTCAGCGTAGGAATCGATTACCGCTTATTGCACAATTTGGCGTTTGGCATTTACGGCGGCTACGACGCCGGCATAGCCAACCTGGTTTACGACGGCCGGGTCACCACCAACGGAGGCAACGTGGGCGGGTTTGCGACCTGGTTCTCCGGACCATTTTATGTCGATGTCAGTGGTGGCGGCACCTGGAACGATTACAAGACAAGGCGCGCCGCTCTTTTGGGTGATGCCATCGGCAGCACCAAAGGCGCTCAATACGATGTGCTGGGCGCGTTCGGTTACGACTGGCACTTTGGTTGCCTCAATGTCGGGCCAAGGGCTACCTTCCAGTACACCGATGTGAACATCGATCATTTCGGGGAGAGAGGTTCCCTGGCACCATTGGATTTCCCGGATCAGGATGAGGACTCACTGCAAAGCACGGCCGGGGTAAGAGCCACCTACGATCTGCACGCATCCAAGAGCGTAATCATCCGCCCCGAATTCAGTGCTGCGTGGCTGCATGAATTCAACGATTCAGCCTATCCAATCGACGCGAGCTTCTTTAATTGCCCCGGGGTTTTCACAGTCTACGGACCGAATGTTGGCCGCGACGCCGCGCAGGTGAGAGCAGGCGCCAGCGCACAACTTAACCGCGCTTTCGCCATTTACGTCTACTACGACGGGTTACTGGGCCGCGGCAATTACAGCAGCAACGGCGTCAGCGGCGGTTTCACCTGGAGCTTTTAACACATAGGGCAACCGCATCGTTTGCAGTTTTATCTACTTTGGCAAGCGGGAGCGCTTGCCCTACAACACGCTTACTGCCGCTGCATGGGCTTCCATGCTTATGTCCAATCGGCACGGATGCCGATGCCACGCCGGCGAATTTCTTTGGCGTATTCCATCGGCTCGCCGAAGTTCGCGCTGCTGAAGGATGATTTTTCGAAACGCGCGTTGCATTTTTCCAGATGGAATTCGTGATGACCTCGAACTGGTTGTCGAGGACGGCAAAATCGCTGGGATTCGCGAACCAAGGTGGCACGGGCATCCTGCCCGTGAATCCTCGGGCGGGAAGCCAGGGCCACAACAGATAATCGATCTCGAAGGGAATTATCTCGCGCCTGGATTTGTTGATATCCACGTTCACGGCGCTGTTGGCCGCGACACGATGGAAGCATCAGTCGATGCATTTCGCGCCATCTGCGATTATCACGCCAGCGGTGGCACGACCTCGCTGCTGCTGACCACCGCGACCGCTCCGCTCGAGACGATTGTCGACGTTCTCAAAGCCGTCCGCGATGCTCGATCTTCAATCCGGCAAATCGTGGGCGTTCACGTGGAAGGTCCATTCATCTCGAAGGCAAAACGCGGTGCGCAGCGCCAGGAATTTATCCAGGATCCTACTCCGGAACGTTGCGCGGTCCTGCTCGAACACGCAGAAATCATTAAACGCATCACCATCGCCCCGGAGCTGCCGGGCGCGCTCGATGCAATCGATAAATTCGCGGCGCGCGGCATCAACGTCAGCGGCGGTCACAGCGACGCATGGGACGATCAGGCGCGGGCAGCGTTCGAACATGGTATGCGCGGCGTCACCCACACGTTCAATTGCATGTCGGGCGCGCGCCGCGACGGAATTTATCGCAGGGCCGGTTTGCTTGAATTTGCGTTGAGCGAACCGGAAATCATGTGCGAGCTCATCGCCGACGGTCACCATGTTTCGACCACGTTGATGAAAATGTTGTATCGCGCGAAGGGCGCCGGCGGCATCTGTCTTGTTACCGATGCAACAGCCGGCGCGGGGTTGCCTAACGAATCGAAATTTTCGCTTGGCGGCCTCGATTGCGTTGTCCGTGACGGAATTTGTCTTCTTGCGGACGGTTCTGCGCTCGCGGGGAGCGCTTCGCGCATGATCGATCTGGTCCGCACGATGGCGCGTGGCGCTAAAGTCTCGTTTCACGAAGCGGTCGCGATGGCGACGGCAAATCCGGCGGGCGCAATCGGGTTGAAGACGAAAGGCCGACTCGACGCGGGCGCGGATGCCGACTTTGTTGTCATGTCACCGACAATGGAAGTGGTGCAGACGTTCGTTGGCGGAGAGGAAATCTTCTCAACGAGCGTCGGTCTGTGACCCCGAGCGCCTTCGGGGCTGGAAGGCGCCGCTCCTTGAATCAAGTTACAGCGAAATGAGGAACTCCGCGATATCGAGTGACGCCCGTGGTCGGCTGAGTGCGCTGATGTTCTTTTTCCATTGGCGCCAACGCGCGCCGTCGTTCGCGAATGCGCGTTCGACTTGCTCGATGACTTCGTCGTTCGAGCGCGCCATCGCGCCGGAATTCGTTTCGACGATCAAGCGCGCGTTGCCTTCCTCCTGTCCAGAGACGACGTGATTGATGATCATGGGACAGCTGGCGGCGATGGTTTCCTGGACGGTTGCGCCGCCGGCCTTGCCGATGAGCAAATGACTTTCGCAGAGAATGCGCGGGAGCTGATCGGTCCAGCCGACAATGTCGATCTTGCGATCGCCGGCTGCGCCTTCAACCGCGCGCCGGAGTTTTTCGTCGCGACCGGTTGTTGCGGTCAGCTGAATCTCGAGATCAAGCAGGCGGCTGATCAGTTCCGGCGCGCGGTGTGTGCCGGCGTTGATCATGTAAAGGATCCGCGGTCGTGACGGCAGAGATGACTGCTGCTCTGGCGCAAGATCGGCGAATTTTGGGTTAACCGGGAATCCGAAGACCTTGATTTTTTCGGGGGCAACGCCACCGGCGTGAACTATGGCGGCGCTTTGCTCGTTTGGGACGAGGAAATAATCGGCCGGGGAACGATACCAGATTGCATTGACCGTAATGGAGTCGGTTACGACTGCCACGTTTCTGTAGCGCGGATTTTGTCCTGAGACCTGCCGTAAAAAATATGGGAAAGGCGGAAAGGTGGAAACGACAACATCGGGTTGAAAGCTCGCGAGCAGCAACGCGAGACAATCTTTGAGAGCTTGGAAACGCGCAAAATTCCGGTCGAAGTCTTTTTTCCGATCGAGCCACCGATAGACAAGTCCCCACGTGCGGGGCCACCGGTTGATGAGCCCTGCATAAGCACGGCGCACGCGCTCGTTGATCCAGGGATAGGTTTCGGCAAAGAGATCGCGCAATTCAGTCTCCGCGCCTGGCGCGACGCGGGCCAGAGCGTCCCGGATGCCGCGCGCGGCGCTATTATGTCCTTCGCCAAAGCCGGCGCTGAGGATAAGGATTTTCACGTTAGGCAAAGGCGATGAGGAGGAGCAAAAAGGAAGCGCAAGTTAATGGATATTTGGAGCGGGCAAAGTAAACTCTGAGTCGCGTGAAAATTCTGCGTTCTATCTGGAGAATTTGCCGGCGCCTGGTTTGGGAGACAGCGACCGATAATACGCCCGGCCTGGCCGCGCAAATTGCTTACCAGTTGTTGCTGGCTCTTCCGTTCGTGATGCTTTTTCTGTGGCATCTGCTCGGTCTTTTCGGCACCGATCCCGGGAAGCTGCATGGAATGTTCTCCGTGCTGAAGGGTTTTTTGCCACCCGACCCCAGGGTGCAGGACATTCTGGACGCGGCGGTTGCCAGCGTGGTCGTGACCGGCTCGAGCGGGATCCTCGCGAATGTCGGAATTATTTTCGGAATCTATCTGGGCACTGTTTTTATCGCGACGATCGCGCGGGCATTGAGCCAGACACAGGGCGTACATCAAGCTCGCAACTGGTGGTCGAAATATATCGTTTCATTTTTCCTGCTGTTTTGGTTCGGCATCGTGATCCTGTTTTGTTTCAACGCCATGGTGTTTGGCGAAACGCTTGCCGGCATCGCGGAAGTTAATTTTCAACTGAGCGTGCCGCTGCAGCAATGGGTCGCCGCTCTGAATCTGCCTTTTATCGGATTGGCCTTGATCTGGTTTGCAATGGTTCTTTACCTTCTTGCGCCTGAAAAACATCTCACGGCCCGGCAGGCGTTGCCCGGCGCGGTCTTTTTTTCCATTGGCTGGATTGTAGTGACGAAACTTTTCCAGCTCTACGTTGAAAAGTACAGATCGCTACAATCCGACTTATCTGGCGCTTGCGTCGATCATCATGTTGCTGACGTGGACGTATCTCACCTGTTTGTTCCTGCTGCTGGGCGGCAAATTAAATTCCATTTTGCTTCAGGAACGCCAACGCCGGTGCGCAGCCTCGCCGCCCGCTTCGACCGAGCCCGCTCCGGCCACATAATTTCGAACCTCTTCGGAGTGATTCGAGAATCCCGGGGTTTTATCGCAGAGGCCTTCGGGGTTGATCACGCGGCATGCTCTGTTACGCTGCGTAGTAGTGGTGCGTGTCCGGTTCTGGTTTGCTGTCGCGCTGGTCCTCAGTGGGCTGGCCTGCACGCTCTTACACGCGCAACTAAGCGACGAGGAAAAGCAGAAGCGCGCAGAATTCCTCAAGGCCCGCGCAGCCGCCACGGCATCATCTGAGGAATCGCCGAGTCCGAGTCGAAAAAGCAAAGCTGCTCACCACAAATCGAAATCTTCTTCGCCCGCACCGAAACACAAGACGAAGACGAAAGCGAAAAAAAGATCGGAAGAAGCGACGCCCGAGCCGGAAAAGACGCCACACCGGCATGCCAGATCGAAATCCGCAGAAAAAAAACACGCATCAAAGAAAACGACGGCAGAACGAAAGAGAAAAAGGCGAACTTCGAGCGATGAAGAGACCCGGCGGAGAACTCCCGCGCCCAAACCTTCCGAAACACCGGTTGCGCGCCGCGCTGCTCCGGCGGTGCGCGCGGTCCCCGTCGCGTCTCCGTCGCTCCCGCCTCAGCCAGGGTCGCGGATTGCTGGTCCGCGCCAGGAACCTGAGCAACTGACCATTCAGAAATACGGATACGAGAAGCCGCGCGGCTTTTGGGCCAGGCTTTTTGGCGTAGAGGAAAGCAATCGCGGCGGTTACCGTTATCTGACGCGATCCGTGCGGGCGGAAATCGACCGGGCGCCGGTGAGACGCGGTCGATGGAAATACATCGTGGTGCACAACAGCGGCACGCGACAGGGCAATGCCCGTGTCTTCGATTACTACCATCGGCACGTACGCCACATGCCAAATGGGCTGGCGTATCATTTTGTCATCGGCAACGGGTCATCCACAGGTAACGGCCAGATCGAGATAGGCGATCGCTGGCGGCGCCAGATCAACGGCGGTCACGTGCACAGCGATTATCTGAACAACATCGCACTCGGCATTTGCCTGGTCGGCGATTTCAACCGGGACTTGCCGTCGCGGGCGCAACTCGAATCGTGCGAAGAGTTAATTCGCTACCTTCGCCAGAGATGCGGAAAAGTTGGCAACCATTATCCGATTGTAGAACCGCACCGGCAAATCAACCCGCCGCGCTGGTCCACGGATTGCCCGGGAGACCGTTTTCCGTATTCCTGGTTCCGTCGTTTCCAGGAGTGAGGCTCATCCGAGCGGCGCAGATCTTGATATCCCGGCTGCTCAACTTGCCCGACAACCGCTCCACCCATCCCGTCAGTTGACCTTCCAGTTCGTTCCGGTCCACCACCAGCAACACTGTCGACGTTTTGAAAATGTCTTTCAGCTCCAGAATCAGCCCGTGCGGCGGTGATCATGGTGAAGGTCTTGCCCGATCTCCCGCGTGTGCCAGACGAGGCTGACTGCCATAAGGTTTAACCGAAGATTCTTTTCCGTCTTTCCTCCGCGACGCGCTGCATCTTTTCCTTCGGCTCGGCCGAAAAACGCGAACGCGAAATCTCTTCCAAGATCATCGAATGGCCCTTGCCGAAACGCTGGAAAATGTCCGCCACAACTTTCGGCGGGATTTTCAATACTTCGCTAAACTTTTCGAAATCTCGCCGCGTTATTTTGTCCGATTTCCCATTCAGCGTGATCGCAAAATCCGTTTCTTTCGGAATGACCGCCTTGGAACAGACAATGTCGTAGGCTGGAGATAGCCGCAATTGCCCATCCGCGCTTTCGAGCAGCGAGAAGTTCTTCAGATGCGCGTCGCCGTTGCCGAGCAAAAAATTCAACAGCACTCGCTCAAAGAAGAGCTGCGCGTCCAAACCGGGCACGCTCGATAATTCCCGAATCTTCTTCCCGATTTGTTCGACGGACCCTGAATACTTGTCGTCCTCGCCGAGAATCTGGAGGAAATCTTCACAACGCAGTTTTTGTCCACTCGCTGCCCGATCAAACCGGCGAACGATGTAAGCCGGCGAACCATCCCGCAGGTCGAACAGGCCGTGCGGCGGCACGTCAATGCCCATTCGCTCCGCAATAGTCATGCACAGGTTCTCGTTCTGCGGCAGCAGCGGGAACCGCTCGGTCTGCGGTTTGAGGATAAATTGTCCACCGTCCGCCACAGGGATCAGGCGCGAACCCTGCCGCGACATCGAGAGCTTCGGTTGTACGCCCGAGATCGACATACGCCCGGCCATTTCCTGCGCCCTGGCCAGCACCTCGGCATGGCTCAGTTCTATAAAGGGAAGCGACGGCGTGCCGAACAATCGACGCAAACAGGTAGGGTGATAACGGCTCTCTCCTTCAGATGTTTTTCCGCAAATGTCGCAGTCGTTCGTCATGGCCTAATCCAGACTGCTCCGATGCAATCTCCGCAGGCTTTGACCAGCAGACCAAATTCATCCTTCGGATCGATCTTTAGCGTCTGGCAGACGACTTCGCGGTACCAACCTTCGGGCAAGAGACCCTTGAAAAATGGAAAGAGCGTCCGGCTCTCGTACGGCTCGGCTTGCAACGGAAATGCCACCGCGATCGGTTCGCCGCTTTTTAAGAAGTTCGGATTGTACGTGAAACGGTAACCGGCATCGATCTCCTCGACGACACCGGCCATCGTCTCCTTGAACATCACATTGGCTTTACGCAGAGATTTCACGATCCTTCACCGCCTCTAGGTGATAACCGAAAAGCGCCAGCACTTGATCGACCTTGTCCAACCGGACCGTTGCTTTCCCCTGCTCGACTTCGCGGACAAAACGTAGCCCGACCCCGCTGCGTCTGGCTAACTCCTCTTGGGTAAGGTTGGCTTTGGCGCGCAGTCCTTTCAATGTCGCTGCTATACCCGAAAGGGTATTCTTATGGGTTTTACTCATTACGGTTATACCTTATAGGGTATAATACAGACATTCAATTGGATATTTTATACCCGAGCGGGTATGTTCTTGACACGCGTCCTCGCTGATTGTACCTGAACGGGAGTGATCTGCTCCGACGCGATTTTGGTTTCTGACGGTTGAGAACGTTGATGATGCCGGCGTCAACTTGATTTCTTGGAATCGCACCTCAGTATCGCTGGGCCACGATCAGGTTGCTCTGCTTGTAGTTCCAACGGTACCCGAAGTTGAACTGGATCGGCGGCGGATTGCTTTGCTCGTAAAGCTCCTGCAATTTCGGTTGATAGAATTGTTTGAAAATTTCGATGGGACCAATGTAGTTGCCAAACAGGCGGATGTTCCATTTGTCGCGGTTGAAATGGGAGATAGGAATTCCGGCGTCGTCCTGAATGATGATCTTGCTGTGATCGAGAATAAAATTGCGGATCCGCGCGAAGCCCTCTTCGAACATGAGATAGGAAGATGACTTGAGAAGACTGCACCCGACGCCGAGGCGATCGCAAAACTTGAGAAAACCGGGGCCCGAACTGATGCCGCCGTCGGAAATATCGGTTGTAAAGTAGAAGAGCGTTTGGTGAGCGCCCGTTCGATTATCGGTATATCGGATTCTCACTCCAGGTGTCCCGCCTCCACGGCCTTCCTGGACGACGCCATTGCCGCCCAAGGAAACAAAGGCCACCTCATTGATGAACTTGTTGGCGCGCGCGAGGAAGACGTAAAGAATAGGAAGCGTCCCCTTAAGCTCCTGCGACCGTAAATCGACCTTCATATCTTTGGTGATAAAAAAGCTGAAGCGCAGGGAGGAGTGCATCGCGTCTTCCAGATTGTGCAGCGCGCTTGCCAGATCCGCTGCGTGCAGCGGATCTGGCGCCGGCCCGATCGCTTCCTTGCCGCAAAGAACGTAAACGTCGGCCCCGGGATAGAATTGATCGACATAAAGAAAGTCCGGCCCGCTGAACATATAGAATGCGACTGGTATCGATTGAGCGGCCTCGGGAAGATAAGCCGCCTCCCATTGGTGCAATTTGGGTAGCTGGCGCACGTTGAGCTTGGCAAACGCCTTCTCGAACGTAACGGCATGCGCCTGCCAGGCCGGGTTTTGCGTCAGCGGCTTCAGCGGTGACTTTTTCGGGGGCGGCATCCCGGCGAGAAAACGGGCGGTGTCGTTCGGAGGCGGAGCACCGGCCGGGACCAAATTCCGGGCGGATGCGCCGGCTGCCACGAGGCAGATTAATAATCCGGCCGCTGCGGACAGCGTGATAAAGGATTGTTTTCTCATTGTTGGCCGCCGCGATCTTTCCCGGCGAAAAAATAGAGGGCGAACCCGGCAGACATGGTGACGAGAGCGAAGAACGATTCGACGGGGTGCGAGCGCAACAGATAAACCATCATCCAAATCGCGATAGTGGCAAAGACGAGAGGTGGCAGAGGGTAGGCCCATACCCGATAGGGACGGGCGATTTCCGGGTGGCTGGTCCGCAAGACGATGACACCGAGAACTGTGAGCAGCGAGCAGAGGAGCAAAGTGAATTGAATGTAAATGACGACAAACTCGAAGCTTCCTATAAGCAGGAGCAAAGTCGTGATGAGCAGTTGCAGGCCGATTGCGTACCCCGGGACGCCCTCGGTGTTTTTGCGGGCAAGCCAGCGGAGGAGCCGATAGTCTTCGCCCATCGACATGGTCACCCGCGGGCCGATCCATGTCATGGAACTGATCGCGGAAATAAGTCCGATGCAAATGACTCCGCCAGCGACCCGGGCGCCGTTTGCTCCGAAAATGTGCTTGCCGGCAATCAAACCGACTTCCAATTGACCGCTTAGTTCATTTTGGGGCGTTGCGGCTAAAAAAACGCCGTTTAAAAGCACATAAATCACCATCACAAGCGCGGTGCTGGCAAAAAGCGCGCGGGGAAGGTTTTTGCCTGGTTGCCGGATTTCGCCCGTGATGTAGGTGGCGGCATTCCATCCAGAGTAGGAATACATTACGTAAACCAGGGCCACCGCGAACGGCGCGCCGAATATCGGGGCGATATCGCCACGGGCCGGCAGAAGCGTAAATGGCTGTTTTGGCTGGACAACCAAGCCGGCGGTAATAAATGCGCCGATGAGGAGCAATTCAGTGAGCGTCCAGATATTTTGGAAAGCGCTGCCAACGCGCAAATTTCGCAGATGGAAAAGCGCCACGACCCAGATGACGGCGAAAGAGAGGATCGCCGGGGGACCAAAATTGAACACGCCGTGAAAATATTTGCCAAAAGCCATCGCCGCGAGCGCGATGGGCGCGGCAAATCCCACCGTGGCTGAAACGATCCCGGCCATAAAACCAAGGGCGGGATGATAAATTTTCGAGAGAAAATGATATTCGCCGCCCGAGCGAGGGAGAGCTGCACCAAGTTCGCCATAAGAAAGCGCGCCGCAGAGCGCGGCGATTCCGCCCACGACCCAGAGCATGATGAGTGCGAAAAAGGAATGAATATCGCGCACCTGAAAGCCCAGGCTGGTGAAAACGCCGGTGCCGATGATGTTGGCGACGACAATCGCGCAGGCTGTGACGAATCCTATGGTCCGACCTGGGACCGGCGTTAGTGTGGAAGCGGAAAGTGTCGAGGCTTTCATCGGTTCATCACTTGTCCAATAGCGGCGCACCATAACCAATGAACCGCAAAGTGCGCGGGTTTATTTGGCGGGAATCTCGGTTCCTCATCTGGAACCGATGCTGCTTCGCGCGTTCAATTTGCCCGGTTGTCAGAAGCACGGCCTCGCGCGACCTTGAAAATACCATGAACTCGAAGCTCTCCTTTGAAACAGCAACGCAGCTCGCGGTCTTCCTTGAGAATCGCCCCGGCGCCCTCGTCCGCGTATGCGAAGCGCTGGCCAAAGCCGGTATCAACATTCACGCGCTCACTGTCTCGGACACGGTCGATCACTCCGTCGTGCGCATGGTGGTAAGCGACCCGACGAAAGCTCTCATGCTTCTTGGCGAACGAGGCGTGCTTGCGATCGAGAACGATGTTCTTATCATCGACGCGTCCAACGAACTGGGCGTGCTGGGCAAGATCGCCGATTGCCTCTCCCGCGCGGAAGTTAACATCGAATACGCGTATTTCGCGACAAGCGCGAACGCGCCGAAGGGGCCGATCATTCTGCGCCCGTCCGATGTGGACAAGGCACAGCGCGCCTTGCGAGATTGCGCCATTTAGCAAATCGGGACTCCAAACACGGCGGAGATGATTGACGTCGCGAGGCTCGGCGTTGATGGTTTCCCCGCAGCCTGAGACGGTCCCCCGAACCGCTCCGCCTTAACTTATGACTCCGGTAAAGACTTGGATCGGGTACCCCTATCCGCTCGGCGCCACATGGATGGGAAACGGCGTGAATTTCGCGCTTTTCTCGAAATCGGCCACCAGTGTCGATCTTTGCCTGTTCGATCACGTCGAGGCGCGCCAGGAAAATATCCGTGTTCCGATGACAGAACGCACCGACCAGGTGTGGCACGTATTCCTGCCGGATGCGCGCCCCGGTCAGCTTTACGGTTACCGTGTTTCCGGTCCGTACGACCCGGAACGTGGTCTGCGATTTAACAGTGCAAAACTGCTGGTCGATCCGTACGCAAAGGCGATCGCCGGCGAAGTCAATTGGGGCGACGAGATGTTTGGCTATGTTGTTGGCGACCCCGGCGAGGACCTTTCGTGCGATTTTCGTGACGACGCATGGGGAATGCCGAAATCGGTCGTGATCGACCAGGCCTTTGACTGGGGTGGCGACAGGCATCCGGCCATTCCGTTGGCGGATTCGGTCATCTATGAAATGCATGTCAAAGGTTTCACAAAGCTTTGCCCGCAGGTCCCGGAAAACTTGCGCGGAACGTATGGCGGGCTTGGTAGTCCAGCGGCCATTGATTATTTAAAAAATCTCGGCGTGACCGCGATCGAGCTTTTGCCCGTTCACGCGTACATCCACGACAAGGCGTTGATCGATCGCGGCCTGACGAATTACTGGGGATACAACACACTCGGTTTCTTTGCGCCTCACGCAGGGTATTCCAGCAGCGGCTCGCTTGGTGGCCAGGTGACCGAGTTCAAGTCGATGGTGCGTAATCTGCACGGGGCCGGGATCGAAGTGATTCTCGATGTGGTTTACAATCACACCGCGGAAGGAAACCGTCGCGGGCCGACGCTCAGTTTTCGCAGTATCGACAACAGCGCCTACTACCGGCTCTCTCCGCAAAACCCGCGGCTCTATCTCGATTATACCGGCACCGGCAACACGGTTGACGTTTCCCACCCGCGCACGCTCCAACTGGTGATGGACAGTTTGCGCTACTGGGTGCTTGAGATGCACGTGGATGGTTTTCGTTTCGATCTTGCCTCGGCTCTCGCGCGCGACTCGCGCGGTTTCAACAAATTGCATCCATTTTTCGAGGCGGTTCATCAGGACCCGGTCGTGTCGCGGGTGAAGCTAATCGCCGAGCCGTGGGACGTCGGCGATGGCGGGTATCAGGTGGGAAACTTCCCGGTGCTCTGGTCGGAGTGGAATGGGAAGTATCGGGACGCGGTGCGCAGCTACTGGCGAGGCGACGAAGGGCGCATTGGAGAGATCGCGTACCGATTAACCGGCAGTCCGGAGCTTTACGAACATAACGGCCGCCGCCCGTACGCCAGCGTTAATTTCATCACTGCACATGATGGATTCACGCTCAACGATCTTGTCAGCTATAACGAGAAACATAACGAAGCCAACGGCGAAGAGAATCGCGACGGCGACAACGATAACCACTCCTGGAATTGCGGTGCGGAAGGGCCCACCGACGATCCCAAGATCGAGGCTTTGCGCCGCCGGCAGCGCCGCAACTTTCTCACGACACTCTTTTTGTCGCAGGGCGTTCCGATGCTCTGTGGTGGCGATGAATTTGGGCGGACGCAGAATGGAAATAACAATGCCTATTGCCAGGACAACGAGACGGGTTGGTTGAGCTGGCAGCGCGACGAAAAGCAAAGCCGGCTGCTCGAGTTCACGAAGAAACTAATCGGGCTTCGCAAGGGACACCCGGTTTTTCGGCGGCCGAAATTTTTTCAAGGGCACAGAATTCCCGGATCTGAAATTCGGGACGTGATGTGGTTGAATCCCGGCGGCGAAGAGATGAGCGATGAGGAATGGAATTCGCCCTTTGTCCGTTGCCTCGGCGTGTTGCTGAGCGGTGACTCCCCCGACATTTTAGATTTTCAAGGCGAACCGGTTCGCGACGAAACTTTTTTGCTTCTGATCAATGCGCACCATGAACCGGTCCCGTTTGTTTTGCCCGGCGAGGAACATGTCGAATGGGAGCTTATTCTCGATACAGTCGATGAAGAGGGATTCCTGGCAGCGACGAAAAAATTCGCGTCCGGCGACGATTTCAATTCAGCCGAACGCGCGGCATGTCTGTTTAAGCTTGCCGGAGGATTGCAGCCTCAGGCGCGACGTGAATCATGGAAAAAACGCCATGTCGAACTTCCCCCGCCGGTGAGTGCGGAAGAAGAGCGCGGGCAAAAGGAATGATAAGCGACTATTGTCAGATGGATTGGAATCGAATTCTGAAAAGCGCGGGGTTGCCCCGACAATCGAATTTATTATAGAAAGTCATAGATCGATGGATCGGCGCCCGGTTCCTCATGACTCATTTCGCTTATGACACCCACCTCTCTGGTTATTGTTGCAGATCGCGGCAGTTTAAAGGCCTATCGGGTGAGTGAAACGCCGACGCGCGGCCCCAGCCTGCAGCTGGTCCAGGCGTTTAACGTCACGGATGCGCATGGAAAATTGATCGACAAGGTGACCGATTTGGCCGGGAGATTTCCAGTAAGCGACGGCATCAGCGCACGTCATGCAAATTCCATTGCCGAGCGGACGCAGCTTGAAACCGAAACCGATCGCCGCATTTGCAGACAACTGGCTGATCAAATCGCCAAGATCACAGACAAAAGCGGCAAAGAGGGCTGGTCGTTCGCCGCGCCGGCGGAAATTTACTCCGCCATTGTAGATCTTTTGCCGCCTGCTGCGCGCAATCGAATTGTAGAGCATGTGAAATCCGATCTGGTGAAAGTGGAGCCGTCCAAACTGCCGTCCCATGTCCGGTCGCTTCGGCCCATTTAAAAAAGATCCTGAATGCTCGTTCCTGACCCGGCCTCGAGTATCATATCGCAGATGGATTTTTGCTTCGCTCAACGGCAAACAGCGCATTAATGTCCAATAAATATGCAGCTACCAATTAAGATCACCTACCGCGGCCTGGAAAAATCGGACAAAATCGAAGATCTCATTTTGGATTATGCGACGCGACTGGAGAAATTTTGCGACCATATCAACCGGTGCGACGTCGCGATCGAGCAGCCAAATCACACGCATCACAAGGGAAACCAATTTCGCGTCCGCATTGATGTGACCGTGTCGCGGGGCCACGAGCTGGTCGCCGACGAAAGGCAAATGGACACTGCCTCGCACGAGCCGCTTACGAAAGTGATCCATGACGCTTTCAGAACCATGGAGCGACAGTTGCGGCACCTGGTGGACATCCAGCGCCGCGAAGTGAAAACACACGTCAACTCGCGTTCGCCGAAATAATTGTTGTCAGCGTAGCGGCGGCCTTTGACCGCTCAATTCGTTCAGCCACAGCGCGTGCGGGACACTGCGGGGATGCAGGCCGTCATCAGCCTTCGCAACACTTGTAGTCTGCGCAACAAAGCTGACTTTTTTTGCAGGCATCGCAATCCGGTAGGTGATGATGCAGCAAATCGCGGTCATCAGGAGCATCCCCGCGATGAACGTGACGTCGGCGATTCTTTCCACCCGGTGCATGCGCCGGGCGCTTCGTGTTCGTAGCGCCGAGTAGGACAGAAGGCAGGCAACGAGAAAAAACAAAGCATCTAACGAGAGGAGATCGTCCGCGAGGGTGTCGATTCTTCCCAGGGTGATAACCACGCGAATAAGGCCGATCACCGTCAGGCAAACACCGACCATCGCCGACGATACAGTGAAAAGATGGACGCAAATATCCGCTTCCAAATCGTTCTCAAAATCGCGTTCGGACATTTTTTGCAGAATCCCGCTGGTAATACGGTCAACATCAGACGACCGAAGGCGTCGGATCGTTCACTCTTTCCGATCTGTCTAACAACCGGCCCGGGTGGTGCGACTTGATGCCCTGGGATTCTCCAAACCGCCCGACCCGGCTCCAGGGGTGTTCGATCCTGTTTGTTCGCCAGAAGAACCCGTCCGTCAGCTATGCGGGTGCGCCGCCCAGGGCGCCCGGGAGCGGCGGTGCGACATCCGGTGCGATGACTTGTTTGGGCGGTTTCTCGGGCGGCATTTTGGGACCGCTTGGCGGTGCGGGAGCCGCCGGCGGATTGATCAGGCGTCCATGTTCGAGGATCTCCTTGATCTGCAAACCGTCGAGCGTTTCGAATTCGAGCAGCGCTTTGGCAATGACCTCGAGCGTGTTGCGATGGGCAATGAGAGTGTGCTTGGCCGTTTGATAGGCGTCATCGAGCAGCTTGCGCACTTCCTGGTCGATCTGTTCCGCGGTCGCTTCGCTGTAATCGCGCGCGCGAGAGATGTCGCGACCAAGGAAAACATAATCCTCGTGCTCGCCATATTCGACCATGCCCATCTTCTCGCTCATTCCCCATTCGCAAACCATCCGGCGCGCGATCGCAGTGGCCGATTTGATATCACCGCGCGCCCCGTTTGTGATGTCGCCAAAAACAATTTCCTCGGCCACGCGGCCGCCCATGCTCACGGCAAGGCCTGCGAGCAATTCGTTTTTCCGATTCGTGTATTTGTCTTCCTCCGGCAGCCACATGGTCGATCCCAACGACGGACCGCGCGGAATGATCGTAACCTTGTGCAACGGCTCCGTGTGCGGTAGCAGCTCGAGCAGGAGCGCGTGGCCGGCTTCGTGGTACGCAGTGTTCTGCTTTTCCTTTTCGCTGAGCGCGAGACTGCGGCGTTCCTTGCCCCAGCGGACTTTGTCGCGCGCTTCTTCGAGTTCGGCAAGCGTGATTCCCTTTAAACCGCGACGGGCGGCCAGTAACGCCGCTTCATTGATGACATTGGCAAGCTCCGCTCCGGAGTAGCCCGGCGTGCCGCGCGCGACCACTGCCAGATCGACCCCCTCGGCCAGTTTCACTTTTTTGGAGTGCACACGCAAAATTTCTTCGCGTCCTTTTACGTCCGGCAGATTTACCGTGATCTGCCGGTCGAAGCGTCCCGGGCGCAGCAATGCGGGATCGAGAACATCCGGACGATTTGTCGCGGCGATGATGATCACGCCTTCCTGCGTGTCGAATCCATCCATTTCGACCAGCAACGCATTTAAAGTTTGCTCGCGCTCGTCGTGGCCGCCGCCGACGCCATGGCCGCGGTGCCGGCCGACCGCGTCGATTTCGTCGATAAAAATGATGCAGGGCGCCGATTTCTTCCCTTGCTCGAACATGTCGCGAACCCGGGACGCACCAACGCCCACGAACATTTCTACGAAATCCGAACCGCTGATCGAGAAGAACGGCACATCCGCTTCACCGGCGATGGCCCGGGCGAGCAGGGTCTTTCCGGTGCCAGGAGGCCCGACCAGCAATACGCCTTTTGGAATGCGTCCCCCGAGTTTCTGGAATTTTTTCGGATCGCGCAAAAATTCGACCAACTCCTGCACTTCATCCTTGGCTTCTTCGACGCCGGCTACGTCGCGAAACGTGATCTTGTTCTTGTCCCGCGCCAGCATGCGCGCCTTGGATTTGCCGAAATTGAGCGCTCCTTTGCCGGCCATGCGGATCTGTTGACGGAAGAGGAAGTACAGAAGAAGCAAAAAGAGCGCGATCGGCCCGAAGCTGAGGATGGTTTGTCCAAAGAGGTGCGAATCGGTCATGACGGCGGGCTCAATGCCGGCTGCGTTCAGCTTCTCCTGGAGGTTCTTCTCGAAATTCAGAAAAACAGCGGTGCGAAACGGCACTTGCTGAGGCGGCGCGCCGCCGGCGCCCTGTTTTAGGTAATTGCCGCGCAACGTTTGAGTGGGCTGGCCTTCCTCGACTGCCAGCACCAGCGGCGAATTCTTGTCGTTCACGATCTGCTTGTTATCGAGCAGCTCGATGAAGCGATTGTAAGGGACTTCTTCGTAGGTTTGATAGCCACCGCGATAGAAAAGCAGGGCAAGCCCGAAAAAAGCGAAAGCGATAGCGACCAGGATTACGCCGCGCCAGTTAAAACTGGGCTCGTTTCCGCGCTTGTTATCTCGTTGGGGTTTACGATCGGGCTGTGGCATAAACTGTGCGATTCACTCGCAAACTAGGAAGTTATCATGAACGTTTTTCCAATGCAAAGAGCAGGTGGCACGCCGAGCCGCGGGCGCGGACGGGAGGGCTGGAGTTTTGGAGTGATGGAGGAATGATTACCTTCAACGTCTACCGCGTCCGCTCCCAATACTCCACCGCTCCAATACTCCAGCCCTCCGTGCGATGTGCGTCCGCGCATTGCTTCTCCGTCGGTTCTCGGTAAATTTTCGGCCCAAATATCATCATGACGCAGTTGGTCAACACGTTTGCCGACAAGATTGATCGGGCGGTGCAAAAAGTCACCCCGTTCGCCTATCGCATTCAGCGAAGAGGACGGCGCTGGATGCGGCGAGCTCTTCGTAAACCGCGCAGCGTTTCGGAAGGACCGAATCTTTTGCCATTGCTCATTCAAGTGCTGGCGAGTTTTTCGAAGGCCGACGGCGTTTTGCTGGAAGAGGAGATCGACTCCAGCCTCGGATTTTTGCGTTACGACTACCCGGAAGCGGTTTACTCCGAACTGCGTCAGCTTTTTCGCCAGGCCCTTTACGAGCAACAGGATCTCTCGGCCATGGCGCAAAAGCTCGGCGCGCAGTTGAGTACGGAGCGAAAAATCATGCTTGGGGTGCAGCTTTACGATCTGATCTCGCAAGCGGGACTCAAGCAGGAGCAGGTGGTGGCCTTTTATTCCTTCATGTCGCAGCTCGGGATGGCTGCGCAGGCGATCGACATCGTTTATCAACTCAATGCCTCCGAGGATTCCGATCCTTCAATTTATCAGCGCGGCGCATCCCCACTGGAGTCGCTCTCATTTGGCGCAAACGGCAAGGCGGATGTTACGCTAAAGACGCTCACAGAAAACGACCGGCTTCTGGCGTTCCGTTACCACGATCTCATTCTGCTGAAGAATTACAGCGGACAAAACGTGTCGGTGCGCGGGCGACCGCTGGTGCGCGGCGGTTTCTGCCGAATTTATCCCGGGCAGCGCATTTTGGTCGGCGACCAGGTGCTCTCGTATCAGGAATTAGCGCAATATTTCAACGCGAAGAAGAACGTCTCGCTTCCACAGATCTTCGTTCGCGTGAACAAAGATTCGGACGAAGTCTCGTTCGAGCGCGCGCGGACGCGCGAGAGCGCGCTGGAAATCACATTCGGGTTGAAGGTGCGCGTAAAAGCCTTGCGCGACGTCGATGCGGTGCTCAATGGAGTGAAACTCAAGTCCGGCGCGCAAGTGGAAGCCGCACTCGAGGACAGGATTGTTTTCCATAACGACAGCGAGTTGGATTTTATGGACCTGCGGCGCCGGGCCCGCGCGCTCGGCGGCCGTTTTCAACTCAAGGCTTCAAAGTCGGAATATCTCGTCTCGAACAATCCGAGCCTGCTGGAAGCGGACGACATTCTTCTGTCGCCGGGAACGAGCGGCGACGTGTTGCTCAAGATTTTTTGCGATTACGACAAACGCGTTGGGCGCCTCGAAGTGATCGAGGCCGACCGGCCGATTACGGTTGGGAATACCACCGTGCGCACCACGGCGGCGCTCCAGGATTGCGACACCATCCGGATCGATGTCGGACAATTTCTCCGCTGCAATTTTTCCGAGCGAATCATCGAGGAAGAGCGCAACATTATTCGCTCGCTCGACGTGGCCGATATTACGCATCTCTTCAGCAACGGCGAGACAGGATTGGATGGAATTTCGTTTTCCGTGAATCGCGGCGAGCTGGTTTGCGTGATGGGAGCGAGCGGTTCAGGGAAAAGCACGCTGCTGAAAGTGCTGGCCGGCCAGCTTCAGCCGACCGGCGGCAATGTTTTACTGAACGGCCAGCCGCTCTATCGGAACCTGGACGCGCTGAAGCGATACATCAGTTACATTCCGCAGGAAGACGCATTCGACGAACACCTGACCATTGGTGAAAACCTGCAATTCGCGGCTGCGATCCGCTCGCCTCACCTTTC
Source organism: uncultured Verrucomicrobiae bacterium (assembly GCA_963756875.1). Lineage (GTDB taxonomy): Bacteria > Verrucomicrobiota > Verrucomicrobiia > Chthoniobacterales > UBA10450 > CAVWPA01. Next base: position 57,709 of record CAVWPA010000003.1, on the reverse strand, counting down.
GCGCCGCGATCGGATGCGCCGCCTGGAAGCGAAATTGGTCGAGCTGGGATTAGGCGAACGCCGTGACGCCGTGGTCGGAAGCGCGGTGAAGAAAACGTTGAGCGGCGGCGAGCGCAAACGGCTCAACATCGGCCTCGACATGATCGGTATGTCGGATGTTTACCTCTTCGATGAACCGACTTCCGGGCTCTCCTCGAAGGACTCCGAGCACGTCATCGAGATTATTCGGAGCATGGCGCACAACAAGATCATCATCGTCACAATCCATCAGCCGAGCTCGAAGATTTTTCAGATGTTTCACAAGGCGATCCTGCTCGACAAGGGAGGGCGGCTGGTCTTCTTCGGGACGCCGTCCGACATGCTTCGCTATTTTGCCGAGGCGGAGCATCAGCACCAATTCGGGGCCGAGTTGGGCGCATGTCCATCCTGTGGAACCACCCGGCCGGAGTTCATTTTCGATGTGCTGGAGACGCCGCTCCGCGATTTAAGCGGGGACATCATTTACGAGGAGAACTCGCGGAGCCAGCTGGTGCCGGCCCGCCGTTATTCGCCCGAGTTCTGGCGAGACAAGTATGAGGCTTTCCGGCTGATTCAGGATGTTAAGCAGGTTTCGTTGCGCAGAGAGCCAGCGACCGCACTGCCACTCGCGCTGACGCAGAAGAAACGGATCCCAATTCGCTGGCATGACGAATGGACGCAATTTCGGACACTCCTGCGGCGCGCGTTCATCAGTAAATTGCGCAATCGCGCAAACGTCATCATTACGCTCGGAGTGTCGCCGGTTCTGGCGTTGCTGATCGCCACGATTCTGCGTTACTCGGACAGCGGCCACTACGATTTCGCCTCGGCGTATCACATCCCGACTTATCTGTTCCTCAGTCTGGTGGTCGCGATGTTTCTCGGTCTCACCAATAGCGCCGACGATATCATTCGCGACCGGGTGGTCCTGCAACGCGAGCGCAACCTGGATGTCCGGTTGTCGTATTACATCGTCTCGAAGACGCTTACTCTTGGCATCTTCGCGCTCGTTCAATGCTTTCTGTATGTCCTGATCGGCAACTATATTTTGCAAATCCGCGGCATGTTCTGGATCGATCTTGGAATCATGCTCATGACCGCAATGGGCGGCATTTCGTTAGGCCTGCTCATTTCGTCGCTGGTGGCCGATCCCAAGACCGCGGCCAACATCGTCCCGCTCGTTCTTATTCCGCAGATCATCATGGGTGGCGCGCTGATTAAATATGAGGACATGAACCGTAATCTGGCGCTGGTTTATTCCTTTAGCCGGTGGTTTCACGAACATCCCACGGCAGATCGGGGCAAGAGGATGGACAGCAAGCTGGAGGTGCCCTTTGTCTGCCAATTCATCGCGATGCGCTGGTCTTACGAGGAAATGATCGTCGCCCAAGCCAAGCTCAACCCGCTTACCAAGCGACAAGATCAGGCGCAGGAAGAGATCGATCGTCTCGTCGCCAACTACAAGGAGGACGGCCCGGAAACGAAGCGGCTGGACGATTTGAAAGAAGTATTGGCCATGCTTTCCGGGTTGGAAGCGAAGTCGGCACGGGATATCGATCATTATCTCCGCCTGATCGACCAGGTGCTGGACGGTAAACGGCCTTTTGACCGCGCGCTTTTCAAAGGGGCGGATGGTCCGGTGACTGCCGAGCAGCTGTACGCAAACCAAAAGGTTTCCGACCTGATCTCCAATGCAGAGATGGAGCAAAACGACTATCGCCGCGGCAATCGACCCAATGTTTTCTTTGGGGCGGAGAAGCGTTACCTGGGGATTAAGATTGGGGTCTTCGTCTTCAACACCATTGTTTTGATCGGGTCGTCGATTGGATTGCTTGCGCTTCTCCACTGGATTTTGCGCCGGCAATTGGAAGTGCGCAGACGACGAAACTGAGGGCAGAGGAGAATATTGTTATGGGTAGAAGAGTTAAGGCAGCGACACGGTTGATCGTCTCGGCAAGCGAGCAGGATGCGGATATGCTCTATGCGACAAAGTTCTGGGCGCCGGATCCTTTTATTTTCCTCCAGAAGAACGGGAAGCGCACGATGGTGTTAAGCAACCTGGAAATCGGTCGTGGTCGTAAAACGGCAGACGCCGACGAATTCGTTTCTCTGAACAAGTTGGAGAAGGAAGTTCAGGGAAAAGCGGCCAAAGCGCCGCCGTATGAGAAGGTTGTCGCTTATTTTCTTCGCGAACGCGGCGTGAAATCCGCCGTTGTCCCCGCGAGTTTCCCGCTTGGTCTGGCGGAAGAGCTCACGGCAAACAGGATTCGCGTTCGCGCTACGAATGGATCATTCTGGCCGGAACGCGAAGCGAAAACGAACGCGGAAATCGAAATGATCGGCCGGGCGTTGCGGATCACCGAGGTCGGTCTCCGGCGCGCCATGGAGGTCCTCAAGGCTTCCAAGGGAAGAGGAGGGAAACAATTGCGCTGGTCGAACAAACCGCTCACGTCGGAAGTTTTGCGAGCGGAAATCGATACCGCGATCTTGCGCGCGGGTGGAGTCACTGCCGGAACCATCGTCGCCGGCGGAGATCAGGCCTGCGATCCGCACGAGCGGGGCTTCGGGCCGCTTTATTCAGATTCACTAATCATACTCGACATTTTCCCGCGCGACGCGAAGACAGGGTATTTCGGCGACATGACCCGGACGGTCGTGCGCGGGCGCGCCAGCGACACACAGCGAAAGCTCTGGGAAACGGTGAAAGCCGGCCAGGCGCTTGCGCTGAAGAGGATCAAAGCGGGCGTGGAGGGGATGCCGATTCACAAGGCAATTCAGGAGTTTTTCACAAAGCGGGGGTTTCCGACCGGAGTGCGCAACGGGAAACAGGTGGGCTTTTTTCACGGAACCGGCCATGGACTGGGGCTGGAGATTCATGAATATCCCCGTCTGCAAAAAGTGACGCTGAAGGAGCGGCAAGTGATCACGGTCGAACCGGGGTTGTATTATCCCGGCCTCGGCGGCGCGCGTCTGGAGGACGTGGTGGTGGTGACAAAAACCGGTTGCAAGGTTCTATCGCGGTTTCCGAAGCAGTTGGAAATTTGATCGTGCATACTTGCGCGCCGTCATCCTGATCCTGCCACGGCGGGACCGGAATGAATTAACAGGGTGGCGCCGCAGTGGCTTAACCGGCTCAGAATGAACGAAGAAAGCCTTGGAGCGTCTAATCTAGACCAGCAGCGAAGTGACAATCCGCTTTGAAGCGTTAAATTAGAACTGGCATGTTTTATCCTTACGGGGGCGGCTTTTTTCTCGGCCATCATTGGCTGCTTTATATCATTGTGCCGGCAATCGTCGGTATCTGGGCGCAGATCCGCGTCAGCAGCGCGTTTAAGAAATGGGGGGCGGTGCGGGCGAGTTCGAACATCACCGGCGCCGAATGCGCGCGAGAGATTCTGCAGGCTGCGCATATTCCGGACGTCGACGTTGTAGAGATCAACGGATTTCTGGGCGACCATTACGACCCGCGAACAAAGAAGCTTTGTCTGTCGAGCAACGTTTTCAACACGCCGTCGGTCGCCGCGCTTGGGATTGCCGCACACGAGACCGGCCACGCCATTCAGCACGCGAAGGCCTACGCGCCGCTCAAAATGCGGATGGCAATTGTCCCCATGACCATGATTGCTTCGCAGATGCTGCCTTTTGTCATCTTTGGCGGGCTGTTCTTTCGAATGACGGGGCTCATCACCCTGGGCATCTATTGCTATATCGTGCTGCTCGTCTTCCAATTGATCACCCTGCCGGTGGAGTTCGACGCGTCGCGACGCGCAAAAATTATTTTGAAACAAATGGGGATCGTCCAGCCCGGCGCGGAAGTCGCGGGCGTAAACAAAGTCCTGAACGCGGCGGCGCTTACGTACGTGGCGGCGTTTATCGCGGCGCTTGGGAACCTGCTCTGGTTGCTTTCGGTGCGCGGCGACCGCCGGAGCTGATTTGCGGTTGATTGAAGAGATGAACGCTTCTGCTGCTCTCCCGGTTGCTCGTCGGATAACCGATTTATTGTCGTCGGGTATCCCGACCGGTGCTAAGTCTAAAAGGAAAGCGATGGATCAACCACGCAGGGATGAAGATCGAGAACTAGTAGCGCGCACACAGGCGGGTGACGCCAGTGCGTTTGACGATTTGGTGGTGAAGTACACACCGCGTCTCTATGGCTTGGTCTATAATATGACCTCCAACCACGAGGACACGAACGACCTTCTACAGGATGTGTTTTCGAAGGCATACAAGGCAATCCGCGGTTTTCGCGGGAAATCCTCCTTTTACACCTGGATCCACTCCATAGCCGTCAACATGACCCTGAATTTCCTGAAGAAACGGGGCCGGCGCTATCAGCTCAGCCTGGACGACGTCGATGCCAGTATTCAGAACGACAGGGAGTTCCTGGAGGCCACGGCCACCAACAGTCCGGTGCGGGAGGCAGACCTCTCAGAGCTCCAAAGAAGATTGAACGAGGCGATGATGAAATTGTCTGAAGAACACAGAGCCGTGGTAACCATGTTTCACATACAAGGGATGCCCCACGCAGAGATTAGTAAGATCTTGCGTGTTTCGGAGGGAACGGTACGTTCCAGGCTCTTTTACGCGAACCGGCAACTGCAAAGCTATTTGGACGAATTCAGAAAAAACCCTGTTTCTTAACCGGCGCATCCATGGACGAATTTAACGACAACGAGATTGCAAGATTGCTTCGGCTGAAGAGATACGAGCAGCCGCCTCCGGGTTACTTTGAGAATTTCCTGCACGAGTTTCATCGTCGTCAGCGCGACGAACTGCTTCGTCAACCGCTCTGGCGTCTCTGTTTGGATCGCGCACAGGGTTTTGTGCGCGGGCTGAATCTGTCCACGGTGATTTCCTATCCCGCCGCCGCGACGGCCGTGCTGATTTGCGCCGCGTTTATTTCTCTCAAAATTTATCAGCCTTCTGAGCCAGCCAGGGTTGCTGTGCAAGATCGGCCAGCTGTGCATGGGCAAGCGATTGCCCCATCAGGAAGCATGGACGCGGAATGGAATCTCGCCTCTCCAGTGACGACTCGGTTCTTTAGCACGCAGCCGCTTCACAACCCCATTGAAAGCGTCCACACTCACCTGGCCGCGACGCCTCCGCGTTACGTGCTCGACAGTGTTCCCGTGAGTTATGAGACGACTTTCAAGTTCTAGGCGCCCCTTTTCCCTTCTACCCGGGGCGAAGCTGGCCGCGACATTCGTCGTTCTGGGTTGCGCAATGGCACCCGGCGCACTGTGCGCCGGCGAAGAACAGACCACAGCGACCGCGATTAGCCGGCAGGTGCGGGGCGTGTTTGAACAGGCTGCCAAAGCGGTCGTCAAGGTTCGCGCGATCGACCGCCATGGCGAATTGTGTGGAACCGGTTTTTTTATCGATCCCACCGGCATGCTTTACACTTCTTATACAGTCGGCGGCGAAGCGGATGACTTCAGTGTTGAATATAACGGCGAAAGCTACCCCGCTCGCCAGGTGGTGGCTGATATCCGCAGCGGACTGGCCATGCTAAAGGTGGACCTCGTTACGCCGGCGCTGCCAATCGGCAAGTCGAGGGAGATGGAGGTCGCTACACCCGTCGTCGCCATCGGCTACCCGCTCGATCTTCCCGAGACGCCCAGTTTCGGCATGATTGCCGGATTCGATCACAAATATCTTGGCCAATATTTTTCCACGACGCATCTGCGCGTGAATCTGCCGGCCCAACGCGGCGAGTCCGGCGCCCCCCTCTTGAATTTGAAAGGCGAAGTGGTGGGAATTGTCGTTAGCAGTCTCGATAACGGTTCCGCCTGCTACGCCGTGCCGGTTGAAGTCGCCGAGAAGATCCGAAGCGATTTCGTCCGCTTCGGTGAAGTGCGCCACGGCTGGATCGGAGCAACCGTATCCAGGGCGGCAAACGCCGTGGACGGCTCTCACACGAAGATTACCGAAATTATCGGCACCACGCCGGCGAACGATTCGGGATTGCGCCCCAGCGATATCCTTTTGCAGGTGGGCAAGATAAAGGTCCACGAGCCGGAAGACGTTCTGGACGCTTCGTTTTTTCTCACAGCGGGCGATCTCGTCCCGGTAACGGTTGTGCGGAACGGCCAGAAATTGACGTTTAATATTCAGGCTGCCGTTCATCCTGACGCCAGACGTCAGCGCTTGCCACTTCTTGCTGCTCCTCCGCTGAACAACCAGGCCATGCCATTGAGCTTGCAGGCGCGGCCGCGGTAAAGACGACCGCTTTTTCTCTCCTCCGAATTCACAGCATTTTCCGGAAAGCCGGTTCGTCGATAATTTTGACGCCCAGCGCCTTTGCCTTGTCGAACTTGCTCCCCGGCTCCTTGCCGGCGAGCACGTAGTCGGTTTTCCTGCTTACGCTGCCCGTCACGTGACCGCCGCGCGACTCGATTTGTTCGGTTGCCTCTTCCCGTGTCATCGATGGCAGCGTGCCGGTAAGCACAAACGTCTTTTCTGCCAGCGGCAATCGTTCCGCCTTTTTCGCCGAAATCTTTTCGCTCCTGGGATGAATACCAAGCTGTTTCATCCGGCGTAAAGTTTTCCGGCCGCCAGCCGATTCGAAATAATCGAGCACGCTCCGCGCGACGACCGGGCCGACTTCCGTTACGATGCCGCGTTCCTTTTCATTTTTGCTTTTCGAACGGGCGGCGAAACCGGCTTTGATCAGGCGATCCGCAATTTCCGTGCGGTCCTCTTTTTCCTTTTCGTGATAATCCAAAACATCGCGAAGCAATCGCGAATCGGCGACGTCGTCGATGTTCTCATGGAAACGGGCCAGCTGCATGGCGGTCGTTTTGCCGACATCGGGAATGGCCAGGGCGAAGAGCCAGCGGGAAAGCGGGAGGGTTTTTGCGCGCGCGATTGCATGGATGGCTTTGGTCGCGTTTTTCTCGCCGAAAACTCGCGGCGCTTCATCGGTCCCAAGATTCAACGTGGCGAGCTGTTCCAGCTTAAGCTCGAAGAGATCGAGCGGCTCCCGCACCAGGCCGCTTTCCACCAGCTTGTCCGCGACGATTCCACCTACGCTCTCGATGTCGAGTGCGCCGCGCGCCGCGAAAAATTCAACACGTCGCGTGGTTTGCGCCGGGCAATGAATGTTTTCGCAACGCCAGGCGACGAATTCCGGGTCGCGTCGTACCGGGCCGCTGCACACAGGGCACTTGCCATGGATATGTGCGTAAAAATCGAACGGTCTGGCGGTTCGCGGCCGCTTTGATTTCACCACTTCGATCACGGCTGGAATGACCTCTCCTGCTTTTTCGATGATCACGGTGTCGCCGATACGAATGTCTTTGCGCTTGATTTCGTCTTCGTTGTGCAGCGTCGCGCGCGACACCCGGCTCCCGCTTACAGTCACAGGCTCGAGCACTGCGACCGGTGTGAGAATTCCGGTGCGCCCCACTTGAACAACGATATCGCTCAAACGTGTCTCGACCCGTTCCGCCGCATATTTGTAGGCGATCGCCCACCGCGGCGATTTTGCCGTAAATCCAAGTCGCTTGCGCTGGACGATCTCGTCCACCTTGATGACTGCGCCGTCGGTTTGATATGAAAAATCGGTTCGCAATTCATCCAACTCCCGAATCGCGTTAAGAATTTCATCGACCGAATTCGCCAGCCACCACCGCTCGCTATGTGGGAGTCCGAATTTTTTGAGCAACGGAAATAGCTCCGAATGTCGTTCCAGATCGACGCCTTCGACCGCGCCCGTCCCGTAAAAAACAACCCCGAGAGGCCGCTTCGCGACCAGCGCCGGATCGAGCTGTTTCAATGAGCCGGCGGCGGCGTTGCGCGGGTTGGCAAATAGCGGCAGGCCTGCCTCGCCACGCTCTTCGTTCAGCCTTTCGAACCCGTTTTTATCCATGTAAACCTCGCCGCGCACTTCCAAAACCCTTGGGGCCGCACCGCGCAAACGTGCGGGTACGGACCGGATGGTTCGAATATTCCGGGTAATGTCGTCGCCGACCAATCCGTCGCCGCGCGTGGCGGCATAACGGAGTTCTCCCTTTTCATAAAGGAGCGAAACCGCCACGCCGTCTACTTTCGGTTCGACGACAACGGGAATTGTCTCGTTAGGCAAAAGGCGAGTTATTCGTGCATGGAAATTTGCGATCTCTTCCTCCGAATACGTATTGTCGAGGCTGAGCATGGGCACGCGATGTTGGATTTGTGCGAAGGCTTCGAGCGCCTTTCCACCCACTCGCTGGCTCGGCGAATCGGGCGTGACCAACTTTGGGAACCGGGTTTCGAGCCCGACGAGTTCGGCGTACAGCCGATCATATTCGCGATCGCTGATCGTCGGCGCGGCTTCCTCGTAATAGCGGCGGTTATGCTCCTCGATCTCGCTCCGCAACTGCGCGATCCGTTTCGCCGCTTCCGCCTCCTCTTTGGCCATGAGGCATGATACAGGCGGGCAAAATCCGGGCAATCGCGGCGGGGGGGTAAAACCCCAAACCCCAAATCCCAAACCCCAGGGAAATCTCAAGCGCCAATCTTCAAGTTACGAAGAGCGTTTCGGGTGTATTTGGAGCTTGGTGATTGGTGCTTCCCTGGAATTTGGATATTGGGATTTGGGATTTTACGCCGCTGTGCGGCATCCCTCCTTTTGGAGCTTTCAATTTTCCGCAAAGGGTCTAAGCATAACGAAATGTGAAACCGAGCGAGCGAATCCTCGGGGCCGAAGGAGGCGGAACTAAAACAGCCTGGGTTTTGGTGGAAGCCGTAGCCGAAAGCGGAGACTCCGCTCCGCAGTTGCGAGCTATCGACCAGGGAAAACTGCCGCCATCGAATTTTCGTCTCGCCACGCCTGAGCGGTTGCACGCAATTTTTGCGGAACTCCCGAAGCAAATCGATCGGGCCGGAATTTTTCTCGCCGGTTGTGGTACCGAAGAAGATCGCCAGTCGCTCTCACGTCTTTGCCGCGAGATTTGGCCGGGCGCCGCGATTGTGACAGGCAGCGATCGGGAATCGGGATTTGCCGCGGCGCTTGGACACAACGACGGGATTGTGGTGAATGCCGGCAGCGGATCTTCGGTCACCGGGAAACGCGGCGATCGGGTCGAGAACGCAGGCGGGTGGGGGCACGTCCTCGGAGATGCCGGGGGCGGATATTTTCTCAGCATCCAGGCGCTGCGGTTGATTCTACGCGAATACGATTTACACCGCGGCGAATTGCAATTCGCCGCCAAAATCCTGCAGGCCCTGGCACTGAATAATCTGGACGAGCTGGTCCGCTGGGCCCAGACGGCGGACAAAATGCAGGTGGCCAGTCTGACACCGGTGATCTTCGAGGCGGCCGCCGGAGGCGACGCAGCGGTTATGGAAATCGTCGAGGAAGGGGCGCGTGTTCTCTGCGAATACACGGAGACTCTGGCGTCGCGGCTGCATCTGCTTGCCCCCAAAGTGATGCTGCTGGGCGGCCTTTTTTATCGCGACTCGATCTATACTCATGCGTTTCGCCGGAGGTTAAAAAAGAACCTCCCCGATGCACGCGTTGCGAATGCAGAGCGCGCACCCGAGATGGGGGCGGCCTGGCTCGCTACCGAGATGCCGGAGCCGGCAAACCTTCAGTGGAAACCAGCCGACGAACAAATCGATACTCTTGCCAATGCGCTAACCGAGCAATCGAACCCGCGTTCGCAAAACTTGGAGAAAATGGGCGCGCGGGAACTGGTCGCGCTGTTTGTCGAAGAGGAAAAATTCGTGCAGGAGGCCCTGCGTGGTTCGAGCGGAGATCTTGCCCGCGCTGTGGAAATGGCCGCAGGCGCGCTTGGCAAGGGGGGGCGATTGTTTTACGTCGGGGCGGGAACAAGCGGCCGGCTTGGAGTTCTCGACGCCAGTGAGATTCCGCCGACGTTTGGTGCGCCGGCAGAGCTGGTTCAGGGAATCATCGCAGGCGGGGCGCCAGCGTTATCGCGCAGCGTGGAAGGCGCGGAGGACGCAAAAAGCGGCGGCGCACTTGCGATGGATTCGCGCGGAATAAAGGGCGCGGATCTGGTTGTCGGCGTCACGGCCAGTGGCCGGACACCGTTTGTGCTTGGCGCCTTGGCTCACGCGAAGTCGTTGGGCGCAAAGACCATTTTGTTGACGTGTAATCCGGACTGCGCTGTAGCGGCCGGCACGGCCGCCCCTGCAGGAACCGCGGATCTTGTGATCGCGCTTGCAGTCGGTCCCGAAATTTTGACCGGATCTACGCGCTTGAAAGCGGGAACCGCGACAAAAATCGCGCTCAACATTATCAGCACCGGCGCGATGATCGCGCTCGGCAAGGTGCGCGGCAATTTGATGATCGATCTGCATGCATCCAGCACGAAGTTGCGCGATCGAGCGACACGGATGGTGGCCGAGCTGGCGCAATGCGACTATGACTCGGCCCGTTCGCAGCTTGAGGCGAGCGGCTGGAATTTGCGTGCCGTTGTAGATACGCTCAGATCCGGGCTGTAGTCGCGGTCGACGAGCGCGGTGTTTCGTAGTCCCCTGCCGCAGCCAGCGGCAGCAGCTACAACAACTGTAGCGGCTTCCCTTGCCGAGTTTGATAACGTGCCCGTGCGCGGGCGCCGCCGGGAGGTCAGCCTTTACAGCGGCTTAGAGCTTGACAACTGGAGCCCGCAACGACTACGAGGAGCAACGAAAATAAGCGCATTAATCATCCCGAAAACGAATTAAGGGAAACTCAACGAAAGGAATCCTATGCTTTGGACCATCTTTTTTATTCTGCTCATACTCTGGCTGCTCGGCGTGGTTACTTCCTACACGCTGGGCGGATTCATTCACATTTTGCTGGTGATCGCGGTAGTGGTGCTCATTATCCGGTTAATCCAAGGCCGGCGAGTGTTGTAGGGCGCTTCATATGAAAGTCACCGTAATTGTCGGGATCATTCTCATCGCCATCGGTATTGCCGGCTTTGCCTGGGGCGGCCTGGGCTGGACGACCAAAAAGAAGGACGCGCAGCTCGGACCTCTGGAGATCACCCACGAAGAAGGACACGGGATCAGTTTTCCTCCCGCGGTCAGCGGCATTTGTCTGGTCGGGGGAATCGTCCTGGTCGTGATTGGCGCCCGCAAAAGCTAGGACGACAGTCTCGGACGTTAAGTCTGATGCCGACCGGCGAATATCAGGGCCGTCTTAACCGCCGGCCTTGAGCACGGCGAAGGTTTTGCTCCCTTTGCGGTCCACGTAAAGAAGGACGCCGCGCCCGGGATCTGCCTTGCTGAGTGCGTCGCGAAATGACCGCACGTCGGTAACTGGCTTGCCATCCACCTCAGTAATCACGTCCTGTCGCTCGAGTCCTTGGCCGGCAGCGATGCTGTTGTCGGTCACGTCGGTTACAATGACCCCTTTTTGAACACCGAGGTGCAGACGTTGGGCAACTTCCTTGCTCAAGTCCTGGACTTGCAGACCGAATTTACCCAGATCTTCCTGGCGCGGTTGCACCGGCTCCACCGGCTCGTTTGAGGCGCGCGTGATTTCGTCAGGCAATTCGCCGGTCGTCACCGGGATTTTGATCGTCTGGCCCTTGCGCCACACCGTCAGTTCGACTTTCTCCCCGACCTTCTTTTTCAGGACCTCGTGTTGCAATTCCGAATCGGTCGTGACCGGATTACCGTCGACCTGAGTAATCACGTCGAATGGACGCAGATCGCTTTTGTAAGCGGGCGCATCGGCCTCAATGGTGCGTACCACGACGCCGCGGTCGAGACCCTTGAACAAATCCCGGATCGACGGATCGTCGCCGAGCGTTTCGATGCGGATGCCGAGCCAGGCGCGGACGATTTTGTGCCCGGCGATGAGCTGGCCGCCCACATCCTTGACCATGTTGATTGGAATGGCGAACCCGAGCCCGCGATTCAACCCGTTGATCAGAGCGTTCATGCCGATCACGTTCCCGTCAATATCGCAGAGCGGTCCGCCGCTGTTGCCCGGATTAATGGAGGCATCGGTTTGGATGTAATCCGAAATCGAGTAGCCGCCCGTCGCGATTAATTTGCTCCGGCCTTTGCCGCTGATCACGCCGTAAGTGAAAGTGTAATCGAGCTTGAACGGCGCGCCGATTGCAAAGGCGAACTGGCCGACGCGCACGGCGTCGCTGTCGCCCAGCTTCACCACCGGCAAATCCTTGGCGTTGATCTTAATTACAGCAACATCCGTCTTTTCGTCGGTGCCGACGGTCTTGGCTGAAAATTCGCGCCCGTCCTTGAGCTTCACTTCGATCTGGTCGGCGCCTTCTACCACATGAAAGTTGGTGAAAATGTAACCGTCCGGCCGAACGATGAATCCGGAGCCCTCACTTTGGATCGGTTGCAAATTGTGGAGGTTTTGATGTGGATTGTTTTGATCCGGCGGCCCTTGGAAAAAGAGGTCGTCAAACGAAAACCCCTCGCTGCCGTCGTTCTTTTTCGAGACCTCAATGATCACGACGCTCGGCGCGACTTCGTCAAAAACCCTCGCAAAAGCGTTGTTCAGCTGGTGCACAACATCCTTGCCGGCTGCGGCGGTCATGGGCGAGACCGTGGCTGTGCCTTCCGGCGTGGCCGCCATGGCTGGCATCACGTTGGCGGCGAGAAGTAAGGCGAAGATCGGCGATAAGCGCATATGTTGGAACTTGGACAGCATTTTACGGGCAACGTTCATTGATTGGCTCGCCCTCGGTTCTCCTTCCATGTTCGTGGATTCATCATCCACGCCGCGCCGCCAGCTTGTTCGATTGATTCGCCCGGTTTAAGGGGAATTTCGAGTCAGACGGGGCGGACAAAGTTGACCCTCGAGTTGCTTGACATACCGTGTAGCATATCTGGGCGTGTTTCACACTCTTTATGCGTGCGTTCAAGCCTAATTTCTTCATCGGCGCGGTAGCGGGTTTCCTGCTTGTCGCGGCCGGACCGCTTGGGCCAGAACCTCGCGCCCCGAGTTCCATCTCCGCAGACGAATTTGTCCGCGCCATCGCCGCGCATCGCACGTCGCTGATTGATCTTTATATCGACAAGCATGTGAATCCGAACGCGCGGGCCGATCATGATTGTCCGCTCATTCTGGCCGCGGCGATGCAGCACGATTGGAAGACGACGCGCCGGCTTCTTGATGCCGGGGCGAATCTGGATCTGGCGGATGAAAACCGGTTCACGCCCCTGATGGCGGCGGCCATGCAGGGCAGGACCGACATGCTGCGCGAATTCGTCGGTCGTGTGACGGATATCGAGTCGAAGGACCGGAGCGGGCGATCGGCGCTTTATTACGCCATTGCGGCCGGACAAACGGAGTCGGTGAAGTTTCTCCTGTCAGTAATGCCGGTTCTCGAAGGCTCGGGCAACGATTTGCTGGGAGCGGCCCTGGCCACTGGCGATGAAGAAATCATTCGTGTCATCGTAGAGCGTCTTCCGCTTATGCCGGATTGGAAGGTTGGAACGCAACGAGCGCTCAATGCCGTTCTGGAGGACGATAACAGGGATTTGATTCGCCTGCTCCTAAGCAAGCATGCTACTCCACCCACGCCGGAGGGCAAAAAGGTGCCGCTTCTTGCTTATGCAATTGTGGCGAACGACGCTTCCCGGTTTGCCACTCTTCTGGATTGCGGGGCCGATCCGAATACTACTCTTCCGCCCAAGTACGACAGGGAGTTTCTTGCGTCGCTTCCCAAATCGTTTCGTAACTACATCGAAGACGACAGGAACGTGACGGTCCTCATGCTGGCGGCAGGCACGGGTCGAACGGATTATGTGCGCGCACTGCTCGAGGCCGGCGCGGACCGGAACCGCAAGACCGGTCGCTACAAAATGATGGCGCTTTATTTCGCGGCCGAAATCGGAAACTGGCAATCGACCCAGTTGCTCCTCGGCAGCGGGCCGTCGCCGAACCGCCTTCGCGTCGAAATCTCGCTCGCATCGCAGCACGTGGCTCTTATTAAAGACGGCGTGTCGGTGTTTGACACGATCTGTTCGACCGGCCGGCAGGGATACTCGACCCGGGTCGGGGATTATGTGATCACCGATAAGGAGCGGAGCCATCGCTCCACCATCTATAAGGTAGAGATGCCCTATTTCATGCGCCTGAGTTGCCTGGACTTCGGAATGCACGAGGGATTCGTTCCCAATCATCCGGCTTCGCACGGTTGCATTCGGTTGCCCGGCGACGCGGCTCGCAGGCTTTTCGCCGAAATTCCAATTGGCACGCTGGTGACGGTGAAATAAAGATTGATTGAGTTTGGCAACAGCCGGCGGGGCGCTCTTCCGCGATAACACGGTGGTGCGTCACGCACCGTGATGTGCCTTCGTTGACACGGTTGTTAACGGCGTTAGCGTTTTCGTCCTCAACTCACAATGCGCACTTTTGCCGCAGGGAATGGCGATGGAAAAGAGTTCGTCACGCACGCGCCCGGTTACTGGCCGGACGTGCAACCAGAGCTCTGGAACGATTGGAAATGGCAGCTCAAAAACCGTGTCACGTCGCTCGGTCAACTTGAGCAACATCTCGATCTAAGCGACGAGGAACGCAGCGGCGTGCTGCTTTCCGGCGACAAGCTCGCCCTCGCTGTCACGCCGCATTTTTTCAACCTGATTCCGCCCGCCAAAGATCCGGACGATCCGATCCGGCGCCAAGTCATTCCGCGTATCGAAGAAACCTGGACGTCGCCGTACGACATGATCGATCCCTGCGGCGAGGATTCGCACATGCCCGTGCCCGGCCTGGTGCATCGCTACCCGGACCGGGTGCTGTTTCTGGTGACCGATCGCTGCGCGAGCTATTGCCGATATTGCACCCGCAGCCGCGTCGTGAGCGGCGTCGGAGAGCAGGAATTGCATACCGATTTTGAAGAGGCGTTTCGCTATCTCGAACAGCACACCGAAGTGCGCGATGTTCTTCTAAGCGGCGGCGACGCCTTGATCTTCAGCGACGACAAGATCGACAAGCTCCTTTCGCGCCTGCGCGCGATTCCGCACATCGAATTTTTGCGCATCGGCACGCGGGTTCCGATTTTTCTTCCGCAACGGATTACGCCCGAGCTTTGCGCGATTCTGGCGAAACATCATCCGCTCTGGATGAGCGTGCACATCAATCATCCGCGGGAACTGACGATCGAAGTGAAAGAAGCGCTCGAGCGTCTGGCGAATGCCGGGGTCCCGCTCGGCAATCAAAGCGTTCTGCTCGCCGGCGTGAACGACGATCTGGAGACGATGAAAACGCTCGTTCACAAGTTGCTCATGTGCCGCGTGCGCCCCTACTACATTTACCAGTGCGATCTCATCAACGGTTCGTCGCACCTGCGGGCTTCCGTCGCGAAAGGCGTCGAAATTATCGAGGGCCTGCGCGGCCACACCACCGGCTACGCCGTCCCGCAATTCGTGATCGACGCTCCCGGCGGTGGCGGCAAGGTGCCGATCAACCCTGGCTATGTCCTCTATCACGACAACGAGAAAATCGTGATCCGCAATTACGAAGGTAAAATCTTCGAGTATCCCGAAACCGGGAACGAAAACGTCCAGTTCGCGCCTCAGCGCGAGTATCACGACGAGTATTTGTACTCTTGAGTTGGAGGGCGACCGCGCCGTCGGCGCCCAAATATTTGGGACACGACAGCGCATGTCCCTCTAAATCGATTATCGATTTTGCCGAGCAAGTCGTGGTAAGATTCGTTTATGCAAATGTCCAGCTTGACGCTGTATCTGCTTCAGCTCCTCGTTTCGCTTTTTCTTGCGATCCCTTTCCTGCAATCCGGAATCGATAAGATTTTAAATTGGAAGGGGAACCGTGATTGGTTGAACGGACATTTCGCGAAGAGTCCGTTTGCCGGAATGGTTTCGCTATTGCTGTTCTTGCTGACCATTCTGGAGTGCGCGGCGGGAATCTTGAGCGGGATCGGATTCGTCGTGCTGATTTTTTCACACAATCCGGCAATCGCTTTCTATGGTGCGATAGTTTCCGCCGTTGCGGTCACTGCGCTCTTTTTCGGCCAGCGCATGGCGAAGGAATACGCCGGCGCCGCCATTCTCGTTCCATATTTTCTCGTGGCGCTGGCTGCGATTTATCTGCTCGGACGCTGAGCCTGGCCGCGGAAGTGGGGAGTGCCGCGCGGTCGACGCCCAAAAAATTTCGGACACGACAGAGCGTGTCCCTTAATGGCCTTCATTGCGCGCAATCTCGGTGAATCGGACCGGGGAAGAAATTACGGATAAAAACGCGCTTTCACTTGACGGTGCGATGAACTTTTGACGTGATCAGTTTTGCCAAATCGCCACTTTTCTGTATCGAACAACGTGGCCAATTGGCTTCAGATCGACATGAAATTGCGCGACGAATTTTCTTTTGCCAGCGTTCTGTGCATTTATAGAGTTCTGCCCTCCCCTCGGACGAGCGACAACCTCAACCTTTGCACCGTCTGAATCCGGCACATTCTAATCTTAATCTTGATTCGTTTTTAGATTGGCGGCCAGGCAGCCAGGGCGTCCGCTGATTTCTATGGCAAATTTTTTCCCACGCTGGACCAATTGGCTGCCGCTGCAAATGACCGTGGCCGGCACCATCATCGGCTGCGCCGCGATAGGGGCCACCTGGTACTACGTGACGCCGAAGTACACGAAAGTCGGTTACCAGCCGGTCCAGCCGGTGCCTTTCCCACACGATATTCACGTGAACCAACTGGGGATGGATTGCCGTTATTGCCACAGCTTTGTGGAAGTCGCCGCGCATTCCAATTTGCCGAACACGCAAACGTGTATGAACTGCCACAGCCAGGTTCAAAAAGAGAATCCGAAGCTTGAGCCGGTGCGTGCCAGCTGGAAATCAGGCCAGCCAATCAGCTGGGTGCAAATCCATCGCACGCCTGATTACGTTTTTTTTAACCACTCGATTCATGTGAATCGCGGGATCAGCTGCTTTAGCTGCCACGGGCCGGTGAATCGCATGCCGGTGGTTTACGACGCCCAGCCGCTCAGCATGGCGTGGTGCCTCGGATGCCACCGGCACCCGGAAAATTTCTTGCGGCCGGACGACCAGGTTTTCAATCTCGATTGGAAAACAAGCGACGTGAAGCCGGCGGAGTTCGTCGCGAAATACGGGCAGCCCAAAGAGGCGAGAGGAGACTGGTCGAAGAAAAAGGAACTTACGCAAAAGGAGATTGGGCAAACATTGAAGGAGAAATGGAACATCAAGCCGCCAACCAATTGCCAGGGATGCCACCGATGAGCTTGCAACTATCCATCGTTCAGCCACGGGAATTCCGGGGAGCGCACGCGCCCCCGCGTGCTGATTTCGGCGCCCTCGCCGAAATCTCATTTCAATTGCTAAAAGTTCGCGATCGCGAGGGCGCGATCGCCGGCATGCGGAGCGCGTGCGCTCCCCGGAATTTGCAATGAAACGCGTCGTTCAACATCCGCCCGAGTCGTCCAGCGGCAAAAAGTACCTGGCGCAGTCTCGGTGAATTCAGCAACACGCCGGAATTTCGCGAATGGCTCGAGCGCGAGTTTCCAGCGGGCGCATCTGAGCTGCAGGGGGACGAGTGGTCGCGGCGCGATTTCTTGAGATTGATGGGAGCATCGATGGCGCTGGCGGGAGTTGGCCTGACCAGTTGCCGCCGGCCGGAAGCGCACCTGGTGCCGTTTAGTAAAAGCGCCGAGTGGACGATTCCCGGAAAATTTCTCTATTACGCGACAGCCATGCCGCGGCGCACGGGTGCGATTCCGCTCGTTGCCACAACGGTCGATGGCCGTCCAACCAAACTGGAAGGCAATCCGCTTCATCCTGCCAGCAACGGCGCCACCGATGCCTTTGCCCAGGCAACGGTGCTCGATCTTTACGATCCATACCGGTCGCGCTTTTTCGTGCACAAAGGCGAGACTTCCGATCGCGCGCAGTTTGACGCTTACATTGAAACGCTGCGCGGAAAGATGGCTGGCGAAGGCGGCGATGGCCTCGCTTTCCTGGTTGAAGAGACTGACTCGCCGACGCGAGAGAGGTTGCGGGCGAGTCTGGAAAAAGCTTTTCCAAAAATGATTTGGTGCGCTTACGAGCCCGCGCTCAGCGACGCTCAGAGCTACGCTACGCGCATTAGTTTCGGCGATAACCTGCGGCTGATTCCACATTTTGAGCGCGCAGACGTCGTGATGTCGCTCGATAGCGATTTCCTCGATTGCGGGGAAGGCGATCTGGCGGCGGTGCGCGGCTTTACATCACGGCGGCGCATTCGTTCGGCCAGGGAGACCATGAACCGTCTCTACGTGGTGGAAAATCGTTTTAGCGTCACCGGCGCGATGGCCGATCACCGGTTGCGTTTGCCGGCGAGCCAGATTCCCGCGTTCGCCTATTTGCTGGCGGGAAAAATCGCGGCCGCGACCCAGGACTCGAGTTTGTTTTCGTTGCTGGGAAAGATGACGGCGCCGGCGAGCGTGGCCTCGTTCGATGAGAAATGGCTGATTGAAGCGGTCAACGATCTGGTGAGCAAAAGCGGAGCTAGCCTGGTGGTTGCCGGCTCGCACCAGCCGGTGGTGGTGCAACTGCTGGTTTATGGCATCAATTCCGCGCTGAAAAACCTGGGCCGCACCATCGTTTTTCGCGAATCTCCGCGCAATCCGAACACAAAAAGCATCCTGCAACTCGCGGAAGAGATTCGGGCGGGCCGGATCAAACAGCTGTTCATTTTTGGCGGCGACCCTGTGTTCAATGCGCCGCGCGGAGTGGCGGTGGATCCTGAAACCAAACAACCGATTGATTGGGCCGATTTGCAGAAGAAAGTGCCCGAGGTGGTGCGACTCGGTTATCACGAGGACGCCACTTCCGAGCTGAGCAGCTGGCATGTTCCGGCTGCGCATTTCCTCGAATCGTGGGGTGACGCGCTGGCTGCCGATGGAAGCTACCTGTCGATCCAGCCGATGATTCTCCCGCTTTTTGGCGGGTTAAGTGAAATCGAATTGATGAACGCGCTGGCGGGAGGCCCGAAAGTGCAGGGGCCCGAGCTTGTCCAGGAAACATTTCGCGCCACCAATCCTCCCGGTGATTTCGCAACTGCCTGGTCGATTTTCCTGCGCGACGGATTTGCGGGACATGTTTCACCGGAGGATCGGACGGCGACTTTCAATGCGAACGCTACCGGCGATTTTGCTCAGCAATTCTGGACGTCGGCGCCGCCGGCGGCCGCGGAATCTCCCGAGATCGTCTTTGTACGCAGCTATGGGATAGATGATGGCCGCTACAGCAATAATGGCTGGCTCCAGGAATTGCCCGATCCGATCACGAAACTGACCTGGGACAACGGGGCGATCATGAGCCCTAATTTTGCCAAGCGCTTGAATGTGGAAAGCGGCGACCTCGTTCAGGTCGCGATTACCGATACCGCGCGCGATCCGAAAGGAAAACCAATCCTGCGCGAGCTGGTGATCGCCGCCCTGGTTTGCCCCGGGCACGCCGAGAATTCGGTTACGATTCCGCTGGGGTACGGCCGGAAAATGCCGGGATCGGACTTCCTTCCTTACGCGGGTGGCGGAGTGCGGACCAAGACAAAGTTGACCAGGCGCGGCGGGTTCGACGCGTATCTTCTGCGCACGGCTACGAATCCGCATTTCGTCGTGGCCGACGGCAAGGAGATCGAAGCGGTGCGAGTGACGAAGGTTGGAAAAAAATACGCGCTTTCGGTCACGCAGGACCACTGGAGCATCGAAGGCCGCGGTCTGGTGCGGGAGGCGACGCTGGACAAATATCGCGAAGACAACGAGTTCGCGAAGAAACTCTCGGCCGTCCAGGTTTCTGAAGCGAAGTTACCGACGCTCTATACGCATCCGCCGCTGACCGCGCCGCAGCAGTGGGGAATGTCCGTAGATCTCAACGTTTGCACCGGCTGCAGCGCCTGCGTGATCGCCTGCCAGGCGGAGAACAACATCCCGGTGGTCGGCAAATTGCAGGTCGCGCACGGCCGCGCCATGCATTGGATCCGAATCGACCGTTATTACGCGAGCGCGAAGCCATTCGACGAAGACAACGGCGACTGGCCGGAAAACCCGGAGATCGTGCACGAACCGATGATGTGCCAGCATTGCGAGAACGCGCCATGCGAAACCGTCTGCCCTGTGAACGCGACTGTTCATAGCGAGGATGGCCTCAATGTGATGGTCTACAACCGCTGTATCGGCACGCGCTATTGCCTGAACAATTGCCCGTTCAAAGTGCGCCGGTTCAACTTTTTCGATTACAACCAGCGGCCGGTGGGCAAAAAGAAAATCGCCGGCGAGTTCGGCATCTATGAGGAATACTTCGCGCCGTTAACGACCAAGGGCGCGCCCGATATCGTGAAGATGCAGAAAAATCCGAACGTGACGGTGCGCATGCGCGGCGTGATGGAGAAATGCACGTTCTGCGTGCAACGCATCGAGGAAGCGAAAATTGCCGCACACAGGCGGGCCGGCCCTTCGGACAAGACGCTGATTCCACGCGATTCGTTCACGACTGCATGCGCGCAGGCCTGCCCGACGCAGGCGCTTGTGTTTGGCGACGTCGCCGATCCGGAGACCGAGGTCTCGAAGATGAAGAAACAAGACCGCAATTATCGGCTGCTCGAATATTTGAACGTGAATACACGCGCCAGCTATCTCGCCCGAATTCGCAATCCCAATCCCAAAATGCCCGATGCGGCAAATATCGGCGTGGCCAGCCCGGAGAAAAAGGCATGATGATGATAAATCCCAAATTCCGGGTAGCGCACGCGTCTCGCGTGCTGGCGAAGCCGTCTCGGGTTCGCGAACTTTCCTTGTTCGTTCCGATCGATGGCTGCGTGTGGAATCCAAAGAAAAGTTCGTTTCGGCGAGACGCCGAAACCGGCACACGAGACGCGTGCGCTACCCAATCCGGCGAATTCCAATCGTCGGCCTTGCAAACCTAACCAATGGACGAGGCACCCACAGCACCGGAAATAATCCAAGGCGAGGCTGCCGCTTCAGCTCAGCGTCCGTTGGCGCGCGTTCCGCTGATTTTAAATCGGCGCAACTTCAGCTGGCTTACCGAACGAATTTCCGGCGTAGTCGAACAACCGGCGCCGCGCTGGTGGTGGGTTTGTTTCACCATCACGGGAACGATCGCCGCCTTCGGCTTGTTTTGTCTTGGATACCAGATCTCCACCGGCGTCGGTACCTGGGGAAATAACATGCCCGTAGGGTGGGCCTGGGGCATCACCAACTTCGTTTTCTGGATCGGTATCGGACACGCCGGCACTTTGATCTCCGCGATTCTTTATTTGCTCAGGCAAAAATGGCGCACCTCGATCAATCGTTCCGCGGAAGCAATGACGCTGTTCGCGGTCATGTGCGCCGCGATTTTCCCGGGCGTCCACGTGGGCCGCGTTTGGATGGCGTGGTACCTGGCGCCGGTGCCTAACAACTACGGTATCTGGCCGAATTTCCGCAGCCCGCTGATGTGGGACGTGTTCGCCGTCTCAACCTATTTTACCGTCTCGGTCTTGTTCTGGTACACCGGGCTGATTCCCGACCTGGCGACGCTGCGCGATCGCGCGACATCGAGGATCAGAAAGTTCCTGTTCGGATTTTTCGCGGTCGGCTGGCGCGGTTCCAACCGCAACTGGCGGCATTATGAGATGGCCTATCTGTTGCTCGCGGGCCTTTCCACACCGCTGGTGTTGTCAGTGCACAGCGTGGTTTCATTCGACTTTGCCGCGTCGATCATACCCACGTGGCACACCACGATTTTCCCGCCTTATTTCGTGGCCGGCGCGATTTTCGGCGGCTTTGCCATGGTGCTGACGCTCCTGATCCCGGCACGCGCCATTTTTAAACTGCAGGACATCATCACACCGCAACACATCGACAAGATGGCGAAGATCATTTTGTTGACCGGCTCCTTCGTCGCCTACGCCTACCTGATGGAGTTCTTCATTTCGTGGTACAGCGGCAACGCTTACGAAAGGTTTGCGTTTTGGAACCGCATCCTGGGTCCCTACTGGTGGTACTGGTGGGTGGGAATGTTGTTCTGCAACTGTCTCTCGCCGCAGCTCTTTTGGTTCAAATGGTGCCGGCGAAATATTCTCGTCGTCTATTTCGTTGCCATGTGCGTGAACGCCGGCATGTGGTTCGAGCGTTTCATCATCATCGTAGGCGGATTGCACCGGGACTTTCTGCCATCTTCATGGGGACTGTTTATTCCCACCTGGGTGGATATCTGGACGTTCATCGGCACGCTCGGAATCTTCACCTCGCTCTTCCTGCTTTTTATTCGGTTCCTTCCGATGATTGCCATGTCGGAAGTGAAAATCACTCTGCCGGAGGCGGACGTGCATCGTGTCGGTCCGGCTGAACATCATCCCGTCGCGCCCGGTGGAGAGGAGCGCACATGAGAACGCCCGCCGGTCACAAGGTTTACGGGATGGCTGCCGAATATCCGAGCGCAGCCGCGCTCTACCAGGCGGCCAAGACGGTGCGCGACGCTGGTTTTAAACGCTGGGACGTGCATTCGCCTTTCCCCATCCACGGAATGGACGAAGCAATGGGACTGGGAAAATCGTGGCTGAGTGCCGTCGTGCTGGCCGGAGGAATCTCGGGGCTGCTCACCGCCGCGCTGATCGAATTTGGCCCGTCGTCGTACCTTTACCCCCTCGATGTGCACGGCAAGCCGACAAATTTTTTCACCGTCCCGGCTTTTTTCCCGATCATGTTCGAGGCCACCATTCTCTTTTCGGCTTTTGCCGCGTTTTTCGCGGTGCTGGTCATGAACGGCCTGCCGCGTCCGCATCATCCGATGTTTAACTGGGACCGTTTCAGCCGCGTAACCAACGACGGATTTTTCCTGGTGATCGAAGCGCGCGATCCGCGTTTCACTGAGATTGAAGCCCGCGAGTTGCTTGAGAAAAGCGGCGGCGAGCACATCACCATCGTGCACGAGGATTGAATATGCTGTTGCGCGGCTTCCTGCTCATTTTTGTTTTGTTCACGATTGCGGTTATCGCAGTGTTCGGGTTTCGCGGACAAAAGAGCACCGGCGCGCCGTTGGAGGTGTTTCCCGACATGGTGCGGCAGATGAGAGTGAACGCACAAGCGCCGTTAAACTTCTTTGCCGACTCCCGGGGATCTCGCGAACCTGTCCCCGGCACGGAGCCGATGGGTTACGAAATGCCGAAGCCGAAGGCAATCGCCACGCCTCCGGCACCGGTGCCAGTTCGTGAAGCACAGGGGGCCATCGGATTCAGCGTTGGCACGGATTACTACGATACCGGCAGGATGGGCAACGACTGGGGTACCGGCATTCCGGTCCCGGTGACTCCGGAACTATTGGAACGCGGCCAGCAGCGCTTCAACATCACTTGCGTCATGTGTCACGGCGCGACGGCCGAAGGGAACGGCATTACGAAACAATACGGGCTCGCGACGGTGGTGAGCTTGCAGGACGATCGGATTCGGAACATGGCCGACGGCGAAATTTTTAACACCATCACGCACGGGAAAAACACCATGATGGCTTACGGCTCGAATCTCATGGTCGAGGATCGCTGGGCGATCATCTCTTACTTGCGTGCCCTGCAACGCAGTCAGCACGCGGCCATTGTCGATGTCCCGCCCGAACACCGGGCTGACTTGGAGAAGGAAAAGAAATGAGCGACCGTTCGCAGCCATTGCCGACGCCGGAAGGCGAGTATTTTGAAAGGAGCCGCTTCGCCGGGCTTTCCGTGCTGGTCGGGTTGATCGCGTTGGTGGCTTTGGCGCTCTGCGGTGTCGGCGCGGCCATCGAACCGGCCCAATTCGGTTTTTCATGGCTCTTCGCGTTTGCCTTTTATTTCACCCTGTGCGCCGGTTGTTTTTTCTGGACAATCGTTCACCACGCCACCGATGCGGAGTGGTCGGTGGTGGTGCGCCGTCAGCTGGAAAACATCGCTGTCCTGATCGCGGTGCTCGCGGTTTTGTTTATCCCGATTCTTCTCCTCCGGCATCATCTTTACGAATGGATGAACATTCCGCCGGGCAAGGAAGCAAATCTTGATTCCAAACGGGCTTATCTGAATTGGGATTTCTTTCTCGGGCGCGCGGTCTTTTTCCTGGGCTTTTTCATCATCGCTTCGCAATTGCTCCGGCGCTTCTCCGTGCGGCAGGATAAGGATGGGAACCCGCGATGCACGATCCGCATGCGCCAGGTGGCGTTCGCGAGTCTGCCGGCGTTTGCCCTTTGTCTCACGTTTGGCGCGTTCGATTGGCTGATGAGCCTTAACTATCACTGGTTTTCCACCATGTTCGGCGTTTACATCTTCGCCGGCACGGCCGGCAGCTCGATGGCGCTCCTCGTTCTTGTCATTACTGCGCTCCGCCGCGCCGGGTACTTAAAAGAAGTCGTCACAGTGGAGCACTATCACATCATGGGAAAATGGATGTTCGCCTTCACCGTTTTCTGGGCCTACATCGGATTCGGCCAGTACATGCTCATCTGGTACGCGAACATGCCGGAAGAGACGCAATTTTTCCTCGCCCGGAACACGCAGTCCTGGTGGTGGCTGACCATGCTCCTGGTAATCGGGCGGTTCTTCGGCCCGTTCGCCATTCTGTTGTTGCGCTCTATCAAGAAACATCCCCACCAGCTCGCTTACGTCGCTGCGTGGATCGTCTTCATGCAGTTGCTCGACATGTACATCGTCATTCTGCCTGCGTTCCACGGCACTGGCGTGCATCTGAGCGTCTGGGATTTTATCGCCCCCATCGCCATCGGCGCGACACTCACCTTTGTTTATCTGCGCATTCTTCCCAGGACGTCGCTCTTTCCCGTGCGCGATCCGCGTCTGATCGAATCGTTAAAATTGGTGAACTGACATGAACGATTTCGAATCCACTCGCCAGGCTGTTCAATCGCCCGCGCCGTTTTCCACGTGGCTGGGTGTTGTGCTGCTGTTTGTGATTTTTGGCGTGATCGTGCTGGCGGTCATCGGTCCCACGCCGCGCGGCGACACATACGAACAAACTCGTGCTAAAAATCGCGAACAGAAACTCAAGGCGTTGCGCGAGGAAAATGCGAAAACGCTCACCACCTACGGTTGGATGGACAAGAAGAAGGGCGTCGTGCGAATTCCAATATCGCACGCGATTGAACTGACCATCGCGGAACTGGCCAATAAAAAACCGGAGCCGGCCTATCCGATCGCCACACCACCGCCGCAACCGTCCGTCACAGCAGCGCCGGCAGCATCTCCGGCCGTATCTCCGCAAACAACCGCTACAAGCAGCCCGCTGCCCCCTCCTGCCGTAAAGCCGCCTGTGTCGCCCTCCCCAGCGGCACCGCCGCAAGCGCCGGCTTCGACTGCGCCGATTTTATCGCCCTCGCCGGCCGTGTCAGTGCCACCGGCTCCAGCGAAAACACCATGAAAATTTCGACCTCAATTCAACTTGAAGACGCCAATCTTGCCAGCCTCCAATGAACGCGACTGCAGCTGACATACCGCTCAAAGCGCCGTCGGTTTCCGCCGCTGCCGGCGACGCCGAGCAGTTGGAACGGGCATTGATCGATGCCTCGACGCGAGTGCCGGTGCTGATGTTCTATGCGTCGGCAATCGTCTGGCTTCTTATCGGGACGGTTCTGGCCGGGTTCGTTTCGTTCAAGATGCATTCGCCCGACTGGCTTTCGAACGTGAGCTTTCTCACGTGGGGCCGGCTGCGTCCTGTGCACATGAACGTGATGGTGTATGGGTGGGCCTCGATGGCGGGGATGGGCACCGCGATCTGGCTCATGGCCCGGTTGTGCCGCACTACTTTGCGGCGTCCACTGTTGCTGGTTACCGGCGCTTGCTTTTGGAACCTCGGCGTATTGCTGGGCGTCGGCGGGATTTTACTTGGCGACAGCACCGGCTTCCAATGGCTCGAGTTCCCGCCTTATGCAGCGATCGTTCTCTTCGTCGCTTACACGCTCATCATTTCATGGGCTGTTTTGATGTTCCGTTTCCGTCGGGGCGACCAAATCTATATTACCCAATGGTATTTGCTCGGCGCGTTTCTTTGGTTCCCGTGGCTTTACGCCGCTGCGCAACTGATGCTTTTCGTGGTTCCGGTCCAGGGCGTTCTGCAGGCTGCGGTGGGCTGGTGGTACGCAAACAACCTTCTCTTTCTTTGGTTCGGCGCGATCGGGCTCGGCACGGCCTATTACATGATTCCCAAGGTAATCGGCCGGCCGGTCTACAGTTATCACCTCGCAACGATTGGATTTTGGACCTATGCGCTTTTCGCGAGCTGGACCGGTATGCAACGCCTGGTCGACGGACCGTTTCCGGCCTGGATGATCACCGCGAGCATCGCCGCGACCATCCTGACCATCATTCCCGTGGCCACGGTCGGCCTCAATCATCACATGACCATGCAGGGTTATTTTCCTGTGATGCGCTACAGTCCGACCCTGCGGTTCACGGTCTTCGGCGCGATGTGGTACACGGTTTTCAGCGTGTTGGGCATTCTCATGTCGCTCCGTTCGGTCGCACAGTATCTGCATTTCACCGAAGTGAGCATCGCGTACTCGCATCTCGGCCTGTACGCGTTCTTCACCATGGTGATGTTTGGATCGATGTACTACATCGTCCCGCGGCTGGTCGCGTGCGAATGGCGTTATGCCACTTTGATTAAGTTGCATTTTTGGTCGGCGGCCTATGGCATCGGCCTGATGACGCTGATGCTGCTGTTTGGCGGTATTGCACAAGGCTCAAGCATGAATGACCCCACGCTCCCGTTCATCGAAAGCACGCAAAGCGTCCTGCCATACCTGCGCGGGCGCACGCTTTCCGGACTTTTGCTCACGGTGTCGCACTTTGTTTTCGCGTTCCATTTTGGTCTGATGCTTTTCGGTCTGGGCCGTACTTCGAGCGTGCCGACTTTTCTAAACCCGGTTGAGGCGGAGGGAACCGAGGGACACTTATGAAAGGTCTATTTTCGCTTTTGATCGGACTTTTCGGAACGTTCGCCTTCTCCTGGGTCGGCTTGACAGTGATTCCAAATTTCCAGATCGGGCATCTCGAACCGCAGTCGGACGAAGAGGGCACTGACATTTATCCAATGCCGCAATCGGGAATGGTCGAGCGCGGCCGACATGTCTATACCGCGAACGGCTGCGTCTATTGTCATAGCGAGCAGGTTCGCGCCGATTATGCCGGCCCGGATATTGAGCGCAAATGGGGCGAGCGCCGCAGCGCTCCGCGTGATTACATTTTTGCGCGTCCGGTTCTTCTTGGAAAGGAACGAGTCGGCCAGGATCTGGCGAACATCGGCCAACGCGCGCCGGCTGAAGAAGAAAGTCCGGCGCCATCGGTAGCCCCCAGTCCGGCTGGGTCGCCGGTTGCCGCATCTCCCGCCGCGAAAGCTCCAGCTCCTGCCGCGAAAGCTCCAACTTCGGCCGCGAAGGCTTCGCCCCCTGCCGCAAAGGCCCCGGCCCCGGTGGCGACGCCTCCTCAAATCCAATCGACACCCGGTAGCCCGCCAAAGTACTCCGCTGCGTGGCAACATCTGCATCTTTATTCGCCGCGCAGTTTCTATGTTGATTCGGACATGCCGGCGTACCGGTTCCTTTACGAGAAGCGCCATATCGATGGCGAGCGTTCCAATGACGCGCTCGATCTCACCGGTTCCGATGCTCCGCCCGCTGGTTGGGAAATTGTTCCCACATACGACGCGAAATGCCTCGTCGCGTATTTAATGTCCCTCAATCAATCGCACCCGCTCAACGAAGTGAAGACGGCGCCCGGACCGGCGGCGGCTCCTGCCGGGTCGCCCGCCGCTGCACCGGCTGCATCGCCCGCAGCACCGAAAGGAGCGAAAGCGAAATGAACGGTCAGCCTTTCGATCCATCATCGCTTAGACGCCAGGGGACGGACTACGGCGAAACCGCCGACGTGCAGGAGGTGCACGCTGCAATTCAGCGCGAAAAACGCGAGCCGCGTGTCGGCCTTGAACCGCTTTCGATGTGGTTGATCGTCGTTTACGGGCTCGCAATCTTTTTCGGCGGCGCTTACCTCGGACGGTACTCGGGAAGTTTTAGCGGCGACAGCCTGGATCCGCTGGGCGGCCCGCCACCCAGCAGGAAAGGTGCGGCCATCGGTCCGGGCGGTGGAGGACCGGCCGTCGAACTCACGTCGGCTGAACGCGGCAAAAAGATTTTCTCCGCCAATTGCCAGACCTGCCATCAAGCCAACGGGCTTGGTGTGCCGGGACAATATCCGCCGCTCGCCGGCTCGGAGTTTACAACCGGCGGTTCGCGACGAATGGCCATGATTGTCCTCAAAGGTTTGCACGGGCCGGTTACCGTAAAGGGCCAGAAATTTGGCACCGCGGTGATGCAGCCGTGGGACAAGACATTGACCGACCAAAAGATTGCCGATGTCCTCACCTACGAACGAAGTTCCTGGGGTAATCATGCCAGTGCGGTTACCAAGGAACAAATTGCGGCTTTGCGCAAAGAGCTGGCTGATCATCCAGAGTCGTACGTTGAGCCGGACATTCTGGCGGTTCCCGCGGTTGCCGAGCTTCCCGGTGGGGAAGCCGCGGGTCCGCAACCCGCGGCAAAGCCCGGCGAACCGCCCAAACCGGGCGCTCCACCCAAACCGCAAAACTAAAGCGCCCGTCGCTGCAGGCTCCTCGAACAAAATCAATCCGCGATCGCTTCCGCGATCACTTCGGCCATGTGCTTCGCGTGCCTCTGCGCGAGGTCGGCAATCTGGTGCCGGCAACTCGTTCCCGACGCGACGATTTCAGTTCCAGCCGGTTGCTTGTTGATTTTGCCGAGCAAATCAGCGCCAACTTGAACTGAAAGATCGTATTTTTCCGCCAGCGCACCGAAGGCGCCAGCCATTCCGCAGCAACCGGTTTCGAGCAACTTCGCATTTCGTCCTGGCAAACGCTCGACCAGTCGCGCCATGAATTCCGGGTTCGTGATCGATTTGGTGTGGCAATGTGCATGGATCGCGATGTTCGGCTCGCCGGGATTTCCCCGGACTTCACCCTTTTTGAATCGCAGCGCGTCCGGCTCGCGCGCCAGCAAATCATCGACAAATTTCTCGAAGAGAAAACAACGCGGCGCAATTTTTTCCGCGCCATCGATTTTTAATTCGCGATAATCTTCCACGAACATCGACCAGCACGACGGCTCGAGGAAAATAATCGGAGTATTGGAGTATTGGAATGATGACAGAAGGCCGACATTGTGTTGCGCGGACTTTGCCGCGGTGTCGAGATTCCCCTGGCTAAACGCGGGCCGTCCGCAACATTTTCGGTTGCGAAGCAACGAAACTTCAAAGCCAAATGCTTCGAGCACCTTCGTTGCCGCGATCCCGATGTGCGGCTCGTGATAACGAACAAACGTATCGTCCCAAAGAATAACCTTCCCCTTTTGCCGGTGGGGCGAGACTCCGTCGAGCCGACGAATCCTTCTTTGAAACCACTTATCAAACCGCTCCCTCGCATAATGCGGCAGCGATCGCTTCGCCGAAATGCCGAGCATCTGTTCCATCAATTGGCGGACCGGCCGAAAATCGAGAAGCGCATTGGCAGCGGAGGGCAGCGCGCAGCCCAAGCGGCCTAACAAATCCGGATTGCTAAAGATCCGCTCACGCAAGGGTAATCCGTCACGCCGATGGCGCGCGTAAAGCATTTCCGCCTTGAGCAGCGCCAGATTCACGTTCGACGGGCACTCCGGCGTGCAGCCCTTGCAGGAGAGACAATTGCTCAGGGCCGCATCGAGCTCCGCCGATTTTAGGGGATCTTGCCCGAACGTAAAACCGCCAGATGCTCTCACTGTACCCTCCCCCTGAGGGAGGGGCGCGCGTGTTGCAGCACGGTCGTGAGGGTCCGCGGCCTCAGCCGGAAAACCCCGTCCATTTGCCCGCAGCTGCAATGCGGCGCGGATGATGTTGGCACGACCGCGCGTGGACATGATTTCGTCGCCCGTGGCCATGAACGTGGGGCACATGATCGGCGTCTCTTTGCGGCAGCCGCCGCAGCCATTGCATTGCTCGAGATTCCCGACGAAGGAGCGGTCTTTAAACGCAAACGCAAGCCGGGGCGCAAACGGCAGTTCGATCGGTCGCGTGAAATTATCGCGCAGGAAATTGTCGATTTTGTGCCGGCCATCCTCGAAGATCTTGCCGGGATTAAAAACGCCCCTTGGATCGAATGCCCGCTTGATTTCACGCATGACGTCGAGCAATCGATCGCCAAGTTGTTCGCGCATGTACTCGGCGCGTGCCATGCCGACGCCATGCTCGGCAGAAAGCGAGCCTTTGAACTGTCTCACGAGTGCCGAAGTTTGATCCGCGACCTGCCGGAACTTTTTCAGGTCCGCGGCATTATGCAGATCGAGAACGGGCCTCACGTGCAACAAGCCGGAGGCGGCGTGTCCATAGTAACTCGCTTCGAGTCCAAGCGGCCGCATGATCGATTGCAAGCCCCGCACGTATTCCGGTAATTGCGCCGGACGAACCGCCGCATCCTCGATGAACGCCACCGGCTTGGCCGCGCCGACGCGACCGGTCACCAGCGAGAGGCCAGCCTTCCGCACCGACCAAACAAGATTCATCTCGCCCTCGTCGCGGCAAACCCTCGTGCGCAAACCGAGCTTCCGCGATTGCAGGATTGACAATCGTTCCGCGACCTCGTCGTAGAACTCGACGATCAGGATCGCCTCGCACGGTTTGGAATCGAGCTCGAGTAAATCGCGCGCTGGCTGAAAATGGAGCTGGCTTTTCGTTTGATCGAACAACGGCCGGTCGATGTGTTCGATCGCGGCGGGCTTCAGATCTAAAAGCTCTACCGTTGCCTGCATCGCATCCGCGACGGATGCGAAGAAAAGCAGACCAACTCCTTTTTCCCGTGGGATGGGAGAGATTTTCAGCTGTGCCGAAAAAATCGCGGCAAGCGTTCCTTCGCTGCCGGCCAAGATCTCATTGAGATTGTTTGCGGCGCGCGAAAACCGTTCGATTCCGTAACCGGGCCAGCGTTTGAGCAGACCAGGCGGCCAGCGCTTCGCCATTTCATCCGTGTTCGCTCGAACGAGGTCACTGATCCTATTGCGCTCATCGTTCAGTGTCTCGTGTCCCGGACCGACATGGATGATTCGTCCGTCCGCCAGGACAATTTCGGTCGAAACAACGTGGTCGGCGGTCGTTCCGTAAACAGGTACCCGCGCACCGGAAGAATTATTCGCGATCATTCCGCCCAACGTGGCGCGTGCGCTGGTAGCTACGTCCGGACCGAAACAAAACCCGTGCGGTTTGAGAAAGCCATTGAGCTGGTCGAGCACCACGCCTGCGCCGACGCGGATCGTGCGATTGTCGAGGTCGAGACCGCCAATCTGGCGGTTGTGCCGCGAGAAATCGACGATCAATCCTTCGCCAATGGCGTTGCCAACAAGGCTGGTGCCCGCGCCGCGCGGGGTGATGGAAACATTTTCGTCTGCCGCCGCTCTGATGACGGCGCTGGCCTGCTGAGCGTTGCGCGGAAAGGCGACGCCGGCAGGCTCGATCTGGTAGATCGATGCATCGGTCGCATAGAGTTGGCGGGTCAGATTATCAAACCGCACCTCGCAGCCGGCGCCCGCAATTCTCTTTTCCTGGTGGGAGGTCATTTCCTTTCCAAAGATTGGCCGCGTTCCGTGAATTACAAGAACACCCGCGGCGTGCCGGCTCCGAATGGCAGACGAAATGCTTTCCAATGCTTTGATTGGAGCAAAGCGATGAACGTCAACATCAAGACGAAAATCCGGTACAAGGGAGAGGAGTATTCCGATCCGGGCCAGCTGCCGCCTGAAGTTCGCGCCGCTATGGATAAGTCAATTGCGAGCGGCGTGGTCGGCAGAAAGATCATCGTCAATGGCCAGGAGTTGGCCGGACAAAACGAAAACGTCCGAAAACTCTGCGACGATGTGATGAGCGTGATTGAAAATAACGGTGAGGTAACGCTTCCCACGGCGGAGTCCTCCGGCTCGCTGATTACGAAACGCCAGATCCTGTTCATTCTGGCTTTGGTCGGCACGCTCGCACTGGTCGCCTGGTTGTTTTTGAACCGGCCCTAAAACAACGGTATCTGCGCATCCGCCCGCGCGGTTTCAGCCAACCGAACGCCGAGCCCGATCAATCGCACCTTTTTGCCGGTGCGCGCAAACGCTTCCCTCAGCAGCGAGCGAAAGGCACCAAGTGAAGGTTCGAGGCCCGCCCGTTCCGCGGTTGTTCGCGTAAAATCGGCGAACTTCAATTTCACGAAAATTTTCCTGACGGAGCGCGCCGCTTCCTTTTGCGCCAGGTCGGCCATTAATTCGCCAAACAATTCTTCCAGCCGCTCTTCGCATTGCTCGATTGTCTCCAGATCGATCGAGAAAGTTTCCTCCGTGCTCAGCGACTTGCGCGGGCGGTCCGGCTCGACCTGGCGATCGTCGATCCCACGACAAAGGTCGTACAGCTCCAGGCCGAATTTCCCGAAAAGATCGACGAGCTTGGGGCGGGTGAAGCGTTGCAAATCGCCGCAGGTTTTCACGCCGAGCTCCTCCAGCTTCTTCTCGGTTTTTTCGCCGATTCCCCAGATTTTTCGCACTGGCAGCTTCTCCATGAACTCGGCGACCTGTTCCGGCTTCACCTCGAGCTGGCCGTTCGGCTTGTTTATTTCGCTGGCAATCTTTGCAATCAACTTGTTAGGCCCGATTCCGGCCGATGAGGTCAATTTCGTCTTCTGAAAGATCAAATTGCGGATGACCTCGACCAGCGGGCCGGGGGCGCCCGGATGGGCTGTCAGATCGAGATATGCTTCGTCAAGGGAGAGTGGTTCCACCAGCGGCGTAAAGCGGCGCAGGATTTCCCGGATGACCGCGGCTTCGCGCCGGTAAACATCGAATCGCGTCGGGAGGACGATGAGACTGGGACAACGCTGAAGCGCCATGAAAGTGGGCATGGCGGAATGCACACCGAATTTGCGCGCTTCGTAGTTGCAGGTGGTCAGAACTCCGCGACGTTCCCGCGCGCCGCCGACGGCAACAGGTTTGCCGCGTAACTCGGGTCGATCGCGCACCTCGATGGCCGCGTAAAAGCAATCCATATCGAGGTGCGCAATGGTTCGCGCTTTGGAATCCTGTTCCACGCGGCCAAATGTACTCGCGAGCGGAACTTTCTCACGCGTGCCGGGCGATTTCCGACACGCATTTTACAGGTCTTTTCGTTGACGAAACGACCGCCAATCGATAATCCTTATTGGTACTAGTAGCAATGTCACTCATCCCGGAAGAATCCTACAGTTTCCCCGATTATTTCGTCCGGACGGTTCGTTGTTCGAAGAAGCCGGGCGAGAAAATATTACCTTCGTCGGCCGCGAGGCCCGGGCCGCACAGCGAACCCATTCCGGAGCCGCCGGCTCCGGGATCGGAAGCCCGGCGCGAAAAGGTTTCTCCTCTGCCAGAGGCAAAGCCGGAAGAACGACGGACCGTTTCGCAGAGTCCACCGGAGTCGCCAGTTCCGCGAGCGGAGGCGCCGCGCGAGCGCAAACTGATCCCGGCTCCGCCGGAGGCCAAGCTGGAAAAACGACCAACTGTTTCGCAAACTCCGCCGCAGGGAACGCGCGAAATGCCGCGCTCGGTTACCCCGCTTCCACCCATGGTGAAAAGGGAACCGGCTCGCACGAATATCCCCGCAGCAGTCCATTTGAAGCGTAAGGTTCGCTACAACACGCATCTGGTCGCGCCGGAGCAAGGGCCCGCGGACAAGAAAGAAGTTCCTCTGGCGAACCCGTTGAATGGCGTGCCTCAAAAGCGCGAACTTCCCCGGTCGCGAGATCCTGTTCAACCGGTGAAAGTCAACAAGGTGCCAAATCATGCGGTGCAGGTTTCAGCACCGCGTCCAGCCGCGACCGGGATCCAACCTTCATCCCAACGCCCGGCCCCTCCGGTGGCTCCGGTTTCGATTCGCGCTGCGGCCGACGTTTCCGCGGCCGAGCAAATCGAGTTCGAGTTGTCAGATCCGGGTCCATTCTACCCGGGAAAATCGAGACGCAAGCTGGTCCGCTTTCTTGTCTGCGAGGCGATAGCGATCGGTGCCTTGGTACTGTTCGCAATTTTCGGACTCTCGAGAACTTTCAGCGGTCGAGCGGCCGGTCTCTATATCAATATTTTCACGATTGCGGCGGCTGTCGCCGCGACACTGATTCCCATTTTCTTTTACGCGATTGGGCCGACGCTTCCGCGCGACGACCGCTGAGGGGGTTGTCCGGCTGGCGGGGCTTAAACGGGGTTTTATAACTTGTTAGAGAGGCCAGGCAACGATTGCCTTTGGCAAAATTTACACGATGAGCAAACGATTCGTATGAGCTCGGCAACGACGCGTGTTTTCATGGTTCGGCATGGCGCGACCGTGTTGAGCGGAGAAGACCGCTTCGCTGGTGTGACCGACGTGGCGTTGTCCGAGGAAGGCCGCGAACAGACACGGCGACTGGCGGAACGGCTGAGCGCCGAAAAGGTTGTCGCCATTTATGCCTCGCCACTGAGTCGTACGGTGGAGACCGCGCAAATTCTCGCTGCTCCACACAAACTCGAGGTTCGGACGCGCGACGGATTGCGCGAAATCTCACATGGTCACTGGGAACAGATGACCCGGCGCGAAGTGGATGAAAAATTTCCGGAGGAAGCTGCGGAGTGGGAGAAGGATCCATATACTTTTGCGCCGGCCGGTGGCGAAAGCGGCCTTGCCGTGACAGCGCGCGCACTTCCGGTGCTCATCGATCTGGTGCGCGAACATTGCGGAAAATGCATTTTGGTGGTGTCGCACAAGGCCACGATCCGGCTCTTGCTCAGTTCGCTGCTTGGCTTCGATCCGCGGCGATATCGCGATAATCTCGATCAAAAACCGGCTGCGCTAAACATCGTCGATTTCAAAGACGCAACCCAGGCGCGGCTGACTTTGTTCAACGACACTTCGCACTACGATTTGGCTGGCAGGGCGATCCCGAGGATCCCGGAAGGTCGCTTATCGAGGTGGTGGAGCGAGCAGGCAACTTCCGTCCCGAAATAGCTGAATCGAAAACTTTTTGATCCACTGATGATAAGCGCTGTCCAGAGCAACTGCGGATCAAGGTCGAGATTTTTATCGATTTCAGACTTTGCAATGCGTCTTTCTCTTTCGATATTAGCAGCCTAATTTTTACTGAAATGGATGCCTCCGCTTCTCTTGCGACCGATCACGATCCTCACACACACGACGCCGGTCACGAACATCATGAGCTCGGTTTTTGGCGGAAATACATTTTTTCGACCGACCACAAGGTAATTGGCATTCAATACGGCCTCTGCGGCCTGATATTCCTTTTCTTAGGGTTCAGCCTGATGATGTTGATGCGCTGGCAACTGGCCTATCCGGGCGAGTCCCTGCCAGTGATCGGAAACCTGCTCGGCCATGTCTTTGGGCCGAACACCATGCCGGACGGGAAAATGACGTCCGAGTTTTATAATTCGCTGGGTGCCATGCACGGCACGATCATGATCTTTCTGGGTATCGTGCCGGTCGCCTTCGCGGCTTTCGGCAACTTCGTCGTTCCCCTGCAAATCGGCGCGCCCGACATGACTTTTCCGAAAGTAAACGCGGCCAGTTTCTGGGCTTTTGCCGTCGGCGGAGTGATCATGCTCTCGAGCTTCTTTGTTCCGGGCGGCGCGGCAAAAAGCGGTTGGACTTCCTACACGCCTCTGGCCGCGATTGCTGACAAAGGCCCGGGGTTCATTCCAGTTCTCAACGGCACCACGCTCTGGCTTATCGGCTTTATTTTTCTGATCAGCTCATCGCTGCTCGGCGCGGTCAATTTCATTACCACAATCATTCAACTGCGCGCCAAGGGGTTGACCTGGATGCGGCTGCCGTTTTTCGTCTGGACGCAATTCGTCACGGCGTTCCTGCTCCTGCTGGCTTTCCCGCCGCTGGAATCCGCAATCGTCATGCAGATCATGGATCGAGTCGCCGGCACCAGCTTTTTCCTGCCCAGCGGTCTGGTGGTAAATGGAACGCCGCTCAACATCAGTGGAGGCGGCAGCCCGATCCTCTGGCAGCACCTCTTTTGGTTCCTCGGACATCCGGAAGTTTACGTGCTCATCCTGCCTGCCATGGGGATCGTCGCCGAAATCCTGGCCAACAATTCGCGCAAGCCGCTTTGGGGTTACAAGTCCCTCGTTTTTTCCGTGCTCACGATCGGGTTCCTCTCATTCGTCGTCTGGGCGCACCACATGTGGCTCACCGGGATGGGTTCGACTGTCAGCGCGTTTTTCCAAACCACCACCCTGCTGATCTCCATTCCGTCGGTCATCATTCTAAGCGCGTTTTTCATTTCGCTCTGGGGCGG
The DNA here is from genome assembly GCA_963756875.1 of uncultured Verrucomicrobiae bacterium. Lineage (GTDB taxonomy): Bacteria > Verrucomicrobiota > Verrucomicrobiia > Chthoniobacterales > UBA10450 > CAVWPA01. The sequence goes on along the minus strand of CAVWPA010000003.1, from coordinate 21,394 downwards.
CTCGATTCGTTTCAATGTGCCGATGCTGTTCGCCACCGCCTTCCTGCCAATGTTCGGAATTGGCGGGCTGACCGGAATCCCGCTCGCGTTTAATTCGGCCGATTTATATCTCCACGACACCTACTACGTGATCGCGCACTTCCACTATATCGTCGCGCCGGGCACCATCTTCGCGCTTTTCGCGGGGATTTATTATTGGTTCCCGAAGGCGACTGGCCGCATGATGAGCGAGTTCTGGGGCAAGGTGCATTTCTGGCCTTCGCTCATCTGCATGAACGTGATCTTTCTGCCCATGTTCTTGCAGGGAATGCTCGGCATGCACCGCCGTTGGTACGATGGAGGCCAGGGCTGGACGCTTGCCGGCGAGCACGTCTGGGGGTTGAGCGGGTTCCAATGGAATACGCCAATCTCGTGGGCTGCATGGACCATGGGCCTGGCGCAGATTCCGTTCATCATCAATTTCTTCTGGAGCATCAAACACGGCAAGAAAGTGAACGATAACCCGTGGGAAGCCACCACGCTCGAGTGGACCGCGCCCTCTCCGCCGCCGCACGGGAATTTCGTCACGACGCCGGTCGCCTATCGCGGCCCATATGAATACAGCCTTCCGGGACGGGACCGCGATTTCACGATGCAAAACGAACCGGTAGAGCCGTCCGAGCGCAGGCCTCACAGAGTCGCCGAACCGGTTCTGGCCTCCTGAGACAAATGGAAATACCGTACACAGTTTCCACGCGCCCGGACACAGGTCTTTGGAACGCCAAGATCGGCATCTGGCTCTTCCTTGCCTCGGAAGTGATGCTCTTCGGCGGTCTCTTCTCCGCTTACATTTTTCTGCGGCTCGATGCGGCGCCGGGAACGTGGCCGCACGGCCTGCTCAATGTCCCTGTCGGGGCCATGAACACCGCCATCCTGATCATCTCTTCGGTCACGGTCGTCCTGGCCTGGGCCGCGCTGAAAATGCGCCGGTACCGCGCTTACTGGTGGTATATGCTGGCCACCATTTTGTGCGGCATCATCTTCCTGACCGTTAAACTCGCTTACGAATGGCCGCAAAAATTCGAGCACTTCGGCGCTTACATTAAACCTGCCGCTCTGGAAAAATACGAACCCTACCTGGGCAATCATCGCCTGGAGGAGAAAGGGCTTCCGCCGCGCATCGAGATTACCGGCCACCTTCACAATCTCGAGGCCCTGAAAAATCCCAACATCAAGGAATACGAAATCGCGCTCGATCCGGTGAACGCGTATCCGGACAACCCATCCATGGATCGGCCCCATTTTCTTTACAGGCCGCCGACGGACAAAATCGCCAAAATCGAGAAAGCGGACGTGGAACGGGCCACCATGTTTTTGCCGACGCACAGCGATTACTTCGCCAGCTATTTCACGATTACCGGATTGCACGGCCTGCACGTTCTGGCCGGGGTGCTGGTCTTCATTTACATGTGGCTGCCGGTCAGTAAAAAACTTTATCAACGCAACCCGGAGCATCTTGCCAATCGTGTCGAGGTCGCCGGCCTCTTTTGGCATTTTGTCGATCTGATCTGGATTTTCGTCTTTCCGCTCTTTTATCTACTCTGACAGATGAACAACCCGCCCGATATTTCCCAGGACCCGGCCGAGCACGAGGAATACGCGCATAACGTGCGAAAGCACGTGAAAGGCTATTTAGTGGTCGGCGTACTCCTGCTCACCTTCACCGCCCTGACGGTCGCGCTTTCCTACGTCGATTTTGGAACGCGCAAGGCGAATGTGGCCGTTGCCATGCTGCTGGCGATGTTAAAAGCCGGCCTGGTCGCCACTGTTTTCATGCATCTCGCCGCGGAGAAACGTCTCGTTTATCGCGTCCTGATTTTCACCGGTTTTTTTGTGCTTGGACTTTTTTGGCTTACGTTTCTTGCCTGGTATGACCCGGTCCACCGTTAAATGTCGCTAAAAGGTTTCCATATCGTTTTTATTGTTTTCTCGACGCTGCTGGCGCTCGGTTGCGGGGCCTGGTGCATCTGGGTGGACATGGTGGAAGGGGCGCCGGTTTTCCTGGCTGGAGCCATCGCCTCTTTTGTCTGTGCCGTCGGTCTCGTCGTTTACGGCGTCTGGTTCTATCGAAAAATGAAGCGGCTCCGCATCATCGTATGAAAGCTAAAATCTTATCAATTCTGTTGTTGGCGATCTTCTCGCCCCTTGGCCAGGCGATGGGCTGCGCCTTTTGCTACGGCGCCAAGGATGGCAAATCGACCGAGCACATGGCGGTCGCCATCTGGTTTCTCTTTGGCGCTGCGATGTCGGTCCTCGGCGGGATCGGCGCGTTCAGTCTGCATATTTGGCGTCACGGACGGATGCCGCTCGAGCCGCACCAGGAATTGACCGAGGAAGAGCTGGAAAAGTATGAGTAGTCTGGCGCTGATCAATAGCCTGGCACTCATCAACGAGTTCCTTGGGCAGCCGCCCAATGCGTCGGAGCACGGCTTCCAGATCGATCACATCCTGGAATTCGCCCATTGGTTCATGGGCGCGCTTTTCGTTGGGTGGTCCGTTTTTTTCATTGTGGTTTTAATCCGCTTCCGCAAGGGGCGCCATCCGCGTGCCGATCATGAAGGCGTGCGCAGCGGCATTTCCACACACTTGGAATTCTCAGTGGTGCTGATCGAGGCGGTGCTGCTTCTCGGCTTTGCGATCCCTCTTTGGGCGAAGCGAGTCAATGAATTTCCGCCCGGGAAAAACGCAGTCCTCGTTCACATGGTGGCGCAACAGTTCAATTTCAATTTCCTTCTGCCCGGACCGGATGGCCGGTTTGGGCGGCGCTCTGTGGATTTAGTCAGCACCTCGAATCCGGTCGGGCTCGATCCAAACGATCCGGACGGTAAAGACGATATCGTCACCAGCGGCGAACTGCACATACCGATCGATCGTCCGGTCATCGTCCAGCTTTCTTCCAAGGACGTGATCCACGACTTCTGCGTGCCCGCGATGCGGATCGCTGGCGACGCCATCCCGGGCTCGCTGATTCCGGTCTGGTTTACGCCAATTAAAACCGGAACTTATGAAATCGTGTGCGGCCAGCTGTGCGGGCTCGGTCATTACGGCATGAAAGGAACGCTCGTCGTGGACACGCCGGCAGATTATCAGGCCTGGTTGAAAGAACGCGCCGAACTCGCCGCAACATCCAGCGCGCCTCCGCCTCCGCCCAAGGCGTCGAGTTCAGCCACAAAACCCCAGAACAACCCGCCCGGGCCGGCTGTTTCGCCCTCTCCCGGCGGTCGGTAGAAGGCTGGGCCTGGAAGCGGGAGAGACGGATTTTGGGGCCAGAATCGACAGCTTCCGTGTCGGCGCGCTGGTGTAATCGCTTCGCCTGGTTCACAGCAGTTGCCACGCTGTTTCTCATTTGCAGCGGCGGAATGGTGACCAGCAAAGGGGCCGGACTGGCCGTGCCCGATTGGCCAACCACGTTTGGCTACAACATGTTTTTGTTCCCCGTTTCCAAATGGATCGGCGGAATCTTTTTCGAGCATACGCATCGGCTCATCGCCTCAACCGTAGGTGTGCTGACCATCATCCTCGCCATCTGGCTTTGGCGAAGCCAGGATCGCCAAACAATCCGGACTCTCGGTCTGATCGCGGTCGCCGGCGTGATTTTGCAGGGGATACTGGGTGGTTTGCGTGTCACCATGCTCAAAGATCAGATCGGAATTTTTCACGCCTGCATCGCCCAGGCGTTCCTTGGACTCATTGTCCTGATCGCGCTGATGACCACGAACTTCTGGCGATCGTTGTCACGAATGGCGGTCGACCCGAAGAAGTTTATGGGAATCAAGACCATCGCGATCGCCACGACCATTGCCATTTATACCCAGCTTGCGCTCGGAGCGACGATGCGGCACCAACATCGTGATCTTTCCATTCTCGATTTTCCGACCGCAAATGGTGCGTGGATTCCCGATACGAGCGCGAGCGCGCTGACAAAAATCAACGTTTGGCGAGATGCGCACGGCTTCTCCGAGGTGACCGCCGCTCAGATCTGGCTACAAATGGCGCACCGGTTTCTGGCTCTGCTGATCACCATCGCGGTGATCGCGTTCTGTCTGCGTGTTTGGAGAGATGCACGCCGCGTTGCCGCGTTGAGGCGTTTGGCGATTCTGTGGGTCGCTCTCGTTTTTCTGCAGGTGACCCTCGGCGCCTGGACAATTTGGAGCAACAAGGCTGCCGATATCGCGACGGCCCATGTCGCGGTCGGCGCAACCATGCTATCTTTTGGAGTGAGCATTTGGGCCATTTGCTGGCGGATCCTGCAAGCGCAACGCGATGAAAAAGCAGGCGCGCCATTGGAAGCGAAGGGAGCGGAGATTGCATGAAAACGGCGATTGATAGCGAAATCGTCGATGTTGGCGCCCTTGCCGAAGTATCGCGCGTCGGTGCCGCCGCCGATTTTGCCCAGTTGGTGAAAGTGCGACTCACGGCGCTGGTCCTACTCACCACGGCGGTCGGGTACTATCTTGGCGCGGAAGGTTCGGTCGATTACGCAGGGCTTTTCCATACGGTGTTTGGGACAGCGCTGGCTGCGGGGAGCGCCGCCGCGCTCAATCAATGGTGGGAACGGCGGCTGGATGCCCTGATGGAGCGAACAAAAATGCGCCCGATACCGGCAGGGAGAATGCGTGCGCGGGACGCGTTGATTATTGGCGTGGTCCTGGCGGTGAGCGGAATTGTTTACCTGGGAATCGCGGCCAACCCGCTGACTGCCTTTCTGGCCGTCGGCACCATCGCTCTTTACATTTTTGCTTACACGCCTCTGAAACGGATCAGCACGACGAACACATTGATCGGGGCCGTTGCGGGCGCCCTTCCACCGATGATCGGGTGGTGCTGCGGCGCGCGGGGAACTCGGCCTTGGAGCCTGGAGTTTATTCGCGATTCTGTTTTTCTGGCAATTGCCGCATTTTTTTGCGCTGGCCTGGATGTATCGAGCGGATTACGCGCGGGCCGGTTTCCAGATGGTTTCAAGCGATGACGAGACCGCGGCGCGCAGTTCCAGCCAAAGCGTTCTTTTCTGTTTGCTGCTTTTGATCGTCGCGGGCGTGCCCGGTTATCTCGGCCTGACAAACGCAATTTACGTCCCGATTGCATTCGCGCTGGGTGGCGCGTTCATGGTAATGGCGTTGCGGTTTCACCAGAAGCGGACACGGCGAGAAGCGTGTTCGCTCTTTATCGCATCCATCATTTATCTTCCGCTTCTGCTCCTGGCTCTGGTACTGACAAAGCTATGAACAGTGCATCGACAGAAACGCGGGGAGCCAGCCGGCCAGTCTCGCTTGCCTGGAAAATCATATTAATTCTCATCCCCGTGCTTACGCTCGCCATGCTGCTCTGGCTGCGGCATGCAGAGGTAAGCACCCTTAGACACCGCGCCATTTCCTCATACGGAGCGGCCCCGACCTTCGAACTCACAAATCAGAATGGGCAACCGTTCGGCTCCGCCCAACTGCAGGGAAAGATCTGGATCGCCGATTTTATTTATACAACCTGTCCGGGGCCATGCCCGATGATCAGCATGCGAATGAGCGAGTTGCAAAAGCCGTTGGAAAAAACCGACGTGCACCTCGTCTCGTTCACGGTCGATCCGGCGAAAGACACGCCGGAAGTGCTTCGTGCCTATGGAAAACAATTAGGCGCGCAAACGGGGCGCTGGGATTTTCTCACCGGCCCGCAATCCGCAATCTACAACATTTCGCGCAACGGATTTAAGTTGGCGGCATCGGACGGTAGCGACGAAAAGGGGGTTCCCGTGCACAGCACTCGCATGGTATTGGTGGACCGGCACGGTCAAATTCGCGGCTATTACGATGCGGTCGAGGCGGATGCGATGACAAAGCTGCTGGCGGACACGAACCACCTTCTGCGCGAACAACCGAAGTAAAACGGATTGCGGAGTGCGGAGTGGGGAACGCCGAAAGGAAAAAGCTCCAAGCACCAAAACCCAAACCCCGGGAAAATTTCAAATCCCAAGCTCCAAGGAGGATTGGTGTTTGGTGATTAGATATTCCTTGGGATTTGGCGCTTGGAACCTGGAGTTTTTCACCCTATCGGTTCCGGCCCGGGCGCGGTCCCGCCCTCATCGCAAACCATCTGCAAATAATCCCGGTACTCGCCCTTTGGCACACCGTCGATAATCGCGGCGAGGTCGGACTGCGTGATGAAACCCATCCGCAACGCCACTTCCTCGAGACAAGCCACCTTTAACCCCTGGCGATGCTCAACCGTGGCGATGTAGTTGCTCGCTTCGAGCAGGCTGGTTTGAGTCCCCGTGTCGAGCCAGGCCATCCCGCGGCTGAGCAACTTCACGTGCAACGCCTTCTGCTTCAGATAAAGCAGGTTCAAATCGGTGATCTCCAATTCGCCGCGCGCGGATGGTCGCAAACTTTGGCAAAGATCGACCACTTGCTCGTCGTAAACATAAAGGCCGGGAACGGCGAACTGGCTTCTCGGCTTTTTCGGCTTCTCTTCCAGGCTAATTGCGCGCCCGTCCGGTCCGAACTCAACGACTCCATAACGTTCCGGATCGCGGACCTGATAGGCAAAAATGCATGCCCCCTTTTTGATGGCCAGCGCCTCCCGGTAAAAATCGAGTTTTCCGTAAAAAATGTTGTCGCCCAAAATTAGTGACGCGCCCGAACCCTGAAGAAATCTCGCGCCGATCAAGAATGCCTGGGCGATCCCTTCCGGCCTGGGCTGCTCGGCATATTGGAGGCGAATTCCAAGTCGCTCTCCGTCGCCCAAAAAATCGCGCAGCATCGGCAAATCCTTTGGCGTGGAGATGATCAGGATGTCGCGCAGACCGCCCAGCATGAGCGTGGCCAGCGGATAGCAGATCATCGGCTTGTCGTAAACCGGCAGCAGCTGCTTGCAGACAATCTTCGTGATTGGAAAAAGACGGCTCCCGGCGCCGCCGGCGAGAACAATTGCTTTTTTCATTGCGGATTGTGGATTGCGGATCTCGGAGCTTAAAAGAACCGCTTCGCTCTCAACACGCCAATTTCAATCCGCAATTCGCGATCCGCACTCCGCAATTTAGGAGAACCGCACGTCCTTGCCCGGGTCCATCTCGAAATCCAGGCTGAGCGAATCGGAGGTATTCGGCTTGATGATCTCCTCCATGAATTTCACGAAAACGGGGTCCTCCCGGAAGATGGAAAATTTATCCATCGATTCGAAATCGATGGCGATAAAGAACGGCCATGCCACTTCCGGGTCGATCCGTTTCCCGCATTTGATGCTGAGCACTTCCGGGATTTTCAGCAACTGCATGCGGGCGTTCATCATCATCTCCTCGATGCGTGCCGGGGTGACGTCAGGCTTAAGTTTGTACAGGACAACGTGATGAACCATCGCGGACTTAGCTATTAGGCGGTTCCGGCGGGTTCGCAAGTGAGAATCCCGGGCCCGGGCTATCTGCATATTTCGTCGTCATTTTGGCCGAAGCCGGGTAAGTAAAACAACGTGACAGCAGCTGAAATACAACCCGGGTCCAGAAGGCGCGGCCTCTGGGAAGCCGCGGCGATTTCCCTGCTCGCGGCTGTTGTTTTTTATCTCTCGACCAGCCCGACGCAACAACCCTTCGATTATACCGCCCGGATCGCTTCAGCGATGTTGCATGGCCATTTGGGCCTGCGGAACCAGCCACCCTCCTGGCTCAATGAAATGGTGCCCCATGACGGCGCATATTATTCCGTTTTCCCCCTTGGCGCGGTTCTTAGCGTGGTTCCGGTCGCGCTTTTACAGGAGGCTGGATTGGTTGCAAACTTTCCGGCGCGCCTGGTGATGGCGGCGCTCGCAGGGTTATGTGTCTGTTTTTTCTGGGGATTATGTCGTTTCGGCGACTGCTCGGCCGGGCGGCGGATTTTACTCGCCCTGTTTCCCATTTTTGGAACATGGGCCTGGTGCGATCTCGGTTTTGGGGGCGCGTGGCATGTCGCTCTCGGGTTTGCTCTCCTCGGCCAGACCGCTGCGCTCTATTTCACGCTGGTTCGACCGCGACCTCTTTTGGCGGGTGCCTTTTTTGCTCTCGCGTTCGGGAATCGGACCGAGCTCCTTCTCACATTGCCAATTTATCTTTACCTGTGGCTGCCGCCTCAGGCCGGCGGGGGGCCGCTTTTAAAGGTCTTCATGCTCCGACTCCGCTCCAGTTTTCCGGTATTCGCGCGCTTTCTGGTCGTGCCCGGCCTCCTTGCGCTTTTCACAGCGGCATACAATTTCGCCCGTTTTCACTCCATTTTTGATTTCGGATACAGCCACATTCCGAACCTGCTCCAGGAACCGTGGTACCGGCATGGATTGTTTTCGGTCCGTGCCATCCCGTGGAACATGCACAAAATGTTGTTCGAGGGATTCGAAGATATCCCCGATTTTCCCTATCTCCTTCCGCATGCGTTTGGTGGATCCATTTTTCTCGCAAGCCCGTTCCTGTTTCTCCTCTTTCGCGAAGGCGGAAAGCACAAGCTGCTTTCGTGGATGGCGATCGGATTGTTGACCCTCGTCCTATGGTGCCACGGTAACCCCGGCGGCTGGCAGTTTTCCTACCGTTACGCGATCGTCCTTCTGCCCTGGTTTTTTCTTTTGGTGCTCGAGAACGGCCCGGGTTCGTTCTCGGTTACCGAAGCGGTTCTATTTGTCGTGTCAGTCGGGATCAACGCGATGGCCGCATATTTGTACCTGTGGACGAATCGAATCCACGTTTAGGAACGGGCAACTGTAGAGGCAGGCGTGTCGCCTGCGGGAAGAGAGAGAAAAGAAACGCAGCCGGCACGGCTGCCACCACAGAAGAAGGGAGGCCTGTAGAGGCAGGCGTGTCGCCTGCGGGAAGAGAGAGAAAAGAATTGCAGCCGGCACGGCTGCCACCACAGAAGAAAGGGAGGCCTGTAGAGGCAGGCGTGTCGCCTGCGAGGGATCTGAAGAATTGCAGCCGGCACGGCTGCCGCTACAATCAGAAGGATGATCAAGGATCGCCCACGTCGCCTTGATCTTATTTACTTGGACGGGCCGCTTTTCTTCGTGACGTTTTGTACGCGTAATCGCAGGAAATTTCTTTCGTTAAGTGACGCAAAGGATGCGCTGGATAATTACGCTCTGCAAGCGACTGAGAGGTTCAATGTCGCGGTTGGTCGCTACGTGATTATGCCCGACCACATCCATCTTTTTGTGCGTGGCGATCGACACTTCTTGCTTTCACGATGGGTTGGAGGACTTAAACGTGGCATATCGACCGCTCTCGGGATATCGAAGCTTTGGCAACCGGGATTCTTTGATCATATCCTCCGCAGCGATGAGAGCTACGCTCAAAAGTGGAATTATGTGCGGGACAACCCGGTTCGGGCTGGTCTGGTCGAGCGTGCAGACGAGTGGCCGCATCAAGGCGAGATCGTTCTGATCGATCGCGCCTAACTGTAGAGGCAGGCGTGTCGCCTGCGGGAAGAGAGAGAAAGAAACGCAGCCGGCACGGCTGCCACCACAGAAGAAGGGAGGCCTGTAGAGGCAGGCGTGTCGCTTGCGGGAAGAGAGAGAAAGCAAACGCAGCCGGCACGGCTGCCACCACAGAAGAAGGGGAGGCCTGTAGAGGCAGGCGTGTCGCCTGCGGGAAGAGAGAGAAAGAAACGCAGCCGGCACGGCTGCCACCACAGAAGAAGGGAGGCCTGTAGAGGCAGGCGTGTCGCCTGCGGGAAGAGAGAGAAAAAGAAACGCAGCCGGCACGGCTGCCACCACAGAAGAAGGAACGTGCTATTTCCGCCAGTCGAGCGCGCCTTTTTTCAGCGCGTAAACGTAACCCACCATCAGGATTGTGATGAAGCTGAGCATGCTCCAGAAAATCGTGCTGCTCCGCGCGATCTCTTCCTTGTAAACCACGGCCCACGGATACATGAACACAATCTCGAGGTCGAAGAGGATGAACAACATCGCCACCAGATAGAATTTCACGGCGAAGCGCGGCTGCGTCTCTCCCTGCGGTAACATCCCGCACTCGTACGCGGTGTCCTTGGCTCGCGTGCGCCGGCCGGTCTTCCCTAGAAGAACGCTAATGACAAGCGCCGAAACGGCGAACCCGACCGCTATGATAACCTGCAGGAGGGCCGGCAGATATTGCTGCAGCATGCGCCGCCTTTCTTCGAAACGTGAGCGATCTTATCTTACCCCTGCAAACTGTCCGTTTTGCGGCGCAATCGCCTTTGCCAGAGATGAAGGAAGACCCTTGTATTTTTTGCCATTCTTTTTCACCGCACCGCGCGCCACCAGGTTTTGCAACTTCTCGTAAGCACGCAGGCGCAGCATTTCCTCGCCTCCGCTGGCCGCATTCCGCGCACGCAGATTTTCATGTACGATGTCGAACAATTCCTTGAACTCGAAAGAGGCGCGCCGCGAAAGCACGGCCACCAACTCCTCCGTGACCAGATCAGGAACTCGACGAGAAAATGCGTTCTTTTTTAGAATAGCCATAGGACGGCCAATATAGCACATTTTTGTTAGACTGACAGATAATTCTTGGCCGGCACAGTTTACTCAGGCCGTTGGCTGGACCGGGACGAAATGGCGCAGTCTGCCTGCGGTTATCGCGCCGGATGATGGCTGCTAAACCAAAGGATCGCAGGCAAAACCGCGACGATCGTTGCCTGACTCAACGTGATCGGTCCGATCGACTCCGCCACATACCCGTCGCCGTCGTATCGCTGCGATGCAACGATCGGGCTCAGATGTTTTGTAATCACTTCCGGGGGCGGCAGTTTGTTCACATCGATGTTATTTGAAATCGCGGGCATGAACGCCGCGCTCATTACCAGCATCGGCCGCAGCGCCGTGTCGAGTCGTGTGTACAACAGCGGCAGGTCGACGTACGCGGAAAAGCTCGTCGGCGCGGGCAACGCATGCGCGGCCGATCTGTACGTGGATGAGCTTGCCAGTTCGCCGGCCGGCTTCGCGCTCCGTTTCATGGCCGCTTCCACCGACGCCGAATCGAAGCCTGCGATCAGCATCCGGTCCGACAACCCTATCGTTGGCGTGAAGGCCAGCAGACTTCTCGGCATCGGCATGTAAAAATAATGGACTCCGTCCTTTTCCGTTTTCGTCCAGGCAACGTCTTCATCGATGGCAGATGTTAAGGTGTCGACGATCTTGTTGGCACGCGCCGGATCCTTTACCGGAAGTGTGGCGACGAGCGATGGCCAGCGTGAACGCTCCGGCCAGTCGCCCAGCGAGCCGAGCTCCAGTTCGAATGCCGCCTTCCAGTCCTCGATGGTCACGCCGTTTCGCGAAGCCGCGTCGAACAGTTTTTTGAGCCAGCCTGCCAGCGGACCCGGTGCGGGTTGATTGAGCGCGGCTAATTTTTCCGCGTTCAACAACGTCGCCAGGTACAGAAACGTGTCCTTTGTTCCGAGATAAAGCGACGAACGGTTTAGCGCGTTGTCTGGTTGCAGGTTCGGCATGCCCACGAAAAACACGTCGTGGATTTTTCCGTTTTCAAATCGCGTCGTCGCGCAAATGCTGTGCATTTGTTCGAGCATCGGGCGCTGGTCCGCGAGAAGTTGCGACTCGTTCCCGACGCGAAACGTTGCGAGTTTCTTCGCGAAGACGCTCGGCTGAAGATAAAAAAGCAGCGTGTAACTTGCCGGCATGTGCGCCATCGCAGCGCGAAATGTTTCGTCTGCGGTGAGCGTTGTTTTCGGATCTTTCGCGCGTCCGTCCGCCCGGTCGAGCAGCGTTTTTAACTCGGAGAGATCGTTCGACACAAAAAACCAATCTCCGTCGTAAACGGTCGCCACCCGGTTCGGCGCCGCGCCCACGATCTCGATCTTATGTTTCTCATACTGCACGCTCTCGTGTTCTCCTGCGTTCGGGACCAGCCGCTCGATCCATTTTCCGACGATTTTATCCGCCTCGCCCTGGCTTCCCCGGAAATGAAAGCCGCCCGCCAGCTTCGGGTTCTTGTTGTCGATCGAAATCAACGCCACGAACCCATCCTTTGGCTCGAGCTGTTCCACCTCGTGCAAAGTCTGCGAAACCTGTCCGTTTTGTTTCAGTCTTTCTATTGGCCGCCGTAAAAAATCCTGCACTGCCGGCTCCCGATAAATTCGGTAGATATCCGATTCATGCCATTGGTCGCGCGTCCGGTTCAGATCGGGCAAATGCACGAACGCAATCGTCTCTTTTGGCAGCAGCGTGGTTACGGCCGCATGCGGGGTCTGCGCCAGGCGCCGCAACCCGTACGAAATCGCAAACGCCGCTATCACCACTGCGACTACGACCAACAAAAACCGTTTCATGAGCGCCTACTGTAGCGGCTCCGAAAGCTTTCGCGAGTCGCTAGAAACGAAGAAAAGGAACGCAGCCGGCACGGCTGCCACTACAGAAGAGGCCGTCGCGCGCTTTGAAGTTTGAGATTTGGAGCTTCCCTGGAGGCCCGCTCGCGAAGCCTTTCGGAGTCCCCGGCGGCAGAAGAAAACGGAAGCGGCAGATTTTCACAAAAAGAAACGAAGGAAACAAAGGTCAGAATCACTAGAGACCTTGGAGCTTGGGATTTGGAGCTTCCCTGGAGCTTGGATGTTGGTGCTTGGAACTTGCCCGCCAACGGCGGGCCCCCTACGCTCTTGGATGAAATTGCCGGTGCACGGCCTTGAGCCGCTGTTGATCGACATGGGTATAAACCTGCGTCGTGGAAATGTCCGCGTGCCCCAGCATTTCCTGAATAATTCGCAGGTCCGCGCCGTTGCTTAACAAATGCGTCGCGAAACTGTGCCGCAGCAAATGCGGATAAATGTTTTTGTCGATCCCGGAATGCCGCGAAATGCGTTTCACGATCTGCCAGATACGCGCCGTCGTTAATTTCGTGCCGCGTTCGGAGAGAAAAATTTCGCTCCCGGTCCGGCGCTTGACCAGCCTGGGCCGTTCCGCCGACAAATATGCCGCAAGCGCCTCGCACGCTTTGCGGCCCACCGGAACGAGCCGCGTTTTGTTCCCTTTGCCCACGACGCGAATGATCCCTTCGTCGGACTGAAAATTTTCCAGGCGCGCATTAGCCAGCTCGGAAATGCGCAGCCCGCTCGCGTAAAGCAGCTCGACGATCGCCCGGTCGCGCAATCCCAGGGGGACTTTCGTGTCGATGTTTTCGATCAATTGTTCCACCTGCAATTCGTTCAACGTCTCCGGCAAATAACGCTCGATGCGAGGCAGTGGCAGCGCCTCGGCCGGATCGCGCTCGATCTCGCCTTTGCCGGCAAGAAACCGGAAGAAGATTTTTAACGCCACCGCGATCAGCTTGATCGACGACGCGGAGAGACCGGCGCGTTTTCGTTCGCCCAGATATTCGCTGATCAACGGCAACGCCACGTCGCGGGGCTTCTCGATTTTTTTCCTGGTCGCGCACCAGGCTGCGAACTCGCCCAGCGAACGCTGCGTCGAAAGCTGGTAATTTTCCGAAAGTCCGCGTTCGACGGCCAGGAAGCGGATGAAGGAGTCGATCTCCTGCTGCACGATGCGGAAGATAAAATCGCAAAGAGGAAAGGGCAAAGGCCCTGTAGAGGCAGGCGTGTCGCCTGCGGGGGAGAGGACCAGAAGGAGACGCAGCCGGCACGGCCGCCACCACAGAAGAAGGGGAGGAACTGTAGAGGCAGGCGTGCCGCCTGCAGGGGAGAGGACCAGAAGGAGACGCAGCCGGCACGGCTGCCACCACAGAAGAAGGGGAGGAACTGTAGAGGCAGGCGTGCCGCCTGCGAGGGAGAGATCAGAATCAACTGTAGGGGAAGCTGTTAGCTTCCAAACCCCGGGGAGCTGTAGCGGCGGTCGATGACCGTCGCTGGAAGATATTTACCCCGGTTTTTCGCAGAAAAAATGCGACGCTCACAGAGCGCCGCTACAGAATACCGGGGAGCGAAAATTCACACATTTTCGCCGCTACAATGTCTAAATTTCAACGGTTATTGACAATCGGAGACCAAATGTTCGATCATTTCTTTAAGATGAGTTTGGATCTGAACACCATTCTGCGGGATTGGCCGCATGAGAATGGCGCGATCAAGGTGCGAAAAATCGTCGGGCTCGATGGTCGCGAAAAATTACAGCTGCGTATCGATCTCGGCGTATTGCAAATGGAATTAAACGGCCGGCCCGATGGCGTCCGGCCGTTCGGCTGCGAATCGCTGCTCGATTATCATCAACGCCGGTCCGCGCGCGCCGCGGATCAGGCCAAGCCGTATCGGCTTTCACCGGAACAATGCGCCGAGCTCCAGCAGGAAGGCATCCAGTACTATCATCGTTACCTCAGCCTGTTTCAGATCAACGATTTCGCCGGGGTGGTGCGCGACACTCAGCGCAACCTCGACCTTTTCGATTTCGTCGTCGCGCACAACGACCGCGAAGAGCTTGCCTGGACCATGCAACAGTTCCGGCCCTATGTGTTGATGATGAATACGCGCGCCAAGGCTTCCATTTTCCTGGCGCACGGAAAGTTTCCCGAAGCGATGGTTCAAATCGAGCGCGGCCGGGACGCGATCATCGATTTTTTCCAGAAATCGAATTTCCCGGAACTGGTGGCAAAGAGTTCGGAGATTCATTTTCTGGAGGAATGGCTGGAAGAAGTGCGGGCGAAGCGGCCGCTCTCCAAGCTGGAGATCATGCAACGGGAAATGGAAAGCGCCGTGGCGAAAGAGCTGTACGAACGCGCCGCCGAACTGCGCGACGCCATCAACGTGCTCAAAGCGCAACCGCGCTAGCTAGCCGCAGAGGCAGGCGTGTTGCCTGCACGAACAGCGAAAAATCGGTCTCGGAGTTTTATTTGCCTGTCATCGTAAGCCGATTACGATGCGGCCAATGAAACGGATGCAACATCAGCCGGCGAGGGACGTCCGCGAATATCTGGCGGAAATTGGACGCCGTGGCGGGAGCACGAGCCGGCGCGAGCTGACAAAGACACAAGCCCGGCAAATGGTTGCAATCCGCGAGGCCAGGCGTGCCGCTCGCAAGGCGGGCGTGTCGCCGGCGGAAATCAACTCGTGGAGATTTGCAATCGATCCTGCCCGCGCACCCGCGCGCCGACGTTTACCGCAGATCAAGAAACGCGATTTCCCGGCGTATGCAAAAGTGCTTCGCGCATCGTAAGCAGCTTACGATAGGGGGACCCCCCCACCTGCGAGAAGGGCAAGGGGCTAAGGGCTGTAGCGGCGGTCTATGACCGTCGCTCAAAGAAGTCCGGAGGTCGGAGGCCAGCGGTTCGCGGGCGCGAACTTTACGGCGGGAGGCCGTGAGTTTTAGCGCCTGTGCGGCTCGCACCGAATCGGCCTAGGGAAGCCGGCGACTCGGTTTTGGTGAATGGAGCGCATGGGACGCGCGAGATAGAAGGTAAAGCGACAAGGGTAGGAACGAGTGAGCATGGGCTGCGAACGAGTTTCAAAACCGAGACGTCGGAAGTCGGCGCTGTAGGGGAAGCTGTCAGCTTCCCGCGTCGCTGGAACAGAACTGTTCACAGAAGGAAACTCCGAACGCCTTCGCGAGCAGGCGAAGGCAACCAAGTGTCGGATCTGTTTCGAGACCAAAGAGAAACCTTCGTTACCTTGGTTATCTTCTGTGAAAAACCTCCCCGATCGTAAGCCGCTTACGATGCATGCCTGGAGCTGCCAGAAGCAATGGGGCAAGAGCCAAGGGCGGAGGAATGCAGAAAACGCCGAACGCTCAACGCCGAACGCCCAACGCCGAATCTCAGAAATCGGACTGTAGAGGCAGGCGTGTCGCCTGCGGGAAGGGCAAAGCGGTAAGCACATAAGCAAGAGGCAGAACTGTTCACAGAAGGAAACTCCGAAAGCCTTCGCGAGCAGGCGAAGGCAACCAAGTGTCGGATCTGTTTCGAGACCAAAGAGAAACCTTCGTTACCTTGGTTATCTTCTGTGAAAAACCTCCCTGATCGTAAGCTGCTTACGATGCATGCCTGGAGCTGCCAGAAGCAATGGGGCAAGAGCGAAGGGCGGAGGAATGCAGAAAACGCCGAACGCTCAACGCCCAACGTCGAATCTCAGAAATCGGACTGTAGAGGCAGGCGTGTCGCCTGCGGGAAGGGCAAAGCGGTAAGCACATAAGCAAGAGGCAGAACTGTTCACAGAAGGAAACTCCGAAAGGGTTCGCCCACCACGGCGGGCAGGCTGGGCAGGCGAAGGCAACCAAGTGTCGGATCTGTTTCGAGACCAAAGAGAAACCTTCGTTACCTTGGTTATCTTCTGTGAAAAACCTCCCCGATCGTAAGCCGCTTACGATGCATGCTGAATCGTGCAAATGGCAAAGGGCAAAGGGCAAGGGCAAAGGGCAAAGGGCAGGCAAAGGGCAAGGGCAAAGGGCTAAGGGGCCAAGGGATCTGTAGGGGAAGCTGTCAGCTTTCCCGAGAACGCGTTGGGCGTTTTCCGTTTTATGCCCTTTGCTGCGTTCCTTGCTCTTTTGCACTTACCTCTTACCCCTTCGCTCTCTGCGGCGGAGCCATCCGCGGTTTGTGCTTGTGCTCTTTCGATCGTTCCGACAACCGTTGGCCGGTGCGGCTGCGGTGGAAGGCCAGCTGCCGCTGTACAAACGTGTTCCGCAGGAACATTTTCAATGCGCTACCGTCTGCAGATCAAGGAAGCAGCCCGCCAGCAACTGAGGGCTTTGTCAAAAGAAGAGCGACGCAGTGTGGGGCGACGACTCGATGCGTTGCAGGCCAGCTTTACTGGCGACGTCAAGAAGCTCACAGCGACCACACATGAATACCGTATGCGGGTTGGGAGCCTCAGAGGTACTGTTTACTCTGGAAAAGGATCTGATCAGCGTGTACGCTGTGAAGGATCGGAAGAGAGCCTATGAGTGAAGCTACGACCAAGCTTAAAAAGCCCACGCTGGAGTCACTCGCTGCGCAGGTGCGTCGGCTTCAGGAACGTATTGAGGACATGGAAGACCTGATGGAGCTTCGCAGCGCCATCAAGCGCAATAACGGCAAGTCCGGCGTTCCTTGGGAGAAAGTAAAAGCAGAGTTAGATCTCGACTGATCAGTTGATCGGCAGTCAGTGGTCCGTGGTCAGTGGTCCGCGGCCCGTGCTCTTTGCTCCGCGCTCCCTGCTCTTCGCACTTACCTCTTACCCCTTCGCTCTCTGCGGCGGAGCCATCCGCGGTTTAGTGCTTGTGTGGCCGGTGCGATCTTGGCAGCCTCGGCGGCGTCATGCGGCTGCTGGTGGAAATTTTCGTGATCGGCGCGCTGATTTATCTCGCCTGGGACACGCCTCTACGCGAGAGAATTCCATTTATCGCCCCGCCGGCCAAGCCCCAGGCGGTCCAGCCGCCGCCCGCTCGCCCACCCGTAGTGCGATACGTTCCCCGACCGGCGCCAACTCCGTCCGGCGAATGGATGTGGGACCCCAGCCACCATTCGCCGCTTGATCGACCGGCGTACCGATTCAAGAGAGCCATCAAAAAGATACCAAGATGCTCAGGGCCGAACCTATTGGTACGATGCCAACGGCGTTCGGCACTACGATCAGTGATTCGATGTCATGCGCTTATTGATTGAGATCTTCATCGTTGGCGCGCTGATTTACTTCGGCTGGAAGATTCCGTTTGAGCAACGCGTAAACGACTGGCATGGCGTATCGACCGTGCCGCGAACGCATGCTGCCGCGTCGACAATGCAATCCACAGTGACGAGGCAACAGCAACAACTCGCGCAGCCGGCGCAACCGCGTCACATCTTTATCGCTACGCCGCCGCGCCCTGCCGCGACCGCGTCCGGCTCATGGATGTGGGACCCGAATCATCATTCCACGCTGGATGCGCCGAGTCATGGATCGCCAACACCGCATTAGATTAGCGCGCTGGTTAATTTCACCGGCTAGTTCTAATAGCTTGAACAACCTTTCGGTTCTTACTTGGATTTAATTCATCCACGAATTCGATCTGGACTTCGCTTGGCAGCTTCGACATAAGCGGCGATGCTCTGCTTGCAGCGACGAGTTTTGTTACGTCGACCGCAGATGCCCATGTTTTTGCCGCGCCTTGAGATTGGTTTTCGACGACCAGAACGACGAGGAAGCGATTGTTGATGTTCATAGTCGCCCGTTCCTGGCCGTTCGGGCCTTTCGTGATCACCACCGGGCAGCCATTGATTAGCGCCTTTTCCAAGTTGCCTGAAAGCCCTGGTTTAAAATTCTCAAACTGACCAGCGGACATCTGCTCGCCTCCCGAATCCATTAGCGTGATCGACGTCTTCATCGTGGGCGAAGTCTGCCCGCTTTGCCGGGGGGGAGGGGTATACTCCATCGATCTCTCAGCAATTGTCAGAAGCCACGAGCTTACTTGGTTGGATGCTCTTGATAGCGTCACCTTCCAACCGTTGGGCGCAGGCGGGATAAATTTTAGAAGCTCGGTCGGGGAAAGAGGACGGAAATGAGGACCGTTATTCTCTTGCTGTGAGAAACAATTTCCAGCCAGCAACAACGCGAAAAGGAGGCTAGCGCAGTGAAATGTCAATTTAGTCATCAAGATACGTGAACGAACGAATTCTGTATTTAATTACCGCGGCTTGAGGGTTGTATGATTGCTCAAACCCGGATGCCGAAGGATTTGCGCCATCAGTTGTATTTGTGGGACTTGCGAGCCAAGGCTCGCTCCCCAATTGATTGTATGACGTACTAGCATCCGTCTGAGCGTCTCCGACCACACCGTCTACACCGGGCCAAATGTATCGCTCAATGATCGCATAGAATCTCTTCTCGCCTGTCACCTGATCGCCAGCCTGAAACTGACCTGGGTTGCTACCGCCGCCGCTGAGATTTTGCGGAGCTTTTTTAATAGTTTGTGCAACGCCCCACACCCCGAAAGCGTTGGAACGTGTTGTTATCAGGCTTCCGAGATTTCGAATTATGGCTTCTTTTTCCCATTCATTCGCGCCGGTGTCAGCAATTCCAGCGACCTCACAGATCTCGCCTGCATATTTATAGGGACCTAAAAAGGGAGATCCAGACGATGATACTTGATTTAGAACATTGGTTGCCAACGTTTTCGAATTATATCCCGCGGTGCCGGAGGTCGATGTTATCTGAGTCGTTCCTCGGTACATGTTCTCGAAAAGGGCCTGCAAAGGAAGAGTGCGGTCTGGCGGCGCAAAATTACTGTTTGTCGATCTGTCCGGAAAGATCTTGGCATTGATATTGATTTTTCCTGCCGTGCTATTCATGTAAGTCAGCGCGAACGGCAACCCGAGGGCTGAGAACCGCACGTTGTTCACGGCGTCATTGATAACGGGGTATGAATAAGAGGTCGCTCCATAAATCCGCGCTTGCTCGTCAAATGGTATCGCGAATAAATCCATTAGAAGCCAGTCAGGGGGATCGCCATTGCCGCCTGGCTGAAATTTAAGCGTCCGCCAAGGTTTACCCGACTGCATCCCAGTCGAGACACAAGAAAGCCATCCAACAGAGTTCATTCGTTTATCTGTATCGTGGGGCCTGCCGCCTCGGTGGGTTGGAATAAATCCGCTGAGCGTAAATTGCGAGCAGTCAGGAAAAGCGAGTTTACTTTCGTCGCCGTCTGCGGACGAAGCAGGATAGGTCGGGAGCGTGCGTGTGCCGGTGGTATTACCGAAAAGGCTTCCATAATTCGCCGGGTCGCTTTTCTTCCAGTCTCCATCTAATTGGTTAACGCGAGAGTCGGTCGTCTCCATTACAGCCCAAACTTTGGGTCCGCCGAAACTAGGCCCCTGATAGCCGAGGTTCGAATCGACGCTAATCGTGTCGGGAAAATGGATTGATCCATGTTTAGATGGATCAGAGCTCGCCTCGTCACCCGCTTCAAAACCGGGCGCATGATCAATATCCCGAATAGGGCTGATTTGGTACGCATGCGATCCCAAGTCGTGGCTGATCCAGAATTTGTCGAAGCGGTCGTCGCAACAAATCTCAGCCGGATATTGCTAATTGCTGGACCCGGATTTGATTGTAGCATCCCATAATTTGACTACATATGTCGAATTACCCGAAGAGGCGGGATCCCCTGTCCCGAAGTCGCCAGTCACCGCGAGAGCATTCACCTTTCTGTCACCGTCATTTGCGACTGCATTTGGGTTTAAAGCGGCAACCGAACCCGCATCCACTACCATCTTCGTGTCCGAGCCGTTCACATCGTAGGCCACTGCGGACTTATCGGTTGTCTCGTAAGAACTACCGGTTGACCGTTAATCGTAGCCTCAAAATGGACAACGTACACTCGGCCGTTTCCACTTAGAGCCCCAGCCGACTCCGTTACCACTACTTACCGAATGAAACCCTTGATACCCTGACGGCAGGTAGAATTCAAAGGCCATTGTGACGTTGACCCCATACTTTGTAGTTCCTTTAATGCTCTTTCCCGTTGCCGGATCTATCATGTATGGACTACCACTTCCTGTTCCTCTTTGGGCTAATGATAGACCAACCCCAACTTTAGCAATCAATGGGCTGCGTGTTTGAGGTAGAATGCGGGCTCCACTTCCGAGGCCCATCCCACAGAAACGAGGACCATTTCATGTTTTTCGGAGGGCCATATGTAGTGCGATAGGTTGTATTCGCCCACGCTCCCTCCGTCGTAGTAGTGTTTGGAACAGTCGATGCGGCCTCCATTCCATAAATGTTCCAAGCAATCTGTTCCGCCTCTCGTAGACCGTATTTTGAAACAAAAGTCCCAGTGTAGCCGGGCCACGAGGTGTTTAGGTAGTTGGCAATCCTCTGAACGGCGGCTACGGCAGGGTTGGCAATAGGGGAGTCAGAACTCGGCGTCCCGCCGGCTTTGTCATAACCCGCCGAGCCCCAATCGTCCATTAGGTACGAATGAATGATGAGCGGTTCGGTCGTGTCGACGACGACGCCAGTCGTCGTTGGCTCTGATCGGTATGCGTACCCGGTATCCCAGTAGGGGTTAGTATTTACACCTGCGATCGAATTCGTGTAGTCGTATGGATAGTACATCGAATCGGCAATGAAAATCCGCGACTTGCCAAACGCATTAAATTCAGGAGCAGAATTAAAACTTGTTAGAAAGAATTTGTTCGCTTCGTAGAATGCCTGCGGGCCCGCGGCCACAAATTGCTTTATTTCTTCTGTCGATGTGAGCGGTCGAACAGAAGCTGCATTACGTAGCGCGGCAACGTCCAAGCCGGGAAGGACCCCTAGTTCGACGGAGATTGGATGCCCTAATGTATATGGCGTTCCTGATATCGTGAACGGAGGGTTTCCGTGGGTATATCGGCCAGCCGTAGAACCGGTTGGAGGATAGTCGGGGGAAATGGCTTTCCGTAAGATGTGTTGATGTTGATTTTGTTATTCTCATCATCAATCCCAGAAGGCATAACGGCCGACAAGCGGATTCGTGGCGCCTGCTC
>CAVWPA010000002.1:0-169335 GCA_963756875.1 uncultured Verrucomicrobiae bacterium | reverse complement strand
TTCAAGCTGACGCACCGCGACATGGGTCCACGCGTGCGTTATCTCGGCCCGGAAGTTCCCGCAGAAGAGCTCATCTGGCAGGACCCCATTCCCGCTGTGGATCACAAGTTAATCGATGCACAGGATATCGCCTCGCTGAAGGCCAAAATCCTGGCGTCCAGTCTGTCCATTTCGGAGCTGGTTTCCACCGCGTGGGCATCGGCGTCCACTTTCCGTGGCTCCGACAAACGCGGCGGCGCGAACGGCGGTCGTATTCGGCTGGCCCCGCAGAAGGATTGGGAAGTCAACCAACCGGCCCAACTGGCGAAGGTGCTTAAGACGTTGGAGGGCATCCAGAAAGCGTTCAATGGCGCGCAGTCCGGCGGCAAGAAAGTCTCGCTGGCCGACCTGATCGTGTTGGGCGGATGCGCCGGTGTCGAGCAAGCGGCGAAGAACGCCGGGCACAAGGTGACGGTGCCCTTCACACCGGGACGCATGGACGCTTCGTTGGAGCAGACCGACGTAGCCTCTTTCGATGTGCTCGAGCCCATCGCGGACGGCTTCCGCAATTACCTTAAGGGCAATTACACCTTGTCGGCTGAAGCGCTGCTGGTCGACAAGGCGCAATTGCTCACGCTCACCGCACCTGAAATGGCGGTGCTCGTAGGCGGCATGCGCGTCTTGAAGAGCAACTTCGGCGGGGCGCAGCACGGTGTATTCACAAAGCGACCCGAGGCGCTGACCAACGACTTCTTCGTGAACCTGCTCGACATGGGCACGGAGTGGAAGCCGGTCTCGCAAGACGCCGACCTGTTTGAAGGCCACGATCGCAAGACGGGCGAATCCAAGTGGACCGGCTCGCGCGTGGATCTTGTCTTCGGCTCAAACTCTCAACTCCGCGCACTGGCCGAAGTCTACGCAGGTTCGGATGCGGAGAAAAAGTTCGTCCACGACTTCGTAGCGGCCTGGGACAAGGTGATGAACCTTGATCGCTTCGACGTTGCTTAGTCTCTGACATTTCTTCCATCAAGCCATCGTCTGCCTGATTTCTGATTTCAGATTTCAGGGGAGCACACTGCCTTCCCGCCGTGGTGGACGCCCTCGCGTGTCGTCTTCGGCGCCCTCGCCGAAAACTTTTCGACCTTAATCCTGCTCTTTCACTTGCACCTGCCCCTACACCTCTGCAGAAGGGTGCAAAAAGTCAGAGTGTCAGAGTAAGTGAAAGTGAACGTGTAGGATTCATGACTTTCCTCCGACCGCAGTTTACTCGCCGTGGCGAGACGTCTGATCTCTGCTCTTCAGCGTTCCTGTCACGCCGTAGTCAACGAAGGCGGATGTTTTTTGTTCAGATCAGCTTGCGAAAAACATCATCGATCGCCGAGTCGAGCGCCGACAGCTTGAACGGTTTGTTGAGCACTGTCGCGTTCACCCGTTTAAAGAAAAACTCGATCGCCGAATTGTTTCGGTGCCCGGTAAAAAAAATGAACCGCTGAGCAGTGCCCGGCCGCAGCCGCGTGACCGCCCAGTAAAACATCTCGCCTCCCATCCGCGGCATCATCATGTCGCAAATGATGAGATCGAAGGCGGTCTTCCTGATCTCGTGGAGGCCCTCGATGCCGCTCGGGACCGAAGTTACCCGAAAAAGGCGGGAGACCAGGTGATCGCGGAGAACTTCCCTGAAATCATCCCGATCTTCCAGGAGCAAAACCCTCCTGGCCGGCCCGGCCGCAGCCGCGTCGCCCGGGCGAACGTCAATCTCGAGAGTGACGACCTTTTCGGGATCGGTATAGTAAATTGCTCGTTTTCGGCGCATATCCGCAAGTCGATAAGCAGAACAGGTACCCTCTGTTTGCCTTGTAAGCGTCGTCAGCTGATTGCAAATCATCTGCCGCTCCAAAGGTTTTCAGCGGAGACGAAAAAATTGCGAATACAAGAAAGATAAGGCAGCGTTTGAAACTCGCGCACTGCCCGCAATCGCAAGTCCGGTCGAAGAC
This sequence comes from uncultured Verrucomicrobiae bacterium, assembly GCA_963756875.1. Taxonomy (GTDB): domain Bacteria; phylum Verrucomicrobiota; class Verrucomicrobiia; order Chthoniobacterales; family UBA10450; genus CAVWPA01. The sequence continues at coordinate 167,362 of CAVWPA010000002.1, read as the reverse complement.
TCGCCGTGTTCGCCGTGGGACGAACTCGCCGTGGCGAGGAGAGCTCGGACCCTTCTATGTCGCAATTCCCATCGTTCCATTCTACTTTCTACTTTCTACTTTCTACTTTCTGCTTTCTACTTTGTAATTCTCCCCATGAGCACCGTCGGAACAGTCGAGAGCCTTTGGCGTTATCCGGTCAAAAGCATGCGCGGCGAAGAGTTACAGGAACTGTTCGCCGGTTACGCCGGAGTTTACGGTGATCGCCTTTTTGCGTTCATGAGTTCGGCCAATCCAAAAGGTTTCCCGTTTTTCACCGGGCGCGATCAACGTCAGATGATTCGTTACCGCGCGCGCTTCCGAAATCCGGAGAAAGCCGCGCGGCCGGTCAATTTGCGCGACGCTGAAAAACATAACGCTACCCCTCTTTACGCTGCCCCAAACGACTTGATCATCGATGTCGAAACGCCGGACGGAAAAACATTCGCGATTAACGACCCGGCGTTGATCGACCATTTGCGATTAAACATCGACGGAAACCACGAGCTCACATTGCTTCGTTCGGACAAAGCGATCACCGATTGCAGTCCGTTATCGATCTTCGCCGTGCAAACCGCGAAGAAACTGGGCGAGGAAACCGGCGCCACCGTCGATAAGCGTCGGTTCCGCGCAAATGTTTATGTCGATCTCGCGTCGTCCGAAGGTTTCGCGGAGGACAAATTCGTCGGTCGCACGTTGCGCATCGGCTCAAAAGTAACCGTCGTCGTTCTCCAGCGCGACGCGCGTTGCATGATGATCACGCTCGATCCCGACACCGCCGAAAAAACGCCGGCCATATTGAAAGCCGTCGCGCAAACGCACGAGAACAAGGCCGGCGTCTACGCCGCTGTCCTTGTCGAAGGAATGATCCGCAAGGGGGACGTCGTCGAGCTGCTGTGAGCGCCCTTCGCCCTTACCCCTTACCTCTTAGCTCTTACCCTTTCTCTACTCTCCGTCCCAGGAGAGGCCTTCAGTCATCATTTTTACTTCGCTCCCTCCATTCTCCGGTTTGACGAAAATCGTGAGCGTCGCTTGATCGCGTTTGCGCCTGAGAATGGAAGAGTTCGGAGTGATCAGGTCGGTGCCATCTTTAGCCCACCCTTGCGCTTTCAGATTTTGGGCCAGTTCCGCGCACGCGCTCTTCACCGGCAACTTGCTCTTAAAGCTCATTTGCTGCACCAGAGACTTGTACTCGATATCGCTCGCATCTTTCGTCAGGGCGAGATCCTTAACGTTTACGCCCGGCGCGGCGGATTTTGTCGCCGCCTCTTCCTTGTCCGATTCATCAGGTTCGGATTTTGGCGGCGCCGGCTTTGTCTCCGCGTTTGCCGACTCGGCAACCTGGTACTGCTTTGGGATCTCGCCCAGCGGCGCCACGAACTTGAGCTTCACCTCCCATGTCTCGCCAAAAGTATCGACCTGCCCGTTGGTCATGAGTTCACCTTCCACCTTGCCATCGCCGTAGCTGAATCCGCTCGTCTCGATTGACCCGGTCGAGCTAAAGCCCTTGTTCTTAAGCGCGCTGTGCACCACCTGACAGCCATAGATGTCGCCGTCCTCGTGAAGGGAGATGATCAATGCGCTGCCGAATTTTCCGAACATCGCGTCAACGTCGGGCTTTTTATCCTTGGAATGGTCCTTCTCCGTGAACACGAGCACGATGCCGGGTTTTCCATCAAACGGCTCGCCCCAGCTCGCGGACACATGGGCGAGACTGGCCTCCTTGCCGTTTCCTTTGAAGATACCGGTCACGGACGGCTTCACGTTTGCCGCCGGACCGTACTTTTTCGCCGTTGACGCCGGCAACTCTTCGCCCGACTTAAGCAGCGCAACATTAAATCGCACGTCGAACCCTTTCGGAATTAGCGCGCTTGGATCGACCGCCGCGGTCGCTTTCCCAACGGCGCGCCCGTCCTGAAGTTTGAGTTCACCGGTGCCGTCACTACTCCCTCCGATCGTCGTGCCGCCGCCGACCGCGCTCCAATGCTTCAACTCACCGGTCTTCTTGAAGACGAGTTGGAGGAACGGCTTTGGGAACTCGCCGAATCCGCCCTCCTTTTCTGCTGCCAGCGCCTTCTTCAATTTCTCGTTCGAGACTGGCTGTGCACTCAACACCACCGCGACCTCCTCTTCTCCCGCGGTCGCTGACTCGTACGCCACCGCATGCGCCAGCTTGAACGTCTTTTTGCTCAGCGTCAGCGTTCCCTCCGCGGGTTTTGTCGTTCCCTCCTGCGCGAGCAGCGTCGCCGCGGCCAGCGCGATCGTCCCCGTCAATAAAGAGATGAAATTCTTGATCATAAAATGCTGTTCCCGTTGAAGTTTTGGCATGGCGCGGATCATATCGGCGGCGGAATTGTAGGGCAAGCGCCCACGCTTGCCATTTTCCGCTTCTTAGCGTTCCTGTCACGCCGTAGTCAACGAAGGCGGATCAGATTTTCAGCTCTCAACTCCCCCAGCCCTACCTCGCGCGAATGTCGAATATTTAGACGCGACCCCATCCGACGAACCAGGCAATGATCATCTAATCGAGGCCCGCCTACACCGTGAGCACGATCTTCCCGATCTGCTGGTTGCTCTCCATGTAGCGATGTGCCTCCACCATCTGGTCGAGACCTTTGAAAACCTTCGAGATGATCGGCTTCAACTTCCCGGAGGCGAGCCCGTCGATGATGAACTGCTTCGCGCGCGCCAGTCGTTTTGCGTCGCCGGTCACTGCCGAGAGCACGTAGCCGCGCACGGTCAGCAATTTACCCAGCACCTCGAAAAGCGGGAACGGCGTCGGCTCGGTGCTGAGCGCGCCGTATTCGAAAATGATCCCGTTTTGCTTCGTGGCTGCGGCCAGCTTCGCGAGCGTAGGTCCGGCGACCGGATCGAAGACGAGGCGCGCGCCTTTGCCGCGGGTCAGCTTTTGCACGCGCTCGACCAGGTCCTCTTCCTCGGTGGCGATGACATGCTTCGCGCCGGCGTCGAGCAAGGCCTGCCGCTTTTCGTTCGTGCGCGTGAGCGCGATCGGGGTCGCGCCAATCAGGTTCGTGATCTGAATGGCCGCAAGGCCGACGCTACTCGAGGCCGCCGGGATGAGGACCGTGTCGCGCTTCTTCATTTTGCCGAGCTCGATCAGCGCGCCATAGGCGGTCACGTATTGCATCCAAACCGAGGCAGCCTCTTCCCATGAAAGCGAGGCCGGATGCTTCACGACCATCGCCGCAGGCGCGAGGACGACCTCGCCGTAGACCCCGTATTGGTTGAGCGAAAATCCGGGGATCGTGCTGACCGCGTCGCCGGGCTGAAAGCCTTCCACAGCTTCACCGACCGACTCGACCGTGCCCGCAGCCTCGTAGCCGTTGCGCGCGGGAAACTGCGGCTGCTCGAGATACTGCCCGTTGCGGAACATCGACTCCGCACGGTTCAAGCCGAGCGCCTTGACCGTAATGCGCACTTCGCCTTGCTTCGGCGCTGGCACGTCAAGGTCTTCGATCTGGAAAACTTCCGGACCGCCGGTTTGATGAAAACGAATTGTGCGCGCCATAGGCCTGCAACCTACGCCCGCGCGCTCTCACAGCGAGCGCTATCGCACTTCACCGCCGACCCGCAGTCTTCACAACGACCCGCGCTGGAACGCGTTTTTGCGCACGGTGGCCCGGCCAACGGATGATGAGCGACGGCCACAGTCCAGCATCGTCGTGAGGAGAGGGAGAGCGGCGGTGCGGTGCATGAGGCTTGTCCGCCGCACAGTTCGACGGATATCGTCGCCAACATGCCAGCTTCCACCGTGGCCCAATACCTCGCCGCACTCCCCGCGGAGCGCCGCACCGCGCTCAGCGCCGTGCGCAAGGCGATCAATGAGAACCTGCCTGACGGATATGAGGAAGGCATGCAGTTCGGGATGATCGGCTGGTACGTCCCGCTCTCCCTGTATCCAGCGGGCTATGGCGAGAATCCCAAAGTGCCGCTGCCATTGGTTGCGCTCGGATCGCAGAAGTCCGGCATGGTGCTGCATTTCCTGTGCTTCTACGGTCATCCCACTCTCTCCACCTGGTTCGCCAGCGAATACAAGAAGAGCGGCAAGAAGCTCGACATGGGTAAAGGTTGCGTCCGGTTCAAAAAGTTGGACGACCTGGCTCTCGACGTGGTCGGCCGCACCGTTGCGCGCGTGTCCGCGGAGGAGCACATGGCCAATTACCGGGCGGCGAGGGCGAAGCTGAAAAAATAATAAGGAGGAATGCAGAATGGAGCGGCGATGGAAGCCGCGACATGGACGGGGCGCAGCTAGGTTGCTGGCACGAGAGCGGGGGCGCGAGTGATCAAGGAAGAAGAGGATCTGCGCGATCGGACGAAGGCGTTCGCGCTCCGGGTTGTGCGCATGTTTTCCGCGCTCCCAAAGACGACCGAGGCGCAAGAGCTAGCGCGACCGCCTAAGGCTTACAAGGGATGTTCGTATCCTGCGCAGCCACGATCTGCCATTTTCCGGCGCGTTTGAGCCACGTGTCGGTCCAGATCAGACAATGCTTTGTCTCCTTGCCATCTTTAGCCTTGGAGACCGCGCTTTCCGCTCCATACACGATCGCGATGGAGTCGCCGAAAAATCTCACCTTTACCTCACCCAGTTGGCAATCGCGCGAAAGCGACTTGGTATCTGTGCTGATCGCTTCGTTCTTGCCGTAGCGCCGTCCGCTTGGCGATGTCCCCTGGAAGTCATCCGCAATCACGTCCTTAAGATCCGGCTGCGGGCTACAGGCCGAGTTCGCCCACTTCGCCTCGGCCGCAATGATGAACTTCACCGTATCCTCCCCCGGCGATCCCCAGCGGGATTCCTGCGCAACGCCGGGTGAGGCAAACCCACCGAGAAACAATAGTGCAAGCAACGGTGCTGGGATGATTGATGCGAATTTCATGGCTTTTAAGTCGATTTTCGTTTGTATTTCACCGCCGATCGCCGGGCAAGCCTTTTCTTCGCGCCGAACCAAAACGCCTGCAAACAAATGCTCGTCTGGATCGATCAATCCAATTCGCCACCCCGGGTCGGCGGCCGCTAACCAATAACCAATAACGAATAACGCGCAGGCCGCGCGCTCAAATGTTGAATGTTTAGACACGACCCCAGCTCTCCCTGCACTATCGGACGTTACTTCACCGTCGCCCAGGACGAAGCGCAAAGCGTGATCAACTCACTGGGATCATACTCCGCCATGAATACTGTCTATCTTTTTCGAAGCCGGCTAGCGATGAGAATTGTTGGCCGAGCCTAGGGCGAAGTTTCGCTGTTCAAATGTCAAAAGTTTAGATTTGACCCCGATTTCCTTTTGCCGCGACTCTGCTCTGACTTCTGCTTTGAGCCTTTCAGTTTTCAGCGTTTCAGCTTTTGATTCAATGACGATTGCAATAAGCGCCGGTGCAACAGAATTGGGGTCAGTCAACATATCTTGACTAGCGGAGCCGCTTGCAAGCGAATGAGGCTGGCGTTGGATCCACGCGATTGGCTGACCGCTTTTCTGTTCCCACTTCCCTCGTTTAGACGGCTTATGGCAAAGATACGTGTTCGCCTTCCCTGAAACTCTTTTTCATAACTCTGCCGTTGGCGACATACTCTATATAAAACGTCTTCACCTGCCCAAAGATAGGATCTCCTCCGAGCTCTCCGCTGTTTGCGCTGAAATCGAGTCGGCCATTCTGAATTTTTGACCTCACAAGATCTTTCACATCACGCTGAACTTGCCCGGCACCATAACTGGCTTTCAACACAAGAAGACCTCGCGAGGCTGCTAGAGTCGTAGAAACCGTTTCTCCGGAAGGCACTTCCGGAAGTTTCTGATCGACTTCGAATCCTTCGGCCAGCCGGCTGCTTGGATTTAGTTTCAGCTATTGAGACACCGCGAGGTCTTTTTGAGCGTCACTGAAAAGGCGTCTTCGTCATAGGTGAACCAAAAAAGAACGGCCATCTTCCTTTATGTACTTCACGGAGTACCCAGCGGGAGATACTAAAATGGAGCCGGGCTTCACCTTTTGACCGTTCATACGCAGCGTCTGCGTGTCATTAATTTGGCTGCGCTCAACCCACACGCTGTCGACGAACGTCTTCAACTCTGCGGTAATTCCTTCGCGTCGCGCTTGCTCGGCAGCTGCGTGCTCCAGAGTTGCTGCTCGTCTAGCCTCTCTGGTATCGGTTCGCGAGGCAAGATCCGTCGCAACTTTTTCGCGCTGCTCCTGCTGAAGTTCTGAAAGATGCTCACGTTCCGCTGCGATTTTCGCGGCCTCCTCGTATGCGCTTCTCTGTGTCTGTCTGGGGCTGCGCTGGAGGAGCCTTGCTGCAATTCGAAAAGAGCATGCAGCACAGCAATACGACTAAGGTTCGGTGCGTGGTTAACATTCAAGATTTGTTGACTGACCCCTATTTTCCGATCCTCCTTTGAGTTCCGTAGCAATGGCATTCGTGAGTTCAGCAACTTCACGCGAAGCGGTCTGATAGTCTTCGGAAATTTGTTCCTGACTCTTGTTCGCGAGAAAGAAGAGCTTCCCGGAAGCAATTTTAATCAACTCTACCAGATTTGAATTAGACTCGATAGCGTTAACAGCAGTCCATCGCTCAATCGCCTTATTTGATAGGCCACACAATTCCTCTGCGTGCCAATGCTTGCCGTTAACCAAGCCGAGGATCTGCCGTTGCGCGGACATTCGATTTTGGAACTGGTTCATAATTTCGCGCTCGAGTAATCAAGCCCTCCATCCATTCCTTTACAGGGTGCAGTCCCGCAATTGCTTCGGCAACTTCTTTTTCCGCGATTCGCCTGCCCTTTCCACGTGTCGATAGAACACGGGCTCGCTCCACGATCGCGTATGCGCCTTCAGGAATCGGCACACTCTCCTTGCCCAACCGTCGAGCAGAGTCTCTTGAAAACGTCGGTTCGTTCGTCGCTCCAAGCGAAAAGCACGTCTCGCAATATTCCGGATACTCAAAAAAAGAGTGGATAATTCGAACACGTTGCTATGCGACCCGGCCCTGATCGAATCATATGCTTCACAAAATACATCGTGGAATTTTTCACAGTCCCGAACACAGTTCCTGTATTCTCCTGGTGAGCCCAAGGATGCCAGAAAATCGCCATCGTCAGAAGCGAAGACGAGCGTTGACTCGAGAAACAGATGCCATGCAAACGGATTTCCTTCTCGCCATAATTCGCGCGCGCGATCATACGAATACACTGAAAACGTGTCCGGATCGAAACGGGGATCGTATCCATCAACCAAAGCGAGAAGATCGACATCTGAACCTACGCGAACATCTCCCCGGCAGACAGATCCAAAAGCATAGATATGCATGCGCTAACGCCGGCTGAATCGTTTAATAACGATAGACATCAAGAACGCGAAAGCCACCAATCTGAAAAAAACGATAACAGCTAGATATCCAGCGGAGTAGCCCGAAGGCACAAGCGTTCCGAGAAATATCTGCGGCGCGTCGACAGCCGCGGCGAAATAATCAAGAAGTTGCGATGGGTCCCGGCGCAGAAAAACATCGCGTACCGCTATTAGCGCGAGTACGGCGAGAACCGCATACAAGAGCTTTAGCGCGCTTTCGCCGTTCCCCCAAATCCAATCTAGAAATTTGAACTTGAGCCAATTCCAGAACGCAACGGCTCGCTTCCACTTCGGATATTTCGACCGATAATAGTAATCTTTCGAATGCCATGCCTTGTATAGATGTTCCTCGGTAGCCTCCAGTTCAATTTTAATTGCCACGTTCGTGGCATGAGCGTCGCCAAGTTGTTCAGAACTGTACGCAACGTCCGAGCGAAACTCATTTTCAAATTCTCGTGCGCGGGGCAGCATGTTAGGAGAAGGTCGCTAGCTATTATGGTTCTCTCGAATATCGCATAATCAAAGATGCATCCTTCAAATGTTGACCCATAAAAGTTGCTGGCGACGAAGCGGCAACCCGTAAAGTCGCACGACTCAAACGCACACTTTCGAAGATAACAGGCGTCGAATGTCGAATATCTGAAGTCAACCTCCTTAAATCGATGTTTCTTCGCGACCAGTCGAACAAGCTGGTGATTGCAGAACTTAGCATCTACGAGGTCCTGATCCACTCTTTGATCTTCGAGAAGCACTCTGCCGCTGTTTGACAACATAGATCGAGCCTAACCGGCTACGGATCGACATGCGAGGGTGAAAGTTTTATCGATGCCGAGGTCCGTAAAGTGGTGGATGGGTCGCATCTATATTTTTGACATTTCCATGACTCCGAGGACCGTCGAGGGAGCCGCTCAAAATTCATTTCTTTGAATTCGATTCGCGACCCGCGAAAAGTCAGACCCTGAGCGAGCCACGGAAAGCCCGGCCGCTATAGTAGGAGTCCGCGCCGTTGTGCCCCACGAAGACGCGGCCGTAGCGGCGATCACAATAAAGCGCACCGCCGAGCTTTCTGATCTCCGCAGGCGTCTTGATCCAGCTCGATCTTTTCGTATCGAATTCTCCCAGCTTCTGCAGCTCGAAATATTGCTCCTCAGTCAGGAGTTCAACACCCATGGCCGCGGCCATGCCGACAGCGCTACCTTTGGGCTTGTGCTCTTTCCTCGCCGCCAGCGCCTCATCGTCGTAGCAAAGGCTTACCCGGTCACCGGGAGTTTGTGCTGAACAGTCGAAGAAGACGTATTCGCCCGTCTTCTTATCCTGACCCACCACATCCGGTTCACCGCCGGTTCTTTCCATCTCATGGAGTGACCAGAGTTTGTCGGCATTAGCCTTTAGCCTGGCTTCTACTTTGGCCCACTCGACCCCTTTATGGCGGCTCATGTTCTTTTCGAAACGGGCCTTCACGGTCTTTAATAATTCGTCACGCTGTTCCGCCGACAGCTTCTGCTTTTCGCTACCAGCCTTGCTCATGCACTTACTTTATGTCCATCCGCCCGCTTCCTGCCAATGGTTATCGCAATCACCATGCTCCGGGCTTCGTCGCCGACGAATAACAATTAACCAAGAACTGCGTGGCCTTAGCTCGCGCGAATGTCAAATATTTAGACGCGACCGCATTTTTTTCCCTCCGGAAGTTTGATGGCGAGTTCCCGCAAACGCTGCTCGGCGCCGGTCGAATTGGAATTTTCTACCATTTGCCAATGTGCGCACCACCGTCGACGTGCAACACCTCTCCTGTGATTTGACGAGCTTCTGTCAGATAAACGACCGCGCTGGCGATGTCTTCCACCGTCGTGATTGAGCCCATCGGCGAAGCTCTTTTCAGCGAGTCCTTCGGAGCATCGGCGTGCAGCGGGGTGTCGACGACGCCCGGCGCGACGGCGTTGAATCGAATACGCTCTTTCGCGTATTCCAAAGCCAAACTTCTCACCACCGCGTTCAGGCCACCCTTAGTGATCATGGCCACGGAAGCCGGCTCGCCGACAATTGGATTGTCCACCAACGCGGCGGTGATGCTCACGATGCTGCCGCCTCTCTTCTGCGCCTGCATCTGTTTAACCGCCAGCTGCGTGATGTAAACGAAGCCTGCAAGGTTGGTCGAGACGAGGGCGCGAAAGTCGTCCGCTGTGTATTCCGTGAACGGCTTCACTATGAAGATGCCGGCGTTCGCGACCACGGCATCGATCGAGCCGAACTTACTGGTCGCGAGTTCGGCCACTTTCTGCGCCGTCTCAAATTGACCGATGTCGCCGTCGACCAGTGCGAGATGGTCGGAAGCTGAAAGTTCCTTGGATTTCGTCGCGCTTCGCGCGGTTGCTACCACATCGTAGCCGCGGGCGAGAAATGCCTGGGCGATGCCGGCACCGATACCTTGCGACGCTCCCGTAACTATCACTGTCTTCCGGTTGTGATCCATCGAATTAGCGGAGTGATTTGCGGAGACGCCTGACGAACCTCGCGCTGAGTAAATTATTCAGACCTTGGCAGGAAAGTAAAGTTACAACTGTGCTGCAGGAAGCCGCGAACCGGTTCGCCTCCGCTCATCGCTCGTCGGTCCTAGCATTGCGGGAATGTCTCGGTGAATCATAGCGCGCGCCCGACCCATTGGGCGCGCCAGGCAGGAGCATCAAATGAATCGGCGAAATATTGTGTCTCGTGCGACACTCTTCCGTCTCGAAACTCCATGACACTCACGGTAAAGAGACGTTTGCCGCCGTAGTTAATCACGTACTCGCTAACCCAGAGCTTACCTTCTCCTACGATCCGCCTGACGGTAAACTCAGATGGCTTATCAGGGTGGTGGCTACGCAACGCCTGCAGATTTTGGCGACCATAAATTATCTCGCCTGACTGTGGGTACTCGCAGACAACGTCATCGTGATAGATTTCGTGTTCGCCCACTTGATCGCCCGCGGCGGAGGCGGCCCAATGTCGATCTATCGCCGCGCGAATATTATGCTCGTCCATCTCTTCGATAATCGGTCCCCTCTCCTGACATCAGGTCGTTAGGAAAATGGAAAATAATGGGGTCGCATCTATATTTTTGACATTTGGAGGACGCGAGAGGCATCGAGAAGATTGCTCCAAATTCATTTCTTCTTTTCCTTTTTTTCATCGCATCGAATTCGGCCTTTGTGAACCTGGGGATCTTGCCATTCGTTAGTCAGGGATGGCAAACGCGATCGTCTCGTTTCCGGCGCGATGATTCGACCAGAAGAACTCGCCGTCGAACGCTAGCGACCGCGATGCGAATGGAATCTCCGCGAGGTCTTTTACCTCCGGTGTTTCTTTCTCAGGATCGAGGCGGGCGATGTGCCATTCCTCTCCTCTGTTTGGAATGTCCTTGTTCTCGCGCCCACGCAGCACATAGAGCGTCCCATCGACGAATGTGTGCCCGCATATTTCCGCGCCGACGTCAATCGTGCGCGAAATGGTTCCTGAATCGTCCATCCGATGGATCTGTCCTTTGTACCATTGGCTCAGGTACAGATGTTCGCCGTCGAAGCTGAGATAGGAGCCGGTAAATTCCGGGCAGGCAAACAACTTCCTGAACCCGTCGGCCGCAGTATAACTATAGACGTAGCGGTCGTCATTTAATCCTTTGCCGATCGTGAACCGCCAGCCGCGGTTTGTCAGCACCGCCGCCCATACCGTTCCCGGCGGATCGATTTCCTCGACAATCTTCAATCCGTCACCGTTGTTGGTTCGATAGAGCGTGCCTAGATCGCGCGAGCTGAGCCAAAGCTGTTTCCCGTCCCAGGCCAGCGCCTGCGGCGTCACGCACGGTGCAGCCAGTCGTCGTTTTTCTGTAACTGATGAATCAGCCATGGGCGTACCTTAATCTATCAGAAAAATGACCGCGAACGATAGAGATCGTCCACGATGCGCGGGAAAATGGGGTCTGAAAGAATCCTTTAGGACCCTTCTGCAGAACATCGGAACGTTCGTCGCGGTGAGACACCCGCGAGCCCGAGGCCGGACTGGCATTGCACCCGAGACGGGCGCCTCTACACCCATTTCTTTCGCGCGCGAGTGAGCAGCCAACACCCGAGCACCGCGAACCAGGGAATGGAGATTCCGGAGTTGATCCGCTGCCAAATTCCGACGTTGTGACGCGTGACCAGGTGTCCCACGCCGAACATGATCGCCAGCACGATCAACGACCCGAGAAAGATAAAGGCGAGAAAGAGCTTCATTCCGGTCGCGTTCGGAAGTTTTCGAATTGCCAGCAACGCGAACAACGGCACAAGAGGTGCCGAAAGACCGAGCCCAAGCCCGCCGTGACGCGGGTCGGGCATCGGAAACATTCCGCCCATTACCATGGAGGCGCCCCAGCAGGCCAGAGCGACTCCAGCCAGAACGGCCCATAGCCAGCCGCCGCCGTCACTTGATCGTGAAGCGCAATCGCGAGACCGATCGATGCAAGTACGGCTAACGCGCCGCCGATCATAATCGAGACATTGAACAGTGCCGGATATGGCGCGCCGGCAGCGCCGAGCTCACTCGCATAACGGGTGATGTGGCTGTAACCGGGATAAGTCGCCGCACCAACGATTAGCCCAAAGTAATAACAGATGGGGACCGCGATCAGCGCCCAAAGAAGTAGTTTGCGTGTCATTGAGGCGAAGGAATTTCGTCGGCTCCCGCGGTTACAAACCGGTGCCGCAAAAATTTCTTTCGCATAAATTCGCGGATTTCGCGAATTGGTTCTGATGAAAGCTCGTCGCGGCGAGTCGCCGCGACCAACAGGCTGGCAGCCTGTGCTCCCCAGACATTAGGTTTTTGCGTAGACCTTGGCGCCGGCACTTACGAATTCCCGAGATTTCTGTTCCATGCCTGCTTTTAATGCCTCTTCCTCGGACAAGCCTTGTTCGGCTGCGTATTTCCTCACGTCCTCCGTGATCTTGACGAGCTTTGTCTCCCCGCGACGCTCGCCCTGCGGGTGACTTTTGATGTCATCTATCCGGCCGCTCCCGCTCAAAGCCGTATTCATGGACATGCGCATCACACTTTTTGATAAACTTCGCCGGCCTTGGCGAATTCAGCAGATTTTTCTTCGAGCCCCTGTTTAACGGCGGCCTCTTCGCTCAAACCTTGCTCCGCAGCGTAACGACGAACGTCTTCTGTGATGCGCATGCTGCAAAAATGCGGGCCGCACATCGAGCAGAAGTGCGCTGTCTTCGCGCCTTCCTGCGGCAAGGTTTCGTCGTGGAACTCGCGGGCTGTTTCGGGATCGAGCGCGAGATTGAATTGGTCTTCCCAGCGGAATTCGAAGCGCGCCTTGCTGATCGCGTTGTCGCGGTATTGCGCGCCGGGATGGCCTTTGGCCAGATCGGCGGCGTGCGCGGCGATTTTGTAGGCGATGACGCCGTCTTTCACATCCTTTTTGTTAGGCAACCCCAGATGTTCTTTCGGGGTGACATAACAAAGCATGGCGCAACCGTACCAGCCGATCATTGCCGCGCCGATGGCGCTGGTGATGTGATCGTACCCGGGCGCGATGTCGGTGGTGAGCGGACCCAAAGTGTAGAACGGGGCTTCGTCGCACCATTCGAGTTGTTTCTCCATGTTCTCTTTGATCATGTGCATCGGGACGTGGCCCGGGCCTTCGTTCATCACCTGCACATGTTGCGCCCAGGCGCGTTTTGTCAGTTCGCCTTGCGTGTAAAGCTCGGCGAACTGGGCTTCGTCGTTGGCGTCGGCGATACTTCCCGGTCGCAGGCCGTCCCCGATGGAAAAGCTGACGTCGTACGCGGCCATGATCTCGCAGATCTCGTCCCACTTTGTGTAGAGGAAACTTTCCTGATGATGCGCCAGGCACCATTTGGCCATGATCGAGCCGCCCCGGCTGACAATGCCGGTGGCGCGCCGGGCGGTCATGGGGATGTATCTTAATAGTACCCCGGCGTGGACGGTGAAGTAATCGACCCCCTGCTCTGCCTGTTCGATGAGGGTGTCTCTATATATATCCCAGGTCAGTTCTTCGGCCCGGCCCCCGACCTTTTCCAGGGCCTGATAGATCGGGACGGTACCGATCGGCACTGGACTGTTGCGGATGATCCATTCCCGCGTGGCGTGGATGTTTTTGCCCGTGCTCAGGTCCATGACCGTGTCGGCGCCCCATTTGGTGGCCCACCGCATTTTTTCGACTTCTTCTTCGATCGACGATGCGACGGCGCTGTTGCCGATGTTGGCGTTGATCTTTACCAGAAAATTGCGGCCGATGATCATCGGCTCGGATTCCGGGTGGTTGATGTTGGCGGGGATGATGGCACGGCCGCGGGCGACCTCGGAGCGCACGAACTCGGGGGTGATCGCAGTGCGGATCGCGGATTGCGGATTGCGGATTGGTTCGGAGCCGGGGTGCGCGAACGAGAGCGCATTGCGCGCGATGCTGGATTCAGCAGGCGGAGGGCCGTTCGGCGAGGCGCCGACCGGAGCACGCGAGGCGCGTGCGCTCCCCAGAGTCGCGCGTCCGTGATTCTCACGGATGGCGATGAATTCCATTTCCGGGGTAATGATGCCTTTTCTCGCGTAATACAATTGCGTGACGCAATTGCCGGTCTTCGCCCGAAGTGGGCGCCGCGCGGCAGTTGAGAGTTGAGGGTTGAGAGTTGAGAGTTTTCCATTGCTCCCGCTTAAATTCGGCGTTGGACAGCCTGCTCGCGAAGACTTTCGGAGTTGGGCGTTGGGCGTTCGGCGTTTTTTTTGTGCATGCGTAGCATGCGTTTGAGACAGATAGCCATCATCGATCGGCTGGACGACGCGTCCTTCGATTTCTTCCACGTCGCCGCGGGCGCGGATCCATTTTGCGCGCAACGGCGGAAGTCCGCGCGCAACATCGACATCTACGCTTGGATCGCCCCACGGGCCGCTGGTGTCGTACACGCGGACCGGTTCGTTGACCTCGATCTGGCCGGACATCGATTTGGTCGGCGCGAGTGCGATTTCGCGAAACGGAACGCGGAGATCGGGATGCAAGTTCTCCGGCGACGTAAACCTTTTTTGAATTTGGGAGAGGTTGATCAGCGCTCTGCGCGGTTTCGGTACCGTTGCGGTTTTTCATATCGTGTTTATTCGCGCTCATATCCAGGCCACAGATTTACACAGATGAAACACAGATAAGACAGGAAGCAATTCGGTTCATTGATCTGTGAAAATCTGTGTTCATCTGTGGCTAACAAACAAAAAGGCCATGCGGGACATGGCATGGCCGAGCTCGGACCTCCCTTCGGCGGCATTACCCGCATCAGGTTCAAGGGGTTCGTCCAAGACGTCTCAGCCAATAGCGGCTCCCCCGCACTACGGCACTACGTTAAAGTGGCGAGTGACATGTGACAAGTGGACAAAAGACCCGCGTCTAATGAAGTGAATGACCCGATCGGCGAGGCGCCGATCGGAAGCACCAAGCACCAACATCCAAGCTCCAATGAAACTTCAATCACCAAATCCCAATATTTACGCGCGCGCAGCTTTGAAGATTGGTGTTTGAAGTTTGGTGCTTCTCTGGATGTTGGAGCCCTGCTCGCGAAGTATTTCGGAGTTGGGATTTGGAGCTTTTATCCTATTTGGTCGCGGCTTCCACCTTGGCTTCGGTGTGAAAGACGCCCAACCATTTGCCCTTGACCATCCGCCAGATGGAACCGGCGTTGAACGTGCCGCCGATGTCTTTTCCTTCCTGAGTGGACTCGACCGTCACCTTATAAGTAATGACGGCAGTCGCGGGATCCGGAAACACTACGTTCACATCGCTAAAGCTGAACGATTTCATGTCCGTCTTTGCCATCGCATCCAGTTCCTGTTGGAAGGTATTGATTCCATCGGAGTAAACCGCCATCAACTCCGGGGAAAGGAGCTTTTTGACCTCATCGGCTTTCTTGTCTTTGAAGGCCTGCCAGGCGGCTTTTTCCTTGGCGATAACGGCATCCTTGTTCGGCGCCGCGAATGAAATGGCGACTGTCGCAAGGAGAGCTGTCATTGTGTAACTGATCAGTTTTGTCATAGACGCAAAACTATGCCCGACGGGAGAAGGGCTCAAGCATTATTGGGTGACGCGACCGATCTCAGTTGCAGGGCGTCTGTGTCAGACGCCAAACCCAAGGTAGGGACAGTGCGCCGCGCTGTCCAAGCCACAGGTTGCGGGACGCCGCGGCGCGGCGTCCCTACCATTGCCGCCGGGACGGCGGCCTCTACAGGATACGGTTACCTCGACGTGATTAGCTGGTGGGGGCGGCCTGCTTCACGTTCGTATGGAAAATGGGCTGCCATTCCCCGTCCTTCTGTTTTTTCCAGACCGAGCCGCAATTGAAAGTACCGGAGGCGTCTTTCCCATTAAAGGTGCCCTCGATTTTTACCGTGTAAGTCGTCATGACTGTACCTCGTCCGGCGGCGACCATCTGGTAATCGCTCAACGCAAAGGATTTCATGTCCCACTTTTGCATGTCGTCCACCTCTTTTTGCATGTTGTAGATGCCGCTGTCGTAGACGCCGCAAAACTCTGTGTTTATGATCTTTTTGAAGTCGTCGGTCTTCTTGTCTTTGAAGGCCTGCCAGGCAGCTTTTTCTTTTGCTTCCAGCGCGGCCTTGTCCGGCGCAGCGAATGAAATGGCTACCGTCGCCAGAAGAGCTGTCATTGTGTAACTGATTAGTTTTGTCATGGATACAGACTAGGTGCTACGGGAGACGGGCTCAAGTATTTATAGGGCAATTAGATTGATTCGGCAGGCGGAAGCCCATCCCCAGGCTGATGGGAAGCACCAACTTTCAAGTTCGCCATGGCGAATCCGTCCTGTGGCGGACACCAGAGAATCACCAAGCATCAACGTCCGGTTGTAGGGCGACCGCTTCGGTTGCCATGTAACTAATTAGGCAGGCGGAGCGCCCGCCCTACAATTTTGGGATGTTGGAGCTTGGAATTTGGAGCTTTCATCGCGCTGCCGCGCAATGATTGGACAAGCGCGCGACCTTCGAGTTTTATTACTCATGATTAAGACGTTCTCCATTTTCGCAATCGCTCTTTTTGGCGCGTTGGCTTTGCGCGCCGACACGCCTTCCGCGGCATCCGCGTTCGAGAAACATCCGAAACCGCTCGATCCAACAAATATGGATCCGTCCGTAAAGCCGGGGACCGATTTCTTCACCTACGCGGACGGCGGCTGGGTCAAACGGACGGTGATCCCGCCCGAATACTCGCGCTGGGGAAGTTTCAATCAGTTGATCGAGAGAAATAACGATGCGTTGCATGCGGTCGCGGAAAAAGCCGCCGCCACGAAGATCGACCCGAGACTGGCGCCGGATGTGGAGAAGGTCGGGAATTATTACACGAGCGGGATGGACGAGAAAACGGTCGAGGCCGCGGGCGCCAAGCCACTGGCGGACGAATTCAAAAGCATCGCCGCGATCAAGGACCGCAACGATTTGCTCAAGGAAATCGCGCACCTGCATGGCATCGGTGTAGACGTGCTTTTCGGGTTCGGCTCCGGAGCGGACGACAAGAACAGCACGCGCGAGATCGCGCAAGCCGTCCAGGGTGGACTTGGCATGCCGGACCGCGATTATTACACGAAGACGGACGAGGCCTCGAAAAAATTGCGCGACGAATACGTCGCGCACGTGGCGAAAATGCTGACGCTCCTGGGCGACGCGTCCGCGAGCGCTACGGACGAAGCGAAAAAGATTCTCGCACTCGAGACCAAACTCGCGGAAGCCTCACGGACACGCGTGGAGCTTCGAGATCCGCAAAAGAACTACAATAAGATCCCGATGAGCCAGCTCCAAGGCCTCACGCCGGGCTGGAATTGGAGCGATTACTTCAAGAACCTCGATGTGCACGAGCCGGCCGACATCAATGTGCATCAGCCGGAATTTTTAAAGACCGCCGATACCGTCTTCAAAGAGACGCCACTCGACGATTGGAAAGCGTATTTGCGCTGGCACCTGATCGACGCGACCGCCGACCAGCTGTCGAAGGCATTTGTGGACGAAGATTTCCACTTCAACGGGACGATCATGCACGGCACGAAGAAAATTAAGCCGCGCTGGAAACGCGTGATCGCCTCCACCGATGGGTCCGTCGGCCAGGCATTGGGCAAATTGTATGTCGCGTATGATTTTCCGCCGCAGGCAAAGGCGCGCGCGCTGGAGCTGGTCAACAACGTGAGGGATGCGCTCCGCGACCGCATCAAGACGCTCGACTGGATGGACGAGCCGACGAAACAGGAAGCGCTAAAGAAACTGGCCGCCATGCAGGTGAAAATCGGTTATCCGAGCAAGTGGATCGATTATTCGATGCTGGAGATCGATCGCGGCCCATTCGTGCTGAATGCAGTACGCGCGGCGAAATTCGCGGTCACACGAGATTTCAACAAGATCGGCCAACCGGTCGATCCCACCGACTGGGGAATGACGCCACCGACAGTGAACGCCTATTACAATCCCACCAGAAACGAAATCGTTTTCCCGGCCGGCATTTTGCAGCCGCCGTTTTTCTACGCCAACGCGGACGACGCCGTGAACTACGGTGGAATCGGTGCGGTCATTGGTCATGAAATGACGCACGGGTTCGACGATGAGGGCCGGCAATACGATGCCGCCGGCAATCTGCGAGACTGGTGGACGCCGAAATCGGCGGCCGAGTTCAAGAAGCGCGCGCAGAAAGTCGTGGACCAATACAATGCCTACGAGCCGCTGCCGGGGCTGCACATCAACGGCAAGCTGACTCAAGGTGAAAATATCGCCGATCTCGGCGGCCTGAAACTCGCCTACGCCGCGTTGCAAAAAGCGCTCGATAAAAATCCACAGGAGCGTGACAAAAAAATTAACGGCTTTACCGAAGATCAGCGCTTCTTTCTATCGTTCGCGACCATCTGGAAATCGAAGCAGCGCGACGAAGATTTGAAATTGCGTTTGAACACCGACCCGCATTCGCCCGCGCGTTACCGCGTGGACGGGCCGCTCTCGAATCTGCCTGAATTTCAAAAGGCGTTTAACATTCCTGATGGCGCAGCGATGGTGCGCGCAGCGGACAAGCGGGTGAATATCTGGTGACCAAACCGATCGGCGGTACGCCGATCGGAAGCACCAGGCACCAACATCCAAGCTCCAGAGAATCACCCATACCCAAGCTCCAATTGTAGGGCGACCGCTCCGGTTGCCCGTTAGACGTCGGCAGGCGACGCGCCTGCCCTACAATTTTGCTGCTTAAGTCGCGCTACTGCGCGATTTTCCCTCCCCAACCAAGGATCTTCGCTTTTGTCCCTGCGGCTTCGGCTTCCTTGATGTCGCCGGCACGATTGTAGAATAGGGACAGACTGGTCCAGGCAATTTGATCGTTAGGCCGGAGCTCGGTGGCTTTTTTGCCGGCATCGATCGCTTCCGGAAATCGGCCGACCTTCATCAGCGCCATGCCGAGTGCGTGCCAGCCGTCGAAAAAGTCCGGATCCAATTCGACGCAGCGCCGGTATTTTTCCACAGCGCTTTCCAATTCGCCAATCGCAAGGTCGCCGTTGGCGTCGTCGAAAATTTCATCGAGGGAAGGCATATTTCTTTAAAACCCCAAGCACCAAACCCCAGGGAAGCTCCAAACTTTAAACACCAATCCCCAAAGGTGCACGCGTGGATTGGAATTTGGTGATTGGTAATTCTTTGGTGCTTGGGGTTTGGGATTTTGGGTTTAAAATCGCGCTCCTGCGCGATCTTTAGCTTTTCACGAACTGCAGGTTGGCCGCAACCTGCCGGCTATGCAGCCATTCGTAGAAAACAATCTGGCGCTTGTTGCGCAGATATTTCTGGTCGAATTCCGCCTTGTTCTGCGCGTATGTCGCCTTGTCCGGCGGTTCGCGCTTTTCCAGGTAAATGATCATGCCGCCATCGGGCGTTGAAAGGAAGTCGCTGACCTCGCCCGCCTGAAGCTGTGCGGTTACGTTTTTGATCTCGTTCATTTCCGGCGGTTCGTTTTTCGCTTTCTCCGCGGCAGTTTTCGCATCGGAATTGTCCGCGACGATAAACGGTTCCATTTTTTCGCCCTTCACATTGACCTGTTCCATGGCGAACGAGAGCGGTTCCCCGGCTTTCAGCCCTTCGCGCAAATCGTGCGCCGCTTTCATGCCTTTGCTCACAATCAGTTGCCGCTCCCGATCGGCCTTCAAAGTATCGACAATCTTCGGTTTCGCTTCGGCAAGAGTAAGCGGCCGCGCTTCGGCGATGCCTGCCAGATGCAAAACGTAGTATCCGTTTTCTTCCTCAATGATATCGCTGTTGGATTGTTGCTCTGCTAATTGGAACGCAGCGGCGCTCAGCTTGGGGTTCCCCTTAAGCTTGGGATCGGGAGAACTCGCCGTGAATTCGCCGGTCTCTTCAACAGACGCCTGGAACTTCGCGGCGAGCTGGCGGAAATCGGCCCCTTTTTGCGTCAATGCCTGCGTAAAATCGCTCGCGCGGTCCTGCAATTTTTGCAGGACATCGACACGCTCCCTGCCGGTCAACTTTTTCTCGGCGTCGTTTAGCGTAAATTTAGCCAGGTCGACCTTTCGCTTCTCCTCGGTCTTCAACTCGACCTTGTGCGCGTCGTAATAGTTCTGCACCTCGTCATCGGTCACCTTCACCTCCTTCGCCATATCGGACGCGTGCAATCGAATCAGACTTACAAAATTCCTGCCATAAAAGTCTTCGAAATCCGATTTCACCTGGGCTTGCGGGATCGCGACCCCGGCGGCGAGCAGCTCCTTGATTCGTTGGAAACAAAGGTCCGCGCTCACGAGTTCTTCGATCTGCGCCTCGGTGAAACCATTCGGTGCGAGCGCGTTCGCGGCGAACTCTTCGTACTTTTTGGCGTCGAATCCGGAAGGTCCACGGAATACCGGCAGATTGCGGACGAAATTCACAATTTCAGCCGAAGCCGGATGGATGCCGAGGCGGTCCGCCTCATGTTGAAGGATCAGCAGGTTGCCCGCAAAATAGCGGCTGAATTCATCACGGTCCTGCTTCTGCACGCCGAGCGTCATCTGCCTCACAAAATCCTCCATCCCAAGGTCCAAGCCCAGGCTTAGCAAACGGCCCGCGCGCCCCACATCAATGAAAGAGATACCGTGGCCGTAAATTTGCCCGGCCTGGTCGCGCCCGATCTGGCTGTAGTCGGGTTTTTGAACAAAATAAAAAACGAACGGCAGCGCGAGGACGGCGATGACAATCATCAGCCATTGCCGGTGCTTGCGCAGAAGTCTCATCATAAAATTTGGGTCCTTTCGAAGGACGGATTCTACGGGCGACCGGGTCCCGTCGCAAATCAATCGGAAGAGAAGAGGGTTTTGGCGTCTGACACAGACGCCCTACAATCCGGATCGGAAGTCCTTTTAGCGTTATTTGGCGTGTTTAGCGGACGATTGAATCCGCCGTTTTCCCAATCAGCTCCCACATTTTCCGCACATGCTCCCCGGTCGTAAGAATGTTGCCCAGGCCGATCCGCATCGCCGTGCGCCCATTCAGTTTTGTCTGAGTCAGATACGCGCGACCGCTGGCGTTAATCCGCTCGACGATTTCGCTGTTGATTTGGTCGATGTTCCCTTTCCCGGCGGCTGTAAACCGGAAACAAACGACCGGCATCACTACGGGCGCAGCCAGTTCAAAGCGCTGGTCGGCTTTGATCCAATCGGCAAGAAGGTGCGCCAGTCGCAGATGCTCGCGAATCCGCGCGGCGATTCCTTCCCGGCCGAATGACCGCCAGACAACCCACGCTTTTAGCGCACGAAATCTTCGTCCAAGTTGCACGCCGTAATCCATGTAATTGATTTCGGCGCCAACAGGATCGCGCAGATGCAAATACTCCGGCGTAAGTGTGAAGAGCCGGCGCAAATGCTCGATATCGCGCAGGTAGAGCGCGCTGAAATCGAGAGGCACAAAAAGCATCTTGTGCGGATTGATCACGATCGAGTCGGCCTCGCTCCAGCCGGCGGTGATCCATTTGCATTCCGGCAACAACGCCAGCCCCGCTCCGTAAGCGCCGTCAATGTGCAGCCACATTTTCTCCTCACGACAAACCTGCGCGATCTCCGCGACCGGATCGACGCTGGCCGTCGACGTTGTTCCGACCGTGGCGACAACCGCCATCGGGTGAAAACCTGACTGCCGGTCTTTCACGATCGTTTCGCGTAATTCCGCCACGTTCATGCAAAATGACGAATCGCTTGGAACGCGCCGCACATTATTTTCTCCAACGCCAATGGCGATGGCCCCTTTTTCAACCGAGCTATGCGCCTGATCGGAAGCGTAGATCCGAAAGACAGGCAAGTCGCGCCCGCTCAGCCCCAGTTTGCGGGTATTTGGCGCCGCTGCTTCACGAGCCGTCGCGAGCGCGTGCATGGTGGACATGGAGGCAGTGTCGTAAACGACGCCACGAAACTCTTCGGGCAGCCCGAGCCATTGTCGCAGCCAGTCGAGAACGAGTGTTTCCAGCTCCGTGGCCGCCGGCGCCGTGCGCCATGTCATCGCATTCACATTGAGCGCGCCGGTGATCATCTCGGCCAGGACGCCCGGATTCGTCGTTGTGCAACCGAAGTAGCTCATGAACTCCGGATGCGCCCAATGCACAAGTCCGGGAACAATGAGCCGATCGATGTCGGCGAGAATTTTTTCGAACGGTTCGCCCTGTTCCGGCGGCTGCGCCGGAAGCGCGGCCAGAATCGCGCCTGGTTTATCGTCAGGCGAAATGCGCAGCGTCTCGATCTGTTCCCGATAATCGGCGACCCATTCTGCCAGTTCGCGCAGCTGTTTTCGAAATTCATCCAGCGGCGTATCACCGAGCGAGGGGCGATCTTTCATTTTCGAGGCAAAGACTTATCCGCCAAACACGCTAAAGAACGCTAAAAATCAAAGAAGATCTTTTGAGGGAACAAAACTCTTTGGCGTTTTTTAGCGTGTTTAGCGGACTCTCATCAGAACGCGAAGCCGAAGCTGAAATGAAACGCACCCATGGCGTCGTGCGGCCTTGGGTCGGGGTTAAACCCGTAATCGAGCCGGATGGGACCGATCGGCAATTTGTAACGCAAACCAAGGCCGAGCGCATAACGCATCTTATCAAGGCTCGGATCCTCGGATCTGTGCAGAAGATTTCCAGCGTCGAAGAACGTCGCGCCTTCGAGTTCGCCGTAGAGCGGAAACGTGTATTCCACATTGTAAATGGTATAGAATTCGCCGCCGACCGGATTTCCCTTGGGATCGAGCGGCCCGAGGTCGCGCTCGCCAAAACTTCGCACTGAGTTGGAGCCGCCATTAAAGAAACGCTCGTCAATCGGTATGGTGGTCGGCTCGTCGGAGCCGGAGTTATCAAGGGAGTGAACCACGCCCGCACGCGCGCCGAATGCGAGACTGGAGAGTCGAAACCAGCGCCGCAACGGCGAGACCGTCGCGTCGACGGTGGTGCCAGGCTCGAAAGTCTTCGGGCCAAACGGGAGAAAATAAGCGAGGCCGATTGTGCTGCGCACCAGCTGCACTTCGCTCCCGAGCGCGCTCGTAGCCGCATCGAACGTGTTCTTGGCGACGAAACCGCGCGGCGAAACAAGTGGATTCGTGCGCAAATCGAGCGTCTGTGTGAACCCAATCGAGTCTATGAAATAATTGGTGTCGCCGAGCAGATCGTTCCGGATCGAGGCGCTGATGATCTTTACATGCCGGGCGGCAAATACCAACCCCACTTCGTATTGCTTTGTAAGCTTGCGGAGAAGCTGTATGCGGTCGCCGATCTCGAACTTTGAGTAACCATCGTAGTCGAAGGTGAGCGCGGAGAGCCGGTTTGTGAAATCGATGTCGGTATCAAGAAAAAACGGATCTTCGTACAAAATCTCGCCTTTGTAGCCGCGCTGCGACACCTCCACCGAAAAGGTGATCGGGCGACCCGTCCCAAACAGATCGCGCTCCTGAAATTGCAAGCCTCCAATCAAGCCCTCGTACGTGCCGTAGCCGAGAGAAATACCAAACTCCTTGCTTTTTGCCTCCTCCGCCGAGATATCCAGATGCAGCAAACTTTCACCGGCAGGCACCGGCTTGATCTGCAGGACGTTGAAAAGCCCGGTTTTCATGAGGGCGCGGAATTTTTCATCGAGCACGTCGGGGCTGTACGTTTTTCCGGCGAGCCTGGTGAAGCGATTGCGGACGAAGCTCGAGTGCAGCCGGGTGAGTCCGGTTACACTGACTTCACCGAAATGATATACCGGACCGGGCACGACCATCACTTCGACCGGCACGTGGCCGTTTCCCGCCGCCTCAGGATTACCGGTGGCCGACACTTTGATGTCGTAGTAACCGCGCGCCTTAAAGTACGCTTCCAAGCGCCGGGGGATATCGTCCAGGCGCGCCTCCGTGTACGGCTGTTTGAGAAGGTCCTTGATCTGGCCGCGCAATGTTTCCGCCGGATAAATTCTCTGGCCGGTGAAAGCAACCTGGCCAAAGAAATACTGGCGCCCTTCGTGGATCGGGATGGTCACATCCACTCGATTCTCGGCGTTGTGATACGTGTATTGTGGCGGATCCACCTTGGCGTCGAGAAAGCCCTCGGCCACATAATAGCGGTACAACAGATCGATCCCTTCCTTAATGTCGTTAGCAACGAAGGGCAGAGTGCGTTGCAACCTCGAGTACCGCTGGCGCGTCGGTCCCGCCGCGTATTCAAACAATTTATCCGCCGGCTCGGACTCGTTCCCTTCAAAAACCACCGTACCCAGCGTCATCAACGCTCCTTCGTTGATATCGAGGCGCAATCGATTCCCGTTCTCGATGGTGTACTTCACGTTCACTTTCGCGTAGCCGTGTTTGCGGTAAAAGAGCTCGATAAAAAAGGCGAGATCGTCCGCGCGGGCCGGGCTCAGCCCGTATTTGTCGATGTTCGCCAGCTGTTCCTTCACCACGGAGCGCAATTCCTTTTCGCCGAAAGCCTGCTCGCCGGCGAACTCGACCGCGCCCGCATGTTGCGCCTGTTTTTCCTGTTTCTTCTCAATCGCGTTTTGTTGTTTCGCCTTCTCTTCAGGTCGCGACACGTCGACTGCGCTTTGCGCGGCGGCTTCGCCCGCAAGAACAGCCATGCAAAGAAGAGTCGACCAGGCGCGCCGCATTAGTAGAAACGGATCAGGTATTTCACCATGCCGCGATAATCGCCGCCGACGCCCACATCGCCAACTAAAACAAATTGATCGTTGACTTTGAATCGCGCCGTCGCTTTTTGCTGGCCGGTCCGCGGGTCCACCTGGCCAAAATCCACCGACAAGCGATCGAAGACCGAACTGCTTTGCGCCGGCTGGCCTTTCTTGAAAACTTTATGATAGAGTTGCTGGATCAGCAGCAGGGCTGCGCGCCCGGCCAGCGCGCTGTTGCTGCCGGTCAGCTCCTGCCTGGTAGTGCCGGTTGCCAGCAACGAAATGATATCCTCCTGCGGCAAAGGGGGTTCGCTGGTGAATACGGCTTCCTGCGAAAGCATGGTACCGTAGACGTACACGCGGATAGTGTAATTCTGGATCAAAGATGTTCCGTGCAGATCGATTCTTGGATTCAACGGGTCGTCCGGATCGAAATAAAGAAAACCCTGGGAAACTTCAAGCCGGCTGAATGGAAGCGTCGCTTCCGCATTCTCCAGGCGAACCAGGCCGTCTAATGCGGGCCTGGATCCTTGCCCGGTGAGGTGCAGGTCGACCACCGCCTTGCCGGCAGCCAGATTGCCACGAATCAAGACCGGGTCCTTGGTTTTGATCGCAACGTCGAATTTCCAACCCCTAAACGGAGGCGGAAAAGAAAGATTCGGATAGGAAGCCGGCGGCTGGGGCGCAGGCCGGCCCGGCAAACCAATGGGAATGAGATCGATATTTTTTAGAAATCGACTGTTCGTTAGTTCAACAGTGCCGGTCACGCTGGCTTTGTTGATTGGGCCCTCCACCTTGACATCGGCATCCGTGCGCATGGTCAACGTGTCGTTGCGAGCAATAAGCGCGCTGTTTGCATTCAGGTGCAAATCCAGATTGGCGGTCGTCAGCTTCGGAAAAGTAATGCGACCGCTTACCGTAAAGTGGCCGGCGGAAAGTTCCCCGCCGAATTGTTTCAGGATCAGTGCGTTGTTCTCGAATTTGAGGTTTGCCTTAAAATTTTGCAGAGCCGGAAGCGTGGTGTCATTGGCCCGGGCGTAATTGATGTTCATATCGGCGGCGCCGGTTAAAACCGGCCGCGCGACGGTTCCGCCTATCTGGGCATAAAATGCAACGCTGCCGTCCACCTGCCGAACTGCCGGAACAAACTGGCCGATGAAATTAACCGAGCTTCGCGGCAGTTCTACCTTTGCAGTGACCGGGGTGTCATCCGGCAATCCTCTTTGCCGCGCGATTTTCTGAGGATCGAACGGCAACTTTGCGGTCAACTCGATCGGCTGGATCTTGGCCTGCTCGAATTTGCCCAGGATTGCGAGCTGATTGTGCTGCAATTGCGCGCTCAGGGTAAAGGTCGCCGGCTCGAGTTTTGGCAACTTCTCATTGCGCAAGTCGCGCATTTCGATGTCCAGACTCGCATTCATATCTTCAAACGCACCTCGCGCGTCAAATTTCACGTTCAACGTGCCGGCAGCGATCGGGTTCGCGCCCATGTCTTCAAAAAGTTTTTTGATGTCCAGATCCTCCGACTGGAAATTCGCAATGACCTGTCCGTTCGATGCGAAAAGAGGCGCGTTCGTGCCGATATTTTTCCAGATAAGCGGAATCGAGAGATATCCCGACGCATATTTTGCCTGGCCCTGATCGAGCTGAATCTTCGTGATTTCGAGCTTTTGATCTTTCGCCTGAACGATGGCTTGAAAATCCATCCGGTCGCTGCTCACAAAAACCGTCGGAATATCCAGCTCGTCCGGCGAATACGTCGCATTCACGTTTGCCTGCAGCGACTTCAAACCACCGTAACGCCCGTTCTTGAGCGTCAGCTTGAGATCTCCGCTATTTTTGAATTTCGCGCCTACGCCCCGCCCCTGCCAATCGACCATCAGCGAGCCTGCCAGCTCGTTTTGATTTCCCAAAGCGCGAAGTAACGGCTGCAGTTTGGACAGGTCCGAAAGGTGCGCCGAGAGTTTTCCGGAGTAGCGATACGGAGAATGGAAGTCGACTGTTCCATTTGCACTGACAAAGTCCTGCGCGTTAAGCCTCGCACTGAAATCGTTTACATAAGCAACGTCATTTGTAATTACGCCTTGTGAGCTAAGCTGCTCCACCACCAGATCACGCGTCTGAAGGTTCGACGCGGAGACGGACCACTCGCCATTGGCAATCCCGTTTTTCCATTCGATTTGTCCGTTCCCTTGCAACGGTCCGCTCCATTTATCCGGCGAATCGGAAACCCACAAATCCGCGACATCGGGTGCGTTCAACGAAAAGTAGAGCTCGCCGGTTGGCGTTTGCCGTTTGAACTTTTCCGGCAACCGATATCGGCCATGAAGTGCCAGATGATTCTCCTTCCGCTGAACATCGAGCTTTTTCAATCTTCAGGGTGTCATCCACGCCGGCCAGGGTCCGCTAATCGAATCGATCGCATAATCGCGAAATTGTACATTAGATACATCCAAGTTTATGTTAGACATTAGATTTGCGAACCACGGCTTCTTTTGCTGCCGCAGCTCCCGCTGTTCCGGCTTCGTTAAATGGCATTCTTTTAACTGCCCTTACACTGGCGTTTAGCTTTTCGATCGACCCGTCGGCAAATCCCAGCGGACCGGCGTCGAGATTGAAGGCCGCTGTCAATTTGCCATTCACGAGTTCGACCTTGCCGCTCGCTTCCCCCGAACCTGAGATTTTGTCTTTCGAAAACATCGCCACCTGCTCCAGGTTCGGCGCCTTCGCGGAAATGGCCAGGGTTGCCTGACTGCGTGACCATTGGTCCAGTTTGGCCGGCAACTCACCCGATCCGTGCAGATGGATGTCGTTTCCACCCTGAACGATCTCCGCGGACTGCAGCGTCGCTTTTCCGTCGTTTGCAGAAACCAGCATCACGCAGCGGTCGAACGCGACCTCGCCCGAATGAAAATCGTTTATACTCGCCGCGATCGTGGCGTTCCATGTGCGTGGCGCGTTCAACACACCCGTGCCATCGATTGTCAGTTTCTCGATGTTGCCGCCCAGAAATCCGTCGGGCAACCCCGCATACTTGTTAAAATCGTCGATTCCTACCTGCTGGCCGATCAAATGAATTTTCGAGCTTAACGACGAACCATTTTCCTGCAACGCCACTGAGGCCGAAACGGTCCCGCCACCGATCGCCGCATCCAGCGTCATCAATAATTGATTCTCATCGATGCGCGATGCATCGATATTAAGCAGGCGAATCCGGTCCGAATCAGTCAGCGCCAAATCGCGCAGGACCAGATTGCGACGGGCGTAGGATGTTTGCGCCGAGATTTTCGACCAACTCTGCCCGGTTGGAAATTGCAACTGTCCGATGCGCAATTCGCCCGGCGCGCGCGGATTCAAATCAAGATCCAGGTGCTCAATCTTAAAATCGTGCGGCGAATCGCGCACGATGAAGGTCACATCGGAGAGCTGCAATTTTTCCGGGAAAATTCCGGGGAGCTTCGTTCTTTTGCCGGCCGCTTTTTTGGGCGGATGCTTGGGCGCATTGGCTGGGTTAAGAACGACCCGAGCTGAATGCAGCTCGACGTTTTGTAAAAAATCGGACATGCCATGCCGCAACAGGCCCAGCAGATTGTAATCGGCACGCACTCGGCCGGCATCGATTGATTCGATGTCGCTCGGGCCGGTCGGGGCGACATGCAGATTTCGCAATGTCAGATAAGTGAAAACGCTCCCCTCCAACCGAAATTCGGCCCGGAGATTTTGTTTGGCCGCATAATGGCGGATGACGACCCGGCCAATACCGAGAAGGATCGGGCGATGAAAAATTACGAGCAGCGCACAGAACAATAGCGCCGCCACGATTGCGCGACGCCGCCATCCTCCGCGCCCTTTGGAGGTTGCCTGATCTTCATCACCCACGAAGCAATTACTCTATTTGCCTCAGTCCCAAAGAGCAACCAACCCTGTCGAATTAGGATCCCATCTCATAAATAGGGACTGGGCGACGTTCGGCATCGACAAAATGGTGGTTCAGTTCCCCGTTGCGCATGAACGTGTCCGGCGTCACTCTTGTCGAAACGCGCAATGAGTCCGGACAAGCTTTTCGATTACCTGGAGGGCAAGTTACCCGCGAACGAGCGAGCGGAACTGGAGGAGTTGCTCATTTCCGACCCGCAGTTGCGGCGTGAACTGAACATCGCGCGCCGGATTCACAGCGAAACGCGCGACTCTCGAGAGGTTTTGGCAACGCTGGACGCTCCGGCTGCTTCTACGCGCGGCGCAGTCCTTGGCCGCCGGATTGCAATCATCTTTGGCGCCCTTGTTTTTTTCAATGTGCTCTTCGGGCTTTACGCGATCGCCTTTCTGGAGAAAAAGCGGCACAACGTTCGACCAAGCGAAAACAATCGCCAACAAGTGGTCCAGGCGCTGGAAAACACTGCCGCCGCCGTCATGCCGACACCCAAGCTCGACGTCGGTGAAATCAAGGTCCCGGCGCCGACTGGTCAGCGAGACGTAGTCGTTAACCAAATCATCGCGGATGCGGCACAATGCGGCGGATCAGCCGCGAAAAATCTAAGTAATGAAAATGGGACCCTGGTATTTGCCGAAATTCCGGCAGCGCGAGAGAACGAATTCCGTCAGAAGCTGACGAAGTTGGGCGCGCAACCGTCGCAACCGGAGCCCTCATCGCCCGGCGAGAAGAGAATCATTCAAATTCGAGTCGTGGAATCGAAGCCATGATGTCGAGGCCATCTTCGGCTGGATGATTGCAATCACGTTCGCCCTGCCGGCGGAGAGCGCAGGTCTCGTCGCAAGATTACGCGGCGGAAAAAGGATCGCGTGCGGCGATTCCGAAATCATCGCTGGCAAACTCGACGACCGGGACGTGAAAATCTTTCATACCGGCGTTGGGCCGAAGATTTCGGCCTCACGAATGCAAAATTTTCTTAGCAGTGAAACTCCGGCCTTTTTGATCAGCTCCGGTTTCGCGGGAGCGGTCAGTGACAATCTACAGGTGGGAGACCTGTTGCTGGGCGAGAATTTTTCCGATCAGCAACTGCTCGCGAGCGCTTTGCAAAGCCTGACGAACCGAGACCCGCGCCCCGGAACACTTTTGACATCGGCATCGATTGTCGATTCTGTCGCTGAAAGGAACGAGATTGCTCGGAGAGCGGGCGCTGCGGCTGTGGACATGGAGACAGCGGCCATAGCGGACGCCTGCGCCGCTCGTTCCATTCCAATGCTGTCGTTACGGGTAATCAGCGACACACCAGCCGCGACATTTCCAGCGCCGCCAGGCATTCTGTTCAACATCGCGCAACAGCGAACGAACTACGTTCGCTTGCTAAGTTATCTCGTTAGGCGACCGACTGCGATTTTTGGTCTGATGCGTTTTGCGCGCCAGATTTCGCGGGCACGTAAAACGTTGACCGAGGCAATTGTGGCTGTAGCCACGGCTTTGTGAGCCGTCCCCTGGCGGTTGTGTTTTCAAGCCTCGGATCTGACCGGCCATAGGCCCGGTGGCTACAGCTTGCAAAGCATCGTCACGCGCGATCGATGTAAACGATTTCTCCCTGAAAGGGCCAGTCTTCGGCCGTTTCTACAAATCCAGCCCGCACGGGATTCTCCCGAACGTAATTCCATTTCTGTGCATAACTCTCATCGTTCCGCAAGACGTGATCGAAGAATCCCTCTTTCCAAACTTGTTCGCCCACCTTTGAGAAGTTGGGCACTTTGGCCAGCGATTGCTTGAGCGTGCCCACCCAAAGACCCAGGACAAAAGTCGGGCCTCCGCGGACGAAGAGATGAATGTGGTCGGGCATTATCACGTATCGGCCAATCGCGATATTAAATTCGCTCTCCGCACGCTCGCCAAAGCGAATGAAAACCGTGTGAACGTCAGCGCGGGCCAGACATGGCTTTCGGCGATGCGTGCAAAAGGTAACGAAGTAAAGTGGGCTCGCGTCAAAAACTCGATGGAGACGTAAAGGCCGCCGCTGAAAGCGCTGTGTCACAAGAAAATATTCTCATTCAATCTGTAGCCACGGCTCTGTGAGCCGTCGAGCTCTTGGTTTTTGGTTGTCCGACCGGCCATAGGCCGGTGGCTACAGGAAGACCGAGCGCACCAGCGCTGTAGCCAGGCAGAACACAAAGCACCAAACCCCAAGCACCAGTTTCTTCGGATGTTGATGCCTGGGATTTGGGATTTTAATCTTATGCCGGCTCGATGTGAATCAGCACGTTGGCGATACGCGGGTCGCTCGCCTGGATCGCGCGTTTTACCTCGTGCGCAATTTCATGTCCGTCGCGCACGGAGATGTCTCCATTCACGCTGACGTGCAGATCGACATAGAAACTTAAACCCATCTTGCGAATCAACGGCTTTTCAATTTCGACCACGCCCGGCACAGAACGCGCGGCATCGCGAACAGCATCTACAATTTGTCCACGCGGCGCGGTATCCAGAATTTCGTAAAGCGCCGGACGCAGCAGGCGATATCCATTTGCGCCAATGAGCGCGCATGCGAAGAGGGTGGCCCATTCATCAGCACTACGCCACGCTTCGCCGCCAATCAGCGAAACCGAGATCCCAACGAAAGCCGCAATGGACGTCATGGCATCAATGCGATGGTGCCACGCGTCGGTTTTTACGGCTATGCTCTCGACGTCGCGGCCGAACCGATTGACGTAGCGATACAAAGTTTCCTTCGCGATGACGGCAACGATCAAAACAATAAGCGTGAACGGCGCTGGCGCATGGTGCGGCCAAAAGAGTCCGCGAACACTTTGGACTGCGAGTCCAAGCCCGGCGGCCAGCACACCTACGGCAACAGCAGCCGCCGCCACAGGCTCCGCTTTTCCATGTCCGTAAGGATGGGTTGCATCGGGAGGACGCGCCGCGAATTTTAGCCCGCCCCAAATCACAATCGAGCCGCCGATATCGAGCGCCGATTCAATGCCGTCGGCGATCAGAACGTAGGCATTGCCAAAAAAGCCGGCCGAAATCTTTGCGAATGCCAGCAGAGCATTGATGACGAGACCGAGCATTACCACGCGCGCGCCGGCTTGCAGATTGCCGGCCGGGACGTTCGATGTAGGATGAGTCGCCGAAGCCATCGGATGAAGAAACAAACTATAAGCGCGGTCGTTTACGAAAGGCACGGAAATCCAGCGGACGTTTTGCGCGTCGAAAACCGACCGTGGCCCGAGCCGGCAGCAGACGAAGTCGTCGTGCAAATGCGCGCGGCTCCGATCAATCCGGCGGACTTGAACGCGATCGAAGGAAAATACCCGGTTCGGCCGCAGCTTCCGGCGACCCCCGGATTTGAAGGGGCAGGAATGATTGCCGATGCCGGCAGCGACGTTAAAAGCCTGGCCGCCGGCACTCTTGTGATCCTTCCGCACAACATCGGCACCTGGCGAGACGCGCTCACGGTCAAAGCGGCTGCGCTAATTCCTGTCCCGCCTGAGATCGGACCGCTGGAGGCCGCCATGTTAAAAATCAATCCGATGACTGCGTGGCGGCTGCTGCACGATTATGCCGATCTAAGGCGGGGCGATTGGTTGATCCAAAACGCGGCGAATTCCGCGGCCGGCCGGGCAGTGATCGAGATTGCGCACGATCTCGGTTTCAAAACGGTGAACCTGGTCAGACGGACCGAGTTGATCGACGAATTGCGCGCACAAGGCGGCGACGTCGTTCTTGTTGACGGCGAAAATATTCGCGAAGAAGTGAGGAATGCGATCGGTGGCGCGCCGATCCGGCTGGGATTGAATGCCGTGGGCGGCGAGAGCGCGCTGCGACTGGCGAACTGTCTCGCACCGGAAGCGACGATGGTCACGTTTGGTGCAATGAGTCTGCAGCCGCTAAAAATTCCAAATGGCCTGCTGATTTTCAAAGACCTGCGTTTCCGCGGAATCTGGATCAACAAATGGTACGACAACGCGACGATGCAGCAGCGCATGGAAGCTTTCCAGGCGCTATTCGAAATGGCAAAGCGCGGTTTACTGAAGCCGAAAGTCGAAAGAGCGTATCCATTGAGCGAGGCGAAAGCTGCGGTCGCGCACGCCGCGCAAGGAAAGCGCGGCGGCAAAATCATTTTCGAATTCGGGAATTAGCCCGCGAAACACGCGAAATGACGCGAATAAACTGCAAATTCGTGCAGCGCTCATAGAGCGCTGCTACAACACGCGTACTGGTGAAAGCGACCCTCAAGATTATTGTAGTCGGCGCGGGGATTAACGGCGTTACCGCGGCGATCGAATTAAAAAAACGCGGCCACCACGTTACGCTTGTCGACCCGGGCCCGATCCCGCATCCGCTGGCGGCGTCCACCGATATTAGCAAGGCCGTGCGCGCGGCGTACGGCCCGGACGAACAATACACGGCGCTGGCCGAGCGCTCCATTGCGATCTGGCCGAAATGGAACCGGGAATTTGGAACCGAGTTGTACCACGAAACGGGCGGTCTGTTCCTCCGGCGACAAGCCATGCAGCCCGGCGATTTCGAATATGAAAGCTGCAAGGCACTCGAAAGATACGGCCACAAATTTGAGCGAATCGATCCGGCGACTCTGCGCGAAAAATTTCCTGCGTTTAATGCAGAGCTTTTTCACGACGGCCTTTTCGATCCCAAGGGCGGTTATGTCGAAAGCGGCCGCGTGGTGGCGACTCTCGCGGAGCATGCGAAATCGCTTGGTGTGGAATTGAGCGAACACACCAGATTCATTGCTCTGGATGAAAGCGATAACGCGGTGCGAGGAATCGTAGTTGAAAACGGGCGCAGGGTTGCCGGGGATGCCGTCGTTCTTGCTGTTGGCGCGTGGACTCCGTACGTGCTGCCATCCACAAGCAAGTTCCTTCGCTCAACGGGACACCCGATCTTTCATCTAAAGCCACGCCAGCCGGATCTTTTCTTGCCCGAACGCTTCCCGTTTTTTGGCGCGGATATCTCGACCACCGGCTTCTACGGTTTTCCGCTCAATCAAGGAGTGGTAAAAATTGCCAGGCACGGTCCGGGCCGCGAGATGTCGCCTGAATCCCCCGAACGAGGCGTCACCCAGGAAGAAGAAAATAGTCTGCGCGAGTTTTTGTCCACTTCGCTGACCGCGCTGGCGGACGCGCCGATTGTTTACACGCGCATTTGCATGTACTGCGACACCGCGGACGGAGATTTTTGGATCGCGCCCGATCCCGAGCGGGCGGGTTTGATTCTGGCAGCGGGCGACAGCGGACATGGATTCAAATTTGCGCCGGTTCTGGGCGAGATCATTGCCGACGCGGTTGAAGGCAGATCCAATCCGCTGTTGCAAAAATTCCGGTGGCGGCCGGAAGTGAAGGCAGGCATCAGCAAGGAAGCCGCGAGATTCGAGCCGGGCCTGTAGACGTCGACCTCCGGGCGAACATAGGCGTGGTGTCTTCGCAGACACAAAGGAACGGCAGAGCATTTGTAGGGCGTTTGACTCGCTCGCTCCCGCTCACTCGGTCTCTCGACCTGCCCGTCCATGTCGCTCGAGGCCCGTCGGCTCCATTCTGTGAAACGCCATCTTGAGGTCGGCGTCCGCCGCGGCGGACGCCCTGCGCCCCAGCCTATTCTTTTTGGGCGGGTTCTATTTTGGCCTGGCGCTTGAGAAGCGTGATTTGCTTGATGCGCGCGGAATCGGACGGGCTCCAGGTCGCAATATCCGGGTCATCTTTGAAAGCATTGTGGACAATGCGCCGTTCGTAGGAATTCATTGGCTCCAACTGCAGCGAACGTCCGGTAGCACGAACGCGTTCCGCGAGCTCCCGCACGCGCTGGACGATCTTGTCCTCGCGCATCGAGCGATAGAGCTCGCAATCGACAACCACTTTGGACGCGTCCCTATCTTTTGTCTGCAACAGGCGATTGAGAAGAAACTGTATTGCTTCCAGCGTTTCGCCGTCTCTTCCGATGAGTCGCCGGCTTTCCTCGGTATAGATTTGCAATACGAGGTTGCCTGCCTCGTTACGCGACTCCGCGATCTGCACAACGAAGCCGAGATAACCGAGAATGGTGTCGAGTAATTCTCTCGGAGTCATCGGCTTCGTTTCTTGCTGGACGTGACTTTTTCGAGCGTCGGCATCGGTTGCTTTTTGTTAAGATAAAATTGGAGAATGCTAAACAGATTTTGTGTTGTGTAATACAATGCCAGAGCCGCCGCAAAATTGTAGCAGATAAATAAAAAGATGAGCGGCGTGAACATCATGATGCGCCGCTGCGTGGAATCGCCGGTCTTCGGCGTCATCTGCATGAGCCAGATCTGGGTCGCAGCCATGCAAAGGGGGATGATATTGATGGGCCAGCCGAGAATCGGCAGGTGGGCCACGGTGTCCGGTTGCGAAAGATCGTGCACCCAGAGAAATTTTTGGCCCCGCAACTCGACTGCCTGCGCGAGCATCTTGTAGAGGCCGAAAAAAATCGGGATTTGGATCACCATCGGCAAACAACCGCCCACCGGATTGATGCCGTATTGTTTGTAAAGCTTCATGACCTCCTGGTT
Organism: uncultured Verrucomicrobiae bacterium; assembly: GCA_963756875.1. Lineage (GTDB taxonomy): Bacteria > Verrucomicrobiota > Verrucomicrobiia > Chthoniobacterales > UBA10450 > CAVWPA01. Next base: position 132,330 of record CAVWPA010000002.1, on the reverse strand, counting down.
CATGCGCGTCGGATCGTCCTTATATTTTTCGCGCAACTCCTGCATCTTCGGCGCGAGGACGGCAGTCTTCCGCATCGACTGGTTGGCCTTGGTCTGAAGCGGCCAAAGGACGAGGCGGATCACCGTGGTCAGTGCAAGGATGGCGGCGGCATAACTGTGCCAGAGCAATCCGTGCAAAAAGTTCATGAAATTGAGCAGGAATTGGCTGACGATCTTGAACATTCCGAAATCCATGATTTCGGCCTCGTTGTGTTCGAGTTGCGCAAGGCGATGGTAAAGTTTCGGGCCGGCGTAAATCTGAAATCGCGCGCGGTACGTTTGTCCCGGTGGCAATTGAAATCCCGGCATCCGCATGGCTCCCTCAATGCCGAACGTCTTATTCTCCGCTGAAATTTCGAACCGCCGGCCCCAGGCTCCGTTCGACTTCGCAGTGAGCGGCGCAAGAAGCGTCGTGAAAAACTGATCGGTTACGGCAACCCATTCGGCGTTTCCGAGGTCCTCCTGATAAAAGGGCCGCGCAGCATGCTGGCCGAGACCCAGAATGCCGCCGCTTCCGCCAAACCAGTTTACATCGACTCCTTTCGCCTTTCCCTGGATGCACCAGACAAGGCGCGTGTAATAAGGATAATCCTTCGGGTGAATCGGAACCGCCGAGCCGAGCGCGACAAAGTAACCGGTCTTCGCGTACGGCGCGGTTCCGCCGTTCACCATGTCCACGTCGAGCTCCGCGATGAAGTTTTCCTTCGTCTTATTTGATTCCGGAAAAAAGAACTTCTTATGCACAGCGATCCCCTTGGCGGTAGTGCGCTCAAATGTCACGCTGCCATCCGTCCCGCGCGACGCCTTGAATTCAGGAAGAGTTGGAGCGGCTGGCTCGTCAACGATCGCGCCGATAGGCATCTGGCGCGGCGAATTCAGAATGACTTGCTTGTGGTCCTCGGCGATTTGATGCAGTAAAATCGCTTCCCGAATCCCGCCGCCGCGATTCGTCAGGTGTAATTCGATATCATTGTTGCGCAGCGTCTCGATTTTCTCGGGAAAAGCCGGCGCCGTTTCGGCAACTTGCGGCGTTGCCGTTGGAATGGGCGACGCCAGCGGCGTCGGTGACGCGTTAAAGCCGGAGGCGGGCGATGTGGCCGCCGGTGAAGGAGAGCCCGTCAATGGACGCGGCGGCATTTGCTTGGCGATCCACCATTCCCACGCCACCAATCCGATGACGCAAAGTATGACAACGATCCATGCGGTTCGATCCATAAAATCGGGAGCGGCCGTTATTCACAAACAAAAGATTCAGGTGCTCGACGGCCTTGAAATTCGCTTCGTGGCGGGACCGGATCCTCGCCCGAGCCTCCCCACGGTTGACAACGCGCCAGCCGCTTCAGTCCCAGCCAGGTTCCTCGCAAGAAACCATGGGTCTCGACCGCTTCGAGAAAATATTGGGAACAGGTCGGGTGGAATCGGCAACCGGAACCTGGTCCCGCGATCGATGAGAGGAGCGGCGAGATTGTCCGTTGATAAATAAAGATGCAAACGCGCAGGATTTTCAGCATCAAGGCGCTAGAATAGAAGCGCGCGTGGCCAGACGCAACCACTCATCTTCCATCTCGCGGTACGTCGCGGCCGCAGCCATGGGTCGCGCGATTGTCACCAGCCAGATCCCGCCCGCAATCTCGTGCTGGTGTTTGCGCACGATTTCCCGCAGACGACGACGCACGCGATTGCGCACAGCGGCAATGCCGATGCGGCGGCTGGTAACGAAGCCGGCTCGAAAAACCCCACTCCCTTCAACCCGAAGCACGCCGAGAATAAGCAGCGCGCCACGTTGCGTCCTCCCATTTTCTTTTACTTGCCCGAACTCCGTTGGGTGCGTCAATCGGCGCGTTTTCGGAAAGGAAAAACTTGCCGCGGGCATGTCGATTTTTGATGCATCGAAATTTAACCGAACATCTCCGCCAGAGCGACATTAGAGAGAGAACTCTCCGTTGCCTGATCGCCGGACCAGTACAGAAAAATTTTCCCCCGAAGAAGCTTCGGGGGAAAATTTTATGAATGCTTTTTTCGAACCTCCTGAGCAGGCCAAGAGACGGCTGCGTTGAAGCGCCGTTACGACTTCGCCTCGAGATTTTCCTTACGGTGTAGGCGACGCGGATTCGGCTGGGCTCATCGCCGGTGATTCCATCGGGCTCATGGCGGGGGCCTCAGCCGGGCTCATCGCCGGGGACTCAGCTGCGCTCATGGTTGCTTCGGGAGCGGCTGTTGGACTTTCGGCCGGGGTCACGTTTTCGGTCTTTTGTTCGCAAGCCACGAGTAGCGCGGCACCAGCTAGGATGCAGATATATTTTTTCATAGGTTTTAAGTCGAAGGCTGATACTACGGTCAAATCATCGCTTACGGCAAGGCAAGTTTTTCGCCGGGGAAAAGGTCGTCAGAAAGGCGGCGAGTACGGGAGCCCGTGCGCTTCGGCCACCGCCTCGCAGGTTAACCTGCCGTCACGGGTGTTAATTCCTCCAGTGAGAGCGGGTTGCTTCTGGCAAGCGCCCTTCAAACCGAGATCGGCCAGCAGCCGGACGTAGCGATACGTAATGTTGGTCAGCGCCTGGGTGGCCGTCCGCGCATAGGCCGCCGGCATATTGGCCACGCAATAATGCGTGACTCCCTCTTCAACGTACGTCGGATTAAGATGCGTTGTAGGGCGCGATGTCTCGGCGCAGCCGCCCTGGTCAATCGCAATGTCCACCAGCACGCTGCCCGGCTTCATCCGTTTTAACATGGCTCGCGTGATCAATTTCGGCGCTTTCGCTCCGGGGAGAAGAACGGCGCCGATCAAAAGATCAACATTCGGCATCAGTTCCTGCAGATGCGCCTCGCTCGAATAGAGGGTGTGCGCTCCGCCCATGGTGATATCGAGAAAACGCATCCGCTCCAGATCGACCTCGAGAATGGTGACATCCGCCCCGAGACCGGAGGCCATGCGGGCTGCGTTTACGCCGGCGGTCCCGCCGCCGATAACGACAACGCGGCCCGGCAGCACACCTGGAACACCGCCAAGCAGGACGCCGCTTCCGCCGTTATGTTTTGCCAAAAAATACGCGCCCATCACCGCCGACATGCGACCGGCGATCTCGCTCATCGGTTCAAGGAGGGGTAAACGGTGGCCGACCTGGATCGTTTCGTAGGCAACGGCTGTCACGCCGGATTTGAGCAACGCTTCAGTGAGCGATTTGCTCGCGGCCAGGTGGAGATACGTAAAAAGAATCTGGCCTTTGCGCAGAAGCGGAAACTCCGTCTTCAGCGGCTCTTTCACTTTCACGATTAGGTCGGCACTGCCAAAAACATCCTGAGGCGTATCCACGATCTTTGCGCCCGCCTTTGCGTAATCTTCGTCCGGGTACCCGGAACCGACGCCGGCATTCTTCTCAACAAGCACCGAATGGCTGTGGCGCGTCAGTTGTCCCACCGCTGAGGGAACGAGCGCGACGCGTTGTTCCTGCTCTTTAATTTCTTTCGGGACCCCGATGATCATTTAGGAGAGTGATAAGTGACGAGTGATAGGCGACAAGACAAGAACGAATTGCGGCCGCCGCGGGCCGCTCGTTATTCGCGCATCTAATTCAACGACGGATCATCCGGCGCCGCGGCCAGCATTTTATACCATGGCCCGAGGCCGCGCATGATATCGAACCAAAGCTTCGGCAATCTCTCTGGACGGAGTGCGGACCGGCTCGGTTTGCGAACAATCCACGCTTTTTGTTTCATTTCGGCCTCCAATTGCCCCCCATCCCATCCGGCGTAACCGACGAAAGCGCGGATGGCCATCGGATCGTCGCCGGCACGCGCGCTTGCTTCATCCAAACCGACGCTATGATTCAACTTCAGTCCCAGGCCCTTGTGCCATTCGAACGCTGCGAACATCAACTGATTGTTTCCGACCGGTCCCCCAAAAAATACTGGAACGCCGGCCAAACCTTCCGGCGGCGTTTCAGTCACCAGATCGGCCACTCTCTTGTCCAGCGGCCGGTTGATGATCACTCCGAGCGCGCCTTCCTCCGGGTCGTGTGTTGAAATGAAGAGAACCGTCCGGCGAAAATTCGGGTCAATCATGCTCGGATGAGCCACAAGCAACGAGCCTGCCAGGCTCGGCTCCTCTTCCTTACCCATGCTGCGCATGTGAAAATTAGAACGCGCCTCGTTTGTTTGCGCAAGTTTCACATTTAACCGTACCCAGTCCCATGAATCGAAATCAACGATGTGTCGCGTCCGCCGCACCCCTAAAAACCGAGGCGGCCCTCTTCGCAGCAGCCTGCTCATCCACGAAAGTTGCGGCTCCTCATAATTCACGCAGAATTTTGTTGCGGCATCGTTTAAGCTCGGCTACTACCAGCGCAGCTTTGTAGATTGTTCTGGGGGGAACAGCCGCCCTTCACGTCCATCGGGCGTGGGGGGCGGTACTTTTTTGGTGGCGAAATCCGAATGACAAAGCGGGAATAGCCAAAGAAAATCGCTTCGTCTGTTCATTCGTCATTTGTCATTCGTCATTAATTCGGCATTCGTCATTCGTGCTTCGTTATTCCACTTCAAGGTCGGGACGAATATCCTGGCCGGTCGCCCTGACGCTGGTCGCGCTCATCATCGCGGCGGTTATCCTCGTCATTTTTCTGCGCCTGGAGAGCTGGCCGGCCCGCACTGCCGAACAGGGAACTGGAGATCTGGAACGGATCGGCAGAGACCTCCGCTCGGCGTTCGTTGACGTTGCACATCTACAACCGCGCATCACGATCGATAATCGCGTCTATCTGGAACAAACAATGCCGACGACCGAGTTGGCGATGGTCTCGCGACGAATCGAAATCGAACACGAATTTCAAAACACATGGGCCGGCAGCTCGAAGCGAGTAAAGCTGCATGGAACGTTCCTTGTGAAAGCCGGTTTCGATTTACGGCAGAATGTGGCCGTCGATGTGAACCCGAATGAAATTGTGGTGCACCTCCCGCATGCCAGGGTTCTCGGAGTCGAACAGGAGCACCTGGATGTGCTTTCTTTTGAAAATGGATATTGGAACCGGATATCGGCAGACGATGTGCAAAGCGAACTGGCGGTCCTGCCCAGGTTAGCTCGGGAAAAAGCCACGGAAGCCAAATTGCCTGCCGAAGCCGAGCGCGCGTTAAAGCAGCAACTCGAGGCGAGAGTTCATGCAACGCAGCCCATTCGGCTGGTGTTTACCGCCAAAACAACAGACGAGGTCCCGGTGGCCAAAGAGCAGAAGCAGCAGGGTGTTGATTTGCAAGTGGGCTCGCCCTCACCTCCCTCCTCTCCTTGAGGGTGAGGAAAATCCGGCAGCCGCCGGACCGGGTGAGGGTTGTTACGAAAATTGTCGCAAAGCTTGCTCGCGAGCAGCCGAATCCGCAAAATCTCGCCTATCCCCAAAGAAGCGTCCTCGACGAGAAAGCGGCTTTCCGCGGAGGCGCTTTGCCATTAAACCAGTAGGGGTCCATGCGGAAAAAGCGTCTTGTCATCCTTGGTTCGGTGCTTTTGCTCGTCGCGCTGGTCGCTGTTCTTTTTGCGCCCATTACTCTTTCGACCGGCTTTCGCGTTTGGTCCTGGTGGGAGGGACGGAAACAAGGGCTGCATGTGGAGCTTGGAAAAATCGATGCGCCGTTCTTGAGGCCGATCGTAATTCATCACCTGCGCATCACCGACGCGCAGAACGCGCCATTTCGTATCGAGATCGATGCCGATCGGGCCGTTCTCGGCCTGAACATGGCGCGGATTTTAATCGGGGTTCGCGGACGTGCCATCCGGTCGTTATCGGTTGAAAAGCTCAGCGTCCGGGTCAGCAGCAATTCCCAGAGCAAATCCGGCAAGCTGGATCTTGCCTGGCCAATGCTGGAAAGGTTGCTTCCGGAAAACTTCAATTTCGCGAATCTCAACCTGCGACTTGAAGACGGGAGCACGGTAATCCTGCTTCGAAACGCATCGCTCTCGGGCAGCGAAGTCGAAAGCGGCCGCTTTAGTGCCGATGAGTTCACGGTTGCGTCGCTCTTGTTTCATCAAACGTTCTCCCACCTTCGCGGCGCAACGAAATGGCAGGAGGCCAGTCTCACTCTTGCAGGAATCACTCTCAGCCGCGGGCTCGACCTTCAATGGATGACCATGGATCTCTCGCGCCTCGGCAAGCGACAAGCCGATCTGCAATTCGACCTCGATACGTTTGGCGGAAAGCTGCGCGCCAGCTTTTCCAATGAATGGCAGCATGGGCAGTCGATCTGGGATTTCGTCGCATCGGCCAACGATATCTCTCTGGCGCAAACGTCCAAAGCCCTCGGGTTCAACGATCAACTCGGAGGCTCGCTTCACGCGGGCAAATTCACTTTTCACGGCGACCCTCGCGATCTGAGCCACGCGACCGCTTCTGTTTGGACCGAAGTGACAGACCTGAGTTGGGAAAACCGTTCCGCTGAGCTAATCATGCTGGGCGCTGCGCTCTACAATCGCCAGATTCAGCTTCAGCAGCTTTACGTAAAACAGCGGCAAAATGAGCTGACGCTCAGCGGCGAAGGCTCGTTGCATGCGAAGCCGACCGATTGGTGGAATCCCGATTTCCGGGCAAACGTTTCCGGGTCAATCGACGATCTTGGCTCCTTCGCTCGCCTTTTCGGTGCGCAGCCAGGCGATTTTGCAGGCGCAGTAGCAATCGAAGGAACCGTGAACGCGGGGAACCGAAAAATAGGCGGTCGTCTCACGGTGAGCGGCAGTTCGTTGTCGATCTTCCGGACAAAGATCGACAGTTGCGCGGCAAAATTGAATTTGAAGGCGAGCGAGCTCGAAATCGAGCAGCTGGAGTTAAAGCGCAAGGAAGATTCGTTACATGCGCAGGGTACGGTGGACGTCTCCAACGAGCACAATTACTCCGGCACGGCGAACGCCGCGATTAAGAACATTGCCGATTATGCGAAGATGATCCCGGCTTCCTGGAGTTTTCTCCACGCCGGGCTTCTCCATGGCGAATGGTCGGGAAAGGGAAATGCCGGCGCGCACTCCGGCACGCTCCATGTAGGCGGCCGCGGAATACGCGCTACCATAGGCTCAGACCTTCTTCCGTTCGACGTCGAACTGAGTGCCGATTATTCGCCCGGGAAGGTCTTCTTTCAGCAACTCCATTTCTCCAATCAGCACGCGTCGCTCAATGGTTTTCTCACCGTCGCGGCCAATTACCTGCAAGGTCAGGCCGTCGCTTTCGATCTAAACGCCAAACCGAAACTGCGCGGCAATTTTTTTATTCCACTTTCAATTTCCAAGGTCCTCCACGGAAGCCATCTGCTGGATGCGGTCGATCCGGAACAAAACGCCGATGTCGATCTGGCTGTCGAGCCGACCGACCTTACCGAGCTCTCACAAGCGATCACCGGCCGCACTTCTCTGAGCGGAAATTTGACGGCGCGGCTGTCGATCTTCGGCGGTCTTGACGCGTTGCAGGGCTGGTCCGAAATGCGGCTCCGTGACTTTACCATTTCCGATGAAGCGCCTTGGTCTGCCGACGCACATACGCGCTTCGCTTCCGGGAAACTGAGCGCCAATGCCGATCTCACCTTCCGCGACTGCGACCCGATTTCGCTCGGTTTTACTTCGCAGCTTCTTCTCGGCAAGGAACGCGGCCGGGCCGCTCTGGAACCGATTTCAGCCCAGCTCGATTTCCCGGCGGTCTTTCTGGCGCGCGTTCCGCGCTATCTCATCCACGATTGGATGCGAGGTGGAATTTTGAGCGGGAAAATGCTTTTTACCGAAACGTTGCGTCATCCGAAAATCTCCGGCGACCTGCAATTGATCGACGGGAAACTGGGCGCAACACCGCTCCATGCAAGCGGCGTGTCCAGCCTGATTCGCTTCCATGGCGAAACGGCATCTCTCGATTTCGCGCGTCTAATTACCAGGGAGGCCGATCTCTTTGTCCGCGGCACAATCGATTTCCATGATTCGGACGATGTTTCAATAAAGCTAACCGGGATCGAGCCGATTATCGACGCGATGCCGGCCCAGTCGGCAAATTGTGTAAATGGTTTCCAATTGCTGCCGGTTTCCGTGGATGAAACGACGTTCCCCAAAATCGATCGAATCGAGCTGCACGGGAACGCATTTCATCCGGATTGGTTCCTGATGTTGACCGAAAGCCGCAACGGCCATCCGTTCGGCGCGATGGACGAGGCCGGGGCGACACGGATCTTGCGGGTTTGTTCGGGAGAAGGATCCCAGACCCTGCTTATCGGATGCGAAACACGAGCGCAGACGGCGACGACGCGCCATCGACGACGCGCCAGACACCGTCGTTAGGCGTTCATTGCGCTGCGCCGCTCCGACTTGGTACTTACCAGCCAGCGGGCGAGCTTCGCTTCAAGGTCACGCGTCAAATCCACTCGAACGTCATCACCGGCGTCGACCCGCAGCGGATCGTCGCCGGCGCGCGCAAACAGCAATTGCACGCGACGATCTCCCGGAGAACTCGCCAGAATTTCGCGCACCTCGCGCAGCTCATCGCCGGTGGCCGCGGGCGAAAATTGCAGAAGCACGACCGATTCCTTCGACCCACTCGCCGACTCTCCATTCCCGCGAGCCGATCCGTTTGGTCTTTCCGAGCTGAGCACCTTCACCCGTTGCGCCGTTGCGCGCAGCGAGTCGCCGCGTGCGTCGATTGTTCCCTGTACTTCCACGACGCGTCCGGGCGCAAGCGTCTCCGCAACCTTCACGTAAAGATCGTTCCAAACCACTACCTCAAGCGTGCCGCTCAAGTCTTCGAGCCACATGACCGCGAACGGTTTGCCATCCCTTCGCGTAAACTTTTTGTCGACCTGGGCGATGGCGCCGGCGGTCTTGAAGAGCGCGCGATCGCTCAGCTCACCTAACGAACCGACCGATTGATAATTTTTCGCCGCGAGAAGATCGGCATAAGCATCGAGCGGATGGCCGCTCACGTAAAACCCGAGCAGCTCTTTCTCGTAAGAGAGCTTTTCATGATCGCTCCACGGTTTCACCTGCTTGCGCGTGGTCGTTGTCGCCGCATGCATCGCTTCGTCGAACAATGAGACCTGGCCCGCGGCTCGATCGCGATGGGCTGCCGCCGCGGCCGCCAGTGCTTCGTCGATACAGGCGGAAAGTTCCGCGCGATCGCGTCCGAGAAAATCGAATGCGCCCGCTTTGATCAGGCTCTCCAGCATTTTGCGGTTCGCGACGCGCGTTCCGAGCCGCCCGCAAAAATCTTCCAGCGACGTGTAATCCCCTCCCCGTTCGCGTTCCTGGATCGACATTTCCATCGCCGCCTGGCCAACGTTCTTGATCGCGGCCAGCCCGTAACGAATCGCATTGAATGTGGCATCGGCATCTTGCCGATGATCTTCCGGTTTCACGGGGAGGATGCAGGCGCCACGTTTTTCCGGAACAAACTTCAACCCGCTTCGATTGATGTCCGGCGCCAGGATCGAGATGCCCATCCGTTTGCATTCGGCGACGAACACCGAAATTTTTTCGGTGTTGCTGATTTCGTTGCTGAGCAAACCGGCCATGAACTCGACCGGAAAATGCGCCTTCAAATACGCAGTCTGGTAGCTGATCAGTCCGTACGCCGCGCTGTGGCTCTTATTGAATCCGTACCCGGCGAATTTCTCGAGCAAATCGAAAATCGCATTCGCCTTTTTTTCAGGGATCTTGTTCGTGCGCGCGCAGCCTTCGATGAAATTCTTGCGCTCTTTCGCCATCTTTTCCTTGTCTTTCTTCCCCATCGCCCGGCGAAGAAGATCGGCTTGCGCGAGTGAGTAGCCGCCCAGCTTGCTGGCGGCCGCCATTACTTGTTCCTGATAAATCATCACGCCGCAGGTATCGGCACAAATTTCTTCCAGCAAGGGATGCTCGTACCGGATTTTTGTGAGGCCTTTCTTGCGCTGGATATAGTCGCCGATGAGATCCATGGGGCCGGGACGATAAAGCGCAATCAGCGCAATGATGTCATCGATTTTCCCGACGTCGAATTGCTTGGAAACCGAAGTCATGCCGCCTGATTCCATCTGGAACAGTCCGGTGGTCTCGCCGCGATTGTAGAGCCCGAAGGAAGCCGCATCGTCGAGCGGAATGCCTTTGAGCGAAAAATCGGCCTCGTGCTCGCGAATCAACGTGAGTGTGTCTTCGATTACAGTGAGCGTTTTTAGCCCCAGAAAATCCATTTTCAGCAACCCGAGATCGTTGAGCGGCCCCATCGAATACTGGCTGATGACGTCGTTGCCTTTGACGTCGCGGCAAAGCGGGATGTAATCCGTCAGGTCGCGATCGGCGATCACGACACCGGCCGCATGAACGCCGGCATTGCGCGACAAGCCTTCCAGCGTTTTTCCGTATTCGAAAAGTTGCTTCGTTTGCGGCTCATTCGCGATCGCACGCTCCAGTTCCACATTTTTTTTCGCGGCGGACTCGAGCGTGATATTCAGTTCGTTTGGAATCATCTTCGCGATGCGGTCGGCGTCGCGATAACTCAGGCCCATGACACGGCCCACGTCGCGCACCACGCTCTTGGCCTTCAATTTTCCAAACGTGATGATCTGCGCGACCCGGCGTTCGCCGTATTTTTGGCGAACGTACTCAAGGACTTCGCTGCGGCGGGTTTCGCAAAAATCGACATCGATATCCGGGGGCGAAACGCGGTCCGGATTCAGAAAGCGTTCGAAGATGAGCCCATATTGCAGCGGATCGATGTCCGTGATCCCAAGCACATAGGCCACCAGCGATCCCGCCGCGGAACCGCGCCCCGGTCCAACCGGGATTTTTCTGTCCTTCGCAAAGCGGATGAAATCCCAGACGATCAGGATGTAACTGACGAAACCGGTTTTTTCGAGCACGCTCAGTTCGTAATCGAGACGTTGCCGAAGATGATCGTCGTTCCGCGCGCGTTCACCGTAGCGTTCCTCCAAACCCCGGCAACAAAGGTCGCGCAGGTAGCCCTCCCGCGTTTTGCCTTCCGGAGCCGGATACTGCGGATACTTCGACTTGCCGAATTCGATCGTGAGATTACAACGCTCGGCGATCTCAAGCGTATTGGTCAGCGCTTCCGGAAAATCGCGAAACAACTCCTGCATTTCCGCAGGCGATTTGAAGTAAAGTTCCGGCGCGTAGTGCATCCGGTGTTCGTCCTGCACCATCTTGCCGGTGCCGATGCAAAGCATGACATCGTGCGCGTCATGATCGCTCCGCCGGAGAAAATGAACGTCGTTCGCCGCAACCAGTCCGAGGCCCAGGTCCTTCGCAATTTTCGGCAGGACGGCGTTGCACCATTGCTGCTCCTCCAGGCCGTGGTTGTGCAGTTCGATAAAGAAATTTTCAGGGCCCAGGATGTCGCGATACTGGGCCGCGGCCTGCTTCGCCTTCTCGAGATTATTCGATTGAATCGCCGAATTGATCTCGCCGGCAAGACAACCGCTCAGACCGATCAGTCCCTTCGAGTGCTGGGCGAGAAGCTCCTTGTCGATCCTCGGCGCGTAATGAAATCCATCGAGATGCGCAGTCGTGATCAACTTGACCAGGTTTCGATAGCCGGTCTCGTCTTGCGCCAGCAAAGTGAAATGATAAGCCGCGCCTCGCCGCGAGTTGGCATGCTCCCGGTGCGAACCGGGCGCGATATAAGCCTCGCAACCGATGATCGGCTTGATGCCCGCGCGCTTCGCTTCCTGATAAAATTCAATCGCCCCGAAAAGATTGCCGTGATCGGTCATCGCCACCGCCGGCATCTTGAATTCCGCCGCCTTTTTCATCAGCTGCTTCATCCGAATCGCACCGTCGAGCAGCGAGTACTCGGTATGCAGGTGCAGGTGGACGAACGAGTCGCGGGGCATTGAACGATTATAAAACCGGTCAAGGGGGCGGCGTCAAATTTACGAGGCGAGCGAGCAAGCAGGCAGGACGGAACCTCACACAAACACCTTGCGCGGTCTCGGCTTCGCCGGAAGCCGGTGCTTCGACTGCGAAGTCCTTCACCCCGCTCAGGATGACAGAAGCTTTTGCAAAAAATCGTGATTGCATTTGCAACGGGACATTGCTAAGAGAGCGCGTGCTGCGCTCAGCTTTTGATTGCAAAGTGACGCGCGGTTGCGACGTTACATCGACATGAAAAAACTGGAAGCGATCATCAAACCGTTCAAGCTCGAAGAGGTCAAGGAAGCCCTGGCCGAGCTCGGCATCGAAGGGATGACCGTGACGGAAGTCAAAGGGTTCGGCCGGCAAAAAGGTCATACCGAAATTTATCGTGGCAGCGAATACACGGTCGATTTCCTGCCGAAAGTAAAAGTGGAGGTCGTGCTGGCCGACGACATGGTGGAAAAAGCCGTGGCGGCGGTCGTCAGTGCGGCCAAGACGGGCAAAATCGGCGACGGGAAAGTTTTTGTGCTTCCAGTAGAGCATGCGATCCGGATCCGCACGGAAGAAGTCGGCGAAAAAGCCGTGTGACGTGTGACTTTAGTGACGAAGCTCGAATTGCGAAGCCAGAACCAATGACCAAATTCGAATGACGCAATTCCGCGCCACCGCGCTATTCGTCATTCAGTCATTCTTTCGGCATTCGCCATTCGGATTTCGTCATTTCTTGTTTCCAAGTTCTCAATCAGCAACCCGCGACTCAAAACCCCATGGCTAAAGACAAAACCCCATCTGACGTCAGTAAATTGATCAAAGACCACAACGTGAAATTGATCGACTTCAAGTTCACGGACCTTCTCGGCGCCTGGCAGCATTTCACGACCACACTGACCGAATACAACGAGGAAATCTTTACAGACGGTCTCGGATTCGACGGTTCCAGTATCCGCGGCTGGAGAGTGATCAACGCCTCGGACATGCTCGTTATTCCCGATGCGTCGACCGCGTGGATCGACATCTTCAACGCCGAACCGACGCTGAGCCTCATCTGCACGATTGTCGATCCAATCACCCGCGAGCCTTACGATCGCGACCCCCGCGGCGTTGCCGAAAAAGCGGAGGCTTATTTGAAAAGCACCGGTATCGCGGACACGGCGTTCTTCGGGCCGGAAGCGGAGTTTTTCATTTTTGACGACGTGCGTTTCAGTTACAACGGCAACTCGTCATTCCATCACGTCGACAGCGTCGAGGGGCATTGGAACAGCGCGCGCGAGGAATTTCCAAACCTTGGTTATAAAATCCGCGCAAAGGAAGGTTACTTCCCGGCTGCGCCACTGGACAGTTTGCAGGACATACGCAACGAGATGTGCCTGGAGCTGGAGCGCGCCGGCATACCCATCGAACGTCAGCACCACGAAGTCGCCACCGCCGGCCAGGCCGAAATCGATATCCGTTTCGCGCCGCTCAAACGCATGGCCGACAATTTGCAGTATTACAAATACATCCTGCGCAACGTCGGCAAAAAACATAACAAAAGCGTAACCTTCATGCCCAAGCCGCTCTTCGGCGATAACGGCTCGGGCATGCACACCCACATATCTCTCTGGAACGGCGATAAGCCGCTTTTCGCCGGAAACGGCTACGCCGGGTTAAGCGACATGGCGCTCTTTTTTATCGGCGGAATTTTGAAACACGCGCCCGCGCTGACCTGCCTGACGAACCCGATCACGAACAGCTACAAACGCCTCGTGCCCGGATTCGAAGCGCCGGTCAATCTGGCGTACTCCGCGCGCAACCGGTCCGCTGCAATTCGCATCCCGACTTATTCGCCCAGCCCCAAAGCAAAACGAATCGAGTTCCGCACACCGGACGCGGCAGCCAATCCGTATCTCGCGTTTTCCGCGATGCTCCTCGCTGGCCTCGATGGAGTCCAGAATCGAATCGACCCCGGCGATCCGTTGGACAAGAACCTTTACGAACTCCCGCCGGAAGAGCTCGCGCAAATCGCCAGCGTGCCCGATTCGCTCAGCGGCGCAATCGAAGCCCTGCGCAACGATCATTCCTTCCTGCTGCGCGGCGACGTCTTCAACGCCGACTTCATCGCCAACTGGATCGACATGAAACAGAAGGAATACGATGCCTTGCGCCTGAGGCCGCACCCGTACGAATTCAGCATGTATTACGACGTGTGACATGCCGGATGCAGAAGTGGACAGGCCAGGACTCGTTGGATCCGCTGATTGCAGCATTGTAGGGCGTTTCTGTGAACCCCGAATGCTTTCGGGGCTGGCACAGACGCCTGGCAGTCTCCTTCCCCGAAAGCTTTTGGGGTTCGGCGACGGCGCAGATCTAAGCGTCTACAGGGATGGTTCCTGGAAAATGCCTTGCAACTTGCGGAAACGGCCTGATCTTTTCAGCTGTATATGAGCCTGGTTGCCAGCCTAACGAACCTCTTCTCGGGAGGGGATTTGTTTCTCATTCTCCTGGTCATTTTGCTGCTCTTCGGCGCCAAGAAGTTGCCCGAGCTGGCGCGGGGAATGGGCCAGGCCATTCGTGAGTTCCAAAAGGCCAAGGATGAGTTCACGGACGAACTGCACAAGGCAGGCCAAACCGACACCACTGCCGCTAAACCGACTGCGCAACCCGCCCAATCAACCGTCCCGCGAATCGACAATTCCTCGGCCAGCGATGCGCCGCAGGCCAATCCAACCCAAACGGCCGCCCCCAGCGACACGGCCGGTCAGGCGTAGCCGCGGGCTCTGCGGGACGCAAAGAAAAAATTGGCCAGAGCACTGGGCGATCGGTTTCCTCATCTGTTTCGATTGACCTGTTCGATTTGATGCGGCAATTTCCGCATTCGTTTTATGTCCGACTCCGACCTACGCGCGCGCATCAAAGAGATGCTGGTCAAAAATTTGATGCTGCAAACCACCGCGGATCAGATCGGAGACGATCTGCCGCTTTTCGGCCCAAACGGCCTCGGCCTCGATTCGATTGACGCCTTGGAAATTGCCGTGAGCATGGAAAAAACGTTCGGAGTCAGCGTGCCCAATTCCGAAGTCGCGGGCAAAGCGTTGCAGACGGTCAACACGATACACGATTACATTCTCGAGAAACGCGCGGCACTCGATCAGAACTGAGGCGCCAGGTCGGCATTAAGTTTTTGGCAAGGCGCGGCGCGCGACCATCGCACCGGTCATATGGCAACGAACGTCGACGCGTTGACGCGGTCATCCCGAGCCGCGAAGACGGCGAGGAACCCCTCATTGCGTGAAAGGTCATACTAGCGGCCGCTAGCGTATCCGTCGCCTTGGGTGAGGTCCCTCACTCCGTTCGGGATGACAGGCGAGAATTGATCCGATTAGGCTTGAGAGGACGAATTGATCGCGTCGATTAACTGCCGCAAACGCCCAAACCTCGACCGATGCGGCGTGAAAACAAGTCGCGGCAAATTCAATATCTCAGGTTCGTTCTCCTCTTGAGGCAATGCGCCGCTCTGCACGATCCGGCCTTTGCGAAGGAAGTCTGAGAAGTTTTCATTCAGAGCTGCAACCGCTTTATTTGCCAACGGCTCGTTGATGCGAATAACGAGCTGCTGGCCCACCCAGCGCGAAGAGTGATAAATACGGTAAAATCGCAGGATTTCTTCCACCGCTTCGTTCACGCTATTGGCGGTCTTGAACAGGGAAAAATCCTCCGGAGAAACCAGATTTAACTTCAGCAAATGCTCGGTAACAAATTTCATCCATGTTTTCCAGTAATGTCCGTTCGGTTGGTCGAGCAGCACGACCGGAATAACGCGCGCCTTGCCCGTCTGCATCAAAGTGAGCGCTTCGAATGTCTCATCCATCGTCCCGAAGCCGCCGGGAAAGAGCGCGAAGGCATGGGTCTCTTTCACAAAATTCAGTTTGCGTGTGAAAAAATAATTGAAGTTGATCAGCTTTCGATCGCCATCGATCACTTCGTTCGCCCGCTGTTCGAACGGCAGCCGGATGTTCAGGCCGAAACTGCGATCGCGACCGGCGCCGCGCTGCGCCGCGCCCATGATTCCATCACCGCCGCCGGTAATGATCATGTAATTGTGCGCGACCATCTCCCGCGCGAAATCTTCCGCCACCCGGAACTCCGGCGCTTCGGGGGGAATTCTTGCCGATCCAAAGATCGCCACTTTCCGAAAGTGGGCATAGGGCGCGAAAACCTTGGCCGCGTACCGCATCTCCTTTACCGAACGGTTGATCAGCTTCAGGTCCGCCACGCTCATCTCGTCCCGCGCCATTTTTAACGCAGTCACGATGATTTCTTCGATCAGTTCGGGCGTTTCCGCTCCCCATTCACGCACCAATTCCTGAATACGCGCATCGAACGGCGGTTCGACGCTCCATTGTCTTCGGGCCGGTTGCGCTTGAATCGCGCCTGCTGTGAAATCTTCCACGCCGAACTGTAGAGGGAGCTGTGCCGGCTGCAATTCCTATCGCCACTGAGCGCTAAAATGACCCGCGGCAAGTTATATGGCGACCAAATCGGCCAGAATTTCGTGCATGTGGCGGATCGGCAACGAGTAATGGCCTTCGCTATCGACGTAACGCGCTGTGCAATTCGGCAGCCGCCCGGCGACTTCCTCCGCGACGTGAAATGAAAACGCGCGGTCCTGCTTCCCATGCCAAAGCCGGACGGGCACTTTGACGTCCTCCAATCGAAAACCCCACGGCTGGGCGTAAATTTGCGCATCGGCCAAGACACCTTCACCCGACCCCCGCCATGCTCGTCGCTGGCTTTCGAAACATGCATCAAACGCGACCGAATCACTCAACGCTTCCCTGTCGCAAGGTTGCAACATGTTCAGGAGCACTCGCATATAACGAAATGGCATCCGAAACATGGCGAATGGGCGCACCATATAGAAAAGCGTGCGCAATAGTTTCGGATGCTTGCGATCCAGCGCCAGCATGCGCCGATAAAGCGGCAGCAGTCCACTATGATCGCTCAGATCTGCAATCGGCGGAGCGCCGCTGACGATTGCGATCGCACGCACGCGCTCCGGCATTCGCCACGCGCTCGCATAAGCGTACGGCGCGCCGCCTGAGATCGCGAGCAAGTGAAACCGGTCGATCTGCAAATGATCGGCCAACGTCTCCAAAACCTCAGGCCAATCGAGCAACATGCGATTCATTTGAAATGCCGACTCGCAGATCCCGGGACGATCGGGCGAAATGATTCGCACACCGAGATCGCGCGCCGCCGCATCCGTCAATTCGGCCATTGTTCGCGAACTGGGCCAGCCGTGGAAAAAAAATGTGGGAATCCCTTGGGGGACGCCGTACTCGCCGTACGCAAGGTGACCGCCTCGTTTCAGTGGAACCGATCTCGTTTCCGACGTCACTTTAATTTCTAAATCTCCTCGACTACCTCCACATTCTGCATCTTATTTTCTTGTATTAAACGATTATGAACGACCAATCAGAACCGCCCAGCGGCAAAATTTTCCTGCATGGCAGCGGGATGGGCGTGCCGTCGCCGGAAGAAGTAGAAAAACGCGCCCGGGAAATTGCGTTAATCGACGAGCGCAACCCCGACGATTTCACGGACCAGGACTGGAACCAGGCCCGACAGGAGCTGATGGGCGCGGAATTTAACACCCCGCCGGAGGAAACGCCCAGCAATGCAGACGTGACCGAGGAATGGAACGTGGTTGCCGGTTCCAAGGGTCACCGTGCCCCTCGACCGGGAGCAGAGGAAGAAGAAACGCTTGGCGAACATCTGGTGAACGACGGATTGGAAGAAGCCGAGCACGATCAAATGGTCGAGGCGCGAAGGGAAGAACTGGAACAAGAAGGCGAAATCACTTGAGTTCGACGGGAGCTGCAACAATGGAAAAGGCAACGGCCGCGCCGTCGCGCTCGCCGGCCGCCTCGTCGCGCCTTCCGTCTCTACTCAACCGATTTCATGACGTCCGAAACCTTACGACAGAACTCTGCCAGGGACTGGCGCCGGAGGATTGTGTCGTTCAATCGATGCCGGAAGTCAGCCCCACGAAGTGGCATCTCGCGCATACCACCTGGTTCTTTGAAACGTTCCTCTTAAAAAAATGGCTGCCCGGCTATAAGCCGGAGGTTCCGGAGTACGCTTATCTTTTTAATTCCTATTATAATGCGGCCGGTGACATGCACCGGCGCGACCTTCGCGGGTTGATCTCGCGACCTACGGTCGACGAAACGCGGCGCTACCGTTCGTCGGTCGATTCGTCCATTAATAAACTTCTCTCCGGCGCAGACGAAAAACTGTTCCGCGAAATCGAGCCGATTGTCATTCTCGGCATCCATCATGAGCAGCAACATCAGGAGTTGCTGGTCACCGATATCAAGCATGTCTTCGCGCAAAACCCGCTTCATCCGGTTTATCGCAAACGCAATGTCGACAAGGAATCTGGTAACGTTTCGCCAGTAAGCTTTGTCGAGTTCGACGAAGCGACGCTTGAGATCGGTCACGACGGCCGTGGATTTTCCTATGATAACGAAGGTCCCCGTCATCGCGCCCTGGTGCCGGCTTTCTCGCTTGCTCCGCGACTCGTGACCAACGGAGAGTTTCTTCGGTTCATCGAGGACAACGGCTACGCGCGTTCCGAATTTTGGCTTTCGTTAGGCTGGACGACAGTGAACGAACAGCGCTGGCAGGCGCCACTTTATTGGACGAAACGCGACGACGCCTGGTGGAACTTCACGCTCTCCGGATTTCGTCCTGTCGACGAAAACGAGCCTGTCACCCACGTGAGTTATTTCGAAGCCGATGCCTACGCCAATTGGGCGAAAGCGCGGCTTCCCACCGAGTTCGAATGGGAGCGCGCGGCCGCAAACGTTCCGCTTGATGGAAATTTCGTCGAGACCGAGCGGTTCCACCCGGCCGCCAGTTCCGGCACGCCCTCACCTCAATCCTCTCCCTCAGGGAGAGGAGGACGCAAAGCGCCAGGTGAGGGAAACAACACGCATGGAACCGGCTCTAACAAGCTGCACCAGCTCTTTGGGGATGTTTGGGAATGGACCCGCAGCGCCTATTCGCCCTATCCCGGTTATCGCGCGGCGCCGGGGGCGCTCGGTGAATACAATGGAAAGTTTATGTGCAATCAGTACGTGTTGCGCGGCGGTTCCTGCGCAACATCGCGCACGCACATCCGTAAAACCTATCGCAATTTCTTCCAACCGGACAAGCGCTGGCAATTCAGCGGGATCCGGCTCGGACACGATGTCGCATGAACCGCAACTTAAATCGAACGGCTGTTCTCGATCTCGAGCCGGCGAAATCGGATTTCCTTTCCGAAGTCGTTGACGGTCTTTTCAGCCGGCCCCGCAGCCTGCCGTGCAAATATTTTTACGACGCCACTGGCGCAGCCCTGTTTCAAAAAATTTGCGAGCTGCCGGAATATTATCCAACCCGGACCGAGTTGCAGATTCTCGACCGTTATTCTGATGAAATCTCAGCGCTGCTCGGCCGCGGCGTGGAGCTAATCGGACTCGGCACTGGCGCAGGAACAAAGACCCGCCTGCTTCTTGAAGGGCTGGAGAAACCGGTCGCCTATATCCCGGTGGATATTTCGAAGGAGCAACTGGAAGAATCCACCGTCTGGTTTCGGAAAAGGTTTGCGGACCTGGAAGTTCTGCCCGTTTGCGCCGATTACCTGGAACCATTCGATTTGCCTTCCCCGACACGAAAACCCGCGCGCAAAGTTGTTTACTTTCCAGGGTCTACCGTCGGCAACTTTGAGCTCGGGGCCGCGGCGGCGTTTTTAAAGCGCGTCGCCCAGCATTGCGGGCACGGCGGCGGGCTTTTGATTGGTGTCGATCTGCAAAAGGAGAGACACGTTCTGGAAAGCGCTTACAACGACAGCGCCGGTGTGACGGCGCAGTTCAATCTAAATCTGCTTGCTCGCGCAAACCGCGAGCTCGATGCGGATTTCGACTTAAAACATTGGCACCATTCGGCCGTTTACAATTCGAGCGAGGGCCGGATCGAGATTTATCTGGTTAGTAACGACGACCAGGCGGTCCATATCCAGGACCGGAAATTTCATTTCGCAGCCGGCGAAAGAATTCTTACCGAGTATTCCTACAAATACACGCCGGATAGCTTCGCGGCGCTTGCCCACAGTGCCGGATTCGACTTTCAAAAACTGTGGACCGACGATTCACGCTTGTTTGGCGTCTTTTATTTTACAACCCTGTAGCCGCTTCGCTCTGCGAGGCGCGACCCGCGCGTCCTTGATACTACAGCTTCGCGCTTCCCGGAGGAAAGCGTCTACAACGCCATGAATCCCCTGGTTGAAATTGCCGATGTTTCGAAGCGCTACGCGGATCAGCCTGCGTTGCATCCGACCAATCTTTCCGTCGAGCGTGGCAAGACAACCGTCTTGATCGGCCCCAGTGGCTGCGGAAAGTCGACGCTCCTCAGGCTGATCATCCGATTAATCGCGCCCGACACCGGGACTGTCGCTTTCGACGGCGTTCAGATCACACAGGAAAACGTCGAAATGTTGCGGCACCGAATAGGATACGTCATTCAGGAAGGCGGTCTGTTTCCACATCTGACCGCGCACGCCAACATATTGCTTTTGGCGCGGCACCTCGGGAAATCCGAAAATGAAACCAAGCCACGTCTATCGGAACTGTGCGAATTAACGCGCTTTTCCGAAAATTTGCTGGCGCGTTATCCAGTTGAACTTTCCGGCGGCCAGCGCCAGCGCGTCGGTCTGATGCGCGCGCTCATGCTTTCGCCCGAACTGTTGCTGCTCGACGAACCTCTCGGCGCGCTCGATCCACTTGTGCGCGCATCATTGCAACAGGACCTGAAAGAAATCTTCGCGCGCTTGCAGCAAACGGCGTTGCTGGTCACACACGATCTCGCCGAGGCCGTTTATCTCGGCGATGGAATCGTGCTGATGAACGAAGGCCGGATCGTGCAACAAGGCTCGATTGCCGACCTTCGCGAAAGGCCGGCGAACGCTTTCGTGTCTGAATTCATCAACGCGCAGCGCAGCATCGTAACCATATGACGGCGACGCGAGAGCTCCGGGGAGCGCGCGCGCCTCGCGTGCCGTTTTCGGCGCCCCCGCCGAAAACCTCGTGCGCGGTAACGCCACGCACCGGGTATGCGCCTGGCGAGGGCGCCAAGCGCCGCACGCGAGGGAGCGTGCGCTCCCCGGAAATCGCGCTCATCCGTCGATCTGTTCGTTACCACGTGCTAATCGTTGCAAATCTTCTGATCGGTTTGCATAGCGCGCATGCGAAGCCCATTACAATTGGCTCAAAAAAATTCACTGAGTCTTACGTGCTTGGAGAAGTAGCGAAACACGCACTTATCAACGCCGGTATTCCCGCGGAACATCGTCAAGGAATGGGCGGCACGATCATTCTCTGGGAAGCGTTGCGCGGCGCACAGATCGACACCTATCCCGAATACACGGGAACGATCACACAGGAGATCTTGAAAACGAATAACCGGTTGTCGAACCGCGAAATTCGCGACGCGCTTCAAAAATTTGGCGTGGGCATGACAAAGCCGCTTGGCTTCAACAACACCTACGCGCTGGTCATGCGGCGAAATCAGGCGCAGCAACTTGGCATTCACACCATCAGCGACCTGCGGGCGCATCCCGAGCTCAGATTCGGGCTTACGCACGAATTTCTGGATCGAAACGACGGCTGGCGGCCGCTCGCGGAGGATTATCAATTGCATCCGCAGACCGTAATCGGGATCGATCACGCGCTTGGTTATGCCGCGCTGAAGAGCGGTTCTATTGATGTAAAGGACGCCTACTCAACCGATGCCAAACTTGCCGAATACGATCTGGTCACGCTCGAGGATAATCTGAAGTTTTTTCCGCGTTACGATGCCGTGTTTCTATATCGCCTCGCGCTTCCAATGCCAGCGATCGACGTACTGCACAAACTGGAGGGAACAATCGATGAGCAACGGATGATTCGATTGAACGCGGAAGCCGAGCGAACGAAAAATTACTCGCGAGCGGCGAGCTTGTATTTTGGAACCGCTGCCGGAAAGACAGCCGCTTTCGGCGAAACATTTTGGCATAAACTCGCGCGCTGGACTTTGCGCCACCTCGAACTTGCCGGGGCCGCCCTCCTCCTGTCGGTGCTGATCGGAATTCCGCTCGGCATCTTCGCCAGTCGCGGCGGCGCGGTCGGCCACGTGATCCTCGGCTTTACGGGGATGGTGCAAACGATTCCAGCGCTGGCGTTGCTGGCGTTGCTCGTGCCGCTGCCGTTTTTTGGAATCAGCACGCGGACTGCTATCGTCGCGCTTTTTCTTTACGGGCTTCTGCCGATCGTGCGCAACACGGCCAGCGGCTTGCAGGACATCGCTCAACCGGTTCGCGACTCGGCGATCGCGCTTGGCCTGGGACCGGGAGCGCGTCTACGAAAGATTTATTTGCCACTCGCTTCGCGATCCATTCTGGCAGGAATCAAAACCAGCGCGGTAATCAGCATCGGCACGGCCACTCTCGCCGCCTTGATCGGCGCCGGCGGGTTGGGCGAACCGATCTTGAGCGGACTGAACCTGAACGATCACGTCACTATTCTGGAAGGCGCGATTCCAGCGGCGCTTCTGGCGTTGCTGGTTCAGTGGCTTTTCGATCTTCTCGACCGCGTTTTGATTCCAAAAGGACTTCGGCTGTAGCGGCGCTCTATGAGCGTCGGACTAATAAATGCGACGGTCATAGAGCGCCGCTACAGTAAGAAATGGCCATCGCTTCGATTAATCCAGCTACCGGCAAAACGCTGAAGAAATTTCCGACCTTCGACGATAAGGAGATCGGCAAGCGTCTCGATTGTGCCGAGCAGGCATTTGCGCGCTATCGAAAAAAGCCGTTCGCCGAGCGCGCGGAATTGATGACGGCGACAGCTGCATTGTTGCACCAGGAAAAGGAAAAGTTTGCGCGCACGATGACGCTCGAAATGGGCAAACTTCTTCGGGCAGCGGTCGAAGAAGTAGAAAAATGCGCGCGTGCCTGCCGTTATTATGCGGAGAACGCAGATCGATTTCTGGAGGACGAAGCGGTGCAAACCGACGCCGCCCGCAGTTATGTGCACTACGAGCCGCTCGGGCCGGTCCTCGCAATCATGCCATGGAATTTTCCGTTCTGGCAGGTGTTCCGGTTCGCCGTGCCTGCCTTGATGGCGGGAAACGTCGGATTGCTCAAACATGCGGCGAATGTTCCGCAGTGTGCGCTCGATATTGAACAGATCTTTTGCCGTGCCGGTTTCGAGGAAGGCGTTTTTCAAACCTTGTTGATCGAAGCGGAGCAAGTGGAAGGGGTACTCGTCGATCCACGAATCAAAGCCGTCACCCTTACCGGCAGCGAGCGTGCAGGAAGCGCGGTGGCCAGCGTGGCTGGACGCGAAATAAAGAAAGCTGTTCTCGAACTGGGTGGCAGCGACGCATTTATCGTGATGCCGAGCGCGGATTTCGAGAACGCCATCTCCACCGCCGTGAAGGCCCGCACTCTCAACACCGGTCAGTCGTGCATTGCTGCAAAGCGATTTCTTGTCGCCGACAAACTTTACGACCGATTCGTTCGCGAATTTGTCGAGCGCATGCGCTGGCTGAAAGTCGGCGACCCGCTCGACGAAGCGACCGATATTGGGCCGCTTGCCACGGAACAGATCCTGAACGGTTTGAACGAACAGGTTCAAAAATCGATTGCCGCCGGCGCGAAGTTGCTGACCGGTGGAAACCGGATTCACGGCCCGGGATTTTTTTATGAACCGACCGTGCTCGTCGACGTTCCGAAAACGGCGCCTGCCTGGCGGGAAGAGGTTTTTGGCCCGGTTGCATCTATTTTCCGCGTGAGCAACGCTGCCGAAGCGGTGGCCGCAGCAAACGACAGCAGCTTTGGTCTGGGAGCAAGCGCATGGACAAACGACCCGGCCGAACGAGAATTATTCGAGTCTGAGCTTGAAACCGGAATGGTTTTCATCAATGCGATGGTCGCGTCCGATCCGAGACTGCCGTTTGGAGGAGTCAAACGCTCCGGTTTTGGAAGAGAACTCGGCGGCCATGGCATCCGCGAGTTCGTAAACGCAAAGACGATCTGCATCGGGTGAGACATTTGGCGATCGCCGACCACGAATGAACACGAGCATGGCGTTCATACAGCTCTTTTGTAGCGGCGGTAGCATTCTGGAAATCCGCCGCTTTTGATTTCCCATTGCGCCGACTCGCGGTTTTAACGCATCCTCTTCAACCATGCCCGAATCGACGCGCGCTTCTGTTTCCATTCCACATCCGCCCGGCTTTCGGCCACGCCGCGGATTGAACTGGGCGTTTGTGGGTCTGCTGTACACGTCGTTCTACATGTGCCGGTATAACCTGTCGCTGGCGAACAAGAACATCAGCAATCAGTTCGGTTTCAGTAAAGAGCAGATGGGCGCGATCATCACCACCGCGCTGTTTGCGTACGCCTGCGGTCAAATCGTTAACGGATTGCTCACGGACCGGCTTGGCGGAAAGCGCGCAATGCTCATCGGCACGGTCGGGACCGTCGTCATGAACATTCTTTTCGGCGCCGCGTCCTTTTGGGGTTTGCTGTGGCTCTTTGTCGTTATCCGCGGAATCGACGGTTACATGCAATCCTTTGGCGCGCCCGGCATGGTCAAGATCAATGCCGCCTGGTTTCGTCATACGGAACGCGGGCGTTTCGCAGGAATCTTTGGCTTCATGATCAATCTCGGCCGTTTCGGGATTTTTAAACTCGGTCCGGCATTGCTCGCCGGATTTACTTTTCTTGGCCTCATTCGAATCCCGCCCCTTCACTGGCGCTGGCTGTTCTGGATCCCCGCAGGAATCGCCGTGGTCGTTGGGACCTGCATGGCGCTCATCGTGAAGGACACGCCCGAGGAACTGAATTTCCCGCCGGTAAATCCGCACGAAGAAACACGCGGACAGGTCCGGTCCAAAGTGTCCGACGTTTTTAAAATCATCGTCAGCAATCCAGTCATCTGGATCATTGCCTGCGCATATGCCTGCACCGGCGCAGTACGCCAGGGAATCGATCAATGGTTTCCGCGATTCATGCAGGAAGTGCATCACGTCGATTTTCAGTCGGCACAATTTCAATTCCTCGGCTTTTTGATTCCATTCGTCGCGTCAGTCGGCTCGCTTCTGTCTGGTTACATTTCGGATACCATATTTAGAGGCCGGCGCGCGCCGGTTGCCGCCGGTCTTTACTTTCTCGAAACGATTATCATTCTTTGTGCGGCGCAATTTCACAGCGCCAACGCCGCGGTCTTGTTTCTCGTTCTGATTTCACTGACTGCCAACTCCACACACTCAATCCTGGGCACAGCCGCAGCGATGGACATTGGAGGCGCAAAAATGGCCGGCTTCGCTTCCGGCGTAATCGATTCGTTCCAATACTTTGGCGGAAGCCTCGCGGGAATCGCCCTCGGCGCCCTTCTCGACCGCAGCTGGAACAATTATTTTTATTTCATGGCGCCATTCGGTCTGATTGGTGGAGTGCTGATGCTGACGATTTTTGGCCGGGTCAGCCTAACGAAGCAGCCACACCCAGGCGAGGTGTAGCATCATCGCCTTTTGTAGGGCGTCTGTGTCAGCCCCGAAGGCTTTCGGGGTTCACAGAAACGCCCTGCAATTTTCCGCATAGCAGATTAACCACCTGCAAAGAGATCGAGCTGTGTTCTCGTCCGGCGAAATGATGCGTTCGAAAGTGTCGGCCGGGCACCAATGCTGGAACGATGGCAACTGACTTCGAACAAAGACCGGATTTGCTCCGCAAAGATCCCCTCGCCTTTCATGCGCGCGTGCCATTTCGAATTGTTGAGCCGGCCGTTTCCGCGGAGGTGCCGAATGCGTCCGAGCACCTTTTCTTTGCGATCAGGGAAATGTTCTTCGAGCCAATGCTCGAACAGCGGCGCCACGGCCCAGGGCAAACGCACAATCGTGTATCCGGCGAACTGCGCGCCCGCTTTCGCGCAGGCATCAAGAATTTTCGGAACTTCGTGATCAGTCAGGCCGGGAATAATCGGCGCAACCATGACACCGACCGGAATGCGCGCGTCCCGGAGTTGCTTGATCGCATCCAGTCGCGCATCGGGAGAAGAGGTGCGCGGTTCAAGGACGCGCTGCAATTTCGGATCAAGCGACGTGACCGAAATGTTTACCGCTGTGGCATGATGATCTACGAGCTCGCGCAGGAGATCGATATCGCGCGTTACGAGGCGATTTTTGGTGATGATCGCGACCGGGTTACGAAATTTTGCCAACACTTCGAGGCAACCCCGCGTGATCCGCAATTTTCTTTCAACCGGCTGATAGGGATCTGTCACGCCGCTCATCACGAGCGTTTGCGGCTGCCACTGCGGCGACTCCAGTTCCGCCTTTAGCAGTTCCGGAGCATTCGTTTTCACCATGATCTTGCTCTCGAAATCGAGTCCGGCGGATAAGCCGAGATACTCGTGCGTCGGCCGCGCGTAACAATAAATGCAGCCGTGTTCGCAACCCCGGTATGGATTCAGGCTGGTCTCGAATCCGACGTCCGGGCTGTTGTTGCGGGTAATGATCGTTTTCGTGCCATCACGAAAATATTGTGTTTGGCGAGCCGGCCGTTCGCCTGACACGCCGTAGCCGCGCGAAGACGGGTCCTCCCCATCGATCTGGACGACATCAACATCGCCAAGATCGACATGAAGTTTTTCAAATCGGTTCGCTGGGCTCCACGACGCTCCTCGACCGCGAACCGCCGGTGATGGCGGGGGCGTTTCCTCAACAATCGGCACGAATTTCCGCTTCACCATGCAAATAAGTTCATATGAACATGCGTGCCTGTCGAGTGGAATCCTTCTTTCCTGTAGCGGGGGGTCTACTTGTCGCGCCGGAGCCACGCGAAGGCGGATGACCGTCGCATGATTCGTCCGACGTCGAATTTTCACTTGCTCGCACAACCAGGAGTGGCCGACACAGCTCGCAGGCGTGCGATCGATAGTGGCGGAGGGGGTGAGATTCGAACTCACGAGGCCTTTCGGCCTTCCGGTTTTCAAGACCGGCGCGATCAACCACTCTGCCACCCCTCCGGGATTCAACTGTAACCGGCGTCTCTGACGCCAGACCGCGGTCAACGACCGCGGCTACAGCGCGGCGCAGCAAGTTTGCCACCGCGACGAAGTTGAGCAAGTCGGCGTCCGTGGCGAACGTTAAACTTCAGCTATTGTAGAGCTCTAACTCCATAGCCAAACCAAAGCTTTGGATAATCTCACCCCTCCGCCACTTTCCATCTTTACTCCTGCTCTTTCACTTACACGTGCTGCCGCTCTTGAAAAGAGAGTGCACGTGAACGTGAAAGTGCAGGATGAATGGGACGTTGTTCACTCCCGCCGAATCAATTGCGAATTGCGGATTGGTGGAAGAAGAAAATGCGCGACCAGCAGGGCGCAGAGGACGCCAAGGACTGCCGCGCAAACGACGTCGGACAGATAGTGCGCGAAGATGTACATCCGGGCGAAGCCGATCAAGGCTGGAATCGGCAAACAGAAAAGCCCGATTCGCCAATTGGCCAGAAGGAGAACGGCAAAGAACGCAGTCGAAGCCGCCACGTGCCCGGAGGGAAACGCATGATACTTCGAGCTCAGACTCGGGCCGTTCCAACCCTGTTCCATTTTTACCGACGGACGGGCGCGCCCGGTCGCGATTTTGATGCCGTGCCCAACGACGCCGGCAATCGCTAGAGCGATCAGCATCGCCAAAAAGATGCGCGTCCATTTTTTGCTTCCCCGCCACCATGCGATCGCAGCGAGCGCCAACCCCAGCGCAAAGTGCAGGGGCCAATCACCGAGCCGGCTTACATTGTGCATAAAATGCCGCACCGCCCGGTTTTGATGTCCTTTCATGAAATTTTCCGCCGCCACGTCGAAATGAAAAGCCGCGATGATGGCGAGCGTCGCGATCAGAATTCCAGCGATCCAGTAAAAAGCGGTCTTTCGGTTCACGAATAAGATTCCCGTTGTCTGCCTTCGGGCGCTATTTTGCAATCGCTAGTGTTGTGTAACCGGTATGGCTTGCCAATCGTTGAATTCAAAATGGCCCGCCGCCAAGGCGCGACGAGGGAGCATGTCCTCTGCGACCTGTGAGCGAGGAGCAA
This sequence comes from uncultured Verrucomicrobiae bacterium, assembly GCA_963756875.1. GTDB lineage: Bacteria > Verrucomicrobiota > Verrucomicrobiia > Chthoniobacterales > UBA10450 > CAVWPA01. The sequence goes on along the minus strand of CAVWPA010000002.1, from coordinate 104,287 downwards.
CGCCGGCGCCGGGCCATTTTCAACTCAACCCTCCGGGCCGCAGTTTTTTGAGCGAATTTCCGCGTCGCTTGCTCGGCCAGCCCCGAACGCTTTCGGGGCAGCGCTTCGCTCACTTCTTGAAATTCGTCCAAACTCCTCGCGGCGATTGCCAAGCCATACCGGTTACACAACACTAATTTGAAATCCGAAGCCCGCAATTACGCAATTTTGTTTATCGGCTGTGTGTTGTTCCACATGGCCGGCACCTGGAGCCTGCCGTTGATCGATCGCGATGAGCCGCGCTTCTCGGAAGCGTCACGCGAAATGATCCAGCGCGGCAATTACGTCGTTCCCTACTTCAACAACCATTTTCGCCTCGATAAACCGCCCTTCACCTATTGGGCCCAGATTGTCAGTTACAAAATTTTTGGCCAAAACGATTTCGCCGCCCGTTTTCCATCGGCCATTGCGGCTGCTCTAATCGCTCTCGCGATTTTCGCATGGGGATCGCGCATTGACGGTCCAAAACTCGGCTGGTGGGCGGCCATCATATTCAGCTTGTCGTTGCAAACATTCGTGCACGCAAAGGCCGCGGTGGCGGACATGTGGCTGGTTCTCTTCGTTACGCTGGCGTTCTGGGCCGGGCACGAACTGGTGGGATTGGGAAAAACTGCTGCCGCGCAGAGCTCAATGTCGAAACCATCGCCCTATTGGTGGTGGACCTTCTATCTCGGGCTCGCTTTTGCATTCCTGGCGAAAGGGCCGATTGGATGGACGCCGTTACTGACCGCTGAATCGACCAAACTTTTTCGCCCACGTTTTCCGCTCAGCCATCGCTTCAAGTTTGTTTCCGGGATTCTGCTGATGTTGGGCATCGTCGCCCTTTGGGGAGTTCCGGCGCTCGTTCAAACACATGGTGAGTTTCTCAGGATCGGGATCGGGCGACACGTCATCAAGCGTTCGTTTGGCGCGATGGAAGGTCACGGTGCTAACTCGTTAGGCGTCTATCTGCTCATGCTTCCGTACTACTTCGTCCTGGTGTTTTTTAGTTTTTTTCCCTGGTCCATCAAACTTCCCTGGCTGACCAAAACGCTTTGGCGAGACCACGACCACATCGATACCTACCTGCTCTGGCGCGTGGCCATTATTTTCCTCATTTTTACGTTCGTAAAAACGAAACTGCCGCATTACACGCTCCCCGCATTTCCAATGCTGGCGCTTCTCTTCACACGAAGCTGGATTCGCAGCGAACTTTCGATTTCGCTGCTGAAGAAATTCGCCGTCGGCATGGCCGCATTTTGTCTTGGAATCTCCCTGCTGGTCGCGCCGGCTACCGCCCGTTTCTTCCCTTCATGGCAACTTTACCAACAGGCGAGGTCCCAGTTGCTGGCCCCAATGGAATTCGCGGCCGCCGATTTCACAGAGCCGAGTTTGGTCTGGTATTTTCGTTCCCGGATTCGCGGATTCATGACCACGCCCAATCCACGCAGGACAGTCGGTTTCATGGAGCGACCGGGCCCACGGTTCGTCATCATGCCGACGGATCGCGAACGAGAGCTGTTTCCAGACCCGCCGGCGAACTGGAAAACATTTTCAACGCGCGGATTTAATATCCCGAAAGGCAAATGGGTCGAACTGACGCTGTTGCTGAAACCGGAGTGAATTCTGTAGAGGCAGCCGTGTCGGCTGCGCTCATCCAACAACGCAGGCGGCACGCCTGCCGCTACAGTAGTTTACAGTTTGAGCGCGCGCTGTTAGGAATTGGCCAAACATGATCACGTTTCTCGACGGCAAACTGGTTAGCGCGTTGCCAACGCAGGCGATTGTCGATGTTGGTGGAGTCGGCTACGAGGTTCTCATTCCACTTTCCAGTTACGATCGGCTTCCAGCGGTTGGTCAAGCGGTCCGGATTCTGACGCACTTGCACGTCCGTGAAGATGCCCATGTGCTTTACGGGTTCATGACCGCGCCGGAACGCGATCTTTTTCGGCTGCTCGTCAACAACGTGAGCGGGATCGGGCCGAAGCTGGCGCTCGCTGTGTTAAGCGGAATGAGCGTATCCAATTTCAAGAGTGCGGTCGTGAATTCCGATGTGGCGGCTCTTTCGAAAATCAGCGGCCTGGGCAAGAAAACGGCCGAGCGAATCGTTCTCGAATTGAAAGACAAGCTTGGAGTCGCCGCGGCATGGGAGGTGGCAAGCGCGGCGCACGCGCCTACTCCCGAACAGGAGCAGGCAAACGAAGCGGTGCTCGCCCTGATCGCGCTCGGTTACAAGCAGGTCGATGCCCATAAAGCGGTGCGCGATCTGCAGGAAAAAGGAGAAGCGCAATCGGCGGAGGATTTGGTGAAGCTGGCGCTCAAGCGGATTGCCGCAGGGAGATAATGCAGCAAACGCCGAACGCTCAACGTCCAACGCCGAAAGTCGAATTCAGAAATTTTCTGCATTGGACGTTGGACGTTCGGCGTTCGGCGTTGGACGTTTGCTCTTAATGTTCGTCCAAGAAGACAGACTTTCCGCCATTCGTGCCGCCTTCCCGAAAGAGGGCCTCTTCGCGGAAAAGGACTGGCTGCTTTCGCCCGACGCGTTTCCGGTCGAGAAAGACATTTGTGGCTGAGCTCGAACAGCTTGGACATCGCCTGTTCGTTTTTCAACGCGCGTGCAACCAGCTTTACCAGTTGAGCATCAAGGGAAAGCAACCGCCGTGGATTGCGCGGTATCTGGACGCCGGCAAACCGCCGGAACTCGTCGAATTCTCCCGACGCAAGGAGATTCGAGAAGACCTGCCGCGTGTGATTCGCCCCGATCTCATTCTCACCGACGAAGGTTATATCATCGCGGAAATCGATTCTGTACCCGGCGGCATTGGTTTAACCGCGTGGCTCAATCAAACTTATTCGACGTTCGAAAAGGAAATCATTGGTGGCACGGACGGAATGCTCGATGGATTTCAAAGCGTTCTTCCCAACGGCGGCGATGTCGCGATTTCGCAGGAATCGGCAACTTATCGTCCGGAGATGGAATGGCTGGCCGCGCGACTCAACCGGAAGATACTGGATGCTGGATCCTTGATGCTGGATGAGAAGCCGGACACCGCCTCGGAAAATCCAGCATCCAGCATCCAACATCCAGCATCGGCTTCTTTCCGCGTCGTGCCGGCGGAAAATTATGAGCCGGAGGATGGGCGCGCGGTTTACCGCTTCTTCGAGTTGTTCGATCTGCCGAACATCCCGAACGTCGACAAGACACTGCGCGCGAATGCAGAAGGCCGCATCACCATTACACCGCCGATCAAGCCGTACCTCGAAGAAAAAATGTGGTTTGCGCTCTTTTGGATGCAGCCGTTGCGTGAATTCTGGCGGCGCGAGTTGGGCGAAAAATATTTTCTCAAGCTGCAGGAAGTCATCCCCTATTCATGGCTGCTCGATCCCACCCCGTTGCCGCAGCATGCGGTCATTCCACGCCTTGAGATTCACGATTGGCGCGAGGCCACCAGGTTTAGCCAGAAAGATCGCGATCTTCTATTGAAAGTGAGCGGATTTTCGCCGCTTGGCTGGGGCAGCCGCGGTGTCTCGCTCGGCGCCGATCTCCCGCATGTTGAATGGGAAAAGCGAATCGACCACGCGCTCGCCACATTCGAATCGTCGCCCACAATCATGCAGAAGTTTCACAAGGGCCGCCTGTTCGAGCATCGATATTGGGATCCGGAATCGACCGAATTGAAAACGATAAAAGGCCGCGTGCGCCTTTGCCCCTATTTCTTCGTCGAGAGCGATCGCGTCAAATTGCGAGGCGCACTCGCGACAATCGTTCCCGCCGACAAAAAATTTCTGCACGGAATGAGCGACGCGATCCTTGTCCCATCCAGCACGCTGTGAACAGGCGCTGTCATCAGAGACGCTTCAATAAACGAAAGAATGCGATTGTCGCCGAAATTTGAGAACGCGCTGGTTTACGCCACACGAATTCATGGCGGCCAGTTGCGAAAGAAAACCAGGATCCCTTACATCGCACACATCCTGGGCGTAACGTCGATCGCGCTCGAGTATGGCGCTACCGAAACGGAAGCGATCGGCGCCCTTTTGCACGATGCCGTCGAAGACTGCGGCGGCTCGAAGCGATTACGCGACATCGAGCGTCAATTCGGCAAAGCCGTCGCGAAGATCGTGGACGGTTGCACGGACACGGATCAAACGCCGAAACCGCCGTGGTTGCGGCGAAAGAAAGCGTATGTCGCGCATGTCGGTCATGCTTCGCAGAGAACTCAACTCGTTTCCGCGTCGGACAAGCTGCACAATGTTCGCTCCTCGCTGATGGCCTATCGGCGGGATGGAGAAAAGCTCTGGGGCCGATTTAAAGGAGGAAAGCAAGGGACCCTCTGGTATTACCGGGCACTGGTGAACGCCTTTAGCGGACGGCGCGTCAAGCCACTGGTGCAGGAACTCGATCGCGTGCTCAGGGAACTTGAGCGGCTGGCGAACAACGGCAAGAGAGTGACAAAACCGCCTGGTTGAGTCTGACGTCCTCTTATCATGTCGAGCGGCAACGTGACGTTGCATCCAATTAATAGCGGCAAAGCCGCCAAATTGAAAGCCTGCCTTGAGCGAACGTAGCGAGTCGAATGGGAGACATCTCTTGCTGTCATCTGCGTTCAGTCTGACAACAATGAGAGATTCCTCCCGCCACGGCGGGCAGGCTGTTCCTCCACTCGGAATGACATACCATTTCAACAAGGCCAAATGGCGTCTGAAACCGAAATAAGATGACGAGCGGCAAAATCATCAAGTCATACGTGCCGGCACGTCTGGATCGCCTTCCGTGGAGCCGATGGCACTGGCTCATCGTGGGCGCTCTCGGTGCGACCTGGATTCTCGATGGACTGGAAGTCACGCTGGCGGGCTCGTTAGGCGGAATTCTAACACGCCCCGAAACGCTGGGATTGACCGATACGCAGGTGGGCGCGACCGCGACCTGCTATCTTGCGGGCGCAGTCCTTGGCGCGCTGGTCTTTGGTTATGGAACGGACCGGCTGGGGCGAAAAAAATTATTCTTCATTACTGTCTCGGTTTATCTCGTCGCCACGGGACTTAGCGCGTTCTCCTGGAATTTTGCGAGTTACGCGGTTTTTCGGGCGATCACCGGAGCAGGGATCGGCGGTGAATACGCAGCGATCAATTCGGCTATAGACGAACTGATTCCGGCGCGGGTTCGCGGCCGGGTGGATTTGATGATCAACGGCTCCTACTGGATTGGTGCGGCGCTTGGAGCGGCGGCGACCCTGGTGTTGCTTGATCCGCGCTGGTTTCCAGTCTGGCTGGGTTGGCGGTGCGCGTTCGGAATCGGCGCTACCCTCGGCGTGGTGGTGATTTTCTTTCGGTGGTGGATCCCGGAAAGTCCACGCTGGCTGATGATCCACGGACGCAATGAAGAGGCGGAGAAAATCGTGGGTGAAGTCGAACGAAAAGTTATGGCATCAAATCCCGACGGGATCATTGATTCCAATTACGGCGAGTTAGTTCCGACCCGAATTCGCACCCGCACGCATACTCCCTTGCACGAGATTTGGAACGCCATCGCACACGAACATCGGCGCCGCTCGTTTCTTGGTTTTGTGCTGATGCTGACGCAGGCTTTTTTCTACAACGCGATTTTTTTCACTTACGCGCTTGTTCTGATGCGGTTTTACGGCGTGCCGGAAAAAAATGTCGGCGCCTATCTTTTGCCGTTCGCGCTAGGGAATGTCCTTGGCCCACTGCTGCTCGGGCATTTGTTCGACACGATCGGCCGCAAAAAAATGATCGCGGCGACTTACGCGCTCGCCGGCGTTTTACTCGCGATCACGGGCTGGTTTTTTCATGCAGGATTACTGACTGCAGAAACGCAAACTCTCGCCTGGACGATCATTTTCTTCATCGCCTCGGCAGCCGCCAGCTCTGCTTACTTGACGGTAAGCGAGATTTTTCCGCTGGAGATTCGCGCTCTGGCGATCGCGATTTTTTATGCAATCGGGACGCTGGCAGGCGGCGTTGGCGCGCCGTTATTGTTCGGGTGGATTATCGGCACGAAATCCGGCACCGCCCTGTTTGTCGGGTATCTGGTGGCTGCGGCGCTGATGATTTTTGGCGCGGTGATTGAAGCATGGATCGGCGTGCCCGCGGAGCGACGCTCTCTCGAACAGATCGCCGCGCCGTTATCGAGCAAAGGGCTGTAGCCGCTGCCCTTGGCTGCGGTAGGCGGGCCGCACTCAATGCTCGCAGAAAGAGTTAATACGACTGTCATCCGCCTTCGCGTGGCTCCGGCGTGACAGGGAGACCGCCGCTACAGGGGACTGTCAGTTCTCGTGTGTGGATCGGGCCGGCGGATGTCAGTTCGCTCGAATAAAGATGAAACGCTTCGACGCGAAACATTCCGACCTCGAGATCGGCATTTGATTTGAGAAATTTGCGAAGCGCGCCGCCGGAAACATCACGACAGCGCGCGAGACTGATATGCGGAAGCCACGGACGCAAATCGGCTTCGAGTCCAGCAGCGAGCGCTGCGTCCTGCATCCGTTTGTGAAGTTGAAAAAGATGTGGATGGGCCGCGCCAACGCCGATCCAGACGATTTTCGGTGCGCCCTTGGCGGGAAATGTTCCAATACTCTCGACCGGCAGAAAGAACGCGCGAAATTCGATCGTCTCGAGTTCTTCACGCAAGATAAGGACGACATCCTCCGGCACCTCCGGAAAAAAACCGAGAGTGAGATGCATTTGATCGCCGGCGGTCCAACGGACACCGCGAATATGCGGATCAAGGCGGACGAGAAATTGCTGAATCGATTGTGGCAAATCAATCGCTACGAAAAGCCTCCGGCGATTCATGGCACATTTTGCGGCAACGCAGACATTAACCTTGGACTTCGGAACCGGACTTCGATTTGTCGCCGTCCTTGCCCGTCGGTGCGGGCAGGAATCGGTTAACGATTTTCATTGCGTAGCCGGTCAAACCCGGAAAAAGCGAATTGGCCGCGATGATCAAACGCGTTGGCCACGGCATGATGAGCGCAGGCTGGCCTCGCCGGCACGCAACGAGAATCTTTCGGGCGGCACGCTCGGCGGAAATGGAAGCCAGCGGAAGTTTGGTCGACAACTCGAACCAATTGAATTCCGCACGGTGAGCACCTTTGAACTTCGCATGGACCTGCGAGCCGCTCCTCATCATTCCCGGCGTGACGGTGGTGACATGGATATTATGGCGGGCGAGTTCGGCACGAGTCGCATCGGAGAAACCTGTTAACGCGAACTTGCTCGCTGCATAGGGCGCCATGTGCGGGATAGCCACCCTGCCGCCCACTGAGGAAATATTAACAATGCGACCGCCGCCGCGACGCCGCATTTCAGGAACAATTTGCATCGTCAATTCGAACGGAGCCCAAAAATGCACCCCCATGCTGCGCTCGAAATCTTCGCGAGTCATATGCTCAAGCGGGCCGACTACAATGACTCCGGCGTTGTTAATCAGAATATCGATCGCGCCGAATCGATCGAGAGTTTGGCGAACAGCCGATTCAATTTGAGCCCGATCGAGCAGATCGCATTGGACCGTCAGCACTTCGCTGCCGTTCCCAGCCAGATCGGCCTTTGCGCGCGCCAGCTCTTCCGGATCGCGTGCAAGGAGCGCAACTTTTGCCTGCGCACGACACAGTTCTCGCGCGATGACCAGGCCCAGACCACGCGAGCCGCCGGTGATCAGGGCGACCTTGTCCTCCAACGAAAAGACTGGCATTCAGAAAACGTCGAGTGGCCAACCCCCGTTCGCAAGCTACAGCACGGTGGGCACCCAATCCCGATTTTGTGCGACGGTCGTCCGCCTTCGCGCAGCTACGGCGCGACAAGTAGACCGCCGCTACAGCTTAAGAATGACGGCGGTTGAAACGCGCGACCTCGCGGGCGGTCTCGCGATCGACAGTGCGCTTTTTCAAGTCCGCGCGCTTGTCGCGCGCAACCTTGCCTTGCCCAACGCCGAGCTCGGCTTTGAGTTTCCCGTTTTTCCAGTAAAGCTTCAGGACAACCAGGGCGCGTCCTGCAACCTGCGTTTCGCCGTAAAGCTTGTCGATTTCCTGCCGGTGCAACAACAATTTGCGGACACGTTTGGCAGGAGGGATCTCGATGCTGGCTTTTTCGTATGGCTGGATATCGGCGTTGTATAGAAAGGCCTCGCCGTTCTCGATGCGCGCGAATGCATCGCCGATGTTGGCTTTGCCGGCCCGGATTGACTTTACCTCGCTGCCCTTCAGCTCGATGCCCGCTTCGTAGCGATCAAGGATGTGAAAATCGCGGAGTGCCTTGCGATTAACAATCGACTCGGCGGCCATAAACGCACGGGCAGAAGGCCCGCCCTGTGTCTCCTAAGAGTCGTCGGCCGAACCGTGAAGAGATTCGTAGGTGAGCTTGCCGGCAATGATTTCCTTCAGCGCGATATCGGTAAGCGACATGCGCGGAGTGGTCTCCACCATGGGCCGATGTCCCAGGCCGAGCTGACGCACACGCTTGGAGACAACGTTGATCAGGAGTTGCTGATTCGGAATGACTTGAGCTGCTTCCTGGAGGAGTTGAGTCGTCATATGGCGCAAGGATCTGACGGCGCGGATCGCTTCCGTCGGGAATTGGAGAATCGTGGGTGAGCCGGCTGCAAGAACAGACGGGGAAAGTTGCGAGGCAAGCATTGCAAAAAACGAGTCACGACCTTGCAGGCAACGGGAGTGCTTGTCAAACGGATTTGTTAGCGCCGAGGGTCCGCGGCAGTGTCAGCCAATTCTCAGTTGCACGACGTGCCCCTCAAGTGGCAATTGGCCAACACTTCACTTCAGCGCTCCCCGCGCTGATAAGCCTTGCCAGCAGTTTGAAAATACGCGATGTAACGAACTCCACCGCGACCGACGTCGGAGCGGTTACCATTATACGGGCTGTGGCTCAGCTTGGTAGAGCGCCTGCCTCGGGTGCAGGAGGCCGTGGGTTCAAATCCCACCAGCCCGATGAAGAGTTTCTGTTGCAACAAGTGGTCAATGCCGCCGAACCAAACGAGAATATGAGGAAAGCGATTCCGGCTTCGCAGATTCAGTGCAGACGCTCGCCGCTCTTCCTTAACGTGCCATGGCCGCTAAACTGAAAACTGGCGACAAAGCGCCGGACTTTAGCGCAACCGCGATCGGCGGAGAATACGGAGTTGATCGCAAAGTCTCATTAAAGGATTTTCGCGGAGAGCCGCTGGTTCTCTATTTCTATCCGAAGGACAATACTCCAGGCTGCACCAGGCAGGCATGCGGTTTGCGCGACGCATGGAAGGAAATCAAAAGCCGGGCCGCAGTTTTCGGTGTGAGTATCGATAACGCGGACTCCCACAGGAAATTCATCGAGAAATTCGTTCTGCCTTTCCCGTTGCTGGCGGATGTCGATCACAAGATGGTCGAAGCGTACGGCGTATGGGTACGAAAGAGTTTTCTCGGCAAGACATACATGGGCACCGAACGCAGCACATTTATCGTCGATGGGCGGGGGCGAATCGCGGCGATTTTGCGAAGGGTCAAGCCGGACGAGCACGTCGAGCTCTTACTCGAGGCGCTTGCGAAGGCGCGAAGTTAACTTGCAGCGCAACGATAAAGGTGCTTCCATTCGCATTCGACGAATTGGAACTGCTTAAGATTTTGTCATGGGCTCTCTGAAAAAACGACGCAAGGCGAAGATTTCGAAACACAAGCGCCGCAAGCGCATGAAAGCGAATCGCCATAAAAAGCGTCTCCGCTATAAATCGTAGCCGCGCAAAATTTGCGCTCGTTAGGCGAAGAGAGGGTGGTTTGCGCACGCCGCCGCCGACCGTTAAAATGGCGAACATGACGGCGCCAAAGAACTGGCTGCACCGGCCGCTCCACCATTTTGTTTTCGCGGCAATTTTTCTCGCCGGATTCAGCACTGCCGCGGCGCGTTCCCACAAGAAATCCCCTCCCCGGCTCCTGCCTTCACCGTCGCCGGCGGCGCCGAACGAGACCCGGCTTCGGAACGATTCGCTCAGTCTGAAGCCGGCAAAAGACCTTTTCCTCCGGACGGAGGGAGAACATAAAGCGTACGCACTGGCTCACTTCGTCGAGGGGATATCCTTTGAAGAGAATGGCGAGATCACCAAGGCGCTTACGGCTTATCGCAAAGTTCTCAACGTCGATCCTGGACAATCCGAGCTGGCATCGCGCGTAGCCGCCCTGCTCACCAGGCAGGAGGACTTTCCGCAGGCGATCGATGTTTTGAAAGACACGATCAAGGCGAACCCCAATGCGCCGCGACCGTTTCTCCAGCTGGCGCTTATCTACGCGAAATATCTTAAGCGCAACGATCAGGCGATCGATTATGCAAATCACGCCATTGCTCTCGATCCACAGAATATTGAAGCGTACGAACGACTCTGTGAGATCGCCATGGCGGCTGGAGATGAAAAGAAAGCTATCGAGGCCCTGGAACGGGCGGCGAAAGTTAAAAGCGATGACGGAGCATTCTGGACCCGGCTGGGAAAGCTTTACGCGGCGGTTACCTTCAAACCGGACTCAGTGCCAAAAGCCGAGCAGATCGCTCAGATCAATGCGATTTTCAAGAAGGCCGCCGAACATGCGGACGACGATCCTGCCATTTTAAAAGACATCGCCGATTATTATGCCGCTTCGCAGCAAATTAGAGAGGCGATCCCTATCTACCTGCGCCTGCTGGAACTGCAGCCTGATGATACAGCCGCCCAGGAAAAGCTCGCCAATGGGTTTCTTTTAACGAATCAGCGCGACAAAGCGGTGGACATGCTTGAAGAGATTATCAAGCAGCATCCGGAAAAAGTACCAGCCCTACGATTTGCTCGCGGGATTACTCGACGACACCGGGCGCTCCCTGCAACGAGAAAAACAGACCGCCCAGGCGAAAGCTGCGTTCGCGAAGGCGGCTGCAAACTACGAGCAAAGCCTCCTGATCAATCCGACGCGTCCCAGCACCTATATGCACCTGGCGGAGCTCCTTCTCGGGCCATTAAAGGAAAGCGGACGTGCCATGAAAATCCTGACCGAAGCTCGTCAGCGTTTCCCGGATATTCCGGAGATAATCTATTATCTGGCCATCGCCCAGCGTGAGGCGAAGCACCCTGAACAATCGGTCGCCACATTCGAGGAAGCTCTGCATGAAGCCGAGTTGGGCGATGCCGAAATGGCAAACGCGCGATTTTACTTCGATTACGGTATTGCCGCCGAAGCGGCGGGCTTGTATGACAAGGCGGCCGATCTCCTTAAGAAATCAATTGCTCTCGATCCCGAAAACGCCGCCGATGCCTGCAACTACCTGGCTTACATGTGGGCCGATCATAAATCACACCTGGAGGAAGCGCGGGACATGATCCAACATGCGCTGCAGTTGGATCCGGACAATGGCGCCTACATCGATACGCTCGGCTGGGTTGAATTCCAGCAGGGGCAATTCGACCAGGCCTTGCGTGATTTACTTCGTGCCAGGGAGAAAATAGCGCATGACGACCCCGTCGTTTTCGAACATATCGGCGATGCGTACGCGAAGCTGAATCGGATGTCACAGGCATTGGAAATGTGGAAAAAGGCTCTGGCGCTGGATCTAAAGAATAAACGACTTGCCGAAAAGATCGACCATGCGAAAACCAAGGTAAGCAAAGGTCAGCCGCCTCATGGCAATTCGATCCACTAGCCCGGCACGTTCAATCACGGCGACACCCGTCCCGTTCGGCCCGGGCCATGCTCGACGATTCACATGAGCAACTATCCGACGCCATGGCAGGAAAAGACGATGTGGGCGGCTTTGACCGCACTGTTCGTTGTTTTTCTCATCGTCATTGCCGGAGTCGGCATCTGGGTCGGCGCCAACATTATAAGTTTCCTTCAGCCAATCCTGATTCCGGTCGCCATCGCGGCGATCCTCGCTTATTTGCTCGATCCGCTGGTCACGCGAATGACGCGCCCGGGGAAGTTGCAGCGAACATCGGCGATCGCTCTGATATTTTTGATCGTTTTTTTCGCCTTCGGAGGCCTGATCTGGTGGCTCGTACCCACGATTTCGATGCAGAGCGCCAATTTCGCGAAAGAGCTTCCGGGCTATACCCAAAAGGCGCGGGACCGGGTCGTCGATTTGATTGTAAAATACAACCGGGCGCTCGGAGAGCCGGCCGGCACGCACGGAAGAAACAAATCGTTTACCACCAACGTCGTGGACCTGTTCCTCGGGACACCGCCCCCTCGTCCGCAGGCTACGCCGCCGCCCCATTCTGCGACGCCCGGCGCAACCGAGACGATCGCGCCCGCTCCGACGTCGAAAATCACCTCGGCAGAGCGCCAGCGTGTTCAAGCCGATGTAGAAAAGCTAATTTCGTATTTGGAACGCCAATTACCGACGTGGAGCGACAAGCTTTGGAATATTCTCAAAAAAAGCATCGGCGGCTTTCTCGGCGTCACCGGCTTTTTGTTGAGCTTGATCATGGTCCCGATCTACCTGTTTTTCTTTTTAAAGGAGCGACCGCGCATCGAGCAACGGTGGAAGCATTACCTTCCATTGCGCGCTTCTCCGCTGAAGGACGAAGTCGCTGCGGCATTGTCGCAGATCAACAGCTACATCATCGCCTATTTTCGCGGCCAACTCCTGGTTTGCCTGGTCGATGGGACACTCATCGGAAGCAGTCTTACTTTACTGGGTTTGAATTTTGCGCCGTTGATCGGCGCCCTCGTCGTAATTTTGACGATGATTCCTTACATCGGCATCGTTATTTGTTGGGTGCCCGCGGTCCTCATCGCTGCATTTCAATGGGGTGATTGGACACATCCCATGATCGTGACTGCCATTTTCATCATCATCCAGAATCTTGAAGGGATGTTTTACGCCCCACGCATCGTGGGCAATTCGGTGGGCCTTCATCCAATGACCGTGATCGTGTCGATCTTTGTCTGGGGTCTGCTGATCGGCGGCCTGCTCGGTCCTATTCTCGCAGTCCCGCTTACTGCCACTGTCAAGGTGCTGCTGACGCGTTACGTCTGGGGAAGGCGAACCCGTGAGCAAATTGCCGAGATTCCCGAGGACATCCCCGTTGCCAGCGAGTCGCAACGACCCGTGGAAGTGTAGGCTTTGGTGCAAATCAAATTCTGGCGCGGGTTGCATTCTCCCCCGCAATCTGCATAAAAGATCGAATGGCGGTAAAAGTTGTACGTGTTCGGCGGAAGCGGAGAGCTCGATCGTTCCGCGGGGTCGACTCCTTCTCCCGGTTCCGACATCATTTGACGCCTACACGGCTCGGCCTGCTTGCAGTGGCAATGGCTCTTGCCGTTGTCGTGAGCGTGATTCTGTTCAGCTACGGGTCAAAAGCTTATAACAGCTGGCGTGAGGCGCGGTTGTTGGAACGCTCGGAGATGATGCTTCAACAAAAGGATTTCCCCGGCGCGATCACGACGGCGCACCAGGTTTTGAAGCTCCATCGCGATTCCCTGCCGGCCTATCAAGTTTTGGCCGAAGCCACTGAAAAAGAGAACGTCGAGGAAACTGTGGTCTGGCGGGCTCAGATCGCCCGGTTATTACCGCACAATATCGATAGCCAGCTTAATCTCGCCTCAGCGGCGCTGCGCTTCGGACAGCTCGATCTCACCCGGCAGGCGCTTCAAAACATTCCAAACAATCGGCGCGATCATGCATCCTACCATGTCGTAGCTGGTTGGCTGGCGAGGGCCGAGGGAAATGCGACCGAGCAGGAGCGGCAATTTGCCGCCGCGCTGAAAAAGGAGCCGCAGAATGAGCTTTACCAATTCAATCTCGCCGCCTTGCAAATTGCTTCGGCGGACGCGGCGAAAAGCGCGGCGGCGCAGGCCACCCTTGAGCACCTGGCACAAAAGAATGTTGCGCTGCGGACTGGCGCATTGCGCGCTCTCCTCAATGACGCAGTGAAGCGCAACGATCTGGCAGGCGCCGATGGGTTTGCGCAAGAGTTGCAGCTTTCTCAGGATATTACCTTCGCCGATTACCTGCTTTGTTTGAATTTTTATCGAAAGCTTGATGCAAAGAAATTCGATGCGCTTGTGAAAAAAGTGAAGACGGTCGCTGCGCACGATCCGACTGACGCCGCACTTCTCATGGATTGGATGAACAAGAACGGCCTCGCCCGTGACGCCCTCAAATGGATGGACAAGCTGCCGCCCAAGCTCACCGACAAAGCGCCTGTGGCGGTCGCCGTTGCCGAGTCTTTCTCCGAAATAAAAAATTGGTCGCGATTGCGACGTTGGACCCGCAATGGGTCCTGGGACAAAGCGGACGATCTCCGCCTCGCCTACCAGGCGCTTAGCGCGCATCAATCGCGCCAGGCAAGCGCCGATGCGGAGTTCGAGTCTTTGTGGAGCGCTGCCGAACGGGCGACTTACGAACAGCCGGAGCGCCTGGTGAAACTGGCCCGTCTGGCAACAAAATGGAATTTGTCGATCGAAGCCGAACAGCTTTGGTCGCGGCTCTCTCACAACCCGCCGACGCGGCGCGAAGCGCTGGACGCTCTTTACAAGACTTATCGCGAGAGCAACGATCTCAGAAAGCTCTACGGTGTTCTCCAGCGCCTGCACGACACTTCGCCTAACGAATTCACTATCACCGCCAAGCTTGCCCGGCTTGGACTCAATATCGATCAAAATACAAAAGAGGCGCAGGAGTTGGCCAAAGAAGCTTATGACCGCGCCCCGTTGGATGTAAATTGCGCCGTTACTTACGCATTGTCGCTCTACGCTACCGGTCGCACCAGCGAAGGCCTCGACGTCATAAGCAAACTGCCGCCCGAACCGTTGCACGATCCGCATGCGGCGGTTTACGTCGCCGTTCTTTTGCTCGATGACAATCAAACGGAAGCCGCCAAGAGCTATATCGACGCGGCCCAACATGGTAAGCTTTACGTCGAAGAGAGGCGATTGTTGGAAGATGCATTAGCCAAGACGAGCAGCTCGCCAAGCCCCACGCCCTCTCCTTTTGCCACCAGGTCGCCGGGAGTACCGCCGAGCAAATCCAGTCCACCGCCCTCGCCGTCGGCCACAGCAGCGGTACCAGGACCCTAACCTTCGATTCGCACGTTACCCAGTCAGGGATTTCCGCGCCACCACGCGCCAACCCTCAACGTCCGCGCGCGTTTTCGTCGGGGATACGCAGCGCACCGCCTCTATCGAGTCGAAAACGACATCACGAAACGGCAGCCGGAGTGTCGAGGAAAGCCCCTTCTTTATGGAACCCGGCAGCTTTTTGTAAAGCAAGCTCAGGTGCAGGTCCCGCACAGGTCTGCCGCGCGATTTCGTGAGGCGGGAAAGATCCGCCAGTAATTTTTTGAGAGCAGTGGTCGATTTGAGGCGCACAAAGAGCGTTTTCGTAAATTGCGAGGAAAAGGCCACGGCGCCTGCTCTGAGCCGAATGGGCCCGGAATGAATTTGTTGCAAAACCTTCTTGGGCGACCGGTTTTCCGTCGTCGCAAAAATCGTCAAATGCGGTTTGAAAACCGGCGCGTCAAATTCCTCGCAAAGAATCCGGATGACTTCGCGAAACAGTTCCCGCTCATTCCCGCTTGGAACAAGCCAGTATGCGATTGCGCGCTTTTTCATCGGCAGTTCAAGACGCTCAATCGATGAGCGCGTCCGGGCACGATCTTGTCAGGCTCATTCCCATGCGGTCAAGCCGAATGAGTAATCCTCATGACTTCTGCAATCCGTTAGGCGGAAAATCGCTCTAAGGGTCAAATGTTGTGCCGACTTAACCATTCACCCGGGGCGTGCTACCATCACCGCATGCCCACAAACGTTCTCGGAACAGAATTGAAATGTTGCTGTCGCGATCCGATGACCGGGTTCTATCGCGACGGCTTTTGTCGCACCGGCCCGGAAGATATTGGACAGCACACGGTCTGCGTGCAGGTGACACGCGACTTTCTGGATTTCTCGGTGCTGGATGGAAACGATTTGGTAACGCCGCATCCTGAATGGGGATTTCCGGGGCTTGAGCCGGGGGACAAATGGTGCGTTTGCGTCACCCGCTGGAGAGATGCGCTCAAACGCGGCGTCGCTGCACCTGTCGATCTTGAGGCGACACATTCCTCCGCGCTCGAATTTGTCACTCTCGAGGAGCTAAAGGCCCATGCACTCGAATAAGTCCGCTGCATGCAGACCAACCTCGCAGAAGAATAACGCGCGTCCGTCAATTTGGCCGCCGTTGGGCCCGGCGCTGGAAGCGCTACAAAATCTGGAGAGCCGTATATCTGGCGCGAAAACAGCTTCTTTCGATATGCATGCGGCTACGGTTTCGCTGCGAATTGAGGATAACACGCAATCTTTGCATCGCACTAATCGCGTTGTCGACAGCCGCCACGCTGGCAGCTCAGCCGAAGCATACGCACCGGAGGCATCACCATAAGAAAGTCTACACGGCGCATGTGGTAAACGTGCCGCTTCAACCGTTTTCTTTCGAGCGAGAATCGCCGGGGGCCGTTCCAGCGATGCAGGTCGCATATTATTCGCCGCGTTCCGTGCTGCGCCGCCTGCAGCCAGTCGAACGCGCTGAAGACGATTCCGAGACGACTCCACGGCTCGATGTGGGAGGGTCACACCCAATTGTTCGCGGAAATCGCGCCGTATTGCGCAACGGTATTGCCTATGCGCCATCCAATGCTCCAGATCGTGTGAAAGCGGCAATCTGGGCGGTGAATACAATTCATCGAAAACCGTACATCTGGGGCGGCGGACACGGATCGTTTTACGATCGCGGTTATGATTGTTCGGGCACGGTTTCGTTCGCGTTGCATTATGCAAGAGCGCTCCACCAGCCATTGGCATCGAGCGAGCTTCTTCGCTACGGCGAACGCGGCCGCGGCCGCTGGATCACAATTTACTCACGCCGCGGTCACACCTTCGCCGTGATTGCCGGTTTGCGACTCGATACCACCGACTTCCGTTACGGCGGCGACGTCGGCCCCCGCTGGCACACCGATGGCCGCAGCACGTGGGGTTTTGAGGCGCGGCACCCGGCTGGGTTGTAAACAGTCGCATTCGCGGCCAACATATCGGCAGTTTGAAACTGCCGTTTAGTCTCTTTCTCGCGCTTCGATACTTAAAGCCGAAACGCACTTTCCTCTCCATCATCACGCTGATCTCCGTGCTGGGCGTGACGCTTGGCGTGACCGTTCTGATTCTCGTCATCTCCGTCATGACCGGGTTCGATCGCGAGCTGCGCCAAAAGGTAATTGATTTCGATGCGCACATCCTGGTCACGACGGAGGACGTTTTGCACAATTGGCGCCCGCTAAAGGCCAAAATCGACCATACACCGGGAGTCGTCGCCACCGCGCCTTACGTGCAGGGGCCGGTCATCGTCGAATTCCAAAACCGCCGGCTCGCGCCGATGATCCGGGGGATCGATCCTACCGAGGAAGAAAAAGTCATCCCGCTCCGCAAGTTTATTAAAGAAGGCAAACTGGATCTCGAAGGCGAATCGGCGGTACTCGGGATCGAGCTGGCCCGCACCCTGCACATTGGCATCGGCGACAAGCTCACCGTCTATTCGCCCGGAAACCTTGGGCAGATCCTCGACGGAATCAAAAAGCTCGGGAGCACCAAGGGCGGTGCGGAAGAACAGAAAGCCATCGACCAGCTGCGTGATGTCATCTTGCCGAAGGAATTGACTGTTACCGGCATTTTCGAGACCGGCCATTACCTGCACGATTCGGAATTTCTACTCGTGCCGCTTTACATCGGACAGGAACTTTACGGCCTCGGCGACGCGCTGCACGGCATTACCGTGAAGACGGACAATCCTTACGACGCGGAACGGGTAAAGGAAGAAATTGAAAGCTTCCTTACTCCGCCCGAGTACGCCCAAACCTGGATCGACATGAACCATCAATATTTCGAAGCGGTCCGGCTGGAGCGGACCGTAATGTTTTTTCTGCTCTTCTTCATCGTTGTGGTGGCCGCGTTCGGCATCATGAGCACGCTGATCACCGTGACAGTGCAAAAACGGCGGGAGATCGGAATCGTAAAGGCGCTCGGCGCGAATATCGGGCAAATCATATGGGTTTTTCTGGGCCAGGGAACAATCGTCGGACTCTTTGGAACGCTGACCGGGCTCGGCCTGGGCATGACCCTGATTCGTTATCGCAATGAATTTAGCCACTGGCTTTCGTCCGCGTTGCACATCGAGATCTTCCCGCGCGAGGTTTATCAGTTTTCCGCAATTCCCGCGCAAGTCGTGCCGCGTGATGTTGCGATTATTTGTATCAGCGCGTTTTTGATTTGTTCGCTTGCCGCTTTGATCCCCGCTTACTTCGCGGCGCGCCTCGATCCGGTCAAGGCGCTGCGCTACGAGTAAGATAAAGCGAACGAGCCGATCACGGTGAAGCTGTGGTGGCAGGCGTGTCGGCTGCAATTTTCTTCCTGCAGCAGGCGGCACGCCTGCCACTACAGCTCGGGGTTTATGAGAAAAATATCGAGCGCGCGGAACGCATATTCGTATCCCTCCGGCCATTCGCTCCGCCGTGGGCCTGCGACGTTCAGGAGAGCGATATTGTTTCCGCGAACAAAATCGACAACCGCCTGGGCGGCATCTTCGGCGGAAACCCTAGATGCATCGATTATTCTGTGCGGACGCTGAAGCTGCTTGCAGCATTCGAGCGTGAACCGCGTGCCACCCCGCGGTTCTCCCGAGAAAACCACGAGAGTACCGTCGGAATCCTTCACGTTTCGCATGGTGCGATCGGCGAAGCTCCCTTGCTGTAGCTCTGTAACGGGATAACCCGCGGGAATTTTGCCGAACTCGTCGAGCCGACCCGCCGGACACCATCCGCCGCACTCGATCCCGTGTTTTAGCGCGGCGTCGAGCGCCGCGCGGTCTACGCCAGTCTGTCCTCCCGAGATGATTTTGCCGAACAAGCGATTCTATTCTTCTCCGTCGAAGTAATCAGTCTCCGTTCCTCTCACGATTACTTCTTCGCTGCCTTCCTTGCACACGGCGAACTTACCGCTGTCGGGATAATAGCAGCAGTCGCCGCGCGGATTATCGGCAATGACGTAGTAAACAAAATCCTCATCGCCGGCGTTGGTTAATTGGTGGGCTTCGCCCGGCCCGAAGAAGAACGCATCGCCCGGTCCAACTTCCGTTGTTCCCTCCTTGTCGCGAATACTTCCCCGCCCCGACACAACAAGGTAAAGTTCCGATTCCGACGAGTGCGAATGGTACGGACAAAGCGATCTGCCTTTCGCAATTCGCACCAGCGCCAGATCGAACGGATGTCGCTCTGCCAGATCGAGCGACTCCGGATCGCGCCCGAGTGCAATCGAGATATCCCTGGATGCACGCCCAAACTTCCCTTTCGGCGATTGCCGTTTCCGTTCTTCAATATCTTTCAAGTTTACTTTGCGCATATGAGAAACTGTTAATCCCAGCGTCACGTGCGGGCGAGAAAATTCTTGGTCGACCCGATTGAGGCAAACGTCTGCCAATCATAGCTTCCATTTCTTCGGCAGCTTTTGTTTTAGATTCTCAACCGGTTCGAAGAGGTCACCCATTTTCTCCACACGTTTGAGCACCCGGTCGGAGCGGAATCTCAAGAGGTCGGCCTTTTTCTTTTTGAGACAATTTGCGACCTCTTCCCAGGTAACCGGCGTTGAGACGGTTGGCTCTTCCTTGGCACGAAGCGAATAGACGCAAACTGTGGTCTTGTGCTCGTCGTTCTGGCTCCAATCGACGAACACTTTGCCCTTCCGCAGCGACTTCGACATGTTCGATGTCACCAGATCGCCATGCTTGTTTTCAAGATGCTCCGCGAGAGCGTGAGACAGTTTCTTGGTCTGAGCGTAGGTTACCGATGTGTTGAGCGGCACATAAACCTGCAGACCTTTTGACCCACTCGTTTTCGCCAACGATTTCAGTCCCATATTCCCTAACAAATCCCGCAACCAGAGCCCGACCTGACAGCATTGAACGATGTCGGCCGGCGCGCCCGGGTCGAGATCGAACACCATCATGGTTGGACGTTTAATATTCCGTTTTCGCGAAAGCGACGTGTGCAGTTCCAGGTCGGCGAGATTTGCAGCCCAAACAAGCGTCGGCAGATCTTGTGCGAGACAATAATTCATTATTCGATTGTTGCCTTCGCTCCAGACTTTCGCCGTCTTTACCCACTTTGGCCGATGCTGTGGACAATTTTTTTCATAGAAAAATTCGCCTTCCACGCCATCGGGATAACGCTTCATCGTCAGCGGCCGATCTTTCAGATGAGGCAAAAGGCAGGGCGCAATGCGAATGTAATAATTGATCACCTGGCCCTTGGAGAAACCGGCTTTCGGATAAAGGACCTTGTTCAGATTCGAAACAGAAAGCTTTTTCCCTTCGACGACAAGCTGGGCTTTTTCAGGCATGGATCCAAATCCCTGGCCACAGATTGACACAGATTCTCACAGATCAAATTCCAATCGTTTTTTAAATCTGTGTTTTATCTGTGTGCATCTGTGGCGAAACGGTTCAGGCAAAAAATCTCTCGGGCGAGAGTACGGGTTGCGGCTTGCAAATGCGGGCAACGCATTGCTCCCAGCTCTCGTGCCCGCTCACGATTTCGATTTCGACGCGAAGAAAATACATCGGCACTTTAACGTCCGCTTCCGGCAAACGCGGCATCCGCACGGCGTCCTTTTCGGTGGTCACAATCATTTCCAGGTCGCGGCGGATGCACCGGTTGATAAAGCTTTGCAGCTCCGCCTCACTATATCTGTGGTGATCGATATAACGCTTCGCCAGGTCGACGCGTGCGCCTAGTTTTCTCAAAGCATCTTCGAAGCTGTCGGGCGCGGCGATCCCACAGATCGAGCCGACGAAAGTGTCACGCAGCCGTTCCAGTGACAATCGTTCGCCGGTATAGATATTTTCCAGATAAAGCGGCTTGTGTGCGCACTCGATAATCTCCGCAACGCGATTGTACTTGCGAATTCGCTGCACGAGCGCCTCGTTCGATTGGCCGGTGTTTTTCGTGATGAAAATATAACTGGCACGCCGCAAATTGCGTGGCGGCTCGCGCAAGGTGCCGCGCGGCAGCAGAAACTCGTTCCCGAAAGGCGCTTGGCGATCCACGAGTACGATATCCAGCCGATGCTTGAGATGCAGATACTGTAAACCGTCGTCGAGAAGCAGCGTGTCGACTTTCCACTTGTCGATGGCAAATCTTCCGCTTTTGACGCGGTCCTTGTCCACCAGCACGATCACATCGCGTAAACTGTGTGCGAGCATGTAAGGCTCGTCGCCGGCTGTCAGCGAATCGAGCAAAAGCGATTTCCCATCGGAAACTACTCGCGGGGGGCTGACATCTTCCCTGAACAACCGATCCAGCCAGTTGCGCTTGCTTGGCTGGGGCACACTCTTGTAACCGCGGCTCAGGATTGCAACGCGGCGGCCGCCCATTTGCAGAGCGCGGGCAAATTTCTCGACCACGGGCGTTTTGCCCGTGCCACCGACAGTCAAATTTCCAATGCTGATAACAAGACAACCAAGTGTGCGCTCGCGGAAAATCCTTTTCCGGTAAAAATAGAGGCGCAACTGAACGATCCGCTCATAGACAAACGACAGTCCATAAAGAATTCCGCGCAGAATGGACGCACGCAGCCCGCGACGGCGCCCGAGAATGACGTCGATCGCGAATTGCTCGAGATTTTCGATCAAGCTGCCCATCTCAACGATTGCGGATTGCGGATTGCGGATGGCGGGAACGCAGAATATGCGCTCCACGGTTGTCTGCCGTGGTGATAACCATGGCAGACGATATCGGCCTCGTGGCGCGTCGCATGGCAGCGGCGATCGCTTGCGGATCACGCAACGTGACCGCGCAAATGCCAGATCCGCTGCCGCTGAGGAAGGCTCCGAGCGCGCCCCCCTTTTCCGCGGCGCGAATCACGCGAGGCAGAAACGGAACGAGTTTTCGCCGAAACGGCTGATGAAGTCGATCGCCGAACTTTTTCCGCAGATTCTCGTAATTGCGCGATGCAAAGGCGGCAGTGATCGCACAGGCGTTCGCACAGCTTTCAACCGCATCCAGACGTGCGATTTGCGCGGGCAGAATTTTTCGCGCTTCCGATGTCGCAACTTCAAGGTCGGGGATCACGAGAACAAGGTACAATTTCGCCGCGACCGCGAAACGCTGAAATGTGAGGCCATCGGGCGCGCAACGGTGAACAACTGTGAAGCCGCCAAAGATCGCAGGCGCCGCATTATCGGGATGTCCCTCAAGCCGCGCGCTTAAGTTAAAGATCGACGACCGATCGAGTGGATTTCCTGTGAGTTCATTCAACGCATGCAGGACGCCCACACGAATGGTCGCGCTGCTACCCAGTCCGCGCATCCGTGGAATTCTTTCAATCACCGAGCACGAAAAAGAAAATGGCCGCCTCCGCGTTTGACGAAAAAATAAATCGGCGGCCTGGCGAACGATTGGTGGCAGACGCGCTGCAGCTCCCCGAGTCACGGTTAAATCGTTGTAAACTCGAAGGGCCAGTCCGAGACAATCGAACCCGGGTCCGAGGTTGGATGTGCTCGCGGGAATGCGAACCGTGACTTGTTGCATAAAAAACCGGCAGTTGAGAATCGCACTGCGATATGGCGGCGCGGCAGCAGTGTAATGCGTTCAATACGAGCGGCAACCGCTCCTTCCGCGTTTCCTATTTCGCAGGTTTGCGGTAAATCTGTTGTCGCGAATGAAAATGAAGTTCGAGTGGATCGACCAACCCATGCTGCGTGCCCTCGAGGCCGAAGGCACCGACGCCCACCGGCTCTGTACCGCAAATGGCGGCTGGGTGGAACGTTTTGGGCGCGACATTCTTGTCTCATTTAAGACGACCGCCATCTGCGACCAATTGATTCAGGAACTTTATCTGTGGAGCAAAGCAGCAGGGTTCAGGTTCGATCGAATCTTTGGGCGACACCTGCCGAGGAAGAATGAAGAGCGCGCTGCGCCGCGGCTGCTCTTTGGCGGCTCTGCTGAAAATTTGCGCACCATCGCGAGCGAGCAGTTCCTCAAATATGGCATCGATTTCACCGCCGGTTACTCGGTTGGCCTGTTTCTCGATCAACGCGAAAACCGCAGGTACGTCCGTGCAGTGGAGCCAAAGCGCCTTCTCAACTGTTTCGCATACACCTGCTCGTTTTCCGTCGTAGCCGCTTGCGTGGGAGCGGCGACCGTCAGCGTGGATCTATCAAAAAAATCGCTGCTGCGCGGACGAGAAAATTTCGCGCTGAACAGCCTGCCGACAACCGATCATCGTTTTATCGTCGATGACGTGCGCCCCGTTTTGCGGCGATTGGCACGCCGGGGTGAGAAGTTCGACATGATCGTTCTTGATCCGCCGACGTTTTCACGTGCCGGGCATGGAAAAGCGTTCCACATCGAAACCGATTTTGAAGAACTTTTGCGCGACGCACTGGCCGTCGCGGAGCGAGACGCGCGGATTTTGCTGTCGAGCAATTGCGCGACCATGCGCGAGCGCGTCCTGGAAGTGATGGCGCGCGGTGGTCTGACGAAGATCGGCCGGGCTGGAAGATTGCATCGACAACCCAAGCCGGTCGACTTTCCGCCCGGCAGCGGCGCCAGCTCGATATGGTTGACTTTGCGTTGACCAAACCGGCGGCGCGGTCGATATATCAATATTCACAATGGACGAGCAATTTGCCGAAAACCCTGAAGACCTTGCCGAGCGCGGACTGCGCTATACCCGGGAGCACTTCGGCGAGATGCTTGACCAGACAGGAAATTACGTTCGCGAAAACCCGGGGCAGTCGTTGATTTACGCGTTTTTTGCCGGGTTGATTTTGAACCGTTTGCCGATCGGGCGGATCGTAGCCGCGGTTTTCCGCCTGCTTTTGTTCGCGCTCAAACCAGCGGTCCTCATTTACGGGGCGACCAAGCTTTACCAGGCGATCCAAGAGGAAGAATAAGTCGTGGCATGGGATTTCAGCCCATGATTCGTCGACAGGATGTGGATCCCGCTATTAGCTTTCCAGGGTGAAGCCGACTTTGAGAGACACCTGCCAGTGGGCAACCTTTCCTTCCTCAATATAGCCGCGCATTTCGGACACTTCGAACCAGCGCATGTTGCGCACGCTTTTTTTCGCGCGGGCCAGCGCATTCTTCACCGCATCTTCGATCCCGTCCGGCGACGAACCAACCAACTCAATCTTTTTATAAATATGATCGCTCATGTGGAATTCTTTGATCACCTTGCGCAGAACACAAACGAAATGAGCGAAATATCGGCCTGTCGGTGATCGGTGATTGACGGGGCGGTTTAATGTTTCCAACTGAACGGCGCTTGCCCTAAAAAAATCTTCGGCATATTAAACTGCGCATGCACGATCAGATCGAGTCTCACCTCACAGAGAAGCGGGTCTTCAGGCCGCCAAAGGCTTTTGCAGAAAGGGCGCGCATTAAGAACATCGCTCAGTATCGGCGGATGTATCGGGAATCGATCAAGCAGCCGGCGAAATTCTGGGCGCGTGAGGCGCACGAACTGATCTGGCAAAAACCGTGGCGCAAGGTTGTGCAGTGGAAGGTGCCGTTTGCGAAATGGTTTGTCGGCGGAAAGCTGAACGTTTCCGAGAATTGCCTGGACCGGCACCTCACCACGCACCGGCGCAACAAGGCGGCTATTTTATGGGAAGGCGAGCCGGGTGAACGGCGCACCCTGACTTATCAGCAGTTGCACCGCGAAGTCTGCCGCTTCGCCAACGTCCTGAAGCGGAACAAGATTAACAAGGGCGACCGCGTCATTATTTATCTGCCGACGATTCCCGAGGCGGCGATCGCCATGCTTGCCTGTGCGCGCATTGGCGCCGTTCACTCCGTCGTTTTTGCAGGCTTCAGCGCGGACAGTATTCGCGATCGCATCGCAGACAGCGGCGCCGTCGCCGTCATCACGGCGGACGGGAGCTTTCGTCGCGGCACCATTGTTCAGCTCAAAAAACATGTGGACGACGCGCTGCGGGGTGAAACGTCCATCAAACGGGTGATCGTTTTTCGCCGCGCCGGGAATGAAATCCACATCGAAGGCGGTCGCGACGTTTGGTGGCACCGCGAATTGGAATATGTCGATGACCATTGTCCGCCGGTGCCGCTCGACAGCGAGCATCCGCTTTACATTCTTTATACCAGCGGGTCGACCGGAAAGCCGAAGGGAGTTCTGCACACAACCGGTGGTTATCTCGTCGGCATTTATTCTTCGACGAAATACGTTTTCGACCTCCGTGATGAAGATATTTTTTGGTGCACTGCCGATGTCGGCTGGGTGACGGGTCACAGCTACGTTGTGTATGGACCGCTGGCCAACGGCGCCACGACTTTCATGTACGAAGGGGCGCCCAACTGGCCGGAACCGGACCGTTTTTGGCGAATCATCGAGCAACACCGCATCAACATTTTTTACACAGCACCGACGGCTATCCGCGCGTTCGTCCGGTGGGGAGATCGCTGGGTTACGAAGCACGATCTTTCTTCGCTGCGATTGCTTGGGACAGTCGGCGAGCCGATCAATCCGGAGGCATGGATCTGGTATCACAAGACCGTCGGCCGGGAACGTTGCCCGATCGTCGATACGTGGTGGCAGACAGAGACGGGCGCAATCATGATTACCCCATTGCCCGGCGCGATTCCGACGAAACCGGGCAGCGCAACCCTGCCGTTTTTTGGGGTCGACGCGGCGATTGTCGATGAAAGAGGGCGCGAAGTCCGGGCGAATATTGGGGGGAAGCTGATCATTCGGCGCCCGTGGCCGTCGATGCTCCGCACCATCTATGGTGACAACGAACGCTACAAGCAACAGTACTGGAGCGAGTTCAAGGGAAGCTACCTCACGGGGGACGGCGCAAGACGCGACAAAGACGGTTATTTCTGGATAGTCGGGCGCATCGACGATGTGTTGAACGTGGCGGGACATCGTCTGGGCACGTCGGAAATCGAAAGCGCGCTTGTGAGTCATGCCCGTGTTGCGGAAGCGGCGGTGGTTGGGCGGCCGGATGAACTCAAAGGTCAGGGCGTGGTTGCATTTGTCACGCTGAAAAGTGGCGTCATACCCGCACCGAGCCTCAAGAACGAATTACGCGACCATGTCGGGGCGCACATCGGCGCAATCGCAAAACCAGATGAAGTCCGCTTTGCCGAAGCGCTGCCGAAAACGCGCAGCGGCAAAATCATGCGACGATTGCTCAAGGAAATCGCGGCTGGCGAAAGCGTCACTGGAGACACAACAACGCTAGAAGACTTTAGCGTGCTCGCGAAACTGGCCGAGCCAGGCGAATAAGCTCCCACTAATTCTGTGAGCTTCATCCGCACAGGGCTGCAGGAGATCGGACTCAAGGTCCGGCGTCAAAGGACTCGCATGGCTTTGCGGCATGAAAAGCGATTGCTGCAAAAGAGTGAAATCAATCTCGGCCGCGAAGGCACTTCCCAGGCCGCCAATTTTCCCGAGCTGCGCAACGAGATTGTCGCGCTTAAAAAACTCGAGCAGGAGCAAAAAGAAGTGGCGCTCCGTATCGCGCAAATCGAGGACGGAATCAAAAAAATCGAAGAGCAACGCGAGAAGAACAGACAGGAGCAAAACGAAGCTCTCGCCAGGTTGGAAGCCGAGAAAAAGCCGGTTTTGCAGCGTCGCAACGATGCCAGGAGCGCGGCGGAACTTTGCGAACGTGAACTCGCCGCCGTGGAAGAACGGATCCGTCACAACGACACCGCCGATCGCGATCTGTTGAAACGACTGTCCGAGCTTCAGGCCCAGGCGCCGCCGCCCGGCGATCTGGAATCGAAGACGGCTGGCATCGCCGCACAACGCGCCCGTTTGCCGGAGGAACGCGCCGAATTGGTTCGTGCGCGAATGGGAAGCGCCGACGCCACCCGGATGGCGAAGGAGAAACTGGCCGCAGCCGAGGAAGAACTCGCCGCCATCGAGAAGAACATCGAACGCACCCGGACAGAATTTGAAGCGCGCGATCGTGGTTTGACCGATAACATCCACGTCCAGCAGGAAGCGATTCGCGAGTCACGCGCCCATCATCAGGTCGTGGAAGAACGCAAGAATCCGGCTTACCTGAACATTGGACGTCATCTCGCATCGCAAGGGATCGCGCCGCCCAACGCGCCGCATCTGCTCGAACACGTGCAACACCGTCGAACAACGGTGGATCGGCATCTCGAGCACACTACGGAGCTTGCGCTTCTTTCCAGCAAGATCGACAAACAGGAGCTGCGGCAATTTTATTTCGTTATTTTCTCCGTGCTTGTGCTGCTCGCGATTATTCTTCCACTCGTCTTTCAATCTCCGGCGAAACGCGAGTGGTTACCGCAGGAAACCGACGTCATCCTCTCAATTAATACAGACCAGTTCGAGCGCGACGACTTGCCCAAACGCTGGCGGAAAGAACAACCGGATGTCTGGCAGAAAGTCTGGAACGGCCTCCTCGGCAGCGCCGTGCGGGTCCCGGTTTTGAATCTGGCACATGACACAGTGCGGATAACGCGCGCCGTTACGACCAACGACATCGGGGTCGTGCGCGAATTTTTCCTGGTCGAAGCGCGCGGCGACGTTTCCCATGTCGTTCGCTCAGTCGATCATGATAACGCGTTTCAGCGTCGAACAATCAGTGGATTAGCGGTGTGGGAACGGCCGGACCTGGCACTGGCCCGCGTCGGCCCCACGACACTGGCCGTCGGAACCGCGACCGAGGTTGATGAGCTGGTCCGCGTCCGTCTTGGATTGCAAAGCGATCTCAAAATTACCGGTCAGCTTTTCGATCGCTTCCAGGCGCTCGACCGCGAAAGTGCGCTCCGTTTAATTTCGCGGGATCCGCCCGATCTGGCGCGCGTTTTTCACCCAATTTTCACTTCCGAGTTGCTCGACGGCTCGCAACTTTTGGGACTGGCTTTAAGCCTCCAAAACCCGGTCAAAGCAAGACTGCTTTTGAAAATGAAATCGCCGGCCGCTGCCGCTGCGTTAGCCCGCCGGTTGCACGACGAACCGCAGCGGATATTGCATCTGCAGGATTCCGATCTCTTGCTCTACGAAAAGGCGCCGGAGGTTACCAAACAGGGCGAAAATCTCGAACTGCACATGAATGTTCCCGAGGATACTGCTCGACTTTTACTCCAGCGCATTGCTAAGACTGACACTCCCGCCACGGTAGCGGGCGATTGACCCCGAAAGCTTTCAGGCTTGATTGCCACCCGGTTGAATTAAGATGGCCACGATGACTCCATTTCTCAATGCGCGCAGGTCGAACTCGCGTCGCGCTTTCGCGCTTGCGCTCGGCGCGTTCCTTCTCTCGGTCGGGACCCAGAACCTCGTCGCCGATCCCGATTTGGTGGATATTAAAACCGTCGATCCATCGATCGTCATCGACTTGCGTTACGCCACGCCGAACAACGTTACCGGTCGCCCGCTCTATCCGCCCGGAATGCAAGCGTTGATTCTTCCGAGTGTCGCTCAACAATTGGCGGGGGCTGAGCATTTTCTTCGCGAATATCACTACGGTCTCAAAATTTGGGATGCCTACCGGCCGAAAGAAGCCCAGGTTTTGCTTTGGCAACTGGCGCATAAGGGCGGTTACGTGGCCGATCCCGGGAACGGCTTCGGTTCGACCCATTCCTGGGGAGTTTCGGTCGATGCGACCCTGGTCGATGGTTCGGGGCGGGAGCTAAGCATGCCGACCGGGTTCGACTCGTTCACCCCGGCGGCCATGTTGCATTATCAGGGAAAGGACCCGGTGATAAGGAATCATCTCGCTCTTCTTCAAGCGGCGATGGGGAGAAACAACTTCTACGGGCTGCATATCGAGTGGTGGCATTTCACCACCGCCGACTGGAAAAAATACGTTCCGGTTTCGGAAGCAAAGGGGGCCACGGATAAGCCAAAATCCGATATGAAGAAGCTGAAAGCCTCCGCGCAGAAAAACCAGAACTCCAAAACCTGAAATGATCGGGCATTTCCTGCGTAGCCTGCAGCAGCCGGAATATGTCCATGTGCTGCTCAATCCGCTGCCGATCTACGGACTGGGAGTTGGAATCTTCGGTCTGATCATCGCGCTTGCATTGCGCAGCCGGCCCGCACAAATCGTCGCGCTCGCGATTGTGATGGTCAGCGCCGCCTCGGCGTTGCCGGTGTATAAATTCGGCGAAGAAGGATACGACGTAATGTACTCAAGAGCCGACAACGTGGGCGACGCCTGGTTGTCCGCTCACAAGGAACGCGCCGAACATTTAATCTGGTTTTTCTACGCGCTGGCCCTGTTGAGTGCAGCCGCGATCTTCGCGCCAATCAAATGGCCGAACTCCGCAGTCTTGTTCGCGATCGCAGTGCTTCTGTTCGGCATCGTTGTCGTCGGTGTGGGGGGATACATTGCTTACGCGGGGGGCCGTGTTCGTCATCCGGAATTCAGGCATGAGGCGCCACCGAAAAAGAGCAACGACACTTCGAGTTTGCAGCGCCCTCGCACCGTGCTTTTTGCGTGGGTCAATCATGTGTAACTCATGACCGGCGGCCTGGATCGCGCCGAGCGGGATATCGAGCA
Source organism: uncultured Verrucomicrobiae bacterium (assembly GCA_963756875.1). Classification (GTDB taxonomy): domain Bacteria; phylum Verrucomicrobiota; class Verrucomicrobiia; order Chthoniobacterales; family UBA10450; genus CAVWPA01. Next base: position 74,704 of record CAVWPA010000002.1, on the reverse strand, counting down.
ACATAGCGTTGCTCTTAAGAAGCCGCTCGGTCTGCGCGACCTGGTTTTTACTCAGATCGTCTTTGTCGTCGGTTCCAGCTGGGTCGGCACCGCCGCCAAACTGGGCGAGTCACATCTGTTCTTCTGGCTGCTTGCGATTCTGCTCTTTTACATCCCGCAGGCGGCCGTGGTCATCTATCTGAACCGCCTGATGCCGCTGGAGGGCGGACTATACCAATGGGCGAAACTAGGCTTCAACGATTTCGCCGGCTTCATCGTGGCGTGGAATCTTTGGTTGCTCTCGATCACCGTCATCGCGATGGGGGGAATGTTTGTAACCACGAATATCTCGTACGCGATCGGGCCGGGCGCGATCTGGATGCCGAACAACAAATGGTGCGTCTCGCTGATTAGCTGCGCGCTCGTGGCCGGTCTTGCGTGGACGGCAATTCGCGGCTTGTCGATAGGCAAATGGCTTCACAACATCGGCGCGTTCGCCATGTTTTTAGCCTATGGCGCGCTCATTATTTTGCCGTTCGTTAGTCTCGCGCGAGGGGACCTGAAGGAATATCACCCACTCCAGATTGCCGCGCCAACCGTGTCGCTCTTTTATTGCCTGAACATCTTCAGCAAGCTGGGAGTCGGCGCACTCAGTGGATTCGAGTACGTCGCGATTCTCGCCGGCGAAGCGCATGCGCCCGCGCGCAACATCGGCCGTTCCGTCATGATCGCTTCTCCCATCATCGCGCTGATGTTCATTCTCGGCACCAGCTCGGTTTTGGCTTTTGTCGGAAACAATCAGATCGACCTCATCGGCCCGGTGCCGCAGACATTGCGACTGGGGCTGCGTTTCTTTCCGATCGCCGGCGCGATTGCATCATTTGGGATCATCATGATGACCGTGCGCACCATCTCTGCCACGAGCGTTCATCTCACCGGCAGTTCGCGGTTGCCGATGGTCGCCGGATGGGACCACCTTTTGCCCGACTGGTTCTCGCGTTTACATTCGCAACACAAAACGCCGATCAATTCGGTCCTGTTCGTCGGTGCCGTAACGTTGACCATCGCCATTGCCAGCCAGATCGGCGCCGGAATCCAGGAGGCCTTTCAGGTGGTCGACAACGCCGCGAATGTTTTTTACGGAATTGTTTATCTCGTTCTTTTCGCCATCCCCATCGCAGGCGCGGCAACCATTCGATCCGGCGCGCGGCCGTGGCTGCGGCTTGCAGCCATTTGTGGGTTCTGCGTTTCCCTCCTCGCGATTTTTTTCACGGTCTACCCGATCATCAACGTGCCCAGCCGGCTAATCTTCGGCGCCAAGATTATAGGCGTGACCGCAGTCGCGAACGCGATCGGCGTCACCATTTTCGTGCTCGGACGACGGCGCCGCGCTGCCGCTCAAGCTTGACTGCTTTAAGCAGTCAACTTTCTGAGCGGCAGCTTGCGATCACCCATCGCAAGTAGTCGGGCAATGCTTTGTCGATTCGGCAGGCAATGATTTCCGGCACTTCGTAGGGGTGAAGCGCGCGCAGTGTTGTTTCAAAGTCCCCGTATCGGCTTGCCGCCAGTTTGAAGATAGCGAGCGATTCATCGCCGGATTCAACCTTTTCCTGCCACCAGTAGATCGAATGAACTTGCGGTAAAATGTTCCCGCATGCCGCGAGCCGGAGCTCAACAATCTCTCTTACGATTTTGCGGGCGGTCTCCGCGTCGGGAAATGTGCAAAATGCAACCAGCGCGTCGTCTCCCATCGCTCAGATCGGAATGAGATGTCCCCGATGCCCGACCGGCTCCGTTCGGCAAATCCAACCGCCGCCGAGCACCCGATCGCCGTCGTAAAAAACCGCCGCCTGCCCCGGCGTAACGGCCCGCTGCGGTTCGCGCAGGCGAATGCGCGCACGACCATTCTCGAGAGGCGTCAGCGTCGCGTTTGTGCCTGGGTGACTGTAGCGGATTTTAACAGTGGCTTCGATGGGGGTTTGCCACGGAACGGGGCCATCGACCCCGGCTGCAGGATGCCAGTTCACGCGATCGACCTCGAATTCATCCACAATCAAATCATCGGCGTCACCCACGATTACGCGGTTTGTCTCCGGATCAAGATCCACGACATACCGTGGCCGGAGCGAGCCGCCGGGCAGACCTTTGCGCTGCCCGATTGTAAAAAACTCGATCCCCTCATGTTTGCCGATAAAGTTTCCTTCAACATCGTAGATCTCGCCGCGATGGAATTCATTTCCACCCAGATGCGAGCGAAGGAATGCCCTGTAATCGTTGCCGGGCACGAAACAGATCTCCTGACTGTCTGTCTTGTCGGCCACTTTCAGCCCTAACGAATGAGCGATCCGTCGAATTTCCGGTTTCAACATGGCCCCCAGCGGGGTGAGCGCCCGCCGCAGTTGCGGCTGACGAAGGCTGAACAGGAAATACGACTGGTCCTTGCGCGGATCGACACCTTTGCGCAGCACGGCGCGATCGCTCTCCTGTTCGATGATCGCGTAATGACCTGTCGCAATATAGTCGCAGCCGAGCGCCTGCGCCTTGCCCCAGAGATTGCCAAACTTCAGCTTCTCATTGCACATCACGCATGGATTTGGCGTGCGTCCGGCCTGGTATTCGCTGGCAAAATAGTCAATCACAGTTTGCTCGAACTGGTCGGCCTCATCAACCACATAATGTGGAATGCCTAACGAATGAGCGACGCTCCGCGCATCGGCCACGGCCTGCGGACCACAGCACTTGTCTTCCGCCCGCGAGATGCAATCCTGCGGCCAGACTTTCATTGTCACACCGATGACGTCGTAGCCCTGCTCGCGTAGCAAATATCCGGCAACGCTGGAATCCACTCCACCGCTCATGCCGAGGAGGACTCTTTGTTTGTTCATTGGCGCAAACCTTCGGTAAATGAGCGTGCGAGTCAATTTTCCGGGGAGCGCAGGCAGCTTGCCTGCAGTCGTCGGCAGCTTGCCGACGACAACTCCTTTTCGGCAAGCTGCCGAAAAAGACAGGCTGGCAGCCTGTGCTCCCCGGACAGAAGCAGCGCGCCACCCATAGAGCGATCGCTACACCTTCGCCGGGCGGCTCACGAACCTGCTGCCGCGCAATGTGAAGCGCCATGGATGATGCGCGGCGCGCGAGATGCCGATTCGGGCGTCTGCTACGACATCGGCGGCGGCGTTTGCGTCGCGGACGAAACAGTATCGCGGATCGGCGCATAAATCCATTTCGTGATGCCGATCTGTAATAGCGAGGGCCTGAGTGAGTTTCCCCGGTCCGGAACAAAGAGCCCTTTCGTCATCGAGGCCACGTCGCTTTTTCATAAGCTCGATTCCAGAGACGGGCTGGAGCGCGCGGACCAAGACAAAGCCGTCCACCTTGCCCTTCACCAGCACGTTCAGCATCCAATGGGCACCGTAACTAAAGTAAATGTAGACCGCGCCGGCTTTGTTGCGCTGGATGAAACTGCGCGCACTGGGCCGCGAAAATGTGTGAGAAGCCTCATCGCCCTGTGCCAGATAGGCTTCGGTTTCCACAACGATTCCCGAACATTTGTTCCAAATCAGGCGGGCGCCGATTAATTTCCGGGCGCACGTGAGTGGATCAGCGTAAAAAAACGACCTCCGAAGCACGGCACAAGCCAATCAATAAATGGGATCCGTTAAAAAACGCTTCGTTTGTTATAATAGAATGGCAGCTTTACATCGCACGCCACCGGCTGGCCATTGCGGAACGCGGGGATAAACTTCGCCCCCGTAAAATCGCCAATTGCGGCTTTGCCGAAGCCGACCATGGGGGGCTCTTCCCGGACAACTTTTATGTCCTCAAGGTTGCCGTTTACATCGATTTTCATCTCCAGCTCAACAAAACCGTTCGTTTCGATTGCCTCACCCACGTTGAATGGATAATGCAGTCCTGTAAATTTGGATGGTCCGCCAAAGATCGGCTGCGGCCCAATGAAATCGGTTTCCTTGCTTACCTCCTCGGGCTGCTGATTGGAGAAAATGCGTAGTCGCGGTTTCCCGTCTACGACGGCAAAGGTAAGCGTCCCGAAGTAAATCGCGCTTACCGGAACGTGATCATAAACGGCAGGAATAAACGCGGGATTCGCCGCAGGCGAAAGGCGTTTCTCCAGTTCTGCCTCGAGAATTTGCACACTCGACGCGTTAGAGCCGTGATAAATTCCGCTCGTTGTTACCTGACCTGCCTTGTCCACGAAACAGGTAAACATGACCAAGCCATCCTTTTGGCCCTTGGCGATCAAATCGTGCGTGTCGATGCGATTGATCAACGCGTCCGGTCCTGTTCCCATCAGAATCGGCCGGTACATCGGCAACTTGTCCGATTTTTCTGCAGGCACAGTCGTTGTCTGCGACCAGGCCAGATTAACTATCGACAACAAAATAGCGACCAGAAACGTCGACGCGCGCATGGGCCGATACGCAAGCGAGGCCAGCCACTTTTTCAAGCGGAATCTGGAAGTGATGCCGCTACGGCCGGCACCAGGCGGGAGCATCTGCTAACGCTTATAGGCAAAGAATTTTCCTGATATAATGTATTCCGGATCGTAAAAGGTACAGGCAACCGGGTGGCCATTACCATAAGCGGGAATATATTTCACGTGTTGCGCGGCTTTTTGGAGCGCGTCGGCAAAGCCGTAGCCCGTCGGATCTTCGCGGGTCACCTTTGTGCTCGTGGGATTTCCATTCATATCTCAAGCGAAATTCGGGAAAAATTTTACGCCGCTGCGGCTAACTCTTTCGAAGCCGCAACCTTATGCACAATCCCGTGGCGCCGAAAATAATCGATCAGCGCGTCCCGCGTCTGCACAGGATGCAGCGTGCAACTGGCGCCCGGTGTCTCAAGCAGCGTACGCAGTTTCATGAAACGATGACCGCCGCTCCGCGAATCGAACGTATTGAACGCAATCACGTACTTTTTGCCTCTGTCCAGGGAGCGGCCGCCGGCCCAGGTAATCGACGTAATTTGCCGTTCATATCCGCGTCCCACTGTTCGAATATCGAACCCGACTAAATTCCGGCGTTCATGGCTCGCGTAAGCTTCTTCCATCACGACCTTAATCTCGTCCGCGGTCAGTTGGGCTGTAACCAGGTAGTTTTCGTACGGAAGAATATTCCAGATATCACTCACCGTTTTCGGCCCGGCGGAGAAATTATTTTCGCTATCAAACAGGCCGTGGAACACGGCATCGACAACGACTTCACGATCGCGTAACGACTCCACGATCGCGACGCCTATCAACAGCTCCACATCGCTGGGCCGGCCCGGTTGGGCGTGTACGTGCAATGTTTCGGCCAGTTCCCCAATCGGCTCGGCCAGCGCGGCCACAGATGCATCAAGTTGGGTTTTCGCGCGAGAAAGAACCACGTGATTAAGACGGACACGGCGATCCATCAACTCGCAATGCGCCCGCCGATCCAGCAGTTTTTTTGAATTACGATCGAAGAAAAGATCGACGCGACCGGCGTAAATTCCGAAATGATCTGCCTGTGTGAGCAGCACGCCATTCGTCGGACGACTCTGAACCGGCTGGTGTGTGTGGCCCGCGATAAACACGGCGGCATCCCGAAACTCCGAGGTCAACGCCATGACGCTGTTGGCAAAATCGTCGCCGCCGGTGCGCATTTTCAACCCCATGTGACCGGCAAGCACAATTGCATTTGCTCCTTCGCCCCTGGCTTTTGCCATGGCCCGCCGCACCGGTTCAACCGGATCCTCGAAGCCGATTCCAGCCGTAAATTCCGGACGGAGCCAGAAACTCATTCCCGGCGTCGTCACCCCGATGATTGCGATCTTGATACCCGCGATTTCTTTCATGACGAACGGCTGAATTTTTGCGAACGGATGCTTCGTATCGGAAAATTCGCCGGATGGCTTTCCATCCAGCACCGTGTTCGCCGCCAGAACAGGCATTGCCGATCTTGCCAGCGCCTGCTGAAACGGCTCAATCCCCCAGTCAAACTCGTGATTTCCGAGGATCCATGCGTCGTATTTCAGGTGATTGAACAAGCCGATCATCAACTCGCCCTTGCTGCGCAAGCCCACATCGGTGCCCTGATAAACATCCCCCACATCGATCAGGATGGAGTTCCTATTCTGCCGCCGCCACCGGTGGATCTGGGTAACGCAGCGCGCCAAGCCCCCAACATCGGGATTTCCGCGATAATCGAAGGTCGGCAGAATATGGCCGTGTAAATCGGTCGTGTGCAGAACCGAAATTTGGACAATATCGGAATCGAGCGCCGCAACTGCGTCTGCCAAAGCGGGAGCCGCCCCAACCAGGGCGACCTGGCCAACGAGCTTCACGAAATCACGTCGGGTCCAGCAGTTATCGGAAAAAGACATGGTCTCAATTTTCGACGTCGCCGGATCGTAGTCTTGACCAAGACGCCTAACAATCCAAAACGACGTCTGTTAGAAACCGGAGATAAAACATTGAAATAGGGCTGATCTTTATCAGTGTTTCTAATATGGCCGATGAAAACGCCATCAAGGAACTCAGGGCGAATTAGCGCGGAAGAGTGACAGGTCCGGAAGACAAGGACTTCCGTTCCATAGCGACAAACTACCACGAGGATTACAACGAAATGACTGCCGATGAGTTGAGAGCATTGCAAACGCCGATCAAGGATCGATATCGAAAGCATCCGGAAACGGCCTTAATCATGTTTCGCGCCGAGGGTCGAATCGGTGAGGGCATCACGTGCACAATAGAGACTGGAAAAACACCCGTGCAGGTGGGGCTGCATCCGGCGACAGGCGGCGATGGACTCAGCGCGTGTTCGGCGGAAATGCTGTTAGAGGCGCTGGTCGGATGCGCGGGCGTCACGATGCGAGCGGTGGCTACGGCTCTGGGTATCCAGCTGCGGAACGCGACGGTTCGGGCTGAGGGCGAGCTCGACTTCCGCGGCACACTCGGGGTTTCGAAGGATGCGCCGGTCGGTTTTCAGCAGATCCGATTGCACTTCGACCTGGACACCGACGCCACTGAAGAGCAGATCGCCATGTTGCTTCGACTGACGGAACGATATTGCGTCGTTTTCCAGACGTTAAGCCGGCCGGCCAAGATCGACATTGCCCGGCGCGTGGCATCGCGGTAGTTTGTTGTCCGTCACCATGCGTTAATTTTCAGGAGTCAATATGCCGCTATACATGGACATTCATGAGTTGCACGGCGTCACGGCGGAGGATGTCGCCAAGGCGCACGCGAAAGATATGGAAACTCAGAAGAAGTATGGCGTCGAATATCGCAAGTACTGGGTCAATGAAAGCGCTGGTAAAGTGTTCTGCCTGATCCACGCGCCAAATGCCGAGGCAGCCTGCTGCGTGCACCGGGAAGCCCATGGCATGGTTGCCGAGAAAATCATTGAGATACAGCCCGATGTCGCCGAGGGATTGCTCGGCAGCGCCGAAACCAATGGAGCCGGCGCAGTCTTACTTCCTGGCGCTCATGAGCGCGATCCAGGGATTCGAACGATTCTCTTTACTGACATCGTCGACTCGACCTCATTGACGCAAATCCTGGGCGATGAGGCGGCCATGGCGATGCTCGATCTGCACAACAGTATTGTCAGAGATGCTTTGGCAGCGTTGGGTGGGCGCGAAATCAAACACACTGGCGACGGCATCATGGCTTCGTTTGTGTCCGCGGCGGCGGCAGTTAAGTGCGCCATTCAAATTCAGTCCGAACTGGCGAAGCATGAGAAAAATCAAGTCAAACGCCCGGTTAAAATTCGAATTGGAGCCGCGGCCGGCGAGCCGGTCGAGCAGCATGACGATCTTTTTGGTTGCACAGTCCAACTGGCTGCCCGCCTCTGTTCCCATGCGTCACCCGAGCAAATCCTGGTCTCGAACGCCATTGCCGAGCTTTGTCTGGGGAAGGGTTTCTCATTTCAGGATGTAGGGAAAGTTGAGTTGAAAGGCTTCGATCGTCCGGTGCAGGCCCACGCCGTTGCATGGGTCGTCGAACCCGTGCCCGCGGCAGGCTGAATCCGCCGCTGCGCATGCAGCTCGAAGGCATCGACCACGTAGCGCTGGCCGTGCGCGACGTCGAGCAATCCGCCGATTGGTACGTCGAAGTTTTGGGATTTGAACGGCTTTACGAGGGGATGTGGAATGGCGTCCCCTGCTTTATCGGAAAGGGTTCCACGGCAATTGCGCTTTTTCCCGTCCGTGACGATTCCGGATCGGGGGCGCGTGCTGCGAAAAGGAGCATGTTGCATCTGGCTTTCCGCGCAGACCGCAAAAATTTTCTCGCCGCCCAAGAAGAATTAAAACGTCGCGGCATCAGGTTCGAATTCCAAGACCACGAGATTTCGCACTCAATTTACTTTCGTGACCCAAACGAGATCGAACTCGAAATAACAACTTACGCAGTCAGTGACTCTCGTTAGGCTGGCGATTCGCGCCGGCCTCCGAAGCTCGCTATGTGGTGAGAAGTTTCTCGATTCCCGCAACATCATCGGCACTCAGGTCCCAGCCGACGGCGGCGGCGTTTGCCTCCACCTGCCTCGGTTTGCTCGCACCGGCGATCACGGAAGCAACCGGCCGGTTTGCCAGCAGCCAGGCGAATGCGAGATCGAGCAGTGTGTGGTTGCGTGATTCCGCAAATCTGATCAGCTTTTCGACCAGCTTCAGGTTTTCGTCGGTGAAAATCTTCGGCCCCCAATTGTCGCGGGCGCGGCTTCCTTGGGGCTGCTCCTGACCGAGGCGGTATTTGCCGGTAAGCAGTCCGCTCGCGAGTGGGAAGTATGGGAGGAACGCAAGGCCCCGCCGTTCGCATTCCGGCAACACATCTTTCTCCGGCTCACGATGGATCAGGTTAAATTCATTCTGCACGCTGACAAATTGTGTGCGGCTTGCCGCGGCCTCGGCCGCTTCGCGAATCTGTTCGACCGTAAAATTGGAGCAGCCTATCTCGCGCACTTTTCCCTGCTTAACAAGTTCGTCGAGCACGCCCAGGGTATCGGCGATTGGCGTTGTTAGATCGGGCCGATGCAGTTGATACAAGTCGATTCGATCCGTGCCGAGTCGTTGCAGGCTCGCCTCCACCGCTTTTAGGACATAGTCGGGTTTCGCGCCTTTGCCCTGGTTCTCCATCTCCATCCCGAACTTGGTCGCGATCACGATCTGGTCGCGTCGCTTGCCGAGCGCCCGGCCCAGGAATTCTTCACTTTGGCCTTTGCCGTAAATGTCTGCTGTATCGAAGAAGTTGATTCCGGCGTCCAGCGCCGCATCGACCACCTTCGCGGTTGCGTCCGCATCGATGCGCCAGCCAAAGTTATTGCAACCCAGTCCGACAACAGAGACCTCCAGCGACCCGATCTTACGCGTTTTCATGGTTTATCGTTCTAATGAGAATCGCCGCTGACTCAAAGTCGAGCCGTGAATCATTTGCCCGCTAAGAAATGCAGGCATGTGTGAACTCTGGGGAGCGCAGGCTGCTTGCCTGCGGTGTTCGGCAGCCTACCGAACACAATTTTCGTCGGCAAGCTTGCCGACGAATGCAGGCTGGCAGCCTGCGCTCCCCAGCGTGGCCCATCAACTCGACAGCGTTCCCATCAGCGATTGTACTTCAAGTGGCAGCGATGTGATACGCTCTACGCCATTCTGCCGCAGCAGTTTTTGTATTTCTTTCCACTGCCGCACGGGCACGGCTCGTTTCGACCGACTTTTGGCAGAGCGCGGCGAACGGGGAGATCGACAGTCAATTCGCCGTCTCCATCGCCGCCGTTTTCGCCCACCGCGGCCATCGCACCGACCGGCTGTGGCTGGCGTGTACGGCCCGAGATATTTGAAGCGGGTGGCGCCTGCTCGCGGAGCAGAAATTGAGGAAGGCTGGCCAGGAAATTTTCGAATGCCTGAAGGTTCGACGTGCTCCGGAAAAGATTGTGCAGCACTTCGTTCTTAATGTTCGCCATCAGCTCGACAAAGATGTCGTAAGCCTCGGCCTTGTATTCGACGAGCGGATCCTTTTGCGCATAGGCCCGGAGATAAACGCCTTCGCGCAGCGCATCCATCGCGTAGAGATGCTCCTGCCAAAGCCGGTCGATTGCATTCAGAATAATGTAGCGCTCAAGACCCTTGACCGCGGTTGGTTCCTCGTGACTCGATTTACGCTCGTAAGCCTCCTTGATTTTGCCGATCAGGAATTTCGCATTTTCATCCACCGTGCGCGTCTCGAATTGCGCCTTCTCGTTCGTCAATCCGAGGGGGAATGTCGTATTTACCCAATGCATGAGGCCGGCGTAGTTTGGCTCCCCGATTTCGAGATACTCCTTCACTTTTGCCGGAACGGCTTCGTCGATGACCTCGTAAATCAGGGTGCGCGGCTCTTCCGCATCGATCACTTCGTTGCGATACGTGTAAACCACTTCGCGCTGCATGTTCATGACGTCGTCCATGTCGAGCGTGCGCTTGCGGATGAGGTAATTGCGCTGCTCGACACGTTTCTGCGCCGTTTCCACCGATTTGTTCAGCCAGCGGTGCTCGAGTTCCTGGCCTTCTTCCAGACCAAAACGCTCCATGATTCGCGTCATCCGATCGGCCGCACCGAAATTGCGCATCAGGTCGTCTTCGAAGCTGACGTAAAAACGCGAAGCGCCCGGATCGCCCTGGCGCGCGCAACGCCCACGCAGCTGGCGGTCGATGCGGCGGGACTCGTGTCGCTCCGTGCCGATGACCTTCAATCCGCCAAGATCCGGTACGCCAGAGCCAAGTTTAATGTCGGTGCCACGGCCGGCCATGTTGGTTGAAATCGTGACCGTTCCCGGTTGGCCGGCGCGTGCCACAATCTCCGCCTCCTGCGCGTGATATTTCGCGTTCAACACGTTGTGCGGAATTTTTTCGCGCTTGAGCATGCGGCTCAGTAACTCCGACGCTTCCACGCTAACCGTGCCGACCAGCACCGGCTGCTGTTTGGCGTGATTGTCTCTGATCTCGTTGATCACGGCGTTGTATTTCTCACGCCGCGTTTTGTAGATGCGATCGTTGGAATCTTTCCTCTGCACCGGCCGGTTCGTCGGCACGACGTTCACGTCGAGCTTGTAAATATCGTGAAACTCGGCCGCTTCGGTCTCGGCCGTGCCGGTCATGCCAGAAAGTTTTTCATAAAGCCGGAAATAATTCTGAATCGTAATCGTGGCCAGCGTTTGCGTCTCGCGATCGATCTGAACCCCCTCCTTTGCCTCGACCGCCTGATGCAAACCGTCGCTCCAACGCCGCCCCGGCATTTTGCGGCCGGTGAATTCGTCGACGATCATAACCTTGTTGTCCTCGACGACGTACTGCACGTCCTTCTCGAACAAACAGTAAGCGCGCAGTAACTGCGAAATGTTATGGATGCGCTCGGCCTGCTGGTCGCAATGCTCCTGCCGCTCCGTTTTCCTGCGGTCCCTCTCTTCGTCCGACAGCGATTGGTCGAGATCGATCTCCGTGAATTCGTTGATCAAGTCGGGAAGAACGAACGCGTTCGGGTCGTCCGGATTCAGAAAAACGCGGCCCTGCTCGGAAAGATCGGACTCGTTCGATTTTTCGTCGATGGTGAAGAAGAGTTCCTCTTTTAGCGCGAACAGTTCCTCTTTGCGACTGTCCGCATAAAACGAGAGCTCGGCTTTATCGATGGCCCGGCGCTTGTCCGGATCTTCCATCATTCGCAGCAGCTGCTTGTTGCGAGGTTGACCAAGCTTCACCTTGAACATGAGCCGCCCGCCTATCTCGAAATCCTGCTGCTCAAATTTCTCCAGTGCCTCGCTGGCCAGCCGATTGCAAAGCATGTTCTGCTTGCGAACGAGCTGCTCGATGAGCGGTTTCCACTTGTCGGTACTGATGGGTAGAGATCGTGGCCGGACCGCTGATGATGAGCGGAGTGCGCGCTTCGTCGATCAGGATGGAATCGACTTCATCGACAATCGCGTAATGATAGCCGCGCTGCACCTGTTGGTCGCGCGTCGTGGCCATGCCGTTGTCGCGCAGGTAATCGAAGCCGAATTCGCTGTTCGTGCCGTAAGTGATGTCGCATGCATACTGTTCACGACGCACGCTCGGTTCCTGATCGTGCTGAATACAGCCGACCGTCAGCCCGAGAAAATTGTAGAGCTGGCCCATCCACTCGGCGTCGCGTCGCGCCAGATAATCGTTCACCGTAACCAGATGCGCACCGCGACCGGTGAGTGCGTTGAGGTACAGCGGCAAAGTCGCGACAAGGGTCTTGCCTTCGCCCGTCGCCATCTCCGCGATCCGTCCGCGATGCAAAACAACCCCGCCCAGCAATTGCACATCGAAATGCACCATGTCCCAGGTCATCGGCTGATCGCACGCGGTGAAACTGTGCTTCCGCTCTTTCAAGCGCCGGGCCGCGCTTTTTACCACCGCGAACGCTTCCGGCAGAGTTTCTTCCATCCGCTTCCATTGACCTTCGCTATCGGGGATTTTCGCGAATTCTTCCTTCCATGTAACCGTTTTCGCGCGCAGGGCATCGTCGGACAAGCTCTTCAACTGCTCGTCCAACTCGTTGATTTGGCGCACGATGGGCATGAGCCGCTTCAGCTCTCGCTGGTTCTTCGACCCGAGAATTTTCTTTAAAATCCAGCCAACCATTTCGTTCTTAATATCGCCGAGATTCGGTCATTTGTCATTCGGCCTCTCCCCCTTTGTCGGGTCGAGCAGAGCCGCTTCCGCGCCACAGCTTGATGGCTGCCGACCGGACGAAGAATGGGAGATATCGCCAACTATTGGAAAAATGCAACCAACTGCTAGTATCGCCGGATGAAGAAAATTATTTCCACGACCGACGCGCCCGGCGCCCTTGGACCATACTCGCAAGCCGTCCGCGCGGGATCGACCATCTACTGCGCGGGGCAAATTCCTCTCGACCCAAAAACCGGCAAAATCGTTTCCGGGGACATTTCCGCGCAAACCCGGCGTGTTCTCGACAACATCACGGCGGTCTTGAGCGCGGAGGGCCTGACATTTGAGCATATCGTCAAGACCACGGTTTTCCTGGCTGACCTCGCCGATTTTGAAACTATGAACAAGGCCTACGCTTCTTATTTCAAACAAGCGCCGCCCGCGCGCTCGACCGTGCAGGTTGCCGGTTTGCCAAAAGGAGCGCGCATCGAGATCGACGCAATCGCCGTCGCTGATGATGGCGGGCCGGGCGGACAGACGGCTTACGACACGTCGGGTTAAAATTGTCATGGCTCGCACGCGATTTCTGCTTCTGGGGAGCGCACGCGCCTCGCGTGCACGTTTCGGCGCCATCGCCGGAACGCCCGGAGCATCTTCATACTTACTAACGTGCACAATCCAAAAAAGTTCGCGATGGCGGAGGCGCCATCGCCAGCACGCGGGGGCGCGTGCGCTCCCCGGATGAGCGAAGATCTACCCGCCTTGTTCCGCGAGACCGGAGCGTTGCTCGACGGCCATTTCGTTTTGCGCTCCGGTCTCCACAGCCGCCAATATTTTCAATGTGCGCTCCTTCTTCAGTACACCGACATCGCATCGCGCGTTTGCAACATGCTCGCTGATAAACTGCGCGGCTTTGATTGCGACGCCGTCATCTCCCCTGCCCTTGGCGGGATCGTTGTCGGCCAGGAAGTGGCGCGTTCTCTGGGCAAACGTCACATCTTTGCCGAAAAAGAAGAGGGCAAACTTGTCCTCAGACGCGGGTTTCAGATCGGCAACGGCGAAAAATTCGTCGTTGTCGAAGATGTCGTAACACGCGGCGGCCGCGTCCAGGAAACAATCGATATCGTACGCAGTCGTGGAGGAATTGTGGCAGCAGCCAGTGTGATCGTGGATCGGAGCGGCAAGACAAAACCGAATTTTGGGTGCCCGTTCGTCAGTCTGGTTGAGATGGATGTGGAAACATTTGCGGCAGATAAATTACCGCCTGACCTTGAAAAGATTCCCGTCGTCAAACCGGGCAGCAGATAAGAGAAAAGGCCCGCGAAACCCGCGAATTGACGCCAATTGTCTCTCCTGCCAGATGCTTCACTTATTCGTGTAATTCGCGTGATTCGCGGGCAAACACTGGTTGGCTGGGGCGACTACGGGAGCTTGACGCCTCAACCCGCACTTATAATCTCAAATTAGTCGCGACATCACGTGGCACCCAATCTGTGAACGGTATCTTTGCTTTTTATCATTCCTCGATCGGGAAAAAAATGATCGTCGCGATTACCGGCATCATTCTGATCCTGTTCGTCATTGGCCATTTGTTAGGCAATCTGCAGATTTACCTCGGACCGGCCTGGATCAATGGCTACTCGCAACATCTGCACGACCTCGGCCCCATTCTCTGGCTGATTCGCGCCTTCATGCTTTGCACGGTGGTCATCCACATTTATGTCACCATCCAGTTGGCGATCCAGAATCGACGCGCCCGTCCGGCGGCATATGTAGAGAAGGAAAATGTAAAGGCCACGTTCGCGTCGCGTCATATGGTCATGAGCGGGCTGATCGTCCTCGCATTTATCGTTTATCATCTCGCCCATTTCACCGTCCGCGTAACCGACCCGCGTTTCGCTCTGCTCAAACCCGATTCGCTCGGTCGTTATGACGTTTATTCGATGATGGTTTACGGGTTCCAAAATTATTACGTGTCCGGTTTTTATATCCTTGGATTATTTCTGCTCGCGCTGCATTTGAGCCACGGGGCGTCGAGCTTTTTTCAATCGCTGGGACTGAACGACAGGAAAATGACGCCACGCCTGGAGACTGGCGCTCGCATTTTCGCCTGGCTGCTTTTCATCGGATACACGTCGATCCCTGTGGTGATTCTTGTTGGTCTGATCCAACCGGCGCAAAAACTATGATCGGTGATTTCAACGCGCGAATTCCGCCCGGACCGCTCGGCGGAAAGTGGAAAAACCAGAAAGACCATGCCCGGCTGGTTGGTCCAAACAACCGCCGAAAATTTGAGATCATCATCGTCGGCACCGGCCTGGCGGGCGGATCTGCGGCCGCGACACTCGGTGAACTGGGCTATCAGGTGAAATCTTTTTGCTACCAGGATTCGCCTCGCCGCGCGCATTCCATTGCCGCACAGGGCGGAATCAATGCCGCCAAAAATTATCAGAACGATGGCGATAGCGTTTACCGGCTGTTTTACGACACAATCAAAGGGGGCGACTTTCGTTCGCGAGAAGCCAACGTTTATCGCCTCGCTGAAGTCAGCCTGAACATCATCGACCAATGCGTCGCGCAAGGCGTGCCGTTTGCGCGCGAGTACGGCGGTTTGCTGGCCAATCGCTCGTTTGGGGGCGCACAGGTGTCGCGAACATTTTACGCGCGCGGACAGACCGGCCAGCAGCTTTTGCTCGGCTGTTATCAGGCGCTCTGCCGGCAAATCTCCGCCGGCACCGTCCGGATGTTTCCGCAAACCGAAATGCTCGACCTCGTCGTGGCCGACGGACACGCCAAAGGAATTATCACGCGCAACCTGGTCTCTGGAAAAATCGAGCGACACACCGCGGACGCAGTCGTGCTCGCGACCGGCGGTTACGGTAATGTGTATTATCTTTCAACCAACGCGCGCGGCTGCAACGTCACCGCAACCTACCGCGCCTATAAGAAGGGCGCGCTTTTCGCCGATCCCTGCTTAACCCAGATTCATCCCACCTGCATTCCACACTCCGGCGAATATCAATCGAAACTGACCCTCATGTCCGAGTCGTTGCGCAACGACGGACGCGTCTGGGTGCCGAAGCGCCAGGAAGATTGCGCCAAACCGCCCAACGACATCCCGGAAAAGGACCGCGATTATTACCTGGAGCGAAAATATCCGACCTTTGGAAATCTTTCGCCGCGCGACATTTCATCGCGCGCCGCCAAGGAAGTTTGCGATGAAGGACGCGGTGTCGGGCCCGGTGGCCGTGGCGTTTATCTCGATTTTGCTGATGCCATCAAACGCCTCGGCGAGGAGACGATCCGCGAACGCTACGGTAATTTGTTCGAAGTTTACGAGAAGATCACCGGCGAGAACGCCTATAAAGTGCCGATGCGAATTTACCCGGCGGTTCATTACACCATGGGCGGCCTTTGGGTTGATTACAATTTGATGAGCAACGTGCCCGGTTTATTCGTGATCGGCGAAGCGAATTTCTCCGATCACGGCGCCAACCGGCTTGGTGCCAGCGCGCTGATGCAGGGCCTGGCCGACGGCTATTTTATTTTGCCTTACACGCTCCCAAGTTACCTCGCCGGCCAGGCCGGCAAACGCCCGGCAGTCGACCATCCGGAATTTCAAAAGGCCGAAAACGACGTTCGCGCAAAGATCGACCGGCTTCTTGGGGTAAATGGCAACGTTTCGCTCGATTCGATCCATCGTGAGCTGGGAGCGCTTCTCTGGGACAAATGCGGAATGGCGCGAAATGCAAAAGGCTTGCAGGAGGCGCTTCAAGCAATTCCGCAACTTCGGGAAAAGTTCTGGCGCGACGTGCGCGTCCCTGGAGATGAGAAAGACTTTAATCAAGCGCTCGAACGCGCCGGTCGAGTGGCGGATTTTCTCGAGTTCGCCGAACTGATATGCATGGATGCCCTTGCCCGCGACGAATCATGCGGCGCGCATTTTCGTGAAGAACATCAAACACCGGAGGGGGAAGCGCTGCGAGACGACGAAAATTTCGCATCCGTTTTCGCCTGGGAATTTCAAAGAAGCAACGGGCAGATCGCGCCGCCAAAGCTGCACCGCGAGCCGCTCCACTTTGAAACCGTGCACTTAACGCAACGGAGCTATAAATGAGTACCGTGGCGCAGTCCAATTTCTGGGGAGCGCACGCGCCCTCGCGTGCCAATTTCGGCGCCCCCGCCGAAATTCTCGTGGGTGACACCCAGCGATTGGCGAGGGCGCCAATCGCCGCACGCGAGGCGCGTGCGCTCCCCAATCCACGCCTTTGTGTCGCGTAATATGAAATTCAAACTCAAGATCTGGAGACAAGCCAACCGCCAATCCCGCGGTAAACTCATCACGTACGACGCGTCCGACATTCCGCCGAGTGCGTCGTTTCTCGAGATGCTCGACATCGTGAACGAGCGATTGCTGCTGCGCGGAGAAGAACCCATCGCGTTTGATTCGGATTGCCGTGAAGGGATTTGCGGAACCTGTTCTCTCACCATCAACGGCGAAGCGCATGGACCCGATCACCCGGGCGCCGCGTGCGAGTTGTACATGCGAAAGTTCCGTGATGGCGACACAATCGTTGTCGAGCCGTTTCGCGCCGGGCCGTTTCCAGTGGTTAAGGACCTGGTGATCGATCGCAGTGCGCTCGATCGTATTGTCCAGGCCGGAGGATTCATATCGGCGCGCGCGGGATCGGCCCCGGAAGCGAACTCAACTCCGGTCCCAAAGCACGATGCCGATCTGGCAATGGAGGCCGCGGCCTGCATCGGTTGCGGCGCGTGCGCGGCTGCTTGCCCGAATGCCTCGGCCATGCTTTTCACTGCAGCAAAGGTTTCGCATCTTGCCCTTCTGCCGCAGGGCGATCCCGAACGGACGAGGCGCGCTTTGAGCATGGTGCGCGCGATGGACGCCGAAGGATTCGGCAACTGCACCAACACTTACGAATGCGAAGCGGTTTGCCCGGCGGAGGTCAGCGTCGGTTTCATTGCCAAGCTCAACCGCGAATACGCGCGAGCCAATCTGCGCCGCAGCGCGGGAGAATAGGCTCACATAGTGCGCGCCATGGCACACGCTGGGTAGCGCACGCGTCTCGCGTGCTGGTTTCGGCGTCCCGCCGAAACAATCTTTTTTTCATTGTACTGACGTACGACGCGTGCTTGAGGCGCCCCCAGGAAAGTTCGCGATGGCGAGACACCATCGCCAGCATGCGGGACGCATGCGCTACCCAGACGCGACCGTTTCGCACGAAAACGTCCACAACTCCGGATCCAATTCCACTTTCGCCCGGCTGGCCAACAGATCGGCGTCCGCATCTTCGTGCAGCACCGCGAACATCGTCGAACCCGAGCCGGACATTAGCGCCGCGCCAACTTCCGGTTGCTTGAGCAACCACCTTTTCAATTCCGCAAGGAAGACAAATTTCTCGAAAACCGGACGTTCGAGATCGTTCACGAATGATTGGCCGGCAAATTCCTGGGGCTCATGGGCAATCCCTGGAATTTCCCTCGAATCCTGCCAGCGCGAGTACGCCCACGCGCTCGAGATGCCAAAGCCCGGTTTCAAAAGCAACAGTGACAATCTGTTGGATAACTTCAGTGGCGAGACCAGCTCGCCCCGCCCTTTGCATATTGCGGCCGACGCGAAAATAAAAAACGGAACATCCGATCCGATCGTCGATCCAAGTTCCGCCAGCTTGTCACGAGATAAATTCGTCTCGAAAAGCCGGTTCAGCGCGAGCAACGTCGCAGCTGCGTCGCTGCTACCGCCTCCCAGGCCGGCGCCGTGCGGGATTTTTTTCTGAAGTTTGATCTTAACTCCGCCGCGCATGGACGTGGTTTCGAAAAACGCCTTGGCTGCGCGCACGACGAGATTTTCGTCGCCGCACGGAAGGGAAGGATCGTCGCATGTGACATCGATCCGCCTTGCCTGTTTCT
This sequence comes from uncultured Verrucomicrobiae bacterium, assembly GCA_963756875.1. GTDB lineage: Bacteria > Verrucomicrobiota > Verrucomicrobiia > Chthoniobacterales > UBA10450 > CAVWPA01. The sequence continues at coordinate 56,152 of CAVWPA010000002.1, read as the reverse complement.
CGATGTCCATCTGGTCGGCGAGCGAAATCGGCGTGATCAGCGTCTCAATCTCGTGAAAACCGTCGTTGCGACGACCGAGCACATTAAGCCGGAGATTAATTTTCGCCGGTGCCATCACTTGCATCGCTTGCATTTCAATTGTCATGTCGAGCGTCTAGTTTGTCATTCCGACCGAAGTGGAGAAATCTCATACTCTTAAAAGACAATAATTAGAGGTGCCTCGACTTCGCTCGACATGACAAATAAGAAGATAGCTGACAAGATCATTGTCGCGCTTGATGTCGCGAACAAGGACCGTGCGCTCGATCTTGTAGAAGAATTGCGCGACCAGATCTCGTTTTTCAAAATTGGTCTGCAACTTTATACCGCCGAAGGACCAGAGATGGTGCGCACGGTTCTGGGGACAGGGGCAAAGGTTTTCCTCGATCTTAAATTGCACGACATACCGAACACGGTCGCGAAAGCGGTCGAATCGGCCGGTTCGCTGGGCGTACAAATGCTTACAGTTCACCTGAGTGGCGGCGCGGAGATGGTGCGAGCAGCGGTCGCCGCACGTAAAAGCGATGTGTCGGTGCTCGGCGTAACGGTTCTGACCAGCGCTACCAAAGAAACGCTGGGAGAAACAGGGATTTCGGGAAGTGTCGACGACCAGGTTCTGCGCCTTGCAAAAATCGGAGTTAAAAATGGGGTCGACGGAATTGTTGCCAGCCCGAAAGAGATCAAAATGCTGCGCGCCGAATTTGGCGGTAAAATCAGAATCGTTGTTCCGGGAATTCGGCCGAGTTGGTCGGCTGCCGGCGATCAAAAACGAACCATGACTCCGCGCGAAGCGCTCGACGCCGGTGCAGACTATCTGGTGATCGGCCGGCCGATCATCGCGGACCAAAATCCTCGCGAGGCGGTTGAGAAGATCATGGCGGAGTTGCGCGCGTAACCGTTCATCTGGCATTCCGAGCGCAGTCGAGGAATCTCTTACTATCATCCGAATCCAACAATGAGAGATGTCTCGACGGGGCTCGACATGACACGAACGCTTTTCGCCAGGCTCGAAATCTATCGTGATGTTTCATCCCGATCGGCCGCAATGAACATGGCGATCGACGAAGCGCTTCTGGAAACGGCAAACGTTCCGTCGATCCGGTTCTATCAATGGGACCATCCCGCGCTTTCGTTCGGCTACTTCTGTAAATTCGCAGATGTACGCAATTACGAGCCCGAACGCGATCTCGTTCGCCGCTGGACGGGCGGCGGGATCGTTCTTCATGGAGAAGACCTGACGTATTCGATCGTGATTCCTGCCGATGATGCGGCTTTCACAGAATCGTCGAAGGCGATTTACGAGAATATTCACCTGGCGATCTCCGGCGCGTTGTGTAAAGCCGGGCAACACGCGACTGTAGCCGGTGTCGCCGGTCTCGACGCCGGCATCGCCGATGCCGGCTACAAAGATCACTGCTTTGCCAACCCGGTGCGGGCCGATGTGCTCGTCAATGGCAGGAAGGTCGCAGGCGCAGCGCAACGCCGGACGCGCTCGGGTTTGCTTCAACAGGGCAGCATCCAGAGTGTCCCTCTTGAACACGATTTCGCAGATCGGTTTACAAAAGGCTTGGCTGCAGATTGTTCCGAGGCAAAGATCGACGAATCAATTTTGGAACGGGCGCAGGGTTTGGCTCAGCAGAAATACAAGATCGACCTCTGGCTGCAACGCCGGTGAGGTCTCCGCCGGGTTGCCGGAAAGTTATTTGCCGATTCCTCCCGGCAAAAATTACCAGCGTGTTGCTTTGACTTTTAGCGGGGCGCCCTTCATCCTGCGTCTGTGGAAATCTTCGCGCGCTCAGGCCCGGGCTTGCCGGCCGATGAGTCCTTGTCGACGCAACGACCAGGGCGTAGCGGCGTTGCAGCCACCGCGTCGGCGCCCAACACGCTGCCTCAAGTGACGGGGATCGTTCAATCGCAGCTTGACCAGGTGGAAACGCGCATCGTCCAGCAGGCGTCGGCCTTTGATCCCGCGCTCGAAGGTTACGTCTCCTACGCAATCGGCGGGCGCGGCAAACGTCTTCGACCGCTGGTGGCGCTTCTGGCAGGGGGCGCAACCGGCGAGATCAGTTCGGGCCACGTCGATCTTGCCGTAATCGTCGAACTGATCCACCTGGCAACGCTCGTGCACGATGATGTAATGGACGAAGCCGAGCGGCGCCGCGCGCAACCGACTATCAACGCGCGTTGGGGAAATTCGTTGAGCGTCTTGCTGGGTGATTGTCTTTTCGCGCACGCGCTGAATCTCTCGACCAGCTTTGACAATTCAGAGATCAGCCGCGCGATCGCAAGAACCGCGAGTGAGATTTGTTCCGGAGAAATGATTCAGACGCAGCGCCGGTTCGATCTCCAGCTCAATGTCGACGATTATTTGCGCATTGTGAAAATGAAGACCGGCTCGCTTTTCGCTGTTGCCGCCGAGCTGAGCGCGACGATTAACGAAGCAGACCCGGGGGCACTGGAGCTTTTGAAGAGCTTCGGGATGCGCATCGGCACCGCCTACCAGATTTACGACGATTGCCTCGACATCGCGGGAAGCGAGGACGCTACCGGCAAGACGCTCGGGACCGATTTGCGCAAGGGCAAATTCACGCTTCCCGTGCTGATCTTTTTGAGTTCGGCGTCCGAGTTCGAACGCGAGCGGTGTTCCGGTCTGATCCTCGACGGGAAATGCGAAGAGATGAGTGAGATTTTGAAAAACCGCTCGGCCAACGGCGCGCTGGACGAATCGATCGCCGTCGGAACCAATCTGATTCGCAAGGCGCAGGCCGACATCGGGCCGCTCGCGACGAACCCGCATGTCGAAGGGCTATTCGCACTTGGAAATGCCTTGTGCGAGATGCTCGACCAGCTCCGGCTCCGATGAAATGTGGAAGGGGCCGTTGCACCCCAATTCTTAAAAACCTGCCGGCGCGGCACTGAGCCACTCCGACATCACCCATGCCGCAGCTCAAGATTCGCGAGATGCCGCCGGAAGAGCGGCCGCGCGAAAAACTCGCGGCGCACGGACCGGCTGCTCTTTCCGATCCCGAACTGATCGCAATCTTGCTGCGCACCGGCGTTCCGGGATCGAATGTAATCGAAGTCGCGCGCAAGCTGCTGAAAGACTACGGCTCGCTCGGCGGACTGAGCCGCTGCACGGTGGACGAGCTCGCCACAGTTCGCGGTGTCGGTCCTGCCAAAGCAGTGCAACTCGTCGCCGCTTTCGGTCTCGGTCAACGCCTTGCGCACGAGACGCTGGCGAAGCAGAAAATTGATTCGCCGGAATTGGTCAATGAATTGGTCGGCCCTGAAATGCGCCGGCTGCGCAAGGAATCGTTACGCGCGATTCTGCTCGATACGCGTTACCATTTAATCCGGGTCGAGGAAGTTTCGATCGGAAGTGTGAACGAAAGCATCGCGCATCCGCGCGACATATTTCGGCCGGCGCTAGTCGCGTCTGCCTACGCTGTAATCGTCGTGCACAATCACCCTTCCGGCGACGCGTCGCCGAGCCAGACCGATCACAGCCTGACGCGGCGTTTGGCCGAAGCCGCCCAGCTGTTGCAAATCAAACTGCTCGATCACGTCATCATCGGGGCGCCCGCGGATGGAAATCCCGGTTACTTTAGTTTCAAGGAAGCCGGCGTGTTATGAGATCAATGGCAAAACACGAAAGAATCGCCGGCACGTTGTCGCGAAGTCGATCGACGTGCGAACCGTCGCATCCGGGGAGCGCACGCGCCTCGCGTGCACGTTTCGGCGCCCACGCCGAAACGCTAACGGCGGCCCTATCCGCACCTTGCGCGAAGATTAAAAAGTTCGTGATGGCAAGGGTGCCATCACCAGCACGCGAGGCGCGTGCGCTCCTCAACCCGCAAGACCGCATACGTTGGTCATGAATGCGGCAAAGATTCACCCAACAGCGATTGTCGATGCCGCCGCGCAAGTCGGTGAAGACGTAGAGATTGGTCCGTTTTCGTTGATCGGTCCGAAAACCGTGATTGGTGGCGGTACAATCGTGCAATCGAATGTCGTGATTGAAGGGATCGTGACGATTGGTGCCGGGAATCTTGTCGGTCATGGCGCAATCATCGGCGCGCCTCCTCAAGACCTGTTATTTTCACCCGAGAGAAAGACGAAGGTCGAGATCGGTAGCGGAAACGTCATTCGCGAATACTGCACGATTCATCGGGGCAGCCCCGAAGGCAGCGTCACGAAAATCGGCGACAAGAATTTTTTGATGGCGGGAGCGCATGTCGGACACAATTGCGTGATCGGAAACAACGTGATCATCGCGAACAATTGTCTGCTCGCGGGTCATGTTCGCGTCGATGACGGCGCATTTCTCGGCGGGGGTTGTCTCTTCCACCAGCACATGCATGTGGGGAGACTGGTCATCGCACAAGGTGGGTCCGCCTTCGGCAAGGATCTGCCGCCATTTTTGCTCGCCGCCGAGCGCAATTACGTCATCGGTGTAAACGTTGTCGGCTTGCAGCGGGCCGGCTTTAGCGCGCGCGATCGGGATGAAATCAAAAGCGCCTTCAGGCTTCTTTACACGAGTGGACTGAATATTTCACAGGCATTGGAGAAAGCCGGAACAATGAAATTCGGCCCACCAGCGCGTGAATTCTTTGAATTCGTTGCCAATGCAAAAAAGCGCGGAATTTGCCCGCTGAAACGCGGCGCCGAAGCGTAACGCCTTTTCCTGACAGGTAGGGACATCTCTCCACAGATGTCCGACGATTTGGGTCTTTGAGGGAAGCTCCTGGCTGAAAATTTCACGAACGGCTCGGAGAGCCATCCCTACCTGAGCCCGAGCAGCGCGAGCATGCGACCGGTCCGCCCCTTTTCAGCCCGGTAAGAATAGTAACGGCCGAGATCGCAGGCGGTGCAGACGCCGCTGTCGTAGATTTTCGTCACGCCCAGCGCCCGGCATTGTTGGATAATGTTTGCCGCAAAATCGATTTCGTAGTGCGGCGGACGAATGCACGGACTCAGTTGAACAATCAGACTTTCCGGTTTTGTGGAGAATTTCTTTTCCATCTGTTCGATTGCTTTCCCGGCGATCTCCAGCTCCGTTCCTTTTCGGCCGGAATGGACCAGCGCAATCGCCGGTCGGACGGGATCGACGATGAAAACCGCGCAGCAATCCGCGACATGTATCCCAAGGGCAACTCCCGCCTGGTCCGTCATCAGTCCGTCGGCAGCGGGAAACTCCCCATCAGTCCGGACCGGGCCGTCGATCACTGCTATTTTGTTCGAATGAATCTGCTCGGCCGTAAGCAGGGGCCACTCGCCGAAGCCAAGCGAATTCCGAATTTCGCGATGGACCGAATCGAGTCGCTGCAACGTTTCCTTCTTATCTTGTGCGACGTCGATGCCCGGTATGCGGTTGATAAAGGCGCTCCGACAAACGCCGGTCGCATCCAGCGCTGGAAAATGCTCGACTGGATATGGCTTTGTCACAGGTGAAACGTCCGTGTTGGCGTCCAAAAATCCAAATTTCAGGCGACGCCCGGACGACAGGTCTTAAGAAAAGCCATCAATCAGTCCGACGTTTCGCTTCCCGGATCGAAACTATTTCGAACTCGGCTCGCGAGACAGCGGAGTCACGGCAGCCGGTTCCAAAACGTTGCGCTTTGGCCTTCCCACCGCGTCGACATCGCTCCCAGTGTAGTAGGTCTTCCTGCGGGTAGCGTGCGGCGCGATGCCGTTGAACGCCTCCGTATAGGTACTTTCAGTGCCGGTGACGCGATCGAATTCGGCCAGAGACGAAATGTAGCCGTAGAGCGCTTGCAATCGCGTCGACTCCGCTGTCGTCAATTGCACCTGAGCGTTCAGGACATCCAATTGCGTGCCCGCGCCGGCATCCAATCGCGCCTTGGCCAGTCGGACCGCTTCATCCGCCTGCTCGACACTTTTCTCAGTCGCCTGAATCAGTTCGCGGTTTTGCAACACGTTCGAAGCCGCCTGCTGAATTTCCAGTTCGACCTGCCGGGCATCATCCTCATACGTGGTCTTGGCTTCCGAGAGAAGCGCGCGCTGCTGCTTGACCTGGCCGTAAACCTGGCCGCTGTCCCAAATCGGCCAGCTTCCTGTCACCTGGGCAATCCAGCCTTTTGAGATGTCCCCCCAACTCGAGTTGATCGGCGAGCTCACCCATTCGCCGCCACCGGTCGCGTTGATGGTCGGCAAAAAGCCGCCCAGCGCGACGTGAACCTGCTCGATTTGGTTCAAAACGTTGGCGCGCGCTTCTTTCAAAAACGGACGATGCTGTTTCCCAAGCTCTACCGCCTGAAGCATGTTGATGCGCCGAGGAATATAGGTCAATTCGCCGACGGCTCGAAGCGGCGCCGCCACCCCGCGGGCGGGGTTGTAATTAAGACCGAGAGTCTTGGCTAGCTGCAGGATCGCAATCCGATAATTGTTCCGGGCCGCGATGAGATTCGGAATCTGATTGGCAAGCTGCACCTGAGCCTGCAGCACGTTGAAACGGGGAACGGTTCCCGCTTCGAAACGATTTTGCTGGTCCTTCAACTGGCTTTCAAGCAGCCGCACTGACTCTTCCTGCACACCAATCAGCGCTCGATCAAGGATCACCTGGTAAAACTGCGTTTTTACGGTTGCAATCACCTGATCCAGCGTGTTCCGAAAAGCGAAATAAGAGGAGTCCCGCTGAAAAAATGTGCCGCGGATCGAAGGCCAGGTCGTGCCGTTAAAGATCAATTGCGTTCCGGTAACGCGGATCGCGTAGTATATGTCGGACCGCAGGTCGCCAGTGCCACCACCGCCAACAATTCCGCCACCGCCTGAACCAAGCTTCGGATCGGTCCATTGATAGTTCGCGCTCGGACCGGCATGCGGCAGAGCCTGCGCGCGGATCTCGATCAGCACGCCCTTGGTCCGCTCGATTTCCTGCAACGCGCGCAGAACGTCGGGGTTTTGATGAAGCGCGGTGATTACGGCCTTATTCAAATCGAAGACGGGCGCCCCCTTCTCCGACCATTGGAAGGTGTTTGATGTCGTGACGGCACTCTGTTCCGTCATGGCGGGGAAAGGCGTCGGCGTGGCAGCAACCGGCGTTGGAAGGAGAGCACTTGGAGTCGGCGTGGCTTCAATTGGCGTCGGGGTAGCGGCAACCGGCGTTGGAAGGAGAGCACTTGGAGTCGGCGTGGTTTCAATTGGCGTCGGAGTAGCGGAAACCAGCACCGGAGGGACGGGACTCGGTGTTGCTGTTGGCGTGGGGGTAGTGGTCGGCGGTTCGTCCTGGCCGAAAGCGACCAACGCAACCAGAAGCAGCACCAAGGCAACCCCGTGAACAACAAAATTTTTTCGCATTACGACTGTAAGAGCCAAAGATTAGATGCGCGAAGTCGGCGCCCGGATTCAAACCAGGCGCTTTTTACGGTTAGGTCTTAGCACTGCCGCCGATTGAATGAAAATCATTTCGATTGGCAGTAATCATAAATTTTGCTGTAAATGTGCAACCACGCCTTCTGCTCGTCCGGCGTGAGGTATTCCATGATTTTCGTGAGATTGCCCATCATTTCTTCACGAATCCGACGCACCAACGCGGAGCCTTTTGTCGTGATGCAAACCATGACTTTACGCCGGTCCTCGCGCGCAATGGAGCGTACCACGTAACCAAGGTTCTCCAGCCGCGCCACTAATCCGCTCGCCGCAGCCGTGGTGTGACCCATTTTCTGCGCAATCGCCGACATCGTGAGGACTTCCTTGCGGTCGAGATAGGTCAGAAGAAAAAATTGCGGAAACGAAACGCCACCGGGCGTGAGCTCCTTGCACAAATGCAGCACGAAACAACGCTGCATCTCCAGGATGATATGAGAGAGCTGTTCTACATCGGCCCGAGCTGGATCGGCCTGACGTCGTCCCAATGTGCCCGTTTCCGTCTTCAACGGGCTTAAGCTAAAATGCGCGCGCAGCCTGTCAAACTTGTAGCCGCGGATCTCAGCTCCTCGCGCAATTTGTAGCCACGGCGCTTTGCCTGCCGCGCCGGAGCCTTGGCGGAGGCGGGTTGCCGTGCTCTCCGAGCGCCTTCGTAAAGCTTCGGCGTGCAACCCGAGCGGAACGACTGCAACATCTTCAATCCCACGCTTCAATCTCGACCATCTCTCCGCTTCGTCGCGATTCGCCGACCGCCAGCCGGAGCAGCGCGTTTGCCTGACTCAGGCCGAAAAGCGCGTGCGATTCCTGGCGGCCGGCCGGCGCAAAATTTCCGGCTTCGGCTTTACCGCGGATATAATGAACGCGATCACCGTCGTTCATCAGATCGACCAGCAATTTCGCCTGCATTTTCGGCAGATCGAGATTTCGCGCACCCATCATTCTTAAAATCGCCGGACGCACGAATCGCAGAAACGTGACAAAAGCCGAGACCGGATTTCCCGGTAAACCAAAAACAGCGCATTCTCCAACGCGGCCAAAGAGAAATGGCTTGCCCGGTTTGATCGCAACCCGCCAGACATCGATCTGCGCTCCAAGGGCTCGCAGGACCGACTGGACCAGATCGTGTTCGCCCACCGAGACCCCGCCGGTAACGATCAGAATTTCGTTTTTAGCTCCTGCCTGAAATGCCTTGCGCAAGGAATCCTCATTGTCGCCGCAATATTGAGTCGATGCGACAACCGCCCCGCAGAGCCGCAGCAACGATTGCAGTAACAAGGAATTGCTCTCGTAAATTTGTCCGGGCCGCAAGTCTTCCCCGGGCTTCGCCAATTCATCGCCAGTCGAGATAATCCCGACGCGCGCTTGGCCGCCGACGGCAACTTTTCCAAGACCCTGGGATGCAAGTAAAGCAACTGTGCCTGCGCGGATTCGCTCGCCTGCCCCAAGAATTTTCTGGCCCTCACCCAGATCGCAGCCTCGCTGCCGGACGAACTCGCCAGGATCGACTTTTTCATTCACAACGATCTCGTCTCCTTTGCGGATGACATCTTCCTGCATCACAACCGCGTCCGCGCCTGCGGGCATCGGCGCACCGGTGAAAATTCGAATCGTCTCTCCCGCGGAAACGCGGAGTTGCCGGTCCACGCCGGCCGGCTGTTCGCCGATCACGCGCAACGCTTTGCCCGGCTGACAATCACTGGCGATGACGGCATAACCATCCATCGCGGAGTTGTCGAAATTGGGCAGCGGCAATCGCGCGAAATAATCTTCCCCGGCAAAACAATCGAGACCATCCGCAAGCGAAACCTGACGCACCGGCAATAACCGGATCGTCTCAAAAATTTTCGCGCGCGCTTTTTCTTCGCTGATCATCGCCGCATAAAATGCATCCCTAATATAAACTGTAGAGGACGCTGTCAGCGTTCCGCCATTCCAAAATGGCGTGGAGCATGGCGAGCGCGAACAGGAGCGTCACCTACTGGCAGGCGCTCCCGTTCTTTATCTCAGAATCGAGGTAAAAGTCTTGACTATGTAAGGTCGCATCTGATATAAGCCCAATCATCAGGATCGACAGACTCATCGCGGCACTCTTCGCCGTTGTGCTGGCGCCCCTAAGCGCCCATGCCACGATCACAATCGACACAGTTACCGTCGGCAACCCCGGCAATGTCGTGGATACCACTGGTTATGGCGCAGTCAGTTACACTTACGACATTGGCACCTACGAGGTGTCGCTGTTGCAATACACCGCCTTCCTGAATGCGGTGGCGGCAACAGACACTTATTCGCTCTGGAATGCGAACATGGGGTCGGACAATGGGGTTGGGACTGGGAACCTGAACATTGCGGGCATTTCGCGGGCGAACAGCAGCGGGAGCTACACCTATTCTGTGATCGGCGATGGAAACCGGCCGGTGACATACGTGAGCTGGTTTGATGCGGCCCGGTTTACAAACTGGTTGGACAACGGCCAGCCCTCGGGCCTTGGGGAAGTGGCGGGCAGTACAGGAGACCGGCGCTTACACGCTGAATGGGATGACAAGCGGCGTTAGCGTTAGCAGGAACGCCGGATTTACATGGGTGATTCCGAGCGAGAACGAGTGGTATAAAGCGGCGTATTACGATCCCACGCTCAACGGCGGCACGGGCGGTTATTGGCTCTACCCGACCCAGAGCAATTCGGCGCCGGGCAACATGGTCGGTTCATCTCCGAACCAGGCCAATTATAATAACGGAGTTTACTCGGTGACCCAGAGCGGCAGCTACAGTAGCTCACAGAATTACCTTACACCGGGAGGTGCTTACAGTGGCTCGGCCAGTGCCTACGGCACATTTGATCAGGGCGGCAACGCCTGGGAATGGAACGAGGCTGTTATTGGCTCGTCGCGCGGCCTGCGGGGCGGCTCGTGGGCCAACTCCGCGGACTCCCTGCAGTCGTCTGTCCCGCACCAACCTCTACGATCCGACGGACGAGAACTACATCTTGGGTTTTCGAGTGGCGGCTGTCCCTGAGCCTACGGGGATCCTGGCCGGCATACTGAGTGTTGGGGCATTGTTGGTCTGGCGTCGGAAAAAACATTCTTGAGTGATTGGGTTGGCGCATTTCGTCGCCTAGCGCCTTCTCTCTTCCCATCGGAGAAAGAAAGAATAGAGATAATCACGCCGTGCTCGCCCGCTAAATGAAAAACTGCTCCTGCGAAAACGGTCACATCGACAAGGGCAAAGCCACGCCCGATCCTTGCGCGGGCGGATTTCATAGGTGTTCAATCGAGGTCGCCATCACTCACGTCGCTCCCACCTTCCAATTATCGATCATCCACTGCAGAGCCTTGCTGATTTCATTGCCCGCTTCGCGAATGCCCGCGACTCCGGACAATAACTCTTTCCCAGTTTTGTTCCCGGTTCGCGAATTTTCTTCGTCGGGGTGCTGCAGAATTGCAGACTTGGATAACGATTCGATGCGAGTCAAAAGCTTTATCATCTCGTTGCATTTGCTCACCACGATGAACGGGAAGACAATCCACGCGATTGCGATGATCAGCCCGACCACGCCAATTAAAAGGACAACTATGCCAGCACCGGCGAACCCTGCCGTTGAATCATCAATAGCCAAGAACAGTAAAGAACTCATTGCATTCTTTTATCTGACCCGTTGTTTACTCGCGAATCTTTTCGGAGCGACAAAACTCACCGCGTGCGCCGGGATGCTCCAAGATCTCTGCTAAAGCCTGACGCCGAGCCTCACGCAAGCAACTGGAAGTCCGCGAACACCCGGCTTCTTTCTACCATGAACGTAATTGCCAAGCGTCTCGACATGCTTAGGCGTTGGGCGGTTCAAGTTCTAACCCATGAAACGGCAAATGAAATGAATCAAGTATGGATTGAACAATCTGCGCCGAGAATTCCGTCAGATCAATGCAACAATCCGCCGATCAACGGCGAATGAAACCCAACAAGCCCAGGTGAACTGTGCGCAAATTGCAATCTTTGGCCAGACGCCTGCTGGCTGCTTTTCGGGCCGTTACGCTACTAACTCACGCGACCGCTGGACGGCGTTCTCTAGCTTTGGTCGTCCCGGATTCGCCTTATGATCAGATGGCGCATTTACGAGGACGCGAATCTCAAAGTCTTCTTTTCCGGGCATCTCTTTTTGGCAAGTCTCGAAGATGTTAAGAAGGTTGAAAAACGCCTCTCCGAAGAATGCTTGGATGTATTGTTCTAACTGTGAATTGTCTTGCGCGATGCCAGCCAGAGCACGAAGGCGATCGCGGAGCCCAAATGCATAGGCTTTCACAGCCTCAACATGAGTCATTGGCTTTCCGACGCATAGGCCAATGCGCTCATCTGTGGCGCGAGCATAGTCCGCTATTACCTTTAGTGTTAATTCCTCATCCAGTCCGCTTTCCCACTTGGACACACAGCCTTGAGTGACCCCCAGCCGCTCTGCCATCTCTTCCTGGGTTAGTCCGGCCATCGCTCGCATGCACGCGAGCCGTCGGGTGACAGTAGTGTCCCCCTTCATTTCGCGGAAGTGATTACTTACCTCCGCTGCGGTATTCCTCTGTTTTAAAAACTTTCCGACGCCACCGAAACGCTTTCCCGTGCGCTTTGGCGTCATCGCTTTTGGCTCTGCCTCGGTCGTGCTCATTTTCTTTAGTCCTTATAGTTGGTCGATCTTAGGGGAAATTCTCCGATACAAACTGTTTGCTTATCTTTATGTCGGAGGATTGCTCCTTTTTATTCCCTATTGTTATAAGATATACCACTTTTTCTCTTTCGTCTGCAAAAGTATAAAGCCGGGTCTCCTCTAGCTGATCAGCGCCTTTCGTGCCGCGCTGGTCGAGGGCCACGACGCGTCCTCCTTCATTATGTAAATAACCTCCTTGAACACAAGCTATTCTCTGTGAGCAGTTTAACTGAGCTACGTATCTATCTAAGTTATTATACACGGCGGCTAATTCACGGGGACGCTTCTTCTGATAATAATGCTCCTCGTGGTCAAAACGGTCGGTTGGCTCGATTTGCCACATCTCGGAGCATTATTACTGTCAGGAATAATGTCAACTCCTTCTTTTTCCAGCGGGACGCGGCTGCCTTCTTTCCGATCTGTATACGCTTAGACGCTGACAGTTTCTCCGCCCTAGCCTTCCACCGCCAAGATTCGTAAATCCGTCATCGGCCCCTGACACTCCCTGCGGATAAAAACGCGACTTGCGGGGCCACAGGAACGAGAAAGGAGGATCGATCCCGTCTGCGTTATATTGTTACCTTCATTGTGAAAAGTAAGCGCGGTGAGGGAGGGATTCGAACCCTCGGTACCCTTTTGGGGTACGGCGCTTTAGCAAAGCGCTGCTTTCGACCACTCAGCCACCTCACCAAAATTTCGGGCCAAAATATGCCGCGGAATCACCAATTGCCAAGGCCGACGTCGATTCGCTGCCGGACCGGTTGCCTCCACGCACGGCGGAGGTCGGCAGTCGATATCCAAAAATCCAGGATCCGGCATCCACCTGGCAGGCTTAGCCCAAGGCGTAATTGGGCGCTTTCCTTAGTAATTCCGTATCGGATCGCCGTCCCTGTTCAAACTATTTTTCTGGGCGCTCCAGAGATTCCCCTCCGCTTCGTCCGGATGCTCCATGTGGCGTTCCTGTTGCACCGCCGCGAGGCGTTTTTGTTCCTGGTTCCCCGTCCCCGCGGTCTGGGTGCTCTCGCAACCGACAAAAACCGCGGCACAAACGATCAAGCCCATGAATTGAAGCTGTTTCATATACTCGCAAGTGTACGACAAATTCGATAATGTTGTAGTATTCTTCGCTGCAAAAATAGCTCGCCGCGACGAACGGTTTTACGATCCCTCCGCATTCGACGTTCGGCGTTGGACGTTGAGCGTTGGGCGTTTAAAGTTTGCTTTTCCCGTGCATACCGAGCCGCTTCAGATCCGCAATTTCATCGATGGCCAGTTCGTCGAGCCGGTTGGCGGAAAATATCTCGACAACATCGAACCGGCGACCGGGAAACCGTATTCGCAGGTCGCCGACAGCAACGCGCGCGATGTCGATCTTGCAGTAGCCGCAGCGGAGAAAGCGTTCGTAGATTGGTCGCGCACACCGGCGGCTGAGCGATCGCGGATTCTCCTGCGCATTGCCGACCTGATTGAGCGCGATCTCGACAAACTCGCGCGGGCCGAGTCCATCGACACCGGCAAACCGCTTTCGCTCGCGCGCACACTCGACATTCCGCGCGCCGCCAGCAATTTCCGGTTCTTCGCGACGGCGATTCTTCACACCGAATCCGAAGCGCACGTTACCGACAACGTCGCCTTCAACTACACGCTGCGCCAGCCGCGCGGCATCGCCGGCTTAATTTCGCCATGGAACCTGCCGCTTTATTTATTGAGCTGGAAAATCGCGCCTGCGATCGCGGTCGGCAATACCGCCATCGCCAAGCCAAGCGAGCTGACGCCGATGACGGCGTTTCTGCTGTGCGAAATCGTCCGTGAAGCCGGTCTGCCGAACGGTGTGCTCAACGTTGTGCAGGGCACCGGACCGAGCGTCGGCGCCGCAATCACCGCGCATCCGAAGATCAACACGATCTCGTTCACCGGCGGCACTGTGACCGGCCGCAAAGTGGCGGAGACGTGCGCGCCGTTGTTCAAAAAAGTTTCATTGGAGCTCGGTGGCAAAAACCCAAACATCATCTTCGCGGACGCCGACCTCGACGCGGCAATCGCCGGCAGTGTGCGTTCGTCGTTCGCAAACCAGGGACAGGTCTGTCTATGCGGCTCGCGGGTTTTCGTCGAGCGCTCGGCTTACAAGAATTTTGTCGATCGCTTTGTTGACAAGGCGTCGCAGTTGCGACTCGGCGATCCGCTCGACGAAAAAACCGAGCAAGGCGCGATCGTGAGCAAGACGCAACTCGATAAAGTGCAGTTCTATGTCAATCTCGCGCTGAAAGAAGGCGGCCAGGTCGTGCTCGGCGGTCGGGCACCGGAATCGATCAGCGATCGGTGCCGCGGCGGTTATTTTTTCCCGCCAACTGTGATCACCGATTTGCCGGTCTCATGCCGCACAAATCGCGAAGAAATTTTCGGACCGGTGGTCACCATTACGCCGTTCGACTCCGAAGAAGAAGTGATCGGTTACGCCAACGACACCGACTACGGCCTGGCCTCCAGTGTCTGGACGCAAAACCTCAATCGCGCGCATCGCGTCGCCGAACGGATTCACACAGGGACGGTCTGGGTAAACTGCTGGCTCGTGCGCGATCTGCGCGTCCCGTTTGGCGGGATGAAGCAAAGCGGCGTGGGCCGCGAAGGCGGTGAGGAAGCACTCCGGTTTTTCACCGAAGCAAAAAACGTCTGCATTGCAAAGTAACTCCCAGTGCCGCTAACATTCGAATGGGATTCGCGAAAGGCTCGATCGAATCTCTCCAAGCACGGCGTTAGCTTTGCAGCAGCGTCGACAGTCTTCGGCGATTCCCTGTCGCTTACAATTCCCGATCCCGATCATTCGATTGCAGAGCACCGTTACATCACGATGGGCAGAACGTTTGATGGAAAATTGCTCGTTGTCGTTCACACCGACAGAGGCGATAATATCCGTATCATCAGCGCGAGACGCGCGAACCGACGAGAGCGAAAGTCATATGAAGAAGAGATCGAATAACGGATTGCGAAACGATTACGATTTCTCAAAAGGACGACGTGGGAAATACGCGCGGCGTTATGCGGAAGGCGCCAACGTCGTTGTCTTAGAGCCCGATGTCGCGAAGGTGTTTCGGGATTCAAAAAAAGTAAACGCTTCGCTCCGGAAACTCATTCGGGCGGAAGCGTCGGCATGAAAGCCAGCCGCGTCGGCCCCGAAAGCTTTCGGGGCGAAGAAGCGCTCCAGTTTTTCACCGAGGCAAAAAACGTCTGCATCGCAAGAGAGTTGAGAGTTGATTGTTGAGAGCCGACAAATCCGTTTTCATCCGCGTAACTCGTCGCGCCGTAGGCTTGCCGGAGGAGGATCCGCGGTTAATAATTCCGGCGTTCGTTTGCAGAGGCAAGATCCGATCAGGATCAAGAGCATGAGCATGAGCATGAGCATGATTAAGACAAAAAGGAGGATGTCATGAGTGGAATACGAGTGTTGGTCGGAACACGAAAAGGCGCGTTTATCCTGACCTCGGACGCGCAAGCGCAAAGAGTGGAAAGTTGACGGGCCGCATTTTGCCGGCTGGGAAATTTATCACGTCAAAGGGTCGCCGGTTGATCCGAACCGGATTTACGCATCGCAAACAAGCGGCTGGTTCGGCCAAATCATTCAGCGCTCGAGCAATGGTGGCAAAACCTGGGAGACGCCCGGCAGCAGCCCAGAGGAATTAAAAGGCCCCGATGGCATGCCCAAAGGCGAGAGCAACAAATTCGTTTACGACGGTGTGCCGGGCACGCATCAGTGGTACGACGGCACGCAGCATCCCTGGGAATTCAAGCGCGTCTGGCATCTGGAACCTTCGCTCACCAATCCCGATCACGTTTATGCCGGCGTGGAAGATGCCGGTCTGTTCGAATCGAAAGATGGCTGCAAATCGTGGCGGGAATTGTCGGGCCTGCGCAAACACGATACCGGCCCGAAATGGCAGCCCGGCGCGGGCGGAATGTGTCTTCACACAATCCTCCTCGATCCAAAAAATCCGAATCGAATGTTCATTGCCATCTCGGCCGCGGGCGCGTTCCGTACCGATGACGGTGGCAAAACCTGGAAACCGATCAATCACGGGCTTGCATTCTCAATTCATGCCGGACCCGAACGCAGAGGTCGGTCACTGCGTGCATCGGATCGCGATGCATCCGTCGCGGCCAAACACGCTTTTCATGCAAAAGCACTGGGACGTCATGCGCAGCGACGACGCCGGCGATTCCTGGCGCGAGGTGAGCGGAAATCTACCGAGCGATTTTGGCTTCCCGATCGACGTTCATGCGCACGAGCCGGAAACGATCTACGTCGTGCCGATCAAGAGCGACTCCGAGCATTATCCGCCCGACGGCAAATTGCGCGTCTATCGCAGCCGAAAAGGTGGCAACGAGTGGCAAGAGCTCACCAAAGGACTGCCGCAACACGATTGTTATGTGAACGTGTTACGCGACGCCATGTCGGTCGATTCGCTCGATCCGTGCGGGATCTATTTCGGAACGACGGGCGGACAGGTTTATGCATCGGCCGATGCGGGGGACAACTGGAATCCGATCGTGAGAGATTTGCCAGCTGTTCTATCAGTGGAGGTTCAAACGCTCAAATGAAGCTCCGAATTCCAAGCTCCAACATCCAGAGAAATTCCAAACATCAAGCTCCAAAACGATTCGCTGCCGATGTTGCGAGGATTGGTTATTTGAATTTGGTGTTTCTCTGGAGCTTGGATGTTGGATGTTGGAGCTTTGAGGAATGATTCGCATCGTTCTTCCGCATCATCTGCGCACATTGGCGAGTGTTGGCAGCGAAGTGGAACTCGAGCTCAACGGTCAGGTTACGCAGCGAACAATTCTCGATGCACTGGAAACCAATTATCCCATGTTGCGCGGCACAATCCGCGATCACGCGACGCATCAACGCCGGCCACTCGTTCGATTCTTCGCGTGCGGAGAAGATATTTCCCACGAATCGCCCGACAGCCCGCTTCCCGAGGCGGTCGCAAAAGGCACGGAACCGTTCTTTGTTATGGGCGCGATCGCCGGCGGCTAAAGTTGTAGAGGCTCACCGCGGCGACAACCTGTAGAGGCCGCCGTCACGGCTGCAAAAAGCCAATGGAGCTGCCGCCAGAGACGGCGGCCTCTACAGCGCACCATCCGGAATCCTACGCTGGCATAGTACTTGGCCTCGCCTTCAAAATTTGAGTAAATGACGGCGTGAAGTATTGGGCCTTTATCAGTTACAGCCACCGGGACAGCGCCGTCGCCGACTGGCTGCACAAGAAACTGGAAACGTATCGCGTCCCGCGAGCTCTCGTCGGCACACCGAGCCGCGAGGGTGAAGTGCCCGCGCGCATTATTCCAATCTTTCGCGACCGCGACGAGCTGCCCACGTCGGCCGAGTTGGGCGACAATCTTCAAAAATGTCTTCAACAATCGCGCTATCTCATCGTGATTTGTTCCCCTGCTTCGGCGAAATCTCGCTGGGTAGGTGAAGAAGTCCGCGCATTCAAGGGCTGGCATGGCCGGGACCGCATCATCGCTCTCATCGCCGGCGGCGTTCCGAACGCGACGGATCGTTCCGATCCTGAAAACGAATGCTTCCCGCGGGACATGCGCTTCGATGTCGACGACACCAAATCGGAGGTCCGGGTCGAACCCATTGCCGCCGATGTGCGCCCTGAAGGCGACGGCAGGCAGCGCGCGCTCTTGAAAATAGTTGCCGGGTTGCTCGGGGTCGGTTTCGACGATCTCTACCAACGGGAAAAGCGGCGGCAAAAGCGGAGACAAATCCTGATCGGCGCGGTGGCAGCGATTTGTTTGCTTGGAGTGGCCGGTATTTACGCGTCCATTGCGCGTCTGGGACAATCGCAGAAAGAGATGCGCGGCGAAATAAAGGACGCCGGCAGAGCGACGAAACTGATGACGACGGAATTCAAAGACGTCCGACCGAAAAACAAGGAAGCCGAAGATCGGATTCGCGCGGCGGCCGACCGCGCCAGCGCCGCGCTCGACGCGCTGGAGGAAGCGCGCCTGACAAAATCGGATGAGGAATACAAGGCCGCCTACGAATCGGCTTCGAGCGCCGTAATCGCCGTGCCCCAGGTTGGTAAGACAGCTGAAGAACAAATGTTCGCGGCCCAACTCCAGAAACCGTTGAGCGAAAGGCTCGTTGAGGCCGGGAAAAAATACGGCCAGGAAATAACCAGGCGCGCGATGCGTAACGTGAGACGCGACCGCAATGACGAGTAGCAAAAGCACCAGTAAAAAATCCGTGTTCATCCGCGTAATCCGCGGTTACAAATAGATTTATGGGCAAGTCATTTGAGAGTTCGCGCGCACCCGAGCCTGTCGGCGCCTTTCCGCATGCAAAGCGCGTCGGCAATCTCCTCTTTCTTTCCGGCATCGGTCCGCGCTCGCGCGGCAGCAAAGAAATTCCCGGCGTCACACTCGATGGCGCCGGCAACGTCGCCAGCTACGACATCGAAACGCAATGCCGCGCGGTGTTCGAAAATGTCCGGCTCGTGCTCGAAGACGCCGGCGCAACCTGGCAGGACATTATCGATGTCACCGTTTTCCTCACCGACATGAAAAACGATTTTCCAGCCTTCAACCGGCTTTACGCCGAATATTTTGCCGGCTCCGGCAAACCAAATCCGACACGCACCACGATCGAAGTGGGCGCGCTGCCGACTCCGATCGCCATCGAGTTAAAGGTGATCGCCGCGGTGGGATAAATAGTCCACTATTGATTAGCCAGGGCGGCTCCCCCTACAACCGAAGAGGATCCGCCAAACACGCCAAAAACGCGAAAGGTTCAGAGCCATGGCTTAGAAGTCCGGCACCAGTCCTTTTTTTTAGCGTCATTTGGCGTGTTTGGCGGATCATTTCCTTTATTTTCTCTGAATTCCGTGTTGGACAGCCTGCTCGCGAAGACTTTCGGAGTTGAGCGTTGGACGTTTTCCGAATATGCCATTCCGCATCATCGCCACCGACCACACCGGCATCACCGTCGCGAATCTTGAGCGCTCCCTCGCCTTTTGGCAGGATGTCCTCGGCTTCGAGCTTTCGCATCGGGCGCATCAAACGGGTGAGATGGCGAGCGAAATCACCGGCGTTGCCGGCGCCGAGATCAAACTTGCTGTTCTGAAAGCGCCCGGTGGACACAAAATCGAGTTGCTCGAGTATCTCGCGCCGCCAGATCGGAAACGTGCCGATCTGCGGCCATGCGATGTCGGATCGGTCCACGTCGCGCTGACGGTTGACGATCTCGACGCCGTTTTGGAACGCGTTGTTGATTCGGGTTGGAAAGCCGCCGGTAAACCGCAAACTCTGCAATCAGGCCCGAACGCCGGAAAACGGGTCGTCTATGTTCGCGACCCCGACGGAACAACGATTGAATTCATGCAGATCCCGCGCACGGACGGTTAAGGCATTGGGGAGCGCACGGTC
Organism: uncultured Verrucomicrobiae bacterium; assembly: GCA_963756875.1. Lineage (GTDB taxonomy): Bacteria > Verrucomicrobiota > Verrucomicrobiia > Chthoniobacterales > UBA10450 > CAVWPA01. Next base: position 36,609 of record CAVWPA010000002.1, on the reverse strand, counting down.
CGCGCGCGGTTGATGCTGCGAAAAATAAATTCTCCGCCAGCGATTGCGGCTCTCGATCGCGAGCTTTCGGAATCGTAACCATAATCGCTGTGGATTCTTTGTCCCTCTCGCGCTCAGACAATGTCATAAAGATAAAGACACAACATGGTAAAGAATGAAGCTTGCAAAGTTTTTTGGAAATCGCCGGCGCTTAAAAGCGGGCGACCGGCGCTCGAGCAATTTCCTCTTTATTCGTCGTGTAATGCGAAAAGCGCAGCCTTATCGTTTCATTCATATTTTCAACTCGACATTGGCTCGTTTTCGAATTGAATGGCCGTTATCCGTCCGACCGAGCATCAGGAGAAACAAACCCATGAAATCACGTCATCTGCGAAGTCGCCGTCGCATTGTTTTTCGGCGCCATCACATTTCTGGTTTCGCCAATCTTTGGACAAACTATCTGGCAGGACGGGACCGGCGACTGGTTCACGCCCGGCAACTGGTCGGCCGGAGTGCCCACGGCTGGGCCTGGAGACACTGCGATTATCGATAATGGTGGCACCGCCCAGGTCGCCGCAGCCGGAGCCACGGCTAATATTATGGAATTGGGCATGACTGTTGGAACGTCCGGCACAATTTCGGTCACCGGCGCCGGCACGTTGAATATTCCCAACGTCGTTGACATGGGTTTTTCTGGCAACGGTACCATTAATGTTACAAGCGGCGGCAAGGTTACGGCCCGGACTACACGAATTGCGACAGATATGGGCTCGACCGGTTTGTTGTCGGTGGACGGAGCAGGGTCCAGTTTTTCGGCGGCTATTGACCTCATCTCCGTGGGAGAGGGTGGCAACGGTAATTTGAGTGCAACAGCCGGCGGGGTCGTTTCATCGTTTAGCGGCGTTATTGGCGATGCGAGTAGTGCCGTCGGCATCGCCACCATTAACGGAACTGGCTCGAGCTGGACGATCAGTGGCCAATTGCTTGTCGGCTTCGAGGGTAATGGCACGCTCAATATTCAAAATCACGGCGCCGTTTCCGATGCGGATGCTTATCTTGGCGGCGCTACTTTTCTTAGCGGCAATTTTACCCCGGTCGCGACCGTCAATGTCGATGGTGTTGGCTCGACTTGGACTAATAGTGCTACGTTGACGATTGGGGTGGTCAACCGGCAGCACCGGCACTTTCAATATCACAATGGTGGCACGGTCTCGAACACGATTGGTACATTGGATACAACGCGGGATCGAACGGCGCGGCTACTGTCACAAGCGTCGTAGCGTCGTGGACCAATTCCGGCGCGCTCTACGTCGGATACGGCGGCACCGGCACGCTCGACATCCAGAGTGGCGCGAAGGTTTCGGACACGGACGGCGATATCGGATTTTCCACGGGCTCCAACGGCAGTGTAACAGTTGATAACGATCTCTCGAATGGACCAACAGCGGCAGTGTTACCGTAGACAGCGGCACCGGCACGCTCAACATTACCATGCCGGCGCAGTTTCGAGTACGGTTGGAGAAATCGGTAATGGGTCAAACGCAATTGGTATGGTAACGGTTGATGGCACCGGTTCGAGCTGGACCAATAGCAATCATGTCAACGTTGGTCTGGACGGCTCCGGCACGCTTCAAATTACGAATGGCGGCACGGTTTCGGATAGCAACGGCACCATTGGTTACGCCACGGGGTCCGGCGCAGTGACCGTTAGTGGAACAGGCTCGACTTGGACTAACAACGGATCTGTTGCTGTCGGTAACGCCGGCTCCGGTACACTTGATATAATCAGTGGAGGCGTTGTCACTAGCGTTGGTACCTCTATTATTAGCAATTTCCTCACATCCACCGGTATAGTGACGATCACTGGATCAGGTTCCTCCTGGACGAATACCGGCGATCTCGACGTCGGCGCTGATGGCACCGCTACCTTAAATATTAATAGTGGCGGCGGGCTCTCAAATACCAACGGCTACATCGGGCATAATACGGGTTCTGGCGCAGCAACGATCGATGGCACGGGATCGACATGGACAAACAGCGGTAGTCTTGATATTGGTTTAGACGGTCACGGTACCCTCGACATCACCAATGGCGGAACCGTTATGGTTAACGGATCCTTTGCCAGAATCGCTGAGCATGCGACCTCCACTGGGACAGTTACAGTGGATGGAGCGGGCTCAACTTGGAGATTGGCTAACGAGCTTGACGTTGCTCGGGCCGGCACTGGCACGCTGACCATTCAGAATGGGGGCATTGTCAATATGATCGGATCAGATCGTGCCTCGATCGGTGTGCTTGCCGGTTCGAACGGCACCCTGAACATCCTTAGTGGTGGCACCTTCACCGGCTTCGACGCCTTTATTGCTCAAGGGGATGGATCAACTGGTTTGGCCGTCGTTAATGGCGCGGGCGGGGCCTCCACCTTGCAGCTTGGCGGAAACTTTTTCGTAGGCGGTGACGGCACCGGACCACATGGCACTGGCGTGCTGCGCGTTCTCAATGGCGGGATTGTCAATTCAAACAGACTGGTTGTCTTGTCCACGGGGACGTTGGAAATCGGCGTAAATCCCGTGATAACGGTCACCAACCCGCTCGGGATTGAGTACGACGGCGGCAAGCTCAAAACAATTGCCGACACCACGTTGACTAATAACGGGTCGGTTCAAACTGGCGGCGTCATTTTGGATTCCAACGGATTCAATTCCACCTTGAGCGGCGTTTTCAGCGGGTCAGGTGGAGTGTCGAAGATTGGCACGGGGGCAATCGTTTTGACTAATACGAACACTTACGGAGGCGATACTTTCGTCGATGCCGGCTCGTTGATCGTGGATGGCTCAATTGCCAGCAGCTCCACCACCGTTAACCCGAATGGGCTGCTCGGCGGCGTGGGCACGATCGGTGGCAATGTCATTAGTGACGGTATCGTCAGTCCCGGTGATTCGCCTGGCACGTTGACCATCAACGGCAATTACTCGCAAAACAGCATCGGCACTTTACGGATTGAGGTCGCGGGACTGCCCGGCGGCCAACACGACCTCCTCTTTGTCGGCGGCAGCGCCACGCTGGATGGCACTCTCCAAGTCTTGCGGCTCAATAACTTTATGCCCATGAAGGGCGATCGCGTAACCTTCCTCACCGATAACGGCGGACACACCGGAACGTTTGACACAGTCACGAGCACTTTCCTGGGACTACTGCAACCGGTCGTGCATTATGATGAGGCCAACGATGTCTATCTCATCTTTCAATTGGGCTCGTTCAACATCGGCGGTCTGACACCGAATCAGAAATCAGTCGCCTTCAATCTGAATATTGCGGCGAACGATCCAGCCGCGGCGAACTTGATCAATTTTCTCGGTCAAGAACCACTGGCCAATCTGCCGGCTGACTACGACCTGATCGCGCCGGAGGAACTGGCATCGATTTATGAGATCGGGTTCTCTCAGGCGGTTGTGCAAAACAACAACCTGCAACGGCGCATGGACGACATTCGCGCCGGCTCCAATGGTTTTTGCGCCAACGGGTTCGTGCCGCAAGTGAGCGGAAAAGATTACAGTAAAGACTCCGACGGCAAAGCGTCGCTCCCGGATAAGAGCACACGGGACGTTTATACTCCTGCACCGGACAACCGCTGGGGCGTGTTCGTCACCGGCACGGGCGATTTCGTCAACGTGGGTAACGACGACCTCAACGCGCGCGGTTACGACATCACAACCGGCGACTTCACCGTGGGCGCCGATTACCGGCTCTGCGATCACTTCGCCCTTGGCGTTGATGCCGGTTACTCCCGCAGCACGGCCGACCTGGTCGGTGACGGAAGAGTGGACGTTGATGGCGGGAAGGTCGGAGCGTATGCCACGGTTTTCGGCAAAGGACTTTTCGGCAGCACATTCTATGTCGATGGCGGAGTGGGCGGCGGCTGGAACAGTTACGACACGCGCCGGACCGGACTCCAGGATGAAGCGGTCCGCGGCAGCACCGGCGGCAGCGAGTTCAACGCCTTCATCGCTTACGGTTCGGATTGGACCTTTGGCTGCTTTAACATCGGGACCTGGTCAACGGTGCAGTACACCAATGTCGGCATCGACCGGTTCACCGAAACCGGTTCGCTCGCGCCGTTGATCATTGAGAACCAGGATGAGAATTCGTTCCGGGCCACCACCGGACTGCACGCTTCCTACGACATCAAAGCTGGCCACGCCATCTTCCGCCCCGAACTGCGCGCCGCCTGGCAACATGAATATTGCGATCAAGCTTACCAGATTGATTCGCAGCTCGCCTCGGGCGCGGGCGGTATCTTCCGCGTGCGCGGACCCGATATTGGTCGCGACGCCGCGCTGGTGGGCGCGGGCGTGAACATGCAATGGAACAATCGCTTCTCCACTTACGTTTACTACGATGGAGTCATCGGCCGCAGCAATTACGACAGCAACGCCGTCAGCGGCGGCCTGCGCGTAGATTTCTAGCTAATTAATATTAGTTGCGCATGCAAGCGGTGATAGCCCGCGCGTGCGTTTCTTTTGCGTCTGGGGCGTTGCGGGATTCTTTTGCGCGGTGGCACACATTACAGGGGCGATTAAACGACAGAGAATGGTCGTGGCGGGTCGCATCGCAGGCAATTGCCGTCGTAGTCTCAAATCGATCACGCGATATCGAGTGCGAATTGTGCCATGGTCGTGCCAAACGTCGATCGTGAAGGCAACGTTGAGCGCTTGCCACGCCGGAACTTTTGGCGTAGGCGGGTTGAACGTTTGCCGCCGACTTTATAAAGATGCACTTCTCCGCTGACGAGGCCTTCGCGCTTAAACTGGATGCCGAGGACCCGCTCCGTAAGTTCCGCGACCGTTTTCATCTTCCGTTAGGCAAGGAGGGCAACCCGCTCATCTATTTTGCGGGCAACTCGCTCGGTCTGATGCCCAAAACAGCGAGACAATTCGTCGAACAGGACCTGGACGACTGGGCGAAGCTGGGCGTGGACGCGCATCTTAAAGCCGCGACGCCGTGGTACACTTATCATGAAACGCTGCGCGAGCCGACGGCGCGACTCGTCGGCGCAAAACCGGTCGAAGTGATCTGCATGAACAGCCTGACGGTGAACCTTCACCTGATGATGGCCACGTTTTATCGACCGACGAAAAAGCGATTCAAAATCCTGATGGAAGATCCCGCCTTCCCATCCGACACGTACGCGATCAAATCGCAGATCGCTCATCACGGATTGGAACCGAACGGGGCGCTGATCCTCGCGCAACCGCGCAAAGGCGAGTTCACGGTTCGGACCGAGGAGATGATCGATCTCATCGAGAACAATGCCGATCGGCTTGCGCTGGTAATGATCGGCGGCGTGAATTTTTTTACCGGTCAGCTGTTCGATATCCCAAAAATCACCGCCGCGGCGCAAAAGCGCGGCGTTACGGTCGGAATCGATCTCGCGCACGCGGTCGGCAACGTGCCGCTTGCGTTGCACGATTGGAACGTCGATTTCGCCGTGTGGTGTTCTTATAAATATCTCAACGGCGGCCCCGGCGCCGTGGCGGGCGCGTTTGTTCACGAAAGACACGCCACGAACACCGAACTGCCGCGATTTGCAGGTTGGTTTGGAAACGATCCGAATACCCGGTTCCGTTTACATCTCGAACCAGACTTCATCCCCGTTCCTTCCGCGGACGCGTGGCAGATCAGCAACCCGCCGATTTTTTCCATGGCCTCGCTGCGCGCCTCTTTGGCAGTCTTCGACGACGCCGGAGGGATGGAACCTTTGCGCGCAAAGTCGATCAGGCTGACGGGCTATCTCCAATTCCTGCTGGAGCCCAATCGCCCGTCCGGCCCGGCCTTCAGTATCATCACTCCTTCGCAAACGGATGCGCGCGGCTGCCAGTTATCGATCCAGGCGCACGAGAATCCGAAGGAATTATTCAAAAAACTCGAAGCCGCCGGCGTAAAATGCGATTTCCGCGAACCGAACGTCATCCGCGCCGCGCCGACGCCGCTCTACAACACGTTTCACGAAGTCTGGCGTTTCGCGAAGATCCTCGCGGAGCACCGGAAATAATCAGGTCGCGGAGGCCGGAGATTCGCCGGTTAGCTTCTCGATCTGATGCCGGAAATAACCTTTCCAATTTTCCGGAAGCGCTTCGACTTGTACTGCGCGCCGCAGCATCGTGAGATCGTCCCTCGCAACCGCGTAAAGACGGGTGATATCGGCCACGCCGATCGCCTGCTGCTCGCGCCCCACTAATTCCATGGCGTCGCCGGCCTCCACCATCCCCTCGCGCGCCACCGAAAAATAAAAGCCGGTACGCTGGCTGGCTAAAAACCGCTTAATAATATCGGCGCGACCAAATTTTATGCCCAATTTGTAGCAAGGCATTCGCGGTTCCGTCACGATGACTTCAGATTCCCCGATTCGAAACCTGTCTCCAATACAGGCGTCTTTCTCCAGAAGGCCCGCGATAGTGAAATTTTCGCCGAACATTCCCCATGGAAGCTTCGTTCCCGGCAACTCAGCTCGCCAATAGTCGTAATGCTCGGACGGGTAGGCATAAACTGCTTTGTCGACTCCGCCATGAACAGTCAGATCGGCCTGTCGATCGCCGTCCAGGTTCAACGTCCGCAACATGATTCGGCCGTTGACCGGTTCCTTAAAGATTCCAGTTGTGACGACCTTGTTTTGCCAGGTGACCTCGCGCGGCAGCCCGACATTTATGGAAACGATCCTCACCATCCGACTATTAGTATGCCAGCACGCGCATGACTATTACTGCCTAGAATTCTCTACCCCGATGCTCCCGGCCGACTGCCGTGATCACGATCAGGGCCAAAAAGATGACGAATGCAAAGATGGCCAGCGCTTTGGCATAATCGGGTTGGCCGGCGGCAGTGTGAAAATGGTCCGCCATCTTCGCCTCGATGACCGCCGTGTCCGCGGCCAGAAGGTTCCCCAGCTGATAAGCGAAACCGGGAAACGTTCCGCGCAATTCGCCCGGCGAAAGTTCGTTCAAATGCACCGGAACGATCCCCCATGCGCCTTGCACCATGAATTGCATCCCGAAACCGCCGATCACCAGAAGTGTCAGACTGGGCGAAAAGACCCAAACCGGAATCAGCACGATCCCGAGAATCGCAGCGACGATGATCAAACGGCGGCGCCCGAATTTCTGGGAGAAGTGACCGAAGATCACCCCACCGCAGATCGCACCGATGGCATAAATAATTCCAATGGTGGACTTTTGACCGACGCTGAGACCGCGCTGCTGCCCCAGGAACGTTTGATACTGGTCCTGCGTCCCGTGCGACATGGCGTTGAACGCAGCCATCAGCAGCATGATATATAAAAAGAGCAGCCAATGCTCTTTCAGGGTCCTGGCGAGATTTCGCCAGAAGTCGGTGGCGGTACGGGCTTTCTGCCGCAACCATGCCGGCGATTCGGGCACCCGAGAGCGAATGAAGATCACCAGAAGCGCCGGCAGGACGCCGACAACAAACAATCCGCGCCAGCCGAAAAACGGGAATACGATCCCGTAGACCAGCGCCGCGAACAGGTAACCAAACATATAACCCTGCTGCAAAATTCCTGAAAACAATCCGCGCGACTCGGTCGGCAGAGATTCCATGGCGAGGGAAGCGCCCAGGCCCCATTCACCGCCCATGCCGATGCCGTAGAGCGCCCGGAAAATCAGGAGCGTCGTATAATTCGGCGCGAACGCGGTGAGCAATTCCATCAACGAATAAAAAACGATGTCGATCATCAGCGGAAGGCGCCGTCCGAAACGATCGCCAAGCAGTCCGAAGATGAACGCGCCGATCGGCCGCATCGCCAGAGTCAGTGTGATCGCGTAGCTAAGGTCCGCGATGCTTGTGCCGAAATCGTGCGCCATCGGCACGATCACAAAGGTGAGGAGAAAGAAATCGAACGCATCAAGCGTCCAGCCAAGAAAACAAGCGAGAAAAGTGTTGCGCTGGTCTCGGTCGAGAAGCGTAAGAAGCCGGATCGCTCCCATCACTACCTATCTAATTGGGTTGCCACGCGATATGCAAGCCGACCATTCGCGCTCCGGCGCGAATGGAAGTTCCGAATCCCAAGCAAACGGCAACCGGTGCGGTTGCCCTACAATTATCCTATCTTGGAGCTTGGCGTGTTCTCGCAATTTGTAGGGCGGGCGCATCGCCTGCCGATCCCTTCAAACGGCAACCGGTGCGGTTGCCCCACAATTGTCCTATCCTGGAGCTTGGCGTGTTCTCGCAATTTGTAGGGCGGGCGCATCGCCTGCCGATCCCTTCAAACGGCAACCGGAACGGTTACCCCACAATTGTCCTATCCTGGAGCTTGGCGTGTTCTCGCAATTTGTAGGGCGGGCGCATCGCCTGCCGATCCCTTCAAACGGCAACCGGTGCGGTTGCCCTACAATTGTCCTATCTTGGAGCTTGGCGTGTTCTCGCAATTTGTAGGGCGGGCGCATCGCCTGCCGATCCCTTCAAACGGCAACCGGTGCGGTTGCCCCACAATTGTCCTATCCTGGAGCTTGGCGTGTTCTCGCAATTTGTAGGGCGGGCGCATCGCCTGCCGATCCCTTCAAACGGCAACCGGTGCGGTTGCCCTACAATTGTCCTATCCTGGAGCTTGGCGTGTTCTCGCAATTTGTAGGGCGGGCGCATCGCCTGCCGATCCCTTCAAACGGCAACCGGAACGGTTACCCCACAATTGTCCTATCCTGGAGCTTGGTGATTGGGATTTGGTGCTTCCGGATTCTGATCCGGACGCATCTACGCATCATGATACGTTAATTTGTTGCTTGATGATTGGCGTAAACGTCGCTTAGTTTCCGGCTATCATGCCGGACAATCTTTACCCCCTCGAAGCGCTTCTTCGCGAACGTATCGTCGTTCTCGATGGCGCCATGGGGACGACTATCCAGCTTCATAAGCTCTCTGAGGACGATTATCGCGGAGAACGGTTTCGCGATTGGCACGGTAAAGATCTCAAGGGCTGCCTCGAGCTCTTGCAGCTCACCAGACCGCAGGTCATCGAAGAGATTCATGCGAAATATCTCGGAGCCGGCGCCGATATCATCGAGACAAACACATTCAGCGCGACCACGATCGGCCTTCACGATTTTCTTTTTCGAGGAGAACCCGCCGGCGGAAAAAAAGATCAGCAGTTTTTTCAACGCGTCGTGGACGACGACGCGCTCCGCGCGCTTGTGCGTGAGATCAATCTGACCGGGGCGCAGATTGCCCGACGCGCCGCCGATTGCGCGACGGACAAAACGGGCGCACGCCGGTTTGTTGCCGGGGCTCTTGGTCCCCTGCCCGTGACCGCTTCCATTTCGCCGGATGTAAACGATCCCGGGTTTCGCGTCGTCTCTTTCGATCAACTTCGCCAGACCTATCTCGATCAGGCCGCGGCGCTGCTGGAAGGCGGCGTCGATCTTTTCATTGTTGAAACAATATTCGACACGTTGAACGCAAAAGCGGCGCTTTTTGCCATTGCGGAACTCTTCGAAAAGACCGGCAAGAAAGTCCCGCTGATGATTTCCGGAACGGTGACGGATCGGTCCGGTCGAACGTTGAGCGGTCAAACTGTGGAAGCGTTTCTGATATCGGTCGCGCATGCGAAGCCGCTCATTGTCGGGCTGAATTGCGCGCTCGGGCCGGACGAGATGGAACCTTATATCGAGGAGTTGGCGCGCATTTCTCCTTACTATATGAGCGCTTATCCAAATGCGGGCCTGCCCGATCCGCTTTCGGAAACCGGGTTCCCGGAGACGCCGGAAACGTTTGCACCGAAAGTTGCGAAATGGGCCGCCAACGGCTGGCTGAACATCGTGGGCGGTTGCTGCGGCACCACCCCGGAGCACATCCGCGCACTGGTCGCGGCCGTGCGCGATTGCAAGCCGCGGCCCGCACCCTCGTTCGCGCGGGAGCACGCGATTCCGGGGAGCGCACGCGCCTCGCGTGCCGGTTTCGGCGCCCCCGCCGAAACCACTACAGATACCGTTTATTCCAAGCGCCGTCTCCCTCATTTTGAGCGCCCATGGGCGAGGTACGCGGTTGCATTTTCCACCCGCAATCACCGCCGACTCACTCCGGCGGAACGAGACATCGTTCTGCAAAGCATTCTTCGCGGTCATGAGCACCAACAATACGAGCTCTACGCTGCGTGTATCATGCCCGATCACGTTCACATCCTTCTCGAACCACAAATCAAGGAACAGGACGCCGAGGGACGCACGATTTTTTGGTCACTCACAGAAATTCTCCATGGAATCAAGTCCTCGACCGCTCACAGGATCAACAAAGTGGCCGGAACTCACGGAACAGTGTGGGAAAAGGAATCGTTTGATCGTCTGATTCGTTCGGAATCCGATCTTCATGAGAAGTACAGGTACATTTGCAGGAATCCATGGAACGCGGGAGTCGCGAGACAGGATGCGGATTATTCGTGGTTATGGACGGCGGAAGGGTCTTCGGCGCGGGCGCCGAAGACGGCACGCGAGGCGCGTGCGCTCCCCAATCCGGACGCACAAGCCGACTCGGTGCGCGCCACCCAATCCGCAATCCGCGATCCGCAGTCCGCGATCCCTCTCCAATTGTCCGGGCTCGAGCCGCTCAACATCACGCCCGAGGTCGGCTTTGTTGTCATCGGTGAGCGCACAAACATCACCGGGTCGCCGAAGTTTTCGAAGCTCATCCTGGGCGGCGATTTCGAGGGCGCGCTGAGGGTGGCGCGTCAACAGGTCCAGGGCGGTGCCAATATTCTGGATGTGAACGTGGACGAAGGGATGATCGATTCCGAAGCGACCATGACGCGCTTTTTGAACTCGATCGGCACCGAGCCGGAAATCGCGCGCGTTCCTCTGATGATCGATAGTTCGAAATGGAGCGTCATCGAGGCCGGGCTCAAATGCGTGCAGGGCAAATCGGTCGTCAATTCGATCAGCCTCAAAAACGGCGAGGACGAATTTTTGCGCCAGGCCAGGCTTGTTAGGCAATACGGCGCCGCAGTGATCGTGATGGCATTCGACGAGCAGGGCCAGGCCGATAATTGTCAGCGCAAAATCGACATCTGCGCTCGCGCATACAAGCTCCTGACCGAGCGCGTACATTTCCCGCCTAACGACATCATTTTCGATCCCAACATTCTTACGGTTGCGACCGGCCTCGACGAGCATCGCAATTATGCCGTCGATTTCATTGAAGCCACCCGTTGGATCAAGGCGAACCTGCCGGGCGCGCGCGTCAGCGGCGGTGTTAGCAACATTTCATTCTCGTTTCGCGGAAACAACACCGTCCGTGAAGCGATGCATGCCGCCTTTCTGTTTCACGCCATTCACGCCGGACTCGACATGGGAATCGTCAATGCGGGGCAGCTCGCGGTTTATGAAGAGATCGAGCCGGAGCTTCGCGAGCGCGTCGAAGATGTTCTGTTGAACCGCCGCGACGATGCAACCGAGCGTTTGGTCGACTTCGCCGAAAGGGTCAAAGCAAAAGGCAAAGCGCCGGTTAAGGATGAAGCGTGGCGAACGGCGCCTGTCGCAGAACGCCTGAAGCACGCGCTCATCAAGGGCATCACCGATTTTATCGATGTCGATACGGAAGAAGCGCGGCAACAATCGAAACGGCCGCTCGATGTCATCGAAGGGCCGCTCATGGCGGGAATGAGCGTAGTCGGCGACCTTTTCGGAGCCGGCAAAATGTTTTTGCCGCAAGTCGTCAAGAGCGCGCGAGTGATGAAAAAGGCGGTCGCCTATTTGATGCCCTTCATGGAAGCGGAGAAAACCGCAGGCGCAAAACCGCAGGGCTGCATCGTGATGGCAACGGTGAAGGGCGACGTGCACGACATCGGCAAAAACATCGTCGGCGTCGTGTTACAATGTAACAACTACAAAGTCGTCGATCTTGGCGTGATGGTCCCGGCCGCCAGGATTTTGGAAGCTGCGCGGGAAACGAACGCGGATGCCATTGGTTTGAGCGGCCTGATCACGCCGTCGCTCGATGAAATGGTGCACGTCGCGCAGGAAATGGAGCGCGAGAAATTCGAGCTGCCGCTTTTGATTGGCGGCGCCACGACCAGCCGCGCGCACACGGCGGTAAAGATCGCGCCGCAATACCACGCCAGCACCGTTCACGTGCTCGATGCATCGCGCGCCGTTGGCGTCGTAAATTCGTTGTTAAAGGACCACTTGAAATCCGAATTCGACACGCAGACACGCGCCGAATACGCGCGCCTGCGCACCGACCACGCAGCCAAAACACGCGAAAAGAAACTGCTCACGCTGGAGAAAGCCCGCGCCAACCGGACTCCGATCGACTGGAAGAATTACACTCCGCCGAAACCGGAATTTCTCGGCGTGCGCATTCTGGGTAGCGCACGCGTCTCGCGTGCTGGCGACGGTGTCTCACCGTCGCGAACTTCTCTCTCCACGCCAGGCGCCGCGTCCACGCAACCTACGACCGAAAGTTCGTCTCGGCGCAACGCCGAGACCAACACGCGAGACGCCTGTGCTCCCCAAACCATTTCTCTGAGCACGCTCGTCGACTATATCGATTGGTCGCCGTTCTTTCACGTCTGGGAATTGCGCGGACGTTACCCGGCCATTTTCGACGATCCGAAAATCGGCAAACAGGCGCGGGAACTCTTTGATGATTCGAAGAAGATTCTCGATCAAATCGTGACGGAGAATCTCCTGACTGCGCGCGGCATTTACGGCTTTTGGCCGGCAGCCTCAACGGGCGACGACGTCGATCTTTACGTGGACGAAGCAAGGACGAAAAAGCTGGCGACGTTCTATTTCCTGCGGCAGCAAATGCAAAAACCATCCGGCCAGGCGAACCACTGCCTGGCCGACTACGTTGCGACGGGGAACTCTCAACTCTCAACCCCGAACGTCTCCGGGGTCGTCCATCGACGCAGGCAGACTCTCAACTCTCAACTTCCCGATTTCCTCGGCGGTTTTGCCGTCTCCATTCATGGCGCGGATGAATTGGCGCAACGTTTTGCCGCGGCGCACGACGATTACAGCGCAATTATCGCCAAGGCGCTGGCGGACCGGCTGGCCGAGGCTTTCGCCGAATACTTGCATAAAGAGGCACGAATCGCATGGGGCTTCGGTCATGACGAACATCTTTCAACGGCCGATCTGATCCGCGAGAAATATCGCGGGATTCGTCCGGCGCCGGGTTATCCGGCCTGCCCCGATCACGCCGAGAAGCGCACGCTCTTCGATTTGTTAGGCGCCGAAAATAAAATCGAAATCAGACTCACAGAATCGTTTGCCATGCATCCGGCGGCGAGTGTCAGCGGCTTTTATTTTTCGCATCCGGACGCAAAATATTTCGGTGTCGGGCAGATCGGCCGGGATCAGGTTGTCGATTATGCCGCAAGGCGGGGCGAAACGATGGCGGCGGCGGAGAAGCGGCTGGCGCCGAATCTGGGTTACGAGACTTAACGTCAACGTCGAAGCATTCGTGTGGAGCACGCTCGTTCCGCTCTGGGGAGCACAGGCTGCCAGTCCGCCGTCGACGATTCGCCGTGGTTAACCTGTCATTTTCGGCAGCTTGCCGAAAAGAAATTCGTCGGCAGGCTGCCGACGACAGCAGGCAAGCTGCCTGCGCTCCCCAGAAAGCCCGGTGCAGCGCACTGGCTACGGCTTGCGCAGGTGTAAATCGGGGTGACAGGATTTGAACCTGCGACCTCGTGGTCCCAAACCACGCGCTCTACCAAGCTAAGCTACACCCCGGTTTTATCCGCGCAGCATGTCTATCACGACCCGCGACGAATCGCATATGAAAAGTGAAAAAACGGCCTGTCGCCGTGGCGACCGTTCTGCCAAGCTAGGCTACACCCCCGGATTCCGCGTGATAGTTATCATAAATCGCGACTTCTCGCGTCTGGAAATCCGATTACATTGCCAGGAATTGAAAACGAAAATCGTCCGCCTGATAATTCTCGCGGCGCTGAGCGGCGCACCGATTTTGTCGCGCGCACAGGAAGCAACCGACGCCGGCCTGCAATCCACGCCAAGTGGCCAGGAGCCTCGCGCGACGGCAACTCCAGATCCGAGTGTTCCGGAATTGTCGCAGATCGACGAGATCTTCAAGCAGACTTCGTTAGGCAAGGAAGCCGACGAAATGCGGCTGCGCACCCAGTGGCGAGAATTGGCCAATCGCGTGGCGAACGATCCCGGGATCGTTGCCGCCAAGAAGGCGGCCAGAGCTGCCCGGACCGATTTGGAGAAACGAGAACGGTTGCGCGATTACTACGATGTTTACTACGGAAAAATGCGCGCTATGGCCTCCAGCGATAAGCTGAAAGCGTATCTGGATCGAATCAAAAAGGAGCATCTCGACCTGTTGAGCCAGGCGCGGGTCCGGCCGTCCGTTGACGTGACGCCGACACCGTTCCCTTCGCATAAGAAGCACGGAAAAAAATAGCATCCCGCCCAAAGCCGGCTTGCCGGTGAAAGGAGCGCAGTTATTCTATCCGCGTTCGACAATGGCGCGTTCGTCTAGTGGTTAGGACACAGCCCTCTCAAGGCTGGTGCACGGGTTCGACTCCCGTACGCGCTGTAATTACGTGCTTGAGCTGGGCATGGTTAAACAAGAAAGAAATCCGTGGAATTGTAATCACGGCTTGATTCGTAAAGCCCACTGGTTTTCGGGCTGCGAACTTTCCGCGAAGTTGCTGTGGCAAACCCGTTTTTCCTGCGGTATTTCTCCACCGATCCTGCTTGTTTAATAAATCTGCGTCGTTTACCCTTGTAACGCTCAATGTTTCACTGGCCTTGGTAACGAATCTGCTCGATCAGCTTCCCCTTCCCGTTCGGCAGACGGGTCCTGACGGACAATGTAATTATTTCAATGAGGCCTGGCTGACGCTGACCGGCCGGAGCATTGAACAAGAGATGGGCGGCGCCTGGATTGCGTCATTACATCCGGAAGATGTTCGGAGTTACCTGCGCAACTTTAGCGATACTTTGAAGGCCCGTCTGCCGTTCCAGGCAGCATACCGCGTGAGGAGATACGACGGCGAGTATCGCTGGCTCAATGATCATGGATCTCCAGTCAAAAATGAGGGAGGAGATTTTTTGGGCTATGTAAACGTCTGCCATGACATCACCGAACACGTGCAAAAGGAAACGGCGCCTCAAGAAAGCGATGAACCATTGCGCCAATTTGCCGAAAACACCGACTTGGTCATCTGGCTGCAGGCGGCCGACAGCCCCAAGGTCTTTTTCATTAGCTCCGCTTACGAAAAAATCACGGGCCGCAGCTGTGAGAGCCTCTACTCCAATCCCCGGTCGTGGCGGGATGCGATCCATCCCGAGGACCGGGAAAGACTTGCTGTAACTGCAAGACTCAATCGATTCCCCATCGATGAGCCGTTAACCTTTCGTATCATCCGGACGGATCAGTCGGTCCGGTGGATTGCGTTCCGGGCTTTTCCAGTCAGGGACGCTAGCGGAAAGGTTGTTCGTGTCGCTGGTGTCGCCGCCGACGTGACCGAGCAGCATCTGGGTGAAGAAGCGTTGCGCAGGAGCGAAGAGCGTTTTCGAGACATGGCCGAGGCCATCGACCAGGTCTTCTGGATTTGGACGAGAAATCCGTTGCGAGTACTTTACGTCAGTCCTGCATACGAACGCATTTTCGACCGAAGCTGCCAGAGCCTGTATGAAGCGCCTCTTTCCGGGCTAGACGCCGTGCATCCGGACGACAGGGAGCGCGTCAACCGGACGAGCCTCGAAGCGGATCCCAAAAAGCTTTTGGACATTACGTATCGCATTGTAAGCCGCGACGGCACGATTCGCTGGATCCGTGACCGCACCTACCCCAGTCGGTTCCAAAGCGAGAACACGATTCACTTCGTCAGCATAGGAGAGGATATTACCGACGCCAAACAAATGGAAGAGACCATGGAAAAAGTGAACCAGCAATTCCGCGTACTTTCCCGCCGCCGCGCTCAAATGCAAGAAGACCTGGAAAAACAGGTCGCGATAGAGCTCCACGACCGAGTCGGGCAGGCCATAACGGCCGCGAAAATTTCTCTGCAGTCGGCCAAACGTATCAGAAAAGCCAAATTAAGAACCGAACAGCTGAATGCGTCGAGCGCAATTCTGGATGAAATCCTTGAGCAAGTACGGCGGATGTCATTCGATCTTCGACCACCTCTACTCGACGACTTGGGATTGGTGCCGGCACTACGAGCTCTTCTAAATAACTACGGCAAGAGAAATAAATGGGAAACCGAGTTTCGGGCGGATAATAATTTCAAACGTCCAGATCCAGAAGTGGAAACGGCATGTTTTAGGATTACCCGGGAGGCCCTTTTCAATGTGATGCGACACGCCAAAGCCAGTAAAGTAACACTTCAGTTAAATGGGGAACCGGATGGGTTTAATCTAAGAATTCAAGACAATGGCATCGGCTTTAGCGTGGCTGAAGCGCAAAAGCAAATTGAGCTGCACCGTCTTGGCATGGTGGGAATGAGCGAAAGGGCGTCGGCCATGGGTGGCACTTTCCATTGCAAGTCGGCACCAAATCACGGCACCGAGATTCATCTGTTTCTTCCCTGGCGCCGCGCGCATCAAAATTCTTATGACTAAAACGCGCGTTTTGTTGGCCGACGATCACCACCTCGTTCGTACCGGTTTTCGCTCCTTACTCGACAAAATTCCATCGGTCGAGGTGGTAGCGGAAGCAAGCGATGGTCGAGAAGCATTGGATCTGGTCAGGAAGCTCCGGCCGCAAATTGCCTTGTTGGATATCGCCATGCCTAACCTCAACGGATTGGAGGCGCTTATCCGCATTGTTAAGGATTTTCCCGAAACCAAGGTGATCATTCTTTCGATGCATTCAAATGAGGAGTACATTATAAATGCTCTCCAGTCCGGTGCGCTGGGCTATGTGCTGAAAGACGCGGCCGTGGCCGAATTGGAATTGGCGATTAAATCGGTAGCCCAGAACAAGGTCTTTCTCGGGTCTTCCATCTCTGGCGACAATGTCCGCCATTATTTGGAGCGACCGAGCGACGGCGAGAAGCCGCTTACGCAACTCACGCTTCGCCAACGGGAAATTCTGCAGCTAATAGCCGAGGGCAAGAGCACCAAGGAGATCGGTTACATGCTTCAGATTAGTCCCAAGACCGTCGACGCTCATCGCGCCCAGATCATGGAGCGACTAAATATTCGCGATCTTGCCGGGCTGGTCCGTTACGCGATCCGTTCGGGCATGGTCTCTTCAGACGTATAAACCGCGTCTTGGCGAAGGCGGGTGAGACGCCAACCGCCCGAATCGGCGACTGACACAGTCGCCCTACAATTTCATTCCAAGGAGCGACGATTTCCAAATCGCCGAATTAGATTAAACGTACTGGTAGGGACGGTGCGCTGCGCCGTCCGGACATCGCAGCGCAATAGCCCTGCCAATTTGCCCGTCGTAGCTCATGCCTCGCCGTGATCTCGTTGCCTGCGGCTTGCGCGAAAGCGGGCATTTCTGCAGATTCCCTCTTGTCCGAAAATTAGCACTGACGGATGATGTCCGTTCACCCGCATCGAACCCTGGCTTTGGCACCTCCGATCGAAGAGTCCCCAAAAAAAACCGCCGCCTGCGCCGTAGTCCTGCTCACGGTGCTGGCGCCCGCCCTCGGCGGCTCGACCACGCTTTGGGCGGAGGCCACCATCGCCCTGGCCACGGGCCTTCTTTTCATTCTCTGGCCGGCGCGATTCTCACTTGGCCCGGCACTGAGCACGGTCTTTGTCGCAATCGCCGTGATCAGCCTGATCGGATTCCTGCCCGCTCATTTTTTTCCCACGCCGGATTGGCGTGCTGCTCTTCTGAAACTGGGCGTCCAACTTCCTGACACGTGGTCGGCCCAGCCGTGGTTGACGCTACAATCGGCCTGTCTGCTCTGGCTTGGATTGGCCTGGGCCTACTATCTGTTCGCACAAAAATGGAAACCTGCTTTGCGCGAAAGAGCGTGGGACATCTTTTGTTACGGAATTCTCTCCCTGGCGGCAACTTTGGTTACTGTGTACGCCCTTAAGCGACACGTGCCGTTTTGGCCGAACGTAGCGGAGTTCGGCTTTTTCCCGAACCGCAACCAGACCAGCGACGTCCTGGCACTGGGCGGCATCATGATTTATGCAAACGCCTTCCAGCATTTGCAGCGCGGCCGCCGGCGCGGATGGATGTGGCTGCTCGGTCTGGCGCTTGTTTGTTGGGCGCTCATTCTGAATTATTCCCGCGCCGGGATCGTGCTTTTCTTTGCCGGCGCGCTCATCTGGCATGTCTGTTGGCTTGTTACTTCGCGGGAGGGCACCGCGAGGGCCGTCGCATGGGGACCGCTCATCATTCTCGTCGCGCTTCTGCTCGTTGCCGGCGGCGACACGTTGCTCCGCTTCAAACATCCTGCCGAACTGTTTTCCCCATCCGCCAACGGGCGGCTGCTGATTCAACGCGACGCCTTCGACTTCTGGAAAAAATCGCCGCTGCTTGGCATCGGTCTTGGAAATTTCCGCTCCCTGTTTTCAGCGCACCGGCACTTTTTTGTTTCCACAAGCCAGGCCATTCATCCGGAGAGCGACTGGCTCTGGACCGCGGTCGAAATGGGTTGCCTCGCGCCGTTGCTGATCCTTGCCGGAATCGCTCTCTGGCTCCGGCGCTGCTTCCCGTTTCAACCGGGAAGCTGGCACGGGATGCGGGTGGCCGCGATGATCTGCGGAATCGGTTTCGCTCTTCACGGATTGGTCGATGTTTCCGGTCACCGCATCGGCTCGCTTTGGCCGGCACTGTTTCTAGTCAGCACAGCCGTTAACCCCGAAACGCGATACCGTTCTTACAAGTTCGTCTCCGCGCTCTTTCGCTTTCTCGGCCTCCTGTTTGTCTGCATCGGATCCTGGTGGCTCGCATCGGTGCTCGCCGTGCCGAGTCCACCCACGGGAAAAACGGTCGAACGTTCAACCAAACGGATCGAAGCCGCGGCGAGTTCGGAAAATTACGACGAAGTGAAGCAACTCGCGTCCACCGGATTGAAAATCGCGCCCCTGGATTGGAATTTCTACTATCAGCGCGGACTCGCTGAAGCCGCGCTCTTTCAACCGCGTTCCGACATCAAACGCGATTTTGCCGCCGCCCGTTATCTTCTGCCTGGCTGGCCCGATCTTTATCTAAAGGAGGGCAGGATATGGCTGGATCTCGGAGAACCCGACCTTGCCTTTGCCGTCTGGAAAGAAGGAATGGAAAAATGTCCGGAGAGCGCGTTCGGCATCTACTCGGATCTCTTCGGCATCGTGCGAAACGATGCCGCCCTGCGCGAGCGCTGGCGGCAGCTGGCCGGCGACCGAAAACGTTATCTCTTGTTATTTCTACAAAAGGCGGGTCCCGTGGAGTTCGCAATCGAGTCGCAGCGAATACTGGAAGAAGACCCCAACCTGCAGTCGTTCGCACCTGCTGAAATACCCGCCTTTTTTCACGCCTGGTACCAGCACGGCAACAAGCTCGATTTACTGGAAACTTTGAAGCAACATCCCGACTGGGAAAAGATCGCGTGGCGCGATTTCGTCCGCGCCTGTGCCGACTATCAGGATTACAAGCAGGCTTACGAAACGGCCGCGCGTTTTGTACCGCCACCGAATCTGCCACAAACCGATTCACGCGAGCCTGTCGCCTCGATGATCCGTCGCTTCCGCATCAGCGGGAACATTGAGAACGATGGACTGCCAATCGCCTTGGCGCAGATCAAGGCGAACGAGCCCGACCAGGCGTTGATCAACCTGAAAGCCTTTGCAGCCATGGCGAAACCGCCGCCGTCGGTTTATTTTTTGGAAAGCGAAATCTGGGCGCGTAAAGGCGACTGGCAAAAAGCGTGGCAAGCCATGTCGCAATACGAAGCGGCCATCTCAGCGTCGCGACGCTGACGCAGCCGCCGACTGCCGCCGGCTGCGCTAAGGGGCAAGCGGTAAGGGCGAAGGGCAGGGAGGATCCGGCGGTGGACCGAAGCAAACGCCGAACGCTCAACGCCCAACGTCGAACGTCGAACTCAGAAGCGGAGGGCAAATGAAGCCCTTGAAGATTGGATGTTGGAGCTTGGAGCTTGAGATTTCCCTGGGGTTTGGAGCTTGGGATTTGGAACTTCACCCTGCAATCCCCTTCCCCCTTTCCCCCTCCCTGGTACGCGTTCCGCTACCAGATTAATGTGACTTGATTTCATTTTTATAATTGTTAGAACAATGCCCTCGATAATCGATATGCTTTTCGTTCCGTTTTAGACCCGCTTAACCCCCGGCCGCTCATGGTCTTCTCCTCCCCACTTGAAAGCTGAAACTGTTGCTCACCAACCCCGCGCGCTCGGCCTGATCCTCGCCGCCTGCGGATTTTTGTTTCCCTTTTGCACCATCTCCGCGCAGGACGTAGCGGTCCCTGCCACAAATTCGTCGGCGTTTACCCCGGCAGAAATCGAAGCGCTGCAATCGGGATCGACAACCGGCAACGGCAATAGCAGCGAGGGCGGCACGTTGACGCAAACGCCGCGACGGTTCCAATACAATTTTTCCGTCACCGCCCGCGGCGTTTATGACGACAACGTCAACATCAGTTCTTTCAATCGCATGTCCGATTTCTATTTCGCGATCGAACCGTCGATCTTCCTCGGGTTCGGCGGTTCCGGGAGCGACAATTCGCTCAGCCTGATTTATCGGCCCAGCCTTTTTCTTTTTGCCGATAACTCGCAATACGACACCGTGCAGCACCTGATTCGCTTGCAAGGCGGACATATCTTCGGCCGTTTGTCGCTCTCGGCGTCGCAGAACATTCAGATTCTCGACGGCCCCGATCTCAACAGCATCTCCGACCCCACCGGACACAACGCCAACATCGACGTGGGAGGCCGCACCAAGCATAACATTTACACGAGCGCCTTGAACGGTTCCTACCAGTTGACCGGGAAACTCTTTCTCAGCGGTGCCGGAAATTTCGCCATCGACGATTATTCGGGCTCGCAGATTGGCTCGCAGAATTTTTCTGGCAACCTCTTCATCAATTACAATTACAGTCCGAAACTTGTGGTCGGCGTCGGCGGCACAGCCGGATACAACACGGTCCAGAATTCCAGTCCGGATCAGACCTACGAACAGGTCAACGCGCGCTTGAGCTATAACGCCACCGGAAAAGTCAGTTTCAGCGCCACCGGCGGCGGCGAGTTTCGACAGTTTGGAAACAATGGCCGCAGCACATATTTTTCACCGGTTTACACGCTCGGCGCATCCTACCAGCCCTTTAACGGCACCTCGATCAGCCTTAGCGGCACACGGCACACGGCCAATTCGGCTTCGCTCGCCGGCCAGGATTACGCTTCCACCGACATCCATCTCGGTGTCAGCCAGCGCTTCATGCAACGCGCGTCGCTCGGGGTCGCCGTGGGCTACGAGAACGCCAACTACTTCAGCACGATCAGCGGATTCACCGCCACGCGTAATGACGACTACTACTACATCGAGCCGACGGTGGACGTGAATGTCACCCGTTACTGGAGCGTCGGGGCATATTACCTGCACCGGCAGGACACAAGTTCCTTCAGTTTCTTTAGCTTTTATGACAATCAGGTCGGTCTCCGCACCACAGTCAGGTTTTAAACGCCTTTCGCACTCGCGAAAAGCCCGGCCGCAGCCGTGTCGGCTGCGTTTCCTTCAGTCTTCCCTTTCTTCTGTGGTGGCAGCCGTGTCGGCTGCGTTTCCTTCAGTTTTCCCTTCTTCTGTGGTGGCAGCCGTGTCGGCTGCGTTTCCTTCAGTTTTCCCGCAGGCGACACGCCTGCCTCTACAGTTTTCCCTTCTTCTGTGGTGGCAGCCGTGTCGGCTGCGTTTCCTTCAGTTCTCCCGCAGGCGACACGCCTGCCTCTACAGTTTTCCCTTTCTTCTGCGGTGGCAGCCGTGTCGGCTGCGTTTTGCCTCCTTCAGTTTTCCCTTTCTTCTGTGGCGGCAGCCGTGTCGGCTGCGGGATCCCAGCGGGCCAACGGCCTGGCAGTCCGTCCCTACGGACTGTCACACACCAGGACGGCCCGCAGGGCCGTGGCTACAACGAGGAATTTCAGTAAAATAATGCTATCTTTCCCCCTGTTGGCGCCATGATCCGAAGAGTTCCAGAACCCATCTCACAAATAGGAACGGGTGCGTTGCCAGAGGATTGGCGCTGCTGCAAGGCGCGAGGAGAGAGAATATCCTTTATGGATCTTCGACTGAGGAGCAACGCGGCGGCAGTGTCAAAGATCGAGCAACCCTTCGGGCTGAGTTCTGGCGGGCAACTGGCGGCGTTGCTCCTCAATTCCAGAGCGCTACGGCTATGCCCTTTCGTCGCGCCTTGCCAGCCGCCCGCCAGAACTCAGCGCACCTAGTCCCTATTTATGAGATCGGTTCTAATCATCGCAGTAGGCGCCTTCCTGCCGTTGGCCGCCTTTTCGCAATCGGTCGATACGGCCACAAACGAGGCGACCAATTATAATAGTACCAACGCGCCGGCGGCGCCTGCTTCGCCGGCCAACCCGCTCCCGGCGATGGCAGCCGTCAGCGCCCCCAGCGGTTATGTCCTCAGCGCGAACGACCAGGTCGGCGTCGATGTCTTTGGCGAGGACGATCTTCGCACCGCGGGCCGGCTCAACTCCGAGGGCAATCTCAGCGTCCCGCTGCTCGGCTCCGTCCATCTCGCGGGACTGACCCTGACCCAGGCCGCGGCCAAACTGACCCAGCTTTTCGGGCGCGATTACCTCGTTAATCCAAGAGTGAACGTCATGCTTCTGGGCTACGCCAAACGCCGGTTCACCATGCTGGGCCAGATCAATCGCCCTGGCAGTTACGAAATGCCGGATGGCTCTCCTGAAGGGATCGGCCTGCTCGAAGCCATCGCCATGGCCGGCGGTTACACGCGAATCGCGGCGCCCGAACGCATCACCGTCAAACGCGAGAACCATGTCTTCCGGGTCAACGGGAAACGCCTCGCGCACGGCAGCGGCGAGAATTTTACCGTGCG
This sequence comes from uncultured Verrucomicrobiae bacterium, assembly GCA_963756875.1. Classification (GTDB taxonomy): domain Bacteria; phylum Verrucomicrobiota; class Verrucomicrobiia; order Chthoniobacterales; family UBA10450; genus CAVWPA01. The sequence continues at coordinate 13,617 of CAVWPA010000002.1, read as the reverse complement.
CCCCGGCGACACGGTCACAGTTGGCGAAAGCATTTTCTAACCGGGCCGTGAAAAGTCCCTGCAAAATTTCGAAACCGTATTAGGATGCAACCGTCAGCGCTCCGGGCGTAATTAATGACTCCATCGACAGGGCCTCGCGCACAGATCCCCAATCCTCCGGCCGCCGCTCCGGTGCATCCCGCCATCGACGTGATGATGGAACCGCAGCGCGGGTTCAATCTTCGCCAGTTCTGGCACAGCCTCGTCGAACGGATCTGGATCGTTGCCTTGTGCGTGCTGGCCGGACTCTTCATCGCTTTGGGTTATCTGGCGCGCACCCCGAAGACCTATCAGGCGCACACCGTTCTGGAGGTGGAGTTTCAGCAGCCAACTTTTGTTTCCGGCGAAGACTCGATGACGCGGATGCGGTCCATGTTTGTCGCCAGTCAGGAAGCGCTTCGGACCATCGAACAAAATCTGACCAACACCGAGATGCTGGCGCGTGTTATTCGATCCGAAGGCCTGGCCGAGGACGGCGGCGCCGCTCTTCTCGGCACCAGCCTGAGCCGGGAGACGGCGGAAACTTCCGCCACTCCCAAGCCGGCTCACACTTCGCGCACCCAGCCGAAATTGCTGACTGGCATGACGTTTACTCCCATGGAAGAAGCGCTGGCCGGCGCGCTTTCCGGAATGGTGAAAGCTTCCATTCGCCGCGGCACGCGTTTGATCGATGTGTACGTGGCCAATCGCGACCCGGTCATGGCGCAACGCCTGGCTGAAGCCGTCGGCCGCGAATACATCCGTAACTCCATCGAGCGGCGCGCTTCTTTTAGTCAGGACGCACTTCGCTATCTGGTCGAAGAAGAAGAACGTCTGAAAGTGAATCTGCAAAAAAGCGAGTCGGCCGTTGCAGATTACAAAGCGACACACCCGGATGCGCTGCAACTCGGCGGCGGCACGGTATCCACCGGGACTCAGCCCGGTTCCGGCGCGGGTGCGGGCGGAAGCCGCGGCGGCATTGTCGAAGACAAACTGACGGAGCTGAGCAACAAACTCACAACCACGAAGACCGACCGGCTCCGGTTGGAAGGCGAGCTCAAACAGATCGAACAGTCCGGCGACGATATCGACGCCCTCCTCGCGGTCCCGAGTATCGCATCATCAGCTTTGGTAAACGGCGCCCGTAGCAGCGTGACGCAGATCGAAGCCCAGATCGCGACGCTCGCCCTGCGTTACAAAGAAAAGCATCCCAAAATGATGGCTGCGCGCGCGTCACTGAAAGAGGCGAAGCAAAAACTTCGCGAGGCTGTGCAGGCGCAACCCGCGATTTTGCGCAACGCCATCGCACAGGCTAAAGCCACTGAAGTCGATCTGCAGAACGCGCTGCACGACCAGGAAGGCACAGCGGTCGCCCTGAACAAGACGGCCATCGGGTATCAACAGTTGGCGCGACAGGCAGAGACCGATCGCGCCCTTTATGAAAGCGTGCTTACGCAAATCAAGCAGACGGACCTGACCAAAGACATCAAAACGGATGCCGTCAGCATTGCTCAGCATCCCAGCCTCTCGAATCTGCCGATCAGCCCCGTTCCATCGAAGACCATCACGCTCGGATTACTCGGCGGTCTCGCCGCGGGTCTCGCCTTCGTTTTCGGCGCGGACGCGCTCGATCGCTCGATTAAAACAGTCGACCAGGCGGAAAATACTCTTGGTTTGCCGGTTTTGGCGGCGATTCCGGAAACAAAAAGCAGCAACGTCAAAAAGAAGACGAAGAAGAAGAAGAAGTCGCGCCGGGATAGCAACGGCGGCGCGCCGGCCGAAGCGGCCATGTACCGGCTGGTGGACGAATCCCCGGGAGGCCCGATCGCCGAGAGTTTTCGAAATCTGCGCGCCGCGCTTTCGCTGCTCGGCCCGGAAGCCGATCGCAAGGTTTTCCTTTTCACCAGTGCGTTGCCTAACGAAGGAAAAAGTTTTACCAGCGCAAACTACGCTCTCGCGTCGGCACAGCAGGGTCACCGCGTTCTTCTGGTCGATGGCGACCTTCGCCGGCCGAGCATTCATAAAGTGTTCGGGATCCCCTCACAAAGCGAAGAGTTCCCCGGAGTCGTTGATTACCTGGTTCGCGCGGTGGCGTTAAAGGATGCCGTCCAGCTCGTCGCCAGTTTTGAAGCCGATCCGGTCGGCACAACGCGCTTCCGCTCTCCAGAGACTAAAACCGGCCAATTGTTCATTCTCGCCGGAGGCCAGCGGGCGCCGAGCCCGGCGGAGTTGTTGAGCGGCGACTGTTTCAAAACTTTGACCGTCGAGACCGCCGCGCAGTTCGATCGGGTGATCATCGATAGCGCGCCGGTGCTTGCGGTCAGCGACACGCTCCTGATGGCGCCGCATGTTCAGACCACGTGCATTGTTGTGCGCGCGAACAAAACCCCGCGCAACGCAATCAATCGCGCATTGACCCTTCTCGCCGGAGCCGGCAACCGTCCGGCCGGCATTGTTTTGAACCGTCTGCCGCGCCGTCGCGGTTCCGGTTATTATTACTACTACACGTCGCACGGATACGGAGACGGCATCGGCTCCTACAGCGGCGAGTACGGGCGGCACGGCGGCACCGGCGCGCCCGACGCGTCCGCCAACGGCGCGTAGCGGCGGCGCCGCGCCGGCGCGTCGCTGTTATCAGTTAACAGTTAATCGTTATCAGTGACTGCGCCCAGGCGGAACCAAAAACAAAAGACTTTTACACAGAAGGTAACGAAGTTAACAAAGGACGGAACTGCAGAGAGAAGTGGGTCGCCTGGGAAAAATTCACAAATCTTCGTTTCCTTCTGCCTGCTCGCGAAGACTTTCGGAGTTGCCTTCTGTTAAATTCCCTCACAGGAATGCGGATCAAAACAAAAGACTTTTACACAAAAGGTAACAAAGTTAACAAAGGTAAGGACTGCACAGTCAGGCGTCCAATTGCAAAATCCTAATCTTCGTTGCCTTCGTTTCCTTTTGTAAGAACCCAAATCCTTTACAGAAGGTAACGAAGATAACAAAGACCAAAACTGTAGTGCCAGCGCGTCGCTGCGAGAAAAACGAAATCTTCCTCACCTTCGTTTCCTTCTGTGAAATATGCTCCTGTCTTTTCCTTTCGTCCTGATTCTCGCTGGGACAAAACCTTCGTTCCCTTCTATGAAATTTCTCTGGATTCTGCTAAAGGGAAAAATCTGCTGGCTGATCTCCGTTGCTTCGATTTGCCCCGGGCAAAATCATTCGGGAGACGCCCCTCTTAAGCACCGGCTCGTGGAAATTGATCAGCAAGCCGATTGGAACATCTAACAATTTCATATAGCTGAAGAGCTGGGCTTTGTGCGGTGAATGCACCACTTCCACGGCTTTTAACTCCACGAGCAAACAGTTGTCCACCAGGAGGTCGAAGCGCAGCGGCTCGTCAAAAACCAGGCCTTTGTATTCGATACGAACCAGTTTTTGCGACACGGCCGGGATCGCTTGGAGTTCCAGCTCGCGTATCAGACATCGCTCATAAATCGACTCAATCAGGCCGGGTCCTTTCTGGCGATGGACTTCGATAGCCGCTCCAATTACGAGTTGGCTAAGTTTGTCTGCCTTGGAATAAAGTCGATGCACACCAAATCTAAACAAAAGCTAACGAAGTTAACAAAGTTTCTTTCTACGAATAACTTCAGCTCCTCGTTATCTTCGCTGCCTTCTGTGAAATTTCTGGGACAGGCTGCGCCAACGGAAACGGAATCTTTTACAGAAGATAACGAAGTTAACAAAGGTGGGGACTGCGGAGGGTAACCCCGTATCTCTGCAAGAAAATCCAAAAACCTTCGTTCCCTTCGTTGCCTTCTGTGAGAAATCCGGCTCCGATTAACTGTTAACCACGAACCAATAACTGCAGCGCGCTCCGCGCTGCGCTGCCCCGACTTTCAACAGAAGATAACGAAGTTAACAAAGACGGGCGTACGGAGCAGGACGCAGCGTTTGAAGAATCCTAAAACCTTCGTTCCCTTCGTTGCCTTCTGTGAAATCTCTGTAGGGAGCCAGGGGCTTCCTCTTGTCGTCCGCTCCCCTTGGGGACTACACAGGGTAAACCCGTGTCCCTGCAAAGAAACCCAAAAACCTTCGTTCCCTTCGTTACCTTCTGTTAAATTTCTGTGGGTAGTTGTGGGCTCCCCTAGCGTCCTTTACCAAATAACATTGTGTGAATTGTCTTGAGTGACGATCATGGCATCGAGTTTGAGCGAGTAATGCCGGATGTAATACAGATCGGTACTGAAGTTTTGCGATCGCGTCTTCTTCGCTTTCGCCGTACGGATAATTCACCTGCGCCCACCCTGTGATCCCCGGTTTCACCAGATGCCGGAAATGATAGAACGGAATTTTCTTTTCGTACTGCTCCGCGCATTTGATCCATTCCGCCCGGGGCCCGATCAGACTCATGTCGCCTTTGAACACGTTCCAAAGCTGCGGTAGTTCGTCGAGGCGCAGTTTGCGCAAGACCCGGCCGACCCGCGTGATCCGCGGATCGCCCGGCCGCGTATACATGTCGGCGTTATCATCGTCGTCGAACCGCATCTCCATGGTGCGAAACTTGTACGCGGTAAACGGTTGACCTTCCCGACCGATGCGGACCTGACGGAAAATCGCGGGGCGCCCGCTGGTGACCCAGACCAGACACGTCAGCAGCACCATTAACGGAAAACAAATAACCAATAACAGTCCTGAAAGGACAAGATCGCACAACCGTTTCAGATAATGATAGGGCGAGATCCGGGCCAACTGAAACCCGGTTTGCAACGGCCAGACCGGATCGATCGTGTGAACCGGCACGTGACGCCAGTGCGCTTCGTAAAACGATTCCAATGTGTAAACACGCGTATGCTGAAATTGGGTGCGCACCAGTCGCGCCAGCAACTCCGGACCGAGCCTGTCGACGTCTTCGGCCAGGATCACGCCGCTATATCGCCGATCCAACTTCGCCAGCTTGTCCGCGACCTCGCCCTGGATGACCGGCGTGCCTTCGCCGTTCAGCGTTGATCCGATTCGCGCCGGATCGTTATCCACGAATTCAAGACTTTGCTGGTTAGGCGACTGTCTGTAAGCCTCGTAAAATCGCGCAGCCGGCTCGCCGCTGCCGATTACAAGAAAAGCGTGGCTCGCTGAAGCGGCAGCGACTCTCCGGCGGAGGCCACGCCGATACAAAAGTGAGACTGGGGTAAATATAACAAAGCTCAACAGCACCACACCGCGGCTCGGTTTCATCGAGCGATCGAACGTCGCCGCCGCATACAAAACAATCGCGCTGATCGCCAGCGCAGCGAGCATTGCCAGGATATGTTCGGCCGTGTAAGCCAGGCCGCGCGTCTCAGTGCGCGAGCTGTATCCACCGACGATGAACAGCGCCTGGACAATAATGACCAGTTGAATCAGATCGATGATCGCGAACTCGAACCCGCTGGAGTAAAAGAAATCGTGCCGGAAGTAACTGAGAAGTCGGTAAATCGTCATCCAGCAAACGACATCCAGCACGAAGATCAGCAGTGCCGGCGCCCAATCGGCTTGCGCAAATCTGGTGATCGCTCGAACACGCGGCCGGCTTTCCGGAACGATACTGGCCGGAGCCTGATCGGAAAGCGCTGTACTAGTCTGCATCGGACACCGTTAAACCCTTGGGGGTTGGCAATTTTAACGCATTTGGCCGGAGAATGGTAGGGGAATCGTAGCGGGCCGCAGTCCGCGCCAAGGGATAAGGGGTAAGCGGTAAGGGCCGGTGTAGTTGGCGCGTGCTCGCATTGCAGCGTCGCGACGCTGAAATTCCAGAGGTCGGAGATCGGATGTCAGAAATCTGAGGTCGGAAGTCGGAGCGCAGCCTTGCCGCGGGCTATCGCGATTGTAGGGCAGGCGCATCGCCTGCCGAATATCTCAAAATAGCAACCGGAGCGGTTGCCCTACAATTTCCCCATCTTGAAATTTGAAATTTGAAGTTTCCCTGGCGTTCGCCTCCTGCTCGTAGAGCCTACCCGCCGGCGGCGCCCCCCGCCGCAACGAACTTCCCCGCCCTTACCCCTTCCCGCTTTGCTCTTTGCGCTCCGGACCCTTCGTTCCCTTCGTTCCCTTCCTTGCCTGCCACGCCGTTAGTCCTAGCGATTCCAGGACGTAGGCGGGTGCAATCTGCTTTAGCGTCCGACGTTCGGCGTTGGGCGTTGGGCGTTTGCTCGTAGAGCCTACCCTCCGGCCTGGAGGCCCTATGGCTTCTGCTCGTAAAGCGACAGCTCGGAGAGGCCGGAAGCGGGCTCGGAGAGGTGCTTGGAGCTTGGAGCTTGGAGCTTGGAGCTTGGAGCTTGGAACTTGGTGCTTGGAGCTTGGAATTTGGTGCTTCACATGCGTCCCGCATGTGCCCCCTGCTCCCTGCCCGTGCTCCGTGCTCCGTCCCCTGCTCCCTGCTCCCTGCCCACAACCGCACAAACTCAGAGGTTTCTGACAGCGAGATCTGGCGCGACATGTTTGAAGTGGCGCACATTCAACGTGTAAATCTCTTCGCATCCGGTTTCGCGCGCGGACTGTGCGTGGATCGCGTCAAAAATTGAGCCGCCTACGACTCCACGCTTCGGAGCGGCACGAACAAGTTGCACGTATCCCTTCCCCGTCAGTGCATGGACATGCAGAGTATCAGCCAAATCGCCAACCATCTCCGCGGCCTCGGTCGCGTTTATCTTCAGCCGTGCATCTCCCGAGAGCGTTGCATAGGCTTCCGCCAAGGCGTGGGCGGAGGTCACGGTATCGGGCCTTTTCACCAGCGAGTCCGCAGCGGCGAAATTTTGACTCTGCGCCAGGCAAGCCTCCACCAGAATTGATGCATCCAAAAAACGCTTCATTTCGGCAGCCGCCGATCGCGCATTCTAGAAACCGCCTCACCGCTGTCCCAACGTGGTGGGAGAGGACCGGTGTAAACCGTCCGGCCGCCTCGGCGCGTCATAACCTTGGCAAGGTCCTCCTCCTCTTGCAGTTCGGCCTGCCGTCGTGCCGTCAAATTCGGAACGCGTCGTTTTCCTCGGCGTTTAATGATGGGCAGCTTGCTGCGTTTTGATGAGTCCGAGGACGAGGGCTGGAGAGGCTGCCGCAGTCCGTTCTCGACATATCGTCTCAGCAACTCCTTCAACTTCGCTCCCTCGAGAGCCGCCTTGGCTTTCACCTGGCGAAACAGTTCGTCCGGTAGATCGAGAGTGGTTCTCATAAACGCATCTTAGCATCAAAATGCCTAAACGCCAACTTACTCAAAAGCTGAAATACTGAAAGCTGAAAACTGAAACGCGGAGCCCGGTCTGCGCAGCGACATCCAGTATCCAGTATCCAGTATCTAGCATCGGACCCCCCACTCCACACTCCCAACGAGGTCTTGGAGCTTGAAGCGTTGAAGCTTCCCTGGGGTTTGGTGCTTGGAATTTGGTGCTTCGCGTCCGCCCTTACCCCTTACCGCTTAGCCCTTGCCTCAAAGGAGAACGCTGCGCTTTAGTTGAGAGAACGCCCGCCTCGCTGACTTTGGTTGAGAGTTTTTTGAAGTTTGAATTTTGAAGCTTCCCTGGGGTTTGGTGCTTGGAATTTGGTGCTTTAAGAAGCCCCTTACCGCTTGTGCCCCCTTCGCCCTTAGCCTTTCAAGACTGCCACTTTGGCCGTCAGGCTCTTTTCGCGACGCAAAGCACAGCGAAAATCATATTCAGTCTGAAGATTCAGCCAGAATCGAGGGGATTGCCCAAAAAACTTGCCAAGCCGGATCGACATTTCGGGAGAAACGCCTCGTTTGCCAAGAACGATCTCGGAGATCGTTTTCGGCGTTATTCCCAAGCCGCGGGCCAGCGCATTTTGGGATACGCCGAGCGGCTTCAGATAATCTTCAAACAAGATCTCTCCCGGGTGAATAGGATGTGCCATAGCCACCAGTCTAGCAGGTATTGTGCAATACACAATAGTCTATTTTGGTCCGATACCAAATCCCTAATGATAATCGCAGATCGTGACATTCTCGGCTCCGTTGTCTGTCCACAAAAAGCAGATACGCCACTGGTCATTGATGCGGATTGAATGTTGGCCCCTGCGTTTTCCGGAAAGCCTCTCAAGCTGATTTCCCGGAGGGACGGCGAGGTCTCCAAGCTTTTCCGCGGCGTGCACCTGCAGAAGCTTCCGAAGAGCGACCCGAGCGATGTTCCCGTAGCGTTTCGACCGTTCAGTAAGCCAAAGCTCTTCTGTGTTTTTGTCAGCGAAAGAAAGAATCACGTTATGGAGGAAATCATTGTGATGAATTCTTCGCCATTGCGAAGCTCAGACTTCGACGTTGAGCCGCCCGCTCAGCCTGCCCAAAGCCTGCTCGCCGTGGCGAGTGGCGGGCGAAGACTTTCGGAGTTGAGATTTGGAACTTGAAGCTTCCATGGTGGTTGGGGTTTGGTGCTTGGTGCTTCACATGCGCCCCGCATTGTGCTCCCTTGCCCTTCCCGCTTAGCCCTTCGCCCTTTGCCGCTCCCTGCTCCCGTAGTCTCGTGGTCCCGTGGTCCCGTGGTCCTGTAGTCCTGTTCCTCACCCTTAGCCGCTTAGCCGCTCAGCGCTTAGCTCTTACCGCGGCCGCCTCTGCCGTTGCGGTCCGCTTTTGGGAACCGCTTCAAGCAGAGCGGTATTGACATAGACCTCGTAAGCGTCCACGGGCGCTTATTTGGTGTCCAACCGCTTTTCGAATTCCTCGGGCGTCAGCCAATGTTCCGGGTCCTTATCATTAATGCGCGCCGCCAATTCGGATTGATACGCTGCATCGCCACGATGGCGAAGATGAAAAAGGAATGCGGTAACTTCGCTTTGCTCCGCTGAAGAAAGGGATGTCAGCGCCTTTTTCAATTCCTCGACACTCATCTAAAAAGTTTATTCTCTGCACCAGCTACCGTCAATAACTGTCGCACCTCCGTCTTCTGCCTGCCGCGCCGGAGCTTTACGCGTAGGCGGGTTCTCTGGCTTCAGCGTTGGGCGCTCGCCTGCTTGCAGGACAGCCCCGAAAGCTTTCGGTGGTTGGGCGTTCAGCGTTTGCTTCACCGTCCTCTGTCCTCTGTTACCCCTTACCCCTTACCCCTTACCCCTTACCCCTTTGCCCTGTGTCCGCCGTTGGACGGACTCGCCGTGGCGAGCATCCCAATAACCAATAACAGCAACCGTTAACTCCCATCGCGGAATTCCAACTTCTCTCGTTCGATCAACAATCTCACCGAGAGAAAAAATTCCGCGATGGTCCTCTGCGCCACATAAAACCATCCCGGCCACCCGTCGAGAATCGATCCGCGTCCGAACATCAGATACAAAAACATCGCCGGCGCCGCGAAAAAGATCTTGAGCCGCAACCGATCCTGAAAACTCAACTGCTCGCTCTGACCTCCGTCCTCTGCCTGCCAGCCGTAGCCTTGGCGAAGGTTGGTCCTCTGGTATTCGGCGTTGGACGTTGGACGTTGGGCGTTCGCCTCCTGCTCGTAGAGCCATACGGCTTCGGAGAGGCGTTTGCTTCCCCCTTCCCCCTTCGCCCCTTCGTCCGCTCCCCGGTCCTGCCGTCCCGTGGTCTGTGGTCCTGTAGCCCTTTCCCCGCCCTTTCCACTTTCCTCTTCGCCCTTGGCCATCTGCAGCAAATGCTTCGCTTCGATCGTCGCATACCGGTCCTGCGCCTGAAGCCAATGACTCAGAGGCTTCCGATCGTCATGATAAATTTTTCCCGGGAGCTTCTCGACCTCTGCCCTCGATCCGCAATGACGCTGCGTATGGCCTTCGTCGTAATACGTCGCCGCGATCCGCCGAAAAAGAACAATATGCGGCGGATAAACCGATGCCCGGAGCGGACGGCCAAAGATCCGGTATCGAAACTCGCTTCGTAACCGCTGATCGTCTCGTCCGGATTCAAATGCTGAATCTCTGCTCGCCAATTCCGGCGAAAGCTCGTAATCCGCATCGAGCGCAAGCACCCACGGCGTTGCAACTTGTTGCAGCCCAAAATTCCACTGCGTCCGCATGTGTATCGAACGTGCGCTGCAAAATCTTCACGCCCGGATGCACGCTCTTCGCAATCTCGATTGTCCTGTCCGTGCTCCCGCTATCGAGAATCAGAATTTCCTTTGCCCACGAGAGCGCACTCAAAGTGCGAGCAATATTCGCCTGCTCGTTGTAACGTAAGAATTAGTGGAGTGATTTCGATTAGCATCAGACCGAGACTACAGCAGCTAACGCGCTAAGAGCAAAGGGGTAAGCGGCAAGTGCAGGCGGGAACCGAAGGCAAACCCTTCGCTCTTACTCCTGCCTTTCCCTGTCGGCCGCTGGCCGATCCCCCGACATCAGCATTGTCATCCACAGGAACGGCAGTGTCCGGCGCCACGAAACTTAAGGTTGGTAAATCCTGTTTCTCAAAGTCTGGGAAAGAGTGTGCGCTCATAGCTTAATGTGTCCGCCGTCCCACAGCGGATTAGCGTGCTGTCATGCTTGTTCAACATGCGAGAACAGATTCTTCAGGTAACCGTGATACGGCGTTGAACGAACACCGCCCCCTGGCCTTAACGCCTTGTAACATCCGGCGACATAAGCGCGCGAATAAAGGTGCTCGATGACTTCCGTGCTTACCACGACGTCAACGGCTCCATTTGAGATTTGCGAGAATATCTCGTCTGCCGGCAGAACTTCGAATCGCCCTCTCGGATATGTTTTTCGCGCCAGCGCGATACCGCTTTCGCTCAGATCGATTCCAACAACGTCGCACCCGCGTGCTAACAATTGTCCGGCCGTGTATCCATTGCCACATCCCACATCCAGAACGCGAGCTCCTGGTCGTAGCAATTGCCCGCAGAGTTCGAATAGCGGCGGCAAAAATGCCGATGCATGTGCGATGCATCGACTCGAACGAAAACCGTAGATCCCTGTAATCGTCGTCTCAGTCATTTGCCTAGTTAGTCTCGAGAATCGCTTTGTACTGCGCGGCAAGTGCCGAGCCAACGGACTCCACGGAAAATCGTTTTGCGGCGAAAATCTGGCCGTTTCTGCTTAACTCTGCGCGCGCTTTGTCATCCTTCAGTAATCGCACAATCGCTGCGCCAATTTCATCCTCGTTAGGTCGCACAACAACCGCCGCGTTTTCTGCAGCAGCTTCGCGCGCGATCGCGACCTGATCACTTAAGTATGGTTGGAACACCCGCCGCAAGCGCTTCGGCCGCAACAATCCCAAAATTTTCAGAGTACGACGGCAACACAAAAACCGTCGCCGCAGCAAAAGCAGCCGACTTCTCTGCGGGACCCAAATATCCCGTCCACAAAACGTCATCCGCGATCTTCAGTTCGTCCGCCAATTGATGCAGCGACGCCACATAACGATCGTCCCCGCTCCCCGCGATCACCAGCAGCGCTTCCGTTCCCCCTTCGACTCTTCATTCTTGCCCCTTCGCTTCTGCCTCCTCCTTACCCCTTACCTCTCGGCCCTTCGCGGCTTCCGGCCTTAGCTCCTTCGCTCTTGCTCCCTCTTCACCCCTTCCCTCTTGCCTCTTTGCAGCTTCGCTGTCTTCACCTCAGCAAACGCGCGCAACAAAAGTTCGACGCCTTTCTTCTTATCCAATCGCGAAAGAAACAGAACGATCCGCCTTCCCCTCGCCTTCGGAAATCTCTCCAAAAACTTCTCCGCTGTCTCCCGCTCCCTTCCCCGTTGGCCTCTTGCCCCTTCGCCCTTACCTTCTCGTTTCTTCCGCTCGTCCCCCTTTCCTCTTGCCCCTTCGCCATCGTCCGCCCTCTGCTCCCACCGGGATCGGGACGATGAACGACGCCAGCCCCGCCAGCGCAGGATAAAGTGCAATTGCTTCGTCCCGCTCCGCCTCGGTCGTGTAATGCATCGCCGCCGCGCGCCGCAAAAGAGGAAGCTCGATGAATCGCATCCAGAACCGCTTTAGAAATGGTCGTCGATTCTCGATCCCCCAACGACTCAATACCCCGAGCGGCCTAACAATGTACGGCACGCCTTGCTTTCGCGCCGCGCGCGCCGCCGCAAAACTACTGAACGAAAACAATGCGTGAATATGAACGATATCGAACTCGCGAACATGCCGATCGAGCCAGCGCCGGAGCGAAAACGAAATCTTGTACGGGAGAAAATCGCGACGAAAGAAAATCTGCCTGATTCCGTCGCGTTCGATGATCGTGCCGAGCGGAACATCCATTCGCGCCGGGCCGCCGTCGTCGTCCGTTGTTGCAATCAGCGTTTCAATGCCCGGCCATTTCGATGCATTCGCGAAAGCCTTGATCGCATAACTCGGCCCGCCATGCTTTGGCGATACCGACGGGATGACGTGCAGTATCTTCACGCGGGTGGCCGCGTCACGATGCACGAACCGGCGACACGGTGTTCACCACTGCAGTGGAGGCGGAGATCGCCGCAAAGACGCCATCACCGTCGTACCGAAAATCCTTAAATCACAGCACTGACCAGCGCACCTGCGATGACGCCACCGAGGAGCTTGATGTTCGAAGTTTCGATCTCAAAGCAATTGAACACCAGACATGAAACGGCGAATGCAGCTTCCAGAGCAGCGTGTATCTTGTCTTCGTAACGAAGAACCGGTAGATCAAACCGTACAACAATCCCAGTAAAAAGATTGGCGCAAACATTTTGACGGGACCGAAATCGACATAGCTTTCACCAATGTAGCCGATGCCGATCGATGTTCCTTGCTCCATTCCGGCCACGTTCATGCCGGTGTATGTCCGCGTCCGCTCTGAGTCATCCAGCACAGGTTTGTCCGGAAAAAGAAAACGGGGCATCAACACGTGGATGATCGACTCTTCCAGAGCCTGCCCATCTTCAAACGGAATCGCGCCGGGACGTTTTCCATCGCCAGAGCAAAGTAGTTCACGTAACTGACCCGGAGAACCAACGCATCAACGCCGTCACTAATGTTATTCCAGGTCATACTATCCACGAGATCGGTCATCTTTGGACCCTTGTTCGAGCGGGACCGTTCTTCCGTCTTGAGAGCCTCTTCGTTCAGGAAGCTCCGATAGTCCATCTTGACCGCGCTCCACACCACGCCGAGGACAAACAGACAATGGAAGCAAGTTGCCGTAACTGCTAACCCGACGGCCTCGCAAGGCTAGGGGCGAAGACGTCGCCGCCACAATCAGCACAAAAAATACGCTCTTAAACAGACGCAAGAACTCCGAACAGGCCGATACAAATTCCAGCCCCACACAGGCCAATAGCAACCCATAATGACGCCGCTGGTCGAGTACGGTATAGCAGAGCAGAAACACGACCGCCCATTCAGCGCCGCAACTGCCAGCAACGGCTGCGTAATGGAAGGAAGACGCTCCAGAGCCATTTTGTTTAATACGGTAGAGACAACAACGCTGACGGCATAAAGCGCTGCGATCTTCTTGATATCGAGCACCGATGCGTCCGCTTCAATCTCATCTGCCGCGAACCGCCAACGCGAGTCCACGCCGCGCGGATGCCCAGCGCAAGGACGATAACGGCAATCATGCTCAGCCATGTAGCCATTCTCAGTCGGTCGCTTTCCAAATGCTTCGTCAAGCGTCATGCCGAACTCATCCGTGTAAAAGATCGCCGCCGTCGCTTGCAGCCAT
>CAVWPA010000001.1:0-732688 GCA_963756875.1 uncultured Verrucomicrobiae bacterium | reverse complement strand
GCGCAGTTACCGCCCGCCTGAGGTTGTTCTGAACCATCGGCACCGGGGTTGGCCGTTCGCGATTTACGGGTCCCGGAACTCCGGGCCCCGGGTCCAGTCTCGCTGCTGCTAAGCGCCGGCTCACGATTTCGGGTCACGGGCACCTGGTCTCGAAGTCGACACTCCCTCGGATTGAGATCATCGCGCAATCCCATGAAGACAGGCGCACGCAGGCGCTGCTCCTCTGTCCAGTTGCTGTATTTGACCTTGGCAACCAGCTCAGGCTCCACCCAGACAGGCTTTTCTCTCGTGTCGGGCACCTTGTTAAACGGGCAATGGGTGGTCTTGAGTTTCTGCAGACGTCGAAACACCTCAGCCTGCGACTTTTCTGTGAATCCAGTCCCCACACCGCCAATGAAGCGCAGCTCCTTCCCTTGGTAAAGGCCAAGCAGCAAGGCACCGAAGTGCGTGCGCGAGCCACGCGGCGCAGTCCAGCCGCCGATTACCGCATCCACTTCCGCCGTGATCTTGATCTTCAACCATGAAGGATTGCGCTCGCCCGGCTCGTACGTGCTGTATAACTGTTTGCCGACGATGCCTTCGAGGCCGCGCTGACGAGCGAGCTCAAAGAGCTCGCGCCCCTTGTCAACGATGTGGTCCGCATAGCGAAAAGGATCACCGGGTTCCAGGCGGCGCTTCAGGAGATGCTTCCGCTCGATGAGCGGCACTCGGCGGAGGTCGTAGCCGTCGCAAAAAGGCAAGTCAAACAGGTAACAGACGACAGGCGCCTGTCGTGCCAGCGCGGGAGAGGGACGGACAACGTGCATGCGAGATTGCAGCCGCTCGAAATCGCTGCGGCCGTGCTCGTCCAGCACTACAATTTCACCATCCAGCACAGCCTCGGTTGCCCGAAACCGGCTGGTTAATTGACCGAGCTCAGGATAGGAATCCGTGATTACGCGCCCAGAACGTGCTCGCAGTTCAAGCTTGCCGTCCTTGATCCACGCGAGCGCCCGGACTCCGTCCCACTTAATCTCAAAAAGCCAGTCGGGATTCGAAAAGGGCTTTTCCGCAATTGCGGCAAGCATCGGCTCCAGTCCCGCCGGCATCTTGGCCTGCCGAGCACCCTCGAGCGCGTCCGGACCTGGTTCGGCCGTCCCCAAGGGCGGCAATTCTTCCTCGATTTCCTTGAGGGACCGTCCGCTGAGGACGGAGCCATCGTGCTCCTCGATATCCCAGTTTGCATCGGCCGCAGCATCCTTGTGCTTGATCAGCAGCCACGGCCTCTCGTTCTTGCCGCCCTTGCCGCCCGCCCGACTGGATCGGATCTTGACCAGCACGAAGCTACCGCGCAACTTTTCGCCGTGCAGGGTGAACTTCAGTTCGCCACGCTGCAACTGCTCCGAAGCCGGCAGGCCGCCTTCCCCTTCGAACGTGCCACGGTCCCACACCATCACCGGACCAGCGCCGTATTGTCCTTGGGGTATCACCCCTTCGAACCCGCCGTAATCAAGAGGGTGGTCCTCGGTCTGCATGGCCAGGCGCTTATCCGCGGGATTGAGCGAAGGGCCTTTCGGCACTGCCCACGACTTCAGCGAGTCATCAATCTTGAGGCGGAAATCATAGTGGAGCCGGGTGGCGTCATGCTTCTGAATCACAAAGCTATTCCCGTCGGCCCGCGACCTCTTGGACAGTTCGCCCGAAGGTTCGGGCGTCCGGTTAAAGCTTCTTTTCTTGCGATAGTCTTTGAGGGAGTCCATACTCGTGGCCAGCGGAAGCGGGCGTCTTCACGCTAATCGTCGACTCTCAGCCTGCTTCTACATGGTAGTCCGAAGGGTCAACCATCGTCCAGGGGCCTCGTCCAGAGGTGAACCAACCAGACCCCGCTCCGAAAGATTGTTTCGCGTCACCTCTGGGTGTTCAGGGCATCCAGTCGTCGGAGGTTTCAAAGTTCGGTGGCATTTGAATGCTTCTTCACCCAGGCTGCAGCCAAAAATTTCTATTATTCCGTTGACTACGATATTTCATGTTAGACGATGACATCGATCATATAGACTAATAAAAGTCGGCACTTGCAAACCGGACTTTACTGGTTAAGAATTGGGTTCCGAACGAGAGCGCTGTCAGCTTTGAAGGGGGAATCCAATGACAGCCGCGATCCTGGTCGCTTTTCTGCTGGGCCTGTGTGCAGGCGCTGCCTTCTGGTGGACTCGTCTCCGGGCCCTTCGCGCGCAAGTGAAGCTCTATCAAACCTATATCCATGAACGCCTCGATGACCAAGTGCAGGATCAGAGGCAAGCATTAAAGAGAACCTCTGAAGAAGAACATCCTCATGAGAACCTGCCGAGCGCGAAAACAGGGACCTAGGCTGGCTGCTGGCAAACAGGCCCGCAGGCCTTGGAACTACTGACACAGTGCTGATGACGCCCCAGGATCTACGGCCGCGGTCTGTTTTATCAGGGCCTTGATGAGCTGACCTTCCGCCAAGCCCGGTGATGCGTCATCCGGTCAAATCTCTAGTTGGACTGGATACCCTCTGAACCATGGGCAAAAATCAGGGTTTCTGGTAGCATTGTGTTTCCGGCTGGTGCTTTTCCAAGTCTGAAGAGGTATGCTATGGCATTCATGTGTGAACTCTGCGGCAAACGTCCCCACTACGGGAATCGGGTGAGCCACGCTCACAATATCACCAGGCGTCGCTGGAATCCCAACCTGCGCAGCGTCCGTGCGCTGATAAACGGGAGTCACAAGAAACTTCGAGTGTGCACGGCCTGCATCCGCGCGGGAAAAGTTATTAAACCCACATAGTCGCCAGGGAGACTCGCGATACCAACACATTGCAATACTCCGACCCGTTCAGCGATGCCAACCACGCGATCTGCCAATCGCGTGCCACGCTCGATCGAAGTCGGGGACATTCCTGCGCTGTGTAGGTTGTTGGGATGAGTAGAACCGGAACTTCTACGGCAGCGAACGTTCGCAATCACATAGCGGCCGTTGCGCTGCTGGGTGTTTTGAATGCGGCGTTTTTCAGCGTCATCGGCTGCTCCTCACGCTGTGGTTTAGAATCCTGCGCTCAGCAGCTGGGTTCGTCCAGTCAGACGCGGTATACGGACCGGAAGTGTCAAGCGTGCACGCCTGCTCGGCCGAACCAACCCTCAAATCACGGTGATTCCACTTGTCCCCACCAGAACTTTATCGTGCTTGGTGACTCGTCCACCGCAGGGTCGTCCGTAGTCCCGGAACCGCATGCGGTGCGGTGGACGAACTTGTCAGCATCAACTAACTTCGGTTCCTCCAACACTGTCGCTTCCATTCCCGACTCCTCTCATTCTCCTCCAACACTCCTGACCGGGCGGATGATTTGCCGCCGCCAATCCCTTTTGCGCATTTAGCCGGGCCCTCGCGTCTTAGGCCGGATTTAGAAAGTACGAGAGCTGCCAGCAAGCAGGCGACAAGCATTCTCCGCCACAGCCTTGTTGTCCAACTCCGTCAATAATCCAGATGCAGGTGCGCCAGGCCTGTAGGCACAAAGGGAGACGGGAATGGGAGAGCACAAGCGAAGAAACCTGTCCTCATCAGTTCCGGTATCCGTGTGGATGCTGCCGTTGATACTCTGCGCGGCTTGGCCGTCCGAGAGCGCGAGGGCAGCGAGAATATCCAGTTGCGGGAACGTCGCGGGTCCACTGACCGGGGCCATGCAACAAGCGAAAGCGGGACAGCAATCAAGCAGAACAACAGGCCAGAGTGCCATCCACGAAGCTGGTTGCGGCCGGCACACTCCGGAAATGACGGTCGCTGCCGGCCCGAGCCAATTGCAGCGATCCCGCGACCAGGCGGACTCAACCCAAGGTGAGACCGCGCCGGACAACATGCAGGGAATGCAGGACCACGGCGGGATGAAAATGCACGCGTCGCCATTTGTAGACGAAATTCTGCGTCACGGCACCGCAGGAACGAGCGCCGAACCCAACTCCACACCGCACCCGATGCTGATGACCATGAAACACAACTGGATGCTGATGCTGCATGGCGTCGGGTTCCTGAACTCCATTCAACAGAGCGGTCCACGGGGCAGGGACAGAATCTTTTCGACGAACTGGATCATGCCCATGGCGCAGCGAGAGTTCGGCCCCGGCACCCTGACCTTGCGCACGATGCTGAGTCTCGAACCTGCGACAATCACGGGGCGCCGCTACCCGGAACTGTTTCAGCTCGGCGAAACAGCCTTCGGCAGGCCCATCGTCGACGGGCAGCATCCGCATGATTTCTTCATGGAGGTGGCGGCGCTCTATGATCTACAGCTGGGTGAGAGAAGCCTGCTTTCGTTTTATGTTGCTCCCGTCGGCGATCCGGCCATGGGTCCGACCGCCTACCCGCATCGCGTCTCTGCCAGTGAGGACCCGATCGCTGCGCTCGGTCACCATTTGCAGGATTCCACTCATCTCGCGAATGACGTCGTGACGGTCGGTTTCACTCACCGTTCCGTGCGTGTGGAAGTTTCCGGGTTTCATGGTCGTGAGCCGGACGAATATCGTTGGAACATCGACAGCGGCAAACTCGATTCGTGGTCCGCGCGTCTGACTGTCAATCCGGCACAGAACTGGAGCGGGCAGTACTCCATCACACGCCTGAAAGGCCCCGAAGAACTCAACCCCGGCGAAGACATTCTGAGAATGACGGCGTCCGTCACGTACAATCGTCCCTGGAGCAACGGTAACTCCGCTACGACTCTGATTTGGGGAAGGAATCGCGCGATGCCCGCGGGAGAAGTATTCAACGGCTATCTGATCGAATCCACGTTGCGCTTCCGAACCCGCAACTACATTTGGGGTCGCGTGGAAAACCTGGATCGGACCAATGAATTACTTCTCGGCGGAAAGCCGGAACCCGCCAGTTTCGAGGAGCGCTTCCTGGCTCGGGTGCAGGCGTACACCGCAGGCTTCGACCACGATATTGATCTGATTCCTCACCTGGCAACGGCGCCCGGAGGGCAAATCACCTTTTACGGAGTGCCTGATTCGCTTCGGCCGATCTACGGATCACATCCTAAGGGGGTCGTGTTTTTTCTGCGCCTACGGCCGTACGGGAAAAACCGTTGAATTGAATCGCAGAAGATCCCGGATACAACCTCTATGCCGTGGCTGGTTTGGAGGGGGCGTACTCAGGCTCTTCCATGATTTGGGAGGGCTTGGCGAAAGGTCAGACTTAGGAATCCGACCTTACCGGCAGCATATCTGCGCTGGGCGCAGGTCAAGCATCATTTCGCTCAAAAGGTGGCGCGGGCTTCGGTTGGGCGCTGGTCGTGGGGGTTTGTGATCGAAAGCCCAGGCCCGAAGCCCGCATGTTAAAGTCGACGTTCACAAAGCAGGAATCATCCGGTTGATTCAACTCCACGTTGCTGCCGAAGGAAGAGTGCATTTCAAAAGCGCCAGGAAATAGGAGGTGGCCAATACGCGACTCATCACCTTCCTGACGTTCCGAATCCACTCTTCCCGACAGATCCCAATCACCCTCGCGTAATTCGACAGAGTTCAGATTACAGACCCCAAGCGACTGATCAAAAGTCTGCGAACTCGAGCCCGACAAAAGCACTACTTCAATTCCTTGACATCAAAAGTGTAGATCAGGGCTGCAGCTACTGTATCCTGCCCCTTAACCGGGGAGGTGCCCTTCACAAAGCTTGGCTGGTTGGACATATCGTGGCGGTACTCGAGCCGCGTAATCAGGGATCCGGCGATCTTGCGCTCAAAAGTGCCTGTAATCCCGTTGAAGTGTTGTGGCGTGCCCGTAGTGAAGCCGCTGTGATCGTTGTAATATTCGTAGCGAGTCGCCAACGCATACTTATCATCGAACGCGTACTTGATATAACCCGCGATTCCGGTCCAGTAAACGGAATCCAGTGCGGCCGGCAGGTGGTCGCGGCCGTAGTCATAGTTGGCGATGAAAGATAGTTTCGAGGTCGGGGAGTACGTAATCACCGTATCTGAAAGCTGCCGCCAGTCACCGTTATCGCGTATCTGCTCCGGTCCCGCGAGGTAGTTTTCTATCAGGCTAAATTTCTTGCTGGGAGTCCAGGCAAAGCTCGCTCCGTACGTTTTGCCTGTATTGGTGTCGATGATGTTGTTCCAGCCATTCAAAACGTACCCGGTCAGCGAGTACTTGTCATTGAACGCATACTTAGCGCGTAAACCAAAGTGGTAGAACGGGATAGCGTAGGTGAAGAGTATCCCGCGCGAGTAGTTCCAATTGTCCTTGCTCTCGATGACCTCTGCGCCGGCGGGCGTTACGAATTTCCCGAAGTCGATCTGCAGCCCCTTGCCGACGGGCGCCAGATAAGAGCCGTATGCTTCCTTAAGATACTGCGCAAAGCCCAACCCGCCCGGATCAGCCCCGTTCACAACGTTCATCGCGTTGCCAAAGCCGAAGGCGACGTGATATCCGATGCGGCTGCCACTCGCGTCAGGGGGCTTATCCATGATGAGCTCGATCATGTTGAGGCTGAGCTGCTGGGAAGGTCCATCAAACGCGCGGAAACCGGAACAAGGCGGGGCGAAACCACTGGGAATGTTACCGCTCGGACACGGAGTCGTCTGAGGATGGTTGAAGTTGTAACCGTAATAGCCGTCCACAAAACCAGTTACATTCAGCGGACCCAGCAGGGTTGCGAGCGTGGTTGCGGCCGGAGCCGCGGGCGTGGCCTGGGCCGGTGTTGCCGCGGGCGCGTCTGCCGGCGGCGATGCTGCCGCCTGACTCGCCGTTGCAGCCACGGGTGCGGCAGAAGCCATCCGGGTCGGAGATTCACCCATCTGCTTCTTCACCGTCGCGAGCTCTCCCTGCAAAGCATCCATCTGCTTCTGTAGTTCCTCCATTCGCTTCGTCAGGTCCACGGAGGAGCCGCTCGTCGCAGCATTGGCGCTCTGATCCTGGGCCTTCGTGATTGAGGCTAAACAACAAACCAGCGCCAGAGTGCACGCCAGTGCCCCGACCCTCCGAACTGCAGTTTCCATAGTTTTGTGTGCCTTTCTCCCCTTTTCGAGGCTTCCAAGGTATCCGCAATGGGCAGCATGAGACGCCCAGCATAAAGAACGCATAAAGATCTCATCAAGACTGCATCAAGACCATAAGGCCATTGCCAAATAGGGGTCAAACAAATAGTTTTTCTGAAGCAGATAAAAAAGCTTTGGCCAAATAGATCTTCTGGCACTGATAAATAAAGCTTCTGCGGCGCCTGGTTTCGGCCCATCGATCGCTTCGTTATCGTGATGATTCCTTGAGTTCAACACGAGCTAAGCGCTGCCGGTCTAGGGAATTCTGCAGCAACCTGCTAGGATGCTATCTCGTTCCCAAGGCGGTACGGGCCGGGGATAACCATATGTCCAACGTCAGAGTGCGTTTTGCCCCGTCGCCCACCGGCTACCTGCATGTGGGAGGTGCGCGCACCGCGCTTTACAACTGGCTTTTTGCCCGGCAACAGGGAGGCGTATTCATTCTTCGGGTGGAGGATACGGACGCAGACCGATCGAGGCCCGAGCTGGTAACGACAATCCTCGAAAGCCTGGAATGGCTGGGATTACATTGGGACGAGGGACCTTATCACCAATCACAGCGTCTCGCCCGGTATCAACAGATTGCCGTCGAACTCGAGCGGTCCGGTCATGCCTACCCGTGCTTCTGTACGGCTGAGGAACTCCAAGCCAAGCGCACGAAGGCCGAATCCGAACGACGCGCCTGGAAATATGAGGGAACATGTCGCAGTCTCTCCGGCGCGGAGCGCAGCCGTCTGCGATCCGAGGGCCGACCGTGCGCCTTGCGCTTCGGAGTGCCGGCAAGCGGAGAGACAGTCTTCAACGACTTGGTGGTCGGCCCCACAGGCGTCTCCAACAAAGATCTCGAGGACTTCGTCCTTGTGCGGTCCGACGGGAACCCCACTTACCATCTCGGCGTGGTTGCGGATGATCTCGATATGCGCATAAGCCACGTGATTCGGGGCGCCGACCACCTTTCCAATACTCCCAAGCAGCTCCTCATGTACCAGGCTCTGGGCGCGAACGTTCCGGTCTTCGCGCATCTGCCGCTTATCCTGGGTCCGGATAAACAGCGGCTTTCAAAACGACATGGAGCCACTGCGGTAGGGGCGTACCGCGAACAGGGAATCCTCCCGGAGGCTTTACGCAACTTTCTCGCGCTTCTCGGATGGACTCCTCCAGTGCAATCAGACGGGCAACAAAGGGAAGTGCTGCCTCTCGAAGAGATGGCGCGGACGTTTCGGCTGGAAGCCGTCTCGAAGTCCAACGCCGTTTTCGACCTGGAAAAGCTCGCGTGGATGAACAGCGAGTACCTGCGGCACCTTCCCTCGGAGCGGTTGCTGCCTTTGGTGGAAAAGGAACTGAAGACGGCGGGGATATGGAGTGAGACCTTCGCAAGTGGGGAGCGTGAGCGGTTTGATCTCTCGGTGCACCTGCTGCAGACGCGGGCACGCAGCTTGAAGGATTTCGCGGGCTCGGGGCGCGCTTTCTTTACAGATGAGTTCGACTATGATCCCGAATCCATAAATAAATTCTGCAAGGATCCCGGTTTGCCGCAACATCTGGACGAGTTGGCGGAGCGGCTTTCCAAGTTGAATCCATTCGATTTGCAGACCACCGAGCGGTGCTTGCGCGGCCTCGCGGAAGAGCGCGGCATCAAGGCAGGAGTATTGATCAACGCGTCGCGGGTGGCACTGACGGGTCAGGCCGTGGCGCCAGGATTGTTTGAAGTAATTGCAGTCCTAGGCCGGGACCGCGTTGTAGCCCGCCTCTTGCGCGCGGCGTCGTATTTACGGGGACGGCTTTAGTCACGGACTTCCCGGACTTCCCTCCTGGTCACATTCAGTTCAGCTTTTTCCAGCCTTTCAATCACGATCAACGCCACCGTGGCGACAGTCGCGATGATCCTCAGAGCGCGCTTGATCTCTTTTAGCTTCATAAGCCGGCTATCCTTTTGAAGTCTAGTTGAATCCTGGGCGGTACGGGACCATTATACTTCTCCAGCAGCTCGATCGACGCGAGAATCCCGCCCGGCACCGGCTCCAGCAAGCCGCAGGAGCGCGGCAACGAGAATCGTTTTTTTCCGGCGCTGCCCGGGTTGAAAAATAGTATTCGCCCCAGGGCCGATAGATACGGCTGATGGCTGTGCCCGAAGATAACGACGTTGGTCGAATCATCGAAGGCCTTCAGAAACCTCTCGCTTCCTGCCGGCGGTTTGTTCCCGGCTGAGGCCAGCTCTGTCCATTCCTGCACTTCCGATTGCGAAGCGGGGAGGATGTGTACCATTTCGATCTGCACTTGCTCACAGTGCAGCTTCTGCGACAACGGCAGGTCTGCTTCCGGGGAATCGACGTTTCCGCGGACGGCGCGTACTGGTGCGATCCGGCCCAGCGAGTCCAGCACGTCCTGTGAGCCGACGTCGCCGGCATGCAGGATCATCTGAACACCGGCAAGCACCTGGTTCAGCTTCGGGTCAAAATATCCGTGCGTGTCCGACACGACGCCGATTCTCATTTCAGTTTGACGCCCGGCCAGGAATGAGAAGGCCCACAGCAGCCGCCGCGGCTTGGCTACAGGCACCGCTGTTCACGCTGGCAGTATCAAGGGAGCGGGAACTTGCGGCAGAATAGGCTGCCTCAGGTTGCATCTCGGAGAAGGCGATTCAATGTTTCGATGGCTCGACTACCTTCCGCGCTAGCTGCTTCGAGAAATCACAAGCGGGCTCGTTCACGGTGCACGACGCAATACTCAGGTTGCACCCACAGGTGCAAGCTTCGATGTTCAGACGCAAGAGCGCCTTTTCCCTTTGACGATCCGAGAGGGCCCGAAAGGCCGCCGCGTTGGCCGCGTCCCTGGGCGATTGGCGCCGCGCAGCCGTAGCCCACCGGGGTAACTCGGTAATGTTGCTGGGCAGAAATTCGTGGACCATCTTCTCGCAACCTGGAGCCGCAGGCTTGAGCGGCGCAGGCGATAGCCTCGGTTGATGCGGATTCAAACCCCAGACCAAAGCACCCAGCAGGCTAAGGGTCGCTGCAATCACGACCCAAGAGCTTCGATCATGACGGCGCGCACCGGTTTCAGGTGCGTCCGCAGACGCCGTGTTGCGCTCACTGGATGCCGATTCGGCTAAATACATCGGTGTTGACCGGCTTGGAGGGCACGCCGCGGTCCACCACTTTCACGGTGAGCGCCAGGGGAGCACTTGCAGGTGGCAGACAGGCGTTTTCGTTGCAGGCCTGATAAGCGAGCTTGCCTTCAAGTTCGTAGTTTCCCGCGGGAACACCCGGCGCCACTCTGAGCAACACTCCCACCAGCAGCGTCCCCTGGTAGACGGATAAAGGCTGGTCGGCAAAAGCAAATTTTATGGGCTCACCCTTGGGGTAGATCACTTTGTCCACACTGATCTGCTTGCTGGAATTGAGCTTCACTTGCGTAGGAATCAGGTATTCCAGAGTCGGATGGTGATCGTTGATGTGATAGCCTGAAGCGATTTGAGCCTTGATAGCAGCCTTGATCCTTGCGCCCGCGTGTGCGCTGTCGGCGGCCAGGAGGGTTCGGGCTTGAACTACCTGCGTCGGCACTGGGGCCGCCACAAAACTCGCCGCCAAGCAAATCGGAATCGCAGCCAGCCAGATTGCTCGCAGGGTCATGATCCAGTTCTCCTGATACCGCCCGGGCGCGGGCCTCAATTATTAAATTAACATAGTCTTCGGCGGTGGCTTGCAGGAAACACGGTCCCTCGCAATCGCGGTTACATCAGAGATGTGTTTGAAATGTGAAAATCCCCTTAGCGATACCGCCGCGTCAGGTCTTTTTGAGCCGCCAAACGAGAGTCAACGTGGCTCGCGGCCATGCTTCCGAAGTGTCGAGTGACAAGAATTCGCCAACCCGATGCCGCTCTGTTTCATCGATACGGATAGGTGTATGCTAAAGGCGATGCCAGCGAACGATGTAAGACCGAAATCATGCTGCCTGCTGGCTGCGCGCGTAGGTCTGATAACCGCTGTTCTTACCGCTCTGCTGGCCCTTCCCTGCCCGGCGGCCCTACCCAGTTCGCAAGCGTCCTCAGGGCCACAAGAGGACGCCACGACCCCGCAACAGCTACTTAAGCGGGCGAACGAACTCCTGCGCGAGGAAAAATTGGAGGAGGCTAAGACCGCATACAAGAAGGTCCTCGCCGCCAGGCCGGATTATGCGGAAGCGCACTACGGCCTCGCTGCGGTTTACACGGGCGAGCAGGACGCGCCTCAAGCAATCCGTGAATATCGTACAGCGCTTAAGTTGAAGCCCACGCTGCCCGGCGTACACATGAACCTTGGCGCGCTGTACGAATCGCAGGGACAGCTTACGGAGGCGATCGACGAATATCGGGCCGAGGTCCGGCTTCAAGCTTCGAGCGCCCGCGCTCATTTGGCTCTGGGAAACGCGCTGGTCGCGGCTCGTCAGTTCGCGCAAGCCAGCCAGGAGTACAATCGTGCCCTTACGCTTGCGCCGCGCGACGCGGAAGTTCGCATCGCATTCGCTAACTCGATGCAGCAGGCCGGAGAGCTTTCCAAAGCCGTCGAGGAGTTTCACACCGCCATTAAGCTCGATCCCGGCAGTGCCGACGCGCACGCCGGCCTCGGTTCCGCTCTCACCCAGGGCGGCGACATTGACGCGGGTCTGGCCGAGTACCAAGCCGCCAGCCGCTTGCGCCCCGCCGATCCCGATCTTCATTGGAGCCTCGCGAATGCGCTGCGCGCCAGCAACGATCTCATCCACGCCATTCAGGAGTACCGGCAGGCTGTCCAGCTTCGTCCTGAGCAGACGGATTACCGCGTCGGGCTCGCTCTGGCGCTGCGCGAGGCCGGGGATTACGCGGGAGCGATACAGGAGTTTCGCGGGATCATTCACCATCAGCCGGATATTCTCATGGCTCATACGGAACTCGCCAGGACTTATCTCTCCTCCGGCAATCACCCCGCCGCGATCGCGGAATACCGGGAGGCGTTGCGGTTGAAGCCTGACGATCCCGACCTGCACGAAGGCTTGGGGCTGGTGCTGCGCAAAACGGGAGACCTGGTGCAAGCGATTCCAGAACTCAGGGAAGCGACCGCTCTTGTGCCGGACAATCCCGACTATCACCGCAATCTGGGTGAGTCCCTCGAGGCGTCGGGCGATATTCCGGGCTTCATCGCGGAGTATAGCGAGGAAGTGCGGCTGCGCCCTGATGACCCGGACGCGCATTTACACCTGGCCAATGCCTACCAAGGCGGAGGTCACGTGAAATACGCCGTGGCCGAATACCGCATCGCTCTCAAGCTGCGGCCGGAGAGTCCTGAACTCCATTACCGTCTGGCCATGGCGCTGAGAGCCGGCGGAGAGCCGCAAGAAGCCGAACCCGAGCTTGAGCAGGCGGTTAGATTGCGGAGCGATTATCCGGAGGCGCTGGTTGCGTTGGCCGATCTGCTGGCCGGACGCAAGAATTATGAGCTTGCTATTCCGACTTACCGGGATGCACTGCGCCTCCATCCGGGCGACGCAAACCTCCGCGAACGCCTAGCCGCTGTTCTGCGCGAGAGCGGTGATTTGGATGGTGCGTTGGCCGAGCAGCGTGAGGCGCTGCGAAGCTCCTCCGACAATGCCGAATTTCAGCGGCAATTGGGCGATATGCTTGCTCAGCGCGGCGACTTCAAAGGCGCGGCCGACGCGTATCGCGCAGCCTTAGCGCACCACGCCAACGATGCGGATACGGAAGACCACCTCGGAATCGCCCTTGCGAAGGAAGGCGACTGGGTGAATGCCGCCGCTGCATTTCGCCAAGCGCTCAGCCTGAAGCCCGCCACGCCGGAATTCCACCTGAACTTGGCTGAAGCCTTGATCCATTTGCACGACGCGGAGGGTGCGGCCAGGGAGGCCAAGGCGGTCCTGCAATCGTCCCCTAACCTGCCGCAGGCGCACTTCGCGCTGGGAGAGGCGCGGGCGATGGAACAAAAGTCCGACGAGGCGATCGATGAGTTTCGCGAGGCCTTGCGCGATCGTCCCGATTACCCCGAGGCCCGGCTTAAGCTGGCTGAAAGCTTGCGTCAAAAAGGAGACCTCAACGAGGCCATCGCCAATTACCGGGAATACCTTCGCCTCCGCCCCGACGATGCCGGCGTCCGATCACTTCTGGCGGACGTACTGAAGTCAAAGGATTGATATTCCTGAATATGCTTTTGCTGCCCTTACCCGATTCGCAAAGGGCATGAGTTTCCGGCCCGTCATGATTTGCCTTCCTTGCTCGCTTACCTTCTGCTTACAGAATGCGTCTAAACGTTAGGAGACACGCAACGAGAGTGCACTTCCCGATGGATGGCGCCTGTTTGGAGGTGGCTGGCAAAATTCCGGCCCAGGGCTCGCGGTTGCTCGAAGCGGATGAGCGCGAACTCATTCAGCGGGCTCAACGCGGCGACCGCGCCGCTTTCGACGCCTTAGTGCGCCTCTATGATCACGAGGTGCTGCGCCTGGCTCTGAGGGTGGTGCATTCACCGGAAGAGGCCCGGGACCTCTATCAGGAGGCTTTCCTCAAGGTCTACAGGTCGCTCGGGCACTTCCGGTCTGATTGCCGCTTCTCCACCTGGCTCTATCGCGTGGTGATGAACGTGTGTCTCGATCACCTCCGGCGCCAGAAGAGCAGGAACGAAGTCCAGGCGCCCGAAACTGAAGAAGGCGACACCGAGTATTTTCACAATCTGCCGGATGAAAGCCTCAATCCGGAGCGTGCCCTTGAGGCCCGTGAGATCCAGCGCCGGATCGACTTGGCTTTGCAGCGCTTGAACCCACGGGAAAAGATGATCTTCGAACTCAAGCATTACCAGGGGCTCAGACTCCGTGCCATCGGCGAACTGTGCGGGACGAGCGAGGAGACGGCGAAGAATTGCCTGTTCCGTGCTACACGGAAACTTCGTGAGGCGCTTGCGGACCTGGTTTGACCGTTGATTCCGTAAACGCGAGTGAATGAAACGATGACGTGCCAGCTTTTTGAAGAAACTCTTCCAGCCTACCTGTATGACGAACTTCCCGCCGAAGAGCGTGCGGCCTACGACGCTCATCGGGCGGAATGCGAACCTTGCCGCCGTCTGCTGGAAGACTCGCGGCGCCTGCAGCAATTGCTCGATCAGCGCGCCGGGATCGAATTCACGCCCGATATGGTGGTCCATTGCCGGCAGGCGCTCGAGGAGGCGTTGGGCCGCGAGCAGACTGGCTGGAGATCCCTGTTTCGAAGCTGGTTGCCGGCTGCTGGAAGTATCCCGAATCGGATATCGAGATCCGCGATTCTTACTGCCTCCGCCCTGAGCGTCTTCGCTTTCAGCTTGGGCTGGAATCTGCGGTCCCGCTCTCCCGCGCTTATCCCGGCAGACAAACCGGCCATCTCCTCGATCCTCGGGCCCGACCTTACAAACCTCAACGTAAAGAGTATCAACCAGGTGACTCCCGATCCCAAGACGGGTGATGTGCGCATCACCGTGAACGCCGAGCGTCGCATGACCCTGGAGGGTTCGCTCGATGACCCGCGCATCCGCGAACTGCTGGTAAACACGGTTAAAGGGTACGAGAACGCGGGATTCGCCGCGACGCCTTGGACGCCTTGCGGAGCAAGAGCGACCACCCGGCCGTGCGTGAAGCCTTGATCTATGCGATGCGCAAGGATCCGAATGCCGGGGACCGCCTTGACGCGCTCAAGACGATCCAAACCATGGATTGGGGCAACGATGTGCATCAGGCGTTGCTGGCCGCAGCCGAGCGTGACAAGAATCCCGGCGTGCGCTTCGCCGCCATGGATACGCTTGTGAATCGCGCGGTACGGGAGAAGGATGCGGCCTTGCTGCCGGCGCTGCGTTCGCTGGCGACCCGGAATTCCAATCCGTATATTCGCGTCAAGTGCGCTGAAGCCATCCATGAGCTGGCAGCCGATCGGCGGTAAGCAAATGCAGAGCGCCGCCGCAGATCAGACGTTGAATCGGTGTCTTTCGTGAATTCATTCCGGCAAAGAGGCCGAAATCTGATGATCGTGCTGCTTGCACTGATCGCGTTCGCTGGGGGCGGAACGGGCAGACTTGCGGCTTCGGAACAGGGTCGTGTGAAGTGGAGAGCACCCAGCCGTGAAGGGCGCGCCTGGGTGGAGCACGCCGATTGCAGCCTGCCCGTGCGGGATGGAGATCGCCTGGTCTTGCACACTGATTTCGGCTTCATCACCGTGCGGGCGGGGCACAGCAATCGCCTGGCTTGCCAGGTTCGGCTGGCAGCTTATGCAGAAGATCCGCAGCAGGCCAAGGGGTACCTCAGGAGTTTCGAGCTAAACCGCAGCTCGCGTGAAGGCGTCGTGAATGTTTCCGGCAAGTCGCCGCGCGGCGAATGGCACAAGCCAGAGCTCAGGGCTGAATTTGACATCGTCGTTCCTTTGCGATTCAACCTGGACCTCGAAACCCAGGCAGGCGACGTCAGCGTGGATCGCCTGGATGGACAGCTCCGGGTTTCCACAGGAGGCGGCGATATCCGTACGGGAGATGTGGCTGGACCGGTGAAAGTCGAGACCGCGATCGGCAACATCACCTTGGGTAATGTCGGCCAGAGGCTCGAGGCCAGCACCCAGGGCGGCAGCGTCCGGGTGGGCAACGTCAGAGGGAATGCCGTGCTCGCCACCGGCGGCGGAGAAATTGTAGCGGGACCGATCGACGGCGCAACTGATGCCCGCAGTGGCGGCGGCGACATAGTCCTGCGCGGTGCCGCGGGCCCCCTGAACGCGGAAACGGGGGGCGGCCAAATCCAGATCGGGGACTGCGGGTCGACTGTCCATGCGGAAACCGAAGGCGGCAACATTCGATTGCAAAGCGCACGGGGAATGGTGAGGGCGCAGACGGGCGGCGGCAGTATCGACTTGTTCCGGGTCCGCAGAGCTCCGTTCACGCTATCAGCGGCGCCGGAACTATCCTGGCGGAGATCAATGCCAGCAAGCAGACGTTCGCCACTTCGCGTCTTGAGACTTCGGTGGGCGATGTCGAGGTCTTCGTCCCCGCCGATCTCCCCCTGAGCCTCGAAGCGGTCATTGACGAAGTAGCCGGGCAGAAGATCTTGTCGGATTTTCCACTATTGGTGCAGGGCGGAAATGATCAGGATTTCGGTATGGGTGCCGTGCACGGTGAAGGCGCCTTGAACGGCGGCGGTAAGAGGCTCGTGATCCACACCCTGATGGGCAATATCGAGATCCGCAAGCTGGACTCCCCGATCCTGAGTGAGCTGAGACGGCGCCAGGAGATGTACTGGAGCAGGTGGCAAGCTCTCGAGGGAAATCTATTGCAACAGAACCTGCATAACCTGCAACACGCGCGGCAGATACGGATCGAGAGGCAGCAGAGAGAACTGTGCAGCAGGAGCGGCTGCGGAAACCCATGGCGCGGGAAGTCGGGGATCGAAACTGAATAGGTGGCGACGGCTTCAAATGGAATCCGGGGCACCAACAAGCACGTCCTGTTTGGGGCTGGCGCACTCCAGCTGTTGGGCGTCGAGACTCGAGTAGTCCGGCGCAACGCTGGCAATATCACTGTTCTTGAAGCAGTGAACTGTTGTTCCAGTTTTTGAGGGCAAAGATCATGATACGCAAAATTTGCAACGTAACTGTACTGGTCATCGGCTTATTCCTGGTGACTTCCGTGCTCCCGGCGCAGAACACCGAGCGCCATGACCCAACCGCCGGCATGATGATGATGGAGCGATTCGGAAACCAGGCCTGGATGGGCGTGAGCGTAGCGACGTGACTGCGGATAAAGCCCGCGAATGGAAGCTCTCCGGCGACTACGGCGCGGTGGTGAACGAGGTTAGGCCCGACAGCCCGGCCGCGAAGGCTGGTATCCAGAAAAACGATGTGATTGTCGAGTTCGACGGCGAGCGTGTCCGTAGCGTGGCTGAGCTGCGCCGATTGGTGAGACTCCCACCGGCCGGACTGTGAAGATCAAATTGACCCGAGACGGACAGCCGCGAACTCTGACGATCGCTCTGGAGCCTCAGCACGGTATGCCTGAAAGCATGCACATGCCCGAGGTCGCGATACCGGAGATCAGGATCCCTGCATTCAATTTGAATTTCTCCAGGCGCGCACGCCTGGGCATCTCCGCCCAGAAGCTGACGCCGCAGCTCGCCGAGTATTTCGGCGTGAGGCAAGGGAAAGGCGTGCTTGTGCTCGAAGTAAGGGGCGGCAGCCCCGGGGAGAAAGCCGGTCTGAAGGCCGGTGACTGCATCGTCAAGATTGATGATAAGGAAGTGGATTCGGGTTTGGGCGTTGCAAAATTCCCTTAATGACAGATTCCCGGAAAAATCCGGCGAGAAGCAGACGCATGTCCTGGGCATCGTCCGCAACCATCACGAAGAGACGGCAACAGTGCAACTCGAGCCTCAGCGGCCATCGAACTCGCACGACAGTGCAGACGCGTCTGCTTCCGGAGTCGAGCCTGAACCGCCTCAGATCGCGGTTCCCTACATTGACACATTGCAGAAGGCAGAGGTCCAGAAGCTGAACCAGCAAATCAACGAGCAACTCCGGAAGGTACAGATGGCGAAGGAAGAAGCGCTAAGACAGGCCCAGGAACTGAAGAGCCACTTCGAAGGAAATGGAAAAGCACCAGGAATTCCGGCAGCAATACCAAAAGCTAATGAAGCAGCTGGCCTTCGACCACGGCAACGGTGTAGCGCCAGAAGGCCCTCAAGACAACCCACAATCCGGTATAGCACCTAAGCACCTATTTCGGCCTACCTCCTTCGAACGTGCCTGAAGCCATCAGCGCAACCGGCGATTTTCCTATATAATGCTCTCACCCTTTCAACACATCTGCGCGGCGGCGCGTTAAACGCAACAGGATGAATCGAGTCGGTGATCCGGCTCTCGCGACTCAATGGGTTAGACCGGAGGCACTCTTATGGCGGACGTATTGTGATGTGCGAAGTTTGGCCGGGAACTTCCGGGTCTTGACGAGCCGCCCTGGCCGGGTGAACTGGGCCAGCGCATCTACGACAATGTTTCAGAGCAAGCGTGGGACATGTGGGTGGAGCACATGAAGATGATCATCAATGAATACCGCCTCAGCCCTGCCACAAAAGAGGCGCAGGAAATCATCGCCAAGCAGATGGAGAATTACTTCTTTGGAGAAGGTGCCGCGCTCCCGCCGGGATACATTCCTCCGCAGAAAAAAGCCTGAATCGCCGGACAAGGTCTTCGACCAGACATGTGAACTCTCCTGCAGGTGAGTTCGCGTGGGTACCTTTGTCGCCGTGCTCGAACGGATGATATACTTCCCCGCCGACTAATCGGGCTCGGCTGTGATTGCAGGTGCACGCTCACAATTTCAATGAAGCAGGAGGGTCACATGAAAGCAGGTGGGGTGTGTTTTTGATTCTTTTGGGGGTCAGTCTTGCAGTAGCGCAGACGAAAGTGTCGGGCACCGTGCAATGCGGCAAGCCGGACCAGCAGCAATCGATGGATGTGGGCGACCGCGCCCAACATTCCTTCAATATCGTGCAGGGTAAATGCACCTGGATCAAGCCGCTCGAGATCGAAGGAGCGAAAACTCAGAGTGGTGCTTTCACCATGTTCTCTGAACACAGCGGCAACACCATGCGGGACCACGGCTATGTGACGGATACGCTGGACAGCGGAGACAAGTATACGGTGCGCACCCACAGCACAGAAAGGTGGAGCGGCGGGAAACAGGTGAGCGAGCGGGGCACCTGGAGCTTCACGAGCGGCACGGGCAAGCTGAAGGGCATCAAGGGCAAAGGTACGTTCAGCGGCAAGGCTGAAGGTGACAACATGCTCGTCAATGTCGAGGGCGAATACCAGCTTCCTAAATAACGGGGCGGGGATAAACACTGGATCCGAGGCAAATGGCGGCACGGCACCTCGGCGGGTACGTCTTCCGTCATCAGCCTGCTTACTTTGGATAGCTTCGGACCGGCGGCATTGGCAAGAACTGAGCGGAGACCAAAGCAGTCTGCTGCCCCTGCGACCGCAGAGGCACCAAGGTGACGCAAGCCGTCCTCGCCAGATGACAATCGCCTCAAGCGATCTTGCGGCGAAAGAGCATGGGGCTCAAACCCAGAATACCCAGAGCAAGCAGGAAAATCGATCCTGATTCTGGAGTCGCGAGCGTCGCATTCGCTGAAACCGGGTCGTTAGCCGGCGGATCAGAAAACCCTTCGCCAGGGCCGGCAGAGGGCGCGTCAGACGAAAGCCTGACCGGCGCGAACAGCGCTTGTTTCTTACAACCGTTGTGTGAGGCACGAGCGTGATAATTTCCGATAAGAGAAGGGTATTTTCATCGTCGCCTGAGGCACCTTGGCGCCGCTTACCAATCGCATGCTTAAACCCGTTTGAGAATGTCGTGTAGCCAGACGCCCAATGGATCGCGAGGACGCCATCGAAATCAGAGTCCTTCAAGCTGCGAGCAATGTCCTTCCATGGGGCGTATCCGGACAGGGAATCAGCGTCGTGGGATGACAGCTTGCCGATGTTTTCGTCGAAATTCTTCGTACTGTCGGCGAGTGCCGAAGCAGAACTCAGAGAAAGCACTAAGCACAGCTCGCAAAAAATAGCCAACATGATGCCTCGTCGCATTCGTTTTCTCCTGTTGTTACCGAGCGGTCAAATTTACTGCTTCTTGCTATTTGCAGAAAAGTCCAGTCAAGCGTAAATCGTCTTCAGAAAGGATTCAGCCACCCTTCCTCTCCTGAAGGTAGCGGTAAACCTCCGGCGCATATAGTTATGATGCGTGGGTTCCAGAATTTGGACAATGGCCCAAAAGTTGTATTAACGCTTTGTATAAAACCCCAAAATAACTATGTAGTTATACACCAAACCATTGGGTTGAAGCCGTTGAGAGTGTCCAGCACGCTTTTCGGGTGGAACCGAAGACTCGGCCCCCGAGCATGTCGAGCCAGTCTTTCAGCGACCTGGGTGAGTGCCGTGCGCGGCCCGTTCCCAAGTTCGTGTCTGGGCAATGTGTGAGCACGTAAGCCAATCTTGTACCAAGCTCTGTCGCACCAGGGTTCCGCTCCAGGCCCTCCCCGATTAGATCTTCTCGGCTTATTGCAGGTAGTTTTGCTTGCGCTGTTCCGGAGTTCGCAGAAGTTATTAAAGCGAGCAAATCGCTACGGAGAGTGGCAGACGGTGCTTATTCAGAGGAGTCCTGGATCTATTCGGGAATAAACTCGTTCAGGCGAGGGTACAGCTCTGTCACGAATTTTATCTCTCGTGCTCGCGCTTCCGCCTCCCCATCTGCGGTCGAGGTAACAAGGCGGACCAAGGCACCGTCCGTTCGGTTCCGGGTGATCGCATTGGTGACCAGCCAAACCTTTCCCCAGTATTCGCTTGCGATGACCCTGCCGCGGCCGTGATACCAATAGAGAACCAGTTGACGGTCAAGACCCTTCTCGATCAGGTATTCGTTCACCTGAACCGGCTTTTGGCCGGGCAACTCGATCGTCAGCAGGCGCGAATGCACCGGTTCCCAACCTGACCCCGGCAGGCAATTCTTGGGGGAGTGTATCGTATCGCCGGTGCGCTGGCTGCCGTAAAAACCGATGTACAGTCCTAGGAGGTGCCCTCTCCCATCGCTGTAAACACGACTCAAGTAGTCATCGAGACGCAATAGCTTGAGGGCTCGTGGATCGAGCGGCGAATCCTTGCCGGTCCACTCACTGAGGGTGGAAGGCAGCTGCTCGAGCGGATGCCGCGGACTCCTTCGTTCGCCGTGGCTCACGCCATGAATGAGCAGGAACGTTGCGGCCATTAGACCCACAATAAATACAGCTCGCCGCTTGACACACCGGTCAGGCATTCGCGCCCCTTGTTTCCAGAAAGACGGCCACGCGCTTTAATATCCGGTGAGCAACCAGCATGCCGGCAAGCGCGGTCATGAAAATCAGCCATCCGGAGAATGTGTGGAAAAAACCCTCGGCCCACTCTGGCCCGAGCACGTAAGTAGAGACCCCGGCCCCAAAGACGCGGAAGCCGTTGCTCAGCACGGCCATCGGAATCATAAGAACCGCAAGTGTGGCACGCACCCAGGCGCGGCGCTCTGCCAGATATCCGTAGGCGATCGCCAGCGCGATCAGCGACATGAGCGACCGGATCCCGCTACAAGCTTCCACAACCTCCAGCGTGTGATTGGGAAGGATCAGCAAATTACCTTCGCGCAGAACCGGAACCTGCACCGCATCCAGGCTGACAGCGGCGAGGCGTGAGGCTTGAAGCTGTAGTGGGAATGTCACCTGATTGTAGACAATGCTCGGCAAAGGTATCATCAGAACCAGATAGCCCAGCGGAAACGCAACCGCACCGAGCATCTTCCATCCAAAGAGGTAAAGCACAATGCCTGCCAGCAGCAGGAGCAGTGACACGCGGGTCAGGAAGAGTTCAGCTCCGAGCGATCCGACAAGAAGCAAAGCTATTGCGGCCAGTACGACCGATAACCCGAAATTACTCGGTTTGAGCGGAAGGTTTCGCCAACGGCTGCGCGATCGCCACAGCGCGTAACCCGCGGAAACGGGCACGATGAACCCATGGCCATAATCGGGGTCCCTCACCCAGTCGAGAACCAGGTCTTTCAGCACGGAGCCGTACAGCAGTGCCACGACTGCTACCAGCAAACAGAGGTGCCACTGGCGCCTGAATATAGCTCGTATAAACGGGGCCGAGATCGTTGAATCGACACTCCGGCTATTCACCTCTACGGGACAAGTGGCAGACTGCACCTCGGCATGTGACTCTTTGACGTCACCTATCATCGAACCTCGAAATCCTGGGCCGACACGGTTTCAGTCCGCATCAAAATCGTCACTCGACCCTCAGTATGCTCCCGATCGATTCTTCGCTCGGTGCCACGTGTAAAGTCCGCACCAGTTATGATTATGATCGGCACTGCCGCTGCCTGCCACAGTTTTCGAGAACAACGTGTAGTCGTCCTTCCTGCCCGCAGGAACACTACCGCGCAGGGCCGCCGCAGTCTTCTGAGGAAACACCAAGCGCCGGGAATCAAGTCTGGCATGGGAACCTCCCGGACCCTGTATTTGTGAGCCCAGGGAGAACAGGGAAGATCATAAGACGCCGACAGCACTCGCCGCAAGAAGCCGAAAGACCTCGCTGCTCACGGCAGGGTGACCCAGGCAATCATGCTCTGTATCTCACTACCTGGTACTTAAGTCCTAGCCCCATCCTCATCTCGAGTTTGGAGACACTATGCTCAGTCCCTGGAGAAGAAAGGCCCCTGCACCTGGAATGCCCCTGCGCCGAGCCTTTATGTACAAACAGTTACGGGCTTGTCAAGTGTCGGGGGTGTCGGTCCTCCCCGCCGGTAGGGCAAAGTCATTCTCGGCCGCTAAGTTAGAGTGACTCATGGAGCGCGGTCCTCATACCGTTGTAATTGTTTAGTAATAGGCGCTTTGCCATCGGAAAATGGTCAGTTTTGAACAGACGTCGGTGAGCGGGTTGCGTTAAATAGAGGTCTACCTGTACCGGGACCTGTACCTACTGTAAAGATACCTGTACCGCGGCAGGAAGTCCCCGCAGCCTAAACACCTGAAAAGGGTTTGGGGCCCGATGCCGGCGGCCGGGAGCGTTCGAGGGTTTGGCCGGTAACTTCGCGGAGGGAGAAACAGGTTCGCTTTTTCGGACCTTGACGATACTATGGCAAGTGCAAACTCATTATTGCAAGTCGACCATCATGTTCGCGTTCTGGTAGCCGATGCCACGCGCATGGGCAGTCAGTTACTGGGCGATGCTCTCAATCGCTCGGGGCGCTTCAATGTGACTGCCGCCGTAGCAAGCTCGGCTGATCTGCTGCAGGCGGCAGCGGAGGGTAAGCCACAGGTTGTGGTGCTCAGCCCGAACCTGGACGATGAAGAAGGTAGAGGGTTTGTCATTGCACGCCAGTTGCGGGCGTCTTACCCGGAGATGAAGCTCATTGTTCTGACTGACGCATCATCCTGCGGCCTCGTTCTTGAGGCCTTTCGGGTTGGAGCAAGGGGAGTTTTCTGCCGGTCTAATTCAATCGACGACCTCTGCAAGTGCCTTGACGTTGTGCATCGCGGACAAATCTGGGCGACAACCGCCGAACTGGATTTTGTGCTGCAAGCGCTGGGGAAATCACCACCGTCCAGATTGGTCGATTCCAAGGGCATAGCTCTGCTGTCAAAACGCGAGCAGGACGTGATTCGTAGCCTTTCCGAAGGCCTTACCAACCGTGAGATTGCCGCGGAACTGAAGCTGAGCGAGCATACGGTAAAGAATTACCTGCTGCGGATCTTCGACAAGCTAGGCGTTTCCAATCGCGCAGAAGCGATTCTGTACGCATTCCGGCAGAGCGGCCCGGCCCCAGCCGTCAACAGCGGGGGCGAATCAAGCGTCTTCCGTCAACGCCCTGCTGCCATATTCGACTGGTTTCAGAAGGCGGCGACGCAGGGCAACGGGTTAGCTCAGTTTATCCTGGGGCAGATGCTTCGCGACGGCTACTGCGTTCCGGAGGACAAGGTGTCCGCGTACATGTGGCTTCTCCTCTCGGGAACCACCGGCGATTACGTTGACAGGAGCATCCAGGACGCGAAGGAGCGCTTGGCGGGAAAAATGAAGGCTGATCAACTTGTTGAGGCGCAGCGTCGCGCCTCGGAGTGGGTCAGGAGTCGCCCTGAACATTCAAGCTCCGGTTCCCTGCCTCCGGCGCAAACGGCTAATTCCCTCTCGACAGTTGGCACTTCGGCGAGGAGTTTTCCTCCGCGGCGAGCGCGCTCATTCAGCGTGCGCGCACTCGATTCGCATCGGGCGGGCAGCTTGGCCAGTAACCGCAAATGACACACGGCGCGGCTGGGTCGCTCAGCTGCAGGTCGAGCGGTTCGCTCAACCTGCTTTGCCACCAAGTCGTGCCACTCCGCTAGGACGCGCTCCCAATTCTTCTCGTCCGCCATCCCACCCTTGACCAACCCGCGAGGGGACTCCAGGGCGCCGCCAACTCCGACTGAGGACCGTTTCGACCATTGCGTGTTCAGCCCTGGGATCGTGCTCTCAAGTTCACGCCGGCTCGGTTTCTCCGGCCATCGAAACAGTACCGTCGCACAGCACCTTCCTCGGACCGAATCGACTGAGAACCAGCCGTGCTATGCTGACAGTATGTATCGGGATTTTGTCTGCGAAGTGGCTGGAAACCCGGCGTGAAATGGAAAGCTCCAGCGGCGAGGACATCGAAGGCAATCTCCTTATAGCTCAGCTAACCACCCCCGCCCGACGAGGCGGGCCCGGTGCTCTCGCGTTATCCTGCATCGCCACGATCCTGCTGCAAGCAATCGCGCAGGCCGGCAACCCCACGAAGCCCACGTTTTATCGAGATGTGCTGCCCATCCTCCAGCAGCACTGCCAGAATTGCCATCGTGCAAACGAAATCGCGCCTATGCCGCTGGTGACCTATCATCAGACCCGGCCGTGGGCAGCGGCGATCCGGCAGGCAGTCCGCCTGAGGAAGATGCCGCCGTGGTTTGCCGATCCGCATTCAGGCCGGTTCTCGAACGACCCTTCGCTTACTCCGCAGCAGATCGAAACGCTTTCGGCCTGGGCTGACGCGCACGCTCCGTCCGGCGATCCCCGCGACGCACCGCCGCCTCGGCGCTGGACCGAGGGTTGGAATATCCCGCGACCCGACTCGTCCTCGAAATGCCGCAGACCGGTCGTCACTTCCCGCGCAGCGGGGACGTTGAGTACACCTACGAGATCGTGCCTACTGGTTTCGCCGAGGACAAGTGGGTGCAAATGTCGGAGATCCTTCCATCCAGCCGGCGGAACGTTCACCATGCCGTCGTTTATATCCGCCCGCCACATTCCGGTTGGCTAGGGCATGCGCCTGTCGGCGTGCCTTTCACGGCATCCAGCCTGACCGAAGCGCAAGACCAACATGGCGCACACTGGACCGATAGCGATCTGCTTCTGGTCTATGCACCCGGCAGCTCACCGGACGATTGGCCGGACGGTATGGCTAAATTTATTCCCGCCGGATCGGACCTCGTCTTCCAGATGCATTACGTCGCTAACGGCCGTCCGGCCAGCGATCAGACAAGCGTTGGCCTTGTCTTTGCAAAGCGCCCGCCAGGCAGCGGGTATCACGTTGCAGTTGACCAATGACCATTTCGTGATCCCGCCGCAAGTCGATGATTATCGAGTCGAAGTCCACGGCACCCTGCCGAATGACGCCACTTTGCTCAGTTTCTTTCCGCACATGCATCTACGCGGGAAACGATTCGAGTACAACATCATTCATCCCGGACGGAAGGGTCATCGAGAATCTGCTGCGGGTCAACTACGATTTTTACTGGCAGCTGAGCTACCGTTTGGCGGAGCCTCGCTTTCTCAAGGCGGGCACCGAGCTTCAGGCGGTTGCCTGGTACGATAACTCCAGGAACAATCCTCATAATCCTGACCCTTCGAGGACGGTGACGTGGGGGATCAGACCTATGAGGAGATGATGGTCGGTTTCTTTGATATCGCCGTACCCGCCTCTGGACAAGTGGCACTATTTCATCCGCCATAATGCCGATGCGCACTGATTCCGAAGAACAATTTATAGACTTAGCTGACGACCGTGGCTGTAGCGCCGGTGTCCCGACCGGCGGCTTCGGCGCTGAGGACACCGGCACAGAAACCGATGTCCCTAGCGTGTGTAGCGCGTGTGACTCTCCACAATGCGACCGGTTTGCAAATACTTAGATGCAGGACGGGGAACGCACAGGGGGAACTATCGAGAAGGCCGGCGGAAAGACGCAGGGTTACACCAACGGATCGCCGTTCTCATCCACCGGATTGGTGAGCACTTCGCGGAGCGCCGCGCAGAACGCGAAATACACGGTTCCAGTACTTTCGCGAGCTGCATATTGCCGTTCAATTTGGCCCTGGACGCTTCACCGTGTTGACCGGCGTCCGAGCCAGCCTCGAGAGCGAGTGGCATTCTGCACTTCTTTGAAGAAAGCCGAGGCCGATGCCCAGGTGAGGATCAGGTGGACTTTTTTTATGGGACGCCGGTCAAAGTCGAGCTTGCCGCGATCGAGAATCAACGTCCATGTCAGCTTCCAATCTTCCAATATCCAGCGGGTGGTCAGGCGGGCTTCGCGGATATGCTGGCGGACGATGCGGTCGCGCCCGGCAAGCACGAAAGCACGCTGAATCAAACGTCGTGCGGCTCGCTTGGAGAGAGTTGGAGAATCGGAGGCTGGATCAGGCGTTTGCATGTCTAATGGGTGCGGGCATTCGGCAGGGAAAACCCGGGCTCTGAAGGAGCAACACGACCAAACTATTACTGCAGAGTTCCCGTGGGCATAACCGGTCCCCCGAAGTTTCCGGATTCAACGTCTTCTCTCCCCCGGCGGATGTTGGTACCCGAGTGCGGATGAAGCTAACGATATCCTGTGTTGAAGCACCCGGCTGAAACACTTCCGCCACCCCCGCCTGCTTCAGTCCGGCGATGTCTTCATCGGGAATGATACCGCCGACGATCAGCAGCGCGCTCATCCATGTCGTTCTCGTGAAGAAGCTGACAAATTCTCGGCAGGATTGTGTTGTGCGCGCCCGAAAGGATGGAAATGCCGATGGCGTCGACGTCTTCCTGAAGCGCCGCGTTCACGATCTGTTCCGGAGTCTGCCTGAGGCCTGTGTAGATGACTTCCATTCCTGCGTCCCGCAGGGCGCGGGCGATGATCTTGGCACCACGGTCATGCCCGTCGAGCCCGGGCTTGGCAACGAGAACACGAATACGGCGATCAGTCATGGAAAGTAACGGTATGAGTCAAGTGTACGACGGTTACCCGCCGCTCGAAATCAGCGAAAGGCTGGCTCCTCGTAAGTCCCAAACACGCGCCGCAAGACGTCGCACATTTCACCGAGGGTTGCGTAGGCGCGTACGCATTCGAGGATGTAGGGCATCAAGTTCGTATCCGACGCGGCAGCCCCGGCGAGCGACTCAATCGCCGATTTGACGCGCGCGCAGTCCCGCTTTCTCTTCAACTCGGCCAGCTTTTGACGTTGCCGGTGGGCCACGCCTTCATCGATAACCAGGATCTCGATGGGGCGCTTTTCCCCGGACACAAACTCATTGACGCCTACAATCACCTTTTCCTTGCGCTCCAGTTCCTGCTGGTAAGCGTAGGCGGCATCATGGATTTCTTTCTGTGGATAGCTCTTTTCAATTGCAGCGACCATACCGCCGAGTGCATCGATTCTCTCGAAATACTCCAAGCAGGCGCGCTCCGTATCGAGCGTGAGCTTCTCCACGAAGTAGGAACCGGCCCAGGGGTCGGCCATGGCCATCACGCCACTCTCTTCGCGCAATGACTTGCTGGGTGCGCAGGGCAAGGCCGGCGGCCTCCTCTGTGGGAAGGGCCTAGGTCTCTCGTAAGAGTTTGTATGAAGGCTCTGCGTTCCGCCTAGATACGCCCGCCAGGCCCTGCATGGTGGTGCGGACCACATTGTTGAGAGGCTGCGGGGCCATGAGCGAGACGCCGGCGGTTTGCGCATGCGAGCGCAGGAGCCAGGATTTGGGATCTTTGGCGCCAAAGCGCTCTTTGACAATTCGGGCCCAGATGCGGCGCGCGGCGCGGAATTTGGCAATCTCCTCGTAGAAGTCGTTGTGGACATCGAAGAAGAAGGACAGGCGCGGCGCAAAGTCGTCGATGTCGAGCCCGGCATCCACACCGGCTTGCAAGTAGCCAATGCCATCGGCCAGGGTAAACGCGAGCTCCTGGATGGCCGTCGCGCCGGCTTCGCGAATGTGATAGCCGCTAATGGAGATGGTGTTCCACTGCGGCATGTTCTTGGCGCAATAGACCAGCATGTCGCGGGTACCATGCGCATGTGGGCGCCGGCGGGGAGATCTACTCCTTCTGAGCAATGAACTCCTTGAGCATGTCGTTCTGCATCGTGCCCGGATTTTTTCCGGTCCGCGCCCTGGCGCTCGGCGACGGCAATGTACAGCGCCAGAAGATAGGCGCGGGCGCATTGATCGTCATCGAGGTCGAGACCTTCTCGAGGGGAATGTCTCCAAAGAGTCTTCCATATCTTCGATGCTGGCTACCGATACCGCCTTCGCGGCCGACTTCGCCCAGGCAGCGGTGATCCGGGTCGTAGCCCATGAGGGTGGGCATGTCGAAGGCGGTGGAAAGCCCTGTCTGCCCGGCTTCCAGCAGGAACTTGAAACGCTTGTTGGTATCTTCGGGGGTGGCAAAGCCCGCGAACATGCGCATGG
Organism: uncultured Verrucomicrobiae bacterium; assembly: GCA_963756875.1. GTDB lineage: Bacteria > Verrucomicrobiota > Verrucomicrobiia > Chthoniobacterales > UBA10450 > CAVWPA01. Next base: position 704,400 of record CAVWPA010000001.1, on the reverse strand, counting down.
TCCAGAGCTTGCCCCGGTACATTGTCGGTGGATGCCCCGCGTGAACGGGTACTGCCCCGGGTCGGCCAGGTCGCGCTTATATTCGAAGTTGCTAAGGTCAGCGGGTGTGTAGAGGCGTTCGACCGGAACGCCGGACAGGCTGGTGAAACTCGTCTGGCGCTCAGGGGATTTCTTCAAGGCGGGCTCGAGCGTCTGCTCTTGCCACCGAACCTCAGATGCGGAGGGGTTCCTCTCGGAGCGTTGCTCCTGCGGAGTCTCCAACCCCGCGCCCCTGGGTTTCTCCTCCATATCCAAAGAGTATAAGGGATAAGCCGGGAGAGGATAAAGCCTGAGACTGGGCGGGCGTGCATGGCAACTTGGGTCGAGGACAGTTATCTCGGGACTCAGATTGTTGACGAGGGGCGGAGGTGCGGTCCCGTGGCGGTCGCCAAGAAGCCACTCGATGCGGTGCTCGAGGTCGTCTTTGCGAAGCAGGCCCATCACGCGCCCGACGACGTTGCCGTCGCTGTCGAGAAATGCAGTCGCCGGGACCGCGTCGCCGAGTTTGAACTGCTCCATGTGATCGACAGTCGCGCCAATCCACACCGGAAAATTGAGCTTCTCCTTTTTCGCGAAAGGCCGGACCTTCTTGACGGTGGTCGCATCATCAACGGACGCGGCGATCACCACGATGCGATCGCCGTAGCGTTTCCGTTCCTCAGCGAGCAGGGGCAACTCTTCCTGGCAGGGAACGCACCACGTGGCCCAAAAGTTGAGGATGACGATCTTGCCCCGGTACTGGGTCAGCTTCTGCATCTGGCCGTTAAGGTCCCACAGACCCAGTTCCGGCGCCGGGTCTGCTGCTCTCGCGCTCCCGAGCGTTGTGAGAGCGAGATACGCCGCAACGGCACTAATTTTGAAGATTGAGAATTTCATTGCCGTGCAACGTCAGTGCTCTAACCGCTTTTCCTGTAGCGCCGGTGTCCGCACCGGCGATTTCGGCGCTGGGGACAGCGCCGCTACAGAATTGAGCGTCACTGTGATTTGTTATGCTCATCAGGATTTTGATTTTTGCTACGCTGCGAATGACAAGCTCCGGTTCTTTCAGCGGCTATTACCCAAGCCGATGGACCGACCTCGCCTCCAATCCTCACTCCGACTTGACGCCGAGCAGCTCCAGCATCTTCCCGGCGTCTGTCGTGGGAAGCTTGCAGTTGTACTTGACACAGACGTACGCGGTCGCCTTCCCCTGAATTGCCGACTGGTAGCGCGTGTAATCCGCGAAATGAACGATTTCGGGCGAGGCCTCTTCCGTGGTCCGCAGCAGGACAACCTTGTTAGGCGCGAACGGAGCCGTCACCGCCCGCAACATGGCCTCAGTATCCGCGGCCCGCGGTCTGCCCGCGATCACAACTTCATAGGACGGCCCTAAGGCGAAATCCGCCGCAATAAGCATTACCGGGTATTCCGAAGGGGATTTTTGAATGATGCTCGCGAGGGCGCGCCTGATTTCCGTGGCCTTCTTTTCGAGCGCCGTATTGCCGGTCAGGGTCGCCAACCGGATCAGGTTGAGCGCAGCGACGGAATTTCCCGAGGGCAGATCACTGTCATCAAAACTCTTCTGCCTTACCAGATCATCGCGATTGGCGGAGGCGGTCAGAAAAAGACCGCCATCGTTTGCGTCCCAGAACTGCTCCATGGCCTGCCGATTCAAGTCGATCGCTGCTCGAAGATACGCTATCTGGAAAGTGGCTTCGTAGAGTTCAAGCAATCCCCACGTCAGGTAAGTGTAGTCGTCCAGATTTGCAGCAAGCGACGCCTCTCCGCCGGCATGGCGGTGGAGCAGCCGGCCCGTTGCCGAACGATCGGAGGTTCGCATCTTGCTCAGGACGAAATCGGCGGCGCGCCGAGCTGCGTCGGCATACTGCTTCTCACCTAGCGCCTGGGCACCCTTGGCCAGCGCGGCAATCATCAAGCCGTTCCAGGCGGTCAGTATCTTGTCATCCGTCTTCGGATGCACGCGCCTCGCGCGCGCTCTGAACAACTTTTCACGTGCTGATTCGAGGCGCCGTTCAAGATCGTCTTGGGAGATGCTCAGTTCCGAAGCGATCTGGCTTAACGGAGCACGCAGGCGAAGCACATTCTGATCTTTTTCACCTGAAGGTCCACCTGCACGCCCGCCTGGAGAGAAATCGCCGGCGTCGTTCACGCCGAACACCTTCACGATCAGGTCCGCCTCACGCTTTTCCAGGACCTCACGAATCTGCCTTTCTGTCCACAGGTAAAACTTGCCCTCCTGGCCTTCGGAATCGGAATCCTGGGCGTCGTAAAATGCGCCTTCGGGCGACGTAAGATCTCGCGCCACGTAGGCAAAAATCTCCCGCGCCGTCCGCGCATAGCGCTCCTGGTGAGTGGCCTGGTAGGCTTCGGTGTAGGCCATCGCGATCAGGGCCTGATCGTAGAGCATCTTCTCGAAATGCGGCACCCGCCACTCCCGATCCGTGGCGTAGCGATGGAAACCGAACCCAACCTGGTCATAGACCCCGCCCAGGCGCATGGCATCCAGAGTCTTTTCCACCATGACCAGCGCTTTGCTGTCGCGGGTACGCCTCCAGTAGCGAAGAAGGAAAAGCACGTCCATCGCCGGGGGAAACTTTGGGGCTCCGCCAAAGCCTCCATAGAGCGGATCGAAGCTCGAAGAGAGCTGCCTGTAGGCCGTGTCTAACACGGACTGTCCGATGTCCTGCCCCGGCGCTTTCCGATTCAGTGATTGCTCAAGCAAGCCCCTCACCTTGTCGCCACCGGCTGATAACTCGGCCGGATTTCTCTGCCACGTTCGCTCGACCCTTGGAATCAATTCCAGCATCCCGGGCATGCCGGGGCGGCTTTGTTTGGGGATGTAGGTTGCCGCAAAGAACGGCTTCCTGTCCGGAGTCATGATGATGTTTAGTGGCCACCCCGCTGACCCGGTGAGCATCTCCGAGACGGCCAGGTATTCGCGGTCGATATCGGGGCGCTCCTCCCGGTCGACGAGAATGGCGACGAACGCCTGATTCATGAGCTTCGCAACGCCGGGATCCTCAAAGTTCTCTCGTTGCATCACGTGGCACCAGTGGCATGAGGAGTAGCCAATGGAGAGGAAGATAAGCTTGTTCTCCTTGCGTGCTCTCTCGAACGCGGCAGGTCCCCACGGATACCAATTCACGAGGTCGTGCGCGTGATCGAGAAGATAAGGGCTCTTCTGGGAGACAAGATGGTTCCCAGTGTCTTCGCCGCGGGCCAAGAGAGAGGGCGCCCGCATATTGCCGGGCGCCCCTCGAAGATTGCTTCGCGTTCCGATCGGAAGAAGGAAGAACGTGGTGAGTGAAACGCCCACCAGCGGTAACAACCTTCTTCTTACAGGAGAGTAGGGACGCCGCGCCGCTCGAAGGCCGGGACGTTTGGCCTCTCCTGGGCTCGAAGTTGGTCGATCGCAAGTCGTCACTAAAACCGATAAGTGTAGTTCGCGAGCCATACCCAGTCCGCGAAGGCAGCATCTCCATGGCCGCCGCTCACGAAATCCGGAACGCTGCGCTCGCGGGTACGATACACGGCCTTGCCGATCCCAAAAGTATAGATGCTCTTTCCCCGAGCATACTCGAATCCCGGCTCGACCGAAATCGCAAAACCCGGCCTGCGGAACCCGAGGCTTTTGCCGAAGAGGTCCCGCACCGGGACGCCTTCGTCGCGCGGCCCAAAGGTTAGAGACAGTCCCGGAATGCGGCTGATCGGGTAAGCAATGCCGGCTTCAGCCAGGTACTGATCGGAGATGGAATTGTATTGGGTCAGGGGGTTAGTTCCGCCTCTGAAAGTGCCGTTAACGCTCTGCGGAGTCGCAATATAACTGGCGTCGAAGTAGAATACCGCCTTGCTGACCGCCTTGAAAGCCTGAACCTGTCCCACGATTCCCCAACCTCCCTGACCGGGCTGGATCGAATAGTCGACGGGTATGGTGACTATGTCGGTCCCGTTGTCGACGGTGTTCTTGACATTGGACCTGCCGGTTGGCAGCATCACGCCAAATCCTACAGCCACATTGCCCGCGGATTCTGTCGGAGGTCTCCAGAGCCAGGATTGCGCGGTGAGAATAATATCTCCGACACCTTGGGCAGCAGTGGTATACGGGGAACTCTGGCCACGTCGGGTTGCGAACAATACAGGGACGTCCGCAGAGAAGCTCCAGCGTGGCGTGGCTTGATAGCTCAGGTTAACATTGAACAGGTTCATCTTGTTCATCACCTGCGAATGATTCTGTTGGCGGCGGACCTGCTCCACGGGTCCACGCAGACGCGCAGTTACCGGTTATAGGTTAATGGCCTGCCAGCGGACGGCCCCGAAAGCCTTCGGGATTAGCAATGCCAAGCGCGAAGCGGTAAGCGGTAAGAGCCGGGGCGAAGAAAACGTCGAAGCCTGAGCGGAAAACGCGAGATCAGACGTCGGAAACCTTGCCGGGGCGAGTCTTTTCGCTCAGATGTTGTCTGCTGCGGCGCCAGTCCAAAGCTTGTTCGAAGCTAACCAGTTCGCGCAGCAAAGCGTTGTATCGCGAATAGGGATCGCCCCCTTCCCGTTGAAGCAGCCGATAAAGTTGAAGCTCAGGTTCAACGAACGTGGGCGCTTCTGAATCGCGGATCACTCCCGCGCCGGCCAGTCGACTGCGCGCGATGGCCACCAGACAAGCCGCAATGGTGCAGCGGCCCGACCGAAAATCAGACAAACCCTTTCGCACCAGCGTTTCCCCAGGCAGGCCGGCGATCAGGTCAGCGGTTTTCATCACAAAACTCCGTGACTGCGGCGCGAAACGAGACTGGATCAATCGCGGGATACCGGATCAGGCCCGGTTCAATTTGTGCGAACATCTCATGCAAACGATCCACCTGAATCAGTCCCTCGCGCAAGAAGGAACGCACATCACGAATATCGCGATCGTGACGGCGCTGGAGTTTCGATAACGCCTGAGATCTAACCGCGGATTACACGGATTTCGCGGATGGGTTTGGCGGGGCAGATGCTCGATTCTGGATGTCCTCTGCGAAGCATGACAACGCCGAAGCATTTCGGGGCTGGATGCAGCGATCATCTGATCTTTGTTACCTTCGCCTCCGGCCAGGAAAGCCTACGGGCTGGATGCGTTATCTTCTGTGAGATTTTTGAAGGGATAAGCTAAGGGCGGGCTTTCGGAGTTCGGATGTCGGAAAACGAAGTCCATTGTGAATAACTTTTGGCGTTCACGAACGAAATCATCTTGTCGGGCAACGCCTGACTTCACTATCGTCGGCGGTCCTATTTTGAACCATGCCGCGAAACCAGATACGCTCAGGTTCTCCCGCACGACGGCGGAGACGATGGGCGACGCGCACCAGGGGTTGGAAGTTGGGCAAGCTGTGCGCCGTGTTCGGCGCCGCTTTGTTCAGTGGCGCACTGCTCAGCGTCGATGCGATCGATCTGGACCAGGATGGATTGAGCGACGTTTGGGAGAGGATTTATGGTGTGAACGGGAGCGCCGCGGATGGCGATGACGATGGAGACGGATTGACCAACCGACAGGAGAGCGCGCTGGGGACCGATCCGCACGACCCGCATTCCGCTTTTCCGCTGGAGCTCGGGCCGGGCGACGACGCGAACACGTTCAAGCTTTTGATCCACACCGCTTTTGGCAAGCTTTACCAGATTCAGTCGAGCAACGATCTTTCGGGCTGGTCGAGTTTTGGTACTCAGATCACGGGAACGGGCGGCGTCGTGGAGACTCCCGTTCCGCGCCCTGATCAACCCGGCGCCGGCGTGATCGTTTATCGCGGACTTCTTGCAGGCGACATCGACCAGGACGGCGATGGTCTGACTGCCTGGGAAGAGAACCAGCTGGGGACGAGCGACTCAGATCCTGACAGCGACGGCGATGGAATGCCGGACCAATGGGAATTTGTCCATCACCTCGACCCGACGACGGACGACGCCGCCGGAGACGCGGATGGCGATGGCGTTAGCAATCTGGAGGAGTATCAACGCGGAACCGATCCGAACGATTCCGACTCGGTAATGCCGCTGCAACTTTCGCCGCAAAGCATTTCCATGCTTCTCAATGCCAACCAAACCGCGGATGGGTTGCTCACGCTGACGAACACATCGGTTTTGCCTTCGATGTTCCAGATAACCCCCGTCGATAATGTAATCGAGAATCCCGCGTACACGGACTCCGATCAGCCGTCCGGCCCATCTTACACATGGGAGGACATCAAGACGACCGGGACGATGCTTTCCAGTGTTTCGGAAGCCGACGACAGGTTCGAGAGCTTCGAGCTTCCGTTTTCTTTTCCGTATTTCGGCCAGAGTTTTTCGACTGTCTTTGTCAGTTCGAACGGCTTCATCACGTTCGGGGAAGGCTCCGACCAGTACGATAATTATCCATTACCCGGCGAGAACATGCCGGCCAATGAGATTGCCGGATTTCACGTGGACCTAACCACGGAAGGCCCGGGTGCGATCTATTACCAGAACGAAACCGATCGGAGCATCATTCAATTTGATCATGTCGCGCGGCTGGATGACGACGATATCGTCGATTTCGAGATTATCCTGCATCGCGACGGCGTTATCGATCTCGAGTACAAAGATGTTCCTGCGGTTGTGGACGACGTTACCGTGGGCATTCAAAACGAAACCCGCGACAAAGGCCTGACTGTCTCCTACGGGCAGAATTACCTGCATTCGAACATGGCGATACGTGTTATCACCGCGAGCCAATGGTTTGCCGTTTCGCCGGAAGCAGGGACTCTCGATCCGGCCCAGAATCAACCGGTAACTGTCTCCTTCGACACCTCAAATCTCCCGAGCGGGATTTACAATGGGCAATTGGCGTTGTCGCTCGATGGTTCAACGCCGCCATTTCAATCGGTGGCGGTTACTTTGACGGTGAATCACGAACCGCAATCGGCAATTATTTTCCCGCCGGACAACTTCGAGTGTCTCGAGAACCAGGCGCTCACTGTCTCGGCCGATGCTTCCGATGAAGACGGCGTCGTGACAAAGGTCGAGTTCCTTGCTGACGACCAATTAATCGGCGAAGCCGCAGCCCCGCCTTTTAGTTGTATCTGGCAGTCTCCGCCGGCTGGCAACCATGTTTTGACAGCGCGCGCGACTGACGACCGCAATTCGACTGCTCTTTCGAACGCGACGCATTTGATCGTGTGGACGAACAGCGACGGAGACAGTCTGCCGGACGTCTGGGAACTGGAGCATTTCGGAAATCTCGACCAGACGGGCGGCGACGATTTCGACGGCGATGGCCTAACGAATGAGCAGGAATACCTGAATGGGTCCGATCCGGCGGACTATTTCAACGGCGTCCTGCCGAATATCACGATTGTGGAGGGAGACAATCAACATGGACCGGCGGGATCCACGCTGCCGTTGTCCGCAACCGTCCTGGTAAGCGATCCACAGGGATCGCCCCTGGCCAACGCTCCGGTGGATTTTTATGTCGGGGCCGGTAGCGGCGCCGTCGCCGGGGATGACAGCAACCCGGTGCCCTCGCTCCAGGTGCGCACCAATGCATCCGGTGAGGGATCTGTTTCCCTGGTCGCACCGGAAACGCGCGGCTCAAAGTCGTCGGTCGTCGCCGAGATTCACGCGGGAGGAAATCAAACTGCGGCTGTCACGTTCACCGAAAAGGCCGATGCATTTCTGGAGGCGACACCCGAGAGCTTAAGCTTCGCTCTGAACATACCGGACACGCAGTCTCAAAACGTCGTTCTTCACAACACGGGACCGCTCCCCCTCGATTTTGCCTGCGAGACAGACGCGTTATCCTACTCGTTCAAGGATTCCAACTCGGCGGATGGCCCTGTCTATCAGTGGGACGACATTACCAGCACGGGTACGGTGCTTTCGGTCGTGTCCCAGTCAGATGACGATTTCGAGGCGATCGATCTGCCGTTTAGCTTTCCGTTTTTTGGAAGTCTCTACACAAGAATTTACGTCAGCAGCGACGGATTCGTAACCGTCGGGTCGGGCTCGAGCAACCCTGGTCCAGGTTCCTTTCCCGGGACCGAAGCCGCACCGGGCGAGATCGCAGCGTTTCACACCGATCTCAATCCCGCGGCCGGCGGACAGGTTCGTTATTTAAATAGCTCCGATCACACGGTCATTCAGTTCGATCAGGTGTCCCATTACGACGGCAGCGGACCGGTGACATTCCAGATCCGGCTCGATGAAACCGGCGCGATAACGTTTCAGGTACAAATCGATGACCGGCACACTCAATGCCGCGTCCGTGGGCCTGCAGAATTTGGAGCAGGATCAAGGCTTAGAAGTAGCGTTTGAAAAGCCTTACATCAGGGATGGTCTCGCTGTCCGGCTCAGCCGTGACAATTCCTGGCTCCAGGTATCGCCCGCGAACGGTGAGATCGATCCCGGCGGAACGGCCGAAGTAATGGTTACCGCCGACGGTTCCGGTTTGGCGGATGGAAACTATGCCGGGTTGCTGCGTGTGCAATCAAACGCAGACCAAAGCATGCTGGAGATTCCCGCCACGGCCACGGCGAACGCGCCTCCGGAGGTCGAACTTGTCGCTCCCTTGCAGAACGCCGGAGTTATTGCGGGAGAGAATGTCGCCGTTGAAGCGCAGGCGCAGGATCGGCAAGGCCAGGTCGTCATGGTAGAGTTTTACGAAGGATCGACTCTTATCGGTGCGAGCACGCAGCCCCCTTTCACAGTCGTCTGGCAACCAAGCGGAGCAGGCTCGTTTATCCTGACAGCACGGGCGGTCGACGAGCAGGGAGCTACAGGCCGTATCTGCGCCGCGATATGTGGAGGTGGACCACGATTCCGACGGCGACGGATTAGGGGATGAGTGGGAGATGGCGAATTTCGGAAACCTCGGCCAAACGGGCGATGGCGATTTCGACGGCGACGGCCTGAGTAATTTAGAGGAGTTCCAGGCGGGCGGCATGGCCAATGATTATTACGATGGCGGCGTGCCGTATCCGAGAATGCTTAATCGCAGTCGCGGAGTAGGAAAGCGAAAAACGGGACTGCGGCCGTTCGTTCCGACCCAACCGCCGGCCTACTATTTGAAAAGTGAAATGATCATCGATCTTGTGGGCGGCAATCCGGAAAGCCCCGTGCATGGAACCATCGAGGTGAACGTCGATCCGGATACGGGAGAGCAGCAGACCACGACGACAGGCAACGCTCCTGCGCCCTACTACGGGTCCATGGATTGGGACCCTGCGCCGACGGCGACCTTTCGGTTTGATCGCCTGACTGTGTTTTTCGGGGCAGAGGCGGACGGCGGCGCGTACGATGATCCGCCCAACTTGATCGACGATTGGCAGGCCACTGCTGAAGAAAGAACGACCTTGAGCGAAGAGTACACGACGGACGAACTGATCGGTCGCACCCGCGCCGCGTTACCGGCCATTCCGCCGTTTGATGCCCCTCCTACCATCGACGATGACGCGATCTTTGCCGATTTCGAGTTTCTGCCGGGCAACCAGGAAGGCGTTTATATCAGTCACTCTAATTATCAGTTCAAATGGAGCCCGAGTCCGAATTTGCCCGATCGAAAATCGATCTCCTGGATCGAAATTTTTTATCCTCTGGACGACCAGCGAACACCGGAGCAGGAAGACGGCACTCCCATAAAAACGGTGCGTCGCTGGGAAGGAACCGGAACCGAGACAGACATCTACTATTTGACTCCCGATCGTCCGGGATATTACGGGATCCAGATTCTTGCCGGCGAGTTAATGGTAGACGGAAATCGAGACGGTGAAATGTCGATCACCGACGGCGCCATTCACAACAAAGATCTGACAAGTGAGGATCGACCGTACCGATTCTGGTTGAATGATGACGATGACACCGAAATCGATTACCAGACCACGGAACCGTCATTTATTGGAACAGAGCAGGTACCTCCTCTTCAGCCGGACTACTCGCAATATCATATCGTGACCCATCGAAACCTCGAGGATTTCGCGCGTCTCTGGATCAATTTGACCGGGATTAAAGATCAAGTCCTGGCTGGCGACATCCAGGTTGGGTTGAAATGGAAAACGGTCGAGTCGGACGCGCCGGCGATTAACATTTATCCCTCTGAAGATGGTGACGGTTCGACACAATTACCTTACCGACCAAGCCGCGGCGGCAAGGCAGATCCAAGGCGTGTTCAACAACGCCATTACCGACCAAAACAACCGAATAACAGTCGACCCAAACGGTGTCTTTTTGTTTAAGAGCGATTTTTGGAACGGTCTTAGCTCTCAGAACCCCAGGAAATGTCTGCTGTTCGAAGGAGTCCACGAAGGCAAAGGCGAACTGACAGTCGTTCTGCTGGACCGCGACGGCAACGAGCTGACTGAAGGCAGCAGCGTCTGGCTGGAGCTGAAGAATATTAAGAAGATGTACCAACGAGCGAGCGCAACGCCCGACCCGTTGGACCCCTTCCATACACATCCTCAAACAGCACGTTCGATGACAGCGAGATCTACTACACCGTGGACGTCAATCCGCACTTTGAACAAGCGCCCGATGAGGAAGCGCAGTGTCTCGTCTTTGTTCATGGCTGGCGAATGAGTTATGACGATTCGATCAGCTTCAGCGAAACATTCTTTAAACGCCTTTGGTGGCAGGGATACAAGGGACGTTTCGCCGCGTTTCGGTGGGCCACCCAGACGTCATTTGATTCGTATAACACCAGCGAATGGCTTGCCTGGAAATACGGAAAATCATTGGCCAGCTATGTCGAGAACTACCTGAAGAATCAACTTCCGGGCTACACCATCAACGTCGCCGCCCACAGTATGGGCAACATCGTTACCACGTCAGCGCTCAAGCGTGGAATGAGTCGTTGATCGATATTTTCTGATGCAGGCGGCCATTCCCGCGGGCTGCTTCAACGATAGTGTCAATAATTACGCACCGTTTTTGACCGCAGAACAGACTAGTCCAACACCCGATTCGGGGAACGATCTCGGTTATCGGTTGTATTCAACCGGATTGAACGCAGGTAAATTTATCTCGTTCTATAATGTTGACGATTATGCACTGGCGACCGGCACAATCGGCATCGTTCCCGGCTGGCCGTTTGAAACAAACTGGGAACAAAACGAAATCGATTACAAGCCGAACAGGTTTAACGATCAGGATTCGACGGCGGGTGATTATCTGTACGCGAGCGACCAGCCAATCGGCCAACGAGTGACCTTGAACTGGAGCCGCACCTTGTCCGGAGACTACCTTGTCACGCGGCCAGTAAACGATATTCACGAATCCATGGCATTTGTTGCTCGACCACGGTCAAAAGCTGCTGGTGCCGAGCCCAACAACGTGACAATTTTTAACTCGGCGGTAAGCCTCAAGGCAATATGCAATTTTGGAGCGAACGTGGAAGATCACAGTGGCCAATTTGAACGTCCAATTCAAATACTGAACCCATTTTACAGCCAGATAGTGGGAGAGCTTCGACAATAATATGCGTAAGTACTGGATCGCCGTCTTGCTGGTCCTAGTGGCGCTTGGTGGTTTCATCCTGTACGGACTCCGACGCGAGCGAGATTACCCAAACCATAAACAGCGTGCGCATCTTTCGACGAGACGCTTAACAGACGCTGCCGGCAAGATATTCCGCCCGACAAATGCTTACCCCCAAATAGATGCCAGATCGCTTTCGAAGCAACAAGTCGCAGACGAAGTAACACGCCGCCATGCCCAAGATCGCCAATGGGAATGGAAAGTTCCGATTCGATTCTATGGTAAGGTGGTGGACGAGCAATTGCGACCCGTACCGAATGCGAAAGTTCAATTTCTGTGGACTGATATTTCGCCGCGCGGTACCTCCCGAGCCGAAACAACGTCTGATGCGCAAGGGTTATTCTCCTTGACGGGTACGCACGGCAAACGTTTGGAGGTGCGAGTCTCAAAAGATGGCTATTACACACCCACTCAGGCAAATGAAATGAGCTATGAATTTGCCAACCCGTATGAGAAGATCTTTTACACTCCGAGCCCGAATGCGCCGGTGATATTTCAGTTGCGGAAAAAAGAAGGAACCAAAGACCTAATTGCGAAGTCAATCAGCACTTCGATTCCTTTTGGGGAAAATCGTTCGGCTCGGATAGATTTGTTTACCGGCCGTGAATCGCCCGATGGCCACTTGGTTCTCAATGTGTCGAAGCCACCACCTCATCAGCCGCGGTTTCCGTATGACTGGAGCATCTCAATTTCGGTGCCGGGCGGCGGTTTGATTGAGCATGCCGACGAATTTCCGTTCAAGGCACCTGAAACCGGTTATCAGCCGACGCTTGAATATTCGTTTCATGTCCAAAACGGTATGGAAGGGGTAGCCTTCGCGAAAAAGTTCTATTTCGTGCTCAATCAGTCGCATACCTACGGACGCGTGAGCATTCGAACCGACGGTGACAGACACTCCGTTTTTATCGATTATGCCTTGAACCCGTCCGGATCGCGAAATTTGGAACAGTCCGGTTCCGGCTCTTCAACCGAGTAGGCGCCCGCGCAGTACCGCGGACTTAAGCGGTCTTCTCCTTCTGTCTGACGAAGTCGCCGTGGCGACTGTTTAAATCCCTTCCCCTGCTTTGAACTCGGCAACCGATAACCGTTAACCCCGAAAGCTTTCGGGGCCGTCCGATGGCAGGCCGATAACGGATAACTGCGATCGCGGCGCAATCGCCCCACTCAAGGCTCGATAATCTGCACGTTTGGAAAGTAAAGCCGGTAACGTTCCGTGTCGCGCGTCGCCAGTTTCCAACCCATCAGTTCCGCGTGCGCGCCAATAAAAAAATCCGGCAACGGCATTGTTGGCGCGCTACCTCCAGCCGACTTTTTTCTTGAAAGTCGATACTTACGATAAGCGTCCCCGCAGATTGGCGCTGTATTCGCGGGCAAATCGAAAAATTGAACGCCTCCTCGACGCAGTTCGGATTGAATCAAGTCGGCGATATCGCGCTTTCCTGCGCAGAGTTCCGCCAAAATCACCGTGTTTACGGCTGCGCCTGTGGAGACGACGGCTTCGACGATTAGCTTCCTGGTCCGCTCGAAGAAAGGCGACGCTTCATTCTGCGCATCGACCACTATATTCGTGTCCAGCAGGATCACGGCTCTCGGGTGAGCTTACGGAGCTCCTCCCATTTCACGCCACGGAGAGCTTTCCATTTTCGGATCTCCGCCAAAACCTGTTTTTTGGTCATCCTTTTTTTCCCGGGCTCAGGACGATAAATACGCCGCAGGACCACACCCTGACTGGTCTGCTCATATGTAAAAACATCACCGGGCGCCGCTCCGGGCAGCACGACTCTTTTCTTGCTGTCGGCGGTTAACGTCATGGTGGGATTATCCCACCACTTCAGTTTGACTGCAAACTGAATTCCGGAGGTCTCGCCATGTCTGCCGCTGGTGCAATATCGAGGTCGAGTGTAACGCGTTCCACCCCATGAAGAACACAGGCCCCCCGGCCTACAACAAATTCCACCTTCGAGTCGGTCAAAATTACCAGCATCTCCTTAAGGTAGTTTTCCATATCGCTGAGTTCTAAAGTCGTTCCAACTCATGCGCCGCCGATTTCGAGCTCGTTCACAGGCGGTTCCGGCTCGGCTTTTTTCATCGGAGCTTCCTCAGTTTTCGTCTCGCGCTTATCTTCGGTGGTTGTCCCCTGCTCTTTCGCCTCTGCTTTTGGAAGCTGCTCGCCACTTCGCGCTCCTTCTTCCTTGCCCTTTGCACTTTCCTCTTTGCTCTTCGCTCCCTGCTCCGTGCTCTTAGCTCCTCGCTCCTCGCCCTTACCGCTTTCCTCTTCGCCCTTTGCTTCTTCCTCTTTGCTCTCGCTTTCTTTGCCTTTCTCTCCCTGCTCCGTGCTCTTGCTCCTCGCTCCCCTCTTACCGCTTCCCTCTTCGCCCTTTGCTTCTTCCTCTTCGCCCTTACCGCTTCCCTCTTTGCCCTTCGCTCCCTGCTCCGCGCTCTTCGCTCCGTGCTCCTCGCTCTTACCGCTCTTTCCCCTTTGCTTCTTCCTCTGCCCTTCCGCTTCCTCTTTGCCCTTTGCTCTTTGCCCTTGGCCCTCCCCGCCCTCGTCGCCGGTTCGATCCAGGAAAAAGTTTTCCAGCACCAGCACATCCATTTTCGTCCGCAAGAAGCATTCGAGCGCTTCTTCCGGATAACAGACGATCGGTTCGTTTTCGTTGAACGACGTATTGAGAACCATCGGGACCTCGGTCAGATCGCGAAAATGTTCGATCACGCCATAGTAACGCGGGTTGGTTTCCCTGGTCACGGTATGCAACCGGCCGCTCCCATCGACGTGCGTGACCGCGGGAATAAGCTCCCGATGTTTCGGCCGGATCTGGAACACTTCCATCATGAACGGAACGTCGTCCTCCTGTTCGAACCATTCCCCGACCGCCTCTCGTAAAATCGAAGGCGCAAACGGCCGGAACGATTCGCGCCGTTTGATCTTCGCATTCAAAATTTCCTTCATGTCGGCCCGGCGCGGATCGGCCAGAATGGACCTGTGCCCCAGCGCGCGTGGTCCCCATTCCATTCGTCCCTGAAACCAGCCCACGATTTTTCCGTCGGCGATGGCCTGCGCGGTTTTGCGCACCAGTTCTTCTTCACCAGTGATCAGCGCTATGGGGCAACCGGCATCCGCGATCTCCTTTTTCTTCCATTCGACCAGCGCGTGCAGTTCTTCCGGTGTCGCTTCGGGAGCCGAGAGTATCGCGGAGTCCAGGCGGACACCGCCGTTGAAGTTGGTAGCTGGGAGACGGCAGCTCGGCGGCTGGAGGACCCATCTTCATTCTTCGAACTTCGATCTTCTTCGCTTTTGCCCAATTGACATTGGACAAAAGCGGCCGCCCCGATCGCGCCGCCGGCGTCGCCGGCCGCGGCAGGCAGATACATTTTCTTGAACGGCGTGCGGCGATACACCTTGCCGTTGGCGACCGAGTTCATCGCGCAACCGCCAGCCAACGCGAGATTATCGGACGGATGTTTTTTGTGCAGCGCATGCAGCAACTCGAAGAACGCTTTCTCGTAAATCGTCTGGACGGAACGGGCGATGTCCTTGTGTTTTTGTTCGAGCGGCTCGTCCGGTTTTCGCGGCGGCCCTAACAGATCGGCCAGTTCTTTCCGGTAAAGCGGTCCGACTTCCGGGGCGCAATCTTTCCAGCGTGTAAGAAACGTTGTCGCTGTGGTGCCGGAAATATTTCAAATTCAACCGGAACGTGCCATCCGGCCGGATGCGAACGATCTCGCGCATCTGCTCGAAAAACGTGGGCTCACCGTAAGGCGCCAGTCCCATCACCTTGTATTCGTCGCCGTAATTCGGGAATCCGATAAACTGGGTGAGCGCGGAATAAAAGATGCCTAACGAGTGCGGGAAATAAACGCGGTTGTCGATTTTGATCTCGCTGCCGCGCCCGAACCCGAATGCGGTGCTGGCAAAGTCGCCGAACCCGTCGATCGAGATGCAGGCCGCCTCGTTGAATCCGGAAACGAGAAACGCCGAAGCCAGATGCGCGAGGTGATGCTCGACGTGGTGGACCTGGGCTTTCAGCTCGATTCCGTACGCCTTCTCCAGCGTTTCCTTGATGGAGGCCGCGCTGCGAATGTTCCGGATTTTCTGCAGCATCAATTTCGGGTGCGGCCAGCGGGAAACAACGAAGCCCAGCCGCCGCAGGTTGTTGGCGCCTGGCTTGCGATTGATTGCGATATGATCGATCTCGCGCCACGGACAATTGCGCCTCGCGCAGACAATAATCGATGGCGTTCGTGGGCAGACCGGCCCAATGCTTGATCCGCCGAAAGCGTTCCTCTTCGGCCGCGGCCACGAGTTTGCCATCGACAAACAAACAAGCGGCGGAATCGCCGTGGTAAGCGTTAAGGCCGAGGATGTTCATTCCAGAGGACAGAGGACAGGTAACAGAGGACAGAAAACAGGCAGAACAGCGGACAGAGGGCAAGCACGATACCAAACCGGAATGCCGTCATTACACGAATGCTCCTACAGCTTCCCCGGAACAATGAAGGCCTCGGGCTTGTTTATCATTCCGCCGACCATTCGGCGCACTTCCGTGCATTTGGCGACGAGCGTTTCATGCTGGTCGTGTGGGATATAACCGCAGTCCTTCGCGAAATCGATCGCAGAATCTGTCTCATTCGCTTCTCCATCACAATCAGTCAGCTTACTCAGAAAGTGAGCTTCATAACGTCGTTTTGCCCATGCCTCACGCAAATTCAGACAAACTGATCTTGAAGACCTGCGAATCTGGCTCGTTAGGGCATACGTCTCTTCAACCGGAAATCCTTTCGTGGCTTCAAAAATCTCCATCGCGAGCTCATACGCAATTTTGTACACGTTCAAATCTTTTGCTGATTCGATTTGCATAGCCTGTTACTTCGTCTTTCCCGGTCTTTTGTCAGCTGTTTTCTGTCCTCTGTCCTCTGTCCTCTGTCCTCTGTCCTCTGTCCTCTGTCCTCTGTCCTCTGTCCTCTGTCCTCTGCGCTGCCGCGAGCGGCGGCGGATTTCTCTCCATAGCGATAAATGAGCAGCGGTAATTGTGCCGCGCGCGTCAGTCGCGGAATAAAAACGCGCGGCTGTGCAAGCAATCGAAGGAACCAGCCAAGATAAAGCCGGTCCGCCCAGTCGGGAATTTTGATCTGGTCGCCGGTCAGAAATCCGAGCGCAGCGCCGATGCAATGAATGGCCGGCCGGTAACTCAAACGATCGCGCAAATAATGGCCCAGCTTTTCCTGCGGGCCGCTCCCGATCGCCACGATCACGTGCTCCGGTCTGCGCGTTTCGATCAGTGCGAGCAGGCCGGGGTCCTGCACCGGCTCGGCGTACATTGGCGCGATGTAAAAGTCGTCCTGGTCGATTGCGAATTGATTTGTACGTAACCATTTTATGGTCTTTTGCAGGGCGCGTTCGTTAGGCAGGACCCAAAGGGTTCGCGATTTTGCGGCAAACAATCGCGCGCACACATGTTGAAGATATTTCAGCCCGGAAATGCGGGTCAGCGCGCGTCCCCGAAAAAGTTTCCAGAAAGTAACCATCGCGCCGCTGTCGGGAATCGCGACATCGGCCTGAGTCACCGCGTCGCGATACGCCGCGTCGCGGCGCAACCGCGCGAAACAAGTCCCGGACGGCGCGACTAGAAATCCGCCGTCGCGAAACATGCGATCGACCGCCTGATCGACGTTCCCGTCGAAAAATCGAATTCCAAGAATCTGTTGAGTGGGAAGCACTTGAGAAATGTTCAGCTGCAACGTCCAACGCCGAACCCTCCTTCGCAAGGCTACGGCGCGGCAGGCGCCCAACGTCCAATGTTGAAACCAGAGTGGGTAATTGCAGGCGTTTGACACACACGCCCTACAAGCGACAACTATTTCCGTTTTTCGTGGACGCAGAATCATCGTATGATTTGGGCTTGGACGCGCAATCCGCCGTAGAGTCTGCCAGCAGCACAAATTTGGTCGCAACCGATCGCGCGCCCAACCGTACGACCTTTATTCTCCTCGTGCTCGCCCTCGGCGCGCTCTGGTTCGTTGTCTGCCGGTATCTCAGCGACGAATGGAGTTTTAACGAACAATATAACTACGGCTGGTTCGTCCCGTTCTTCGCGGCATACCTGTTCTGGCTGCGTTGGGAAGATCGGCCCAGCCGGTAAAACCCGGAACCCCAAACCCCAAATCCCAAATCGGCAGCGATTGCGCTGATCATCGGCGCGGCGTTGATCTTGTTGCCGCTGCGCATCTTTGAAATCGGCAGCGCCGATTGGCGGCCGCTCGGATGGGTGCACGTCGCGGCTGTGGCGACCATCACGCTGTCGATGATTTATCTTGCCGGCGGAACACGCTGGCTCCGCCATTTCAGTTTTCCGGTGCTCTTCTTTTTCGTGGCGGTGCCGTGGCCGACGCCGATCGAGGAACCGATTGTGCAAGGTCTCATGCGCATCATCGCGGCGAGCGCGGCCGAGGTATTGGCGTTGTTCGGCATTCCCGCGGAAGTGCAAGGCAACCTGATCGCGCTTCCGCACGGACTGGTCGGGGTGAACGAAGCCTGCAGCGGTGTGCGCTCGCTTCAAACCTCGCTGACTATCGGTCTTCTTTTCGGCGAGCTAAAACGGTTGCGCCTGGGTCCCCGCTTCATTCTCATCGCCAGCGCGGTCGCCATCGCGTTGTTCGCCAATTTTTTGCGCGCGACTTTTTTGGTGTGGATCGCGTCGGCCGACGGACTCGCCGCACTCAGCCGGTGGCACGATGTCGCCGGTTACGCCATCGTGGTGCTGGTCTTTATCGGGACAATGTGGATCGCGTCGCGGTGGAAAACGCATCATCAGCCGGGAGCTGGGAGCTTGGAGCACGGAGATCAGAAGCCTCTCCGAGGCGTCGCCTCTACGGAGCCGGAGCCAGAGGTCAGAGGCCGGAGGTTAGCCTCGGGTTTCAATTTTCTACGTTCTACTTTCTACTTTTCCGCCGCTCTCCTTTTGTGGGTGATCGTAGCCGAGATTGGCGCGGAGTTCTGGTATCGGATCCACGAACGCGACCTGGTCGTCAGGCCCGGATGGTCTGTGCGATGGCCAAACAATGAGCCGGGCTATCGCGAGCTAAAGATCGACAGCGAAGTGCGCAACATTTTGCGCTTCGATTCGGGCCGCGAAGTCGCCTGGACCCCGAGAGAAAACAGCCCCGCCGCGGCGCCCCGTTCCGCCGTTGATTATCTTTTCTTCTTCCGTTGGAACCCCGGCAGCGGAACCATTTTGCGCGCGCGCGCGCACCGGCCGGACATCTGTCTGCCGGCGGCCGGCTGGCGAGAAGTGGGGAAGGCTCGAATCGAGAGTTACCTTGTTGGTCCGAATCGATCCCTTCCTTTCCGGCGATTCGATTTCGTCAAGCCAAACCGCGGCGGGCCGCCGTTGCACGCCGTCGCGTTTTTCACTCTGCACGAAGATGTCGCTCACAAAACGGAAATGGGCGCCGGGGCAGCCGCCGGCTTGTATTCCAATTGGGATTGGGCCGACCGCTGGCGTGTCGTGCGAAACGGGATCCGCAACCGCGGCCAACAGGTGTTCGAACTGATCATGTTGATACCCCCGGAGGCCGACGATTCCATCGCCGACCAGCAATTCGCCAAGCTTCTTCCCAATCTGATCGAAACAAAGTAGAATCCGGAAACGACCTTTCTCCAGAGTTTTTGATCCGTGCCTTTCTCCTCTTTTCTGTTGCCGCTGTGGAGGCAGCCGTGTCGGCTGCGATCTCCTTCGCCATTCGTCATTTCTTGGTCTTCCATTGGACGTTGGACGTTCGGTGTTGGGCGTTCGGCGTTTTCTCTCTTCTTCTTTCGTCATTCGCCATGCCCGCCGTGGCGGGAAATCCGCGGTTCTACTTAAAGCTTAAAACTTAAGACTTAAAACTTCCCTTCATGGCAAAAAGCGATTTCATGCTCACCCCGGAAGAGCTGCGTTATCGAAAACGCAAACGCCGCCGGATCCTCTTCATCGCGCTGGCCGTGGTGATCGTCGCGGTCGTTGGAGTTCTCGTGGCGCGGCCCGTGCGAAACGGAATCCGAAGCTGGCAGGCAAGGCGTCACGCCGCGCGCGCGTTTACTTTCCTCGATCAACAGAAATGGCGCGAAGCCCGGGACGAAGCCACCGCCGCGTACCGCCTCCAGCCTAACGAGCCGCAGGCTCTTCGCGCCGTCGCCCGTTTGCTGTCGCGCGCCGGACAGGCGGATGCGCTCGAGTTTTGGAAAAATCTGGCGGCGGTGACAACGCTCACCCGCCAGGATTTGCGCGACGAAGCAGGGCTCGCGATAAAAGTGAAAGATCTCGCCGCCGCGGAAACCGCCGTCGAACATCTGCTCAAATATCCCGGCGCAAAACCTGCCCCGGCGGACCTTCTCCTGGCCGCGGAAGTTTCTTTGGATAAACGCCGGTTCGACCGAGCCAGCGAGCTCGCCCAAAGAGTTTTGGCCGATAAGGGCGCGACGCGACGCGATCAATTGCGGGCGGTAATCGTCCTCGACACCGTAGGCCAGAACGGCGGAGCCAGTCTGGTGGGCGATCCCAAACAGATTGGCGATCGCATGGCCGCGCTCGCCAAGGGCGACGACGATGTCTCGCTCGACGCGCTCATCGTGACCGCGCAACACGTTCTCGCGACGCCGGCTAATGCAAAAGTTTCGTCGCCGATCCCAATCGACCAGTTGATTCACGACATCGACAATCATCCGCGGGCGAAAATTGCGCACAAGCTGATCGCGGTGGACCTCGATATTTCGGAGCACCCCGAACAGAAACAAGAGATCGAGCAGCGCGCGATCGATCGCTGGAAAAGCGCGAGCAACGAAGATTTGTACGCGCTGTCCGCCTGGCTTTACCGGCGCGGCGAATATCAGCGTATTCTCGATACCGTTCCGCTCACTCGCGCCACCCAAACGCGCGAGCTTTTCCTGCAACACGTGGACGCGCTCGGCGCGCTCGGCCGCTGGGACGACATTCGAAAAATTCTCGAGAACGAACGGTTCCCGCTCGATCAGGTGATTCAGGACATGTATCTGGCGCGCTGTTACGCGCAGCAAGGCCAGCAAAAAGGGGCCGATAACAACTGGCAACGCGCGGTCGAGGATGCAGCCGGCGACGTGAACAAACTGCTGATGCTCGGCGATTACGCCGAGAAAAACGGCGCGCATCAGGTGGCGGCGACCGCTTACGATGCCGCGGCAACGATCTCGCCCAAATCGCGCGCGGCACAGCTGGGGCGGTTGCGCACGATTTATGAAGGTCGCGACACGAAAAAGATCCATGCCGCGCTCGTGGACTTGTTGAAAATCTGGCCTAACGACACCGGCCTGCAGAACGACGAAGCGTACACGCGGCTGCTGCTCTTGGATTCGACGGAGAAGACAGCCTCCGGCTCTGTAGAGCCTACGGCTCGGAGAGAGAACACAGGACAGAGGACAGAGGACAGCCAGCCTCCTGATAACAAAGAACCGATAACTGATAACCAGTCTCTTTCAGCTTCTTCGGAGCTGGAAGAGATTGAGCGCCTCGGCGAGAAACTCGTGCAAGAGGAACCGGCCAGCCTTCCGCATCGGACGTTGCTGGCACTGGCGCTTCTGAAACAAAACCGTCCGTTCACTGCGCTGGCGCTTTACCGGGGCCTGACGGTCCCAAAGAATGCGGTGAGTCCCTCGGCCATTGCAGTGCACGCGGCAGTGCTCTTCGCAGCGGGCGAGAAAAAAGAAGCCCAGGCCGAGCTCGCCCATCTCCATCCCGAGCAGCTCCTCCCCGAAGAGCGCGCCTTTCTTCCCAAGGAAACGCAACCCGCGCACTAAAACCCTGTAGAGGCAGGCGTGTCGCCTGCGATTCCAGCGGTAACAACGCTGGCAAAGCGGTAAGGGCTAAGGGGCTCGGAGAGGCGCTTGATGCTTGATGCTCGCGGCTGGATAGGACCTTCTGATCTCCGCTTCCGGGGAGCACACCCGCCTCGGGTGTTGGTTGCGGCGCCCTCGCCGCAACGAACTTCGATCCGACCGCCGAAAGCTGACCTCCGACGTCCGATCTCCGACCTTCGTTTGCTTCGTTTACTTTTGTGAAAAATCCGTTTCGGTCTTCGGCGTTCGGCGTTGAGCGCCTGCTCGCGAATGGAGCGAGTGGGGACACCGCGACATAGATCATACAACCCGAGGGGCGAGGGTGAGAGAGCGGGCAGCAAACGAATCAAAGCTTTCGGAGTTGGGCGTTTTCTGCTTGGCAGTTCCCAGCTCCCAGCTCCCAGTTCCCTGCTCCCAGTTCCCAGCTCCCAGTTCCCAGTTCCCAGCTCCCAGCTCCCAGCTCCCAGCTCCCAGCTCCCAGCTCCCAGCTCCCAGCTCCCAGCTCCCAGCTCCCAGCTCCCAGCTCCCAGCTCCCTGCTCCCTGCTCCCTGCTCCGTGCTCCCTGCCGCCTATTTTTTCCTTTTCTAACTTCCGCTTTTTTCTTTAATTCCTCTCAATGGCTCGCTGGCAATTTGTTTTCGCAGTGATACTCGGCCTGATCTGTGTCGGCCTGAGCGGCGCCGTGATCGTTTCCAGCAAATCAAATCAAGATCTGCAAGTCGAACTGCAGGCGCAGCAAATAGAAATCAATAAGGGGATTCACGGCCAGCAGGTCGGCACGACCCTTGTACGCGACATTGCCGCAGCGGCCGAAAAGAACCAAACACTGCGCGATCTACTTACTCGCCACGGGTTCAGGCTGAAAGAAAATTCGCCCACCTAGTCCGACACCCAGGTGACAGAGGAGAGGACAGAGGACAGAGGACAGAGGACAGAGGACAGGACAGAGACAGGACGAGAAACAGAGAACAGAGAACTGATAACAGATAACCGAAGGCAGCGCGCAGCCGCGCTGCGAAACCCCAAGTTCCAAGCACCAAGCACCAGAGAAATTCCAAAGCTCCAAGTTCCAACTCTTTTGCAGATCTGCCTTCCCAAGTGACACAGTGATGAGTGACAAGACAAAGAAACGTTCTGACTTCGGCGTTCGGCGTTTTCTTCGCCCTTACCACTTACCCCTTTGTTACCTTCGCCTGCTCGCGAAAGCTTTCGGAGTTTCCTTCTGTGAGACTGCTTTCTACTTTCCCTTGCCCTTACCCCTTGACGCTTGGCCCTTCGTTTCCTTCTGTGAGATTCTTCCGATAACCGATAACCTGATAACTGATAACGACTAACAATTCCCCTCCCCATGCCCGAGACGACGTCACAACCGAACCGGATTCGCAGCAGCAGTTTTTTCCCGTTCGTCTTAATCGCCATCAGCCTGATTGCTATCCTGGGGTGGCAGTTGTGGATTGGAAACCAGACGCGTCTTAATGGTCAGCGGTTGCGCGAACAACAGACGCGAGCGGTTGAAGAATCGAAGAAGATCCAGCATGGGCTCGAACTGCTGGCGCGCGATCTGGTGAATGTTTCGCAGAGCGACGATGACGCGCGCGCGTTGGTCACAAAATACCGCATCAGTTTCGAGCATCCCGCGCCGTCGCCAGGCCCCGCGGCAACGCCCTTGTCCGTTACGCCGTAGCTCCCTGCGCTCCGCGAACCACCCTTCGCCCTTACCGCTTTGCGTTCCTCCCCCTTCGTTGCCTTCGTTGCCTTCTGTGAGAATGCTTTTCCGCCTTCCCCCTGCTCCATGCTCCCTGCCCTTAGCCCTTACCGCTTTGCGTTCCTCCCCCTTCGTTGCCTTCGTTGCCTTCTGTGAGAATGCTTTTCCGCCTTCCCCCTGCTCCCTGCTCCATGCTCCATGCTCCCCGCTCCATGCTCCATGCTCCATGCTCCGTGCCCTTCGCCCTTACCCCTTACCCCTTACCTCTCTGCATCCCCGCCGCTCCGTGACCCTTGAAGCTTGGAGCTTGAAGTTTCCCTGAGGTTTGGTGCTTGGAATTTGGTGGCTTTTCCCTGCCCTTCGCCCTTACCGCTTGCCGCTTTGCTCTTTTAGCGAGAAGACGCTGCCCTGGCGTACGATCGGACAAGATTCCGGATCATTCGTTGGTAGCTGGTGTGCCTTCGGTTCGCCTCGCGTTTGAAAAACGCCAGAGCCTCATCGTCCAGCTCAAGGGTAATTTTAGTTCGCTTGCTGATTTCGCCTGCGAGTTCATCCGGCGAAGGCAGATCGTCCTTGATGCGATGCCAATCGCCCGTGAGCTCGCCTTTATCGTCTGTGTATTTAACCGTTTTCTTTCTCATACATTTTCCTGCCCTTTCTCCAGTAACCCGCGCCGATGATACGAAGACGTCCGTCTCGACGTGTGTAACGGACGCTCAAAATTCCGCGGGCCGTTTTGCCGATGCACAGCAGACGCGGCTCGTTCCCGCTATGGGCGCGATCCTCGAAAACCAGTCGACGCGGATCCAAAAACGCGCGTTGCACCTCCGTGAAATCGACGCCGTGCTTGGCGATGTTGGCTGCCTCCTTTTTTTCGTCCCATTCAAACCTCACCATCAGAACCTAAAGTGATATTGATAAATATCCATACTTTTTTACATATCGAGGACCGGCACAGAAGACGGCTTACCTCTTGGCCTGGCCGTCGGTGTAGCCACGGCGCTCTGCCGCCACAGGACGGACTCGCCGCGGCGAGCTTGGGGTTTTTCCCAGCCCTTGCCCCTTACCGCTTTGCGTTCCTCCCCCTTCGTTCCCTTCGTTGCCTTCTGTGAGAATGCTTTTCCGCCCGCTCCATGCTCCCCGCTCCATGCTCCGTGCCCTTCGCCCTTAGCCCTTACCCCTTACCTCTCTGCATCCCCGCCGCTCCGTAACCCTTGAAGCTTGGAGCTTGAAGTTTCCCTGAGGTTTGGTGCTTGGAATTTGGTGGTTTTTCCCTGCCCTTCCCCCTTACCGCTTACCCCTTGAGGCCTCCCCGCTCCACGCTCCGTGCTCCATGCTCTCTTCCCTTCGCCCTTCCCCTTACCCCTTACCGCTTCCCCTCGCCCTTCCTTCGCCCTTACCGCTTTGCGTTCCTCCCCCTTCGTTCCCTTCGTTTCCTTCTGTGAAACATCCGTTTCAGCCCCGAAAGCCTTCGGGGTCGTTCCGCTTCGCAGGCGGACTTTTCAGTTTTTTAGAATTTCTGACGTCTGACTTCCCTGCGCACTTTCACTATGCGAATCTTGCCCTGCGGGTTCTCGGATGATACGATTTGGCTTCATGAGCAAAATTTCTGCGGCAGATCTCCTCGATTTGAGCGTTTCGGAGCGGATTCAGCTGGTTGAAGATATTTGGGATTCAATCGCCACGACGCAAACTCGACCTCCTCTTACCGACGCTCAGCGCGCAGAACTGGATCGTCGCCTCGAGGCTCTTCGCAAGAATCCTGAAGCGGGATCTCCATGGGAAGAGGTCAAGCGGCGGGTTCTCGAAGCGCCGTGATAATCATCTTCAGACCCGAAGCGCAACTCGATCTTGCCGAAGCATATCAATGGTATGAAGAACGCGACAGAGGACTTGGTGCTGAGTTCATTCGCGCCATAGAGGCTAGTCTCGACCAGATTAAGAGGCATCCGGAAATGTATCCCGTCGTGCACGATAATGTGCGACAGGCGATAACGCGTCGGTTCCCTTTCTCCGTCTTCTACATTATCCTGCAAGAAACCGTTCACGTCGTGGCGGTTTTTCACGCTTCGAGAAAGCCGCAGAACTGGAAAGACCGATTAAGCGAACCCGGGAAGTGATCATTCGCCGTGCAGCATCTGCTGAAATGCAGAAATCCGACGCTTCTTTCCCTTCGCCTTCGTTCCCTTAGTTTCCTTCTGTGAAAATCTGATTTCGGAATTGAGCGTTCGCCTCCTACTCGTAGAGCCATACGGTTCGGAGAGGCGTTTTCTGCTTCGCCCTTCCCCCTTCCCGCTTACCCCTTGAGTCTCCCCGCTCCACGCTCCGTGCTCCATGCTCTCTTCCCTTCGCCCTTACCCCTTACCCCTTACCGCTTCGCCCTTCGCCCTTCGCCCTTCGCCCTTACCCCTTACCGCGAAGCAAAATCCCATCCGCCAAAATCCGTGAAATCCGTGGTCAAATTTTCTGGAATTTCAGGCAAAATTTGGATTGACTTTTCCCTCTGAAATTGATGTGATCGCGCGGTAGAGAAATTGTTCCGATTAGCCCCTTAAAAAGTCCCTAAAAAGTGGATACCGCCTTACACAGGGTTTACGCGCGTTGTGTGCACTCGCACGGCACCCCGCTTTCCCGTGGTCCGTTCGGTCCGTTGTCCGTGGTCTTGTTGTCCCATTTCTGCTGATTTGCAGCAGCGTAACTCTCTTCGCGGGCGCGCAACCAGCGGAGTCGAATGATGCTCGCGATCTCGTCAAAGCCCGCAAAGCTTCTTCAAGCTCCTCCGATTCAACGCTTCAACCCGTTAACGCTTCAACGTCCTCCTTGTCCGCCGTAGCCTCTGGCGGAGGAGGATCAACCAGCCTCTCGCCGGTTAGCGGCGGAGGCTCAGGCGGCGATAACATCCAACCAATTCCGCCAGTAAGCGGCGGCGGCGGCGGCGATAACATCTTGCCCATCCCGATCCACGGCGGCGGAGGAGGTGATACCATACAGTCGACGACTCTCGGACCGACACGAGCTCGACAAGTAATTTTACGATACAGACTCAAGATAATTTTTCCGCGCCATATGCTGGCGCCTGAGCAGACGAGTGGAAGCAACCCGGCTTTACGCTAATGGGGAAACGGCAACTTTGGTAGTATTCTCAGGCTGTGGTGTTCCATCCTTTTACAACGGATGGTTCGCTTGGGGGTACTCAGATTTCGCT
Source organism: uncultured Verrucomicrobiae bacterium (assembly GCA_963756875.1). Lineage (GTDB taxonomy): Bacteria > Verrucomicrobiota > Verrucomicrobiia > Chthoniobacterales > UBA10450 > CAVWPA01. The sequence goes on along the minus strand of CAVWPA010000001.1, from coordinate 678,093 downwards.
TCAAGTAGGTCAGTCATTCCAGGTATTTGTCACCATGAACGGGAGTTCAAGTCCCGGCATACAGGGCCGTTCAATTGGGTTCAGTCTGAACAATGGAACAAGCGCCTCCAGCGTTAACAGGACTACAATTCCGGAGGTCGCTTCGAATATTCATTATACCGGGGGCGACAGCTCCGCTAAGATTTACGATAGCGGCACCCAGAGTGCGGGTTTACCTGGATCGCTCATTCGCTGGCGGACTAACTTATACATTCACGCTCGTATCCACCAACGAGTACAATTTCACCGTTTCAGGTGGCGGGGCAGTTTACAATGTCGGGTCACTTTAGGCGGAATATCCGGGGGCCTCTCTCGACAGCTTTTCTTTCTTTAACCGCGGCTGGAACAATAGTGACGCCTTTTTTGGAAGCGTTTCAGTTGCCGATCTTGCCACGATTACGTACACAGCGAACACCGGCGAAACGAAAACTGTCACGGGCCAAATTACGAACAATAATGGCAACACGAACAATGTTCAAAAACTCGGTGTCGGAACGGTAATTTACCAAGGTAACAATACCTACTCCGGCACCACCAGCGTAGACGGTGGCACGCTAGAGGCGGCGGCGTCCGGCGCGCTCGCATCGACTTCCGGAGTTACCGTCAATAGCGGCGGGACACTTCTCTTGAGCGGCACGGGAAATCTCAATCGCGTCACTGATTTCTTGCGGGAATCGCACTCGGCACCATCGCAGGCGCTGCGGGAACTTTGGCACGAACTGGGACGGCCAGCGAAGGTACAGGGGCCAGCACGACTGATGGCGGTGCGAGTCACACGGGAACAAGCGCTGTCGGACTGGGGGCGTTAACGTTGAGACTGAATTCCACGCTGGATTTCGGAACCGGTGGAGTCGGCACACTCACTTTTGCAAGTTTTGTCCCGAATTCGAATGTGTTGGACATTTTAATTGGACCAGCAGTGCTTTCGCACCAAGCGGGATCTCGGGTGTTGATAACACAGACGACCGTCTGATCTTCAATCAGATCAGGCTCTGGCTGGGAATCTAGGTGACTTTAGTTTCGGCGGAATATCTGCCACACAAATTGCGTTGGGCAACGGCTTCTACGAGATTGTTCCCGTTCCCGAGCCCAGCACCTGGCTTGTCGCGGCGCTTGCACTGGGCGCAATCGGATTTGCTCAACGGCGGCGTGTTCTCCGCGGCTTGCGCGACGGCTTTCTCTTACCGGCACCCTCGCGATTGCTACATTGTTAACGCTCGGGCTCAGCCAATCCGCGCAGGCGGGAACGAAGACTTGGGACGGCAACGGCAGCGCTACCAACTTTAATTTGGGTATATACAACTTATTGGAATCCTGACGGTCTTCCTGTGACAACAGATGAGGTGCTGTTCGATAATTCCAGCATATCACCCACCTTGCCGACGCAATTTACAACCACAAGCAACAACCAAACGTGGGGGGGATCTGATTTGGAACACCAACAACAGCTCGACGATCACTATTAACACGGGCACGTCGACGAACAGAACGATTACCCTGAGCGGTGGCGGTGGCAGCACTGCAGCCATCGCAGCTGGGGGCGCTACAGGCGATCTTCTCTTGATGGGGGAACGAGCGCGACGACCAACACGCTCACCCTTAATCCTAATGCGGGCGCTGGCGCTGGACAGTTGAGCTACTTTCTTCGGCACGAGCGGAAACGTCGATGTGGAGAACCCAGGCGCCACTCTTAGCATTGGTGTTGCGATTAGCGAAACGGGCGGGGCTCGCTCGATCACAAAAACCGGAGCCGGCACTGCTGTTTTAGTGGCGCGGACACATACACTGGCTCGACAACGGTGAGCGGCGGTACCCTGGTCGCGGGCGCGGCGAACGCTTTGGGCGGAACGTCTAGCATTACAATTAACAGTACACGCTGAAGTTGGCCGATGGCGCCGACGACCAACCATATCAATGACAACGCGACCATGATCATGGCGGGCGGGACATTCAACACCAGCCGGTCTTTCCGAGAAAGGCTCGGTCAAGGCATGGGACCGCTGAGTTTGACGAGCAGTTCCGTCATCGACCTTGCTAATGGTCGAGAGCACATCAATTTCGCTGACAGCCACACGCAATCATGGACCGGCACGTTGATACTCTGGAACTGGACCGGCACACCGGCAGACGGGCGGTGGCACCGATCAGCTTTTCGGATCGATATGTCCGGCCTTAGCGCGACCAGCTCGGCGAGATCAACTTCTATTCCGATAGTGGTATGACGCTCCTTGGCGGTGGCGGCGCGTCTTTCGCAACGATCAATTATGGCGAAATCGTGCCCACCTTTGTCCAAGCCGTGCCAGAACCGAGCACTTGGGTTGCCGGTCTACTCGCACTGGGCGCAGTTGGATTTATGCAACGGCGGCGATTCGCCCGTGCATACTGGCAGATACTCTCACTTTGAATAGAAAACTCGTTAACGCTAGTTTAACAGTTTATTGGATTGGCTACTTCCGTCGTCCGTGGGCAGCTGCTCCAATGGGACACTTTTGGCAACGCTGGCACCGAAACAACGAGCCCGAGCGTCTTCAACGCTGCAGGAATTGACGCTACTAATCTTACCCTCGGAGCCGGCGTAACAGCCGCAGCTAATACGAATCGATTCGGCGGCTCGAACTGGTTCGATACAGGCGATTCGAACCCGACTGCCTATCCGAATTCGATCTCGGGAAACGATTATATTCAGTTCATCGTTACTCCGGACTCGGGATTCGCGTTTACGCCATCATCGTTTGTCTTCTCTTGGGATCACTCGAGCACAGGACCCTCATCGCTAACCCTTCGATCCTCCGCTGATTCCTTTGGAAGCGATTTGGGATCGGTCACCGGTCTGTCCGCAAGCTTGACAACGGGGAACACCATTACGATCTCGGGACTATCTGACATCACGGCGGCCACGACGTTCCGTCTTCTACGCGTTACGGCGCAACCGGGACCTCGGGGACCGGCGGCTTTGATACGGCCAGCAACGTTGTAAACGTTCAACTCAACGGAAGTGTCGAAGCGGTCCCCGAGCCTTCGACGTGGCTGGCTGCGGCGCTGGCGCTGGCAGTTATTGGTTATCAGCTCCGCTCGCGACGAATGTCGGAGTTCTTGGTTTATCAGGCGGCGAAGGCTCAAACGTCGCAGGAGCGTTTTGTACGGCGGGCGCTCCACGGCGCGCCGTAGCCTTGGCGTAGGCGGCCGCCTGCCATCACTAAGCAAAAGAGCGGCAAGCGATGCGCTTGCCCTACAATTCATTTTGCTACGGGTTGCTCGCTCGTAGGACTTTCACACAACGCTCATCTGCTGTAGATTGTAAGGACCGCCATGTTTGGTTTATTTGACGCGTTCACAGGACTCGACCCGCTTCTTCAGGTGCTGGCAGTCGTTGGCGTCGTTGCTTTTTTGCTCATCGTTGTATTTCGTTTGCGGATCTACTTGCGCAAACGACGCAACCGGAAGCGCGGCGGCTGGGTCACGTATTGAGCAAAGCGGTAAGAGGGAAGGGCTAAGGGGGAATCGATTGCCGAGTGCGGATTGCGGATTGGAAGAAGAAGAGGTCCTGGATTCTGGGGCTACTTCGTTGCCTTCGTTACCTTTTGTGAAAGCTCCGATGCTCCTATCGTCCTGTGGTCTTGTCGCCCTATGCGCTTGCCCCTTGGCCCTTGCCGGCGAACCCCTTGCCGCTTAGCCCTTACCCCTTCGCCCTTCGCCCTTCGCCCTCTATGGCGAGACCGCCGCTACAGGAGATTGCAGGCGACGCCTGCCGTTGTAGGGCACGCGCTCCGCTTGCCAAACCAAAACATGGCAACCGATGCGGTTGCCCTACAATTCCCAAACCGGCGCTGTGGTCGGTTGTCTCGTTGCCCTGTCGTCTCGTTGCCCTTTGGTCAGAGAACATCCAGCGTCATCCGCGGTTAAATGCGACGGTCATCCGCCTTCGCCAAGGCTACGGCGCGACAGGTAGACCGCCGCTACAGAGGATTGCAGGCGACACGCCTGCCGCTACAGTGATCCCCTATGCCGTACAAAGATGTTACACCGCCAGCAGGCGAGAAAATTACACGCGATCAAACATTGAAAGTGCCGGATCGGCCGGTGATTCCGTTTATTCGGGGCGACGGGACGGGGCCGGACATTTGGGCGGCCGGCGTGCGCGTTTTCGATGCCGCGGTGGAAAAGGCGTACGGCGGTAAAAAGAAAATTTCGTGGTTCGAAGTGTTCGCGGGCCAGTCGGCCAAGGACAAATTCGACAGCTGGTTGCCCGACGACACGGTCCAGGCGTTCCGCGAATATCTGGTAGGAATCAAAGGTCCGCTGACCACGCCGGTGGGCGGAGGCATTAGCTCGCTCAACGTGGCGCTCCGGCAGCTTCTCGATCTTTTCGTCTGCCTGCGCCCGATTCATTACTTCAAGGGCGTCCCCTCGCCTGTAAAGCACCCGGAGAAGATCGAAATGGTGATCTTCCGCGAGAACACCGAGGACATCTATGCCGGGATCGAGTGGGCAGCAGGCACGCCGGAATCGCAAAAGATCCTGGACTTCCTGGCCAAAGAATTTCCAAAACAGTTCAGCAAAATTCGGTTCGGCACACGCGAGAAAGCGGCCGAGTTTTGGAAGAAAGTCGGCGCACCGGAAAAAAGCGACGTGATGGTCGGGCTCGGGTTGAAGCCGGTCAGCCGCTCCGGGAGCATTCGTTTGATTCACAGCGCTATTTCGTACGCGATTCAGAACAAGCGCAAAAGCGTCACAATTGTGCACAAGGGCAACATCATGAAGTTCACCGAAGGCGCCTTTCGCGATTGGGGCTACGAAACCGCGAAAAATTATTTCGGGGCGGAAGAAATCGACGGCGGACCGTGGTGCCAGATTCCGAAAGGCAAACCGGGCGCCGGTATTGTGATCAAGGACGCGATTGCCGACATCACGCTGCAACAAGTGCTGACCCGGCCCGAGGATTTCGACGTGATCGCGACGCTGAATCTCAATGGCGATTACCTGAGCGACGCGCTGGCTGCGCAGGTGGGCGGCATCGGCATCGCGCCCGGCGGCAACATTAATTACATCACCGGGCACGCGATTTTCGAGGCAACGCACGGCACCGCGCCGAAGTATGCGAACAAGGACAAGGTGAATCCCGGCTCCGTGATTTTGTCGGGGGAAATGATGTTCCGTTACATGGGCTGGACCGAAGCGGCGGATCTCATTCTAAAAGGACTGGACGGCGCGATCGCGAGCAAGCGCGTCACCTACGATTTCGCGCGACTGATGGAAGGCGCGACCGAGATCAAGTGTAGCGAATTTGGAACGAATGTCATCGAGCATATGTAGCTCAGGAGGGACGGGCGCTGTCCCGTCCCTGAAATTAATGGGACGACATAGCGGTCGTAACGAGAATGGAAGAAAACGCTGGCCGCAGACATCCGGCGCATTCGCCGGTCCGGCAGCGTCATAACACGCCGATCATCGTTTTTCTAACGGTTTGCGCAAAACATCGTAAGCCGATTTTTGCAAACCGCGCGGCCCACGAACTCTTGCGAGGAGGATGGGTTGATGCGCGGTCCTGGCTTGTCGGAAGGTATATGATTATGCCCGATCACATCCATCTCTTTTGCGCGCCGGCTGACTTGGTTCCCAAACCCTTAATGCAATGGGTAGCTCTTTGGAAATCGCACGCGGCGCGGCATTGGGCGCAGCGCGAGGACGCGCCGATCTGGCAGCGACATTTTTGGGACACGCAATTGCGGCGAGACGAAAATTACCGGGACAAATGGGAATATGTCGAACAAAACCCCGTTCGTGCCGGGCTGACCGACCGTTCCGGAGACTGGCCTTATCAAGGCGAGTTAAATATTTTGCAATGGTAACGGAAGGACGGGCGCTGTCCCGTCCCCGAAATTAATGGGACGACACAGCGGTCGTCCCTCCAGCAACAGGGCAGCAGCGAGTTATTGCCGTCTGACACAGACGGCCTACAATTCGCCTCATGGCGTTTTCTTCGCTTTGGTCCCGGTTCCAGCGGTATTTTTTGCATTACGAGGACCTCGATTTTTCGATCGATATCAGCCGGATGAAATTTCCGGACGATTTCTTCGAAACAATGCGGCCAAAGATCGAGAAGGCATTCGCGGCGATGCGGGAACTGGAGGCCGGCGCAATCGCCAACCCGGACGAACAGCGAATGGTTGGTCATTACTGGCTGCGCAACCCGGCACTTGCGCCGAATGCGCAATTGCGCGCCGAGATCGAAGAAACCAACGCGCGCATAAAGAAATTCGCGGCCGACGTGCACGCAGGAAAGATCGCGGCAGCCGACGGGAATAAATTTACTCACATTTTGTCGATCGGAATTGGCGGTTCGGCGCTGGGACCGCAATTCGTCTCCGAAGCGCTCGGAGCGTCAGGCGACCCGATGGATATTTACTTCTTCGACAATACCGATCCCAACGGATTCGATCGCGTCTTCGACAAGATCGGGAACGGGCTCGCCCAGACACTTGTCGTTGTGATCTCGAAGTCGGGGGGCACCAAAGAGACGCACAATGGAATGCTGGAAGCGGCGGCGCGATTCAAACAAAGGGGAATTGATTTTACCAAACAGGCCGTTGCGGTAACGGGAGTTGGAAGCGACCTGGACAAATACGCGGAGAAAAATGGATGGCTGGCTCATTTTCCCATGCACGACTGGGTAGGCGGCAGAACGTCGGTGATGAGCCCCGTTGGATTGGTGTCCATGGCCTTGCAAGGTTTCGAGATCGACAATTTTCTTGCCGGCGCGGCCGCGATGGATGAACACACTCGCGCGACCGATGTGATGGAGAATGCAGCGATGCTGCTGGCGTTGATGTGGTTTTACGCCGGGAACGGCAAGGGTGAAAAAGACATGGTGATCCTGCCTTATAAAGATCGGCTCCTGTTGTTCAGCAGATACCTGCAGCAGCTCGTTATGGAGTCGTTAGGCAAGGAAAAGGATCTCGACGGAAAGGTTGTGCACCAGGGGATCGCTGTTTACGGCAACAAAGGCTCAACGGACCAGCACGCCTATGTGCAACAATTGCGCGATGGCGTTCTCAATTTTTTTGTGACCTTCATCGAAGTAAACAAAGACCGCAGCGCGGGCCGGTTCGAAGTGGAAAAAGGAGTCACCAGCGGCGATTATTTGCACGGATTTTTACGTGGCACGCGCGCGGCGCTTTACGAAAAGGGACGCGAATCGATCACGGTGGGCATTCCGGAGGTCGATGCGTTTAACATCGGCGCGTTAATCGCGCTGTACGAACGGGCAGTCGGCTTTTATGGATCGCTGGTGAATATCAACGCGTATCATCAACCGGGAGTGGAAGCCGGGAAAAAGGCGGCGACAAAGCTGTTGCAGCTCCAGGCACGAGTGCGCGAGAAACTTTCGTCCGGCGCCGGCCAGACCGCGGAGGAAATCGCCCGCGCCATCGATGCCGATCCCGAAGATGTGTTTCACACGCTGCGCCACCTGGCCGCCAACGATCCGCGGGTCGAGGTGTCTACAGGCGACCAGCCGGTGGAAGATCGATTTTCGCTGGCAGACCAATAGAAATTACCCCTGAATATGGCAACATTGCCTTCGCAAAATCGAGATATTGCCTGGAGCGACATGGTTCGGTTTGTTCGGCAGTTGAATCACGATCTTCGAAACAATCTGAACGCGGTCGAACTGCAATCCGCCTATCTCAGTGAGCTCACGGAGAATGCCGAGCTCAAAAGCGAAATCCAGCGACTGCGTGAGATGGTCGCTCAAGTGGGCACAAACCTGCAACGTCTCAGCAGCGCGCTGGCCGAGGTCAATCCTGTTTTCATCTCCTATGACTTGGCTGATTTCCTGGGCGATTTGAAACATAGAGTAACAAATGATTTTGCCGGCGAGGCTGCGACGACCACCTGGGACATGCAAGTCGGCGACGCCGATTTGAACATCGATCCGCAACTGTTGCTGCAAGCGTTCGTGGAGCTTTTCGCAAACGCGTTTCAGCACGAGCCGGGTGAAGGGGCGCCAGCCGTGAAAGCTCATATCGACAAGGACCGCCTTGTATTCACGTTGCGCGAGCCAAAGAGGCGATTCGATTTGAGCACGGAAAATTGGGGGCGCGAGCCGCTGCGCAAAGTGAGCCAGGGTCATTATGGTCTCGGGTTGAGCCGCGCACGCGCGATCATCGAAGCGCACGGAGGCAAATTGGACGCTGAGTACGACGCGGCGGCATCGGCGCTGCTTACGACGGTGACATTGCCGTTGTCTAACGAACGCCATTCCTCATGAGGAAAGAGAATCACCGGATCCTGATCATCGACGATGAGTGCCCCATTCTGCTGACGCTCGAGGCGCTTTTGAGCAGGCATGGTTTACGTCACGGAGACGGCCGAACGCTTTATAACAAGTTGAAGCGTTACGCGATCGATCTCTACCCCCTCGCATTGCGGCGATGGCGTCGCAAGTCCGATCCGGACTGGCATCGCACGCGAGGCGCGTGCGTTCCCCTAACGTTCCCGAGCGACACCGAGGGCACAGAAGTTATTCGGAGGTCCGAGTACCATTTTGGATTTTGGGTTTTCGCTTTTAGATTGGGTGGCAGTGCAATCCGTAATCCGTAATCCGTAATGCCGAAGTCTCGACATCTGGAACAGGTTCTGGCGCACGCAGAAGAACAACTCTCGATCTCGGGTGCGCAGCGACCTACCGAGGTCCTGCCGATTTACAAAAAATTCCTCAAGATCGAAGAGCACCGTTTGCTTTTGAAACATCGGGCCGGTGGAGGAGGCCGCGAAATTTGCGCGCGCCGGGTGGACCTGGTTGATGTTCTTCTGCGTCATATTTTCGCCGCGGCGGCGGCCGCCACGGGCCAAGCGCTGGGACTAACGGAAACCCCGCTGACGCTCATCGCGCTTGGTGGTTATGGCCGCGGCGAGCTCAATCCATTCAGCGATGTGGATTTCATGTTACTGCACGGCGGCAACGGCGGGAAAATCTCGCCTTACATCGAGGAAATGGCGGAACAAATTCTCTATCTGCTTTGGGACATCGGATTCAAGGTAGGCCACTCCACACGATCCATTAAGGAAGCCATCGCGCAGGCAAATCGCGACATGCAAACGAAAACCGCGATGCTGGAGTCGCGCCATATCGCGGGCGAGCCTGGGATGGCGGACGATTTTCGCAAGCAATTTCGGCTCAAATGTGTCGAGGGCTTCGAACGCGAATACGTGGAGATGCGGATGCGAGACCAGGCGGCGCGTCACAGCAAATTCGGCGACAGCGTTTATATGCAGGAGCCGCATCTGAAGAACGGATGCGGAGGTTTACGCGACTACCAGAACCTGCTTTGGATGTCTTATTTCAAAGAGGGCGCGCTCACCACCACTCACCTGGTGGGCAAGGATTGGTTAAGCGAATCGGATCAACGGCGGATCGAGCGGGCGTACGACTTTCTGTTGCGCGTCCGCACTGACCTCCATTACGCGACCGGCCGGGCAACCGATGTCTTACACCTGAACATGCAGGAACAGATTGCCCAGCGTCTCAATTACCCGAAAAAAGGCGGGCAGCTGCGAAGCGAAGCTCTGATGCGCGATTATTACGAACACACACGAAACATCTTCCGCGTGACCGAGCGAATCACCGACCAATTCGCCCGCGGGTACACGACCGGCCGCACCCGTTCGCTCTTTAGTTTCCTGCCGTTGCGACGCAGCGCCGCCCGGACACGGGTGGGACCCTTTTTTATTCGTGACCGCCAACTCCATACCGATCGGCGAGACCTTTTTAAGGAGAGCCCGTTGCAAATGATGCATGCGTTTCAGATCGCACAGGAACGCGAGGTAGATCTGAGCGCGGAACTGATGGATTTGATGAGCCGGCATCTGGGTCAGATCACTCGTTTCTACCGGTACGCGAAGGAGCCGCGCGAAATCTTCAAGGCGATCCTGTTGCGAAAAGGAGATGTCGGCCGGGTTCTTCGCATGATGCACCGCGTTGATTTTTTAGGCCGTTACATCCCGGAATTTGGCCAGCTAACATGCCTTGTTCAGCACGAATTCTTCCATCGCTATACTGCCGACGAGCATACGCTGCTGTGTATCGACAAACTTGATGCCCTTGCTCGCACCGACGATGCCAAGTTAAGCGGGTACCGTCGTCTTTTCGAAGAAGTAGAGGATCCGCTTGTGCTATATCTTGCGCTGTTACTTCACGATACGGGCCGAGCGGTCGGCGCCCGGCCGCATTCGGAAGCGAGCGCTCTCTTCGCACAACGCGTGGCCAGCCGGCTTCAACTCTCGTCCGAACAAAGCAAGTCGCTCGTTCTGCTGGTCGATCACCACGTCACGCTCTCGAGCATGGCCCAGCAGCGTAATATCGACGATCCGGCGACAGTGGGAGAATTCGCAAGCATCATCAAAAACCAGAAAAATCTAAACTTTCTACTTCTTCTCACGTTGGCGGATGGCCAGGGGACGAGCGGCCAGAGCTGGTCCGACTGGAAAGAATCGCTGGTCTGGCAGCTTTTCTACGCCACTTCCCGCTATCTGGGGGATCGAAAAGCCTATTACGAGCAAATTAAGATTGAGCGCGATACCTTGCGGGCCGCAGTGGCAGCGCAACTTCCGGCGGACTACGCGGGTGAAATCGAAGCGCACTTTGATTTCATGCCAGACAATTATTTCCACGCATCGCGCGTCCCGGATGTCGTTAAACATGTAAAGCTGTTTCGTTTGTTTATTGAGAATGCGACCGAGAGCGAACATCCGCTGCTTCCGGTCACCAAATGGGAACCGTTTCCGGAGCAGGGCCACACCATTGCTTCCTTCTGCACATGGGACCGGCAGCAGTTGCTTGCAAAAATTGCCGGATCGTTTTCGGTCGTTCCGCTCAACATCCTTAGCGCCGACATTTTCACGCGCGGCGATCATTCCGTGCTCGATCTCTTCCGGGTCTGCGACACAAAGGGGCATGCCGTGACCAGCGAGCGAGATTTTGAGCTGGTTGAAAATACTCTGCGCCGGGCACTGGAAGAATCGAATTTTGATTTTTATCCGTTGATTGAGGCGGCGCGACGAGAGATCCGCAGCCAGCCATTGCAGGGGCTGGAATTTCCAACGACTATCGCGGTGGACAACAGAGCGCATCCGGCTTACACGCTGGTCCAAATTCAAACTCCCGATCGCCTTGGGTTGCTTTACGACTTGCTCTCGAGTCTTGGCGCAAATGGCGTTTACATCGTGCTTTCGCGTGTCAGCACGCAGAATGGCGCGGCTACGGATACTTTCTATGTGATAGACGGGGCCACGCGGAACAAGATCACAGACCCAAACAGGATCGTGGCCCTGCAGAAACATCTGCACGCCGCGGCGTTAGGGCAGGGAGCGCAATAGAACCCGGCAACTTCAACTGGCGCGTCCGCTCCATACGCCTATCGTGCCGGTTTTATGAACGCGCTGATTCTGGCCGCCGGTTACGCGACACGCCTGTACCCGCTTACGCTTAACAAGGCGAAGCCACTGTTGGAAGTCGCTGGCAAGCCCATCATCGAATGGCTGGTTGACAGTCTCGAATCGATTTCCGACCTCGAAACCATTTATGTGGTGACCAACAGCAAATTCGCGGGCGATTTTCAAGTTTGGGCCGACGATTATCAGAAGCGGCACCTTCAAAATCATCGCGGGGCGCACACTGGTTCCAGCCAGCCTGTCAAAATCATTAACGACGGCTCAACGAGCGACGAGGATAAACTGGGTGCGATTGGCGATATTCAACTGGTTCTAAATCGCGAACATCTGGAGAAGAGCGATCTGCTGATCGTGGCGGGTGACAACCTTTTTAACGAACCACTGGCTCACTTTGTCGAGCATGCCAGGAATGCACAAGCCACCGTGGCGATTCATGATGTTGGCAACCTCGAGACGATGAAAAAATACGGATGTGTGGTGATCGACCGCGAGGGAATAATCACGCAGTTCGAAGAAAAGCCGGAGAAGCCGCAAAGCACCCTTGCCGCGCTTGCTCTTTACTACTACTCGCGCGACATGCTGCCGCTCTTTACGACGTACCTGTCTGCCGGCAACAATCCAGACCAGCCTGGACGCTTTCTGCAGTGGCTTTATCGCCGCGTGCCTGTCAGCACGTTTCAGATCAAGGGCGAATGGCTCGACATCGGGAGCAAGGAAACACTCGAAAAGGCGAACAAGATTTTCGGCGCGAGTAAGACGTAATTGCCGATCCTGCGCTGGGGAAAATGCCGAAATCCTAATGACGAATGGGTTCTCTCTTCCCGTAGTTTAATCATTCGAATTTCCTTCGTCATTCGTTCATTCGCGCTTCGTCATTTTAATCGGCCTTCGTCGAATTCGATCAAATCGAAATAGGTCTTGATATCTTTTCGCCCCGCGCCACCCGACTCTTTGAGAAAGTGCGTGAAGCGCGCTTTTTTTTCCGCCGTATCCGGGCGCCGCAAAATCATGGCTTCGTTCCAATGCGCGACCGCCTCGGCGGAATGTCGGACGCCATTTTCCTGGACCCACTTCCAGATGGCATCGTCAGTTTCCAGCCGATGGACCGCTTCCTCAAACGCATCGCCATTAATCTTTAGGAACGCGAGGAGATGCTTGTCGAAGCCGACCGTCTTGTAGTTGTATCCGTCGAGCAACCCGTTTCGGTGAAGCTTGGCCTTATCGATCAGCCGCGGCAGGTGCACGTACCCGCCGAGCTTTTCGTACGGACTGCGCGGAAGGAGTTTTCGCATTAAGCCGGGCTACGTGGCCGGCAAGGGTTGCGCCGAATTGAGCGGGATTGCAGATTTATTTTCCTGGGCAGCCGCCGGTGATTGCGCCGGCAAAAGTTCGCCCTGGGTAAGATCAGCACGACCGATGGCGAGCTGACCCGAGAAAATTCCGCCCTTTTCTATGACAATCGATTTCGCCACAACGTCGCCTTCCAACATTCCGGTTTTGTGAATGGTCACCGCGCCGCTCGCTGCGATCTCGCCTGCCATGCGACCTTTGATGTCGATGCTGCCGACTGTCATACGTCGAAAGCATTGCACATCGGATTTTCGCTCGACAATGACGTGCTCCGCGGTCACGCGACCGGGAATCTTTCCTGAGAAATTGATAGTGACCAAGTCCTCACACTGAAGGTTGCCGCGCAATTTTCCTTCGACCAGCGCGGTCCGGCAAATGACGCTCGTGCTGCTAAGATCGCCCTTGTTGGTAAGATGAAGGTCGCCTCGCGTCCGAATCGAGCGGCTAAAGCTGGTCGCGATTTTGTAATCGCGCAGATCGATATGCGCGCTGCATCCCGGACAATTTGTCGAGTTTGCGGCGTCGCTTACCTCGTGTTTCCGCTTACATTCAAAACAGGCGACAACGCGGCTGCGTTGGCGGTTCCAGATGCCTTCAAATTTCCTGAGCGGCGACGACGGATCTGACGCGGGCGCCTCCTGCTTGCTGCGAAGCTTAAGCCCCGGCTTTGGCGCCGAAGGGCAGAAGTTACGACCGCACTGGCGGCAGATCGTGCTCTTCGCCGCCGCGTACTCCATCTGCTTAAAGCCACAATGCGGACACTCCACACTGGCCTTAGCAGGCGATGACTTGGTCACTCGGTCGGCGGGGGCAGAGGCTCTGGAAGACTAGGCGCGAGCCGCAAAGGCGGGCTTGGCCGCCTCTTCGTGGCGGACAATTTCCGGTCGAGAAGCAGGCTTCGTCGCGGCGGTCCCGCTGGAGACTTCCGATTTTCCGATAAAGGTGGCACCCTCTTCAATAATGAGGCGCGATGCTTTCAGATCGCCTTGCAGCGTGCACTTGGACTTCAGCTCGCAACGCTCGCTGACCGTAATGTTGCCCTGAACTTTGCCGAACACCGTGATCGATTTGGTTTTGATTTCGCCCCGAATGTCGGCGTTTTCGCCAATCGTCAACACTCCCTCGGAGTTAATTTCTCCCTCGACCTTTCCGTCGATCAACAGCTCCTTTTGGAACTTGATCGATCCTTTAATTTCGACGTCGCTCGAGAGCACGTCTTTGCCAGAATGTTCAGCCATAAACTTGTGGTAATCGGTAGTTGTTGTTCTTGTTGATTCGCCGTAAGTGGCGCGGTTCGTCTCCTCAGTCGCCGAAGTCAACGATCCTTCTCCGATCGATGACATGGGTTTCTGAGGTATGAATTTTTTCAACACGTGCTATTATTGTAACAGTCGGCGGTTATGTCAACGGATTCCCGTGGAAAACTGCCGCTTTTTTAGCGACTATTCCCGGACCCGGAAGAGTTTGCCTGTGTCATTTTGGGCCGAAAGAACCAGATAACGGGGTGCCTGCGACGGCCTGCGGTCGAGGAACCAGCACATTGGATGTTCGGGGATCGGCTCCCCCAGAATCGCGGCAGAATTTCGGGCCACCCGGTCGCTGTCATAACTAATCACCCACCCCGCCTGGCGCCTTGCCAGAATCTCCCGGGCCTTGTGCCAATCCTGAGCAAGAAAGAAGCGCGCGCTATCGACAATGCCTGGCATGCTTTGGTGCGAACTTCCGGCAACTCCCGGTTGCCCGGACCAGTATGCGACAGAGGGCGAAAGCCACCATGGTGCAAGGAAAGGGTGCACCTGGTCCGACCGCATCATCGTAGCCAGCTCGCGTAATTGCACCGATTCGTTTCGACGTTCAATGCGGAGAGCCAGCATGTATTCGTTAGGCCAAAGGCGGCCATCCCAGGCGCGCAAGACTGGTAAAACCGAAATTGCCAAGGCGACCCACACCGCGGTCCTTGCTTTGAGCGGCTGCAACAAACCGGGAAGCGCAATTGCAAAAATGGACAGGAAAAAATAAGCCCACCGCGCCTGCCAGATCGTCAATAGATAAGTCGCAGCAAGCAGGACCAGGAGGAACAGCGGCGCGATTCTGTCAGGCTCGTCCAGGCCGGTTTTCTTCTTCTCGCGCCATCCCAGGACGGCCAAAATTGGTGCGAGGACGATCAGGTACCCGGCCCAACGAAACCAGACCGGATCCAGCGGAGACACAGAGGTCAATTCGCCGATCGTGCCCAGCCAGTTTCGAAAAGCCCAGGAGGAATGAAACAAGGGGAGCGATGGAACGCGTCGCTCGATCAAAAACGCAAGCGCGATCGCCGCTGCAAATAGAATCCAGCCAGGTCGCCGCTGCTTCCCAAAAATGGCTGTGGCTGGGACACTTTGCGCCGGGCTTTCCGGGCCGGGCCGCCTTCGCCCGGCGACCGCAAGGCAAGCGAGCAGGACCAGGAGTAGCACGAGTGGTTCGTAAGCAGAAACCCAGATCGCGAGACCCCACGCGATTCCGCTTGCGGCACTCCAGGACCTGGTCGGTTCCGTTCGCAGGCTCCACTCCGCGCAAATCGCAATAGTGACCAGCAACATCAACAAGGATTGATGATCCGGTCGGCCCAATTCGGCGCCGTGAACGAGAATTGGGCTGATCGCATAAATGAGGAGCATCGCCCATCGATAACGAAACTTCATTCGCAGCGACCACCACCAAAGGAACCAGCCTCCCAGGAGCGCGAGCAGTGGTGAAATCAATGCGCCCGCCAGATCGAGCGCGTGAGCCGTAAGCGGTCTCAGAAGAATCGACAATCCGAGAATCAGATAGTCGAGTGGCGCAGTCGTGTGCGGAGTCGTGCCCTGCGGAAAATTTTCGAAAGTATGATGGCGCACGATCAATCCCGCGTGTTCTGCGCACATCCGGACCCTGGTCATCCGGGCATAGCAGTCGGCATCGGTGAAGTAGACATTTCCAGCCGTCACCACGTCGGGATAATTCGCGCAGCGCGTCCCGAGGATGAGCGCGCTAAGGAGTAGGATTTCAAAAATCCGCAACGTCCATGCGCCAATGCGTCGAAACATCGCGCTATCCCAAATCCACGGTCAGCAATTCGCAATCCAAAACTTGGTGCCTCCACGCCATTACGGCGTGGCAGCCTTGGCATTTTGCTGCGCTTCAAAGCGACCAAAAGTGACGCCGGGCAAACTCCCGTCCCGATCCACTTTTCAAATATTGTTCAAACGCACGCGCCTTAGCCTCCGAAATAAATGCAATTGCAGTTTCCAATCGCCACGGTCGACGCGCCGCGGTGTTAGCGCATTTGCCTCGATTGTGCATGGCCAAGCGCTCCTTGAGATCCTCTGTAATACCGGTGTAGTGGACTTTGGAGTCTATTTCACTAACCAGAAGGTAGACATAGAAGAACTTCTTCGTCATTGGCTGGCCTGCCAAGCCGTAGCCTTTGAAGCGCCGAAGTTGAAGTTTAAAACACGCCCGCCTTTACTTTGTTACGGCGTGGCAGCCTTCGCTTTTGCTGCGCTTCAAAGCGAAGGCTGGGCCCGCCAGGATTCGAACCTGGGACCAAGGGATTATGAGTCCCCTGCTCTAACCGCTGAGCTACAGGCCCGCGCACTTTTGGAATAGCATGGCAGGTCTTAAATGACCAATTCCGAATACTCAACTGTTCGCCAGTCCTGCAAGGGTCTCCCCCGAAATAAAATGAGGTTTGATTGCCAATGATTCGGTGCGAATATCGCGATGGATTTTCGAAATTGACAATCAATTTTCGACTATCAAGCTGAACCCGGCCCCCATGGCAATATTCTCCGCTGTATTTGCCCGCAAACACGCGTCTCGCTTGAAATCTGCTGCATATTTAACAGGTTACCTGGCCTCGAAGTAAACCCAAAGAGCGCATGCCCAGGAAAATGAGAACTCAAAAACGCCTGGCGTTCACTAAAAGAGAGGTCCGGGTGAGTCCCAGATCGGTCGTCTCGGTGCTTGCCGGATTCATCGTAGCAGCGGCCGCTTCCGTTTCCGGTCAAACGGTAAGCTCGGTGACGACCGGCGCCTCGGCGCGGATCCAGGGCCAGATGTCTGTCGGAGAACACGCGACCCAAAGATCGACCGCCGAAATCATGACCCAGGCGGCGGCAGTAGGTCACCACAGGGACTACGTTTACTTGAAACGAGAATTGGAGATTCCAGGCCGGGAAAACCGCCCCCAAGATCCGGATGCATTGCCACTCTCCCGCTGGCCCAAGTCGCCAATCAAGGCTTCCTCTTCCGCGTCGTCGACCACCATGAGCGTGAACGCCGACACGTCGATTAACGGCAGCGCTCCACAAACCATCGGAATAAACCACGATGGCATCACCGGGCCAAATCAAACGGGGGCGTTTCCACCGGATTCGATGGGTGCGGTCGGCCCCACGCAGTTTGTCGTCTTTGTTAACGGAGACCTGGTAAGTTTTAGCAAGGCAAGCGGTTTTCCCGACGGGGTGCTCTCGGCAAATCCAGATTTCTTTTTCTCTTCCGTAATGACGCCGGTCAGCAGGCGGGGCGTTAATTTTGCAAGCGATCCGCAGATTCGTTACGATCGTCTGTCGAACCGCTGGATACTGACGATCATCGACGTTCCCAGCAGCTCGAGTTCGAGCATTGGGGACCATCCGAACCGTATTCTCATCGCGGTATCGGATGCCGCCAGCGTGGGCGTCATCACCAGCCATACGGTGTGGTCCTTTTATTACGTCCAGCAAAACACGGTTGGCGGCGCAAACACCGGCGAGTTTCTCGATTACGACTCGCTCGGGGTCGATAACAACGCGCTTTATGTCGGCGGCAACATGTTTATTGCCTCGTCCGGAGCGTTTTCAAATACGTCTGTTTTCGTCATTCGAAAAAGCTCTATCCTGAACGGCGGCCCGGTGGTCGCGACGGCGTTTCGCAGGCTGATCACCGAAGGTGATGGACCGGACAGCCCGCGGGGAGTGGACAATTACGATCCAACCGCGACTGAAGGATATTTTATCGGCCCGAGCGACAGTTTCCGCGGCCGCCTGGTCCTGCGGCGTGTGTTTAACCCAGGCGGCGCACCAACCATCTCAGGCAACATCCCGATTACCGTCGTCGCAACCGCTTTTCCAATTACTGTCGATCATCTCGGCAACACCCGGGGCACCAACGGACAACTCGATTCGCTCGACGACCGGCTCTTTGCCGCGCATATCCGCAACGGCAAGCTCTGGACGGCTCATAATATCGCCGTCGATTCTGCCGGTGTCGCATCCAGCAGCGACTCTCAGCGGCGGGACGCTGTTCGCTGGTACGAGCTAAACGGGATTCGCAGTTCGGACAACGGAGGCAATCCAGTCGTTGTTGAATCGGGCACGATTTTCGATTCTGCGGCAAGTGTCGCATCGGCGCGCCAATATTGGATTCCGTCGGTCGTGGTTTCGGGTCAGGGGCATGCCGTTGTCGGCTTCAGCACCGCCGGAACGCCATATCATGTAGACGCCGCGTTTAGCGGCCGTCTGGCATCAGATCCGGCCGGTGCGCTGAGCGTTCCGACATTTTTAACGTCGAGCAACACAGCTTACAACCCCTCAGGGGACACCGGAGGTAGCTACGGCCGGCGCTGGGGCGACTACTCCTTTACCAGCGTCGACCCCACCGACGACATGACGATGTGGACGGTCCAGGAGTTTTGCAACGGAACGAATACCTACGGCGTGCAATTCACCCAGCTCATCGCTCCGCCACCGGCGACCCCTTCCTCGGCCAGTTCGAGCGTGGCGACGGGAGAATCATCGGTAAATGTTACGATTACCGGAACTTCAATTTCGGGCTCGGGTTTCTTCGACCCAGGTTCAGGGTTCCCGAATCGCATAGGCGCCACATTAACGAACGGCATCGTCGTCAATTCCGTCACCTACACGGACCCGACTCATATCGTTCTGGACTTGAACACCAACGGAGCTTCCTCTGGACAAGCCAATGTGACGGTAACAAATCCCGATGGACAAGCCCGAACTGGTCCCGCGATTCTCAGTGTTACTTCTGGAACCCCAACTCCAACTCCAACGCCAACTCCAACGCCTACTCCTACTCCTACTCCTACACCCACTCCGACACCGACGCCTACACCGACACCCACGCCTACGCCGACGCCTACACCGACGCCTACGCCGACTCCTACTCCGACACCAACGCCAACGCCAACGCCAACGCCAACGCCGACTCCGACTCCGACACCGACTCCTACCCCGATCCCTACCGTATCCACGCCGAACATTTCTCCCAACGGGGGAACGTTTAAGGGAAAACTGAAGATATCGCTGTCGTGCTCGACGTCAGGCGCAACGATCTATTACACAACAAACGGGGCCAATCCGACGACCGCATCAACGCGCTACACCAGCCCATTCACCATACGCGCCTCTAAGATGATTAAAGCGGAGGCTTACAGGTCCGGATACAACCCCAGCGCGATCGCCACGGCATTCTTTACGAAAACAGGACGAAACCGCTGAAGCCGCGTTTCGTTCAATGAGGATCTCACGTGTCGCTACCGATAATTCGGCCGCTCACTTCGCCGAATCCGACACGATAGCCATCGCCCTGACACCACCCCGCAATTGTCAGAGTGTCGCCGTCCTCGAGCCATTTGCGCACTTCTCCATCGGGCAACTTTAACGGGTTTGCGCCGCGCCAGGTCAGCTCCAGCATGCATCCGCGAGAGTCCTCGGTGGGACCGCTGATTGTTCCGCTGGCAAGCAGGTCGCCCGGTTCAAGATTGCAGCCGCCCACCGTATGATGGGCGAGTTGCTGCGAAATGCTCCAGTAAAGATTTTGGAAATTCGTGCGAGTAATGACGTGGGGGGCATGCATTTTTGCCGTTTGCAGCAGCGCCTCGAGATGAATGTCGAACGTAAAATCTTTCGCTGCGCGCAAGTAGCCAGGCGGCGCAGGGTCCTGCGGAGGGAGCGGTTTGCGGAACGGCTCGAGCGCTTCCAGCGTGACCACCCACGGCGAAACGCTCGTGCAAAAATTCTTGGCCAGAAAAGGGCCAAGCGGCTGGTATTCCCACGCCTGAATATCGCGCGCGCTCCAGTCGTTCATCAAAACCAGTCCGAAAATATGGTCGGCCGCGCGCTCGATTGGGACGGGTTCGCCTAACGAATTTCCAGGCCCCACCAGGAACGCCATCTCGAGTTCGTAATCGAGGCTTTTGCTTGGGCCAAAGACCGGCTGGCCCGCGTCGGGCGGCTTGCTTTGCCCACTTGGCCGGCGAACAGCCGCGCCGCTTACCACAACGGAACTGGCGCGTCCGTGATATGCGACCGGCAGCCATTTCCAATTCGGCATGAGCGCGTTTTCCGGCCCGCGAAACATCGTGCCGACATTGAACGCATGATGATAAGACGAATAAAAGTCGGTGTAATTACCGACGCGCACCGGCAGCTGCATGGTGACATCGCGTTGTCGAAGCAAGATCTGTTGCCGAAGCTGCGCGTCATCACGCAATGTGGGCGTGCCGGCGTCGAGCAAATGTTGAAGAATCTCTCGTGCTTTGCGCCAGGCCGGGCGACCGAGAGACAGGAACGCATTCAACGAATCCTGCGCGAAGACATTTCGATCTTGAAATTCGGGTGAACGAAAGTGCCCTTTTCCCTCGAGGAGCGAGAGATCGACAACGTACTCGCCGATGGCGACTCCGGCACGGGGCGCGCCCGTGCGCGGCCGAAAGATCCCGAATGGAAGATTTTCGAGCGGAAAGTGGGACTCGGGCGAAACTTCGATGAAGGATTTGCGAGACATCAGGGAGCAATTGTAGGGCGTTTGATTCGCTCACGCCAGCTCGCTTCACCTTCCAGGCTTCCCGTCTATGTCGCTCGGCGCCCGCCGGCTCCATTCTGCGAAACGCCAACTATGCCGTCTGGCACGGACCGCCTACAATAAATTCAAGGCGCGCAAATCTTCGCGCGGTTCGTCGAAACTACAACTGCCGAACGAACTCACGAATTTCCGGCGCGCTTCGATCTGCCGATTCTCGATCTTCCATTCACGCCAGGCAAAGAAATTGTCGTCGAAGGCAAACGAGGCGGCGTTCTCGTCTTCAAGCATCGCCAGGGTCTGTTGCTCGTTCCAACGATGCTCGGCTGCCAGCACGGCCGCACCGAGTACATTAAGAAATCCGTACATCTTCGTGTTCACTTCATGTCGAAATTGTCGCAGCGGATGATGCAGACCGGCGGTGAACTTGATCGGCACCTCATGTTTCGCAGAGGCCATCAGAGCTCGCGCAACCGACGCCGGCGCCGGGAATGCATCTGGGGTCACGCCGCCGGTCCGCAGCTTATAACCAAAGGGGGCCTTCCCGGATCGGTGCTCGGCCAGCAACGCGATGATGCGTTCCGCCGTATTTGCGGGGGCCTCCCAAAAAACCGTAAGGCCGCCGACGATCGTCCTCGCGTCCGTGAGTAGCAGAACGTCGTCAAATTCCGCTGGCAAAGGCATTTCAAGTTGAACGACCGAAACAGAATCGCCGTGTTGCGCCTCGAAGGAATGAATCGTCTCGATTGTGCTCTTCAAAGCGTTGATAAAATCAGTTGCGTCACTGGCCTTGGGCCCCAGCGCGGAGATCTTTAAAGGATGCTCCGAATCGAAGCGGGAAAGACTGTTGCCGGCGGCGTGAAACTGCGCCACCGGCAGGACGAACCCGGAAAGCATCCAGGCATCGGTTGACCGCACGTAAATGGCCTGATTTTCCAGCGCCGGCGTCAAGGCCAGACTGCACGGCGGAAACATTCCGGCGTAGTCAATGGAGAGCGCGAGCAGGTGGCGAAGGGAAGCGGTCAGCGGCATGGCTCAAAGTGAACAGTCTACTGCGACCTCTCGTCAACCGGTTTTGCATAACAGTCACACGTCGAGTTGTTTATGCGACAGTAACAACTGGCCTAAAATTGGCGCCACGATTGGCTCGACTTTTTGCGCAAAAAAATTTAGAAAGTCGCTTTCGTGAGCGATCTCCAATCACTCTCGCTTGACGACCTGGTCGTCTGCGCATGCGGCCCCAGGAGTGACAAAGCGCGCGACGCGATCCACGCCGCAGTCTTTCGCGGCGAGATCGGGCCGACCTGGAGCGAATTTCTGCGTCGGATCAAAGCGGAGGAGAGGGCAGACGCGCTTGAATTGGAGTTGGATCAAGATGCGATCGACAGCGACGCGGAAGCTTTCCGTTACCAGCGCGACCTGATCACGGCGGAGGAAACCGAACAATGGCTGGCGGTTCGCGGCTTGAATCTTGACCATCTCGGCGATCATCTCGCGCGGCAGTATTGGATCAACGCCGTAAACGAAGCCATCGAGCCGGGCGCGATCGATCTCCTTTCAGCGCCGCCTGAACTGCGCGAACTTTTCATCGCCGAATTAATTTTGTCGGGTCAGCTGGATCTTTTGACGACAGAGTTGATGTGGCATCTGGCGGCCCTGGCGGCACAAGCGAACGAAAGTGTCGATACGGAGACAAACGCCGCCGAGCGGCAACGATTTCTCGATCGAACCAAGATCACAGAGGCAGAGCTCTCCGATTGGTTGAGTCGGCTCGGGCGTGACGCGCAGTGGTTTGAAGAAACGCTGGCCATGGAAGCTGCGTACCGGCGCCGGAGAGAAACGTTGCTCGAGCCGCAGGCACGACAAAAAGAGCTGGCCACGATGCGAATGCCGCTTACGCGATTCGAGGCGGAGGTCATTCAGGTAGAATCGCGCGATGCAGCCAAGGAAGCTTTGTTTTGCATTCGCGAAGACGGGATGTCGATGGAGGAAGTGGCCGCCGAGGGTCGATACCCTTACAACAACGTTTCTTTCCTGCGCCAGGATGTGCCGCCCGATTTGCAGCAGAGATTTCTAAGCGTCGCGGTGGACGACATCCTGGAACCGGTCGCGCGAGGCGACGGCTTTGAGCTTTATCGAATCGTCAAGAAAGTGGAACCGCAACCGGACGATCCGGAGGTGCAGCTACGGATCGATCGACGGCTGGTTGAACGACACTTTTCCGAGCTAACGGGGAAATACATCGAACCGCGTCTGCCTTCCGCAGACTCCGCTGAATGAGTGCGCGCGATACCGAGATTATCAGGCGGTCCTCAGCGTTCCGATTTCTTTCCGACGAGCATTTTGCCGCGCTGGAACCGCTTTTGCAGGAAGAACACTACGATTTCGGAGACATCATTGTCAGGCAGGACGATCCGGCCGATTCGTTTTACATCCTGACGCACGGACGCGCCCGCGCGCTTAAAATTAAATCCGACGGAGAAGAAATTCCGCTCGGGATCCTAAAACCTGGCGACAGCTTCGGCGAAGCGGCGCTGGCGGAGGGCGGCACGCGCTCAGCGACGGTACGATGCAGCACAGCAGTGGAAGTTTTGCGAATCGACCGAGAGGCTTTTCTCCAGCTGGTCCAACAGGTTCCCGATCTTCGGCACTACATCGAGATGATTGGGCGAAACCGCGCCGTCCAGAGCTTTCTGTATCAATTCAGCAATTTCGGACGGCTTCCAGGGCCGGCGTTACGCAGTATGATCGACAAGCTGACGCCTCTCGGGGTCTCCAAAGGCCATTTAATCATCCGGGAAGGCGATGTTGCCGGCCCGATGTACGTGATCGAGAAAGGGCGCGCGCGCGCGTTTACCAATGGGAGCGGGCACGAAACCAACCTCGCTTTTTATCGCGAGGGCGATTTTTTTGGCGAATTATCGATCTTGATCGGCGCGCCGCGAGGAGCGTCGGTAGAAGCGTTTACGGACTGCAAACTGCTCGCGCTCGATCCGAATTCCGTTCTGGAATTGCGAGGCCGTTTCCCGGAATTCGACAAACTGCTTGGCGAGCGGCTGGCAATTTATCAGGCGAGAACGGAAGCGCGAATTCCGCTCGATTTTACGGAGGAATTGCTTCCGGCCGAGACGCGACGGGCTGACAAAACCGAGCTCGATGGCGAACAGCCGCCGGGTGAAGCCGAAGACGGGGAAGACCCGTTCGCGGACGAGCAGGGCTATTTCCGCAAACGCGGGAAGCGCATCCGCAAGATCGAACACGTTCAACAAATCGACGAAATGGATTGCGGCGCGGCGAGCCTGGGCATGATCTGCCGTCATTTCGGAAGAAAAGTGAGCCTGGCTCGCATTCGGCAGCTTTGCCACACGGCGACCGACGGCACCAGTTTGAAGGCGCTCGTGCGGGCTGCATCGGAGCTGGGGCTGGCGGCTCGCGCGCTGAAGGTGTCACTGCGCAATCTGTCGACAATGCCGTTGCCGGCGATCGTTCACTGGGAAGGTAACCATTGGATCGTCCTCTACGATGTCGATGCGGAATTCGTGCGCGTAGCGGACCCGGCGCTTGGGTTGCGCAAAGTTCCTCGGCGCGAATTTGAAGCAAAGTGGACCGGATACACCGCGTTATTTGACTACACGACTGCATTTGAAACTGCGCCGGAGAGCAAGCCGGCGCTGGCGTGGATCCTCCCGTTCCTCGCGCGATTCAAGGTAATCCTGTTGCAAGTGCTCGGACTGGCCGTGGCCGTTAGCCTTTTGCAACTTCTTTTCCCCGTTTTCACGCAAATAGTCGTCGACAAAGTAATCGTGGAAAACGACATCGGACTGCTCCACATCATCCTGCTCGGAATGCTCGCCGCGATCGTATTCGTGCAACTGTGCACGCTCGCGCAGGAGTACCTCCTCGCCTTTGCGGCGGTGCGGCTGGATACGGCGGTGCTTGATTTTCTGAGCCGCAAACTTCTTTCGCTGCCCATGACTTATTTTACAAGCCGGCGCACAGGCGATATTCAGCGGCGACTCGACGGCGCACGCCAGGTCCGACAGTTCGCGGTACAACAAGGGATCGGCGCACTATTGGCTCTCATTTATCTGTCCGGCGCGCTTTGCCTGATGGGCCTCTACAGCCCGCTGCTGATGCTCGCGTTTCTGGCAACCACGCCACTGTACGTGGGGCTGATGATTTTCTCCGTCAAAGTGCTACGCCCGTTGTTTGCGGGCGTGGAAGAAAGCCAGGGCAAATACAGTTCGCATCAAATCGACGCCATTAAAGGGATCGAGGCGGTCAAAGCTGCATCGGCCGAAAGCGCGTTTCGCGACGCGATGCTGAACGAGTTCCTGTCGGTCTCGAAGCAGATGTTCAGAGCGGGCTTTATTGTCATGTCTTACGACAGCGTGCTGCAGAGCATTGGTTTGCTTTCCACGGCGATCTTTCTCTGGGTGGGCGCCACGCAAGTCATTCACGGACATTTGAGCGTCGGCGGGTTCGTCGCGTTTAGCTCGCTGACGGCAATGGCCTACTCCGGCATCCTGCGCACGCTCGGCGTTTGGGACAGCCTGCAACTGGCCTCCGTGCTGCTCAATCGATTGAACGACATTTTCGAGCAGGAGCCGGAGCAAGGGCACGACCGCTCCCAGCTCGCGCCGGTGCATAGTCTGGAAGGCCGGATCGAATTGCGCGGTGTTTGTTTCAAATACGGCGGCCCGGAAGCGCCGAACATTCTGACGAATGTAAACCTCGATCTCGCGCCGGGCAGAATGGTGGCGTTCGTGGGTCGGAGCGGTTGCGGGAAAACAACGCTGATCAAGCTGATTGCCGGACTGCTCGAGCCGACCGAGGGAACCATCTTCTTCGACAACGTCGATTTAAAAACTCTCAACTATCGCGATGTGCGCCGGCATATCGGAATGGTCCTGCAGGAAAACCACATGTTTAATGAAACGATCGCGCGCAACATCGCATTCGGCGATCCGGAGCCGGATCTCGATCGTGTCCTGAGCGCAGCCCAGGCCGCTGCGGCACATGATTTTGTCATGCGGCTGCCGCTTGGTTACGAAACGAAAATTGGCGAATCGGGCCTTTCCCTTTCCGGCGGACAAAAACAGCGAATCGCGATTGCCCGTGCGATTTACAATAATCCCCCCGTTTTGATTTTTGACGAAGCAACGAGCGCCCTGGACACGGAATCGGAGCGCGCCATTCAGGACAATCTTGGAAGATTAATGGCGGGACGCACCACGATTGTGATCGCGCATCGCCTCAGCACGATCCGCGAAGCGCATGCGATCGTCGTCCTGGAAAAAGGAAGCGTCGCCGAAGTAGGAACGCACGACGAACTGATGGCACAGCGGGGCCTCTATTACTATCTCTCGAGTCAACAGTTGGGTATCTGAGTTACAATGAGCACGACATCCCTATCGCGCGCGTCCATCGACACCGAATCGGAAATGCTTCCACAAGAACCGCCTGCGTGGATCATTCGTTCCGCTGGCTGGTGCCTGCTGGGGGCATTCCTATTAGCCCTTGTGATGGCAATCGTCATGCGCCTGCCAGAGACAGTCCGTTGCCCATTCATTTTGGTCCCGGCCACCGGAGCCGACCCGATTCAATCGCCGCATCAGGGTATTATTACGCGTGTCTCAGTCCGCGAAGGCCAGACTGTCAAAAAGGGAGCGGAACTGTTTGCTTTGCGGTCAGACGAAATCCGCAGCTGGGACACACAAATGCAGACCTTGACGGAAGATCTGCACACCAGAGAACAAAGCCTGAAGCGAGGCGAAATCGCCTACGCGGCGCAGCTGAAGATCAAGCTGGAAGAGATCGAACAAGCGAAAAGTGAAGTAAAGTTCCGGGAAAACTACGCCAAGACGAGCCGCGATCTTGCCACACGAATGGAAAAGCTGGCGCTGGAAGGCGGCATGTCGGACGTCGATCTCATTAAGCTTCGGCTCGAGGCGGCCGGCGCGGAAAAAGATTTCAGCGTCGCACAGCGAACGCTTCAGCAAAGCATCCTCGATCGCCAGCGGATGGATACAGAGCATGCGAACACGCGCAGCGAGCACCAGGCCGAAATTGAAAAACTGAAGGTGCGCATAGCCGCTCTCAAGGCGGACCTGGAAAATGCGCAGCAGAATTTGCTCGTGGTGCGCAGCCCTTATGATGGCGCCGTCATCTCGGTGGATCAGCGGACCGTTGGGAGCGTTGTTCAACAAGGCCAGGTGCTATGTCAATTGGCGCAGCAGAACACCAAGTTGCGTGCGCGCATGATCATAAACGAAACCGGTCTGCCCAAACTGGCGGTTGCACAAAAGGTCCGCTATTTCTTCGATGCGTTTCCGTACCAGCGTTACGGCGCCGTAGATGGCCGGCTGGATTGGATCAGCCCTTCGGCCGTCACTTCGCCCGATGGCTCCCGGTTTATCGCCCTGGCATCGCTCGATCGGACGAATATCCCAGGAGGGTCCGCCAAATCTCTCAAGTTGCGCGTTGGAATGAAGGGAGAAGCGCACATCATCGTCGGCAGCCGCACGATGGTCGAGTACGCATTCGAGCCAATCCGTCAGTTGCGCGAAAACATAAAGCGGTAAACCGGCAGCATTCATGCAAGAATCACTGGACCGACTCAAAATCGAAGATCTCACGACCGACAACGCGGGAATGGCGCGTTGTCTGCGCCTGGCGAGACTCGCCGCAATATCGGAGGTGCCAGTCGTGCTTCTGGGCGAAACCGGCACCGGAAAAACGCTCCTCGCGCACGCCATCCATAATTCGTCTGCGCGGTCGCACGGGCCGTTTATTTCCTTCAACGCGTCGGCCATGAGCGACACGCTGCTCGAAAGCCAGCTTTTTGGGCACGAGAAAGGGGCGTTCACCGGCGCGCAACAGAGCGTCAAAGGAAAATTTGAACTTGCCGACGGAGGGACTCTTTTCCTCGATGAGATTTCGGAAATGAGCCCGCTTGCCCAGGTTAAGATTCTGCGCGTGCTTGAGTACGGCGAATTTGAGCGGCTTGGCTCCGAGCAAATGCTGAAATCGAACGCCCGAATTCTGTGCGCATCAAACTGCTCTTTGCGAGAGCGCGTTCGGCAGGGAAAATTTCGCGAAGACCTCTATCAGCGGCTCAACGGACTCACGCTGCTCATTCCGCCGTTACGGGAACGTCTCGAAGAATTGCCCGCTTTGATCGCTGGAGAACTAACCACTGCAGCGGCGAAAGAAGGCAAGACGATCAGCGCGATTCATCCCGAGGCGATGGAGAAACTCGTTCATCACGACTGGCGCGGCAATCTTCGCGAACTAAATCACACGGTGCGAACGATGGCACTTTTCTGCGACGGCCGGGTCGTTCTTCCACAGCATGTCGTCTTCCCTCCCGATCTCGAACCCGATCGATTGCCAGGAGATGGCAACCACAGCCCATACGTGCCTCAAAACACACCCCTGGCGCATCAGAACAAGGTCGATCTCTCCCTGGCCAGCGCCGTCAAAAGGCATGTTCACTTTGTGTACGAACAAACGAACCGCAACCAGAGGCGCACGGCGAAGCTGCTCGGCATTTCCCGGGCGACACTGGCGAGACACCTGCGAAATGCGGCTCAGTTACGGAGCCACCAGCGTCCTAATAATCGACCAGCGTGGACCAAAACTTAGACCGGCTTAACGATTCCGTTCCTACACGGCCTGGAAATCTTCGGTTCGCAAGTATCTGATTGAGAACAGGAAGCAAAGGAACGCTTCCGCACATACGAAGATCTGGCATGGATGCTGGTAACCGAACAACCGAAGTAAATGCAGATGCAGAGTCAAACCAAACAGAAAGGACCCAAACCCCATGAAAAAAGGAAAGAAGCAAAACAAAGTCCGTGACCTTAAAGTGAAGAAAGATGTCACAGGTGGCGGCCAGCACGGCCACGGAGTTCACCACCTCGGTGGTGGCTCCAAGAACCTGGGCGGCGGCGCATCGAGCCTGGGCGGTGGCGCATCGAGCCTCGGCGGCGGCGCATCACGTAATTGACGAAACGAGACCGTACTGCGGTTCCATCCCGCAGTGCGGTTTCCATCATTTGCAGAACAGAGAGCCGCACCGCGATATATCCGCTGTGCGGCTCTTTATGTACATTGTGATCTACGTGTACATACACCCGCCCCAGGGGAACGTTACAAAGAGGGACGCGACGTGATCTTCGTCTGCAGCGTGATCCGCTCGATCTCCAGCTCGACGACGTCGCCGGCCAACGGCGCCGCGGCCAATCGTGACAAGGAGATCCGCGTCGCGGAAGGGGTGCGATCATGCCCAGGAGCCAAGGAAACACGTTTACAAAAAACGCGCCACATCTGCGCCGGGCGGGGCCTCAATAATAGACCAGCCCGGCCTCATAATTAGACCGTCGTGGCGACGTTGATTTTACGCAATTGTGAAATCTTCGTTTTG
Source organism: uncultured Verrucomicrobiae bacterium (assembly GCA_963756875.1). Taxonomy (GTDB): domain Bacteria; phylum Verrucomicrobiota; class Verrucomicrobiia; order Chthoniobacterales; family UBA10450; genus CAVWPA01. The sequence goes on along the minus strand of CAVWPA010000001.1, from coordinate 649,001 downwards.
TAACTACCTGATTTAGAAGAAGAAACGCAGTGAACTTTTCGGACCCGCAAAGAGCTGGCACGAATGGTGGTAATAGGGCGGTCGAAAGTGAACACACCGAAAAACAAAAACAAAACAAATGCGCCCGCCGGAGAGGCAGTCGGCCAGCGGCCAAAGCGCAGAAAGGAAAGATTGGTCCGCCCGGCGACCTGATTCCAAAACAGAATATCGTTGGCGGGCGTTCAATTGTTGCTCGGTGCCACTCAACCAACACAAACAACAAACCCAAACAAATAAAGAAAGAAGAAAACAACATGGCTAAAAAGACTAAGAAAAACATCAAAGTTCGTGACCTCAAACCATCCAAGGATGCCAAAGGCGGCGGCGGACATTATCTCGGCGGCGGCTCATCCAGCCTCGGCGGTGGCTCCTCGAGCCTCGGCGGCGGTTCCTCCAGCCTCGGTGGCGGTTCCTCCAGTCTCGGCGGCGGCTCATCCAGCCTCGGCGGTGGCGCTTCGAAGAACTAACCTGACTAACGACGAGGCCGCATTGTGGTTCGACCCCGCAATGCGGTTTCCTTAATTCGCAGAACAAAAGGCCGCACCGCGAATTGCTTTCGCTGTGCGGCCTTTTGCGTACACGGCCCGCGCGAAATCACGCAGACGGCCGCGACGTGATGGTCGTTCGCAGAGTTCCAATCCGCTCGACTTCAAGCTCGACGACGTCGCCGGGTTTCAACCAGCCGCCGGTATTTTCCGGACCGAGTTCCCAGATGCAACCGGCGCCAATCGCGCCGCTGCCGATTACCGCACCCGGGAACAGATCTGCGTCACGCGAGGCGTGCGCGATCATCCTTGGAAGAGAATGAAACAACGTCGAACTGTTTCCGAGAGAAAGCTCGCGGCCGTTTACGCGCGCCCGCATATCGAGGGAGATTCTCTCCCGGTCGATCTTGTCGGAAAATTCATCGCGCGTTACCAGCACCGGCCCAACCGCAGTGGCAAAATCTTTTCCTTTTGCCGGTCCAAGGCCGACCTCCATCTCCGCGCGCTGCAGATCGCGGGCGCTGAAGCCGTTGATAACGGTAAGCCCCGCCACATAATCCCACGCCTGCTCCACGGGAATGTCGCGTCCGGGTTTGCCGATCACAAGACCAAGTTCCAACTCGTAATCCAACTCGTTCGACCCGGCCGGCGCAAAAATCCCAGCGTCGTTTCCTACAAGCGAGTTTGCGTTGGAGAAATAAAAGACAGGGATTTCATACCACGTCTGAATCATGTCGAGTCCGCGCCGGGCCCGCGTGTTTCGCACGTGCTGTTCGAACCCGTAGAAATCGCGAAAAGTAGGCGGCTTGTTGATCGGTGGGAGAAATCTCCGCGCGCGCACCGTTTTGCCGCCCTTTTTTTGAAAAACACGGCCGTGCTCCGGCCAGTCGTTCACCTTCCGCGTGAACTCCGCGAACCGCGGGATCAGGATCGGAAGAAACAGTTCCAGGGGCTCAAGCGGGTCTTCCGGCAACCCTTTTACGCCAAAAAAACGAAGGAAGGGATGGAGCGGCACCCAATTATGAGCGTCCACGGAGACCGCCGGGACCGGCCCCGTTCCGTTCTCTGGAAGAATGGTGGCAAGACGCATCGTTATTCCAAAATTTCAAGCCGCGGTTGCATCGTAAAGCTCGCGCGCAGCTCCTGGCCCGCACCGATGGTTTGAATTCCTTCCTTATCTTCAAACGCCCGCTGCCTGTGATGATCGGTAAGACCCCAGCACGGTTCCACACAAAGAAACGGTCCGCCATCCGACCACAAGGTGAGATAGGGCACGCCAGTAAGGTCCATCGTCACTGACCGGCCAGTCGGTGGATCGACATAGTCAAAATTACGGTCCGGCACATCGACGAACTCAAGAATGAACGAGCCGCTCAGTTGGTCGCGCGGAAAAGGCATCTCGCCTCCGGCGAAATCGACGTCCTCTGTCCCACCCGAGAGGTAATTGTCAGGGGAAAAATGCCGGCGATACCGCCCGGCCGGCATTCGAAAGTGAAACGAATCGAACGAGGTCGCAGCAAAGCCCGGATGCAAGCCGAAAGAAACGTGCGCAGTCAATTCCGGTTCGTAATTCCGGAATTTGAACGCGACATTCACCTGCGAACCCTGAATCTGGTAGCTCAAATCAACGCCGACGTTCAGCGGATAATCTGCTTTGGAAAAATCGGCCGGCATCATGCGATAGGCTAAGGCGCCATTCTTAACCTCACCTTCGACAAACGACCACGTCTTTGTTCTGAGGAAACCGTGATTGCCACCCTTGATTTCCCGGCCGCGATAGAAACTGTGTCCATTTTTGAGGCGATGGAGATAGTAACCCATCACCGTCGCGTGGTTCGCCCAGCCTGTTGCCGGCGGAGTAATGTCGTTGTCGCGATAAAGAAACCCGACCCAATCGCCAGATTCGCTTCGCCGCGCGAGGCTGATCAACTCCGCGCCAAGCCGGGACACAACGAGACGCAGACCGTTCGGTTCGTCGGTCAGAACGTCGAACAGTCGATTTTCCCGCGTTTCTTCGCGATGCGAAAACATCTCATGGAAAGAGGCCCCGCATCTGTTTGGCCTTGAGCACCCTTTCCACGCCGATGGCCATCGCTGCGGTGCGGTGCGAGATTTTATGCTCTTTCGCGCGGCGAATGACCTGGCTGAAAGAGTGCTCGAGAATGCGGAAAAGTTTGTCCGTTACTTCCGTTTCGCTCCAGAGAAAACTCTGCAACCCCTGCACCCATTCGAAATAGGAAACAATCACGCCTCCGGCGTTGCATAAAATGTCCGGGATCACGAAAATCTCGTCCAAGCGTTTTTCGAGGATCAAATCGGCTTCCGGCGTAGTCGGCCCATTCGCGCCTTCGGCAAGAATGCGGCACTTGATTTTGCCCGCGTTCTTTTCGTTGATCACTCGGTCGACCGCCGCAGGCACCAGGATGTCGCAGGGTTGGACAAGCAATTCGGCGGGGTCGATGTGGTCGCCCTGGTGAAAAGCCTTCAGGGATCCTTTTTTCATAACGTGTTGTTCGGCCGCCTGCATATCGATGCCTTTGGGATTGTAAATCGCAGCATACGCGTCGCTGATGCCGACGACTTTGACCCCGCTTTTGTAAGCAAGCGAAAGGGCCGCGACGGAGCCGACATTGCCGAATCCCTGGACGATGGCCGTGCACTTTTCAGGATCTATTTTCAGCATGTTCAGGGCGCGCTCGACCAGGTAAACGACGCCGCGACCGGTGGACTCGCGCCGGCCTTCCGTCCCGCCAATAGAAACCGGCTTACCGGTCACAATCTCGTTCACGGCAAAGCCTTGATAGACTGAGTACGTGTCCATGAACCACGACATGATTTGTTCGTTCGTGCCCATGTCCGGACCCATGATGTCGGTGTGTGGACCCACGAACGGAATCATCTCCTGCATGTACCTGCGCGAGACGGCTTCGAGCTCGTTGTGCGACAATTTGGACGGATCCACAGCCACCCCGCCTTTTGCGCCGCCGTAGGGCAAACTGGCCAGCGCGCATTTCCAACTCATCCACATCGCCAGCGCCGCGGTTTCACCCATCGACAAGGAGGGCGCGAACCGCGTTCCGCCCTTGGTCGGGCCAAGCGCGATGTGATGCTGAACGCGATACCCCTGGAAGGCTTTCGTGCTGCCATCATCCATGTGCACCGGCAGAGTCACCGCGACGGCGCGCTTGGGATAGGTCGCCCACTCGCGGTCGTTCTTGTCGATGCTCAGGTAATCGGCAATGACCTGAAACTGATCGCAGGCCATTTTGAAGATTTCGTCGTCGTAAATAGTCATGGAAACGCGTTTGAAAATTGGGACATCCCGTCGCGAAATGCAGTTGCTATTTGCGCTGTGCTCGCGGCGTCGTCAAATCGAAACCTGTAGCCACGCCCCTGTGGGGCGTCTGCCGCTGCATGAATTCGAGCCGTCCTCCGACGGCGCACAGCGCCGTGGCTACAACCTGCAATTCGTTAGAGGCAAGATCGACAAGCACGCATCAAATCAATTAACGTCGCGCCTGGATGAAAATTGAAACTCTAGCGGTCCACGCAGGCCATACTGTCGATCCGACAACCGGAGCGGTCTCCTCGCCGATCTACCTTTCCACCACTTTCGAGCGCGATGTGGAAGGCACTTACTCCCGCGGATTCATGTACACGCGTAACGATAATCCGAATCGCCAGGCGTTGGAGCAGGGTGTCGCCGCGCTCGAAGGCGGAGCGGTCGCCGCGGCGTTTGCTTCCGGCACAGGAACAACCATGGCCATTTTTCAGGCGCTGGCACCGGGAGACCACGTTCTCGCACACGTCGATGCGTATTACGGGACCTCGCGCGTGCTGCACGAAATTTCTCTGCGCTGGGGACTGGAGGCGGATTTTATCGACATGAGCGATCTCGCGGCGGTGAAGAAAGCTCTGCGGCCCACGACGAAGCTGGCCTGGATGGAAACGCCTTCCAATCCGCTGCTGAAGATTGTCGATCTTGCCGCGGTGGCAAAAATCGTTCATGCCGGCGGCGCGATTTGCGTTTGTGACAACACCTGGGCGCCGGTCCTGCAACGGCCGTTCGATCTCGGCGCCGACCTGATCCTCCATTCCACCACAAAATACTTCGGCGGTCATTGCGACGTCCTTGGCGGAATTGTCGTTACAAAGACTGATAATGAGTTTTTCCAACGGATTCGCCGGATTCAGTATTCGGGCGGCGCGGTCCCCTCACCTTTTGATTGCTGGTTGATTCTGAGAGGGATGCGCACGTTGCCATGGCGCATGCGCGCTCACGCCGAAAATGCGATGAAGGTTGCAAGTTTTCTCGCGCAACATCCGCGCGTGGAACGCGTGCATTATCCCGGTCTTCCGTCGCATCCCGGCCATGCAATTGCGCGAAAACAAATGTCGATGTTCGGCGGCATGCTTTCCTTTGAAGTGAAAGGTGGAGGCGAAGCAGCAATGAGCGTCGCAGCCAAAACGAAGATTTTCATTCGGGCGACCAGCCTTGGCGGCGTGGAGAGCTTGATCGAACATCGCGCATCGATTGAGGGCCCTGGAGCGACTTCGCCGGAGGGGCTGCTGCGACTATCCATCGGCCTCGAAAACGCGGACGACCTGATCGACGACCTCGATCAAGCGTTGGCCTGATGGAGGGACGTGCTCCGTTACGTCCCAATTAGGGACGACACTCGCCGCGGCGAGCAGGCTTCGGTCGTCCCTCCACTTCACGCTCGAAGTCTCCGCCGCGCAAGATCGAGCACCTCGCGCACTTCATCCACTCCCAGCAAAAACGCCGCGCCGAAAAATGTCGCCGAGCCAGCGGCAATAGTCACAAGGAGCAGGCACAACTTTTTGACGAAACGCAACTGCTGCCACGCATCGAGCCACCAATAGTTCGCCGCCCAGCAGACAAGCCCGAGAAGCAGCCCGGCCAGGCAAATCTTGCCCAGACCAACCAACAATCGATGCGTTTCCAATCTGCGCGTGTGCCGCCACATCAGGGCGTAAAGGAGAAGAAAATTAATGGTCGCGACGAGGCTTGTTGAGAAGGCCAGGCCGCGATGCCCCCAGCCCAACCGGAACGTGAACAGCCAGTTGAGGAAAAGATTCATGCCGATCGCAAGAAAGCTCACCATCATAGGCGTTTTGCGTTTGCCGATTGCGTAAAATGCCGGCGTCAGCACCTTGAGCACCGAGTAGGAAACAAGGCCGATGGCGTAAAAACGGAGCGCGCCCGCCGTCTGTCTTGTCATCTCGACGTTGAATCTTCCGTGTCCGTAAATCACGCTGATGATCGGCGCGGCAAGCATGGCGAGGCCGACAGCCGATGGAACGGTGAGCAAAAACGCGAGCCGCATCCCGTGGGCGAGAATGGCACGAAAATCACCCATGTTTCCGACCGCGGCACTTTTCGAAACGAGCGGCAATGTCACGGTACCGATCGCGACGCCAAAAATTCCAAGGGGCAGCTGCATCAGCCGAAATGCAATGCTCAGCCAGCTTACAGGACCGTTGCCAAGACTGGCGGCAAAACCGCTATTGACCAGCACGTTCACCTGCACCGCGCTGGCAGCAATCACCGCGGGGCCCATCAGTCCGAGCACCGTGCGCACTCCTTCATCGCGCCATTGAAAGTTGGCGCGAAATCTAAAGCCGACCTTCCATACCGCCGGGAATTGCGACGTTAATTGCAATGTGCCGCCGACGAGTGTCCCAGTGGCCAGGCCGATGAGCGCGCGCGCGCCGAAATGCGGATCGAGCCACCAACCAATCGCCACGCCGCAGACGATGGAACCAAGATTAAAGAAACTCGACGCCATCGCCGGAATGAAAAAGACATGCTTTGCATTGAGCATCCCCATCGCGAGCGCCGACAGCGATACGAGCAGCATGAACGGCCACATGATTCGGGTGAGCAGAATCGTTAGCGCGGTCTTGTCAGGAGACCAGGCTCCCCACGTCAGAAGGTCAATAAGTTGCGGCGCGAACGCGATGCCGAGCAATGTCACCACGCTCATGAAGACAGCGGTGAGCGTTGCGACCTTGTTTGCCAGCCGCCATGCCGATTCATCGCCTTCGACAGCGATCTTCTGTGAAAAAGTCGTAATGAAAGCCGTGGAAAGCGCGCCCTCGGCAAATAAATCGCGCAGCAGATTTGGCAACCGAAACGCCATCAGAAACGCGTCGAGATTTCGTCCCGCGCCGAAAAGACCGGCAAAAACCGTCTCGCGAACCAGGCCAAGGACGCGACTGCAAAGGATCGCGATCCCGACGACCCCCGTCGCGCGGGTACTGACTCGCTGATCTTGTGCCGGAGGCATCGGCGAACAAACAACAACGTCTCGGGATTTACGAAAGGAAAATCTCGGGCTGGGTTTCTAGTCCTCTAACTTCCTTTCGTGCTGGGCGAAAGAAAGCGCTGGTAGACGAACGAAGCCACGATCGCGATGATCGCTACCGTGACGAAAGCGCCGATGCGATAAAGTTGACTTAAATTATCGAGGTCGTGCAGGAACAACTTGGCGAGTGCCGCGCAAAGAAGGGCAATAGCGGCAAGCCGCGCGGCCTGCGCATTTTTCAGCATTCCAATTAAAAGCAGGGCGAAAGCGAACATTGCCCAACAGATCGTGTACGTCATGTCCCGGGCAAAATCTCCCTGAAACGAAAATGTCAGTGTCGGACCAATCGAGAAATAATCGGCAATCTCGATATTCATAAGGAGGAAAAGCACGATTCCACCTAGCGCGTAGAGCCCGAAAGGTGCCCGGCGTTCATAAAGCTTTGCACCCGGAGCGCTAAACCAGCGGGCACCCGCAAAAAAGCAAAGCGCGGCCAATCCGTACGCGTAGAGGTACCAGTTCCAAACCGGCACATGGGTGCGCGGATGATATTCCAAAACCGCCGGATTTAACGCGAGACGCGCAAAGGCCGCACAAAAGACGATGAGCGCGACAGCGCGCAGGCGGGGATTCGGGATCCAGCGGTAGAGGAAAATCAGCGCGACGCCCTCAATGGCCCAGCCGAGCGTGATCCATTCGCGCTCAAATTGGACGGGAAATACGAGGCTCACGAAAGCCAGGACGGCTGCACCCTGCGTAGCCAGACGCGCATCAGCAGAGCCAAGATCGATCCGTTTCACTTTAATCAGATACGCAACTCCTGCCGCAGCCGGGAGTGCGAAGGCGATTGGCAGAAGCGCATTGACCGCATTCGGAAAACGCACATGCATGAACTGATAGACGAACCAGAATTGAAGCGGACCGGCAATGGCGCCGATGAGCCACGGCCAGAATCGCTCCGTGCCGCAGAAATAAGGCAAGCCGGCGAACAACAAAAGGAGAGCGACATACCATGCGATCGCGACAAATGGGTGATGGCTTCCAAACATTTGCGCCCCAGCGGCCCATTCGGTGAACCAGCTAAAGACAAGCGCAAACGCGATCATCGCGGCCATCGGTTGTGATTCTCGTTTGGCGCGCGCCATGGCTGCGACGGCAATCAAGCCGGCGTTGCCGAGGAAGAGCATGGGAAAAAAGAATTGCCAGCCGGGCTCCGGAGGATTGGCGAACTTGGCGAAGCAGAAAATAAGCGTCGCAAAGCCCGTTAGTGCAGCCGCACCGGCGCTCCAACTTTCTTCGGCCTTGGTTACCCGGCGTGCGATGCAAATAGCCAGGAACAACGCCTCGATCGCTAGAAAGATTACCCGCGCAGCTTGCGGTGGCGCCGGGCCAAATGACTGCTCTACCCAGCCGCACTCGATCAGCACTGAGCCCATTGCTGCGAGAAGCACGAGATAATTCCAGCGCTTTAGAGCGGCCACCAGAACGATCCCGCAATCTAAGACGCCGATGTACGCAAAGAGCGCCACCGGGTTCGTGTACTTTGTCCGGAGCAGCACGGGAGTAAGAAACCCGCCGATCACACCCAGCCACGCCACGCTGTGCGCATCGAGTCGGGTCGCCAAAAGAAGCGCAAACCCGGTCAAAAGCCACATCACAAGCATGGTCGTGGTGAGAGAAATCAGACCGTAGAGAGTTACGCCGCATAAGCGTCCGCATAGAGAATCAGCAGACCGGTCGCACAAAGGCTTTGGGCAGGAACGCGATACCGCCTCACCGCGGGAAAGATGCTGATCCCTACGAGCAACGTTCCGGCGGCGGCACCGCCGACAATTCGCATCAGCGGCGTAAGCAAATTGTTTTCAAACGCATACTTCACAAAGAAAACGACGCCGAGAAACAGGGCGAGTCCGCCAACCCAGGCGAACAACTTGACGCCAAAGATTGACTCCCAGTTGATCGCGTTCGCCGGCGGCGGCACAGGAGTCCTGGGCACCGCAGGAGAAGGTGGCGGCGGCTTTAGGAAAGCGGGCAGCGGCGGCGGGATGGCGTGCTTTGGTGACGCAGGCTGCGCAGCGCGGGCCTCCTTGCCGCTCTCCAATTCCACGACGCGCCGCTTTATTTCGTCGAGCGCGGCCTGCAGCTTACCGAATCGCGCCAGGCAGACAATCGAGATGACAAAAGGAGCGCAAAGCAAGAGGACGGCAAACAGTATCAGCCATTCCATGGTCAGTTCTGGGTTTGGGCTGATGATTGGCCATTCTCACCCAACTGCACAATCGGTAAATTCCAATGACGGCCGAAATCTTCTTAGGATACCGGCCGGGCCGCGCTTCGGGCCCGCCAATTAGGCGCTCCAACTGCCAAACCGAGCAAGCGAAGGGTTAAAACCGAAAGTCAAAGGCCGGTCGGAAAGTCCAGAAACTTCCACGGCAATTTGAAACGCTCTGACAGGTGGGCGGCGAGCGCTTTCACGCCGAATGTTTCGGTGGCGTAATGGCCGCCGAGCAAAAGATTAATTCCCAGCTCCCCGGCCGCTACCGCAGCCCAATGGGGCGCTTCGCCGGTGATAAACGTGTCGATCCCTTCCTGTGCGACGCGGTAGATTTCCGAGCCGCCCGCGCCTGTAATAACGCCTATTGCTTTGGTCTTTTTCGGGCCAAATTGAAACGCTTTCACTTTTGCGCCTAACGACTTCTCGAGCCGGCGCGACAAGTCGTCGCGACCGATGGAAACCTGCGCCTTCAGGCCGATCAACATTCCCTTTTCTTCAAAGAACGGTTTTGTCGATCTCAGGCCGAGCGCTTTGGCAAGCAGCGCGTTGTTGCCGATCTTTGGATGGACATCCAGCGGCAAATGAGCGCTGTAAACCGCGATATTGTTCTCGAACGCCACTTTCAATCCCCGGTACAAGGCGCCGGCAACCGGCTGCAAACCCGGCCAAAACAGACCGTGATGGACGATCAGGAGATCGACACGCTCGCCGGCTGCCTTGGCCAGAACGCGCGTGGAAACATCAACCGCCGCGCCGATTTTTGTCACGCGACCTGAGTTTTCCACCTGCAGACCGTTCAATGCTCTATCCCAGTCGCCGATCGTTCGAACGCACAGATATTTGTCGGTGTATTTAACAATTTCGGCGAGCTGGGTCATTCCCGACATAATGCGAAACGATGCGGCAAATTGCACGCGCGATGTACCATTTCGTTGTAGTAACTGTGTTTGTTTCAAGCACATTGTATTGCCAGAGCGCTGTTGAGGGCGACTAGTAGTTTTCGCATCACCGCGGTGAGGGCGACTTTGGGCGGTTTGCCGGCGGCGATGAGGCGTTGGTAAAACGGTGCCAACACATGGTTGCGGCGAGCGGCGGTAAGGGCTGACATGTAGAGACGACTGCGTAAATGGCGACGTCCGCCGGAGATGTAGCGTTTGCCGCGCATTGTGCCGCTATCGCGGTTAAAAGGGGCCACTCCAGCCAGAGCGGCGACTTGTCGGCGATTGAGCTGGCCCAGTTCGGGCATTTGGGCCAAAAGTAGCGCAGCGGTGCGTGCTCCGACTCCAACGAAGGAGGTGAGCTTTTGCGCTTTGGTGTGCAAGATTGGATCCTTGGTGATCACGCTTTGGATGCGTTGATCGATCAGTTCTATCTGTTTGCTCAGATGCTTGATGAGAGCTCGGCTTAAGCGCCGCAGTTGTGTGTCAGCTAATTGAGCTAGACGATTTTGCTCCGCCACTAGCACTCGGCTTAGGTGGGCGCGCTGCCGATCCAGTTCACGCAAGTGCAGCACGTGCTCGGGTTGAGCCGGGGTTGGGGGTGGAGTAACCGCCTCTCCAAATCTCCTCAGCAGCTCCGCATCAGGTGCCGTCTCTGCGAGACGACATCTGGTTTAGCCAGGCGTCGGCCGCGGCGGACGCCCTACAATCAGGCTTCTGCTGCGGCCCCCAGCCAGGGCCTATGCTGCGGTCAACGCAAAAGGTCAGTCCTTTTAATCTTCGCCTTCGACGGCATATTAAGGTGTGAGCTCAGCCAAATCCATTGTGCTGATCGGCTGCATGGGCGCCGGAAAATCTTCCGTAGGTCGCTTTCTCGAACGACGCACGGGGCTCGCACGAACGGACACCGATGAAATGATCTCGTCGAAATTTGGACTTTCGATCCAGGAGATTTTTTCCAAACACGGGGAAGCATGGTTTCGGGATGCTGAAACGGAGATGCTTCGACAATTGTCGCCCGATCGGCCATCGATCATCGTGACGGGCGGTGGCGTCGTTCTACGGTCGGAGAATGTCGACTTTCTAAAGCGGCTCGGCGCGGTTGTCTGGCTCGACGCCGACGAGAAGACCCTTTTCCAGAGAGCCTCCCGGCGCGGTGAACGACCCTTGTTACAGACAAAACATCCGAGAAAAACGTTCTCGGAGCTTCTCAAAAAACGCAAACCTCTGTATGCGGCCGCGGCCGATTTTCGGGTGGATACTTCGTCGCTAAGCCATGGGGAAGTCGCAGAGATGATCCTGTGCAGGATTGAGGAGCTGGCTGCAACGGCAACGGAATGAATGGAAGCACAAAAGCCGCTACGGGAGGAAACAGGTTGCCGCCAGAGACTCCGAAAGGATTCGCGAGCAAGGCGGCGGCCACTGCAGGGCCACCGCGAATTCCGGATGAGGAGGTCAAGGAACGCCTGGTCGCTTTCGCACGCCAGATTGGTTTCGATTCGTGTCGTGTCGCCATGTGCGCTCCCCCGGCTCACGCCCGTGAGTTTGGCGACTGGCTCCGCGAAGGAGCGCAAGGCGAAATGGATTATATGCAGCGCGGCGCGGAAAAACGCCGCGATCCTCAAAAGATCCTGCCCGGAGCGCAGTCAATCATTGTTCTGGCACTCAATTATTTTCAAGGGAACGGAAGAGCAGCCGCCGACACGGCTGCCACCACAGAAGAAGCAGCGCGTGGTCGGATCGCGCGTTATGCGTGGGGCAACGATTATCACGATGTCTCGCGCCAAGCTCGATAAAATCGACCTTTTCTTAGCGCGTGCGGCGGCACCCAGAAGTGCTATGTGGATACCGGACCGGTATTGGAGCGGGACCATGCGGCTGCCGCCGGAATTGGATGGCACGGCAAAAGCACCATGCTGATCGATGAGCGGCTCGGCACCTGGTTTTTTCTGGCGGAAATTCTAACTACGCTCGTGCTCCCGCCCGACCAGCCGGCACCGCGACCGTTGCGGAACGTGCCAGCGTTGTATCACGCCTGCCCCACCGGCGCCATCACCGCACCACATCGTCTCGATGCTCGTCAGTGCATTTCTTATCTCACCATCGAGCACAAGACCTCCATCCCACTCGAATTCCGCCCGCTTATCGGTGACCGCATTTTTGGCTGTGACGACTGCCTTGATGCCTGCCCATGGAATCGCTTTGCGCATAGTCGCGCGGGAAAGCGCGTTTTCGGCGAGCAGACCGACATTCTCGTTTGCGTCTCCGCGATTATTTGAGACTAACGAGACACGGAATTTCGCGATTTGTTCCACGATTCACCAATTAAACGAATCAAACGGCGAGGTTTTTTACGCAATGTCTGTGTTGCGCTCGGAAACGTGGGAACCGCCGCAGACCTGCCGGCACTCAAAAGCGCCAGCGAAGACCCGAACCCTTGATTGCGGAGCACGCAGCATGGGCGATTACGCACATTCAGGAGCGCTTCGGACCAGCCTTGGGCTATGGCGAAGTATTTGAATCCAAATGCCGGCCTCCGCTGCATCCAATACTCGTGTAGCTGTGAACACCATTCCTTTGCAAAGCTCTAAATAGAGATTATTTGAGAGCTCTTTCCCCCATTCCGAGGATTTCATGCACCAAACCGCATCCACGCCCCAAATCATGTCGCAGACTCAAAAAAGAGACGGGCGCGCCGGAGGCGCTACATTATCTTCGGTTCCGTTGGGCTTTTGCTCCTCTGGATCGTTGTTTCCATTATTTTGAGCAAACGGGAAAAACCGATCCCAGTCACGACCGAAAAAGCGGCGCGCAGAACCATTGTGCAAACGGTTTCGGCCACGGGAAAGATCCAGCCTGAAACGGAAGTCAAAATTTCCCCGGAAGTGGCCGGCGAAATCATCGATCTCCCGGTTGAAGACGGGAAGCGGGTGAAAAAGGGCGATTTACTGGTGCGAATCAAACCGGATACCTACAAAGCGCAGGTGGAGCAGCATGGAAGCGGCGATCAGCTCGGCCAAAGCAACGAACCTCGAGCAAAAAGCGACCATGGTGAAAGTCGACCAGGACCTCAAACGGTCCAGGATCTGTTCAATAAGAAATTGATTTCGGCGCAGGAATTCAACGCGGCCCAGGCGGCTTACGATGTAGCGAAGAACACTTATGAAAGCTCGCTGCACGAGATCGAACGCGCGCAAGCCGGATCGAGTCAAGCACGCGACGAACTTTCGAAGACGACGATTTACTCGCCGATGGACGGAACCGTCACAGTTTTAAACAGCAAACTGGGCGAACGGGTGGTGGCGACGAACCAATTCGCGGGCACGGAAGTGATGCGAGTGGCCGATCTCGGGCACATGCAGGCGGTTGTGGATGTTAACGAGAATGACGTCGTCAAGGTCAAGATCGGGGACAAGACGACGGTAAAGATCGACGCTTATGGCGATCGGAAATTTAACGGGACCGTGGCACCAAATTGCGAACACGGGTAAGACAACCGGAGCCGGCACACAGGAGGAAGTGACCAACTTCGAAGTGAAAATCAATCTACAGAACGAAAATATGCGTCTGCGGCCGGGGTTAAGCTGCACCGCGGACATCGAGACCAACATGGTAAAGAATGCCGTGGCCGTGCCGTTGCAGAGCGTTACCATTCGCACCGGCGATACCAATCTCAGCCCCGAGGAAATCGAGAAGCGCAAACTGAAGATGGCGGCACGCGACAAAAGCGACAACAACGCGGAAGTAACTAACGAACGCCAGGAAAAAAGCGCAAAAGGAAGAGCGGGAAAAACTCTTGAAGGTCGTTTTTCTAAAAAACGGCAGCAAAGTGCACATGGTCAAAGTGACCACGGGGATCGCGGACGATTCCTACATGGAAATCAAGAACGGCATCAAGCCGGGGGACGAAGTGATCTCCGGCACCTACAGCGCAATTAGTCGTAAACTCAAAAATGGCGCCAAAGTGACCATCGACAAAGAAGGATCGAATAATGTCCGGGGTCCCATGGAGCGTGGTTCAGAATAATCCGGGATCTGACATCGGAAACCCGGGATTCGAATCACTCCCGGGTAAGGCCTCAGTTCGACCGCCCGGTCCGCTGGTCATCGATATCGAGAACATCACGAAGAATTACGTGATGGGCGAAGAAATCGTTCACGCCTTGCGAGGCGTTTCGCTGCAAATTCACCGTAACGAATACCTCGCAGTCATGGGCCCGAGCGGCAGCGGCAAATCGACTCTCATGAACATGCTCGGCTGTCTCGATACTCCCACCTCCGGACGTTACGAATTTAACGGCCGAAATGTCGCCGAGATGGATGACGATGAACTTGCCGCGATCCGGAATCGCGAAATCGGGTTCGTTTTCCAGACGTTCAATCTGCTTCCGCGCGCCAATAGCCTGCGTAACGTGGAGTTGCCGCTGATCTATGCGGGGATCGACCCGGAAACCCGCGAAGAGCGGGCGATTCAGGCGCTGTTCGATGTTGGTCTGGGTGACCGAATGCACCATAAACCCAACGAGCTGTCGGGAGGCCAGCGCCAGCGCGTTGCCATTGCACGCGCTCTTGTTAACCGGCCATCGATTATTTTGGCCGACGAACCGACCGGCAACCTGGATTCCAAAACCGGCGAGGAAATCATGGCCCTGCTTGAAAACCTTTATCAGCGCGGCAATACCATCATTCTGGTCACCCATGAGCGGGACATCGCGCGCCATGCTCGGCGCACCGTTCATCTTCGCGACGGCATCGTCGAAAGCGATGAGGGCGGACTTGGCGGCGTTAGCGTCCTGCCAAGGGGAGATCGGCTGGAAGCCGATGCCACGGTCGGGTCATGAAACGTTTCGTTTACGAACTTACCGAGAGTTGGAAGATCGCGGTCGCTCAAATGCGCGCAAACAAAACGCGGTCCACTCTGACTGCGCTGGGCGTCATTATCGGAATCGTGGCAGTCACTTTGATGGGGACGGCGATCAACGGGATCCAGACCGGCTTCGACAAGAGCATGTCCGTGCTGGGTGACGACGTCCTGTACGTCGGCCAATGGCCGTGGAAGCCGGTGACTGACTGGTGGAATTATCGCGATCGCAAAAAGATCGAAACGAATTACGCCGACGCTCAACCGCATGATCGCGGCCACGCCCAACTCAAATCTGATTGTGGCGGTCCCGACCTCCAGCCTCATTCGCAGCGTTAAATACGCGGACAACGAGGTAAACAACGTTTTCGTCCTCGGCACCACTTCCGACTTTGTCGTTACCTCGACAGTCGATTGCACCGAAGGCCGCTTTTTTAACGACATGGAGTCGCGCGGCGGCTCGAATGTTTGCGTCATCGGTTACGATGTGGCCGACGCACTTTTCCCATCGGAAAGCCCAATCGACAAATCGGTCCTGATCAACGGCCAGCTTTTCAAAGTTGTTGGAGTCAACGCACGGCAGGGAACTTTTATGGGTTTGTTCAGCTGGGATTCGATGGTCGTAATGCCGCTGCCGGCATTCAACAAGTACTTCAGCGCGAAAAGTGAGTCTGATATTCGCGTAAAAGTGAAGGACAAGACCAAACTGGCCGAGGCGAAAGATGAACTGACCGGCTTGATGCGCCGAGTCCGTGGATTGCCGCCGGAAAAGAAGGACGACTTTTCAATCAACGAACAAGAGGCGTTCAAGAGTACGCTCGGCCCGGTAAAGAACTCAATCGCCATCGCCGGACTCTTCATCACCGGCCTTGCGCTTTTTGTCGGCGCCATCGGGATCATGAACATCACGTTTGTCAGCGTGAAAGAGCGAACGAAAGAGATCGGCACGCGCAAGGCGCTGGGAGCGCGCCGGCGCACGATCCTGTCTGCAATTCCTGATCGAATCCACAGCGCTTTGTCTGCTCGGCGGATTTATCGGCCTCACTCTGGCCTATTTCATTCTGTTCGGGAATTGGCAAAGCGTTCCCCGATTTTCCGATCCGCTTCTCTCTCGGACTTGTCATGGGCAGCGTCATGGTTTCCGTCCTAACCGGTCTGGTTTCGGGTTTTGCTCCTGCCTGGTCGGCCTCCCGGCTCGATCCGGTGGCCGCATTACGCTATGAGTGATGAGTAAACTCGAAATTCAAACACGGCGACAGAGCGCCGTGGCTACAGCTCAAGGGTGTAGCCGCCCCGCTCTGTCGGGGCGAGGCCGGATGACGCCGCAACTTCGAATTGCCATCTTTCTTTCGGAGTTCGAAAATTGATTTCCCTGAGATGCGTTTCCGCGAAATCATAACCATGGCGTTAAGTTCGTTAGGCACGAACAAATTGCGCTCGGGATTGACCATGTTTGGCATCACCATCGGTGTTTTTTCGGTGATCTCGGTGATGACCGCAGTCGGTGCGCTGCAAAGCTCGATTGAAAACGGCATTAGCTTCCTTGGTTCGAATGTTTTCCAGTTTGCCAAATATCCGGTGAACGTGGATGCGGGCGGCGGCAATGTGCAGAAAAAATATCAGAACCGCCGAAATATTACCTACCGGGAGGCCCTGCGTTATTACCATCTGATGGAAGGAAGCGCGCGAGAGATTTGTTTGAAAACTTTTGGACGCGACCTGAAAGGGCAGGCCGTTTATCACGGTGTCAAGACAGCACCGAGCCTGCAGCTCGTCGGAACAAATCGAGGGTTCCTCGCCTCCAACGCCTACACGATCGCCTACGGCCGCAACCTGACCGACGAAGATGTCGATCTTGCGCGCAACGTTATTGTCGTCGGCAAAGACGTTGAGAAAACTCTGTTCCCGCATGAAACGCCGATTGGCAAAGTAATCAGGGTCACCGGTCATACTTATACGGTGATCGGCGTCCTTGAAGAAAAAGGGACTGCTTTCGGTCAAAGCCAGGACGACATCTGCCTCATTCCGATCACGCGGTTTTTTCAAAATTACGGCGAAGCGAATCGGACAGTGAACATCGCCACCCAGCCCTTCTCGCGGGAACTTTACAATCAAACATTCGATCGGGGCATCGGGGCGATTCGCATCGCGCGCGGACTGCGCGCCAACCAGGAAAATGACTTCGAAATTTACACCAATGATTCGCTCAAAACCGCTTTCATTTCGATCGCCGGCATAGTCCGGATCGGTGCATTTGTCATCAGCTTTATCGCTCTGGTCGCGGCCGGCATCGGAATCATGAACATTATGCTGGTGAGCGTGACCGAGCGGACGAAAGAGATCGGCGTGCGCAAATCGATTGGAGCACGCAGCCATGACATTCTACGGCAATTTTTGACGGAGGCGGTTTTCATCTCTGAAGCGGGCGGAATTTTAGGAATTGTTCTCGGCGTTGTCGGCGGCGATTTGCTGGCCGCCTGGCTAAAAGCGGAGCTGATTTTCCCCTTTGGCTGGGCAATCGCCGGATTGCTCGTCTGCTCGGGCATCGGCATCGGCTTTGGCCTTTATCCGGCTTATCGGGCGGCGTCGCTCGACCCAATCGAAGCGCTACGCTACGAATAAGATACGCAGGGGCGGGCAGGCGTTTTACGGCCATGAGGCACACAACTTGCACTCGTTTCCTTTGACCATGCCCGACGCTTATTCTACTCTCGTAATTTTGAGCCGTTGCCGACGTGCCTGCTCTTCATTCACTTTCCGCCAGGACCGGGTCGCAGCGTAGCATCCTGCTGCTCGAAGAGTACGACGCGCTGGCCGCTGCGATTAGCTCGGCGCTGAAGAAATTCGCACCGAAGCACAAAACGTCTGTCGCCCGGTCGTTGGCTGAGGCCGAAAAACTCGCCGCTGAAACCAGGCCCGAGCTCTTCGTCATCGACGCCGATCCTCCGTGGGCGGGAATCACGGAATTTTTGTGGGACATGCGAACGGCACACCCGGCCGCCCGCGTGCTCGTAATTGGCGCGGGAATCCCTGAAGAGATTGCAAGCGAGCGCGGTTCTTTCGGTGCGCTGCAATTCATTAACAAACCATTCGAATTGGCCGCCCTCGGTGCAGCCGTTCAGGCCGTGCTCGGTCCGTGGCGCGAATCCGACGTCCCGCGCGGGAGCTTGAGTGTGCTCAATCCGATCGACATTTTGCTTTTACACTGTGCGGCTGGTACGACCGCAATCGTTGATATCGAGGCGGGCGCAAAACGGTCGGGAAAAATTCATATCGCGGAAGGCCAGATCTCACATGCCGAAGCAGGCAGATTGGCCGGCCGGGATGCGCTGATCGAAATCCTGACGTGGACCGAAGCGCGCGTAAGCGAACCGAATCCTTCGGTTTCGCCACGTCGCACAATCCATCGCGATTGGGTAACAATTTTCATCGAAGCGCTTCGCGAAAATAAAATTGCGGAGCCCGCCGCGATCGCGGCGACCGAAAAAGCGCCCCCGGCGAGATCGCGCGTCAAAACCGGCAAGAAAATTGTCGTGGTCGACGATACCGAAATGCTGCTCATCTTCGTCGCGGACGTTCTCGCCACGGCCGATCCCGAGCTGCAAATCACAACCGCCCTGAGCGGAACTGAAGGATTAAGCCAGATCGAGCAAATTAATCCCGACCTGGTCCTGCTCGATTACAGCCTGCCGGATTTGAACGGAGACGAGGTTTGCAGGCGTCTTCTCGAGAACGAAAAGACTGCTCATGTCCCGGTACTAATGATGTCCGGACATGTAGCCGCAATGACTGCGGTCGCCGGGGAACTTGGCAATATAGTCGCGACCATCGAGAAGCCATTTTTGTCCGACGCGCTGGTTCAGCTTGTGCAGCAAACCTTGGCAGGCGAGCCGCCAGCGCTTCGACCAAGCATAAAAGCGGTTTCAGCAGCGAAGACGGCAACAGCTGCGGCCCCTGTGGCGCCCGAGAAAATAAAGGCGAAAATTCGAGAATCGCTCACCGCCCTCTCGCACCGCGTCGCCGGCAGCGTGCTCGCGCCTGAAAAACTTGAACTCCCACCAGTCCAGAGGCCAGTGGCTTCAACAACAGTGGCCGTCGCAGCCGCCGATTCAAGCGACACTGTCCTTGGGCTTTTTCTGGAGGTATTGGCGATACACCTCACGCCTCAGCTCCAGATGGGCGCCATTCGAGCGAAGCCCGCTTCGTCTATCGCGTCCCTGCATTTGCCATCCACCGCGGTGCGTGACGCGATTCCCTCCGAAATGGGATTTCAACTGGGAGCGGCAGAGTTGGACGGCAACGGCCGGATCGCAACCGTGCGGATCGTTCCGACGGCAACGCCTTTTCAGCCCGCGCAAACGCGAAGTGCCTTCCAAATCGGCGGGGTTTCCGTTGTCCCAAACGAAGCCCGTACACGGGTGCAGTTAACGCCTGCCGGGACCACGCCGATGACAGTGGAGTTGCTTGCGCATCTTGAACTGGCCGCGGCGGAACTCTCCCCGACCTTTCAGGTGGCGCGATTGATATTGAAATGGCGAACGAACATCGTGAACGTCACGCTCGATCCAAAAGCAAAGGGCGCCCGTTTCGAGGTTGCGGCCGCCAAGCTCGATCAATCCGGACGAATTGCCGAACTTCTGCTGAGGCCGGTGAAATAAATCGCGGAGCGCTTCCCGCAGCCGCTCATTCCAAACCAAGCGCTTTAAACGTCGCATCGACGTGTTGAAAGTGAACGTCGAGAGAGCAGAGCCGGTCGATCTCTGCCCCTGAAAGTTTCGCCGCGATCTCCGGTTCCCGTTTGAGGTTCTCCGCAAGCGTTCCTTCACCCTTCCATGTTTTCATCGCTGCCAGCTGTACTGCTTCGTAGGCGCTCTTCCGCTCCGTACCGGCCCGTGTGAGCGCGAGTAGAATCGATTGGCTGAAATACAACCCCCGGGTGAGCTCCAGGTTTTGTTGCATCCGCTCCGGGTAAACCTGCAGACGCTCCACCAGCGTGCGCAGTTGCGTCAGCATGTAATCAAGCAGAATGCACGAGTCCGGCAGGATGATTCTCTCCGCGCTGGAATGACTGATATCGCGCTCGTGCCAAAGCGCGACGTTTTCCAGCGCGACAATGGAATTGCCGCGGATGACACGGGCCAGGCCGCTCAGGCGCTCGCTCGTGATCGGATTTCGCTTATGCGGCATGGCCGAACTGCCTTTCTGTTCCGCACCGAAAAACTCCTCAACTTCGAGCACCTCCGTTCGTTGCAAATGACGAAACTCCGTGGCCCACCGGTCAATGCTGGAGGCAATCACGGCCAGCGTAGTTAAAAACTCCGCGTGCCTGTCGCGTTGGACGATCTGAGTGGAAAGAATCGCCGGCCGCAATCCCAGCTTCTCGCAAACGATCCGCTCGATTTTGGGATCGATGTGCGCGTGCGTGCCGACGGCGCCGCTGATTTTTCCTACGCGAACCCGCTCACATGTTTGCGCAAGCCTTTCTTCGGCACGTCCAAATTCATCGAACATCAACGCCATCTTCAATCCAAATGTAACTGGTTCGGCATGCACGCCATGACTGCGTCCGATCATCGGAGTCATCTTGAAACGTCGCGCCTGAACGGCCACGGCGCCGCGAAGGCTCTTCAAGTCGTCGGCAAGAAGTTTGATCGACTCCGTCAATTGCACGGCCAGCGCCGTGTCCAGAATGTCCGACGAGGTCAGCCCCTGATGAATCCAGCGTGCCGCCGGCCCAACAGATGCGGCTACGTTTTCGAGAAAGGCGATGACATCGTGATTTGTCCGTTTCTCTATCTCGGCAATTTCGGGAATAGAAAAACGCGCACGCTTGCGAATTTCCGCGGCGTCGCTTTTTGGTATCTGGCCGAGCTCTGCCATCGCCTCGCAGGCGAGCAATTCGATTTCAAGCCAGATCTGGAATTTACGCTCATCCGACCAGATCTGACGCATTTCGGGCCGCGAATAACGATCGATCACCCTGCGAAGATAAGGAGTCTATCGCCGATTTCCAAAGTGAAATCGCAAGCCTCTTTCGGAGACAGGGCTCAGAAAACGCGAGCGCGGCGTGTTGCCGGGTTTTCATGGAGGCGGGTCTTAACCTACCCGTCGCAGCGCAGCGCGAAATTTCGCGAGGGGCCGAGCCGCGCCAAACTCTTGCGGCCCTCCTTCCTTTGGGGTATTTGAGCACATCTCCATGGGCAGGATATTGCGCCAGAGTTCAGTGAGAAGAACGGGATCGCCATGAGCGGCACCTTAATGAATTCGCCGACAGGCATGGTTCTCGCCGCAATTCCCAGCCAGGTGATTTGGGCCTATTTTGCTTTTGGAGTGGTTTTTGCCATCGGGCTAGCCGTGATTTTTCTTCGCGGCTATTGGCAAAAGGTGCGAGGGCTCGACAAGCTGATTCTGTTCGGGCCGCTTTTCTACGCAGCGCCGGTGGCCGCCTTCGGCACCGAACATTTCACAATAACCAAGGCCATCGCGTCGAGCGTACCGAAGTGGATTCCCTGGCATTACTTTTGGGCGTATTTCGTAGGCGCTTGCTTCGTCGCCGCCGGGCTGAGTTTGGTCACGCGGATTCAAGCGCGTCTCGCGGCGAGCTTGCTCGCCTTGACCTTTTTCCTTTTCGTGGCGCTGATGGACGTCCCGGGCTGGGCGCGCCATCTGCACGATCGCTTTGCGCTGACCCTCGCCCTCCGCGAACTATCCTTCGGTGGCGGCGCTTTGGCCCTGGCTGCCAGTCTCACCGAGCGGTGGCGCGAGCGCGGCACGCACATTTTTGCCACCATCGCGCGATACTTCATTGCCGTTCCCGTGCTGTTTTACAGCCTCGAGCAATTCATGCACGGCAATCATGTTCCCGGCATTCCCCTGGAAGCGCTGACGCCCGTGTGGATCTGGGGCCACGCCATTTGGACGTACTTGGTAGCCGCAGTTTACGCCATTGCAGGTACTTTCTTGCTAGTCGGCAAGAAAAGCCGCGCCGCTGCGACGTGGCTAGGCGTGACAGTGCTCTTCGTGGTGTTGGTCGTGTACGTGCCGTTCGCAATCGCAGAACGCGGAAGCCTCGAGGGCATTAATTACTTCGCAGATACGCTGATGTATTGCGGCGCCCTTCTTATGCTCGCCGGCGCCCTGCCGCCCATACCGTAGCGCCGGGAATCGCCTGCTGATCAGTGGCCCACTCTGCAACCTCTTTCGAAGAGTGAACCCGACCAATCGGGCGTTTCAAATATACTGGAAATCGTAAAAAAAATCGCTCCGGTGGACAAATCACCGGAGCGACTTCGAAAGTCGTTGGTCAGCTAGTCTAGCAAACCCTGGCTCGCAGGAAGCGACCGTTGCTTTGCAGGCGAACCTTACCGCTATCGAGCAGATCGGCCACTGTTGCGACCGTCTCCTTCGTGTTTCGGGTGCAAGAACTCACAGCGAGGATGAGATCGCCGAGAGAAAACTTCGTGCGTGGCTTCAATATGAGGTTGTTCTTCTTCATAACGTTCGATTGTTAGAGCACGTCCGGTGCCATTTTGTTCAATCTTCGCCCACAGATAGTGGATAGCCCCCTTCCAACCACGACCGAGTCTCAATGCGGACCAATGCCGGCACAAATATGACACAAGTGTCTTATTTATTTACACTTGGCCGCCCGGACATGCCTTTATTCGCCCTCCGGCGCCGGGCGCGCCTGCATCAGCCTGAGCGCCACGAAATACATCGCCGCGAAAATGAGAACGACCAGGAGGATCCATCGCGACTGTGACTTAATAAAGTGCACCATCGCTTCCGGGTTGGTTAAGAGCTGGGGCTCAACGAAATAGGCGCGACGCCCCAGATATGCAAGCAGACCGCACGAGACCGCCGAGCCAACCAGCGTCGTCACGCTGAACAGCGCGAAATTCATCCGGACAATGCCTGCGGGAATGGAGATCAGATGCCGAACGACCGGCAAGATTCTGCCGAAGAACACTCCGCCACCCTCGTACCGGTCGAGCCAGTGCTCGGCGTCCTCAAGTTTTTTGGGCGTGAGCAAGACGTAGCGTCCAAATCGCAAGACCAGCGGGCGGCCGATCCACTGCGATACCCAGTAAACAACGGTCCCGCCCAGGTATGAGCCCAGTGTTCCGGCAAGAATCACCCCTGCCAAACTGAACCGCCCCTGGGCTGCCAGAAAAGCGGCGGGCGGTATGACGATTTCGGCCGGCACGGGCAACGGAGAGCTGGCCATCGCCATCAGCGCGATGACGCCGAGATAGCCGCCATGCTGGACCCAGTCGAACCAGATTTGAAGAAGCTGATGCACAAGAAGATTTCGGATTTCAGATTCCGGATTTCGGACTTAACCTCTGACCTTTAGCAGCGCATGTAGTTCAATCCGAATTAACAATTCCGCAATCTCAAATATTTATGTCGATCTACCGGCGCGTCCTTCGCTATTACCAGCCGTTTTTGGCACAAACCGTTTTCGGATTACTGCTTTCGCTCGTCGGGATCGGTCTCAATTTACTCAAACCCTGGCCGCTCAAAATCATTGTCGACCAAATTTTGCCGCGTGCCGGGAATATATCCGCACAAGCTGCGCCGCTAATTGTCCGCGTGGGAAGCCATCAGATTGCTCTCGAATCGGGTCTTGCGGCCAACGTCCTGATCCTCTGTCTGGCGCTTGTTGTAATTCAAATTTTATGGGGAATCATCAATTGGATCACGAATTATCTGTTCGTGAAGGTTGGGTTGCAGGCGCTCTTGAAACTTCGCACCGATCTTTACTCTTATCTGCAATCGTTGTCGCTCAAGTATCATGATGCCCGCCGTTCGAGCGATTCCAGTTTTCGGGTGGCGTACGATTCACAATCGATTCAAACGATCTACAATAAAGGCTTTACCAATATCTTTGCGTCAGTCATCACGCTCGCCGGCACTTTCGCCGTGATGATCCGGATCGACTGGCAGCTCACGTTGCTTTCGCTTGGAATTGTTCCTCTGCTCCTTGCCACGATTTATTTTTTCGCTCATCGCATTCGCCGGGAATCGACCTTTATCCAGGAACAGGAAAGCGCGGTCCTGGCGCAGGCTCAGGAAGGGCTCAGCTCCATTCGCATGGTCCATGCCTTCGGACGCGAAGATTGGGAAGTGCACCAGTTTCGCACGCAAGCCCAGCAAAGTTTGCAGGCCAACTTGCGACTCACTTTAACCAACCTGAATAGCGCGCTGATCATCAGCACACTCATGGTCGTCGGCACAGCTGCAATGTATTACCTCGGAACAATGCACGTCCTGGCCGGAACGCTCACGCTTGGTTCGCTCCTTGTCTTCAGCGCTTATCTGTTAATGCTTTATCAACCTCTCGAATCGCTTACGTACACCGCCTGGGCCATGGAAGGCGCGACAGCCGGCGCGAGGCGCTGCTTCGAAGTCCTTGACCGGCAAGATGATGTGGTCGATTCGCCCGATGCGATCGACATTGCGGAGACCAAAGGTGCACTGGAGTTTCGCAACGTCTCCTTTGGTTACGCGCAAGATCGACGCGTCCTGCATGATATCGATCTTCACATCGAACCGAATCAAATCATCGCGCTGGTAGGCGGAACCGGCGCAGGCAAAAGCACTCTTCTAAGCCTGGTCCCGCGATTCTACGATCCCGCGTCCGGTTCTGTCGGCCTCGATGGACGCAACCTTCGCCAGATCAAAAAGAAATCGTTGCGCGCACAAATCGGAATGGTTCTGCAGGACACGTTGCTCTTTTCGACCACCGTGCGCGAAAACATCGCGTATGGCCGTCCCGACGCGAGCGAAGAAGAGATTGTCAATGCCGCGCGCCGCGCCCAGGCGGATGAATTCATCCGTGCGCTGCCAAACGGTTACGCCAGCCTGGTTGGGGAACGTGGCGGACATTTGAGCGTCGGCCAGCGGCAGCGAATTGGAATCGCCCGCGCGTTTTTAAAAAATGCACCGATTTTGCTGCTTGATGAACCGACGTCCGCCCTCGACCCGGCGACCGAGTCTGCCATTATGGAAACAATCAAAGAACTCATGCGCGGCCGCACAACACTGATCGCAACGCACCGGCTGGCAACAATCCACGACGTGGACCAAATCATCGTGCTCGATCGCGGCCGTATCGTGGAACAAGGGCGCGGTGACGAATTGGTCGCGCGCGGCGGTGTTTACGCAAAACTTTACTCGTCCGGAAAGTTTTCGACATGAGCAACGTCCGGCCGGATCGACGCGTGGAAGGAGACTGGTGGAAAGACCCGATCCCTCCGAATGTTGAGTTCGGGGAAGGGTTTTATTGCGAGACCGCGCAGGTCTTTCGCTACCTCCGCAATAAAAAATCGGGAGCGATCTTAATTGGAAAACATGTCTCCGTTTACGCCGGATGTTCCTTCGCGATGGGAGAAGCAGGCCAATGTGTCATTGGCGATTTCACCTTGCTCAACGGCGCTCTGATCATGGCGGAAGAGAAGATCGTTATCGGGTCGCACTGCCTGATTTCCTGGAACGTCGGGATCGCTGATTGCGATTTTCACCCCCTCGAACCGGCCCAGCGCCTGATCGACGCGCAGGCGCTCGCGCCCTTTTACAAAAATCGCCCCAAACGGCCCGCCTTGAAAACTGCGCCGGTCGAGATTGGCGACAATGTCTGGATTGGGATGAACGCAACAATTCTGAAAGGTGTTACCATCGGCGAGAACTCCGTAGTAGCGGCAGGATCGGTCGTCACCAAAAGTGTTCCGCCGAATTCTGTGGTAGCCGGCAATCCGGCAAACGTGGTCAAAACCTTCCAGTAATGCAGCGCAAACGCATCGTCGTAATGGGTTTCATGGGCTCGATGCCAATCGCGGGTGTGATCTGGCAACACATCCATTACGTCGTTGGGCTGCAACGGCTGGGACACGATGTTTATTACATCGAAGATTCGGCCCGGTTTCCGTACAACCCGGAAACGTTCGAGATTAGCGACGAGTTCGATTACGCGGGCGAAACGCTCGACCGCTTGGCGCGCGAATTTGGTTTCGAGAACCGCTGGGGATTTTGCGCGCGCTATTTAAAGAGCAAACCGACCGCCGGTTTGTCCTTGAAGGAAATTCGCCAGCTTTATCGCGACGCGGACGCGATCTTCAATATCTGCGGCACGCAGGAATTCAACGACGACCTGCTCAAGAGCGATCGGCTTATTTACATCGAAAGCGATCCGGGCGTGGAGCAAATCAAGATCGACAAATGCGTCAAGTCGACTGTTGATTACCTCGGCCGGCACCATGCGCTGTTCACATTTGGAGAGAATGTCGGCCGCGACACCTTTCCGGTCCCAAAACACGGATTAAAATGGCTGCCGACGCGGCAACCGGTAGTGACCGACCTGTGGAAAACAAACCGCCGGCCGGCGCCCGCCGCCCTCTTCACGTCCATCGCCAACTGGTCCACAAGCGGACTTAAGGACATCACCTGGCGTGGCGAAAAATATCTCTGGAGCAAGTCGCGCGAGTTCATCCGATTCGTCGCCGCTCCAAAAAAGTGCGGCGAAACGTTTGAGCTCGCCACCGACATCAAGGATCGAAAAACGCACGACCGCTTCGTGCGAAACCGGTGGCGGCTTAAATCCCCGCACCAGTTAAGCGTGGATTACTGGTCGTATCGCAATTACATCCAGCGCTCGAAGGGAGAGTTCACCGTGGCAAAAGACCAGTATGTCCGCTTGAAGACCGGCTGGTTCAGTGACCGAAGCGCATGTTATTTGGCGGCCGGACGTCCGGTCATTACGCAGGAAACCGGTTTCACCGATAACTACGGCGGCAACGCCGGCCTGCTCGCATTTAAGTCGTTAGGCGAAATTGTCGAGACGGTCAGAAAGATTAACAGAGATTATTCGAAACATTCCCGCGCCGCCAGACAGATCGCGCGCGAGGTTTTCGAAGCGGAAACAGTTCTTGCTTCGCTGCTCGACCGGGCTGGAATTTAGGGCTGTCGGACTGACTAGACGATGGTGAATTCGATCGTGCGTTTGGGAAGGAGCCCGCTCTTTTCGCACAACTTTTGAAAAGTCTGCAACGCTGCTTTTTCCCGTTCTCCAAGATTAAACCGCAAATGTTCGCGAAAATATCGGGCACAAAATTCGCGATCGAACCCGCTCTCCTCGGCAATCAACTCATCGATGTTTGCGAGGTTTTCGTCTCGCAACGCGCGCAACCGCCCTGCGGTAGCACTGGCATCGCGTACTTCGGGTCGAATGAGCCAAAGAGCATAAACGAAAGGCAATCTTGCCACCCCCCGCCATTGTTCCCCAAGGTCCCAATAATGGTAGGCGTCCCCAAACTTCTGGCGAAACCGTATGGCCTGATCGCCGATCAAGAAACGCGACCGACCCGGATTTAGTGGAGAGAGCTTGTCCTCGGGAGGCTCCAGCGGCACGAGATTCTGTCCTCGCTCGGACATCAAATATCGCAGGAGGGCAACGCCGGTCGCCGAGGCCGGATCCAACTCTATCTCCTTGAGCCGGACATCAGGCGGATGTGCTACAAAAACGCTGTAAACAGGCCCATCCGACGCAATCGCGACCCCGTCCACGATCGTGTAGATCGGATTGCGCAGAAATTCGAAACTCGAGACCAGGGCAACATCGAGTTCCCCGGCGGCGAGCCCCGCGCAGAGCGCCGCAGGATGCTCTAAAGAGACCTCACCAGGCCAACCGCGAATCAGAGGGCGCGCGTTGAGGTATTTGACGCAACCGATCCGGAGCGGTTGCCGACTTTTGGTAGTCGAACCGACAGAATCTGGCGCTGCCACACTCAGGCGCAGGCCAGCACCGGCTCCGGATGCGTGCCGTTCCCGGTGGAAGTCGTTTTCGAAATGACGTGACGGTAGTGGCTGTCGCGCTGGATCGGTTCCCTCCCGGATTCTCGGATGGCGCGTTCGAGCGACGCAATGGTTTGCTGTTGTGGAGTCGTGGCGCCGGCCATGTGAAAAATTTTCTCTTCCAGGATCGTCCCGTGCAGGTCGTCGACGCCATAGCTGAGCGAGACCTGCGCGAGCGGCAACCCCATGCTCACCCAATAAGCGGTGAGATGATCGATGTTATCGAGGTAGATGCGACTAACGGCGAGGTTCCGAAGCTGCTCAACTGGAGACGCTGGTTTGATGTGGGAAAGCACTGTCGTCTGCGGTTCGAACGCAAACGGAACGAAACCGCTGAAACCGCCGGTTTCATCCTGCAATTCGCGCAACTGACGCAAATGATCGATGCGGTGAGCAATCGTCTCGATATGCCCATAAAGCATCGTACAGGTGCTGCGCCCGCCCATTTTATGCCACGTTCGGTGAACGTCGAGCCACTGAGCTGCGGTCTCCTTTCCGCGGCAAATCTTTTCACGGACAATCGGATCAAAGATTTCGGCGCCACCCCCCGTCATTGAACCGAGGCCGACCTCACGCAAGAGCTCGAGTGTCTCACGAATCGGCATCCGAAAAACTCGCCGAGCGAGATGGCGTACCTCGATGGCGGTGAAAGCCTTGATGTGCAGGTCAGGATCAAGGGCCCGCAACTCGCGCAAAAGGCAGAGGTACCAATCCTTTTTCAGAGTCGGATGCAAGCCGCCGACCATGTGGACTTCGGTCACTCCGACACGAAGAGCTTCTCTTACAACGGCAACAATTTCATCAATTGCGTATTCAAAAGCGTGCGCATCGCGTTTCTTGGCGGCAAAAGCGCAGAACTGACAAGAAAGGACGCAAATATTGGAGTAGTTGATATACCGATTGTGAATATACGTGGCGTAATTTCCGTTCTTCTGTTTACGGACGTCACTCGCAAGAAGACCAAGGGCATTGAGATCGGGCGAGCGGTACAATTCGAATGCCTCGGCGTCGGAAATCCGTTGCCGTGCCTCGATTTTTTCCGCGACCGACCTAAGTTCTTTTGGAATAAGTGCGTAATTCATCCGCAGCCGGGCCCTGAGAGATATTCGTTATGATGCACACTCGACTCGCCGGTTGCAACAAAAAGCACCGGAGCAGCAACCGCCAATCTTTGGTCGACCCAAGTCGCCAGGGATTTGAGTATTTGCGGTGGTGATTACTGCGAGATCGCGAACCCGCGCCTGATCGATGTCCCACCCTGACGCCCCACCCAACGACCCGGTAGAGGGCGATGCCGAAGATGTCCGATTGATGCGATTGATACGCACCGGCGACACGACAGCCTTTGAGGAATTGATTGAGCGGCATCAGGCACTCGTCGCCGGCACGGTAGCGCGAATGCTCGGAAGCAATTCCGATGTAGAGGACATCGCCCAGCAGGTTTTCATTCGTGTTTGGAAGAGCGCCGGTCGCTATGTCCCCCGGGCCAAATTCACGACCTGGTTGCTCAAGATCACGCGCAATCTGGTTTTTAACGAACTGCGTCGCTCCAAGCGGCAGGCCCATGTTCCCATCCAGGCCGACCCACAAGGCGAGGAGATCCCGCTAAGGGACGAAACGGGTCGCTTGCCCGATGCCTCGCTTCTTGAGAGAGAGCTGCAGCAAGCGATCGAGGAGGCGATCCAGGCGCTTCCCGAAAGCCAACGCCTCGCCCTGGTTCTACGCCGCTACGAGGAGCTTAGTTACGAGCAAATCGGCGAAGTCCTGAATCTCTCCGTGCCGGCGGTAAAAAGCGTGCTCTTCCGGGCTCGAACAGAGTTACGGGCTCGTTTGAGCAAGTATCTCAGCGGGTAAAAATAAAAGGCGATAGATCGAACTGTTCCCTCACCGGCGCCTAATGCGGTCTGCCTCTCCCAGCGGGAGAGGGAACAGAGCGTGAGTTACCGAACCGTTTTCTTCCCTTTCTCCCGCCGGGAGAAACGCGCGCGCAAAGGGCGGCAGTGAGGGAATGTTCGAGATAACCAAAGAGGGCGGAGCCCTTGCGAGCGTCCGCCCCCTCTCAACCCCACAGCTTCAAAATTCCTAGAAGTCGCGATCTTTTGCCGAACTCCTAAACTGGATGTCGGTGGCCTCTTCCGGCGCCGGAGGCACTCCGGGTTTGGCATAATCAGCAGCGAGCTGGCGATTCGATGTCGGGACCAGCCGCACAGCGCCCCTGGCATTGTTTCGCCAGCCGTCCGGATCGGCATATTCCTCGCCAGTGTGGTGGACCCCTGAGACCTGGTCTTCCAATCCTGTGCCGTAACGTTGATCGAGAATTGTCGGTGTGACGAAGACAAGCAGGTTACGCTTGTGGCGCTCGTTATCGTGATTCTGAAATGCGTATCCAAGGAACGGGATGTCGCCCAGGATCGGGACTTTTGACCGGCCTTTTGTTACCTGGTCGGAAAGCAATCCGCCAATGGCAAGCGTATCGCCGCTCTTGATCAACACGTTAGAGTCGAGCGTCCGCGTATCAATGATTGGACTAAAAACATCCGCTCCGTTGAAGATGAAGTGAAAGTCCGCCACTTTGTTGCTGATCTCCGGCTTGACCGACAGCGTGATAAAGTTGTCTTTGTTGATTGAAGGACGGACGACCAGTTTGTTTCCAAATGTCTTATCCTGGAATCCGCCAAAGACCGCTGTGGCGGTCTGTTCGTTGAAATTCAGTTGCGGCACAGGCTGGTTCCGGATGATCTCAATCTTTGCCTGCTGATTATCGGCGGTGACCACGCGAGGATTTGCAAGGAACTCCGCGTCTGAATCTTCGTTCAACGCCGTCAGCGCCGCTGAAAATTGCGGCACGGTCAGGATCGCGAATTGCCCGAGGGCCAAATGGCCGAGGCTACCCAGGATGTTGGAGCTATTAGCATTGCCCAGCCCGAAGCCGGAGGTGGGCGGATTTTCGCCAGGCTTGGGGCTGCTGTCGGCTATAGGCGCTCCGTAGGTGAATTGCTTCGGAGCGGAAGCACTCCCGAACGTGCCAGCCCAGTTAATTCCATAAGCCTGCACCGGGTCTGCGCTGACTTCCACCAGGCGCGCTTCAATCATGACCTGCCGGGTCGGCTTGTCGATTTGGGTAAGAATTTTGCGAACGTTGTCGATATTGCTGCGGGTTTCCCTGAAGAAGATTGTGTTCGTGCGTTCGTCGAATTGAGGCGGCTGTTTGCTTGCCAGCTGGGAGGCGATCAACGGCGCAATATCTTTTGCGCGAGCGTAGCTGAACTGATAGCTGTCGCTTTCCGTCGGCTCAGCGGTGCGTTCCGCGGGGGTCTTGATGTAATAAACATTGTCGATCTTGTCCATGAAAAGGCCTTTGGCCTTCACAATGATCGAGATTGCTTGAAGGGCGGTAACATCCTCCAGGCGCATCGTCACGGTGCCCTTGACGGCTTCGCTCACTACCAGGTTGACCTTGGCTTGCCGCGCAAGCAACCGCAGGACTTGTCCGACATCGTCGCCTTGAAATTCACGGACCCCAACGCCGCCGCTTTCCACTGCGCTTTCCGGCTCGGCCGTGTCTGCCGCGGCAGTTTGGGAGCCGTTCGCCGCTTCAGTAGAGGTGGCGCCAGCAGCCACAGCCGGTGCGGCGGGGGCGGCTGCTGCGACTGGGGC
The DNA here is from genome assembly GCA_963756875.1 of uncultured Verrucomicrobiae bacterium. Lineage (GTDB taxonomy): Bacteria > Verrucomicrobiota > Verrucomicrobiia > Chthoniobacterales > UBA10450 > CAVWPA01. The sequence continues at coordinate 617,565 of CAVWPA010000001.1, read as the reverse complement.
TGCTGCTGCCTGTACCAACACAGGCGGTTTGTTCGCCGTCTGGGACGCCGAACTGGGAGCAGCAACGAGCTGAGGCGCGTTGCTTTGGGCATGCGACACGGAAAATGCGGCGAGGAACGCGGCCGCTGCGCATCCCCATGATTTGAAAGAGTTACCCATAATTATTACCGGAATTGAGATAGTGCGGGTTCGCTTAAAGCAGGAAGCAGACCAGCCTTTTAAGACTTTCAAGGTCAAAGCGCCCCGACCGAACCGCCGAATTAAGAGGTCCTGTCCGCTACGTCTTTCGCGCGGCTTGAATGAAGGCACGCAAGCGGTAACGATCTTTCCGCCCGGGCGACGATTCTACGCCACTGGTAACGTCCACCCCTGCGGGGCGAACTTCACTGATCGCCGGGGCAACATTTTCCGGAGTCAAACCACCGGCCAAAATCACTCGAAAAGCGGGATGCGTTTCGACGAATGCGCGGGCCAATTGCCATGGGAAAATCCGCCCGCCTCCTCCAAACCCGCTTTCCGCGGCAGCGTCCAAAACCAGCATCTTCGTAAAAAATGGCGGTAGATCGAGAAGCGAGGTCGCGTTGGCAACCGGCAAAGCCTTTGCAAATCGAACTCCTCTTTCAACCAGGCTTCGACAGAAGTCGGACGATTCATGGCCATGCAATTGTAATATGTCGATAAAGGGCAACTCACTGATACGAACCGCTTCCTCCAGGGTCGGATTAACCAGTATCGCGACCTTGCAAATCGCTCGCGGCAACTCATTGATCCAATCTCCGGCAACTCCCAAATCGAGGTACCGTTTGCTTCCCGGATAAAAATTAAAGCCCAGCGCGTCCGCGCCGCAATCGATGGCATATTGCGCGTCCGCTGCGTTTGTAATTCCGCAAATTTTAATCCAGACCCGGTTGCCTTGTTCACCGGCGACCATGCGGAATCATCTTTCGCCGGGTTCGACGATGCGACCGCGCACTCGCTTGATCTGGGTGTGATGCGTAAGCACATGAACCCGCCCATCGCTTCCCCGGAAAAATGCGCTCAGCAGCCAGCTCACTATGGAAATAATCAACGCGCCGAAGACAGCACTCCAAAAGCCGCGAATAACGAAACAAGGCACGATCTCGCTGACAAATTTCAACATGAGCGCATTGATGATCAAAATAAACAGCCCCAGCGTCACAAGAATCAGCGGGAAACTCAAAAGAAGAAGAATTGGACGAATGAAAGCGTTGATGATCCCCAGTAGGAGCGCCGCAGCCAGCACACACCAAAACGTCGTGTACTCAATGCCGACGATGGGCGCCGCGACAAAAACCGCCACCGACGTCACCAACCAGCGAAAAACAAAATGCCGCATGAGGAAATGTTATTGGAACTTCGCGCATTCGCCAAGCTCAGTCTAGAAACCACTTGCGAATCGGCCGACCAGCGCTAATGCGATAAATTCGAAAGAGGAACCAGATCTGTGCCTGTGCCAAAGAAAACCAAAACTGAAACGAGTAACGACGCGAACGCGGAGTCGCCGGAGCCGAAGAGGACCAAGGCAAAATCGGGCCCAAAACCGCCCGGAGGCAGGGTTGTGAAGAAATCTCCGTCGAAAAAAATCAGCGGCCGCCCAGGGGGAAAAGCCGGGCGAAAGGGTGCCGCCATGCCGGAGCCGAGCGACGAAGAAATCCGTATTCGGGCCTATTTCATATCTGAGAGACGCAGGCGATTTGGTCTTCCCGGCGACGCCAGTTCCGATTGGCTGGAAGCCAAAAAGCAGCTGCTTTCGGAAACCGGACCGCGCTAGCGAGTTTTGCGTTGCGAGACCGGCTCGATACCCGGCACGCATTCCCTGATTTTGTCCAGGAGGCGGTTCATCGCAAATGGCTTGGCTATGAGCCCTGCCACCCGCGGTTCTTTGAGCAACTCCTGCGCGCGCGCTTCGTCCGCTTTCCCGGAAACCAGCAGGAGCGGCGGAACGGTTCTCGGCGGCTTGTTGTTATCGTAGACCTTGCCAATCAAAAAAAATAACATCGCCCCATCAATCATGGGCATTGAAAAATCGAAAATGAAGAGGTCGTAGCTTTTCTTGAGCGCGAGTTCGAACCCATACTCTGGCGTGGGCGAAGTATCCACGTCGCAACGCAGACAAGCCATAAGCGCTTCCCGCACGATGCGCAGGAGCGCCACTTCATCGTCCACCACCAGGATCCGCTTGGGCTCGTTGTTACTCACTCGCTGCACGCTTGCGCTAAATCGCAGGCCGTTTCAAGATTTAGTTTAGTCGAAGGCCCGCCCAACCCATGCAAAATGCGATTGTCGATCTTGCCGCCGCCCTGAGGGAACGGATTTCCATCATCCGGGATGAGATCAGCCGCAGCGACGAGCAACGACATCTCGCACGATTGCGCGCCGTCTCGGAAAAGATCGACAGGCTGCAGGACGCGTTGCCGAAACCGGTTGACCCCCGGCTGGCACATTATCTCCAACGCCAAAGTTACGAGAAGGCGCTCGAATTTTTGGAGAGAGAAAGTGGAACGGCCCTCTAGGAACCCCTCATCGGCAGGATGCCAATGCCACTACCTTGAATAGAGTTCGACAATCAGCTGCTCGTTGACGATCGGCTGCATCTCCTCGCGCGATGGAATATGCGCAACCTTTCCCTTGAGAGCATCGCGATCCACGCTCAGCCAGTCAGGCACCGGCACGATCTGCGTCAGTTCCAGATTCCGCAGCGCAAGCTGGCGGGACTTTGGCTTGTCTTTGACTGCAATTTCGTCGCCGGCCTTCACATTGTAGGAAGCGATGTTCACTCCGCGGCCGTTGACCTGAACATGGCCGTGCGAAACGAGCTGGCGGGCCCCATTGCGAGTGTTGGCCAGTCCCAGCCTATAAACCACATTGTCGAGCCGGGTCTCCAAAAGCTGCAACAACGTCTCGCCCGTGACGCCTCGTTTACGCAACGCGTTCTGGAAAATGCGACGGAACTGACGCTCCAGCAGTCCGTATTGATAACGAAGTTTCTGTTTTTCGCCGAGTGCGATCGCGTAATCGGATTGTTTGCGCCGCGAGCCCTTCGGGCCATGCATTCCCGGTGGATAGTTCTTTCGTTCGAGCGATTTTGAAGGCCCAAAAATCTGCACACCATAGCGGCGACTGACTTTGGTTTTCGGTCCAGTGTATCTGCCCATTTGTTTCGTTAAATCGTTAAGGTGTTATACGCGACGCTGCTTTGGTGGACGGCAGCCATTGTGCGGGACCGGCGTCACATCGCGAATGACGGTCAGATCCAGGCCGATGGCCTGCAACGCGCGCACGGCCGATTCCCGGCCCGCGCCGGGCCCTTTAACCAGCACCTGGACTTCCTTCAGCCCGTGTCCCATGGCCTGGCGAGAAGCGTCCTGAGCGACCATCTGCGCAGCGTAAGCCGTGCTTTTCCGCGACCCTTTGAATCCGACCTTTCCGGCGCTCGACCAGCCAATCACATTGCCGTTCAGATCGGTAATAGTAACGATAGTGTTGTTAAACGTTGAAAGAACATGCGCGATCCCGGCATGGACATTCTTGCTTCCCTTCGCCTTTACGATTTTCGGCTTTTCGACATCCCCGGAGCTTAATGAAAGATTCTCCGGAGCCGCCTCGGCTGCTGCTCCCGCTTCTTCCTTGTGCGGTTTAGCGGCCTTTTTCGCGGGCTTTGGCGCGACGACGTCACCCTTTGAGGCAGCGACAGGTGCGCCAGCCTCAGGAGAGGCCGCTGCTTCCGGTTGGGAAGCGGCCTGGGCGCCTTGCGGCACGCTGTCGGAAGGCTTCTTTTTCGCCGCCGGCTTCTCCGCTTTGGGCTTGGTTGGTTTCTTTGGTTCGGCCATTTGAATTATACCTTGCCGGCCTTTGCTTCAGGGTTTCGGATCACGCCGACGGTCTTCCGCGGTCCCTTGCGCGTGCGAGCATTGGTCGAGGTCCTCTGTCCACGAACCGGAAGCCCGCGCCGATGACGGATTCCGCGATAGCAGTTGATCGCCTGTAATCGTTTCAAATTGCCCTGGACATCTCGCCGGAGATCGCCTTCCACCTTGATTTTGTCGGCGGTGATCGCGTGAATAATCTCGTTGATTTGCTGAGGGCTCAGGTCCTTGGCCCGCAGATTTGGATCGATATTCGTTTGCTCGAGTATGCGCCTGGATGTGACCGACCCTATTCCATAAATATAGGTAAGCGACGCTTCGATGCGCTTGTCGGCGGGTATTTCGACTCCGAGTAATCTGGGCATAATATTCGTTAAAAGTTACAAAAGGCCTAAATTGGAAACGCCAAATCGTTAAACAAAACTCACCCCTGGCGTTGTTTGTGCCGCGGGTTCTTGCAGATCACGCGCACTACGTTCTTGCGCTTCACAATCTTGCAAGCCTCACAAAGTCTTTTTACTGAAGGTCGTACTTTCATAAATGGAATTGTCGATCCCGCGAAAAACGAGAAAACCGCCGCGTTGTCACCTTTGGCGGAAAGTGATCCGCCCTTTCGACAAATCGTAGGGAGAAATCTCTAGCATAACTTTGTCGCCTGGCAAGATCCGAATGAAGTGCAGGCGCATTTTCCCCGAAATATGGGCCAAAACACGGTGGCCGTTGGGCAGTTCCACTCGAAACATCGTGTTTGGCAACAGCTCAACGACCTTGCCTTCTACTTCAATTGCGTCTTTGCGCGGCATGTTAAAATCTCCGGTTCACCCTTGGTAACCAAAACAGTATGCTCAAAGTGCGCGGAGGGCAGCCCGTCCGCCGTCCGAACCGTCCAGCCGTCCTCGAGTAATCGGACTTCGGACGCGCCCATGTTAATCATGGGCTCGATTGCCAGCGTCATACCGGCCTTCAATTTTGGGCCAGTGCCGCGTTTGCCGTAATTTGGAATTTGCGGTTCCTCGTGCATTTTCCGGCCTACTCCGTGCCCGACGAATTCGCGCACCACGGAGAAACCGGAAAGGCGCGCTTCCTCCTCAATTTCCGCACAAAGATCGCCGAGACGATGGCCTTCTCGGGCAGCCTGGATCGCCCGCGCCAGCGCGCTCTCTGTCACCCGCAACAACTGTTCGACTCGCCCGTCAACCACTCCGACAGCCACAGTGGTGGCATTGTCCCCGACCCAGCCATCTCGAATGACTCCGATGTCGAGTTTGACTACGTCTCCATATTGGATGCGGCGCGCGCTGCCAATTCCGTGCACGACTTCATCGTTCAATGAGATGCAAATGTTCCCAGGGAAAACGCGGTGCCCGAGTCGATAGCCGAGAAACGCACTCTTGACCTGCGCTTCCTTCATGAAATCGGCAGCCGCCTCATCCACTTCTTTGGTGGTGATACCCGGTCGGATTAACTCGCTGACGCGATCAAGAATGTCGCTCGCGCTTCGGCATGCCTCACGCATTTTGTCGATTTCCTTCGGACTTTTGATGGGAATCATGCCGCGGTCTTGTCCTCGATCAGGCGCGAGATATCAGCAAAAACGGTGTCGCGATCGCGATTACCATCGATCCGGCGCAGGACCGACATTTTGCCGTAAAAATCGGCGAGTGGCTGCGTCTTGGTCGCAAATTCATGGAGACGCGTTTGCAAAACTTTCAGGTCATCGTCATTTCGGCGCACCAGCCGCCCGTTGCAGTACGGACACACCGGATGCTCCGCGAATTTTGCGCTGGTCGTGCTCGTCGTGAATCCGCAGCTGCTGCATTGCAAGCGTCCCGAAATGCGCTTGCGCACCGTTTCTTCTGAAACCTCAAGCCAAACCGCGAGATCGAGTGCCGTGCGCAATCGGGCCAAAATCGATGCCAAACTTTCCGCCTGGGGAAGCGTTCGGGGAAATCCATCAAACACAAAGCCGTAGCTTCCGTGCAGACGCAGCCAATCTTCAATCAGCTCGACGATGATTTTGTCCGGCACCAAATCGCCACGCTGGATGATTTCGGCGGTTTCAACCCCAAGCGGCGTGCCTAGGTCTTTCTCACGCCTTAAAATCGCACCGGGTGAAGTCACGGGAATCCCAAACTGGCGTGTAATCATTTCCGCCTGAGTTCCCTTCCCCGAGCCGGGTGCGCCCAAAAGAACGAGTCGCCTTTTCACTTAACGGCCGTACAAAAAGATTGCGACTCCGCCGATCACCAGTACGGCGATGCCGACATAAAGCCACATCAGAGTGCCGCCCTCGAGCGCCTCGCCCCGGGCGTAAGCGGACCGCGCCTCAAAGCGCGCACGAATGCGCCCCTTGCGCAAAAACCCGTCGTAATGTCGCTGGATCAGGTGCGTTTCCACCTGCCGCATCGTATCGAGCATTACGCCGACGATAATGAGCAAACTGGTGCCGCCGAAAAACTGCGCGGTGACCATTGGCACGTTCAAACTTTGATTGAGAAGACTCGGCAGAACCGCGATCAGGGTCAGAAAAACAGCACCGGCAAAAGTAAGTCGCGTCATCGTATATTCGAGAAAATCCGCGGTCGGTTTGCCGGGTCGGACACCAGGAATGTAACCGCCGTATTTCTTCAAATCATCCGCGATCTGCGATGGTTGAAACTGGGTCGCGACCCAAAAGTAACTGAAGAAGAAGATCATCCCTGCAAGCACGACATAGTGCAGCCAGCCCCTTGAAAGCAGCTCCGAAATGTGGCTTGCCGTCGGACTATTGCGAAATGCCATACTCACGATGGTGTTCGGAAAGAGCAACAGCGCCCACGCGAAAATGATTGGCATAACGCCCGGGTAATTCACTTTCAACGGCATATACTGCACATTGCCGCCGTACTGTTTTCGGCCCACTACACGCTTCGCGTACTGAACCGTGATTTTGCGCTGTCCCTGTGTAACCGCAATCACGGCCGCGATTACCACGACGAGGGCTAACACCAACAGCACCAGGATCATTGGATTCACCTGGCTGGCACCCGTTTGCGCTGAAGGCACAAATGTTTTCCATGCCTGGGCCAGCGCCGCCGGCAACCGGGCCACGATACCAATGGTGATAATCAACGAGATGCCGTTACCGACACCACGCTCGGTAATTTGGTCGCCCAACCACATCAAAAACATCGTGCCCGTAGTCAGGGAAATCACTGTTACAATTCGAAATGTCCAACCAGTATCTTCGACCAGCGGAATCCCAAGAGTACGGATGGTCTCGGTGATTCCGGGTAGCATCGTGTGATACGATTCCGGATGCTGAAAGGAGAGAGCGAGGAGATAGCCTTGGAAAACGCAGAGAACCACGGTCATGAACCGCGTGTACTGCATGATCTTCTGCCGGCCGCCATCCTCACGAGATAACCGCCCCAAATGCGGAATCACAGCCGTCAGCAGCTGCATCATGATCGACGCGCTGATGTAAGGCATGATGCCAAGCGAAAAGATCGCGCAATTTTCCAGAGCGCCGCCGCTAAACAGATTGAACAGCGCAGCAACGCCTCCGCCGGCTTTGTTGTTCAACGCGCTGTGAAACCATTCCTGCAGGACAGCCTGATTTACGCCTGGCGTGCTGATTGCCGCGCCCAGGCGCACAATCACGATGATCGCAAGCGTAAATAGAATGCGCCGGCGCAACTCCGGTATTTTGACCGTGTTTAAGAACGCCGAAATCATCGGATCAAATCAAAACATGGCACCGTCACTGACGCTTCCGGGAAGTCTTCTTCTTGGAAGATTTCGATCCAGACGCGGCGGCCGATCCCTTCTTTCCCGTTGTCTTTGGCGATGCTGTCACCTTTTCCGCCTTCAGATCGGCCTCCGTATTCGCGTTCGCATCCCGCTCTATCCGCGCCTCACGCAGCGCAATCGTGCCGCCAGCCTTCTCGATTTTTTCCCGCGCCGCCGCGCTGATTTTGTCCACTTCGAGTTTAAGCGCGTGTTTCAGCTCGCCGTCACCGAGAATTTTTATTCCCGTGAAATCGCCGCGCACGAGCCTTGATTTGCGCAGCAGCTCTTCATTCACTGCCGTACCCGCCTTGAATTCGTTGAGATCGCTCAAGTTCACGATCGCGTAAGTTTTGTGAAAAGCCGCGTTATTGAAGCCGCGCTTGGGCAAACGGCGGATGAGCGGCATCTGGCCGCCTTCAAACCCGAGTCGAATGCTGCCGCCAGAGCGCGCCTTTTGTCCTTTGTGGCCTTTGCCGCTGGTCTTGCCGTGTCCGGAACTCTCGCCGCACCCCAGCCGTTTGACGCGATGTTTCGCGCCCGGCCGGTGTCGCAAATTATGCAGTCGCATCATGTCTGCTGCCCAGCCTTTCCGTCGATTTTGATTCCGCGCACCTTAAAAATTTCATCACGCCGGCGCAGCGACCGGAGCGCGGCGATTGTCGCCTTTACCACGTTGGCGTGGTTGCTGGATCCGAGAGATTTCGCGAGCACGTCGCGTATTCCCGCGGCTTCGACAACGGCCCGCACGCCTCCTCCGGCAATCACCCCTGTGCCGGGCGAAGCAGGCCGCAGCAATACCCGGCCACCGCCGTATTCGCCGATTGTCTCGTGCGGAATCGTATTCTCACGGAGCGAAACCTTCTCCATCGATTTACGAGCCGCTTCCGACGCCTTGCGGATCGCCTCCGAGACTTCGTTCGCCTTTCCGAAGCCGACGCCAACCTTGCCGTCGTGATCGCCCGCGACAATCAGCGCGCTAAAGCTAAAGCGCCGGCCGCCTTTCACTACCTTGGCGCAGCGATTGATGAACACGACCTTCTCGGTCGTGTCCCCTCTTGCCGCAGGGGTCTTGTCGACATTGCGCGAATCCGATCGTTTGCCTGACATTGGGTAAGCCATGATCTAAAATTTCAGTCCGCCGGCACGCGCCGCGTCTGCGAGCGCCTTCACATTTCCGTGGTAAAGAAAACCGCCGCGATCAAAAACCACGGTATCGATTTTCTTCGCGAGCGAGCGTTCGGCAATGGCCTTTCCCACCGCCTCTGCGTTTGCGCGATTTGCCGCCACTTTGTTTTTACCGGCAAGCGCACGCTCCAGGCTCGACGCAGCAGCCACGGTTTTCCGGGCATCGTCATCCACAAGTTGCGCATAAATATGTTTCCCGGAAAAATGAATCGAAAGACGCGGCCGTTGGGCTGTGCCTTCAACTTTTTTTCGGATACGCCGATGGACGCGCTCGCGCGCGGCTTTACGAATGAAAGTCGCCATACTTACTGAACGGTCTTGCCTTCCTTGCGCCGGATCTGTTCGCCGGCGTAGCGAACGCCCTTCCCCTTGTACGGTTCGGGCGGATAAAAACGGCGAATATCCGCGGCGACCTGGCCGACCAATTTCTTGTCGATGCCCTCAATGTTGATCTTCGTGTTGTCCGCCACCGTGATTTTGATTTCCTTTGGAATTGGGAACAGCACCGGATGAGAAAATCCGAGGCTTAGATTCAAGTTCGATCCCTGGACAGCGGCCTTGAAGCCGACGCCCTCGATCTCAAGCTTGCGGGTAAAGCCCTCGTTGACCCCTTGTACCATGTTGTGCACAAGAGCGCGCGAAAGCCCGTGCAACGCTTTCACGCTGCGGGTCTCCGCTTCGCGTGCCAGTAAAACGCGATTGTCCTTAAGACTGGCCTTGATCGCCCGCGGCAACTTCCAGGTTAGTTTTCCCTTCGGGCCTTCGACAGAGACAGCGCCATCGTTGTCGATGTGCACCTTGACCTTATCGGGAATTTCGACCGGTTTATTTCCAATTCGCGACATAAAATTCTACCAAACGTAGGCCAGCAGCTCGCCGCCCACTTTTTGTTTTTTAGCTTCGCGACCCGACATGACTCCCCGCGATGTCGAAAGAATTGCGGTCCCCATTCCCCCCAAAACGCGCGGGATTTCTTTCGCTCCAACGTAGCGCCGCAAACCGGGCCGGCTCACGCGCCGCAATCCTGTGATCGCGCTGGTGCGATCGGCCAGTTTGTTCGTGATTTTGATTCGCGGATGCGCCGCACTTGTATCCACGGAGTAATCCGTGATGTAGCCTTCTTCTTTCAAAATGCGAGCGACGTCTGCCTTGATCCTCGAATAGGGAACAAACATTTCCATCTTCTGCGCACGGGTGGCGTTGCGCACACGCGCCAACAAGTCTGCAATTGGATCTGTCACAGTGCTCATGAAAGTCAGGCGGCTCGCGCAGCCGGTTTTTTCGCCCGATCGGTGAATGGCATTCCCATCTCGCTCAAGAGCGACTTAGCCTCTTCATCCGTCTGCGCGGTCGTTACAATTGTAACATCAAATCCGATATTGCGCTTAATTTTATCAAGCTCGACTTCGGGGAAAATGGATTGATCCGAGACGCCGAGCGTGTAGTTACCGTGTCCGTCGAAGCAACGGGGCGACACACCGCGAAAGTCCCGAATCCGCGGCAACGCCGCCTTGATCAACCGTTCGAGAAATTCGTACATGCGCCCGCCGCGCAAGGTAACTTTCGCGCCGATCGGCTGGTCCTTGCGCAACTTGAAATTGGAAATGCTTTTCTTCGCGCACGTTTCGACAGGGTGTTGACCGGTTATCAGGGCAAGCTCCGCCTTCGCTTCCTCCAGCGCCTGCTTCACGTCTGATTGCGAGCCGACGGAGGTGTTGATCACCACCTTTTCAACGCGCGGAATCTGATGCGCGTTTTTATATTTGTGTCGTTCGCGAAGCGCCGGTATCACCCGGTCCTTATAATCGCGATAAAATTCGTTCTCCATTTTAACCTCTTATTTCGAGCAATGTCGCAGGGTCTCCCAAAGTTACTCCTCTTTCGCCTTGCGGCTCCGCCCGCGCTTCTTTTCCTTTTCCGGTTTCGCGGTCTTTTTCTTCTCCACGCGCGCAGCACGCTCAATCAATTTTACGTTTGAAATGTGAATCGGCCCCTCCCGCTCGGCGATTCTCCCCTGCGGATTATCTTCGGACTTCCGAAGGTGCTTTTTGATGATTCGCACGCCTTCGATCAGCACCCGTTGCTTGCCCGGTATGACCTCGAGGATCTTTCCCGTCGAACCGCGAAAGTTCCCGCAAATGACCTCGACCTGGTCGCCTTTCCTAACGTGGAACTTGATTCGGTTCATAAAACTTCCGGGGCCAGCGAAACAATTTTCATGAAATTACGTTCGCGCAATTCGCGCGCGACCGGCCCAAAAATGCGCGTCCCGCGCGGATTGAGATCCTTATCAATGATGACGATCGCATTGTTATCGAAGCGGAGAAACGATCCGTCCTCGCGACGAATCGGCTGCCTTGTGCGGACCAGAACCGCCCGAACAACTTCGCCTTTCTTAACTGTTCCCGTCGCGCTCGCCTCTTTTACGTTGGCCGTGATCACATCGCCGATCCCGGCGGAAAGCGTCCGCTTCCCGATCACGCCGATCATGGTTGCCATGCGGGCGCCGGTATTATCGGCCACATCCAGTCTGGATCGAATTTGAACCATATATTTGCCAATTAGTTGATCTATTTTTGGAGCACTTCCACCAGTCGCCAACGCTTCAATTTGCTGAGCGGCCGCGTTTCCATGATGCGCACCGTATCGCCGGTCTTGGCCTTGTTTTCTTCATCGTGCGCGTAAAATTTTCTCATTTGCTTCACAATCTTGCCGAACTTCGGATGCGGAACGCGCGTGATCGTGCGAACGACGATCGTCTTGTTCATCCTGTCCGAAATCACTTCGCCGACCCGAGTCTTGCGCCGGGCCCGGGTGTAGGAGGCCGGCAACGGCGGCGGTTTCGCTCCTGAAGGGGATGGCGCCGCCGCCTCAGCCGTTTCTCGATCTTGCTGGGCCATAAATTATTTCTTTTTCGCTTCTTTGGCTCGATGAGAGAGCACAGTTTCGATTCGCGCCACGTCGCGCCGCAACAGACGTAACCGGCTCGGCTGCTCAAGCTGGCCGCTTTGCTGCTGCAAACGTAAATGCAGGCGTTCCTGGCGCAGGTCCCGTCGCTTCGTCAGCAACTCATCCACGCTCATCTCCATGATTTCCTTGATCTTCATAAATAATCACGCCACCACGTGGTGGCGGCTCAAAAATTTTGTCCGCACCGGCAACTTGTCGGCCGCCAGTCGCAACGATTCGCGCGCGACGGATTCCGGGACGCCGTCGAGCTCGAACAGAATGTTTCCCGGACGCACGGTCGCGACCCAAAATTCGGGTTGTCCCTTGCCTTTGCCCATGCGCGTTTCCGGCGGGCGTCCGGTGACCGATTTGTCGGGGAAAATTCGGATCCACAACTTGCCCTTGCGCTTCATATTGCGAGTCAACGCCACACGCGCAGCCTCGATCTGCGTGTTTGTGATCCAGGCGCGCTCGAGCGTTTGCAAGCCAAACTCGCCAAAATCGATCCTGAGGTTGCGCGAGGCCGTTCCCTTGCGGCTTCCCCGCTGGGACTTTCGATACTTCACGCGTTTCGGCATCAAAGGCATAAATCTTCTCCTTAAACTTGAGCAGGCTCAGGGGGCGGCGGAGGAGGAGCAGGCGCGGCCGGCGCTTCCACTGGGACCTCTTCCTTTTTACACATCCAGCATTTTACCCCGATCTTCCCGTACACCGTGTTCGCTTCGGCGAAACCATAATCGATTGCGGTCCGCAACGTATGCAGGGGCACTTTGCCTTCCCTATACCATTCCGAGCGCGAGATTTCCGCGCCGTTCAGACGGCCGGAGGAACGCAACCGAATTCCTTCGGCGCCAAAATCCATCGCGATCTGCACCGCTTTTTTCATGGCGCGACGATAGGCGATACGGCGCTCGATTTGCAGCGCCACGTTTTCAGCAACCAACTGCGCATCGAGTTCCGGTGTCTTGATTTCCTGGATGTCGATCTTGATCTGCTTGCCCTGCGCCATCTTCGAAATCTCTTCGGTCATTTTTTCGATCTCCGCGCCTTTGCGACCGATCACAATCCCGGGACGTGCGGTATGGATCGTGACGCGAATCGAATTCCACGCGCGCTCGATCACGATCTTGGAAACGGCCGCAAACTGCAGCTTCTTCTTGACGTAATTGCGGATCTTCAGGTCGCTGTGCAAAAACGCCGGAAGCTCCTGCGGGGAGGCGTACCAGCGCGAGCGCCAGTCGCGGTTTATGCCCAATCGAAAACCAATCGGATTAACTTTTTGTCCCATAAATTAGATTACTTTTTCGACTTGGGCTTTCCTGTCCTCTTTCCCTTCGCTCCCTTTTTTCCCGTGGGAGCCGTGGATCCTTCGGCCGTCTCGCCGGTCTTTGCCTCTTTTTGCGACGCTTTCGTTTCCTGCTTCTTCCTGGCCTTTCTCGTTTCCCGTGTTTCAATTTGGATCTCGTCCGAAAGCACAATACGAATGTGACTCGTGCGTTTTAGAATTTGGCTCGCGCTTCCGCGCGCTCGCGCCATGATGCGCTTGAACGTGGGACCCTCGCCCACCACGGCTTCCTTCACCACCAACCCGTCCGCTTTGAGATTCGCGTTGTTTTCCGCGTTGGCGACTGCGCTCTTGAGCGTCTTGCCGACGAGGAACGCGGCCTTCTTCGGCGTAAAGGAAAGCAGATCGAGCGCGGCCGAAACCGGCAGACCCTGGATCTCACGCGTGACTTCGCGCACCTTGAACGGCGAAATCCGCGCATATTTATATATCGATCTGACTTCCATGCGTTGCAGTTAAATGGTTACAAAAGTTACATCGTTACAGCGGCAGCTCATTTCGCCCTTGTAACATTGTAACTCTTTTAACCTTGTAACCTCTCCTCATTTCAAACTCACATTCGCGTGGACATCCGCCTGGAGGCGATCGCCCACTTTTATTTTTTCTTTCTCAGAAACCATGTCTTGAATCACCGCGCCGCAAATCCGCTGCCGGACATCGACCACACGTAACGTTGCGATCTTCCGGTCACCGCGCAGCACACGCAGCGGCATCCCAATTTTCACACCCTGCCGTTCCCCCAGATTGCCGACCACGAACGACCATTCGTCCTTCACGCTGATTACGCTGCCGTCCATCAAACCCGGCGCTGCCGACCCGGCAGACGCGCGAGCCGATTTGGTCACCAGCTGATTCGCGCTACGCAACTGCGCTTCCACATCCATTCGCGCCTGCGCGTCGCCGCCCTGCGACGTTTTCAAATATCGCAGGATCGCTTCGTTCAGTCGCAGCATGTGATCGCGATACTCGTCCCGCTCATCTTCGGCGAGACGCAAATCGCTTACCGCTGCCAGCAGCCGCTGCTCCAGCTTTGCGCGATCCTTGTTCGCCGACTCGAGCCCGAGCGCCTCCATCCGCAGTTCCAAATCGGAATACTTGCGGCGAAACACCTCCGCCTCGGCATTCGACTCCGCCAGGCTCGCGGTCAGAGTTCTGACCGATTCCCGTGCCATCGACAATTGCTTTCGCAAATCGTTGTCTTGCGCAAGTAACGCTGCCGCGGTCACTTTTTGCTCCGCGTTTTCAATTTTAGATTCTGACAAAGAACTCTTCCCTGCGTCGCTGCCGTAGCAGACTAACGCTCCCCCGATCACAAATTGCGAAATAGCGGCTGCCCATGTCGACAATCGCAATTCACAATTCGTAATCCGCAAATTCACTTACTTCGTTACCTTCGCCGTGTGCGATCCGTGTTTCTTAAACATCCGCGTAGGCGAAAATTCGCCGAGTTTATGCCCGACCATGTTCTCGGTTATGAAAACGGAATGAAAAATCTTTCCGTTATGAACCAAAAACGTGTGACCGACAAAATCCGGCGTCACCATCGAGTGCCGCGACCAGGTCTTGATCGCCTTTTTCGCACCCGAAGAGTTCATCTTATCGATCTTCTCCAGCAGATGCGACTCGACGAAGGGGCCTTTCTTCAATGATCTTGCCATAAATTTCAAGTAGAAGTTTGCAGCCCACGCGGATTAGTCAGAACGCCGCGGCTACAGGATCAGGCTTTTTTCTTCGACTTTCTCCTTTCCAAAATAAACCGATCACTCGGTTTGTGTTTGCTGCGCGTCTTAAATCCTTTGGCCAATTGTCCCCACGGGCTGACTGGATGGTGCCGGCCGCCGCCCCCTTTCGATTTCCCCTGGCCGCCGCCCATTGGATGATCAATCGGGTTCATGACCATGCCGCGCACATGGGGGCGTCGCCCGCGCCAGCGTGTCCGCCCAGCTTTGCCGCTGGAGACATTCATGTGATCGACATTGCCGACCTGGCCGATGGTGGCGAAACAGTTCTCGTGAATCCGCCGGATTTCTCCGGACGGCATTTTCACCAACGCGTAACCCCCTTCGAGGTTGTTCAAGATTGCCTGCTGACCGGCACTGCGCGCAACCTTGCCGCCCCGGCCAGGCATCAATTCGATATTGTGAATGCTTGTCCCGAGCGGGATCGCACGCAGCGGCAGCGCGTTGCCGAGTTCGGGAGCAACATCGTCCCCCGCCGCAACCGTTGCGCCGATAAGTAGCCCGTCCGGCGCAAGGATATAGCTCAGCTCGCCGTCCGTATATTTGATCAGGGCGATGCGCGCGGAGCGATTCGGATCGTACTCCACGCCAAGCACCTCAGCTGACACGCCGCGCTTGCGCCGCGCAAAGTCGACTTTGCGATATTTCTGCTTGTGACCGCCGCCGATGTGGCGCGATGTGAGCCGGCCAAAATTATTTCGGCCACCACTTCTCCTTTTCGGCTCCACCAGACTTTTCACCGGTTTCGCCCGTGTGATTTCGTCAAAGCCGGGAAGCGACTTGAAACGCTGGGTCGGTGTGAGCGGACGATAACTTTTCAGTGCCATAAAATTAAAGCAGGTCGATTTTTTCGCCTTCCGCCAGTGTCACGATCGCCTTCTTCCAATGAGGCCGGCGGCCGAGCGGGCCGCGGACGCGTTTCATTTTGCCCGCGTAATTGCACGTATTGACGTCGACAACCTTCTTGTGAAACAAGCGCTCGATCGCCTGTTTGATTTGAATCTTGTTGGCGCGCGGGCTGACTCGAAACACATACTTGTTCTGTTTCTCGCCCAGCAACGTCGATTTTTCCGTCAACGACGCCGTTTGGATAATATCGTGAGGCTCGTTCATTCGCGCGTTTCTTTCGCCGATTCTTTCTCTTCACCTTTTGCAGACGCCCTCGCCCTTCCCTCTCCCTCAGGGAGAGGAGGACGCGACGCGCCAGGTGAGGGCCGCGTTAAACGCTTTGCCAGCTCTGCGAGCGCAGCTTGCGTAACCAGGATTTTTTCAAATGCGAGCAGTTGCTCTGTGTTCACCTCGGACGCCATCGCGAGCTTCACCGGCTGCACATTTCGCGCGGATTTAAAGGTCTTTTCATCGAACGAATCCGAAATGATGAGAACCTTGTTTGCATCGGTCGCTTTCCTCACCATCGATACGAACGACTTCGTCTTCAGCTCCGCGACGGCGAACTTGTCGATCGTAAGGACGTCTCCTGCTTTGATTCGTTCGCTCAATGCCTTACGAAACGCCAGACGTCGCGCGTTTTTTGAAACCTTCTTCGAATAGTCGCGCGGCTTCGGTCCAAATACTACGCCGCCGCCACGCCACACCGGCGACGAAACGTAACCGGCGCGCGCGCGCCCTGTACCCTTTTGCCGCCAGGGCTTTGAGCCCGACATGTCGACTTCCGCCTTGGTTTTCGTGTTCGCCGATCCCGAGCGTCTCGCCGCACGCATCGCGACCACCACGTCGTGTACCGCCTGCGTACCGCGACCGTCTTCGATGACGTCGATCTTCGCTTCCTTGGCCGCCGCTTTGGTCAAAACTTTCGCGCTCATTTAGTCGCCGCGGGCGTTTCCTTTGCGGCCTCCGGTTTCTTCGCAGCTTCCGGCTTTTTGGCAGCCTCGGCTTTTTTAGCGGCCTCCGGCTTCTTCGCCGCTTCAGGTCTTGCCGTTCGTCCCTTGATCGCCGGCCTAACGACCACGTAGCTGCCATTCGGGCCGGGAACCGCGCCACTGATCAAAATCACTTTCTCGGCCTCGCGAATTTGCATCACCTGCAGGTTTTGCACGGTAACCCGCTCGTCGCCGAGATGACCCGGCATGCCCATGTTTTTCCAGATTCGTCCGGGAGTGGACCGGTTGCCGATCGCTCCGTTGCGCCGGTGTGTTTTTGAACCGTGCGCCGCGCCTTGCCCGTGGAAATTGTGCTTCTTCATCACGCCTTGGAATCCTTTTCCTTTGGAGCGCCCGATCACGTCGACAAAATCGCCAGGTTGAAACTGCGTCACCGCCAGGTTGATTTCGCCTTCCGGAAGATCGCTCTTCAGGCGAAATTCGCGGATAAAGCTTTTCGGCTCCGCGCCGGCCTTCTTGAACTCCCCTAGCAACGGCTTGGTCACGCGCGATTCTTTTTGGGAAGCGAAGCCGACCTGCACGGCCGAATAGCCGTTGTTCTCGGTTGCGATCCGGCGCAACAGAACGTTATCGCCCGCGGCAATCACGGTCACCGGATGCAGCCTGCCCTTGGCGTCGTAAACGCTGGTCATGCCGATTTTTTGTCCAAGTAACCCGATTTTCATGTTGGCGGTGCAGCAAAATTCTCAAGCGGCTTAATCTAAATCTTAATCGTAATATCAACGCCCGCAGGCAAGTTCAATTTCTTCAACTCATCCACTGTCTTTGCCGTCGGCTCGATAATGTCGAGCAGGCGTTTGTGCGTGCGGATCTCAAATTGTTCCATCGATTTCTTATCGACGTGTGGCGAGCGGTTCACGGTGAACTTCTCGATCAACGTCGGCAACGGGATCGGGCCGGCCACGCGTGCGCCGGTGCGCTTCGCGGTTTCCACAATCTCCACGGCGGATTGGTCCAGCATGCGATGATCGAATGCTTTCAAACGGATGCGAATGCGCTGGCCGTCGGTCATTTGTCCTCCTTTTGGTCGAGAATCGCCGAGACCAGATTCGCCGGCACCGGGTCGAAGTGCGAAGGCTCCATGGAATAACTCGAGCGGCCTTTGGAGAGCGATCGAATCGCGGTGGCGTAACCGAAAAGCTCGGCAAGCGGAACCTCGGCGTGAATGATCACCATGTTACCGCGCGTCTCGATGCTGCTGATCGCGCCACGGCGCCGGCTAAGGTCGCCGCAGATGTCGCCCTGATATTCTTCCGGCGTGATATTTTCGACCTTCATGATCGGCTCGAGCAAAATCGGTTTGCCCTGCTTGAAACCGTCCTTCACCGCGAAAATCGCCGCCATTTTGAAAGCGAGCTCGTTCGAGTCCACTTCATGGAAACTCCCGTAAACAATATCGACCTCGACATCGACCACCGGATATCCGCCGAGCACGCCGGTAAGCACGGCTTCCTCGATGCCTTTTTTGACAGCCGGAATGTATTCGCGCGGGATAATGCCGCCGACGATCTTGTTTTCGACGAGCAGACCCTTGCTGCGCTCGGCGGGTCGCACATCGACCTCGACGTGGCCGTATTGACCGCGCCCGCCGGATTGCTTGATCAATTTCCCGACGCCGTGCGCATTCGTCGTAATGGTTTCACGATATGCGATCTGCGGTTTGCCGGCATTCGCATCGACCTTGAATTCGCGGAACATCCGGTCGCGAATAATCTCCAGATGCAACTCGCCCATTCCGGCGATGATCGTCTGGCCGGTATCTTCGTGTGTGTAAACGCGGAAAGTCGGGTCCTCCTCAGCGAGCCGCTGTAGCGCGATCGACATTTTTTCCTGATCGACCTTCGTCTTGGGTTCAATGGCCATGGAAATGACCGGATCAGGGAACGACGGTGGCTCGAGCAGAATGGGATGGTCCTCGTCGCATAGCGTGTCGCCCGTCGTGATATTTTTGATACCAACGATGGCGGCGATGTCGCCCGAGTAACAGGTTTCGATATCTTCGCGCTTGTCCGCCTGAATCTGTATCAAACGGGAAATCCGCTCACGTTTGTTCGTGCGCGGATTGTAGACTGTGTCGCCTTTGCTCAGCGTGCCGGAATAAACGCGAAAGAAAACGAGCTTTCCGACAAACGGATCGCTCCACAACTTAAACGCGATCGAGCAGAACGTGCCGTTGTCATCGGTGATCGCTTCCATCGCCTCGCCCGTATCCGGGTTTTGTCCCTTGGCTGGCGGAATGTCGAGCGGACTGGGCAGATAATCGACCACGGCATCGACAAGGTACTGAACGCCGATGTTTTTTAGCGCCGAGCCGCCGATCACCGGAACGAATTTATTCGCGATCGTCTGCCGGCGGATACCGGCCTTGAGTAGCGTTGGGGTGATTGGTTTTTCCTCGAGAACTGCTTCGGCAAGTTCGTCGTCAAGATTCGAAATTTGTTCGACCAGGTCGCTGTACGCTTTCTCAACAACATCGACGTACTCCTTCGGTAAGTCCGTAACTTCGTAGATCGACCCGAGCTGATCGCTGTCGGAATAAAGGATCGCCTTCTTATTAATGACGTCGATCTGGCCCTTGAGTTGATCCTCCTTGCCGAGCGGCAGCAGGACCGGCCAGGCGTTCGCGCCGAGTTTTTTGTGGATGCTCTCCACCGACATTGCAAAGTCGGCGCCCACGCGGTCCATTTTATTGATGAACGCAAGCCGCGGCACGTTGTACTTGGTCGCCTGGCGCCAGACTGTCTCGGATTGCGGCTGCACGCCGGCAACACCGTCGAAAACCGCGATCGCGCCGTCGAGCACGCGCAGGGAACGCTCCACCTCCGCCGTGAAATCGACGTGCCCGGGTGTGTCGATGATGTTGATCCGTTGCTTGATGCCTTCGAAAGTCTTGTAAACGCCCTCTTCTTTGCGCTGCGTCCAG
This sequence comes from uncultured Verrucomicrobiae bacterium, assembly GCA_963756875.1. Taxonomy (GTDB): domain Bacteria; phylum Verrucomicrobiota; class Verrucomicrobiia; order Chthoniobacterales; family UBA10450; genus CAVWPA01. The sequence continues at coordinate 597,865 of CAVWPA010000001.1, read as the reverse complement.
GCACAGGTGGTCGCAGCCGACGTAATCGTGATGCCGCGCTCGCGCTCCTGCTCCATCCAGTCGGTCACCGTCGTGCCTTCGTGCACCTCGCCCATCTTATGGATCATACCGGTGTAAAACAGGATGCGCTCGGTAATCGTGGTCTTGCCCGCGTCGATGTGCGCGGCGATGCCGATGTTGCGCGTCCGCTCAAGCGGGAATTTGCGATTCGGCGAATTCGGATTCTTCGAACCGGCTTGTTTTTTCTCGAGCGTAGCAGGCATAAATCTTTACCAGCGGAAATGCGCAAACGCGCGGTTCGCTTGCGCCATCTTATGTGTGTCTTCGCGCTTCTTGATCGCGTTCCCCTGGCCCGACGCCGCGTCCTTGATTTCCTGCGCGAGCGCCTCTGCCATTGGCATGCCTTTTCGGTTGTCCGCGTACAGAACAATCCAGCGGGTCGCGAGAGAAATTTGCCGGGCGGGTGTGACTTCCATCGGCACTTGATACGTTGCGCCGCCGACGCGCCGAGACTTGACCTCCAGGCGCGGACGAACGTTTTCGATCGCCTTGTTTATCACTTCCAGCGGATCGACTGAATCGGACCCTTCGCGCGACTTCTCGATCGCGGTGTAAACAATCCGCTCCGCGAGCGATTTCTTGCCGCGCTTCATCACGGTGGTAATGAGCCGCGCGACCGCCGGACTCCCATAGCGGGAATCGACGCGCTCTTCCTTTTTATAAACCTTTCTCCGTCGCGACATGATCGACCTTTTTCTCCAAAATTACTTCTTTTCTTCCTTGGCTGCAGGCGCCGCCTTTGCCGCCGCGCCACCGCCCGCGCCACTTTTCGGGCGCTTTGCTCCATATTTGGAGCGGCTTCGACGGCGCCCGTCGACGCCTAACGAGTCGAGCGTTCCACGCACAATATGATAGCGGACACCCGGCAAATCCTTCACTCGTCCGCCGCGCACGAGCACAATCGAGTGCTCCTGTAAATTGTGCCCCTCGCCCGGAATGTAGGCAATCACTTCCTGGCCGTTCGTCAAGCGGACCTTGGCCACTTTACGCAAGGCGGAGTTCGGCTTTTTCGGCGTGCGCGTCATTACCTGCACGCAGACACCGCGCCGTTGCGGACAATTGGTCAGCGCCGGCGACTTCGATTTCACCGACACCTTCCGGCGTCCTTTTCGAATCAGCTGATTAATCGTGGGCATTGTTCGTCAAATAAAAGCCGCCGCGCGATGAGGCCATTGCGGGCGACAAAAAACCCGCCCAGATCGCGTAACAATCTCGCCACGCGCCTGATGCGGTGAGGTGCGAATATAGAGGGAAAAAACCAGCCTGCAAAGAATATTTTGAGCACGTGTTTGTCATTCCGGGCGGAGTCGAGGAATCTCTCATTCGAATGCGGGAAACCTTCCAACTCCTTGGGACTGATTCGGCCTCAAAAGCGCGGCACGGGCGGCTGATGACGGCGCATGGCGCGATCGAGACGCCGGCGTTTATGCCGGTGGGTACGCAGGGGACCGTGAAGGCGGTGACGCCACGCGAATTGCACGAACTGAAGACGCAGATCGTTCTTGCGAATACGTATCACTTGTTCGTTAGGCCGGGACTCGAGATCATTAAACAGTTCGGCGGACTTCACAAGTTCATGAATTGGGACGGACCGATCCTGACCGACAGCGGCGGGTACCAAATCTTTTCGCTGGCAAAACTGCGCAAGATCACGGAGGAAGGCGCGCAATTTCAGAATCATGTTGATGGGACGCCGGCATTCATTTCGCCCGAGATCGCAATGGAGATCCAGGCCGCGCTTGGGAGCGATATCGCGATGGTGCTCGACGAGTGCGCGCCCTGGCCCTGCGAGCGCGATTACGCGGCGCGGAGCGCGGAGATGACGACGCGATGGGCCAGACGCTGCAAGGAAGCGTTGCAGCGCCGAGAAGAAAACGCCCGGCTCCCAACGCCGAACGTCCAACGCCGAACCTCAGATTCTCTCAACTCTCAACAATCAACTCTCAACTCTCTTCTTTTCGGTATCGTCCAGGGCGCGACGTTTGACGATCTGCGCAAGGAAAACGCGCAGGCAATCGTCGACATCGGATTTGACGGTTACGCGGTCGGTGGAGTCAGCGTGGGCGAGCCGGAAGCCGAAATGATGCGCGCAGTGGAATCGAGCCAGCCCTGGTTGCCGAAAGATAAGCCGCGTTACGCGATGGGTCTCGGTACGCCGCCACAATTGCTGGAGATGATCGCGCGCGGAATGGACATGTTCGATTGTGTGCTGCCAACGCGCCTGGCGCGCAACGGAACGGCATTCACGTCCGGCGGCACGTTGAACCTGAAAAACGCGGAGTTCGCGATGCAGAAAGGGGGGATCGAGGAAAATTGCGCCTGCCCGGCCTGTGCGGAGTTTTCGCGCGCCTACATTCGCCACTTGATCAAGGCGGAGGAGATCCTCGGGCTGCGTTTAATCACGCTGCACAATCTGCATTTCTATTTAAACCTGATGGCGCAGGCGCGTGCCGCGATTGATGGCGGCAGGTTTGACCTGTTTCGAAAACAATTCGTCGCGAATTACAAAACGCGAGACGCAGGGATGACGCAGCTGTAGGGGAAGCTGTCAGCTTTCTGCCAACTTCAGTTGGGACGCCGGCAGCGTCCCCTGCAGGAAAAACGACAAAGAAAAATTGCAGCCGAGGCGTTCGCGTTTAAGCTCCCGCTCACCGGAATTTCAGCATGATGTTTCTCTTTCTAGCTCAAGCGCACCCTGCCGCGCCCAGCAGCCCAGGCGGCGGGATCGGTTTTTTTATCCCGTTCATTTTCATTTTCGTCATCATGTACTTTGTGCTGTTCCGACCGCAGAAAAAGCGTCAACAGGAACAGCAGCGCCTGATTGCAAGTTTGAAAACCGGAGACCGTGTAGTGACCAACGCCGGGATTCACGGACTGATTGCGAACGTGAAGGAGGCGACCGTGATCGTGAAGGTGGCCGACAACGTGAAGATCGAGATGGAAAAATCGGCGGTCACGAGCGTGTTAAAGTCGGAGTAGTTGAGTGACGGCGGGTTAATATGCTCACGATCAATTCGAAGAGACAGGCCGCGAAATCCGCGGTCCGCAGTTCGCAATCCGCAATCTAATGACACCCGCGCTCACATTTTTTGTCGGCATCGGGTTGCTAATTCTTTTCGGCTGGTATTTTGCGACCGAGTTCGGTCTGCGAAAACGGATCCTTGCCGCGACTCTTGTCCTCCTTCTGATCGTTTTTAGTATCGCCACGGTTTGGCCTCCGGAGAAAAAAATCTCGCTCGGCCTCGATATTCAGGGCGGCACCTCTTTTCTCATCCGGCTGAAACAGACCGACAAGGCAATCACGAAGGCGATGCTCGACCAGGCGGTCGAGGTCATCCGCAAGCGTGTCGATTATTTCGGCGTTAGCGAGCCGGTCATCAGCCCGGTCGGCAACGATCGTATTCTCGTCCAAATTCCGGGCCTCGATACGGCCAAAATCCAGGAGGCGCGCGAGCAGCTTTCCCGCGTAGCCAAGCTCGAGTTTCGCATGGTTTATCCGGACAACGGCCAGCGCCTGACAGCGATCGACAAGGGACAGGCGGTGATCCCGCCTGATTATCGGATTGAGGTTTACACACATGCTCCCGAAGGAAATGAAAAACCGACGCAAGAACGGCTGCTCGTAAAAAAGAAGGCGGACCTGGGCGGCGAACACGTGCGGGAGTCCCACGCTTACTACGGCAACGAAGGCTGGACGGTGCAACTTGGGTTCGACAGCGTAGGCGCCAAAGAGTTTGGCAAAATCACCCAGGAGAACGTCGGGCACCGGTTTGCGATCATCCTGGATGGCGTGATCCAATCTGCGCCGGTGATCAAAGTGCCCATCTTTAACGGAGATGCGGTCATTACAGGCCGCTTCAGCGAGCAGGAGGCGCGCGAGCTGGCCAGCGTGCTGGAGAACCCGTTGCAGACGCCGGTCAGCATCGAGGAGGAGCGGAGCGTTTCTCCCACGCTCGGCGCAGACTCGATCCGCGCGAGCGTTCTAGCCGGCTTGCTGGGACTGGCCATCACGCTGGTCTGCGTGCTCGTTTATTACAAGCTTGCAGGTCTCATCGCCAACCTCGCGCTGATCATCAATCTGATTCTCCTGATTGGCGCCCTCACCATGTTCCGTTTCGTCCTGACGTTGCCCGGAATCGCCGGCATTATTTTGACAATCGGTCTCTCAGTGGACGCGAGTGTGCTCATTTACGAGCGACTACGGGAGGAGATGGCGCTCGGCAAATCGCTCAAGGCGGCAGTCCAAACCGCTTACGAAAAGGCGTTCAGCTCCATCTTCGATGCCAACGTCACTACACTGATCACTGCCCTGATTCTGTTCTGGCAGGCAAGCGGACCGGTCAGAGGCTTCGCGATTTCGCTCACATTCGGCATCCTGGCTTCGCTTTTCACCGCTCTCATCGTCGGGCGGAACGCCCTGGAATGGTTTGTCGACACAGGGCGCCTCAAGAAGATCTCGATGTTGCATCTGATTTCCTCCAAGAACATCAACTTCCTGGGCAAAGGCTTTCTGGCGTGCATGTGCTCGCTTGCGCTCATCATCGCCGGCGCCAGCGCGTTCTATGTTCGCGGCGAGAGGAATTTCGGCGTGGACTTTCGCGGCGGCGATTTGTTGACCCTGAGCTCCGCCAAAACGATCAACGTCGGACAAGTGCGCGAAGCGCTGAAACCAATTGGTCTGGCGGACGCATCGATCCAGGAATCATCGCAAGCCGGCAAAAATTACATCACCGTGCGCTCTCCGTTGAATACGAGCGACAAGGTGGAGAAACAGATTATGCAATCTTTGGGGGGGACCGGGTTTCACATCGAACGCGCCGATCGAGTCGGTGCGCTTGTCGGCAGCGAGCTGGCCAAAAGTTCGCTCGTCGCCCTCGGGCTGGGCATTCTTGGCATTCTCATTTTCGTGACGTTTCGCTTCGAACTCTCCTTTGCCGTGGGCGCGATTGTCGCGTTGTTGCATGACGTGATTATCACGGTCGGTATGTTTTCGCTGCTCGGCCGGGAACTAACTCTCACCATGGTCGGCGCCGTCCTCACCATCGCCGGTTATTCCATCAACGACACCATCGTTGTGTTCGACCGCATCCGGGAAGGCCTGGCCAGTGGAAAACGTGGCAAGATCGAAGAGATCATGAATGAGAGCATCAATCAGACGCTGAGCCGTACTATTCTTACCAGCACGGTGACGCTGATCCCGATTCTTTGCCTGTTCTTCCTCGGCGGGGAGGTGCTGCGCGATTTTTCCCTCGCCATTATCATTGGGGTCGCCGTCGGCACCTATTCTTCCATCTTTATCGCGTCACCCATCGTTCTTTGGTGGACGCGGGCCCGGGGCGGGAGCACCAGCACGCTGCGGCGCGAGATTACTCAGAAGGCCACCGCAGCCAAGCCGGCTGCTTCGTCATAAGCATAACATCGGAAACAACTTATAGGCTAGTTGGCTCACGCGAATTGGCTTGCTGTTTCCCCTTCTTTCGGCTCCTTCGCCAGCCGCGCGGACCAAAGTTATTAACACCATTTGACGAACCGCATGGGGCCGCTTAGGCTCCGCCTCGCCTAGCACGGCATTTGCACTTAAGAATTTGGATTTTTAACCCAGGAGTGATGATTCGATGCCAGAAGTGATCGTTCGTAAAGGTGAGCCCGTAGATCGCGCGTTGAAGCGGCTGAAGAACAAGCTCGATGCCGAGGGCATTCTTGAAGAAGTCCGGCGCCTGCGCGCGTTCGAGACGCCGTCGCAAAAGCATCGCCGCAAAGCGAAGAACAACGCGAAACGGGGCCGAACCAAGTTCCGATTTAACCCGTAAGACGTTAAATCGTTAAAATGGGGTTACGTCGAATGACGATTTGACCCTTCAATCTTCCTCAATCGCATTCGCAAACGACGCGAAAGCCAAGGTCGTTGCAGGAAAAGTTTGGCACATTGAAACCGCGAACAGTCGTCCGCAGGCTGCTAAATCGCGATTTCCAGCTTCCGCCGCGATAGACCCGCTTCGCGCCGCCGGTAGCCCCACGCGGATTCGCCTTATGCGCACCGCGATACGGCTCGTAATAATCGAGGCACCATTCCCACACGTTGCCCGCCATGTCTTCGATGCCAAACGGGCTGGCGCCGAGCGGGAAGGCCCCCACGGGCGAGCTCTCCGGATAACCGTCATCGATTTCGCGGTCGCTCCAGGCAAAGACGGTGTTCCGATCGGCAAAATTGGCGAGATCTCCGCGGCCTTCGTAGTTTCCCCACGGATATCTGCGGCCGTCGTTTCCTTTGGCTGCGTATTCCCATTCCGCCTCAGTTGGCAGCCGGTATTTCCTGTGTTCGCGTCCGCTCAGCCACTGACAAAATTTGATCGCATCCAGGCTGCTCACATAGACAACCGGATGTGTATCGCCTGTGCCCGGAGCGCGCTTACGCGCATGCGCGGGATCAAATTGCTCATATTGGACATTGGTAACGAGATGGCGCGAAAGGTAATAACGGCCGAGCGTAACCCCGGTTAGCGGGCGCTCATTGGGAGCCGCGTCCTCGGCTTCGCTTCCCAGCACAAATTCCGCTGAAGGAATGAAAAACATTTGTCCGCCAATCGAATTTTCGAAATTGGTATAGCGCGCCCGTTCGGATTCGACATTGATTTCGGGCTTTGGTATCAACACCGCCGGCTTTTGCGCTACGGTTAACGCTGTAGGAGCCGGTTTCTGCTGCACAACCGCCGGCCTGACTACTTCGGTTTTAACAGCCGACGACACCGCCGCCGGGCCAAACGATTTTTCATCTGCCTCTTCCAGATAAAGATCCACAATGTCCTCGGCCTCGCCCGGATCGACACCGAGATTTTCAGCCATATCGATGAAAGTGTCCCGTTGATCGTCGCTCATTCCCGCGCTATCGAGGTTGCTCAGGCGCAGTACTCGCAAAAATTCCTCCTGCGGATTGGTGCTGGCTCCGTTCTTCGACGGGGAGACAGGCGGAGGGGGCGGCGTTGGCTTTGCGCGCTCAACACCTTTTTCCTTTAATCCGGTTTCAATCAGGGAGATAACTTCGTCGCGAGCAAGTCCGTGTTCGGCTCCGAAATAGACCAGATTTTTTTCTTCCTGGTCGGTCAGCATCCCGGTTGCAGTCGCAAAATGGAAATACTTGCGAAATTCGGCGAGCGCTTCCTCATGCTTTTGCGCGGCCAGCACTTCATCGACCGCACGGCGCCGTTCGGGATCGAGAAGTTCGGCACGGGCTTCGGTAAGGAATCGCGAAGATTCCTCGAGACCGGAACGAAGTAATTGCGCCAGAGGATTGCTGGGCTGATTCTTGAGCGGCAGCTTTTTTTGCCACCAGCGCAACAGCTCGCGGCAATGTTCTTCGATCAGCTGGTCATTCGGATTGGAATAAGGATCCAGACAAAGTCGTTCGTAGAGATTCGGGGAATCATACTTGTTCCACCCGTCCCACTTTCGCGGATCATCGGGCAGCGGAAGAGGGAAAGTAACGTCGCATTCCGCCATGCTTAGCTGACATTGAGCTCTTGTAAGCCAGACGTCGCCTTTTGAATGTCTTCGGGAGCCAGACCGGTGTTGCGGTTGATGGAGACCTTGCCGTGATTACCGGCGGCCTGCACTTGCACCTCGAGCACCTGGTTGGCGTTATATTGGTAAGTGAGTTCAACCGGCGACCCCTTCGGCAAAAACGGCGGCAACTGGACATCGCAAATACCGAGCGCCGTGCACTCGGCGGGAAGTGTGCTCTCCCCTTCGACCACCTTTACTACTGCGCGTTGCATGTTGGAACTCGCGGTGCCGAAGGAGTTTCGCACCACGGCCGGGATGGCCGTCATCTTTCGAATCATCGGAAACACGTATTCCTGGAGATGTTTTTCATCCCAGAGAACAACACCCAGCGTGTGCGAGGTAATATCGGTAACCTGAATCAGGCCGCCATCGAGCGAGGAAAATTGCTGGCGCGTCGTGTCGTTCAGAAGTTTTTCACCCGAAGCGTTCTCCTCATTCAGCATTGAAAGCACGGCCTGAATCGCAGCACCGAGCGCGACCGCCTCGTCCGGATTGACATGATCGACGAATGGTTTCGAGGAAAGCTCGGAAATCATCGCGCGAATCATCGGCACACGTGTCATGCCTCCGACCAGAAGCACCTTGTCGATCTTGTCCCACTTCAGCTTGGCCTCCTGCATGACCATTTCGCAAATTGTTTTGCATTTTTCGACCAGATGCCGCGTGGACTGCTCGAATTCCCTGCGGGTAAGTTCCACTTTCGCGCTTTTGCCGCCATGATGGTGTACGATCGTAGTGCGCGCCCGGCAGGATAGCTGGATTTTAGCGGTGATCGCGCGGCTTTGGAGATCTTGATAACTCTGCAAATCGAGCAGCGGGTTTTCCTTGTGACGGCGATCGAACTCTTCGGCCACCATATTTACAATCACGTCGTCCCAATCTTTGCCGCCGAGGCGATGATCGCCATTGGTCGCAAGCATCTCGATCTTGTGATCCAGGATGCGCATGATGGTCACATCGAATGTGCCGCCACCCAGATCGAACACGAAGACGGTCTGATTCTCGTCGAGTTTGTCCAACCCGTAGGCCAGGGCCGCTGCAGTCGGCTCGTTGATGAGCTGCAGAACATTCAGTCCTGCGAGCTGTCCGGCTGTGATCGTGGCGATCCTCTCCGCGTCGTTGAAATATGCCGGCACGGTGATCACTGCATCGGTGACGGATTCCCCGAGGTACTTTTCCGCGTCGTTTTTTAATTTTTTGATGACGAGCGCTGAAAGCTCTTCGGCAGAATAGACCTTGTCATCAAAAGAGCGGTGAAACTGCTCCTTCGGCTTGCCCATTTCGCGCTTTACGAAATCGACGATCTTTTCGGGCTCAGCCACAGCGCTATTTTTGGCATGCGTCCCGACAATCACGTTCGCTCCATCAAACAGAATCACGGAGGGCGTAATGCGCTCGCTTTCCGTGTTCGGTGTGATTTGCGGTTTGCCGTAGGCATCAATGTGCGCCACGGCCGAGAAGGTAGTACCTAGATCAATTCCGACTGCTTTGCGTTTGGCCATATGCGGACGAGAGAATTCTGAGAAAACCCTTGCGATTTCCGTCTCTTTTCACTGCAGCTTTCATGCCGAAGACCTTCGAATTTCGACGGCCGCATTTCGGCAGCGCAAAGGGTGCAAATGCGTGCGATTGAAGCGCGCTTTTCTATCGCGTCCCCGGGAGCTTCCAGTTTTCGGAAATTAACCGAAGCGCTTTGCAATGACTTCTTCCGGCCGGATAAGCTTCCCGCGCCAGAAGAAACCGCGTTTCACCCGCATGACGATGAGGCCGTCTTCTTCCGGAAAGTCCGCCTGCTCATAGCTGATGACCCGGTGATAAGAGCGATCGACGCGCTCTTTGGGTTCAATTTCCCTGACCTCAAACCGGTGAAGAATCTCGACAAGAGAATGAATCGCATTCTCAAGATTATCGCGCCACTGCGCCAGATGACCGCGCTTTCCATTCTTCTCCGCCGCCGCCCCGCGCAATTGCTCGCCGAGACTGTTCAGATCGTCATACAGAAGAACGAGATCGTGAATGAAGGGCTTCTGAAGCGATTCATGCAAAAAATTGTCGCGGTACTTCAACAGTTCGCCATGCAGCGAATCGAATAATTGCTGATTAACACTCTCGCTCCCGCGAATCGCCGCCAATTGTTCGTCGATCTTTTGAAATACTCGCCCAAAATCCGCCGGTTTAGCGGAAAGTTCGGTCGCTAGTTTGTCCAGCCGATCCACCAGGGCTTTCTCCAGATTCTGGAGGCTGCTGTTGAGCGTTTGAAACAGAGTTTCATTTTGCAAGAGCCCGCTTTGATCGCCCACAAGCGCGGCCTCGAGCGGCAACGTTTTGACTGCTTCGGCGCCAAGTTGCTGCATCGCGGCGGCGAACTCATCCGATTGGGTGTCCACGTTACTCATCGCCTTTTACGCCTGTAAAAAATTTTCGGATCACTTCAACCAGCCCTTCGATATCGTGACGCTCCGCTTCGATGTCGACGGATAATCCATGATCGCGCGCTGTCTTCGACGTGATCGGACCGATACTGGCGACTTGCATTCCTGCCGGCCAGGGAACTCCCAGTGCGAGAAAATTTTCCACCGTCGAAGAGCTGGTAAAGGTGATCAGATCGGCCCCTTCCTCCAAAAGGCGGCGGCGCGCGCCTGTTATGTCGCGCGTTTCCGCTTCCGTGCGATAAGCAAAACCTTCGTCCACAATGGCTCCCAGCCTCGAAAGCTCTCTCGGAAGCACGTCCCGCGCCTTTTCCGCACGCGCCAAAAGGATTCGCAGGTTTTCCACGCTCCCTTGCTTTTGGAACGCGCGAACAACCGCTTCCGCCACGAATTCCTCCGGCTGAAGATCGACGTGCAGGCGAAAGTCTCGCACGCGTTGTGCGGTAGCCGGACCGATCGCCGCGATTTTGGCAGCGCCGACTTCACGCGCGTCGTCATAAAGCTTATAGAACATCTCGAAAAAGGCGTCCACGCCGTTAGGACTGGTAAATACGATCCAATCGTAAGCGTGCGCGTCCTGCACCAGTTCCGCGAATTCGCGCAAATCGGTCGGCGGCACAATCCGGATAGTCGGTAATTCAAAAACATCCGCGCCCAATGCGCGCAGCTGGCTGCTCAACGCGCCAGCTTGTTTGCGCGTGCGGGTCACGACAATTCGTTTTCCGTACAGGGGACGCTTCTCGTACCAATTCAGATCTTTCCGCCAGGAAACCACTTCGCCAAACACCGCCACTGCCGGCGCTTCCAGGCCGGATTCGAGCGCGCGCTGCGCGATATCCTGGAGCGTGCCGATCACCGTCTCCTGCCGCCCCGTGGTTGCCCACCGCACCAGCGCAACCGGCAGATCGGCGCGTACACCCTTGCTCACCATTTCCCGGGTGATCCCTTCCAGCCGTTCCACGCCCATCAGCATCACCTGCGTCCCCCCGAGCTGGGCCAGCGCCGCATAATTAATGGCGCTCCCCTGCTTCGCCGGATCTTCATGGCCCGTGAAAAATGTAACGTGCGAATTCTCCGCGCGATGAGTCACGGGGATGCCCGCATACGCAGGACCGGCGATAGCCGACGTGATTCCCGGGACGATCTCAAATTTCAATCCGGCGTCGCCGATCGACTTCGCTTCCTCGGCGCCGCGTCCAAAAACAAATGGGTCGCCGCCTTTCAACCGCACTACTTCTTTTCCGGCCTTTGCCCGTTCGACAAGCAGACTGTTAATCTCATCCTGGCTCAGCACGTGATCGCCCGCGCGCTTTCCAGCGTAAATGATCTCCGCATTCTCGCGCGCCCAACCAAGCATTTCGGGATTAACCAGGTGATCGTAAACAATTACGTCCGCGCGTTCGATGCATTCCCTCGCGCGCAATGTCACGAGCCCGAGATCGCCCGGTCCCGCGCCAACCAGGTAAACTTTGCCGGCTTTGTTCTTACTCGTGCTCATGCTCGTGCTCTTAATCGATTCCTATTTGCCATGAATTTGTTGCATCAGCATTTTCGCCAGCTGTTCGGCTTGCTCGCCCGGGCCATGGACGGTTGCCTCGTGCGGCGTGGTCGCTCCCGGATCAAAAATCTGGCCGCTCATGGTCATCATCGTTCCGTCCATTCTGGCCAGAACCCCTACCGGTTGATTGCAATCGGCGTGCAACAACCGGAGAAACTCGCGTTCCGCTCGCAAGCATACCCGCGTCGCAAAATGATTTATCTGCTCGACTAGTTTTTTCAATCGACTATCCGAGCTGCGTCCCTGGACCGCAATAACGCCCTGGCCGCCGGCCGGCAAAAAAACCTCGCGTGGCAGCACTTCACCCGAAAATTCGTGTTTCTCAAAACGAATGCGCTTTTCCGCCAAACTCAGGCCAAGACGCTCCAGCCCCGCGCGCGCCAGAATGATCCCGTGCCACTGGTCCTGGGCGAGCTTGCGCAGCCGAGTAGGCACATTCCCGTAAAGATCCACAATCTCGAGGTCCGGACGCTTCCAATGCAATTGATGTTTCCGCCGGACGCTGCCGGTCGCGATGATTCCGTCCGGCGGCAGAGACTGAAGATCGCACGGCGCGGTCGCAACCAATACATCCTCGACAGAGGCGCGCGGCAGAACCGCCACGATTTCCGTGCCCGCGGCCAGTTCGCTCGGCAAATCCTTTGCGCTGTGCACGGCAAGATCGATTTCGCCATCGATTAATGCGCGCTCGATCTCTTGCGTAAACAATCCTTTGCGCCCGGCGCGCGCGTTCGCGATGACAAGGAGTGAGCCGGCGCGACTTTCATCGCCCCTCGTTCGAATGATCTTGATTTCAAGCCCGAGGCCAGACTGTTTCGCAAACAACTCGTCCGCAACCATCCTGGTCTGGCTCCGGGCCAGATCGCTGCCGCGAGTTCCGATTACGATTTTCCCGTCGCGGGCGTTTTCCATCGCTTTTGTTTTCATCGCGACGGCCCGTTGTTGCTGACCCGCGGGACCAACAAGATTCCAGCGCCCATAGAGCGCCGCTAAAGCTCGGGTGCTGGCAGCGACGCCTCGCCCACAGCAGGGCGCGTTTCATTGCGAGCCTGGCGGTTCAATCCACGCGTAATCGATTCCTCAAACTCAACGACGTGCTCGGCAATAATTGCTTCCGCTGCCGCAACCTGTTGCCGGCGCTGAGCCAGCGATTGTTCGGCAATCGCCTGCAGCGAGTCGATGTCATAAAGATAAACACCCTCCAGTTCGTCCACGTTTGAATCGACATCGCGAGGCACGGCAATATCGATAATGAAAAGCGGACGATCGGCCCGGTCGCGCAGGATTGGCTCGAGACTCTCGCGCACAAGAAGCGGCACTTCAGAAGATGTCGAGGTAAGCAAGATGTCGATCTCCCGGCATTGATCGCGCCACCCGCTAAACGCAACGGCGCGACCACCAACAATCCGGGCGAGATTTTCCGCGCGCTCGCTCGATCGATTGCTCACACGAAGATCGCAAACACCGCGCGAAGCGAGCGCGCGCGCTGTGCGTTCGCTCGTTTCACCCGCCCCCAGTAAAAGGACTTTGCAGCCCGAAAGATTTCCGAAAATTTTTCCGGCAAGATCGACCGCCACGGAACCGACCGACACCGACCCCCGCGTAATTTCTGTGTGGGTTCTCACATGTTTCGCCACGCGAAATGCGCGTTGAAACAAGCGATGCAGATACGGCCCGGCCGCGCCCGAAGCACGCGCCGCTTCGTATGCTCTTTTAGCCTGACCAAGAATCTCCGTTTCACCGACAACCATCGAATCGAGTCCCGACGCGACTCGGAACAGGTGCTGGGCGCAATCGGTATTTTCGCGGCGATAAAACCCGGACAGCTCCTCGTTAAGCTGCACATCGATGCTCCGCGCCAGACACCGCGCGATTTCTTCCGTCGGAACGCGCGTTTCGGCGGCGCCGTAAACTTCCACGCGATTGCACGTACTCAGCAGCAGTGCTTCCGCACACCCGGAGCGACGCAAGACGCAATCGGTCTCTGCATGGCCGGCGAAGCGTTCGCGGGTCTCGACGCTGGTGGTGTGATGGCTCAGCCCGACACAAAAAAAATTCATGGCACCATTCGCGTCGTGAACGTGATCCCCCAAAGAAGTGTAAGCGCAGCGCTAAATCCCACAATGCACAGCGCGGCCACCCGTTTCGGCGCAAGCCGTCGAAGATACCGGCCCTGCAAAATCCCGGCATAAAGCAGCCAGACACCGAGAGCACAGATAATTTGCACCCACGGCAACGGTTGACCGACAAAAAAGCCGCTGACAAGCCCCACCGTGTAAAGGCCAAAACCCCACCAAAGCAATCGCGTAATCGCCGCGAAAAGATCCGGCAACGGCGGGAGATGATAAAAAATCGAGCGCAACTGGTGAGTCTTGAGCTGACGCTCCTGCACGAGATACATGACGCTCGCGATGCAGGCGAGCGCAAACGCACCATACGCGATCAGCGAAATCGACGCATGAAACTCCAGCCAGGGGTTCGCGAGCAATTTCCCGGTGTGCGTTCGATCGATGGGCGCAATCAGCGCAAACCCTTGAAGCAAAACAACCAACGGCGCGGTGAAAGCTCCCATGAGCGACAGGCGATAGGTAGGACCTACGAGCATGTAAAACAACGAGACAGACCAGGCCAGAAAAATGAAAACTTCAAAAAGGTTCGTCAGCGGACAACGCCCCAGAGCGTGGCCGCGGATGGAGAGGAACGCCGTTTGAAGAATAAAGCCGAGCCCGACCGCGAAAAAATTGAACCGAATCGGGCGAAACACTCCCGCGCGCAGTTCGACAACGGTGCGAACGACCGCTGCGAAAAAACAAACTGTCGAAACAATGAGAAGATCTCGATCCACCGGAGGCCCCTGATATTAGCGGGCTGCGAAAAGTTTGGCAAACCTGAATGCGGCTTCGATGAGCAATTGACGTTTGGGCGGACACCGCTAGCATCGCGCCAATGGATTCCGCCATGATAGAGAAACTGCGCACCGGCGTCAGGGATGTGCCAGATTTCCCGAAAAAGGGAATCATCTTCAAGGACATCACCCCGATTTTGAGCGACCAGGCGCTGTTTCGGGGTTCGATCGATTTGTTCCTGGGGCGCTGCAGCGGGAAAAAAATCGACAAGATCGTCGGAATCGACGCGCGCGGCTTTCTTTTCGGGTCGGCTGTGGCTTACGAACTGGGAGTCGGGTTCGTCCCCATCCGCAAGCGAGGGAAACTGCCGTACAAAACCGAGATCGCCAAGTATTCGCTCGAGTACGGCGAAGCGGAAATGGAGATGCATATCGACGCGATGCTTCCCGGCGAACAAGTCGTGCTTGTGGACGATTTGCTTGCGACCGGAGGAACATCGGCTGCCGCCGCCGCGCTCATCGCAAAAGTCGGCGGACAATTGATCGAAGCGCAATTTCTGATCGAGTTGGAATTCCTGCACGGTCAAAAAAAACTCGCGCCGACGCCCGTGATTTCGTTCCTCAAATATTGAGGGCCTTATTTTTTGGGTCCCCCTGTAGCGGCGCTCTGCGAGCGTCGCATTATTATTCAACGCCCTTCATGCGACGGTCATAGACCGCCGCTACAGTTCTGATCGCGAACCACCACCTCCAGCTTGATCTCCTGATGAGCGAGCTGGTCGTGAATCTTGGCCAGCAAATCGAGCGCGCGGCCCTCCGGCATCTGCGCGCAGCGCACTTCGATCCGCACCTGCTTTTGCGCCAAATGCGGGTCCCACTCAGCGAATTCACCGTCAAGCAAAAACGAAACGTACGCGTTGAAACGCTCCTGTAATGCGTACAACCGCTCGTCATCGTCCCAGGGCAACGGCTCGTTCATTACCAGCACAGCTTCATCGGTTCTCGGGTCGTGCGCGATGATATCGACCACGCCAACGCGACTGTGGCCTTCCTCACTCGAAGATTGATCTTTTGGGCTCACGGCAAGAAGATTCGATTGTCGATGCCTAACGCTGAACGTTCATTATTCAACGCTCAACTCCGAAAGTCGATTTGTTGGCCGGCCGGCGCTGCGACGGCATTAATAGTCACGTTCGGTTTAATCGCAACCGCTTCAGCCCAGTTCACGCCCGCATTCCTGCAAAACAACAGCTACTGGGGGGACGGCAAGGCGGAATTCGATTTTTACGACGCGCAGATCGTGCGCGAAGGAGCGCCCCGTCACTGCGAAGTCCTGCACATCCTCGTGCGCGAACCGTTCGATCCCAAGCAGCTCGTAAAACCAGACGATTGGAGACGCCCGGGACTGATCAAAGTGATCAAGATGAATCAGGTCCTGCACGTGCCGATCGGCGTTTACGTATCTCAACAGATGCATTCCAATTTTTGGCGGCCCGACGATGGCGCACTTTTGAAATGGTCGCTCACCAGCAATGATAGCTGCGGCAACTCATTCAAGGAGGCGCGCCGGGTGAACGAACAGTTCGCCTACGATTTTCACACCTATTGGGACGGCATGGCAGACGGGGACGAAAACGTCGCGCTGCCCGCGAACGCCTTTTTTTACGACGAACTTCCACTGCGCGTGCGCACGATCGATTTTTCGAAACCAAATGGCGAATTCGAAATCCAGCTCGCGCCGACCACGATCAATTCGAAGAAGGACCGGATCGTTTTCAAGCCTGCGAAAGTGAGCTTCCAAACCGGCGAGCACACCATCGAAGTCGATGTTCGGCACGACGCTGGAACCGACCATTTCGTTCTGGATCGCGATTTCCCGTTTCTGTTGCGCGAATGGCAGATGGCGGACGGTTCGCATTTGAAACTGAAGAACAGCCTGAAAATCGATTACTGGAATTACAACAAACCCGGCGACCGCGAGCGCGCATTGAATAATCCGATGCTGCGCCACCCGGATTGATCTTCCTCTTAATCTTGCTCGTGCTCGTGCTCGTAATCGTGCTCGTAATCGTAATCGTAAATCTCCTGTCGTGTCCCAATTTTTTGAGACGCGCTCCGTTTACTGCCAGTCCGGCTCGGACCGTCCCTCCATGTTTCGGATTGAAGCTCTGTTGGCGAGTCGTAACCTTGGCTTTGTGGCGAAACCAAAACGAACAACGCGACTGACATTGCTGGGCCGAAGCGAGGCGAAAATCCCGGCTTCGCCCGCGAAAGCCACGCTTGAAACGTTTCCGAACCCCGCTCTACGCAGGTACCGCATTCATTTTGAAACCGACGATTTCACCTCGCTCTGTCCGGTGACCGGTCAGGCCGATTTCGCGCGGATCGAGATCGACTACCTGCCCGACCGGCTTTGCGTCGAAAGCAAGTCCCTCAAATTCTATCTCGCATCATACCGGAACGAACGCGCGTTCAACGAAGCGGTCACCAACCGCATTCTCGACGATTTCGTAAAGGCTTGCACGCCCCGTGAGGCGATCGTGACCGCACAATTTTCGGCACGCGGCGGGATTACGTTGACGGTTCGCGCGGAATATTCGGGCGAGAAGCGGCAGAAATCCGGCCGCGACGGCCGATGAGTCCGTAATTGCGTCACAAAAAGATGAAGCACGCGGTTGTCCTTCTAAGCGGCGGAATGGATTCGGCGACAACGCTCGCAATTGCGAAAGCGCAAGGCTACGAAACTTATGCGCTTTCGTTCGATTACGGGCAACGCCACCGCTCCGAGTTGGAAGCCGCGCGACGAGTCGCCGATTCGTTAGGCGCAAAGGAACACCGTATCGTGAAGGTCGACCACAGCATCTTTCGCGGATCGGCGCTCACCAATGACGTCGATGTTCCTAAGAAGCGATCGGAAAAGGAAATCGGTGCGGGAATTCCTGTTACTTATGTTCCAGCGCGTAACACGATTTTTCTGGCCCATTCGCTGGCCTGGGCGGAAACGATCCCCGCGGGCCACATTTTTCTCGGTGTAAACGCGCTCGACTACAGCGGATACCCCGATTGCCGCCCGGAATTCATCGTTTTGTTCGAAACACTGGCCAACATCGGGACGAAAGCAGGCATCGAGGGCGCGCGATTCCAAATTCACGCGCCGCTGATCAAACTGTTCGAAAGCGGATATTATCCGCAAGGCACTCGAGCTTCATGTCGATCTTTCGTTGACACAAAGTTGTTACGATCCAACGCCGGAAGGCATTGCCTGCGGCGAATGCGATGCCTGCCAGTTGCGACTGAAAGGTTTTCGCGAAGTGGGCACAACCGACCCGATTCAATACGCGACCCTCGCGTCGTAGCCCCTGGCAAAGCCGATGGCTTCGGCACTGCTCGTTGGCGCTGCCGAAACGTTTCAGCATCTTACCCTCCCTCCACAGCTGGATTTCGTTAACTATGTTTTCATGTGGGCTTCCTTCTGATTTTTGATCCCAAGCCCACTGTCCGTCAAATCAATGCAACCGTAGACTGCCCGCATCTTCCGCTATCTTCTTTATTGAGACCTGACCCGTATCTTCCTCTGATTCGTCGAAAAACCTAAGGCCCCCCGATAAAGAAATACCATCCCGGCGCAACTTGCCGAAGTCGAAAACGGTTCTCTGGCAAATCATTCTGTTCTATGCACCCTACGGAACCTGGATGATTCTCGTAAACGTATCCGGACCTGACTC
Source organism: uncultured Verrucomicrobiae bacterium (assembly GCA_963756875.1). Lineage (GTDB taxonomy): Bacteria > Verrucomicrobiota > Verrucomicrobiia > Chthoniobacterales > UBA10450 > CAVWPA01. Next base: position 579,688 of record CAVWPA010000001.1, on the reverse strand, counting down.
GCCCTTTCACGTTTAGGAAGAACTCTATTAATACATCTCCATTATCACATCTCGCCGCGTTAACGGCTTTGCAGCGCCACAAGTGATACTTGGAAGGCAGCGTTACGGGAGACAGGCCGCTCGTCGTCTGAATCCTGCCGGACGCTACTTCTGCGGTAACCGCTTGGTAGCTGGCGAGCTGCACTCTAAACGCAAGGTCGTCACAAGCCCATGCGAGCCGGTAGTTATACGCGAGTAGAACTAGAAAGCCAAAACACACCAGAGACGGCATCATCCAGTAGCGAGAAATCTTCCGCCACGAGATCAGGCCGATAACTAATGTAACCGGCAAAGACCAAATATGCAGGTTGCGAAAAATCCAATTACAATGTCCAGACATCGCCAGTCGCAAGTTGACCGATGACCCAAGACGACTCAAAAGCGATACCGAGGAGGAAAACTCCTACCAGAACGCGTCGAAATAATTTCTTTGATGTCAATCGTTGTCACCACCACTTAAAGAAGTAGACTCTTGATACCAAGCCCCATGTGTTTCCGAAATATCCGTATGCCCTAACCCCTGCGGTGATAGCCGGGCGCCCAGTGGCATCTATTTTGTCCTCGGGCGATGCAGTTTCCCCTCTTACATGATAATAGATGCCAGCGAGATAGGCGGCAGGGACTGCAGAAATGGAGAAAATACATTGTGGTCATATGCCTCTGTTTCAAGTCCCGCAATGTAGTTGCCAAATTCTGTACGGTCCGTAAGGGATGCCATCGACGCAGAACGTATCTCCGTTATAGAAGGATAGTGACCCGAAATCGAAATCGCCATTCTTATGACTGTGATTGAAGATGTTAAGCAAGCCTTCGATTGGTCCCGCCGTAGCATCCCTGATCGCTGGATCGATGAATCGGGCTTTTGTTTCGGCAGCGGACCAAACGTAAAGTCCAAGTAAATCTACTCCGTTCACGGGATCGTTGGTGACATATGAATATAAATTCGGCCCCTGACTCATTTCGGCATTCTCTAGAGGATCTCGGCTAATCCATCTGCCATGAACAGGATCGTAGACGCGGTAGAGCGATAGATAAAGGCCACTACGGGCGTGACGAAAATAGCCTGTGAAACCGAAATCGGCATCATTGCCCGTGACCAGCCAGCTTGGTTTCCCAAACGGGTCGTAGTCATAACGGGTGCTGACGGCTCCCGTGGCATCGGTCACTTCCCGGATGCTGCCCAAATGGTCGCGCGTGTAATAATACGGGATCAGTTCCACCACCCATTGGCCGTTAACCAGGACGGAACCGAGCTTCTGCATCCCTTCACTGAAATAGCGTCTCACGACGCTGTTATCGGCAGTAAGCCTCGCTTCCGCCATCGTGTTTCCGCTCCACACATAGGTGCAATCGCTTGTCGTGGTAAAAGATCCCACGTTCCCGAGATCATCAGTGCTCGCTTGCGCCTCCTCAATACGGACACGTCGACCCAAGCCGTCATACGTAAAGGTGCTGCGATAATATGTCGTCCAGCCTCCAATCCCTCCGCCGCCGCCTCTGCCTGCCAATGGTCCCGCAAGCTTCGACATACCTGCCAAATCTTGCATGGACTGTTGCTGGCCGCCTGCAGGGAGAATGCTCTCGATGAGCCGCAACCTATTGGCTGCATCCCATCTGTAATTGAACGTGCCATCAGACGTTAGATGCCCGGCGGCGTCATACGTATAACCAGTGTCATGGGTTTGGTTTACATCGTTAAACGTGTGGCTCCCTAGTGCGTCGCTGGTGCGATTTCCATTCGCATCGTACCCATACACGTAGCTGTTCAGCGTAGCTTGCGTGACGGTGTCTTTTTCGGTGACATTCGTCAACTGATCGGCCAGATCGTTCATCGGATTGTTTCCGTTGGCCCACTGGACCGCATCGGACGTGCCAAATTGCTTTTGCCAGGTTAGAATCTCGCCCTCGGGATCGTATGTGTAATCAAACTTGGAAAGATTGGCCAAATTTGGATCGAGGTTTTGCAGCGTTTGCAAACGCATGTCGTGCAATTTGTCGAAATAGTCGTAATTACTGGTCTGGCCATTCGGGTACGTAAGCGTTTTCAGGCGCGGAGTGACATCAAGGTCGTAGATCCTGCTAAAGTGGCCGAGTTGATTATCGCTGGTGCTCAGCCTGCCCAAGGAGTCATAACTGACGCTCGAAGCAACGCCATCAACTGACTGGCTTACCGTCCGTCCAAGCTCATCGTATCCGTATATGATGGTGCTGTGTGAATTGGACTCGCTTTTGAGCCGATTGGCGAACGCAGGCAGGTTCGCGCCCGGATCGACTGGATAATAGTCGTACTCGGCGGTACCGGTTTCGTCCACCATCTGCTTGAGACGATTGTAATTAGGATCGAATGTAAAGCTGACATTTGGATGGTCATAGACCACGTTTGTGTAGCTGACCTGCAGCAGGTTGTCGTCGACACCATACTGGTAGTTCGTGGTCTGGCCGAGTGCGTCAGTCATCGATTTGAGACGGCTCATTGTATTCTCATACACATAGTTAATCGCGGTGTGGTCATCGAAGACCTTCTGGTAGACGCGACTTTCCAAGTCACGGTTGAATGTCGTCGTGTGGGTATTTGCATCCACAATAGACTCAAGTGCCCCGCAATTGCACCAGTTGTAATGAGTCGTGCGCATCAACGGATCGGTGATCGAATCCATTTGACGATTCCTATTCTAATGACGCGTCGTCGGACGGCCGCGGCGATCTGTGCTGACGGTCAGATCCAGGATCGTTGTCTGTCCTTGGCCAAAATCCTGTGAGTATTGGAACTGCTGATTTGTTCCGTCCGGATATGTGATTTGCGTCGGCCGATCGAGATTGTCGTAATCAGTGACCGTGTAGTATCCGTCGGGATTGCTTGTGACGGTCCGAATCCGATTGGCTTGGTCGTAATCGAACGTTGTCACTGCCGAGGCGTTGTTAAAACTCGGACTCGTGATCGAGGTCAGATAGCCGATTGGATGGTTCTGACTGCCATCGCCGTACCCGTAAGTCGTAGTTTCATTCCTAGGATTCGTGACGCTCTGGGTCTGACCGTACCAGTTATACACGTAGTTTGTCGTCTCCCCCGCCGCGTCTGTGACCACTTGTGGCTTGTGCAAAACGTAACTCGAGTAGGCAGCGACTTGATCTGCCGCTGCGTTGAACGGATCGACGCTACTGCCACCGGGCCTCTCTTGATAGACAGCAAGCAAATCGACGTTGTTTACATCGTATTCGAAACTTGTGACACGACCAACAGGATCGATCGCCCTTGTCATCTTGCCGATGCTGTTGTACTCATACTGCCGAACCTGAGTGTTTCCATCATCAAGCACACGCGCTACCTGGTTCGGGTTCCCGCTTGGGCCCGTGTGATTTGTGTCCGACTGGCCGGTGTAGGCATACCAGACACGATTTTCGAGTGGCGCCTTTTCGCTAGCCGCGATACCTGATGTCGAACCACCGGCATTTAGCGTCCAGTGCGTAATTCTAGCCTTAGTGTAATCGGGATAGAATGAATACGCCTTTTTGTCCCAATAGAAGGTGTTAACGACATCGAGACCGGAGTTAGTAAATCCTGATGGGACCGTCCCCGAAAGGTCGCTAGCGCTAATTCCAGGCGCGTTATCGCGATACTCAACTCTCTCGGTAGCGCCGAGCGGGTCAGTCATCTCAATCCATAGATTGGTACCATTTTGTCCCGTCGAGAACGAGCTCGTGCTGTACGGAGTGGTCATCGAATCGATAAAATCCGTTCCGGTTGTGTACTGGAACTGCGATTGAATTCCAATTTCGTCGGTAATCTTGGTCAGCTGTCCGCCGGTATAAGTAAATGTGGCGTAACGCCCCGTTGGGAATGGTTCCGTTACTTTAGTTATTTTTAGCGGATCATCGGGGAGTTCATACGAAAGGTTCGTTACTTGATCCAGCGCATCGATGATTTGCGTTAGGCGAAAAGAGGAATCGTAATTAAGAGTTACCTTATTGCCTGTCGAATCTTTCTACTGGGTCATGAAAATTCTGCGTGGATACACCGAATCATCTGGCAGATCAAAGATCTGTTTAGAACCATCCGGAAAGTCCTTTTCGTAGCTTGAGCTGGAGGTCCAAACGAGGACAGCATGGCTCTGCGGATCGGGCAAATAGCTTTGCGTTCCGGGATCGAACGAGTAGAACTCTGCGCCGCCACCAGGAACATAAACTGTAGCATCCTGCTGGAGTATTACCTGCGTTATCACTTACATAGGAAAGCCAATTGAAAGTCCATTTCGATCCTAGATTTGAAAACGTGAGCGTTGACGGCTGCTGGGCTTCTCTTTGATTATAGGTGACCGTAAAATTGATCGCTGGCCCGAGAGGAGGAGCATAACGAATCGGCGTGTCTTCAATGTTGAGACTAGCCATCAATAAATGGGCCCTGGCCTGGGCCATCGGAGCAGGCGAAAGCGGGCACGTTTTTTTGTCGTTTGGTTTTGTATAAGGATTCGGCGTCGGGGTAGGCGTGGGCGGCATATCGCCCCATATGTCCCAGTAAACTGTTTCAGCGAAAAATTGGCCGCCCACATCATTACAGGCATCCAGGGGGTTCAATTCCAAGGACTTTGGAGCGGATCGTAGAGCATTTTCGGGCGAACGAATTTCCTTTGCGCTTTTTATAGGCCACGTACGCCCGACTTTAGTCCTGGCGCGCGTTTGACATGGAAATCGTGCGTTACGTCGGAGGGTACGGAGATGGTATTATTCATATTCGGGGGAAGTGAGGGGTTGGAGATTTGCATCAATTCTCCGAGACACGTCTGGGGGAATCGGAGCAGCGCGGAGTAGACTGGGCTACGACATCAGCGTCAAGATTTTTCTGCTTTTGTCGCTAATTTGTCACCTGCGATCGAGAAAATCGAATTCGGGCCAAGCGCAGATGCTCAGTCGTCGTCTAGACGACGTTTTCAAATTGCTTTCTGTATATAAGTTGCCATGGCGGTTAAAAAGGCAGCTTTCCCGGGGAAGAATCTTTTCGAGCTGACGAGGCGCGAGCAACGCGCCGTGATTTTGATCATGATCGCCCTGGTCGCAGGTGCAGTTGCAAAACGCTATCGAGATCAACGGACCCAGACCATCTCTGCACAATCAACAGCGGCCGAGGTCAGCGTCACGCCGTCTGCCACTCCTTCGGAAGGGGAAATCGACGGAAGCGAGTCGCCTTAGGTCGATTATTGCCCGGACAGCCCGGGCGGACGCCCGTAGCCCACGAACATTGCCCCGGGTTCGTTCCCGGATTTCGACCGGAGACGCCCGACCTTGAAATCAAAAACGCGCACGCCGTTGCGCGATTCGCCTTTGTACGTGCCGCCGTCACTGGCCCCCACCATCAGACGCTGGTTCGTCCCTTTGTCGCGTCCGAGATAAATCATGGTCTGCGTGATATTGGGTTCGCGACTGATGCTGTAGGCGCCGGCCCAAAAAAGAAGGTCGCCGGGCTTTAATTCGTCGAGCTCGAAAGTGTCGTTAGTTTGCGCAAGCACAGCCCGGAAATTCCCGGCTTTGCGCACCCAGACGTATTGCGCGCGGGCGTCACGCGGCACGTCCTTGATCCCGTTGGTCGAAAGGACGTAAAAAACGAAACCGGAGGAATCCATTCCCCCTTTTGCCGGATCGGCCGAGCCGTATTTGTAACGAAGATCCCGACTCGTCAGGCTCAGCGCCGAGTCGAGAATCTTCCGGACTTCGGGAGTATAACTCTCGTAGTCGGCGATCTCAGCCGCTGACACGGTCGGACTCGGCGTCCGCGACCCTTCGGGGGATGCGGGCGCTTTGCGAGACGGAGTCTCTTCAGCAGGCGGGGGATGCATGCTCTCGAACTCTGCGTTGCGGCCGGGGAGTGATCGGACGAACCGGCTCAAAGTATTCAGAGGTTCGCTTGGCTGCTCGCGGCGCATTTTCCTCCGACGATTCCGCCGTAATCGGGACGGCGAGGGTTTGGACGTTTCCTTTTTTGCAGCTTGGCTGGGCTTTCTTCCGCTTCTTGTGTGGACTCGGACCGGGGGTCGGAGTTGGTCCGACGATAAATCTCTTGATTTTTTCGCCTAACGACTCGTGTGCGGAAATGTCGCGCGCCTGGACGCCAGAGACCATGGCCGCGGCCATCGCGATCACAAGCAAAGTGCCCAGTTTATTTTTCACCAGAGCGTCTCTTCCGGTTCAGACAGCCAGCTCCTGAAGCACAACCTGGTTCATTCGAATGCCGGCCTCTAGATTCTCCAGCGGAAAGTTTTCGTTCGGAGAATGAGCGCGACAGTCCTGCAGCGCGAGGCCCAGTAGCAACGTTTCCGCACCGAGAATTTCTCGAAAATCGGACACGATGGGAATGCTGCCCCCTTCGCGAATCAGCGCTACCTCCTTGTTAAACGCTTTCCGGAGGGCGCGCTGCGCCGCCTCACCAAATTTATTATGCGGATCGGTCAGGTACCACGGACCGTGATGGCCGCTTGCCATTTCCAGCGTCACGCCGGCCGGCAAATTCTTTTGCAGATGTTTCATGGCAAGGTCGATAATCACATCGGCCTTCTGATTGGGAACGAGACGAAATGTCAGTTTTGCCATGGCATGACTTGGAAGAACGGTCTTCGTCCCCTGCCCTTGATAGCCACCTCCAATCCCGTTGACCTCCGCGGTCGGCCGCGCCCAGATGCGTTCGAGCGTGCTGTAACCGGCTTCGCCGAAAAGCAACGGCGCTCCTGTTTCCTTCAACATTTCCGCGTCCGGATCAAGCGGTAACTTTTTCCAGGCCTCGCGTTCCCAATCCTGGATCGGCGCGACGTCGTCGTAAAACCCGGGGATGGCAACGTGGCCTTCGCGATTGTGCAGAGTGGCCAGCAATTGCGCCAGAGCCGTCGCGGGGTTCGCCACCGCGCCGCCGAAAATGCCGGAATGAAGGTCCATCTTCGGACCGGTCACTTTCAATTCCAGGGCCGCCACCCCGCGAAGTCCGTAACTCAACGTCGGCGTCCGTGGCGCGATCATTCCCGTATCCGAGACGACCACCACACCGCATTTCAACGCGTCTCGATTTTCACGTAGAAATTTTGGGAGATGCACACTGCCGATCTCTTCTTCACCTTCGATGACAAGATCGACGTTGACCGGCAGATCGCCCTCCTTTTCGATCGTTTCCTGCATGCCGAGGATATGGGAGAGAATCTGGCCCTTGTTGTCCGTCGCGCCGCGGGCAAAAACATAGCCATTTTTCAAAACGGGCTCGAATGGCGGCGAATCCCACAGCTCCAGCGGATCCGGTGGCTGAACGTCGTAATGCCCATAGATTAGAACCGTGCGCCGATCCTGCCGATGTTTATTCCGCGCCCAAACAATCGGGTGACCCGCGGTCGGAACAAGTTCCGCCTGCAACCCGATCGTCTGAAGTTTCTTTACGAGCCAGTTCGCGCATTCTTTCACCCGGCCGGCAAATTGATCGTCAGTCGAAACGCTGGGAAACCGAAGAAATGAATAAAAATCCTGAAGATAATTGTCACGCATGCGTTCACCTTATCGCCGAAATCCCTTCAGGAACAAATTTTTCCGCACGAGCAACTCGGTAAATGAGGAATGACGAACTCAATACATTTGGCGGTTTGGGGATTAGATCGTTTGGTTATTCCTTCGTCATTCATCATTCCTCGTTGCTCACTGGTCGTTTTGGCCGCCGAACACAGTATCTAGCGGTCGGAGCCCGCCCCCTCCCCCGCAAATTGTGTGATTTTGGTCTTGTAACGCCGGTTAACTCATTATATTGACCCTTCGAGGCCGGAAATGCGGCCTGTCCATGCATCTTCAATCGCTCGAACTCTTCGGTTTCAAATCGTTCGCCGATAAAACGATCTTCAACTTCCACGAAGGCGTCACCGCCATTGTTGGACCGAATGGCTGCGGCAAGTCCAATGTCCTCGACGCCATTCGTTGGGTGCTCGGCGAGCAATCTGCCAAGTCGCTTCGTGGCGGCGAAATGGCCGACGTTATTTTCAACGGAACCGATTCGCGCAAACCGATTGGATTCGCCGAGGTTTCTCTCACTTTCACAAATTGCGCCACCGAGCTCGGCGTCGATTGGCACGACGTCCGGGTGACGCGCCGCATTTATCGCGACGGCAATTCGGAATATCTGCTGAACAATACGGCATGCCGGTTGCGCGACATCCAGAGCCTTTTCGCCGATACCGGAGTCGCGCGGTCCGCTTACTCGATGATGGAGCAGGGAAAGATCGACATGATCTTGAGCTCGCGTCCGGAAGATCGGCGCGCGGTTTTTGAAGAAGCTGCTGGAATCACCAGGTACAAAACGCAAAAACGCGAAGCGCTGCGCAAACTTGAGGCAACCGAAGCCAATCTTTTGCGCATTGGCGACGTGATCAAGGAGGTGAAACGGCAAATTGGTTCGCTGCAACGCCAGGCCGGAAAAGCGCGGCGCTACCAGGCATTACATGCGGATTTGCGCGTTCTGGATACGCATTATTCGCGCAAACAACTCGACGCTCTGGAGTGCGACCTTTCCGCCTCACGGACGGAGATCGCGGAGTTCAGCAATTCGGAAAAAGCTGGCGCGGGATAAAATTGACACTGGCGAAAATGAGATCCGGGAAGAACGAGTTGCACTGGATAAGATCGACGTACAGGTGGCGGAAGCGCGCGCAGAGGTTCAGCAGTTGCGGAGCGAAATCGCCACGCATCGCAGCCGGATCGAATTTAACCGGCAACGCGCCCAGGAATTAAATGAGCTGATCGAGCGAGCTCGAAACGAAATCTCCGCAGCGGAGGCCAAGCGGAACGAGCAGGCCACGCAAATGCGGGAGGCCGATGCGTCGCTCGAAAAGAGCAAACATCTTCTGCAGGAGCAAGCGGCCGAACTCGCGAAGCTTACCGAAGCGTTGTCACGGGCCCGGTCGCAACGCGCGAAATTCGCGACAGAAGCACAAGAGCTGCAAATGGCGCTGACTAAATCGCAGGGCCGGATCTCGGCTCTCGAGGACGAATTGTCGGGCATGGTTGCCCGCAGCGAAGCCACTGCCGCGCAAATTCAGAGACTCGAGACCGAAATCGGGGAAGCGACAAAGGCACTTCAGAACACAGCAGGGGAGATCGCGGCCGCGCTCGCCGCTGCCGGCAACGAGGAAAAGCAAGTCGCCGATTTGCTCGCCGAGACGCATCGAGCCGAAGAAAATCTGCATAATCACCAGGACCTGCTTGCGCAATCGGAGAAAAACCTTGCAGATTTCGAGCGCTCAATGGCGGAAAAGACGTCGCGTCTCGGAGTCTTACGCCAGTTTAATCAGGAAGGGCGGGGATTGGCAGAAGGCTCCCAGGCAGTCCTCAATGCGATGGACGACCGGTTTCGTGCCGCCATTGCCGGTCCGCTCGCGTCACAACTTGATGTTGATCCGAAATTCATCGCGGCCGTCGAGGCCGCGCTAGGCCGCAGTTTGCATGCGGTGATCTTGCGGGATGCGAACCTCGCCGAAGAAATTATCCACAGGGTAACACGCAAAAAACTCGGAAAGGCGGCGCTTCTCATCCCGCAGCTCGGCGGGGCCGTCCCGCAATCCGTGCGCAAGATGCTCCCCCAGGGAGCAATTGCCTGGGCGGTAGACAAGGTGGTGGCACCGAGGCAACTCGAACCGCTCATCCGCCAGTTGCTCGGCAACGTTGTGATTTTTTCGAAGCTGGAGCAGGCGCTGGAGTGCAAGAAAAACGACCCGACACTGGCCGCGGCGACGCTAAATGGCGAATTTGTTTCTGCCGAAGGCATCGTTTTTGGCGGAAGCACCACGATCAAATCGGATTCGTTGCTGGAGCGAAAAGCGGAAATCGCGGACCTGGAGAAGGAAGAAGCCTCACTCATCCAGGAACGGGAGGGTCTTTCCACAAAACGCGACGAAGCGAAAGCGGCATTGATGGCTGCGTCGCAAAAGGTGAATCAGTCCCGGGAGCGCCATCACGCCGCTCACCTTTCGCACTCAACTGCGAGCGGGCACATTTCGTTGCGCGAACGCGAACGCGACGATCTCGCGCGCAAAATCGAGAATCTGCAATCCGAAAGAGCTACTCTCGAACAGCAGATTGCCACAGCCGACGAGTCCATTGCAGAGATGGAGGCAGAGCTGAACGAGGCGCGCTCGCAACTGGCTGCGCGGGAAACCGAACAGGCAGCCGCGGGCGCAGCAGAAAAATCAGCGAATGCGGATGAAGCCAGGACGACAGAAAAACTCAACGAGCTGCGACTGGCAATTGCAACGGAAAAGCAGCGTCATGAAAACTTGGAAGCGCGGCGTCAGCCAATGGCCGAGCGCGAGACGGAATTGGCCGAACTGATCGCCGGGCGGCATGCCGACATTTCGATGTATGAGAGCAAACTCGCGAGTCAGGCGCAGGAATCGCGCGATTCCGAAGCCGCGATCGAGAATCAAACCGTCGAGCACCAGCGAAGGGAGGAGAGCGTTGCCAAAATCGCGGAGCAACGAGTGGGACGGGTTGCTGCCATCGCCGATCGCGAGACGAAGGTCCGCGTGCTGCGCAATTCTCTCAGCGAATTGCAGGAACGTCGTGGACACGCACAGGTCCGCGAATCACAAATGCAAATGCAGATCGATAATCTGATCGACACCGTGGAGCGGCGTTACCACGCCGATCTGCGGGCGTTCAACCCGGACCAGGGAGCATTCGAAAAAACCCTGCGCGTTCAATTAAGGAAACGCGCGGACACGAGTGATCTGGGGAGCGCACGCGCCTCGCGTGCTGTTGTCGGCGACCCCGCCGAAAACTCTCCGGAAGGCCAATCCGCACTTGAAGATGATGCACGAGATCGTGCACGCGCACAGGAGTTCGGCGAGGGCGCCAAACTCGGCACGCGAGGGCCCGTGCGCTCCCCAGAAGTCAATCTCGCCGAGGCGGATCTCCAAAAATTGATCGCCGATCTGACGCGACAGCTGGACAACATGGGCCCGGTCAACCTGGATGCCGTTCAGGAGTACGATGAACTGGAAGATCGTTACAAGTTTCTTGAAACCCAAAACAACGATCTGACGAATTCGCGCCGCGAATTGCTCGAAGTCATCTCGCAAATTAACTCGACAACAAAACAACTATTCGCCGACACGTTCGCGCAGGTACGAGTGAACTTTCGCGAAATGTTTGCCGAGCTGTTCGGCGGCGGACGTGCCGACCTGTCGTTGATGGATGAAAGCGATCCGCTGAATTGCGGGATCGAGATCGCGGCGAAACCGCCGGGCAAACAACTGCAAAGTGTTTCATTGCTCAGTGGAGGTGAGCGCGCCATGACGGCCGTTGCGCTTCTTTTCGCGATTTACATGGTGCGGCCGAGCCCGTTTTGCGTGCTCGACGAAATGGATGCGCCGCTCGATGAGAGCAACATCAATCGCTTTATCAAGGTGCTCGACCGCTTTATCGGCCAAAGCCAGTTCGTCATCATCACACATAACAAGCGCACCATTGCCAAAGCGGGCGTGCTTTATGGTGTCACCATGGAAGAACGCGGCGTAAGCAAACTGGTCGGAATGAAATTGACGGCACCGGAAACAGCCGCCCAGCAACCCGCCAACGGGAACGGCCACCAGGAAGCCGCTACCCAGCGTAACTTTACGCTCGTCGCGCGATAAATCTGGGGACCACAGGCTGCCAGCCTGTTGTTTTCGGCAGCCTGCCGAAAAGCTCTTCCAAGGTTTCACATTATATCCTTTGTGACCCTTTGGCGTGTCGTCGGCAAGCTGCCGACGACTGCAGGCTGGCAGCCTGCGCTCCCCAGATTAAAAAATCGCGCATGTAAAAAAATTTTGCGCGCACTTGTCGATCCTGCGTAAAATCTTGAAATGCTTGAAACGGCGCAGCGCGGCAGGAAATCGACATCAAAGAAAGCGCTGCCACATGAGCGATTTCTCGAGGCGTTCCGATGGATGCTGCTGACGCGAACGCTTGAGGAGAAGCTCGTCAGCCTGTATCGCGGCGGACACATCACCGGAGGCGTTTACATCGGCAAAGGCCAGGAAGCCGTCAGCGTGGCCTGTGGTCTGTTTCTGCAAAAGGGAGACATTTTCGCTCCGCTCATTCGGGATCAGGCTGGGCGCTCGGCATTCGGTGAGCCGCTGATCGATGTTACCCGGACCTATCTCGGTTCTGTGAAAGGCCCCATGAGAGGACGCGATGGCAACATCCATCGAGGGCGCCCCCTAGACGGCCAGTTGGCCATGGTCAGCCATCTCGGCGCGATGGTCTCGGTGACGGTGGGCGGCCTGCTTGCAAAACGATGGAAAGGGGAAAAGAATTTTGTCGGCCTGGCCTGCATCGGCGAAGGCGGCATGCAAACCGGCTCCTTCCATGAAGGGATGAACATCGCCGCCGTCGAGCAGGTGCCGCTGGTAATCGTCGCGACGAACAACCATTACGCCTACTCCACGCCTAACGAGCGAGAGTTTGCCTGCCACGACCTTGTCGACCGCGCGAAGGGCTATGGATTTGAGGGTTATAGTCTTGATGGAACCGACCTCACGGCGTGTCTCAAAGTGATCGGCAGTGCGGTGAAACGGGCCCGAGCCGGCCGCCCGCCGCAATTGGTAGTCGCCTCGGTGTTGCGCCTCTCCGGTCACGGCGAACATGACGATGCCAGCTATGTGACCGCCGAAATCAAGCGCGAGCCGTTTGCGCAGGATTGTTTGAAATGCGCGGAAAAATTGATTGTCGATCTGAAACTCGTCGATGGTGAGACTTTGCAATCGTGGCGCGATGACGCGGCCGCGCAGGTCGAGGAAGCGATCACTGCGGCACAAAAGGATCCGGCGCCCGACGGTGCCACGGAGGACTGGTGCGCCTTATCGCAACGCGAATTAGCCGATCACGCGGAACAGGATCAATGACGAATGTCTGATGACGAATAAAATCAACATGACGAATGATCAAATCGCCGGGCTGGGCCTCTGGACAAACTCGACATTCGCGCTTCGTCATTGGTGCTTCATGATTCATTCGTCATTCGCCATTCGTGCTTCGTCATTCTTTTCATGAGCATCACCTACCTCGAAGCGATCCGTGAGGCGCAGGCGAAACTGTTGCGCGACGACGACCGCGTTTTCATTTACGGCCAGGACGTGGGCGGCACGTTCGGTGGCGCGTTCAAAGCCACGAAAGGGCTGGCGAAAGAATTTCCCGGGCGCGTCCTGAACGCGCCAATTAGCGAAGACGCAATTGCCGGCACCGCGATCGGCGCGGCGCTGCAAGGGATGCGGCCAATCGTTGAAATGCAGTTTGCCGATTTTTCGAGCATTGCGCTGAACCAAATCCTAAACAACGCCGGAACGCATTATTGGCGAACAAATGTTCCCGTTCCGATCACGGTGCGGCTTCCGTCGGGCGGAACCAAAGGCAGCGGGCCTTTCCACAGCCAGAGCATGGAATCGATTTACGCGCATTATCCCGGGCTCATTGTGATGACGCCGGCCACGGTGGAGGACGCCTATACCATGTTGATCGACGCCGTCGCGATTGATGACCCGGTGGTTTACTGCGAGCACAAGTATCTCTATTACCATCTTAAAGCCGACAAGCTTCCAACCGAAGGACCACCGGTCGGTCAGGCGCGAATCGCGCGCGCCGGTCGCGATCTCACGATCGTCGCTTACAGCGTGATGGTACAGGAAGCGTTGGCGGCGGCTGCTGAGCTTGCGACCGAAGGTTTCGAAATCGAAGTCGTCGATCTTCGCACGGTCAAACCGCTTGATACCGATACCGTCCTCGCATCCGTCGCGCGCACCGGCCGGCTGCTTTGCGCCGGCGAATCGTTTCCGTGGGGCGGCGCGACGGCGGAAGTGCTCGCGCGCGTCGCAAGCGAAGGTTTTCACCTTCTGGATGCGGCGCCGCAGCGCATCAATGCGAAAGACACGCCGATCCCATATCATCCAAATCTCTGGGGCGCGCATCGCCCGAACGCAAAAGCGATTGCAAAAAAAGCGAGACAACTCCTTAAAGAATAATCTATGGCCCAAGTTCCAATCATTATGCCGCAGTTGGGCGAATCGATCGCCGAGGCGACGATCGTCGATGTGAAGGTGAAACCCGGCGACGATGTCGTGGCCGATCAGGAGATCATCGAGGTGGAGACAAACAAGGCGGTCATGGGTGTGACTACGCCGTGCAAAGGCAAGATCGATAAAATTGTCGCGCAGGTGAAAGAAACATATCCGGTCGGCGCAGTCCTGGGTTACGTCGAGGCGAGCGAAGCCGATGCCGGAAGATTCGCCAGGCAAAGCCCCGCTCAACCGGAAGGCGAAGTCGCCGAGGAAATTCCCGCACGCGCCGACCAGGAAGTTGCGCCTGCGCGTCAGAAAAAAGCGGCGGCGGGCGGTGGCAACGGTGTTGAAACCGGGGGCTTACCGGTGCCGGCAACGCTCAAAGGCGCCAGTTTTCTTTCGCCGCGAGTACGCGCGCGCATGGCCGAATTGCAGTTAACGAAAGCAGATCTGTCCGGGATCACCGGAACCGGAGCCGGCAACCGGGTGACGATCAAAGATTTGGAGAACTTTTTGCAAAAGGTCGATAGCCAATCGGCGCAGGAAGCCTCCGCGCTTCGTACCGGCGTTGCCGACGCGATGCGGCGCAGCTGGTCACGCCCGCTGGCAACAATCGGGTCGTCCGTGAATCTAGATCCGGTATTGGAGAATCGAAAGCAACGCGATCCGAAACCGGGTCCCGCTCTTTATGCGGTTCGCGCGCTCGCGCTGGCGCTGGCGGAGAATCCGGCCGCTGCGGCCAAATTGGTTGGCAACCGGGTCGTGCAATCAAGTTCCATCGACGTCGGTGTCGCCGTGGAAGCCGAAGACGGCATCATGGTGCCGATCATTCGCAACGCGGACAAAACTTCGCTGGCCGAGTTGACCGGCAAATACCAGGAACTTGTCGATCTCGCCCGCAAACGGCGAATTTCGCCCGACATGCAGGCCGGCGGCATCGCCGCGGTTTCAAATTTCGGAACCTTCGGGGTTGAATGGGGCACTCCAATTCCACTGCCAGACCAGACAGTGCTGCTCGGCCTTGGAGTCGGCAAAAAAGTTCCTTCGTGGGATGAGGCGAAAAACGAATTTGTTCCCGAGACGGAAGCCCAGATCACGTTGAGCTTTGATCATCGCAGCCTCGACGGCGGGGGCGCCGGCCGCCTGCTCAAGCGCGTTATCGAGTTGCTCGAAGATCCGGAGAAGCTTTAATCTGGGGAGCGCACGCGCCTCGCGTGCCGGTTGCGGTGTCCCGCCGCAACGAACTTTTCCTTAAATTCATCTGCACCCCCGGAAGGGAACCTCTACAAAAGTCCGCGAACCCGAGACGGCTTCGCCAGCACGCGAGACGCGTGCGCTACCCAAACCGCTTGCGACCCACGCTGTCGGAATCTATTGTTTTGACTACGGGTGCCGATGTCGATGCTGATTGAAGGATTCCTCGACTCCGCTCGGAATGACAAATCTTATGCAAACCAACACTGAATTTACGTTGAGCCGCGATTGCGAAGTGATCCTGATCCCGAGCGGACAAAAATTTACACTGGAAGCAGGAACGCAGGGCGTTATCACCCAGGCTCTTGGCGGAAGTTACACAGTCGCGACACCACACGGACTTTCCCGTATCGCCGAAAAAGACTTCGACGCGTTCGGTGTTGAAAAGCCGGCCCCAAAGACCGAATCAAAAACCGCGGCGCCTGCAACGAACGGCGACGTCTCCGAGGAGAACGTCTGGAACCAGCTTCGGCAGTGTTACGATCCGGAAATCCCGGTGAACATCGTCGATCTTGGGCTGGTGTACGACTGCCGGCTGATCAAGAAAGATGGCGGCGGCACCCGGGTGGAAGTGAAAATGACTTTAACCGCGCCGGGGTGCGGCATGGGACCCGCCATTGCGCATGACGCGCAAAGTAAAATTCTCTCGATCGACGGGATAGACGAAGCCGATGTCCAGCTCGTCTGGGACCCTCCCTGGAACCAGGGAATGATCAGCGAAGCAGGGCGAATGAAGCTCGGAATGATTTAAATTCGCGGCCGCGCCGCGGTAAATCGGCAAGGCGGCCGCTCGGCGAATTCGCGCGTTGCGCTCGCTTTTGAGTCGAATCCAACCGAATTGTCTGGACGAAAGAGGTTGCCCGCAGCGGCGACTCTCTTCTAATTCGCTCGAAATTCTGTTAACTCTGTCCGGACAGATCGATGAATGATGCTCTCAAAAAGCTCTTTGCCGCGGGAAATTCGTATTGGCTGACCCGTTTCGTCATCCTGCGGCTGCTCGGTTTTGTTTATGCGGTCGCATTTCTGGTCGCGGCTGAACAGTTGGTGCCGCTGATCGGAAGCAGGGGTTTAACTCCGGCGTGGCAATTCTTGTCCGCGGTCCATGCGCAGCTCGGCTCCCGCACGGAAGGGATGCTGCATATTCCGACTTTATTCTGGTTCGGCATCTCGGATCACGGAATGACCATCTTTGCCTGGATCGGATTTGCCCTCTCCCTTGTCGTTCTTGCCGGCTACGCCAACGCCATCATCCTCACCGTGCTTTGGGGAATGTACATGTCGATCGTTCACGTCGGTCAAATCTGGTATGGCTACGGTTGGGAAATTCAGCTGCTGGAAACCGGATTCCTGGCGATTTTTCTTTGCCCCTTGCTCGACGGCCGGCCGTTTCCAAAAACTCCGCCGCCAGTTCTTGTCATCTGGCTGTTTCGCTGGCTCGGCTTTCGCATCATGGTCGGTGCGGGTCTCATCAAGCTGCGCGGCGACCCCTGCTGGCGCAATCTCACCTGCCTTTATTACCACTACGAAACGCAGCCGATCCCGAACCCGATCAGCCGTTATCTGAATTTTTCGCCGCACTGGTTACTCAAGTTCGAAGTGGCCTGGAACCACTTCGTCGAATTGGTGGTGCCGTGGTTTTCATTCGGGCCGCGAACGGTTCGTCACATCGCCGGCGTGCTGCTCGTTACTTTTCAAATCTTTCTCATCATTAGCGGCAACCTTTCGTTCCTGAATTACCTGACCATCATTCCGTTTCTCGCCTGCTTTGACGACACGTTTCTTCGACACTTGCTTCCGAAATCACTCGTTAGGCTGGCGGAGCGGGCGGGAAAGGAGTCGGAACCATCGCCTGTTTACAACAGGGTGGCGATTGCGTTGACCATCCTGGTAGCCTGGCTGAGCGTCGCGCCCGTCCTGAACATGGCGTCCGGCAGGCAGTTAATGAATTACTCCTACGACCCGCTGGACCTCGTGAATACGTATGGCGCGTTTGGCACGGTCGGGCGCGAACGTTACGAGATTATCTTCGAAGGGACGGACGACACATTGATCACCGCCGAGACCAAGTGGAAAGAATATGAATTCAAGGCAAAACCGGGCGATCCCAACCGCCGGCCACTGTTCATCGCGCCGTATCAACCGCGGATTGACTGGCAAATCTGGTTCGCCGCCATGGCGTCGCCGGCAGAATATCCATGGACATTTCATTTCGTCTGGAAACTCCTGCACAACGATCCCGAAACGCTCTCGCTTCTCGCCAATAATCCGTTTCCGAAGGCGCCGCCGCACTACATTCGTGCGCGGCTCTATCGTTATCGCTTCGCGCCGATCGGCGACCCGGCCTGGTGGAAGCGGCAACCGATCGGTGAATGGCTTCCCGCGCTCTCAACCGACGACGCCGACTTTCGCCGCTTGCTCGGGGCAATGAATTGGTTGGACTATTAGAAAACAAGAAAGAACCGCTGCTTATGACGGCGCCCCCCTTCATCAGCACAAACTTCTGGCAACGAATAGCCGAACCAACGTCACCTTTTCACTCTGACTATCTGGCTTTCCAGAGTGGAAAGATTACGCGAGCCGAATTGATTGAGCGACTGCCTCGTGTCGCCATGATCGGCGACAGCGTTTGCATGGATATGTATATCTCATCTGCCTGGAACACATTCTGGCGCGCGCGAACCCGCCGGGGAAAGAACTGGTTCCTCGATCGCGATCCGTCGCCCCCAGTTGTGTGCAGTGTGGCCAAGAGGTTGGAGGAGGTCACTCCTTTTGTCGCGAGAGAATATGCCGGAATAGGTGCTCTTGTTAACGACCGGTGCGAACAGGAAACTTTTTTTCGCCGTATTCTGGGGACCCGTAATTTTTCCGGGCAGATCGCTCAGTTGATCGCGGCGAAACGATTTCCGGACCTGATCCTGATCTCGATCGGACACAACAACGTCGATTGGGCATGGCGATGCCCGCCGGACGAGCTCGGGCAACCAGAGAACCGGTTGCAGCGGCAGAGCAGGCGTTTTTGCGAAAACTTCGCCCGACATACGCGCAGCCTCATCGCACATGCGCGCGAGCAGCGTCGCCGCATTGCGATCGTGGTTTACGGCCTGGTAAACTTCGAGCGATACTTTGCGGCCCGTGAAACGGCAGAGCGCCTGCGAGCAGAGGACCCGGCGTTGTACCCGCATCTGGAAACGACCTACGAATATTTCACGTCTTTCAGGCCGTCTTATCGCCGTAATTTGATTCGCATGGCGCGCATGATGAACGACGCGCTACGTTCGACAGTCAACGATCTCAATCTGGAGATCGCGAGGATCCCGAACGTGCAGCTGCAATACTCCGATGCACTGGCCACGGCCGATCTAAGTCGCGTGGAATTACTTCACGAGGTTGATGGATGGCATGCATCCGTGGAAGGGCACAACGTCCTCGCAGCGGCGGCGTTCACCGCCCTCGGTCCGAGTTTGGAATTTCTCGGACTCAATCGGCCAGCTGTGAAGCCTTCGGCTGATCCTGCCGCTCAAACTGAGGCCGCCTGATTGGCTGCAGAATCGGGATTCCCATTTCGCGCTCTTTCAAACGGGCGATCGTTTCACGCATCACGCGATAGCCGAAATGCCCCTGGGGCACGCGAAGCAGTTCCGAGCCGCGCCATCTTTGATGAATGGCTTCGACATCTTCCGGTCGCGCGATCAGGTCGAATTCGCCCGCTACAAACAACACACGATCCGCGCTGCACAGCGGCTGATTATACGTGGGCGAACTGAGATGAAAATGCCGCGCAACCATCGACGGCTCGATCTTCGCCCGAGCGAGCTCGCGCCGCATGAAGGCTGCGGCGGGACTTTGCCAGATTGCATGTTCGACGTTCACAATGGGTGTCATTAATGCGACGAAGCGAAAATCGCGTTCCACCATCGCGAGAAGCGCGCCGATCCAGCCGCCATAACTCGTCCCGAGCACGCCAAACTCCCGGCATCCGCGCTCACGCATCGCCGCCATCAATTGCCGAACTTCCACGACACCCTGGCGCAGCCCCTCAGCGTTGCGAACAAGATCTGCAGTAATGGCAAGTTCGCCGTTCCAGTAGCCGCGCGGCACTCGCGAGTAATGATACGGCAAATGCACAAAGCACGCATTCCAGCCGAGCTCGTTGAAGTGTGCCGCCCAACGGCGATAACCAATATGAGTGGCCGACATGAGCGCATGCAGCATCAGCACGGTCGGCGCGCTCCAACCGTTTGCGCATGGAAAAAAATCCGCTCGCGCAATATTGTTCGCCGGGAATGCCGTCTTTATCGGGCTCTGCCACTTAACGAAGGGACCGTTTCCGAGGGCGCTGGCAAGATCGGCGCTCTGCTGGACGGCATAATAATCGCGCGGTGTAAGCTTTTCACATTCGCTTACGTAGCGTTCCATCTCATCCAGGCTTCGCGCATGCAGACGGTGGCGGGACTGGAGCAAGTTCATCGACGCACACATGAGTCCATCCATTCCGGTCGCCGCCAAACGCCGCAACAGATGCCCTCCTTTGCCGCGTGGAATTGTAGGGCGACCGCTCCGGTCACCGGTTGCGCGGGTGGCAGGCGATGCGCTTGTCCTACAATGCCCTATTCGCTCTCGTGGCGAGTGCGGCAGATCATCAGCTGTCAGTGAAAACTTCTCGCGCAATTCCGCATAGAGTGCCTTGAACGCACCGACAAGTTCGCGCTCGATAGACTCGCGAGCCGCGGATTTTTCAAGATCCGAAAAATGCGGGATCGGATTACCGAATGCGATCCAGAGCGGCGTTCGCCGAAGTGGCAGCCAGCTTTTTTTCGAGTAAAGGCGATCGCTGCCGACAATGACGCACGGCACGATCGGTACTTTCGCGATGTGGGCCAGTGTCGCTGCGCCTGGCCGCAGAGGCGCGCCTTCCAACAGCGAGCGCGTGCCGTCGCGAATACCGCCCTCGGGAAAAAGACCGACGATATGTCCCTCTTTTAGTCGATTGATCGCGGTTCGGATCGTGGCGCGATCAGCGCGGTACCGATTCGCAGGAAAGGCGTCTACGGCACGCAGTAGAAAACCAACGACGGGTACCGGAAAAAACTCATCCATTGCCATCCAATCGATTTTCCGTCGAATCACCGAAGAGATAATAAACGGGTCAAAATGGCTGATATGATTCGCCGCGAGCAGAAACCCGCCCGAATGATCTGCGTTTTCGCGGCGCAACACGCGGACATGTCCGAGGGAACCGAACAGCAGCTTCATCAAAAGCGCGGCAGCCCGATTAGCGACGGAATGAACCTCAAAACTCATCGGATTAGATGACCTTGCGTTGTTTTATCGTCAGACGAAGTTTTCAGACTACCATAACGGGGGTTCTGCGCAGTACCCACGAGAACGCAGCACGTAACGCCCGCTCGGCATCATCTTCCAGCGCGATGGGAGCGCCAAACACGGCCATGATGCAATCGCCGATGAATTTGTCGACCATCCCCTCGTATTGATAAACGGCGTCGACCAGTTCCTTGAGGCAATCGTTCATCAGCGATGCAACGTCTTCCGGATCGAGTTTTTCCGACAGAGCAGTGAAGCCGAAGACATCGGCGAATACAACGGTGACCGGACGCCGCTCACCTTCGACATGGCCGCTTGCCCGGATCTTATTGGCAAGCTGTTGGGGAATGTAACTCTGCAATTGCGCGAGCAGTTCGTCCCGCAAGGATTCACTGGCCCGGGTCGCTTGCTCGGCCAGAAGCGAATCAAGCAGGTTGCGAAGAGGTTTGAGGCCTAACTCGACAGTCGCATCGCCAAGAGTGCCTCGCATTGCTTCTTGCGCAGCGATGGCCGCGCGCAATTGCGAGATCTGTTCGTCGGGAGAATTCACCGCTGATCTGCGTTATCGATCCAGAATCAAGTGCCATTGCGCGCGGCCGCGGCACAAAATCAGTCGGTCTTGGGACGAACGTAGATAGCAATATCACCGACATCATCAGTGTGAATGTAGTGCGCCTGAACGTATTCGACAATGGCAGGCGCATATTTGGTAACTTCGCGCTGCTGCGAGAGCAATACCACCGCAGGCGGATCGCGTTCCGCCTCTTCGATCAAGCGCTCGTAATCCCGTGAGGTCTGATCTCCCGGCCACAAGTAGTTCCAGCGTGTCGGGTTTCGGCGCTCGCAGAGGAAATAAAACATCGGCTCGTACGGTAGCACCAGAATCGATCGCGTCGGCGGAACGAAGGCCTGCAGGCGGCGAACGAAATCGACGACCACGTCCGCTCGTTCGATGCGCACGCCGCCGCGCTCGAGTGTCACCATCTGGGTATCCCGCGTTACATCGGGCAATTCGATTGGCCTGAGGATCCAGAGAAACGAACCGACCAGGATCGCGAACGCCGTTGAGAGCGCCATCTCCACTTTGCGATGGTTGGCGACTGCTTCGCGCACAATCGACCACTCGAAGGCGGTAAGAAGAAAAAACGGCGGCAGCGCGAACATAAGGTGCGTCTGGTCCGATCGGACCGAGGCCTGGAGATAAAACAGCGCCGACCAGGCGACAAGAAATGCAAGGAATGCTTCGCGCCGGCGAAAACGGCTGCGGACCACGGCATAGACGAGGTAGAGCGCGCCGATCGCTTGAACAAACGGGGAAATGTAGAACAGAATTACGACAGCAGTGTTCTGAATGGATCCGTGTAGAATGAATTTCGGAAACGGCAGCGAACTGGTCTTTCGATAAGTGGTGAGCGGAAACACCACCAGCTGCTGAAACATCTCGGGCAGCGCCCCAATTTTCCACCAGAAAAGGATCAATGGAATTGAGACGACGGCGATCCCGGCCAGCCACAACAGCAACGCGCGTTTCAGATTGATTCTCGAAGCGGATGCGTCCCGGGCAAACCTCAACGCGATCACCAGGACGAAAATCGACAGAACGGTATACACGGCCTGATCGTGCCGTAGAAAAATCGAGAGAGCTGTGAACAATCCGCCAACGAAGGCGGGCCATTGCCTCTTCGATAATGTTGCCGGGACGAAAAAAAATGCGGCGACGAATGAAGCGGTGATCCCCTGCCAGGCTGCGAGCGGCACAAAGCTGAAATATGGAAGACCGAGAATGCACGCGGGAGCGGCAGCCGCCAAAGAGAGAATGGAACCAGTGAAGTTGCGAGCGATCCCGTAAATAAGAAGCGGTAGAAGGAGAAAAAGTGCCACGCCGAACATGCGAAGCGAAGCGAGCGATGTTCCGCAAAGCTTGAAAACCGCGGCGGCTGAGTAAAAAGAGAGAGGCGGTTGCAGACTAACGAAATCGCGCTGCGGAATTTCGCCGTTTAGCACGCGCACCGCGCCATAGGCGAGAAAGCCCTCGTCACGCCAATCGACCCGGGCGCGCCACCGGGGAGCTGCGACCGCAAGGGCAAACGAAAGCAGGAGCGCCGCGCACAAAAGATCGACGAATCGCGCGGACTTGAGTTTAGAAACCTGCATCACCGGGCTGCCTTCGCCAGTTCAACGCACCGAGACAGGTCCAACTTGCCGGACGCGAGGACGGGAATCGATTCCACGCGCTCGACCTGTTTCGGAATCCAGAGATTGGGAACGCCGGCTTCGTGAAGTCTGGCACGCAAATCGGCAAGATCGATGTCGATTGCGCTGAGCAGCACCAGCGCTTCGCCTTTCGCTTCATCCTGAACACCCACAATAGCAATCGGGCGCTGCTCCGTTCCAGCAAGATCGAGCGCAGTGAGAATTTTATGCTCGATCGCTTCGTGTGGAACCATTTCACCGCCGATTTTCGAAAAACGCGAGAGCCGTCCCTCGATGTAAAGAAATCCGTCCTCGTCGAACCGGCCTATGTCGCCCGTCTTTAGCCAGCCCTCGCGCAGAACTTCGGCTGTCCGCTCCGGATCGTCCAGATACCCTTCGAAGATATTTGCTCCGCGCAACCAGAGCATTCCGGTTTCGTGCAACGAAAGCTTGCGGTCCGTTTCCGGCTCACGAATTTCAGCCGCGATTCCCGGGGCCATCTTCCCGACCGAACCCAATCGACTCGATGGTTGCACTTGCGTCCCTGGCTTTTTGGGAAACGGTTCCGGCAGGTTCACACTCACTACCGGCGACGTCTCGGTGAGCCCGTACCCCTCAAACACCCTTTGTTTAAAGCGCTCCTCGAAATGTTTGGCAAGATCGAGAGGAAGCTTTTCGGCTCCGGTTATGACCAGCCGCAGGCTGCGGAGCTGGTCCGGCTCCACTTTTCGCAGGTAACCGCGCAGGAAAGTCGGCGTCGCCAGCAAAAGCGTCAGCTTGTATCGCTCGATCAAGGCCGCGTTCTTCATCGCTTCCAGAGGATTTGGATAGGTAACAATTCGCACACCTTCGACCAGCGGATACCACAGCGTCACCGTCGCGCCGAAACTGTGAAAAAATGGGAGCGCCGCAAGAATTGCATCGTCCTTTTTAGCGTCAAGTAGCTCGGTAAATTGCGAAACGTTCCCGAGAATATTCCGATGACTGAGTACGACCCCTTTGGGTTCGCCCGTGCTCCCGCTTGTAAAAAGCAACGTCGCTTCCAAGTGGCCGCCTTTTTTGGGAACCCGCAAAAGATGCAAAAGTAACGGCGTCGGGAGGAGGATCGACGCGATCCACCAGAAGAAGATTTGCAGTTTCATGCCAGGCATGAGCATGTCCAATTTCAAGATGTTCTCCGGCCAGGGAAAATTCTTCAATCGCTCGATGAATGGGCCCGCCGAAATGGCGACTCGCAGGTTGGCGCGCCTGCAGCAGGACTCGTTCGCCGCTCTTCCCATCGTAAAGTTGAGGTCCACCGGAACCTTTCCTGCAAGCATCACCGCCAGATTCGCAACCAACGATCCCTTGCTCGCGGGCAAAACAACCGCGATCCGCTCATCCGCGAACTTGCTTCGAAGATATCGGCTTAACGCTGCGGCCGCGCCGAGTAATTGTGCGCGACTCAGTTTGCTTTGATCAATCCCATCGATCACGGCGGTTGAGAATCGGCGCCGCTTCAAACCGCGCAGGCATTCTTCCGCAAGATGGCGATCCAGCGACGGCCTGCGGCTATAACAAAATTCGCCGAGTTTGAGCATCTGCTCGCGCACGGTGGCGACATCCGCAGCCTTCGCTTCGAGCGGTTTTCCAAAGGCAACTGTGACGGGATACCGGATTCGTTTCGGCCATTTTCTGAAAAATTTGCCGCCCCGGAACGAAAAAATCGAACCCCACAGCTGGTCCAGCCAGACCGGAACGACCTCCGCATCGGCGTGACGTGCGATCAGTTCGTAGCCACGGTGCAGTCGCAACAACGTTCCGGCGCGCTCGAGCTGCCCTTCCGGAAAAAGGCAAACAATCTCACCCTCAGTGATTTTTTCGGTGGCGGCGCGTACTGCCGGGAGTGAATGACGGATATCGATCGGAATGCAGCGCACAAGCCACAGGAACGGACGCAGGAATGGTTTACGATAAAATTCCTGGTCGACAACGTAGCGGATGGGTCGGCGACAGGCGAGCTGGAGCACAATGGCATCGATCCATGTGATGTGGTTGGGCAGGAGAAGAAATCCGCCGCTCGGCAAATTTTCGCGCCCGAGCGCGGTAAGGCGGTAAAAGCAGCGCACCAACGGCCGGCCCAACAAATGGAGTATTCGCTCGGCAACTGACATCGATGGCATCGTTTATGGTTTACATTCATCGGCCGGCCATCTGCAATCGACAATTATCGATGGAAACTAATGCGCGTCCTGTCCCTGGTAGCCGAACGGCGTTGTGTCTTCTCTTCGCGATCAATCTTTTTAATTACATCGATCGGTATGTGCTCGTCTCTGTCGAGCCGGAAATTCGAGCCCACTTCTTTGCACCTGGGGCTCCAAACGCACATTTTTGGACCGGTGTTCTCGGGACCGCTTTTCTCGCCAGCTACACGATATCGGCGCTAATTTTCGGATGGCTCGCGGACCGGACCTCTCGCTGGGTACTCATCGGCATTGGCGTGATTCTCTGGAGCGGCGCGACGGCGGCATCAGGTCTCGCCGCCACATTCGCAGTATTGTTAATGATGCGCCTTCTCGTGGGCGTGGGCGAAGGCGGTTACGGGCCCGCTGCGCCGACAATCATTTCCGATTTGTTCCCTCTGGAGCTGCGTGGGCGGGTGCTTTCGTATTTTTACGTCGCGCTGCCGGTGGGAAGCGCGTTGGGCTACGCGCTGGGCGGTTTTATCACCTCCCATTGGGGTTGGCAAACGGCCTTCTTCGCGGTTGCACCTCCGGGAATCCTGCTAGGTCTGGCCTGCTTTTGGCGACGCGATCCGCGCGACCGCGCAGAAAAATCAAAACCAAAACGGCGCGCGACTCTGCGCGACTACATCGGCCTCGTACGAATCAAGTCATACGTCTGGAACACCGCCGCGATGACTGCGCTCACATTCGCGATGGGCGGTCTGGCGTTCTGGGTCCCCGGTTACCTGCAATATCGCGGCCTGCCTCCGGGGAGTCGCATCATATTCGGCGCACTGCTTGTCAGTGCCGGTTTGACGGCCACTCTCCTCGGAGGGATCACCGGCGACCTGCTCCGCAAACGCTTTGCAGGCAGTTATTTTCTGGTGTCGGGAATTGCAGTAATGATCGCATTCCCATTTTCCGCCGCGGTGGTCCTGGTGCCATTCCCTTTGGCGTGGGTAATGATGTTTGTAGCGCTCTTTTTCCTGTTCTTTAACACCGGCCCGGCTAACACGGCGCTGGCAAACGTTACTCATCCATCCGTGCGCGCGACCGCCTTCGCGTTAAACATTTTGATTATTCACTTTTTGGGCGACGCGGCCGCACCGCCACTCATAGGGGCGGTAGCGGATCGCACCAACATGAATGTTGCATTTCTCGTGGTCACGGCAGCCATGATGGTTGCAGGCGTCCTTTGGCTCATCGGAATGAAATACCTTCCGGCGGACACGGCCGCCATAGAGATGGCCACTGCGCAAAGGATAGTGTACGACTAGGGAACGGTGCCGTGCACGCCGGTAACATCGTGCGCGCCCAAATGAACATCGTAAGCGCGCGCCTGAGCCAGCGCGCCCGCCGCCCGGTCCGGATGCCCTTGTTTGGCAAACAGTTTACTCAGGAGTTGCCAGCTTTCGGCGCGATACCATTGCGATTGCAAGCAGTGAAACAACTCCTTGATCGCCGCCGTCGTGGCGCCGCTTTCATCCAGAACTTCGATGTAACGCTTCTCGATTGACCAATCCGGCGGACCAGTCCGCGCTGCAAGCCGGAGCCGTATCAGATCGACATGTCCGCTTTCCTTGTATTCCAGAATCGCGAGAAGTTCCTCTGCATGGGCGTCTATCAGCGGCATTTGGGTTGCGCGTGTCAGAAGCTGACGGGCCAGCTTGAAATCGTTTTGCTTTAACGCGAGAAGGCCCAAATCAAGCACGGCCAGCGGCTGGTCTGGCTGCTTTTGAAGAGCTGCGTGCCAGTGCACGGCGGCATCTTCCCATTTGCCTTCATTCACCTCCAGGGTGCCCAGGTTGATTAGCATCCGCGCCGAGTCACCGCCGCTGGCAATGGTCTGCTCAAGAAACGTCCGTTGATTTTTCCAATCAAAGTTCCGAATGAATGTACGCGCTCCAAGAAACACAAGCCATGCCGCGAATAAAAGCGACGCCACGAGCACCATGGCTGGTCTTCGTCGCCACCGGGAGTTTTCAAAAAATGCGCCGGCTTCAATCGCCACCGCCAGAAAGAAAAATGCGCTCGGCAGATAAATCCAATGTTCTGCCACGGTGGCGTTCAACGCGACAATGCCGCTGATCGGCAAATAGCTAATCACTGCAAACAACAAACATGCGAACACCGCGGGGCTACGTTTGCGTGTTCGCACCATCCAATAAATGACCGCCGCTACGAGCAGAATCCCCAAAAGCGTTTGCAGTTCCCGCCAGGAGGCTCCGCTCATGCTCGCTTTCGAGAACCCGCTGGGATGAGTTTCTACATCCCGGTCCATGTGCAGGTGAAGTGGCAGCAAAATCAAACCGGCGTACTCGGCGGCCGCGCGCGCCATGATAACCGGCTTGACGAGAAGTGGCGGCGACGGGTTGAACCGGGGGGTGGGAAACTGTTCGGCACCCGCGCGCAAACTAAAGTAAATGGCGCACACAAAGGCTGCCACGGCGATGGACTTCCAGATGTCGATCCAGTTTTTTCTAAGCGCGAAAAACACGATCGCTATTACCGGGAAAATGAGGCCGCTTTCTTTGCTCAAAGCGCTCAATAGAAATGCAACGCCTCCGGCAATCAAAAAGACCAGTTTGCCTCGACCGTTCGCGCGCAGACTTCGAACGCTGAAATACAAACCTAGGAAACCAAACGTTGCAGCGAGCGGATCGGCCAGGCCGGAAATGTAAACCACGGCAGCGCTTTGCACCGGGTGAATCGCCCAGACGAGGCCAGCCAGGAACGCAACCCAGCGCCGCGTTCGTTCTTGAACACCGCAGGCCCGGAGAAATTCCGCGGCGAAAAAAAACAACGCGACTGCGGCAGCCACATGCCAAAGAACGCTCACGGCGTGGTAAGGCCCGGGCCGGAATACAAATGCCGCGTAATCAATCGTGTAACTGAGGCGCTGAAGCGGCCGGTAAAAATCCGATGGGGTCGCGTCGACAAACAAAAAATGATTGAAGCCTTCCGGAATTAGCCGCCAGCTTCGGATAAGGGGATCGCGTAAAATCAGCGCCGTGTCGTCCCAAACGAACCCGTCACGGACAGCCGGAGCGTAAACGACACAGACAACAATCAGAAGCAGAAGCGCGGAAAAATTTTTCTTCACGAAAAAATCGAGTTGGACAGAACCAATAAAGTGCGCGTCTAGGTTTGAAAATGTTTATGTCGATCTCTCGCGGAATTTTATGCGGCGCACTCATTCTCATCACGAGCAATGCCCGTGCCGATGGCGTACCGCACAATTGCACACAACTCCTTCTGGGTCTCGCGCCTGGTTGGAACTCAATGCACGGGCAGTTGCAATTATTCGAGCGGACGCGCGACGCAGACTGGGTCGCGATAACTCCTTCATTTCCTGTCTTGTTCGGGAAGAACGGCCTCGCCTGGGGAATTGGCCGCGCCGGACAAAATGAGAGCGGACTGCACAAGAAGGAGCGAGACGGTCGCGCCCCCGCGGGAATTTTCGAAATCGGCGAAGTTTTCGGATACGAGGCCAAATTGCCGCCCGAAGGCGATTATCCATATCATCAAGTGACCGAAGCGGACGTTTGGAGCGACGATCCGCGATCGCCGGATTACAACCGGCACATCGTGATCGATCCGAAGCATCCCCCGGACAATTACACACACGAAAAGATGCGCTCCGGCGACTTTGCATATCACTGGCTCATCGAGATTCGGCATAATTCCGATCCGCCAATCCCCGGAGCCGGGAGCGCGATTTTTTTTCATGTCCGGCGGGGAATCAATCATCCCACGACCGGTTGCACGACGATGGCGAAATCCAACCTGGTGAGGATCGTTGCCTGGCTGCGTGCTGCGCGTCACCCCTGCTACGCGCTCCTGCCGGTTAGCGAGTACGAACAGAAATGGCGCGCCTGGGACTTGCCGAAGGCGGACAAGGCCGCACATGCCCCTGATAAATTAAATCACTAACCGTTCGTTGATTCTCGCGAGGTTTCAGCTATCGGTTAGGCAGACACTCATGCGAAAACGGCGTAATCCTGCTTCAGAACCTAACATCCGGCGCATCGACACCAAGGCGCGCGCGCGAAAACAAACCCACGGTTTCCAAGTGCATTTTCTGCGCGGAAACAACACAGTGACCAAGATGTTCAGCGATTCCCTTTACGGGGGGAAGAAAGCGGCTCTTCGTGCCGCCAGGAAGTTCAAGCGCACGACCCTCGGGCGACTTCCGAAACGCGGCTCGAGAAGAACAGCTTCGCGAAGGCGAAAGCGCTAGAACCCGCCGGGAGATGAATTCCCGGATCGTTTTGTCTGCCAGGCTTTCCAGCATTCTATAAAGCCCGGCGCAAATTCATCAGGCCGGGCCGCAATCCAGCCATCTACGATCGCCACCGGGAAAAAACCGCCGTACTCGATCTCGCGGCTGTCTGGCTTGGGACTGCCCTCGGAGCGTCCGCAATAGAGCCAGATAAACTCAAAACCGGTCCTTTCCGAGGCGGGTAATTTTACCACTCTCTCCAGCGACACATCGATCCCGAGCTCCTCGCGCAGCTCGCGTCTGGCAGCATTGTCGTATTCTTCATCTGCCGCAACATGACCTGCGGCGCTGGAGTCCCATAGAAGGGGGTGCCGGTCCTTGGTGCGTGATCGCTTTTGCAGGTAAACCTCGCCCCTCCCATTGAAAATGAGGATGTGGACGGCACGATGGAGCAAGTTATTCCCATGCACTTCAGCCCGGGACGCATGCCCTACGGCACGGTCGCCCGGGTCGACCACCGAGAACTCTTCCTCTTCAGGCGATTGCGCTTCCGTTGAAGGGCCCGGCGAGGCCCGGTTTGTCAGGGCGATCCACTGCTGCAACGATAATTCCTCGGCGCGCGCTTTCGGATTCAGGTTGAGCGAGATCGCCGCTTCGTCCCACGAAGGGAGTTGCGGCGCAATGAGTTTGCGCAGTTGTTTCCGGCGCTGGGAAAAACCGCGGCGTACTAATTTCTCAAACATCTCATAATCACAGTACGGCAGCTCGCGCGGGTCGCGTGGTGTCATTCGCACCAGCGCGGAATCGACTTCA
The DNA here is from genome assembly GCA_963756875.1 of uncultured Verrucomicrobiae bacterium. GTDB lineage: Bacteria > Verrucomicrobiota > Verrucomicrobiia > Chthoniobacterales > UBA10450 > CAVWPA01. The sequence continues at coordinate 549,599 of CAVWPA010000001.1, read as the reverse complement.
GGCCGCGGAATAAAAACAGTGGCCGAAACAGTGCGCAGGAATTCCACGCGATAGTGCAACTGCACTTGCAAGGTCAACGCGCCGTAATCGCTGGTGGATGGAACTGCCGAGAGACGGCGGGCCATCTCTTTTTGTAACATCAACAACGACAATGATATAGGACTTGGATAGAGAATGAATTTCAGCAGCAGCTGACTCGCAATGTAGTAAGGAAGATTTCCCAGCAGCTTTACACGTCGCTTCGCATACAGGCTGCGAACGTCAAACTTAAGCGCATCGGCATGCAGAATTTCCAATCGCTCGTGTTGAAATTTTTCGCGGAGAAAATTTGCCAGCCGCGCATCCTTCTCGATGGCAAGAAGACGCACTCCTTTCGCCAACGCTAATTCCGTAAGCGCGCCAAGGCCCGGCCCGATTTCCACAACGTAATCTTCCGGAGTCAGTTGGGCGTGCTCTACAATCCAATGTGCGAGGTTGTGATCGTGCAGAAAATTTTGCCCGAGTGTCTTGACGGGGGAGACGCCGATATCGCGCAGCGTCGCACTGATTTCCGAGAGCTTCATGCCAGGACCGGCAATTAGGCCGGAGATCCTGCAAAAATCAGAGATTTGTTCACAAAAAGGGTGTGAACAAAGCGCTCCGAAGGGCTGAGGTTATTCACAAGTTATTCATAGTGCGCCTAAGGCCGCCCGGGAAAACATCATTTCGCTTTCGACCGCTTTCGCTTTGGCTGCTCCAAAACCGGCGGAGCAGCCTGATTTCGCTTTTTCCGGGACGTGAGATAGGTCCGACGCGCTTCCTTTAGGGAAACGCCTTCCAGGAAGAAGGCGATAGCCGCACGGCCAATTGCGTAGGTGCCGGCGCCGGCGACCATGCCGCAAATGACGTTGCCCCAGCCCGGGAGGAACTTGAGCAGCGCGCGAGCCCCTTCACGGAAGAGCATGCCCACACCGACATTAGCGCCGATCGCTCCGACGAATTCCGTCGCGGCGCGCAGGCTCCGCTCCCGGCCGCTCAGATACATGATCCCCGAAACCATGACGAGCTGAAGCGTGGTCAAAACCGGTAAATCGGCCAGCGGAATCGGCTGCGCGCCAATTGCGGTGCAGATTGCGCTCGTTGATTTAACCAGCACCTGCGCCACCTCGCGTTGCGCGTCGCGGTCGCGCGATATTCGAATCATTTCGATCCGCGCTTCGTTTGGCAGTTCATGCGCCAGGACCGACATCAACTTCTCCGCCTGACGCGCAGAAGTTTCGCTCGGACCGAATGTGAAGACGTGAAGCAATTGATTCCTATCCTTCAGAACTTCGCCAAGGTGCGATGCCAGCGCTTCGTCAGCCGTTTCCTTATCGTGGCGGCGGAAATGTTTTGCGGAGGTGGTGGTTGATAAGAACTCAATGCCCACCACTTTCGGTTTCGCGGGATCGCTCCAACGAAGACAATCGATCAGGTTTTGAAGTTCCGACTTGCGCCCGCGGCGCGCAGCACCGGGTTCATCCAGAAAGAAAATCGCGTCTGCAGGCTGCCGCTTGAGTTCCTCCTGCACCTGCGCAGCAGAAGAATCGCCGGCGCCACGCGCGTCCAGAATGCAGATGGTCCCATGCCCGCCGGCATTTAACTCCTCCCAACGGAAGACTGACGTGAACCCGCTTGTCTCGACCTGCCCAAAAAATTCCTTCACCAGCTCCGAGGCAGGCTTTTTAATCGAACCGACAAAGACAAAGCGCGGGGGCCGCTGTTGGAGGAACAGCTCTTTCAATGGCGTCAGCTCGGCCAGGATCGGCTTTTGAATCGCAGCCGGCAGTTTGCCGAGTAGACCTTCGAGCCGCTCGACGATGTGAAGGAATAAATGTTGGTTCACTGGATTCGGGAATTGTTCTTCTGCGGCCGCCCTGCCGCAATCGGAAATCTACTTTGTTTTTATCTGTTCGTCGGTTTAATAACCTCGCATGAGTCTGAACGTCGAAATTCTTTCAAAAGCAGCGACTCAGGCGCGCGGCCTGTGCATGGATGCGGTACAGGCGGCAAAATCGGGTCACCTGGGCCTTCCGCTTGGCTGCGCGGAAATGGGCGCGGTGCTCTGGGGGCAGGCACTGAAATATAATCCCGACAAGCCGCGCTGGATTAATCGCGATTATTTCGTTCTCTCGGCCGGTCATGGCAGCATGTTTCTCTACGCCTGGCTGCATATGAGCGGGTACGATCTGCCGATGTCGGAAATCAAGCGGTTCCGCCAATTACACTCAAAAACACCCGGGCATCCGGAATTTGGCGAGACTCCGGGCGTGGAATGCACCACCGGACCGCTGGGCCAGGGCGTCGGCAACGCCACAGGCATCGCAGTCGCGTGTAAAATGGCTGCCGCGCGTTTCAACACGGACGAGCACAGAATCTTCGATCAGCACGTGATTTGTCTGGCAGGCGACGGTTGCATGCAGGAAGGCGTCGCTTCAGAAGCCAGCGCGTTCGCAGCTCATTTTGGCCTCGATAATCTGATCCTGATTTACGACTCAAACGCGGTCACGCTCGACGCCGCAGGAAAGGAAACACAAAGCGAAGATACCGGAGAACGTTTCAGAGCTTACGGTTTCAATGTTCAGGAAATCAACGGACAGGACATGCAGCAATTCCTCGACGCGCTGAATATTGCGAAAGAGCGCAACAACGGGAAACCGCAGCTCATCATCGCCCACACGCTCATCGGCAAAGGCATCCCGGAAGTAGCCGGCACCCACAACGCCCACGGCGAAGCCGGCGTCAAATATGTGGACGCCGCGCGCAAAGCTCTGGGGTTGCCGGACGAGCGTTTTTTCGTCTCGCAGGATGTGTACGATTACTTTGCCGCGCACAAAAAGAAGCTCCTGACCGATTACGACCGCTGGGAAAAAACGTACAACGACTGGCGGAAGAAGAACCCCGATAAGGCGAAAATACTCGAGGACGGGATCGCGCGAAACGTTCCATCCGATCTCTCGGCAAAAATTCCGGAGTTTCCGAAGGACGCCAAGCTGGCCACGCGCAAAGCCGGCAGCGAAGCGTTGCAACCGATCGCGCAAGCGATGCCGTTGCTCATGGGCGGAAGCGCCGATCTGTACGGCTCCACGCTGAACTACATCAAGGACGGCGGCGATTTCACGCGCGACAATCCGGGCGGCCGAAACATCCGGTTCGGAATTCGCGAGCACGGGATGTGCGCGATCCTCAATGGGATCTCCTATCACGGCATGTTTCGGGCGTCGGGCGCGACGTTTATGGTGTTCACCGATTATTGTCGCCCCTCCATTCGACTCGCTGCCCTCGCAGGCCTGCCGAACGTTTACATTTTTACTCACGACTCGATCGGCGTGGGCGAGGACGGCCCCACCCATGAGCCTGTGGAGACGGTGAGCTCGGTTCGGGTGATGCCCAATATCGATGTCATTCGGCCCGCTGACCCGGAGGAGACTGCAGCGGCGTTCGTTGCCGCCATGCAGCGGACAGACGGGCCAACGCTGCTTTCCCTGACGCGCCAGACTGTGCCAATCCTGAACGACATCGATGTAAAACTGCGCCGCGAAGGCGTGTTACGCGGCGGATACATTGCGAAAAAGGAAAAAGGAAAGCTCGCCCTCATCATCATGTCGTGCGGAAGCGAGTTGCAGCACGCGTTGGCGGCGGCGAAGGAGCTCGGCGAGGGAGCGCGCGTGGTTTCGCTCCCCTGTTTCGAACGTTTCAATCGGCAACCGGAAAAATATCGGGATGAGGTTTTGCCGAAATCATGCCGGAAACGTGTGGCGATCGAAGCCGGTGTGCCCGATACCTGGTATCAGTATGTGGGACTGGACGGCAAAGTAGTCGGTCTGCATGAATTCGGCCTGAGCGCTCCCGGCGCCGAGGTAATGAAGGAACGCGGCATCGACGCCAAGCACGTCATCGAAGCCGCGAAAAGCCTCTGATCCGGGGAGCGCACGCGCCTCGCGTGCCCGTTTTGGCGCCCTCGCCAAAACAATCTTTGAGACATTAAGATCGCGACGACGCCTCGTCGTCGCCAGCTCGCGAGGCGCGTGCGCTCTCCGGAAACTGCAGAATGCGCTTTCCGGCTGGTTGACCGTCGTGCAATTCCTAGCCAACAAAGAGCCTTGTATTTCCTACGGTTGGACGAAGAAGAAGGCCATTGCCAGAATGACGTAGGCTGCGAGCAACAGCACACCTTCAAACCAGGTGGTCTCGCCATCTGCGGCGATCGCGTTCACGGCAAATGTGACTCCGGCAATGGCGATCAGTTCGAGTGGGTTCTCGAATACCAGGTTCATCGGCTTTCCCATAAAGTAGGAAACGATTACGAGCAGAGGCGCGACCAGCAACGCCACCTGGATGGTCGAACCCACCGTGATGCTCATCACCAGGTCCATCCGGTCACGCCGGGCAAAATAAACCGCGGCGACGTATTCGGCGGCATTGCCCACGAGAGCCAGCACAACCACGCCGAGAAAGAAACGGGAGAGCCCGAGTTGAGCGGCCGTCGTATCCATGGCCCCTGAGATCAATTCGGCTTCCCACGCCGTCAACGCGGTCCCGACCAGCAGGACGGTCAGCGATTGCCAGATCGGCCACGGCGAGCGCCCGGATTTCTCGTCCGTTTGTTCGAAGGCAAACACTTCGCGATGTGTCACCAGCGTGTAGATCAAATTGGCGGCGTAAACAAAGATCAGGACGACGGCGACCGCGAGACTTAATCCCTCATCCAAACGACTCACATCCGACGAATTGAGAAGGCCGCGTTCGGTATAATCGAAGAGAGCAGGCACCAGGAGTCCGATCATTGCCAGCATCAGAAGACTGGAAAGCAGACCGGCGCGTTCGCGCCGGAAACATTGGCGTTCGCGCCCCCAATTTCCCACCACGATCGCCAGGCCAAGCCCGAGAAGGCTATTGCCGATGATGGAACCGGTGATCTGGCCTTTGACGACCTCGGCGTGACCGGCGCCAAGAACAAAGAGCGCCAGGACGAACTCGGCCGTATTGCCAAAGGTCACATTCAGCAAGCCGCCAACGGCCGGCGATGCGCGAATGGCCACTTGTTCTGTCGCGCGACGGATCCATTCCGCCAACGGCACGATGGCAAGAATCGACGCAACGAAAACGAGGGCTGGTCCGGCGTGAAAGAAATACGAAAGCGCGAGCGACAACGGGACCAAAAACAACAGCCAGGTAAAAATCATAAAGAATCCATTAGAAACCAACGCAGTGTTTAACACAACGCCCGCGGTGGCAGCTTCACCTGGAGCTTTTAGGCAGTAGCATCGTCATCCAAGTCTCTGATCCGGGGAGCGCACGCGCCCTCGCGTGCTAGCGACCCCGAACGCTTTCGGGGGCGCGAACTTTTAAAAGTGTCTGGGATCTCTCTCGCTGATAATGCACAGAGCGTTTCGGCGAGGGTGCCGAAAGTCCGGGCCGGACAGGCATTTGCACGCGAGGCGCGTGCGCTCCCCGGAAACTAAAATGCTTCTTCCGGCTCCGGAAGATCCTCAGCCCGGTCTTCAAACCGAGTGAACTCGTGAAGGAAGGTGAGCTTGATCTCCCCGATCGGGCCGTTGCGCTGCTTGGCGATAATCAACTCGGCTTTGCCTTTCAGATCCTCCTTCTCCTCGGGAGTGTCGGCATAATATTCCTCGCGCACCAGCAATCCAACAACGTCGGCATCCTGCTCGATGGACCCGGATTCGCGCAAGTCCGCAAGCCGCGGAACGCCCTTGCCGCTTCCGGTGCGGGTCTCCGGGTTTCGATTCAACTGCGCAACTACGATGATCGGAATGTTCAATTCCTTCGCCAAACCCTTCAGGCCAGCCGAAATCTCGGAAATTTCCAGCTGCCGATTGTCCTGCGCACGGCGCGACAAAGACCGCACCAACTGCAGGTAGTCCACTACGATTAACCGAATCTTTTCCTGGGACTTTAATCGGCGCGCCTTTGCCCGCAGTTGCAGGATGTCCAGTCCCGCGGAGTCGTCTATGAAGATTTGCGCTTCCGCAAGCTTGGCTGCCGCGTGCGTCAATTTCGGAAAATCCTGCTGACTCAGGAAGCCGTCCCGTGTCTTGGAAAGGTTTACGCGCGCCCGGGAACAAAGCAGACGCTGTACAAGCTGCTGGCTGCTCATCTCCAGACTGAACACAGCGACAGGGAGCTTTTCATTGATCGCAACGTGTTCTGCAATGTTCATTGCAAGGGCGGTCTTACCCATGCTGGGCCGGGCGGCGATCACAATCATTTCTCCCGCGTGCAATCCACTCGTCAGTCGATCGAAATCGCGTAGTCCCGTTGAGATTCCGGTGAGCGCGCCCTTGGTTTCGTAAAGCTTCTCCATCGATTCCAGGGTTCCCATGACGAGTTCCTTGATCGTCGGGAGTTGGCCTTTGAAGCGCTCTTCTCCCACGGCAAAGATCTTCTGCTCCACCTCATCGAGCAGGCTGCTCACTTCATCCTGCTCTTCGTAAGCGCGCCGCACACTCTCGGTGGCGGCAGCGATAATGGAGCGCAAAATGTATTTATCTCGAACGATATCGAGGTAGTAGCCGACATTCGCGGCTGTCGGAACAAAGGTGAACAGGCTGGTGACAAACGCCGGCCCCCCCACGCCCTCCAGCAAATTCCGGTCGCGCAGGACCTGGGTGAACGTAATCAGATCGATCGCTTGCCCTGCATTCCAGAGATCGACTAGGACATCATAGATGGTCTGGTGCGCGGGAACATAGAAGTAGTCGCCGGTAATCTTTTCCACGCACTCAGCGATCGCCTCCCGCGGTGAGATGAGCATCGAGCCAAGGACGCCCTGCTCGGCTTCGACACTGTTCGGCGGCGCGCGGTGAATATCCTGCGCAGAACCTGTTGGCGAATTGGGAAGAACTTTTCCGTCGCTTCGCGGCGCCGAACCTCGGCCAGCGCCATTTCCAGCTGCTTTACGAGGCTTCTCACCCGTCCACGGGGACGATGGTTGAGTCGCCATTTATTTTGTTTCTTTCTTTCTCCGGAAAAACGAACGGTGCTTCTTTTCAGACGGTTCGTCCTCGGCTTCTTCGGTTCCCCGGTTGCGGGGTTCCTCCGCCGATTTCACATCGAACTTAAATTGCGCAGTGACCTCGTGATGAAGCTTGATTGCGACCTCATGCTCGCCGGTATCCTTGATCGGCCGCTCCAGCGCAACTTTGTGCCGGTCAATGTCCTGGCCGATCTCCTGCTTAATGCGCGTTACAATATCCTGCGCCGTGATCGAACCGAATGCCTTGCCCGTCTCGCCAGTTTCCAGTGTGAACGTCACCCGCAATTTCCCGATTCGCCTGTTTAATTCTTCGGCGTCGTTGAGCTCCCGCGCTTCACGCTCGGCCCGCTTCTTTTTCAGGTTGTCCAGTTCTCGCAGGCTGGCCGGCGTTACTTCGTAACCTTTGCCCTGCGGCAACAGATAATTTCGGGCATAGCCACGGCGCACCTTTACCAGATCGGCTTCCGCACCAAGTCCGGGGATGTTCTCAGTTAAAATAATTTCAGTCGAAGACATGATCGTTTCCGCGCAAAAAACCGGTTGGTTAAGGGGCCGGCCGCAGGGTCACGAGTATAGGATCGCTGCGAACTCTGTCAACGTCGCGTTCTATTTTTGAATGCTCCAATTAAAAAATCACCGGGGAGAATTCCGAAAGCAATCCGCAATCCACACTCGCCGATCCGCAATAAGAGCCCCGGTAGGAGAACTCCGAAAGCGAAGAATATCGACCCAGGCCATTGTTCGAAAAAAGTGCCAGGGGGGAGAATTGAACTCCCGACCAACCCCGAAAGCTTTCGGGGCTGCTCTACTGGCGCAAGTGATAAATTGCGAGCTTTGGATTCCTTTTTCGTTTCAATGAGCGCTCGATTTTTCGAGCTTCAGCCAGCGTTGAAACTTCTTTTTTGGCAACTATTTCAAGCTTTCCACCGAGTCGCTTGGTTGTTGCAGTATGACCGCGTAAATGTTGCGCAAACCGTGCGTCGAGATCGACCGTGGAACCGATGTAGTGTCTGCCTAAGGAGCCGCGGAGAATATAAACCCAGGCCATTATTCAAAAACCTGCCAGGGGGGAGAATTGAACTCCCGACCAACCCCGAAAGCTTTCGGGGCTGCTCTACTGCCGCAAGTGATAAATTGCGAGCTTTGGATTCCTTTTTCGTTTCAATGAGCGCTCGATTTTTCGAGCTTCAGCCAAAGTTGGAAATTCTTTTTTTGCGACGATCTCAAGCATCTCGCCGAGTCGCTTGGTTGTGGCAGTATGACCACGTAAATGCTGGGCGAATCGCGCGTCGAGATCGACTGTGGAACCAATGTAGTGTCGGCCTGACGAACCGCGAATAATGTAAACCCAAGCCATTGCGTAAAAAGTGCCAGGGGGGAGAATTGAACTCCCGACCAAGGGCTTATGAGTCCCCTGCTCTACCGCTGAGCTACCCTGGCAACAATTTCGTTCAAAGAATACCAGGCAAAACTCCGCGCGACCAACCCCGAATACTTTCGGGCTGCTCTACTCCGAAAGTCTTCGCGAGCAGGCCGCTGAGCCACCCTGGCAGGCGGCACAAAGTTGAATGGCCTATGACGAAGAGTCAACGTTGGCCCTGCACGGCTTTCCCAAAGCCGAATCTAATCGCTTTTTTTCGCGATATACGGCGCCAGATCTTTTTCCCGCCCGCGCATGGCCGCCATAAAACAAATGCCGTTGCGCTCTTCGATCACGCCGGCCCATCCTTCCTGCTCCACATAACGCCAGCCTGAAAATTCCCGCGGCGCGCCTGTTTTGGGGTCTTTCTCGGCTCGAAAAATAAAAAACTGCATGCGCTTCTCGACTACCCAGATCTGGGCGACCCGCTGCGCTTCCTCATCGGGAAAAACGCGGTAACCCAATGTCCGAAAGTCGGCGAACTCGGGCGGCACATCATAATGTTCCAGCCGATATTTCATGAAGAAGAGATCGCCGAGTTCTCCGGCATCCGTCTTCACCGGATCAAGAACCAGTGACCGTGTCGAGCTTGCCACTCCCAGCAACTTTCGCGCGGTATCTTCGTTTGGAAAATCATTCAGATTGTCGATCACATGAAACACGAAGACACCGGCAATCACCGCAACGGCGATCGCGGTGGCGACAATCGCCGGGTGTTGCGCGTATTTTTTCCATGGGCGTTGTGGCGCCGAAATGAGCGTCTCTTCCGGAACCCAATCTGTGATTGGCTGAGGGATCGGAATCGCGCGAACGAGCGCCGCAACCGCGCGATCGAAATTCTGTTGCGCGGCAAATCCTTCGTCCTTGCGCGCGCGGTGCAACGCAACTCGCATGCGGCGATCCCGCACCCGCTCCTCACTGATCGGGGCGAATTGGAGAAACAAACGGTGGCGGCGGGACAAGGCAATCATGTCTCGGTAACGGGCATTGTCGCATTGAGCCAGGCTTGAAATTGATGGCGTCCTTCCGAGAGCAATTTTGCCAGCTCCACCGGTTTCAGTTCGCAGACCGAAAGCAATTCCGCGTCATTGAATTCATCGAGATAGAACAGGGCCAGCGCTGTTCGCTGGGGATCCGAGGCAGCGGCAATCCAGATCGCGAGTTGTGCCGGCTCAAGTTTTTCGATTTGCGCCGACGCCGAGGGAGCGATCTGCTCCTCCTCCAGTTCGACATCTTCAGCCTGCAGACCTTGTTCGCCAGCTTCCAGACATCGCCAGCGGGCATCGCGGAAAAACCACAGGCGATCGCGAGGAGGTTCGCCCGCCGCTGAATTCTGTGCGGCTTGTCGCAGCGTAGCGTGAAAAACCTCCTCCGCCTTGCTCGCGTCGGCCAGCATCAAAAAACAAAAGCGATAGAGCTGGAGGAGATTTTGCTTCGATTCGGACACGCTGACTTCTTTCCCAAAAAGGGGAATGTTACCTACCGAGCCTGTAGCGCAAGGGGAGATGTCGGTCGGACCCTCCGTCGATCATGAGCAGGAGGAGGAGGAAAACCCTTCTCATGCTCATGCTCATGCTCTTGCTCTTGCTCCTGATTACAATTACGCCAGCGCTCGAAGCCGCCGCGCTACTTCTTCGGCATTACTTCGGCTGTTGAAGGCGGAGACGCGAAAATACCCTTCTCCTTGCGCGCCAAATCCGCTTCCCGGAGTAACGACTACATTCAGCTCGCGTAACATTTGGTCGAATACCTGCCAACTGGTGCGGCCACTCGGGGTTTTCACCCATATGTAAGGCGCGTTTACCCCGCCGAAAACAAGCATGCCGGTTTCGGCGCAAGCTTCACGGAGGATTTTCGCGTTCCCCATGTAATGGTCGATCAGTCCGCGCACCTGTTGGCGGCCTTCCGGAGAATACAATGCTTCCGCTCCGCGCTGAACGGGATAACTCACACTGTTCGCTTTTGTGCTCCAGCGCCGATTCCAGAGCGGATGCAACGGCAATTTTTTCCCTGACTCTGTGCGGCCGAGCAGCGTTTTCGGCACGACGGTGAAGCCGCAACGCACGCCGGTGAACCCGCCGTTCTTGGAGAAACTGCGCAGCTCAATCGCACATTCCCGGGCGCCGGGAATCTCGAAAATGGAATGCGGAATCTCCGGTTCCGAAATGTACGCCTCGTAGGCCGCGTCAAAGAGAATCAACGCATCGTGCTCATGCGCATAATGGACCCAGCGCGCAAGCTGCTCACGCGATGCCACGGCGCCCGTCGGATTATTCGGAAAACAAAGGTAAATGAGATCGACATGTTCCCTGGGCGGTTCGGGAACAAAATTGTTTTCCGCGGTGCACGGCAGATAGACGATTCCTTCGTAGCTGCCATCTTTTCGAGCCGGACCGGTATGCCCGGTCATCACATTTGTATCCACATAGACCGGATAAACCGGATCGGTGATCGCGACCTTGTTCTGGTCGCCGAGAATGTCGAGAATGTAGCCAAAATCGCATTTCGACCCGTCAGAAACGAAAATTTCGTCGTCTGCGACATCGATTTTGCGATCGCGATAGTCTTTCTGCGCGATGGTCGACCGGAGAAACTCGTAGCCCTGTTCCGGACCATATCCTCGAAATGTTTCGCGATGTCCGAGTTCTTCGATGGCGCGTTTCATCGCCTCGATTGCCGCGCGCGGCAACGGCTCTGTCACATCCCCGATTCCGCAACGGATTAGTCTTCCGGCTCCTTCTGGATCCGCATCGCAAAACTCGCGCACGCGCCGCGCGATTTCAGGGAAGAGATATCCCGCCTGAAGCTTGAGATAATTTTCGTTTAGATACGCCATCACCTGTAGCGGCGGTCTGCGACCGCCGGAACACGAGCGAATCTAGCGACGGTCATAGACCGCCGCTACAGAAAGAAGCGCCGCCAGCAATTTAAGACACGCCATCAGGAATAGAGTGTTGGAGTCATGGAGTGAAGGAGAAATGGAAAGACCATTACTCCCCTACTCCAATACTCCATTTCTCCATTCTTAGTAGTTTTTGGCGACGGCGTCCCAATTCACAACGTTCCACCAGGCTTTGACGTAGTCGGGCCGCCGGTTCTGATATTTCAGATAATAAGCGTGTTCCCAGACATCGAGACCAATCACAGGTCTGTTGCCGTCCATTAACGGACTGTCCTGGTTCGGTGTCGAAACAATCTCCAGCTTGCCGCCTTTGTTCTTTATCAGCCACGCCCAGCCGCTTCCGAAACGGCCGCCCGCCGCGGCTGCAAACTTTTCCTTGAAGGCGTTAAAGTCGCCGAATGTCGACTTGATGTCGTCAGCCAGTTTGCCCTTTGGCTCGCCACCCGCGTTCGGGCCCATGATTTTCCAGAAGAAGGAATGGTTGGCGTGGCCGCCCCCATTGTTGCGGACAACGGTGCGAATATCTTCCGGCACCGACTTGAGATCGCTGATCAGCTCCTCGACCGATTTTTTCTCCAGGTCGGGTTTGCCTTTGATCGCGTTGTTGACGTTGTTGACGTAAGCCTGGTGATGCTTGGTGTAATGGATTTCCATCGTTCGCGCATCGATATGCGGTTCCAGCGCTTCGTATGGATAGGGTAGTTTTGGTAGTTCGTAAGCCATAATCTCTACTGTTAGATCGAATTCCGTTTGCCGGCAGGTTTTATTTTTTGCGTTAAACAGTGCAGCCGCCAAATAAGCCTGCCCTGAGCGAAGTCGAACGGGCTCTGTCGGGGCGCATCGCGGAGGCCCGAAGTGAAGACACGGCGACAGAGCGCCGTGGCTACAAGGTGCCCTCCCGGATGCCGGACGGCGGGGCGTCGCCTTTACGAAACGACAGCTCTACGAGTCGCAGCGATAGAACCCCGGAGAAACCACGCCCCGACGGTAATTCACGTATGTGGCGAAGGCGAGCAGTGGGAAGTTCTGCCGGTACATGTCGTATTTCAGGTAAAAAACGCCGGGAAATCCGGTGCCGGTGATCTGCGGCTCATCCCAAGAGCCGTTCGCTTTTTGCGACTGGAGCAAAAACCCCAGACCGCGTTGAATGCTCGGCCTGTCGAGATCGCCGCAAGCGCAAATTCCCATGAGGGCCCAGGCCGTCTGCGACGCGGTGCTCTCGCCGATACCTTTGAGAGACGGATTTTCGTACGTGGCGCAGGTTTCGCCCCAGCCGCCGTCATCGTTCTGACAGCTCTCCAGCCAATCGCGCCCTCGCAAAATCCAATCCTGAGTCATGTCGTCGCCAATTGCGCGCAAACCGCGCAGAACCTGCCATGTGCCATAGATATAATTGACTCCCCAGCGCCCGTACCAGGAGCCATCGTCCTCCTGGGTATCGATCAAATACTGGATGCCGTCGCGTACGCAGCGCGCTTTCGGATCGAACCCGATGTAACCGAGCAATTCGAGCGTGCGCGCGGTTAGGTCGCTGCAGGTGGGATCGAGGATCGCGTTGTGATCGGCGAAGGGCATGTCTTCAAGCCAGGGCGTGGTCACATCCTTGTCGAATGCGGCCCAGCCGCCGTCCCGGCATTGGAAACTGATTTGCCACCCAAGCGCTCGCCGGAATACCTCGCTCAGTGCGCGTTGATCGCGCGGCCTAACGAGTCGCAACGCCATGAGAACCATCGCGGTATCGTCTACGTCCGGGTAGTAGATATTGTTGTATTCGAATGCCCAGCCACTCGCTTCCGGATGCGTATTGTTCACTGTCCAGTCGCCGCGAATTCGCACTTCCTTGCTCACCAGCCAGTCCGTGGCGCGTTGCAACGCAGGATGCTCCGGCGAAAGACCGGACTCGGCCAGCGTGATCACGTTGATGGCCGTATCCCAAACAGGCGACAAACAGGGTTGAATGCGAAAATCTTCCGGATCATCTACAAAGAGCCCGGCAAAATCTTTGGTCGCTTTTTGATAAACCCGGTGATTCTTCGGGTAACCAAGGGCACGCAGTGCGATCAGGCAATTGAGCATCGCTGGAAAAACCGTCGCCAAGCCGTCGCTCCCCTCACCGATCCGCTCAAGTATCCAGCGCTCCGCTTCTTCCAACGCCCGCTGGCGCATGGGGCGAAACCGCAACGGATGCAAAAACTTCAGAGCATTATCGACACGAAGGAAAAAATTGCGCCACGTGAAAAAACGCTCGTCCCGTGGAAGCCGAAAGTCGTGATACTCGGTGCCGAGCGGATAAAGCTCGTGAAGCTGCTTTTCGCCCGGGAGAACGCGAGTCGGCTTGAAATGATTGATGATCGCAAGCGGGACGAGCATGGCCCGGCTCCAGGAGGACATTTTGTAAATGTGAAATGGCGCCCAGGTCGGCAGCAGAATCATTTCCACGGGAATTGTCGGAAGATATTTCCAGGGGAACTGGCCGAGCAACGCGAGATAAAGCTTACTGAAAGTGTTCATGCAGGGGATGCCTCCGAGTCGCAGGATATTGGCGCGCGCCTCTCGCATGAACGGCAGATCGGCCGAATAGCCGGCCAGTTTGAGCGCGAAGTAGGCCTTCACCGACGCATTAATCTCGCTCGGGCCGCCGTAATAGACATTCCAACCGCCATCGGGAAGCTGGCGTTTCAAAATATGACGCGCACACCGCAACTGCACGTTGGGGTCGACCTCGCCCAGCCAATGCATGAAGACCACGAAATCGGAGCAGAGCGTGCTATCCACCAGAAGCTCGCCGCACCAATGACCGTCGGGGCGCTGTTGCCGCAGCAAATTCTCCTGTGCGCGGGTGATTGCCTGCAAAACCTCCGCATCGTCGATGGAATAGGACTCGGCGCGGTCGGGAATAGCGCCCGGCAGTGCAATCACGTTTCTGGACGAACTCATGATGTCGATCTTATAAATGAACTAACGGTTGCTTGTCACGCCGTAGTCATAACGAAGGCGGATCGATCTTAGGACGCTTGCGCGGCAGCGGCTTCGGCGCGCTTGCCCGTAATGTGTCCGTTGCCGCAGCTCACGCCGTTAAATGCGACAGTTTCGCTTCCTTTTCCGGTCGGCTTCGGTTTGGCTCCGAAATTGAATTTGATGTTCTTCCAGGTGTCCCCGCGCTGCGCCTGCAAGCCAAGGGTTGCAGTCGGCTCGTAGCCGCAATGCACCATGCAATTTTCGCAACGTGCATCGCGGGCCACCCCATCGACCACGCCATATTTTTCCCATTGCACTTTCTCGAGCAATTCCGCGTAACTCGAATAATGGGCGTCCGTCATGAGATAGCAGGGACCTTTCCAGCCACGAATGTTCCGCGTCGGAATCGCCCAGGCGGAACAGGTCAAATCGCGTTTGCCGGCAAGAAACTCAAAATAAATCGGCGTCCCGAAGAATGTGTAGCGATTCATCCAATCTTCCATCCTTCGGAATTTCTCGACTGTCATTTTGCGCGTGAGAAAGAAATTTTCAGGGCGCAGATTCAGCCGCTTGATCATGTCTTTCTTGGCGGCGTCGTATTCGTAGCCGGGCGAAATGGTGTGCCCGTCCACGCCGAGATCGGAGAGATAATCGAACATCTGCTCGACCTCCTGCATGTCGGTTTCCTTGTAAATGGTCGTGTTCGTCGCAACCTGGTAACCGAGGATCTTCGCCATCTTGATGGAGAGAATACATTCCTTAAACACGCCTTCACGCTCGACAATCAGATCGTGGATTCGCTCCAGCCCATCCAAATGCACGTTCCAATACATCCATCTACTCGGTCCAATCGTGCAATCGCGGATTGGTGATTGCGGATTGCGGATTGCCGCCGCGTCTTTTTCGCTCACGAGCCCGTTGGCGACCAGCTTGTCGATCTTGCCTTCCAAATCGATCCGCGATTCGCGATCCGCATTCCGCAATTCTTTGGCGAGCCATTCCCGCATTTTTTTGCGCATAAACATCGCATTCGTGCAGATGTAAACAATCCGGCCCTGCTCGAGCAATCCCTTCACCAGAGCTTCGATGTGGGGATAAATGAGCGGTTCGCCACCGCAAATCGAGACCATCGGCGCGTTGCATTCCTCGGCGGCGCCCAGGCAATCTTCCAGATCCATCATGTCTTTGAGCGAGGTAGAGTATTCCCGGATCCGCCCGCACCCCGTGCACGTGAGGTTACAGGTGTGGAGCGGCTCCAGTTGCAGCACCGTGGCAAACTTTTTCGTGCCACGAAGCTTCTGGCCGATCAGGTAGCCGGCGATTTTCGTCGTTAGGGCGAGCGGAAATCTCATAGAGCGGACGATAGTAACGAGGGTCTCGGACGTGTCAACAGGAGCCCCCTCAGGATGTGAGGAGAGTACTAGAGCTTTATACAATACGAGTCAACCCTGTCGCAAGGGTCGGGTTTTGCCTTACATTCCCTTCCATCCCCGTCTGATCAGGCTTACGGCGATTGCGGCCAGAAGAAGAGCGATAATCTTCGAAACCCCACGCAAACCCTGTTTTCCCATCCAGCGGGCGAAACGCTCGGCATTGCACAAGGCGATCGCCACCAGCGCCAGATTCACCAGAAGCGACGCAAGCGTGTAAATCAGCCCCACCGAATCGACAAGGATCAGCAGCGCGGTCAACAACGCCGGGCCGGCGATCAATGGCATTCCAAGCGGCACAACTCCAAACTCCTCGCCGCCGCCACGATCATGCGGACCAAACCCCACCAGCTCGCGCACGGCGAGGACGAGCAAGATCAACCCGCCGGCGACCTGAAAGTCGGCAACGGTGATCCCCAGCGCCGCAAAAATGATTTTCCCGAGAAATATGAACCCGACCGCAACGCACAATCCGGTCAGTATCCCAAGAAACGCCTGTCGCTGGCGATGTTCCGATGAAGCGCCGGTTCCGAGTCCCATGAAAAGCGCAACCAGGCCGATCGGATCGATGGCGACAAAAATCGGAATGAACGTGAGCAGAAATTTTTCGATCACGGAATCTTAGGGCAACGCTTTTACTGGTTCTGTTGAAAGGCTGCTTTTTGTCATGTCGAGCGAATATGCCAGTCCGGCTCGGACCGAGACATCTCTTACTGCTACCCGGGTCCACCGACAACAATGAGAGATTCCTCGACTCCGCTCGAAATGACATGGCTTTCCGACAGAGACGCTTTTAGCCTGCATTTTATTGCCACAGATGAACACGGATTAAGCACAGATTCAGCAAAATTCCTTCTGTCATCTGTGGGAATCTGTGCAAATCTGTGGCCACGTTTTTCACAGCCATGAAATCCTTACTCGTTTTTCTATCGATTGCTCTTTCCACGTCCGTTTGGTCGTTGTCCGCGGCAGATCTAAAGACCGTTGACAATTTTCGGGCTGCAGGCGCAAAGGCAAACGATGTCCTGACGCTTCCGGAGTGGGAGCAGACACCGGAGGCCGTGGATGCGGCGATGAAGAACGCCATCGCGAAGGCGAACAAGGCGCTCGACCAGATCGGTGCGCAGGACGCGGCCAAAGTCACGTTCAAGAGCACAATCGTCGCCCTGGATGACCTGACATACCAGGCTGGAAACGCCGCAAATGAGGCGACGATCATCAAGGAAACCAACACGAACGAAAAGATGCGCGCCGCGGCTGAGAACGCGGTGAAAGAGTTCCAGGATTGGGCAGTCGGCATCAATTATCGCGAAGATGTTTACAAGGCGCTCAAAGCTTTCGCCAAGACGCATCCGAAACTGTCGGGCGAAGACAAAAAATTATTCGACGAAACGATGCGCGATTACCGGCGCGCGGGTCTGGAACTTCCGCCGGACAAACGCAAGCAAGTCGAAGAATTACGGAAGCAACTGTCGAAGCTGGGGACAGATTTCGACACCAATATAGTCAACGCCAAAGCGCCGCTCGTTTTCACCAAAGCGGAGCTGGATGGCGTGCCGGAAAGCTTTCTCGCCGCGCCGGGAGTCAAAACCGGAGACGATGCCTACACCGTGCTCGCAAACGTCACGTGGCAATACGTCACCGTCGAGGAAAACGCCAGGAACGAAGAAACGCGCAAAAAGCTTTACGTCGCGCGCAGCAGTCTTGCCAAAGACACCAATGTTTCCGTGCTCAATCAAATGCTCGCCTTGCGCAACAAGATCGCGCTCCTGCTCGGTTACAAATCGTGGGACGATTACCAGACCGAAATCAAACTGGCCAAGACCGGCGCCGGCGCGAAATCGTATATCAACAACCTCATCTCCGGCATTCAGCCGAAATTCGCGGCCGAAGTTTCCGAGTTCCAAAAAATGAAGGCGGCGAATACGCACAATCCCAAGGCGATTGTCGACTGGTGGGACTGGCGTTATTACACCAATGAGCTCAAGAAACAAAAATACGCCGTCGATACCGAAGCGCTCCGCGTTTACTTCCCGTTCCAAAAAGTGCTCGAGGGAATGTTCAATATCTATCAGAGCATTTTCGGCCTGAAGTTTGAGAAAATCGCGGCGCCGTACAAATGGGTCGATGATCTCCAGCTCTACATGGTGACCGACGCGGTCACCGGCGAGCCGCTGGGCATGTTCTATCTCGACATGTTTCCCCGGGAAGGAAAGTTTAATCACTTCGCCGAGTTCGATATTATCGGCGGCAAGGTGCTTCCAGACGGGAAATATCAACGCCCGACAGTCGCTCTGCTTTGCAATTTCCCGCCGCCGAGCGCGGACAAACCGTCATTGATGACGCATACCGATGTGGAGACGCTGTTTCATGAGTTCGGTCACGCGCTCCATGCCATCACTACACGCGCAAGGTACGCCCGTTTCGCCGGAACCAATGTGCCCGGCGACTTCGTTGAAGCGCCGTCGCAAATGCTTCAAAACTGGGTCTGGAACAAGAAGGTGCTCGACACTTTTGCAGCGGATTACCGCAACCCATCCAAAAAAATTCCCGCGGAAACAATCAAGAAAATGAACGATGCCAAGAAAGCGACGGCTGGCGTTTTTTATCGGCGGCAATTCGCATTCGCGGCGCTCGACCTCGCGCTGCACGATCAACATCCTGAAAATCAGCCGTACGATTGTGTCGGCATTTCCAATCCAATTCTGGAAAAGGTTTTTCTGCCGATCGATCCGAGCACAACGTTCGTCACCTATTTTGGCCACCTGAATGGCTACGATGCCGGGTATTATGGTTACGCCTGGGCCGATGCGATCGCCGCCGACATGGCAACGGTTTTCGAAAAAGCGAAGAATGGTTACCTCGATAAGCAGGCCGGCATGAAATTGCGCCGCGAGATTTATGCGCAGGGCAGCTCGCGCGACGTTAAGGTGTCGATCGAAAAATTCCTCGGCCGTCCTCAATCGGTCCAGCCATTTCTGAAAAGGCTCGGCATCGAGGCCGCGGCAAAAAAGAAAGTGCCGGCCGGGCCGTCCCATGCCGGTGGCTAGCCACTTGCGGTCACCGCAAACGAAGCGAGGGACATCTCGCCCGGCTGCGCATCGACGAGAGTTTGGCCTCCCTGGTCCGGGGAGCGCACGCGCCTCGCGTGCCGTTTGTCGCGCCCTCGCGACAAACGATCTTGCGTATTCGACGTAGCAGCAACATTCGAATGATGAAGGTTCGCAACGGCGAGGGCGCCGTCGCCCGCACGCGAGGCGCCTGCGCTCCCCGGAATTATTACGCCTGGCTTGTGCCCTGTCGCGGGCGTCCTCATCGGCCCGAAACCGATGCGTGGCAACACGCAGCCTCGAACGCCGGCCCTTCCAAACATTTGCAGCGGTCGCCGAGCGCCCTTACAAAAGAAGAATGAGAACAACCCTCGTGGTTTTGGCGCTAAGCGCGGTGTCGCTCTTTGCCGCGGCCCCGGAACAGAAACTCAAGCCGGCGCTGGATTCGATCACGCCCGACGGGCTACTCGCTCACATTAAAATTCTGTCAGCGGATACGTTCCAGGGGCGGTCGCCGGGGACAGAGGGCGAAGATCTTTCGGTTAAATACATTTCCGACCAATTCAAAACAATCGGACTGGAGCCTGGCAATCCGGACGGCACCTACACCCAGGAAGTTCCTCTAGCGGGAATCACCAGCCAGCCAAGCATGTCGCTGATCGTTAATGGAAAAACGACGGACCTTAAATACCCGGATGACTTCGTCGCCTGGTCGTCGCGATTGAAAGGCGAAATCAAAGTCAACAACTCCGGCATTGTCTTTGTCGGCTACGGGATCGTCGCGCCCGAGTACGGATGGGACGATTACAAAGACGTCGATGTCCGCGGCAAAACCCTGTTGATGCTGATCAACGATCCGCCGATTCCCGATCCCGGGGACCCGTCGAAGCTCGATGAGAAAATGTTCAAGGGAAAGGCGATGACTTATTACGGGCGCTGGACTTACAAGTACGAAATCGCCGCGAAAAAAGGCGCCGCGGCAGCAATCATCATCCACGAGACCGGACCGGCCGCTTACCCCTATTCCGTCGTGAAATCGAGCTGGGCCAAGGAAAATTTCGAACTCGATACGCCGGACAAAAACATGGGTGTGGTTGCGGCGAGCTCATGGATCACGCTGGACGCCGCGAAGAAGCTTCTCGCAGACTGCGGCCAAAACTTCGATGCACTAAAGAAATCCGCGATTTCGAAGGATTTTCGGCCCGTTGCACTAAATGCGAAAGCGAATTTCTATATCAAGCAAACGCTGCGCCCGTTTAAATCGCACAACGTCATTGGAAAATTTGAAGGGAGCGACCCGAAATTGAAGGACGAGTATGTGCTTTATACGGCGCACTGGGACCATCTCGGGCGACACCCGGAGTTGAAAGGCGACCAGATTTTCAATGGCGCAGTGGACAACGCTTCGGGCGACGCTGCGGTCATCGAATTGGCGCGAGCGTTCACAAAAGTCGATCCGCCGCCGAAACGATCGATTCTCTTCATGTGCACGACTGCGGAGGAGGCCGGACTGCTCGGCGCCAGGTTTTATGTCGAGCATCCGCTTTATCCGCTGAACAAAACGCTCGCCGACATCAATATCGACACCATGAACGTATGGGGAAAGGCGCGCGACATCGAAGACGTGAGCTACGGAATGTCCACACTCGACGACCTGCTGGTTGCGACGGCAAAACGGCGGGGCCGTGCCACGATCCCGAACAGTCGGCCGGAAAAAGGTTCTATTTACCGGGCCGACAGTTTCGAGTTTTCGAAGGCAGGCATCCCATCGCTTTACATCAACAAGGACGAACATCTGGTTTCACGCCCTGTTAACGGACCTCTGCGTTCTGATGAGTACGACCTGCACGACTACCACCAGGTCACCGATGAAGTGAAACCGGACTGGGACCTGACGGGCGCGGTGCAGGACGTGGATCTTTTGTTCGAGGTCGGCTACGAGGTCGCCAATGGCCAGAAATTTCCCGAGTGGAAACCGGGCTTCGAATTCCGCGTAAAAGGCTCCACCTCACGCGGCGATTGAAGAAAAATGTTTTACGTCTACTTGCTTCATTCAGCACGAGATGCGGGACTGTACATCGGATTCTCGACCGACTTGCGACGACGGCTGAACGAACATAAAAGCGGAGCAGTGCAGGCTACGAGCTTTCGAGGTCCATGGAATCTGATCCATTATGAGGCCTATACCGAAGAAGCTGATGCATTTGGTCGCGAGCGATACTTAGAAAGCGGTGGAAGTCGAAGATTCTTGCGCTCGCAACTGCGGAATTATTTCGCGAAATATCCCCTCCGAACTAAAGGCCCGGAGCCTTTTAACGAGTCGCGTGAGGCGCAGCCTTTTACGCGAAAAGCCCGGCGGGACGCGATGATGAGGAAATGAGGAGACTCCTTTTCGATTTCGCACTTACGCGAATAGAGCTTTCATCCCGATGCGCGTAATCGCGTTAGTGGCCACTTATAATGAGGAGCGTTTCATCGGCGGCTGCATTGAGCATCTGGCGCGACAAGGCGTCGAAACGTATCTGCTCGACGATTCATCGACCGACCGCACGGTGGAAATTGCCGAGGGCTACCGCGGCCGCGGTTTGGTCGATATCGAGAAATATCGGCGGCCCGGTTTTTTCTCCCTCACGGAACAATGCCGGCGCAAAGAGGAACTGGCCGCTACCCTGGACGCCGACTGGTTTATCCATATCGATGCGGATGAGATCCGGTTGCCGCCGCACTCGGGCACGACGTTGCAACAGGCGTTGGCGGACGCCGATGCCAAAGGCTACAATGCCGTCAATTTCATGGAGTTTGCTTTTGTGCCCACGCAGGAATCGCCGGACCACGATCATCCGGATTTTCAGAAAACGATGCGCTGGTATTACCCGATGTTGCCTTCTTTCCCGCATCGCCTGAACGCGTGGAAACGGCAGCCGCGCCGCGTCGATCTTGCAAGTTCCGGCGGCCACGTCGTCCAGTTCCGGAAATTGAAGATGTATCCGCAGTCTTTTCCGATGCGGCACTATTTGTTTCTCTCGATTCCGCACGCAATGGAAAAGTTCCTGACTCGAAAATACGATCCCGACGAAGTCAAAAAAGGATGGCATCGCTGGCGCTCGAGATTGACCGAAGAAATGTTGAAGCTCCCTTCGGAAAAGGAACTGCGCGTTTATATTTCCGACGATCGACTCGATCCATCAGAGCCACGCAAACGGCATTACCTCGCAGAAATCTGGGCCGCAGCGCAGCAACAAAAAGCCGATGAGCACGCTGCGTAGCTCCTGGCCGATCGTTGTCGGCGGATGCCATCGATCGGGCACTTCGCTGGTCCGGCGCCTCTTGAACGCGCATTCACGAATTTTTTGCGGGCCTGAGGTAAAGTTTTTTCGCGACTTTTACGCAAATTACAAAGAGGACCCGATCAGACACCTTCGCTTTTTTAACACCGCGCGCGCCCTCCTCTCCGAGGAAGAGCTACTGGGCATTTTCGGCAAGGCATTCATCGCACTGCACGAGAGTGCTGCCGCGCTGGCCGGCAAAGCGCGGTGGGCGGACAAGAACCCCGAAAATGTCCTTTATCTTCCGCAATGGCAGCGGCTGCTTGGCAATGAATGGCTGATGATTCACGTAATGCGCAACCCGCTCGACACGCTGGCTTCGATGAAAGAGGCAAGCTTTCCTCTGTCGTTGCCAGAAACGCTCGATGGTCGCATCGAGTTCTACCAGCAGTACACAAGGGCGGGGCTCGATTTCGGAAAAACAAATCGCGAGCGCTACTACCGCCTGACTTACGAAAAGCTGGTGAGCTCGCCCGAATCCGCATTGCGAGAATTGATGACGTGGCTTGGTGAGGAATTTGAAGCCGGTCAGCTCGATTTTAACAAGGAGAGGGCGTCCGATCACGGCCTGGAAGATCGCAAAATCGCAGCCACGACAGGAATTCACGGGGAGAGCGTCGGGCGCTGGTCGTCGATGCTGAATAAGCGGGAAATAAAGAAGATCCGCGCGGCGACGGATGCGCTTTGGTGGCAAATTGATCCGGCCGGCACTACAGGCGCATGAGCAAGCGAATTCTATGCTGATGTCGAAACGGAAGGAGATCGTTGGCGACCAGACAGCGGCTCCGTTCATCGTTGGAGTCGGCCGCTCGGGCACAACACTACTGCGGATGATGCTGGATGCGCACCCGCAACTGGCCATCCCGCCCGAAACGCATTTCATCCCTGAAGTTGCGAATGCTTGCCGCAAACCAGGAGAAGACTCGCGCGCGGCATTTATCCACGTGCTCCTTTCGAGCCGCTGGTGGACGGATTTTCAGCTCGATGCTGACGAATTTCGAAAACGGATCAATGCGCTCGCGCCATTTGAGATCGGCCCGGCTTTGCGAGCTTTTTACCGGCTTTACGCCGAGCGATTCGGGAAAACACGCTGGGGCGACAAAACGCCCACCTACCTCACGCAAGTGCAACTGATCGCAGAATTCCTTCCCGAGGCGTGCTTCATTCACCTGATCCGAGACGGCCGTGATGTCGCCCTCTCGATCAAGGATCTTTGGTTCGGGCCGCGCTCCATCGCCGAGGCAGCGGAGACCTGGGTCGGGCGCATTCGGTCTGCGCGCAAGCAGTCCACTGAGTTGGCCAATTATACGGAGGTTCGATATGAGGACCTGGTGCGCGATACCGAGCCGATATTAAGGAGGATCCTGGAGTTTATCGATTTGCCGTGGGAACCGCGGTTACTCCAATATCATCAGAGCGCGGAGGAGCGGCTTTCCGAGATATCGCGCGATATCCACAGTCCCGAGGGAAACCTGTGGGCGACAGCCGAGCAGCGTCTGAGCATTCATGCTTTGACAAAAAAGCCGCCAGAGACGAGCCGCATCGGCCGCTGGAAAACCGAGATGTCCGCAGCCAACCGCGAGCAGTTTGAAAAAATCGCGGGGCCATTGCTTGCCGAACTTGGTTATATGGAGTGAGGCTCCGCTAAATTTTCACTTCAAAGCCAAATCGACGCACCGCTTCGACATCTTCCGGGTCGAACACGCTGCAATCGCGCTGTAAGTAACGCCCGGAGGACGCTTGTTTTTGGGGGAGCTCGCAAAGGCGCGCAAATTCATCCGCCGAAATTTCTACACCGGCAAAGTCAAAAATGCGCCGGGTCTCTTGCGCCGGCGAACGACAGAGCTCATCAAAATTTACAGAGAGAAATCGGTCCGGGAAACTTTTGCCGAGTTCGACGGCGCGCTGGTTGGCGCGCACCCAGTATTTCAGGGATGCAGCCGGAATGCTGGATTTTGACTTCGGGCGCTCCATTCCAAACAGAAACGACCAGTTATGAAGTTGCACCTGGTTAATGCTGAAGGCTAAATCCAGCCCGTTTCGAATCACGTGGACGTATTTCAATGCCGGAAAATGCCGGAACAAATAGGGAAGATAGATGTGCGAGTTTGGCTCCTTCCAACCCCAGCCACGATAATTTCCCGGGAGCGACGTCTTCGCGGCGCGCAGCATGTTACGCGCTCGCTCGAACGGCCAAATGCCACGCATCGTTTTGTTGGATACTTGAAAATTGACGCTCATTTCGAACGCAGCCCTCGTTAGGAATGCGAGCTCGTCCAGAGTCACCCCTTCCGCGCCCAGCATTGCCTTGGTTAAAAGGTTCAGTCCGGTAAAAATGCGGCGTTCCTTTTGGGCCGCGAGCTTCCGGTACCAACGGGGCCTTCTGAACAGGAGCGTAAACCAGAGATTATCGTTCTCCAGGTTCAAGTCGGAACCGAGGAAGAGTCCAGCTTGCACGAAAATCCGGGCAAAAAGGCGGGTGCCGCTGCCACCGACACCACCGATTACGACAGGCGCGGCCGGATTTGAGCTGGAAGGATTCTGATTCAAAGCAGGGCGCTCTCTGTCGCCGTCGCTGCGAAACAGCCACGCCCACCTTGCGAAGCATTGCATCCAGCGGCCACAACCGATATCAAATATTGTGAAGAGAAAGAACCACAAAGTGTACAAGCCATCTCATAAATAGGGGATAGCCGCGTGGCTGTTGAATTTTTGGTTTGAACAAGGCGCGACGAGGAAGCATATCCGAATGGATCTGTGACCGAGAAGCAACGCGGTTCAAACCGAAAAGCGACGCCACCCAAAGGGCAAGAGCCCTTTAGGGCGTCTGGCAGCGTTGCTCGGCTCCTTACAGACCGCAACGGGTATGTTCGTCGCTCGCGCCTTGCCATCCGCCCTAAATTGCTCTTGCGCGGCCAACCCCTATTTATGAGATGGCTTCTAAAGGCAATCGCATGAATTTCTCCATCCCCGTTGCAAGCGCTCTCCTGGGCGTGATCATTCTGTTTTTCGGTCGCAAACTATTTTGGTTGTGCGTCGCCGCCGTCGGATTTGCGGCAGGTTTGGAAGTCGCCCCGCATCTGGTTCACAATTCATCAACTCTTTTTGTTCTGATGCTTGCGCTGTTCCTTGGATTTGCCGGGGCATTGCTTGCCATGTTTTTACAAAAGGTCGCTATCGGAGTTGTCGGGTTCTTGACGGGGGGCAAGCTGGCGACTGCAATCGCAGCAGCGTTCTTCGTGCAACATGCCAGCTACTTTGGTATCACGTTTTTGATCGGCGGAATTGTTGGCGCGTTGCTTTTGCTGAGTTTGTTCGATTGGGCGCTAATTATTCTATCATCGGTAGTCGGCGCACATCTGGTGCAAGGCGCAATCGCGCTCCCTCCATCGGGAAGCACCATTCTGTTTATTGTCCTCGCCGCTGTTGGCATCATCGTCCAGGGAGCAATCATGCGGGACCGGCGCGCGGTCTGACGAATAGAGAAAAAGGAGACGACTGCCTCCTCCCCTACTGGTTACCGGAGACGCATTTTTAATGACAAAACAAAGATCGACATCAAAAATGCAATCATGAACTCACAACAAACTGGACTGTATGTGGCGGCGCTGATTCTCGCAATTTTTGCACTGGGCCATGCGATCCGGCTTTTCACCCGGGCCAAGGTAGTCGTAGCGACTCATTCGATCCCAATGGGAGTGAGCTGGGTGGCCCTTGTCGTCGCCTGCGTGCTCTGCATTTGGATGTGGCGACTGGCCGGCGGCGGCCGATGACCAGCTTTTAAGGCGGCCGACATTCGATATTATCATGGCGGCGAGTCGAAAATGAAACAGTCACATCTCGCGCTCATTTCCGGCCTGATACTTTTGGTAATCCTTGCGGTCTCGTGGTGCGGGCGGCCACCGAAGACCAAAGTGAGTCCGATTCAACCTTCGGCTTCAACTCCTACTCAAACGCCTTCGCCGCTCGCAACTGCAAAGCCAGTTTCCACACCGAGCGCGTCTCCATCCGCAACATTGGCTCAGGCCTCCGCCACGCCGGCACCGACTCTGGCTCCTTCGGTAAATCTTCGAAAAGCCACCCGCAAAGCCGAGCCCGCAGTGATTCTGATCAGTGTCTTTGATTCCTCCGGTGCTCTGCTTCGCGCTGGCACTGGCTTCTTCGTTGCCCGGGATGGTCGACTCATCACCAACTGGCATGTTGTGGAAGGTGGCGCCCACGCTGTGGCAAAATCCTCAGACGGCAAGATCCGCAACATCCCCGGTATTTTAGCGTCTTCGATCGAACTCGATCTTGCCTTACTGCGAGCCGAAACGACGACAGGGGTCCCGTTCCTTTCTCTGAGCAAAGCTTCCGAACCGCCAAACAACACGCAAGTCGCAGTCGTGGGGAGCTTGCTGACCGTCCACGCGGAACCGCTCGCGACCGAGACAATCACCGCGCCGCAATCCAGCCCTCAGGGAGAACGGCTTGAAACCTCAAGTCCAATTGCGGCCAGCGCGAGCGGCGCGCCTGTTGTCGACGAAAGCGGCGACGTCGTGGGCATCGTGGCTTCAGGGCGTGAACCAGGCCAGACGGTTGTGCGCCCGGCCGCTGCTTTCGAAAAATTATTGGCCGATGCCAAATCGAGCTCCGAAGCTCGTTGGGCGGCCGCTGCGGCCACAGGGTCTCCGTCGCCCTCCTCTTCACTCTCCCCCATTCCGACTGCGGAGCCTTCGCCGAAACCAGAGGAGAACCGGAGAGGCAAGTTGGTTTACACTCCGGCGCCCCAGTTTCCTTCTGGAGCCATGTTTGGGCGGCGCTTGGGAGGTTCGGGGCGTTATCGCGTTGCTTTTGATTCCAGCGGCCGGGCAATCGATGTGCAAGTTGTCAAATCGACGGGCCAACCCGTTCTCGACCAGGCAGCTCTGGAAGCACTGCGGCGATGGAGAGCGGAACCGGGCAGGAAATGGAGATTGATCGTTCCGATGACGTTCCGGACACGGTAATGAAAGGCCGCCTCGCCGGCTCAACTATTGTTTTTAGTGCCGAAAATGGCGCACGCCGGTGAAAATCATCGCCAACTTGCGCTCATTCGCGGCGGCAATCACTTCCTCATCGCGAACCGATCCGCCGGGTTGAATGGCGCATGTCGCGCCGGCATCCGCGGCGGCAATGAGACCATCGGGAAACGGAAAAAAGGCGTCGCTCGCGACTGCGCTTCCTTTGAGCGAAAGCCCGGCCTCCTCCGCCTTCCAAATGGCAATGCGTGAAGCATCGATACGCGACATTTGACCGGCGCCAATTCCCATTGTGCGATCCGGTGCGGCGTAAACAATCGCATTCGACTTGACGTGCTTGACCACGCGCCAACCGAAAACCATCGCCGCCAGCTCTTTTTTGGTCGGCTGCCGTTTTGTAACAACATTCCGCGGATGCTCGCTTGCCATATCTGAGTCTTGCACGAGCACACTCCCGCAAACCGAGCGGATGTCGGTTTTCGATCTCGCATCCGCCGCCGGAGCAGCCAGGCGAATCAGCCGCAGGTTTTTCTTCTTTTGCAAAACGGCACGCGCCTCCGCCTCGAAATTGGGCGCGATAATCACTTCGGAAAAAATCTCACTGATCGTCTTGGCCAACGGTTCGTCGATCGACCGGTTGCAAATGATAATTCCGCCGAACGGCGCCTGTTTATCCGTGGCAAAGGCTTTCCCCCAGGCCTCGACCAGGTTGGAATCGGAACCGACGCCACACGGATTGGTGTGTTTCAAAATTGCCACCGTCGGCTCGTTAAATTCCGCAATCAGGTTGGTCGCAGCGCTGATGTCGAGAATGTTGTTAAAGGAGAGCTCTTTTCCGTGAAGCTTTTCAAAATATTTTTCGAAATCGCCGTACAGCGCGGCGGTTTGATGCGGGTTTTCTCCGTAACGCAGACGCGTTACAAGCGGAAGCGAGAGTGAAAATGAAGTGTCCGTAATTTGCTCTTTGTTCAGGAAATTGCCGATGGCGCGATCGTAATCCGAGGTTTTGATGAACGCTTTGATGGCAAGGTGCTCGCGCAATTTCAGCGAGGTCTCACCATCGTTGTCCCGCATGTTTTCCAGCACGGCATCGTAATCCGCCGGATCTACAACCACCGTCACCGACTCATAATTTTTCGCCGCGCTGCGGATCATGGATGGCCCGCCGATGTCGATGTTCTCGATCGCTTCAGCCAGCGTGACGTTCGGTTTTGCGACCGTGGCCTCGAAAGGGTAAAGGTTCACCACCACGAGATCGATCGGTTCGAACCCGCATTCCTTCGCTTCTGCTTCGTGCTTCGGGTTGCCGCGTTTGAAAAGCAGACCGCCATGCACGCGCGGATGCAAGGTCTTGACCCGGCCCTCCAGGACTTCTGGAAATCCGGTGAAACTGGAAATCTCGCGCACCGGGATCTTCTCCTTGCGCAGCAATTCGGCGGTGCCACCGGTCGAAATGATGTCCACGCCCTGGCGCTCCAGCGCGCGCGCGAACGCGGCGACACCGCTTTTATCGGAAACAGAGATGAGTGCGCGCGTGATTTTCATTGGGCGGGTGAAAAGGTTACAAGGGTTACAAAGTCAAAAAGGAAAACGTTGTAACAATGTAACTCTTTTAACGTTGTAACCGGATCGCGTCAGCGATCCAGGATGACATTCCTGGCTGCGGGATAAAGGACCGGACAACAGCCAATCGTTTCGCAAAATGCCTTGCTGAAATGGCTCAGACTCGAATAACCGACTTCGGTGGCCGCTTCGGTCACATTGTAGCGACCGGTGCGCAGCAACTCGGCCGCGCGTTCCATCCGCAGGTTTCGCAGGTATTGTGGAATGGTGAAGCCCACTTCTCGCGAAAAAATCCGGCTTAGATAAAACGGGCTGCAACCGACATCCTGTCCTAGCATTTCAAGTGTGGGCGGATTGGCCAGGTCGCGCGCGAGCAATTCCTTTACTCTCTCCACCCTTTCGCGGGCGACTCGCTTCTGGCGCATGCAGAAAAACTCAGGGTCCTTGGGCGCGAAGAGAAAATGCGCCATCAGTTCAAGCGCTTTACTCCGGTACCAGAGTGCCTGGGCTGCTTTCGGAACGGGCGGCTGTAACAATGTCCCAATCACGTTGCGCTGCTCCACCGTGATTGGTTGCGGGATCGAGACGATCGTTTCGTCCTTCTCCGGGAACACCGCCTCGCGGACTTGAGGATCGAGGTCTCCTTCGCATTGCTCCAGCTCTTGTTGCAAATGTTTTCGAGAAAACTCGAGGGTCACGAATTGATGATGATCGTTCGCCCGACGCGATGCGCTCAAAGGAGCGTCAGCCAGAGAATAAAAGCCCGATGTGCCCGGAAGATAATCGCGTTTTGACCGGGCGCCGACGGCTCCGCGGCCGTCGAGATTTAGACAAAACTCGACGCTGCGCGGATGAAAACTTAGCCCCCAGTCCAGCGAACGCTCGATCTGAAAATCGTGCCACTCCACGCTGACTCCAAGATCGTCCACGTCCCCATAAAGAGGCCGCCATCCGTCCTGCACATCGCGCCACGCACCTCGCTCGCCAAGCGTTGCGTTTTTCGAGATCATTGTCGTGTAAACTAGGGGCGGTGCCGCGGAAAATGCAAGGACGGTTTCACTTCTTCCAGCGCAGCGCGGTCCCACTTGGCAAGCTTGGATGCTGCGTCGTACGTGCTTTGCGCAAATGCGAGCAAAGTCTCATCGGGTGATGCAGCGTTGCGGACTTCGTCATACGAGAGTGTAAACTCGCGCATTTTGGCGTTATACGCAGCCGTCTGCGGCTCGATCTTTGCCTGCGCAAACCCCGGCGGTTCGGGATACGCGTAAGAATAAAAAAGCGGCGTGGGCACAGCGGCGTTACCCGGCCAGAAACCGAGACTGCTCACCTCCTGTGAGTAGGCTTCGCGCGTGACCGCATCCGGAAGATGCGGGATGCCGCCCGGATGCGGTGGCGCGGCACGCCCCGAGAAGCGCGTCACGGCAAGATCAAAACTGCCCCAGAAAAAATGGACCGGGCTGCATTTGCCACAGAAACGCGATCGAAATCCTTTAAAAACGCGGTCCGCCTGGAGCAACACACGCCAGAACCGATTTGCGTATGCGCCGTCGTAGCTGCGATGCTCTTCGTCGCGGTCAAACGGAATCGGATTTTCGATCTCGTTGGGCAACATTTCGATCTCGACCGGCAATTCCAATTCGCGCAGCGCTTCCATTACCATCATAAGGAATTTCGCAACGGACTGCGGCTGCAGTTTTATTTTTCGCGTGTTTCCGTCGCTTTTCAGAATGCGCAACTCGTGATCAATAAAATCGAAACGGATCTCGAAAACCTGGAGGCCGTGTGGTATCGGGGAAGTCGTTAGGCCACGTGATGTGAGATAAAGCGTGACGTGCCAGGAATGATTTATCCATGGAGTCTGCACCAGCCGGATCTTGCCGACGATCTGCGTCCACATGTGCAGCGTTGCGCAGGTCTCTCCCCAATCGGCAAATGAGAGCGCCGGCCAGAATTGCTCCCTTGTCTTATCCTCCATGAGACCAGGCCGGTTCCTTGATCCGGGCGTGAGCTTCAGCCCCGGTTGATAAAATCGGAAAAGGAGCGGCGCACGCGCTGAAACATGCCGCGCGCCTCATCCTGGGTGCGATGAAACGCGTCCTTGATGCGCGCTTTCGGCCCGCTGAAGATGCCGCGATCTTCGTCATCTCCGTTGCCGTTGTCATTGTCGTTGTCGCCCTGCTGCTCATCGCGCGCTACCTGCACGTCCTGCATGCTGGCGCCGGCAAACATCCCCTCTGTCCGAGTAACATTGCCGCTGTTTGCTCCGATATAAATTGTGCCGACCGGCCGGCGCGATTGATTTTCCAGAGTCACGATCCAAAGAGGATCGCCGTGCTCGTCTGTTCGTAGCGTGTAACTAACGGTCGAAAACGCTGTGTGGGACTTTTCGGCGGTGTGACTGGCTACCGCATAGGCCCCGCTCGAATCGAGATTCAACCGCGACGTGTTAATCGTCGAACCTTCCGCCGATCCAACGACCGGACGCACCGGAGTGCGTTCCGAAACGATGCGATCGTTTGCGACTTCGACCTCGTGCACGCCGCCGCGCGCATGCGGGTCTTCGAACAGGATTTTCCATCTCGCCGGCCGAGGACTACCGTCCACGCCGGTCACAGAGATTACGTGATTCAGAGAATCGCGATTGAAGTGTGCTCCGACCGTGCGCAAAGCTTCATAGGCTGTGGCATTGTCCTGTGCCAGCACCGGCGTTGCAAAAAGCAGCAGCGCTACTAGAACCCATCTCACAAATAGGAAATGGGTGCGCCAGACTCTGGCGGGCTGCTGGCAAGGCGCGACAAAGGAGCATAGCCGAAGCGCTCTGTGACTGAGGAGCAACGTCGCTCCCGACGCGTCGGGGCCAGAGTCTGGCCCGAAGGGTTGCCGATCTTTGCCGCTGCGGCCGCGTTGCTCCTCGGTCAAAGGGATATTCTCCCTCCTCGCGCCTTGCCGCAGCACCAAATCTCCGGCAACGCACCCGTTCTCTATTTGTGAGATGCGTTCTACTATTTTTCCCATGCTAAAACTGAACAACCGGTTTCGGCTACTGTCCATCGGTTTTGCGAATGGTGATCAATGACATACCGCTTTCTGACCGGCATGCGGCAATTCCGCCGCCGCCAAATCGCTTTTCAAGGCGGGGACATGTCTGCTCGATCCGAAATCTTTTCCGTCTCGCGCCCTTGAATGAGCACCGGACCGGGCTCAGCATTCCCTTTCCTGAATGAAAAAAAGGAGGCTCGAGTTCAGCAGTCACACCGCGAATCTCGCTTTGATGCGCAAATACGTGAGAAAATTTCTCGACGACTATCCCTTTTCTGAAAAAGAGCGCCTCCTCATGGTGCTCGGCGTGGATGAAGCCTGCACCAATATCATTCGTTACGCCTACGAGCTGCGTGACGACGCGGTGATTACCTTGTCCATGGAAGGGCTGCGCGGATCGGTCCGGGTGCGATTGCGCGATTACGGCAGGAAAACGCCGATGCACGCGATGAAGGGCCGCCCGCACACCGAGCTCAGGCCCGGCGGCCTTGGTTTGAATCTGATCCGAAACGCATTCGACAAAGTGGATTATATCTTGAAACCCCGCGGCACGGAGCTCGTGCTCACGAAGAACTTGGAATAACGAAGGAGAGGACACAGGCTTCGGGGAGCGCACGCGCCTCGCGTGCTGGCGATCGCGCCCTCGCGATCGCGGACTTTTCGGGGCACGCAAGTTCGTCGAGTAAGCACTATCAAAGGCGCGTTTCGGCGAGGGCGCCGAAACGGGCACGCGGGGGCGCGTGCGCTCCCCGGATTTTTCTCCAGCGTATTCCCACGCATTTTGCGCGTTAAAATCATGCCGTGCACAAGCTTCTCGCTAATGTTATGAAATCTGCGCCGACCGCCATGAAACCGCCCGAACCAGATGCTGCATTCGAAATCTCGCTGCGGCCGCCGGCGTTCAGCGAGTTCACCGGCCAGGTGAAAGTGCGCGAGCGGATCGAGTTGATGGTGGAAGCGGCCAAACGGCGCGGCGACGTGCTCGAACATATTTTGTTAAGCGGCCCGCCCGGCCTGGGAAAAACGACTCTCGCTTACATCATCGCCAACGCGATGGGCGTGAACATCAAAAATACCAGCGGCCCGGTCATCGAAAAAGCCGGCGAACTCGCCGGATTGCTCACCAGTCTCGAAAAGGGCGACGTTCTTTTCATCGACGAGATCCATCGGCTGCAACCGACAATCGAGGAATATCTCTATCCTGCCATGGAAGATTACCGGCTCGATATTATCATCGACCAGGGCCCGCAGGCACGCAGTCTTCGTTTGCAATTGCCGAAATTCACTTTGGTCGGGGCAACGACGCGCGCCGGAATGGTGAGCGCGCCGCTTCGTTCGCGCTTCGGCATGACCGCGCGCCTCGATTATTACAACGCGGAGGAAATGCAAAAGATCATCCTGCGCAGCGCCCGCCTTCTCGGTGTCGAGATCGATCAGGCAGGCGCGGTTGAGATCGCCACGCGAACCCGTGGCACGCCGCGGACGGCGAACAATCTGTTGCGCTGGGTTCGCGATTACGTGCAGGTGAAAGCGGAAGGCAAAATTACCGCAGAGCTGGCCGATCGCGCCCTCGCCATGCTGGAGATCGATCGCGACGGATTCGATCAGTGGGACAAACGCATCATCGAAACGTTAATCCATAAATTCAACGGCGGCCCGGTCGGCCTGAATTCGCTCGCGGTGGCCATCGGCGAAGAAGCAGGGACGCTCGAAGAAGTAAACGAGCCTTACTTGATCATGGAAGGCTACATTAAACGCACGCCGCAAGGACGCGTCGCCACCGTGAACGTGTACAAAAAGCTCGGCCTCAAACCACCTGCCGGCGCGCAGGCTGAATTGTTGTAATCAACCCGCGAATCACGCGAATAGACGCGAATTTAAAATCCACAGAAGAAAACGAACACAATCAAGGTTCTTGTTCCCTTTGTCGTCTTCCGTTCAAACTTCTGACGTTTCTTAATTCGCGTATATTGGCGTTATTCGCGGGCAAGAAGAATCATGCAACTCTCCGGCGACCTCTTCCCCCAAACCTCCAAGGTGTTCACCGTCGCGGAGTTGACTCGACAAATTCGCGGCACGCTCGAAACCAAGTTCGGTGCGGTCTGGGTGCAGGGCGAAATTTCAAACTACAAACTGCATCCGAGCGGCCACCAATATTTCACGCTCAAGGACCAACGCGCCCAGATCAACTGCGTCATCTTTCGCAACACCATACCGCTTTTCCGGCAGCCGCTGGTGGATGGAACTCAGGTGCAGGTTTATGGCAATGTCTCGGTTTTCGAAGCACGGGGACAATACCAGCTGAGCGTGCAAATCCTCCAGCCACGCGGTCTCGGCGTTTTGCAGGCGAAATTCGAAGCACTCAAACGCAAACTCGATGCCGAGGGCTTGTTTGCAATCGATCGAAAACGTCCGCTGCCGAAATTTCCGAGAAGAATCGGGATCGTCACCTCGCCTAGCGGGGCGGCGGTTCGCGATATGTTGAATGTTTTGCGCCGGCGTGCCCCGTGGCTGCAAATCCTGATTAATCCTGTGCGCGTCCAGGGAACGGGAGCCGCGCAGGAAATTGCAGTCGCCATTCGCGAACTGGCAACATCTAACGAAAAGTGGCCGCCTCTCGATCTCATCGTGGTCACTCGCGGCGGAGGAAGCATTGAAGACCTTTGGGAATTCAACGAAGAGATCGTGGCGCGCACGATCGCCGATGTCGAAGTCCCCATTGTCTCTGCTGTCGGGCACGAGATCGATTTCACCATTGCCGATTTCGTCGCCGATCTTCGGGCGCCGACACCGAGCGCGGCGGCGGAATTGATCGTGCCCGACATTGTCGATCTTCGCCGGCACATCGACGCGTGCGTGCGCGGACTGGGACGCGAATTGCTAAGCCGGATGCGCGATGGGCAGCAGCGGCTCGATCACGCGCGTGAAACGCTGCATCGTTGTCTCGCTCACAAGATCGACGGTTACAGGCGCGGGCTTGCTCACATCGCGGCGGCGCTGCAGCCCCGAAAGCTTTCGGGGGAGTTAGTTCTTCGGCGCAACCGGCTGGTCGATCTTCGCCGGCGTTTCGTGGAGTTGCCGCTGCGAATCCTGGAGAATGCGCGGCACCGTTTTCGTGAGACAGAGGGAATCCTGCGGGTACTCGGCCCCGAGGCAACGCTTCGCCGCGGCTACAGCATTACCACGGATGAAGCCGGCAAATTAATTCGAACCGTTTCCGCAGTTCGTCCGAAAATGAGAATTCGAACGCGGGTCAGCGACGGCGAGTTTGGATCGGAAGTGGAGCCTTAAGGATACGTTAACGTTGGCGGGTTTGTAGGGTCGCCTGGCGTCACAGTCCCCTCGGCTTCGCTGGGCTTTTTGCCCACAGTTGACTCGAACGCTGAGGTACCGCCACTGGTGGCCACCGCGTTGCTCTTCCGCAAAACGGCGCCGTCACCGCCTTTATGTATAACTATGAAACCCTTGTCACCGTAAGGGTTTGGGGCAGGCGCTGGAAATGCGGTGTCATACGTGTAGTTCGAACTCACGGTAAAGATCGTGTTGGAAGGATCCGAATCCCTAACGGGATAGACTTTCAGTGCGGCTTTTGTCCCGGCCAGAGTGACCGTCGTTACACCGGAGCTATCCGTCGTGCTTGTAACGGTGCAACTCGCACCTGGGGCGCTCAAGATCTTCGGAAGATCGCTGGCCTTGAGATAGTCGTTTTGCACAAGCTTGTTACAGTAGTCTTGTAGCTTGGCGAGCGTACCGGTCGCATAATCGCCGGGCCACGCCAGGTTCGCGTCTGAGTTGCTCGACCCATCCAACGCCATTTGGTAACCGGCCAGATACAATTGCCGAGCGTTGTTCATGGTTCCCGTCATCTGACCTTTGGTCAGCGCGTTGGTCAGGGCGGGAACTGCGAATGCCGCAATGGTCGCGATGATCGCGATGACGACGAGCATTTCAATAAGAGTGAAGGCAGCGGAGTTTTTCTTGGTCATGGGGTCGGGATGAAGGAGGCAATAATTGCGAGAAACGCGTAAATGGTCAAGCAGAGATCAGGGTAATCATTCTCTGGGGAGCGCACGCGCCCTCGCGTGCTGGCGATCGCGCCCCCGCGATCGCCAATCTTCCCCTGCTAAAGCTAATCGGCCTAGCCATCGAGGCATTTCGGCGAGGCGCCGAAATGTGCACGCGAGGCGCGTGCGCTCCCCGGAAGGAAATCAGCGCTCCAGCTTGAATGCCACGGTCGCCAGCGGCGGTAACTGGATGAGAATGGAATTCTCGCGACCCATCCAATGTTGCGTATCGCTTTTCATGCCGCCGTAATTCCCAACATTGCTTCCCCCGTACGTTTCCGCATCGGTGTTGATGACCTCGCGATAAAATCCAGGCTCAGGCACGCCCAGCCGGTAATCGTGCCGCACCACGGGTGTGGCGTTAATTACAAAAACAACGATCTCCCCATCGCGCGAACGCCTGAGAAATGAAACCACACTGTTGTCCGCGTCGTGGAAATCGATCCACTCGAACCCTTCGGGGGTGTCGTCCTGCTGCCAGAGCGCCGGTTCGTTTTTGTAAATGTAATTTAAATGTTGCACCAGCCGGCGCAGACCGTCGTGCCGCGGCAACTCCGTCAAATGCCAGTCGAGACTCTGGTCGTGGTTCCATTCCTTCCACTGCCCGAACTCCCCGCCCATAAACAAAAGCTTTTTACCGGGCTGACCGTACATCCACGCAAAGAACATCCGCAGATTCGCAAATTTCTGCCATTCGTCACCCGGCATCTTCGAAAGCAACGATCGTTTGCCGTGAACAACTTCATCGTGGCTCAACACCAGAATAAAATTTTCCTGAAAGGCGTACAGCAATGAAAACGTGATGTTGCCATGATGGAAACGCCGGTAAATCGGGTCCTGCGACATATATTCGAGAAAGTCGTGCATCCAGCCCATGTTCCATTTGAATCCGAAACCGAGACCGCCCAGATAAGTCGGACGGGACACACCGGGCCAGTCGGTTGATTCCTCGGCGATGGTCATGATGCCGGGAAAACGCTCGTAACAAACCTCGTTGAAGCGTTTCAGAAAATAAATGGCGTCGAGATTCTCGCGGCCGCCAAAGACGTTCGGGATCCATTGCCCTTCCTTGCGCGAATAATCGAGGTACAACATCGACGCCACGGCATCCACGCGCAGCCCGTCGATATGATATTTCTCCAGCCAGAAAAGCGCGTTGCCGATCAGAAAATTGCGCACCTCGTTGCGACCGAAGTTGAAAATAAGCGTGCCCCAATCCTGGTGCTCGCCCTGGCGCGGATCCATGTGCTCGTAAAGATCGGTCCCGTCGAACTCCGCAAGCGCATGCGCGTCCTTCGGAAAATGCGCCGGGACCCAGTCGATAATGACACCGATGCCGGCCTGGTGGCATTTGTCGATGAAATGGCGCAGCTCGTCGGGCGTTCCGTAGCGGCTGGTCGGCGCGTAGTAATTTGTGACCTGATAACCCCAGGAACCTTCGAACGGATGCTCGGCAATCGGCATCAGCTCGATGTGCGTGTATCCCATTTCGAGCACGTACGGCAGCAGCGTCTCGGCGAGTTCGACGTAGCTGAGAAACCGGTTGTCCTCGTCGGCTTTGCGACGCCATGAACCAAGGTGCACTTCGTAAATGCTAATCGGGCTCTTTGGCCAATCGCGCGCGCGCCGATGATTCATCCATTCCGCGTCGCTCCATTTGTACCGCTCCAGATTATAAACGAGCGATGAGGTCGATATTCCGTGCTGATTGAAAAGCGCAAACGGGTCGCTTTTCAGCAACAGCGCGCCGGCTGGCGTGCGAATTTCGAATTTGTAATGCGCGCCTTCGCCCACACCCGGTAAAAACAGCTCCCACACACCGCCGCCGAGAAGTTTTCGCATCGGATTGACGCGGCCATCCCAGCCGTTGAAATCGCCGACCACGCTCACGCGCTGCGCGTTCGGTGCCCAGACCGCAAAGTAAACACCGGTCGCATCGCCAATCGTGCGGAGGTGCGCCCCAAGTTTTTCGTAGATCTGCCAGTGCTGGCCTTCGGCGAAAAGATGCAGATCGATTTCGCCCATGATCGGCCCGTACTGATACGGATCGCGCATCGAATACTCGGAGTCGTCCCAATTTGTGATGCGCAAATGATAATCGAGATCGCGCGTGGCATTTGGAACGGTCGCCTGGAAAAAACCGTCGCGATGAATCTTCTCCGCTTCGATCGCAGCCGTCCCGGCTCCTGCCTCCGATCCGCTTGAAGAAGATTGGCCGCGCACCACCTCGATCTTCTTCGCGTCGGGACGGAAAACGCGAACGGTAAGATCGTCTGCCACCCGGTGCGGTCCGAGGATACGGAACGGATCGGCATGCGTGCCGGAGAGAAAGCTGTTCAATTCATCCGGAGGCAGGCCTGCTACTTCAAAAGGTTTCATGCGGCATTCGTGAACGGTTAAGTTGTTCCATCGTCTTGATTCTATCGTTCAATCCGGTTACCGCTGCGTGTAAGCGACGCAACGATTCACTTTGATTGCTCCTTCTGCGTCGCGTACTTTTGCCTCTGATGCAAACAACCGCGCGAGACGCAGTCGATGATCTGCTCGAAACCTACGGGGAAACCGGGGGAATCAATTATCTCGACGCAGCAGCCACGTTGCCCTCGCGGCTGGCTATCGAGGCGGCTTGCGCCGAACTGATGAGCTTGATGTTTCCTGGCTTCCGCAGCGAGGCGCTCGTCAGCTCCGAAGATCTGGCCGAGACAACGCGGATCCGGGTGCGAAATCTGCATGCCCGGCTCAAAACCGAGATTTGCAGGAGCCTCGGCAAGATACCGCCTAACGAAACCACTGAGGCCGAGGCGGAACAGATTCTTTCCTTTTTTATGGCGGAACTGCCGCGCCTGCGCCGCGTTCTCTGGACAGATATCGACGCCGCCTATGAAGGCGATCCTGCGGCAAAAAGCTACGAGGAAATCATTCTGGCTTATCCGGCTCTGGAAGCCATCGCCATTTACCGCATGGCGCATCTCTTATATGAAAAAGTGCCGCTGATCCCGCGCATCATGACGGAATGGGCACACAGCCGTACCGGGATCGACATTCATCCCGGCGCAAAAATCGGCTCACATTTCTTTATCGACCATGGAACAGGCGTTGTGATCGGCGAGACTTCGGAAATTGGCTCGCATGTGAAATTGTATCACGGCGTGACTCTCGGTGCGCGCAGCTTCCAAAAAGACGAGCGCGGCAAGATTAAGAAAGGCGGTAAACGCCATCCAAACGTGGAAGACGACGTCACGATCTATCCCAACTCGACCATCCTCGGCGGCGAAACGGTCATC
This sequence comes from uncultured Verrucomicrobiae bacterium, assembly GCA_963756875.1. GTDB lineage: Bacteria > Verrucomicrobiota > Verrucomicrobiia > Chthoniobacterales > UBA10450 > CAVWPA01. The sequence goes on along the minus strand of CAVWPA010000001.1, from coordinate 510,545 downwards.
GGCGCGAGAACGACAATCGGCGGCAACGTCTTCCTAATGCAAAGTGTGCCGCCCGATTCGCTTGCTTACTACGAAGAAAAACAATTGCGAATCGTGCCGAAACGGAAAGATGGGGAGACCGCTACACAAGAAAATGAGTTTCATGAATGAGCGCGACAGTCGGACGCGCCGTGACAAAGCTCATGAGCAGGAGCAGGAGCAGGAGTAAGAAGACGCGTTGATGATTTACCTCGATTACAACGCGACGACACCGCTTTGCGATGCGGCGCGCGAAGCGATGCTGCCGTATCTGGAGCGATACTTCGGGAACCCTTCGAGTGTTCATGCCGCAGGACGGGAGGCGCGCGCGGCGATTGACAACGCGCGCGATAAGCTGGCCGCGCTTCTGCACGCCAAACCCAGCGAAATCATTTTCACGAGCGGCGGCACCGAGTCGTGCAACCTCGCCGTACTGGGCCTGGCGCGAAACGGATCGTCACCCGGCGGTCACGTGATCTCAAACAAGGCCGAGCATCACGCGGTTCTCAACGCGGTCGAACATCTGGAAAAGCGAGAAGGATTTGAGGTGACCTGGCTCGATGTTTCGGAAAATGGAATTGTCGATGTCGATCAGCTCGACGACTCGATCCGGCCGGAGACGCGGCTTATTTCGATTATGACGGCAAACAACGAGACCGGAGTGATCCAGCCGATCCGCGAGATCTCGGAAATCTGCCGCAGACATGGCGTCCCTCTGCACAGCGATATGGTGCAGTCGTTCGGAAAAATCGATATCGATCCCGAAAGCGTGGGACTGGTCGATGCGGCCAGTTTCGCCGGGCACAAGTTTTACGGACCGAAAGGCGCGGGATTCCTTCTTTTGAAAAGCGGACTGTCGATTCAACCAATCCTGTTCGGCGGCGCGCATGAAAACGAGCGGCGGCCCGGGACGGAAAACGTCGCCGCAATCGCAGGCATGGCTGCCGCTGCCGAATGGGTACTGCGCGATCATGAGATCGAACAGGACCGCGAAGCGCAATTGCGCGACAAATTGTGGACCGGCATCGCGAAGCGTTTCCCGGCAGCACGGCAAAACGCCGATGTCCCACGCCGCCTCGCGAACACGCTAAACGTAAGTTTTCCCGGGATCGACTCAGAAACAATGCTCATGGCGCTCGATGTGGAAGGCCTCTGCGCTTCGAGCGGATCCGCCTGCATGGTCGGCTCAGTGGTTGCGTCGCATGTCCTGCTCGCGATGGGTCTGCCAATGGAACGGGCGGGATCGGCGGTCCGTTTTTCGTTAGGCAAATGGACGTCGACGGAAGAAATCGATCGTGCCGGGGAAGCCATCGGCCGCGTTCTTGGTCGACTTGAAAAACTGAAAAGCGCCGAACATGCGGTCGCCTGAGCAACTTGAGTTGGCATTTGTAAACTCGAAAGCCCTCACCTCAGTCCTCTCCCTGAGGGAGAGGCGGACGACGGAGTCGCACGGCGAGGGCAGCGTCGAGCGCCAATCACACAATGGCGATGCTGTTGTTGTAGGGCGGGCGCTCCGCCTGCCGGCCTCAAAAACGGCAACCGAGGCGGTTGCCCTACAATTTCATGGTCGCGACGCGGAGCTGGAGTCGACAGTGCGCCAGCTTTTACACGCCAACGGCGCGCGCCGAATCGCAAATGAAATTCGCGTCGAGTGGAACTCACGTTTGAAAACGTGCGCCGGACGCGCCGATTATCGGAAGAAACTGATCACGCTAAATCCGCAGCTGATTCATCACGCCGATGAAATCGATCGCACGTTGCGACACGAACTCGCTCATTTCCTCGCGCAGTTCCGCGCCGGGCGGCGCCGGATTTTGCCGCACGGGAATGAATGGCGCCAGGCCTGCCGGGACCTGGGAATCGGCAATGAAAAGCGCTGTCACAATCTTCCATTCGCAAAGCGTACTTATGCGGCGCGCTTTATTTATCGCTGCCCGAATTGTCGCCAGATTTTCCCGCGAGTGCGTCGCGTGCGGCGTGCGGTCGCCTGTCTGGCGTGTTGTCGCGCGCATAACCGGGGAAAATTCGACGCGCGGTTTCGGTTACGGGTGCTTCCCTGTAGCGGCGGTCTGTGACCGTCGCATTATTCGTCCGACGCTCATGGAGCGCCGCTACAGCTCGTCTTTATCGCCTTTCGTATTCTTCTGCCCGCGTAATTTTGCCTGAATGAACATGTCAATGTTCCCGTCCATTACATCCTGAACGTTGCTCGTCTCGGCGCCGGTACGGTGGTCTTTCACCATTTGATATGGCTGAAAAACATAAGATCGAATCTGGCTGCCCCAGGCGATCTCGCCTTTCTCTCCGTATTGTCGATCGATTTCCGCGCGCTTTTTGTCTTCCTCGAGCTGATAAAGTTTCGCCTTTAACATTTTAAGCGCGAGCTCGCGGTTTCGTCCCTGGCTGCGCTCGGCCTGACAGGCAACAACAATGCCAGTTGGCTTGTGCAAAATGCGAACGGCCGTCTCGACCTTGTTGACGTTTTGTCCGCCCTTCCCGCCGCTGCGGAAGGTGCCGACTTCAATATCAGCAGAATTGATTTCGACAGGTGTTGTTTCGGCGATTTCCGGGACAACATCGACACTGGCGAACGATGTATGCCGCCGTTTGTTCGCGTCGAATGGTGAAATGCGCACCAGCCGATGAACGCCGCGCTCCGTCTGGAGATAGCCGTAGGCGAACTCGCCGCTCACCAGCAGCGTGACCGACTTGATTCCAACTTCTTCACCAGTCTGGACATCGACGATTTGCGATTTGAGACCGCTACGCTCGATCCAGCGTTGGTACATGCGCAACAGCATATCGGCCCAGTCGCACGACTCTGTGCCGCCGGCCCCCGAGTGGATCGTGAGAAAGGCGTTGCCGCGGTCGTTCTCGCCGGCGAGAAACTGGCGCAGCTCGAATTCCTCCACCTTATGAAGAAGCCGATCGTGCTCCGTCGCGACCTCACGCTCGGCTTGCGCGCGATGCGCTTCGTTCTTTTCCTCGGCTGCCAGCTGATGCAGCGCTTCGAAATCGTCCACCTCGCTTTCCAGCTCACGAAACGGGTTGATGAGCGAACGCAATCGCGAAACTTCATCCACATCCTGCTGTGCGCGCTCGCGATTGCTCCAAAAATCCGGCGCGCTCATCCGCGCCTCCAGCGCGCCTAACTTTTCCTGCAATTTGGGCAGGTCAAAGAAACCTCCGCAGCTCGTGCAGGCGCGACTTCAAGCCTTCAGCGTCGATGGTGGAGATTTCGGTTGGCATGTGAGGAAGATAATAGAACCAGGCGCCGCATGCAAAAGCAACGCGACTTCCGTGGCGGCTACGCGCATGCTATCTCTGGGTAGCGCACGCGTCTCGCGTGCTGGTTTGCGCGTCTCGCGGAAACAAGCTTTCCCAAAAGTCCGCGTCGGCGAGGCGCCGACGCCAGCACGCGAGACGCGTGCGCTACCCCGAAGTTATTTCCTCGCGGGATTTCCCTTGGCCACATCCCGCGGCGGCTCGAGGCGAAAAATCGTTTCGCCCCGCTTCATCAAATCGAGACGATCACGCGCAATGGTTTCGAGATAAGCCGGATCCGTCTTCAGCAGGCTCACTTCCCGGGTTTGCCTGGCCAGCAAGGTTTTCTGCTCGTTCACCCGCGACTGAAGGCGATCGATCTCAGCGTGACTCTGCTTCAATTTTTTGTAAGGCGGAGCGAACAGACTCATCATTACCAACCAGACCGCAAGAACGAGCAGAACTCGAAGGAGCCGGTTCATGCGCTGCCAAACTGTGGCCTCGCGGCGCGCACGGAAATCACCGTAGGTCTGATCCACTTTAGTGTTGTGTAACCGGTATGGCTTGCCAATCGCCGCGAAGAGTTTGGGCGAATTTCGAGAAGCAAGCAAAGCGCCTGTATCCGCTGCGATACAGGCCAAGCGAGCGACGTAGAAATTCGTTCAAAGAACTGCGGCCCGAAGGGTTGAATTGAAAATGCCCCGGCACCTGCGTTGCTCCTCGATCACAGGTCGCAGAAGACATGCTCTCTCGTCGCGCCTTGGCGGCGGGCCATTTTGAATTCAACGATTGGCAAGCCATACCGGTTGCACAACACTAGCGCATCTTACCGCCGTAAATTGCTTTGTCACCAAGTTCTTCGGCGATTCGAAGCAACCGATTGTACTTGGCCACGCGATCGGTCCGGCAAATTGATCCGGTCTTGATCTGCCCCGCATTGGTCGCCACCGCGATGTCGGCAATCGTTGTGTCTTCGGTTTCGCCAGAGCGATGACTGATCACCGCCGTGTAGTTATTTTCCTTGGCCAAATCGATCGCCGCCAGCGTTTCCGTGAGCGTGCCGATCTGATTCACCTTGATCAAAATCGAATTTGCAACGTGTTCGGCAATTCCCCTGCGAAGAAATTCAACGTTGGTCACAAACACATCGTCCCCCACGAGTTGAATCTTCTTGCCGAGCCGCGCCGTCAGCTTTTTCCAACCGTCCCAATCGTCTTCCGCGCAGCCGTCTTCGATCGAAATAATCGGAAACCGCTCGCAAAGATCGGCGTAATAATCGACCAGTTCGTCCGCGTCCCGCTCCGAGCCGTCCGACTTTTTGAAAACGTAAAGCTGACGTTTCCTGTCAAAAAATTCCGATGAAGCCGGATCGAGCGCGATAAAAATTTGTTCGCCGGGGTTGTAACCGGCTTTTTCAATCGCTGCGACAATCGATTCCAAAGCGTCCTCGGCCGATTTTAATTGCGGCGCAAAACCTCCCTCGTCGCCGACGTTTGTGGAAAGATGCCGGTCTTTCAGGACAGACTTCAGCGCATGGAAGACTTCCGCGCCGTAGCGGAGCGCTTCGGCAAACGTGGGCGCGCCTTTGGGCACAATCATGAATTCCTGGAAATCGATCGGCGCGTCGGAATGCACGCCGCCGTTCAAAATGTTCATCATCGGGACGGGCAAAACTCTTGCTTCGGCGCCGCCGAGATAACGAAAAAGCGAAAGATTCTCCGCCACCGCAGTCGCATGAGCGACCGCAAGGGAGACGCCGAGTATGGCGTTCGCGCCGAGATTTTTTTTGTTCGGCGAGCCGTCCATCTCGATCATCTTCTCGTCGATTTTTTTCTGATCGCGGGCGTCCCATCCCTTCAGCGCGGAGGCGATCGTGCCATTTACATTGGAAACGGCCTTGAGCACCCCTTTGCCGCCGTAACGCTTCTTGTCGCCGTCGCGCAGCTCCCACGCTTCGTGTTCTCCTGTGCTGGCGCCGCTCGGCACAATCGCGCGGCCGAGCGCCCCGCCTTCCAGACGCACGTCCACTTCAACCGTGGGATTGCCGCGCGAATCCAGCACTTCGCGAGCCCGGATCGCCGTGATGTTCGTCGTTGCCATGGACAGAAGCGATTAGTGCAGTTGCGGCGCGCTGACAATCAAGTTTTCGACTTTAATCATCGCACCGCCGCGGTTCGCAGAGTGAGACGGTCACAGGATGACGCTTTATGGGTTCCGCTTTGCGCGGATCGCCACTTTCGCCAGAATCGGTTCGACGGTCGGGTCGGCCTTGATCATGCTCGTCCGCAGCGTGGCGCGAAATTCCTGGATCGCCTTGTTTCGTTTTTCCAACGCGGCCTTTACAGCCGGATCTTCCGCCGCCTTTTGTTCCGCAGCGCGCAGTTTGAGCTGCTCCTCAATCGACAATTTGCTGACTCTTTCGTTTTGTTCGCGTACTTCTCGACGCAGTTCGCTGCCATCTACCTCCTGAGCGAAAGAAATGGGCGCGAGTGATACCATGCCGAAAACCGCGAGCAACAAAATCCAAGCTTTGAGTGTCATGGCGGAAGAATACCATGACTTGCGGTTGCAGCCACGCCCCTGGGGCGCCATTAGATAGTCGTTACCAAATTTCCACCCGCCAGGTCAAGATAGAAATTATCGATTTTCCCGTAAATTATTATTAGCTTGGCCGATGATTCCCGCTGGCATAGTTTTCCGGGCAGGTTAATTTTGCGCCTATGTTTGCTTGGGGCCGTGTCGCCTTTCCGATTCTATTGCTCGCGTTGCTCGCAACGGCGCCCGGTGCCGAGTCGCCAAAATTAACAACACATCAACTGACCGACGCGATCCGTAGCGATTCGATCACGATCCCGACTCCGGGCGAACTTTTCGCGGCGCTTGAGAAACCGGGCAAGCCAAACTGGACCAGCCAATATCGCGGTCCCATCTCCATGACCTACAGCAATCGCGCCCAGATCGCGCTCAACCTGGGCGGGCTGATCGCCGATGGCTTCATCGCAGTCGAAGCGCAGGACAGCCAGCAAGTTAAAAATATCGGCGGCGATGTCATCAAGCTCGCCAAGGCCCTGGGCGTGAGCGAGAACGTTCTGAGTCGCGGCAAGAGCATCAACGAATTCGCGGAAGACAACGATTGGGACGCGCTTCAGGAAGAACTCGAAGCCACCCAGAACGAGGTGAAGTCGTCGATGAAATCGCACCAGGACCAGGACCTGATCATTCTGGTGAGCGTGGGCGGATGGATTCGCGGCACGCAAGTGGTGAGCGCGTCGATCATGCAAAATTACGACGAGCGAAGCGCGAAGGTGTTGAGACAACCGGCGCTGGTCGCCTACATCCATTCAAAGATGACCGACATTTCGCCCGAAGTGCAAAGCCAGCCGCTGGTGAAAGAAGTGAGCGAACAGTTGAATGGGGTCGAGAAACTCGTCTCGCTGCCTCCGGGCAAGGCGCCGAGCGCTGATGACGTGCGCAAAGTCAATCAAGCAGTCGGCAAAATGATGGACGAGATCCAAAGCAAGACGGACGCAAAGAAATGAAACGGCGCCGGACTAGTTCGCCTTCCGTCTGGTCAACCTTTTCCCGCTCCGCAGTGCAGATTGTCCGGGGCAGATCGATGCCGGCGTTGATTTCGTTATCGTCGATGCTGTTCGTAATCGCCGCTCCGATGCTTGTGAGGGCCGCCGAAACAGACCAGGAAGTCGAGGCACGCAAAGTGGCGCTCGATCTTGCGGGCGCGTTTTCAAACGACGGTTTCAAAACCCGGGACGGCCACTGGTGCGGCGTCATCAAACCGCACGAACATGCCCTCATCGCCGTGAATCTATACGCGGGCAATCAATATTGGTTTTCGGTAGGCGCCACCCCCACGGCGAAAAAACTCGCGGTCGATGTTTACGACGAGACTGGGAAACGTGTCCAGACCGAGAGTTACAATGCGGACCAAAAAGCCGCAGCCGGATTTTCACCCGCCAACAGCGGGCAGTATTACATCCGGGTTTCGCTGAGCGAAGGCGACGAGAGCAGCGTTTGCTTCGTTTATTCGTACAAGTAAACGCACCCTGGAACGGCTTAAGCTTTACTCGCCTGGGTGCAAGCGAGAATGATTTTGGTCATCCTGTCATCGGTCGCCACGGCATCGATTTTGTGCGGGTGCTCGGCCCTGAGTTCCCTCAGCGCGGAGAACAGCGCGAAATCGTATGCGGTAGCGACGGATTCGACCGCGTTTTATTACTACGGACCGCGGCAAGCCAGCGGCCCAAACAGAGTTTTGCCAAAAGACACCCTCATGACGCTGACCCGCGCTTCATGGAGCTTGTGCAAGGTAAGATTGGAGACGGGAGAAGAAGGCTACGTCGCAGCCAACGACATTCAGCCCGCGCCGGCACGATTGCTCGCCAGCGCCAAAACTGCATCTTCGGAAGCGTCGCGGCCAGCGCCGTCGGCGCTTGGTGATATCGATTCGGGATCAGGAACGTCACCAGCGCCGGTTTCAGATCCAACGATCGAGCCGACACCGATTCCGGTTCCGCTGCCGCTGGGTAATTAGTCAGGCTGATCGACGCACCAGCTGTAGCGGCGGTCTACCTGTCGCGCCGTAGCCGAGCGAAGGCGGATGACCGTCGCAAATATCATGCTGCAGATGAATTCGAGCGACGGTCGCAGACCGCCGCTACAGATAACACCGTGCGTCAGTTAACGGTCTGATCCACAAAATCCGGTGACAGACGATGGCACGAAGAGCTTCAGACGATTTTTCCACGGCGGTTGTTTCCAAACGGCCCGTCGGTCATCTTGTCGACCTGCTAATATCAACGGAAGAGAGAGCAGCCACTCTCCGGCTTGCATTTATCGCCCGCCCACGGAACGCTTTCGTTGCCATAATTTGCATGATCTCGTTCCAGGTACTTTACGAGGGCCGCGTCCAAGGCGTCGGCTTCCGGTGGTCGGTGCGACACATCGCCAAGGGTTTCGACGTCACCGGTTGGGTGCGGAATTTGATCGATGGTCGCGTTGAAATGCAAATAAGCGGCGAAGAGGAGGAAGTGCGCGCATTTCTGGAGGCGATCGGGCAAAGCGAGTTGCGCGCCTACATTCGCAAACAGACCGAATCGAAATTGCCGGAACCGATGGCGGCGCAAGGATTCGAGATTCGCCATGACTGAAGCTGCGATTGCGGTCCACAAGTTGACCAAGGTCTTCCCGGTCCCGTTTCATCGAGAACCGATTACAGCCGTCCGCGACCTCGATCTGCGCGTCGAGGCCGGCGAAATTTACGGATTACTCGGCCCGAACGGCTCTGGAAAAAGCACGACCCTCAAAATCATCCTGGGCCTCGTTTATCCGACGCGCGGCAGCACGGAAATTTTCGGCTGCGACAGCCGACTGGTGGAGAGCCGTGAGGCGGTCGGCTTTTTACCCGAGAACCCCTATTTTTATAAGTTTCTCAGCGGTGAAGAGACGCTCCGCTTTTTTGGAAAGCTCTGCGGATGGCGCGGCCGGCGCCTGCAAAAAAGAATCGACGAGTTGCTCGATCTGGTCGGCCTAACGAATGCTCGCAGCCGCAGGCTCGGCACTTATTCCAAGGGAATGCTGCAAAGGATCGGGCTCGCCCAGACGTTGATTAACGAGCCCAAAGTGATCGTGTTGGACGAACCGACCGCAGGTGTCGATCCGGCGGGATCGCATCGGATTCGAAATTTGATTATCGATTTAAAACAACGCGGAATCACAGTGCTGCTCTCGTCGCATTTACTCGCGCAGGTCCAGGAAGTATGCGACCGGGTCGGCATCCTGGCGAATGGCGCTCTCGTCCGGGAGGGCCGTCTAGATGAATTGATCGCGATCGAACAACGAACAGAACTAATCCTTGAAAATGCTTCGGACGCACTGGTGAGTGAAATCGAAAAGCTCGCCTCCAGATCCAACGCAAAATTGATCGAGCGAAGAAGATCGACCACCACACTGGAACGCCTGTTTCTGGAAGCGACGGGGAATGACGGAGCTCAAAAGGACAAATGACGAATGAATGAGGAAGCTCCCTCCTTCGCTCAGCTTCGGCGCGGCAGGCGAATGACGAACTACTGCACCACGTATCATGCGCGAGTTCTGTTTTTGTCATTCGGAGTTCCTTCGTCATTCGTCATTCGTCATTCGTCATTCAGTCTATGACTGCACAACAGCATCGTGCTTTTTCGCCGGCGCGGATCAGCGCCATCACGTCCAACACACTGACTGAGCTAACGCGGCAGAGGGTTTTCTACTTCCTGCTCATTTTCGCCCTGCTCCTGATCGGCAGTTCTGTGTTCATGGCGCGCTTCAGCTTTCAGCAGGAGTTTCAGATCCTCAAAGATATTTCGCTTGGGGCCATGTCGATCTTTACCTCGCTGCTGGCGATTCTCGGGACAGCGCGCCTGATTCCACAAGACATCGAGGACCGGACCATCTACACGATTCTCGCCAAGCCGGTGCCGCGATTTGAGTATCTGCTCGGGAAACTTGCCGGCGTGCTCCTGCTGCTTGGGATCAGCATCCTGCTCATGAGCGCCATGTTTATTGCCGTTCTTTATATGCGCGAGCAAACGGTGCTGGGCGAAACAGCGCGTCAGTTCGCGCATGCTCCGCGCGCGCAACTCGAGGAGGCATTGCGCGCGGTGCGCTCGTCCGCCATCACCATCGACCTGTTCCCGGGCATCACCATCATTTACCTGAAAGCGTGTTTGCTCGCCGCCCTCACCCTTTTCATTTCCACTTTCGCGAGCACGAATATTTTCACCGTGATGGTCATGTTTTGTATTTACTTCATCGGCCACCTGGAGGCGACGGCTCGCGAGTATTGGTTGCAGGAAAAAGCCGCCGGCTGGATCGCACGCTTCTTTCTGGCAATCGTTGCGCTGGCTTTCCCAGACCTGCAGGCGTTTAACCTCGTCGACGATATCGTTGCGGGCACAGCGATTCCTTCGGTCCTGTTCGTGAAAACGGCGGCGCTTGGAGTATTTTACATCGCGTTTTATACGTCGCTGGCAGCGTTCGCCTTCTACGGCAAAGAGCTATGATGCGCCTTGCCTTCCAGACCGTGGCCCTCCGAAAACTGGTGCTTGTGGTCGGGGCGATCTTTCTCTTCGGAGCGATCAAACTCCCGGCCGAGCGCGCGCTCTTCCGGCAACGGCAGCAACTCCATTTCCGCAAAGTCGAATTAAATCTCAGTTTGCGCGAACAAATCGGGCAGCTCAGTTTCGTCGCGGCGTTGAGCGGATTCCGGGCAATCGTCGCCGACGCTCTCTTCATCGAAGCGCACGTGGCGTGGGAACGAACGGAATGGGGCCGCGTTCTTCTCTTGTTCCGCCAGGTCACAACGTTGCAACCGCGCTCAGTCCTCTTTTGGGACATGGCTGCCTGGCACATGGGATGGAACGCAAGCGTCGCCGCATTGAACGATCCGACGCAACCGCGCCTTGCTTTGCGAATCAAAGCGCAGCGCCAATCCTTTGCCATGGCAAAGGATTTTCTGGAACGCGGAATCAAAAACAACCCGGACAAGCCGCAGCTTTATGAGTCGCTTGCCCGGCTGTACCAACAGAAATACAAGGACCCCGAACGGGCTTCGGAATATTATGCCAAAGCAGCGGCATTACCGGGCGCGCCCAGTTACGACAAAAGATTTGCCGCTTATGAGCTCTCTTATTGTCCAGGCCACGAGCGCGAGGCGTATGAACGGTTGCATCAACTTTACGAAATGGGCGAAAAGGAGCGGCTGCCCACCTTGATCAAACGGCTGAAGTTTCTCGAACAGAAACTGGACATCCCCCAAGGGCAACGCATTCGCGACAGCGGACGTTAAAAGAGTTACATCGTTACAAGCGTTACATTGTTTAAAGGTTGAAGCGTGCCTCCTATTTCGTTTTAACTTTGTAACTTTTGTAACTGTTTTAACTCTTAAGCCATGCGATTCGCGGTTTTTAGTGACATTCATTCCAATCTCGAGGCGCTTGACGCCGTGCTGGCAGACGCGCGGGAGCAAAAATGCACCCACTTTGTTTGTCTTGGCGATGTGGTCGGTTACAACGCCAATCCGCACGAGTGCGCCGAGCGCGTCCGCGAAATGGATTGCCCAATCGTGAAAGGCAACCACGACGAGCAGGCGTCGCTGGTTGAGTCGTCGCGCGATTTCAACGAAATGGCCGAACAGGCGATCGAATGGACGCGCGATAATTTGACAGAAGAGGACAAGAAATGGCTGCGCGAACTGCGTTTGCAACGGCAGGTGCGCGATTTCACAATCGTCCACGCTACCCTCGATACACCGGAGCAATGGGGATACGTCTTCAATAATCTCGATGCCGCTGCCAGTTTCACCTATCAGCACACCACCGTTTGTTTTTTCGGCCATACGCACGTGCCGATGGCGTTTGTCCGGGACGACGGCGTAAAGCGAATAAAGATCGAGCGGCTCCGGATCGAGCCGAGCAAGAAATACTTTATCAACACCGGCAGCGTCGGCCAGCCGCGCGATGGCGACTGGCACGCCGCCTATTGCATTTATCACATCGACAGCAACGTGGTCGAACAGCGGCGGGTGAAATACGACCTGGCCACGGCGCAAAAGAAAATCGTCAAAGCGGGATTGCCACCGTTGCTCGCGGAGCGGCTTGCGATCGGAAGATGAGACAAAAGTAGAAATTCTAAAATAGAAATTGGAAAACGGATTTAAGGTTTGATTTCCGCTTCTGGCTTCCGCTTTTCTACTTTCTAACTTCTACTTTCTACTTTCCGGTGAACTCCATTCTCATCATCAAACCGAGCTCCCTCGGCGACATCGTCCATACCCTGCCCGCGGTGGCGGCGGTTCGCGATGCACACCCACGCGCCAGAATTACATGGGTCATTAATCCCGAATTCATACCGCTCCTGCGCGGAAATCCCGATGTCGATCATATTCACATTTTCCCGCGCGGTGAATTCCGCGGTCTCGGCGCGCCGCGCAGCCTGTGGCCGTGGATAAAAAAGACACGGGAGATCCGTCCCGATCTTGCGCTCGATTTTCAAGGCCTTCTACGCAGCGGATTGATCGCAAGAATCAGCGGCGCAAAGGAGGTTTTCGGAATGAGCGACGCTCGCGAAGGATCGCGTCTCCTTTACAGTCGCACCGCGAAAGTCAATCGCCGCGAACACGCGGTCGAACGCTATCTCAAACTCGCGGAACTTGCGGGAGCGAAAATTGGCGACGCTTTGCGGTGTCCGCTTCCAACCGGCGACGCCCTGCCCCGTTTCGATGAGTATCCCCCATTTATCCTGTTACATCCGTTCGCGCGCGGCGACGGCAAATCGCTGTCGAACAAAGTGATCCAGGAGATCTGCCGCGCTTTCGCACCGACACGGGTCGTTGTCGTCGGCCAATCGAAGCGCAAACTGGACGTCGCTGACAACTGCGTCGAGCTCACAAACCAGACATCGCTTTTGCAATTGATCCGCCTAATCCGGGTGGCGCGTTTTGTCATTAGCGTCGATAGCGGCCCGATGCACATCGCCGCGGCGGTCAACGATCGGCTGTTATCGATCCACACCTGGACCGATCCCCGCCGCGTCGGCCCCTACAACCCCGACGCCTGGACTTGGAAGCACGCAAAAATTGTTCGGGTCAGCGAGTTGGAAACCACAAAGTTAAAAAGACGCGGCCGCGCTTTTAAGGCGAAAGACGTGCCCGCGCTGGTCGAACTCATCCGCCCCCTCGTGCCGATCGATCCGATGCTGGTTTGAGCTCGATTGCAGGTGGATCGAGCAGTCCCTTGTCCGTCTGCGGACGGATTCGCTCCGTGGCGAATTCGATGATAAATGAGGCGGTGAAGCCAGATTACCAGTAACGCCCCCGAAAGCGTTCGGAACACATCCACCTGGCCAAACTCATTCGCCCGATCGTGCATGTCGACCCGATGCTCGCTTCGCTTCCAAGTCTTCGTGGAGCTTTTCAGCTTCCCGCGTGGTGGGATGTCCCGGGCGAAAGACTTTTTGCATGCCTTCCAGCGCACGCGACGCAAAGCTGCTGGCCTCTTCGATTTTTCCGGCACGGGCAAGGCAATCGGCAAACCTTAAACATGTTCGCAATGTGTCCGGGTGCTCGGGCCCGAGTACCTTTTCGTCGAGCGCGAGAACGTCGCGAAATTCCGCTTCCGCAGCGTCATAGTCGCCTTTGCCTGCCAGCGTGCGGGCCAGATTGTAACGGGTCCTGAGCGTGTTCGGATGTTCGACGCCAAGGACTTTGTCGCACGTGGTAGGTGGGGAAAGATCCGTAGCCTTTGGCCATTGGCGTCTGACCAACGTAATCGCAGGTGAAAGCGTGCATGTGTTCGGCTGCGGCCAGGGCCGCGAAGGCTTCGCTCGCGTAAACCTGACCCGGCGGAGTGATCGGCTCGATCCGCGCCGCCCGGCTTACGTGCGTGCCGCTGTAGCTCCGGTTCCCGGTGATCGGATCGTCAAATTCGTAAACCGGCCCGGCATGGAGCGCGATCCGCAGATTCAACCCGGCGCGCAACCCCTTCTCTTCCCATCTTGTCGCGACGATCGAATCCGCCAGCTCGAGCGCGAACTTGCCGGCGAAATCGACGTCGGAAAACACAAAATAGAGGCCGTCACCCCAGGTATTTTTCGCGATGATCTTCTCGCGAAATTTTTCGGTTAACGCCGCGATTCCACCGAGAAAATGCTGCACAAACCGCGGCACCTCCGGTTCGCTCAGTTTGCTGAAGCCGACCGCGTCGGCAAAAAGGATCGCTACGATGCGCGAGCGGAATCCAGATTCTTTGGAGGGCGTCCGCGCTGTCGGCGCCCTCGATTTGGGACGCGACGGCGCGCGTCCCTCCACTTTTTTAAGACCGATAATCTCCGGACCGTAACCCAACGATTGCCAGGTTTCGATCACGCTCGCTGTGCCGCCGGGACCGTCGCCGGACATCCCGTCCCAGACCGCCATCGGCACCAGCGTCGTATCGAGCTGACGCGCGCGGATCGTTGCAAGACCCAAAAGCATTTGGTTGCAGAACTCGTAGGACACGCCGCCGATATCAAGCCGTTGATTCGACGCCGTGACCACGCGGGCGGTTCGCGTCAAAACGCGATCGAAACGCGCCCGCCAATTGGAATCAGGAATGAACTCGACGCTGTCGCGAATAAATTCTTCCTCGCTGTAGGGCAGCACCACCGAGATTTCGGCGCCGCGGTCCAGCATCGCCTCGAGAAATAAAAGATCCGAGCCGCACGCGGCTGACGCAAAGCCAAAGCCCGGTTTCAACTTTTCGATCCTCCGTTGGATCTCTTCCGCGACAACGCTTTCGCGTTCTTTTGGAAATCGCGGCGTTTTTCTGTCGGGCCGATCGATCATGTGCCCTGCAAAAACGATCACGCTCGGAACCCGCAGATATTTGTCGATCCAACCCGGGTCCTCGTTCCAATGTTCCAGAATCAGCCGCGCATTGCGCCGGCTGGAGTTGAGATCGCCAAACCGGTTCTTCCCCTCCCCGGCCGCGCGCGAATACCATTCTCCCGCCTCCGTCAGATCGCGGCAGATCAGGGCCACTTCACCAAGGGCCGCGAGCTTCCAATATAAATCGCCGCCCGGCTCTTTAACCCCTGGCAGACATTGATCGCGCACCTTTCCGGCGAGCTCGCGCGCGCGGGTCGTTTCGCCGACGAGCAAATTCGTCGTCGCGGCGTTGATTCCGGTCCAATAACCGCCGGTCGTTCGGTAGGCCTCTCCATAAGTTTCGGCGGCCCGTTTCAAGTACTCCTGGCGGCGGTCCGGCGCGGCCGCCGCGGCCAGATCCTTGTAAGTGCGTCCCAGCATTCCGAGCGTTTCTTCGGTCGCGTGTCCTTCCCTGCGCAAATCTTCGAGAATAGCGTGCGCGCGTTCTGCCGCTCCACTGCGTGCCAGGGCCAGGCCTTGTAGTTCTCGCAAGCGCGTATCTTTCGGCCAGATTGCCAATCCAGCGCTTACAATGTCGTAAGCCAGCAACGGTTCCCCCTGCGCGAGAACGCGTTCGCCCAGGCGCCGAAACAACTCTGGAGAACGCGATCCCTCCTCCGAAGCGCACGACCGCCAGATCGACATTAATTCCGCGAGGCCGGCAGAGGCGGCGCGTTGAAGCAGCTTGTCGATTTGATCCGACACGTCGGAATTTTATCCCCCGGCCGTCCTTTGCCGAAGAACAAATTCGGCCAATGCCAGGTCGCGCGGGTAGGTGATCTTGAAATTGAAATCGTCGTTCACGACCAGGGCGATTTTGTGATCCAGAAGCTCGACCGCGGAGACTTCATCGGTAACCGAAATCTTCTTCTCGCTGACGGCGCGATAAGCCTTCTCGAGTAACTGGCGCTCGAAGATCTGCGGGGTTTGCATCGCGTAGAGCTGATGTCGATCAACCGAACCGCTTACCACGAGATTTACATCGGCGCGCTTGAGCGTGTCGGCTACCGGCTCGGCAAGTGTCGCCGCGCCGCTACTCCGGCTGGCCTCGTAAACGCGCTCGATTTGTTCCGGCGTAATCAGCGGACGCGCGGCATCGTGCACAGCAACATACATCGCGTCAGCGTTCAGTCGTTTCAGGCCTGCGCGTACCGAATCATGACGATGCTCGCCGCCGCCGACCAGCGCTTCAATCTTTCGCCATTTCTGGTCGCGCACGAGTTGCTCAAATTCGCCGTGCCGATCTTCGCGCGCGACGATGATGATACCGCCTACAGACTGAGTGCGTTCGAAGGCCTCAATGGTATGCGCGATTACCGGCTTGCCGGCGATGACAGAAAAGAGCTTGTCGAAACCCATGCGGCGACTGCTGCCTGCGGCGACGAGGATGGCAGTTAGCATGGGGAACAAAGCAAACGCCGAACGTCCAACGTCCAACGTCCAATTTCGAACCCGGATCGTCTGAGTTGGGCGTTGGGCGTTCGGCGTTGGGCGTTCGGCCTTTGCTTCATTGCAGCTGTTTCTGTACTTCCGCGCTCAGCGTCTTGCCATCGGCGCGGCCGGCAACTTTTGTCTGCAATGCTTTCATGACCGCACCCATTTGCGCTTTTGAAGTAGCGCTGGTTTCGGCAATGGTTTCGCGGACAACCTTCGCGAGCTCTTCCGCGCTCATCGCCTGCGGCAAATACGACTGCAAGATCGAGAGTTCTTCCTTTTCCTTTGCCGCCAGTTCGGCGCGACCGCCTTTCTCGAAGCTTTCGATCGAATCCTGGCGTTGCTTCGCCTGTTTGCGGAGGACTTGCGTGGCTTCGGCGTCGTTCAGATCGGCTTCGCTGCCCGATTTTTCGATCGCCGCATATTTGAGCGCCGATTTGAGCATGCGGAGAACGCCGAGTTTGATCGCGTTTTTCGCACGCATCGCCTCCTTCAGGTCTTCATCAATACGTTGGGAAAGATTCACGCGCAGAAGTTAAAACGTCCGAATGCGGTTGTCGATATTGCAGGCATCGCCTCGCCGCAACACAACACTACACTGGCGGCTGCCCAAATACATTGGCGCAACGCTTCGCAGAGCGAACGGCTACAGCCTAACGAAGAACCAGCGGGCTTTCTTCGACCAGACCGCGTCTCGGCGTGGCGACCCGTTCGACGCGAGCCGCCGGAACTTCCAGCCAACCGGCCTCGTCAAAGAACCAAGCGCGTCGCTTGAGTTTAACGAAAAGCTCGCGAGCAGGTGAAAAGATTTCGACAGGAATTGAGAGTTCGGCGGCGAACGCGTTTCCGCGATATCGCGCAATCCCGAGCCGCGTTCCAGTAATGCAATCCCGCATTTCAACACGCGAAGGCCGCGCGGGCAGTTGCAGCGTGGCACAACGCAACGCGCCGCTTTCATCGTGGCCCAGAACAAGAAGCTCCGGCTCCGTCGCAGTCGGCTTCACGGAAAGCCGAAGGGTCAGGCGAAGAATGTGCGATTGCCTGGAGAGTGAGCGAATGCAACCATCGGACACGATCGCTTCCAATCTGCCTAACTTCACCAGGCGCTCAGGCCGCGCGGCATAACCAAGGAAGCGTTTGTTCGATAACTTGATCTGGGTTTTATGACAACGAATCGCCCGAATCTTGGTCGCTGTTTCAACGTCTGATTGTCGAACCGCATGCGCGCGATCGAGGAACGCGGAACTTGTGCCGTGCACGGCATAGCTCCATATGGACATGACCGCTTCGTCTGAAAAGAGCTCGCCCAAAACCAGCCGAAGCATCACCGCCAAGGCGCTGTGATCGGGATGCGTATCGGAAATCGAAGGAACGAGAAGATGGGTGGGACCAAATTCGCCGATGATTTCCGAAAGCCTCTGAAGAACCGATTCGCAATCTCGCACCAGCAAAGCTGTCAGTTTTTGGTCCGGCAGGCCGAGAAAGCAAGTCGTTGATGGATCCACGCCGAGGACGCGCAGCGCCGCGAGCGCCTCTGCACGCCGCAGCCTTCCCCATCGCCTGCGGTCAACTGAATTCAATCGCCACTTGCGTTCCAAAACCCGCTGTGGCCAGGGATTGTCGTCTCCGTCCGTGGCATAAACCACGCACACAGCAGCTCCGGCCCGAACCGCCTGTTGCAAAACGACGCTGCAAGCAAGCGCTTCGTCATCCGGGTGCGGCGCAACCAGCAGTAATCTCGAGGTTGATTGAAACATCGTAAGTTTTATACGCCGCAACTCCCGTTAATAGATGGAAACAAGGACGGGCGGCAACACAATTACCTGTCAGACAAAGTATGACGGTAAAATGACGTGAAGTGCCGATCGACTGCCTGCGCCCATAAGAGAACGAGATCGTTCGCTCCCATGTTTGTCTCAAGCATGTGCGGACCCGCGGGCAGAAATCGTGCGCCGTTGTATGGAGAGCCATCCAGCGTTCCCGACACAGCCTGGCCCTGGGAAATGATCTCGTAGCTGGCAGGAATGACCACCTCGAAATCGCACCGGCGCGGATTATTCGTTGATGGTGTCAGTACCATACCGGCGACGCGCAGGTTATCCGCCACAGGTAAATAATTTCGCTTTATGAATTGGAGCGCACCAGTCGGTAATCTGTAGGTCTCTGTCTTCAGTATCGCAGCCACGCAGGTGCCGGTTCTGATGCAATCCTGCGCAATGGTATCCGGCATGAGTCCGTGCTGGATGCGCTTTATGGTGATCGTTTCCAGAACGGGACGAAAACATCGCTGGCGGAAAATTGTTTCTCCTTTGCAATCGAAAACGTAATCGCGAGGTGTCGTCAACACGAGGACGTCGCGAACCAGATTGATTTCATCCCGGGTTTTGTCGACCCAGAACGGCCGCATCCCTATCAGGAGCAGCAACTCCGCGACTACGATGAATCCGGCCGCCGGCACTGACCGAAACATTCTCCCGACGCGCCAACCGGAGCGGAGCAGCTTGTCGGAAAAGGCAAACAAAGAACCGACCAACAGGACAAAGACCAGCGGATGGAGTGGCGGATAGTCGTCATGGGAGAGTACGGGCCAGAAGCCTCTTAGAATCAGAAAATAAGAAGAAGCGACCAGTAAGATAAACCCGCGACGAAAAGCGAGATGAGGATCCGAGGTGGCCATGGCCACCCGGCGCGCTGCATAAGCAACCGCGGGGAACAGAACCAGGGAGAGGATCAAAAACACGATCTGTTTCTTCTCGTAAAGACTCGAGGTCAGCTGGTGTCCAAAAACGCCGTACCAAAAATCGCGCCAAACTCCTTTGAGCGCGAAGAAGGCGGCAATCACCGCGGGAATCAGAACAGTCGCGGCAAGAAACACCGCGGCGCACCGGGCAAGATAACTTCCGGACACATTCAATCTCCTGGGGCCGACCAAAATAAGTGCCAAAGGAACGCTCACAAGCAATGCCAGCAGGAAAACTGTCGATTTCATGGAAACGCCGAAGCACAACCCCAGAAGAAGACCCGCGACGAGTGCGCGGCGCACGTTCATTGCGCCACGGATCAGGACCAGCACACACAGCAACCAGAGAGGTGCCCAGAGATTATCGGTACGAAACTCCGACGTAACGGAGTAATAAGCTGGATAGCAGCCCACCGCGATAAACGACCAAAGGCCCACGCGCCGGGAAAAAAGCACAGTCCCAATCTGGTAAGTGCACCAGGCCGCGACGAGATACATCGGAAAGACGAGGAACCGCGCCCAGTAGAGAATCGTCGCCCGTTCACCAATCAATCCAACGATCGGGGCCAGCATGATCTGAAACAGCGGCATATGGTTATCGAAGGTGTCCCGGTATTGGACGAGTCCCTGCGTCCAGCCCCAAATGACGTGAAGATGCTGCGGTTCATCGCTGTCGAAGCGTTGATGAAAAAGGTTCAGAATCTTTATCGCGATCAGGAACAGGAGGAGCGTCATCGCGAGGACGAACTCCAACGACCCCGGCACGCCGAAGTAATCGCGGCCACGTCGCAAGAGCGGCGAGCAACGCCAGAATGCAGCAGAAGATTCCGGATCTGAAACCTGGGTCGTGAGAGGCGCCACTCGCACAAGGAAAACGGGACCTCCCGGTCACCAACCTGAATTACCTGTCGGATTTCGTAGCATGCTAAATCCGTTCGATACAGTCGCGGACCGACCCGGGGTCGCTCACCGAGGCAATATCGGCATCTTTTCGAATGCGTTTCAATAAGCTACCCAGCACGCCACCAGGCCCGAGCTCGACGAAGAAGTCGCAACCGAGAGCGATCAATCGCTCCATGCAATCAGTCCAACGCACCGTGCCTGTCACTTGATCTTGCAACGTTCTCCGGATTTCCTCGGGCGTTTTTACTTCGCGGCCGGTGACATTGCTGACAACTGGGAATCGCGGGGTCTGCAACGGCACTTCGCGAAGTGCTTCGCCCAATTTTCCGTACGCGCTCTCCATCAAACGCGAATGATAAGCGCCCGCCACATTCAATAAAGTCGCGCGTCGAATCCCGTGTTCCCTGGCGAGACCGACAGCAATCTCCACTTTTGCCCGTTCCCCTGAAATCACGATCTGTCCCGGTGCGTTGATGTTTGCCACATCGACGTCCGCATCCGCGGCCAGCGCCCGTACGGCGCTTTCATCAGCCCCGATCATCGCAGCCATGGCTCCCGAAGTTTTCTCGCAGGCTTCATCCATGAATTGGCCGCGCTTTTGCACAAGCGTCAGTCCGTTTGCAAAATCAAACGTTCCAGCCGCGGCATGCGCCGTCATTTCGCCCAACGACAGGCCCGCCCCGCCGGCAATAGGGAATTCACCCGCCAGCTCGCGCAAGACCGCAAGACCAGCAAGGCCGTGTACGAACAATGCCGGCTGACAGTTCGAGGTCTTGGTTAGCTCCTCAATCGGCCCATTCCATGCGATCTCGCTCAGCTTCCGGCCGAGAATTTCATCCGCCTGCCTGAACAATTCCGCGGCGACAGGAAACTCTTCCGCCAACTCCTTTCCCATCCCGACAACTTGCGCACCTTGCCCGGCAAAGAGCAGACCGATCTTCTTTTGCATGCCGATTAATTAATCGCGTTCTTTTACCAGCGCGAGCAGGATCGTGTTTCCGGGGAGCACAGGCTGCCAGCCCATGTTCCCCAGAGATCAGAAAAGCGCCGACGCGTACGCTACCCGGTAAAATCGAAATTTGCTTGCACGCGGTGGTTGACTCGCCAGCGTAAAAGCAATCGCCAGTTTCGTTTTAACGTTGTAACCCTTTTAGCATTTAACCTTCCTATGGCTTTCACGGTGCGTGAAATTGAATCGCCTGATCCGGTGACGCGAGTGGTTGCGGCCGATGCGAAGCTGCGTCACGCCGACGACGATATCGGCGAGAAGATGGTCTTGAACATGGGCCCGTCCCATCCCGCGACGCATGGTGTTTTGCGGCTGGTGCTCGAACTCGATGGCGAAACCATCACCAAGGCGACACCCGACGTCGGGTTTTTGCATCGCGGCGACGAGAAGATCGCTGAAAACATGCAGTACAACCAGTTCGTGCCGTACACCGACCGGCTCGATTATCTCGCACCGCTTTCAAACAATGTCGCCTACGCGCTTGCTGTGGAAAAACTCATGGGCTGGGAGATTCCGCCGCGCGGCAAGACCATCCGCACCATCTGCTGCGAAACATCGCGGATCTCGTCGCACCTGATCGGGGTCGGCGCCATGGCGCTCGATCTCGGCGCCATGACAGTATTTCTTTACACGTTCACCGAACGCGAAAAGCTCTACAACCTGTTCGAGCTGCTAACCGGAGCGCGCTTTACCACCTCCTACACGCGGGTCGGCGGGCAGATCCGCGATCTGCCGGAACGGTTTATTCCGCAACTGCAAAAGTTCCTGGACGATTTTGAGCCAAGCCTCGACGAATGCGACAAACTGCTGAGCCGGAACCGCATTTTCGTCGATCGCACAAAAGACGTGGGGATAATTTCGAAAGACCGCGCGATTGCCTACGCGCTTTCCGGGCCGAACCTGCGCGGAAGCGGCGTCGAGCACGATTTGCGGCGTAAACATCCGTACCTCGATTACGACCGTTACGACTTCGACGTCGTCATCGGCAGCGCGGGCGATTGTTATGATCGCTACCTGGTGCGCATGGAAGAAATGCGGCAGAGCGTTCGAATTTTGCGGCAGGCGATCGACAAATTGCCAGGCGGCCCGATTAATTTGACGGACTGGAAAAACATGACGCCGCCAAAATCGCGGGTGATGACGAAGATGGAGGAGCTCATCCATCATTTCATCGTTGTGACGGAAGGCCTCGACGCGCCGCCCGGTGAAGTCTATTTCGCGGCGGAGAATCCAAAAGGCGAGCTCGGCTTTTACATCAACAGCAAAGGCGGAGGCGTTCCGTACCGGTTGAAGATTCGCTCGCCGTCGTTTGTGAACCTGAGCATCTTGCCGGAAATCCTGCCGGGTTGCATGGTAAGCGACGTAACGGCCGTGCTCGGAAGTCTGGACTTTGTCATGGGCGAATGCGACAGATGAACATGCCGATTTTGCGAACCATCTCGCGATTCGTTCTCCTGCTTCTGGTCGTGCTCGCGGTCTCCTGCGCCGGCAGGCGACTCAGCAAGGCGAACGTGGACGAAGTAGCGGAGGGAATGTCGAAAAAGCAGGTCGAATCGATCTTGGGGCCGCCGACAACGATCGACAACAAGGACTTTATTGTCATGAAAAAGACGACCTACGTTTACCGCCAGGACAATGATACGGTGACGATCGTTTTTAAAGACGACAAGGTCACGGAGAAGCAGAGCACTTTGTCGGACTAATTTTCCTTTCCGTGGACTCGACGAGCACAAATGTTCCCGCCGAGTTAGAGCGGAAAATGGACGAGGCCATCGGGCGTTACCCGGCCGATCACAAACGCAGCGCGGCCATGCCCCTGCTGCATCTATGGCAGGAGCACTTCGGTCTGATCGATGATGAGGCGATAACCTGGATCGCGGCGAAGCTCGGGCTGCAGCCAATTAACATTCTCGAGCTGGTCTCGTTTTATCCCATGTTTCGCCATCAGCGCGCGGGCAAAACGCACATCCGCGTTTGCCGGACGCTCAGCTGCGCCATGGCCGGCGGTTATCAGCTGATGGAGAGCTTGCGCGCCGCAACCGGGATCCAACGCAAATCCAATCGCGAGAACGGCTCCAATGGAATGCACAACCCCATTTCTGTGAGTCCGGACGGAAATTACAGCATCGAGTTCGTCGAATGCCTGGCCAGCTGCGGCACCGCGCCAGTCTGCATGGTAAACGACGAATTGCATGAAAGGGTGCAGCCGGAAAATGCGGAATCGATCTTATCGCAACCGCCGGAGAAGCCCTACCGCAATCCTCCACATCCACTCGAGCACCGCCTCATTTTCAAAAACATCGGGCGTTCCGATTGGAACACCGATATCGACAGCTACCTGAGCGACGGCGGCTACGAGGACTTGCGCAAAGCGCTCACCATGTCGCGCGAGCACATTGTAAACGAAGTCAAAACCTCCGGATTGCGCGGCCGCGGCGGCGCCGGGTTCCCGTGCGGAGTAAAATGGAGTTTCATCAAACCGGAGGAAAAGAAACCGATCTACCTGATTGCCAACGCCGACGAATCCGAGCCGGGCACGTTTAAAGACCGTTACATCCTTCACGAAGATCCACATCAGCTGCTCGAAGGCATGATAATTTCCTGCTTCGCTGTGAACGCGAGAACGGCGTACATATTTATACGAGGAGAATTTCCTCACGGCGCGAAAATCCTCGAACGCGCCATCGAAGAGGCGCGCGAACACAATTTTCTCGGTCGCAACATTCTTGGCACGGGATTCGATCTCGAGGTTTACATTCATCGCGGAGCGGGGACTTACATTTCCGGCGAAGAAACAGGCCTGATCGAGTCGCTCGAAGGGAAGCGCGGTTATCCCCGGATCAAGCCGCCCTATTTCCCGGCCGTTCTTGGCCTCTACATGTGTCCCACAATCGTGAACAACGTGGAAACGCTTTGCGCCGTGAAGCACATCATCGCGATGGGTGGCGCAAAATACGCGCAACTAGGCCGGCCTAACAACACCGGTACACGCATCGTCTGCGTCAGCGGCGACGTCCAGCGCCCCGGTTATTTCGAAATCGAGCTCGGCGCGGTGACCATGGGACAGCTCATTTACGACATGGCCGGCGGCTTGAGACCGGGTCGCACGCTCAAGGCGGTAATTCCAGGCGGCAGTTCGGCCAAGGTTTTGCGCGCGGACGAAAGATTTAAGATCAAACAAAAGCAACCTGACGGATCGACCGCCGAGCAAGAGATGTCGCTCGATGAAATTCCCATGGATTTCGATTCGCTGGCGGCGGCCGGCTCGATGGCGGGATCGGGTGGAGTGATCGTACTCGACGATTCGCGCGATGTCGTTTGGGTGCTGAACAATATCAATGAATTTTACGCGCACGAGTCGTGCGGACAATGCACTCCGTGCCGCGAAGGATCGCTTTGGATGAAAAAAATCACCGAACGCATGCTGCGCGGCGGTGGCGTAGTCGAGGATCCAAAAACATTGAAAACAATCGGCGACAACATCGCCGGACGCACCATTTGCGCGTTCGGCGAAGCTTGCGCCTGGCCGACCCAAAGTTTTGTCGAAAAATTTCCTGAGGAATTCGCCGCGCACGCCACAAAACCGGTACCGCCACCGTTACCGCCCGAATACACGCCGGAAGAACTGATCAAGGAAAAACAAATCCCCACCGCACCACTGGCCCACGATCCCGGCTGGGAAAGAGCCGGAGCGGCAGGAACGATTTAGACCCTTATTCCTACTCTTTCTCATGCTCTTGCTCATGCTCAATCTGAAAATGAAAGCTTACTTCGACCACGAAAAATTGAATGTCTATCAAGTATCACTCGCCTTTAATGGGTGGGTCGGCGAATTCCTTTCCTCGATCGATGCAAAGGCTGCGGCAAAAGATCAGCTTGATCGCGCTGCAACAAGTGTTCCGCTGAATATCGCCGAAGGAAACGGAAAGTTTTCTACGAGAGATCGCGCGCGCTTTTTTGATATTGCACGCGGATCGGCACTGGAATCAGCAGCGAGTCTGGACGTTTTGGTTTCGCGCAAACTAACGACAGAGGCTCACGTTGCAGCAGCGAAAGAGCAGCTGGTACAAATCGTAAATATGCTTATGGGGTTGCTGAAACGACTCGGCTACAGCTTTGATTCGAGAACGGCAATGGCACGCGAGGAGTCGGACTTTGAATTCGGTTACGAGCGCGATCAAGAGCATGAGCAAGAGAAAGAGTAAGACCAAACAATGAGCGCCGCCGGGGAGCCTCCAGGGCCAATGTTCAACGTCCAGATTGATGGCGTGTGGCATCAATTTCCCAAGGGCACGCGAGTGATCGAAGCGTGCGCGGAGGCCGGCAGTTATGTCCCGCGATATTGTTATCACAAGGAACTGAGCTCCCCGGGCAATTGCCGGATGTGCTTGATCGAAATGGGCATGCCGAAAATGGGCCCCGACCGCAAACCGGAGCTCGGCCCCGATGGCAAACCGGTGATCAACTGGATGGCGCGTCCCCAGATTTGCTGCGCGCAGGACGTCGCCGAAGGAATGGGCGTTCGCACCAATTCGCCGCTGGCCCAGGAGTGCCGGCGCGGCGTGATGGAGTTCCTGCTGATCAATCACCCTCTCGATTGCCCGATTTGCGATCAGGCCGGTGAATGCGAGCTGCAGGAATTCAGCGTCGAGTACGGCGCGGCCGCCTCCCGTTTTCTCGATAACAAGGTTAAGAAGCCGAAAAACGTGGAGCTGGGACCGCGTGTCACGCTTGACGACGAGCGTTGCATTCTTTGCTCGCGCTGCATTCGTTTTTCCCAGGAAATCGCCCATGACGACGTGCTCGGCTTTGTCGATCGCGGCAGTCACACGGTCCTTACCGCGCACCCCGGAAAGCGGTTGGAAAACAACTACTCGCTCAATACCGTCGACATTTGTCCGGTCGGTGCGCTGACCTCGACCGATTTTCGTTTCAAGATGCGCGTTTGGTTTTTGAAGGAAACCAAAAGCATCTGCACCAGTTGCGCGACCGGTTGCAACACCATCATCGGCTCCCGCGAGGACGTGATCTACCGCCAGACCCCGCGCGAAAACGACGACGTTAACTCGTGCTGGATGTGCGATTACGGCCGGCTCAATTTCGCTTATCTCGAATCGGAGCGCCGATTGCTCGAGCCGCGCATTTTTTCAGACGGCAAACTGGTTCCCGCAGATTGGAAGACGGCGATTACAAACGTGGCTCTGCAATTGCGACACTTTTCCGGCTGGGAAATCGCCGTCGTGGCATCCGGAAGAATGACGAATGAAGAGCTTTGGTTGACTTCACAGATCGCAAAAACGCTCGGCGTTCAATGGATGGACATCGTGCCCCGGCACGGGCCGTTCGATGACATTTTGCTGAGCGAAGACCGTAATCCCAACGCAAACGGCGCGCGCCTGGTCCTGGCGTTGAATGCCAATCCGGGTGAAAAATTGCCGGGCATTGTGCAGGCAATCCGGTCGGGAGAAGTGAAGGCGTTGGTCGTCCTGGGTGAAAATCCAACTTCATTCGGAATTTCGGAGGAGCAATTGACACGACTGCCGGCGTTCGTCGTTATGGACATTTTGTCGAACGATGCGACCGAGAAAGCGACTGCGGTGCTTCCTTCGTTTGGCTTCGCCGAAAAGCGCGGCTCCATGATCAACGGCGACGGACGGGTGCAACGCTTGAATCGCGCGGTCCGCGGGCCCGGGAACGCGCGCGACGATTGGGAAATTTTGCGCGACCTGCTGCAAGCGCTCACGGGGAGTGATGGAATCTATTCTATCGAGGA
Organism: uncultured Verrucomicrobiae bacterium; assembly: GCA_963756875.1. GTDB lineage: Bacteria > Verrucomicrobiota > Verrucomicrobiia > Chthoniobacterales > UBA10450 > CAVWPA01. Next base: position 483,949 of record CAVWPA010000001.1, on the reverse strand, counting down.
CGTTTTTCGGCAAATGAGCGAAGCCATTCCGGAGTTCGCGGGATTGAGCTTGAGCAAAATCGGCGACCGCGGTGTGCAAGTGATCCGGGCCAGTAAGTCGCCGCCTCCGCCTGTCGATCCGGAAATGCACGAAATCGAAAGGGCGGAAGCCAAAAGACCACCAGGACGTTAGCCGCGCAACCGACATGATCTTTTTCATCGCAACGTCGCTCCTGAAAATCATCGGCATCATTTTCGTTGTGATTCTGCCGATGGTTTCCTACGCCGTTTATGCGGAGCGACGCGTGAGCGCGCTGATTCAGGACCGTCTCGGGCCGAACCGGGTGGGACCAGCCGGGTTATTCCAGCCGATCGCAGATGCTGCGAAGTTTCTCCTCAAGGAAGATTTCACGCCCGCGAGCGTGAACACTTTTTATTACTGGCTTGCACCGTGCCTCGTCATGATCCCCGCGATGACCACCATCGCCGTGGTCCCATTCGGCAGCACGCTTTTTGGCGTACCAATGGTCATCGCCGACGTCAATGTCGGCATTCTTTTTGTGTTCGCCATCGCTTCGTTAGGCGTTTACGGCATCGTCCTGGCCGGCTGGGCGTCAAATTCCAAATACCCTTTCCTCGGCGGCATTCGTTCCAGTTCGCAGATGATTTCCTACGAGCTTTCGCTTGCGCTTGCAGTTATCCCGGTTTTTCTCGTCGTCGGAAATTTGCGCCTGACCAGCGTGGTCCGCTATCAAATCGAGCACGGGTGGATGATCGTGCCGTTCGTCGGCGACTGGTCCAATCTCGGCAAATGGCTCCTGGCCATTCCCATGGCCATTTCATTTCTCGTCTTCATGATTGCGATGTTCGCCGAGACGAACCGGCTGCCTTTTGATTTGCCGGAGGCCGAGCAAGAATTGGCCGGCGGTTACCACACCGAGTATTCCTCGATGAAATTCGCTCTTTTTTTTCTCGGCGAATACGCGGCCCTGATCACCGGTTCGGCCGTTATTGTTACGCTTTTCCTGGGGGGTTGGCATTTTCCGGGAATTCCCGACGGCTCGCATGGCTGGATTTTCGGACTTATCAATATCGCGGTTTTTTTCACAAAGGTTGCGGCCCTGATTTTTATATTCATGTGGGTACGCTGGACGCTGCCCCGCTTTCGCTACGATCAGTTGATGCGTTTGGGCTGGCTCTTCTTCTTTGAAATCGCGCTCGTTAACATTTTTATCACCGCCATCGTCATCGCTTATTTTCCACAATGATCGCGGCGCCTATTCTTAATCGTGATCGTGATCATGCTCTTGATCGAGGCGGATCGATCATGATCACGATCAGGAGCAAGAGCAGGAGTTAAAGCAAAATGGCGATCACTGTTCCACGTCCGAAATTGAACTGGCGCGAGCGCATGTACCTGCCCGCGATCGTTGCGGGCATGTTCATTACCATCAAGCACTTCAAGAACATGATTCTTGGTCGCACGAAAGTGACGATGCAGTACCCGGAAGAGAAATGGGACGCCAACCTGCCCGATTATTATCGGGGCGCCCCTGCTCTCGTGCGCGATGCCGCTGGCCGCGTCCGTTGCGTCGCCTGCCAGCTTTGCGAATTCATTTGTCCGCCACGCGCCATCAAAATCATTCCCGGCGAAATTCCCTCAACCAACCGGTTCGCCAAAGTCGAGAAGCATCCCGAGGAATTCGACATTGACATGGTCCGCTGCATTTATTGCGGAATGTGCGAGGAGGTCTGCCCCGAACAGGCAATTTTTCTACGAAAAGACTACGCCATCACCGGATTCACCCGTGAAGAGATGATGCATCACAAGGACAAATTGCTGGAGATGGGCGGCGTCATGCACGGCGTCGTGCTCAAATGGAACGAAAAAAAGTAAAGCCACAGATTGACACAGATGATCGCAGATTTTTTTGATCTCAATTCCGTATCCGTGTTTCATCTGTGTTCATCGGTGGCCTAATAAAATGCCTGCTTTTCTATTCTGGATTTTTGCTTTGATGATGCTGGTGTTCGGCGCGGCGGTCGTCATCAACCGCAATCCGGTGGCGAGCGCACTCAGCCTGGTGGTTTCATTTCTGTGTCTGGCTGTCCTTTTCATGTCGCTTGACGCTTATTTCATCGGAATCATTCAGGTGCTCGTTTATGCCGGAGCCATCATGGTCCTGTTCTTGTTCATCATCATGTTGCTCGATTTGCGGGCGGAAGAACTGCGCAAGATCAACTGGGTTGCTTCAGCCGGCGGAGTGGCCGTCGCCCTCGCTTTTTTCGTCCAGATTCTTTACGTGATCGGTAATTTCAAGGCCGCGCACCGATCGATGCCTCCATTGGCCAAACCGACGACCGACGACGTCCATCAGATCGGCATTTTGCTCTTCACGCATTATACCCTGCCGTTCCAGATCATCGGCGTGGTCGTTTTGGTCGCCACAATTGGCGTCGTTGTCCTAAGCAGGCGCGAGCTTCGATGATTTCAACCCACGGAACACACGAAATGACACGAAAGAGAAAAGAGATGCGGCCGATTTGCAAAGCCGTCCGATTCTCTCCGAATCTTTCGCGTCCTTTCGCGTCCTTTCGCGTGTTTCGTGGGCAAAGAAAAATAGAATGATCACGCTCGGCGATTATCTCATTGTCAGTGGCGCGCTTTTCGCGATCGGCTTTGCAGGCGTCATGCTCCGGCGCAATCTCATCATTATTTTCATGTCGCTGGAGCTAATGTTGAATGCGGCCAATCTGTCGCTGGTCGCCTTTTCCAGGTTTCATGTCGATGCCGCGGGCATGCCCGCTTACAACATCCAGGTCTTTGTCTTTTTCATCATCACCGTTGCAGCCGCGGAAGTGGCCGTCGGCCTGGCCATCATCGTAGCCCTCTATCGCATCCGCCAAACCACACACGTCGAAGACATTAACTCACTGAAATTTTGACTATCCGCCAAACACGCCAAATGACGCCAAAAAAAATGGCACCGGATTTAATCTTAAAGGATGAATGCTATGCGATTCTTGGCGCGTGCTTTGAAGTTTACAAAGACAAAGGATGCGGCTTTCACGAGCCAATTTATCAAGAATGTCTCGGTATTGAATTCGCGCATCGCCACATTCCGGCAATTGGACAACCCGGCTTATCTCTTGAGTATCGCGGCCAGGTCCTCACTCAAAGTTACTTTCCCGATTTCGTTTGCTTTGGAAAAGTCGTAGTCGAGTTAAAAGCCGTTGCGGAAATAAAAGACGAGCACCGCGCGCAGGTTTTGAACTATCTCAAGGCTGGAAGCTTCGACCTCGGCTTGCTTCTCAACTTTGGCCATTATCCAAAGCTGCAATATGAGCGGATCGCAAAAACGCACCGGAACGTCGAATCCGATGAACCGATTTATCTCTGAATTTTGGCGTCTTTTAGCGTGTTTAGCGGACGAATTCTAAAACCTTGAACTTTACCACCAACACCCTGCTTCCCTGGTATGCGCTGCTTTTGCCGCTTTTTTCCGCGGGCATCATCACCGTTTTGACCGGTCGGGCAAAAACATTGAGCAGTTACATTTCAGTCGGCGCGGTTCTCGGAAGCTTTGTCTGCAGTTGTCTGATCTTCGGACGACTGGACCTTTCCGCGCCGGAGCATAATTGGATCGATGCGCGCGGGGTTTTCACCGTTCCGTTCGGTTTCGTTTTGGATCAACTGAGCAGGACCATGCTCCTCGTGGTCTCGGGGGTTGGCTCGCTCATTCACATTTATTCGCTCGGCTACATGCGGGACGACCCTGGCAAATCGCGCTATTTCGCCGGCCTCTCCCTCTTCATGTTCGCCATGCTCGGAATCGTGCTCTCAAACAACTTCGTCATGTTGTTCATTTTCTGGGAGCTTGTCGGATTCACTTCCTACGTGCTTATCGGTCATTGGTTCGACCGTGACGCGGCGGCCGAAGCGGCGAAGAAGGCTTTTCTCACAAACCGGGTCGGCGATTTCGGATTCATGCTCGGAATTCTCATGGTCTGGATGTCCACCGGCACTATTGTCTTCGACGACATCGTGCCGCAGTTGTCACGGGTCACGAGCAATCCGGGTTATCTGACCGCAGCGGCGCTTCTGATATTCTGCGGGGCGGCCGCGAAATCCGCGCAGTTTCCGCTGCACGTCTGGCTGCCGGATGCGATGGAAGGCCCAACGCCGGTTTCGGCTTTGATCCACGCTGCGACGATGGTCGCCGCCGGCGTTTATATGCTCGTGCGGGTCGGCTTCATCATTCAAGCGGCCCAATCCGCGCTCGACGTGATTGCCTGGATTGGAACGATCACAGCAGTGCTCGCGGCCTTAATGGCGACACAACAAGACGACATTAAACGCATCCTCGCCTATTCCACCATCTCGCAGCTCGGTTACATGGTGATGGCCATTGGACTCGCTTCAAACGAAGCGGCCATGTTTCATCTCTTCACTCATGCGTTTTTTAAGGCGCTTCTCTTCCTCGGCGCGGGTTCCGTCATCGTCATGCTGCATCACGAACAGGACATCTGGAAAATGGGCGGCCTGGCGAAATATCTTCCGGTCACATTTCTCACATTTTCCGTGGGGGCCCTGGCCTTGATCGGTTGCCCGCCATTCAGCGGCTTTTTTAGCAAGGACGCCATTCTTGCCGTGGCCTACGATCGCAACAGCGCCATCTTTGCCATTGCGCTGCTGACGGCGTTCCTGACCGCATTCTATGTCCTGCGCCTTCTTGTCGTCGTTTTCTTTGGCAAACCGCGAACCCCCGCCGCCCGGGCGGGCCACGAGTCTCCCCTCGTTATGACCGGCCCGCTGCTTGTCCTCGCGCTGCTCGCGCTTGTCGGCGGCGCTCCATTTTTCGCGCAGAAATTTCTGGTCGTCCCGCATGAGAAGCAGGCGGTTCTTATCGTTCCGGTGCTCGCCATCGGCGCCATGCTGCTCGGGGTCCTGTTGGTGATATGGCTTTATCCAAACCGGAGCAGCGACCCAATCAGGATCGAGCTTTTTCGACGCCGCTTCTATATCGACGATTTCTACAATTGGCTGATCGACGCGACCCAGGAAAACCTTTCGCGCTTCGCGGCATTCTTTGATCGCTGGGTGATCGATGCCGGCGCGGTGGGTGGGGCGAGTCGCGGCACCTGGGGATTCGGCGCCATCCTTCGCTTAATCCAAGTGGGCAACCTGCAGGCCTACGCGTTTCTGTTCGGGCTCGGGATTGTCGTTCTCATCTACTTCGCCGTTTTCCACTGATGCTTCTTTTAATTATTTTCTGCCCGATTGTTGCGGCAATTTTGATCATCGCCGGGGCGCCTGCGCGGTTGACCGCATTGCTCGCGGCAGGCGCTACATTTCTCCTGACGCTTTTAGTGTACAGCCAGTACGACTGGTTGCAGTCCGGCTTTCAGTTCGTCAATTCCTTCACGATGTCTTCGGACTGGCGGATCCATTTTGCGACCGGTCTCGACGGCCTCAGCCTCATGCTGGTCCTGCTCGCGGCGATTGTGACTCTGGCGAGCATCTGGTTCGCCGGGAAGATCGACAAATACGAACCGGCGTTTTACGCCTGTCTGCTGTTCATATCCGGCGGTGCGCTCGGTGCGTTTGCTTCGCTCGACCTGTTTTTCTTCTATGCCTTTCACGAGCTGGCGCTCATTCCAACTTTTCTGCTCATTGGAATCTGGGGGACCGGCAATCGCGTCGCGGCGGCCTGGAAAATCACGATCTATCTTGCGCTGGGCAGTTTCATTCTCCTTATCGGACTGATCTTGCTTTACGAAAGCGTGCCGGCTGCTTCGCGCAGTTTCGATATTCGCGCTCTGCAAGCTGCGACCGCAGCGCATCAGATCGCACCCGAGGCGCAGCACAATATCTACCTGCTTCTGTTGATCGGATTCGGAATTCTGGTCTCACTCTTTCCCTTTCACACCTGGGCGCCGGAAGCCTACGCATCGGCCCCCGCGCCGGCCGCGATGCTGCATGCCGGAGTGCTAAAAAAATTCGGCCTTTACGGTTTCTTGCGCCTGGCCATTCCGTTGTTGCCAGAGGGAGCGCGGCACTGGACCGGCCTGCTGCTCGTCCTGTTGCTCTGCAATATCATCTACATCGGCCTCGTCACGATCGCGCAGAAGCGGCTCGATTGGATGCTTGGCTATTCGAGCGTGATGCACATGGGGTACATTTTCCTCGGAATCGCCAGCGCCAATATTCTCGGAACAACCGGCGCCGCCGGCTTGATGCTGGCGCATGGACTCTCCATTGCGCTGCTTTTTGCGGTGGCGGGGGAGATCCGCAAACGCACCGGCACGCTCGTATTTGACGAGCTGGGCGGCCTCGCCAAAACCATGCCGTTTGCGGGGCTGGCATTCGGTATCGGCGCGTTCGCTGCCATCGGCCTTCCCGGTTTTGCCAACTTCGCCGCGGAAATCATGATTTTCTTCGGCGCGTTTCAAAACGGCTGGGAAATGCAGCGTTTCCACATCTTTCAGATCGCGACCACCCTCGCGCTGTGGGGCGTCGTGATTTCTGCGGTTTACATGTTGCGCGCTTACCGCCGGATCTTTATGGGGCCGATGCCCGAACGCTGGAATCACGTCGCCGATCTTCGATCCGATCTGCGTCTTCCAGTAGCCATTCTCGCCGGCGCGCTGCTTTGGTTTGGATTCTTCCCGCAGACCTTCGTCCGTCTCGTTACTCCGGCATTCAAAACATATCTTAGCGCCGATATCCGACGATGATCCCGCCGCCCGATCTCGAAATTGCCGTGCTCGTCCTCGGCATGATCATCCTGATGTTCGAAGCATTTGCGCCCAGGATCGACAAACGCGTCTTCGCCTACGCGGCGATTGCCGGACTCGTTATCGTGCTGGTCGCGACTTTCTTTCTCCAACCAGGTTCGTCATCTGACAATGCAACCGGTTTCTGGAGCTTCTACACGGCGGACCCGCTCTCGATCTTCTTCAAGCGGTTTGCGTTGCTGACCACCATTCTTGTTCTCGTAATGATGATCGACTACGCGCCTGTCGTGCGTGCTTTTGCCGGTGACGAAGGTCGATCTGCTCTCGGTGAATTTTTCGCCGTGCCCATTTTTACCTGTGCCGGACTGATGTACACCGTCTCGGCGATCGATTTCGTGATGATCTTTGTCGCGATCGAGCTGGTGACAGTTTCGTTTTATGTCCTGGTTGCTTTTACGAAGAAAAATCCTGCCACGCTCGAAGCGGGGGTGAAATATTTGATTCTTAGCGCAGTCTCGACCGCATTCTTTGTTTACGGAATCGCCTGGATTTTCGGAGTGACCGGCGAGACGAATCTGCAGCGCATTACCGCGGCCCTGGCAAGTCCTGGCATCGACACAAATGCCGCTCTTTTCGGAGCGGTTCTCGTGCTCGTTGCGCTCGGGTTCAAGATCGCAGCCGTCCCATTTCAAATCTGGGTGCCGGACGTTTACCAGGGCGCGCCCACACCGGTAACAGCGTACCTGTCGGTTGGATCCAAGGCTGCGGGCTTCGTCGTGCTGCTGCGCGTGCTCCGACCGTTCACCATGCTGCCAAACATGGAGCGGTTGATCGTATTGATCGCCCTTCTCACTGTTGTGTATGGAAATCTCGCCGCGCTCCCGCAAACCAATCTCAAACGATTGCTTGGGTATTCGAGCATCGCTCACGCAGGTTACTTGTTGATTGGCGTCGCATGTTTCGCGGGACAAGCGGTAGCATTTTATCTCGTCGCATACTTGTTGATGACGTTGCTGAGCTTTGCTGTCCTAATCGTTGTGGCGCAGCAAACCGGCGAACGGATTTCGGATTTTGACGGTCTGGCAAAACGGGCGCCTTTCCTCGCTTTCGCCATGTTGATCGCAATGGTTTCACTGGCCGGCGTGCCCTTTACCGCCGGATTCTTTGGGAAGTTTTTCATTTTCGCGGCCGCGATCCACCAACATCAATTCGCGCTGGTGGCCGTCGGTGTCGTCACGGTCGCCTGCGGCTTTTATTATTATCTCAAAGTAGTCCGCGCGATGTATTGGCAGCCGGCGACGAGCGTCGAATCGATCCCGGTAAGCGGCTTGTCGCGGCTGATGATGTCCGGGCTGATCGTCGCGATCGTCTGGCTGGGGATTTATCCGCAGCCGATTCTGAACGCGTTAAAGCGGTAGGGTCGGCGCGCTGCGCCGGCCGGACGCCGCAGCGCGGCGTCCCTACCAACGTGTTATCCGCGTAATCCGCGGTTCGGATTCTGCCCGGCTCAATCGCTCAGCTCGACGTTCCAGTAGGCGAGATCGACAAAGTGCCGCCAGCTCTCATGTTGCGGCGAGGAAAAAGTCACGTGCACAAACGGTCGCCACTTCGGCCGCTTCGGTTTGCGAATCAGGGTCATGCTCGCCTCCCGGGGAAGACGATTCCCTTCTCGCGTATTGCACTCGATGCACGAGCAAACCACGTTTTCCCACGTCGTCGTTCCGCCGCGATCGCGCGGCACAACGTGGTCGAGGTTTAAGTCGCTGCGATCGAAAGTGTGGCCGCAATACTGGCATGTGTTCTTGTCGCGCTCGAAAACGTTGTGGCGCGTAAATTTTACTTCCTTCTTCGGGAGACGATCGAAAAAGAGCAGCACGATCACGCGCGGCACGCGGATCTTCCACGAAATCGTGGTAACCATTTCGTGGTCGGGCGCGTTAGCCGAAAAATCGCGCCAACTCTCGAAATCGTGCGTCAGAAAATTGTTTGTGTCGTCGGACGAAACAACGTGCGCGTGACCCGCATAAACGAGCGAAAACGCGCGTCGCGCCGTGCAGATGTTCACCGCCTGCCAGAGACGGTTGAGCACCAAAACCTGGCTATTTAGTAACGAGTGCACAATGTCGATATTTCAATGCGGCAGGAATTCAACCCGCCAAAGCGTCGAAAATCGCGCGAAATTATCACTCGCGTTTTTCCTTGTCAACGAACCGAACGGACCGCCAGCCACGCAAGATCCGGCACTTTGGGTGAAAACAGCCCGTGTTCGGCGACACGCGGAGGCTTTCAACGTGCGCGGCGAGCAGGTTTAACATAGTTTCCAGCCGCACGCTTTTCGTCGTTCGGAACGGCGCCAGCCGCATTACCGAGGGCTTCTTCTTCGGCGGGCAGAAATTTTTTGAATCGATTTTTGTCGATGGCTTTCATAAATGCCTCATGAGGCGTGACAATTCCCTGTTGCAGAAGCGCCCAGATCGCGTCGTCCATGAATTGCATCCCCTGCCCCTTGCCCGACACGATGACGTCCTGAAGTTTTTGCGTTGCGCCTTCACGAATAATTGCCGAGACCGCGGCGCTGGCGATCAGGATTTCGTTTACTGCGACCCGGCCCGAGCCATCGGCTTTTTTCAACAGCAATTGGGCGAGCACGCCGCGAAGCGAGTTCGCCAGCATCGCGCGCGCCTGCGCCTGTCGCGGCGCCGGGAAGACATCCACCATGCGGTCGACCGTCTTGCGCGCGTTGTTGGTATGCAGCGTCCCGAAAACGAGCACGCCCGTCTCGGCAGCGGTGAGTGCCAGCGAAATCGTCTCGAGATCGCGCATTTCCCCGACCAGCACGATGTCCACGTCCTCGCGCAATGCGGCTTTTAGCGCGACCGGAAACGTGATCGAATCGTTAGGAACCTCACGCTGCGTAATGATGCTGCGCTTGTTCTCGTGCACGAACTCGATTGGTTCTTCAATCGTTACGACGTGTCTCGCAAAATTCTCGTTAATGTAATCGATGAGAGCGGCCAGCGTCGTCGATTTGCCGGAACCGGTAGGCCCGGTCACGAGAACGAGGCCGCCGCGCAAGTGCGCAAAATCCTTGACCACGAGCGGAATGCCCAGCTCTTCCAGCGAAGCAATCCTGGTGGGAATTAAACGAAAGACGGCGCCGTATCCGTTGGCCTGCTTGAGATAGTTGCAACGGAAACGCGACGCGGCATCCATCTCGTAAGCGAAATCGAGGTCGCCGCGTTCCTCGAAAATTTCCCAATTATGCGGCCCGCAGACTTCGCTCAGCATCGACAACGCTTCGTCGTGCGCGATCGGCTCCTCTCGAATCGGCGCCACATCGCCGTGCTTGCGCATCTTGGGCGGTTGTCCCTCGCCGATGTGCAGATCGGACCCGCCCTGGTCGACGATCACTTTTAGAAATTGATCCAAATAAGCCATTTCAGAACCACGGATTACACGGATATCACGGATTCATACTCAACCATGAAGATCAGGGGCGATTTGTCCGGCAGCTTCACGCGGTCGCAAAACGCGTTTCCATTCCAGGCGCGAATTCTTGAAGTTTAGCAGGAGCGCCAGATCGAGCCCGGTGATGTTCAAATAACCGATCATTTGAGCAACGTGCGCTTCGGTGAAGCTGGATGCTACTTTCGGGTCAACGATTACGGCATTATCTACAATTAAATCAGGAACCAAATTTCCGATTAGTTCGCCGCGATAAAAAACCGGAAACGCGGTCTGGACCGAAATCGGATGGCCGCGCCTTTTCAATTCAATTGCCATAGCTCGCTCATACAGTTTTTCATCCAGTCCCGGCTTCAACTCATTGAGCACCTCCATAGCGATGCCAATAATGATGCCGCTTAGCTCTTCATGAATTATTTTCCTCATCCGTTAAATCCGTGTAATCCGTGGTCAGATTTTCAGATGCTGTCGCATTTCGGCTTTTTGCTCTGCGCGGGCGTAGGCCTCTTCGGCGCTGATCAAGCCGCGGTTGTAAAGATCGACCAGGGAATCGTCCATCAGCTGCATGCCCTGTTTCTTCCCGGTCTGGATGATCCCGGGCAGCATGTACGTTTTCGCTTCGCGGATGACATTCGCCACGGCGGGTGTGTTGGTTAGAGTTTCCAGCGCGAGCACCCGTCCTTTTCCATCGATGCGCGGAATCAGCTGCTGACTGATCACGCCCCGCAGCGATTCGCTGACCATGATGCGGATCTGCTCCTGTTGATCGGGCGGAAATACGTCGAGTAATCGATCGAGCGTGCGCGACGCATTTCCGGTATGCAACGTTCCCAGGACCAGGTGGCCGGTCTCCGACGCAGTGATGGCGAGCGAAATCGTCTCCAGGTCGCGCATTTCTCCCACCATGATGACATCCGGATCTTCCCGGAGAGCACCTCGCAACGCCGCCGAAAATGAGAGCGTGTGGGTGTGGACTTCGCGCTGCGTGATGTGGCAACTCTTCGGTTCCAGCACGTACTCGATGGGGTCTTCCAGCGTGATGATATGCTCGCGACGTTCCATGTTCACCTGCTCGACCAGCGCAGCCAGTGTGGTCGATTTTCCGCTGCCGACCGACCCGGTCACCAGGATCAAGCCGTTTTGATAGCGGGTGAGCAACTTAAGATGTTGAGGTAAGCCAAGCTCGTCCATCGTCCGCACACTGGTATTAATGATGCGAAAGACGATCTCAAGTCCGAGCCTCTGCCGCACCACGCTCGTCCGGTAACGGCCGAATTCATTGGCATACGCAAAATCGGTATCGCCGCGCTCGTTCAGCTGCTTTTTGTGCAAATCGGAGAGAAATCCTTCCGCCAGCGCCAATGTTTGTTCGCTCGTGAAAACCGGCGCATCGGGCCAGATCGGTTGCAACGTTCCGTGCAAACGCCAGATCGGCGGCGAATTTACACCAAGGTGGACGTCGGACGCGCCCGCCTTTTGCCCGACCGCCAGATATTGATCGACATGGCTGAAGCTCGCCGACGAAGACCCGTCGGATTTGTTTTTGGACTCGGCAGTCATGGCGCAACTGCCTGGATCATTATTCGCCGCGGTTCCTTCGTAAACTCAAAATGAGCTTACCATCTCTTTCGGGAATGCTCGCGGCTCGCGTAACGGCCCACCTTGTCGCTCACAAAACTGACGATGAACGGCTTGAAAAGGTTAGCGGCGATTTTCACGAGACCCAAAATGAAGCCGGCCCCAAGCAATGCGTTTTCCGCTTTTCCGGCTTCCTTACTTGATACTTCAGGCTTTTTTCTCCGCCCAAGCCTGACCGTAACGACAAGGCCGACGGCTGTTGCTGCAGCGATCCAGAGAACCGGTTGACGCCGAAACGACCTCCGGATCTGTTTCGGCAAATCCAATTCGCCGCGGAGATTGCGCAGTTCTTGCGCGACACGTTCACGCGAGCGATCGACTTCGTCGCTCAATTCCGTGGATGACTTGCTCCGTCGAGAGTTTTCAGCCATTCAGCATCCTTCTTTAATTCAGCCGATGTCGCGCGAAACATGGGCTTGGTCATTTTACTTCTCACAATAAGCAGACAAAAGAGCGCAATTAAAAAATGAAAGCCCGCCGCCGCCAGCGCGATCCAAGTCCAGGAGACCTGAGCCGCATGTGCGATTCCAACGATCACGCTGACGACCAGAAACACATACCCCAAAGCAAAAAGCATGAGCGCCGCCACAAGGCAGACGGCCAGGATGACGCACTGGATCGCGGCAGCCTTCGATTCTTTGGCAATCAGTGCTGCGCGGCTCCGGAAAAAACCGGACAGCGCGCTGATTAGCGCGAACAAGCTATTAAACAAACCGCCGTCTCCCGCACGACTGCGGAATCGCATCGTCTCGCCAGCCATTCAGCAAGCTGCGATTAACGCCGGAAGATCAAGCCCAGAACAAATCCGACTCCAAGCGCGGTAAAGACTGCTTTCGTCGGATTTTCGCGCACGTATTGCTCGGTATCTTCCTGAAACGTGCGGACACGGGTTCTGGCATCGTCCCAGGCATGCTCGGCTTTGCCACGCGCATCGCCCCAGGCTTGCTCGGCTTTGCCACGCGCATCGCCCCAGGCCTGCTCCGCCTTGCCACGATACTCCCCAGCAACCGCGCCGGCTGCGTCCCGCAAATCCTCGGCGGCTTTGCGCGCGTGTGTCTTGCTGCTCTCGAATTTATTCTGCGCGTCCCCCATTGAGGACGCCTTATTTTTGTGTTCTTCAGCCATTGTATTCCTCCGGTTTTCTTTTGCCTCAAATATCCGCACTCTCCCTCTTTGAGCAAACGCCACACCAACAAATCTTCTCTTACGGTGAAACAGAAATCGCGCCCTGACTGCGCTTCTCTTTCTCCCCTGGGGTTGGGGGCCGGTTATCAACGCAGTTCTTCCGACGTCTCTCTCCAAACCGGAGGTTCTACGGAGCCGGAGGCAACGGTTCGACGTTCGATCCCGCGCCGGAGCGCGCGTTCACTGTTCGCGAAAGATAATCCGCGCCTTGGTCAGATCGTAAGGCGAAAGTTCCACCGAAACTTTGTCCCCCGGCACGATGCGAATAAAATGTTTGCGCATTTTGCCGGAAATATGGGCCAACACCTTTCGCTGTCCGCTCAGATCGACGCGAAACATCGTGCCAGGCAACACTTCCGTGACGGTGCCCTCGGTAACGATTTGTTCCTCCTTCGGCATGCCGAATTATAGCTGCACAGTCAATTATTGTCGACCCTAACGGACGGCTTCGATTGGAATTTCTGGAAGATATTCTCCGAGAAACTGCCGCTTCCACCACGCGCCGGTCTTTCGATGTTCCTCCATCGTAGTAAAGCGATATCGATAAAATTCCGCGCGAATGTAGTGCGGCGGCGAATTCGGGAACGGATTGCCATTTAACAAATGGATCACCTCGGGCTTGTTTTGAAAAAGACGAAAGACAAGACCAACGAGCCATGGATTCTGCCTGGGTGACTCGAGCGCAGCGAACCACATTTGCCAGTCCAGTCTTGGTTGGTGCGGCGCGCACCAGCCCGGCGCGCGCATCACATCGCCCGGCTTCCATTTGAATTCATATGGGCGCCAATCGATGCCATCCGCGCTGCCTTCGATGATAATTTCGTCGCGATCTTTTGTCATGACGCGAAACAAACCATACCCGTTCACAATCCGAAGCGGCTCGACGACTTGAACGATCGCCGGCGGTTCGGCGCCCGGCTTGAATGCGCTGAAAATCAGCCATGCATTCAACGGCAGGGTAACGACGAGCACTGCAACTGCCGCAAGGGTCGAGAATTGTTCTGGCAGGGGCCGCGCGCTGCGCGGGCCGAGGACGGCGAGTCGCGCCGTCCCTACCGGCGCGTCGTCGATCAGCAATAAACAGAGCGCGATGGTGAGCAGATTAAAAAAGCAGTAATTGCCGGTAATCGCGATGGCGATTTGCAAAAAGATTAACAGCCCGCACGCGATCAATCGCAGCCGGCGCGGCGCCCAGATGAAAAATGGGGCCACGATCTCCGCGACAAGGCACAACGCTACCGAAAAATGCCTGAACCACTCCGGGCTCTTATCCGCGTACCACGCGAAAATCGTCGGGAGCGGTTGCGACCAATAATGATAATCGAGCGCGGTCAGGTTCCACCACGAATCGTCACCGCTGGTCAGCTTTACAACGCCCGACATGAACATCAGTTTGAAAAGCAGAAGCTTGAGTAGAAAAAGTCCCACCCGCGACACCGGTGGTTCGCGTCCGTGCCCGGGCCAAAGCCGCGGCGGCGCGAGAAAGATTGCCAGAAACCCGGTCTCAAGAAGCAGCCCGTCCCATTGAAAACTGAGAAACGTTTGGCCGGCAACAGTGAGCGAAAGATAAAAAACAAGAAGCGCAACGAGACAAAAAATGCGCGCAATTCCAAAGATGACGAGCAGTGACGCAACGGCCCCGGCGCCGCAAATCAAATGCAGAAACGCATCGCTCGAGTTAAACCAAAATAGTGTGGGAAATATCGAGAATGCGCGCGCGCCGAATTGCTCGCGCACTGCCACCAGAAATTGGCCGACTGGGGATACGCCGCCGCTTCCGACGAGGCCGTCGATCTGCACCCAGAGCGAAACGAACGCGATCAGGTAAATAAGGCCCAGCGCGCGCAGAAACCATTCTCGCGCCCAGCAGTAGGTCGGCGGTCGAACATCGTCGCCCCAAAACAGCCGCGTGACTACGGAAGCAGTCTTGCGATGGCTAGCGATCGATTTGTAAGCCCACTCGGAAACTGCCGCGAAACCGGGGACACAATCGTAACTCCAAGGCAGCCATTTGCGCGAAGATCGCGTTCCTAACGACCGATAAACGGCCTCCGCGGCGAGAAAGACATCGCCGCCTGGGTCGATGTAAACAACAGAGCGTTCGAATTGCCCTCGGTGGATTTCCGGAAATCGATCGGCCGCATCCTGATAGGTCGCATAATCGACATCGCCGGCCGTGGTCTCGCGCCAGCGCTCAATCCACCGCCGGCAAAAATGGCATTCGCCATCCCAGATCATGAGCGGCCTGGGCGGCGGATTTAAAACGTGGAGATGGTCGCTTCGCTTCACAAACGTCCAACGTCCAACGTCCAACGCCCAACGCCCAACGTCCAATTCAGAATCCGAGTTCGATGTTCGGCGTTGGACGTTCGGCGTTCGGCGTTTGCTTACTTTGCGAACTCCGCCCAGACCGGCGCATGGTCGGAAGCTTCCTTCCCTTTGCGCATTTCGCGATCGATCCCCGCATCGATACATTTTTTTGCGACCTCGGCGCCGGCCAGCACTGCGTCGATGCGCAGACCGCGATTTTTTGGAAAACCGAGCATTCGATAATCCCACCAGCTGAAAAGTCCGGTCTCCGGATGATGAAGTCTCAACGTGTCGCGCAAGCCGATCCCGCACATTTGCCCGAAGGCGGCACGCTCCGAGTCCGAACACATGATTGCGCCGCGCCAAAGCTCCGGATCGTACACATCTCGATCTTCCGGCGCGACGTTAAAATCCCCGCACACAATCAGTTTTGCTGTTTCTTCGTTGACCAGACAATCGCGCAGTCGCCTGTACCACTTCAGTTTGTATTCGAATGCCGGGGAGCCGACCGCCTGTCCATTCGGCGCGTAGATCGAGTAAACGCGAAGATGATCGATCGTCGCCGAAATTACCCGCGCTTGCGGATCGTCCACTTCGTCGCAAAGAGACGGGCGCACATCGTGCAGTTTCGCTTTCGAAAGGATTGCGACTCCGTTGTACGATTTCTCGCCGTGGTAGGCGGAATAGTAACCGGCCGATCGGAGTGCGAGCTCGGGAAACTGCTCATCCGTGCATTTCGTTTCCTGCAGGCAAACAATGTCCGGTTTGAAATTTTCGAGCCAGGCGAAAAGACGATCCTGGCGTCTGCGCAGAGAATTAATATTCCAGGAGGCGATCTTCATGCACGCGCTGTAGCGGCGGTCTATGACCGTCGCACTAATTTTCGTCCGTAACCAATGTGTGATTCGGCGCTCATAGAGCGCCGCTACAGTTCAATCTCCATCCCCGGTGTCGGCACGATCACCTCGGAGTTTGGCAAATCCGGACTGAGAACCGCGCGCATCCATTCCGCTGCCAGAGGATCGCCGTGCACGAGCAGGATCTTTTTTGGCGCCAGTCGATTTACGTATTGCACGATCGATTCGCGCGAGGCGTGCGCGCTAAATTGGAACTGTTCCATGTGACAGCGCAGAGCCTGCGAAGGTTCGTCCGGGTCTATTGAAACGCGTTCGCCCGGCAATGTGTTTTTCAAAATTCCAGCGGGCGATTCCGGATCGGCATAACCGACAAAAAAAATCGAATGCCGCGGATTTTGAACAATGCGGCGCGCAAAAATATTAGAGAGCGTCCTGGGTGTCATCATCCCGCTGGAAAGCGCATAAACACGGCCGGGGCGCGCGGGCGCGTCGTGAATGTTTTGTCCATTCAAAACAAAAGGTCGCAACTCACCCAGAAGTTGCAGTCGGCGCAACTGCCGGCGCGCCATCCCCGCATGCCGATCGTAAACCTGGGTGATTTTTGCGCTCAGGCCGCCGATATAAACCGGGAAATCGCGCAGCAAGTTCTCGCGGCGAAACTTGTAAAGCATTGCAAAAATTTCCTGGCTTTTGCCGATCGCAAAGACTGGTATGAGAACGCAACCGCCGCGCGCAAAAGCATCGTCGATCGCGCGAGCGAGGCGATCTTCCTCGCCGGCGCGCGTCCATCCGGGCGGGATCGGCGTGTCGCCGCGCGTGCATTCCATAATGAGGATATCGACATTCTCCTCGGGAAAAACGGCCGCTTGCGAAACGGTCTGGTCGGAAAAATTAACGTCACCCGAATAAAAGATCGTGCGACCCTCCGCGCGTAACAGAATTCCGACGGACCCGAGTACATGGCCCGCGTCGAAAAATTCGAAAGTCAATGTATTCGTTCCGGCGGCGCGCACCCGTTCACCGGACAAGCTGTACGGCTGTCGCAGTGAACAGGGTTGCCAGAGATCGGTCGCGCGATTTGTCTCACGGTGTGTGAAAAGCGGATACAACGTCGCGCCCAGCTCTTCCCGCTGGCGAGTCATGACGTTGACTGAATTGTGCAGCAAAACGTCACCGATCTCGGTCGTCGGCTCCGTCATGAAAACGCGCGCGCCCGGCTGACGCCGCATGAGCACCGGAAGCGTTCCAATGTGGTCCTGGTGCGAATGCGAAATGAGAATCGCGTCCAGTTTCCGGTCGGCGATTGCCTTGAAATTTGGCAAGGCCTCTTCGCCTTCGAATTTGGGATGCATGCCGCAGTCGAGGACCAGGCGCCGGCCGGCAGCCTCTATATAATATGAGTTTGCACCGATCTCCGTGTGACGCGTGAGGTTAATGAACTTCAAGCAACCTCCTCCTCATGCTCATGCTCATGCTCATGCTCTTGATCATTCTGCTGGAAGTCGCCGTTTCGATCGATCTTTCCTGCGGAATCAAGGTATCGTGCGATGGAACGATTGAATCGGCTCTGCCATTCACAGACTGAGCAAGAGCAAGAGCAGGATCAAGAGTAAGAGCAAGAACACGTGCAAAGGTCCTCGCAACTTCCCCGAACTTCATCGGTTCAATCCGGCGTGCTCGCGCCGTTGTCAGGGCAAAATTGGGATGAAACGGACGCCGCTCATCTTTTGAACCGCGCCGCGTTCGGCGGAACGCCGGCGGAGGTGAAGGCGACCCATGAGAAAGGACTCGCGGTCGCTGTGCGGGAACTCGTTGAGCTTACCGGTGACGCCGCCCAAGTCTCCCCGCCCGACTGGGCGCATCCGCGCAACATCCGCGCCATTCGGATGCAGCTCAAGACCGCCAGGGCTGAGGCCCAGGATTTTCAGGGAAAGGTTCGAGAAGTGCGAATGACGGAAGGCGAAAATTTCCTCGATCTTCGCCGTTGGTGGCTGGAACGGATGATGAACGGACCGGCGCCGCTGCTGGAAAAGATGACGCTCTTCTGGCACGGCCATTTCGCGACCAGTGCGCAAAAAGTGAAGGACGCGTACTGGATGTGGCTGCAAAACGACACCCTGCGTCGTAATGCCTTTGGAAACTTCGCGACGCTGGTCAAAACAATCTCGCGCGACCCGGCGATGATGATCTATCTCGATCTTCAGCAAAATCGCGAGGAGCACCCGAACGAAAATTGGGCGCGTGAGTTGATGGAGCTTTTCACCGTCGGCATCGGCAATTACACCGAGGAGGATGTTCGCGCGTCGGCCCGCGCCTTCACCGGATATCGGATCAATTATACGACGCAGCAGTTTCGCTTCGCGCCTTTCCAGCAGGATCACAAAAACAAAACATTCATGGGCCGCAGCGGCGCGTTGAACGGTGACGACATCATCGACATCTTGGTTAGCAAACCGGCTTGCGCGCAATTTATTGGACGAAAACTCTGGCGGTTCTTCGCTGAAGACGACCCGCCACAGCAGGTCGTGGACGCCGTGGCGGGCGCCATTCGCTCGCACAATTATGAAATCCGCCCCGTGCTACGCGAAATTTTCAGCTCGGCGGAATTTTATTCGGACCGCGTGAAGCGGACGCAAATCAAGAGCCCCGTTCAATACATTGTGCAGACGGCAAAGCTGCTCGACACGAAATTGCCGTCACCGATCGTCGCCCAAAATGCCATGCGCCAGATGGGCCAGATTCTTTTCGCGCCGCCAAACGTCAAAGGCTGGGACGGCGGGAAAGCGTGGATCAGCACATCGACATTGTTGTTCCGCTACAACTTTGCGAACTACCTGATCAATGGCGACGCCATGTTGGGGCGAATCCCGCCGCACCGCGGCAAGGGCGTCGATCCCGGATTTCGTCGCCGGCTCCAGTTTGCCGAACAAATTCGGCGCGACCCGATCGACATCGGCAAACTCGTTCCGGACATGCTCAGGGAAAAACCGCGGGAACTGGTCGCCTTTTTGAGTGAGAGATTTTTTCAGAGTCGCCTGCCGGATAAGGAAGCCGGCACGTTCGTGGAATATCTCAAAGCGCGAAGCCCGGACACGAGCGACGAAACGATGCGCGGCCTCGTCCACCTGATGATGAGCACCCCGCGATTTCAACTGACATGAACACGTTGTTAAGAACGCTAAGAATTGGCCTTCTGTTGGGGACCGCACGCGCCTGGCGTGCTGGTTGCGGCGCCTCGCCGCGACGAACTTTTTCGCTCCCGGATAGAACGCCAGCCGCGATCTCGACCTTGTCTCGTTTTAAAAAGTTCGCGACGACGAGGGCGTCGTCGCCAGCACGCGAGGCGCGTGCGCTCCCCGGAAAAGCGGCAAGCTTTATAAAATGAAACCAGAACCCACACTGCAAACGCGACGCCAGTTTCTACGCACCTCCATGCTCGGCGCAGCCGCGACCTGGACGCTGCCCGTATTTCTGGAAAAAACATTCTTCACACTCGACGCCATGGCCGCCGACGCGCTCACCCAAACTGTTACCGGCAAGGACGGAACAATTTTGGTCGTGTTGCAAATGGCGGGCGGCAACGACGGACTGAACATGGTGGTACCGTTCGCCGACGACGCCTATCATCGGGCGCGCCCACGTCTCGCCTTTGCCGCGGAAAACGTTCTTAAGCTCAACGATTATGCCGGACTCAACCCGAAGCTTACCGGTCTGAAGTCTCTTTATGATGAGGGCCATCTCGCCGTCGTACAGGGCGTCGGTTATCCGAACCCTAATCGATCGCATTTTCGTTCCACCGAAATCTGGCAGACCGCTTCAGACGCGAACCGCAATCTCAGCGAAGGCTGGATCGGTCGCTACTTCGACAACTGTTGCTCCGGCGCGGACCCAACGGTCGGCATCGCCATCAGTGAGGAAATGCCGCAGGCTTTTGCGGCGAAAACTCCGACCGGCATTACATTTTCGCGCCCGGAACAATTTCGCTACCGCACATCCGGCCCAAGAAACGGCCGAATGAGCGCGGAAGAATTTTTCTTTCGCCAGCTCAACGAATCCGAAGGCGGCGATGCGGCGCTGGCGGCTTCCGACGGCGCATCGGTCGGCGCGATTGCCGGAAAGACAGAGAGCAGCATGAGCACACTGGATTTTTTGCAGCGGACAGCGCTCGATGCGCAGATGAGCTCGGACAAGATTTTGGAGATCGCGCGCAAATACAAATCGACCGTGATCTATCCTCCCGGCCAACTCGCCGCCAGTTTGAACATCATTGCCCGGATGATCGGGGGCGGACTCACAACGCGCGTTTATTATGCGAGCCAGGGCGGGTTCGATACGCATGCGGGTCAGTTGAATGCACACGAGCGGTTGATGGGCGAGATGAATGACGCCGTCGCCGCTTTTGTTTCCGATTTGAAACAACAGGGCAACTTTGAGCGCGTTTTGTTAATGACTTTCAGCGAATTCGGCCGGCGCGTCGCCGAAAATGCGAACGGCGGAACCGACCATGGCGCGGCCGCGCCGATGTTTGTCGTCGGCGGAAAAGTAAAGCCCGGCTTGTTCGGAAAATATCCGAGTCTGACGCAACTCGACCGCGGCGATCTGAAGTTCAACGTCGATTTCCGCAGCGTTTACGGAACCGTGCTCGATCAATGGCTGAAAGCGCCGAGCGAGAAGGTGCTCGGCAGGAAATTTCCGCAGCTGACGATCGTCTGATTGTAAGCGGCCCCGAAAGCATTCGGGGTCGCTTGAATTAGTGCGACGCTCATAGAGCGCCGCTACAGAAGAGCTTTCAAAATCCGCATCCAGTTTCGATACAGAATTTTTTCGATCTGCTCGTCGGCAAATCCGCGCTCGATCAATTTGCGGGTGAGATTCCGAGCGTGCGAATGATTCGTCAGGTCGGGGATGAAATGCGGCGTGGTCAGCTTGGCCGCAAGCTCCTGTCGCACCTCTGACGGCAATTGCTCGAACAGGTACTCGCAGAAATCAAAGCCAATGCCGACGCCGTCGATTCCGATGAGACCAATCACATGCTCGATGTGATCGACGTAATGATCGAGAGTGCTTTTTCCCGCGTTCGAACTCACCAGAATCGCATTGATGCCGATCACGCCGCCGCGTTGGCCGATCGCTTTGATTTGTTCGTCGCTGATGTTGCGCTCGATATCGTGGAATTTCCGGGCGTTAGTATGCGAAACGACGAGAGGCTTGGTCGTTAGGCCGACAATGTCGTCGAATCCTTGCGGATTGATATGCGCAAGGTCGATGATGATGCCGAGCCGCTCGCATTCGCGCACAATCTCCCGGCCGAATTCGGTAAGACCGTCACGCGGCGAACCGCTCGGTTTGAAAATCCCGCCACTGCCCGCGGCGTTGCGCCGGGCGTGTGTCAATCCAACGACGCGCAGACCGAGTTCGTAAAACACGCGCAGTAGATTCAGGTCTCCGCCCAACGGCTCGACACCCTCCATGGTGATGAGCAATGCGATCTTGCTCCCGGCCCGCGCACGCACGATTTCGTCGTAGCTCCTGCAAACGGCAAAGCGCTTCGTGTTCTCAACCTCGGCGTACAAACGCGCCACCTGATCGAGCCCGACGCGCAATCCCATCTCCGGCAAATATCGGTCCTCTATATAGATGGCCGCTCCGATTACACCAATCCCGCCCGCCTCGAACTCCGGCAGGAAATGCGAGACGAGCGTGCCTGGTCGATCGCGCTTCTCATAGAGATCGATCAGCAAATCGAAGTGAAGATCGACAATGCCGCTTGCGTGCAAACGATCGATATGCTGCTCAATAGGTTCTTGTGGCATCGTCCACTAAAGCACCAAATCCCAAGCTCCAAGCACCAGAGAAGCACCAATCACACAAGCTCCAAAATTGTAACGCGCGATGAAGTTGAATATTGGAACTTGAAGTTTCTCTGGAGGTTGGAGCTTGGGTTTTGGTGCTTTTTCATGGCGCCGGCGGCGAAACGGCAATGGCGACAGTTCGCGGAGAGTCTTTTGTTTTCGGAAGGACCAGGGAATAGATTACCAGCACCCAAACTGCGCCCAGCGGCAGAAATCCTGGCAGCCAGATAAACCAGCGCGAGATGACAGCCAGCGCGATCAGACAATAGCCAGCGGAACAGGCGATTCCTCCCAGCACGAGATCGACGCGCGAAAATTGCCGGACGGCGCCGCTAAGTGACGCCGCGATCAGGACCACCATGCAATCGTAAATCCAACTGACTCGCCGAATAAACGCATGGGCCTGTATCGTGGCAATGGCAGCAGCAAAAATGTCCGCTCGCCGCCTTGCGCCCAATGGAGCGCGCGCCAGCACGATCTGATCTCGGATATTATTAAAGCGAGCTGCAGCCGACGGCTCCTTCTCGTGTTGTTCGGCTTCCAGGAGCAATTCGTTTAATGTGAGGTGGCGCGCTCGCCGGGCGGCATTCGGGCTGACCAACAGGGTGCCGTCGGCCCGAACAGGAATCTTCTCACCGTTCGGTAGCAAAATATGCGACCCGAGCTCAATCTTAACCTCGTTCAAGGGGACGCGCATCCAGAGCAACACCGATTGCAAAGCGAACGACGGGATCACCTCGCCGCGATATTGAAAAAGCAGCGGCACATGAATTTGATCGGCCACTTCCTTCGGCAAATTAACAAAACCGGGAGTGGAAAGAATCCGCACATCTTCGCCCGGCTGTCGCGAAATTCCGGAAAACTCGACCAGATCGCCCCGCTTGCCGGTCACCTGCGTGAATCCGGGGATCTCGGGAACCGGCGCATCCGGATCCGGCGTCGCGGTCAATTCCGTACCCATCACCAGCTTCGGCACCCGCATCGCTTGATCGACAAAAATCTGCGCCTGGTCTTTTTCCTTCTCGCTCCATCGCAGGACCGGTTCGAACGCGATCACGGTTGGTTTGAAATCGAGCGCCGCCTGCAATAAAAGCGCGGATTCCAGCGGCGAAATTTCCTTGGCCGAGCCGTGCAGAAGTTTCTCGGCAGCGGTTGTCGCCTTGCCCTTGCCCGAGGTCAACGATCCGATGTCCACAATAGTGAGTGGCGCAGCCGGCATCATCGGTCGGGAGTTGTTGACGAGCCAACGCAGGAAAATTTGCTCGAGGCGTTGAAACCGCGGCTCGCGCAGAAACAAAATGCCAAGGAGCACAACGACAAGAAGGGGCCAGAGAGAAGGTCGTTGCATGCGGCAGCAGTCAAAAGTGACTGGTGATAAGTGACAAGTGAAAAGATTTTGTGGCCGATTGGCAAGCGGCGCGCTTGCCCTCCAACGTGATAACCGCCGCTGAGTTGAAAGCCGTTGTAGGGCGGGCGCATCGCCTGCTAAAGTCGTCGAATGGGCCATCTGCCACGCATTGCCGTGTGGCTGCGCTGGGGAACAATCGGTCGTTTATTTCGTCACCATTTGCGCATTTGCGCTCCAGTCTGATCGCTAGTTCTTCTAGTAACTCTGATGATTATGTGGCCGCCCCTCGCTTTATTTTGTTGACCCCTTCTTACGGATTTCTTATCAAACCAGCCAAACGCCTTAATAACGCTTCTTGCATTAAACGATAGTCAGGAGAAACAACCGATGAAATTCGTGTTCCACAAGGAAACACGCCTTCCGCCATTATGAAAAGATGCTTCATCGCCAGCTTCCTTCCCGCGCTGGCAGTGCTGGCTTTGGTAGCCCTGCCTGCATCCACTCGCGCCGCCAGCGGTACTTGGTTACTCAATCCCGCAAACAACAACTGGGATAACAACGCCAACTGGACGGGGGCGACTTATCCCCAAGCCGCTGCACAGACGGCCACCTTCGACTTGTCTAACCTGACGGACCCCCATGTCACCATTAATACCACGGTCGGCAGCATCGTGTTTAATTCCAACGCCGCTTCCAACCCTTTTACCATCACTGTCAATCAGTCGGTAATCTTTAATGTCAGCGGCGCCGGGGTCACCAACAATTCGGGGGCCACCCAAAACTTCGTTCTTGATGCCGGTAACACTTATTTCGGAGAGATGGACTTTTTCAACAGCGCGACCGCCGGCACCATGACGGCGTACGATCTGAAGGGCTCGACGCAGACGGGGACCTTTGACAGCGCCTTCCTGTTATTCCACGACACCTCTACGGCAGGTAGCGCCAAAATTACCAACGAAGCCGAAACAGTGGCCAACTGCATCGGTGCCGAAACGCAATTCCGGAACAGTTCCTCTGCTGGTGATGCCTTAATCATCAATAACGGCGCCGCGTTCGCCGACACGGCGGCCGGGATGGAGGTTGCCGCAGGTGGTTTCACGACATTCTACATGGCCTCGACCGCGGGCAATGCCACGCTCGTCGCAAATGCAGGCAGCGTCGCCGGTGGAGGCGGTGCCATTTTCTTTGCTAACGCTTCCGATGGTGGCACGTCGCGAGTTGAAGTTTTCGGCGGTGCCGGGCCCGGCTATCTGGACATTAGCTTTCACCCCAGCGGGGGCGTGAATATCGGCTCGCTCGAAGGCGACGGGAATGTCTTCCTGGGAAGCGGCACGCTGAGGGTAGGCACCAATAACATGGACACTGTTTTTTCCGGGGTGATCCAGGACGGCGGAAAAAATGGCGGTACCGGCGGCCTGTTTGCCAAGCTTGGCACGGGCACGCTGCAACTTGACGGTGCCAATACGCATACCGGCGGAACAAGGGTCAACGACGGCACGCTGGTCGTGAATAATTATAATGCGCTGGGTAACGGCAATGTCCTCCTACACGACGGCACTCTGGAAACGTTGGACAACAGTTCCCAAAGTTTCTATGTAGCCAACAACTACAGACAGGAGTTTGGCACGATACGCTTTCAGATCGGCGGACTTAATTCCGGATTCGATTCCGACCTAATGCAGGTAAATAATACAGCGTTCCTCTCCCAGGGTGATTTCAGCAGTCCATTCATCCAGCGGATTAATAATTTTAGCCCGCTCCCGGGCGACATGGTGGAAATTATTACCGCGAACAACGTGGTTAACGAATGGGACAGCACGCCGAACAATACGATCGCACCAAACGATTTCCCCGGGCTGATTCAACCCTACATCATTTACGATCCCTCCGACGTGTTCGTGGATTTCGAACTTTCAAACACGTTCGAATCCCAGGGCCTGACCCGTAACCAAATGGCTGTGGGCGCGGCTTTGGACAACGCGGTTTTGGATAATTGCGTGCCCCGGGTGATTAGCTTTGTTGGCAACGAGCCGCTGGTTAATCTCCCGTACGATTACGACCTGATCGCGCCCGAAGAACTGGCTTCCATCTACGAGATGGGTTTCACCCAGGCCAACATGCAAGGGGTCAACCTCATGCAGCGCATGGATGATATCCGCGCCGGGTCCACTGGGTTTTGCTCGAGCGTTGCCATGGAAATGCCCGCCCCAAGTTATAGCAAGGAGTCCGATGGCAAAGAGGTCCTTAACAAGAACCCCGTTCCGGCCTTCGTCCCCACCCCTGAAAATCGCTGGGGTATCTGGGCCACCGGCTCGGGCCAGTTCGTCAATGTCGGAGGCGACGATGACAACGCCACCGGCTACGATCTTTCCAACGGCAACTTCACCGTGGGCATCGATTACCGCTTGTTGCACAACCTGGCTTTTGGCATTTACGGCGGCTACGATGCCGGCGTAGCCAACCTGGTGAACGACGGCCGCATTACCACCAATGGCGGCAACGTGGGCGGCTTTGCCACCTGGTCCTGGGACAGGTTTTATGTCGATGTCAGCGGGGGCGGTACCTGGAACAACTACAAGACACGGCGCACCGCCCTTTTGGGTGACGCCGTCGGCAGCACCAAAGGCAGTCAATACAATGTCCTTGGCGCGCTCGGTTACGACTGGCACTTTGGGTGCTGGAACATCGGCCCAAGGGCCACCTTCCAATACACCGACGTCACCATCGATCAGTTCAGGGAGAGAGGTTCCCTGGCTCCCCTGAATTTCCCGGATCAGAACGAAGATTCACTGCAAAGCACGGTGGGGGTAAGAGCCAGTTACGATCTGCACCCATCCAAAACCGTCATCATCCGCCCCGAATTGAATGTCGCCTGGCTGCATGAATACAACGACCGGGCCTATCCCATCGATGCGGGCTTTATTGGTTGCCCTGGCGGTTTCACCGTCTACGGACCGAACGTTGGTCGCGACGGCGCGCAGGTGAGAGCCGGCGCCAGCGCGCAACTTAACCCGGCCTTCGCCATCTACGTTTACTACGACGGGCTGCTCGGCCGCGGCAATTACAGCAACAACGGCGCAAGCGGCGGCTTTACCTGGAGCTTCTGACTCGATAGCTTTCCAAGTCTGAGTTGTAGGGCAGGCGCTCAGCCTACCAGCCCTGGTTCCTAGAATTTTGATCGCGCTCCAGCGCGATCTATTTGCTCAGCTCGAGCATTCGAAGAATCGGCAGTTCCGCACCCAGCATCAACCCCCTCTTTGCACCGCAAAGTGTTACCTATGTCTTGAACCTATTGTGTTACCTATGTTCTGAACCTGCACCCGTGATGGCAGTCCGCGGCCGCCGGACAAATGCATCGAGGCAAGTAACTGCGCCCCCCGTCATTGTACCGACTATAGGGCGGTCTCTCACATTTCAGCTGGACATTTGAAACGCAACGATCAATTTCCGATGAAGGCGCTTGAGACAAACTCCGCCCTTAAGCGAATAACAACAGAATGAAGGAAGAGAAAAAGTTCATGAAACTAATCCGGGTAAGAGTCATCGTCGTTTCCTTTGCGCTCTCGTTTACGCTCTTAGCCACGCCGGCCTTTGCCAGCAGCGCCACTTGGCTGCTCAATCCCGGCAGTGGCGACTGGAACACCGCCACCAACTGGACACCGGTAACGGTACCCAATGGCCCCAGCGATACGGCGACATTTGATACTTCGAATACGACCGCCGTCTCGCTCTCGGCCAATACGGAGGCGCTCACAGTTTTTTTCAGCCCGGCTGCCAGCCCCTTCACCATCACCTCCAACCCCGGTTTTACGCTGACTATCAACAGCGGAGGCGTTGACAATATTTCAGCCTTCATACAGCGCTTCGTGACGGCCGTGAACGGAGCCGGCCAATTTGGACAGATACACCTCGTCAACAGCGCAACGGCCGGAATCAATACCAGGTTTACCAACAACGGCGCCACCGTCGCGGCCGTGCCCGGGATCACAAATTTCTACGACACCTCCTCCGCGGGCAGTGCCACCTTTTTTAATAATGGTGGCACTGCGGCCATGGCGGGCGGCGGCGCCACGCAATTCCTCGATACCGGCACAACCGCCGCCAACGGCATGTTCATCAACAACGGCGCTACGGCCACCGGCGGATTCGGTGGCGCGACGAATTTTGTCAACGGCACGGCTGCTAATGGCACATTCGCCAATTACCCCGGCACGGTCGCCGGCGCAGGCCAGGGCCGGACGATTTTCCAAAACAGCGCGACCGCGGCCAACGGCATGTTTACGAACAATGAGGCGAGTATCAACGGGGTAGTCGGCGGCTCGACGGAGTTTCTTGATACCTCGACTGCGGCCGACAGTATGATCGTGAGCAGGGGCGGCACCACGGCCGGAGCCGGCGGTGGTCTCACGTTATTTAGCGGGAACGGGGCTAATATTTTTCAGAGCTCGTTTGCGGGCAATGCGACTCTGATCGCCAACAGCGGCACCGGTGGCGGCGATGGCGGTCGGATTGAATTCATCTTCTTTTCGCATGGGGAAAACGCGCGGGTGGAAGTTTTTGGCAACGGCAACCTGGACATCAGCTTTCTCTTTTCGGGCGGCACGACTATCGGCTCGCTCGAAGGGGACGGGAATGTTTTTCTCGGATCGAACAATCTTGCCATCGGGACCAATAACATGGACACGACCTTTTCTGGGGTGATCCAGGATGGCGGGCTTAGTCCGGACGCAGGCGGTTCGATCAGCAAGGTTGGCACGGGTATGTTGACCCTGACTCACGACAATACCTACACCGGGGGCACCAGCATCGAGGACGGCATACTCGCCATCGGCAGTTTGAATGCGATGGGGACCGGCGACGTCACTGTCAACGGCGGTACTCTTCAGACCTTTAACGGGCCGCGCGCAATGGCGGTGGGAGGAAACTATGTGCAAAATACCGGAGGCACTTTGCAGCTGCAGATCGGCGGCTTGAACTCCGGCGTGGAAAGTGACTTCTTGGCGGTTAACGGGAGCGCTTCGCTTGGCGGGACGTTAGCACTTGTTCGCATTAACAATTTTGATCCGGCGCCCGGGGATCGCGTGAACATTATTGGCGACCTGGGCGGACATACCGGAATGTTTGACAATGTCACAAGCACCTTCACTGGCTTTTTGCAGCCGGTCCCTCATTACGATGAAGCCCTCGATGTTTATATACGATTCGAAATAACCTCTTTTACCGTTCTTGGTGGTCTGACTCCGAATCAAAAAGCTGTGGCAAACGAATTAAATGAGGTCAGAAACAATCCACGCGCGAGCGACTTGATCTCATTCCTCGTGACGGAGCCATTCGGCAATCTTCCGCATGACTTCGATCTGATCGCGCCCGAAGAACTCGCTTCCATTTACGAGATGGGATTCACCCAGGCCAACATGCAAGGGGTCAATCTCATGCAGCGCATGGATGATATCCGCGCCGGGTCCACCGGTTTTTGTTCAACCGTTGCGATGGAAATGCCTCCGAACGCTTACACCAAGGAGTCCGATGGCAAGGAGGTCCTCAACAAAAACTCCGCCCCAGCCTTTGTTCCGGCCCCTGAAAATCGCTGGGGCATCTGGGCCACCGGCTCGGGCCAGTTCGTTAACGTCGGAGACGACGATGACAACGCTACCGGTTACAATCTTTCCAACGGCAACTTCACCGTAGGCATCGATTACCGGCTCCTTCACAATCTGGCCTTTGGCATTTACGGCGGCTACGATGCCGGTGTGGCCAACCTGGTGAACGACGGACGGATCACCACCAACGGCGGCAACGTGGGCGGATTTGCCACCTGGTTCTGGGACAGGTTTTATGTTGATGTCAGCGGGGGCGGCACCTGGAACGACTACAAGACGCGTCGCGCCGCTCTTTTGGGCGACGCCATCGGTAGCACCAAAGGCAGTCAGTACAATGTTCTTGGCGCGCTCGGTTACGATTGGCGCTTTGGTTGCTTGAACATCGGCCCCAGAGCCACCTTCCAATACACCGATGTCTCAATCGATCATTTCGGAGAGCGCGGTTCCCTGGCTCCCTTGGATTTCCCGGACCAGAACGAAAACTCACTGCAAAGCACGGTGGGGGTAAGAGCCAGTTACGATCTGCACCCATCCAAAACCGTGATCATCCGTCCGGAATTGAATGTTGCCTGGCTGCATGAATACAACGACCAGGCCTATCCGATCGATGCGAGCCTGGCTTCGGGAGCCGGAGACGTCTTCACGGTCAGGGGGCCAACGGTTGGCCGTGATGGCGCGCAGGTGAGAGCCGGTGCCAGCGCACAACTCAACCGGGCCTTCTCCGTCTACGTTTACTACGACGGATTACTCGGCCGCAGTAATTACAACAGCAACGGCGTGAGCGGCGGATTTACCTGGAGCTTCTGACCGGAAGCACCAAGTTCCAACATCCAAGCTCCAGAGAACCTCCAATCATCAAGTTTCCAAAACTTGAACGCGCGGAGTCCTGAGAACTGCCGCTTGAAGTTTAGAGCTTCTCTGGATGTTGGAGCTTCGGGTTTGGAGCTTTAAATCGCGTTCCCCGCGCGATTTATTTGCTCAGTTCGAGCATTCGCAGAATAGGCAGCTCCGCGCGCTTGCGCACAGGTTCCGGCAAAATGATTTCTGGCTCCATGTTAAGGAGCGCCGCATGTGCTTTCTCGAGCGTGTTCATTTTCATGAACCTGCACTCGCCGCAGAAGCAATTGTCGGTCGGCCCGGGAATAAAGGTTTTGTCCGGGACTTCTCTGCGCAGCCGATGCAACATCCCCGCTTCCGTCACCACGATGATTTCATTGGCAGGCGATTCTTTCGAGAACTTCACCATCTTTTCAGTCGAACAAACTTCGTCTGCCAACATCCGCACGGCGTAAGTGCACTCCGGATGCGCAACGACCGGCGCGCCCGGATATTCCTCACGAATTCGGTTGATACTGCGCGCCGTAAACTCGACGTGCACATAACATGTCCCCTGCCATAAATCCATTTTGCGACCAGTACGCTCCATCACCCATGCGCCGAGGTTCTGGTCCGGCACGAAGAGAATGTTGCGATCAGGCGGGGCCGACCGGACGATCTTGTCCGCGTTGCTGCTTGTGCAGATCACGTCTGCAAGCGCTTTTACTCCAGCACTGCAATTGATGTAGGCGATGACGTAATAGTCTTTTTCGGCATGTTGTTTCAAAAATCGCGCCAGTTTATCCGGTGGACACGATTCCGAAAGAGAGCAGCCTGCGTCGAGGTCCGGCAGAATCACGCGCTTGGTCGGGTTGATGATCTTCGCCGTTTCCGCCATGAAATGGACGCCGCAAAAAAGAATTACGTCCGCTTCCGTTTTCTTTGCCTCAAAACTCAAGCCTAACGAGTCGCCGACGTAGTCTGCGACATCCTGCAGCTCGGGCACCTGATAATTGTGGGCGAGAATGACCGCATTCCGCTCCCGCTTGAGCTCGAGCAACTCTTCCGCGAGATCAACGCCAGTCCGGATTGAATCGCCAGCCCGGTCCGGAGCGAAATTTACGCCCGCACTTACCATCACCTAATATGGAGTAAAGCCGTGCATTCTCAAACTGCTCCATCCGTGTCATACCGAACCGCGTAGATGGCGAGGGACCTCACAAATCTGTAGCGGCCCTCTACCTGTCGCGCCGTAGCCACGCGAAGGCGGATGAGCGTCGCACTTATTTCGAACGGCCCCGAATGCTTTTGGGCCGCTACAGCGAAAGCGCTTTGCGCATGATCTCCAGCGGCGCTTCGCGTTGAAACCAGATCTCAAACGCGAGCGCGCCTTGATGCAGCAGCATCGACAGCCCGTTCGCCGCGCGCGCACCGGCCTCGATCGCCGCCGAGACAAGCGGCGTTCGTTCGCTTGAATAAATCGTGTCGTAAACCATCAGGTGAGGCGCAAGCAAGCGCGCCGGGACCGGCGATATGTCCACTCGATTTAATCCGAGCGGAGTCGCGTTTGCGATCAGATCGACGTTCCCGATCTGAAAACGAATCGCCGATTCCTCCCACGGAATCGCCTGCAGGCGTGGCACCGGACCAAAAACTTTTGGGCCGGAAAAAAAATCGCGCAGCTCGTCTGCGAGATCTTTTGCTTTTTCAGGGGACCGATTCGCGATGACAAGACGTTCGCAACTTTCCTTCGCACATTGCACGGCAACGGCCCTCCCCGCTCCTCCAGCGCCGAGAACGAGCACACGCATATCGCGAAGATCGACGGAAAACTCCTCTCGAATTGCCAGCGAAAAGCCGCGGCCATCCGTGTTGAAGCCACGCAGTTTTCGGCCGGCGATCACGATCGTGTTTACGGCACCAATCTTTTTCGTGTCATCAACGGTTTCGTCCAGGAATTCCATCGCCGCGATTTTGTGAGGCACAGTCAAATTCACGCCGACAAAATTCAGTTCGCGAACGAGATTCAGCGCTTCGCGCAATTCGTCCGGTAAAATGCGGAATCGCGCGTACTGCATGTCGATTTCGCAATGTTTCAGCGCCGCATTTTGCATCTGCGGCGAAAGCGAATGCTGTGCCGGATCGCCAAAAACACCGAGCCGAATCGGCGGATCCACGTCAGCGGTTAGCGCCGGCCAGTTTCGCAAGTCGGCCAGTGTGTAAATCTCTCTGGCACGTTTCTTTTTCATGTCATTCCGAACCAGCGCTCAAGCATGCGGTCATCCCGAACGAAGTGAGGAACCTCACACAGGGTGCTGGAATGTTCTCAATACTCGGCGTAACAAATCTTCGTGGGTGAGGTCCTTCGCTCCGCTCAGGATGACATGCTTGCCGATTTTGAAAATTTCTCGCCGGCGCGATCGAACCGCGCAAGCACACGCTCTTTTCCCATTACTTCGAGCATATGATACAGGCTGGGCCCGACTGAGCGGCCACTCACCGCCACCCGCGCGGGATGAACCAGATCGCCGGTCTTGCAGCCAAGCTTCTGCGCAAGCGATTTGAGGGTTCCTTCGATTGTCTCGAGATCCCACCTTTCAATCCCGGCGAATTCGTTTCCCAGTGCCATGAGCCGTTCGGCGGCCCCGGGTTTTCCAAAAACCTTTTCAACCGCCGCGGGATCGAATTCGTAATCCTCGGTGAAAAAGTAGATCGTCCATTCGGGCACATCCTTGAGCAGCTTGATCTTCTCCTTCACAATCGCGAGCACTTCGCGAAGGTATTTCTCGCTGGGAACGTTGATCTGCGCTTTTTCGATGAATGGGCGCGACAGTTCTGCAAAACGATCGAGCGACATCTGCGCGATATATTGGCCATTAAGCCAGAAACATTTATCCAGATCGAACGCGGCATTGCGGCGATTGATCTTTTCGAGATCGAAAAGCTTTACCACCTCCTCGATGTCGAGCTTTTCGCGGTTGTCTTTAGGAGACCACCCCAAAAGACAAAGATAATTGCGCACCGCTTCCGGCGCGTAGCCCTGCTCGATGTATGTGGTGACGCGCGCGCCCTCGTCGCGCTTGCTCATCTTTGAACCATCGCGGTTTAGAATAAGAGGAATGTGTGCATAGCGCGGCGGGGTCGCGCCGAGCGCGCGAAATATTTCAATATGTTTCGGCGTGTTCGAAAGATGATCTTCGCCACGAATAACGTGCGAGATTTTCATTTCCAGGTCGTCGATCACATTGACGAAATGAAAAATCCACGAACCGTCCGGGCGGCGAATCGTCATGTCGGGGTGCGTTCCGGGATTTGTGAGATCGAAATCGATCTTGCCGCAGACGAGATCGTCGACCACGACATGCTCGCGCGGCGATCGAAAGCGGAGCGCGCCCTGGTCCTCGAAGATGTGGCCGCCGTTCTGAAGTTGCTTTAGATAGCGTTCGTAAATTTCGGTGCGCTGACTCTGAAAATAGGGTCCGAAATCGCCGCCGACGTGCGGGCCTTCATCCCAGTTCAGGCCCAGCCACTGCAGTCCCTCGTAGATCGCCTCGGCCGCTTCTTCGGTGTTTCTCTTCAGGTCGGTGTCTTCGATCCGCAAAATCAGTTTCCCGTTGCCATGGTGTCGGGCAAAGAGCCAGTTGAATAAGGCGGTGCGGGCGCCGCCGATGTGCAGATAGCCCGTGGGCGATGGAGCGAAACGAACGCGAATGTCGGAGCTCATTTTCAAATACTGTAGCGGCGCTCTGCGAGCGTCGCACTAACTTTGCGACGGTCATAGACCGCCGCTACAAAAAAACCTACTCCACCCAAATCTTCCCCTCGCGGCGACGGACGTGCCGGTCCCGCGGGAGATTGATTTTGGCCACGCCTGAGTCGTGATCGAGCAGCAGGCGAACGCGTTCGATCACGTCGAATCCAACATCGGCGACATCCTGCCCGCGCAACCATTGCAAAATCTGGCGGCGCTGCAGCGCAACAGGCAAATCCCGCAGTTTCGAGACTGAAAGGTCCGCACCGCCTGCATCGACTAATTGGTCGTCGACCCAGCTTTCTTCTTCGGCAAAAATCGCAGCCGCGCGCCAGATGCTCTGCCGAACGTTTCGGCCAAGGGTTCTCTCGAGATACGGAATCACGCGTCTGCGAATCCGATTTCGCAACGGCGTGAGATCCTGGTTCGACGTGTCTTCGCGAAACTTCAGCCCGCGTTTGCGCAGGTACTCGTCGATTTGACTGCGCCAGACGCCGAGAAGCGGCCGCACGATCTGCAACTTTACATTGTCGATGCTGCGAACGGAAATGGCGCGCATCGCAGCCAGCCCGGTCGTTCCTGCGCCCCGGAAAAGATTGATTAGAAAAGTCTCGACGAGATCGTCCGCATGATGCCCTAAAAAGATTGTGCGGCATCGTTTCCGCGCGGCGGTGCGTGCGAAAAATTTGTAGCGAGCTTCACGCGCCGCCGCTTCGATCGACATTTTCCGCTTCGCGGCCAGCGCGCGGACGTTGATTGTTCCGATTTCAACGTCGATATGCGCCGTCTGAGTTGTAGGGCAAGCGCTTCGCTTGCCGTTTTTCGGATTTGGCAGGCGGAGCGCCTGCCCTACAATCTTCCCGTCGTATTTGGCGGCGAGTCTTTCCACAAAACGCGCATCGGCCGCGGCGGCGCCTCCGCGAAGTTGATGATTGAGATGGCAGACAATCAATTTCCCGTAGCCGCTCTCTACGAGCCAATCGAGCAGCGCAACCGAGTCGCGCCCTCCGGAAACGCCCACGAGGTAGCGCTCGTCACGCGGGAAACCACGAACAAAAGTCGTTTTAATTTGAATCCAATGCATACGGTCGCCGCATCCAATTTTCAAAGCGCAATCATGAACCTGCAACGATCACCAAACTTTGGAACCCGTCCTCCAAATAGGAACGGGTGCGTTGCCGGAGATTTGGTGCTGCTGCAAGGCGCAAGGAGAGAGAATATCCTTTATGGATCTTCGACCGACGAGCAACGCAGCAGCAGCGGCAAAGATCGAGCAACCCTCCGGGCTGAGTTCCGGCGGGCGGCGGGCGGCGTTGCTCCTCAATCACAGAGCGCTAGACTATGCTCTTTCGTCGCGCCTTGCCAGCCGCCCGCCGGAACTCAGCGCACCAGTCCCTATTTGGAACGCGGGTTCCTTAGACAAAATGCCAACTCGGCGGCGTCTTCACTTATGAGGCGAGTCACCGATTTCACGCGCATACAAGATCTTAACGAGGAGTCGGAGATCGCCGGACGAAAGGTAAGGCGAAAATCAAATTTTAACATTAACAACGAACGCGAACAGCTACACAGGAGTCAAAAATCGAATATGAATAGCCGAAGGAAATACACGTACGCCCTTGTGGTCCACTCAAAGGAAAGGAGTCGGGACATTCTGGAAACCGCGCTATTCGCGCTTTTCATCCTGACTGCAGTCCTCGCGTTCTGGCAATTCGCGGAGCAACCGAGTTCGTTACCACTGAGCCAGGTTCACATGACGACTCAAGGCACAGTGGTACACCACGCTGCTTCGTAAGACAGGGGGGCTATTTGACAATGAATGAACGTTCATTCATTGTCTTGGCTTCATGGCTCAGTCCCAGACAGAGGTCACTCCAGACCGCCACGAGCAAATCATGCGGGCCGCTCTCGCCTGTTTCGCCAAGCGGGGGTTCCACCAGGCCAGCATGCACGATATCAGCGCCGAGGCCGGCATTAGCGTCGGGCTCATCTACCGCTATTTCGAGAACAAGGAGGCCGTCATTTCGGCAATGGCCAACCGGCATAAAAAGGAAATCACGAATGTGCTGGAACGCGCGCGACAGGCGCCAACGTTACTCGAGTCGCTGGAGATTCTTTTCACCGCGCATTGCTGCGAGAACGAACCGCGGCTGACCTCGGCCTTCGTTGTCGACCTTTACGCCGAGGCCTCGCGCAATCCACAGGTGGCCGATCTGGTGCGCGACGTCCTGCAAACGTCAATGAACGGCGTGAGGGATCTGATCGCGCGTTCGCCGGAAGCGCAAAC
The DNA here is from genome assembly GCA_963756875.1 of uncultured Verrucomicrobiae bacterium. Taxonomy (GTDB): domain Bacteria; phylum Verrucomicrobiota; class Verrucomicrobiia; order Chthoniobacterales; family UBA10450; genus CAVWPA01. The sequence continues at coordinate 448,123 of CAVWPA010000001.1, read as the reverse complement.
GGCATCACACGGTTTCAAGCCCGACGAATTGTCCGAGCTAATTTTTGCCGTCGCGCGTGGAATGTTGATGCTGGATGTGTTGCAGCCGCACGAAATGACGGCAGCGGAACGGCGCGCCCGACAACAGGAGGTAACGGGGCGGCTTTGGCGCTTGTTGTTCAAATCGGAGCCCGTAGCAACTTATGCATGACGTGGCGAAAACTGCCCCGACGAAGTCTAAAATGAGATCAAAATTTGGAGCGCTCGGCATCGCCATCGGACTCTTGGTAACGATCCTGATCTTCGTAGTCGGCATCAAGGCGTTGCAAATCGGCAAAATGATGAGCACCCCGAAAGTTATGCCGACCGTAACCGTCACCAGTGCGCCGGTGAAGGAGGAAAATTGGGCGCCAAAACTCTCGGCGGTCGCTACCGTCAGCGCCGTCCAAGGCGCGGTAGTCTCCGCAGAGCTCGGCGGCACGGTTAGCCAAGTGCTGTTCCAAAACGGCGGTGAGGCAAAGAAAGGCGACGTGCTGGTCAAGCTCGATACTTCTTCCGAAGATGCCCAATTGCACACGGCGGAAGCGGACCTGGAACTGGCGCGGTCCGACCTGGAGCGGACACGCGATCTGGCGAGACGCAAAGTCCTCTCGAAGGCGGATCTTGATGCGGCCGAATCGAAATTTCAGCAAAAGCAAGGCACGGTGGACAACATGCGCTCCATGATCGCGAAAAAAGAGGTGCGCGCGCCGTTTGACGGCTGGCTCGGCATTCGCCTGGTGAACGTTGGACAAACGATTCCCGCCGGTCAGCAGGTGGTTCAACTGACATCGCTCGATCCGGTGTATGTCGATTTTGCGTTGCCGGAGCAATTCCTGGAGAAACTGAGTCAGGGTTTGGATGTGCAGGTCCGCGTTGACGCCGTTCCCGGGCGTGAGTTCAAAGGAAAACTCACCGCGATGGATTCGATGGTGAACACGGTAACGCGCAACGTCTCGCTGCAGGCGACATTACAGAACCCGAACCACACCCTGCATCCGGGCATGTTCGCGAAGGTCGACGTTCTGCTGCCGCAAAAAGAGAAAACGCTGGTGATTCCGGGAACAGCTGTTTCCTACGCCCCTTATGGCGATTCCGTTTTCGTCATCGAGAAAAAAAAGGACCCGAAAACGAAAAAGGAAACACAGACCATCCGGCAGCAATTTGTGCGAATTGGCGAGACCCGGGGCGACTTTGTTTCCGTCACCAAAGGCTTGAAAGCGGGAGAAACTATCGTTGGCACGGGTGTTTTCAAGCTGCGCAACGGCATGGCTGTGACCATCGACAACGATCTCGCGCCAAAACCACAGGTTAATCCGACACCGGCCGACTCGTAACGTGATGACAAATACGAAATCGCACGTTCAATTCCGGGGAGCGCACGCGCCTCGCGTGCTGGAGTCGGCGCCCCGCCGACGACGGGAATGCAGCTACTCCACAGACCGCGTTTCGGCGAGAGCGCCTAAATGTGCGCGCGAGGACGCGTGCGTTCCGCAATCCGCATGAAATCCTTCACCGATCTTTTCATCAAGCGCCCGGTGCTGGCGATGGTGGTCAGCTTTGTGATCCTCATCGCCGGATCCAAGGCACTCTTGCCGATTCTCTTTCCGTCATTACAGGGACTCGGCGGACTAAACGTGCGCCAATATCCCCGCAGCGATATCGCTGCGATCACGGTCTCGACCGTTTACATTGGCGCGGATGCGGAACTGGTCCGCGGATTTATTACCACTCCGCTCGAGCGCGCGATCGCGGCCGCGGACGGCATCGATTACATCCAATCGCAAAGCAAACAGGGCCAATCACTGATCACTGCGCGCCTGAAGCTCAACTACGACGCAAACAAGGCCCTGTCGGAAATCACTTCGAAAGTGGACGCCATCCGGCGCGACCTGCCACCAGAAGCAGAGATCCCAGTGATCAGCATCGAGTCGGCGGATTCGCGCTTCGCCGCGGCGTGACTTGAGCTTCACCTCGGACATTCTTCAGCCTAACGAAATAACGGATTACCTGGTGCGGCTCGTGCAACCGCGCCTGACCGCCATCAGTGGCGTGCAAAAAGCAGACATTCTCGGCGGCCGCACCTTTGCGATGCGCGTTTGGATGAAACCGGATCGCATGGCGGCGCTGAACATCAGCCCGTCCCAGGTGCGGGACGCACTCGCACGCAACAATTATTTGTCGGCCGTCGGAAGCACAAAAGGTTCGCTGCTACAGGTGAATCTCACTGCCAACACCGATTTGCACACAGTGGACGATTTTAAGAATCTGGTCGTGCGTGAAGAGAAGGGAAATCTGATACGCTTGCAAGATATCGCCGATGTCGAGCTCGGCGCGGAGGATTACAACACCGAAGGACGTTTCTCCGGTCAGAAGGCTGTGTTCATGGGCATTTGGGTTTTGCCAAACGCGAATTCCGTCGACGTGATCAAACGCGTTCGCGCCGAGATGGGGCAAATCCAAAAAGAATTGCCGACGGGCATGACCGCTCGGGTCGCCTACGACTCGACGGCTTACATCAACGACGCGATTCACGAGGTCGTAAAAACCTTGATCGATACGTTGCTCATCGTGATGGTCGTGATCTTTTTGTTCCTTGGTTCTTTCCGGTCCGTAGTCGTGCCGGTGGTGGCCATTCCGATTTCGCTCATCGGCGCGTTGTTTCTCATGCAGGCGTTCGGCTTCACGCTCAACCTGCTGACCCTGCTGGCCATCGTGCTTTCGGTTGGATTGGTCGTGGACGACGCGATCGTTGTCGTGGAAAACGTCGAGCGTCACATGCGCGAAGGCATGTCGCGTATGAATGCCGCTCTGAAGGGAGCGCGCGAACTGATTGGCCCGATCATCGCCATGACGATCACATTGGCAGCTGTCTATACGCCAATTGCCCTTCAAGGCGGACTGACCGGGGCGCTCTTTCGTGAATTTGCACTCACGCTCGCAGGCGCGGTTTTCATTTCCGGCATCGTCGCGCTCACGCTTTCCCCGATGATGTCAGCGCATTTGTTGCGCCCGGAGCATGTCGATACAGGATTCAGCGGCTGGGTCAATCGCACGTTCGACAGGTTTCGCAACTGGTACGGCGAGCATCTGGACCGAACCCTTCAGGCTCGCCCCGCGATCTATGTCATCTGGATTGGATTGTCCATTTTGGCAGTGGTCTTTTATACGATGTCACCAAAGGAATTGGCGCCGACTGAGGATCAGGGCGTCATCTTTGGCATAATGACCGCGCCGGCGAATGCGACAATCGACGATACGATTCGTTATGCCGATGCGGCCAACAAGATTTTCATGGGTATTCCGGACACACGGTTCACTTTTCAGATCACGAATCCTGACGGCGGCTTTGGCGGCATGGTCTTAAAACCGTGGGGCATTCGAAAAACGCCGACCTCAGCCTATCTGCCGATAGTCCAGAAAGAGCTCGCGGAGATTCCTGGCATCCAAATGTTTCCGGTCATGCCCTCCGCGCTCCCGGGCAGCGACAGTTTCCCTGTGAGTTTTGTCATCACGTCGACTGCCGACCCGGAACGCATTCTCGAATTTGCGAAGCAGCTCTATCTGAAAGCGATGCAAGCGCACGTTTTCATGTTCGCGGACATCGACACCAAAATCGATCAGCCGCAAGCGCAAATCGTTTTCGATCATGACAAGGTGGCCTCGCTTGGGCTCGACATGCAGAGAGTCGGCGCGGACCTTTCCGCGAGCATCGGCGGAAACTATGTCAATCGTTTTAACATTGCCGGCCGCAGTTACAAGGTCATTCCGCAGATCAAGCGGATCGATCGTTTGAATCCGCAGCAGCTGGAAAATATTTACGTCAGCGGACCAAACGGGCAGTTGATACCTCTCAGCACCGTAGCAACGATCAAGCACAAGACGGTGGCCCGTTCGCTCAACCGAATGCAACAGCTCAACGCCGTCACCATCAGCGGCGTCCCCGCCCGCTCCCTCGACGCTTCCCTCAAATTTCTCGACGACGAAGCGCAGAAGATTCTGCCAAAAGGTTACGTCCTCGATTACACCGGCGAGTCACGCCAGCTGCGAACGGAAGGGAATAAATTTCTGCCCGTCTTTTTGTTCGCCATAGTCCTGATCTTTCTCGTCCTCGCCGCTCAATTCAACAGCTTCCGCGACCCGCTCATTATTCTGCTTGGCTCGGTCCCGCTGGCGATGTTCGGAGCGCTTCTTTTTACGTTCTTAAAAATGCCGTTCGGGCACTTCTTTACAGACGGCTGGACGACGACGCTCAACATCTATTCGAAGGTTGGCCTGGTGACACTCGTCGGGCTGGTTTCGCGAAACGCCATCCTCATTGTTCAGTTCGCAAACCAGTTGCAGCGGCAGGGTTTGACGAAACTTGCGGCAGTCGCGCAGGCGGGACGCATCCGTCTGCGTCCGATCATGATGACAAGTGTGGCCACGGTTGCCGGTCACTTTCCGCTGACGCTGGTGACCGGGGCGGGCGCGGCCGCGCGAAATTCCATCGGTCTTGTGTTGGTCGGCGGCATGACGATTGGAACCATTTTCACGCTCTTCATCGTTCCTTCCCTCTACATGCTCATCGCCAAGGAACATCACGAAAAGTCGTTGATGGACATCGGCGCAGAAGATGAAGAGGCCGAAGAGGCCGATCTTACGCCGGAGATGGCAGTCGCGCGCGACGGTAACGGCTGGAAGCAAGCTTAAGGTAGGGACGTCTCTCCGAGGCGTCCGATTCACCTGCCCTCTGACACAGACGGCCTACAAATCGTCCTTGTCGCTGGGACAGCGGCCTCTACAGAAAAGAAAAAAAAGCGCGGCCAGTAATAGCCGCGCTGCAGAAGCTGAGGAACTTTTAATTTCGTTTAGGTGACTTCCTAGCTTGCGATACTCTTAAAAAGCAGCCGGAATGCCAAGCCTCCAGCATTTGTAGCCGCACCGCTCTGCCGGGGCGCTCCGCGGCGAGTGGCAATTCACAGCGGCAGAGCGCCGTGGCTGCAAAAATAAAAGATGCTCTTCTCTTTCCTCTCGGCAATATTCGACAGCATTTCCATGAACCGCCAATTTTTTGCGCTTCTTATCATTTCGCCGCTGACGATTCTTTTCGCCGCGGACTCACAAACAAATTCAAGTATCCCTCCGCACCAACCAGCAACCAGGTTGACGATTATTTCGGCACAAAAGTTCCCGATCCTTACCGGCCACTCGAAAACCCCGATTCGGCGGCGTCGCGTCAATGGATCGAAGCCGAGAACAACGTGACGTTCGATTTCCTGAACACCATTCCTCAACGCGCCGCCATCAAGAAACGCCTCACCGAGGTCTGGAATTATAAGCGGTTCGGCGTGCCTTTTAAGGAAAAAGACCGCTATTTTTTTTCCGTGAACTCGGGCCTGCAAAACCAAAGCGCTCTTTACACGTCGACGAACCTGTCCAAGCCACCCAAAAGGCTTCTCGATCCAAACACCCTGTCCAAGGACGGCACGGTTGCCTTGAACGGCCTCGATGTGACCGACGACGCAAGATTGATGGCCTATGGGCTCAGCACCGCCGGTTCCGACTGGGAACAGTGGAAGGTTCGCGATGTCGCCACCGGCAAGGATCGAAGCGACAGACTCGATTGGATCAAATTCTCGGGCGCATCGTGGAAAAAAGACGACAGCGGTTTCTTTTACAGCCGTTACGACAAATCGGATGAGAAAAACAAACTGCGCACGCAGGTTTACAACCAGAAGTTGTATTTCCACAAGCTCGGCACGCCGCAATCGCAGGACAAATTGATTTACCAGCGACCCGACCACAAAGACTGGCTCTTCAGCGGCAACGTGACGGACGACGGCCGCTATCTCATCATTACGATCCAGCGCGGCACCGATCCCAAAAACCGCGTGTTTTATGAGGAGCTGGCCGATCCAAACTCGAAGGTAATCGAACTGCTCGATAAGGCGGATGCCGAGTACAACTTTCTCGATAACGACGGACCGATATTCTGGTTCAGGACGGACTTGAACGCGCCGCTAGGCCGCATCATTTCGATCGACACGGACAAAGGATTGCCGCCACAAATCAAAGAGCTCGTTTCCGAATCGAGCGACAAACTTCAGGCTGTCAGCGTGGTGGGCGACCGGTTCGTTGCGCTTTATCTAAAGGATGCGCACAGCATGGTGAAGCTATTCAAGCTGGACGGTTCGGCCGATGGCGAAATTGCGCTGCCTGGAATTGGGTCAGCCGCGACGGATTCACCGGCAAACGCACCGATCGCGAGACGTTTTATTCGTTCACCAGCTTCACCACGCCAACATCGATCTTCCGTTACAGCTTCGACACTGGCAAAAGCGAACCGCTTTTTCAGCCGAAGATGAAATTCAACCCGGACGATTACACCACCGAGCAGATCTTTTACAAAAGCGCCGATGGTACCCGTGTCCCGATGTTCATTTCCTATAAAAAGGGAATGAAACGCGACAGCCGGAATCCGACTTACCTTTATGGATACGGCGGGTTCGATATCTCCATCACGCCGTCGTTTAATCCAGCCAATCTCGTCTGGATGGAAATGGGCGGGATCTATGCAGTGCCGAACATCTCGCGGGGGAGGCGAGTACGGAGAGAAATGGCACGAAGCCGGGATGCTGTATGTGAAGCAAAACGTCTTCGACGATTTCATCGCCGCCGCCCAATACCTGATCGACAACAAGTACACGTCGACGCCGAAACTGGCGATCGGCGGCGGGAGTAACGGCGGCTTGCTCGTTGGCGCGTGCCTGACGCAACGCCCCGATCTTTACGGCGCGGCGCTGCCCGCGGTGGGTGTGATGGACATGTTGCGCTTCCAAAGATTTACCATTGGCTGGGCGTGGACCTCCGACTACGGCAGCTCCGATAACCGCGCAGATTTTCCATTTCTCTACGCCTACTCGCCGCTGCATCATATTGCCAAGGGCTGCTGTTATCCGGCAACGCTGATCACCACCGCGGATCATGACGATCGGGTTGTGCCGGCGCATAGTTTTAAGTTCGCGGCGACATTGCAAGCCGCGCAGGGTTGCGACAAACCGGTGATGATCCGGATCGAAACCAAAGCCGGCCACGGCGCGGGCAAACCAACGACAAAAATCATTCAGGAAGCCGCCGACCGCTGGGCCTTTCTGGTCAAAGAGCTCGGGATGAAGAACGCGAAATGGTAGGGACATCGCGCTGCGATGTCCGGACGCCGCAGCGCGGCGTCCCCACCAGCATCCCGGCACAATTTGCGGCGCAGGCCCGCGGCACTATCGTCTGTGCATGCGCAAAGTCTTAAAGTCGGATCAGCAACCGTTCGAAATTAAACCACAGGAAAAATCCGTCTGGATCTGCATGTGCGGTCTCTCTAAAAATCAGCCCTTCTGCGACGGCTCGCATAAAACCACGCGAGACGAACAAGCGGGCAAGACCTACGAATACGATTCAGAGGGCCACCGCCGCGAAATTTGAGATCGACGAGCAAAGATCGGGATCAGGAATAAGAAGTGAGTGCGGATACCCTGTGTTGGACAGATATTCCCGTCATCAATCTGGATCGAGCGATCACGTTTTATTCTGCCGTTCTCGGAACGGAAGTAAGCAAAATGTCCGAGAACGGTGTCGAGTACGGGCTTTTGCCGCATGAAGAACGGAACTCGTCGGGTTGCCTTTGTGTTCGGGGAGACAGCGCTGGAATAGACAACAAGCCGTCGCAGAGCGGGCCGCTCATTTATCTTTCCGTCGAAGGCCGGCTGGATACCGCGGTCAGAGCGGCGGAATCCAACGGCGGGAAAGTTCTGCAGGCCAGGCAACAAATTGGGCCGCATGGTTTTCGGGCGATCGTTGTCGATTCAGAAGGCAACCGCATCGCGCTGCATTCCTCGGCCTGATTCTTGTGCCCAGGGGTCGCGCGCGTCCTGTAAGATGCCACCCTCTCCGCGGCAGCCCGCCCTCAAAGAATCCGGCCGAACTGCTTTTTGCAGAGGCCTTGTAACCGCCTCCTTTGTTTCCTTCGTTATCTTCTGTGCAAATTCCGTTTTGCAGAGATCAATATCCGGCTGCGCTTGAATAATCCAGCCGATTCCGGCAAAACTCTTGTGTGAACCGCGTTCGACGACTCGCGGAGTTCTTTGCGCTCCGGCGCAATCTGGTCGTTTTGCTCGTCGCCATTTTCGTAATTGGCGCCGGTGAAGAACTCTGGATGCGTTTCGTGCCGAAATATCTGCAGGTACTCGGCGCGAGCGTTTTCGTGATTGGTCTTTATGACGGACTGCGCACCCTGCTCGGAGCCGTTTACGCTTATCCCGGCGGCGTACTGGTCGATCTCTGGGGACATCGCCGCGCGTTTCTCGCGTTCAATCTGCTATCGATCGCGGGCTACGCCGTGGTTCTTCTCATTCCACATTGGGGCGCGGTCATCGTCGGAATGTTCCTGTTTCTTTCCTGGAGCAGTTTTTCACTGCCCGCCACGCTGTCGCTGGTCGCCGCCACACTGGCAACCGATCGCCATGCCATGGGCATCGGCACTCAGTCGGTGATCAAGCGGCTGCCGATCATGATCGCACCGATTTTCGGCGGGATACTGATCGATCGCTTCGGAGTCGTTCCCGGTGTGCGGATCGCTCTCATCATTTCGATCCTGCTTTCGGCGGCCACAATTTTCGTGCAGCGAAAATTGGAAGAAGAACCGAAAGAAAAGGGCGACAAAATCGAGCGGTGGAATCTTTGGCGGACCTTGCGCGAGTTCGATTCGCCGATGCGGCGGCTGCTTCTCAGCGATATTCTGGTCCGATTTTGCGAACGAATTCCATACGCCTGGGTCGTCATTTTCGCGATGGATTACATCGGCATGAGCGGTGAGCGCGTAGGCATTCTTATCGCCGTGGAGATGCTCGCGGCCATCTTGTGCATTATTCCAGCATCCCATTTCGCGGATAAATATGGGCGAGAGCCGTTCGTCATTGTCACATTCATCATGTTCACTCTGTTTCCCATCAGCTTGCTGATGTCGCGCAGCTTTGCGGCGCTCGTCGTTGCATTCATGATTCGGGGCTTTAAAGAGTTCGGGGATACATCGCGCAAGGCCCTGATCGTCGGATATTCCGACGTCGATCGGCGCGGTCAAATGGTCGGCACCTATTATCTGGTGCGGGATTTGATCGTCAGCCTGGGGGCGATCGTCGGCGCCTACCTCTGGCAACTTGGACCGGAGCTGAACTTTCTCGGCGCAACGGCCTTCGGAATTGCGGGCACGATCTTTTATATAAGAGTGACTCGTCAGAACCGGCAAGCGTCCCTGGACGAATTGAAAAAGGAGCTAAAGACCTCCAGATTCCGCTTGAAATGATCATGGTTCGAATCGCAGCTGCACTTTGCTTTCTGGCGGTGGCGTTGGGCGCGTTCGGCGCGCATTGGTTAAAACCGATGCTGGAAAGCCACGGCATGATCGATGTTTGGAACAAAGCCGTGCTCTATCATTTCATCCATGCCATCGCGCTGCTGGTGCTCGCTCTTTACGGAACGGCCAATCGCGGCCCATGGTGGCTGCTCTTTGCCGGAATCATCCTGTTCAGCGGAAGCTTGTACGTAATGGGCCTGACAAACCTGCGCTGGCTTGGCGCCATCACGCCGTTAGGCGGCCTTTGCTTTCTGGCGGGCTGGGCGTGGCTCGTTTTCGCGCCCGGCAAATAAGCCGCCGGGAGCTGCGGCCAGGTCGGCGCCTTACAACCACTGCTTCCATAGCTGGCTGATTGCTGCTTATAATGCGCTTTCTTCAGGCCGATCATTCCTATGGACGTTGACACGCTCCGCTCAGTGCCGCTTTTCGCCTCGCTCGATCAGGAGGCCGCGATGAAGCTCGGCAAGCTTTTGTCGGTACAAGACTACCCCGGTGCGGCTGTCATTTTCCGCAACGGCGATCCTGGTGACGCGATGTACCTCGTCGACCTGGGTAAGGTGCGAATCAGCATCACCGACGCCGACGGTCACATGGTCACGCTCGCCGAGCTCGGCCCCGGGGATTTTTTCGGTGAAATGGCCATTCTCGACGGCCGCGGCCGCTCCGCCGACGCGACGGTTGTTGAAAGTGCACGTATTGCCAGGCTCACACGCGAAGATTTCCTCCACTTCATCGAGAGCGATCCGCGCATTACAGTCGAAATGTTGACCGCTTTGACGCGCCGGTTGCGACGAACAGACGATCTTTTGCGGCACCGAATCGCGCGCAATGCCAACGAGGAAGAAGCCGCGCAAATGACTTTTGCGGATCGCGCCGCGGACTTGATCGCCGAGTTTGGGGGCAGCTGGAAGTTCATCATCGCCTCGATCGTTTTCCTCAATTTTTGGGTGATCTTGAACACCTGGGTGTTGCTAAACAAGGGGTTCGATCCGTTTCCCTACATTCTGCTGAATCTTGTGCTTAACATGATTACTGCGTTGCAGGCACCTATCATCATGATGTCGCAGAACCGCCAGGCGCAGAAAGATCGGCTGCGCGCGAATTTGGATTATCAACTTAATCTCAAGAACGAACTTCTTTTGAGCGACATCATTCACCGTCTGGACGAACTGGCAAAAAAGAAGCGCGAGTAGTTTGCGGTCGGCCGGGCTGTCCCTTTCGCCGAATCTTCGTCTGTAGAAGCCGCCGTCATCGGCGGCAGACCCCGCCTTGGCAAACAAAGCCAGGCGAAGGCAGACCGGACGCTGCCGCCTGGGACGGCGGCCTCTACAGGCTGCTTGTCGCAGTGGCTCTGCCTTGGTATGGTCCAAAACTTACGGCGATGTTCCATACCTTGCTTGAAACGCAGAAAGCGGCCGTTACGATCGTCGTTTTTCTAGCGACGTTTTTCGTCGCGCTCGCTATCGGCCGCTTCCTTAAGCGCAGCGCCGGCGTGCGCCTTGGACTCTTATATCAACTTTTCTGTCTCGCTCTCGCTTTTTACTCAGCCCTGGCCGCTTACGGCATTCACTCCGGATGGCGGAATCATGTCGGAGCGCTCGCAATTCTTCTCGGCACCGCGCTGGCAGTCGCGCTGACCAACCGCTACGTCTGGGATCTTTACTTCGAACGCCGCAAACAAACGCCAATTCCGCAGTTTCTTCGCGAAATCGTCGCGCTTCTCATTTTCCTGATCGCTCTATTGAGCGTGCTTTGGTACGGTTATCATGCCGGACGCTGGTTAACGGGCCTGCTTGCCACCTCCGGAGTCGCTGCAATTATCCTTGGATTGGCCGGACAAAATCTGCTCGGCGGGATCATTGCCGGCATGTCGATCCAGATCAATCGCCCTTACAGAGTGGGCGACTGGTTACAGGTGGGCGAGCGCTTTGCGGAGGTCATGGAAATCAACTGGCGCTCCACACGCCTGCGCACCAACGACAACATCTATCTCGACATCCCGAACAACGAGATCGTCCGCCAGACGATCGTTAATCTCCATTACCCGACCAATCTGCATGCCATGCGCATCCGGGTTGGCGTCGAATACGGCGCGCCGCCCAACCGGGTTAAAGATGCTCTGTTTCGCGCGGCCAGCAGCGCACAAGGCGTGATCCAGGACCCGCCGGTCAGAATCTTCCTGGTCGATTTCGCCGACTTCGCAGTGATCTACGAAATCAAGTTCTACATGCTCAACCATGCGCGGATCAACGAAATCAAAGACGCCGTGCGCACGAACGTTTGGTACGAACTGAAACGGCAACGGATCACCATTCCGTTCCCGATTCGCACTTTGCACATTCGCCGCCCCGGTGGCCCGCAACTGGCCGAGGAGCACGCCGAGGCGCGCGAAATTCTGCGCGGCGAATCGCTCTTTAGCTGCCTATCCGACGAGCAGATCGACAGTCTGGTCAAGCGGTCGCATCTGAATCACTTTGGCCGCGGCGAGCGCGTGATAGAAGAGGGCGCCGCAGGCGAGTCGATGTTCGTCCTGTTGCGCGGCGCAGCCCGGGTGTCCGTTTCAAAAAACGGCACTCCCATTCAGGTGGCCACATTGCAGTCGGGCGATTGCTTCGGCGAAATGTCGCTGCTTACCGGCGAGCGTCGAAGCGCAACCGTGCGGGCGGAAGCCGATTGCTATGTGATGGAAATCGGCAAGTCGGTGATGGCGGAAATCATTCGCGAATCGCCCGATTGCCTCAATCAACTGAGTGAAATTCTCGCCAAGCGCAGGATGGAAACCGAAGGCATAATCGAAGAAGCGAGCCCAACCGCCAATCAAGCCGCCACGGAAAAAGAGTATCGCGCCACATTTTTGCGACGGCTGAAAACATTTTTCGAATTGTGAATCGCAGGCGGGATAATCATGCGAAAAATTAACACCAACAGTCTTGCCGAGGAATCGTGGTCGTCGCCGAAAGGAAAATTCGCCGGCGCCGGGAAAGAATTGCTAATCGCCCTGGAAGAGCAGAGGACGCTGGCCGATCCCAAAGGGCGGCAGTGTCCGTTCGATGTCGAGATTCTTCGTATTTCGCCCGAAAAAACGCCCTATCCGTATCATTCTCACAGCGCGCAATGGGAATTTTACCATGTGATATCAGGCAAAGGCTTCGTTCGGCACGAGGAAGGCAGGACACCCATCGAACCGGGAGATGCCTTTGTATTTGGACCGGGTGAAGCCCATCAGCTGATCAACGACGGATCGCAGGATCTTATCATCTACGTGGTCGCGGATAATCCGGTCGGGGAGTCAGGTTACTTCCCGGATAGTAAAAAGTGGCTGGTGCGCTCGCCGGAACGAAAGCTCATCCGTTCCGAATCGCTCGATTACTACGATGGCGAAGAGTGAAATGCCCGGCAGACGCCGTCTGCGCGATTTTTTGCCGGGCGCAAGTAAAGTTAGCCTTTGCCAGCGGCACAATTCTTCATAAAGTCGAGCGCTTCATCGGATGACCCTGTTTGCCCTAACGATCCTCAATTCCGGCGTGCCACTGTCGATGGTATGCGCCGTCATCGGTCTGCTGTTTGCGCTCTTTCTGATCAGGGCCGTGATCCGGAAATCGCCAGGCAACGAGCGAATGCAACAGATTTCCGCCGCGGTGCAGGAAGGGGCGAAAGCTTATTTGAACCGGCAGGTGATGACGATCAGCGCAATCGCCATAATCATTTTTCTTTTGCTTTTCTTTTTCAAAGACCATCCCACGGCCATTGGTTTCCTGATCGGCGCGTTTTGCTCGCTTTCGGCGGGCTACATCGGCATGCGCATCGCGGTGATCGCGAATGTACGCACCACACAGGCCGCAAGCCATGCGCGCACAGAGGCGTTACGCATCGCGTTTAACGGCGGCGCGGTTACCGGCTTGCTTGTGGTAGGGCTTGCTTTGCTCGCGGTATCGATTTTCTACACGGTCGCATCAAGCGTGGTCGGGCATGACATGGCCGTCCGCAGTTTGGTTGGCCTCGCGCTGGGCGCGAGCTTGATCAGCGTCTTCGCCCGACTCGGCGGTGGCATTTATACCAAGGCGGCCGACGTCGGGGCCGACCTGGTAGGCAAGATTGAGAAGGGTCTCGAAGAAGACGATCCCCGTAATCCCGCGACGATTGCCGATAACGTGGGCGACAACGTCGGTGACTGCGCGGGCATGGCGGCGGACGTGTTTGAAACGTACGCGGTCAGCTTGATCGGCGCGATTCTGGTCGGCGCGCTGACGCTTGCGACGGAGCCGGCTGCAATTGTTTATCCATTCGTGCTAGGCGGCATTTCCGTGCTCGGCGCGATCTGTGGAGTCTTATTCGTCAGTGTGGCGGGCGGCAAACCCGTGACGGTGCTCATGGGCGCGGTAGGAACGAGCGGCCTTATCTCGGCGATTCTCTTCTGGCCGGCAACTCACCTTCTCTTTCCAAAAGGCATCACAATCGGGGGGGCCCTGCGTTCGCCTACTCAACTTTATCTCGCTTCAATCATCGGCCTGCTCATGACCGCGGTAATCGTGGTGATCACGAACTACTACACGTCGATGCATTATCGGCCGGTGCAGAAGATTGCGCGCGCGTCCGAGACGGGCCACGCGACCAACATCATTGCCGGGCTGGCTGTCGGGCTACATGCCACGGCATTGCCAGTGGGCTTTATCGGTATCGCCATCCTGCTCAGCTTCCATTTTGCCGGTCTCTATGGAATCGCAATTGCCGTGATGGCGATGTTGTCCATGGCAGGCATCATTATCTCGCTCGATTCGTTCGGCCCGATTACCGACAACGCGGGTGGCATCGCGGTCATGAGCAATTTGCCCAAGGAAGTCCGCCGCGTCACCGATGAGCTCGATGCCGTGGGCAACACAATGAAAGCCGTGACCAAGGGTTATGCGATCGCTTCGGCAGGATTGGCGGCGCTGGTCTTGTTCGGATCGTACGTCGAGGAACTGCGCGCACATCTGGTGGCTTCCGGAAAAATCCCCGCCGACCAATTCTTCCAATTCTCGCTCCAGGATCCGAAAGTGATCATTGGACTCTTTATCGGCGGATTGTTGCCGTTCATGTTCACGGCGTTCAGCATGGACGCGGTGGGCAAGGCGGCCGGAGCGGTCGTACGTGAGGTGCGCCGGCAAATACAAGCCAAGCCGGGAATCCTGACGGGCCAGGATATGCCGGAGTATGGCACATGCGTGGACATCGTTACTAAAGCCGCGCTGCGAGAGATGATTATTCCAGCGTTATTGCCGCTGGTTTTTGTGGTCGGCGTTGCTGTGATCAAACCGCTGGGTCCAGTCGTGCTCGGCGGACTTCTCGTTGGCACAATTGTCACCGGTTTATTCGTCGCCATTGCCATGACAAGCGGCGGCGGTGCGTGGGACAATGCGAAAAAATTTATCGAAGAAGGAAATCTCGGCGGGAAAGGTTCGTTCGCGCATCAGGCAGCCGTAACCGGGGACACCGTGGGCGATCCTTACAAGGACACGGCAGGACCGGCGATCAATCCGATGATCAAGGTCGTGAACATCGTCGCGATCCTGATTATTCCGATTTTCTTCTAGAGCATGCCTCCGGCCGGGACCTTGCAAGCCACGCAGGTCCCAAAGATGTTTTAGCCAGGCTCCCGTGGGGCGTTTTCATCGCTATTCACGAACCGGCGCAGCGCCGTTACTACAGCAGAGCGCACGTTGAATCAGATGGGTCACAGAAGATCGGCTGGAAGCCGATCCCACCCGCTGCTAAGGTCGAAGCCGGAAGGATCGGTATGGAACAAGATCAAGATTTTCGGATTGTCGCGACGGACCAGAGCGGAGCGGGCCGGCAGAGTCTCGCAAAGCCCGATCCGACCGCCACGCCCTTCAAGGTGGTGATCGATCCGAAAGTGCGCCTGGCGCTGAAACGCGCTCTGGTCGATTTGATCGACTACCACGACGAGGCGCTGGCCGAACATTTCGCGGATGGAAAATTGTCGCTCGATTCCTACAAGGAATATATCGAGCTGTTTGCGCGCAGCTTGAAGGAAACCATGGACAGCCGCGAAGGTGTTTCCTACCTGTTGCGCTCGGTCGGTTTCGATGTGCGATCAGACGAGATCAATCTGCATCCGGAATTGCGCTGGAAAAAAGGGCCGGCGCCGTTTGGGGCGAGCCTGTTGTAGAAAACTGTAGCGGCAGGCGTGTCGCCCGCGAACACTCTAGTCATGCAGCCGACACGGCTGCCGCGACAGCGCGGAGCCAACAGCTTATTGCCCCTCTTCTTGAGGCGGCTCGATCAGTGCCCGTTCCTGGGGAATTAACTGATCCAGCGGAATGGTCTCGATCAGGTCACGGGCTTCGTCGTTTCGGTCGTTGGCCAGAAGAACCGCCGCGTAGACGGCGCGCCAGGACGGTTGCGTCCGCTTCCAATCGATCGGGACAGGCGCCTTGAATTGAGCGAGCGCCGAACCGGGGTCGTGTTGCCGGAGATAACCGAGGGCCGCGGTAACACGGAATGAAAGCCGTTCCGGATATTTTTTAGCCAGCTCCTTTGCAATCGTAAGATTCTTTTCCACGTCTTCGCTCAGAAGCAGATTCATATATGCAAGCTGGTCCCTGGCATTGGGATCGTCCGGAGCGAACTTGGCGATTTTTTCGGCAGCGGATCGCTCCGTCGGGGCGTTGCCACTCTTTTGGCTCACTCGTTCGACGCCGCGATAAGCCAGGCGCGCATGCTCCGGAAACCGCGCCAGCTGCTCGTAGGCCTTCACGGCGGCGGCATGAGCATGACTTAGCTCGGCGAAATTAGCGACGAAACGCAGTTTAAACGGATCGTTGCCGGCGAGCGAAATAGCGTGATTCCAATGCACATCCGCATCGAGAAGCGCATTACGCTCCTGCGCCGTGCGCGCACTAAAACTCTCGACGACTGAGGGATCGAGCGTCAACTCAGGCCGCGCCAGCACATCGTCAATGCTATTCCAGCGCTGCAAACCGGCGAGCGCGTCAAGCCAGCAGAGAAGCAGCGTATTGTTTTCCAGCGCCTGATCGATCGAACACAAATTGAACACCCGTTCCGGTTGTTGATTTGCATTGAGCCAGCGCGCGACCTCGACCAATTGCTCGGTCTTGCCGCTTCGCCAGCGATCCACTATTTCGTCGTAAATGCGCGCCGCTCCATCCGGATGAAGCTGAATCTTTAAATCGGCCGCCAGCAGCGCGTCTGTGACATCCTTTGAGCCCAACCCTTCCAGGGTTTCCAACACGCGGCCCTTCTCCTCGTTAGACAATTCCGGGGCTCGGGCGAGTGCTTCGATGGCCGGCCGCTTGTAAGCCCCTTCTTCCTTGGCAAGTTTCCAAAGGACCTCGCATGCCTCAGCCCGCTCTTGCTGGTGCTTCGATTGGGCAAGCAACTCGGCAAGTTGAAAACGCGGCTGCTCTTCATTTGGCGCATGCTGAATGGCAAGCCGGGCGAACTCGATCGCCTTCGCCTTGTCGCCGGCCTGTTTTTCATACCCAGACGCCAGCCCAAGTGTCTTCGCGTCCGGTGTGCCCTTCAAGAGGCCGTCGATTACCTTTTCAGCATCGTTTAGTCGGCCCAGCTTTAAAAGAAGGGTAGCGTACTCCTGACGATCTTGAACGGTGCATTGCGGAAGTTTTGCGACCTGTTCCCAAAGACCGACGGCTTCGGGGCGATCCAAACGGGAACCGAGCCGCGCCGCCCCTTCCAATCCATGATAGCCTAATGGATCCATCTGCAGCGCCGCGCGGTACTCCTTCGCGGCATCATTCCATTTACCCGCCTTGGCGAACGCGTCAGCAGCCGTGGCAAATTGTTCGGCCCTCTTCGCTTTCAGCCAGTGATAGACAGGTCTGACTCCAAATCCGCCAAGCACGATAAGAGCGAGGATGGAACTCCAGAGGATGATCCGCCGCCTTTTGGACGAACGTCGCTTCCCGTGGTCGCTCCGCCACCTGAACCCGTTCGATGCTTCCTCACTCATTGCCTCTTATATTCGAAGACGGATCGCAAAAGCGCCATCGCTATCTTGTCGCTCGGCGGATTTCCCTTGGCGATTACGCTGCAAGCTAGGATTTCCGTGGCCGACCGCCGTTTCCCTTCCAATTGCAAGGAAGGCGGCGCCGGAACGGCACCCAGGGCCTGGGCAGGGTTGTAATCGAGCGGAACCGGCTCGCCGTTCCGCCACACACCCCACAGCTCCACCGCGTAGGTATTCCCGCGGCGGAACCGAAAAAAATGACATCGAACCGGTCGGCCATCGAGCTCGACATCGGACGGCGTGGCAGCCTCGGTTTGTGTCCATCCGACGCCCGGCATGCAGATATCCGGACGATGCACCAGGGCAAATCGATTCCAGGCGGAGGGTTTCCAGAAGAAATGAAAACAATCTGCGGTACCACCGGGCAATTCTGCACTTTGACGCCGAATGTATTCCGCGGTCGTCGGACGAAGTTCATCCCAGATTTCCCGGGGCAAACGAATCAATTTGTTCGCACTGTTGATCTTTGCCGCAAAAAGCGGCGCGGTTTGGGTTTGGTCCTGCCTTTCGACCCATGCGTAACCGGCACGTGCGCAAATCATCCCGAGCAGACAACCCACAGCCAGCGCGCGAAGCAATGGCGCAACGGGAATGGTTACTTGTCCAAGGATTCGCCGAAATCCGTCCCTGATTTGCCCAAGTGACAACATGGAGTGGGCCGGAGCACGGGGCGCGAGAAGTTTCCCTGCTATCCAGATTGCCGCGATGAGCGCGGTAATCGTGATGTTGCCAATGAGATCGTGCACGCGATCGACTGAATCGATTCCGTGCCATTCCGCTTGAAGCGAAAGTACCAGGGTCCTGCTCAGATTAGTAGCGAGTGCCAAAGCGATCGCGAGCACAAGCAGGAGGACGCGGCGGGCCGGTCGAAGCAGAAACCATTCGCCCATCGCCAGGCCAAACATAATACCGGCCTGCAATGAGCGAACTCCGCTGCAAGCCTCACTGATTCCCACCAACCCGGAGCGCAAAGCGATCGCAGCGCCGGAGGTTTGTGCCTCGATTCCAAACCAGTGAAGCAATTCGGTTGTAGCTGCAGCCACCCAGCGCATCAACGTGCTGACAACCGGTTGCTCAAAACGGGGCGGCCACGGCACCGCGCTAAGAAAAAAAAGGACGGGAAAGAGCTCGGTTCGCGCGAGCGGGCTACCGCCGTAATCCCAGAAAACAGCGATTGTGGCCACCACAGTCAGCAGGCAAATGAGCCAAAGGACGATCTCAGGATGCCACATTTGATCGCGGGAGTATTCGAGCAGAAACACCACGGCCAGTGAAGCTAGCGCCAGTACCATTTGCACCCAGGCCGGCACCCGGTTCCCTGGAGCCACCTCGGCGCGGCCCGCTCTACCGCCGGACGGCAGGATCAAATACCGACGCAAAGCGAACCCAATCGCCAAGAGCGGGACGGCCCAGCCGTAGGAATAATTCGGGTTCCCCCGCCAGTGTTCGGCGCAGCTCCAAACCGCCCAGGTCCAGAGTCCCACCAGCAGAAAGGCCGGCCAGGGGAAAGCACGGTCCCGTAGGGCCGGACCGTCTGCGGGCACCAAATTCATCGGGGAAACATAGGACAAACCACCCTTGGACGCCCTCTAAAAACCATTAAACCGGCACAAAAAAATTATATTGACGCCCATGATCGAAATATACCATGATCGATATCGAACTTAGAAAACATATGAGGAAAGCATTCTTAATAGCCCTGGCACTCGGCGTAACGGTCCTGACGGTACGCGCCGACGTGATTCCCACACTGTCATCCGTCGCCCCAGCCGGCGCTGATTTCACTTGGAATTACTCCGCGAACGTCACCGTCGATCAAATGATCCAGCCCGGCGATTTTTTCACGATCTATGATTTCGGCAATTTCCTTGCCGGGTCCAATATCCAGCCAGTGGATTGGGCGTTTTCCTCGTCCCTGATAGGCACCAACCCATCGTTCGTGATTCCGACCGATAACGCGTCGCTTCTGAATCTGACCTGGACTTACACCGGCCAGGGGGCGATCAATGGGTCGGCCGCCCTCGGTATCTTCTCGGTTGTGGCCAATACGAACCAACTCACCACCTCGGACTTCGCCGCGGAAGCGACCCGCAGCACCGGTTCGACCGCGGGAACAAAGGTCGACAATGTCGGCAGCGTTTCGGTCCCGGTGCCGGAAATGTCTGCGTTGCTCCCCATCCTGAGCATTTGCGGCGCCGGCCTGCTTTCCCTGGTGCCATCGTTCCTGCGAAGACGCCACGCCAGTTAAATATTTAGTATTGCTGTTTCCCTAAGAAGCCGCCGCGGATTCCGCGGCGGCTTTTTTGTCAGCCACCGGTTTTTATTTGTCTGTCGGGTTGGTTGATTGCAAAGGCCCTATCAATCCCAGGGCCGGAATTCGTTGCAAAAACTCTTGGATTTGTCGCAGTTAGATGACAGAATCCCCGCTCCTGTATGTCAAAGGCACCCGCCACTCGGCTCAAGCTCTGGGGAGTGCGCGGCTCCATTCCAGTGCCCGGGCTCACCACAGCGCGCTATGGCGGCAACACAAGTTGCGTCGAAGTCCGTGCCGACGGAGAAATCATTGTCCTGGACGCCGGATCCGGAATTCGGCTACTCGGCATGGCCTTGGAGCAGGAGTTCGGATCGCGCCCCATTAATCTGACCTTGCTGATCACGCACGTTCACTGGGATCACATTCAAGGATTTCCATTCTTTCTTCCTGCATACAACGACAAGAACGAAATCCATATTCTTGGATACGATGGTGCAGACTCGGGCTTGCGTGAGATTCTCAAGGGTCAGATGGCCACGCCGTTTTTCCCAGTAAGATTATACGATTTGCCGGGCAAGATCGATATCAGCAGGCTTGACGAAATGGACTTCCAAATCGGAAAAGTGCGAGTCTGCGCGAAATTAATGAACCACCCCGGCGTTTGCATGGGGTACCGCCTTTTTACGAGCAACGGGTCGATCGCCTATCTGCCGGACAACGAGCCTTACGACTCATTTATATTACATTCCGCAAAATCCGATCTCTTGAGTCCGGAACAGACTCGCAAACGGGCGGAGAAAGAGCGGGCCGAACTTGTCGAATTCCTGCGCGGCTCCGACATTCTGATTCTCGACGCGCAATACACGGATGAGGAATACAAGGAACATCTGGGATGGGGGCATGGTTCGCTCAGCGGTGTCGTTTCCCTTGCCCTCGATGCCGAGGCGCGCAAACTCGTCCTCTTTCATCACGACCCCAACCACGATGATGCCGTGGTGGACACGATGCTGGCAAAGGCCAAGGCGCTGGTTGCAAAAAGCGGCAAGTCGCTCGAAGTAGAGGCCGCCTGTGAAGGAGCGGAGTTGACGCTGGCAGCCTGAAGGGTTCGAGGGAGCAACTAGACGGTGAATTTATCGTTCGTCGGCCGGCTTGCGCTCACACCGAATCCGGTTTTAGATTTTCGACCTTCATTTGCCTCGTAGTGTAATGGTAGCACCAGAGATTCTGGATCTCTTTGTCTAGGTTCGAGTCCTAGCGAGGCAGCCATTTGCCAGCTCGTGCCACAATGGGACTGGCTCTAGATAATGTCCCGATTAGTTTATCACTGCTTCTCCTGCGACTGCTGGCGGCATCCTTTCCCAAACTTAAAAGAGATTGCTTTTTCGGTATCAAAGCCGGATTTTGAGATTGAACTTGAAACGATTACCTAATACTACGTAAACATGTCGCGGGCGCTTATCATTCTAATTGCCGGTTGGATCGTCGGCTCACTCTTGGTACGGGCCGACGCCGATGCACCACAGGCTACTCTTCCCACACTGCCTGCAGAATACAGCCAATATATGGTCGGTTCGGACACGATATCACCGGATGGGCAATATGGTGTGATGTATTTGAAACACGACGCATACAGCGACGATACGCACTATGGCTCGGCTATCCAGTGTTTGGTCTCACCTTTTTTGAAATTCACTTGACACTTTTGGCTTTGATGTGGATTTTAGGATGTTAAAGGAAAAATATGTCTCAAAATCAAAGCACCATAGGCCTCAACCAGATTGCCCGACAGAGAGATTCCATTTCCCTGGAAGGAAATTACGATCATACCTTGCAACAGCTCGTAGACGCCAACGGCAATCCGCAAGTGGTTAAGCACGGGATTGTCCCGCCGGTTTCCGACACACAGTGACGACGGCGAGAGAACGTAATCCGTTTTCGGCCTCAATCTACGCTGGTGGGATGTGCGTGCGTAACTGCGCGGCCGGCTGTTTTTGTGCTAAGGTTTTGCCCGCGTCGATAGGGTGGATAGGCAGACACTCATCATCACGAATTCGCGTGATCTGACTGTAGATCGCTTGATCCACCGGATCGGCCCGGATCGCATCTTTAGGTTTAATCTCGATATTTGGGAAGAATATCAGATTTTCATCACAGCGGGAGATTTCGAAATTGCTAACCTAGGAGGGCGCGTCATCCGGCGCGAAGAGGTAGCTAAATGTCTTTGGCGCAAGCCGATTATAAAGTCCCAACTTTATTGGGAACCTGGCATTCTTCAGGAAACCATCTATATTGAACGGGAGGTCGAAAAGGCCATCCGAGAGATTCGGAATCTACTGCGGCGCGACAATAAACTTGTCCTCATCGAACCGGCCTCAGGCGAATGGCTGGGCAAGCTTGTTCAAATGGAGCTGGCCTGCAAATACTTCAGTGTGCCGCGCTACGAGTTTGCCTACCCGCCGCAGGCAGGGGGACTAAGTTCCGGTTCAATCGTGGTTAAGAGTCTATCCGAGGAACGGGTTAAGCCGGGGCACTACTTCTGGACATCCGCCGTTGATGCGAACAAGCTGGACTCAACGTTGCCATGGTTCAAGCAGGAAAAAGTAGATGCAACCCATGATGTTACCGTGGTATTCATTTGCGGCAAATCATTCGGATTCGCCTTGGACCGAAACATCCTTGGGGGCAAAATCATCGATTGGAGAGAAGCAAGGGCTGCGACAATACCGCTTTGGAAACCGCATCCTCTTCCCGAAGGAACGGAAGCGGCCATCTGTCAATACATGGAGGAACTAAAGCTGCATTACGGACGTCTCGATTTTCTATACGATGGCAAAACTTACTATTATCTGGAGGTCAATACCAACGGCGAATGGGATTGGCTTGATCCCGATAAGGGCTTGGGCGTGGTGGATCGAATTATTGCGGAAATCCATCCGGATACACCCATTCATCCTTTGCCAGTGCGGTATTGAAGGGTGATTCGCGCTGTACCGACAGTCCGTGGGCGCGCTTATCAAACCAGCCGAATACGGGAAAGTGTTTAATTAAGCCGTCGAGCAGATCAACAGTGCACTCGCAACGACAAGCCTCAGTTTGCGCACCGTACTTTCCGGCTCGGCTGAACCGCGGATCAAAGGTGGCGCTCGTGCAATGCTGATGGAGGATTGGCAGTGAAACTTTGCGGCTACACCGCGAATAGGAAATTCGGGCTCGAAAGTTGGCGGTGCGTCTTTTATCCTGCTACCGGCAAATTCGCCATTCCGCCAGACTGGGTTAATCAAAACGAACGCGCGATTCCCGGGTAAGCTCGCTAGTTCTCACCATGGATTGGACATCGGTCAGCAATGCCAAAGGAGCAATAGACCGAATCAGAACTATTTTCTATCTGTGCCGGTTCCGCTATGAAGCGGATCCGCGGGCAGCTGGAGCGCGTTTGGCTACCGAACCGGACAGTAACGAACTCTGCAGACGCGTGATGAGCGAGATCCGCGCGGAGCTGGCGGCGCCTTCAACGAATCTGGGGCCGGTGGCTAGGGTCGGTGACGCGCAGGTGCGGAAGTATCTGAAAAATCTGCTTGCGGCATACGATGAAAGGTTACGAAGTGAGCCACAACCATGAGCCGCAAAAGATCTAACTTCGTCGGAATTCTCTAATTGTAGTAGTGTCCTAATTTTTAGGACACTACCCTAATCGTAAGCATCTTGACTCTCTTCCCGCAGGGCACTAACCTGCACGTCCAATGAGGTTCAGGTTAAGTTGGTCTCTGCCAGTTTGCGCGCTTGTCCTGTTATTCTCTAAGCCAGCCGTGGCAGCTGACCAAGACAGCTCCAGAATGCTGTACGATATTAGAAACGGGGATCGCTATCTAACGCTGGCAGTTGGGAGAAGTGGGCAACGGAAATTCGTTGTCATCCAGATCGACGTTACCGGCGAGGAACTCCAACAAGTGGTCTTGTTGCGCGACGACTGGACCAAGTTCGTTGATTGTTGGAAAAAGGCCAAGAGGGTGGCTCCGGATCACAAAATATGTGAATTGAAAGGGACCCTCGGGGGGTTCGTCGAAATCTGGAGCGGCCGGGACGGTGATCTGGCGTTGCAAATAGTGGGAGAGAAAATGGTCGTTTTCCCGCTGGCTAAGAAGGATTTTCCAAGGTTTGAAGAAAAGCTGAGGGAAGCGACGAAATTTCTGGCACAGTAACGCACAGCTAGCTCGCTGGCTTAGAAAACTAACACCAGAGCTGCGAGGCGCCAATGAGCAGTGCTAATGAAGATTTAGGATATTCCGAACGTCGCCACACGTTGTAACAATTTTCCGAAGTAACTTTCGCACGCTCGTGCACAGAACGAAGATCTTCGACGCTACGTTCGGTCCCAGTAACAGCTTCGACGGTTTAAATATCGGTAGTTATGTCTGTTGAATTCGGAGGTTTCAGCCGTCTATCCTTGGAGTCGGCACAGGTATTACTCTCTGACGGTTAAAACTGCGCTTTGCCGACATGGCAGGTCCACTCGAAGGGACACCGCCGACGCATTTGATAACATAGAGTGCATTACGAACTTCGAGTTCCATAATCTTGCGCCGGCCTTCTACTTCTTTAACGAAATCAGCAGTAGCATCAGGGCTTATACCTCGAAGACCATCTAGCTCGTCATTAATGAGCGCAACAAATTGGCCCAACTCCCCACTAATTTTGTAACGTCTTTTCATGCAGGCCTCGTCATAAGAGGGCTTCTCCCCACATTGCTTATTCCAAGCCGCTACCTCGTCCGCTAGTTTTGCGCTTTGTTGAAAAATCAACGCCGTTAGCGGAAGTGCGAAAAGGGAGGAAATGACAATCAGAGCCAAGATGAAGTCGAGAAAGAGTTTTTTCATAGATCAATAGTGTTTCGTTAAAAAACAGTCCGATAATTTATCCGCGGGGTTGCCAGACTCCTTTCAGAGTCGTTCCTGATGCCGGGCCCGAGACTATCAAATCCGTTCTCATCCGGCAACCCTGCTTCCCGTTGACCGCGCGTTTGCTTCAGATTGGCTGCCCCGACTGCAATTGGGCGAACATTTGAGATCGAGGTGAAGAGAATGCGCTAGAGAAATGGCCGCGTAATCGGCAGATTGCTCTTCAAGGAACCGATTACCGAAGGAGGACAGTAATCCCACATAGCAGCACTTTTTTCGCGATTGTTACCCGTTCGTCCACAAACATTCTTGTGCCATGGTGACGCTTAACGAGCTTACCGATTAATCGCGTTTTTGTTTTGAGCGGCCCAAGCTTGAGGGATGACAAATTTGCCTGTCGTAGGGTAAAAAATGCACCGCCAGCCTTGGACACCGAACTTCCGGTCCGCGGTGTAGCCCCGAAGTTGCAATGCCAACCCGCCGTTGGGTTCCCAAGATGAGAATTCAACGATTCCAGTGCCGTCGTCCCACTTAAGCCGCGTTTGCTGCGCAAAAAACTTACTCGCCTTAATGAAGAGATCTGCCACGAGAACTTCGTACATTGCACCGCTTTGATGTCGATAGAGGTACGCCCCGTTAACTCCGTGCACGATTTTTTGCTCTCGAAAGAGGTATCGTGCGTCCGGCGAGAAACGAAAGTCAGAGGAAAATCCAACCGAGCCTGAATCATCCTGGTTTTCAAGGCCGATCGCTTGCATCTGTTTTATTTTTCCTAACTTTACTTCGGGCAGACGAACAGGGTTACCATTTCTTGGGACGATCCACGTTTGATAGAGGCTTTGTCCCATGTCACCGCCACCCTGCTTCCACCACTGTTCAACCAGCAAAGTTCCGTCGGGCGACCCGACGGTGCCATCCTGCTCCGATTTTTCGAAACCTGGCGGTGGGTACGAGCCTGGCCCAGCCGCGGCGGAGATAATCACCGGAAAAGCCACAAAGAGAAAAGTGGGCCACCAATGGAGTTTGCCGAGTTTCATCACGAAGTTCATCCCGGCTCAGCTGCAAAACAACCGACAGCGATCATATTTAGCGTAATGACAATTGCTTTCGCCATTCTATGTGATTTGAGACGCAACAGACTTAAAATTGGGATTTTAGCGATTTTTTTACGTATCAAAATCGTTCACATCCGATGCAATTTACCTGGGCAAATCGCCAAATTCGCGAATTTTTACTGGACATCAGAGGGCGAGCAAAGCGTCGAGTGAAGTTTAGGTGAGGGTTATGATTACCTGTTCAGACAATTCGGGGCGGAGGTGCGTCTATTCTCGGAGTAGAGTTTGGTCAAAATAACTCTGAGGCGTTGTGCCTGGCTCTGGATACCTCCCAATCGATTTGTCTAAAGCTCTCACTGACGATGCCGGTTAGAGGCTCGCCAGTAACCCGACGACCGACTATGCGCCGCCCTTGCAATCTAAAGCGGTAAAGTAAAATCGTGTCGCCCTTCAAGCCATTGGCCGGGACATTGTCTGCATCCCATACCAAATACGCCACAAGATCATGTCCATCCATTGTGATGAGCGTGTGGGCTTTCCCATTGTGAGGTCGATCGGCTTGGGTGTTCCAATTTCCAACCAAGCGTTTCATGTTGGCAAGGTCTGTTGGAGATTGCGCTTCAAGCTCTCCCACGGGGAATACGCCGCCGATAAGCAAAAGGAATACCAGATAGAACGTGTCAATTTCAGTTTTCATAAGTGTTTGTCATCTTACCTCGTTGGGAAATCTGGTTCGAATTTGGCTTCGATTTTCGTCTGACACATCCCCAAGATTAAGATGCACAACATTCCCCTAATCAATCTCTTAATTTATTTTTCATAACCAACTTTCGCTTGTTGGAACAAACCATTCATTCACGGTTACCCTGCGGAAAGAGGGTCAGGTGCTTCCGTGGAGGTGCCTTGCGGACTTGCCGTGCGTCGCTTGTTAGAAGACGTTAGAATATTTCCTTGCTCGGCACCTTCATCTCTATACTCTGGACTGTGTCTCGCGCAGGATCTGAGTAACGACCGTGCGCAGGTAAGAAGCTACACTTGAGATTTCCGGAGTCATATATCAGGCCCACCGTCTCGTTACCTCTGAAGGGATTGGCCATGACTTGCTCGGGCGGACCCATCGCCTTTTCAATATCAATCACACTGGAGCCAATCCGCACCCCTTCCGCCGTATGGTACAAGACCTATCACGGTACAAAACGATACTCACAACTTTATGTGTCCCTTGATCGACATCGACCACCAGAAAGTCGCCGTAACGATATATTAGGGTTTTTTTAACCACTTCCACCACGCCCGTCGCGTCAGGGACGCCGAGTTTGAACAAAGCTTGGTCAGACATTCCTAGCGTGACAGAGCCAATGCGCTTGCCCGGAACAATGAGATGATCAGAATTTTTAATCGACTGAGCGTCGAGCGCCTCGAATGCGCCCAGCAAAATAAGCGCGACCAAACACAAAATTGAAAGCAGCCCTTTCGACATTGCGCGAGCAAAAGGTTTCATTTTAGGTCTATTCTCATTATAGACCATCCTGCGCTGGTTTGAGTTTGACTGTTATCGGCCTTCACATCATTTGCAGTGGGGAGTGCCGTGTTACCGTGAAAGTATAATTTCTTGGGCGTGAGGTTCTCTGCGCCCTTCATAACTTAAAGGCATGTAAATATGAACGTGCTCATGATCCGGGGTTATATACACCTCCGCCGCCGCCCCATCGGGAAATGTCCACTTAATCGAATCTAAATCATTTCCATTGATCTTCCCATAAAACGTATTCTTGTTCGAAGCCTCTTCGTTCTGAACAACGTTAATCACGATTACTTTGTTTTTGATTGTGATGACAGCGTGAAAATTTGAACCATCAAACGTTCCGGCTCCTGAGATTAGTAGTGGATAATGGACAATTTCCCTCGCATTCCATCGACCTTTCAAAAATCCAATGCCGTCTTGGTAATCGCGTTTTTTCTGTTGGGCCTGCATGGGTGCGAGTAGCGTAAAGAAACTCGTCGCAGCGGTTAGAGTGAATACTGTTGGCATTATTTTCATTATTAATTGATCCTTGGTTAACAAGTCTACTCGTTCGGAGTTACCCTGCACAAAGAGGCGATTGCAAGATTATTTTCGGGTGGAAAAACCCCCATGCGCGTCTCTTCTGACTAGCAGGAGACTGGTCTTGGCTCGGGACCTCATCAGGCCGTATCCGGGCCGCTAAGCTGCCAAGCGTGAGGGCAACGATTTCGAAAAGCAAATCATTCACCTAGACCCTTGCTCCTACTCGCTAGATAATCCTTCTCAACGCACGCGACCTCAGGTCACCCGGCGTTGACTAGGGCTGCATGATCCAGCAAGTTTCCGAGCCACATTGATCGCACTTCCAAGTATGCCCTTGATACACAGTCGTTGTCCCGACGGTGCAGGGGGTAGTCAAGGGATACGGTTCATCTGCAAACGTATAGGCAATGATTCCGATAGATGCACCCACGATGGCGAGAAGAACGAGTGCGGTGTTTTTGAGTGAGGTCATTTTCATATTAATTTCGATTCTTGGCGAACGAGCCTATCGTTCGCGATTACCCTGCGGAAAGAGGGTCAGGTCCTTGTCTGGAGACGCCTAACGGACTTGGCGCGAGAGCAGTGTTTCAAATGGGCCACGTTTATGTCAAGGCAGATTTACAAAGATAGCCTAAGACTGCCCTGATCTTTTGCTGGATTGATTATTAACAATTGCTGGAGACATCCTTCTGAAATTTCCAGATGCTACAAAGTGGCTGGGGAGTCAGTTGAGCGGGCAAAGCTTGAACAGCTTCACAAAGCGGCCATCGAACATTGCGAAGAATCCACTGAATCCGCCAAAAGCGCTTCCCCGGAAACGGTTGAAGAAGATGATGAAATTCCCTTTTAAGCTGCCTGGTCATCTGCCACCAATCGTTGTGTGCGTATTTGCGTAACTGAGTTTCCAAGCCTCGATTATACGAGGGAAATCGGGATTTTTGAGCCACCTTCGAGTCCTGCGAGGCAGCCACGTAAAAAGCCTTCCGGCTTCACGTGGCGATGCTGTTCCCGATACTGACCGCGTGAGGCGCAGCCTTTTACGCGGTTCCGTCTTCCCGCCGCTTCCGAAAGAATTCCTGGAGAATCGGTGCGCACTCGTCCTGAAGGACCCCGGAGGTAATCTCGCAACGGTGGTTGAACGCGGGATATTGAAGTAGATTCAACACGCTTCCGGCGGCCCCGGCACGCACATCCGCGCAGCCGAAAATGACACGGCGCATTCGCACATGCACCAGCGCACCGGCACACATCGCGCACGGTTCCTTCGTTACATACAAATCGCAATCCACCAGACGCCAGTCGCCGACCGCCTCTTCCGCTTGCGTCAATGCCAGCATTTCCGCGTGCGCCGTCGCGTCTTTGAGCAGCTCCACCTGATTGTAAGCGCGCGCGATCACCTTCCCGTCGCGAGCCACAACTGCACCAACTGGAACCTCGCCCGCGGCATAAGCTTTTTGAGCCTGGCGCAGCGCTTCACGCATGAATAACTCGTCATGTTGCCCGACTAATTGATCGTAAATCGACATCTTTGGTCACCAAATACATCCACGCAGCCTGGTGATGCGAATTACTTATAAACCAAAATGAAAAAATTGTTCTCAATCTTTGCTGTTCTCGCTGTGGGAACAGCCGCAGCCGGCGCAAGCGAGCAGGGCATCGTCAATCACTGCACAACCACCATCCGCGAGTTCCGGCACATGCCGGAAAAGCGTCTCCCGCCCGCCATTATCCGGCACGCCAAAGGCCTCGCTATTCTGACCGTAGTGAAGGCTGGCTTTATCTTTAGCGGCAAGGGTGGCCAAGGCGTTATGATTGCACGGACGCGACATGGCTGGTCCGGCCCATCATTCATTGGCACGGCCGGCGCCGGTTGGGGCTTCCAGATCGGCGCTGAAGTGACTGATTTCGTGATTGTGCTCAATAATGATGCTGCGGTGCGCGCTTTCTCCCGCGGTGGAAACATCACGCTCGGCGGCGATTTGAGCGTGGCAGCCGGCCCGGTGGGACGAACCGGGGAAGCTGGAATCACCCCGACAGCAGCCATCTACACTTATAGCAGAAGCAAAGGACTCTTTGCCGGAGCCTCCCTTGAGGGAGCAGTGATCGGGACGCGCAAGGAAGCAAACGCGCGCTATTATGGCCGACCAGTGAGAGCCTTTGATATCCTTCATGGACGAGTGGCGGCACCCAGAGGCGCAGCTCGCCTTCGGGCGGCCGTAGCCGGTCGCTAGCCAGGTTAGTTTCCAAAAGACAATTTACTTTACAAAGCAGGAGGCGCTCAGGCAGCCTCATGCCGTGCGTGGATTCTTAACGGTTTGCCTCGCGATTGGCCTGCTCGCGACAGCACATGCGCAGACGCAGGAGCGCTCACTCGTCGATCGTTTGCTCAGACCAGACATGAGCTTGCGGAACACCGCCCAAAACAAGAAATTTCTCGCTGACGGAGCATCCATCGATAAGCGCGCAAGCGTCTCCACATTTTACGTGGAGAAGACGGCGAAACAGAGCAGCTTCGCCGAGACTCGGGATTTTTCGGCAAAGCAGGCCCGCTCCAGGTCGTTTCACGAAGCGAATCGGACGAATATTTCTTCGAGCGAGCGCTCAGCGGATTCTGCCGCAACATTTTCCACTTCGTCCGCTTCCGGCGTGCGGAGCGCGCACGGCAGTCAAAAAAGGGCCAGCAGCTCCGATTTCGCCGGGCAACGGCCGTTTCTCGCCCAGGGTAAGAGCCAAAAATCGCTCAACCGGAAGAATCCTCCGCTCACGATCGAGCAGGTGCGGGAGTTACTGAACAAAAATAAGTAACGCCGCGTAAAACAATTGCAGAGCGTCTGTGTCAGCCCCGAAAGCTTTCGGGGTTCACAGTATGGATGGAGCCGCGCAGGCACGAGCGACATGAAACGGGAGGGCCTGTGATGGCGAGAGTTTTTGGGGGTAAGCGAATCAAAGGCCCTCAAATGCCCCTGCTGCTGAGACTGCAATCATCACCTTTGGAAAGCTTTGCCGCCGGGGATGGAGGCCACTACAATTGGCCCCATGCAACCAGACGAAGCGCTGGCTCTTCTAAAGCGAGGGGCGGCGCAGATCATCAGCGAGGCCGAGCTGCGTGAGAAGCTCGCGCTGGGCCGGCCGTTGCGAGTCAAACTTGGCGTCGATCCGACGACGCCCGACATTCATCTTGGTCACACGGTTGTTTTGCGAAAATTGCGCCAATTTCAGGACCTCGGCCACCATGCAGTCCTTATTATCGGCGATTTTACCGGGATGATTGGCGATCCGAGCGGGCGGTCGGCGACACGGCCACACTTGACCCACAAAGAAGTCATGGCCAACGCGGAAAGCTACCGCGAGCAAGCGTTCAAGGTTCTCGATGCGACGCGAACTGAGACGGTTTTAAATGGCGACTGGTTTCGAACCATGTCTTTCGAGGACGTGATTCGCCTCAATAGCCGCGTCACGTTGCAACAACTTCTCCAGCGCGAAGATTTTCGCGCCCGAATTGATAAGCAGCATGCGATTCGTGCGCACGAAATTCAATATCCCATCATGCAGGGGTGGGATTCGGTCATGGTAAAGGCCGATGTGGAACTGGGCGGGACCGATCAACTCTTCAATATTCTGGTCGGCCGCGATTTCCAGAAGGAAGAGGGAATGCCGCAGCAGGTGGTTTTCCTTCTTCCAATTCTCGAAGGCCTCGATGGGTCAAAAAAAATGAGCAAAAGTCTCGGAAATTTTGTCGGCGTGAGCGAGCCGGCTACTGAAATGTTCGGTAAGTTAATGAGCATTTCGGATGAACTAATGGCCCGATATTATCTGCTCCTCCTTGGCCGGGAGTTGCCGAAAGAGGCGCACCCACTCGAAGCGAAAAAGCAACTCGCGTATGATGTCGTACAGACCTATCACTCGACCGAGGCCGCGCGCAAAACGCTGGACGAATGGAACACCAGATTCAGCGAGAAACGCCTCGACGAAAGTGAGCTCCCGAAATTCGCGGCGCGCGCCGACGAAGCGGTCGCGCTTGTCGTCGCCGCATACTCGGCAGCGTTTGGATCCAAGAAATCCCGGACGGAGGCCAGTCGGCTGATTAAGCAAGGAAGCGTGCAACTCGACGGAAAAAAGATTGCCGACCCAAAAGTGACCGTTTCGCTGCGGCCCGGCCAAATCCTCAGATTGGACAAAACGCACGCGGTCCGCATCGAATAAGGACAAAAAGAGCGCGACGCAAGACCTGGGGACACCGTCCTGACATCTTTCGTGTAACTTTTATTTACACTGTGTCTATCACGTAGACACGTATGGGCCCTTGCTCAACCCGAGCAGTTCCTGCCATTGCCTCGGCAATTCCGGCATATTTCCCGTCAATCCATTTAAAAGCGGAGGATCGAGAATCTGCCGCAAAATCTCAGCATTCGTTGTGACAGCAACGTCGTCCGGTCCTGGGAGCGAATTCAGAACGACGCCCCCGCACTTCAATCCATGGGCCGCCACACTACGCACTGTCAATGCGGTGTGATTGAGACAACCGAGGCGATTCTGAGCCACCACCACGACCGGTAGTTTCATCTCGGCGGCAAGGTCGCTCACGAAATAATTGGCACGGATCGGCACCATCCAGCCCCCTACGCCTTCGACAAAAACATGTTCGACCTCTTTTTGCAGAGCCATAAACGCGGATAGCAGCGGTTCAATGTCGATCTCGATTCCTTCGACCCTCGATGCCGTCAATGGCGCCGCCGGCGTCTTCAACCACAGCGGATTAATTTGGTCAATCGTCAGACCTTCCGTGCTCACCGCCAGTAGAAGCTCTGCGTCGTGTCGGTCACCGCAGCAAATGGGCTTGAACCCGGCGCAGGATCTCCCTGCGGCCCGCAACAAACGCAACAGTTGAACGACCGTGTGCGTTTTGCCCACGCCCGTATCTGTGCCGGTTACGAATAAGCTCACGTGGCTGTCGACTATGCAGCCACGGCGCGCTGGGCTTCGATCGTTTGTATCATCGACCGGAAAATTCTTGCGCCATCGGCGCTTCCAAGCCGCGCATCACAAGCGCGGTCGGGATGCGGCATCAAACCGAAGACATTCCCTGCCCGATTGCAAATACCCGCGATATTTTCAATCGAGCCGTTCGGGTTCGCTTCAGGAACAACACGCCCCTGTTGATCGGCATAATGCAGGATGACTTGGCGACGTTCATTGAGTTCGCGCAACGTCCTTTCATCGGCGAAATAGCAGCCTTCGCCGTGTGCGACCGGCATTCGGAGCAGGGTTCCCTCGGGACAGCCGTGGGTGAAAAGAGAATCGGGCACCTCTACCCGCATTGTCACCATGTCGCAGACAAACCGGAGCGACCGGTTGCGGACGAGCGCGCCGGGCAGAAGCCCAGCCTCGCAGAGTATCTGAAACCCATTACACGTGCCGAGGACGAGCTTGCCGTCGTGCGCATCGTTTACCAGCGCACGCATGACCGGAGAGAAACGTGCGATCGCACCACAGCGCAAGTAATCGCCGTAAGAAAAGCCACCTGGCAAAACGATCGCATCGTAATTATTCAGCGATGTCTCCTTGTGCCAGACGTACTCGGCCTCAAGTCCCTCCATACTGTTAATTCCGGCAATGCAATCCTGGTCGCAATTCGAACCAGGAAACTGGATGACGGCGAATTTCATCCCGGTCTAACGAGCCACCTTATAGCGCGCCGCGCGTTGCTCCTCATGATAGTCGTTTACTACAAGGCAGGCATGAATGACTCCCGGTATCCAGCCAAGCAAGGTTAACAGGATACTGAGAAAAAAACTCCCAACGCGTCCGGTCAGCAACACCGCGACCGGCGGCAACACCACGCAGAAAAAGTATCGCAATGCTTTCATTTCTTCTTTTTGATTCCCGCCTTTCCCTTTTCCGTCGCAGCTCTGGCACTCGTCTTTTGCAATTCGTAATCTTCAATTACCGGATTCGAAAGCAGATCCCGGCAAAGGCCGTGCAGCCTTTTTTCGAGATCGGCGCTTTCTCCATCGACATCGATCTCCATGTATTTGCCAATTTGTACATTACGCACCTCCGGCACGCCAAGGTGCCGCATCGCATCGCGCACTGCGTTACCCTGCGGATCGAGCACCGCTTCTTTCGGCTTTACGATCACGTTTACTTTCATGGCATAGTATTATTGACGGATTCGGGAAAACAACAAACTCGTTCCTTTTCCGCTAAAAAACAGTGGCACCTTTACGAAGGGGTGCGCCCGGGCGAGTTTCGCGATAAAATGAGAAGAACAACCTGGCGCATCGCAACCGCGTGGATCACGCTTTGCGTGGTCTGGAGCTCTACGTGGCTCGCCATCAAAGTGGGTCTGCGTGACCTGCCGCCGATCTCGTTCGTTGCGATGCGGTTCGTCATCGCGATCGTGGTGCTTCTTGGCGTATCGATCGGCCGTGTCCGGCTATTGCCCTTGCGTCGTTCGGATTATGCCGTTCTGGCTTTGACCGGCGTGCTGATGTTCGCGCTGAACTACCCGCTTCTTTTTTGGGCCGAGCTTCACGTTTCCTCCGGCTTGGCCGCAGTGTTACAGGCAACAATCCCGATGTTTGGAATGTTTTTCGCGCATTGGATGCTACCCGAGGAGCCATTGCGATTACAAAAGTTTGCGGGGGGACTCGTCGCGCTGGGCGGCGTAGCCGTTATTTGTGCTCGTTTGCTCAATTTTGGAGGACCGCTCGCATTCTGGGGCGGCCTAGGAATTGTTTTTGGCGCGGCAAGCGCCGCCTTCTCAAACGTGCTTATCAAGGCGCGGCGAATCCAACTCGCCCCGGCGATGCTCGCCGCCTGGCAAATGATTTTCGGCATCGCTCCGTTGCTGGTTCTTGGATTGCTTGTCGATGGAAGTCCTGTTCGCTTCCACTGGACCGGGATGTCCATTTTTTGCCTGTTCTACCTCGCAATCGTCGGCTCCGCGCTCACGTTCCTTCTCCTTTACTGGCTGTTGCCGCGCATGTCCGTCACAAATCTCCAAACCATCGCGCTCATCACTCCGCCCGGTGCGATCATGCTCGGCTGGCTCGTTGGTGGTGAGAAATTTCCCGTTTGGTCGTTGTTTGGCACCGGCTTTGTTCTCATCGGCATCTGGATGATTTTTCGCCGCACGAAAGATCGCCAGGAAGCCGAGGCCGTTGCTGCCGTTCCCGACCGTGGCTGACTTCAACAATGGGCTCCCCGGAAAGTTCTGACATGCGATGCGTTGTAGTCGGGGGCGGCCCAGCCGGCATGATGCTCGGCTTTCTGCTCGCGCGCGCCGGCATCGAGGTGGCAGTGCTGGAAAAGCACAAGGACTTCTTTCGCGACTTTCGCGGCGACACCATTCATCCATCCACGCTCGAGCTGATGTACGAGCTCGGTTTGCTCGACGAATTTCTGCAGCAGCCTCATCAAAGAGTCTCGATGCTCGGCGGCGTGATTAATGGGCATACCGTTCCGATCGCGGATTTCACGCATTTGCCGACACACTGCAAGTTCATCGCATTCATGCCGCAATGGGATTTCCTGAATTTTCTTTCCGCCCACGCGAAACGCTTTCCGAGTTTTAACCTCCAAATGGAGCACGAAGTAACCGATCTGATCGTCGAGGGCGTGCGCGTCGTCGGCGTGCGCGCAAAAACGCCGAGCGGCGACGTCGAAGTGCGGTCCGATCTGGTTTTTGGCGCCGACGGCCGCGGCTCGACGGTGCGCGACCGCGCAGACTTCGAAGTACGCGAGTTTGGCGTACCGATCGATGTGCTTTGGATGCGGGTCTCGAAACGCGATGGAGACCCGCAACAAACGCTCGGTTTTTTCCGGCACGGCAAACTGCTTGTGCTGCTCGATCGCGGCGATTACTGGCAATGCGGTTACGTGATCCCCAAGGGCGGGTTCGATCAAATCAAGACCCAGGGATTGCCGGTATTCCACGATAACCTGGCGAGCATGGCGAATTTTCTGCGCGATCGCATGGCCGAACTCGACGATTGGTCGAAGATCAAGTTGCTGACAGTGCAGATCAATCGCCTGCGAAGGTGGTATCGCGAAGGTCTTCTTTGTATCGGGGACGCTGCGCATGCCATGTCGCCGACCGGCGGTGTGGGAATCAATCTGGCAATTCAAGACGCGGTCGCGACGGCGAATCTGCTCGCGGAAAAACTGCGACGCGGTCCCGTTTCACTGCGAGACCTGCACGAGGTGCAACGCCGCCGCGAATGGCCGACTGCGGTGATCCAGCAAATCCAGGCTTTCATTCACAGGCGTGTCGTGACCGGTCGCGAGAAAGGCACGAAGTCAGCGCTGCCAGTTCTCCCCCGCCTCTTCCTGAATTTCCCATTCTTGCGGCAATTTCCCGCGCGCTTGATAGGGCTTGGCCCGCGGCCGGAACACATCCAAACGCGGGATTGTAGCGACGGTCTGTGACCGTTGCCTTAATTCTTCCAACGCTTATAAAGCGCCGTTACAAACATCACGCCACCGCGCGACGCTTTTGCTTGACCAGCGAGGATGTCGATCTTCGACGCCCACTCGCACCGTTCCCGCCGCGCTTAACTCGCACGGATTGCGAGCGATTGATGCTTTCCTGCAAAACCTTCACAAGATCGACGACGTTTGTGCTGCGAGGCGCTGCAGCAGGCGCCGGAGGCAGCTGCTTGTTTTTCGCCTTTTGTTCGATCATCTCCATCACTGCATTGCGGTATTCGTCCCGATATTTCTTCGGTTCCCAATCGGATGACATGCTCTCGATCAGTGCGTGCGCCATTTTCAGTTCTTTCTCATTCAACGCAGTGCTAGGGCGATTCAATTCCTCCGGACTGAGAACTTCGCTGGCAAAATGCATCAGCTCGAGAATGAGAAATAATCCATCGGGCTTCACGGCCGCCAGATATTCGCGATTACTGATGACCACCTTGGCGATGCCGATCTTACCGGTGCCGCTCAACGCCTTGTGCAAAAGCGCATATGCCTTCTCGCCGCCCTTTTGTGCCTCTAAAAAATATGGCTTGTAGAAAAACTTCGGGTCGACCTGGTCGAGGTCGACGAAATCGGTGATATCGATGGAATGGGTCGATTCAATTTTCACTTTCTCGAAATCTTCCTCGTTTAGAACAATGTAACGTCCGCGTTCGTACTCGAACCCCTTTACGATCTGGTCTGCAGGGACCTCTTTCATGTCAGCCTCAGCCACTTTTTTGTACTTGATCGGGCTTAGGTCGGTCCGGCGCAGTTGGCGAAAGCTGAGCTTCTCTTCGCGGGTCGCCGGATAGACCGCGATTGGGATGTAAACCAATCCGAAACTGATGCTACCTTTCCAAATGGGACGCATAATGACCTCCTTTTATTTAGTAAGCGGGCCTGCCACGCCGAAGGTCGCCGCGGCGACCGAAGGCGGGAGACTCGTTTCCCTCAATTGTGAATAAATGTCAATAACTTCTCGCGCCGAATCTGCGGAATCAGCAGAAAGCGTTCCGACCGCCCCGCCCAAGCGAGGGTCCAACGGCGGCGCAAAGGAGAGCCTGAGTTGAATCCAACGGTAACGGCGCTAAATTCTCCTGCGATGCTCGAAACCGTCCTTGGGTGTTTCAAGTGGGCTGCGGTTGGCTTCGTAGTGGCCTATTTTCTAATGAAGGCTTACGAAGCCAGCCACATCCACGAGGATATCCCCAGACCGGAATTCAAGACGCGTCAGTCAAAGCGCGCCGCTCTGGTGTTGTCGACGTTTGCCGGGATGCTTTCTGCGCTTGTCTGGCTGCTGGTGCAGAACTGGGACTAAAAGGTTGGATTCGGAGAGAAACAGGATCATCCTTCGCGGGTCACTTCGCGCGCTTTCTTGTCCTCGCGCAAACCTAAGAAAACCGGCGCCCGTAACTTTCCGTCGCGCGTCCATTCAGCGAATTTAATTTGTGCAATCAGGACCGGATTGATCCAATGCATTTTCTGCATCATCCGCGGCGTGATTCCCTGCGTCCACTGTCCGCCCTTTTTTGACGGCAGATTAGTGAAGGGACAGTCGTCGCGCTCGTCTTTCCGAAACCGTTTGTGCAACATCGACAATGTCTCCTCGGTGAATCCGGTTCCGACTTTCCCGGCAAAAATCAGCCGGTGGCCTTCGAAATAGCCGACGAGAATTGCCCCGAAGTGTTTGCGTGCTCCACCGGGCGGCGTGAAGCCCCCGATAACGAATTCCTGTTCGTTCAGACATTTCAACTTGATCCACGCGCCACTGCGCCGTCCCGGCTCGTAAACGGAATTCCGCTGCTTGCCTACCAGGCCCTCCAGGCCACGCCGTTTTACCTCCGCAAGCAATGATTTCACGTCGCCGCCGATCTCGCCTGAGCAACGGACTGGGTCGCCTGCTTCTTCACAGATTTTCGCGAGCAGCTTCTTCCGCTCGCCAAGCGGAAGCTTGATCAGGCTTTTGCCCTCAATTTCCAGCAGATCGAAAACGTAAAAGCAGAGCGGCGCTTTTTGCTCCTCTCCGCCGGTCGGACGGATTCGTCCCGTGGCGAACATTTCGCGCGCCTGCAATAATTGAAACGAGGAGCGCCCTTTATCGTCAAGGGCGACGACTTCACCATCGATCACGCATTCGCGCGCGGGCAAGGTCTTCACCGCATCGACAATCTCGGGGAAACGTGCATCCAACGTCTTCTCGTTTCGCGAGAGTAACGAGACTTTCACGCCGTTCTTGATTGCGATGGCACGAATCCCGTCAAATTTCAGCTCGTAAAGCCAGTCGCCGCGTTTCGGCGGCTCGTCTACTAGCTTCGGCTTCATCGGGCTGATGAAATGAGGTTTGGCCGCTGGTAAACCCACAATGATGCGCTTTACTCCGCCCTCCGAAGATGCCGACCTTCGCGTTGCAGGGCGACCGCCCCGGTTGGCATCTGCCGATTTAGGCAGGGGCGCCGCGGCGACTGCCTGCCCTACAATTTCAGCTTTTTCTTTTTTTTTAAGGGCCGCTTTGATGCGCGATTTCAATCTCGATTTCGCACTCGTGTCGGTTTCTCCCCGATTTGATTGCCACTCGGCGTCGTGTTCCTCCGCGATCTGCTTCATGCTGCGGCCCGTCTTGACCGATTCGTCTTCACGTTTTTTAGAAGGTGCCCGCGTATCCGAGCCGGTTTTGAGGATCAGCCACTGATTTTTCTCACCATCACGGCCGCGAATGCGCACGAGCGTCCATTCACCCTTGGCTTTTTCGCCATCGAGTACAAGATGCAATTTTCCTTCACGCCACGATTTTTCCGGTTGTTCGCCATAGACATAATACTTCCCGCGATCCCACAGCATCACGCTGCCGCCGCCATATTGACCTTCCGGTATAACGCCCTCGAAATTCGCGTACTCGACCGGATGATCTTCAACTTCTACCGCTAAATGCTTCTCGCCTCGGGCCCATGGCAAGCCTTTAGGCAAAGCCCACGATTTCAAAACGCCTCCCATTTCGAGCCTGAAATCGTAATGCAACCGGCTGGCATCGTGTTTTTGAATGGTAAACCGCGATGCGCCGCGAACCTGCTTTGGAAGCGGCTTCCCTCCTTTCGGCTCGGCCGTCTTCGAGAAGTCGCGCTTCCGCTTATAATCCTTCAGGGCCATTTCTACCAAAGCTAGCCCCGGATTACACGGATTTCACGGACTGCGTGCAGGGAACCACCTCCACGGAGACGGAAGCCCCGGGCGGAATCCAGCTGAGGGTGCGGTCGATCAAGGCTGTCGCCCCTACCCAAACTGATACCGGACTGTTGGCAGGGAGATTACTACTTATCAAACGCCCTCTTGGCGGCGGTGGCGGCTTCGGCATCCTCAATAACCGGATAGACCTGGCACTCTATAAGGTCGGCCCACTCGGCCACGTGCTGTGCAACAAGCGCCAGATCGTCCGATTCTATAAGATGCCAGCCGAGGCCGGAGCCCGGGGTGTGCCAGCGCCCTACGGTTTTGGCTCCGGACGGGACTGGACCGCCTTTACGGAGAAATTCCTCGACTGTAGCTTTGTATTTGCCGGGGGCGGTCTTCCCAAACAACCATAACTTTCATGGGTTCTCCTCCTCTTATGAAGTCAGTCAGAACTTCGTTTGCGCCGTTGAGTTACACCCCGGCGCGTTCGGGTGAAAAACCAGTTTAGAGGCTATCAGGAGAACGGCAACCAAAAGGATGTCTTAGCCTTCGTCTGGAAGCGGCTCGCCTACCAGATACCGGGTAAAGCGCCGGATCACGATATTTTCGCCCAGTTCGGCAATCTTTGCGGTCAGCAAATCCTTGATCGTCTGGTCGGGGTTCTTGATAAAGCCCTGCTCCAGCAAACAAACCGTGCTGTAGTACTTGTCGAGTTTTCCCTCCACAATCTTATTCATCACGTTGGCCGGCTTGTCCTTAACCTGCGCTTCATAAATCGCGCGCTCTGCCTCGACGGTTCCTGCCGGCACATCGGCCCGGCTCACATAAAGTGGATGTGCGGCGGCGATATGCAGGGTGATGTCTTTGACAAACGAACGAAAAATTTCGTTCTTCGCCACAAAATCGGTTTCGCAATTCACCTCGACGAGAACGCCGACCTTGCCCTGCAGATGAATGTAGGACGCGACAATCCCTTCCTTGGTTACGCGAGACGATTTCTTGCTCGCCGTCGCAATTCCCTTGGTGCGCAAGATCGTTTCGGCCTTGACCAGATCCCCATTAGCTTCGGTCAACGCGCGCTTGCAATCCATCATGCCGGCATTGGTTTTCTCGCGAAGCTGTTTAACGAGCTGTGGATTAATTTCCATGAACAGTTAAAATGTTACAATCTCCCAACGTTAAATCGTGAGCTTCATCCAGCTACATTGTAACAATGTAACCTATTAACGCTTTAGCTCGGCTAGGCTGATACGCCGGCCATTTCTATCTGTTCGCGAACCCGCGCTTCTCCCCCGGCCGCGACGATCGCATCCACGAGTTTTTGCAACACCACGCGAATAGCGCGGATCGCATCGTCATTCCCGGGAATCGGGTAGTCGATCAGATCGGGGTCGGCATTGGTATCGACAATTGCGACGACCGGGATTCCAAGGCGGCGCGCCTCGTTAACCGCGTTTTGTTCGCGCGTCGTATCAATGATAACGAGAGCGTTCGGTAACTGCGCCATTTCCAGAATTCCTTCAAGATTCCGCCGGAGCTTGGCAGCCTCTCGATTGAGCGCCGCGATTTCCTGTTTGCCCATTTTTTTGTAATCGGGCGATTGTTCGATCTCCTCGATATACTTAAGGCGACCGATGCTCTTCCGGATAGTGGAGAGATTGGTCAACGTGCCGCCGAGCCAGCGTTGGTTTACGTAAAATTGTCCGCAAGCCAGGGCGGCTTCCTTGATTGCTTCCTGCGCCTGTTTTTTGCAACCGACGAAAAGGATCTTGCCGCCTCGCCGCGCCACTTCCTGAAGAAAATCGGTCGCGCGGTGAAGTTGCTTCACCGTTTCGTCCAGGTTGATGATATAGATCTGGTTGCGCTGCTCAAAAATGAACGGCTTCATCTTCGGGTTCCAGCGCTTGGTCTGATGACCGAAATGGACACCAGCTTCGAGCAGTTCAGGCACTAATTCTATTGTGGTCGCCATATAAAAAACCGCCGGGCGGAGGGGGGAAACGGCGGATGTGGAAGATGCTACATTGGGAACACAAAGGCAAACAGAATATTAGCGATCCGGAGTCGCCGATTTCACCGCGGTCTTCTCGCAATAGCGCGCTAAAATCCAGCAAAGATCCGAAAGCCGGTTGAGATAACGGAGGATTTCGGGGTTCAAATCCTCCAGTGCTGCCGCACGACGTTCGGCGCGCCGGCAGGTGGTTCGTGCAAGGTCCAATGCCGCGGAAGCCCGGCTTTCGCCGGGAATGACCCAATCTTTCGGATACAACGATTTGTCCTTTTCAAGATGGACGATCACTTCATCGAGCCGATCGACCATTTCCCCGCTGGTCAATTTGAAACCGTCCTTCACATATCGATCGAGATCGTCTGCTGCTGTCGCAAGTTCTCCCATGACAACAATCAAGTCTTTTTGCACCGCCAGGATCTGGTCGGAAGCGAACGGATTGTCTGAAAACGTGCGCGCCATCCCGAGCGCTGCATTCAACTCATCAACGCAGCCGTAGGCATCGACCCGCGGATCGCTTTTCGGCACGCGCCGGCCGTACATGAGCGAAGTTTCGCCCTGGTCGCCGGTCCTGGTTACGATCGACATTAGGCGAACATTGTATGGCGTTTCTGTGAAACGCCAACCCTGGACGGCGTCTGACACGGACGCCCTACAATTCCGCTACCCGATGGCCGGTTGTACTTCAGGTTCCTCCACCACGGCAGCACCAATCGGTTCGCCCTTCTCGACAAGTTTGATCTCACGATGTGCCGGGAACCCGGTTCCAGCAGGAATCAAGTGACCCATGATCACGTTTTCTTTGAAACCGCGCAGCCTGTCGACTTTACCCAGCGTAGCGGCCTCCGTGAGAACGCGCGTCGTATCCTGGAACGATGCCGCGGAGATGAAGCTGTCGGTTTCGAGCGAAGCCTTGGTGATACCAAGCAGCACAGGCACGGCCTCTGCCGGTTTGCCCCCCTGCTCGACAACATTCCTGTTTTCGGCTTCGAAATCGAGCTTGTCCACCTGATCGCCCCAAAGCAATGACGTGTCGCCCGGGTCGGTGATTTTCACCTTGCGCAGCATCTGACGCACAATGATTTCGATGTGCTTGTCGTTAATTTCGACACCCTGAAGGCGATACACCTCCTGTACTTCGTTCACGAGGTGTTCCTGCAACTCCTGCGGACCGCAAACCTCCAGAATTTCATGCGGCACGATCGGACCTTCGGTCAACTGCTGACCCTTCTTCACGAAGTCGCCTTTGAAGACAATAATGTGTTTCGTGAGCGGAATGAGATGTTCTTCCTCCACA
This sequence comes from uncultured Verrucomicrobiae bacterium, assembly GCA_963756875.1. Classification (GTDB taxonomy): domain Bacteria; phylum Verrucomicrobiota; class Verrucomicrobiia; order Chthoniobacterales; family UBA10450; genus CAVWPA01. The sequence continues at coordinate 405,489 of CAVWPA010000001.1, read as the reverse complement.
CCCGTTTCCGGATCCTTCAACATGAGCCGCCGCTTGCCGCGGACGGTGCCGCCGATTTCGACGTTGCCGTCGATCTTGGCGATCTCGGCCGCGTCCTTTGGACGACGCGCCTCGAACAACTCCGCCACGCGTGGTAGGCCGCCGGTGATGTCCTTGGTCTTTGCCACCTTGCGCGGCGTCTTCGCAAGCAACGCGCCCGCGCGGATTTTTTGCCCCTCTTCGACGATCACGTGCGCGCCGGCCGGAATGGAATAGTTGGCGAGCACTTCCTTCTTGTCACCCATGATAACAATCTGCGGGTGCAAATCTTCCTTGTGCTCGATGATGACAGTGCCCATCAAGCCGGTTGCTTCATCCACATCGCGCTTGATCGTCACCCCGGAGATCATGTCGCGGAATTCTACCTTGCCGCTCTTGTCGGTAAGAATCGGAACGTTGTAAGGGTCCCATTGGACAAAGGTTTCGCCCTTTTTTACGGAGGCGCCGTCGTCCTTGGAAATCATCGAACCGATGACCACATTGTAGCGCTCCAGTTCCCGGCCTTCCGAATTATGCACGCCCACCGAGCCGTTCTTGCTCAGCACAATCCAGCTGCCATCGAGCGCTTGCACAGTTCGTAGATCGTTGAACCGGACCGTGCCGTCGTTTTTGGCCTTGATGATCGGCTGTTTAAAAGTCTGGCTCGCGGTACCTCCGATGTGGAACGTCCGCATGGTCAACTGCGTCCCCGGTTCGCCGATGGATTGCGCCGCAATAATGCCGACCGCTTCGCCGAGTTTGACAAATTGGCCCGTCGCCAGGTTCCGGCCGTAACACATGCCGCAAACACCGCGCCCGCATTCGCAGGTGAGCACGGAACGAATTTTTAGCTGCTCCACGCCGATCCGTTGAAGCTCTGCCGCGACCTTTTCGTCGATGAGTTGGTTCGCTTTGACGACCTTCTTTTTCTTCTCCACCGGGTCCGCGATTGTCTCGCAACTCACGCGACCGATAATGCGCTGAGCCAGATCGACCACTTCCTCGTCGCCTTCGTAAATCGAGCGCACAACGATTCCGTTGACCGTGCCACAGTCGTGCGCGTTGATGATTACGTCCTGGGCCGCGTCCACCAGTTTCCGCGTGAGATAACCGGAGTCCGCCGTCTTGAGAGCTGTATCGGCGAGACCTTTGCGCGCGCCGTGAGTCGAAATGAAATACTCGAGCACGCTCAATCCTTCCCGGAAATTAGACGTGATCGGGCGCTCAATGATTTCGCCGCTCGGCTTCGCCATCAAACCGCGCATGCCGGCCAGCTGCCGCACCTGCTGACGATTTCCGCGCGCGCCGGAATCGACCATCAGGTAAACCGGGTTCAATTCCTTGCGCCCTTCGTTGTGTTCCAAAGTGCGGAACATGACACTGGAAATCTCGTCACCGGCGTGCGTCCAAATATCGATGATCTTATTGTAACGCTCACCGTCGGTGATAATTCCCTTGCGATACTGCTGTTCGACCTGACGGATCTGTCTGTAGGCATTCTCGAGCTCGGTGTGCTTCTCTTTCGGGATGATCATGTCAGAGATTCCGATTGAGATTCCGGCCCGGGTCGCCTCGTTGAATCCGAGTTCCTTAAGCTTGTCGAGAGTCTGCACTGCGATCGAAGGACCCGCGACCTGATAGCAGCGCCAGATAATATCGCTGAGCTGCTTCTTGCCGGCGGCCTTGTTAAAGAAACCAAGCTCCTTCGGCCAGATCCGATTAAAAATGACGCGCCCGGCGGTCGTCTCAATCACCTTCGCTTCCGCATTCCCAAAGGGCGTCTGCTTACCGAGATCCGGGTTCTTGAACCGAATGCGATCGTGCGTCTTCACCGCGCCTTCAGCCATGGCAAATTCCACCTCGGTGGCTTCGCCGAACAGCGGCATATGCTGGCCTTCCTTTTTGATAGAGCGCGGATTTTGCGTCATGTAATAGCAGCCGAGCGTAATGTCCTGTGTCGGCGTGGTGATCGGTTTGCCGTTGGACGGCGAGAAAATGTTGTTCGGCGCCAGCATCAGCATGCGCGCTTCCATCTGCGCTTCCACCGAGAGCGGCACGTGCACCGCCATCTGGTCGCCGTCGAAGTCTGCGTTGTAAGCCGTGCAGACCAGCGGGTGAATTCGAATGGCTTCGCCTTCGATCAATTGCGGCTCGAATGCCTGGATCGACAATCGATGCAGCGTTGGTGCGCGGTTTAGCAGGACCGGATGGCCACGCGTGACTTCGTCCAGAATGTCCCAGACTTCCGGCGTCTGGCGCTCGATCATTTTCTTGGCGCTGCGTACCGTATGCACGTAGCCCAGGTCCTTGAGCCGGCGAATAATGAACGGCTCGAACAAAACGAGCGCCATCTTTTTCGGCAGACCACACTGATGCAGTTTCAACTCCGGCCCAATCACGATGACGGAACGGCCAGAGTAATCGACCCGTTTCCCAAGCAAATTCTGCCGGAACCGGCCGCCCTTGCCCTTGAGCATGTCGCTTAAGGATTTCAGCGGGCGATTTCCAGCGCCGGTGACCGCGCGCCCGTGTCGGCCGTTGTCGAACAAGGCGTCCACAGCTTCCTGCAACATTCGCTTTTCGTTTCGAATGATAACGTCCGGCGTTTTGAGCTGGAGGAGGTTTTTGAGACGATTGTTGCGGTTGATGACGCGCCGATAAAGGTCGTTTAAATCGCTGGTTGCGAATCGTCCGCCTTCCAAAGGAACTAATGGCCGCAAATCCGGCGGAATCACCGGCAGCACATCGAGAATCATCCACTCCGGTCGGGCGTGCGAATTTTGAAATCCCTGAACCAGCTTGAGACGTTTAGCGAGCTTCTTGCGGATCTGCTTGCTCTTCGTCGCCCCCATCGCTTTTTCCAGCTCCTTGTTGAGCTTGTTGAGCTCGATCTCGGAGAGAAGCTGTTTGATCGCTTCCGCGCCCATCCCGGCAACGAAATCTTCGCCGTACTGCTCCTGCGCTTCGCGATACTCGACTTCATTCAGAAGCTGCGTCCTTTGCAGCGGCGTTTTGCCCGGGTCGATGACAATGTAGTCCTCATAATAAATCACGCGCTCGAGCTGGCGTGCGCTCATGTCGAGCATCAGTCCCAGCCGCGAAGGCATGCACTTATAAAACCAGATGTGGGAGACCGGCACGGCCAGCTCGATGTGGCCCATGCGCTCGCGTCGCACGCGCGCCAGCGTCACTTCCACGCCGCAACGGTCGCAAATAACGCCCTTATGCTTGATTCGCTTGTACTTTCCGCACGAGCATTCCCAATCGCGCGTCGGCCCGAAAATACGCTCGCAAAAGAGACCGCCCTTTTCCGGCTTGAACGTACGATAATTGATCGTCTCCGGATTTTTAACCTCGCCTTTGCTCCACGACCGCATCGTGTCGCTGGAAGCGATTCCGATTGCGACCTGATCAAAACCTACGGGCCGTTCTTCGCCCACTAACTCACGCCAGGAATGTTCGTTCATTTAATCTCCAATGTGACTGTCGTTGTTAAAATTAAGCTACGGTGTCAAAGACGCTGCTGGGCGCCTGGCCGCCGACCTTGATGTCGAGGCCAAGGCTCTGCATTTCCTTGATCAACACGTTGAAAGACTCAGGTGTTCCCGCCTCGAGCGAATTGTCGCCTTTGACGATCGATTCGTAGATACGGGTGCGGCCTTGCACGTCGTCCGATTTTACGGTGAGCAATTCCTGCAAGGTGTACGCGGCGCCGTAAGCTTCCAGAGCCCACACTTCCATCTCCCCGAAGCGCTGTCCGCCGTACTGCGCCTTTCCACCCAGCGGCTGCTGCGTGACCAACGAATACGGGCCGACCGCGCGCGCGTGGATCTTGTCCGCGACCAAATGGCCGAGCTTCATCATGTAGATGTGGCCGACCACAACTTCCTGGTCGAACTGATCGCCCGTGCGGCCGTCGAACAAATGTGCCTTTCCATTTTCCTGCACCCAGCTGAAGCCCTCCTTCTTGCGCGCCTCTTTTAGGTATTCACGGATCTTTGACTCCGCGATGCCGTCGAAAACCGGTGTGGCGACCTTGAAGCCGAGCGCTTTTGCCGCGACGCCAAGGTGAGTTTCAAGCACCTGACCCACGTTCATTCGGCTGGGAACGCCTAACGGATTAAGAACAATTTCAACCGGCGTCCCGTCTGCCAGGAACGGCATGTCTTCTTCCGGCACGATGCGCGCGACGACACCCTTGTTGCCGTGGCGGCCCGCCATTTTGTCGCCGACGGAAAGTTTCCGCTTCGAGGCAATGTAAACCTTGACCTGTTTGATGATGCCCGGATCGATGTCATCGCCGCTCTCAACACGGTCCATGGAGCGCTCACGCTCAAGCTCGAGCTCCGCGAACTTGTGTTCGTAATGCGCAATGATCTCGCGGATCTTGTTGCGAATCGGACTCGGATCGATCTCGATATGATCGTAAACGTTCGCCAGCTTGCGCAAAAGCGTCTTGGTGATCTTGCGATTGGCCGGAATGATAATTTCGCCCGTCTCGGCATTCACCACATCGAGCGGAATCTTTTCCCCAAGCAAAATATTTGACAGGGCATCGGTCAGTTGCTCCGTCAGCTCTTCCCTCTTGCGCCGGTGCTCTTCCGTAATTGCCTTGATCTGCTTTTTCGTTTCCGCAGGCGTGAGTTTCTCGCGCGACACTTCCTTGCGCGACGAAACCTTCACATCCATGACGATTCCGTAAGTCCCTGAGGGGACCGTCAGCGACGTGTCTTTCACGTCGGCGGCTTTTTCGCCGAAGATCGCCCGCAGCAACCGTTCTTCCGGCGCCAGCTCAGTCTCGCTCTTCGGAGTAATTTTACCGACTAGAATGTCACCCGGCTTCACCTCCGCTCCCACGCGCACCACCCCGTCCGGCCCCAGATTGCGCAGGGCTTCTTCGCTGACGTTCGGAATGTCGCGTGTGATTTCTTCCGGACCGAGTTTGGTATCGCGCGCGCCGATTTCGAATTCGTCGATGTGAATGGAAGTGTAGATGTCCTCCTTCACGACTTTCTCCGAAATCATGATGGCGTCTTCAAAGTTGTAACCGTTCCAAGGCATGAACGCGACGAGCACGTTGCGACCGAGGGCAAGTTCGCCATGCTCGGTATTCGGTCCGTCTGCGATTACCTGGCCGCGCTTGACATGCTGACCCTTCTTTACAATCGGCTTTTGATTCACACAGGTGCCGGCGTTCGAGCGCATGAATTTGCGCAGCTCGTGAACGTGCACTCCGGCTTCAGGGTCGCTTTTCAATTTCCGCCGGCTTTCCGGCATCCGCCCGTCCTTGGTAATAATAATCTGGTCCGCCGTAACCGATGCCACCTTGCCGCTTTCCGCGGCAATCAATACAGCGTGGGAATCGCGGGCCACTTTCCCCTCGAGCCCAGTCCCCACCAGTGGCGCTTCCGAAACGATCAACGGCACACCCTGGCGCTGCATGTTCGAACCCATCAGCGCGCGATTCGCATCGTCATGTTCGAGAAATGGAATCAATCCCGCCGCGACCGAAACGAGCTGCTTCGGCGAGACATCCATGTAGTGGACCTTCCCCGGCTCCACTTCGAGAAAATCGCCGCGATATCGAACCGACACTTTCTCGCCGGTGAAATGACCGCGACCGTCAACCGTTGCGTTCGCCTGCGCGACAAGATAATTTTCTTCGCGATCGGCGGTGAGATATTCGATCTCATCGGTCACGCGACCGTTGTGGACCTTTCGATACGGCGTCTCGATAAAGCCGAATTCGTTAATGCGCGCGAACGTGGACATCGAGCTGATGAGTCCGATGTTTGGGCCTTCCGGCGTTTCGATCGGACAAATGCGTCCGTAATGGGACGGATGCACGTCGCGCACTTCGAAACCAGCGCGATCGCGGCTTAAGCCGCCTGGCCCGAGCGCCGATAAGCGCCGCTTGTGCGTCAATTCGGCAAGCGGATTGGTTTGATCCATGAACTGGGAAAGTTGCGAACGCCCGAAGAAATCGCGAATGACGGCACTGAGCGCCTTTGGGTTAATCAGCTTCTGCGGCGTCATCCCATCGACGTTGATGTCAAACAACGTCATGCGCTCCTTGACCAGACGTTCCGTCCGCGCCAGGCCGACCCGGCACTGATTGGCCAGCAGTTCGCCGACCGTGCGCACCCGGCGGCTGCCCAAGTGATCGATGTCGTCCAGCGTTCCCTCGCCTCGACGCAAATTGATCAAATACTTGATCGCGGCGATGAAATCCTTGTCCGTCAAAATTCGCTCGCCAAGATCGACATCGATTCCGAGTTTTTGGTTGATCTTGTATCGGCCAACCCGGCCAAGATCGTATTTCTTCGGATCGAAAAAGAGCCGCTTAAGCAAAGCGCGGGCATTGGCAACCGTCGGCGGATCGCCAGGGCGGAGCCGGCGATAAATGTCCTTGAGCGCCTCTTCCTGATCGTGCGCCGGGTCTTTTCTCAAGGCCTTCACCACGGTGTCATCACTCGAAATATCGATGACTTTCACTTCCTTAATGCCCAGTCCCATGATCTGGCGCACGGTGGCCAGGGTGAGCGGCTCGAATGCACGGGCGACAGTCACTTCCCCGTCGAGCACTTCTGCCGTCAACACCTTGGTCGCGAGTTTTTCCTCGTCGAGCCTTTCGCTCAACTTGAGGTTCTCGATGTTGTAAAAAAGCTTGATGACTTCCTCGTCGGAACCGTAACCGAGCGCACGCAGGAAAGTGGTCGCGAGGAATTTCCGGCGCCGTTTCCGGCGATCGAGGTAAATATAAAGCAGATCGGCGGTATCGAATTGCACCTCAATCCACGAACCGCGGTCTGGGATGATGCGAAAACTGTAGAGCACCTTGCCGTTCAGGTGCACGCTCGATTCAAACGCGATGCCGGGCGAGCGATGCAACTGGGAAACCACTACGCGCTCCGCGCCGTTAATGACGAAAGTCCCCTGCGCCGTCATGAGCGGGATCTCGCCCATGTAAACTTTCTCTTCCTTCGTCCCTTTTTCTTCCCTCAATTGGAAAGTGACGTGCAGCGGCGCGCTGTAAGTCTGGCTCTCTCGTTGCGCCTCCAGCGCGCTCAGTTTCGGCTCGCCAATGTCGTAATGGCTGAAATCGAGCACCGCCTTTTCGTCGTAGCTCTCGATCGGGAAAACTTCCTTGAAGACCGCCTGCAATCCGTGGTTCTTGCGTTTGGCAAACGGCACGTCCTTCTGTAGAAAATCTACATAGGAATTGATTTGGACTTCGATGAGGTTCGGCGGCTCAATAGCTTCCTTGATGGAACCGAACTGAATGCGCTGCGAATTTCCTTCTGACATAGTCACTAGACCAAGGGTTGATCTCGCACCGGTCCACAACGAATTGCGGCCGATTGTGTACAGGGTTTACGGCAAAAACCGGGAAGCGAGGGACGCAAAAATCACATCAAAACAGCAGCTTGTCAAATCGACCACCCACTGTTCTGTTGCCAATTCTTTTTCTTTAACTTTAACAATTACCCGCAGGTTAAAAATAAGTCTCTCTTACTTCTAACAGAAATCGAGGCTAAAACCAAAACGCCAGCCGCGCAAGCTTTTTCGAAGCGTTTTTGCTGGGCCCCTTACTGGTGGGGCGAGACCCTGGCGGCGGCCACCGGAAGACGATAGGAGCGCCAATATTCTTCTCGAAACTGGCTCCCAGCCGAAAACCGAAGAACCGACGAGCTTACTTGATCTCGACTTTCGCGCCGGCCGACTCGACCTTTTTCTTGATCTCCTCGGCTTCCTGCTTGGGGATGCCTTCCTTGATCGGCTTTGGCGCGCCTTCGACCAGCGCCTTGGCTTCCGCCAATCCCAGCCCTTGAACCGCGGCCCGGATCTCTTTGATCACGCCGATTTTGTTTGCGCCCATTTCCTTCAGGATCACATCGAAAGTAGCTTTCTCTTCAGCCGCGGGCGCCGCTGCGCCTGCTCCGCCGGCGGGTGCTGCCGCCACTGCGACCGGCGCGGCCGCGCTGACGCCCCATTTTTCCTCGAGTTCCTTAACCAAACCCGCAATCTCCAGCACGGACAAACTGCTGAGTTGCTCCACTATTTTTCCTGTATCTGCCATTTTTATTTCCTCCAATTGCCGCGCGCGAAAGCCTTCGCGCAATTAAGACCGATAGCCATCAGCCCGGACAGTTTTTGTTTTGTTTACTGTAGGGCAACCGCGAATCTTTCGGGTGGCCCTGCAAAGTTATCCAGCTGCCTCCGCTGTTTTTCCTTCTTTTCCGGCTTTCGCGCTCAACAACCTCACCAGTGCCGAAGCCGGCTCGTTCAATAAGCGCACAAGCTTTGTCGCCGGTGAGAGCAGCAAACCAAGCAACTGTGCCTGCAAAATTTCGCGTGACGGTAAATCGGCCAGCACTTCCAACTGTGCGGTGGAAACAATCGCTCGTTCAATCAGCCCCACCTTTAACGCCGTCTTTTTGAATTCCGTCGCGAACGTTTTCAAGATCTTTGCAATCGGCGCGACATCATTCTGCCCCGTCACAATCGCCGTCTGGCCGCCCAGCTTTTCATCGACCGCCGGAAAACCGGCCTCCGTCATTGCCCGTTTCAGGTAGCTGTTTTTGATCACGTGAACTTCGGCCCCCGCCGCGGCAAGCCGGTTCCGCAGCTCGCTAAAATCGCCCACCTTCATGTGCTGATAATCGGCCACCAGCACGAACGGCGAGCCGTTCAATTGCGCGGCAAGATCGGAAACGATGCTGGCTTTTTCAGGTCTCATGTTGTCGGTCTCTAATTCTTCTCGGTACTTCTCAGACACTCAAATACGGCGCCGGATCCAGATGCAAACCGGGCGACATTGTCGCGCTTAACGTCATGGCGTCAAGGAAACGTCCCTTCGCGGTAGCGGGCCGTGCACGGACCACCGCATCGATCACCGCGTTCCCATTCTCCACCAGCGCGTTTTCTTCGAACGAAAATTTTCCAACCGGCACCGCCACGTTGCCGTTTTTATCCAGCTTGAATTCTACACGGCCGGCTTTCACTTCCCGGACGGCTTTGGCTGTATCGTCGGTCACCGTTCCCGCTTTCGGGTTCGGCATTAATCCGCGCGGCCCGAGCACTTTCCCAAGTTTGCGGACTTCAGCCATCGCCGCAGGGGTCGCAACCGCCACGTCAAAATCCTGAAAACCTTCCTGGCACTTCTGAATCATGTCTTTGAAGCCGACGAATTCCGCTCCGGCATCTTTGGCCTCCTGGGCCGCCTTGCCTTCGGCGAAAACCAGCACTCGTACTTGTTTGCCGCTTCCGTGCGGCAGCGCGCAAGTCCCGCGCACCATTTGGTCGGACTGCTTCGGATCGACGCCAAGCCGAAATGAAATCGTCACGGTTTGATCGAACTTGGTCGGCGGAAACTTCTTCAATGTCGTGACCGCGTCGGCCAGGCCGTAAGTCTTCGATCGGTCCACCTGCTCCACGGCGGCGCGATAACGTTTGCTGCGATGTTGAGCCATAATTTTATGCAGTCCAAATGAGCCTTCGCTCTCCTGCTGTAATCGGGACGCGCACAATAGGGCACTCTTGCGTGCTGTCAACCTGGTTCAGTGGGGAACCCCAAAATCCGAAGTTCCAAACCTCCGGAGAAGCCTCCTTTTAGGATTGCAAAAGTCACGAGGACCATGGTAAAACCGGTGATTATGAAGCTCCCCACTGTTTATAGTTTATCCATTACCGCTGCGATCTTGTTCGCAGGCGTTGCCCTGGTTTCAGCACGCCCGATCGGCTTCAGCGAAATCTCCCTTCTGGTTCGTGCAAACGAAAGCGAAGCCTCAATTAAGACTGATGTCGAACAACGCAAGCTTCTCCATACTTTGAGCCAGCCGCAAGAAAAGATATTGAAATCCCAGGGAGCCAGCGACTCGTTGATTCAGTGGCTCCGCAATTCCAATCTGGCTGTTTCAAAGCAAGAAGCCGCCGCAATTGAGGCGGCGAACGCGCGCGAAGCGAAAACGCGTTCAACGGAGGCTCCGACAATCGCGCGGCGGCATTCCCATGTTCGTGTTTTTGATGTCACGTACGGTCACCCGATTAATTTGAGCCAGTGGGGCGGCCTGGATTACGAAATCGCCTTCTATTCGTACCGCTTCGCTGGCGAAGATCACATTCAGCCTGCTTTCATCGACAATGTCGGCACCAGAACCGTGGTGAGCAGAACGATTCCTCTTGAAAGCGAAGGGGAGGTTTTCACGGCAGACTGGTACCCGACAAATGGCGTCCGGAACTGGCGATACACACCGTACAATGGAAGCGGAGGCACGTTGTACAATGGCCGGGGCGACTTTCGCGATTCGCGTTCGTTTAATTTCAGCGATTCCGTCGCCGTGAGTTCTTACTCGTCTTCCCGGGCCATCATGATCGACTGGAATAACCCGGTCTTTTTCGATGGTGAGCCGTATACCTTTTATCCGGTGTATGGCGCCGGCGACGTTTCGCTGGTACTACATCTGCAGCTCGGGCGATTCCGTCACCCTTGCTGTGCGGATGCATGGACAGTAAGAACTGTAGCCACGGCGCTGTGCGCCGTCTAAGCATGCGACTCCTCACAGAGGCGGGGCTACATCATACCAATTAGTTGCATAAGGTAGAATAACTCGGCTAGTCTCCCGCGCGATGCCGCTGCGCTCGCAGATTCTTTGTGTGCTGATCGTTTTCTCAACGATCGCAATCGCATCGAGTCAAACCAACCACAACATCCACACCTCGTGGCTCTGGCATCTGCACCAGCCGATTTACTGGCCAGACAAACGTCCCTATGGCGATCATTACGAAAACGCCTGGGACACAATCCAGGCCAAGAATGCCAACCGTTTCGAGCCTGACGATGACCTTTCTTCCATCTTTTCCCTGCCCGATCGAGTGAATGCCTATCAAAGAGAGCCCAGAGATGCTCTCTACTCGATCGGTTCTTTCACGAACTCTGGAGCGCAGGTCAACATGTCGGGCGCATTGATGGAGAACGTCCAGAGCCTCGCGGCGGCGGGCCAATTTAATTACAGCAGCACATGGTATCAGTGGAACCAGGAGGCGCGCGGTTGGACGACCACTGGCGGAAAACCGCGAATGGATCTGGTCAATTTCACCTATCATCACGCGATGGCGCCCCTTCTGAGCGACGCAACGCTCCTGATGGAATTGAAAATCCATCGGCGCCAGATGGAGATTTTTTGGGGAACCAACCCTCCTGTGTCGCGCGGATATTTTCCGACCGAGAGCTGCTTCTCCGAGCGGATGATTCCGATTCTGAATCAATTGAGCATCACGTGGACGGTCGTCGCGAACAATCACCTCGCGCGCAGCTGCCCGGACATGCCGATCATGCTCGGTTCGGGCGGAATAATGTGCGACATCCCGAATAAGGCCGACCAGCTCGATCCAGCGCAGGGCGCCGGTAATTATCAAACACTTACCATCGACCGCGGCTGTGCGCCCACGGCGGCGATGCCGTTCAGCTACCAGGTGCACATCGCACGCTACGTGGACCCCGCAACCGGTATGGCGTCAACCATCACGATCGTGCCCGCAGATCAGGCGCTGAGTTGGAAGGACAGTTATAGCAGCTGGGACCTGGGCCTTATCGGCCCCATCGCCTCGCGAAATAACACGAACAAGCCGGCCCTGGTGCTTTTGGCGCACGACGGAGATAACGCCTGGAGCGGCGGGTACTCTTATTATAATGAGTGGGTCCCGCAGTTCGCATCAACGGCGGCAAATGACGGTTACGACCCAACTACGGTCGAGCAATTCCTGCACGATTTCCCAGCCGATCCGAACGATATCGTTCACGTCGAGGACGGCGGCTGGGTCTTTGCCAATAGCGATTTCGGATCGCCTAGCTTCATCAACTGGAACTGGCCGCCAAGCTATAACGACGCCAATGGCGAGATCGTTGTCGATCCCAGCACCGGCACCACCGTGAAAGGCGATTTCTGGCGAACGACCATCGCCACGGAGAATCGTGTGCGCACCGCACAACAGATCACGGGTATCACGCCGCTCATCGATCAGGTCCGCGATCCCGGCAGCTATTCCAACACACCCAACAACGTCGAATTGGCGTGGCATTATTATCTCGGAGGGCTCGACAGCGGGTTTCTTTACTACGGAAAGGCCGATCAGATCAAACGGTGCGCCGTAGCGCAGAACAATGTCGTCCGCGAAATCGACAGCGTTGTGAACAACAACCTTTCGCAGGACACGACTTCGCCGACCGTTTTTCTTCCGCAGCGGCATCCATGGAACCCCGGAGGCCAGAATTTCGGAGTCCAGTATGGCTATCAGGGCTACACGCCTCCGAATACAGATTTTTGGATCTGGACCTATGCTTATGACGCCTCAGGGATTGGCAGCGTGACCTTGAAATATCGCTCAAACGGCAACGGTGGCGCTCCGAACCGCGACGAATTCAAGACTTACGCGGGCGGCGCGGACACGGGCTCATGGCAATCCATTGCAATGACGCGCCGTGCCGTGCCGAGCGGAATCAGTGATCCAACACCGCAGTACTACGCTGATTATTATTACGCGAAGGTGACTGGGTTATCCGGCACCTATGTCGATTACTACGTGACCGCGGCTGACACGAAAGGAAATATCGCCAATTCTCCTATCCAGCACGTTTACGTCTCGCCGGAAGCAACACCGACTCCCACTCCAACTCCAACACCGACGCCCACTCCGACTCCGACTCCGACGCCAACGCCAACACCCGGCGCAACCCCCATTCCGTTCACCATGAATGGGGCCGCGGACTCGAGCAGCTACCTGCAAAATGCCGACGGCATGACGATTTACGCGGCGGTGCGCGGAACGAAGCTTTACGTAGCCACCTGGTCGCCCGGCAACAGCGGTGGGCCTAACGACCATTTCATTTTTGTTTCGAATCAGCTCCTGAACAGTGCGACGACCTCCGCTCCGTGGACGAAAGCGGGAACGATTGCTATTCCGGCAAACATGCCGTTCCTCGCCGGCGAAAGCCAAAGTGGCTACGCCGGCTGGTTCAATGCCCCTGGCGATTCGCAGCTCGCCAAAGCGCCGACAAACTCCGGCCAGCTCGAAGGCGTCATCGACATGGTCGAGGCGTTTGGCGTGATGCCCCAAACCATCTACGTGGCGGCCGTCGCCTATCAGACAGCCGACGGGGGCGCACTCGCTTCACAAGGACCGACAGGCAACGGCGATGGGAATGTTGATCCCGGGGAATTCATGACTCTCTGGACCTCTCCCATCACCGATCAGTTTGCGACCGGCACCTACGATTGGTTGAATCCGAACGTTGCATTTCGCGCAAAGATCAGCCGCGATCCCGCAACCGGAGTTGTTTCCATCAGTTGGCCATCCGTGCCGGGAAAAACCTACCAGGTTGAATTCATGGATACGCTCAACGGTGCATGGCAAACGCTGCAGTCAGGTATGACGGCCGGCCCGGGTATTCTTACGCAGAGCACCGCTGATTCCGGGGCTGGCGCCGGGCCGAGGTTTTACCAAGTCCGCTGCATGAATCCATAGAGCCGTTGCTCTTCAAGCTCACAGAGCCAATGCCAGTCGGGCAGAATTGCGCGGTCTTTTAATCAGCAGGGATCTCTTCATCCGCAAGATCGGTTGCAGCTGCGGCCGCGGTCGGCATTTGCGGACCGTTCCGAATGATTTTGCCCTCCTTCATTACGAATAACACCCGCTCGGTCGCGGTGATATCGGCAGTCGGGTCGCCAGGCATTGCGATGATGTCGGCAAGTTTTCCTTTCTCGAGCGTACCGGTCTTCTGAGCGATGCCCAGAAGTTCGGCGTCATTCCCCGTCGCCGATTTCAATGCCTCGATCGGCGACATGCCGAGATCGACCATTAACTTGAATTCCTTTGCGTTTTGGCCGTGGGGAAAGACCGCGGCGTCCGTCCCGAAAGAAATCTTCACACCCATCTTGACCGCGTTACGAAACATATCCGAGCGCGCGTTGTAAGCTGCTTTCGCTTTCGCCTGAAGTACCGGCGGATACTGGCCAATTTTTTGCATGATATATTCCGCCGCCATCAACGTCGGCGTGAGATATGTTCCCTTGCTTTTCATCAACCGGAGCGTGTCCGGTTTCACAAATGATCCGTGCTCAATGGAATCGACGCCTGCCTGGACCGCCTCTCGCGCGGCTTGGTCTCCGTGGCAATGGACCGCAACCTTTTTGCGCAGCCGATGCGATTCATCGACCAAAGCCACCATTTCGGCCGGAGTAAACTGCGGCGTGTCCACTTCATCCGCCAACGAAAGCACACCCCCGGAAACGGCCGCCTTGATGACGTCGGCACCGTTTTTCACCTCGAAACGCACGGCTTTGCGAATTTCGTCCGGGCTGTCCACGATGCCGTCCGTGTAATCCGGCTCGCGACCGAAAAGAAAATCGCGGAAGCCGCCGGTAGGATCGAAATGGCCGCCGGTCGCCCCGATTCCTTTGGTGGCAACCAGCATGCGTGGACCGACGATAACACCCTTGTTGATTGAATTGCGCAGCGCCACGTCGACGAACTCGCGACTGCCAACGAAGCGGCTGCCGAGATCTCGCACTGTCGTGAAACCGGCTTCAACCGTGGCCCGCGCATAGTCGGTCGCTTTGATCGCCTGCTCGGAGACGTTGAGGTCGAGCTCCTGCAAACGTCGCTTATTGTAGTCGCCCGAAAAATCGAGAGTGAGATGGGTATGCGCATCCATGAACCCGGGCGAAAGCGTGGCGTCGCCGAGATCGATCACCCTTGCGCCCTGCGGCACCGTTAAATTACTGCCGACATCGACAATCTTGTCGCCCTGCACCACTACAACGCCGTTGCTGGTGAGAGATTTCGACTTGCCATCGAACAGATGAGCCGCTTTCAGGACAATTGTTTGATCGGCCGCAACAGCGGATCCGATTCCAAACACCGCGATGAACAAAATACAGGTCGAACGAATGAATTTCATGCCCGCCCATAGCAAATTCCAAGCGTCTCAAGCAAGGCCGAAACCAACCTCTTAAATCGCGGATTTCCTCCCGACAACTTGACTGCTTAAAGCAGTCAAGTTGTAACGACGCACCAAGTGGGAGCGAATCGTGTTACCTGGATGGAACGCGTTGTCTACACCCGAAAAGCCCGCCTGCATTCTGTAGCGGCGGTCTACGACCGCCGCAAATATTCTCCAATAAAAGCGAATTCGACCGACGGTCATAGACCGCCGCTACAAAGTCAGGCAGACGCAATGTCTTGTGGCAAGGCCGGTTCGTCGCTTCAATCCATATATGAATCGCGCCACGTTTCTCATCATTTTCCCATTCGCAGCCAGCTTTCTTTCTGCGCAAACTCCTGCACCGGTCCCCTCCCCATCGCCGGCCAAACCTTCCGCGAATTACAATTTGCGCTGGGGTGTAAAGATTCCCTTGCGAGACAAGGTTGAAATCAATGCAACACTCTATTTGCCAAAGATGCCGGATGGCTCGCAGCCCAAGACGCCGGTGGTCTTCACGCTGACGCCATATATTTCGGATTCATATCACGATCGCGCGGCTTATTTCGCGTCGCATGGCTACGTGTTTGCGCTGGTCGACGTTCGCGGCCGCGGAAATTCCAGCGGCGAGTTCGAGCCGTTCGCGCAGGAACCGCGCGACGGGCACGATGTGGTGGAGTGGCTCGCGCGACAGCCGTTTTGCAACGGAAAGGTCGCGATGTGGGGCGGGTCTTACGCCGGATTCGATCAATGGGCGACGGCGAAAGAGCTCCCGCCACATCTCGCTACCATCGTGCCGGCTGCGGCGGCGCATCCACCGCTCGATTATCCTTCACTCGATAACGTCGGCGAAACGTACGACGTGCAATGGTTCACCTTCACCAGCGGCCATACCGGCCAGGGACATCTTTTCAGCGATCAAAAATTCTGGCGCACGAAATTTCTGGACGCTTACAAAAAGCATGTCCCGTTTAAATCGCTCGACTCGTTCGTCGGAAATCCGTCGCCGAATTTTCAACGGATCCTGAAGCATCCAACGGCTGACGCTTATTACGACGCGATGGCGCCGACGCGCGAGCAGTTCGCCAAAATTTCGCTGCCGATCCTCACCATTACCGGCCAGTACGACGGCGATGAGATCGGTGCTATGGCTTACTATCGCGATCACATGAGGAACGCTTCGCCGGAGGCTCGCGCAAAACATTTCCTCATCATCGGCCCGTGGGACCATGCCGGCACCCGCACGCCGACGGACGACGTCGCCGGCGTGAAATTTGGGCCGGCTGCGATTGTCGATCTAAACGATCTGCATCGGCAATGGTACGACTGGACGATGAAGAACGGCCCCAAGCCGACGTTTCTGAAAAATCAGGTTGCCTATTATTTGCTCGCACCGGGAAACAGTGGAGCCAATGGCGAATGGAAATACGCGAACAGTTTTGAAAATCTCACGGCCAATACCACAAACTTCTATCTTGATTCAAAGAATGGCGATGCGAACGGCGTGTTCCGCTCCGGTGCACTGACAGAAAAACAGCCGGAGCAAGGCGCCGACCAGTTTGTTTACGACCCGCTCGATATCAGCCGGGGCGAGAACGTCGAAGGTGTCGAATCGAACGAGAAGACGGCAAATGTCGACCAGAGCTACGCGCTCAGCATTGGCAAGGACGGGCTCGTTTATCACACCGCTGCGTTGCCGAGCGAAACGCCGTTGATCGGCTGCCCGAAACTCACGCTCTGGGTTTCGATCGACACGCCCGATACCGATCTCGAGGCCGATCTGTACGAAATTCAGCCTGACGGGACGAGCATCGCGTTATGGAGCGACATACGTCGGCTGCGTTATCGCGAGTCGCTGCGGCAAAGCAGCCTGGTCAAACCCGGCGAAATCGTGCGTTGCGAATTTGGTCCGGGATTATTTATCGCGCGCCGCCTGATGAAAGGCAGCCGTCTGCGCCTGGTTATTTCATGCACGAACTCGATTTTCTGGGAAAAAAATTATAACTCCGGCGGCGTTGTTGCCGACGAAACTGCGAAGAACGCGCGCACCGCTCATGTGAACATTTATCACGAAAGAGCCCACGCCAGCGTGATCCAGCTTCCGTTACGGTGAAGCAGTCAACACTTCTGACCCAATTGTCCGACAGTGAGATCGTCGCATCAAAATTCCCGCTGATGAGTTTTCAATGGCGAAGCGCCGGTTGGCGGCTATGTCATTCCGAGCGAAGTCGAGGAATCTCTCGTTGTTGTCTTCTACAAGCGCAGATGAGCAGTAAGAGATGTCTCGACTTCGCTCGACATGACAGGCAGTGATCCTTCAATAGACCTGATGTCGAATAAGGAATCGATCTTCATGCATTGGGCGAAGACGCGCCCGAAGGTGAAATACGATCTGGCCTTGAGCGGCATTCTCAATCTGCCGTTCGCGGAGCTTGACGTAAAACTGGCCGATTTGGAGCTGCATGGCGACAACGCCTATGGCTACAGACCGCTGGTCGATGCACTGGCCAAACATTGCCACATCTCTTCCCAATCCGTGGTAACAATCTCGGGGGGCGCTTCAATGGCCAACCACCTCGCCATGGCGGCACTGTTGGAACACGGCGACGAAGTTCTAATCGAACAGCCGACCTATGAGCCAATTCTCGCCGTTGCCGAATATCTCGGCACAGAAATCAAACGGTACCCGAGAAACTTTGAGAATAGCTACAAGATCGAAATCGACGACCTCGCGAAACAGATCACGCCCCGCACGCGCCTGATTGTGCTAACAAACCTGCACAATCCAAGCAGTGTGCCGGTCGACGAGGGGACGCTGCGAAAGATTGGCGATCTGGCGCGGGACGTGGGAGCGCGAGTCATGGTGGATGAAGTTTATCTCGAAGCGATGTTCGAAAATGCGCTGCGTTCATCGGCACTTCTCGGACCGGAGTTTGTCGCTACCAGCAGTCTTACGAAAGGCTACGGACTAAGCGGAGTGCGCTGCGGCTGGATCCTGGCCGAGCCCGATCTTGCTGAGCGAATGCGTCGCCTCGACGATATCTTCGGCGCAGTCGGCCCGCATCCAATCGAACGGCTCAGCGTCGTCGCTTTGGCAGAGTTGCCGAAAATTGCAGCGCGCGCAAAAAAGATTTTGGAAAGCAATCGCTCGGTTCTCGATCAGTTTCTCGACGCGCGCGACGATCTTGAGGCGGTGCGCACCGATTCCGGCACCACGTGCTTTCCGCGTGTGCAGACTGCTACAGCTGAGAAACTTTGCGACTTACTGCTTGAGAAATATGAAACAGCCGTTGTGCCGGGGCGATTTTTTGAATCGCCAAGCCACATTCGCATCGGCATCTGTTGCGAGCCGAAGATGTTTGCGATCGGAATCGAAAATCTAGGCCGGGCTCTCGACGAATTAGCTCGCCTGTAGAGGCAGCCGTGTCGGCTGCGACGTTACCGGGTCCGCACGCGACACGCGTGCCTCCACAAAAGAAAGACGGGCGACGCCCGCGATCCATCACGCGCCGACTTGATCTAAAACGGTCCGCAGTTCCTGGAAATCGATCCGCCTTCGCCAAGGCTACGGCGTGACAGATCCGCCTTCGTAAAACTGGGGGGATTATGCGCCGACTTGATCCAAAACGGTCCGCAGTTCCTGGAAATCGATCGGTTTGGAGAGATGGAAATCGAATCCGGCCTCTTTGCCACGCTGAATGTCTTCCTCGCGATCAAATCCGCTCAGAGCAACAGCTTTGACCGCTTGCTTTCGTTTCGCCTGCGAAACAACGTCGTAGCCGCTGCCATCCGGCAAGCCGATATCGCTCAAGACAACGTCGAAATCTTTTAATTCCAAAAACTGAAACGCGCTCTGCTTAGAATCGGCGGTCGAAATCTTGTGACCGAAGTGATCGAGCAACCTGGCCAATACTCGCAATGTATCGGCATGATCTTCGACAACCAGAATACGCAAGCTCTTGCTACGCCGCGGAAAAGCCTCTGTTTGATCGTCACTCATTTGAAAATCCGGAATTCGCCCCGCGTGCGCGGAGAGAAGTTCTACCCGAATCCGGTTTCCGTCTACTGTCGATTTTGCAGCATAACGAGGGCCAGTCGTTGTTCTTATTTGTGTTCCGCCGGCTTCGGTAGAAACGCCTTACAATTTTTCGCGCCCGTGCGGCCGCATGAGATCGAGCACCGGTCCGAGCGGGACGATGCGCGTGGGATTAATTTCTTCGTGCGTCATGTAGTAATGACGTTTGATGTGGTCGAAGTTGACTGTCTCGGCGATGCCGGGCTGCTGATATAGATCCATCAGGTAACCCTGCAGGTTCGGGTAATCGACGACACGCCGGACGCTGCATTTAAAGTGGATGTAATAAACGACATCGAACCGGATTAGCGTGCAGAAAAGGCGCCAGTCGGCCTCGACGATACGGTTGCCAGAAAGATAACGGCTTTTCACCAGTCGCTTTTCCATTTCATCGAGCGCATCGAAAAGTCTTTGACAGGAAATTTCGTAGGCCCGCTGGCGCGTTGCGAAGCCCGCCTCGTAAACGCCGTTGTTAATGTTGTCGTGAAGGAAAGCGTTCAGCTTGTTGTGCTCCGCTTCGATCGCTTTCGGGAAAAGATTAACATCCTGGTTTTTGGCGAGGCCGCCGAATGCATCGTTGAACATGCGGCAAATGTCGTCCTCACAATTGTTCACAATCTTTTGGGTTTTCTTGTCCCAAAGCACAGGCACGGTCACGCGCGCTTTGTACCCTGGATCAGTTGCCCGATATGCTTCGCTCAAAAAATAGAAACCATTGATGGGATCGGTTGACTGAAACGGTGCGTCGAGCGGCGTCTTTCCGGTGGGATCACGAAAGGCCCATCCTTTGTTGTCACGGATTGGATCGACAATCGTCATGCCGATCGCGTCTTCGAGCCCTTTTAACTTTCGAAAAATAACCGTGCGGCTCGCCCACGGGCAGGCAAGCGAGACGTAAAGGTGATAACGATTGGCAGCCGCCGGATAACGCGTCGATCCGTCGTTGGTTACCCACTCGCGAAACGCGTCTTCCTGTCGTCGAAATTCGCCGCCCGCAGTTTGCTCGGATGGAAGATGGGATGACACGAAAACGAAACTAGATTGGAAGCGCCCGAAAAGCGATTCGAGCTGGAGACGTTGTTTCCTTACGGACGAACCGCGACAGATTGATCTGCGGCGCCGGCACGGCTTGCTCGCCGCATCAAATTGAGTTGAAGCACGTGGTAGCAAAGCGCGACGCAAAGAATGGACGCCGCAAAGAGCAACAGCGCATATAGCAAATCCGAGTGCCGGCCGATCCAGTCGCTCTCGCCCGCGGCGACCTTCAACGCCGCATCGATATCGCGCGTGGAATAACTGCTCCCATAAATCCATTTCGCGATTCGCAGGTTCGAATCGAGAACGACGAGAACGTTCGGGTGCATGAACTCCATTCCTGCCTTGCCGTATTGAAAGCCGATCGATTCGAGAAGCGCGTCGATGTCCGCCTGAGAAGCAGTCCCCACGGACCACCCAAGCGGAATGCTCTCGCGCACGCGATAATCGGCCAGAATCGATGGAGTGTCCGTTGCGTCGAACGAAAACAGCAGCACGCGAAATTCCTTCGGATCCGCCGAAGAATCTGCCATCGCCTTTTTCAGTTGATCTACATTCGCGATACAGGCGCTGCGGCAGCGTGTATAAATCGGCAGCAGGATCACGGGATAACCCGCAAAATCCGACAACGGGCGAACGCGGCCGGTTTCGTCGGTCCACTTGATCGACGCAACCGGTTGCCCGCGTTGCGGCGCAACAGTTTCGACGACGCCTCCGAAGAGACCGGCCGGCACCCCCATGGCCAGGGTCAGAACCAGGAATAGTGCTCTCACACGCAGCGTCATGGGCCTGGCGAGATCTTGATCGGCAATGGACTGTCCGGCGAATACGCGGGTGCGCCGGGAAAATGACTTCGAATTGTTTGTGTGATCGGCGGCGCGTACGCAATCGCCAGCAAAAGAAAGGCGCCAACCAGCCACGGAGTGAAACTTTGCACCGCTGGAACTCGTTCGTCGTGATAAGGCTCGGACACGATCAGCTCCAGCGCGCCCCGCCTGGCCGGCTTACGGAAAAGTGTCGCGAAGAAAACGACAAAATAAACGAGCGCGGCGATGGTCATAATGATTCCGCCAAGGCTACCAAGCACCCTGGCGGTGCCCCAGTCGGCGTGATAGAGATGCGATTGCGGATTCGTGTAGGTCAGCCCCATGTTCGTGCGACGCGGTTCGCCGCTCGCTCCTCCGATAAACAGGCCGGTGGAAAAGATCATGATCCCGAGCGTCCAAATGTACGGCACCCAAACGTTGAACTTTTTAAACCTGATTTCTTTGCCTGTGAGTTTCGCGACCAGAAACAGACTCATGCCGATGTAGGCAAGAAACACCGGGCCGGCGATCGTTTGGTGAAAATGCGCCGGCAGCCAGGAAGTATTGTGCACTACAACGTCCAGGTTGTAAGAGGCGTTAATGATTCCGGTGATCCCGCCAAAGATGAAAATGACGAGTCCGGAGAAAAGGTACGAGAACAGCCAGCGGTCGGTATCGAGATAAGGAAGCTTGGTCCACCATCCGATCAACCCGCGACCGCCCCGGAGACGCGCGCCATGCTCCATCGATGCGGCCATTGTAAAAGCCGTGGCAAAACTTGGGACCGCCACCAGCATCGTGAAAAAGGCGTGCACAAATTTCCAGGTGCTGCTGATCCCCGGCTCGGTGAATTGATGATGAATTCCGACGGGCGCGGAGTAAAGGACCAGCCATAGAAATGTCAGTCTCCCCGCAAAATCGGATATAGAATTTTCCACCGGAAAGTTTCGGCAGCATTGTGTAATACATGACATAGGCCGGCAGCAGCCAGAAATAGACGAGCGGATGGCCGAAGAACCAGAAGAGCATCCGCGCAAGCGGGACGTTTACGGTGGCAACCCAACCCATCGACCATGGGATCAGCAGGAAGATGATCTCTATTGCGACCGGCGTGGTTGCGATCAGCCAGACAATAAACGTCGCGAAAATGCCGACGACACCGAGCGGTACCTTCTCGCCCGGGTGCTCGCGTTTCCATGCGAAGTACGGTGGCAACCAGTTGAAGAATGCAAACCAGGAACCGACAACAACCAGCACCAGACCGACATAAAAAGCGGGGTGAGCGCGCAGAGGCGGATAGAAAGTGTATAGAACAGTCGCCTGTCCGGAGAGAATGGCCGCGGCCGCAAGCAGCGTTCCGACAACCATGAGCGTGAAGGAAAGCCATGCGACCTTCATGTTGAGCGGCCGTCCCAGATAGTAGCGGATCACCGCGTAGCCGAAGGCGACCGCGAAGAACGTCGTAAAAACGATTGCATTGACGACACCGTGCAGCGTCAACCCCTGGTAATATCCAATTCCGAGAAACTTCGCGCTGTGAAGCACCCCGCTGCGGTAAAGCACCTGCATCAAACCGTGATAGATCCCGAGGATCAGAAGGATCATGGGAAAGATAATCTCGATCAGGATCATCTTCCTGAGGCCCGGCTCGATTTCGATCGCGTGTTCGTTAGGCAGTTGCATCGGCTGTCATTTAACCGTTTCCAGGTAATCGACCATTTCCTTGACCTCTTTGTCGGTGAGCTTGGGCTTGGGCATGAGCGGATCAAATCCGGCTACAATCTTCGCATCGGGATTAACGATTGATTCGCGAATGTAACTGTCATCGACCTTAACTTCCGAGCCGTCGCTCATCTTCTCAGTTCGCCCGTACATCCCTTTAAAGGTGGGACCGATGCCGGCCTCGCCATCAAGCGAATGACAGGCCGTGCAACCCTTCTCGTCGAGCAGGTGAAGAGCCGGCTGCTCGGTCGGCGGTGCCGCCGGCTGCGGCTTGAACCGCATTTTGTGAAACGTCTCCATATCTACCACGCGCAGATTTGCGGCCATGGATTGATGACCAGTCCCGCAGAATTCGTGACAAAGCAGTTGATAGGTGTGCGGCTGGTCGAACTTGACGCGCGCATAATTCACCACACCAGGAACAGCCATCAGATTCAGATCGGTCCCCAGCAGAATCATGCCGTGGGTCACGTCCGCCGCGCTTAGATAGATATCGACTGTCGAGCCGGCCGGCACCGTCACGTTCTCGGGCTCGAATTTCCACATTCGCGCGACATAGTGCAGTTCGTAATGGGTCGGTGAATGTATGATCAGCTCGCCTTTTTGGAAAGGCTTGACGTCAGTCAGGCACGTCGGCAGGCCGACGTGAAAGATATTGATAGCCAGGGCCGCGAGACCAAGGAGCACCAGCACAAAAGCCAGCGAGACCAGGATGATCCGCTTTTCCAGTTGGGTAATGGTTATCATTCCTCAGCTTCGCGCGACCATCAGCGAGTAAATGACAAGCCAGATCCCCGCATAGAGCAGAAGCAGAAGCACAAAGAAAAAAATTGCGCCGCTGGGAAAGAACCTTCCCTCGTTTTCCGGTTTGCCTGGGTCTGTCATTTCGGAACTACTGTCATGACGCCTTTCATCCCGCGAGAGTAATGCTCAGGGAACGTGCAAATATATTCGTACGAACCGGGTTCATTGGCCGCGGTAAAAGTAACGCTGTCCGATTCTCCCGGACCCAGTAGCCTGGTCCTCACCAGCACGTGGTCGGATTGATCCGGTGCGATGTAATCGCTTTCCGGATGCCGTTCTCCAGCCTCGGCAAACTTGGCGGCGTCCGTTCCCTTTTTGAGCAACACCCAATCATGCGCCATCGCCGCCTTGGGCAACCGGCCGATATTTGTCATCGTCACGGTCATTGATTCGCCCGGTTTCACCTGAAAACTCGTGACATCGAACTTCATGTCGTCATTTCCGGTGATTTCGACCAGCCTCGATGGAGTGCTTCGCGAACAACCGGAAAGGGCGCCAGCAAGCGCCAGAAGAAAAATGAAGCGCCGTATTTTTTGCTTCCATCGCTTCTTTCGCAGCAAAGCGTGTCGCGCCATGTGGAATCACAGAGTTACGTGAATCAAACCAACAAAGCGTGCCAAGTCCGCCAGAGCAATGGAAGGGAAAAATACGATCGGGACGCTCGATTCGCCCCGTCGCTCTCCCTTGCGATTTCAGCGAATCAGCCCGGGCGCTGCTAGTCGTCGATAATGGAGACCGTCGCCTTTTTTGGATTTGCCAGCTTATACCCTGATCCTTTCTCAAGGGTGAGGGTTGCTCTCTCGTTCTTCTCTTTCTTTTTATTGTCCTCCAAGGCGTGCAAGATCACGGTGGCGAAGGACTCACCAGCTGGGATGGTGAATTGGCCGGAAGTAGTGCTCAGTGTGTAATCCACCCCCAGCTTGGCTTTGCCACTCATGGAATAGCGAACCGTGATGGGCTGACAGGGTCTATCCTTGCTAAGAAAGATATAGAAAGTGGCGCTATCTCCCTCGTGAACCTGCAAGGGAAAAGGGGCGACCGAGACCACCACATTTGGTCCACACGGAGGTGGCGTGGGAGTGGGAGTCGGGGTCGGCGTTGGCGTGGGAGTAGGAGTAGGTGTTGGCGTAGCCGTGGGCTGGAAGTTTGATAAGGTGACATTACGTGAGGCCACAGGATCATTGAGAACATTGTAAGTGACCTGGAACGAGCCGCCGCCGTCCGCTGTGTTCAGGCGCGCTCCGTTGGCCACGTTGGTGAATGCGCCGGCGAGAATTTGTTGTGTGGTAACAATGGTAAAGATGTCGCCATTGGCGGGGATGAAGCCATTGATTAAGCGCACGGTCAGGTTGCCATTGAGGGTGAATGTGCCGCCATCGGTTTTGTTGAGCAGATCGTAAGTAGTTCCCTGCCCTGTTCCGGCAATCTCGAAGGAAAGGTTCGACGTCGATGCAAGATTGAGCGCGCCGTTGAAGTTCAACTGTCCTGGCGAAAGGCCGGGTGCAATGATGCCGTTATTGGTTAGCGCGCCCTGGATGTCCAGAGTGCCATTACCCTTCAACGTGTGATTGCTGCCGTTGGTGACCGTCTGGCCGCCACTTATTCGCATGATGCCGCCGTTGTTTAACACAATGGAGCCGTTGCCTCCGATGGCGGTGTTGTTCTGGTCGAAACGCAACAGCGCGGTGTTATCATCCACGGTCATCGTACCGTTGTCCGTCAGCGTCGTTGCAACAATATATGTTCGATCGTTGGACGGAATCTCAAAGGTACCCCCGTTTGTGATATCGCCGGCGAAGCTGGTTGTTATCCCTTCGATCACGCCGTCGGACGCCGTGCTCAAATTTCCGCCCGTTAGTAGATACACATTGTTGGCAAATCCACTATTGCCCAGCAGGACGGTGCTGCCGGCATCGGCGAAAATCGCGCCGCCGCCGCTTTGATCGAGCCGCCCGTTTTCGAAAAACAGAGTGCCACCATTCGTAGCCTCCATCAGGCTATTATTTTGATTGCGCGAATCGTTGGTAAGAAACACTCGAAGCGTGTCACCATTGGCGACGTCGGCATTGAAGGTGCCGTTGTTCACCAGCACGGCACCGCCAGTGTCAAAGCTGATGTCGCCCCGTCCATGAATTGTATGACTGGCCCCATTCGTCACCGGAACGCCACTCCCGCTGTTACCGTTACCGCTGTACATGTACGCGTTGGAAGACGAAATGCCGTTGAGCTGAATGCTTCCCGTCCCTGCGATCTGAGTGATCACAGCGAACCGGATACCGGTATTGGTACTGGCGGCAGTCGTGTTGACAACGATCGTGCCGTTATTGGTCAAGCCGTTCGAATGCACGTCCATAAAGTCACCAGGCAGCATTTCCATGGCTCCTGAGTTCGTGCATCCATCTACTCCCAGGTCGCTGGCATCGATGATCCCGGTGCCCGCCGTGTTGAACGTGCCGCCGGTAACGCTAAGAACGCGGTTCTGACTGACGCTGCCTAATTGCACCAGACTGTTGTCGCCGGCAAAAAGGATACCGCCGCCACTTTGATCTACAGAACCGGTCTCAAAAAAGAGCGTGCCACCGTTGGTGGCCTCCATGGTCCCGTTGTTTTCACTTCCGGCTCCATTGTAGAAAAAGACGCGCAACTGGTCGCCGTCCACGTCGGCGTTGATTGTCCCATTATTGACAAACACTCCGGGATTATCGCTTGCATCGAGATCACCGCGGCCATGGATCAGATGATTTGCGCCGTTTGTAATGTTCTGGCCGCCGCCGGTATTTCCGTTGCTATTGGTAAGCAAGGCATCGGAACTGTTGATGCCGTTTAACTCGATGCTCCCGGAACCATCAAATTGCGCGTTATTCAGAAACTGCACCGTGGTGTGAGTACTGGCCGCGGTGGTATTGATCAGAATCGTTCCATTATTTGTTATACCGCCTGAAAAGACACGAATGTGATCGCCCGGCAATAATTCGACCGCGCCATTGTTGATAATGCCATCGGCGTCGAGCGAGTTGGCCTCGATCAAGCCGCTGCCTGCCGTGTCAAGGATTCCGCCGTTCAGCCTGAAGTGATTGTTCGCCAAAGTAACGTTACCAAGCTGAACGTAGCTCCCGTCGGCGGCGAAGATGCTGGCGGCGACGGCCTGATTGAGCACTCCGTCCTCAATGTACAATGTCCCGCCGTTAGTGGCTTCCAGGAGATTATTGTTCTGATTCGCGTTACTGCTGAAATACATCCGCAGCAAACCTCCAGTCACGTCGGCGTCGATGGTCCCATTGTTGATCCACGTCGCCGCGTTATCGTCCGTGCTGATGTCGCCCCGGCCATGGATCAAATGGTTGGCGCCATGGGTGACCGTGTGACCACCGCCGGTATTTCCATTATCGTTCGCAATAAAGGCGTCCGGCCGACCCGGATAATTGGCGGCACGACTATTGATGCCGTTGAGAGTAATGGTGCCGGCCCCCGTGATTTGCGAGTCGGCAAAAAACTGAATGCCGGCAGGGGTGGGCGCAGCAGTGGGATTGACCGTGATCGTTCCGTTATTGGTAATCCCGTTGGCGCCCGCGATTCCCAGATCGCCATGCGGGACGATATTCAGTGTCACGCCATTGACTACGGTGGCTGTTAGCACCTGGACTCCGGCACCCAGGCTGCAGCCGTTCATGCCGACCAGGGCGTCGTAAAGCGGATCGTTGTTGGGAACTTTGTTTCCGGTGTTGGGGTCAGTAATGTAATGGTGGTTGGTCGGATAAGCGCCTGTGTCCCAATTGCCCGGGGTGCTCGGATCGCCTGGATTGCCAATGACCCCGATGTGCGCGTCTCGCTCCCAAACGCCATCGCCGAAGGAATTCGTGAAAGTAGCCGTAACTTCCTGGGCAGTCGCAGACGCGAGTCCAAAACCATACAACGCCAGAATTGCAACAGCGGTTCGGGATAGCATGTTCGTTTTCATATTCGTCCTTCCAAGCAGCAATGCGGAGGGAGCGGGTGAAAACGGACATTTTTTGCGAAAATAGCTTCGCGCGGCAGGCTGGAATTGCACTAAGATCGGTAACTAACTGCCCGGAATCGGCTGCATGATTGCTGCAAACGACGTCACACAAATCCTGAAAGATTGGAGTGCCGGCGACAACGACGCGCCCGAAAAGCTGATGCCGCTCGTCTACGAACAATTGCGCCGGCTAGCACGCGACTATCTGCGGAGGGAACGCGCCGATCACACCCTGCAAGCGACCGCGCTGGTCCACGAGGCGTATCTTCGTCTCGCCGACGAAACCCGCCTTACTTGGAAGGATCGGGCGCATTTCTACGGCATCGCCGCGCGCCTGATGCGCCGGATTTTGGTCGACCACGCGCGCGCGCATAACGCGGCCAAGCGGGGTGGCCTCCAACAGAAGCTCTCTCTGGAGGAAGCGAACGAGCTGGCTGCCAAGAATTCGGTGGAATTAGTCGCGCTCGACGGAGCCTTGGAGACCTTCGCGAACATCTACCCGCGAAAAAGCGAAGTGGTTGAACTCAAATTCTTCGGTGGCCTCGACACCAGGGAAATTTCGGAAGTTCTCCAGGTTTCGGAGAAAACCGTTTTGCGCGACTGGAATTTCGCCAAGCTCTGGCTGTGCCGTGAGCTGAACCAACATGCGGCCTGAGCAGGTGGAGCGCGTCGCGGAGATCGTCGAGCGCGCACTCGAGGTGGAAGCAGCGCAACGCGGCGCGATGATTGCCGATCTTTGCGCCGGCGATCCTGAGTTGCTCGGCGAAGTCGGATCGCTCTTGCTATTTCAAGAAAAAGCGCGCGACTTCATCGAACAGCCTGCGGTCGAAAAAGTCGCCGAGATGCTGGCGGACGAATGTCGTGAATTAAAGGCCGGCGACGTCCTCGGCGATTATAAAATCCTCTCACTCATCGGCGAAGGCGGCATGGGCGAAGTCTATCTGGCCGAAGACACGAAATTGCAGCGCAAGGTTGCCATTAAGCTCCTCAAATACGGTTTGGGCGCGCCGAACTTTGTCCGTCATTTTTATAGGGAAGAACAGATTCTGGCCGGTCTCACTCATCCAAACATCGCGCAGCTATACGGCGGCGCGTTGACCGCAAATGGACTGCCTTATTTTGTCATGGAATACGTTGATGGCTCGAGACTGGATGATTATTGCCGCGAAAAATTCCATCAGTCCGGCTCGAACTCGATCCCGCAGCGATTGGAGTTGTTTCGAAGGATCTGCGCTGCCGTTTCCTACGCGCACCAGCACCTGGTTATTCACCGCGACATTAAACCGGCAAACATCCGGGTGACCGCCGAGGGGGAACCGAAGCTGCTCGATTTCGGAATCGCCAGGCTTGTCGACCCGGAGACTGCCGCAATCGCGGAGCAAACCATGACCTACTCCGTCGCCATGACACCGCACTACGCCAGTCCGGAACAGGTGCGGGGCGAGAACATGACCACCGCGAGCGACATCTACAGTCTTGGCGTTGTTCTCTACGAGTTGTTGACCGGCCAAAAGCCGTACCAAATCTCCGCTCGCACACCCGCCGCCATCGCCCGTGCGGTCACGGAACGGGAGCCAACCAAACCAAGTACCATTGTGGCGTCCGGTTCTGGCCGATGGTTCACGGGCTGGAAGCGCGTGCCGCATTTGCGTGGCGATCTGGATAACATTGTTCTTAAGGCGCTTCGCAAAGAGCCGGAACGCCGCTACCGCTCGGTCAGCCAATTTGCAGAAGACATTCGCCATTATCTCGAAGGCCGGCCTGTTACCGCCCGCAAAGACACCGCCGGTTATCGCGCATCAAAATTCGTGGCCCGTAATAAAGTGGCAGTGGCGGCTGTATCCTTGATTTTTCTCGCGATCGTTGGCGGAACAATCGCCGCATTATGGCAGGGGCAAATCGCGCGCCGGCAGCGCGACGTGGCCGAACGCGAAAGGTTGAGAGCCGAGCGCATCAACACATTTTTGCAAGACATGCTCGGAGCAGCGGCTCCGGAAACCAAAGGAATTGATATTAAAGTGGTCGACGTTCTTGGCGAAGCGTCGCGCCGGGCCAGGAGCGAGTTGACGAATCAGCCCGATGCAATGGCGGATGTCCTGATGACGTTGGGGCGCACCTACATTTCCCTGGGCTTGTTCGCGCCCGCAGAGGAGAATTTGCGCGCGGCGCTGGACGCGAGCCGGAAAGCGAACGGCGAGCTGAATGCGACAACGGCGACCACCATGGGCTGGCTTGGGCTCGATCTGGCCTTTCAAGATAAAGCGGCTGAAGGAGAAACGATTTCGCGCAAAGCCGTCGAACTCCAGCGCAAACTGCACCCAAGCGGGAATGCAGATCTTGGTGTGGCCCTCTACAGCCTGGGTATGAATTTATTCTGGCAAGGCAACGGAAAAGCCGCAGAGCCTTTCCTCGAGGAAGCTGTCGATCAGATCGGAAGATATCTTGGCAAAAATCACGGTTACTATATGGCGACGTTGTCGGGCCTTGCACTTGCGCGCGAACAGTCTGGCGACATCGCCGGCGCAGAGCGGCTTTTTCGCCGCGCTATCGAAGTAGGCAACCGCACCAATGGTCGATATCGGATCTTTCGCGCGCAAGCCCGGGACTACCTGGGCGAGCTCCTCACTAATCGAGGAGCATACGCCGAAGCGGAGACCGTACTCCGGCAGAGTTATGCGACTTATCGCAAAGTTCTGGGCGACGACAGCTCCAGCGTCGCAGCGATCAGCAGAGACTTGGGACGAGTTTATTTTTTAAAGGGCAATTACCATGATGCCGAAACTCAATATCGGAAAGCTCTCGATCTTTCGTTGAAATTCTTTCCGCGCGAACACCCCATCCCGGTTGCAGTAAAAGCAGCTCTCGGACTGACCTTGACGCGACTCGGCAGACCCGCCAAAGGCGAACCGTTGTTGCGCGAAGCGCTTACGATTCGGAAAAAGCTTTTACCGAATGAAAATGTGTTGATTCCATTCACCGAAAGCGCGCTGGGCGAATGTTTGACCGCTGAGAAGCGTTATTCGGAAGCGGAACCGCTCCTTATCCACAGCTACAACGGACTCAAAGCGAAACTGGATGGAGGAGATCGCCGTGCGATAGAGGCGCGCGAACGTCTGGTGAAACTCTACGAGGCGTGGGGCAAACCGAATCAGGCCGCGCGGTATCGCTAAATTGACGAGGCGACTTACTTGATCGAGCTGTCGGCGTTGATCAAGAGAACCGCGGTACCGTCCAGCTTGCCGCCACGGAATTTCTGGATCGCGGTGTTGGCGTCCTCGAGTGGGAACGTCACCGTTTTGGTTTTCACCGGAACACGCGGAGCGATCTCGAGAAATTCGTCGCCGTCCTGTCGTGTCAGGTTTGCGACGGACGTAATCGTGCGCTCTTCCCAAAGATCGTCATACGGGAAGGACGGGATCTCCGTCATGTGGATGCCGCCGCAGACAACGATCCCCCCTTTGGCAAGCGCTCGTAGAGCAGCGGGCACCAGCGGACCAACCGAGGCAAATACGATCGCGGCATCGAGCTTTTCCGGCGGCGTTTCATCGGAACCACCGGCCCAGGCGGCACCCATTTTCCTTGCCGACTCTTGCGTTGCCGTATCGCCCGGACGCGTAAACGCAAAAATTTTCCGGCCCTGATAAAGGGCAATCTGCGCAATCAGATGCGCGGCGTTGCCAAAGCCATAAAGGCCGAGGCGACGGGCATCACCGGTCTTGCGATAGGATCGATAACCGATGAGGCCGGCGCAAAGCAGCGGCGCAACTTCGACATCACTGTAGTTGTCGGGGAGATGGAAACAATATCGCGCGTCCGCAACCGTGAAGTCCGCGTAGCCGCCATCGATGGTATAACCGGTAAAACGTGCGCGGTCGCAAAGATTCTCCCGGCCGGATCGGCAATAAGCGCATTCGCCATCGGTCCAGCCGAGCCACGGAATGCCGACCCGGTCGCCGATTTGAAATTGCGGAGCGGTCCGAGCCGGACTGGCCTTCTTTCCGGATTGCGGATTGCCTTCCTCTCCGATTTCTTCTACCTGGCCGACGATTTGATGACCCATGATGAGCGGCAATTTCGGATCCGGAAGTTCAGCATCCACAATGTGGAGATCGGTGCGACAAACAGCGCACGCGGCGACGCGCACGAGCAATTGACCTTTCGCCGGCTTCGGCGTGGGCAGGTCGCGCAGTACAAGCGGAGCTCCAATTTTTTCAAGCACCATCGCTCGCATGTCGCACGGTATCGCGTTTGGCTCCAAAATCTAAATGTTAAGTCGTCACGCACTCGAAGGGTTTGGTTTTCCGGTTGCAACTTGCGCTCGAACGCCGATTCTTTGGCCATCTGGCGCCCAGCTTTTATTTTCTATGACAGATCCCCCAGGTTCAGAGGATGACGGGCTGAATATGGTTCGACGGGACGAACCGGAGGAGAGGTTTGTCCGCGAGGTGGCTCCAGGCAGCGAGAACGAACAATCGGGGGAAGAGCCGGTAATTTCAGACCGCGCGCGATATTCGAACATCAGTCTTTTCACGTTCCTTGGAGGCTTTGTCTTCGTCGCGCTTGCCATCCTGGTTGGCTACATTTATCTCATCCAACCGGGACCGACTCATCGGCTGGCATCTCTTGGCGATGAACTGCCAGCGACCCCGCCGATGAAACGCCTGTCCACGCCTCCACCCCTGCCTGGAAATGTCCCGTTGAAGACGGGTCTCCCGATTACAGCCGAGATGCTCCATGTTACTTCCATTGCGCTCGGCGATATTCATCTTGCGATCGTGAATGGAAGACGACTGGCCGAGGATGACTGGATAGAAGTGAGGGTCGGGGACGACACGGGCGCTGTGCTGGTGACAAAAATCGAAGATGGCGTTGTTCATTTCGATTACGGCGGCCGGACCATCGACTCGAAACTCTCCGTGCCGCCAAAGCCGCAGACTCCGCCCTAGCGAACCTGCGCCTGTCTTATTGCGCCACGGCCGGCTGCGGTTTGGCTCGACCGTCGCCCGGTCGGGCCAACTCGCCTTCGTGATGCATGTGCGCGCTGCGCAGAAACGGCACCTTGTCGAGCACGTGTTCCTGGAACCATTCGAGCCAGAGATAAATCACTGGCGTGACAAAAAGCGTGACCATTTGCGAGAAGATCAATCCTCCAACAATGACAAGACCCAGCGGGCGGCGTGACGAGGCGTCCGATCCGAAACCGATGGCCAGCGGGATTGCGCCCATGAGGGCAGAGAGCGTCGTCATCATGATCGGACGAAAACGCTCAAGACTCGCTTCGTGAATTGCCTCTCGCAGGCCCAGCCCTTCATCGATCCGTTTCAGTGCGAAATCGACCACCAGGATTCCGTTTTTCTTGACGATACCGAGCAGCAGGAAAAGGCCGATGACGCTATAGAGAGAAAGGGTGGAATGAAAAATCCAAAGCGTGAAAAGGCCGCCGACGACCGCCGGAACAATGGCGGGAAACAACACTGTAATAGGATGAACATAACTTTCGTAAAGAATTCCCAGAATCACATACATCACAAAGATGGCAGCGATCAGCAGGAGCGGGAGTGACGCGAAAAGCTGACGGAAAACGAGCGCTTCACCTTGAAACGTCGCCTGTACCTGTCGGGAATTGCCGATGAACCTGGGCAAAACTGTCTTCGATGTACTTGGTCGCATCGCCGATGGCGACATTGGGCAGCAAATTAAAATTGATTGTTACGCTGGTGAACTGGTTTAGATGGTTCACCGCCAGCGGTCCGAGGATCTGCTTTGTCGACGTAACGGCGCGCAGCGGGACAAGATTGGAAATCAGGCCGCTAGTAGTCGGGAGGGCACCTCCGCTATTGCCTCCCACAGGAGCGACCGTTCCACCGGTACTGCCACGCACATACAGATTGTTCAGGTCGGCCGGTTGCGCGCGTTCCTTGTCCTTAACCTCCAAAATCACTTCATACTGGTCCTCGGGCTCCTTGATTAAATAAACATAGTTTTGCGAGTAGGCCGTCCGGAGAAGACTTTCTACCGCGGAAGTAGAAACGCCGTACGTGGCGGCGCGTTCGCGATCGATGTCGACAGTCAGGTTCGGCGTGTCGTGGTAGTAATCGGAGCGGAGAGTGGCGAAACCCTTGAAGCCACTGAGTTTCTCCATCAACTGGTCGGAGGCGGCATAAACATCAGCGGGCACAATGCCGCTGAGGGTGTAGGCATATTGTCCCTGCGTCTGGTTGGTCGCGCCGATGTTGATTTGCAGGACCGGATTGGGTCGCATGACCGCCGTCACGCCCGGCACGGTGGCGATTTTTTTTTGCAGCTCGAGAACGCATTGCTCAATGTCGGGCCGCTCGCTTCTCGGTTTGAGAAAGAGAAACATGAGCCCCTGCGAGGAAGCGCTCCGAGTGGAAAGACCGGCCAGGGTGAAAAATTGCGCGACGTTCGGATCTTCTTTCAGCTTTGCGTTGACCTGCTGCTGATACGCGCGCATCTGCGCCGGCGAAGAACCTTCCTGCGCAATGAAAACGCCCCGGATAAAACCGCTGTCGCCGGGCGGCAGGAGCGTAAATGGCAAATGAGTAAAGAAGAACCAGAGCCCGAGGATGCATCCAAGGAGAATGGGAACAGTCAGCCAGGCGCGATCCAGGAATTTGTCCAACGCGCGGCCGTAAGCGGCAATCACGCGCTTGATGAAATCGCCTGTCCACTTCTCCATCCGCGCGCGTTTGTGGCCGGCCCTCCGTTCTCCCAGAATGCGCGCACACATCAACGGCGTAAGCGTCAACGAGACCAGCCCCGAAGACAAAATTGCCACAATGATCGTGGCCGAAAACTCGCGGAAGATACGGCCGAGCAAACCGGGCAGGAAAACGAGCGGGATAAAGACCGCCGCCAGCGACAGGGTCATCGACAGAATGGTGAACGAAATTTCGCCGGCGCTGTTGTAAGCCGCCCTTAGGATGGATTCGCCGTGCTCGGCGCGCCGCACCACGTTTTCCAGGAACACGATGGCATCATCAACCAGGAACCCAATGGCCAGCATGAGTGCCATCAACGTCAGGTTGTTGATGGAGTAGTTCAGCGCGTACATCGCCGTGACCGTGAGCAGCAGCGAAAGCGGCAAGGCCACCACCGGAATGAGTGTGTCGGTAGCGCGACCCAGAAAAACATAGATCACCATCACCACCAGCATGAAGGCGATGACCAGCGTATATTCCACATCGTGCACAGAATTGACGATCCCCTGCGAGCGATCGAACACCGGAATGAGTTGGATGGATCCGGGAAGGCTCGCTCGCAACTCAGGGAAGAGCGCTTTTACCGAGTCGGCGACTTCCACCGCGTTCGCGCCTGCTTGCCGTGAGACCGCCAGCACGACCACCGACCCTGGAGGCTTAAATCCGCGCATCCAAAAAGTGCGCGAAAGCCGCTCGTCCTGCACGCCCTGGTAAACATCGGCTATGTCGCGCAGGAAGACCGGCGAGCCATCCCTGTTTCGCGCCACGATCAGATTGCGATAGCCTTCCGCAGTGCTGAGCTGCCCGTTCGGTTGCAGAATGAAAGTGCGATGAGCGCCGTCGAATTGACCCGCGCCGGAATAAACGGTCCCGGCTTTGATCGCGCTGGCTACATCGTCCATGGTCAAACCGCGGGCGGCCAGCGCGGCGGGATCGGCTTTAATTCGAATCGCACCCTGGACACCGTAAATGTTGACCTGCGAGACCCCCGGAAGAATGGCGATGCGTTGCGCCACAGCTGTGGACGCATACTTATATAGATCGCCGTCGGTCAGGGTATCGGACAACAGCCCGAGCAGATAGACCGACTGATCGTTCGGATTTGTTTTCGTGAAGGTCGGCGGGCTGGGCAAATCGATGGGCAACTTCCCGGTTGCACGTTGGATCGCCGCCTGCACATCGGTAGCCGCGTCAACGATGCTTTTGCTCATGTTGAACTGCAGCGTCAATCCGGTCTGACCCTGGGTGCTCGAGCTGGTAATGAGGTCGAGGCCGGGGATTTGCAGGAACTGCTTCTCAAGCGGCGTGGCGATGTTGTTCGCCATGGTGGTCGGATTGGCGCCGGGATACGAGCAGCTGACCTGGATAACAGGGTAATCGACCGCGGGAAGGTCGTTCACCGCGAGTTTGTTATACGTGGCGAACCCGGCAACGATTACCGACAGGGTCAGCAGCACCGTCATCACCGGACGGCGAATGAACGGCCCGGAAAGTCCGGAGCCGGTAACCTGGATTAACCTACTACTGGGCCCGCTTGCGGGCGACACGGGCGCCGCGGCCGACCTGTCGGGATATCGATCTTCGGAACCGCCATTGTGGCCGGAGGCTCCATCGTGTTCGTCGGAACGATCCATATCGAAAGGAAAAGGCGAGATTACAAAGCGTTCTGGGCCGCAACTTGATGTTCGCTGCTCTCGGTTGGGGCGTGGTACGGTTTGGGTTCGACCTTCGCGCCCGGCGAAAGCGCCAGCTGACCGGTGACCACCACGGTCTCTCCCGGTTTCACACCGCTTTCAATTACCGTGAGATCGCCATCCTGGGGCTGGCCCGGTTTCACCGGCCGAAGATCTACCGTGTTGTCCGGTTTCACGACAAAAACAAATGGCCCGTTTTGACTGATCTGCACCGCCTGCGAAGGCACGAGCTCTGCGTCCTTGATCATATCAAGAATGAAACGGACCCGCACAAACTCGGATGGCCAAAAGGCATGATCCGGATTCGGCGTTACCCCGCGCGCCTTCACCGTGCCGGACCCTGGCTGGACGGCATTATCAATGAAATAGAGATCACCCATGCGTGGCGCTACACCCGAGTCCGGCGCGCTTGTCTGGACTTTCACGTTCGGCCCGCCGAGATAGCGACGCACCAGCGCCAGGTCGGTTTCGGCCACCGTGAAATCGCTGTAAATGGGATCGAGCCCCTGGATAATGACGAGCGGCGGACTCGACGGGCCAACCAGATTCCCAACATCGACATTGCGCAGTCCTACTCGTCCATTAATGGGCGATTTTATGGAGCAATAATCGAGATTAACCTGAGCAGCCTCGGTCGCTGCCTGGGACTTCTCTGCATTCGCCTGAGCGATGTCGTAGTCCTGCGGGGATATAACTTTTCTGGCGCGGAGGTCCTCCTGCCGCTTCAGCGTGGCCTTGTCTAACGCGGCCTGCGCTTTCGCTTGGTCCAAAGCCGCCTGGTACGGCCGCGGATCGATCGTAAAAAGCAAGTCTCCCTTCTTCACGTCGGCCCCATCCTTAAAATCGCGCGAAATAATCTGGCCGTTCACCTGCGCCTGGACTTGAACGGTTTCATACGCCGCGCAGGTGCCGATTTCATCAAGATAAACCGGCGAATCCTTGGTGATCACTTTCGTCACAAGCACTGGATGCACGGGAGGCTGTCCCGCCTTTTCGGAATCGATATGATGCTCATAATTCCAAAACACCGCTAACGCTCCCAGGACGATAAAGAGCAGATAGGCCCACCACGGAATCCGCTGGCTTGGACGTTTCGACGATTTCATTTCGATTTACGCGCGACGCGACGCGTTCCCTTTACTCTATTAATCGCACGTTCATTGCCATTCTGACCGTTTCGTTCGGAGCGTTCACGCGAAGCGGCAGCCGTGCCGCGCGGGGATCCATTTCCTTTTTCCGCACGCCGGTAAATCTGGGTCAGGACGCGGATGCAGGTGCGCAGTTCGGGCTGGGGAATGTTCGCCAATAACTCTTGCCGAAGTTCGTTTGCTGTCTGGTTGATCTGCGCGATGACGCCACGGGCACGCCAGCCGAGGTGGACAATTTTGCAGCGCCGATCGTCCGGTGAGTGCTTTCGCTCGACCCATCCGTCTCTCTCCAGGCGATGCAGCAGGGTGACCAGGGTCGGCTCTTCGATCCCGAGCCGCGCTGCGATCTCCGACTGGGTCAGCCTGCGCGGGGCCACTGAAAGATGCAGCAACGTGCGCCATTTGGCCTGACTCAATCCCATGGGCTTGAGCCGCTGGTCGAGCTTCAGACGCCAGGCGCGCGCAGTGCCATGCAGCAAAGGACCGAACGTTTCCGGGTCAGCTTTCAAGCAGTTGGAAGATTAGTTAGCATGCTAACCAATCCGACTCCCGGCCCCTGTCAAACGATCAGGGAACTGGATCGCAATAGAGCACCCTACAGAACGCCCAGAACCGGAAACCCTAACGAACCAACGTCTTATTCCATCCTGATCAAAATAATCGACTGCCGCCGCTAATCGATCGCCCGAACCCGACGATCACCGACAACAGCGGCGGCTCGCCGAGCCGCTTTCTCCAGAACAAGACCATCGCGTCGCTCAGGTCCGCAGATTGGGCGCTAGCGCCTCAGCAATTCGCCGACCGAGACGACCGTCCGCTCCCAACTGAGCTGCTCGCGCTTGCGTAGCGCTCCAGCCTCGAGCTTGGTCCGCAGGGCCGGATCGGCGAGCCGCTCGATCGCCCTGGTCAACGCGGGCACGTCGACCGTCTTCGCCGGGATCCCGGAGTTCGCCTTGCCGTCCTCGTGGGAGCCGATGAGCAGGCCGCTGACCTCGTCCTCGATGAGTTCGTTCATCGGCGGATCATCGTTGCAGACGATCGGCTGTCCGAAGGCGATTGCCTCATAGAGGTGCAGTCCAAGTCCCTCCCATCGGGCCGGTGCCATACAGACGTGAGCGTCGGCGCACATCTGCAGATGCCGGGCAGTCGGCAGGTCCTCGATTACCAACTTGATCCGCGGGTCCGTCTTCGCCGCCTTCTTCAGGTAGTCCATCCAGCGCTCGATCTGCGCCTTGACGATCAGACGCAGCCCTTCGCCGCGGGCCGCGTTGAATGCTTCGATGACCTCCTTGAACGGCTTGCGTTTGCCGAGCAGGCCGGCGTGGTAGTGGAACACCGCGGTGCCGTCGGCCGGCCGATGCGGTGTATAGACGAGGTAGTCGGGGTGGATTCCCCACTGCAGGAAGGGCGCCTCGATCCCCATCGTGGCGTACCGCTCGCGCTCGGCGTGGGTCATCGAATAGACCAGGTCGTAGGCACGGCGCGCATCGGCGACGTGCTCGTTCGAGAACTGCTCCCAGACGAAGCGGCCAATCGTTCGGGTGCCCGCACGCCGCAGTGCCTCGATCGCCTCGAACTCGTAGTTCTGGTCGAAGAAGCAACCCTCGAGTTCGTGCTCGCGCGCCCAGCCGACCAGCTCGTCGGCACCGATGAAGAAGCTCGAGGCCGGCGTCACCCCCTGCTGTGCCCAGACGTCGTCGCCCCGCGCCCGTTGCGGCATCGCGAAGTTATCCCTGGTCGGCCGTCCGAGCACGAATGTCTGGTGTCCAAGTTGATCGAGAGCGGAGCGGAGCTGGCGGGCGATCACGCCCTGCCCGCGGTTGAACCAGAACGCACAGATCCCGATACGCATCGCCCGCAAGATTAGATCAGCCGCAGCGACACGGCATGCCCCGCAGCATCCCCGGCGAGCCGCTCGTCGAGCTTCAAGTGCCAGGCGCGCGCCGTGCCATGCAGCAAAGGACCGAACGTTTCCAGGTCAGCTTTCAAGTAGTGGAAAGATTAGTTAGCATGCTAACCAATCCGGCCCTGTCAAACGAACCGATGCCTCACTCGATCTTGATCAGGATAATCGACTGCTTCCGGTAATCCGTCGCCAGAAGGACGGGGTGCGCATGGCGCGGCGCCCAACGATTGCTTTCCAGCACCGCTTGCTCCTTTTTCGGCCGCACCAGCAGATAGACGGGGTTACCCGGCAAATCGTCCATCTTCTCCACATAGACCAGCTTCGAATGCATATAGAAGAAGATCGGCTGATAATCGGGGTTCAGCGCATATAGCGGTTCCGAGCGCGGAACGATTGCGTCGATTTGCGCGGCAAAGCGCTTCACGTTCTCCCGGCTGTGTAATCGAGGAATGATCAGCACTCCGTACGCACTCATGCATACACAAGTGAGGATCACAAAGACCGCCACGGTTCGCTGCCGAGCTCTCTGTGAAAATGACCGGCCGGTCAGCCAGCCCGGCCATGCGGCATTTCCCGCGCACAAAGTCATCGCCAGCAGCCAGCAGGCGGGAACAAGGGCCGGCATCGCGTAACGCGGAAGCGATCCCGGTATCAGATTAATAACGACAAACGGCACGATCGCTCCCCATGCAAGGCCGCGCGCCAGCCCCCGGTCATGTTCGTTCACAAAAATGTCGAACCGAACGAGCGGCAACAGAACCGTCCAGGGCAAAAAATAGACGAGACCTTGCGGAATGTTCCTGATCCAGTGGAGAAATTCAAAGTCGCGCCCAGTGAGCCGGCCGGCGAACTGAAAGGACCATTTGGCAGCGGCATGCGCGCCGCCGGTGACGTGCGCGAACGGGACCGCCCACGCTGCGAAAATCCCGAGCATAACGAGGACCGCGACGAAGTGCGCGGGACTAAATAACAGGCGCCAATTCCTGGTCTGCCAGATTACAGCGATGACGATCGCGTAGAAAAAGATAATGTGAACGGGCCCCTTGGCGAGGCATCCCAGGCCGAGAAAAATGGAAGCGGGAATCCAAACGAGCCATGCGGATTTCTTTTGCTCCCAAAAAGTTAGCCAGAAAATGATTGCCAGCGCGCAAAGCGAAACGTACAGCGCCTCGATCTCGATCAATCGGCCTTTCTCAATCATCCCGGCGTTTGTCAGCCACATGAGTGCAGCGACCGTCGATCCGCGCGAGCCGAGACTTCCCCGGCGGGCCATTGT
The DNA here is from genome assembly GCA_963756875.1 of uncultured Verrucomicrobiae bacterium. Taxonomy (GTDB): domain Bacteria; phylum Verrucomicrobiota; class Verrucomicrobiia; order Chthoniobacterales; family UBA10450; genus CAVWPA01. The sequence goes on along the minus strand of CAVWPA010000001.1, from coordinate 365,306 downwards.
GGCGAAGGCAAGTGCGACCGCAAGCACGCAAAGCGCGGACGGCAAACGCGCGGTCCATTCGTTACGCCGGCCGAAGAGCTTGAATGACGCGGCAACCAGCCAGTTCACGAGAGGGGGCTTACTAAAATATGTTTCCCCGCCGACTTGCGGCACGACGTAATTACCGGTCCGCAGCATTGAAATTGCCGGCAAAATCCTGCGACCTTCTTCCCCTTTAATCGGGAGCGACCCAAGGCCGGGCAAATAAATCGCCGCCCAAACCAGGAGCACAATCGACAAACTGCCCGTTCGCGAAGTCATTGAGGCGTTGAATGTTGGACGTTTAACGCCGGGCATTCAACCCTCGGCTTGACGACGCCGTCGCAAAACGGTAAATTCAGGGTCGAGTCCGCGCTGAAGGGAGTGGGAATTGATGTCCCACTCTTTTTAGTCTGCGGACTGGATGTTTTATGAACGTAGAGTTTCTTGCCATGCTCGACTACCTGGAGCGGGAGCGCGGAATTAAACGCGAAATCCTGATCGAGGCGGTCTCCAATGCGCTCCTTTCCGCTTCCAAGAAAAGCGTGGGGGCCGCGCGGGAACTGCGCATCGACATCGATCCTAAGTCGGGCGACATCCGCGCGCTCGCCAATTTGCTCGTAGTAGAAAACGTGGACAACCCGCAGGACCAGATCGCGCTGACCAAGGCGCGCAGGATCAAGCCCGACGCGAAGATCGGCGATAGCATCGAGATCGAAGTGACGCCTCGAAATTTCGGCCGGATCGCAGCCCAGACTGCCAAGCAGGCGATGATGCAGCGAATCCGCCAGGTCGAGAAGGAAATGATTTACGAAGAGTTCAAGGACCGTGCGGGCGAGATCGTCAGCGGAACGGTGCGCCGTTTCGATCGCTCGGACGTGATCCTCGATCTTGGCAAATTTGAAGCGGTCATGCCGCAACGCGAACGCGTGGTGGTGGAGGATTACAACGTCGGCGACCGCTTGCGCGCGTACGTTGTCGCCGTGGAAAACGGACTGCGCGGACCCGAGATCATTATATCGCGAAGTCACCCGAATTTTGTCCGCCGCCTTTTCGAACTGGAGGTGAGCGAAATTGCGGACGGTACTGTCGAGATCCGCGGGATTGCGAGGGAAGCAGGTTATCGAACGAAAATCGCGGTCTCGAGCGCAAATGAAAAAGTGGATCCCGTGGGCGCGTGCGTCGGGATGCGTGGCTCCCGCGTGAAGAACATCGTGCGCGAGCTAAACAACGAAAAAGTGGACATCATCCGTTGGAGCTCCGATCCGCGCGAATACGTCCTGGAAGCGCTCAAGCCGGCGAAGATCAAAAACATGACCTTCGATACGGAGAAAAAGAGCGTACAGATTTCCGTGGACGAAGATCAACTCTCGCTGGCGATTGGCAAAAAAGGGCAAAACGCGCGGTTGACCTCACGGCTTACCGGCTGGGAGATCAACATTGATAAAGACACTTCGGCCACGACGGCGGTGGAGCAGAAGGTTGCCCAGGCTGCCCAAACGCTCGCCGGTGCCCTCCCGATTACCGACGAACAAGCCACCTCGCTGGTGAAATCCGGCTTTACAAACCTGGAAGGTTTGCACGCAGCCGATATTCAGGATTTTGTGGACATTCTCGCTGTGGATGAGACGAAAGCGCGCGAGATTTACGATGCGCTCCATCGGCAAGATGAACCGCAGAAAGCCGGCTCAGCCTAACACGCTCGAGCCATGAGAGAATTTTTAGAGGAACAGAAATGCCAACCAAGACCAAAGCAAAGGCGACGGCCAAGTCCGCATCCAAGGCTACTGTTTCTCGCAAGCCTGCCGGTTCCAAGGCTAAGGTAGCGACCAAAAAGACGGCGGCGCACGCAAAGCCGGCACACGGCGGAACCGCTGCGCACCGAAAAGCGCCGGCAGCTCAGGAAGCCGCAACGAAGCCAGCGGCAAAACCGAAGCCGGCTCATCAAGTTGTCGAAAGCGTTTCGCTTATCGATGAAAAAAAGCGGCAAAACAAATCGGGTGACGGCGAGATCAAGAAGAAAACCACGATTCTGCCTCCGATCTCACGCATTCGCGCCTCGCTGGAGGCGCCCGCGGTCTCGCCGAAAAGTCAAACACCGGTCGCAAAGCCCGAACCTCCCGCTCCAAAAAGTGCGGCCGTCGATGCTGCCACGGAGACAGCTCCACCTCCGGAGGCCGCGGCCGAAGAGGAGCCGCGCAATGTCATTCACATCAAGCCGCCAATCATCGTTAAACAGCTTTCGAACGAACTCGGCATAAAACCGCACCAGCTCATCGCCGAGCTGATGTCGTTCAACATTTTCGCAAACATCAATCAAACAGTCGAGCCGGACATCGCCGCAAAGGTCGCCGAGAGTCACGGTTTCGTGCTCGAAAAGGAGCGGCGTGAGAAAGGCGCCGGCGTGCACAAGGTCGAACAGGTCGTGGTCGCACCGCCGCCGCCGGTCATCGCGAAGAAGGAAGAACTCAAGCCGCGCGCACCCATCATCACGTTCATGGGCCATGTCGATCACGGCAAAACGACGCTCATGGATGCGATTCGCAAAACGCGCGTAGCCGCCGGGGAAGCAGGCGGGATCACGCAACATATCGGGGCCTACACAGTCCAGTACAAGGGACACAACATCACCTTTATCGATACGCCCGGCCATGCTGCTTTTACCGCAATGCGCGCACGTGGGGCGCATGTCACCGACATCGTGGTGCTGGTTGTCGCCGCGGATGACGGTCTCATGCCGCAGACGATCGAAGCGATCAACCACGCCAAAGCTGCGCCGCACGTGAAGATCATGGTGGCGATCAACAAGATCGATTTACCCGGCGCCAACATCGACAGAGTGAAAAAGCAATTACAGGAAAAGGGCCTCAGCCCTGAAGATTGGGGCGGCGAAACAATTGTCTGCGAAGTTTCCGCAACCCGCGGGACCGGCATCGATCACCTGCTCGAGATGATGGTGTTGCAGGCTGAAGTGATGGAACTGAAGGCCTCACCCACAGCGACACCGCGCGGCACCGTGATTGAAGCGCAAGTGGAACCGGGACGCGGCCCGACAGCGACTGTCATCGTGCAAATGGGCACAGTCGAAATCGGTGAAGCGTTCATCTGCGGCGATTACTGGGGAAAGGTGAAATCGCTCATGGACGATCAAGGGCAGCCGGTCAAGGAGGCAGATCTCTCCATGGCGGTCAAAGTACTCGGGTTCACCGGTCTACCCAACGCTGGCGACGAATTTTTGGTGATGGAATCGGAGCGGGCCGCGAAAACCTTGAGCGAGGAACGGCTCGAGGCCAAGCGCGCCGACAAGCTGACTGTGCCGCAGCGGGCCACGCTCGAGAGTCTGCTGGAGGCGGCAGACGGCAAGAAAGTTTTACGCATCGTTTTGAAGTGCGACACACAAGGTTCTGTCGAGGCACTGGTTGGCGCGCTGCAACAGATCGAAAGCAAAAAGATCGATCTGGAAATCATTCACTCAGGAGTCGGCCCGATTTCCGAGTCGGACATTTTGCTGGCCAGCGCATCAAATGCCGTCGTTGTCGGCTTCAATGTCAAAGTCGAGAGCATGGCGGTTTCGGCCGCGCGAAGCGAAGGCATCCAGGTCAAGCTTTACAGCATTATTTACGAGCTGATCGATCAGATGAAGGAGGCAATGGCCGGAATGCTCGAACCGGAGCATCGCGAAACGGTGATCGGTCATGCCGAGGTAAAACAAGTTTTCGAGTTGAGCAGAGGGATCGTTGCCGGTTGTCTGGTAACCGATGGCCGCGTTGCGCGAATCGCTCGTGCGCGCATCCTTCGCCGGCGCCAACCGGTGTACGACGGCGGAATTTCGACACTGCGCCGCTTCCAGGACGACGTGAAGGAAGTCCGTTCCGGGCTGGAATGCGGCATCAAGCTTGGCGATTTCAGCGAATACCAGGTCGGCGACGTGATTGAGTGCTACCAACTCGAGCAAGTCGCGCAAAAACTGTAGGGCGTCCGCCGCGGCGGACGCCGGCGTTTCGCAGAAACGCCCTACAATAATTTTATGAAACATCGATTATTGCGCGTAAACGAGCTGGTCAAAAGAGAGCTGAGTGGCATTATCACGCGTGAAATCAATTTCGAGGGCGCGCTGGTCAGCATCAATCACGTCGACGTGACCGCCGACCTGAAAAATGCGCACGTGTTCGTCAGCGTTCTAAGACCCGAAAAAGGCGCGGCCGTTGTCAGCAAACTTGAATCCCATCGGCCGCTGCTGCAATCCGAGTTGGGGCGCCACCTTACGATGAAGTACACACCGCATCTTTTGTTTCATCTCGACGATTCCATTGCTCGCGGCTCTCGTGTCATCGAAATCCTGCGGGAAATCGAAACACCGGGCAACGATGGCGAGAGCACGTGAATGCCGCGGCTGATTCAATGACTACTTCCAAATTCGATGAGATCGGCAGGGCGCTGCGGGAACATCAACGCTTTGCCATTCTCAGCCACGTTCGCCCCGATGGCGACGCGCTTGGCAGCCAGATCGCGCTGGCGCTTTCTTTAAAACAACTCGGCAAGGATGTCCGCGTCTGGAATGAGGATGGCATGCTCGAAAAGTACAACTTTGTTCCGAGCGCCGGCTTGCTTACAAAACCACCCGCTGCGCCCGAAGATGTCGATGTCGTAGTCGCGCTCGACACCGCCGTCCAAAATCGCCTTGGCACAACGGTTGCCGCGATCCGCTCCGCCAAAGTCTGGATCAATATCGACCATCATTCGAGCAACCCCGGCTACGGCGACATTGTTCATATCGATCCAACCGCGCCCGCGACCGGCCAAATCGTTTTTGAATTAATGGAGGATCAAAAATTGCCGGTGAATCCCGATATCGCGGAAAATCTTTTCGTCGCGATTTCGACCGACACCGGTTCATTTCAGTATCCGAACACGACTGCGCGGACATTTGAGATTGCCGCCAGGCTCGTGCGTATTGGAATCGATGTGGGCCGCGTCAGCCAGCAGCTGTACGAAAGCTATCCGCGTCGCCGGATTGAGTTGCTTCGGGAGCTCCTTGCCACCATGCGTTTTGAGTGCCACGGCCGGATCGCCAGTTTTTCTTTAAGTCTGAATTTGGCGAGAAAACTGGAGGTTTTACCGGAAGACAACGAGGGCCTCATCGATCATCTTCGCGCCATCCGTGGAGTCGTTGTCGCCGTCTTTTTTGAGGAGCTCACCGGCGGCAAGGTGCGCATCAGCATGCGCTCAAAAAACGACGCGGCCGACGTCTGCGCAATTTGCGCTCAGTTTGGAGGCGGCGGCCACAAACGTGCGGCCGGGGCGCGCATGCGCGGCACGCTCGCCGAAGCAGAAAAGAAAGTCCTGGAGGCAATTAGCAATGTCCTTGATTGCCACTCCTGACGGCGTGTTGCTCGTCGATAAAGCCGGGGGCATGACGTCACACGACGTTGTCGCCCTGGTTCGGCGCAAACTTCAAATCAAAAAAGTTGGTCATTGCGGAACACTTGATCCAATCGCAACCGGTTTGCTGCTGTTGACCATTGGCCGCGGGACCAAAGTCCAGGACCTGCTCATGAGCGAAGACAAGGAGTATGTCGGAACACTCACGCTGGGCATCACGACCAGTACCCAGGATCGTGAGGGCGAGATTATCAACGAACGTCCCATACCGGCACTAACCGAGAATGAAATTCGCGCCGCGTTTGAAAAATTCCGCGGCGATTTTTATCAAATGCCGCCAATGGTTTCCGCGAAAAAGCATGGCGGCGTGCCTCTCTACAAGCTCGCGCGCCAGGGAAAAGTGGTAGAGCGCGAACCGCGCCTGGTCCACGTTTATCGTTATACGATCGACCGGATTGCTCCGCCCGAAATCGATTTCAGCGTCGTTTGCAGCAAAGGCTTCTATGTTCGCACCTATGTGCACGATATCGGAGAGGTGCTCGGTTGCGGCGCACATTTGAAATCGTTGCGCCGGACAAAGTCGGGCCGGTTCGATGTTACGAACGCGATCAGTGTCGGCCAAATCCAGAGCGCGTCACCGGAAGACATCGTGCGCAGAATTCTCTCGCTTCCGGAAGTCTCGCGGATGCGGGGAGCGTAATGAAAAGCACCAACCTCCAAGCGCCAACCTCTAGAGAAGCACCAATTATCAAGCACCAAAGGGCGATATTGAAGATTAGAGCTTGGAGATTCCCTGGTGCTTGGGGTTTGGTGCTTGGTGCTTCTTTCTGACCCTGATGGAACTCCTTCATTCCATCCCCGAGCTGTCGCGCTTGCCCGGCCCGCTCTTTCTGGCCATTGGCGTCTTCGACGGAGTTCACCGCGGACATCAGGCCGTTATTTCCACTTCCGCCCAGCACGCCAAACCCGCCAATGGCATGCCGGTAGTCGTCACATTCGATCCGCACCCCGAAAAAGTGCTGCGACCGCAGGCAGCGCCGCATTTGCTCACCGCCACCCAGCATAAGATTGCGTTGATTCGCGATCTTGGCGTGGACCATCTCCTGATCATTCCCTTCGACAACAAATTCGCCCAAACCGAGCCGGAAGATTTCGTCCGGCAACTGGTCGCGCAATCAAAACCACTGCGCGAAATTTGCGTTGGGCACCAATGGTCATTTGGAAAAAATCGCCGTGGAAACCTGGATCTTCTCAAGAAACTCGGAGCGCACCTGCGCTTCGACGTTGTTGGAATCCCGCCGGTAACGCTGAACGGCGAAGTCATCAGCAGCACGGCCATCAGGCACGCCGTGGAACAAGGCGACTTTGCAAAGGCAGCTGAAATGCTGGGCCGCGATTACACGATTCTGGGAACCGTTATCCATGGCGACAATCTCGGGAAGAAAATCGGCTTCCCGACGGCGAACCTGAGCGCCCACAGCGAGCAATTCCCGCCGAACGGAGTTTATTTTGCCGAAGCAAGATTCGACGGCGTTCGCTACCCCGGCCTGGTGAATCTCGGCTATCGGCCGACCGTCAGCGGAGACGCGAAACATCGTGTCCTGGAGATCCACCTGCTCGATTTCGACCGCGACATTTACGGCAAAGAGATGGAAGTGCAATTCATCCGGCATCTCAGGCCGGAAAAGAGATTCGAAAACGTCGATGCGCTGGTGAAGCAGATCGAGGCCGATGTTCGGCGGGCGCGCGAGCTGCTCGCCGCCACGCCCTAGCCTAACCGGTATTTGGCCACACCGATCTTCCGGATCCCTGGCACGTTTCTGCCTGTGCCGTTAAACCAAACGTAAAGATTCGCGCTCGGAACATGCAGTTTTGCCGCGAGCTCACGAATGGTGGCCCCTCTTTTCCCGGCTTTGCGCAAAGCTCCCACGATTTTCTCCTTAAGAGCGCCGCGCTTCGCCCGACGCCGGCGGGTCATCCCGGATACCGTGACAGGGGCAGCCTGCTCGTCACCATGCACTGGAATTCCGAACGTCGCCTGGACCCGCACCATTCGGCGATCAATCTCCTGGATTCGCGCCATGAGCGCTTCCTTGCGCTCGGAAAGTTTCACCAGTTCCCTAAGGACGGAACTCGGAATGTTTCTAAACATCCGATAAGTTAGTGTCTAAGATCGTCTAATGCAATCGATGTATTAGAGGCGATCGCGGCTTGTCCTAGCAACGGCGGCGACAAGACCGCCCGTCATCACCAGAAATCCGGCGCCGACTGCGAACACGAAAATCCACAAGGCAGGCAAAGCGGTTAGCCGCATTACTTCCACTGTGACGAAGCGGCCTCCGCCCGAAATCGCAGCAAGCACGCTGGCAAGCAGGGTGATCCCGATCAGGATGATCGTCCGCAGCGATTCCCGCCCGCGTCTCGGCGCAGGCAGGCTGGCCATGACACGCCGGGTGAATCCATCGTCGTCGATGTATGGCGCAGCATCGCGCAATTGTTGATCCAGCCAGTCTTCCCGGTTCATATCGTTCATACTAATTCGGCCCCCACGCTGCCAGTGTTTTCTTTAATTTCTCCCGACCGCGCAAGACATTTGTTTTGACCGTCCCCAGCGGAATATCCAGAACGCGGGCGGCCTCATCATGCGATAGTCCATTTTGGCAACAAAGCAATACGGCCGTTCGCTCGTGCAGAGGCAGTAAACTTAGAGCATGCATAAGATCATGTCTTAGACCAGGATCGGCAGTGTGAGGATCGGCCTCGGCCTGCCATTGCTCCTCGTTAATTCCCACAAGTTCCTTGCGGCGGCGCGCGTCTTCGCGAAAACAGTTGTACGCAATCCGGTAAAGCCACGTGGAAAAACGCGCTTCGCCCCGAAAACTGCGGATGTGCTTGTAGGCGCGGAGAAATGTTTCCTGGGCGAGATCGTCTGCCAGGGCAAGATCGGTGCGGGTAAGTTGTCGCAGCAGACCGCGCACGCTGGACTGGTGCCTTCGCACCAACTCGCCAAACGCATGCTGGTCGTCATCGACAAGAACCCGCGCGACGAGGTCCGCATCAGTGAGCTCCACGGCTCGATACTAGGGCAGCGGCGGCGGGTTGTCCTTGGGATTGTCTTTGTTCTTTGCATCCAGCCTCCATACCAGCAGGTAGCCGGCCCCGATCAGAAAGGGAATGATGCCAATGCTCCAGGCACCGCCTTCCCAATCGTTTACGGCGCCGAGAAAGACCATCAGGCCAAGACCGATCATCACCAGCACAACTCCCCGGCGCATGTCGGACCGCTGCCGTTGGGCGGGCGGTGGATTTAACAACGCAGCGGGCACTGGCTGGCCCTTTTCAACCATCATCCGGACGGTGCGATGGAGCGCCCGGGACTTGGAAAAACTGAAATACATGATCACGGCAACAATGAGCACCGGCGCGCCAAATACCGTTAACAATGTGATCGCAACGATGGGGACCGCGATGTCCGGGATATCCTCGGATTCGGCTTTTTCACCATGACCGCTGATGACGACGCCGTGGTGTCCGCTGAATTTCTTCTCGATCCGCTGCTCAATCCTGTCGGCCAAATCCTCCGAGGCCGAGGAGGTTGCCGTGGGCGACGGAGTAACAGACATCGCGGGTGATGGCAAGGTCGCCGCAGGCGGCGTCGCGGGTGCATTTTGGCCAAAGGCCCAAAGCGCGAGCCCGAGGGAGCAGACACAAACGATGAGTGATGTTTTCATGATATTCCTTTGAAAGTAAGATGCGGCGGCGGACCGGTTTGGATTCAATTATTTCACTGGCTGGCCTGCCAAGCCGTAGTCTTTGGAGCGCAAAATGAAAATAGAAAACGCCCGCCTCCGCCGAGGCTCCGGCGTGGCAGCCTTCACTTTTCCGCTGCGCTCCAAAGCGAAGTTCAAAAATGACGACGACCGAATTCTCGCCCGGAGCCAGTCTTGAGGTACCTTTCAAAGGCGAGCGCTTTGTTTCCGGTTTCGACCCGCCATGGCCTGTGTTTGCGTGTATGCGGGCATCCCCCTTGGTTGTGCGCCTTTAGTCTAGCCCCCAGGTCGCGCGTGAGACCGCTGTAGTGAATCGCGTCATCGATTTCGCTGACGAGAATGTAGACGTAAAAGAATCCTTTCACTGGCTGGCCTGCCAAGCCGTAGTCTTTGGAGCGCAAAATGAAAATAAAAAACGCCCGCCTCCGCCAAGGCTCCGGCGTGGCAGCCTTCACTTTTCCGCTGCGCTCCAAAGCGAAGGCTGGAGCGGGTGACGAGGCTCGAACTCGCGACGTCCTCCTTGGCAAGGAGGTGCTCTACCACTGAGCTACACCCGCATTTTTGGCGGACCCAAATAATGACGTGGCAGGCCCGCTCTGCAACCTCTAATTCAACGAGAAATGGAGTAGTGGAGTGCCGGAGTAGTGGAATACTGTGACGCAGCAACTCATCACTCCACCACTCCATTACTCCGCCAATACATTACTCCATTTCCCCTTCCCGCGACGAATTTCGCGCGCTCTCAAAACGCGGCAATCTCATCCCGTTAATTGTCGATCTCGTTGCGGATGTGGAGACCCCTGTGTCGGCCTTCGCCAAAATCGATCAGGGAAAACCATGTTTCCTCTTCGAATCGGCTGAGAAACACGAGGAATCGGGACGCTTCTCCTTCATCGGGTTCGATCCTCTGGTCATTTTTGAAAGTACCGCATCGGCCATTTCCATCACCGAGAACGGACGCACCCGGAGTTTCGAAACGAAGAGCGATCCGCTTGCCGAACTGGAAGGACTCATGGCGCAATTTCAATTTGTCGCACCCAGGGAGTTGCCGCACTTCGCCGGCGGCGCTGTCGGGTACATTGGTTACGATCTTGTGCGCTTCTTCGAGCCGACGGTTCCGGTTCATCCAAAAGACGATCTGCACCTGCCCGACATGATGTTCATGATCGCGCGCACGCTGCTCGTTTTCGATCATCGCTTCCGCAAACTGCGTCTCATAATCAGTGCGTGCATCGACGATCAAACTTCCGTTGATGAGGGATACAACCGCGCGCGCGGCGATCTCGAGAACGCAATTGAACGGCTTAATCAATCGAAAATTCTTCGCCCCATTGATGCGCAACCGATCGAGGCGCCGCCGCCTGCGCGCAGCAACACCACTCGCGAAGAATTTGAATCGATGGTGGTCCGGGGAAAGGAGCTCATCGCCGCCGGCGACATCTTCCAGGTAGTCCTCTCGCAGCGTTTCGAAACCAAATTCGCCGGGGATCCGCTCGATCTCTACCGCTGCCTCCGTTTCGGTAATCCCTCGCCCTATATGTTTTGTCTTAAGTTAAAGAAGGATTTTGTCGCCCTCGGCAGTTCGCCGGAGTTGCACGTCCGAGTGCGGGAGAGCGTCGCTCAAATTCGGCCGATTGCCGGCACCCGGCCCCGCGGAAGCGATTCCGCTGAAGACGAACGACTTGCCAGCGAACTGATTGCGGATCCAAAAGAGCGGGCCGAACACGTGATGTTGATCGATCTCGGCCGCAACGACCTCGGCCGTGTCGCTCAATTCGGCACGGTCCAGGTAACCGAGCAAATGGCGATCGAACGCTACAGTCATGTCATGCACATCGTGTCTCACGTAGTGGCGCGCCTGCGCGACGGAAAGAATGCATTCGATGCGATGCGGGCCACGTTTCCCGCCGGCACTGTTTCCGGCGCGCCGAAAATTCGCGCCATGCAAATCATTGCGGAACTGGAAAAAAGCCGGCGCGGATTTTACGCCGGAATTGTCGGTTACTTCGGTTTCGACGGCTCACACGACAGCTGCATCGCGATCCGTTCAATTGTGCTTCAAGACGGCAGCGCGTACCTGCAAAGCGGCGCCGGGATTGTGGCTGACTCCGATCCTTCCCGCGAATTCGACGAGACCGTGAACAAAGCAAAAGCGATGCTTGAAGCAATTGGTCGCGCGAAAAAATTGTAGCGGCAAATGTGTCGGGGGCGAAGGTTGCGGTGCGCAGCCGACACGGCTGCCGCTACAGAAGAAATGCTTCTCCTCATCGATAATTACGACTCGTTCACTTACAATCTCGCCCAGTATTTCGGTGAGCTGCGGGCGGATATTGTCGTCAAGCGGAACGACGAAGTGACGGCCGGCGAGATCAAAAAACTCGGCCCCGACCGGATCTGCATCTCGCCCGGGCCGGGCCGGCCGGAAGATGCCGGAATCAGCGAAGAGGTCGTTCGCGAGATGGGGGGGCGCGTTCCGATTCTGGGGGTTTGCCTCGGTCATCAGTGCATCGCGCAAGTCTTTGGCGGGCAGATCGTGCGCGCCGAAAAGCCGATGCATGGCAAGACATCAACGATCCGGCATAACAATCGCGGCGTTTTCCAAGACCTGGCGCAGCCGCTTGAGGCAACGCGCTACCATTCATTGATCGTCCGGCGCGAATCGTTGCCAGACTCGCTGGAAATCACCGCCGAGACCGACGACGGCGAAATCATGGGATTGCAGCACCGGAAATTTCCAATTTACGGCGTGCAATTTCACCCGGAATCGATCCTGACAGCGGAGGGGAAAAAGCTTCTCGCGAATTTTTTGAGCCTGTAGTGAGCAGCTCTGTTTCTCCGCCAGCGACGCCGGCGTTAATCGATCGGAGACATGTTCTCGCTCAGCGCGGATTAGCGACCACTTTCAGTAACGGCGTCGGAGACGCTTCTTCAGAAGACACCACGTTGTGGATCGCCCGAAGCTCTTTCACGGCTTGCGAATATTCCTCGAGATTGAGGGCCTGGGCGCCGTCCGACAATGCCTCTTCCGGGCGAGCATGCACCTCGATCATGATTCCGTCCGCTCCGACGGCCACGCCGGCGCGCGCCAGGGGCGCAACCATGTAACTTCTCCCAGTCCCATGCGCCGCATCCACGATTACCGGCAGATGAGAAATGCGTCGAACGGCCGGTACCGCGGCAAGATCGAGGGTATTGCGAGTGTGCTGTGCGAAAGTTCTTACACCGCGTTCGCACAACACGACTCTGTAGTTTCCTTCCGCCATTACGTATTCGGCCGCAAGCAACCATTCCTCCAGGGTTGCCGCCATGCCCCGCTTCAAAAGGACCGGCAATTTGGAACGGCCGACTCGACGCAACAAAGTGAAGTTTTGCATGTTGCGCGCACCAATCTGAATCATGTCCGCATATTTTTCGACCAAATCGACATTGGCTTCATCCAGTGCCTCGGTAACGATTTTCAAGCCGAATTGCTCGCGGATCTCTGCCAGGATTCTTAACGCTTCTTCTCCAAGACCCGAAAACGAATACGGCGAGGTGCGCGGTTTGAATGCGCCGCCGCGGAAAAACCTGGCGCCGCTTTTCATGACGGACGCGGCAACTTCGAACGCCTGTTTACGATTCTCGATCGAACAGGGCCCCGCGATGATCGCAAGCGACCCGTCACCGATTTTTGCGCCATCGCCAAAATCGACCACCGTTCGGTCCGGACGAAGATCGAGCGAAACCAGCTTATACGGCTTTGTAACGCGGATCGCTTCCGCCACCCCCGGCAAATTCTCGAAATGGCTGAGATCGACCGGTCCTTTATTGCCGGTCACCCCGATCGCCGTTCGCGTCATCCCAGGCATCACATGAGCCCGGAAACCGAGCGACTCGATTATTTCGACCACACCATCGATTTCTTCGTCGGTGGCGCCAGTGTTCATTACAATCAGCATGACATGAAAAGCTGTCTATTTATCGGAATGAATGCCTTTCGGTCAAATCCAACTCGCTACCTCCCAGCCATTGCCGGGACGCAAGAACATCATTTTCCACCAGCGCATGACCGACCCCGGGGTGAATAATCAACTCAATTTCCTTTCCTGTTTTTTCCAGCAACATCGCCAACTTATTGGCAGTCGCAGGCTGCGCGATTGGATCAGATTCTCCGGCCAAAAGCAATACGCGTCCTGGTGTCGGGGCCGGCAGGTCCAGGCGAGAAAGCGGGACCATGGACCGCAGCAGGATCGCGCTCGAAAAGCCGGCGATGCCAAGCAACATCATCGCCGCCGCGATGTTTGCGCCGTTGGAATATCCAACCGCGACCAACCCCTTTGCGTCGATCGCATAACCGGCTGTAGCCTGCCCAACGAAACGGGAGAGCTCCTCCGCGCGGGCAACTACGTCGGCTTCATCGAACACGCCCTCCGACAGACGACGAAAGAAGCGTGGCGCGCCGTTTTCCAAAATCTTGCCGCGCGGACTTAAAAGAGCAGCGGAGGGATCGATCGCCCTCCCCAGCTCCAGCAGCTGATTTTCGTTCCCACCGGTGCCGTGCAAAAGCAAAAGTGTCCGGAACGAGCCGTTCTTCGCCGGGACAAAATGGTGAATGAAATCGAGATCTTTCACGCGTTGCGTTCTCCTGCCAACCGAATCGGCGGAAGCGACGCCTCGAGCTCGGCGCGAATCGGCTCGTATTGCGGTGGCAATTCCAAATTTTCGCCGAGATGTTCCACCGGTTCGTCGACCGCGAACCCGGGACTCTCGGTCGCAATTTCGAAAAGGATGCCGCCCGGCTCGCGGAAATAAATCGAATGAAAATATTGCCGGTCGATCACCGGAGTAACGACCAGGCCCAGATCGATGATTTTTTTACGCCAGGCCACTTGCTCCTTGTCGGTGGCCGCTCGGAAAGCGATGTGGTGCACCGTTCCGGCCGCGACGTGCCCGAATCCTCCGCCCGGCCGCTCGATTAAATCGATTGTCGCGCTGGTCAACTCCGTGTTCAGCGAAAATCGCCGACGCTGGTTTTCCTGCTCGACGAACTCAAAGCCCAGCGTTTCGGTCAGCAGCAATTCGGGCGCGTCCGCCTTTTCCACTTCCAGCGATGGCGCGTGAAAACCTCGAAGAGCGAATTCCCTGGGAACTTCGCCTTCGAAATTGAGATCGACGTCGTTGAGACGAACCGACCCCACCAGTTCGAGCATCAGCCCATCGGCATCGGTAAAACGCAGGACCGTGTCTCCAAAACGCGGTGATGTCTCTTCACAGAAAACTCCATGATCCTTGAATCGTGATTTCCAGTAATCGATTGCGTCACGAGGAACAGCGAAGCCGGCCGCCACGACTTGACCGTTTCCACGGCTGCCGCGCCGCGCGCCCGGCCACGGAAAAAAGGTAATCACCGTTCCCGGTTTCCCCATTCGGTCGCCAAAGTAAAAATGGTAGGTCTGCGGATCGTCGAAATTAACCGTCCGCTTCACGAAACGCAGCCCGAGCAGGCGCGTGTAAAAATCGAGATTACGCTGCGGATCGGTGGCGATGGCCGTGATATGATGAATACCCAAAAGCTTCACAGCACGATTGACGCATGTATTTGTGGCAAAGGCTAGCTACTCCGCAGTGGTTGGCGGAGAACGAGGAGAGGTTGCAATCGCGGCTGGGCGATCGGCTGGCCATCATCGAGCGACCGATCAGGAAACGATTGCAGGTTGAGGCGGCGTGCCAGTCGTCGAAGGATTTGCGAGCGCTCACGAAGGAATTTGGCGGCCGCATTGACAGATTGCCAACGAATTGGCTGGAGCGGTTCGCACGCAAACAGACAGCCAGAAGGCTGAAGATTGGAAAGCGGCTGATCATCGTTCGTTCCCCTGGAAAACGAGAAGCTGGCAGCTTCCCCTACAGTCTCCTTATTCCGGCCGGGGGAGCATTCGGCACAGGCGAACACGCAACGACGGCCATGTCGTTGCGATTGCTCGAACAAACCACCCGCGCCTGGAAAGCCGGTTGGTCGATGGCCGATCTCGGCACCGGCACGGGAATTCTCGCGCTTGCGGGGAAACGGCTCGGCGCGGGGCGGATCATTGCGATCGATGACGATCCAATCGCCATTTCCACGGCCAAAAAAAACGCGCGCTCAAACCGGATCGACAACGTGCAATTTCGGGTTGCCGATGTGCGGGCGTGGAAATTGCCGCCCCGCACCGACATGGTCACCGCGAACTTGTTCAGCGAATTGCTAATGGAAATTCTGCCGGCACTAACAAAAGGTCGCTGGTTGATTTTATCGGGCGTTTTACGTGAGCAGGAAAGAGAATTTGTTCGGGCCTTGAAGCGCAACAGAATCAATACTGTAGCGGTCAGGCGACGCGGAAAATGGCTGGCGATTCTAGCGCGTTGTAGCGGCGGTCTATGACCGCCGACCAGAATCGATGCGACGGTCGCAGACCGCCGCTACAGTAAAGCAAAACAGATTTGCGCGAGAGAAGCCGCCAGCTAGATTCAATTTGCCTTTGGCGGCTACGGTTTTCTGCACCCCGCGGTTTAAATCATAAGCCGCTGGAGCAATCATGCAGACCGAAGAACTAGCCTACGCCATCGTCACGCCATACTCGATGCGCAAATCGCGCACCGGATGGATCATCGCGCGGCTCATTTCGCGCACCGGACTCGATCTCGTCGCCGCGCGGATGTTTGCGCCGAGCGCGGGACTCGTAAAGCGATACGCGCAGACAATCGTGACCGAAGCGGAAGCCGGTCATCGCGCAACGCAGGAACTCATTCGCGATTATGTGCTGAAAAATTTTACAGGCGAGATCAAGGGAGAACGTCCGCGCGCGCTTTTTCTAATCTTTCGAGGTCCGCACGCGATCGATAAAATCCATCGCTCGGTCGGACACATCGTGCACGAGCGCACCAGCGGCGAGACAATCCGTGATACATTCGGTGACTACGTCACGGACGAGTCGGGCAAAGTGACTTACTTCGAACCAGGAGTATTGGCTGCGTTCGATCCGAAGGCCGTTCAGCGCGACCTGAAACTCTGGGCTGAATTTTCCGATTCCGACGGCGGCATCCTCGACGACGCGGTCCATTTTCCGAAAGGCGCAAAAGTCGAGAAGACGCTGGTGTTGATTAAGCCGGACAATTTCAAATTTCCGAATCTGCGGCCGGGCAGTGTGATTGAAGTGTTTTCGCGTACCGGCCTTTCCATGATCGGGTTCAAGGTCCATCGCATGAGCGTCGCGCAAGCGGAGGAATTCTACGGCCCCGTGTTGCCCGTTCTGAAAGAGAAACTGGGAGAAAAAAGCGGACGCGAAAATTGGGAGAGCATCGTGGCGTTCATGTCGGGCATGTCGCCCGGTGAATGCCCGCCCGAAAAGCGCGACGCGCCGGGTACGGAAAAATGCATCGCCATTGTTTATCAGGGCGAAGATGCGGTGCGCAAAATCCGGGACGTGCTCGGTCCGACCGATCCCGCCAAGGCGCCGCCGGGCTCAATCCGAAAAGAATTCGGCCAGACCATCATGGTCAATGCCGCGCATGCGTCCGACTCTGCCGAGAATGCGAAGCGCGAAATGGCGATTGTCCAAGTGGAGGAAAACAATTTTAAACCTTTGATTGAAAATTTCTACCGCAGCCAATAGTGTGCGCTCCCTGAATGCTGCAATCGCCTAACAAAGACATGGAAATTTCCAACCGCGCCGCCCGACTCACCCCTTCAATTACGCTTTCGATCGACAGCAAGGCGAAAGCAATGAAAGCCGAAGGGCTGGACGTATGCGGATTCGGCGCGGGCGAACCGGATTTCGATACACCGGAACATATCAAGGCCGCGGCGATTGAAGCGCTGCAGGCCGGATTCACCAAATACACGCCAAGCTCGGGGATTCCGGAATTGCGTCAGGCCATCTCGGAGAAACTGGCGGCCGACAACGAATTGAGTTATCGGGCGAGCCAGATCGTGGTAAGCAGCGGCGCAAAGCAGGCT
The DNA here is from genome assembly GCA_963756875.1 of uncultured Verrucomicrobiae bacterium. GTDB lineage: Bacteria > Verrucomicrobiota > Verrucomicrobiia > Chthoniobacterales > UBA10450 > CAVWPA01. The sequence continues at coordinate 348,164 of CAVWPA010000001.1, read as the reverse complement.
TGCTACAACGCCATTCTGGCGACCTGCCAGCCCGATGACGAAGTCGTCATTCCAGCGCCCTATTGGGTGAGCTATCCGGAAATGGTCAAGCTCGCCGGCGCGGAGCCGGTGATTATACCCACGATGGAACGCAATTCGTGGAAGATGCGGGCCGAAGATTTCGAGAACGCGATGACCCCACGGACCAAGATGTTGATCCTGAACAGCCCCTGCAATCCGACTGGGTCGGTTTACACCCGGGAAGAATTGCAGGCGATTGTCGAGGTGGCGGCCGAGGAGGACATCTACATCCTGTCCGACGAGATTTACGAAAAGCTCATTTACGACGATACCAAACACGTGAGCATCGCCTCGCTCTCAAAAGAGGCTTACGATCTGACCCTTACCGTCAACGGTTTCAGCAAATCGTACGCGATGACCGGGTGGCGCCTGGGTTATCTGGCCGCGCCCGAAGCAGTGGCCAAGGCGGTGGAATCAATCCAGAGCCACAGCACCTCGCATCCGGCTTCTTTCGTGCAACGGGCTGGGCTGGCCGCGTTGAAAGGCGACCAGCAGCCGGTGGCCGATATGCGTGAGGAATTCGATATGCGCCGCAACTACATGTTCGATCGCGTGTCGAAAATCCCGAATGTGACCGCGGTCAAACCGGAAGGCGCATTTTATGTTCTGGTCAACATCAGCCAGCTCGGACTCACCTCGCAAAACTTTGCCGATCGCTTGCTCAGCAAGGCCAATGTCGCCGTCGTCCCCGGAGTAGCCTTCGGCGACGATCGGACCGTTCGTTTGAGTTACGCCACGAGTATCGACGTCATTAAAAAAGGCCTCGACCGGTTCCAGGACTTTTGCCGGACGCTCTAACAATTGCGGAGTTCGGACTGCGGATTGCAAATTGCGGGAGCAGGAGCAATTCGACCCTGGATTTGCCGGGCACGCGGATCTAATCCGCATTCCGCAATCCGCATTCCGCAACATCTAAATGCCTTCCGGTTCTCTCGCGCTCATTCTTCACGCGCATTTGCCATTCGTCAGGCACCCGGAGCAGGAACATTTTCTCGAGGAAACGTGGCTCTTCGAAGCGATCACCGAGACATATGTCCCGTTGCTGCGCATGATGCAGCGGCTCGTTCACGACAACGTTCCATTCAAACTCACGATGTCGATTACACCGACCCTGTGCGCAATGTTGCAGGACGAGCTTCTGCGCGAACGCTACATTCAACATATCGATCTTCTGATCGACTTGGCCGCGCGCGAGCGAAAACGCAACCGCCACGACCCACAGCTGCGGGAGCTGTCCGATTTCTATTTCAACATGTTTTCCGAAACCCGCCGGTTCTTTGTCGACGAATGGAAGTGCGATTTGCTCGAAGCCTTTCGGCAAATTCGAGACAGCGGCGCGCTTGAAATCATCGCCTCAGCCGCGACACATGCCGCGTTACCCCTGCATTCGCGCACAGCGGCACGAGCGCAGATTCTGATCGGTCGCGATGTGTACACCGAATTTTTCCATGCCGATCCGGCCGGCTTCTGGTTGCCTGAGTGCGCTTACGCGCCCTGGCTGGAATCGATTTTTCAGGAAGCGAACATCCGCTGGTTCGTTCTCGACGCCCATGGTCTCCTCTTTGGACATCCGCGGCCGCGTCGCGCAATCTACGCGCCGTGCTACACGGCCGCGGGCCCTGCGGCTTTTGCACGGGACCGCGACTCGAGCCGGCAGGTTTGGAGCGCAAAAGAAGGCTATCCGGGGGATCCGGCTTATCGCGAATTCTATCGGGACATCGGGTTCGACCTTCCTCTCGAGCACCTGGGACCGGTCGCGCGCGGCATGCGCAAATTCTCCGGCGTCAAATATCACCGGATCACCGGCGCCGGGGTTGAGAAGGAACTTTACGATCGGGCGGCAGCAGACGAAGCCGCTGAAAAGCACGCAGCCCATTTTCTTCAGGACCGGCGTTCGCAACTGCGGCAAGCGGCGGCGCTACCGGGCGATCCAATCGTCGTGGTGCCATTCGATGCGGAATTATTCGGTCATTGGTGGTTTGAAGGACCGCGCTTTCTCGAGCTTTTCATTCGCAAAGCGGCTTTCGATCAGCAAGACTTCAACCTGACGACTCCAAGCGAATATCTGGCCGCACATCCAACGCAACAGACGATCGAGGCGGCGCCATCGACGTGGGGCGAAAAAGGACACCTGGGTGTCTGGCTCGATCCGAGCAACGTCTGGATTTATCCGCACCTGCAGACAGCCGCGCGACAAATGGAGGAAATTGCGAAAAAATATTCAGCGATTGTAGGGCAACCGCTCCGGTTGCCGGCCGAAGAGTCGGCAGGCGGAGCGCCTGCCCTACAATTTACCGAGCGTGCGCTGAAGCAACTGGCGCGCGAACTGTTGCTCGCGCAGGCGAGCGATTGGGCATTCTTAATGAAAACAAATACCGCCAGGGAATATGCGACAAAACGGACCAAGGATCACCTTGTCCGTTTCAATCGATTGCACGATGAGTTGATCGCAAACCATGTCGATGAAAAATTCCTGGCCGATTGTGAATCGCGAGACAACCTTTTCCCGAACGTGAACTGGCGCTACTATGTTTAAATTGCGGAGTGCCAATTACGGATTGCTGATTTTTGCGTGCTGGCTGGGGATGGCGGCGCTGGCAGGCGCACAGAATTCGCCGAGTCCGACGCCTTCGCCGACAGCCACTCAAACTCCCATCTCCGCGCCATCGCCCGTGGCGACAGTTTCGCCAACGCCCGAACAAACGGCTTCGGTCGCCCCCGGGGGCGCGGCTTCCGCCACACCCGGGGGAACGGCTTCGGCCACACCGGGAGAAATAGCGTCGCCAACCCCTGAGCAAACGCCATCGCTCGCGCCTATCCCCACTCCGACTCGAACCGTGCGCCTCACTTTCGTTCCGCCGCCGATGCACGGAACGATCAGCCTCGGTATTTTCGACGCCAATCGGGACCTGGTGCGCGTTTTGTTTCGAGATGCAAAAATCGACAGTTTCATCGCGGAAGCCGACGCGCTAACGACCACCTGGGATGGGACGGACGACGCGGGCGGCTATTTGCCGGCGGGACGATATCGCGCCCGTGGTTACATGGTTGGCGACATCAAGGTTCAGGATCTTGGAAAGGCGACGGCACCGCCGCCGATCGATTCGGATCATGCGCCAGTGAGGCTGGTGGCTAATCCACTCCTGAACGACACACGGTCGGTGATCGATCTCGGCGTGGGGTTCGACGCCAAAGGCTGCTTTATCAAAACGATGGACGATTTGCCGCTTTACACTGTCAGCAAGACCCCGCATCTGGTTCGGGCATGGATCGCAAAAAGCGGCAAAAAATCCGTGTACGTCTGGCAGGATGACGGCGCGGTGGTGGAACAATTCCGCGTCTCGAACATCGACAAGATCATGGCTTTCGACTGCGGGTTTGTCGAATTGCAATGACAACGATGAACCGCAGAACCCAAATTTCGCGATAGTTGAAAGCACCAAATCCCAAACCCCAAGTTCCAGGGAAGCTCCAATAACCAAGCTTTAAAAAGAAAACGCCGAACCCGCCTTAGCCACGCAGCTGCTGAGCTACAGTTTTGGACTGGAGCTTGAGATTTGGAGTTTCCCTGGTGTTTGGAGGTTGGAACCTGGAGGTTTTGTGACGCTGGTCACGACCCAAAATCTTTGTTACTTAAGCGCTTATGCCCGCCTCTGTTGAGTTTCAACATACCCTTGCCAAGACCGCCGGATTCAGCGGCACGTCACTGCATACAGGCGAAAAGGTCTCGCTGAAGTTGCACGCTGCGCCGGTCGATCACGGAATTAAATTTAAGCGAAAGGATTTGCAGGATGAGCCGACAATCGACGCCAGCATCGACAATTTAAAAACCGTCGAGCGCGCCACCACGATCGGCGAAGGCTCAGTGCGCGTGCACACCGTCGAGCACGTTTTGGCCGCTCTCTCCGCAATGGGCGTGGACAACGCCATCGTCGAAATGGACGCAAACGAGCCACCAATCGGCGACGGCAGCGCGCGGCCGTACGTTGATGCCATTAAGAAAGCAGGATTGACCGCGCAGGAAGCGCCGCGAAAGTTTTTCGAGCCGCGCGAACCGGTGCATGTCGAATCAAAGAGCGGCGGCCTCCTCGTTTTGTTGCCGGACGATAAGTTCCGCATCTCATGCACGCAGGCGGGGCCGAACAACCGTTTTACCCAGTTTTTGTCGATGGAAATCACGCCCGCTCTGTTCGAGCGGGAGATCGCGGCCGCCCGGACGTTTGTTTATTACGAAGACGTCGAACCGCTCATGGAAAAAAATTTGATCAAAGGGGGAAGCCTGGAAAACGCGGTGGTGCTGCGAGGCGACGCGGTCCTGAGCAAGGAACCGCTCCGTTTCCCGGACGAATTCGTCAGGCATAAAATCCTCGATATCGTCGGTGACCTGGCGTTGGTTGGCCGCCGTATTCGCGGTCATGTCATCGCCGTAAAACCGGGCCACGCCGTCAACGCGGAGCTGGCCCGCCTCCTCGCACGCGAGCAGGCACGCAGAACAGCCCTCGCCGTTCCGCGCGTAGTTCCGAAGGGCGATGGCGGCCTCGATAGCGAGGAAATCCTGCAAATTCTGCCGCATCGCTATCCGTTCTTGATGGTGGATAGAATCATTAGCTTCGAGAACGATGGAACAAAATGCATCGGAGTGAAATCAGTAACCATTAACGAGCCATTTTTTCAGGGACATTTCCCCGGGCATCCGGTCATGCCTGGCGTGATGCAGGTGGAAGCGATGGCCCAGGTCGCGAGTCTCTTATTGTTCAAGCTCGCGAAAACGACCAGCCGCATCGGTTACTTTATGAGCGCCGACGACGTAAAATTTCGCAAACCGGTATTCCCCGGCGACACGATCTTTATCCACGCCGAGCTGACCAAGCACCGTGGCGAACGCCTGGCGAAGGCAAAATGTCACTGCGTCGTCAACGATGCCGTCGTTTCAGAAGGCGAATTAATGTTCACATTTCTTGATCGGTAAGGATCTCCACAGGATGAGCGCGAAGACGTGGATGCTGCTTTTGCTGGTCATTACCGTTGCCGTGCGCCTCCCGACAATGTTTGGCGTAAAACGAACCGGCTGGGACGAACGCGCTTACGTCGTCTTTGCGCAGACCCTTGATAGGGGCGGGGTATCCGGCATCCACCAATGGCTGCACGATTATCCGATCAACGAAAACCTCCAGAAATCGCCACTCATGTTGCGGGTAGGATTTCTTATTCCGGCCATGGTCACGTGCAAGATCCTTGGCGGCTTTAATGCCGATAACCTGGCTTGGCTTTCGTTCGTATCCGGGCTGGCCTTCGTTCTTCTCGGCGCACTATTCGCCGGAAAGCTTGCCGGGAACAAAATGTCCATCCTCTGTGGAATCCTTCTCGTCAGTTCTCCGCTTGCTGCCGCGCTTTCTCGTCGCGCCACGCAAGACAGTTTTGCGGCACTATTGATGCTGGCATGCCTCTACTTTTTCGATCGCTGCTGGCGCCAAAGATCGATATTCGACTTTTGCATACTCGGCGGTTTGCTGTCGCTTGCATTGCTGACTAAAGAATCGTCGTTGCTGCTTTATCCGCTGATGGGGATTGCGGCCGCGTACTACTTTTGGGCGATGCGACTGCGGACCACCCCCTGGCTGTTGCTGCCGCTGTTTGCTGCCCCGGCAATTTATCTCATCATCGAAATCGCGATCTGTGGCGGGCCTGGCGTTTTTATTGGCACGTATCGTACCTACGCCGGCCTGCAACAGACGCTCGAGTACACTGTTAATTACGAAAAGGGCCCCTGGTTTCGCTACTTGCTGGATTTCCTTGCCATCGCGCCAATCGTTTTTGTAGCGGGAATGGTCGGCTTCTCCGCGCCGCAAGACGGCGCGTCCCGCCATGGGCGCAACATCGCCCTCATCTACTTCGCGGGAGCCGTATTGCTTTTCGGCCAAATGCCAGTCGTGAATGTGCGGCTCATTCTTTTTGCCGACATGTTTCTGCGGTTCGCGGCGGCGGCATGCGCTATATATTTGACGGCCAAGTTTGGCAAAGGCTGGGCGCGACGCGCGCTGGTTGCCGGGGTCGCTTTCATGGTTCTGATGGACGCTCTTCAATTCTATCAGTTGTTCGTTGTTGGCAATGTCTACAGTCCAACCACATTTTTGATCCTCCGCGTCGAACACTTTTACAATGTGCCCTAAACAGAAAATGAAATTCACGATGGAAACATGAGCGGCGCGCAGATTCATCCGACGGCCATTGTTGATGGACGCGCGGAAATCGGTGCCGGCACGACGATTGGTCCCTATTGCGTCATCGCCGCCGATGTTGTGCTGGGCGAGAATTGCTGGCTCCAGCATCATGTCACGCTTTGTGGACCGATGCGCGGCGGCGCGGGGAACAAGTTTTACGCTTATTGCTCGATCGGGCAGCTAACGCAGGACTTAAAGTATCGCGGCGAACCGACGTATCTTGAAATCGGCGATGAGAATACATTTCGCGAATTCGTCACCATCAATCGCAGCACCACGAGCGAAGGCAAAACCCGCGTCGGCCACCGCGGAAATTTTCTCGCATACAGCCACATTGGGCACGATTGCCAGGTCGGCAACGAAGTGGTGTTTTCAAACAACGGCACCCTGGCTGGTCATGTCCATGTGGGGGACAACGCCGTGATGGGCGGACTGACCGCCGTTCATCAGTTTTGCCGCATCGGACGCTTCGCCATCACCGGCGGCTGCTCCAAGATCGTGCAGGATGTGCCGCCATTCATGATCGCCGACGGAAATCCTGCGAAGATTCGGGGAGTTAATCTGGTTGGATTGGAGCGGAAGAATTTTCCGGCCGAGAACGTGAAGTGGATTAAGGAAGCGTTTCGCCTGATTTATCGTTCGAAATACAACACGCGGCAGGCGATCGACGCGGTGCACAAGGAATTGCCACAGACCGAGGAGATTGGGCAGATCGTCGAATTCATAGAAACCAGCGAGCGCGGAATCATTCGTTAGATTGCGCGGCACGGCCTTCCAGTCCGTGAACAAACATCGGCAGGATGCCGATACCACACTATTCGTTACCCGGACTTCCTGCTCAGGGCCTCTGCGGCGAAGGTTTCGGCACCGAACCGATTGCCGGCGTCTTTAATTCCTGTTCGATTTTTCTGAGCAAGGGCGCCGATGGCGCGTCGGGCACAATCCGCAGCGTGCTGCGCACCAGGTCACGCGCGCGCTTCAATTTCTTCTGCTCGATCCATCCGTTCGCTTCTTCCAGGACCACCCGGAGAATGTCGTCCCGCTTCGAATAGCAGGCGCGCGCCTGCAGAAAATAGCTTGTCGCGGATGCAGAATTAGCGTCCGTCTCTTCCATCTGGCCGAGATCTTCGAGCATCGGACCGTTGCAGGACCGCGAAGCCACAAAGCGGGCGAGCTTGCGATATTCGGGCTCCGGCTTGGAAATGTTTTTCACCGCGAACTCGTGATAGGCCTTCCAATTCGACGCCTTTTTGCCCGACTCATGCCCGCCCTCCAACTGCAGCCACGATGCGTAAGGCCGATAAAGAGGGTCGCCCACCATTACGTTCATCCACGAAAGGGCCGCGGTCGCCATGTAAGCACTTTCCGCAAACGTGAACCCATGAAGTAGCCGATCGTTAAAGATATTGAGATGCGTAGTGAGCTGAAGATACGGCTCATAAACGTTACCCATGGTCGCAGCGGCGCCTCTCGAAACGAGCGGCCCGGCCCATCCGGAGGTCGGGCTGCGCAATGTGCTCGCGCTGTAAGAATGGATATGCACCGCAATGGCGCCCGGCACGAAACGAAAGTCCGGTTCCATGAATGGGCCGGTGATTCCACCAGCATACCAGCCGTAGTAAAGAGCGCAGTCGCTCATCGGATAGCCATTCGGAAAGACTGCTGGCGTATTTTCATAAACAACCGGAACACCGACCTTGTGAAGCTGTCCCGCAATATCGGCCAGCCATGCATCGCCGACGCCAAGACCGGGAGCTGTGTTGTGCGCGCCATCGACATAAGCGCGTCCCCAAAGTCCATTCTTCTCCGCTGCGATACTGTCAACAATCATTCGCCGTACGGTTGCAGCCGTCGGAGCGTCCAGCCGGCAAACGAGCAACAATTCGGGATCATCAAAATCGGCGATGAGCCGAAAGTTCTGGTAATAGGGGTTCGCGGTCACACCGGAGATTTGCGGGGTTAAAAAACCGAGCGCTGCGATCTCGGAATCGACCGAAGCTTCGTTCCGGTTGTTTATCGGCCCGCCGTCCGGCACGTCCCCAGGATAGGGCGTGGTCGCAGCGCTAATTTTTAGCGGCACGCCCCTGACCACCGCCACGAAACGGATCGACGTGGTCAGGATGCTCTTTTTTTCCTCCGCCGTTTCGCGCATCGTCCACCAGTGCCGCTTCTCGAAAGCTTCGCGAAGCGGATCGGCAATCATCGCTTCATACTGTTCGCGGGTGATCTCCTCTTCGATGGGACAGCTCAACGCGACCAGATGATCGCGCGGAATGCCGCGTGCCTTTGCGTAGAATTTCGCGAGCTCAGTCGAGTCATCGGAGTCTTTGTTGTAAACGACAACCGTTAACGCAGCGAGGGACGATGGATCGGCCGCGCGAGAATTGGACACGATCATGAGCAGGATCATGATCAAGATCAGGAGGAAGGAAGGAATTCGCTTTCCTTTGCCGTCGCCCCGATTTCTATTCTGCCGATTCACTCTCAATCCGCGAAAAGTCCGCGAAATCACGGAGAAAACAAACCGAACAAAAGTCGAGCCCACGAATGACGCAAATCAACGCGAATACGGAAGAGCAAGGACCGGCGGCCTCGCACTTTTCATTTGATTCGCATCAATTAGCGTAATTCGCGGGCTGAAAAATCCTCGGAGCTGACGAAGTTATTTCTTCGCCTTCTTCTCGCGCTTGGGTTCCTTCGGCTCTTTCGGCTCTTTCGCCTCTTTCGGTTCCTTGGCAGTCTTCTTCGATTCGCCGGGGCGATATTCTTCCTGCTCGGCAGCGGCGAAAGCTTTCTCCAAACCGACCATGTCTTCGCCCGGACGCAGCGTATCGAACGTCTCGGCTTCCTTGCGCAATTGTTCCTCAGTGTAATTGGCGGCCTTGATCGAGAGGCCGATACGGCGCTCGAGTTTGTCCACCTTGATCACGCGCGCTTCGACTTCCTGGCCGACCTTGAGAATGTCTTTCACTTTCGCGACGTGGTCCTCGCTCAACTGCGAGATGTGAACGAGCCCGTCGATGTCGTCCTGCAATTGCACGAACGCGCCGAAACTGGCGAGCTTCGTCACCTTCCCCTTCACCAGGTCGCCGATCTTGTATTTCTCATCGATCGTCTTCCACGGGTCTTCGGTCAGTTGTTTAATACCGAGGCTGATCCGTTGATTGGTTTTGTCGATGTCGATGACTTCCGCTTCGACTTCGTCGCCTTTCTTAAAGACTTCGCTGGGGTGATTGATCTTGCGCGTCCAACTCAGGTCGGAGACGTGAATCATCCCGTCGATCCCTTCATCGAGCTCCACGAACGCGCCGTACGCGGTCATGTTGCGTATCTTGCCCTTCACCCTGCTGCCGATGGTAAATTTCTTCTCGATTTCATCCCATGGATTCGGTTCGAGCTGACGCAGGCCAAGCGAGATCTTTTGTTCCTCTTTGTTTACACCGAGGACAACGGCTTCCACTTCCTGGCCGGCGCTCAAAATATCGGACGGGCGCATGATTCGTTTCGTCCACGAAAGCTCCGAAACGTGGATGAGGCCTTCCACGCCCTCTTCCAGTTCCACAAACGCTCCGTACGGGACAAGGTTTGTGATCTTGCCTTTGACCTTCTGGCCCGCCGGGAACCGTTCCTCAATCTGATCCCACGGATTTTTCTGGGTTTGTTTAAGGCCCAGCGAGACGCGCTCTTTTTCCTTATTAATGTCGAGCACAACGACTTCGAGCTGCTGACCGACTTTGACGAGCTCGCTCGGATGGCCGAGCCGGCCCCAGGTCATGTCCGTGATATGCAACAGGCCGTCCATGCCGTCGAGGTCGATGAACGCGCCGAAATCGGTGAGATTTTTCACCGTGCCCGTCACGCGGTCGCCGACGTTCACGCTTTCCATGAATTTCTGGCGCTTCTCGCTCCGCTCCTGCTCGATCAGCTCGCGCCGGCTCAACACCACATTGCGGCGATCGTCGTTAATCTTGACGATCTTAAAATCGTACGTGTTGCCAACGAACTGCTGCAAATCTTTCGGCGGCACGATGTCGATCTGCGACGCGGGCAAAAAGGCTTCCACGCCGATGTTGACCATGAGGCCGCCTTTGACGACGGATTTCACCTTGCCTTTGATGAGGCCGTCGCCCTCGAAGACGCCGGTGATCTTGTTCCAATTCTGGCGATAGGCGGCTTTCTCCTTCGAAAGCACAACCATGCCCTCATCGTTCTCCAGGCGCTCCAGCAACACGTCCACTTCGTCGCCCACGTCCAGATTCTGCACGTCCTCGAATTCCGAGATTGGAATCACACCTTCCGATTTGTAACCGATGTCCACCAGCACTTCGCGCGGACGAACTTCGAGAATTCGTCCTTTAACGATGCTGCCTTCACGGAACTCCGGCATCGGTTTCGACATTACATCCTGCATTTGCACCATAATTAAAAAAGGCCTCCTTCGGGCACGCGACCCCGCCCCGGCGGGGTCGATATTTCCGCGCAGCTAAGCTACGGAAACGGGGACGCCACACTAGGCGTTTTCCATGTGGAGGTCAACTCGCCTCCCTGGAGGGTAGTGTCCTAATTTGAAAATGATCTCGCTAATATCATGGCAATTACGCCAATCCAGATCCCGCCATACGCGGCATATTTGTTCATCAATCGCTTACACTCACGTCTATATGAGTTCCATTCCTCAGCGTCTCTCGGGACGGGAAACCCGATAACTGGGTGGTGCGTGTCGTAGCAACTAATTAAGACGAGGCAGAATAGATACCCAGGAAACCCAGTGATCAGGAACAAAGCGGCGTAATCGAACAGGGCTTTCATTTTCTCGCCTTATTCGCAATCGCAACCTGAACGGCACTTTCTGGCGAACCAACCGGCGGAAGCTCCAAAACCATTTCACCGGCACGCGCGGGGTCTTTTTCATCCTTCATCAAAAAGGCATAGCAACGCTTGGCTTTGGGATGTCCATCAAGATCGAATGTTTCGACCATTCCTATTACCGTATCGCGGTGAATGCCAGTCATTCGTTCAACGCTTCGGATGCTGTTGCCTTCGCAGAGCATCCCGATCGCAGAAACTTTTTCATCAACGCTCAATTTATTTGCCATAGTGACTTTCTAATTGACTTAATGTTTAACAGAAAGTATTTTTCTTGCAAGACTTTTTGTTAAACAAAATGAAGACTGGTCGTCCGAAGCTAAAAAAGAGCGAGAAAAAGGGGCGGATTACAGGTGTTCGGTTGCGCTCCGATGAGCGGGCGCTCGTCGAAAAAGCTGCCGCGAATCAGAGCAAGAATCTGTCAGATTGGATTCGCGGTGCGCTACTGTCGGTCGCTCAAAAGCAGGTCTGAAATCTTAATTAACTGATTCATTGGATAGATGTATAACATACTGATATTCAGGCACTTGTTATTTAAGTAGAAATCGCCATGAAAGCGTGGATGTCTAGGGCTTTAGAATTACTGTACGTCAGCCTAGACACTCCGAGACACGAGCTGAACGAATTGGATTGGAAGGCCGCCCTATCTCCTGACAAGAAGCGGCTTACAGAACACCTGTCAGCGTTCTCCAATCATCCGGGCGGTGGTTTTTTGGTTTATGGAATTGATCCCTCCGGTACTCCGATAGGGATCGACGAAGATGCCATTCAGAAAACGACCACTCAACTGACTAATCTTGGTCGTAATGCCGTGGAACCGCCTCTTGCACTCGATCATGGAGTGGATGCGTACGAATCGGTTCGCCTGTTGGTAATTTTCATACCTGAATCGCCCGTTAAACCGGTTCACTTGCGAGGAAAGGGTTTAGACGAGGCCTTCATTCGTTCTGGAGGAACGACGCGGAAGGCATCGCGTCAAGAAATCGGGACGTTGATGCTGCACAGTCGAACTCCACGATGGGAGGAATTGCGCGCTTCGCTATTACTGACAGACGCCGAACTGATTGCGCGTTTGGATGCTGAGCCCATTCTAAAAATCTCCGAGAGACCGATTCCCACGACGGAAGATCAAATGATTGAGTGGTTGGCGGGCGAAAAATTCATTGTCAGGGAGCCTTCGGGGGGAGGATACGTCACGAATCTTGGGGCAATAGCGGCTGCCCGTAAGTTTTCCGATTTTGAAGACCTCAGTCGAAAAGCGATTCGGGTGGTCGTCTATGACGGCTTAAACAAAGCCAAGACCAAACATGAACGAGAGGGGAAAATAGGATACGCCGTCGGATTTCCCGGCATTTTGGCCTACATAATGTCTCTTTTGCCACAAAGTGAAGTCATCGAGAGCGCGCTAAGAAGAAAGCGAACTGTTTATCCCGAAATCGCCTTGCGAGAACTTCTCGCCAACGCACTGATTCACCAAGATTTCTCAATTAGTGGAGCTGGGCCTTTGGTTGAAATCTTTGATGACCGCATAGAAATGTCTAATCCCGGCGGGTTGCTTCCATCCAAACAATTAGATCGTCTTATCGGAACGCAGCCGGAATCGAGAAATGAACAATTAGCGAAAGGATTTAGGCGCTATAAGATTTGTGAAGAACGTGGCTCAGGATTGTTCAAGGCGGGAATTGAAGTGGAACTTTACGGGCTTCCGCCGATGGAATTTTCTGCTGGTTCCAATTACTTCAAAGTTACGCTCTATTCGCCCCGCACTTTCGCGCAAATGTCGGCTCGTGAACGGCTGGAAGCTTGTCGCCAACACACGATTTTGAAATATCTGTCCGATAGCTGGATGACGAATACATCCTTGCGGGAACGGCTCAAAATGCCGGAAAGGCAGCGGTCAATGGTCTCTGTGCTAATACAGGAGGCGCTGGATAATAAGTTTATTAGGCAGGTCGATCCGGCAAACAAATCGAGAAAATTCGCAAAGTACGTCCCGTACTACGCTTAGCCGTTCAAATTAGGACACTACCCCCTGGAGGAAGCCTGGGGCTGGCGGCTGCCAAATATATTTGGGACACGACGGCGCGTATCCCTCCATTTCGACATTGAGCGTTGGGCGTTGAGCGTTGAGCGTTTTCCCCTTACGTTACCGACAACATGCCAATCTTACGCTTGTCAATCCTGGCGGCCCTGATTGCGACTACGCTGCATGCGGAATCGCCCGCCGAGCAAAAAGTCGCTGATGCCATCAAGGCACCCAATCTTACCGTCGTTCATCTTTGGGCGCCCTGGTGTTCCAATTGCCAGGCCGAATTAAAAAGCGGCGGCTGGACAAAAATAGTAAAAGACAACCCGCAGGTGAAATTCTATTTCGTTTCAGTCTGGAACTACGGCGAGGATGGCCTTGCGATGTTAAAAAAATTCGGAATAGCCGATCAACCGAACGTGACGATTCTGGCGGATCCGGGCCCGCGAGGAAGCAATCACATCAAACAATTCGCCGGTCTGCCCGTCTCCTGGATCCCGACGACCTGGATTTTTAAGGGTGGCGATCTTCGCTACGCGCTTAATTATGGCGAAGTCCGTTTTCCGATGCTTCAGCAGTTTCTCGAGGACAGCAAATCGGAGTGGTCGCACAAGGGCGAACCTTCGATACAATGACAGGACCGAATATGCTCGAAGTCCCGCCCGCTCCCCCAACAAGTGAGAAAAAACCGCCAGCGATCCTTTCGCTGATTGGCGACACCCCTCTGGTTGAGATCACGCAGATCGACACCGGACCGTGTCAGCTTTTTCTTAAACTCGAAAATCAAAACCCGACTGGCTCGATCAAGGACCGCGTTGCGCTGACGATGATTGAAGCGGCCGAACGGGACGGAAAATTGCATCCCGGCGGAACCGTGATCGAAGCGACCGCCGGCAACACGGGGCTCGGACTTGCGCTGGTCGCGGGCGCGAAGGGTTACCGCGTGCTGCTGGTGATTCCGGACAAGATGTCGCAGGAAAAGATTTCGCATGTCAAAGCGCTCGGCGCCGAAGTTGTTCTGACACGTTCCGACGTAACGCGCGGTCATCCGGAATATTACCAGGACATTGCCGCGCGCCTGGCGGAAGAGATCCCCGGCGCTTTTTACGTGAACCAGTTCGGCAATCCGGCGAATCCCCTCGCCCACGAGCGCAGCACCGGTCCGGAGATTTGGGAGCAAATGCGGCACGACGTCGATGCCATCGTGGTTGGCGTTGGCTCGGGCGGAACGCTCACCGGGCTTGGACGGTTCTTCAACCGCGTCAAACCCCGCCGCGGAATCGAGATGATTCTGGCGGACCCGACCGGCTCGATTCTTTTCGAATACGTGAAGACCGGGAAGCTGGTGGAAGCGGGAAGTTGGACTATCGAAGGCATTGGCGAGGATTTTGTTCCCGACATCGCGGACATGTCGCTGGTGACAGACGCGTTTGAAATTGATGATGAAGAAAGCTTCGCCACCGCACGGGAGCTGTTGCGCAAGGAGGGAATTTTCGGCGGCTCATCCACCGGCACACTGGTGGCGGCCGCGCTCCGTTATTGCCGCAAACAAATGCAGCCGAAACGCGTTGTGAGTTTCGTTCCCGACACCGGCAACAAGTACCTCTCGAAGATGTACAACGATTTCTGGATGACCGAACAAGGTTTCATGCGTCGCCTGCCCCACGGCGATTTGAGCGATCTCATCATGCATCGCTACGAAGCCGGCGAAGTGATTACGATCGGGCCCGATGACACATTGCTGACTGCATTCAAGCGCATGCACGGCGCCGACGTCTCGCAACTTCCGGTGGTTGATCAAAAGGGACGACCAATCGGCATTATCGACGAATCCGATTTGCTGGTAAAAGTGCACCGCGATTCGACCCATTTTAACGACCCGGTGAAAAGCGCGATGACCGACCGGCTTGAAACGCTTGCGCCCGACGCGAACATCAAGGATTTGCTGCAGGTTTTCGATCGCGGCCGCGTCGCAATCGTCATGGCCGCCGACAAATTCCTCGGCCTGATCACGCGCACCGATCTACTTTCGTATCTGCGGCGGCATATGCCCAAGTCCGCGGCCCCGGTCGAACGCGAATTCATGTAAGAGAACCGCGCACCGCGCGGATGACACTGATCGAAATTATCTTTCTTAACCCGCGCAACCCGCGGTCAAAATAAACCGACATGAAGAAGGAACACGAATTTGCCACTCGCGCGATTCACGCCGGCCAGGCGCCCGATCCCTCCACCGGTGCGATCATGACTCCTATTTACGCGACATCCACGTACGTGCAGCAAAGCCCGGGCAAACATAAAGGCTACGATTACTCGCGATCGATCAATCCAACGCGCCTCGCATACGAAAAATGCATCGCCGATCTGGAAAGCGGCACGCGCGGATTCGCTTTTGCGTCCGGACTCGCCGCCATGGCCACCGCGCTCGAGCTGATCGACAGCGGTTCGCACATCGTCGCGAGCGACGATCTTTACGGCGGGACGTTTCGGTTATTCGAAAAAGTCCGGCGCCGCTCAGCGAACCTCGATTTCACATTTGTCGACCTGACCGATGCGAGCCGGTTGGAGAGCGCGATCAAGCCGAACACGCGAATGGTTTGGGTGGAGACGCCGAGCAACCCGTTGCTGAAACTGATCGATCTGGAGGCAATCGCCAAAATCGCGCGGGAACATGAAATCATTTCCGTATCGGACAACACGTTCGCGAGTCCATGGATCCAGCGACCGATCGAATCGGGTTTCGACGTGGTCGTACATTCCGCGACCAAATATTTGAATGGACACTCAGACCTGGTTGGCGGCGTCATCGTGGTCGGCGACAATAAAGAGCTCGGCGATCAGGTTGCTTTTTTACAAAACTCCGTGGGCGCAATTGCAGGAGCGTTCGACAGTTTTCTCGTCTTGCGCAGCCTGAAGACGCTGGCCCTCCGCATGGAGCGGCATTGCGCGAACGCGATCGAGATCGCGCGGTGGCTGGAGGAACGCCCGGAGGTCAAATCGGTCCATTATCCGGGTCTCAAATCGCATCCACAACACGACCTGGCCCGCACGCAAATGCGCGGATTTGGAGGAATGGTCACGATCGTCTTGAAGACCGATCTCGCAGGCACCCGGCGTTTCCTCGAGAACACACATTTGTTCTCGCTCGCGGAAAGCTTGGGCGGCGTCGAAAGCTTGATCAATCATCCGGCGCTGATGACGCACGCGTCGGTGCCGAAAGAGCAACGCGAAGCGCTTGGAATCGGCGATTCGCTGGTCAGACTGTCGGTTGGCGTCGAAGATCTGCGCGATTTGATTGACGATCTGCAGACCGCGTTCGAGGCGATTTGATCTCTCCGGGGAGCGCACGCGCCTCGCGTGCTGGCGACCCCGAACGCTTTCGGGGTTGCGAACTTTGTCGAAGATTGTTTCGGCGAGGCGCCGAAACCGGCACGCGAGGCGCGTGCGCTCCCCGGATTGGAATCCGGCATTGTGAATACGCGTCGGCGATTTAACTTTGCGCCACCATGGGCAACACCTTTGGCCAGCTTTTTCGCATTACCACGTTCGGCGAGTCCCACGGGGGCGGCGTCGGCGTAGTAATCGATGGCTGTCCGCCGATGGTCGACATCAGCGAAGCGGAAATCCAACGCGAGCTGGATCGGCGTCGCCCCGGCCAGAGCAAAATCACCACGCAGCGCAAAGAAGAAGATCGCTGCGAAATTCTTTCGGGCGTTTTCGATGGCAAAGCGCTGGGAACGCCTATTTCGATCTTAGTTCGCAACAAGGACGCCCGGCCGGAGGATTATGCCGAGGTCGCGAAAAAGTTTCGGCCGTCACACGCCGATTTCACCTACCAGGCCAAATACGGAATTCGAAACTGGCAGGGAGGCGGTCGTGCATCGGCGCGCGAAACGATCGGCCGCGTCGCTGCCGCCGCAGTTGCGCGAAAAGTTTTGGAGAAACTTCATCCGGGGACCGAGATCGTCGCGTACGTCGCGGAAATCCACGAGATCGCGACGAAGGTCGACCGGTCGAAAGTGACCCGGAAGAATGTCGACGCAAATATTGTGCGTTGCCCGGACAACGCCGCAGCGAAGAAAATGATATCGCTGATCGAGAAAACGCGCGCGGCGGGTGATTCGTTAGGCGGAGTGATCGAATGCGTCGTGCGCAACGCACCCGCCGGCCTTGGTGAGCCGGTCTTTGATAAACTCGAGGCCGATCTGGCAAAGGCGATGTTGAGCTTGCCCGCGACCAAGGGCTTTGAAATCGGATCCGGTTTCTCTGCGACGCGCATGAAAGGCTCCACGCATAACGATCCATTCGAAGTCCGCGGCGGCCGGGTCCGGACAACCACAAATTATTCCGGTGGAATTCAGGGCGGAATCTCGAACGGCGAAGAAATTTATTTCCGTATTGCATTCAAACCGACGGCGACCATCTCCCGTGAACAAAAAACGGTGCTGGCTTCGAAAAAAGCGACCACGCTGGCCGCGCGCGGGCGCCATGACCCTTGCGTACTTCCCCGGGCGGTTCCCATGGTGGAAGCAATGGCGGCGCTGGTTCTGTGCGATCACGCGTTGCGCCAGCGCGCGATCTCGTTTTCGTAAACGACATAAGGTGAATTCCCACGTGCAGATTTCTGTTCCTCCTCTGGCAAGCCCTTCACCAGAACTCCATGCGGCCGCCGGCTCGCCTTTATGGCAACTCGTTTTCCTCTCGTTTGCGATCGCGTTGATCTTGTTTGAGGTGCTGCGCGGCTGGAGGCGCGGAGTGGCGCGTCAATTCACCCGGCTCGGCGCGCTGTTCGCCGCCTATTTCGCCGGCCTGTTCGGCGGCAAATTCATCGCGCCGCTGTGGCGGCCATTCTTCAAACTACCAGACATTGTCCTCGTCATTCTGGCCGGCGCGGCCCTGGCGCTTGTGTTCTATGTCGTGATCAATGCCATCGGCAGCATTCTGTTTAAACGCACCTGGCAGCAAGACTCGGCACTGATGCGCTTGCTTTACGGTGTCGGCGGCGCGGCGCTTGGACTTTTCTTCGGTACATTTCTCGTCTGGGTGGTTGTGGTCGGCGTGCGATCGCTCGGCGCCGTGGCGAACGCTCAGGTCAGGAAGCAGTCCGCATCTCCAGCCGGTGAGGAAGCGGAAGTGATTCACGCCGTCGACGTCCGCCGTCATTCTCTCGGTGAATGGAGGGATGACGATTCAACCTCGCTCATGACGTCGTTGGCGCGCCTGAAGAATTCGCTGGAGATGGGGACGATCGGCCAGATTGTGAAACAGGCGGACCCTGTCCCGGGAAAAAAATATGAAATGCTTGGCAAGCTCGGCCAGGTGGTTTCCAGTCCTCAAAACGCGGAGCGCTTCCTTTCTTTTCCGGGAGCGCGAGAGCTAAGCCAGGACCCAAAAATCGTGGCCTTGCGCGACGACCCGGAGATTCAACGAATGATCAGACAGGGTCAATTGGTCGAACTTTTACACAACGACAAGATCATCGCGGCGGCCAACGATCCGGAGCTGGCCAGACGACTTAAACAATTCGATCTGGAGCGGGCGCTGGACTACGCGGCGCAGCAAAATCCATCGCAATGAATTACATCGCGACCATCGGGTTGGAAGTGCACGTGCAACTGAAGACCCGCTCCAAGATGTTCTGCATGTGCCCGGTGGAATTCGGAGCCGCCCCGAACACTCATACTTGTCCGACCTGTCTCGGCCTGCCGGGCGCGCTGCCGGTCATGAATCATGAAGCCCTGCGCATGACTGTGCTAACCGGGCTCATGCTCGGTTGCGATATCGCGCCGATCTGCAAGTTCGATCGGAAGAATTATTTTTATCCGGACATGCCGAAAAATTATCAGATTTCTCAGTACGACATGCCGTTTTGCACCAATGGCACTGTCCCGTTGCATGATCTGGCTTATCCAAAGGACGCGCAGAAAAACATCGCCACACCGGGAAAGGAAGTGCCGCTTGTGCGCATCCATCTCGAGGAAGACGTGGCGAAAAGTTTCCACTTCGAATCGAGCACGGGGATCGATTTTAACCGGGCCGGCACGCCGTTGATGGAGATCGTGACACAGCCGGAAATCAATTCACCGGAAGAAGCGTTCGCGTTTCTCACGTCGCTAAAACAGATTTTGATCTACGGCGCAGTGAGCGACGCCGATATGGAGAAAGGCCAGCTCCGGTGCGATTGCAATGTATCGGTGCGTCCGGAAAAGCAGGCGGAGCTTGGCGCGAAAATTGAGATCAAAAACATGAACTCGATCAGCGGCGTGCGGCGCGCGCTCGCTTATGAGATCCAGCGGCAGGGAGCGGCGATTGAGCGCGGCGAGAAACTCGAACAGGAAACGCGCGGCTGGGACGACGCTGCCGGCGAGACGTTTCTCATGCGCACGAAAGAATCCGCGCACGATTATCGCTATTTTCCCGATCCGGATCTTGTGCCGGTGAAAAGCGAAGTGCTGCTGGCGGATGCGCGGGCGCGCGTCCCGGAATTGCCAAAAGCCAAGCGCGCTCGTTTTGTGGAGCAATATCAAGTGAGCGCCTACGACGCCGGCGTGCTGGCGGATGATCTCGATCTGGCGCGCTATTTTGAGTCCGCCGCGAAAAAGGCAAGGAAACCGAAAAATGTCGCCAACTGGATTCTGAACGATTTGCAAAACGCACTCAGCACGGCCGGCAAAACAATCGACGATTGTCCGGTCCCTCCGGAAGCGCTCGATGAGCTGGTCAACTTGATCGAGAGCGGAAAAATCAGCGGCAAACAGGCAAAAGACGTTTTTGCCGAAATGTTCGCCAGCGGCAAACGCGCGGCCGCCATCGTGAAGGAGAAAGGGATCGAGCAATTGAGCGACACGGGCGCGATTGAAAAACTGTGTGACGATGTGATTGCAGCGAACCCGAAACCAGCGGCCGATTTCAAGGCGGGCAATGCGGCCTCGCTGAATTTTCTAAAGGGCCAGGTGATGAAGCTGTCGAAAGGCAAAGCCAATCCGCAGTTGGTGGGGGAGATTCTGGAGCGAAAGTTGAAAGGCTGAAGAAAACGCCGAACGCTCAACATCCAACGCCCAACGCCGAAGTCAGACTAATTTGCGTCTAGAATTCGACGGACGCCCCGGAGGTGCGTCCCTGCCTAATGAAAATATTAATCGCCCCGGATAAATTCAAAGGCTCGCTCAGCGCGCGTGAAGTTGCGGAAAATATTGCAGCCGGGCTGCGCGAAGTTTTACCGGACGCAAGGATCGACATGGCACCGATGGCGGATGGCGGCGAAGGAACAGCGGAAGTGATTTGTGAGGCGCTCGGTGGCTCCTGGTTGAAATGCAAAGCGCACGATCCGCTCAGCCGCGAGATCGAAGCGCGCTACGCGTACATCGACAATAAAAAGCTGGCGATCATCGAGATGAGCGAGGCCGCCGGTATGCGAAGGCTTACTGAAAGCGAACGCGATCCGATTCGCGCGAACACGTTCGGGGTGGGAGAAATGATTTTGGGAGCCGCTCATCGCGGCGCTCTCGAAATCATCATCGGCCTTGGCGGCAGCGCCACAAATGATGGCGGATTTGGAATGGCGCGTGCGTTGGGTTTTCAATTTTTCGCCGGAGACAACGAGTTGAGCGGAGAAATAAGCGAATTGCAGACGCTTACCCACATCGTGAGACCCTCACCCGGCGCTTCGCGCTTGCCGGGCCGTAGTCCCACGTCTGCGGGACGAAAGGCTGCCCCTCCTCTCCCCTCTCTCCCAACGGGAGAGACGGATTCGGCAACCGCCGAACCAGTGAGGGCAAAAGGAGTGGGCCCGGGAGAAGATGAAGGTGAGGGCAACCCGTTAGGCGTAATCCATCCATCACTGCCGAAAATCGTCGCCGCGGTTGATGTACGTAATCCGTTGCTCGGAGAGAATGGCGCAACGCGAGTGTACGGTCCGCAAAAAGGCGTAACGAATGCCACGATCGATGTATTGGAAGCCGCGCTCACGAAACTGGCGGACGTCGTCACAAAGGAATTTGGGATCGATTATCGCAACGAGCCAGGCGCCGGAGCCGCCGGCGGGCTCGGATTCGGGCTGATGAGTTTTTGCGGCGCCAAAATTCGTCCCGGTTTTAACGTGATCGCTAAATCGATCGACTTCGAATCGAAAGTGAAAAGCGCCGACGTGGTCATCACGGGCGAAGGAAGCCTGGATCGACAGACTTTGGAGGGAAAAACGCCGGCGGGCGTGGCGCAGCTTGCTCGGAAACTTGATAAGCGCGTCATGGCAATCGTGGGCCGTGCCACCGAGGACCGGGAAGTTCGCGGCCTTTTCGATGGCGTGTATGCGCTCTCAGATTCGGGAATGAGCAAGCAGGAGCAGATAAAGCACGCAGCGGAATTGGTGCGAAAGAAGGCGGGCGACCTCGCGCGTACTCTTCTGTAGCGGCGGTCTACGACCGTCGCATCCATCGATCCGGATAAATCTCGTCCTATTTGATTAAGTCCCAGCATTCCACGTCCAATGCTCGGACATTGTACTGGAACGACGATCAAGATCATGAGCACGAGCAGGATTAAGAGGAGAACAAAGGCCGAAAGAATGGGATTTTCTTCTTGCCGCGCTTGAACGATGGTAGGCGGCTTCCATGCCTGAGGTTCCTCCAGACGGGCTGACGCCCTTCGTCTTTTCCGACCCGGCCGGCAAACGCTGGCCCCGGCTGCGGCTGGCCTTGCTCATTCTGAGCGTGCTCGCCTTCCTGGGGACGGTGCTCTTCGTGCAAACGCTCTTTGTGGCGCCGAAATTGCGCGTGCCGTTTTCGTTGCGCCAGTTGAAAGGGCAGCTGAAATCTCTGCAAAAGGCGAACCCGGCCGGGCAGGCAGCGGTTTCACCGGCTTCGTTGCTGTGGCGAAAATTTGCAGCCGCGCGCCAGGCTGCCAGGAAACTTACCGGACAAGCGACAGCTACGCCCGCGAAACCTCGTCGAAAAATGCCGAACAACGAGGTGCGGCTGGCGTTTTACACAAACGGCGATCCGTACAGTTATTCGTCGCTCGAGCAACACGCGGCACAGATCACGCACGTTTGTCCCGAATGGATGGCAGTGGTCAATGGCCTGGGCGATTTGCAAATCGACGCCGATAATCGTCTTCCGAAATTTGCCGCCAGCAAGGGGATCGCACTGATGCCCCTCCTCACGAATCTTGTCGGCGACACCTGGCAACCGGAGGCGGTCGAAAATCTTGCGCATGGTCCGGCGGACCGCCAGGAACGTTTCATCAACAAAGTGCTTTCGGTCCTGCGCGACGCGAAGGCAGCCGGCGTAGTGGTCGATTGGGAACAGATCGATCCGAGCTACAAAAAAGATATCACCGCGTTCATCGATAAATTTGCAGACGCGCTGCACGCCGACGGGAAACAATTGTGGCTCTGTGTCGAACCGGGAGAGGAGTTGAACTACATCGACTTCGACGATTTGTCCGACAATGTCGACCGCTTCGTGGCGATGCTTTTCGACGAGACCTCCGATAACGACTCTCCTGGACCGCTCGGATCGCGTTCCTGGTTCGAAGGCTGGATGCACGTTCTGCTGGAGGACACCGACCCCAAACAATGGATCATCGCTCTGGGCGAGTACGGTTATGACTGGACGGAGGGAGCAAAAAAAGCCGAGTTGATCAGTTTTCCGGAAGCGATGAGCCGGGCCAGCAGCGCCGAGGTCGGTTCGGTGTCAGTCGCGGCGCCCGATTACAATCCGACGTTTGATTACCAGGACGGTGACAAGGTGCACACAGTCTCGTTTCTCGACGTCATCACCTTTCTGAATCAACTGCGCGAAGTTCGCGACGAAAAGGCCGGCGGATTTGCGATCTACCGGCTCGGCACCGAAGACACGGCGATCTGGGACGCGCTGAACGTGCCGCACGATTTCAAGATTAACGCCAGCACACGAAAAGCACTCGAGGTCCTTCAAGGCACCGAGACCATTACGGATGTCGGGGATGGAGAAATTGTTACCGTCGATGAAAGCCGGTCGGACGGGATGCGCCATCTGGCTGTCGATACCGCCGGATATCTGACCGCCAATTACACGAAGTTCCCTGAGTTTCCCACCCTGTATCATCAGGGCGCAGGGAGCGAGCATGAGGTCGCGATCACATTCGACGACGGTCCGAGCTTGCAATGGACGCCGCAGGTTCTCGATATTTTGAAGGCGGCTCATGTGAAGGCCACTTTTTTTCTCGTGGGCGTGAATGCCGAGCGCTATCCCGGCCTGGTCAAGCGCATCGTCGACGAAGGCCACGAGATCGGGAACCATACTTACTATCATCCGAACCTGGCGCTGTGCTGGCCGGAGCATGTGCGACTGGAATTGAACGCGACGCAGCTTTTGATCCAAACAATTACCGGTCGCTCCACCACCCTATTTCGTCCGCCGTATGGAGCGGATACAAGCCCATCGCAAATGAGCGAGCTCGTGCCGCTGAAAATTGCGCAGGACCTCAATTACCTCTGCGTCCTCGAGAACATCGATCCGCAGGACTGGGCCAAGCCCGGCGCCGACATCATCCTCCGGCGGATAAAGCAGCAACGTCGGGACGGGAACATTATTTTGCTGCACGACGCTGGAGGCGACCGGTCGCAAACTGTCGCCGCCCTGCCAAAGATTCTTGATTGGCTGCACACGCGTGGGGACACGATTGTGCCGTTGAGCACTCTGCTTGGGCTGACGCGCGACGAAGTCATGCCGCCACTCCAAGGCAATGCCCGTTCTCTCAATCGCTTTGTCAGCGGCACCGGGTTTCGAATTTTGCATGCGCTGGAGGAATTTTTGTGGGCGTTCATGATCGTGGCGACGGCCCTGGTGGTGGTGCGGACGCTGGTTGTTGTCTGGCTGGCGTATCGTTTCCGTCGTTCGCCGAGAGCCGATTTCGCCGAACCCGCGAGCGTGGTGATGGCCGCTTATAACGAAGGAAAAGTGATTGCCGGCACTCTGCGGTCACTGCTCGACACGGACTACAGAGGCGAACTCGAAGTGATCGTTGTCGATGACGGCTCTGCCGACAACACTGCCGAAGAAGTTCAGCGCGTCGCGGACGCGGACTCGCGCGTTCGTTTCCTGCAACAGGAGAACCGCGGAAAAGCGCGCGCCCTGCAGCGCGCGCTCGCGGCCGTGCGCCACGGTGTTGTCGTTTTTATCGATGCCGACACGCATTTTCAGCGGGATACGATTTCGCGGTTGCTCGAACCGCTCGCTGACCCCACCGTCGGCGCGGTCTCGGGTCACGCCAAAGTTGGTAATCTGAGGAGTTTCATCGCTCGCTGTCAGGCGCTCGAATACACCTGCGGCTTCAATCTCGACCGGCGCGCGTACACACGATGGAATTGCATCACTGTGGTGCCCGGGGCGATCAGTGCGATCCGCAAAAGCGCAATCGATCAGACCGGCGGGCTGAGCTTGGAAACGCTTGCCGAAGATACCGACTTGACCCTGGCGTTGCATAAGGATCGACAACGGATCGTTTACGTGCCGGAAGCAGTTGCGTGGACAGAGGCTCCGGAAACCGTGCGCACGCTGGCGCGCCAACGATTCCGCTGGGCCTACGGCACTCTGCAATGTCTTTGGAAACATCGCGACATGGTCTTCAACTGGAATTATCGCGCGCTGGGCTGGTTCAGTTTGCCCAGCGTCTGGTTTTTCCAAATCATTCTCGTCGCCGTGACACCAATGGTGGATTTGTTTCTCCTCGCGTCGCTTCCGTTCGGCATTTGGCGCGCCGTGCTCCCATTCGTCATCACGTTTTTGGCGATGGACGTGTTTCTCGCCACGCTTGCCTGCATTCTTGAACGCGAACCGATCAGCCGCGCATGGCGAATTTTGCCGATGCGCCTGATTTACCGCCCGATGCTCAGCTACTGCATCTGGAAAGCTGTCCTTCTCGGGGTCAAAGGAGCGTGGGTAAGCTGGGGTAAATTAGAGCGCACTGCATCGGTCCCGGTGCGCGCGTGACGCGGCGAAGATCCCGGCAGTTTTCCGCGCAAAACAGTGAGGGAGTAAGGCGGTAACTCGTAAGACGCCGAAGCCGGACGCAGTGAATGCGCTGGGGGTTCGCTTCGTATCGGATGTCCATTCTCTCCGTCATCGCACCAGACGTATTGTCGGCGGCAAAATTGAAAGGCATCGACTTTGCCCGCGAGCGAAACCGATGGCTGCGCGCCAGACAATTTGAATCTCAAATGCAGTTGCGCCGACCGTACAGGGTCCTTGTTGATCGCAAGGATCGCCCAGTGACTGTCGGGCCGCCGCAGGGCATAAACGCTGACCGCCTGTGGAAGCGCGGCGTCGCTTCCCTCAACGTCAACCCGGTATATTTCGTGCAATTCACGCGCCGGTTGCATCCATTCTTCGGCGACCAGTTGCGCGCCATAGTAACTCGCCAGGCGGTTCGGTCGGTCGCTCTTTCCATTTAACTGGAGCATCATGAGGTTGCCCCAGGAACACTTCAACTCGTCCAATAGATAATTCGGTTCGTAGCCGTACAAATAAGCTCTGCTGCCGCCGAGCGTAAGAAACGAGCCGACTGCATCCGCATTGAAAAGAGCCCCTTCCATGTCCACTTCAGGACGTCCCGCAAAAACCGAGTAACCGTATTCCGTCATGAACCACGGTATCTGAGAAGGGACACCGTCCTCGTGCAAATCGGACATCATCTCGGCAAGGCGCGTTGGAACTTGCAACAACTGCGCCGCCGCATCCGCACAAACATCGTCAAAGGGATAATATTCGAATGAGAAAAACTGGAATGGGCAGCCTTGGGCGTGAATGTAAGCCAGAAACCGGTTCATCCACGAGCGGTTGCCGGAAGCGTCCCGCCACGTGAGCAGATGGGATTGGAAATTCTGGAGACTCGGGCCTCCCAGTTTCAACCGCGCATCCAACGGCCGGAGCCGGTGGGCCACCTCGGCATACAGCGCCGCGTAATCTTCCGGGGAAACCCATTGCCCGTCAGGTTCCTCACCGAGCTCGACGCCTTCCAAAGCATATCCTCGCCGTAGCAGATATTTAATCTCAGCAGCCGCGTTATCGGGCGTGTCGTACAAAACACCGACCGGCACAAGGACCGGCATCCGATTGGTCAATTTGCTTTTCAAAACAAAATCCAAGCCGGGCTGTTCGATTCGTTCGTCCATGTCTGTTGCCCGATGCCAGGGATCCGTTGACGAAACGTAGACGACCGACTGTTTGTGTCTGTCCGACGCGTGACGGACTTCGTCGTGAAAATGGCCCTCACCGTCAACGGTACCGACATCGATCTCGCGAATGGCAAAACCAAGCCGGTCGCGAACATCCTGCGACGTCCCAATCGCCGTGCGCGAACTGCCATTCATGACGATCCGTACGAACTGGACTGAAATCGGCCGGTCGCCGAGTCGAACGCACTCGTCTCCGCCCACGCCGTGGCTGATTGTCCCTTGGGAAAAGGCGCGCCATTCATCCGGGCGATCGATGTGCAAATGCATCGGGTCGTTCCCCGTCCAATATTCGATTTCATATTGCCGCGCGTACGGCGCGCCCCAATGAATTCGGACCGAATCAACCGGCTTGGCCGCACCTAAATCGATCACCACCCACTGCGGATGGGCCTGCTCCGATTCTCCCGTAAACGAAGAATCGAGGTATGGGTTGCTTTTCCAGAAGGAATTTTTGTCGCCATCGTCGATGCGCGAATAGTTATCGTCGTTTGCCTGATCGATCGTGTTCCCGCGCCGCGGCAAACGATAACCGTATGAAACCTCGATCGGACTCGCGGCAACGTCATCCGATGTCCAGTATCCGCAGTGGTGAGCGCCGTCGCTCCAGCTGCCATGAGGATTCCAGTGCCATACCTCGCCTGCCAGCTCCGTGCGCAGCCGATATGTCAAAGGCCCCAGTCCGGCGGAAAGCATTTCGGCAATGCTTTTGTTTGAAAGCATCTGCGCACATTCGCCTCGCTCATGGCCGTCCACTCCAGCTCCGAGCGTTTCTGCCGGCAAACAGCGATTCACCGGATGCTCGGCAGCTACGACTGCAGACACAACAAACGAACTTTGCAGATCTTTTGGTTCGCCCGATCCGATCAGCATGGCGGTCGCAAACAGTTGGAAAAAGCCAATGGCGATCAGCGTTCTTGAGGTCTCGGGCATAACAACATTTCGAGCGAATCACAAATCCGTGCGGCGAGAAATGAAAGAAACAGTCTCCTAGACAGTTGCCGGCTTTGCAGAGACTTTCCCGACCGAATGCGCGCCCGTGGAATTGCTGCAGTTTCGTTTCTAACGATTGCATCGACTTTCGCGCTCGCGGGGTGCCACAAACGCGCGGCGACTGCGCCGCTGAATCCAAACGCGCCCGTGGAAGTGGTTATTCCGAGCCACGGCGCATACACCGGAGCCTTCATCGATTTCGGCGAAGAAGAAGAGGACGTGACACTTGAAACCATCGAGGACTTCGAGACGATGGTCGGCAAGCATCAGGCGATCATTGCCTCCTCCAGCTACTGGGGCGAACAGGATTTTCCCACGCGAAGCTTAAACGTGATTTGGGATCACGGGTCGATGCCGCTGGTTTTCTGGTCGCCATGGGACAAGCCCTACGAACAGCACAAAGGTCCCGACCGGTTTAGTCTCGATAAAATCATCGCCGGCGACTGGGACAACTACATCGACCGGTGGGCTGACGCGGCGAAGGCATTCGGCAAGCCGATGGTTGTTGTATTCGCTAATGAGATGAACGGCGACTGGTTTCCGTGGTCGGGCATTTACTACGGCGGCAACAAGCCGGTCGACGGACAGCCTAACAGATGGGAAGGCCCGGAACGCTTCAAAGCCGCGTACAGGCACGTGGTCGATCGCGTTCGCGCCCGTGACGCCACCAACATCAAATGGATGTTTCACACCAATAACTATTCCTATCCCTACAATACCTGGAACTTCGCGCCGGCTTATTACCCGGGGCCGGAGTACGTCGACTGGCTCGGACTAAGTGTTTACGGCAAGCAATTCGATGACGAACCGTGGGCGAACATTCCGGCGCTGATTGATTGGCCGTACCAGGAGATGTCCCGGCTTGATCCGCACAAGCCGATCATGATCGCGGAATGGGGCGTGGGCGAGTTTCCGAACTCGGGTAACAAGGCCCAATGGATCAGGCAGGGTTTCGAGCTTTTCCGCACGCGTTATCCCCGGATCAAAGCGGCAGTTTACTGGCACGAGCGCTGGGAGAACGCCGACGGTTCCTACAGCAACCTGCACGTGAATTCTTCCGTCGAAGCGCTGGAAGCGTATCGCCAGGGCGTGGTAAACCCGTACTGGTTAGGCAATCTGATCCTCCGGGCGCTTCCATCTCTCAAGCCGAAATAGAACGCCTGGGAACGTTTCCGCCAAGATGGCGGCATGCTCACGCTGTCATCCCGAGTGAAACGAGGGACCTCTCACCCGAAGATTGGATCACGCAATCTAGCGTAGAATCGCGCCGACCTGCGCGAAATTCCCATCTGTCGTTCGGAATGACAAACGCGGTCTAATGCCAGACCGAAAGAATCACGCCAAGCAGGATGCAGCCAAAAAAATGATGGCCCGCGTCGATCAGCCAGACGCTAAACGGTCTCGATTCCCAGATATACTGGATCGTCAGCGCGGTGGCGGAAAAACCGACGCCCATGCCTGCGCCGAGCCGCAAACCATGGACGATCTCCGCTGTTCCAATTCGCTGTACCAGGTGGGCCATGATCACGGCCGCCACAAAGTTGGCGATAAAACTGCCGACCATCTTCGGGGCCATACCGCCTCGTTCCAATCTAAGGCCACGCTGTTCAAGACCGCTTTTCCAGATCTTCCCGAAAACCGAATACCAGATAAAACCGAGGACCCAGTAAGCGAGTGCTGCGCAAAAAATAGCTAACCAGTTCATAGAGGCCGTTTTGTCACTCGACCTCCCGTGCGGCAAGAAAAATCCGAAGTTTTAAGGGCAGTAGGCGCCAGCGCGATGCAGTCGGAGGCTAAAAGCCCGCGACCTCTTCCTCAAAATCCGGGGAGGGCGCGTGCGCTCCCCGGAGCTTTCGTATCCCAGCGTCGGGCACGAACCACACCCACGTTCCCGCGCAAAAAACTTCGGGCTTCTCTAGACAAAATCATCAGTTGGCGGCGTCTTGATTATAAAAGACCGTGAACAGGTCATGGAGAATGTCGCCATTGATGAAGATTGGAAGGTCCGTTTTTCCCAACTCGCTCCTGGTCTGCTCCTCTTTGCCCGCCAATGGATGCCTTCCAAGGCCGATGCGGAAGATGTCGTCCAGGAAGCGTTCGTTCGCTTCTGGAAGCGTAATCACAACCTGGACAATCGTGCGCCTCCTCTACGCAGCCGTTCGCTCCATCGCGCTCGACTTTTTGCGTCGCGAAAGCCGCCGCGCGCGCCGCGAATCCAATGCCGTTGCCGAAACCGAATCGTCGGTCCAACCGAAATTTGCAATCGAAGATGAATCGCAACAAGCTTTGGCAGCGGCGGTGGATGGTCTGCCTCACGAACAACGCGAAGTGCTGGTCATGAAAATTTGGAACGATCTCACTTTCGCCGAAATCGGAAGCGCGCTTGGCATTTCGCAAAACACCGCCGCGTCGCGCTATCGCTATGCGCTTGCCGCCTTGAGAAGAGACCCCCTCCACAATGAACGACTTTTCTGACCTCGAAAACCGGTTGCGAAATCTGCGGCCCGTCACTCCGTCTGAGGATTTGGTGGCGAGAATCGACCGCACGCTCACCGAGCTGGCAAATTGCAGGGCGTCCGCCGCGGCGGACGCCGGCCGCAGATGGGCGTGGGTGCGGCGTTTCACAGAAACGCCCTACAAAATACCGCTCGGCCTCGCAGCCGCTGCGGCCGCTGCAGCTCTCCTGATCTACGCGCGTGTCGATATCGATCGCTCTCCAAAAAAAGCTCCCAGCATCGCCACGATTTCACCAGCGCTCGCTACCAGATTGCCGGTCGCATCCTCCGGCGAGTTTGTTCCGACCACCCTTACCGAAGTTGTTTATAATACGCGCGACGAAGGGCTGCGTTTCCCAGTGGGCTCGGATCGCCCGATGCGCCGGTTCCGATCGCAAAAACAGGAGACCGTGCAGTGGCGCAATCCCGCAACCGGCGCATCGCTTCGCGTCTCTTATCCAGCCGAGGAAATCTCTCTCGTCCGCGCCCCAGGCCAATGAACAACAACACGAATTTTGTTAGCTACGGAACAATTGTAGGGCAAGCGCGTCGCTTGCCGGGAGAACAGACGGCAGGCGGAGCGCCCGCCCTACAAGCTGAGAAAACATTATGAAAACAAAACTGATCACAACCATCGCCGCCATTGCGCTCCTGCCACTCACGGGATTTGCGCAGGCCGTACCCAATCCGTCTGCCGCTCCGAATCCGCCAGTTCCGCGTCATCCGCCGGGCGGGCCGCATGAAAAAATGCCAATGGTGCCGGTAACGTTTCTCGGCGTGGAAACATCCGAAGTCCCAAGCGTGGTGAGCGAGCAACTCGGTTTGCCCAAGGGCTTTGGTCTGGTGGTCGATTATGTCGCCCCGGATGGTCCGGCAGCCGCTGCCGGGATCAAGCAAAATGACATTCTCAAAATGTTGAACGACCAGATCCTGACCGAGCCGGATCAACTGGCCAAACTGGTGCGCAGTTATTCCGAAGGAACAAGCGTTACCTTCACCCTGTTGCGCAAAGGGAAGGAAGAGAAAGTCGCGGTCAAACTAGGAAAAAGGGATATGCCGCAGCGGCCCGACTTCGGCCCGGGTCGCCATCAGCATTCTCATTTTGACTTTGGCGGTTTTGATATGGGCGATCTAAAAGAGCGGATGCAGGACCTGAAGGAAAGACTTGGAGACCAAAACCGGGGAATGATCCGCGACGCGGTCATGAAGGCGCGCGAAGAAGCAATGCGAGCGCAGGAGCAAGCCATGCGCGCTGCCGAGGAAGCACGCCGCGAAGGAAGAATCTTGGTTACGCGCAACGACGAGAATGGATTGAAAACGACCAGAATCGACATCGGCAAAGCGCAGATCGTTTACTCGGACGACAAGGGCGAGCTGCGAATTGAGAAGATCGACGGCAAGAAAGTGCTGACGGCGAAAGACCCGCAGGGTTTGCTTTTGTTCAGCGGACCGGTCGAGACAAAAGAAGATTTGGATAAAGTCCCGCCCGACGTGCGCCAGCGCTACGAAAAATTGCAGCAGCACGATTTGCCGGCGGCCATCTCCCCGCACGGTACCAACGAAGGCAATGATTCCGGCGTTGACGGGAACGGCCGTCGTAACGATGAAACAGTTCAGTCAGTTGACACTGTCTCCACATAGCGATTGACGATCTCTTGGACAGGGAGAGACTCCGCCGGGCTCCTTAACCGGATCTCGGCCAACCCCGAAAACTTCCGGGGGCGAAAGCGCCGCTCGGCGGAGTCCTGCCTGCCCCCCTCCGGCTGACTGCTGGTTTTGCTTCTCCCTGAATCGCAATGTGGTGCTTGCGCCGTTCTCGCTTCGACCTTTAAGATGGCGCGATGGCTGCAGACGAGCGCAAGCGCGATGTGATTGAAAACCAGCCGCCCGATGCCGAATCCGGTGGCGGAGAGAGCGCGTGGCTCGAAGCAGGCGGCAAACGAATTCCAATTCAGGGGGACCTGTCGATTGGCCGGTCCGCCAAGAATTCCCTCCTTCTCGATTCCCCAAAAATTTCACGCCGGCACGCCATTATCAACGTACAGAACGTCGGCGAATTTTGGCTGATCGATCTGGGAAGCAGCAACGGCACTTTTTTGAACAAGCGGCGCGTGCATCAGCCGGTGCAGCTTTGCGACCAGGACCAAATCGCGATTGGCGACACTGCTTTCGTATTTCGCCAGCCGACGGAGATCTCTGAGAATTTCCGGTCGACCTTCGCCGAGCGGACAATTCGGGAAATTGAAAACGTCCCCTGCTGGTTATTGGTAGCGGACATCGAAAATTTCACCCCGCTGAGCCGAAGTCTAACCAGCGATAAGCTGGCGGCGCTGATCGGTGGCTGGGTGGCCGATTGCAAGGAAACCATCGAGCAAAACCAGGGGATGATCGACAAATACCTGGGCGACGGTTTCTTCGCTTACTGGCGCGAGGATGAAAACGCGACCAAAAACGTCGCGGCGACCCTCGAGCAACTGAAGCAGGCGCAAGCACGTGACACGCCGCGCTTTCGGATCGCGTTGCATTACGGACTGGTGGCCATCGGCGGAGTGCCGTCGATGGGCGAGGAAAGCTTGATGGGCAAGGACGTCAATTTCGTTTTCCGCATGGAAAAACTGGCCGGTTCGTTAGGCATTCCAATGCTAACCAGCGCCGCCGGCAAATCGAAACTCGGCAAACTGACCAAAACAGAGCCCGCCGGCGCTCACGAACTCAAAGGCTTCGAAGGCAAGCACGAGTTCTTCAGCTGCTAGCCCCCTAGCAATCTTTTAGGGTCAAAGAACAAAGATTTGTTTTGAAAACACCGTTGAGTCGCTTCATCGAAGTCGAAGTTGGTTACTGACCTGAATGCCGTCTGGTTTTTGTGCCGGGATGCAGTTTTCGCTTACGGGGCGTCCCGGACTTCGCTGGAGCCTGCCCGGGATGGACCCGTTTGAAAGTGGCGGTGCTCATGGGCCCGGACTTTGGCTTTGATGTGACCGCCGCCGTTTGTCCGTCCGCATTCGGAGCCAGCGTAAAAGAGAATCCATCGTTGCGCCCTCCTTTCCACGAAAGCGTGCTGCCGGTGTAGTTGGTCGCGTGGGAGTGCTCCCCAGACGCTTTTGATTTTTGGATCAGCGAAGTGGCACTGGAGTTCACGATCAGAGTCAACTCCACTACGCCGGACGTCCCAAACGTAATTTTTCCGCTCCATGTTCCAGTAAAACGCGCGGCTGTTTGGGGATGTGGGATCGTCGCGGGACTCTCTTTCGCGCCGGACTGCTTTCCTTGCTCCGCTTCAGGCTTCCATTTTTCGCCAGGTCTCAATTGCGGACCGGGCGACTCCTGCGGGGAAGGCGTCGGCGTTGCAACCTCAGTAATCGGCGCGGGCAGACGTTGCCCGCTGGCGACAAGCAGAAGAACGACAAAGCTAATACGCAATGGCATTTTCACCTTATGGAACTACGAAAAGCGGGCCGGAACTCGGGTCCGTGAGCTTGCTGCCGGACCGATGCTCTTGCACGTCCAGCAACATCTTGGCGTACGCGCCGAATGGATTGTGTGGCAACCAAGGACTGTATCGTTCGGGACGTAGCATGCACAGGTCTCTAATCCTGTTTCTTCATCGTTCCCGAGCAAGTGCCCCAAATCCTGTCGTTCACATTTACTTGTCCCGTGCGCCCATTGCCCATCAGCGTCATCGTAACGGTGATTTCTCGAAAAACGCCAGTCGTGAATGTCAGTATGTTGCCGTTCACGCTCGCTGGATGGGTGAAAGTGCCCACCGGTCCTGTTTCCTTCACATAATTCTCAGCGCCATTAACAACAAACGTGGCCGGATGTAATCCGACACCGACCAAGGGGTTTTTCGATTCTATCGTGCCCGTCCACACTCCCGCGAACTTCGGGCGAACCGGCGTTGCGGATGGCTTCTGTATGGACTTGGCTTTCGCTTCCGACTCGGCAGATTTTGGTTTCGAAGACGCTTTCTTCGCCTTCGCTTGGCGCTCATGCGCGGGCGCTGGCGTCTCAATCTCCGAAACCGGTGCGGGCAACTTGTGGGTCGTCACAATGAGCAGCAACGCGACCAGCAGAACATAAGTCGATCGGTTCATGCGCCGACGTCAATCATGGCGCTGTTAAGTCAGCGAAGTACGTTTTCTTGTCCGCCTTGCACTCGTACGACCCGTTCCTGCCACCTTCGCCGAAGCGCAAAGTGAACGACTCAGGCGTCCATCGAATTCCGGCGGGCTGCGAAACCACATCGCCGGTCACGGCGTGCAGGATTCCCCCCTCCCAGACACCCGAGAATTTCACAACAAAATCTCCATGATGGCTGACGTAAGTCATCGTGCCGGATCGAACATCGGAACCGAGTTTCACCGTGAGCGGCCGGTCCGGTTCGCCGAGCGCATGGATTATTCCATGGTAGGCCGGAGCAGGTTTGATCATTGTCACCTTGGTTTTGAACAATTCCTTGGGCGTCAGCTCCGTTTTCAGCTGGGTGGGAAGATAACCTTCCTTTGTGAAAAGGAACGTAGCGTGGCCAGACGGCATCTGGCCCTGAAACGGCGTCGTCCCGATCAGTTTTCCGCTTTCGAAAACTCGCGTCCCCGGCGGTGTGCTGGTCAGTTCAACCCTGGCGCCGCTGCGCTGAAGAGCGAGCGTTCCCATGTCGACAAACTGATCTCGTCTGATCTCCACCTCTTTTTCCAGCGGCTCGTAACCATCGAGTGAAATTCTCAGCGGATATTTGCCCGCGCGGATCTTTTTGAATGTCACCGGACTCTTGCCGGCATCCACTCCGCCCAGCGCCACGGTTGCGCCGCTGGGTGAAGTATCCAGCATCACACCGCCAAAACCCTCGGTGGCGCTCTCTATCGATGTCGCCAATTCGGGCGCGGGTGCTTGCTTTGCCCGCTTGTGGATTCCGAAATACCACCCGCCGATTGCGGCAACGCAGAGTAGCCCCGCGATTGCAACGACAAGACCGGTCCGCTTCGATTCCTGAGTCACTGCTTGTTGAGCCCGACGCGTTTTCGGCGATGGCACCTCCAGACGCTGCGCAATCTCGGCGACCGATTGCGGACGGCGGGTTGGATCTTTTGACAAACATTCCGCCACCACTTTTTCCCACGACTGGTCAACCGACCCGCCGTTGATCTCGAGTTCCTTGCGTCGCTCGGTCATCGGTGGCGGAACCTTTTCGCGAATCTGGCGATCGACATTACCGGAATAAAACGGCGGCTTGCTGGTGATCAATTCGTAGAGGCTGGCGCCGACGGAGTAGATATCGTCGAGATGACTGCCGCGCTCGCCTTCGAGTTGCTGCGGACTCATGTAAACCAGCGTTCCGCTCTTGCCGTGCTGCATGGTCAACTTGCTCACCGAGTCGCTCAGGCTGCGCGCGATCCCGAAGTCCGCGACCTTGAGATCGCCGCGCTGGTTCACCATCAGATTCGCAGGCTTAAGATCGCGGTGAACGATGCGGGCGTGATTGTGCGCGTAATCGAGCGCGTCACAAAGCTGGCTGACCCAGTCCCCCAACTCGTCAGGCTCGAAGATCTTGAGCGGTTTGTCGGCGCGCAAATTGGAAAGCGTGTCCCCGTCCACGTACTCCATGGAGATGCAGCCGGACGCTTCATCGTGAATAAAATCGTAGATGCGTACGATGTTTTTGTGAGTGAGCTCCAGGCTCCGCCTCGTCTCGCGCTTCAAATCGCCTAGCACCGCGCGATCGTGAACGATCAGCTCCGGCAGAAATTTCAAGGCCACGTCGCGCTCCAGCTCTTCATCACACGCCAGCCACACAATTCCCATGCCGCCGCGGCCGAGCGTTTTGACCAGTCGATAGCGGCTAAAAAGCTTTTGGCCACTGGTAAACTCGCGCAACGTCACGTCCAGCCCGTTGACGGAGGGTTCGCTACTCACGCCGCCGAGTTTAGCTCGCGTCAAAAATGGTAAAAGCACAAACTCCTTTCCAGCGCCGGTGCTTCCCCGATCGCTTCTGCTCGCGGCATAGCGCCCTGGGCAATTGGGATGTCGCCAGAGTTTTCCTTGTCGATGTTCGCTGCACCGTTCTATAACGCTGCGCGTGAAGATCGACACATTCGCTCGCGTTTTTGTTTTTACCGCTCTTTTCTTCTTCGCTCACGTCGCACTCGCACAAACCGTTTCTCCCTCGCCGTCTCTGGAGCAGCGCGTGACCGATCTCGAGGCCTATATGAACAATTCCGCTCGGGGCGCCGACGCATCAAATGCGCAGGTTACCTCGAACATCTCCGGCCCGGGCCCCGGTCACAACGCCTGGATGATGACGGCGACCGCGCTCGTCCTTTTCATGACTTTGCCCGGGCTCGCTCTTTTCTATGGCGGACTCGTTAGGCAAAAAAATGTATTGTCGGTGCTGGCCCAATGCCTCGGCATCGCGGGAATGGTCGCGATCCTGTGGTGGG
The DNA here is from genome assembly GCA_963756875.1 of uncultured Verrucomicrobiae bacterium. GTDB lineage: Bacteria > Verrucomicrobiota > Verrucomicrobiia > Chthoniobacterales > UBA10450 > CAVWPA01. Next base: position 311,856 of record CAVWPA010000001.1, on the reverse strand, counting down.
CGGTCGGCTATTCATTGGTCTTCTCCCGCGGCTCGCCGTTCCTTGGCGGACTGAAGTTCGCCTTTCTGCGCGGCGTCGATTCTCAACCGAACGGCGATTATTCCTACTGGGTCTCGCAGAACGTTTTCTCGATGTATCAACTCATGTTCGCGATTATCACCCCGGCGTTAATCATCGGCGCGGTCGCCGAACGCATGCGATTCGGCGCCGTGCTCGTCTTCGTCGCCATCTGGATGTTCGCTGTTTATTTTCCCCTCGCCCACATGGTCTGGGGCATCGACGGATTCATGAACGGCGTTTGGAATCCGGCCGCGAAGATTACCGCCATCGATTTCGCCGGCGGCACTGTGGTGCACATGTCCTCCGGCTGGTCGGCCCTTGTCCTTTGCCTTTTGCTCGGACCGCGCCTTGGTTTTCGCAAGGAAACCATGGCGCCGCACAGCATGGTGCTTTGCATGGTCGGCGCCGGAATGCTCTGGGTCGGCTGGTACGGTTTCAACGCGGGCAGCGCACTCGGCGCGGATGGCATCGCGGCAAATGCGTTCACCACCACCACCCTCGCCACCGCCGTTGCGTCGTTCACATGGGCAATGCTCGAATACGCGCTGCGTGGCAGACCGAGCGTGCTCGGATTTTGCTCCGGTGCAGTGGCTGGCTTGGTCGTGATCACGCCGGCCTGCGGATACGTCGATCCGACGGGCGCGATCATCATCGGCGTCGCCGCCGGGATCATCCCGTTCTTTGCCTGCACGAAATTGAAATCGTGGTTCCACTACGACGACGCGCTCGATACGTTCGGCGTGCACGCCGTCGGCGGAACGCTGGGCGCGTTTCTCACCGGCGTGCTCGCAACCGCGCACATAAACCCGAATCTCTCCGCGAGCGCGGCAACGCAAAATGGCCTGGCCCGAATCATCGGCCACATGCTGTGGCTCGAGCAATTGAAAGCCATCGGGATCACGATCTTGATGGCGGTTGTTGGCACTGCCATCATTGGCGGAGTGGTCAAAGCCGCCATCGGTTTACGCATCGCGCCGGAAGTCGAGCGGCAGGGTCTCGACATCAACGAGCATGGCGAAGAAGGCTATATCACGTCATGATCGCAACTCTTTCTCTTCCTCGTCTGGGGAGCACACGCGTCTCGCGTGTTGGTTTCGGCGCCTCGCCGAAACGTTTTTCTCTATTTGACGAAATGAGCCACCATCAGCAGATAAAGTTCGCGATCGCGAGGGCTCGGTCGCTCCGGCAGCTGCCGGACGTGGCGCGTGCGCTCCCCTAACGAATGAACTCCGACACCGAACATCTCCGGTTACTCTCTATCTTTCATTACATTGTTGCCGGTTTAGCAGCGCTGTTTTCTTTTTTCCCGTTGCTCTACACCGGCATGGGCGCGGTGTTCGTCTGGGTAGCGCAACACCCAAATCCAAGGCAAACTGGAGAACCGCCGCCGGAGATCCTGGGTTGGATCTTCGTCGCATTCGGTTTGTTCTTTTTTCTACTCGGTCTGACCATGGCCATCTGCATTCTGATTGCCGGCCGAACGATTGCGAAACGCACACGCTATCGGTTCGCGTTCGTCATGGCATGCATCGAATGTTTGTTCATGCCGTTCGGCACGATCCTCGGTGTTTTCACGCTGATCGTTCTCTCGCGCGAATCGGTCAAAAAGCTGTTTGGGCTTGAGCCGGTGACGCCCGCGGCGTGAATTTTTGTTTGTAGGGCAAGCGCATCGGTTGCCGACCATTACACTGGCAAGCGGAGCGCTTGCCCTACAATTTTCCCGGTCGCGCTCAACATTGTTCGCGAGCGAAGCGAGCAATCGCCAGTCCGGCATCGGACTGCCGGCGGAGGGGCTCGAACCCACACGATCTTGCGATCACTGGATTTTGAGTCCAGCGCGTCTGCCAGTTCCGCCACGCCGGCATTTGGAACAGGAGGAGCGAAAGAATACGAGGCTTGCGCCGAACCTCAAATGTTTCGAACGAGGTCGAGCGGTTGCAGGCTTCGTGGCTCACCGAAAATCTCGCGCAAAATAATCGCGTCGCGCAATCCCGACCCCGATCTCAGCAAACGAACCAGATCCGTGCGCGTCTGATCGACGGTCGAGGCCGGTTGAGTCGCGATCGCGTAGGCTTCCGCGGCGGTTTTTACGACAGGCGGCGCTTCAGGCGGCAAAATGGCGCCTGTCTGAACCTCGAATTTGGGAGCCTCGGCCACTCTCGGCGTGAAAACCTTGGCTTCGCGCATCGGCGTGATTTGCCCGGGCAGTTTTATTTCCGGCGGCAGATCGGGCGGATGTGTTGTGAGCGGCGGAAGCGACGACGCAAATGGCGGAACGTGCGGAAGCACCACCGGCTTTTGATACGTCGGTCGCTGTCTGACCGGTGGAGGTGGGCTCGACGTGGGTGGTTGCCCGAGCGCCTCCAGGAATTTTCGAATTCGGTCCTCGTCGCTCTCCACCGGAGCCCGCGGAATGGTCCGGGATGGTGGAGGCGAAGATGATTTCGGCCTTGTTTCGCCAGAACCCTTGCTTGCTTTGCTCGCCGCTTTGGTCAGCAATTGAAAAAAGAACGCGACCGCGATGAACAGAATAAAAAGGAGATTCTCTAAGTGTATCGCTGCCATATCCTCAGTTAAAAAAGTTACAAACGTTACAACGATGAATCGCTGCTTTTTTGACCTGTGTAACCACGTAACATTGTAACGATTTAACCAATCACGTTCCTTCCGGCCTCGGTTTGTCTGTTCCCGCGATTGAGTCGCGCATCGACGTGTCGGCCTGCACATTTTTCATTCGGTAATAATCCATGATCCCGAGGTGACCGGCTCGGAACGCTTCCGCCATTGCCTGCGGCACCTGCGCTTCGGCCTCCACCACTTTCGCTCGCATCTCCTGAGTCCTGGCGCGCATCTCCTGCTCCACCGCCACCGCGGCCGCGCGGCGCACTTCCGCTTTCGCCTGCGCCACTCGCTTGTCCGCGTCGGCCTGTTCCGCCTGCAATTTCGCACCGATGTTATCGCCGACATCCACGTCCGCGATGTCGATCGACAAAATCTCGAATGCCGTCCCACTGTCGAGTCCCTTGGCCAGCACTGTCTTCGAAATGCGATCGGGATTTTCCAGAACCTCCTTGTAACTCGGCGCTGAACCGATCGAGCTGACAATTCCTTCGCCGACTCGCGCGATGATTGTTTCCTCGGTCGCGCCGCCAACAAAGCGATCGAGATGCGAGCGAACGGTGACTCTGGCACGAACTTTAACGCCGATACCGTCCTGAGCCACGCCGTCGATGGTCGCGCGTCCCATCGCGGGATTGGGCGCATCGATTACCTTCGGGTTGATGCTGGTCCGGACGGCTTCCAAAACTGTCTTGCCAGTGCCTTTCGTAGCAAGGTCGATGGCGCAGGCCCGGTTGAAATCGAGTGAAATGCCGGCCTTGTCGGCCGCAATCAGCGCAAGAATCACATGGCCGACGTCGCCCCCGGCCAGAAAATGTGCTTCAAGCGGGTCGCTTGGAATGTCGATCCCTGCTTTGACCGCCGTGATGCGATTATCGACGATCAGTCCCACAGGCACGCGCCGCAGCCGCATTCCGATCATTTTGCCGATACCGACCGGCGCGTTGGCGATGCGGGCTCGCAGCCATATGCCGAAAAAGTTGAAGAGAACGACCGCGAAAACGAAACCGAAGACCGCAAGAACCGCGATCCCAACCAGATAAAGTGTGTTCATAGATTTTTGAACGTAGCGTTAGTCTTCTAACACGGAAAGTCCAATCCGGTTGTAGCGGCGCTCTATGAGCGTCGGAAGCTATAGCCGCCTCGCTCTGTCGAGGCGCTCCTCTTCTCTGGCAAAACACGGCGACAGAGCGCCGTGGCTACAATTCCAATTGCAATTGCCCGGAGACGGAATACGCATTGCGCGTTGTGGCAACGAAGCAGCTGACCAGAGTCGCAGTCGTCGGCGCGTCCGGTTACGCCGGCGAAGAGCTGGTGCGCCTGCTTTTGGCGCACCCACAGGTCGATCTTGTCGCCGCAACTTCCCGGCAGTTTGCCGGCAAACCGCTCGCCCAAATTTTTCCACGCTTCGCGCACGTTGAAAAAGCGAGAACGCTCAGCTTTTCGGACACCGATCCAAAACGGCTCGCGAAAGACGCGGAGATCGTTTTTCTCGCCTTGCCGCATGGACTGGCGGCGGAGTTTGCCAAGCCGCTCTTGCAACTCGGCGCGCGTGTGATCGATCTGAGCGCCGATTTTCGACTCCGCGATGCCGCGGTTTACAAGGAATTCTACGGCCACGATCATCCCGCGCCGGACGTGCTTGGCGAGGCCGTTTACGGACTGCCGGAAATCTATCGGGACCAAATCCAGAGCGCGAAGCTGATCGCCTGCCCTGGTTGTTATCCGACAAGTATTCTGATTCCGCTTCGGCCGTTAATTCGCAGGAAGGCCATCGACCGCAGCAGAATTTTGGTCACAAGTTTGAGCGGGGTGACCGGCGCCGGCCGGAAAGTGGAAGCCGATTATCTGTTCGCCGAATGCAACGAAAGCGTTCGCCCGTACGGCGTGCCCAAGCACCGGCATTTATCCGAGATCGAACAGGAGCTCTCGCTTCTGGCCGAGGAGAAAGTAACGATCCAATTCACACCGCACCTGGTGCCGGTGAATCGCGGCATTCTTACGACCATTTATGCCGAGTTCGGCGGCAACGTTGTGGCGGTGGATCCCGCGGTCGTGTTCGAGAGCGCGTACGGCAAGGAGCCCTTTGTGCGATTGCTGGGCAACGAGCAGTTGCCGGACACAAAGAACGTGGCCGGCACCAATTTTATCGATATAGCCTGGCGGACCGATCCGCGTACCGGGCGCCTCATTCTAATGAGCGCGATCGACAACGTGATCAAGGGGGCGAGCGGCCAGGCTGTCCAATGTTTCAATTTAATGTGCGGGTTCCCCGAAACGATCGGACTGCTGTGAGCGTAACAGATGGTTTGGGTGGCGCACGCGTCTCGCGTGCTGGCGACGGCGTCCGCGCCGTCGCGAACTTCCATCACGGAAGCGCAGCCTCGACAAAAGGGAAGTCGACGAAAAAAGCGCGTTGCGGCGTGACGCCGCAACCAACACGCGAGACGCGTGCGCTACCCGGATAAGATCGTATGCCTAACAAATCTCGTTTCAAACAAATCCCCGGCTCCATTTGCGCGCCACGCGGCTTTAACGCCGCTGCCGTGTTTTGCGACATTAAAAAGCTCGGCACGGGCAAAGGTTCGGAGAAAGGCAAGAAGCATGATCTGGCGTTGATCGTTTCAGAGGTTCCGGCAGCCGTTGCGGGAATGTTTACAACAAATCAGGTATGCGCCGCTCCGGTAAAGATCAGCGCCAAACGCGCGGGAAAAAAATCCGCGCGAGCCATTGTGGTTAATTCGGGAAATGCCAATGCCTGCACCGGGAAACAGGGATTACACGACGCAGAAAAAATGACGCAAATCGCCGCCGCCTCTGTAGCGGCGGTCATAGACCGCCGCTACAGAAGAATCAGCGCGCAGGAGGTGCTTGTCTGTTCCACAGGCCGAATCGGCGTGCCGATGCCGATGAGAAATGTCGAGCGCGGGATTCGCACGTGCGCCCCGTTGCTGGCGCGCTCGATCAGAAGCGCCCGTCAGGTTGCCGAGGCGATCATGACCACGGACACGCGGCGCAAAGAAATTGCCGTCGAATTCGAAATTGGAGGATCGACGGTGAGGATCGGCGGGATTTGCAAGGGAGCAGGAATGATCCAGCCGGGAATGGCCGCGGCTACAAAACATGCCACCATGCTTGCATTCATCACCAGCGACGTCGGGATCGAACCCGGAGTTTTGAAACGCGCGCTCGAAACCGCTGTCGCGCAAAGCTTCAATCGGATCACGGTGGATGGCGACATGAGCACGAACGATTCGGTGATCATGCTCGCCAACGGGCTGGCGGGCAATCCTGCAATCCGCGATCCGCAATCCGCAATTTCAGACAGGCTCTTAATCACGTTTGCCTGGAGTTGGCGAAAATGATTGTGCGCGATGGCGAAGGCGTCTCACGCTTCGTCAGATTGATCGTGCGAGGCGCGCGAAATGCGCGGGATGCTGAATTGGCTGCGCGCGCAATCGCCAACAGCTCTCTCGTGCGAACAAGTTGGTGTGGCGGAGACCCAAACTGGGGTCGCATTCTTTGCGCGCTTGGCTATTCCAAAGCACACGTCAGGGAGGCAGTCGTCGATGTCGGTTACGCCAGGCCTGCCAGCCGTAAAATTATTTTTGCATTTCGCCGCGGACGTCCGACAAATGTCGCCTTGAAAAGACTCGCCGAAATCACATCGGCACCGGAGTTCGATCTTCACGTCGATCTTCATCTCGGCGGCGCCGGGTTCACGATGTACGCGAGCGATCTCACCGAAGACTATGTGGCTTTCAACAAAGGTGATGTCAGCGACCCAAAGACGCTGGGAGGTTAGAATGAAGACTGAAAGCAGCGCATCTGTAGCGGCAGGCGTGTCGCCTGCAAAATTCGACGAAGCGCAGCCGATACGGCTGCCTCTACAGTGTCCCAAAATATTTGGGCGCCGACAGCGCGGCGCCCTCCAAATCTAGGATCCGCCGTGGAAGAGATCATTTCCAAAGCTGCGACATTGCTCGAGGCGCTTCCTTACATTCAGCGTTTTCGTAGCCAGATTTTCGTCGTGAAATATGGCGGCAGCTTCATGGACTCGCCCGATATGGAGGAACGGCATCGCGTCGCGCGCGACGTCGTCTTCCTCGAAGCAGTCGGCATTAATCCCGTCGTCGTGCACGGCGGCGGCAAAGCAATCACGCGCGCGCTGGAAGAAGCTGGCGTGAAATCGCAGTTCGTGCGCGGCTATCGAGTGACAGATGCCGCAAGCGCCGACGTTGTCGATCGCGTGTTGTCGCGCGAAATTAATCCCGAAATTGTGAAAACGATTCAGGATTTCGGTGGAAAAGCGCGCGGGTTTGCCGGCACAGACATTTTTCGCTGCCGGAAATTTCTACCCATGGATGAAAGCGGCCGGCCAGTCGACCTGGGATTCGTCGGCGAGGTGGTCGATGTAAATGTGGAACCGTTGCGCGAATGCATCCGGCGCAGCGTGACGCCGGTAATCAGCCCTACGGCGCGCGGTGACGACGGCAAGGTCTATAATTGCAACGCCGACATCGCCGCGGCGAAAACAGCGGTCGCTCTCAAGGCGCGGCGGCTGGTTTTTATGAGCGACGTGCCTGGTCTGCTTCGTGATCCGAAAGACGCCCAATCATTGATGACCCATTTAAGCACCACCGATGTGCCGGCGTTGAAAAAATCCGGCGTCGTGGATGCGGGCATGATTCCGAAAGTGGACAGCGCGGTCACAGCGATCGAGAGCGGCGTGGAAAAAGTGCAATTCGTCGACGGCCGAATCCCGCATTCGGTGTTGCTCGAGATTTTTACGGACGCGGGGGTTGGAACGGAGGTGGTCTTATGAAAACGAAAGAAAACGTCCAACGCCCAACGTCCAACGCCCAACGCTCAACTCAGAAAGAGGTGCGCGAGGACATTTGAGCACTTTGTGGTTCCGTCGGTACTCGCGGTTCAATCTCGTCCTGGAGCGCGGGGAGGGAAGTTATGTCTGGGACATTGAGGGGCGGCGGTATCTCGATCTTGGCGGCGGGATCGCGGTTTGTTCGTTAGGCCATGCAAATCCCGAAATCACGCAAACGCTGACCGAGCAATCGCAAAAACTCATCCATGTTTCGAACCTCTATTATAATGAGCTCCAAGGCCGCCTCGCCAAACGCATTGCGGACCTCATCGCACCCGGCCGGGTCTTCTTTTGCAACAGCGGCGCGGAAGCGAATGAAGGCTTGTTTAAACTGGCGAGAAAGTTCGGACACGACGAAGGCCGCTACGAAATTATTACCGCGTTGGAATCGTTTCATGGGCGTACCCTGGCCGGGATCGCGGCGACAGGTCAGGAAAAAGTCAAGAAGGGTTTCGAACCACCAGTCGAGGGATTCAAACAGGTTCCCTTCAACGATCTCGAGGCGATGCGTGGCGCGATCACGCCACAGACTGTGGCCATCTTGATCGAAGCGATCCAAGGGGAGAGCGGAATCACAGCGGCGACGACGGAATATTTGAGTGGTTTGCGCGAGCTCTGCGACACCTACAATTTGCTTTTGCTTTTTGATGAAGTGCAGGCCGGGCACTTTCGCACTGGCAAATTTCAAAGCTGGCAAAGGATCCTCGGAAATAATGACGTCGTGCCGGACGGGGTTTCGATGGCAAAGTCGTTAGGCGGTGGGTTTCCGATGGGAGCGTTCTGGGTAAGGGAAAAATTCGCCGACGTGTTATCGGCGGGAACGCATGCCTCGACGTTCGGCGGCACTCCGCTGGCGTGCGCTGTCGCGCTCAAAATTCTCGACGTAATCGAGCGCGATAATTTGGCTGAGTACGCGCAGCAAACCGGAGAGCTTTTGATTTCCGAACTGCGGGGCCTTCAAAATAAATATCCGGACGTTATCCGTGAAGTGCGAGGCGTTGGATTGATGATTGGAATTGATTTCAATCCCGAACTTCCGGCGTTTAAGCGCAGCGAAAAGTCGCCAGCCCTTCAGGTAGTCAATCGGCTGCACGAAAGGGGCGTGCTAACAGTGCCTGCCGCGAATTCTGTAATTCGATTATTGCCGGCGCTGAATTTGACCCGCGCTGAAGCGGAAGAAGGATTGGGCGCGATTGCGGCAGTCGTCGAAATGTTGAAGGGTTGAAACGTGAAAGCGGAAAAGGCCGTTAGCCACAGATGCACACAGATTCTCACAGATATAGAAGCAGTTCGGTTCGGCTCAAGGCATCTCATAGCTGTTGCAGCCACCGTCCTGTGGAACGTTCGCATCACAATCTCAGACGGCGCACAGCGCCGTGGCTACAGCGCCTTAACTATTTAGGTGCTGCCATCTGTGTTTGATCTGTGTGAATCTGTGGCGGGATCGAAATGAAAAATCTCCTGAGCATCGAAGAACTCTCGCGCGCTGATATCGAGCGGATTTTGCGCGCGACTGCCGAATTCAAAGCAAAACGCGGGAAGAACTCCGCGAAACCGCTGGCGGGCCAAACCTGGGCGCTGATTTTCTCGAAGCCTTCAACCCGCACGCGCGTCTCGTTTGAAGTCGGAATCCGCGAACTGGGCGGCGAATCGATTTACATGAACGCGGCGGACGCGCAGCTGGGTCGGGGCGAACTGGTCAAGGACACGGCGCGCGTTCTGGCGCGCATGATCCATGGGGCGGTGATTCGCACTTATGCTCAAAGCGATATCGAGGAGTTCGCGGAATTTTCCGGGGTGCCGACGATCAACGCGCTGACAGACGAGGAGCATCCGTGTCAGATTTTGGGAGATATTTTCACGATCCAGGAGAAACGGGGCAAAATCCGAGACAAGATTGTTACGTTTATTGGTGACGGTCTCTCCAACACAGCGCGGTCGTGGCTCTTCGCGGCGGGTAAACTCGATTTTGAATTGCGGATCGCAGCGCCTAAAAAATATCAGCCAAAGCGAAAACTGCGCGAGAGCGCCGGGGGCCGCGTTGTTTGCACCGATAAAGTGCCGGAGGCGGCGCGCGGTGCCGACGTTCTCTACACCGACATCTGGGTCTCGATGGGAAAGGAAGCCGAGGAAGCACGGCGCCAGGCCGAGCTCGGGCCGTATTGGATCAACGATTCGGTGGTGAGACTGGCGAAGCGGGACGCATTGGTCATGCATTGTTTGCCAGCGCATCGCGGACAGGAGATCGACGCGAAAACATTCGAAGCGCACGCGCAGACGATTTTCGATCAGGCGGAAAACAGGCTGCATGTGCAGAAAGCAATTTTGGCGGAAGTAGCGAAGGGGCGGATAAGGAGTTTGCGACTAAACGCCCAACCCGCCTTCGCTTAGCTACGGCGCGGTAGGCGCTCAGCCAAACGCCGGCACACGAATTGTTAGGCCGCAGATAACATGATTTACAGATAAAACGCGCCCTCTTGTGGACGAAGATCTGTGTTTCATCTGTGTGCATCGCGGCATTAAATTGCTACGAGCTTAATCGCGTTGCCAATCGGCGCTGTTCCGCTACAAAAGACGTGTGAACCAGTTAGGCGGAAATTTTTCAGCTGGTTGCGTGCATTAACGTTGTCGCGGCCAGCAATGGTTAGTGCCGGGAATTTCGATCTTGAGATTCATTGCGTTCCGAAACGGCTCGATCAGAACGTTAAAAAAGCCTCGGACGGGGGCGCGGCGGTTACAAAGGAACATTGGGGATACGACGTCACGATGGAAAACAAGACGTTCAAGGACCTCACCAATCTGGAGGTCAAATACGCCATTTTTTTCAGTCAGGAACGGCTTGGGGTAAAAGCGGCGGCCACGGCAAAACGTCAGACCGGCATGTTCACGATCCCGGTGCTGAACCCACACGAGAAAAAAGTGTTCACGACCGATTCGGTGGAATTGGACAAAGCGAACCTGGTCGGCAACTGGATTTACACGTCCGGCGCGAAACCGGGCGCGACCGGCATGCTCAGCGGCTTATGGGTGCGGGTTTACCAAAACGGCCAGTTATTCGCCGAATACGCGAACCCTTCCACGCTCATGACGCAGCAAAAATGGGAATGAGTGGTAGGTCGGGGCGCTGCGCCACCCAGACGCCGCCGACCCTGTAGCCACGTGCCTGTGGCACGTCCGGGTTTTCCGTCCCGGCCAGCCCTAACAGCGAACGGCCCACAGGGCCGTAGCTACAGCGGTTCCTCCCCTAAAACACCCCAGCGTCCGGCGAAATCCGACGTATCGGTAATATCCATAAATTTCTGGAATTTAGTGTTGACTTGGCGACCGATTTTTGATCAAAAGAGTGCTCAAACACGGGAGCAAATACGGAGTAATAGATTATGATTAAGAAATTGGCTTTGGGAATTGTGTCGTTAGGCTTGATGACCGCCGCGGGGTACGCGGCAAGCAACGCCTCTGATAATGCCGGCAATTATGGCGGTAACTGGACGGGCGGCCAGGGTACGGGCTGGGGCGGAGACTGGGTTTTTCAGGATGGCCCGACGAACAGCGGCCATTTTATTGGAGACTCGACAACAAATGCAGGGGGCTCTCTCGGAATTAATTCGACGGGCGACGGCGCCTGGGGATTGTTTGCAAACACTGGCGACACGGCTAATGCAACTCGTCCGTTCAACGGCGATTTGTCGATCGGTCAAACCTTTTCGATCCAGATCGACCAGGGTTATCAAGATACCGGTTCAACGGTCGGCCTTAGCCTTCAGAACTCCTCCGGACAAACCCTGTTTGAAATTTACTACATTGGCGGCGGCACGAATACTTGGAAGACGAACGACGCTAGTGGCCAACAAGATCTGTCGCCGAGCATTCCATTTCAGCGGTGATGGGTTCAATTTGTCGTTCACATTAACCGGGACCACCACCTTTACTGGCACGTTCTCCGATATGCACGGCAACAGTGACACTGGCGGGGGCACGCTCATTGATCAAACCGCCAACGGCGGAGAGGGAATCGCGCAGGTCCGCCTGTTCAACTTCAATGCTGGCAATGGCGACAACAACAATGTGTTCTTCAATAACATGGCGATTGTTCCCGAGCCGGCGACGCTCTCGTTCCTGCTGACGGGTTCATCGCTTTTGGGTGCGTTCGTGTTCGTCCGACGCCGTCGCGCTTAAGATCAACTCCAGATTCGTTTCTCCTAAAAAGCCCCGCGTTCGCGCGGGGCTTTTCTTTTCTTCCGGGGAGCACAGACCGCTGGCCTGTTGTTCGCGGCAGCTTGCCGCGAACCATCTCAAATTCGCAAGACCGTTGCCACAAATTGCAGTCGGCCAGCGGCCGACTGCTACAGGCCGGCGGCCTGTGCTCCCCAGACCCAGAATCCGCGTTGCCACGTCCCCCTGACAACTGCCCATTTTCCGCAAAGATTTCCGAAGATTTAGCGGGATTTTTCCGGGGAAAAACGCTACTATTTTGGAGCGCTCCCGCTCGACCCCTAAACGCCTCACCGGACCAACTTTGAATCCCATTTAATGAAGTTTTTTGCCGGTCGCGTTCTCCTCGCCCTTAGCTGCGCCACGGCCCTGCTTCTGCCCGCTTCCTCGCGCGGAGAGGCGATGCTCCAGTATTTCAACACGAGTTGGAACGAGATCGCGTTGAAGATGCCGGAATTGGCCGAGGCCGGTTACGATTCACTTTGGCTGCCACCGCCCACAAAAGGCAGCGGCGGACTCTCGGTCGGTTACGATTTGTTCGATCGCTTCGATCTTGGCAGCAAGGATCAGCGAGGCTCGATCAGGACGCGCTACGGGACCGAAGCAGACCTGCTCCGCATGATCGAAATCGCGCATCGCTTTGGCATTCGCGTTTACTTCGACAACGTGATGAATCATAACGCGTTCGATGTGCCGGGCTACGACGCCAACACGCCGATCGATATTTATCCCGGGCTTGTGCCGGAAGATTTTCATCTCCGCTTAACCCAGGAAGGCTTTTATCGGAAATGGGATAACATCTCCAACTGGAACGACACCTGGCAGGTGCAACATCGGAACTTTCTCCGATCTGATCGACCTCGCCCAGGAACCGGGCACGACCAACCAGAATTTCGGTTACACCGAGGGCTCGACGTTTCCGAAGATCAAGTTCGTCCGCCAACCGAACAATCCCGAGTACTATTGCTACCTGCCGAACGGGACGTACGTCGGATTCGGGCCGAACAATGGCATCACTGCCCAGATGCTGGCCGACAACCGCGGATTTCTACGGCGAATACGTCCAGGATTTCTTGAACCGGAGCGCGCGCTGGCTGATGGACCGGACGAAGGCCGACGGGCTGCGGCTCGATGCGGTCAAACATGTCCCCTACGATTTCTTCGGCGCGAGTTACGGGGCGGACAAGGACTACAGCGACGTACGGCTACCTCGGACAGGCGCAGTTGCAGTTCAATCTGACGCGCGGATTTAACGATTCGAAATTCAATTCAACTCCGCAGGGTTCGAACGTGAATTTGCGCGAGTCGCTTTTCGACACGGAAAAGCCGCGCCACAACGCCATGATGTTCGGCGAACATCTGGGCCAACCGCCGCCTTACGGCGATTATTTCAACGTCGGCATGCGTCTGGTGGATAATCCGCTCCAAGGCGCGATGAATGGCATCCTGGGCAATCCGTCGGCCGGCTTGCAGGGACTCGATCAGCCCGGCAGCTACGGGTTCGGCGGCGACGATAGCGGGATCAGTGTGATGTACGCCCAAAGTCACGACAACGATTACGCTATCACGCCGGGAACTGCAGTTTGCGCTCTATCTGACCCGCGAGGGGCTCGGTTCCGTTTACACCGACGGCAACCATCAGTCCCAAACGCTTAAGCCAGAGCGGCGGCGCGTTTCCGCGGCACGCGAACACCAATTTTCTCGGCCAGTTTGGCGATCCGCTGATCCCGAACCTTCTCTACATTCACAATCAGTTCGCGCCGCGGTTATCAAGTCGGCCGCTGGAGCGATGGCGATCTGGTGGCTTACGAGAGAATCGATAAACGCGAGAATCGCAACCATGTCGGACGGCGACGGCGTCACCGCGCTGGTGTTGATCAACGACAATTACGCCAACGGCATCGGCATCAACAACGATTTCGGCAGCAATCGCGGCAACTCTGCGCACGGATTTTCCACCGGGCGCTTATTTGTGGCAGTACGCCAGCGGACCGTTGCCGAGCGGCGATTCCATGACCGGCTTTTATATCACGACAGGCGACGGAGGAAGCGGTCTCAGCTATCTGATCCGGGCAGTCATTGTGCCAAAAGGCGGCTATTATGTTTTTTCATGGCGCAACCCCGAGGAATCGGACCTCTGGTCGCTGGGCGGCGGGAAACCGATCACCATCCTGCAAGGCGGGCAGGCGACATCTACGTTGACCTACCTCCGCAAAGACGGACCGGACGGCGATCCGAATTTCAATCCTTACATGTGCCGGACGCCGTTCCGGGCAGTTATTCCTATCCGTTACACGATCCCGCGCGTGACCAGACGCGATCGGACCTTCAGTTTTATCGCCCGGGCAGACGGCTCCGCGGAAAATATTCTGATCGAGCTCGATGGCGGAGTGGACATCAACTCGCAGATTCCGCTCGGACCGACCACCGGCGAGAAACGAGATCATCCTCCGGGACTTTCCACCGATGTTTTTCTCGGTTACGAGCAACCGCAATTTGTCGAGCGCGAGTATCCGGAAAAATTCGCGGCCAAAGACAGCACCAACGACACCCTCGGATCCGTCCGGGGCCGACACTTACGACACCAGCACCAGCCCGCCGACCGATGTTAGTTCAAATCTGCACGGTAACGCCAGTCTCGATACGCAGGGCGGCACGGTCGCGTCGTTTCTGTTTCACGATCCCGCACGCATAGGTGGACGGCCCGGTTTCCGGAAACATTTCCGGCCTTCCTTCGACCCAATTCCGCGATAACGGCGAGTGCGTTGGATTTCTGGGGCAAAACGAATTACGTGGGCGCGGGTTTCGGGCATTTCGTCTATTACACAACGGACGGTTCGAATCCGGAGGGCGCGGGAGGAGTACGGGTATCGGCACGACCCAAGTGGCCGAGATGCACTACTCGCACACCAGCGGCGACCGCGATAACTGGTGGAGAGCCACGCTCACGCCGCGCCCGGCCGGCCCGATTAAATACAAGATGGGCATCTACAAATCGACCGTCGGCGGCGTGCCGGTGAGCAGCGTGTTCCCAGGCAATGCCGGACGCCGTTGCCCAAAAGAAGAAAATGCTGACCACGTTCCAGATTCCGCATTTCAATGGAACGACCGCCCTGATTTATCCGCACGACGATTATGGCTCGACCCAGACCGGCTTGAGCGAAGGTTTTCACGTTTTGCGCGCCCGCGCATTTCTGAAACGTGACAGCTCCGGCGTGGGCAACGGTCTGCGCAGCTCGATCTACAACACGTTTGTTCAGACGTTCTATTACGATGCGCAGTCGCCTCAGGGTGAAATCAAGTTTCCGGCCGAGAACGAAACCATTGGCGGTTCGCGTTATGGCGTTGTCGTTCGGACCGACCCGAGTGTGACCGAGGTGTGGTATCACATTGACGATGGCGATCGCGTCGAACAACGACACGGCAACTCACACCCAGGGCGGCAACGGGATCGGATTCGAGCCGTTTACGGACAGCAATGGCAACGGCACCTGGGATGCCGGGCGAACCGTTCCAGGACTTGAACGGCGACGGCGTCTGGAACAACAACATCGCGACCACCTGGGTGCATGGCGACGGAAGTGACGCCAAATCCCGCTGTCACCAGCATCTATCCTCGCGAATGGCGATTCAACTACAATAATATCCCTTCGACCGGCACCGCGACGATCCAGGTCCGGCTGCGCGAACTGTCCTCCGCTGAATACAAGGATTTCAATTTAAGCGACGCGGCAGGCCATTACACGACGCTGATGCGACAGGTGAACACGGCCGGGCCGAATACCCGGATGTTCATTGCGTTTCCCGCCTAATGATGGCGACGTCGTCGATTCCAATTACGTCATGAAAGTCTGGTTCAGCAAATCGCTGGCCGACGGCCCCGACACCCAAACACTGATCAACCGTTTCCTGATCAAATTAGCGAGCAGCGAGTCTGGTTCCTCCGCCAACGGCGTTGCGCAGAGCCGGACGGATTATTCCATCAACTACGATGTCACCAGCGATTACCACGAACTGGCTTTCCAGCTCCCGAACTTGTACAACGATCAGCCCGATTTTCTTCATACCATCGATGTAACTTATACCGATCCGGGCAATCCGACGCTTGGAAGCGACCCGGCTGGTGAAGGCCCGCGCAGTGCCGGTCGTTCGAGATGTTATTGTTACGCCGCCGGAAGTCGATTCGGACGGCAAGGCGTACGTCATCATATTGCCCGACGTCGCGTCGCCAACCGCCGATCAGCGCGCCGTGCCCGTACAGGTCGAAACCGATACGGATGCAACCGACGTGGCGATCAATTTCACGATTGGCTCGGGAAATATCACCCTCAACCCGAGCACTTCCAGTACGCCAAATCCAAGCACAAACGGCACCAGCAAGTTCTGGAATTTTACCTGGAACAACGTGAGCGAAGGTAACTATCAATTTGTTTCCACGGTGACAGCTCCCGGCGGCACCGCTGCAGCCGCGCGAAATGCACAGGTTGTTTTCCGCCAAATCGTCGATGCCAACTCAGGGAAGGACGATCTCGATGATGACGGACTCGGCCTCTACGGTCCAACATCCGCGCCGATCGAAACGACGGCGATTCCGTTGCCGACGACCAACTCGGAAACCTGGACGAACGATCAAGTCCACATTTGGGCAATTTCCGGCAAGACCGATCCGTTAAATCCCGACACGGACGGGGACGGTCTGTCTGATGGGTTGGAACTCGGTTGGGGAACCGCCGTTGGCGATACGAACGTCAACACCGATACGAACGGCGACGGGGTCCCAAATTTCCAATCGGATCTTGATCCACCGGTTTACAACACGACGGACAACGGCGGTCCGCCTGCCGGCGAGGATTACAGCTTCTTCGATCCCTGGCCGTATAACCTGAACAACTCGCGCACGGACCAGATCGCCGGGTCAATGACGGATCCGAACAAACCCGACACAGATGACGACGCTGTGTACGACGGTTTTGAAGACCGCACGTTCGCCATCACTCTCGACGGCAACAATAATCCGGCTACTTACCGGCTGATTCACAACGGCCGCGTCGACATCGGCGTTCCGGATGGCGGCGGTGTGCTTCACGCCGTCGCGCATCCGCCGACCGTCTATAACACTTCGAAGATCGACAAGGCCAAGGTGTTGGCCCACGCGCCAAATGCGGTGTGGCTGGAGACCGATCCGAACAACGCGGATACGGACGGCGACGGAATCACCGATGGCAATGAAGACGCCAATCATAACGGAATTGTCGACCTCGCAATCATCGATCGGAATCAGACGGACGGACAGGGCAACTTCGTCGTGCTCGGCACCCTGGACGATTTCAAGAAGAATGTCACGGTCACCGGTTCCGCGCCAGGGTCGCAACTGGTCACGTTCTATTACTCCAACTTCTGCTCGACCTTCGTCGATCCAAAGGACGGGCTCACCTACGCCTCAACGAGGCTGGACAAGACGAAACTGAACAATGTCTTCCGCCCAGGTGGAAACATTCGAGCCGATCAGCTCGATGTGATCTGGCTCGAAACCGATCCGCGACGGTTCAGCACCACGGATACGAACCTGCCGGACGGATGGAAGCTTCAGCATAACCTCGATCCGTTCGATGACGGCGTAGTTGGTCATTACAATCTTCACACCGGCAAACTCATTACGACCACGGACAACGGCGACAATGGCGATCCGGATGGCAGACGGCGTCAGCAATTACCTGGAATATCTGGCCAACACGGACCCGAATGTCGCGGGAACACCGCCGCCTCCGCCGCCGGGCGCAATCACAATCGGGCCCGGCTCGACTACGACCGTCGGCGCGGTGACCAACCAACACGAACTCACAGATTGGACGGAGAACGATTTGATTGCTCTCGATCCGTATGACGGTGACGGAATCAATTTCAATCAGGGCGACGTGTATCATGCCTACGATGGATTCGATTCGTCGCGCGATATGGTCGCGTTCTATGCCCATGACGGTGGCGCGGTCGCGCAAGGCGGCGACGGCAATTTCTATTTCCGCGTGGACATGGAGGATTTGGCGGCTTACGCCGAACAGGGCCACCTCGATATATACGTTGCGATCAACTTCGGAAACCCCGGCACCGGCGAATACAATCTGCCCGATCAGGTGGATACCGGAACCGCTTTGAAATGGCAGGCCGTGGTCGTGGCTTACCAATCCGACGTTGGCCGTGTTTATCTCTGGGACAAAAATTCGCCGACCCATTCGACGGCAATCGGCCAGGACCTCGCCCAATTCGGTGTCACCGCGCGCGATCAAAACACCGCGAACGGATTTAAGAAGGCGTATTACAATTCCGATCTCGACGCGGTCGAATTCTCGATCAGCCGCCAGGCATTGCTCGATGCGGGCTGGAATGGAGATCCGAACAATCTTCTTTACCAGGTGTTCACGACGAGGGACGGCACCCAGGACAATCCGGTTGGAGCGGGAGACATCGGCGGTCGCTCGGATATTCGCGATTCGATCCGCAACGATAAGATCGCGTCGGATTACTGGCAGGATCAGCCGAATATTGCAGGTGCCAACAGCATGCTAACTCAATGGGTAGGGATCAATGCCGACAACGATCGCGGCAAACGGGTGAAAGTGGTGAGCATTATCCATGGGAACGAGGCGATTCAACCTGGGAGCGTCACGCAGAATCTGATCAATAATGGCCTGGGAGGCGGCTATTATCGCCCACTCGACGCGCATGAGGCTTTTAACGTGCCGGTCACGCTGCACATCACGCCGCCACTCGCCTCCGCGATCCAATGGGCAAAGGTGGATGCCGGTTCGCCAAATAGTTTTCGAGATGGCCCGGCTTTCAACGCCCGCATCTCCAATCTGATCGGCAACGGAACCATCGATCTGATCGGCAGCACATTCTCCGACCACATGCTCGACTATTTCCCGACCGCGTACAACACCGACAACGTCGAACTGGCCAACGATTTTCTAACCACGATTTATGGGCACGCGCCTTCCAGCACCGTCTTTTGGACACCCGAACGCGTCTCCGATCCCGGCGTGCTTCAAAAGGTCACCGATCTTGGATTCCAGTACACGTTTGTCGATCAGATGCGGCATATCTTCAAATGGTTCGGCCGCAACTCGGCGCTCGGCGACGATGGCTACCGCATTAACCAGATTAACAACACGAAAGCATTCGTCATCAACGATGCTGTAGGCGCTTACTTGCTCCAGAACGACGATAACGGTCTGCCCATCCTGCTGCGGCAATTGTTGAGCCGTAAAACGCGCGATAGTCAGCAGGACCAGGCCGTCATTTTCATTAATCAGTGGGAAGACTTTACGACAAAGGCGAGTGCGGACGCCTACGACAAGAACATTCGCTGGCTGGCAAGCCATCCATGGATCGAGATCGTCACGCCCGATCAGATTGCGAACAACCAGGTCAGCTTCAATTCGAACGGCGGCACCGCAACGCAATGGGGTACGGTGAACCGCGGCAGCAATCTGAATCTTCCAAATGTGGCCAAGGATTTTATCGACCACGCAGACGAGGAAAATTACGACAACTGGTATTTCGGTTCGGCGCTCGAAGAAAGTTTGAGCAGCAAGGTCTTCAATATCCGGACCGGCGTGGCCATGCCAACGCCTTACGGCTGGTTGGATGGCGCGCCCAACCCGGCGGGAATTGTCCTGACCAGCTGGCAGGCGCTCGGTGGAATCGTTCCCGGACCGACAAACACAGGCCTGCTTTCGCTCGGCCGCGCGACAATCCACGCCTCGGAATTCGAGACCGCGTTTCATAATGAGACAGCGAACGATCTGAGCAAATTCAGCACCGGCGCCTATATCTATCCGGACACCGGCTTCCAAAATCTCGCCGGATTTTCGAAGATCGCCCAGGCGCAAACGCGCGAGGCGGCGATTTACGCGCGGGTCAATACCTGGGCGCAAGCGGCGAACAACGGCACTTACAATGGCAGCGCAGTTTCCGAGCAGGCCGACGTGGATCTTGACGGAGAAAATGAGTATTTGCTCTACAACGATCGGCTGCTGGCCGTTTTCGAAAGCGGTGGCCCGACAAACGGACCGGCAAAATCGCTCGGTGGCCGCCTGATCGGCGCCTGGTTGCGCGATATCGACACGGGCTCTGTTTCACAGGTGCTTGGAAATTTTGCGAGCTATGCGGGATCGGAAACCGAAGAAGAAGGCGCGGGAAATTTCAACGGCGCTGCGGTCAACGCTTATCGAACATCCGGGTTCAAGGACTGGTTCGCCAAGACCGACGCCATGGGCAACGGGACGTTCCAGTACGTGAACGACTATTACTCCGTCGCGCCGGCGCCTTCCAGCGTTGGCTGGAAATTTACCAGTTCCGACGGCAACATTTCCAAAACGATTACGCTTGCCCCCGGAAAAAGTGAGTTGCAGGCGAGCTATACAACGACTGGATTTGTTCAGCTCTTTGTGCGCTTCGGCTTGTCGCCGGATCTTCTCGATCTTTTGACCGCGGGCCAATCGCACCTCGGAAACTTGATCACCAGCTCGAGCGAAGTCGATTTGTTGAACACCAATCCAAGCCGCATGGTGCGAGCATATCTGCGCTTTGGCGGCGCGGGTTATTCTGGAGCTTCGTTCAATGCGACGGCGCAACGACTCGGACGCCAACGTCCTCGATACGGTCGCGATGCGGAACCAGGCGCAAACGCAACAGGTAGAGTTGCAAGGAAACGGAACTATGAATTTCGCACTGGGATTTGAGACGGGCGCGGCAGTCACCTACGACAGTGACGGCGACGGAATTCCCGATTGGTGGAGCCAGCAGTATTTCGGTCACCCAACCGCCCAGGCCGGCGATCTTTCGCGCGCGGGCGACGATCCGGATGGCGATGGCCTGACCAATCTGCAGGAATACATTCTTGGGACGAACCCGGTCCTGGCCGACAGCGCCAAAGCCGAGTTAATCATTACCCGGCCGACTCCATCGACCGTCGACCTGACGTTCTCGACGATTCACGATCGCAATTATCAAATTCTTTATGCCGGCAGCATCAACGGTCCATGGATGCCGGCGGGCAACGCAATTTCGGGAACGGGGTCGATGATTACCTACATCGACAACGGAACCGACACCGGTTCACCGCCGACATCAGCGCAACCGCGGTTCTATAAACTGCAGGTAAGTCTGTGCCATAAGTAATCAGGAATATGAAAGGGAGATCTGTTTTTTCGTGTTTCGGTCCTTGCGCTCATCGGCTTTGGCAAGCTTTGCCCATCCGATTCGGCCACGCCGCGAACGCCTGGCATATCCCGGATAACAACACCGATCTGAGCGGGACACGCACATGCGCGATCCGTGGATGGAGATCAGCAACACACAAGGCATCACGATTTATAGCGGCGTCCAAAAATTCAATAACTCCTATGGCACACGCGAACCAGACGGGCGGCGGAGCTCTATTACAAAGGCGCGTCCCAAGGTACCTGGAACTTCGTTCCATTCGACACGTCTATGGCCAGGTCGTGACTATCGATAACAATCAGTATTGGCAGGCGCAGTTTCACGCCGGGCCAGTGCGGGGATCGGCGCGAACGAAGTCATTCAATATTATCTCTATCTGACTTTCGATTCGCGGCGCGGAGAACACCTATATTTATGCGCCGTACCGGCTCAGGCGATCACGGCGGCGATGTCACGAATCAGACAAAGTACCGCTGCAACGTTTCCGTTCACGATTCGCAATCGGCCCGGCTGGATTTTTCACGCGAACAATCGGGCGAACTCCGGCTCGGATATCCAGTTCTGGGCGAAGATCGGTTACATCGGCGACATCAACGATTTGTCGACGCGATGGGCCACGAACGGCGCTCTTTATTATACGACCGATGGACCGACCCGGTGCCGGCACGATCTCCGGGCACGGCCGGAGCGGCTCCACGCAGGTGGTCGAATTTCATTTACGATCACCCGGACAACAACAACGGACAAAATGGCGGCACCGGAAGCGCAGCCGGGACCGCCATGTGGTGGGTCGCGACCGGTCCGAATCTGTTAAACGAGCCGCTCGGCACAACAATCAAATACAAGGTTGGGTTCTGGAATCCGGCGAACAACGAACAAAAATTCGGCGATTACAACGCCGGTGACGGCACCGATTACCACGGGCACATTTTCTCTTCAACATCGGCAACGTTGGCGACCCGGTTTTGACGGTCACGAGTCCGACGAACGGCACGTTGAACGCGAATTACACCACGAGCCACGTGTTCATTGACGAGACGCACGGCGATTCAATCCCATTTACGATCGTCTTTCAGCCCGGCCAGCCCAACATCACAGCCGTGGAGATTTACACGAACCTGAACCGTCGGGACAAGGCGACCCTCCCCTATACCGACACCAATGGGATCCAAACCGAAGAAGGAATCGAACCTCTGGACGGCAACCTGCTCGTGGCGGGCGACGATTCGCATTACTACAAGGCGTACACCATGCCGGCAGACGGAAATCCCGGGGAATACTCGCTCACGCTCGATGCGAACAAGACCGGCGCTTATCGACTGACTGCGCGCTGGAAAGTGCAAGGCGATCCGAACTGGCATTACTATACGGATATCGGAGCGGGACGACGCGACCACGCAATTGTTGTTTCCCCGGTCGACGCAAGAGACATCAATCTCTATGAAATGAACGTCTTCAACGTCGAAGCGGACGGCGATCAATTCGCCAACCGCGGCACGCTGGAAGATTTGTTCGACGCGCCGAATGCACCGCATCAAGGGGCAAACAATCATTGGAATTTGAACTACCTCAAGACGCTCGGCTCCAACTGGCTCTGGTTTCAGCCGATTCATCCGATCACGCTCGAAGCACAACAGGGCCATAACCCAGGCAGCCCCTATTCCATCCGCAATTTCTTCGAGATCGATCCGCTGATGTCGATGAACTACGACCCGAACCTGCCGAATGCCATCACCAACCAGCAAAACCGCGATGCGGCCAAAGCAGCTTTTGTCGGGCTGGTCGGCGCCGCGGATGACGCAGGCGTGGGCGTAATGCTCGATGCCCCGTTCAATCACACGGCACCCGATTGCGAGATCAGCTCGCAAGGCACAAGCCTTTTCGGCTCCAATCCAAGCGCATCACAATTGTTCCGCGACGTCGACGCACGATTTTATTCTCGAAGCGGCAACTACGCGATGCGGGCATTCGATGCCAATAGCATCGCCGTTGCGCCCGATCGCGGCGACTTTGGAAAATGGGATGACGTCCGCGACGTTTACTTTGGGCGCTATGCGGCGCTGGTGGACATCAATCCCGACGACAACGGGAACTACCTGAACGAACAGGATTGGTTCGACTACTCGATCGGCACCGAAAACTTATCCGGCGATGGCAATGGTCATTTCGATCAGGTCACACAAAATGTCTGGAAATATTTTTCGAATTACACGCTTTACTGGCTGGATCAGACAGGCGTGCATGCGGGCGCCGATCTGGCCACGCAAACCGCTCATGGAATCGATGGCCTGCGCGCCGACTTTGGCCAGGGCCTTCCTCCACAACTTTGGGAGTACATCATTAACAAGACCCGGACACGAAAATGGAATTTCGTTTTCATGGCCGAATCGCTCGACGGCGGGGCTGTCACTTATCGTTCCAACCGGCATTTCGATATCCTTAACGAAAACATCGTTTTCCCGCTCAAGAATGCGGGTTCGACCAGCGACTATCGCGGCATCTTTGACGCTCGCCGCAGCTCTTACGGGCAAAGCCTGGTTCTGCTCAATAACATGTCGCACGACGAAGAAGCCTATCAGGATCCCTGGCAGGGAGTCATTCGATATGCCGTTTGCAGCACCATCGACGGCGTGCCGCTTATTTTCCCGGGACAAGAGCTGGGAATCTCGACCACCTACGGTTACCAGCATTACGAAGTGAACTTTGGCAAGAACATCGCCGACTTTAAGGACTTCAACTCCATGACGCCGATTTGGAACGACACGGATTTCGGCAACGATCAGCTTTATCCGGTTTACTCCGGGATCGGCCAGGCACGCCTGTTCAGCAATGCGTTACGGAGCTCGAACCGTTACTACCTGAACCAGACCGATGGCACATTCAGCCGAGCATCTTCTCGGTCGCAAAATACGAAACGCCAAACGGCTCGCCCGCCACGACCGATGTCATATTTGCCTTTGTAAACCTGGATCGAGGCAACAATCAGTCCGGCAATTTCAACGTGAACATCACGCAGAACGGATCGAATCTGTTCGGGATTAAAACGAGCCGGACCTACAATGTGCGCAACATTGCGGCCTACACCGGGCAGGATCCGAGCCGCCGAAATTATTTGCTCTGGGGTGGCGGCCGGACCGGGACCGATGTGTTAACCAATGGGGTTTTCGTTTCGCTGAATAAAGTGCCCACTGATAATGCATCTTGGACGACGAGTCCCTACGAGACGCAGTATTTGAAGGTTTACGACGTGACTGCGCCAAGCACGACACCGGGATCTGCCAGCACACCGAATGCATATTCCTACGCCATCGGCACCAGCGTGACCGTGACCTGGAACGCTGCGCCCGCAGACGGGGAAGGCGTTACCCCATGTTACAGGGTCGACTACACGATCGATGGACTACAGCAGCCGACTGTCATCACTTGCTCGACTCAGTACACAATCAACGCTGCGCCCGGCCAAACTGTTGTCGTCACGATTCAGGTCGTGAATCCGAGTGACAACAGCATTACCGGACCATCCAGCTCGCCGACGACGATCAAGTACCTGGATCCGAACGGAGATGATGATGGCGACGGAATGGATAACGCAGCGGAGGACGTGGCGGGTACCAATCCATTTGATCCAAAATCCATCTTTAAAGTGATGAACATTACTCGGCCGGATGCCAATACGGTCTCAGTAACGTGGAGCAGCGTCTCCGGAAAACATTATCAACTGGAATCCGCGCCGGCTCCTAATGGAACTTACGTGTCTATTGGTAATCAGATCACAGCGAACGGTTCGACAACCAACGAATCCGTTACTGCGACAACCCCGGCCTTTTACCACGTGCGTGTGGTGCCGTAGAGTTTAGCGGCGTTTGTGTGAAGCGCCGCACCAGAGTAAACAGGCGCTCGCCGCTGCGAGCGCCTCTACAACTCAACATTACCCGTTGCAATGCGCATCTATTTCTACGTTTTAGCGGCACTCTGCCTCTTCACGCTTTCGGGCAGGGCCGACACGGCGGGCTCGCCGCCCTGGGCGGCCGAAGCGGTCTTTTACCAGATTTTCCCGGAACGCTTCTGCAACGGCGATCCAACCAACGATCCGACGCGTGATTCGCTCGAGTATCCGATCAAGCCCGGCCCCGAGTGGCGCATTTCATCCTGGATAGCGGACTGGTATTCGCGCGACGAGTGGGAAAAGGAACTCGGACCTGATTTCTACAAGGATGGCGTGCTCGATCGGCGCTATGGGGGCGATCTCAAGGGCGTAATCGACAAGCTGGATTATCTGACCGACCTCGGGATCAACGCCATCTATTTCAATCCGCTTTTCTACTCGGAATCGCTGCATAAATACGACGGCAACACATACCACCACATCGACCCGTATTTTGGGCCGGATCCGCAGGGCGACCTCAAAATCATCAACAGCGAAACCGAAGATCCCAAAGCATGGCAATGGACTGCCGCGGACAAACTGTTCCTGGAGCTACTCAAACAATGTCACGCCCGCGGCATTCACGTGATTATCGACGGCGTTTTTAACCATACCGGCCGCGATTTCTTTGCGTTCAAGGACATCCGCACAAATCAGGCGCATTCCCGCTATAAAAGCTGGTACGCGATCACGAGTTTCGACGATCCGAACACGAAGCGAAATGAATTCAGTTACAAGGGCTGGTGGGGACACATGACGCTGCCGATCTTCGCCGCCTCGGCCGACGGAAAAGACATGGCCCCGGGACCGAAAGCTTACATTTTCCAGGCGACCCGGCGCTGGATGCGACCCAACGGCAATCGCGCAGACGGAATCGATGGATGGCGGCTCGACGCCGCGGACGAGCGGCCGGCCAAATTTTGGTCGGATTGGAACGCGTTTGTTCGAAAACTAAATCCAAACGTTTATACCACGGCGGAAGTTTGGAAAAACGCGACAGGCTTTGTAAAAAAATGCGGATTCTCCGCGTCGATGAATTACAACGCATTTGCCGTCCCGGTGAAGGGATTCCTGATCGACAACAACATTTCGCCATCGACATTTGCGCGCCTTCTCGATGACCGGCGAAAACAATTCCCTCCATCCACTGCCGCCGTGATGCAAAACCTGGTCGACTCGCACGATACCGATCGCCTGGCATCGATGATCGTGAATGGCGCAGGCACGGTCTACAGCGGCAACCAGGAATTTGATTTTAATCAACACAACAGCCCGGCTTCGTCGCCGACGTATGACATTCGCAAGCCAAACGAGCGCGAACGAAACATCCAGCGACTGGTTGTGTTGCTGCAAATGACGTACGTCGGTGCGCCGATGATTTATTACGGAGACGAAGCCGGCATGTGGGGCGGGGGCGATCCGGACGACCGGATGCCGATGGTCTGGCGAGACAAAACGTATGAGGCGCAGACGATCGATCCGCGCGGTCGCGAGCGCGACGCAGACGAAGTAAAATTCGATGACGACCTGTTCCAATTCTACAAACGGGCGATCGCGTTGCGACATAAGCACGACGCGCTCAATCACGGCGATTTTACGGTTTTGGCCACGGACGACGACCAGCGCACAATCGTTATCAGCCGAAAATCGAGCAAAGAGAGATTAATTATCGCTTTCAACCGCAGTGACAACGCGGCCCGAATGCAGCTTCAGATCGCCGCAAAACATCTTATTCCCATCTTTATCACCCGCGGCGAAACGGGAGCGGTAAAGACACAAGTGGCTAAAAATGGAACCGAACTGGTTCTCCCGGCGCTGACCGGCACGGTGTTTCGCGTGAAATAAGCATTCTTCTGTAGCGGCAGCCGTGTCGGCTGCGAGCCGAAGATGCAGGCGACACGCCTGCCTCTACAGCTTCAACTCGAGATACGCTACGCTCAGAGGGGGCAGCTCTGCAATGGGAACTCCTGAATCCTGCAAAAATCCGATCGTCGATATGATGTCGGCAAGCGGAGTGGGATTCAAACGGTCCACCACCCGGACATGCGTTTGCCGGTCTTGTTTGGCAAATATCGTGTCCGGAAGACGGACATGAATGTCTTTGAGCGCAGTCGTGGGATGAAGATTGACTGCGACTAAAAACCTCTGGCCACTTTGCACATCGTATCGCAGAAAACTGTATAACCAGTGACCGCTTGGTTGTTCGTTAGGCAACCGGCCGTAATCCGGATTGTCCCGATTGGTCGCATTCAGCGGAATACAGATGCCATTGCGGAACGCCGGCTGGCTTAGCAGATTCATCAAACGACCATAAGCAGAGCGAAGTTGTTTCTGTTCCTGCGAGAGGCGGCCTCCGTCGTATTTGTGATCGTTCACCCATTTCACCATTTCCGGCATCGACCAATAATCGAAAATGGAAGTGCGCGCGTCGCTGCTGCCGAAGCCTTCGATCCCCTCGCCCGGCTCGCCCACTTCCTGGCCGTTGTAAAGCATGACCGGCCCTCGCGAGAGTCCATAAAGGATTGCGCAAATCGCCGGGCCCGCTTGTCTCCCAACTCCGCCCCATTGCGACTTGGCCGCCAGCCGAACTTCATCATGGTTTTCGGCGTAACGTATCGAGTTCTCGAAAATGAAGTCGTCCGGACGCGCTGCATCGATATCGTTCGCCCATCCCGGACCTTCATAGATTTTCTTGATCGCGCGATAAGTTGGATCGTCGTAGACGCCGTTAAATCCCGCATCGAGCAAATAGAACATGACGTTCGATTTCCCGCCCTGAAGTTGGGAAATGACCGGATCGACGCCCGGAACCTTGGCCGGGTCGTTGTCGTAAGCCTCCCCGATAAAGATCACATCGGGATTCCGCGCGCGCGCCTTGGCGATCGCCCAGTTCCAAAACGCGGGGGGAACCATGTGCGACATGTCGCAGCGAAATCCGTCGACCCCCATTGATTGCCAATGCGCAAGGACTTGGTCCATTTTTTTCCAGGTATCGGGAACCGCTTTGTCGGGTGTGACCGCGTTTGGATATTCGCGCGCGCCGTTTGAGCCACCGGTGAAATCGTAACCGTAATTGAGTTTAACAGTTTCGTACCAATCGTTGATCGACGGCGTCCAACTCACGACGTTGTTGCCTGTTACGCGGCCAAATTTCATTTCGCCATCGAACAAGCCGTCACACGTGGAGGGACGGGCGCTGTCCCGTCCCAAATCTTGGGACGACACCCGCCCCGGCGGGCTGGCTTCGGTCGTCCCTCCAAGCTTCGCGATTGCTTTGCAGGTTGGGCTGATCGGCTCGCCGTTTTTGCAACTCGGCAGGTGAAGCGGAGGGCCGCTCGCATCCGGTTTCAAATAGAAGAAATTGTTCTGAGGCGCGAAAAAAATCGAAGTGTCGTCGCCCGCGCCGTTATTGCCTTTCGTGCCGAAGTTTAGCTCCGGCTTTACATCGGAACTGTAGCTGCGCGCCACATGATTCGGAACGAAATCGATCACCGCTTTCATGCCGTGCTTGTGGATGCGGTTCAGGAGCGCCTTGAATTCATCAAGACGTTTCGCCGGGTCCCGCGCGTAATCCGGGCACACGTCGAAGTAGTCCTTGATGGCATACGGACTTCCGGCCAGTCCTTTGAGCAGATCGGGATCGTCCGCCGGTTGACCGATGCTCGAGTAATCCGTGGCGGTGGCTTGCTGCAAAACTCCGGTCAGCCAGATGCAGCTGAAGCCCAAATCGTGCAACGATCTTAGCGCCGCGTCATTGATATCGTTGAATTTCCCAACACCGTTCTCCGCGATGGTGCCGTCTTCTTTTCTGTTCTCGTTCGTATTTCCGAACAAACGGACGAACAATTGATAAATCCTGAGCTTCGTCCCGCCAAGACGCGCTCGTTGCACCGCGAATTGGTAGGGTCGGCGCGCTGCGCCGACCGGACCCCGCAGCGCGGCGTCCCTACCAGGATCGAGATTGATCTCGAGATAGTGCGGAATGTATCTGTCGCCCGTTCCCGGCTCGACAGCGGGATCGCTGCAGCCCAGAAATGTTCCCCAGCCATCGTTTTGAGAGAGGTCCTTTGCGTAGATCGCGCAATCGACCGTTTTCGCGTCGCCAAATTGAGAGCGTGGAAGTCGCAATGTACATGTTCCCTCTCCGGTCTCGACGTGGTTAGCGGTCGAACTTTTAGCCTCGTTCCATTTCCATTTTTCCCATTTTCGCTCGAGACAGGAACCCGACCTCGCATAAGCAAGCAAATCGGCTTTGAACGGAAGAAAAACGGTCGAACCCTCCTGATTGCGTTGAAATGGAATCACTGCGGAGCCAATCTCGCGATGCGTTCCAAGCGCGACATAAACAGCGCTCTTGCCCGTAACCAAATACGGCGCTCGATATTCGATCGAAAAATCGGCATCGGAGACGGAAAGCGTGATTTTCGCGCCGGCCGATCCGGAAATGATTTGTGTGTGCAAGCTCTCGCCAGCAGACATGCCCACCGATGCAAACAGAACAATACCGATAAATCCAGCAACGCGTGTGGCACCGGCGCCTGCCCTCGCCGCGAATTCCGGGGAGCGCACGCGCCTCGCGTGCTGGCAATGGCGCCCCCGCCATTGCGAACTTTGCAGGGAGACGTTTCGGCCAGGGCGCCGAAACGAGCACGCGAGGGCGCGTGCGCCCCACGGAACATCGGTCACATTACATGCCATCGCGGTAGTGGCGCGTTCCATATTACCCTTGGGTTTACGTTTGCAAATGCCTGGGGCGGCAGGCCGAGGAGGGACGATCATGCCACGTTAGCAGTGACTACTCGGAAACGATCGGGGTTTCGGGCGGGGTGGCGGTCGGCAACATGCCTTCTTCTTCCGCGACTTCCTCCAGCCGCTCTGTTGCCAGCTGAGTGTAAGGAACAAAAAGGGTGATGACTGCCGCCAGCAGCATGAAGACGCCGCCGGCCATGACCGCATGAACGAGATTGCCGCCCAGGAAATTTTTCACCAGCGGACCGAAAGTCAGCGCGGCGATAATTTCGGGCAGAACAATGAAGAAGTTAAAAATGCCCATGTAAACGCCCATGCGCTGAGGCGGAAGCGCACTGGCGAGCATGGCGTAAGGCATCGAGAGAATCGAGGCCCATGCGACGCCGCCGAGGGCTAGCGAGCCTAACAACCAATCCTTCTGCGATTCGCCGTGGATGAAACCGATACTGAGAAGGCCGAGAGCTCCGAGCGTCAGGCAAATAGAATGAATATGCCGGCGGTCGAAACGGTACGCTCGAAGCCATCAGCGCGAATGCCGCAACAAACGTGACGCCATCTTTGAGCGCGTAACAAACGCCGGCCCATTCCGCGCCGGCCTTAAAAAGCGGCGAATTCGTGTCGGTAGCGCCGAAGACGACGGGAACAGCGTTTGAAAAATGGAGCCACATGCAAAATAACCCCAGCCATGTGAAGAACTGGACGAGGGCCAGCCACTTCATCGTTCGCGGCATCTCGCGCAACGCATCGGGAATTTCCCGAACCAGATGGGCGAGCCCGCTGCGTTCCGATCGTTTGCGACGGAACGCAGCCAAATCCTCCGGAGGATACTCACCCGAGGTGCAAATGGTCCAAAGCACCGCGCCGAAAAAAGCGGCTGCACCGGCATAGAACGCGATCTTCACGTTGGGCGGGATGGCCGTCGTGCCACCAGTTTCGTTGCTTACTGCAAACCAATGTTTCAGAACCCATGGAAGGATGCCTGCGATTACCGCACCGACTCCGATGAAAAAACTTTGCATGGTGAACCCGGTGGCGCGCTGGTGTTCGTTCAGATTATCGGCCACAAACGCGCGGAACGGTTCCATCGAAATGTTGATGGAAGCGTCGAGGATCCAGAGAAGACCGGCTGCCATCCAGAGCGTGCCCGAGTTCGGCATGAGGACCAGGGCAAGCGAGCTGAGAATTGCGCCTGCGAGGAAGTATGGCCGCCGCCGGCCGAGCGGTCCCCAGGTGCGATCGCTCATCGCGCCGATGATCGGTTGCACGATGAATCCGGTGAGCGGCGCAGCGAGCCAAAGAAGAGGGATCTGCTCGTCACTTGCGCCGAGGTATTTGTAGATGGGACTCATGTTAGCCATCTGCAAACCCCAGCCGAACTGGATGCCGAGGAATCCGAAACTCATGTTCCAGATCTGCCAGAAGCTGAGGCGCGGTTTAATCACACTAGTAGTATTAGCTCACAGTCGTCGCTTATTTTGAAGCGAAATTCGATTCGTGTGCCGCCTCAGCTAAAGCTCCAAGTTCCAACCACCAAGCACCAGGGAAGCTTCAAATTCCAATCAGCAAAATCCAGCAGCCGGCGCCCATCTGATTGGCGCTTGATGTTTGAAGCTTAGTGCTTCCTTGGGACTTGGTGCTTGGGATTTGGAACTCGGAGCTTTTCACGCCGGTGTGAAAATGCCGCTGTAGCCACCGGCCTGTGGCCGGTCTGTTCCTGATAGTCGCACATGCGAAGACGGCCCGCAGGGCCGTGGCTACAACATTTGCGCTCTAAACCTGGGTCACGCCGGCGTGAAAATGCTCCATGTTCCAAGCGCCAAGCCCCAAGAAAGTTCCAAACTTCAATGTCCAATAGCAACGACAGCATCGCGCGCTTTTTGAGGTTTGGATTGTTGGAGCTTCCCTGGAATTTGGGTTTTGGGATTTGGCGCTTTCAGCCACGAATCATTTTGATTCATGGCTGACCTGAAATTGGTTGAAGAAGGCGTCGTATCTTTCTCCGTTGCGGTCGAAGATGGCGAAGCTTTCGATGGGCGAGCTGCTTTTCAATTTCCGTCCCGGAAGCTTGGTCACTTTTTTGTCGCCCATCGTTTGTATTTCGAGGTCGTAGGTATCGGGGCCGGTAATCGTCACGGTCACCGAAATGCCCGAATCGACAAAAGCGACGCCCGAATCTGCATTTTCGGTCCCATCGTAGATTTGGTAATTATTTTTGCCCTGGTAATAACCGAACTCAAGGATCACGTCCTTGTTGTAATCGGCGACGGACGAATTCGCGTTGCCGCTGCGGAGAGTGAGGCCGATTGATCCCGGCGTCGGGTCATCCTGGTCGAACTTTTTCACGAAAGTTCCGTTCTCCATCATGAACGAAAAAGAATCGCCGACCTGGAGCGGTTTTTCGAAGCCACGATAACCAACGGCCTGTTCGAAGCCGAAACCGTTGGCAAAAACGCCGAATGCCTTGTCATTTTTTGCGACCCTGTTCAGGTCCGCGTTGTTTTTGACGTCGGCAATGTAAAAACCGGAATGGCGTTCGTTGTCGTTGCCGTCGGTGGTGAGCGTCCAGTTACTGAAGCCGTGTCCGCCATTCTTACTATTGTCCCAGCCGCCGCTTGTAAGCGGAGTCGCTGGCGTCGTCTTCGGCGACGATGTTGGATTCGGCGAAGATCGCGCCGGCAAGCGCTGCTCCAAGAGAAAGGACAAGGAGAGAAATTTTGATATTCATATCCTGACTCTGGGTCCGCCGATCACGCAGTCACAAAAACAGGCAAGCAGGAACGGGCCAGGCTACAAGATTAACGCGTGAAAAGTCGCCGGGGCCAGAATCGAGCGGGCTTACGTTTTCTTCGCAGCGACTAGACGGCGGCGCGCCGCGTGAGCGAGCAGAAGCACTGCGCAAAGGCCTGCGCACAAGACCGTGGACGTCTCTGGAACCGCCGTCGTGCTGAAGCTGGCTGTGCCCGCCGAATTTGGTTCCGTGCCGCCAAAAGCCAAGTCCTTGAAATTCAGGTCCACGGTCGAGCCATCGGCGGGCACAACCCAAGCAATGTTGGAACCGTTTTCCACGGCGTCAGTCCTAAACTGTCCGAAGGTGGCGCCCGTTCCGGGGGTCGATGAGCTAACGGTCAACGAAGGCCACCAGCGCAACATCAGTTCGTCACCAGTATTGAGGTTTCCAGTAAGGCTAAAGATGATGGGCTGAAGGAAACTTCCAGGTCCACCGGCATTGTTGCTTCCGAAGCTGGCAAGGATGACATCATCGGCTGAACCGCCGGTGAAGCTTGTTGTCGACGGAAGTGTAACCGCGCTATCCGTTGTGCTGGCTACTAGCTGAATCAACGAATCCATCGGAATTGCAGTAGTGCCATCGCTCTGGAACAGCACTGCCGCCTCCAAGTTGATCGTGACAGTCGCCCCCACCGGTGCCGCAGTCATCAGCAGGGCCGTAAAACCGAGCAATGCCCCGGCGACTCTTGAGATAACGGTTGGTTTATCTTTTTTGAGCACGACGGCGAGTTAGAACCAGTAGCATGCCAAACCCCAGCAAAGCGAGTGAAGAAGGTTCCGGAATGGCCGCTGCCGTCATAAGGCTGGCCGTGCCGGCGGAATTAAGCTCGGTGCCGCCGAAAGCTTGATCGAAAAAGTTCAGTTGGACCGTCGACCCGTCGGTAGGCACAACCCAAGCGATGTCGGAGCCGCTTCCCACCGCATCCGTGCGGAACTGTCCAAAAGGAGTGCTAAAACCGGGGCTTGAAGAAGCCGTGGTCAATGTCGGCCACCACCGGAGCAGTAGCTGATCTCCAGCATTAAGGTTGCCGCTCAAATCGAACGTGATGGAGTTCAAGAAGCTGCCCGGACCGGCAGGATCGTTACTGCCGAAGCTCGCGAGGACGATGTCATCCGCAGAACCGCCCGTGAAGCTGGCGGGTGAGGGAGACGTGAAAGTATTGTCTGTTGTGCTAGCGACCAGCTGAATTAATGATCCAGTCGGAATCGGCGTACTGCCGTCAGTTTGGAACAGTTCGGCGCCGCCAAGATTGATCGTTACACTAGCGGAAGCGGCAAGCGAGCTGACCACTAATGTTACGATAGCGAGGATACCTTTGAGTTTCATATTGTGAATGTGCAGTTCTCTGTTTTGGCAAATTTGTTTAGTAGGTCGGAGCATTGGTCCAATACTGCGCGGCACCATTACCGGTAGCGGCTTTCCGGATGATAAATCCAGCCCCTGCCTTAATTAGGTCCGAGCCGTGGTCTCCGCTAGTGTCTGCGGTCGTG
This sequence comes from uncultured Verrucomicrobiae bacterium, assembly GCA_963756875.1. GTDB lineage: Bacteria > Verrucomicrobiota > Verrucomicrobiia > Chthoniobacterales > UBA10450 > CAVWPA01. Next base: position 277,909 of record CAVWPA010000001.1, on the reverse strand, counting down.
TGCCAAGCGCCGTTAGAATAGAAGTACGTCGTGGCAGCAGATTTGTTAATTCCAGTGGCAGCGTTGTTAAACACGAAAAGTTGATCGGTTCGATTCAATGCGTTGGGACTCGAAGCAAACGCGCCACTACTGATGAGACCGAGATCGTTGAGACTGACATCAACCGGCCGGATCACGGAAACGAAGTTGTCCTGCGGACCACTGGTGCGCGTGAACAGCGGGGTCGCCTCCTTTTTGGTCAGGACGCTACCGAGCATGGTGAGGGTAGTACCGGTGCCGGCATTTCTGACAATAAAATAACCGTCAGTGACCAAAATATCGTCACCATGATCTCCACCTGGATCCGCGGTTGTGTGCCAAACACCGTTAGAGAAGAAATAGGTGGCGGCGGCCGATAAGTTGATACCAGTTCCAGAATAGTTCGGGATGAGAATCTGCGTTTGTCGGCTTAAGGCGTTAGGCGACGCAATGAAGGACACCCCAGCGTCACTGGCCGGGAAAACAGTTCCAAGTGTCCAGTACGGAATAATCAGTAGCTGCGTGTTTGCCGGGATTCCGCTCAAATCATCGCCAGTCGTGTTGACGGTGAGCGTATCGGAACCGTTGGCCGTGACCATGTAGGTATGGCCCTCCTTGGGATCTGCCGTTCCGCTGGGCCCAATCAGCACATAATAATGATTCGGCTGAGTGCCCTGAGCGTAAACAAATTGCTGGGGACTGGTCGTCCACCCCGGCGAGCCCGACACGGTGATCACATTCCCTGCAACGGATGAAATGGCGCCCGTGAATGCCGGGATTCGGGTGAAAGGCACCGAAACCAGCGTGTCGGAATTCGCGAGCATGTTAATCTGATTCGGCATTGTGGTAAACGGCGTGACGAATCCCACCGGATCGGTGGTAACGGTCTGGGCGGAGGCGACAGTAATGCCAGCCGCAAGTACGAGAAAAGCCGTGAGAAAGCGCCGCATGAGAACCCGTTTAACCAGTGGCGCGGATCGTATGAAGTCCGTCCGAAAAAGGCAAGAAAATTCGTCGTTTTTCATAAAATATTTTCGGGCTGTTTGTCTGGGTGTTTTGAGAGGCTCTCCGGGCCTCTTTTTCGCTCAGTTTATGGAAGAAATCAATCCTGCACTTCCTCTGGGAAACAGACCAGTTTGATCACCCACTGCGGATATGGACCCGTCGGGCTGGGTTTGCAGTTTGCGCAGATGCTGTAAATCACCATTCGGTGGCCGAAATCCTCCGGAACAGGCCGCCGCTCCTATTGGAGGTTGGAGCTTGGAATTTGGAATTTCCGCCGCGAAGCTGCGGCGGCGGTGGTGCTCGGGGCGGGACTTGAACCCGCATGCCTTTCGGCATACGCCCCTCAAACGTACGTGTCTGCCATTCCACCACCCGAGCGGGGAGTTATTTGAAGATGGTAAATCGGGGATCGGTTCCCGCAAGTCTTGTTCATTTCCTGATCTTGATCCTGCTCTTGATCTTGATCGAGCGAGCACGATTACGATTAGAAGAAAGCAGGCAGAGTTACCCGCGAAATACGCGAATGAACGCGAATAAGCGGAAATGTCTTTCGGGCCCCGGCCTGTCCTGGCCGGCCTCCCTTTCGCGTTACGCCGTAATTTTCAATGAAGGCGGGTAATCCGCGGTTAGATTCCTGCTTATCCTGTGGGGAAAGCAGGAGCAAGAGCATCCGCCTACGCCGGGCTACGGCGTGACAAGTGAGCATTAAGATGAGTGAGAGAAAGGTCGAAAACAGCGGTTGGATCAAGATCGATCTGCACATTCACACACTCGACGACCCGAAAGACGTGATCGATTATTCGGCGCACCAGTTGCTCGAGCGCGCCAAGGCGCTCGGGTTCGGCGTGCTGGCCATTACTTTGCACGACACCGTCTTCGATCGACCGGAAGTCTTTGCCGATGCGGCGGCCATGGGAATTTTGCTGATTCCGGCGGTGGAAATGCGTCTGGAAGGCGCGGACGTCATCGTGCTCAACGTGAGCCCGGATGAAGTGGCCGATTTAAAAACGTTTGCCGATCTCAGGGCGCTGCGGGCGCGACGGGGCGATTCCATTTTTACCATCGCGCCACATCCGTTTTACGTTCTTGGCGGCTCGATCGGCCGCCGCCTTTTCGATGAAATCGACTGCTTTGATGCGATCGAGATCTGCCATTTTCACAAAGGTTTGCTTAACCCGAACCGGCGAGCGGCCCGGGTGGCGAGAAAATTCAAAAAGCCGCTGATTGCCACCTCGGACGCGCACCGGCTTGAAGCTTTCGGCCGTCATTATACGAGTTTGCCGCGGCCGGCCGATCTCACGGTTGAGAGCGTCTTCGCAACGTTGCGCACCGGTTCACTGCGCCTAACAAGTCCATCGGCATCCATCAACGATCTGGCCGGAGCGATTTATTGGATTTTCCTGGCGCACCCGGTTCGGCGGCTGCGCCATCGATCCTGTGGCGGCAGCCGTGCCGGCTGCGACTGCACGGATGAAATACCTGATCCCGCAGGCGGCACGCCTGCCACTACAGTTCAAAGCAGCGGCAGATCGCAACCGTTGCGGCCGCACGCTTGATCTCGCCTTGCGACGAGACCACAGCTGGCAGACTTGAATTCTAACGATAAACATGACAGACGTTCAAGAGACTGATCAAATACCGGAGCAAGTCGCGCGTAGATATTGACAGCAACGCGCCCCACTCCAGTATTTCAACAGTCTCTTAACTCGATGAAGACAATCGCTTCGATCATGCTGTTGTTCGCCGTGGCGTTGAGCGGCTGCAATACCCTGTCGAAAAAGGAAAAACTGAAGCAGGCCGAACTGAATAAAAAGGCCAAGGTTAACCTGCGCGAGAGCAGCGACGTGGACTTCTACGCGTTCCTCGGGCGTCTGCGCAAGGCCGTGGCAGCGCGCGATAAAGAGACACTCAAATCGATGATGACCGATAATTTCGGCTACAAGCTGGGTCCGGCGATGCAAGGTATCGGACCGAACGCCTCCGGCCCTGGCGTGTTCCAATACTGGGACGATCAAGATCTTTGGCCCGAGGTCGACGGCATTTTGAGCGAAAAATTCGTCAAGTATAAGGGATACATGGTGGCGCCGCCGCAGTTTGCCGATCCGTCACTGAACTACGATGCCTATCGTGCGGGCATCACTCGTGTGAACGGCAGTTGGAAGTTCGCCTACTTTGTCAATGGCAGCAGTTAAAGACGGATCAGTGAACGATCGGCGATGAACTCCTTTTTTGAGCGTCGTAGATTGCTCCCCAACTACCGGACGTGACCAGCAACGCCGTTCTTTCCCACGGCCGTTTGCTCTCCGAGTAATTCATTACTTCCTCCGGCCCCCAAAAAATATAGCGAACGTGCAAGCGGCGGGCGATCTCACGCCAATTTTCCGCTCCCTGCATCAGCTGGTTTAACTGTTGGAACGTCTCGCCGTATTCAAATCCCTCTGTCCAGAGATGGCCCGGATATCCAAGGACAACATCCCGGCCCTGAAGCAACAGTGGATGATTGTAAGTGGGATAAGTGGCAAACCTGGCTTCCACAGACAAATTGCGAATGGCGTGACCAACTCCATCGAGCTCAGCGCGGTCGATCAGCCCAAATCCGGGGCGGCCAGCCGCCAGACCGCCAAACAAAGTCACAAACCCCGAGCCAAAGAGAGCGACACAGGCGGCTGCGCGAACCGGCAGCGACCAATGCGCAATCAGGCGGCTCCATAAAAAAGGCAGCACGAGAAAGTAGGACCAAATCATCAGCTTGAGATTGTCCCAACCCCACGGGGCAGTTTTGACAAAGAAGGCGAAAACAAAGATCGCCGCGGCCGGCAGCAGGAACGCGAGATCTTCCGGAAGTCTTTTGCCCCAGCGCCAACCGGATTCCCAGGCGCGCCAGGCGCACCAACCGAACAGGAGAAGGATCAGCGGGACCCAGAGGCCGAAGTTGTTCAGCCAGAATTGGAAAAACGGGGCGGCGAAATCGCCTTCGTTCTGAACCCATCCCGGATGCCACGAGAGTATTGAGCCGGCGTGAAAATGGTCCGTGATCAGCCAGACAAGAAGACTGGCGGGCACCAGGGCGCTGGCGATCAGAAACGCGACGCGCCAGCGCAGCGGGCCATTCCCCAAGATGAATAGAAAAACCAACACGCCGCTCAGCGCCAGAAATGTGTGCACATGAAAAAGAGGCATGGACGCGTACAGAGAAAGCTCCACCCAAAATGGGAGCGGTCCGCGGATCCAGGGACGGACGATTTCCGAACTGCTTTCGCCGGCTTTCTTCGCGGGCTCCGAGGCGGCGGTCCCGCGGTACATTTCCCGCCAGTGCCAAAGCAAGAGAAGCCCGGCTGGAATGGCGTACAGGAAACCGCGCTGCGTCAGGAACATGGAGAGTGGAATGCTTTTCCAGGCGATGTTGCTTACTCCCTGGTAATCGCGGAATTGCCAGGTCCGCAGGAATTCATAACCGGCGACACCTCCATTGAAGAGAAATCCGGCGACACCGAAAGTGCCGCCCCAGCGATAGAAGGCGTAGAAAGTCGCGAGGCAGCCAAGCAGACCCGCCCACACAAGGCCGCGAATCAGATCGACGTGAACCAGACAGAGCAGCGCGTTAAACAAATCGGTGCCCGCCGGGTATCTCAGCTTACTGCCGACAAAAATCGGATTGTCCGGCCAAAGCGGGACGCCGTTTGCAAAGTTTTTGATAAAAGTGATGTGCAACGCAAGATCGCCGAGATTATTTGGCGATTGGATTCTTAATTGGTCGCCATCGATGTAAACCAGCCAGAGAAATGAGCGCAGGGCGAAAAGGGCGAAACAGGCCGCAACCAGCCACTTCCAAAGATGACGATATCTTTTTGACGTGAAGGCCGCCAAAAGCGATCCGGCAGCACGTTGCCAGAAGCGCGGCGAGGCTTTCAAGCGCTCAGCCTCTTCCGACTGTCGCGAATCCGGAGAGCCTGACTTCGGCTTTGGATCGGAAGTCCAGAGGTAGGCCAGAACAGAAGCGAAAGCGCCAAAAAAAAGAGCAGTTAAAGCGCTAAATTCCTCCAGTCCGCGACCGACGATCCCAAGGATGAGGCCGCCAATGGTTGCGAAATTGACGAACGTCAGTCCGGCACAAAGCCACTTCATTGAGAATGCGGGCCGCCCTTTGCGTGACCGGTAAAGTCAGGCACGCGTCCCGGGAAGAAGCCTTTGAAGATCCGGGCGCTGAGATAAAGTTTGGACGTATCCTGGTACGCTCGAAGGCGCAGCGGCTCGGTGTAATAGGAGCTGTGCAGCTTGGCTTCGACCTCCTTGATTTTGTCTTCCTGCACGAGCAGAAAATCCGCATCCAGATCAGGCGGGAGATTTTCGTGCTCGTAATAGCCGACACGAGGAAAATCGTCGAGAATCCATGGAAGCGGATAAGGACTGGCGCGGATGATGTAACCGGTCAGCTCATAAAAGATGGGATCGCGATGCGCGAGCGCCAGCACGGGCCGGGTTAGCCGGTAGATGTCGTTATACGTTTGGACATACACGTACGGCTCCGTGTCGGTCGTACAATGAAAATAATTGAGCCAGATGGTCGATACGAGCGAGATGGTCAACATAGCCGCGCACACGCCCTGCACGATTTTTTTATAGGCCGCCGGTGTAATCAGAGATGCCACGCCAAAGATAATCAGAAACGGCCAGACGATGCTGATGATGCACCATGGCGTCTTGTAGTTGATGTAGCTATAAACCATCAGCGTCCCCACTCCATAGATAGCGAGGTACCGCAGGCTCAGGTTCTTGAAGAACTGGCAAAACGCGCAGAGGACCAAGCCGGCCAGGGCGGGCAATTCGTAACCAAGGCAATCCGCCCGATTGAAATGAAATGAGGGCGCCATCAGCGTCAGCCAGTAGTACCATGGCTTTTCGTGCCCATGACCTTCCTTGCCGGTTTCGAACCACGCGGCGTATGCCTTGAAGATTCCCTTTACCCCGCTCCAGTGGAAAAACGTGCCTGAGTAGAAAAACACGATCAGCGCAATTCCCGTCGCAATCACGATTGCCAGATCGACGTAGTCCCATGTTTGTTTCGCCGGACGCGCGTCCGCGGCCGGTTTCAACCAGTTCGAAATGTAGCAAACGCCGACAGCGACGGCAGCACATCCCACATGGATGACATAGGTCTCCTTCGACAAAATCATCCCGCTCAACCCCATTCCCGCGTACCAGAGATAACCTCGCGTGCCGAATTTCCAGAGGCCGAGCAGCCCGAGAATGAACATCATCGAAAAAAGAAGCAACCAGACCTCGTGGATCGAATAGCGCCCGTAAAACACGAATCCCGGCGACACGGCCATGGCCAGTGCGGCCATCCGGCTCGCGGTTCTTCCAACGAGCGGCTCGAATTTCATTGTCAGCCAAACGGCTCCGGTGCTGACCAGGACCACAGGGAGCCGCAGCGCCCAGACGTGTCGTCCGAACAATGTTTGCGAGATAAGGAGCACGTAGAAATGAAGCGGGCCGTGGTAATTGGTCGGGTCGTATTTGTAGAACCCGTTTTTGACCATTTGATCGACGAACCACCCATTGATCCCCTCGTCGAAATGGAGCGGTTTGATGTCGAGCAGAAAGAAACGAAGAAAGAGCGCCAGCCCGAGGATAAGCCACGGCGTCCAGCCGGTTTTGGCGAAGCCGGCCCTCCACGTTTCGAGGAGGTCGCGCAGCGCGGGAAAATCCGCTAGCGCGCCTGCGCCGCCGCTGCTAGTACGCGCTGTGCGCATTCTCGTGACCGGTGGCTGCGGATTCATCGGGAGCAATTTTATTCGCTACATTCTGCAACATTACAAGCCGGCCTTGGTCACCAACGTCGACATTCTTACCTACGCCGGCAACCTGGCCAATCTCGATGGTGTGGTCGAAGAACATGGCGAACGCTACGAATTTTTCAAAGCTGACATCGCTAATGTAGATCAAATCGACGAGCTGATGGTCGAGCACCAGTTTTTTGCCGCGATCAATTTTGCGGCCGAATCGCATGTCGATCGCAGCATCAATTCGCCGGAGAATTTCATCCATACCAACGTCATCGGCACCAGCGTCCTCCTGAATGCCGCACGAAGACATGGCGTTCAGCGCTTCATTCAAATTTCCACGGACGAGGTTTACGGGTCGTTAGGCGCAACGGGGAAATTCAACGAACAAAGCCCACTCGACCCGAGCTCGCCCTACTCCGCCAGCAAAGCCGGCGCCGATCTCCTGGCGCTCGCCTGCCACAAAACCTACGCCCAGGAAGTCGTCATCACGCGCTGCTCGAACAATTACGGGCCGTACCAATTTCCCGAGAAATTGATTCCGCTCATGATCATCAAGGCGCTGCGCGACGAGCCGTTGCCGGTTTATGGCGACGGGATGAATGTCCGGGACTGGATCCACGTGGAGGACCACTGCGCAGGAATCGTGGATGCGCTTTTCGAGGGAAAACCGGGAGCGATTTACAATTTCGGCGGCGGCAACGAGTTGACGAATCTCGATCTGGTGAAAATGATCCTGAAAAAACTCGGCAAACCCGAGAAACTGATCTCGTTCGTGGAAGATCGGCTTGGGCATGATCGCCGGTACGCAATCGATTCCTCATTTGCGCAGCGCGAATTGAAATGGAAACCGCACCGGAATTTCGAGCACGGCCTGTCCGAAACGATCGAGTGGTACATGGACCACCCGGATTGGTGGCAGCCACTGCTCGAGCGCGCCGGGCGGTACCTAAGGATCGGGGAGCACGCTCGTCTCGAGCGTTGGCGAAACCGTCTCGGTTTCGCAAGTGTTCACAGAATAAAGATCGTTTCGGCGAGACGGTCCGAGTCGTACCGGCATTTTCCAACACCCGGGACGGGCGGCGTACTCCCCCAGACAGCCAACGCCGCGACCACGCCGGTCAAGAGCCTGATCAGTTTCGTGACCCACCCTTAGGCCACGATCGTGGGAAGATATGGACGAGTTCACGGCAAAAAGCTTGTCCGCAAACTGCGTTATTGGTAAGGTAAGGCCTCTTAATTGTGACCGTTTCTACCCGACACCGGCTGGTCGCCATTGCGGGGGCAATCGCCCTCGCTTCGAGCGCCCCGGCCACGACCCTCACCGTCACAAATCTGAATGACAGCGGCGCGGGATCGTTACGCGACACGATCGCCGCGGCCGCATCTGGCGACACGATCAATTTCTCCGTCACGGGCACGATCACGGTGACTAGTGGTCAAATGCTCATTGACAAGGATCTGACGATCAGCGGCCCGGGCGCGGCCAGTCTTGCCTTTGCCCAGAATGCCAATCAGCTCGTTTTCAGGATCGGGCCACTCCTGATCGGCAATCCGAAATACACCGTCAATATTTCCGGGGTCACCATTTCCAGTGGAGGACTGGGCATAAGCAATGGCGGCAACCTGACGGTGCAGAATTGTGTGTTCCAGAATAGCGGGATGGGTATCTCTAATTACGCACAAGGTAATTCCGGCGTCACCCTAACGGCGATTGGCTGTACCCTTAGCGGTAACGCGAAAGGGGCGATCGAGCAGTATGCTCAGGATTATGGCAGCTACGTAGCGTCTGCCACGACGACGGTGACAAACTGCACGTTCACGGGTGATTCCTTGCCCTTTGGCTGTATTGATGCGTCGAACGAGGATCCTGAGGTCGGCGGTGCGATCAACAATCATAAAGACAACGTTTCTGCATCCGCATCTCTCTACGTCAGTGCATGCACTTTCAGCGGTAACTCTGCTGCGCTCGGAGGCGCAATTTATCACGACGGCAATGACCTGGTAGTGGACAACAGCACGTTCGTGAATAACCGGGCCTTGGGTTATCAAACTTCAAATAATGGTTGCTCTAGTGTAGCCGGCGAGGGCGGAGCAATTTCCTCTGTCGGTCCAACGACAATCCGGAACTGCACATTTAGTGGCAACGACAGCGATGCTGGGTTCGGCGGGCTGGAGCCTGGCTCAACCATAGCCGCGTCCAACGCAACGATCGGGAGCAGCATTATCAAGGCGCCCGATCTGGCCTCTTCTTCGTTAAGTTCGGGCGTTACGTCCGCTGGTTTCAATATTTTTACTGATAACGGCTACAGTAATTTTGGGCCTGCTCCGACCGATCAGCTCTTTACCGATCCGATGCTCGATCCGGCAGGCTTGAAGGATAACGGCGGGCCGACTCAAACCGTCGCCTTGGTGCAAGGGCCGGCCGTCGATCACGGGAAAAATTTGTCCGGCGCGGCGACCGACCAGCGCGGACAGCAACGCGTCTACGATCATCCGTATTTCAACAACGGTCCGGGCACCGACGGCACCGATGTCGGTGCGTATGAAGGAGCGCCCGATGTGCTCCAAAGCGGTTCGCCGCAGTTCAATGTTACAACCACCGGCGACGCGGATGACGGACTTTGCGGGGTCGTCGATTGCAGCCTGCGCGAAGCGATCAACCGCGCCAACTTCATCTCCGGCGCGAACACGATTCTGTTTCTGGTTGGCGGCACGATTGATTTGAATCCCGCGCTTGGTCCTCTCAATGTGACCGATCCGCTCACGCTCGCCGGCTTTGGTGCAAGATCGACAATCATAAGCGGCGCAGGCCAAACGCGCGTGTTCAGCTTCAGCGGAAGTCCTAATTTTCTCTTAGGCGTGACGATTCGCGACGGTGCCGTCAATGCTGGAACAGGAGGGTCGGCTGTTGGCGCCGGTCTTTTCAACAGCGGCACACTCACCGTGCATGACTGCATGTTTTTAAACGATCAAGCGACTGGCGGGGCCAATGGCGGTGCGGCTCAAGGCGCCGGCGTTTACAACGCCACGGGCGGCGTGCTTACGTTGAATCGCTGCACGATCGCCGGAAACCAGGCGATCGGCGGTCATGGTGCAAATAGCAGTTCATTTTTCGCGCAACGCCATCGTTCGCGTAATCCCAGTTCGACTTCAGCGGCGGGCAATGGTGGAGCGGCCGAAGGCGGCGGCGTGTTTAACGAATCCGGCGCCACCTTGACGCTGACGAATTGCACCATCGCGAACAACACCGCGGCCGGTGGCGCGGGGGGCAACAATCCGGGAGGGATCGGTGGCACCGGCGGCACCGGTGACGCCGGTGGGCTCTTCACCAATGGCTCGCTCGCCATGACCGGCTGCACGATCGCGGGCAATACGGGAACAGGCGGCAGCGGCGGAACGGGGAGTTCATTGCCTAACAATGGCGCACCCGGTTCTAGTACCGGCGGATTCAAGCGGATTGCAGGCACGGCAATTATCGCGAACACGATCGTTGCCACTAATATCGGCAGCGCTGTTCCAGATGTGTCCGGCAACTTTTCTTCGCAAGGCTACAACTTTATCGGGAAGGTCGATTTCGGCAGCGGTTTCAATTCGATGAGTGATCTCAAAGGAACAATCGCTAACCCGATCAATCCCAATCTCGGAGCGCTCCAGGATAACGGTGGCAAGACGGATACGATGGCTTTACTCACTGGCAGTCCGGCCATCGATGCCGGCAATTCGTTCGGGTTGACTGTCGATCAAAGGTCGCAGCCGCGGCCTAACGACCACCCGCAAATTCCAAACGCATCCGGCGGCGACGGTGCGGACATCGGCGCGTTCGAATTTGGGGCGGTGTTGCTCGTTAACACGCTCGACGATCATAACGATGGGACTTGCGACGCGATCGATTGTTCCCTGCGCGAAGCGATCAATGCGGCGAATGCGCAAGCTGGCGATCAGTTTATCAAATTCTATCCGCTTCTCAGCGGCATCATTCATTTAAACAGCGCGCTACCGTCGATGACCACGCCGATTTTCCTGCAAGGTCCCGGCGCCGATCTTTTGACGGTGCGACGAAATGTCGGCGGCGACTATCGCATTTTCACCGTCGGCAACGGCACGGCTAACGGTCCGTTCGTCAGCATTCGCGGCCTAACCATCGCCAATGGCAAAGTTGGCAGTTCAATGGTCTTAGACACTGGCGGTGGAATTCTTGTCGATCGAAGCGTTGTCGATCTTGAATACTGCGCGATCACGGGGAATCTGGCGAACAGCCACGGCGGCGGAATTCTCATCAGCGAGCGCAGCACGGCCGAGCCGTCGCAGATTTTCAATTGCACGTTTAGCGGAAACAATGCGAGCGGCGGCGCGGGAGGCGGTGTTTGTGTAAATTCCGCTGCAGCGATCATCATCAATTGCACGTTCAGCGGGAACAACGCAGTGAACGGAGGCGCAGTCTTTACCGGCACTAACGCCTCCTCGCCCATCTCCCCCCAACTTATCCTCGAGAGTTCAACTCTCAGTGGTAATACCGCGAGTAATCACGGCGGCGGAATCAGCACATTTTACGGCCAAGGCATTTTCATCGATAATGACATTTTCAACAATACCAACGCCAACCTCCACACCTTCTCCGGCGCGCCCGTGTCGGGCGGCTACAATCTGAGCAGCGATAACGGCGGCGGTTTTCTCACCGCGCCCGGCGACATGATTAACACCGATCCAATGCTCGGCCCGCTCGCGTTCAATGGAGGACCGACGCAAACGTTTGCATTACTCGCGGGAAGTCCCGCAATCAACACCGGTCAAACAGGCGCGCCCGGCGACCAGCGCGGTTATCCCCGAATCGGAATGACTGACATTGGCGCTTTTGAATTCGGCAGCTTCGGTCTCAGCATCACATCGATTCAGCGATTGTCCGATGGCAGCGTTCAGTTGGAAGGCAGAGGAGTAGTGAATGCAAACTTCAGCATTCTCTCGTCGCCCGATCTGACGGCCGGCACTTTCGGGATGATTGGTCTGACCACTTCCGATCCGTTCGGCAATTGGCAGTTTATAGACACGGGGGCGGTTGGCCCAACGAAACTGTTCTACAAAGCGACCTACCCGTAGAATGATTCTTCTTTCGCGCTGCGCGAACCGAAATGGAAACCGCGGCGCAACTTTGAGCACGCCCTCCTGGAAACAATTCAATCGTACATCGATCATCAAGTCTTGGTGGCCAACCGCTGCTCGAGCGAACGGGAAGGTACTAGGCGGATCGAGCAGTCCTTTGCTCGATGTTGGGCAGTGCGCCTTCGGCGCCACATCTAGCATCGCCCGCGGAGCGGTCGATCCACCTGGCCCGCGCTCTATGCGAGCCGTTCAGTGGTACATCGACAATGAAGCTTGGTGGCAACCGATTACTGGAGCTCACGGGCAGATATTGACTTGTAGCGGCCCCGAAAGCGTTCGGGGTCGCTCGAAGTTCACTTTGTAGAATAATGCGCCGCTCATAGAGCGCCGCTACACAAGAATGCAAAATTGTCATCATCGGTGCAGGCGGCCGTCTCGGCGGCGCGCTCATGCGCGCCTATCGCGATAAATTCGAGATCCTGGGTTTCGATCACGAACAACTCGATCTGAGCGATGAAAAACAAATCACCGATTGGATCTCGCCGCTCGATTTTGACGTGCTGATCAATACCGCTGCGTTTACGAATGTCGATCTCTGCGAGACGCAACGCGACCAGGCTCTTCGAATTAATGCGCAAGCGCCAAAGCTCTTTGCCGAAATCTGCACGCAAAAGAACGCAAAGCTTATCCATTTCAGTACTGACTACGTTTTCGACGGCGAGAAACGCGAACCGTACACGGAAGAAGATCCGGCAAACCCGGTTAATGTTTACGGCGAATCGAAACGCGCGGGAGAAAAGAATGTTTTGGACGCTGGACCGCAGCACCTCGTCGTGCGCGTCTCGTGGGTCTTTGGTCCGGATCGGCCGAGCTTTGTGGACGCGATCATCGAGCGGGCGCGCAAAGAAGAGCATGTCGAAGCGATCGCAGACAAATTTTCCACGCCTACATACACGCACGATATCGCCGAAATGTTGCTGATATTTCTCAATGCCCATGAGCACCGTCCGCGGACGCCGCAGCGCGGCGTCCCTACCAACATCGCCGCTGATTACCGCGGCATTCTGCATTTTGCGAATACCGGCGAGTGCAGCTGGCAGGAGTACGCCCAATTTGCGCTCGATTGTTGCCATTCGTCAGGCATTCCGCTGAAAGCGAAGAAAGTTGGCGCATTGAAACTTCGCGAGATGAAAGATTGGATCGCGCGCCGCCCGGTGTACTCCGTCCTTTCCACCGCAAAATTCGCATCTCTCACTGGCACACCGCCCCGCACTTGGCGTGACGCCGTGGCTGATTATATTGAGCGTTTCTATTCGAAAAAATGAAAACCTGCATTCTTCCTCTCGCGTTATCGATCCTGCTTGCCGCGGCCGCGCAGGCCGAATTGAAATGGGAACAGACCACCGTCGATCTGCATCCGGCCATTGGCGACAAGCAAGCCGTCGCCCACTTTAAATATGAAAACGTCGGGAAGACGCCGTTGCATTTTAAGATGGTCCGCGCTTCCTGCGGTTGCACCGCGGCGCGAACGCAAAAAAAACAGGTTGATCCTGGCGAAAAAGGCGAGATCACCGCGACGTTCAACATCGGCGGCCGCAACGGCACACAGGTGAAGACGGTTACCGTCCAAACCGACGATCCCGATCCCAAGAGTGCTACTACGATTCTGACCCTCAAAACGGAAATTCCGCAGCTGCTCACCATGAAACCGGTACTCGTTTACTGGCAGGGCGGAGAAGAACCAAAACCCAAGACGATCACGGTCAAAACGAATCAAGGGGTCGCGATCACGGAACTCAATGTTACCTCTTCCAACCCGGATTTTACGACAAAGGTACAGCGGGGACCCGCCTCGGGAGAGTTTCTGATTACTGTCCAACCGCACGACACCAACCGCGCGGCTTTCGGGGCGATAACGATCAGACCGAATTATCCCAACTATCCGTCCAACGTGTTCTACGCGACGGCTCGCATAATGCCGGCACCAGCGATGTCGTCCGCGGCCAAACAGCACCCCGCCGCGACCCCAGTTGCGAAACCTTCGTCGTCGATAAGCCGCTAGCCGGTGTGAAGTCGCGCGCAATCCGACAGGCACTGCTGCTCGTCACGCTGGCGTTCCTGCCGGCCATTGGCGAAGCGATTCATTTTCGGGACAGGGTTTCGTGGCAATCACCGGTTCGAGCGTCCGACCTGGTAACAGTCGCGCAGGCAGAGGCCTGGGGCGGCAACGCCATGTGGGTCGACGCGCGGCCGGACGACGAGTTCGCGCGCGCCCATGTTCCCGGAGCGATTTCACTTAACGAAGACCGCTGGAACGAATTGCTGCCGCAATTCCTGGCTCGCTGGTCGCCGGAAAAAAAGGTGGTGGTTTACTGCAGCAGCCTGAGTTGCAACGCGGCCCTGGAAGTCGCGAAACGATTGCGTGACGAAGCGGAGCTAAAAAATGTCTATGTGCTCGCGGGCGGCTGGGAAGAATGGCTTAAAGAGAAGAGATGAAACAAACGCCGAACGCCCAACGCCCAACGTCCAACGCCCAATGTCGAACTCAGATGTTGTAGCCGCGGTCGCTGACCGCGGCCTCCCGCGCCGTGAATTCTTCAACTCTCAACTCTCAACTTTCAACTGTTCCGCAATTCGTCTGGCGAATTGTGGATATCATCGTCGGCGGCATTTTCATCTATGCCGGCGCGATCAAGGCGCTCGATCCCATCGGGTTTGCCAACGACATCGATAATTACAAGATTTTGCCATGGGCGATTGGCGTTCGTCTCGCGTTTTATCTGCCGTGGCTGGAAATTCTGTGCGGCATCGCACTGATCGTTCGGGTTCTTTATCGCGGCGGACTATCGATCCTGACCGCGCTCACGTTGATTTTCATCGGCGCGACGATCGTCGCAAAAGCGCGTGGACTCGACATCACGTGCGGCTGCTTCGGTCACGCCAGCAAAAGCTGGAGTTTTACGGGTCATCTTGCGCTCGATCTTGGGATTCTGGCGGCGCTCGCCGTCCTTTTGCTGCGAGGCGCACCTTCGAAAATTTAGCCCGCGAAACACCCGCCTTCGCTTGCTACGGCGTGGCAAGCGCGAATAGACGCGAATACTGCGACTTTGGAAGAAGCAGCTTCACCTACAGACATGACTGAAATTTTATTCTCCTGATTCGCGTAATTCGCGGGCAAACACAGACCATAATGAACGCCACCTTATCGATTCGCGAGGCGACCCATGGGGACCGGAATGCGATCTGGGAGATGTTTCGTGAGATCATTTCCGAGAAAAACGTTTTTGCCTTTGATGCGCAAATGTCGCGTAAAGATGCGATGGCTTTCTGGTGTGGATCGGACAAACACACCTACGTTGCGGAACAAAATGGGCGTGTAACGGGTAGCTATTATCTCGCTAGAAATCACGAGGGCGGGGGCGCTCACGTGGCCAATGCAGGTTATATGGTTTCGTCTCCTGCGCGTGGACACCACATTGGGCGCGCGATGTGTGAGCATTCTCTCCAGGAAGCGCACCGGCTAGGCTTCCGCGCCATGCAATTCAATTTTGTCGTTTCCGCCAATGAATCTGCCGTGCACCTCTGGAAGGAGTTCGGATTCGAGATCGTGGGCACTTTACCGGGAGCCTTTCGGCATCCGGCCAGAGGTTATGTCGATGTTTATGTGATGTTCCGTTCGTTATTGTAGTCGCCCCGTTCTGTCGAGGCGCGGGACACGGCGACAGAGCGCCGTGGCTACAACATGGGCGCCGTTGCGTCGCAATTCTTGTCGTTGCAAAACGCCGTTACGGATCGAACCTAACGACCAGATGCAAACGGTGATTCAGGTGATCACAACCGGGCGCGGGTCGTTGCGCAATAAGATCATGAACGACCCGCAGTTGGAGAAAAAATTCGGCTTCATCAAGGTCTGGGCCAAGCAGCCTGGCAGGCCGCATGGCTGGGCGAAAATACATAGCGCTCGCGATCTTCACGGCGCGATCAACCTGGAGTGGCACGCGCGCAGCGGCACATTGATTTGCCGCGTTGTCACGAAGCTTGGGCACAAGCCAAACTCGATCATCGGCGATTTCGTCGATTATCTGCTGGCCCGTCATCAAGCCCGAATTCTCGCCATCCACATTATGCGGCGGTGATTCTTTAGTCTTGCTCTTACACGTGCTCTTACTCGGCTGCTGACTGAATACCAACTGAGAGCATGTGAATGTGAACGAGTAGAATTAAAGATTCGCGCTCTTCGCTGTCGTATGCGGCGGCAAGCTAGTTCCGGCCCTTGATTCGCTCGATAAGACGAGAAACAAAGCTTTGAGGTTTCGATTTGCGCGATGGCGGATCGGAGCGCGAGGCGGCGTCCATGTCGATCTTGACTGTGGCGCGCATCGGCGGAGCGAACGAGATTTTCTGGGTCTTGGCGAGCAAGCGATACTCGGAAATCGGCTTCCAATCCTCCATTCCTTCATGCCAGTAGTAATCGGCCGCGGTTAATTCGCCGGCGAAAAGCCTGGACTGAAATTCCGGTTCCTCGAATTCACCCAGCTTGGTTCCGTCCACTCTGCAGGCGTGGAAAATCACTTTCCGAAATTAATAGCCGATTCGGAACTGAGTCGATTATTTTGTGATTGTGCCGAATTCGCCTTGCTGCTGAATGAGTTTGGCGACCAGAGCGGTCCAGCCGGTTTGATGGGAGGCGCCAAGGCCTGCGCCCGTGTCGCCGTGAAAATATTCGTGGAAAAGGTACCGGTGTTGCCGGTCCTCCTCACGCGCCGTTTGATATCGCGATGCGCGTTCGCACGGTCGCTCTCCCATATTGTCGCGCATCCAGAGTTTGATGAGCCGATTGGAGAGATGGTTGGCCACCTCGTTCAGATGCAGGAACTGTCCCGAGCCGGTGGGACATTCCACTTTGAAATCATCGCCATAGTAATGATGAAATTGCTGGAGCGATTCGATCAGCAGGTAATTGATGGGAAACCAGACCGGTCCGCGCCAGTTTGAGTTGCCGCCGAAAATTCCGGTCTGCGATTCGGCCGGCTCATAATTGACCACTCTTTCTTCGCCGCGCACGGTCAGCACATAAGGATGGTCCTTGTGATACTTGCTCACCGAACGCACGCCGTAGTCACTCAGAAATTCGTCGGGATCGAGCATGCGCCGCAGCAAACATTTCATGCGATGCCCCCGGGTGAGCGCAACGAGCCGGCGTTCGCCCATGCCCGGTTCCTGCCAGCGTGAGACCAGGCTGGCAAGATCGGGTCGATGTCTCAAATACCATTCCAATCGCGCTTTGAACCCAGGCAGCATGTCGATCAACTGCGGTTGGATGGTTTCGACCGCCAGCAACGGCATCAGTCCCACTACCGAGCGCACCTTAAGCGGCAAATACCGGCCGCCCGGAGTGCGCAGCATATCGTAGTAGAATTCGTCTTCCTCATTCCAGAGCCCGACGCCTTTGCCGCCGAGATTGTTCATGGCGGCTGCGATCCCAAGGAAGTGTTCGAAAAACTTTGTGGCGATATTTTCGTAAACCGGGTTCTCACGCGCCAGCTCGATCGCGATTCGCATCAGATTGAGAGAAAACATTCCCATCCAACTGGTGCCGTCGCTTTGCTCAAGACGGCTGCCATCCGAAAAAGAGGTGTTCCGATCGAAAACGCCGATGTTGTCGAGGCCCAGAAAGCCCCCCTGGAAAATATTGTTACCCTCTGAGTCCTTGCGGTTCACCCACCAGGTAAAGGTGAGAAGCATTTTGTGGAAGATCGTTTCCAGAAATGCGCGGTCGCCTTTGCCCTTTTGTTTGCGCTCGATCTGGTAAACGCGCCACGCCGCCCAGGCCAGCACGGGAGGGTTTACGTCGTTAAAGTTCCACTCGTAAGCGGGAATCTGGCCGTTGGGATGCTGGTACCACTCGCGCACGATGAGATCGAGCTGCGACTTGGCAAAGTTTACGTCGACCAGCGCCAGCGGGAGGCAATGGAACGCCAGGTCCCACGAGGCGTACCATGGGTATTCCCATTTGTCCGGCATCGACATGACGCGTTCGTTATAAAGATGGCGCCATTCCGAGTTGCGGCCGAATTGGCGCTCTTCCGGCGGGACGGGCTGGCCCGGATCGCCGTCGAGCCATTGCTCCACGATGTAATGATAAAACTGCTTGTTCCAAAGGAGGCCTGCAAAAGCCTGCCGTTGGATCGCGGACTGCTCGCCGTTCAGGGACGCGGGCGCGAGATCCGAATAGAATTGGTCTGCTTCCTCGCGACGCTTGTCGAAAAGGTTGTCGAAGTCGCGAAACGCTTCGCGTGTCTTCCCCCACCCGTCGCCCCGCTTCAATCGCAGGCGAATCGTGCGCGATTCGTTAGGTGGAATTTCAAATTTGTAGTGCGCGGCTGCCTTTGTGCCGACACGCTGCGGATTGAGAGCGTCGATCCTGCCGTGAACAACATGGTCGTTGATTGAGTCTTTAAGGAACGGCGTTGAATTAGCCACACCCCACAGGCGCTCGAGATTGCTTTCATTCTCAGTGAAAAAAAGATCGGCAGCGTCTTCGCAGAACAAACAATACTTGCCCAGCACCTCGTGAACCGCATCGATGACGCCGATCTGCGCGTCGCTTTGCGCCGTCTCCTGCAGACTGGGTTTGCAGTTGTCCCGGCCCCAGCTCCAGGTATTGCGAAACCAGATGGTCGGAAGCAGATGCAACACCGCGACATCGGGTCCGCAATTGGTGGCCGTCGCGCGAATCAGGATGTCGTGGGGACCGGCCTTCGCGTACTCGATCTCGATATCAAAAAAACGGTTGTCGGCGAAAATGCCGGTGTCCCAAATTTCAAACTCGCGATCGAGTTTACCGCGCTCAGCGCTTTGCCTGAGGAGTTCGCCGTAAGGAAACTCATTGTGCGGATAGCGGTACGACATCGACATGTAGCTGTGCGACGGCGTCGAGTCGGTATAGAAGTAAAGCTCCTTCACGTCTTCGCCATGGTTCCCCTGGGGTCCGGTTACGCCAAAGAGGCGCTCTTTTAGAAACGGGTCGCGCTCGTTCCAAAAGGCGAAGCTAAAGCAAAGATGCTGCTTATGGTCGCAGATCCCGCCAATTCCGTCTTCATTCCAGCGGTAGACGCGCGAACGGGCGTGGTCGTGCGGAAAATAATTCCAGGCGTCGCCGTTGGCGCTGTAATCTTCGCGCACCGTAGCCCACCCTCGTTCCGCCAGGTACGGGCCCCAAAAATACCAGGGCTCTTCTGGCGAACTATTTTCCTGAAGACGGGCTTGCTCAGCGTTCATGCACATTCAATCCTGAAATAGGTGCCGATGCTCTGTCGAATACGAAGTTGTAGGGCGTTTTGTGCCAAACGCCGCTTTTAAAATGGCGTCTGGCACAGACGCCCTACAATAAATGCTTCTGCTGACCGACGGCGTAAGCTTCTCTTAGGCAGCGCGCGACGTCGCGATTCAAATCTTTTTCAGAATCGATCCGCAAGTAATGCGCGTGACAGCGCGGATTGAACGTTTCAATCTTGTGAAAGCGCGAGTAGCTAACCTTGCGCGGCAGGATAAAATGACAAATCAGGTAGGATTTCCGGGGCGTGGCGCCGGCAAACCGAACTCGCGTTTGGAAGACGACGCGCGTCTTTTGCGGAATCGTCCGCGAACGACCGCAGGCGCGCACCATCCCCGCAAACTTGTGGAAAATTCTCCGAACGTGTGGATCCCTGCGCGTGAAAAGATCATCGAGCGAAAATTTCCCGCACGAGTGCCACACGTTTCGTCCGGTGAATTGTTCCCCGCACTTCGGGCATTTCCAGAGCGGGCGCGCTTTTTTGCGACTCGCAGATTTTCCTCGCGTGCTCTTGCTCACGGATTTTACGGCGATGGTCTTCTCTTAATCCGCAATCCGAAATCGAAAATCCGCAATTCTTCTCATTCCCACTCGATCGTGCTGGGCGGTTTGCTCGAGATGTCGTAGCAGACGCGGTTGACCCCTTTGACTTCGTTGCTGACGCGCGCGGAAATACGCGCCAGCAGTTCAAACGGGAGCCGCACCCAGTCCGCGGTCATTCCATCCTGGCTTTCGACGATGCGCAGAACGACCGTGTTCTCGTACGTGCGCTGATCGCCCATTACACCGACAGAACGCACCGGAAGCAGCACGGCGAATGATTGCCAGACCTTGTAATACCAATCGGCCGCTTCCATTTCGCTTTGAACGATGGTGTCGGCTTCTCGCAGGATTGATAATCTTCCGGGCGTGACTTCGCCGAGGATCCGCACAGCAAGGCCGGGGCCGGGAAATGGTTGCCGGTAAACGATTTCCCTGGGTAAACCGAGCTGCAAACCGAGTTGCCGCACCTCGTCTTTGAACAGTTGTCGCACAGGTTCGACCAGCTCGAAGTGCATCTTCTCCGGCAATCCGCCGACGTTGTGGTGACTTTTGATCACCTGTGACGGGTTGCCCTCAATGGAAATGCTCTCGATCACATCCGGATAAAGCGTTCCCTGCGCGAGAAATTTGTAGCCGCCGTGTCCGCCCGCCTTGCCCTTCCGATCTTCAGCCAGCAATTCTTCGGTCGCGTGCTGAAAGACCTCGATGAATTGGTTGCCGATAATTTTGCGCTTTTGTTCGGGATCGGTAACACCTTCCAGCGCGCGGAGAAAACGCTCGCTGGCATCGACGTATTTCAGACGCACATGGAAATTCTCGCCGAAAACGCGTTGCACCATCTCTTCTTCGCGGGCACGCAACAAACCGTTGTTCACAAAGATGCAGGTGAGCTGGTCGCCAATCGCCTTGTGCAAAAGCGCGGCAGTCACCGACGAGTCGACTCCGCCGCTTAACCCGAGGACGACTTTTTCATCACCGACTTGTTTTCGAATGCGCTCGCACGCTTCCTCAATAAAGGAACCCATGGTCCAATCCATCGCGCAGTGGCAGATGTGATAGACAAAATTCTGCAGGATCTCTTTGCCGCGCGGCGTGTGCGACACCTCGGGATGAAATTGCAACGCGTAAAGTTTCCGTTTCTGGTCTTCAATTGCGGCGAAAGGAGAATTTTCAGTGCGTCCGGCGCTTTGAAACCCTGCCGGCAACTTGGTAAGCCTGTCTCCATGGCTGCTCCAGATATCGAGCTGGTCCGCAATCCCCTCGAACAATTCCGAGCTGTCGGTCACGTGCAGCATTCCCGGCCCGTACCTCCCGATGCGCGCTGTACTCGACTTGCCCGCCAAGATGATGCGCCATCAATTGCATGCCGTAACAGATTCCAAGCACGGGGATACCCAGTGCAAGAATCCGCGGATCGGGATGTGGTGCCCCTTTGTCGTAAACGCTGGATGGGCCTCCCGAAAGGATGATGCCGTTCGGCTTCAACTCCGCGATTTCGTCCGCCGGGATGTCGAAACGGACAATTTCAGAGTAAACCTGCAACTCGCGAATACGGCGCGCGATTACCTGAGTGTACTGCGAACCGAAATCGAGGATGAGAATTCTCGAATGCGCGGGAGGAGCGGCTGTTTTCACTACTGCGGATACTGGGGAGGCGTTTCCGATTCGGAGGGTGCACCGGTCGGATTATTCGTTGATTCGTCCTGGGTCAAATGGCCCTGGCCGGAAAGGCCGCGCTGGAGGCGGTTGCCCGCATCTTGCATGTCGTTTTGCTCGAGCGGATCCGCGCACCCACCGGCAAGCAACGCGAAAGCGATCGCAATCGCGCACAGGATTGGAATGCGCTTCATCTGCTTATTTTAGAAAAGAGACACCCCATTGCAAGGTTGAAGCCAAGATTGAAGAGGGCGTTCGCCGCGGCGAGTGCTCTACAACAGAAGGGAACTGGCTAAACTGCGATCACATGATTGATCCGGAGCTCCTGTTGCAAGGTTATCGGCTCGGCGTTTTTCCGATGGCCATGGCCGACGATTCCATCGGCTGGTTTTCTCCCGATCCCCGGGCGATTATTCCTCTGGAAGATTTCCATGTGCCACATGCGCTGCGACGCGAATGGCGCAAGAAAACTTTTGCGATTAAAATCGACCATCGTTTCGGCGAAGTGATCCGGGCGTGCGCGCAGCGGGAAGACACATGGATCAATGAGGAAATCATCGACAGTTACGAGCGGCTTTACGAATTGGGCCATGCGCATTCAATTGAGGCCTGGAGCGAAGGCCAACTTGCAGGCGGACTCTACGGCGTCGCCATTGGCGGCGCGTTTTTCGGCGAATCGATGTTCCATCGGGTGACCGATGCATCGAAGATCGCGCTTATCGCCCTGGTCGAACGGTTGCGCGCTGCGAAGTTTACCCTGCTCGACACGCAATGGCTCACGCCGCACCTGCGACAGTTCGGCGGCGTGGAGATTCCGCGGAACCATTATCTGCGTCTTCTGCGCGCCGCCGTGGAATTACCGCGGAAATTTAGTTGAGAGTTGATAGAACGCTTCACTTCGCCTGCTTTAGCTGAGAGTTCCCGCGGCATCGGCTCTCCCCGATGATTTTCGTCCGCCGCGCCGATTTCTGTAGCGGTTTCTGGGTTCGGCGCCTGCTCGCGAATCCATTCGGAGTTGGACGTTGAGCGTTGGGCGTTTTCTGCTTTAATAACCCGCTCCTGCTTACACGACCGCGTTCGATCAACGGCTGGGTAGCTCAGTTGGCAGAGCAGTGGACTGAAAATCCACGTGTCGCCGGTTCGATTCCGGCCCCAGCCACCTCTTTGAGAAAAAAGGCCGAACGCCGAAATCTCACTCCGTTCGCAGCGCAGTGAGCGGGTTCACACGCGTGGCGCGGCGGGCCGGGAGAAAACAGGCCAGAAGCGTGGCCCCAGCGAGCAGGAGACTGGATACGATCAGCGCGAACGGATCGGTCGGGCTCACGTCGTACAAGATTTGGGCAAGGATGCGACCGGCAGCAAACGAAATCAGAAGGCCGATGCCCACTGCGAGGGCGGTTTGCATTGCGCCCTGCCGCATGATCAATGCGAAAACATCGCGTCGATGCGCGCCGAGCGCCATGCGAATGCCGATCTCGCGTGTCCGGCAGGCGACGGCATAAGCTTTCACGCCGTAAACACCGACCACAGCCAGCACGAGCGCAATTCCACCGAAGGCGCCAAAGAGTGTCGCTCCTAGTTTGACGACCCAAAGCCCGACGCAATTCTGCATCAGATCGACGAATGGCGCGATGCTCAGAATTGGAAGGTCCGGATCGATCTCGCGCAATGTTTGCCGCAGGGTGGGAATCATACCCACAACCGCCTGTCGATCTTGTCGATCGAGACGCACATGCAGGAAAATATTACCGTTGTAGCCCTGCGCGAGCGGCACGAATAGACGGCGCAGGATGGTATCGTTTTGCACGTCATGACGATGCGTATTCACAACGCCAACGATTTCGATATCGTTGGGCGAACCATCGCGCGGCGGCTGGGTATAGCGAACGTGCTGGCCGATCGCGTCCTCGTTCGGGAAAAGCTTTTTGGCCATTTCCTCGTCGATGATGCCGATTTGCCGGCCGTCTTTATTTTCGCACTCAGCTTGCGTGAAATCGCGGCCGCGCAGGACTTTTACTCCGATCGCATCGAAGTATCCGGACGTGATGGCGGTATAAAGCGCGCTCGCACCCGGGTCCGGCGCCTTGGGATCGTTCGAAAGGGTCGAGCGTGTCGACATGATGCGACGAACGTTTGTGAAGTTTCCGTAAGGCAGCATCGTTCCGACAGCCGCAGCCTTCACGCCCGGTAACTCTCGCACGCGCTGCAAGATGTTGAAGATAAGGCGACGCGCGTCGGCCGGATCTTTTTTCACAAGCGAGAAATCGATCTCGCTTACAAGATCGCCCGCTGCGACAAATCCGGGATTGAGCCCCGCGGCTTTCAACGCGCCTCGGAAAAATAATCCGGCAGCGAAAAGCAACACCAGCGAAAGCGCGATTTGCGCCATGACCGAAATATGTCGGGGCGCAAAGAAGCGGCTGAACCTCCCCGCGCGCGCCGGTTCGCCAATCTGTTGTTTGAGATCGTTAACCAGATCGACCCGGGTCGCCTTGAGAGCGGGGCCGAGACTGAAAAACAACGTCGCAATCAGGCAAAACAGGAAAGTCACCGCGAGAACGGCGGCGTTCGGGGTAAAATCGACAACGAGCGAAAAATTCACCGAACCGAGCAGCGCTGTCATCGAGTGTAGGAGGAGATTGTTGCACCAAACGCTGAGGATGAGACCGACGACGCCCCCGCAGATGGCGAGCAACAAACCTTCGGCGAGCAATTGGCGCACAATCCGCCAACGGGACGCGCCGAGGGCCAGGCGGAGCGCGATTTCCTTGGAGCGCGCGGTGCCGCGAGCCAGCAGCATATTGGCGAGGTTCAGGCATGCGATGAGCAGGACCGCGCCGGCCATGCACATCAACAACGTGCCGATCAGGGCGATTGGCCCGTCGTCCTCGGGCGAAGTGCTCAAACTGAATCGCGACGGCTTTTGAATCTGTACCTCCCGCGCGAACTCGGCACCGGTCGGTTGAATCGCATTGAATCGTTGCGATAAAACCGGCAGCCGCCCCTTCGCGGCTTCCAACGTCAGGCCGGGCCGCAATCGGGCGGTAAGATTCAGCGCGTAGTTTTTCGGAGCGGCGAGATCGTGCAAATTTTCGGCGTCGGCAAATGCAGACCCCAGTTGGGAATAAATGCCGAGTGGGAGCCATACATCGGGGGCGACCAACGCGCTCACGCCACTGAACCCATCGGGTGTAATGCCGATCACCGTGTAAGGCTGGCCGTTAACGTAAATCGCGCTGCCGACAAAGTCTTCGCGGCCGCCCATCCGTTTCCAGAACCCGTAGCTTGCCACCACCACGGGAACGTTCGCGTTCGGCCGGCACTCGTCCGCGGTGTAAAACCGGCCGCGAAACGGCCGCACTCCCATCAGAGAAAAGAAATTCTCCGAAGTCAGAAAAGCGAAGCTGCGCCGCATCTGATGATCCTGGCCGATGCCCGCGACCGCGAACTCGAACGCGGCAAGATCGGCGAACGTGTCATGGCCGCTTTCCCGCAACTCGCGAAATTCATTGTAGGAAAACTGGCGATAATCGTGGTTCGCATTTTGACGGCAATTGAAAACGTTTACCACTTCCTGCGGTCGCACCGGCACCATCGGCCGCAACACCACGCCATTGATCAGCGCAAAAATCGCCGAGTTTACCCCGATCGCCAGAGCCAGCGTCAACACCGCCACCGCCGTGAATCCCGGCGCCTTGACCAGCTGTCGGACTGCAAACTTGAAATCCTGGATCATAAAAACCTCGGTTGTTTTTATTAAGATGCGGAACGGGGCAAATTTGGATTCAGATTTGTTAGCCGCCCCGCTCTGTCGGGGCGCTCCACGGCGACAGAGTGTCCTGCTGCATCACGGAATCACGGCGACCCAGCCTTCGCCAAGGCTCCGGCGCGGCAGGCAGAGCAGCGCCGTGGCTACACCGTCGCGAAAACCCCGCAACCAGGATGCGGGGCGCCTGGGCTCCCCGCGGAAGCCCGCGAAAGAAATCTTCCCCAAAAGGAGAAAGATTTTGAAATCGACGCCGTATATCGATTAAACACCATCGCTTATGGCCGAAACACAAGCTCCGCCGCCGCTGCCCAAGTCGCAACCCTCGTTTGGAAAACGACATAGCACGATCATCAAGCTCCTGGGGGTCGGCGCACTAATTTTAGTTTTATTGATTCCATTGGCGATGATCAACGGTGTCTTGAACGATCGCCTGATGCGACGCAACGAAGCGGTGGCCGACATTACCTCGTCGTGGGGCAGGCAACAGAACGTGATCGGGCCGGTGCTTGGCGTTCCCTATCAATACAAATTCAAAACGGTGAAGGAAATGCCGGCGCCCGACGGGAAAATGGAACGGCGAGAGGTGGAGGAAACGGGCACGGCGAATGCGTATTTTTTACCGCAAACGCTGCACATCGACGGAAATGTTCAGACAGAAATGCTGCACCGCGGCATTTACAACGCGGCGGTTTTTCGCGCGCAGGTGACGCTCTCCGGGAAATTTTCGCCGCCCGATTTCGGCGCGCTCAAGGTCGACGTTAAGAACGTGCAATGGAAGGATGCGTTCGTAACGATTGCAATCAACGATCTTCGCGGGACACGAGAAGCGCTGGTGCTCGATTGGAATGGAACGAAGCGCCCTTTTTTGCCTGGCTCTCAGGTGCCCGGCTACACGACCGGTGCAACGGCCTCGCTGGCAGGCGACAAGCCGATCGCTCAGGAGATGGAATTTTCCATCCCCATGGATTTCAACGGAAGTGAAGCGGTCTTTTTTCGCCCCGTTTGGCGTGCAAAACGAAGCGACCCTGAAATCGAACTGGCCCGATCCGGCATTTCGCGGCGCGTTTTTGCCGGCAGAACGCTCCGTGCGCGCGGACGGTTTTGCCGCGAAATGGAAGATCTCGTATTACGGCCGCGACTATCCACAGTCGTGGACAAGTCTCAACGGGAACGAGCGCTTTAACGTAAAATCGGTCAGCGATTCCAGTTTCGGCGCGGAGTTTCTATCGATCCTGGACGCGTACCGTTATGTAGAACGCTCAATTAAGTACGGCGTCCTGTTCCTGGTGCTGGTTTTCACCACCTTCTTTCTTTTTGAAGTCACTGCCCGGCAAAAAATCCACCCGTTCCAATATTTGATGGTTGGCGCGGCGCTTTGCCTGTTTTACCTGCTTCTTCTCTCCGTCTCGGAGTTTGTCGGATTCAGCTGGTCGTATCTGATCGCGACGATTGCGTCGACCGCCCTGATCACATGGTATTGCCGATTTTTCCTGGGCGGCGGCGTAAGGACATTGATGATCGGGGCCGGGCTGGCGGGGGTTTATACGTTCCTTTACATCACCTTGCGGCAACAGGATTACGCACTGCTGATGGGGGCGATCGCCCTCTTCCTGGTGCTCGCGGTTGTGATGTTCGTCACGCGCAAGGTGGATTGGTACGCGCGGGACGTGGCGTGATCAATTTTACAGGCCCAGGGATGGTCCGACGGGCATTATTTTTCACAATAATATGATTGACTTTTGTGTTCCGATTTTCTAGAAATTGCGAACGGAATTTTATGCGGAAATTACTAGCGCTGGGCGCAATTGCCCTTCTTACAGTCATCGGATCCGTTCGCGCGGACATTATTCCGACGTTCGTCGGGGGCACTCCGGATGGGAATAACACCATCTGGACCTACACGATCAACATAACGGCGGACCAAAACGCGACGACCAGTGATTTCTTCACCATTTACGATTTTGGTTCCATCGTTCCCGGCTCAAACACACAGCCGATCGATTGGACGTTTTCGTCGCTATTGACTGGCGTAACGCCGTCGCAAACGAATCCGCCGGACGACCCGAACGTATTTAACCTGACCTGGACGTACACCGGAGCCAGCGCGCTTCCGAGCGGTGGACCGATCGGGCCGTTCACGATCGAGACGGCCGGAGCCCTTCCGCCGGATACCGCGCCGCAAACACGCGACGGCTACTTTGCTGCACAAGGGACGTTGGTTACCGGGGCGAACGCGGGCAGTCACGTAAATAACGTTGGCGTTGTCCCCATCCCGATACCTGTGCCCGAAGCTTCGACCGGCTCGCTTTTGATCGTCGCGGCACTGCTCGGTGGAATTGGAACGGTCATTTTCAGACGCCGCAGCGGTCATCTAAAGGCGTAAGGAAGGGAATGCGCCTTCGCGCGCAGTTGCCCTACTATTGGCGCACGCTGAAAGGCCTGCTGTACAACTTCGCCAATTCCCGGCGGCTGGAGTCGTTAGTGGTCAGGCGGCAAGCAACGCCGGGCCGGGCAATGGCTCGGCCACTCCATCGAATTTCGGATAGAGAAATCGGGCCACCGGCGCATTTTGTTTCGTGATGGTCACCGCGCGCCGCACCCCGGCATCGCGCAAAGCTTTGAGCGAACTCTCGAGCAAACGCGTGCCGAAGCCGCGATTGCGGTATTCCATCAGGACACAAGGCCCGGGCGCGAGGTGATTGCTGGCGTCGGGATCGATTGAGAGCACGGCTGCCCCGATAATGCGCAGACCGTGCCGAAGCGCCAGGCAAATGCTTTGCTCGGATGTAAATGCGACATCCAGCCACGATTGGACCGTTTGCATGGTTTCGGCGATGGCCGGGTTCCAGACGGGATCGAGAAAGAATGTGCTGGAGAATAACTTTCGCAGCGCTTTTTCATCCTCCTTTTTCGCAGGGGCGATCTTGTAATGCGTCGGCAACATAATTTCGGCATCTGGAAGATGTCCCAAGTCCCAACTAAAACGGACCCAGCTAAGCGGATTCATGGCGTGTAAAATGGGTTTAGACAAATGGCGAATCGCAGACGTTGAGCCGCCTTGAAAACATGACTCCCTTTGAGTTCCTCCCTGATTGAAGAACCGTCGCCTAAACGAGGAACGCACGCAAATTTTTGGCCATCGGGTGCGGCCTTACAAAATCAGAGCGCCTGAACGCTCTTCATCATTTCGTCAAACGACTCGTAAAGCTCCCGATGCTGGCCCACGCCGCGTCTCAGCACGGGCTTGAGGTTTGCCAGGTCGGCGATATTGACGACAAGATCGACGCTATGCACGAACGCGCCCATGGCATCGTTCGTCGGGTAGCGATGGCTGAGCAATATGACGAAATGTTCCCTCCGTTGCGTGTCCGGGCGCTTGACCATTTCCTCCAAAATCGGATTCGTCGCCAGCGTGGAACCCTTGAAGTTTTCGTAAATGACGACCACGTCGTAGCTGTAGGTTTTAAGCTTGAGGAGCACGTCTTCGGCAAACAAGCCGAGGTGTATTTTGTAGGTCATGTCGATCAGCTGAGGAACGACGACCTTTTGATATTGCTGATGATCGATGCAAACCAGGGCGGTGTTATCGCCCAGGTCGAAAAATTTCGAATCGTGTTCTGATTCCGTAGCCATTATCGAAATGCGTTTTCAGGGATATCGAGGCGCAAACCGGAATCGAGATCATTATCGACGCCGCGCGACTTCTGGATCAAATCGATCCCCCGCGTGATGCGTCCCTTCTTGGAGGCAAAAAGCCTGGCGGTTTCCTCCGTGATGAGATCGTTTTCGTAGGCGCTGAGAACGGATTGATCGAAAGTCATCCAGCCGAATGGAGAATTCGCCTCGATGATTTCATAAAAGTTCCGGTGCTCGCCTTCGCCAAGGGCGACAGTTTCCTTGGTGCGGAGGTTGTTTCCGAGAATCTCCGTAAGCAAATGGCGGCCGCCGCCGACTTTTGGAGCCAGCCGCTGGCTCACCACGTAACGAAGCGTGTCGGCCAATCGGATGCGTAATTGCTGCTCTTCGCCAAGGGAAAACAGACCGAGGATACGGTTGATCGACTGGCCGGCATCAACCGTGTGCAGCGTGCTGAAAACAAGGTGGCCGGTCTCCGCCGCCATCAAGGCGATCTCTACCGTCGCCCGGTCGCGCATTTCGCCCACCAGGATGACCTTTGGGGCCTGGCGAAGGGCTGCGCGCAACCCGTTTGGGTAATTGTTGAAATCGTGGCCGAGCTCGCGCTGGTTAAAGGTGGCTTTGCGCTTTGGATGAACAAATTCGATCGGATCCTCCAGCGTAATGATGTGCACCGGCTGGGTTTGGTTTATCTCGTTCAGGAGCGCGGCAAGCGTGGTCGTCTTCCCGCTGCCGGTCGCCCCGGTTACCAAAACCAAGCCGGTTTTTTCCTTGGCGATGTCGTGAAAAATTGGCGGCAGGCCGAGGCTTTCGACGGACGGCACTTCCCCTTCCAGCTTGCGGAGAACAGCAGAGAAATGCCCCTGCTGCCGGAAAATGTTGACGCGGAAGCGCGCTTCGTCGCCGAGCGAATAACTACAGTCGCAGGAGCCACCGGTAAGGTAATCGTAAATGAGGCGCCGATTACCCTGCATGAGCGTGAGGGCGATTTGCTCCGTTTGATAGGGAGTGAGCGCCTCGATGGGCGGATCCACGTAAACCGGTTTCAATTCTCCCCAGTCCTCAACCTGGAGCGGGTGGCCAACGGAAAAGTTCAGATCGGAGATGCCGGTATAGGTCTTCAGCATCGCCGACAGGATTTTGTCCAGATCAGGAATTCTCATCGCAGTGTGCTATTCATCGGTGCCATCCATCGGTGGCTCTTTGAGGAATTGGCGAAACCTTTTGCGGTCGAGAGCCTTGTCGTAAGCTTCCTCCGGCGAGATACGAGCGTGGCGCAGGTTTTCCATGATGGCATCGTCGAGTGGTTGATTCCCCTTCTTTTTGCCGACTTGGATCATTCCCGGGATCTGGTGGGTTTTTCCTTCGCGCACGAGATTGGCGATCGCCACGTCCACGACTAAAATCTCCAACGCAGCGAGGCGCCCGGGTTTGTCGATTCGCTTGAACAAGTTTTGCGCGATCACGCCCTTGAGCGATTCGGCGAGGGTCGCCCGGACCTGGTTCTGCTGGTTGGTCGGGAAGACGTCGATAATTCGGTCAACAGCTTTAGACGCGCTGGACGTATGCAAAGTGCCGAAAACGAGGTGACCGGTGGCCGCCGCGGTAAGCGCCAGCTCGATGGTTTCGAGATCGCGCATTTCGCCCACCAGAATGATGTCGGGATCTTCGCGCAATGCACCGCGCAGCGCGGCGGCGAAAGATCGAGTATGAACGCCTACCTCTCGATGTTGGACCAGGCAGTTTTGGCTGCGATGAACGAATTCGATCGGGTCTTCAACAGTGATGATGTGATCGTGACGATGCAGGTTGGAATGATCCACCATTGCCGCGAGTGTCGTCGATTTACCCGATCCAGTCGGACCGGTCACCAGGACCAGTCCTTTCTTCAACATCGCGAATCGCTTCAAGACCGGCGGGAGACCCAGCTCCTCAATCGTAAGAACCTGCGATGGAATCGAGCGAAACGCGGCCGAGATGCCATATTTTTGCTGGAAGAAATTTACGCGGTAGCGGGCGACATCGGGAATCTCGTAACCGAAGTCGACGTCGAGGGTCTCTTCAAAGGTCTTAATCTTTCCCTCGGGCGCGATTTCGTAAACCATCGCCTTCAAATCGTCGTTCTTCAGCGGAGGAAAATCGACACGCACCAGGTCGCCGTTGATGCGCAGCATGGGCGCATTGTTGGTGGAAAGGTGCAGATCTGAGGCCTTTTGCTCGGCCATCAATTTGAAAAATGCGTCAATGCGAGCCATGAGCGTCCCTTTCCAGAGAAGCTAAATTGATGCCATGAGGCACCGATTCCGGAGCCCTGCCGAGGCCGCCGTCTCCCGGCGGGACTAGCGCTGCGTCTGGCGGCCAGCGTCCAGAGTGGAACGTACCTGTTCGAGCAACTTCTCCCGGGTATACGGCTTGGGAATAAATCCGCGGAGGCCCTGTGCAAGCATCGAGCCGATCTTGTTTTGCTCGGCGAATCCGCTGCTTAGGACAACGTTGACTTTGGGGTTGATGGCGCGCAACTCATCGAAAACGGCATCTCCATCCATGACCGGCAGGAAAAAATCGAGAATGACCAGGCCAATCTGTTTGCTCGCTTTGGCATAAATTTTAAGTGCCTCAAATCCGTCGTGAGCAAGGATCACCTTGTAACCTTCCTCGGCGAGCATATCTGCCGCTACCTCGGCCACCTCCGGTTCGTCTTCGATAAACAGAATATACTCTCGATTGCCCCTGGGGTTTCTCACCCGGGCGTCGGCTGGGATCCCGGCACCATTTGGATTTTTGGCTTTGTCTGTCTTGCCATTTCCGGTCCCTCGCCAGTGCTCGGTCGAGGCACGTCGTCCGACTTGTCGCGTCTCAGGGTCGGCTGAAACCAGTGGCCTCTCCGGGATGCCGGGCGGTGGAACGACTGTAAATCCGCCTGACACTCCGCGCGCGGCGGCAGATCTTCGAGAAGCCCCGGTAAGAATCTTTGACGTCACCTGATCAAAAAGTGACTGCGCCGTTTTGGAAGCAAGCTCCACCCTTTCACCAAGCAGGTCGAGATAGCCATGCTCGCCTTTATGTCCCCGGGCCAGATCGGTATATCGCGCGATCTGCTGAAGCATTGAATTCAATTCCGTGGAAGTGGATGCGATCCACTTCACGTCTTCGTTATCAAGCACAAGCCGCCCCTTCCAAGTTTAGTCGGTCTCGTCCAAACATGCCCACCAGACGCACGCAAGGACAGCGACGACAGCAATCGCAAAAGCACCGAGGGTCAGCATTAATCAAAGCTCCTTCTTGTGAGCACGCTTCATGCCCGTTTACCCGGGGCGCGTCAACGCAATTTTCCGTCCGGCTCGGCATCGACAATGGAAAATCGGACAAGCACTTTGGCGGGTGCGCCGCGCGACAGCCCCAGCCTGGTGCACCGTTCGGCAGTTGGACTAGATTTGCCAACATGAGCAACTGGTTACGTGAGGGATTCTACGCCGGGCTCGGGCTCGCTTTAGTTAACGGCCTCTTCCTGATCTGGCTTTGGCAACCGCAACGCCAGGTGAATCGTCACACGGAAAATCTTCTTCGAAACCTGGAGAAAAAAAACTGGGCTGCTGTCGGCGCTTTCATCGGGAGCGACTACAAAGATCGATGGGGCGACGACCGTTCGCTTGTGCTGGCCCGGACACAAGAGGTCTTTCGCTACATGCGCCGCGTGAAAATTCAGTTGGTTGATCCGACGGTGGAAATCGACGGACATCGGGGGATTTTGCGGGCCAGAATCGTAATGGATGGCGCCAGTGCCGACGACGCAACTGCTCTGGTCAAACAGCGCGTCAATGCACTCTCGAAACCATTCGAACTGACGTGGCGTCGAATGTCGAGCAAACCGTGGGACTGGAGACTCGTTTACGTTACCAATCCCGAGCTTGAAATTTCGCCGGGCTTCGAGTGAACGCACCGCGACGACGCGAGAACGAAGCCAACTGCAGATTCATTTCCCCAAGGCGTGACGCACCTCCTTTTTCGCCACATCGATTTCATGCCGCGTTTGATTACAAAGCAAAATGCCGCGCAATTTTTCTCCCTGGTAATGGCGCGCAACGAATTTTCTCTTGGCATGCGTGCCGCGGAGGTCGATCCGCGTTGGAGGTATGCTGAAGTCGCCCACGAAGTGCATCGTCAGATCGAACATTTCAGTCCAGAAGTAGGGAATCTGTTCGTAGCGAATGCGCTTTTTACCCGTCATGTTCGCCCCCGCGATTAACCCTTGTTCCCGCGCGTTTTCCCAGTGCGTCTGTCGGCGCACGCCACCCATCAATCGGTCCGGGTAAAACGCCAGGTCGCCGATAGCGTAAATTCCTTTTTCCTCCGTCTCCAGATATTCCGTTACCGGCGAGCCATGCGGTCCTGAGAGCGGCGTGTTGCGTACCAGATCGAGGTTCGGTTCCGCGCCGCACGCCACCACCGCCAGTCCGGCGGGCACACGATTCCCGCTCTTTGTCTGAATATTCCGCAAGACCGTCTTTCCTTCGAAACCATTGAGGCTTTCTCCCACCAGCATGGTGACGCCATGTTTGATAAAATACTCCGTGAGCCACGCGCCTGTTTGCGAATCAACGTACCGATTCAGCAAATACGCGTCTCGATGCATGATGCTTACTTTCAGCTTCATCATTCGCAGACTGGCCGCGGCTTCACAGGCCAGTAAACCGCCGCCGACCACCGTGACTGTCTTTTCAAGGCCTGCCATTTCGCGCAGGGCAAGCGCATCGCGAACCGTCCGCAAATAAATAACGTTCCCCAGGGTCACGCCCGCCACCGGCGGCCTTACCGGCCGGCTACCCATCGCCAGGCAGGCCTTCTTAAACTCGATGCTCTGGCCGTTCGCCAGCACGGCCAGGCGCCGGTCGATGTTAAATTGCGTCACAATTGTCCCCAACCGGGTCTCGACCTTGTGCGCGCGAAACCAGCGTTCATCAAACTCCTGCAGCTTCTTCAGGTCCGGATTTTTTTCGCGCAAAAAACTCTTCGACAGAATCCAGCGCTTATACGTGGGAGACATTTCCGCGCCAACCAGCGTGATTGTGCCGCGCTTGTCGTACTTGCGAATTCCTTCGCACGCACTGGCGCCGCCGATCCCGCTGCCGACGATGAGATAATCGCGTTGAATCATTTCTAACGAACGTGACGATAGGCAATCAATTCAGCAACTGGCGAGGGAAAAATTGTGTCATTTGCAACTTGTTACGACTCTTCCAGGCACCCTTTGCTTTCGGAAACGGCGCTGTAGCCATGTGTCTGTGGCACGTTCGACCTTTATCGCTCGCCGGTCGCTACAACACCGCCCGGCAAATAATCACGGACGCAATCACTCCAGTCAGGTCGGCCAGCAAACCCGCAGGAATCGCATGCCGTGTTTGCCGGATGCCGACCGATCCAAAATAAACCGTTGCCACATAAAATGTCGTCTCCGTGCTTCCATAGATCGTGGCGGCCATCAGGCTAATGATGCTGTCAGGCCCCAGGTTATGAACGACCTCGGTCAACAGGGCCAGCGTCGCGCTCCCACTCAACGGCCGCATCAACGCCAGGGGCACCAGTTGAGGTGGAAAATGCAGCGGCGTTAAAATGGGACTGAGCGCCTGCGTCAGCAATTCGATTCCGCCTGCGCCTTTGAACATGCCGATGGCCACCAGCATCGTCACCAGGAACGGGATAATTTTCAGAATAACGTTGAACCCTTCCTTTGCTCCTTCCACAAACTCGTCATAGACCTTCAGGCCGCGCGCCGCCGCATAGATTGGAAAAAAGCTGAGCAAAAACGGAATTGCCAGGATCGACAGTGCGTTCACCGAGCGCGCAAATAGATTCTGATTCGCCACCTCCGCCGGAAGAGGAAGATGAAAAACTCCCGGCGCCACCATTCGAAGAAAAGCCATTCCGAAGAAGACTCCCAGCAGCACCATGGCGATCGAACCCCAGGCCGCGGGCCGGACGGCCGGCGGTTGCGCGAGCGATTCGTCATCGAACGCAAGATGGTCTGTCGATGGCTTGGCTGGAGCTTGCACTTTCGGCTCAGGTTCGTTCGAATCCTTTACGGCAACGGCCCGGAAGATCGGCAGATCTTGCAAAAATTTGGCCGAAGCGATCGCCACCGTTGCCGCGCAAAGAGTCGCGATGAGCGCGGTGCCGACAATCGCCGTCGGTCTGGCCGATCCCGCCGCGACGAGGATCGCGATCGCCGTGGTCGGAATCAGTTGCACTGAGCTTGTGTTGATCGCCAGAAACGTGCACATGGCGTTACTGGCTACGCCCGGCCGCGGATTAAGCGCCTCCAGATCTCGCATCGCGCGCAGGCCGAGCGGCGTCGCGGCATTGCCGAGGCCGAGCATGTTTGCCGCCATGTTCATCAACATCGAACCCATCGCGGGATGGTCGGGTGGAATTTCCGGGAAAAGGCGGCTTAGCAACGGGCGCAGCCCAAGCGCCATTCGCTGGACGAGACCGGCGCGCTCCGCCAGTCGCATCACACCGAGCCATAACGCCATGATCCCGATCAGTCCCAACGCGATCACGACCGCCGTCTTGGCTCCGTCGAGCGCGCCAGCGGTTACTTCTGCGAAACGGTTGTTCCAACCGCCGATGGCGACCGCCAGCACGACCAGCCCTAGCCAGATGAAATTGAGCACCCGTTCTTAATAAATTGTAGAAGCGCTTATGCCAAGGCCTGTTCGACCAGATGGATCGATGTGAAACCGCCCTTACCTTCTCTCCCTGAGGGAGGGGACTGAGGTCAGGGCGCGCTGTTCAACCTCAAACTGGCGATTGATCAATATCACTGCCGCTTATCGCGCCAATCACCCAATATTGTGATTGCGCTGTCGAACCGTTTCTCAACAGACTGGCTCTCATGAACGGAGAGGCTATTCAAATCAAAGACACCACGGGGAATCCCGCCCCGCTGGGGTTGCTCGGCTTCGGCATGACTACCGTCCTGCTCAACTTTCACAACGCAGGTTTTTTTGAGCTCAACAGCATGATCCTGGCAATGGGCATTTGCTACGGCGGCGCCGCGCAACTCATCGCCGGCGCCATGGAATGGAAAAAGGGAAACACTTTTGCCGTGACCGCGTTCGTCTCCTACGGGCTGTTTTGGCTCTCTCTCGTCACACTGATTGTCCTGGCAAAACTGGGATGGGGAGCGCCGTCCAATGAAACGGCAATGGCTGCTTATCTCGCCATGTGGGGACTTTTCACCGCCGTCATGTTTATCGGCACTTTGCGACTTAACCGGGCGCTGCAGGTTGTTTTCGGGACCCTGACGATTCTGTTCTTTCTGCTCGCATTCGGCGATTTCACGGGCGCGAGTGCAGGGTTTAGACACGCCACCGGCTATGAAGGGATTCTCTGCGGTTTCTCCGCGATCTACGCCGGGCTCGCGCAAGTGCTGAACGAACTGTACGGCAAAACGGTGTTGCCGCTTGGGCCTGTGACGACATAATTTGTAGGGCGTCTGTGTCAGCCCCGAAGGCTTTCGGGGTTCACAGAATGGAGCCGCGGGGACGCGAGCGACATAGACGGGAAGGGCAGAAAGGGCGAGCTTTTTTGGAAAAAAGCGAATCAAACACCCTACAATTTATAAAGAGGGACCCTCGAAGGATTCATCGGACGGCTCTGAGAGCCATCCCTACCGGCCCTTCAGCAGTGTCGCGGCAAGTTGCAACGCCGATTCGCTTTTTCCGCCCAGCATGCGCGCGATTTCTTCCTGGCGCGCCTTGCCGCTCACTTCGCACAAATTCGAAAACGTGCGACCGCGCACCACATCCTTTGTCACCACAAAATGCGAAGAAGCAGCAGCTGCGACCGGCGCGAGGTGCGTGATGCAGATGAGCTGATGCTCGCTCGCCAGCGTTCGCATTTTCGCGCCGACCGCGTGCGCAATTTCGCCTCCCACATTCGTATCGATCTCATCGAACACCAGCAAGGGAATCGCGTCGTGTGCTGCGAGCGCGGATTTGACCGCAAGCATCACGCGAGAAATTTCACCACTGGAGGCGATTGCACGAAGCGGTTTCAGCGGTTCGCCGGGATTCGGTGAAAATAGCAATTCGGCTGAATCGAAACCGTTTATGCGCGGCTCGTCCAGAGCATTGAGCTTTGCTTCGAACTCGGACTGGCGAAAACCGAGATCAGCCAAATTTTTTCGGATCATTTCAGAAAGTTTCGGCGCGGCCCTGGCGCGCAGTTTGCGCAACGCTTCGCCGGCGCGATCCATTTGACGGCGCGTTTCTTCGATTTCTTTCGCCAGACGTTCCAGTTCGACGTCGCGTCCCTCGATTTTGCGCATGCGCTCGGCTGCCCGATCGCCAAATGCGATTACTTCCGCGATCGAGCCGCCGTACTTGCGCTTCAACGTTTCAAAAAGCGAGACGCGTTCCTCGAGCGCGGCCAGCTGCGCTGGATCGAGATCGAGCTTTTCGGCGTAATCGGAAAGAGAACGCGCGGTTTCGGAAAGTTCGATCACAGCCGTTTCATGCGTCGTGGAAAATTGCGAAATGGAATGATCGATTTTTTCCAACTCGCGTAGCAGACGCTGTGTTTCCGCGAGT
This sequence comes from uncultured Verrucomicrobiae bacterium, assembly GCA_963756875.1. Taxonomy (GTDB): domain Bacteria; phylum Verrucomicrobiota; class Verrucomicrobiia; order Chthoniobacterales; family UBA10450; genus CAVWPA01. The sequence continues at coordinate 240,472 of CAVWPA010000001.1, read as the reverse complement.
TGCGAAAGCACAGAGCCGTCCGCTTCCGAAAGTTTGCCTGCGATCGCACCGGCAAGTTCGATCAACCGCTTGCTATTGCTGGCGAGCTTGTAACGCCTTTCGATCTCTTCCTCTTCGCCCGCGACGAGATTGGCTCCCGAAATTTCGGCGATTTGATGGCGCAGCAAATCGAGCTCCTGCTCACGAGCCGTTTCGGCGGTATTAAGAGCGGCATGCTCCGCCACCAGGGCCTGCAATTGCCGGAAATACTTTTGATACTGTTCAAGCTGTTCCCGGGCCCTTGCGAAGGAGTCGAGCAGATCCAGCTGCTTCTCCGGCGAGAGCAGCGATTGATGGTCGTGCGGTCCGTGAAGGTCCACCAGACCGTCGCCCAGGCTTTTCAGAATGGACAATGTGGTAGGCGACCCGTTGATGAACTGGCGATTACTTCCAGCGGCGGACAAAGTGCGCTTGATGATGAGATCGCTCTCGCACGGTTCAATGCCGGCCTCGACCAGCTGCAAATTTAATTTCTGCAAACCGTCGCCCGTGAAGATTGCTTCCACGGTGCAAATGTCGGCCCCGGTTCGGATAAGCGATTTGTCCGCTCGTTCACCGAGTAAAAGTTGCAGCGCCCCGATAATGATCGATTTCCCCGCGCCGGTCTCGCCAGTGACTGCAACAAAGCCGGGCGCGATCTGCCACTCAAGCTCTTCAACGAGGGCGAGATTCTTGATTCGGAGCAGATTTAGAACAGCGGGCATCCGGTGGATTAGTGGTTGAGATTTTTCAAAGCTTGCCAACTCAAGGCTCAATCCTCAACTCCGAAAGCCTTCGCGAGCGAGCTCCGAAAGCCTGTATCGCAGCTTACGAATCGTAGCAGTCGAGATATTTAATGCCCGAGCCGGTGTTGAAGATCACCACTTTTTCGCCGGCTGAGATTTTGCCAGCGGAACGGAGTGACCTCAATGCCGCGAAGCAGGCTGCGCCCTCGGGTGCGACGAACACGCCCTCACTTGATCCCACCTCGCGGGTCATGCGGATCATCTCCTCGTCGTCGACAGTCACGGCGCCGCCATCGGACTGGCGAAGAATTTTGAGCATGAGGAAATCGCCGATCGCTTTCGGAACGCGAAGACCCGATGCGCAAGTGTGCGCGTTTGGAAACTCGGCAGCGAATTCTTCTCCGGCCTCAAACGCGCGAACGATTGGAGCGCATCCGCTTGCCTGCACGGAAAACATGCGCGGACGCTTCTTATCGATCCAACCGAGCGCTTCCATTTCGTCGAACGCCTTCCACATTCCGATGAGGCCCGTGCCGCCGCCGGTTGGATAAAGAATCGCATCGGGCAGTTTCCAATCGAGCTGCTCCGCCAATTCGTAGCCGAGGGTCTTTTTTCCCTCGAGACGGTACGGTTCCTTTAGTGTGGACATATCGAACCAGCCCTCGGCTGTTTTGCGGCGCGCAATCTCTGCGCCGCAATCCGTGATGAGTCCGTCAATGAGTGTAACATGTGCGCCCAGCTCCCTGCATTCGACGATGTTTGCGCGCGGCGTGTCGCGCGGCATGAAGATGTGACTCTCGACACCTGCACGAGCAGCGTAAGCCGCAAGGGCGCCGCCGGCGTTACCCGCGCTCGGCACAGCGAGCTTCGTCGCCCCCAGAAATTTCGCCATTGAGACGGCCACGGACATGCCGCGCGCCTTGAAACTTTGCGTCGGATTTTGCGATTCGTCCTTAATCCAAAGATCAATGTCTTCGCCAAATTTCTTCGCGCGCAGCAGTGGTGTTCCGCCTTCGCCTAACGAAATCGGCTCGGCGTCGGCCGGCAGTGGCAGAAGTTCACGGTAACGCCACAACGATTTCTCGCGGGCTCTAAAAGCCTCGCGCAAACTTGACTGCTTTAAGCAGTCAAGTTTGCCTGCCGCGGCAAGATCAACGACGGCAAAAAGCGGTTTGCCGCACGCGGTGCAAACATTCTGCAACCGCGCCCATTCGTGCCGAAGCCCACAGGACGAGCACTCGAGATCCCTCAGAAACATTACGCCTAATTGAGCGCATCTTTCCGGGTAGCGCACGCGTCTCGCGTGCTGGCGATGGCGTCTCGCCATCGCGAACTTTCCCTCCGGTTGCGCGCCAAAGAAAAGCCTGTTTCGGCGAGGGCGCCGAAACCAGCACGCGAGACGCGTGCGTTACGCGGATCAGAAACACACGCTGTTTTATTCTCGCGCTTTGTGCTAAAAGCGACGCGATGACTGCGAAGACTACCCGCCGACCGTGGTATCGCCCGTCGTTAACCACGCAGATCATGATCGGCCTTGTCGCTGGCGCGCTGATTGGATGGCTTCGGCCCGACTGGGGAAACGCCGTCTATTTCCTGCGCGACATCTTCATCAATCTAATCAAGTCGATCATCGCGCCGCTCGTCTTCTCAACCATTGTCGTCGGAATCGCCGGTGCGGGCGCGCTACGAAAAATCGGCCGAATGGGTCTGAAGGCGTTGATCTATTTCGAGCTCGTAACGACTGCGGCGCTCGTCATTGGACTGGCGGTCGTGAATTTTATGAAGCCGGGGGTTGGCGTCACGCTCGCCGCCGGCAGCACCGACGCCATTAAAACGATCGGCCAAACTCATCCCGCCAGCTTTGTTCAGACGCTGGTGCACGTCTTCCCGTCCAGCGTCATTGATTCCATGGTGCGCGGCGACGTGCTGCAGATCGTTGCCTTCTCCGTCCTTTTTGCGCTGGCCATATCCGCGATTGGAGAAAAAGGCAGGCCGATGGTTCGCGCGATGGAAAGCCTCTCGCAGATCATGTTCAAATTCACCAATTACGTGATGATGTTCGCGCCGGTCGGCGTCGGGGCAGCCATGGCGCACACGGTTGCGGCGCACGGCCTTGGCGTGCTCGAGAATCTCGGCGAGCTAATCCTCTCACTTTACATCGCTCTGGTCATTTTGGTCGTGCTCGTTTTTGGCGCGGTCATTTTTATTGTACGCGTCCCGTTGCGGCAATTCGTGCGCGCGGTGCGGGAGCCTGCCGCCCTCGCATTCGCGACGACAAGCAGTGAGTCCGCGTTGCCAAAAGCGATGGAGGCCATGGAGCGATTCGGCGTGCCTCCGCACGTTGTCGGGTTCGTGATGCCGACAGGCTATTCATTCAATCTTACAGGATCGACATTGTATCTCGCGACAGCGTCCGTGTTCGTTGCGCAGGCCGCCGAGACGACCATGGGCTGGCACATGGGAATTGGTCAGCAGATTACGATGATGCTGACGTTAATGCTCACGTCCAAGGGAGTAGCGGGTGTGCCGCGCGCGTCGCTGGTCATTTTGCTTGCCACATTGAATTCATTTGTGCCGGCAGGCCTCGGAGCCGTCGGTGTCGCCGTCATTTTCGGCGTGGACGAATTGATGGATATGGGGCGCACCTGTGTCAACGTGATTGGAAATTGTCTCGCGACCGTGGTCGTCGCGCGCTGGGAAAAGGAATTCGACGAGAACCGCGCACGCGTCTTCGGCACATCCGCGGAAGCCGAGCTTGATTTAAAATCGGGCGACGTCGCTTTTGCAGACGCGGTGGCCCAGGGCGATTAGAGGCGCCCCCTTTCGCGCGGAAAGTTGCTGGATAAATTGCGCGGCATGGCCGAGCCGCATTTCATCCCGTTGCCCAAAGGTCCTCACCTCTCCGATGCCGATCTGGCGAAAAGGGTCGCAGAGTTTCGCGAGACAATGATGCGGCGCCGGACAGTACGCGATTTTTCGGAGCGCCCGGTCGCACGGGAGCTTATCCAAGATTGCCTGCGCGTGGCGGGGACCGCACCGAGCGGAGCAAACATGCAACCGTGGCATTTCGTCGCCGTCAGCGATCCGGCAGTCAAACACGAGATCCGAATCGAGGCCGAAAAAGAGGAGCGCGAATTCTACGAGCACCGTGCTCCTAAAGAATGGCTCGAAGCTTTGGCGCCACTCGGCACCGACTGGCGCAAGCCGTTCCTGGAAACTGCGCCCTGGTTGATCGCGATTTTTTCGCAACCGTACAAAATTCTGCCAAACGGCCGGCGAATGAAACATTACTACGCAACCGAATCGGTCGGCATCGCCACGGGATTTTTAGTCGCAGCGATCCATCAGGCCGGGCTCGTTTCTCTTACGCACACGCCCAGCCCGATGGCATTTCTAAATCGCATTTTAAAACGACCAGCCTATGAAAAGCCTTTTCTGCTTCTGGTCGTTGGCCATCCTGCCGAAAATACCGTGGTTCCGGATATTCACCGCAAGGACGTCGATTTGATCAGCTCGTTCGTGTGAGACGTCTCTTTGCGCGCCAGTAGATAAATAGACCAAGGAGAACGAGGAAGAGCGAGCCGCCGCCGAGCTTCGTTTCGTAAATCCAGATGCCTGAGGTACCAGGCGGCGGAATCATCGATACGATCATCGCGAAAACTGTGATCGACAGGCCGCAGAGTCCCACCGCCAGCGCGCCGCCTGCTCCGCCGGGAACGAGGAGAGATTTTTCCGTTCTGTTTTTCCAACAGTGAACGATGAAACAGATAAAAAGATAAACGTACGGGATGAAATAGATGAGCAGCGACATGTCGATCAAGATAAGAAAAGCCCGTTCGACAGTCGTTCCTTTGCCCAGCACCGAGAGTAGGAGAAATAAAACAGCGAGCGGCGCCTGGACGATGATCGCGACATATGGCGTGCGCCAGCGCGGATGAACCCAGCCAAAAGCCGGCGGAAAATAGTGATCGAGCCCAACGACGAATGCGACACGCGCCGAACCGGTGAGCCACGCCCCGAGGCCGCCGATTCTTGCCAGAGTAAGGCAGAATGCCGCAGCCGGCGCGACCCAGAACCACGTGGTACCGAAGTCGCGCATGCCGTTGGCGATTCCCTGAAGCGGGCCTGCCACCATATTGAGGCCATTCTGAGGAACGAGCCAAAGCATCGAGCCCGTGCCGCAGATGTAAATGAGCGCGACCAACGGCGCGGCGATGTAAATCGAGCGCGGCAGATTGCGGCGCGGATTGTGAATTTCGTTGCCCATTGTCGATGAAAGTTCAAGTCCCGAAAAAGCGAAGGCGATCGTCGCCCAGAGATTCAGCATGGGCAGGTTCGTGAGGTTCGGCTTTAATTGCGAGAGAGTCATGGTATTTGCAGGGGCCTTCGTCAGGGCGGCATAGAAGCCGAGCAAAATCAGAACAAGCCCGGGGATGTAGGCGCAGATACCGCCGATGTTTTGCAGCCATTTTCCGGTGCCTAGCCCGATGACGTTGAGCACAACCGCCAGGGCAAGCGCGATGAGCGCGAATGGCAATACGTAAATCCAATTGTCGGCCAGGCCACTTTCGCCCAGGCCGAAAATGTAAGTCGCAATGACAGCAGCCGAGAGGAGCAGGGTTGGATAATAAAGAACATTGTTAACCCAGTAACACCAGCCGCAGAGAAAGCCGTGACCTTCGCCGAACTCCTTCTTGGTCCAGGCATAGATACCGCCTTCGTCCGGGTAACTTGAAGAGAGTTGAATCACGGCGAGACCGAGCGGAACGAAAAAGAAAACCGCGGCCAGCACCCACAAGGTCAACGAACTCGGTCCGGCCTTGGCTGACGTAGCCACCCAGGTGATTCCGATCACCGCAGCGAAATTGAAAAGCACCAGGTCGCGCAAGGTCAGTGCGCGTTCCAACCGCGGAGTACTCTTTTCTGCCATTGCTTTAAGCTTGCCCTCCAGTTGTAGGACACTACCCTGCGTTCGAAGCAAACCAAAGGAGGCTCATATGCTAGGCCGGATCATCGCGTTTCTTTACGGATTGGTATGCTACGTCATCTTCCTAATCGCATTCTTGTATGCAATCGGGTTCGTCGGCAATTTCATTGTTCCCAAATCGATCGATTCCGGTCCGAAAGCGCCATTTGCGCAGGCATTCGTCGTTGACGCCATTTTGCTGAGCCTTTTCGCGGTTCAACACAGCGTGATGGCACGCCAATGGTTCAAACGCGTCTGGACGAAAATCGTTCCGAAGCCGGTCGAGCGCAGCACCTACGTGCTCATGGCGAGTCTGATTTTGCTGCTCCTTTTCTGGCAATGGCTACCGATGAAAGGGATCGTGTGGGACGTGCAAAATTCAGGTGGCCGCACTCTGCTACTGGCTTTGTTCTGGATCGGGTGGGGCGTCGTCTTTGTCTCAACTTATCTCATCGATCATTTCGATCTGTTCGGGATGAAACAAGTCTACAACTACTTGGCGGGCCGGCCTCATGAGCCGTCCGCTTTCAGGACCCCGACGCTTTACAAGTTCGTTCGCCACCCCATTTATTTGGGTTTCATCATCGCTTTTTGGAGCATTCCGTCCATGACCGTAGGCCATCTTTTCTTCGCATTGATGACGACCGCTTACATGCTGGTTGCCATCCAGTTCGAGGAGCGCGATCTGATTCGTTTTCACGGCGACGACTACCGGCAATATCGGCGGGAAACCCCAATGTTGTTGCCGCTTGGTTCGCGCAAGCGATAACGCCAGACGGCACGGATTAGCCGCGAAAACGGGGGCCGACGTTGAATGGAGCCGCAACGCCGCGGGATCAAACCAAGCTAGCTCGGCAAAGAAACGTTTGCGGTAGCGATTTTATAACTTTTTCGCCAGCTCGAGGTGCGTCTTCAAGACTGGAATCGTGTCGTCGATAAATTTCTTCAGATCGGGTTGCGTCACTTCGCCCTGGGCCTTCTCGAATTGTTTTATCACTTTCCTGTGGTCTTCGACCATTGCGTTCGCGTATGCCTTATCGAAGTTCGCGCCCTTGAGCTTTGAAAGCTTGTCGACCAGAGCCTGGTGCTTTGCGTTGACTTTCTTCGGCAGCCGCACATTGAGCTTCTCCGCGACTGTTTTTAACTGGTCGCTCGCGTTCCCGTGATCCTTTACCATTCGCTCGCCAAAGCTTTTGACATCTGCTTTTTGTCCGTTCTCCTGCGCGATTTTACCAAGTTGAATTTCTGTCATGTTGGCGTTGGCGGCCTTCTTCATAAACGAGATGTTGGCCTTGGATTCGCTCGAAGATTCACCCTTCGTTGCAGCAAAGGCAGCGTGGCTCGGGAATAGCAGCAATGCCGCGCAAACGGCACCCAATAGAAAAGTTTTCGTGTACATAACATCAAACGAACGCAGGTAAGTGCCGCTCTGGATGGGATTATTCGACCGCGACAGGTGCCAATTCGGAAGCCTCAGTCGTTCAAAAACTTCGCGAGAAGTTTGTGAAAATGGTGTGTCCCCGCTTCGCGCCGGGGGGAGTACCGGCCGCGATCGTACAGGCGCGACCTGACACCGCGCTGGACTGATTCGACTATTTCCTCATCCTCCATTTCCACGCGGTGAAGATCGGCGCCGACGCCATTTCGGCGTTTGGCTTCGTCCCAGACGTAACTCAGGAACGAGACTTTCGTCCGCTCCGGGCCAAGCGGGGAGACGACATTGAGAGACAAGCCCCACGGATAAAAATTCAACATCAGGTTCGGAAAAAGCCAGTAGTAGAGGGCGGCGATATTGCTTCCAAAGTCCGGATGACCTTTAGGCAACGCGAACGAATCCTCCTTCGACTTGCCGACGCCGAGCTGCAGCGTCCCGTACGGATAAAGCTCGGTGCGATATTCGCCGTAATTCAGCCCGGCAAGACTTGTTCCGTGTACATAAGGCAAATGAAATTCCTCCAAATAATTGTCGCAGTACAGCGCCCAGTTCGCGTTGATGAAATAGTCGCGCGAGGTTGATAGGTCGAATACCGCGCGATCGAGCGGAAGAAAATTCACGCGCTCATTCATCGGCGTAACCAGCTCGGCGAATGGGAAAGCCGGTTGCAGGTTACAAAAGAGGAACGGGCCCCAGCGCTCCAGCGCAACGCGGGGAAGATTCTCTTTTTCACTCGGGAAATTTGCCACGCCGTCGAATTCCGGCATCGACGCAAACGAACCATCGAGCGCAAATTTCCGCCCATGATACCGGCAGCGCATATTTTTGAGGTGCCCGTCGCCTTCCACAACGAGCGCGCCGCGATGGGTGCAGACATTCGACAAACAATGCGTGCACATTTTTTCATCGACGCTCAAGAGCAACGGCTCGTCGAGACAGCCTTCCAACAGCGTGAACGGCCGCACGTGACCGGACGATTTCACTTGTGCGGTTTCGCCAATCAACTGCCAGGAGCACGCGAAAATCTTTTCCCTGGCCCGCTCGTACCAGACCTGATCGGAATATACTTCCGCGGGGAGTGTTTCAGCGCGAGAGATCTCTGCGGTAATTTGGAAACTTTTCGTCTTCATTCGAAAAAGGAAGAGATTCCCGATCTTCGCATAAAGCTCCGGTGTAGCGAGAGACTTTGCTGAGAGCAAAAACGATTATGAATGAGGAGAACGATTTTGGAACCTCGCAGGATCGATCCCGATGCGGCGCAGGAGATCGGAAAAGCGTGGATCCGAGTGCAAAGACTGAAATTCGCGGTCAACAGCAATGTCGTGAATTGTCGCGGAATGCTCGTTAATGGCGCGCTCGAGCCAGCGAAACGCTTCTTCTTTTTCGCCAAGCGCGACGCAGACGGAAGCGATCTGTTCGGCTGGAATATATCGTTTATCGGCCATTTGAATTAATGCGTTGAGAGCTTTGCGCGCTTCGTCTTTCTTGCCCATTCGCGCGTAGGTAATGGCTAGCCCTGGCAACGCTTGATGTCTTGTTTTCTCCAGCCGTAAATAGATCTCGAGACTTTCGCGCAACCTCCCCTGCTCGCGATAAACCAGCGCCAGGTCCGGCTCGAAGTAGGTGTAATCGGGATCGATATCCATGGTGCGCTTCGTTGCGGTAAGTGCTTCCTTGAGTCGATCGTTTGCCACGTCCACCCTCACTTCAAAGTGGCCGACGAGCGGAGAAAGCGGATCGAGCCGAACCGCTTGGCGCATCTGGGCAAAGCTCTCCTCGGAATCGCCGAGATCTGTCTTCAGTCTGGCCATAATTAAATGCGCCGGTACGGAGTTGGGATCGATCTCAAGTGCGCGCCCCAGCTCCGCTTCCTCGCTCTTCAGGTCCCACTCGAAGATGCGCTTGGTTTCCCCTAAAAAAACGTGCGCGTCTGCGTCGTCTCCATTAAGCGCGAGCGCCTTTTCGGCCGCCAGTTGAGCCTGAGGATAGGCATTGAGTGGCGGAATCAAGGCTTCAGCCAGCCGCAACCAAATCCCGGCAGTGCCCATAAAAGCCGGTCCCAGCTGCGGATCCTTGGCCAGCGCCAGTCGGAAAAAATCGAGACCGGCACGCAAATCCTCTTCGCTGTTTTTGCGAGAAAGGAAAAGCCCTTGCAGGTAAAGGTCGTATGCCAATGTATCAGGCGCCTGGAGCCGATGCGCCGCAACGGGGGCCTTGAGTTTCAACACATCAACGACGGAGCGCGCAATTTCGTCCTCCACTGCAAGCAGCTCAGAGACCTGGTTGTCGGATGTTTTCGACCAGGTCTCGATACCACTCCGAGTGTTGATCAAATGCGCGCTCACGCGCACCCAGCTCCCATCGCGGCGCAAACTGCCTTTAAGAAGGTTCTGCACGTCCAGCTTCTGCGCCGCTTCGCTCAGGTCTGCGTGACTCCCTTTAAAGACAAGCGACGACGTGCGGCCGATCACCCGCAGGTCTTTGACCTTCGCCAGCGAACTGCGAATTTCGTCGCTGACGCCGTCACAAAAATATTCCTGATCTCGCGCCGGACTCAGATCGACAAAGGGCAGGACGGCAACGCTTTTTTCCAACACCCGACTCGGCAGTCGCGCTGGAGTGATTCTTGCCAGGTGTTTGTGCAGAAAGAAAATTCCCGTGACGGCAACCGCCAAAATAATCGTAGCAGCCGCTGTCATGCTGACTGGCCGACGCCAACGGCGAAGCCTCGCGATCCGCGCCGCTTCCTCGCGCGCACGCTTTACCTTCGTCGGTGTTTCCGGGTTGCCAATTTCCTCGCTGTAAAAATTTACCAGTGCGACGTTCTGGCGGCGGCTCTCCGTCTCGCAGTCTCCGAGTTCGTATAAGTGAACATTCCAGCGCGGAACCGCCGCGAGACCATATGCAATCCGTTTCGAGAGCAGAATGTGACCGGCGTCCCCAAAGTCCGTCACATCGCGCGCGAGTTCGACCCCTGCTCCGCTGAGGCTCCCGCCCTCCTCAGCATCGGCGTCCCGGCTCACCGGACCGCTGTGCAGACCCATTCTGAGCTTGATTTCCGGATGGTCCTTTATCGCAACAGCAATTTCCATCGCGCATTCCATCGCCGCCTCCGCATCGCCGAAAAATGCGAGGGCCATGCCGTCCCCGGTCGGGCCACAAAGAACTTTACCGGCAACATCGGCCACGCGGAACCGCACCCCGCTCCGCACGACCCGGTCCAATTCATCCAGTGCCTGCCGACGTCGGGCGCCGGGCAAATCTGAATAGCCGACTACTCCGACGATCAGGACATCCGCTTTCTCGATTTCGCGAGATCCTTCAACCCCTTCAAGCATCGTTTGAATCTAAAAGTTGAGCTGGCACAATGCGAGAGCGGAGAGAAATGAAACGCTCAAGAATCAGTAGTGGCCTCCTGATGTTTCGGATGAAAAATGCGGAACTTGAGGTCCTTCTTGTTCACCCCGGCGGCCCATTTTTTCAAAACAAGGATGACGACGTTTGGTCGATTCCAAAAGGCGAAGCCAGCGAAGCGGAAGATTTACGAACGCGCGCGCGAATTGAGTTTGAAGAAGAAGTGGGCTTTGCGCCCTCTTCGGAAGATTGGACTAACCTTGGAAGCGTGAAACAAAAAGGCGGCAAGATAGTGTATGCGTGGGCGTTCGAGGGCGATTTGCCGCGCAATTTTAAGCTGGTATCAAACACCTTCGAAATGGAATGGCCGCCGCATTCCGGTCGCAAACAAACGTTTCCCGAAGTTGACCGGGCCGATTTCTTTTCGATTGACTCGGCGAGACGCAAAATGAAGCAGGCGCAAACAGCTTTTCTCGATCGATTGATCGATTGGATCCGAGCGCGCAAGCTGGAGAGAGGATAATGGCAAAACCGTTTTTTCTTTTTGCGCCCGGCGCGGGTGCGCCTTCGTCGCATCCCTGGATGCAGAAATGGAAGAACTACCTGGCCGAGATTGGCGAAATTGAAACATTTGATTACGATTACATGCGGGAGGGACGGAAACGGCCCGACCCTCTTCCGCGGCTTATCGCGGCACATCGGCAGGCGCTGAACGGCGGGCGTAAAAAAGCGTCCGGTCCGATCTTTCTGATCGGCAAAAGCATGGGCGGCCGCGTGGGATGCCATGTCGCGCTTGAAGAAAGAGTCGCGGGGGTGATCTGCCTCGGATACCCGCTTTGCGCCGGCGGCGATCGATCGAAGTTGCGCGACCAGGTTTTGCGCGACTTGCGAACGCCTATTTTGTTCGTTCAGGGCACGCGCGACGCGCTCTGTCCGCTGGAGCTTCTCGAACAGGTTCGCGCGCAGATGAACACTCTCAATATTTTGCATGTCGTGAAAGGCGGAGACCATTCGCTACGCGTGACAAAACGCGATCTGCAAGAGGCCGGCCAGACACAGGAAGACGTCGATCGGTGTATCCTCGACGCGATCCGAAAATTTGTTGGGTAGGGACATCGCGCTGTGGTGCCAGTCCGGCTCGGACTGTCCGGTCGGCGCAGCGCGCCGATCCTACCAATTTAGAACTCCGCACTGCCGGGTGTGCGCGCGAATGGAATCACGTCGCGAATGTTTGAGACGCCGGTCACAAACATGAGCATCCGCTCGAAGCCGAGACCGAAACCGGCATGCGGCACCGTTCCGTAACGGCGGAGATCGAGATACCATTTGTAATCGGCGGGATCCATTTTGTGGCGGCGCATATTTGCTTCCAGCACGTCGAGCCGTTCCTCGCGCTGGCTTCCACCGACGATTTCGCCAATGCCCGGAACCAGCAGGTCCATTGCTGTCACGGTTTTGTCATCGTCGTTCAAACGCATGTAAAACGGTTTGATCTCTTTTGGATAATTGAAAACCGTGACCGGACATTTGAAATGTTTCTCGGTAAGCCAGCGCTCGTGTTCCGATTGCAGATTCAGTCCGTACGAAATCGGGAACTCGAATTTTTCGCCGCTCTTCGCCAGAAGATCGACCGCCTCGGTGTACGGGATCCGTTGAAACGGCCGATCGACCACAAAATCGAGTCGTGAAAGTAATTCCTTGTCCACGAACTTGGCAAACAACTCGAGTTCTTCCGCGCAGTTTGCTCGGACATCGACAATGAGATATTTCACGATCTCTTCCGCGAGATCCATGTCCCCGTTAAGATCGCAGAACGCCATTTCCGGCTCGATCATCCAGAACTCGCTGGCGTGCCGTGAAGTATTCGAGTTCTCGGCACGAAACGTCGGACCGAACGTGTAAACTTTCGACAGCGCGCAGGCGAACGCCTCCGCCTCGAGTTGACCGCTTACCGTCAGATACGTCTGGCGCGCAAAGAAATCTTTCGTGTAATCGATCGCGCCCTCTTTCGTCCGCGGCGGCTGCTGGCAATCGATTGCGGTCACGCGAAACAATTCGCCCGCGCCTTCGCAATCGCTCCCGGTAATGATCGGCGTGTGCACGTAAACAAAGCCGCGCTCGTGAAAGAATTGATGAATGGCAAATGCCAGCCGGCTGCGCACACGAAAGACGCAGCCAAACAGATTGGAGCGGGGACGAAGATGCGCGATCTCGCGCAGAAACTCCGGCGTGTGCCCTTTCTTCTGCAGCGGATAGGATTCGTCCGTATTGCCAACGACGTCGATCTTGTCGGCAACGACTTCCCAGTTTTGTCCCTTGCCCTGCGAGGCGACCAGCGCGCCGTGCACAATAATGGAGGCGCCAGTGGCCAACCGTTGCACCGCCGGGTAATTCGACAGCGTGCTTTTCGCGATGATCTGGAGATTGCGCAAACACGAGCCGTCGCTCAGCTCGATAAACGAAAAATCCTTCGAATCGCGCCGTGTTCGCACCCAGCCCTGCACCACGATTTCCGGAATGGGCGCGGAACTCTGCAGTGCATTTTTGACGGAGATTGCGGAAACTTGCTTCATGCCAACAGTAAGAGATTTCTCGACTTCGCTCGAAATGACAAGCACGCGCGGGAAAAGCCAGCTTAGCTCAGTGGCAGCCAGTTCCCGCGCGGGGGTGGCGACTTGGTCCCGTTGAGGCTCAGATAAGTGTATTCCTGAAGGAGCCGTTCGTAGTCGGAAAGAAGTCTCATCCCGTCGTTCGGCTTCAACCGGTCGCTCTTAATGGCCCCGTCCACCTGCGTTTTGAGCAGGCGCATCAATTCGACCTTGTCCCATTGGGTCATCGAAAGAACTTCGCCGATCGGTACTGCCTTCAATGACCTCTTCGATGTACCAGCCCGATTCTTCGTCGGGATCGAGAAAGACGTGCACCTCGGTGACGCGTCCGAAGAGGTTGTGCAGGTCGCCCATGATGTCCTGATAGGCGCCCACCATGAAGACGCCGAGGTAATACATCTCTCCGGGCACGATGCGATGAAGGGGAAGCGTTTCGCGTACATCCTGCAGGTCGGTGAACTTCGACACTTTTCCGTCTGAATCGCATGTAATATCGACGATCATTCCGTGGCGGTCGGGCGGAGTGGTCAGGCGATGGATCGGCATAATGGGAAAGAGCTGGCCGAGCGCCCAGTGATCGAGCAACGATTGGAACACGGAGAAGTTGCAGATGTATTGATCGCCCAGCGACGTCTCCAGTTCTTTCACTTCATCGGGCACATAACGCAGACCGCGGTGCATATTGACGATCTGCTGTGCCAGTTGCCAGTAGACCGTGTCGATCTTCGATTTCGATTCGAGCTCGAGCAGCCCGAGGTCGAACGTCTGCTGGGATTCCTCCTTGATTTGCTGGATATCGTGCAAACTTTCGATGCGATTGCTGCGTTTCAGCCGCGCTTTCACGTCGAGAATATCGTGCACCAGTTTGTGGTCCTTCTCGTTCGCCTCGACCTTTATTTTCGGCACAGTCTTTTCGATGGAACTGAAGGCTTCCACCACCAGCACGGAATGGTGCGCAACGATGGCCCGCCCCCCTTCGCTCACGATGGCCGGGTGCGGGACCCCTTCGGAATCGCAAACATCCATGATGTTCCAGACCACGTCGTTCGCGTATTCCTGCAGCGAATAATTTGCCGAACTGTCAAAATCGCTGCGCGATCCGTCATAATCGACACCCAGCCCGCCTCCCACATCGAGATAGCCGAGTTCGTGTCCGAGTTTGGCCAGCTTTGCGTAGTATCGTGACGCCTCGCGCACGGCGCGCTTGATCCTGGAAATGTCCGGCACCTGCGAGCCGACATGGAAATGAACGAGCTTCAGACAGTGCGCCAGTCCGGCGGCTTTTAACATCTCGCTTGCCGCCACGAGCCCAGTCGTATCCAGACCAAACTTCGCGTTCTCGCCGCCGCTCGGCGCCCATTTTCCCGCGCCTTTGCTGTAAAGCCTAACGCGAATGCCGATCAGCGGTTCCATTCCGACTTCCTTCGCCGCACGAATCGTTTGCTCCAACTCTTCGAGCTTCTCGACCACAATAACGACCGACTTGCCGAGTTTGCGGCCAAGTAACGCAATCCGGATATACGCGGGATCCTTGTAGCCATTGCAAATAATCAGGCTCTCAGGGTCCTTATGCATTGCGAGCGCGGCGACCAGTTCCGGCTTGCTGCCCGCTTCGAGCCCGAAATGAAATTGCCGCCCCGCGTCGACGATCTCCTCGATCACTTCGCGCAACTGGTTGACCTTGATCGGAAAGACGCCGCGGTAATGATTCTTGTAACCGAACTCAGTAATGGCCGCTTGAAACGCGCGGTTGACCGATTCCACACGGTGCCGCAGCAAATCCTGGAAGCGGATGACCAGCGGGAAAGGCAGCCCGCGATTGCGCGCTTCGTTGACGACTTCAAGAATATCGATTGAGCCGCCGTTTTCTTGAAGCGGTTTGGCGATGACGTTGCCGCTCGCACTAATCGTAAAATAACCGCCGCCCCATCTATCCACATTGTAGGTGGCGATCGCAGACTCGAGGTCCCAGTCGCTTTTCATTTCGCTTTATCGCGCGGCAGCCGGCCGCATGCGCATTTTCAATGAGCACGCAAAACATGCAAGCGGCTTAAAAAAAAATTTCACGCCTGCTTCATCTAGCGCTCCGCTTGTTTTTCCTCTCTGCGCGGATAACGTTCACCGGGATGAATAAGACGGTGATCGAAGTGCAGGTGCGCGCCGTTTTGCCGACCAGCGGCGGGTGCGCGGTTTTCATAGGGAACAACGACAAGGTGTTTATCATCTACGTGGATCAAACCGTCGGGAGCGCGATCACCATGTTTATGCGCGAGATCACGAAGGAGCGTCCCCTTACTCACGACCTGATGGCGCACCTGATGACAGCTCTCGGCGCAAAAGTTGAGCGCGTGATCATCAACGATCTCAAGAACGCGACTTATTACGCGCGCGCGATCATTCGCGCCGAGAACGAGTTGCAGCAGAAAAAAATCATCGAGCTCGATGCGCGACCGAGCGATTGCATTGCCATCGCCACTCAGCAAAAAGCCCCGATTTACGTAAGTCAGGAGGTCTGGGACGAAGTGGACGACATGAGCGACGTGCTGCGAAAGATGGAAGAGGAAGGGCTCAAGCCCGATCCCGAGGCGGGATCGAGCGAGGAAGAATAGCGCGGCGCCTGCACACGGCCTGTCATTCCGAGCGTAGCGAGGAACCTCACATCACGCGCTTCGTGTTTTTGGGGACGCTGAATGTTGAGGGCATCGACGGCCAGTTGTGAGGTTCCTCGCCGTCTGCGCAGCTCGGGATGACACCAGGTTGATCACCCGAGCAAATCGCCGTAACGCTTGTTGGCCAGCTCGAGGGAGCGCGCCAGAATTTCGGATGCTGTCTCAAGCTTGAGCACTTCGTCGACAAGCTGCCTGCATTCCGGAACGGCCAGGCTCTGCACGGCCAGTTTCACCCGGGGCACAGACATCGCTCCCACACTCAATTCATCTACGCCAAAGCCAAGCAAAAGTGGCGTGAGGGCGACATCGCTCGCCATCTCACCGCAAACACCGACCCAGATGTTGCTCGCGTGCGCGGCATCCGTGGTCAGCTTCAACAGGCGCAAAACCGACGGATGCGTCGGCTCGTAAAGATGCGCAATGCGCTCGTTCACGCGATCGACCGCGATGACGTATTGAATCAAATCGTTTGTGCCGATGCTGAAAAAATCGACTTCGCGCGCAAGTATGTCCGACGCAATGGCAGCGCTCGGGATTTCGATCATGGCGCCGACCTCCATTTTTTCGCCCATTTTGGTCCCGGCGGCGTGCAATTCCTTTCTGCAATCGTTCAGGACCGACTTCGCCTGGCGTAATTCTTCCAGACCGGAGATCATCGGGAACATGATCTTAATGTTGCCGACGGCACTGGCGCGAAGAATGGCGCGCAGCTGTGTCTTGAACAGATCAAGGTTTTCCAGGCAGAGACGAATGGCGCGCCACCCCAGAAAGGGATTCATCTCATCGCCCACGTCGACGGTGCCGGTAGCGAGTTTGTCGCCGCCAAGATCAAACGTTCGAACGATGAGGGGCTGGGGAAACACGCGTTCGGCCACTTTCCGATACGTTGCGTACTGTTCCTCTTCGCTTGGCAGGGTGTCCCGATTCACAAAAAGAAATTCCGTCCGGTAAAGCCCGATCCCTTCGGCGCCGTTTGCGAGAACCGCATCGACGTCGCCGGGCAATTCGATGTTGGCCGAAAGAACAACATGGCGTCCGTCGCGCGTTGTCGATTTTGTTTCGCGAAGTTCGCGCAGCTGCTCCTTTACCAGGCCTTTCCTCAGCTCGATCTCGCCGTAGTAGGAAAGCGTTTCCGGGGTTGGATCAACAATCAGCAAACCGCTGTATCCATCAAGCAGGACGCGCTGGCCGTTCTCCAGTTTTTCGGTTGCATGGTGCAAGCCTACCACGGCAGGAATACTCAGTGAGCGCGCCATGATGGCGGTGTGCGAAGTGCGGCTCCCAAGATCGGTGGCGATGCCCAGAACGAGATCTGTGTTCATCGAAGCCGTGTCCGAGGGCGTAAGATTGTGCGCAACCAAGATGTGCGGCTCCTCGACAGCCAGAAACGGCTGTGGCGCTTTGCCCTGAAGATTTCGAATGATCCGCTGCGTCACATCCTGAATGTCGAGTGCGCGCTCCCGCAGGTACGGATCGTCCATCTTGGCGAGCGTCTCGGCGTAACTGGTGGCGACCTCCTGAAAAACCCATTCCACATTGCAAAGATCGGTCTCCAGTTTGCGCAACACCTCGTCGATGAGAGTGCGGTCCTCCACCACCAGCAGATGCGCATCGAAAATCGCCGCGTCTTTCATCCCGATCGCCTCAGCGATCTTCTGCTGCATCTCCAGGATTTGCACACGCGTTTGCACCAGCGCCGTTTCGAAGCGTGCGATTTCATCCCCTATCTGGGACGGCTCGATTTGATAACGCGCCACGTCGTCGAAATCCTCGCGCACGACGTGCAGGCTGCCGTGGGCGATGCCTGGAGACACGCCCGCTCCCTGGAGCCGAATTTCCTGAGGCGCTTTATCGTTACTCATCCACAGCGGGAGAGTAACCGGAACTTAATCTTCGTGGAAGCGCGCATTAATTAATTCCTCGAGCTCCGCCATGGCCTGCTCGGCATCAGGCCCTTCGCAGCGAATGCGCAACTTCGATCCCTGCCCGGCCGCCAGCATCATCAACCCCATGATGCTCTTGCCGTTCACTTCTTCCCCCTCCTTCGCCACCCAGATTTCCGCCCGATACCGCGTCGCCGCCCGAACGAACATGGCGGCGGGACGAGCGTGCATGCCCAGTCGATTGATGATTGGAATGTCTTTCTCAATCTTTGGGTCGCCCGCCGCGCCACCGTCTGTTTTCCGGTTTACCAGGCCCATTAGCTCGATTTCGGCTTCATTAAATTGCGCAGCTTGGTGTCGAACTCGATCGCGCTGTTCAGGCCGAGTCCCTTCAATTTTTGGTCCAACGCCGCCACTTCGATCAAGCGCGCAATGTCCCTCCCCGGTTTCACCGGAATCGTCACGTGCGGCACAGGCATGCCCATAATCTCGTAGAATTCCTGGTCCAGCCCGATCCGTTCCACTTCTTCCAGCTCGTGCCAATCTTTCAGCGTCACCACCAGATCCAGCCGCTTTTCGATTCGAATGCTGCCTATACCGAAAATATTTGCCACGTTGATGATGCCGATGCCGCGCACTTCCATGTGATTGCGAGTGAGTTGCGGCGCTGTCGCCACCAATTCGCGGCCTTCGAGCGACGTAACCCGTGTCACGTCGTCCGACACCAGACTGTGACCGCGCTCGATCAATCCCAGCACGCATTCGCTTTTCCCGATGCCGCTCTTGCCGCGAATAAAAACGCCCACCCCGAGGATATCGACCATGCTGCCGAACTCCGTCACCCTTGGCGAAAAATCCATCTCCAGAGCGATGGTTGCCGCGTTAATGAATTTCATCGTAATCATCGGCGTCCGGAACACGGCGATTTCCTCCTCGGCGGCGACAGGAGCCAGCACCGGGTCGAGGTGGAACGAGCGTGAGAGAACCAGACACGGGATTTTTTGCTCGCAGAGTTCGCGAAAACGGGTGACCCGCACCTTTTCCGGCAAATTCTTCAGATACGAATGCTCCGCGGCGCCCAGCACCTGCACCCGTTTCTCCGCGAAGTAGGTGTAGAAACCGGAAAGCGCCAGGCCGGGTCGATTGATGGTGGGCTCGCGAATCTTGCGATGGAATCCCACGCGCGCCCCTTCCAGTTTCATCAGCAACTTTTCGGCGTGCGTGTTGTAAAAGCTCTCCACCGTGACGACCGGCACGCTTTTGCGCCGGTCGCTCCTCGATGTAATCGCTTGTGTGCCTGTCGGATCGCTCATTGGGACGGCCTAACCTGTAACGCGGAAGCGGCGCCATTTCCAATACGCATCGCAGGCAGAAAGAGCCCTGGCATCGGCATCCTGCCGATGAGATTGTTCAGACATCGGATGGAAGCCGATGCCACGTCGTCTGACCAAATTAGTTAGGCGACGACAACTGTAAGGCAACCACCTTGCCGCGCCGTAGTGGAACGAGAGTGGATCGACTGTCCATTCCCTCGGTATTCGCCTGCCGCGCCGAAGCCTGGTGCGAAGGCGGGTCACTCGGGATTTTTTACCTCGTTCTCGCATCTTGAAACCGCGAGGCGGAGACGCAGAGCATGGGTTTCTAGTAACTCTGAAAATTATTTACCCGCCCCTCCTTTATTTGGTTGAACCCTCTCGCCCGTTTTCTTATCAATCAGGTTGCCTAACCGTCTGGAACTTACTAACCGGAAGACTAATTTTATGAAATGCCCATCCACTTTTTCGTCACGAGCCTCCGTGGCCCTTTTGTCCACTGCAGTCTTTTGCGGACTGCTTTCCGTCGTGCCGTCACTGCGCGCGCAGGACGTCTGGATCGGAAGCACCGGGAACTGGTTTACGGGAACCAACTGGTCGTTTGCCAGCCCGCCGACTGCGGGCCAAAGCGCACACATCAGTAACGGTGGCACGGCGAGGATAGGCAGTGCGGGCGCTACCGCGTTAAATCTGGCGCTTGGACAGAGCGCCACTCAATGGGGCAATCTGAACATTTTTAGCTCCGGCACGCTTTCTGTCGGAAACAACCTTGTTATCGGCAATGCCTCCAGTTCGACATTAAGCGCGGCAGTTTTCCAAGACACCGCGTCCGTCACGACCGGCGGAAATGGCGTCATCGGCAACGCAGCCGGATCGATGGGCCAGGTAAGTCTGCGGGACAGTGCAAGCTGGACAATTACCAACAATGTCGTGGTGGGTCTCACCGGCGATGGTTAGTTGCGAATACGGGACACGGCCAAGGTTTCGGCGATGTACGTCTACGTCGGAAACGCTTCCACCTCCACCGGAATGATTGAAGTCATCGGCCCGGACATCACTGCTCCTAATTTGGACTCCGTCAGGGATACCGTCATCGGAATATCCGGTAACGGAGCGATGCGAATTCTCAACGGCGGCTTGGTACGAACGAATGGCGAAGGCATCATCGCCGATGGCGGCTCAAGCACCGGAACAGTCGTGGTCAGCGGTTTTAATGCGTTTCCTTCGGAATGGTATATTGATAACGATCTGACCGTCGGACATAATGGCAACGGCGCACTGCAGATTCTCGATGGAGGTTTGGTTGATCCTGTCACCACGTGGATTGGCCGGAACGCCGGTTCCATGGGCAGAGTGCTGGTTGATGGCGCAGGTTCGATGCTGTTGAATGTGGGGACTATCTTCGTCGGCGGCGATGCCGGCGGACCCGGCGGCGATGGCGAGCTTCGCATTACCAACGGAGGAAGCGTTAGCGCGGGTGCCCTCACAGTCTGGGGCGCGGGCAGCGGTGGTCCGGGCGTTTTGGCGGTTGATTCGACCTACAATATCATTAGTGGCGCGCTCACCTTCGATGGCGGCATCCTGCGCTTTCTGGACGACACCGATTTTACTGACAGCGCCTCGCTGAATAACACCGGTCCGGTCGGCGTCTTTGTTGATACCAACGGCACCACTTCCACCATCAGCAGCTTTTTGAGCGGTCCCGGAGGCCTGACCGTGCGGGACAGCGGCACTCTCTTCCTGACCAACTTCAACGGTTACACAGGCGATACCACTGTCACCGACAGCGCCAATTTGTTCATTGATGGCTCGGTCGCGGGCGATACTCGCGTGAATTTCAACGCTTTCCTCGGGGGCACTTACAGCGGAGGACCTGCCAATGTAGGCGGCAATCTGATCAGCCGCGGCATTGTTAGTCCGGGAGATTTTCCGGGCGACCCGGAGGTGTTCTTTGTGCAAAAGGATTTCCACAACTTGGTTGATGGTGCGGTCATCACCGAAGTGGGCAGCCTTACCGAAGGAAATGGCAGCGATCTGTTGTACGTATATCGCGCGGCCGACATTCAGGGCGGCACCATCGTGGTCCCGCGGATCAACAATTTCATGCCGCTGCCCGGTGACCGAGTCACCGTAATCGAAACCAATTTGGGGAGAAGCGGATCGTTCGACACTTTGATTCCGATCAACTGGCTCGGCCTGATTCAGCCGCTGGATCTCTATGACGATCCTTTCACGGTGGACATCGGCTTTTTCCTTTCCAACACATTCGAATCCCAGGGCATCACGCGTAACCAAAGGGCAGTGGGCGCGGCCCTGGACAACGCGTTCCTGGATAATTGCGTGCCCCGGGTGATTAGCTTTGTTGGCAACGAGCCGCTGGTTAATCTCCCGTACGATTACGACCTGATCGCGCCCGAAGAACTGGCTTCCATCTACGAGATGGGTTTCACCCAGGCCAACATGCAAGGGGTCAACCTCATGCAGCGCATGGATGATATCCGCGCCGGGTCCACTGGGTTTTGCTCGAGCGTTGCCATGGAAATGCCCGCCCCAAGTTATAGCAAGGAGTCCGATGGCAAAGAGGTCCTTAACAAGAACCCCGTTCCGGCCTTCGTCCCCACCCCTGAAAATCGCTGGGGTATCTGGGCCACCGGCTCGGGCCAGTTCGTCAATGTCGGAGGCGACGATGACAACGCCACCGGCTACGATCTTTCCAACGGCAACTTCACCGTGGGCATCGATTACCGCTTGTTGCACAACCTGGCTTTTGGCATTTACGGCGGCTACGATGCCGGCGTAGCCAACCTGGTGAACGACGGCCGCATTACCACCAATGGCGGCAACGTGGGCGGCTTTGCCACCTGGTCCTGGGACAGGTTTTATGTCGATGTCAGCGGGGGCGGTACCTGGAACAATTACAAGACTCGGCGGGCCGCTCTTTTGGGTGACGCCGTCGGCAGCACCAAAGGCAGTCAATACAATGTGCTGGGCGCGCTCGGTTACGACTGGCGCTTTGGTTGCTGGAACATCGGGCCCAGGGCCACCTTCCAATACACCGACGTCACCATCGATCAGTTCAGGGAGAGAGGTTCCCTGGCTCCCCTGAATTTCCCGGATCAGAACGAAGATTCACTGCAAAGCACGGTGGGGGTAAGAGCCAGTTACGATCTGCACCCATCCAAAACCGTCATCATCCGCCCCGAATTGAATGTCGCCTGGCTGCATGAATACAACGATCGGGCCTATCCCATCGATGCGGGCTTTCTTGGTTGCCCGGGCGGTTTCACCGTCTACGGACCGAACGTTGGTCGCGACGGCGCGCAGGTGAGAGCCGGCGCCAGTGCGCAACTTAACCCCGCCTTCGCCATCTACGTTTACTACGACGGGCTGCTCGGCCGCGGCAACTACAGACAACAACGGCGCAAGCGGCGGCTTTACCTGGAGCTTCTAGGCGATCATCGCCTCACTGAAATAGTTGTAGGGCAACCGCACCGGTTGCCGTTCACCAGCTGGCAAGCGGAGCGCTTGCCCTATAACGCGTGCACGTCGTCGCGGGCTCTTACGTTATCAAAGACTGTTTTGGCGGGGCGCCAAAACGGGCACGCGAGGCGCGTGCAGCTCCCCGGAAGCTGCACAATGCGCGGTCGGGCTCCTTCCGTCATTTGGCATTCCCCTCACATCTTGAATCGTTCGCCAAGATAAAGCTGGCGGCTGATCGGATCGTTGATGAGGAAATCTTTTGTGCCTTCGCTCTCGACGCGGCCTTCGTAGATGAGATACGCGCGATCTACGATCGACAGTGTCTCGCGCACGTTGTGATCGGTGATCAGGATGGCCAGCCCGGACTTGCGCAGATTTACAATGATCTGCTGCACATCGTAGACCGCAATTGGATCGACACCACTGAACGGCTCATCGAGCATGAGCAATTTCGGATGGGTCACCAGCGAGCGCGCAATCGTGAGCCGGCGCTTCTCGCCGCCGCTCAAAGTGAGCGCCTGGTTTTTCGCAATCCGCTCGATTCCGAATTGATGCAGCAATTGTTCGCAGCGCTGTCGCCGCTCGTGCTTCGATCATAGGCATCGTCTGGAGGATGGCCATGATGTTTTGTTCCACTGTCATCTTGCGAAAGATCGATTCTTCCTGTGGCAGATAGCCCATGCCAAGCCGTGCGCGCTTGTACATTGGATAGTTGGTCACATCCTTTCCGCTGAATATGACGCGCCCGCTGTTTGGCCTAACGAGTCCGACAATCATGTAAAAACTGGTCGTTTTACCGGCACCGTTCGGTCCAAGCAGGCCAACGATCTCCCCGGCCTTGGCCGTAATATTCACTCCATCGACCACCGCGCGTCCGCCGTAGATCTTTACCAATTGATCCGTGGAAAGCACATCAGGCGCTCTCTTCGGAGTCGACCCAGACACGCCCGGGCTGGCAACGGATGCGGGGCGACTGGTCATGGCGTTGGTGAAGCTGAAGCTGGTGAAGTCTGCGCTTTCTTTTCGCCCTCTTCCTTTTTTGGTTCCTGCCGAATCTCTGTCCGGCTTGGTCCGTGCGTAGTCAACTGTCCATTCTGATTGATGACCATTACCGTGTCGGGACTCGTTGCCACGTGAATATTCAGTCCTTCCTGCACTCGCGGCATTCCACTCAGTTCCATATTGCCGTTAGACGCCGTGTAAGTCGCCTTGTCCGCGCGACCGACGGCGCGACTGGGCGCGCCGCCATTCGGGGCGGGCCGGTCGCGCACCACCGCCACATTTCCCTCTGCGACCGCTCTTTCCAGCGCCTGGTTTTGACCTTTCGCAATCAAAACTGTCAGCCTGTCCGATTGCAGGGTAAAACGCGGGTCGGTGATCTTCACATGGCCTGTGAAAGTTCCCACGTTTTTGTTTGAATCAAAAAACGCTTCGTCGGCATAGATCTCAGTGGTCACCGGTCCGTTTGTTTGAGATCCGGCACTTCCGAAGAATTTGTCCCGGTCTTTTTTCCTTTCTTTTTGCTGGTCTGCCGAGGGTTGCTTGTTCGCAATGGCTGTCGCCGATTCCGCCGGAGAAGCCGATGCCTGCCCGAACAAGCGGCCGGCCGTCATCATTACCAAAAGCAAACTAAAGGCCGCCCCGTTTTTCATTCGTTTGTCTGCGGCTTGAAATGCGATTGATCGGTGATCACCATTTTAACGTTTCCCACTAGTTTCCCCGTGTGCGTGTTTGCATCGAACTGTACAGAATCTCCCGTAATGTTAAAATCGGCGCGGCGGATTGTCGTCCGTTCCTTCGAGATGAGGACGTGCGTTTTCAAATCCAGGACCGAATCGTTCATTTCGATGACCAGGTCGAGCTTGTTGTCGGGCGTGTAGGTTGTGATTTTCAATCCGTGAAATCCGACGTGTTCCTCGTCGATGCGCCTCGCTTCGCCGGCCTCGAATTTCCCTCGCAAGCGTCCCTGCAGATCGAAATCGGGGAGCACCAGGCCTTTTGCTTCCTGGCCGACCGGCAGCGGAATGTTCGCCAGGCTTTGTTCGCCTGGTGACGCGACAGCCCCGGATCGCTTTTTCCTTCCGCCTCTGCCCTTCTTTTTGTCGGCAAGCGCATTCTCTCCGGAGAGCATGTTCAACGTGAACACGATGGAGAGCGACCAGACAACGGTGCGCAGGCAGAAGCGGTTTAGCAAACCGCCCCGGGTTGGTTCGTCGTCGCCTCCAACTTCAGGGCAATCGAAATCAATCGCTCCCACCCGATCGCAGCAATCGCTACGAAACGGCAGCATGAATAGCTTTTAACATGCGCAACTGCTTCGGCAAATCCTTTAGCCGGACCTGGTTGGCCGCATCGGAAAGCGCGCGCTCAGGATTCTCATGCACTTCCATAAAAATTCCGTCACAGCCAGCCGCCATCGCTGCGCGTGCCAGCACGGGCGCAAGCACGCCGTCACCCGAAGTCACATCCCCCGCTCCACTGGGCCGCTGCACGGAATGGGTGGCGTCGAAGAGAACGTGATAGCCAGCTTCTCGTATCCAATAAAGCGAGCGCATGTCCGCCACGAGATTATTGTACCCAAAGGTAGTCCCGCGCTCGGTAAAACAGAATTTGGCATTGCCAAATGCAGTAAGTTTTTCGGCGATGTTCTTGACGTCCCACGGCGCCAGAAACTGGCCTTTCTTTACATTGATCGCCCGACCGGTCGCCGCGGCGGCGCGCAGCAGGTCCGTTTGCCGGCACAAAAAGGCCGGAATTTGCAACAGATCGATCTGATCGCCGGCGATTTCCGCTTCACCTGGCGAGTGCACGTCCGTCGTGACCGGAATCTTCAATTTCCGGCCAATGGCCGCCAACACCTCGCAACCTTCGCGAAGACCAATGCCTCGGAATGAGCGCACCGACGTCCGGTTCGCCTTATCGTAAGACGCCTTGAAAATAAAATCGACGTCCTCCGCCGCGCAAATTTGCGCGATTTTTTGCGCCATCCGCCAGACAAACTTTTCCGACTCGATCACGCACGGCCCGAGGATGAATGCCGGGCGTTTCCCGCCAATGATCACTTTGCCAACGCGCAATGGCCTCGCTCTCACGGTCATAATTTGATTAACGTGTCATCCCGAGTCGCGGAGACGGCGAGGGACCTCACGTTCGCGCGGAACATTACACAAATTAACCGGCGTGACGAATCACCAAATGCGAGGTTCCTCGCTTCGTTCGGAATAACCGCGTGAACGGCACTAGTGGATGATTGATCTTCCCCGCACAAGATCGAACACGGCAAACGGCGCGTATAAAACGAGGAAAAAAACCAGCGCTAATCCCTGCATCTCGAGCAAATAGAGGGGCCGCGAATCGGAAAGAAAACTTAAAATCGAAAACGCCTCCGGCTTATGCAGCAGAAATCCGTAGTTAAACCCCGTCCAGGCATCGGCCACCATGGTAATGACGAAATAAAGTTCCGACCACGCGAACACGCGAACGATCGACATCGGGTAAGGCCGGAATCTGTGCACCAGCATCAAAAAAACCACAC
Source organism: uncultured Verrucomicrobiae bacterium (assembly GCA_963756875.1). GTDB lineage: Bacteria > Verrucomicrobiota > Verrucomicrobiia > Chthoniobacterales > UBA10450 > CAVWPA01. Next base: position 214,464 of record CAVWPA010000001.1, on the reverse strand, counting down.
CGACAATGATTCCCGAGTGCGAGACAAAAAAACTAAAGAAGCGCACATCGGGAAAACCGAAGCGAAGGTTTGGGGTCAGCACGGCCTGGAGCGTTCCGCCAATTCCCCAAAAATAGGCAACCTCGAACCAGCGTTGATTTCCGGATAACAAGGCGACTATGATGACGACCATGCCCCAGTCGCACAGTTGCAACGGCAGCATCTGTTCCCAGCTCATGGGCCCGCCGCGAAGGCGCACAAAAATCAAATACGCCGCGTAGTTTAATACGAGCAGCACGCACAATATTGCGACCATGATGCGCTCGATAAGGGCCCGATTGGATTTGCTGCGATGAACAATCGCCGCCAGCAAAAACGGGAGCGCGATCGTCACGAAGATGACGATGAGATGCGCGGGACCGTAGGCGTGAAATTGCGGGGCGTTCATCAAAGCGATCGGAAGCACCAAGCACCAAACCCCAACCTCCAGGGAAATTCCAAGCTCCAATATTCAAAGTTCGCGCCAAACATTTAGAGCTTTAATGATTTCCTGAAGTTTGATGATTGGAGCTTCCCTGGAACCTGGTGCTTGGGATTTGGAGCTTTCCCTACCGGATTATCCAGAGGTTGCACGGAATAACGTCCTTGATCCAGGCCATGTTGCTCGGAAACGATTCGCCTCCGCTTTTCGATGGCAAAATGGGTACAACGAGTAAATCCGCGTGGACCGAGCGAACAAAGTCGGCAGCAGCAAATCCGGTATTCCCACGAATACAACGCGTCTCGATCGGCACCTCCGTATCACCGGCGGACAAGACGAATTCCTCAAGCTCAGCCTCTTCATCGATGGGCCTCTTCGTCTTCTTCTTGTTCGACCCCGGAAGCGCGGCACGCGCCTCATCAAACGGCGTAATGATTCGAGCGACGTACAGACGCTGACACGATTCTGCCGACGCGAGGTCGATGGTTTTTTTCAAGGCAGAGCGCGCATGCTCCGAGTATTCGGCGACAAAAACGATCTTGTGCAATGGCTTCGGTTCACTCTCCGGCTTTGTGAAAAGCATCACAGAACAGGTCGCTTCGCGGACCAGACGGCGCGCAACGATGCCGAGAAAGGGATGAAGTACCACTTCCTTTTCAAGCGCGCCGGCCACAATCATGTCTATTTTGTTTTTGTTAAGAGCGCGCAGGATTCCATCGGCCGGGGCGCCCTCCTCATAATGAATGATCGGTTCCCGGGGGAGCGCCAATCGCGCAAAGACCTCGCGGAATTTTGCGCTCGTTTCCTCGCTCGGCCGGCCTACGTAAATGACCCTTAATTCGCAATCGAACCGGTCGCGAATCCGCTTCGCTTCCGACAAAACCTGAGCAAAGCGGGGAGAAAATGTGCTGGCGACCGCGAGCGTTTTATAAGGCGACGGACTGATCATGGCCAAGACGCATAATCTCCGGCGCGACAGGGGTTTCGGCAACCGCAAGGTGAGAACGAACCGCCCGGTTCGCCACGGCGAATCCGGCCTTTGACGGACCGTCCGCGGCGCGCTCAGCGAACCCGCTCTACCATCAGACTTTTCATTTGCACTTTCCTGAGCGAATTTCCCGCAAATGCGTCGCGCGATTTACCCAGGCAGCTTCGATCCCATTACCAACGGCCACCTCGATGTGGTGGAACGTGCCCGAAGACTTTTCGATGAGGTCGTCGTGGCAGTCGCGCACAACGACGAAAAACAGGCGCTCTTCACATTGGAGGAGCGTCTGGGATTTCTACACGAAACCGTCGGTAAATTCGATAACGTGAAGATCGCGCAATTTGACGGTCTGCTCGTCGAATTTGCCTCAGCGCAAAAAGCGAGTGCTGTCATCCGTGGCCTGCGAGCCGTGTCCGATTTCGAATTTGAATTCCAAATGGCCCTGATGAACCGGAAATTGAAAGGGGAAGTGGAGACGATTTTTCTAATGCCCAAGGAAGAGTACACATACCTCAGTTCGCGGATCATCAAGGAAATCGCGCGGCTTCGAGGCGACGTGACGACGTTCGTCCCACCCGTCGTCGCCTCGGCGCTCGTAAAAAGATTTTCACAATGAACTTCGGAGAGTTTCGGCCATGAAGATCCATCTCAAGCAAATTCCGGCGGCGGGATTGCACCTCGAAGGCGAAGAGGAATGCCCGATTCGAGAAATCGAGGCGGAAGGGATTCGCTGCGCCGGGCCCCTGCGTTACCGGCTCGATCTCGGCGTTTCAGACGGCGCTCTTTGGGCGAATGGCTCCCTCGCGCAAGCGGTCGAATTGCGCTGCGTTGCCTGTCTGGAAAAATTTGATTACGAAATCCAGGTGCCGGCATTTACTTTGCACGTCCAATTGCCGGGGCCGGAGAAGATCGATCTCACCCCTTTTCTGCGGGAAGATATTTTGCTGAACCTCCCCGCCCATCCGCACTGCGACCGCGACGGCGGACGTGTTTGCCGCGCTTCCCATCCCCGGACTGCCGAACGCGAAGCGCGACGAAAGGCCGACTGGAGCGCGCTGGATAAATTGAAGTTGAATCGCTAAAAAAGTTAAAAGCGTTACAAAGTTACAAAGGGCGGCACCTCGGTCTTGCAACTCTTTTAACCTTGTAACTTTTTAACAAACCACCGGCGGCCATTTGTCTTTTTCTCGCTCATGTGCTTCTGTGGTGGCCGCCATGGGAGTTCCAAAACGTAAAACATCCAAAATGCGGCTACGCACGCGCAAGGCGGCCAACCGCTGGCATGCGCCGCAGCTGGCCAAATGCCCGCAGTGCGGCAGCGCCGTCGCGGCGCATACAGCCTGCTCCGCCTGTGGATATTACAAGGGCCGCCAGGTGCTAACTGTGGAAGGCAAATAGATGCGGAAGGGCGCCGCCTCGTCAGCGCCCAAATCTGGGACACGACATCGCGTGTCCCTCCAATTACATTTTCGTTTTGCAATAAGTGGGTAAAATCCGCAAAATTCCTTCGTGAAGATCGCCTTGGATGCGATGGGCGGTGATTTCGGCCCGCCAAATCTGGTAGGTGGCGCGGTGATGGCCCTGGCCGAATACCCGCACATCCGGAAATTATTTCTGGTGGGCGATTCCGACGCCGTCGAAGCGGAACTGAAAAAGCACAACTGTAACGACGGTCGAATCGAAATCGTCCATGCCACCCAAGTGGTGGACATGAGTGATCGCGCCTGGTCGGCCGTTCGGCGCAAAAAAGATTCGTCCGTGAGCCGCGCCGTCGATCTGGTGAAATTCGGCCAGGCCGACGCGATTGTCAGCGCGGGTCACACCGGTGCGGCGGTTGCGGCCAGCATGATCAAACTTCGCACTTTAACTGGAATTGCCCGCCCCGGCATCGCGGCCGTGCTTCCCACCCAATACAACGTTTTTGTTTTGATCGACGCCGGCGCAAACATCGATGCGCGTCCCGAGCATCTCCTGCAGTACACAATCATGGGCTCGGTTTACTCGCGACACGTTCTTGGCTACGAGAATCCAACGGTGGGACTCGTATCGTTAGGCGATGAGGACGTAAAGGGCACTGAATTGACCAAGGAAGTTTTCAAAATGCTGAAGCTAAGCTCGCTAAATTTTGTCGGCAACATAGAAGGCCGTCATCTTTTTGAGGATCCAGTCGAGGTGGTGGTGTGCGACGGTTTTGTCGGCAATGTGATTTTGAAAACGTGCGAATCGATCTCAGTGGCGATTTTTAAGTGGCTTAAGCACGAACTGAAGCGCACAAAGATCCGGATGGCCGGCGCTTATCTCGCGCGCAACGCGTTTGACACCATCAAAGCCAAGACAAATTACGAGGAGTACGGCGGTAGCCCGCTTCTCGGTGTGGATGGGATATGCATCATTGCGCACGGGGCCAGCACTCCGCTTGCCATCAAAAACGCGCTGCGTGTCGCGGCCGAATCAATTGAACAACAGGTGAACCCGCATATCATCGAGGAAGTTCGCCGTTATCATGAAACGACAGCCCCGCTCGAGCCCGCGCTCGGCTAAATCCACTCGCACCGTATCGATCATTGGCACCGGTAGTTACACGCCGGAAAAACGCCTAACGAACAGCGACTTGTCGCGAATCGTCGACACGAACGACGAATGGATCACCACGCGCACCGGCATTAAGGAACGCCGCGTCGCAGCCAAAGATGAAAACACCAGCGACATGGCCGCCAAGGCCGCATTGAAGGCGATCGAGCAGGCGCAAATCTCGCCCAAGGAGATCGACCTCATTCTCGTCGCCACCGCCACACCGGACATGCTTTTTCCGGCAACCGCCTGTTTCGTGCAAAAAAAAATCGGCGCGACCAAGGCGGCATGTCTCGATATCTCCGCCGCCTGCGCCGGTTTCGTTTTTGGACTCGAGATCGGCCAGCAATTCATCACTTCGCACACCTACGACACCGTGTTGGTGATCGGAGCGGAAAAGCTGACTTCGATCACGAATTGGACCGATCGCAACACGTGCGTGCTTTTTGGCGATGGCGCGGGCGCGGCAATTCTACGGCACCGGGGCGGCACGCATGGCATCATCAGCACGCACATCGGCAGCGACGGGCAGTACAGCGATATCCTGTTCATGCCGGGTGGCGGTTCACGGTGCCCGATCACCGCCGAGAACGCTCACCTGCACCTGAACACCATCCATATGACCGGGAAGGACGTTTATAAGCAGGCCATCATCGCCATGTTGAGCGCCGCGCGAAAAGCGCTCGAACAAGCAGGACTGAGCATCGAAGACATTTCCTGCGTGATTCCGCATCAGGCGAATTTGCGCATCATCGAGGCTATCGCCGAGCGGCTCCACGTGCCGCGAGAGAAAATGTTCGTGAATCTCGACCGTTACGGCAATACATCGGCCGCAGCGGTGGCCATCGCGCTCGATGAAGCGAATCGCACCGGCCGGATCAAACCGGGCGATTACATTCTGATGGTCGTCTTCGGCGGCGGACTTACCTGGGCGAGCACGGTGATTGAGTGGTGATGCAGAAGGTTGATAGTCGCTAGTTGATAGTCGATAGAAGGGCTGCAGGACGCAGGGAAAGGACCTGTTCTCATGGACTCTCAACAATCAACAATCAACTCTCAACTCTCCTTGGTCGAAACCCACGCCCACCTGGATTACCCCGATTTCGCCAACGACCTCGACGATGTGCTGCGGCGCGCAACCGAAGCCGGCGTCACGCGCATTATCACCATTGGCACATCCGTTGAGAGCAGTCAGCGCGCAGTCGATCTCGCCGGGAAATATCCGAACGTCTTTGCCGCCATTGGCGTTCACCCCACTTACGCCAAAGAGGCAGGGGAAGATGTGATAACCCCGTTGCGCAAACTGGCTGGCAATCCGCGCGTGGTGGCGATCGGCGAAACCGGCCTTGATTATCATCATTTGCCCAGCGTTGGGGCTGCAAAAGAAAGGCCGGCGCAAGTGATGCACGCGTTGCAAAGCGAAACAGAAGAAGACATCGATGCGAACCTGCGCGACGGCGCTTACAAGTCGAAGCAGGCGAGCCTGTTCCAGCAACAGCTCGATCTCGCGGTCGAGCTTGGTCTCAACGTGGTGATTCATCAACGCGACGCCTGGGACGAGACGCTCCAGATCATGCAGCCGTATTCAGGAAAGTTGCGCGGTGTCTTTCATTGTTTCGGCGGCACGCTGGAGCAGGCCAACGATGTCATCGCGTTGGACCATCTCGTCTCGTTTACCGGGATTGTGACTTTCAAAAACGGCAGAAGCGTGCGTGATGTGGCGACGCGAGTTCCACTCGACAAGTTCATGGTGGAAACCGATTGTCCCTATCTGGCTCCTGTTCCATTCCGCGGAAAACGCTGCGAACCCGCACATACTCGAATCGTGGCTGAAACGATCGCCAACGCGCGCGGGGTTGCTTTGGAAAAAATCGCTGGCGCTACGACGGCAACTGCGGGACAATTCTTCCGATTCAACCGGGCATGAGGAACAAATGTGGATCGCGGCCTCCTCTCCGAGCCGTAGCATCTCTGGAGCCGAAGGCCGGCGCAATGTCGGTTAATTCGCTGGTTCAACCTCTGATTTCAGCGTCGAGCTCCAAACGCTCGATCTGGCTCGCCTGTTTCCTTGCGGCACTTTTTCTCGCGTCCTGCGCCGCGCCGCCCGATCTGGATCATCGCATCGTTATAAGCGTGCACGATCAAAAGATGGCCTTGCTCGAAAAAGGCAAGCTGATCGCCACATATCCTGTTTCGACTTCCAAATTTGGTCTCAGCGACCGGCCCGGGAGTTACGGCACACCGCTGGGACAATTACAGATTGCCGCCAAAATCGGCGACGGCGCCCCGCTGGGAGCCGTGTTCAAAGATCGCCACCGGACGGGTGAGATCGTCGCGCCGAATTCACCCGGACGCGATCCCATCGTGACACGCATTCTGTGGTTACGGGGGCTTCAGGCAGGGAATGAGCATGCGTTCGCGCGCGACATTTATATCCATGGCACGCCGGAAGAAAGAAACCTCGGGCAGCCGGTAAGCTACGGTTGCATCCGCATGCGCTCTTCGGACGTCATTAATCTTTACAAGATCGTCGGATGCGGCACCCGGGTTTCGATCGTCGATTTGCCGCTCGCGACCGTGGTTCCCGCCTGCTCGCCCATGCAAATGGCGGCGGCGAATCAAATCAAGAACGTGATCAGGTAGGGACGTTTCTCTCCCGCGAAAGCGGGATCCGACGAATTGTGGAGGGAGACGCGCTGTCGTGTCCCATTTGTTTGGGCGCTGTAGCCGCCCCGCTCTGCCGGGGCCGCTCGGCACGGCGACGGAGCGCCGTTACTACAGCTACGGCAACTTGCCGAGACGTTTCCGCGGCGCTTCCCGGGATAACAGGTCCATGTCCGCATCCACCATGATGCGGACGAGTTCGTTAAATTGTACTTTGGGCTCCCAGCCGAGAACCTTCTTCGCTTTCGTCGCATCGCCGATGAGTAAATCCACTTCCGCCGGCCGCTCGTAACGCGGGTCATGTTTCACATACTCTTTCCAATCGAGATCGACGCGTGCGAACGCGGCCTCCGCCAATTCGCGCACGGTGTGCGTCTCGCCCGTGGCGATCACAAAATCGTCGCCTTTGTCTTGCTGCAGGATGCGCCACATCGCTTCAACGTACTCCGGCGCGTAACCCCAATCGCGTTTCGCATCGAGGTTGCCGAGAAAGAGCTCGTGTTGCAGCCCGTGCTTGATCGCGGCAACAGCACGCGAAATTTTGCGCGTCACGAACGTCTCACCACGACGCGGGCTCTCGTGATTGAAAAGAATTCCGTTGCTCGCGTGCAAGCCATAGCTCTCGCGGTAATTGACCGTCGCCCAATACGAAAAAACCTTGGCCACGCCGTACGGGCTGCGCGGCCAGAATGGCGTCTTTTCATTTTGTGGAACCGCCTGCGCTTTTCCGAACATCTCGCTGCTCGAGGCCTGGTAAAAGCGCGAACGCAATCCCGTCTCGCGCATCGCTTCCAGAATGCGGATCGTGCCGACGCCGGTGACGTCCGACGTGTACTCCGGAATATCGAAACTGACGCGCACGTGGCTCTGCGCCCCCAGATGATAAATCTCGTCGGGCTTCAGATGATAGAGCAGTTTGACCAGGCTAACCGCGTCGCTCAGGTCGCCATAATGCAGAAACATCCGTACCCCGTTGATGTGCGGGTCGGCGTAAAGATGATCGATGCGCGAAGTGTTGAATGTACTCGCCCGACGGATGATGCCGTGCACCTCGTACCCTTTCTCCAGCAAAAGATCCGCGAGATAACTTCCATCCTGTCCGGTAATTCCGGTGATGAGCGCCTTCTTCATTGTCGGCGTTATTGTAGGGCGTCCGCCGCAGCGGACGCCACCGAAATAATAACGGCGTCCGCCGCGGCGGACGCCCCACAATTGATAGATGTCGCCAGCATGACGATTAGCTAGTCCGGCTCCGAAACCATGATTCGCGCCAGGACAGCACGCTGCGCTGCAATCAACTCCGCAGCCCCCTGGCGTGCAAGCACGACCAATTCGTCGAGTTGCGATTGAGCAAAGCTTGCTTCTTCCCCCGACCCCTGCACTTCAACAAACTCACCGTCCTCGGTCGCCACCAGATTGAAATCGACCGTAACGGCCTTGTCCTCCTCGTAATTGAGGTCCACGATCGCTTGCCCCTCCAGCACGCCCGCGCTGACCGCCGCGACCAGCTTTTTGATCGGCGGCGTTTCCACCTTCTTGTCTCTGGCAAGTCTCCGGCAGGCGATCGCCACTGCCAGACTCGAGCCGGTAATCGCCGCCGTCCGGGTCCCGCCGTCCGCTTGAAGCACGTCGCAATCGACCCACATCGTGCGCGGCCCCAGCTTTTCAAGATCGACAACTGCACGCAATGAGCGCCCGATAAGTCGCTGAATTTCCGTGCTGCGGCCATCGAGCCGCCCTTTTGTGATATCTCGCGGTTTCCTGGTCGTGGTCGAGTAAGGCAACATCGAATACTCGGCTGTCAGCCAGCCGCCGCTCACGTTTTGTTCCTTCATCCAGCGCGGCACGGTTTCTTCGATGGTCACACCGCAAATCACGCGCGTGTTTCCCATGCCGACTAGGACCGAACCACTCGCATGCGGGGCGATGTTGAGCTCGAAACTGACAGCCCGGATCTGATCGGGCGCGCGCCCGTCGTTGCGTTGCATTCGGCAACTGTAGGGCAGGCGTTCCGCATGCCAACAAAAAGCTGGACAGCGTCCACGCCGCCGGCACCCGATTTTTGGGACACGACAGCACGTGTCCCTCCAATCCGCTATCGCATTCGCGTCGGGCTCTCCGATCGGGTTGAGGCCGAGCCACCCGGGCACTTTTCCGTGGGCATTCGAAGAATTTTTTCGCTCGGGGCTCCCATTAGCTGTCTCCGGAGCCGAAGCGTCGGTGTAAGCGGTTCAAACATAGCGGGATAGAGAGTCAAATTTCCAACCCGAAAATCTCACGAACGGAGTTGACGCCCCGTTGATCTGCCGCTAGTTTGTTTATCCCGCCGGAAGCGGGGCCCCGATTATTTCGGGGACGTTCTTGTACATTTAGGGACTGCAAATTGGAACTCAATTTTGTCCCGGCAATAGAAAGCGGAGATCCGCCTTCGTCCGGCAGCCGCCGGCTGAGGCGCGGCACGTGATTTTTTGTCGGCGTCGAGATTGAGTTTTTTGTCGCCCGAATGTGCGGGAAGAGTGGACCCCGGAAAGGTTCGGGGGCTGGTTCTTTGACATCTACATACAGGGTAGTAAGAAAGTACAACTTTAAGAGCTGAGTCTGAAATATCTGTAGCGGCGGTCTATGACCGCCGGTCTATAGGAGAGTTTCAGTTATCAAAGAATCTTGGTCCCGCGCGAGCGGGATCAAACAGATTGATCAAGCTACAAAGAGCGCATCATGGATGCCTTGGTGCCAATAGGCGATGAAGGACGTGGCAAGCTGCGATAAGCTACGGATAGCGGCAAACACGCTTTGATCCGTAGATTTCCGAATGGGATAACCTGAGCGAGGTAATACTTGCTCGAGCTTGTGTGAATACATAGCACAAGCATCGCGACACCCGGTGAAGTGAAACATCTCAGTAACCGGAGGAACAGAAATCGAAAGAGATTCCGTCAGTAGTGGCGAGCGAAAGCGGAAGAGGCTAAACCGGTCGATTTATCGACCGGGGTTGTAGGAGCCCGATGTGGTAGTGCAAAGGTTAGGTGAAGCTTCTGGAAAGCTGCGCCATAGAGGGTGAAAGGCCCGTAACCGAAAACCGGAGCACGCCTAGGGATTTCCTGAGTAATACGATGCACGTGAAACTTCGTATGAATCCACGCCGACCACGGCGTAAGCCTAAATACTAATTGGCGACCGATAGTGAACCAGTACCGCGAGGGAAAGGTGAAAAGAACCGCTGCGAGCGGAGTGAAATAGTACCTGAAATGATGTGCTTACAAGGTGTCAAAGTCCGCCTCGGCGGATGATGGCGTGCCTTTTGCTTAATGAGTCTGCGAGTTATTATCAGTGGCGAGCCTAAGGCGTTCTGCGCTGGAGGCGAAGCGAAAGCGAGTCCGAAATGGGCGAACCTAGTCGCTGGTAGTAGACCCGAAGCGGAGGTGATCTACCCATGAGCAGGATGAAGGTTGCTTAACCGCAACTGAAGGTCCGAACCGGTGAAAGTTGAAAATTTCTCGGATGACTTGTGGGTAGGAGCGAAAGACTAATCAAACCCCGTGATAGCTGGTTCTCCCCGAAATAGCTTGAGGGCTAGCCTCGTGTGCTGACCTGCGGAGGTAGAGCACTGGATGAACTAGGGCCCATACCAGGGTACCGAACTCAATCAAACTCCGAATGCCGCAGGGTGTAACACGGGAGTCAGTGCGTGAGGGATAAGCTTCACGCGCGAGAGGCAAACATGCCAGACCAGCAGCTAAGGTGCCCAAATACCGTTCAGTGGAAAGGATGTGAGGTTGCTTAGACAGTGAGGATGTTGGCTTAGAGGCAGCCATCATTTAAACAGTGCGTAATAGCTGACTCATCGAGCGATCTCGCGCCGATAATGATTGGCGATAAGCGGTATACCGAAGCTCTGGAAGACAATCGGTTTCGATCGATTGGATTGGTAGGGGAGCGTTCTGAATGCATCGAAGCCATGGGGGAACCCGTGGTGGAGCGTTCAGAAGTGAGAATGCAGACATGAGTAGCGATAAGACAGGTTAAATTCCTGTCCGCCGTAAACCCAAGGTTTCCTGGGGAAGGTTCGTCCTCCCAGGGTTAGTCGGGACCTAAGTCGAGGCCGAAGGGCGTAGACGATGGACAGCAGGTTCAATATTCCTGCACCGGCTGTGGTTAAGCTCGGAAGTGACGTTTCTGTAGAGATGGTTCGCCGATTGAAAGTGGCGGTCTGCTCGCAAGAGCAAGGACGTGGAGGCCTCGGCTGAAGCGGATCCATTAAAGCAGGAACCGAGAAAAACTTCCGGGTGTTCCCACGGTTGCCCGTACCGTAATCCGACACAGGTGGGTGGGCATAATTGTGCCAAGGCGCGTGAGTGAAACCTCGTTAAGGAACTCGGCAATCTAGCCCCGTAACTTCGGAAGAAGGGGTGCCCCGCACCTTTTTGCGTTGAGCAAAAAGTGCGAAATTCCAAATCCCAAGCACCAAATTCCAAACCTTGAGCCCGCTACGCGGGGATCGTTTGGTTATTGGTTATTCGAGCTTCTTTGGAGCTTGGATATTGGATTTTGGAGCTTCACCTTTTTGAGCGCAGCTCAAAAAGGTGCGGGGTCGCAGTGAAATGGGTCAACCGACTGTTTAACAAAAACACAGCACTCTGCCAAGTCGTGAAGACGACGTATAGGGTGTGACACGTGACCAATGCGGAAAGATTATGGCAAGACGTCAGTCCCGCGAAAGCGGAACGAAGCGTTGAACCGAAGTCCCCGTGAATGTCGGCCGTAACTATAACGGTCCTAAGGTAGCGAAATTCCTTGTCGGGTAAGTTCCGACCTGCACGAATCGTGTAACGAGTTGACCGCTGTCTCAACGAGGAGCTCAGCGAAGTTGTAGTGGCGGTGAAGATGCCGCCTACCCGCAGTAGGACGGAAAGACCCTATGCACCTTTACTACACGCTGTTACTGTTGTTTCGATTTTGATGCTTAGCGTAAGTGGGAGGCTTTGAAGCGGTCCTTTTGGGGACCGCCGAGCCAACAATGAAACACCACCCTTCGACATTGGAATAACTAACCTTTGCCCGCTCATCCGGGAAAGGGACACTGGCAGCCGGCTAGTTTTACTGGGGCGGTATCCTCCCAAAGAGTAACGGAGGAGTACGAAGGTTGGCTCAACCTGGTTGGCAATCAGGTGTCGAGTATATGGATATAAGCCAGCTTAACTGTGAGAGACACACCTCGAGCAGATACGAAAGTAGGTCCAAGTGATCCGGTGGTTGAATGTGGAATTGCCATCGCTCAACGGACAAAAGGTACGCTAGGGATAACAGGCTGATCCTGCCCAAGAGCTCATATCGACGGCAGGGTTTGGCACCTCGATGTCGGCTCATCACATCCTGGGGCTGGAGAAGGTCCCAAGGGTCCGGCTGTTCGCCGGTTAAAGTGGTACGCGAGCTGGGTTCAGAACGTCGCGAGACAGTTCGGTCCTTATCCACTGTGGGCGCAGGAGAATTGAGGGGTTCAGACCTTAGTACCAGAGGACCGGGTCTGACGAACCGCTGGTGTTCCAGTTGTCGTGTCAACGGCAGTGCTGGGTAGCTATGTTCGGAAAGGATAAGCGCTGAAAGCATCTAAGCGCCAAGCCTATCCCAAGATGAGTTCTCCCTGAAGGGTCGTGGTAGACCACCACGTTGATAGGCTCCGGGTGTAAGCATGGTAACATGTTCAGCTCAGGAGTACTAATAACCCGTTCGGCTTGATCTTTTACTTTTCTGTTAACCCGTTGCCTTCGCAAGAAGGCAACGGCACACAGAGAAGATCAAAAGATCTCAAAACAAAACGAAGCCTTAAACGTTTACTTTCCCTCCCTGTATGTAGTTGTCAGCGAACTAGCGTGTTCTTTGAAAAATTGACCGTTGAAACGTTAAGAGGGTTAAAACCGTTACAAAGGTTACAAGGGAAAGTGACCATCCGTTGTAACGACACCTGCCGCGCCGTAGTGGCGTAGGCGGATAACCAATCACGAATCACGCCAGTCCCCAGAGTTCGATATCGGCTTGCCTCGCGCGACAGCGGCGAAACCGCCCGTCCCGGCATCGGACTCTGGTGACTCTAGCGCAGTGGCACCACCCGTTCCCATTCCGAACACGGAAGTGAAACGCTGCAGCCCCGATGGTAGTACGGCGACAGGCCGTGCGAGAGTAGGACGTCGCCAGAATAAAATGCCCGGTGGTTCATCCATCGGGCATTTTCGTTTCTGGACATCGCCTACTCGAGCAGAGAATGGAGCGCGATGGGATCGTGCGACATAGACGGTCCAGCCGGCGCAGGTAGCCGGCGACTGAGCCGGGAGGCGAAGGAGTCAATAGGACGTCGCCAGAACAAAATGCCCGGTGAGTTTATCTCATCGGGCATTTCGCTTTCTGGCGTCGCCTACTCGAGCACGGCGCGGCGGAACGCCGCATGCCGTACGAGCATCGGGTCGACTGGAATTCATCCGTTTTGCATCCGCGTAAACCGCGGTAGGTTTTCCCTATGCTAACCAGTCAAAAAGTCATCGATGCCATCAACGAGCAAATCGGGTACGAATTCAGCGCCGAGTTGCAATATTACGCGATCGCCGCGCATTTCGCGGCCGAGGCGCTGCCGCAATTGTCACGGCATTTCTTTCAGCAGGCCGAGGAAGAAAAAGGGCACGCGCTACGGTTTATGAAATATGTGGTCGATGCGGGCGGGCGCGTGGCGATCCCGGCAATTGACGCGCCGAAAGCGAAATTCAAGACCCCCAAAGACGCAGTGAAGCTGTCGCTCGACCAGGAAATTCATGTCACCAAGCAAATCAACGGATTGGTCGAATTGGCTTGCAAACAGAACGACCACATCACGATCAATTTTTTGCAATGGTTCCTGACCGAACAACTCGAGGAAGTTTCGTCGATGGATAACCTGCTGAAAATCGTGGAGCGCGCGGGCAACGATCTTCTCCAAGCGGACGAATATCTGGCGCGCGTCGGGATCAAGACAATGGCCGAGCCGCCGGCGGCGTAGCAACGTGACGTTGCGTCCATCATTCCGCGGCTGAGAACAGCAGCCGTCAATATCTGGCGCGAGTTGGGATCAATGCAATGCCGCCACCGCAGACAGCGTAGAGTTTGGAATGACGACCTCCGTCTGCCGAAGCGTAGCCTCGTCGAAGGGTAGTGTCGTCCCAAAATCAATAATACGACGGTCATAGACCGCCGCTACAGGGCCGGGCTAACGAGTGGCGGGAAGATAAAGGCTTGCACCTGGCGGTATTGCGGGAGTTTAATGGCAGGCATGAAACTAAAAAGCTTGATAGGTATAATTGCTGCCGGATGCATTTTCTGCGGCGTGGCATTTGGGCAAACGATTCACATCACGGGAAAAGTGATCACCGTGACGAAAACTCAGATTACGTTGCAAGCTGGGAGTGACATGTGGACGATCAATCGCACGGCTACGACGACAGTGACCAGTGGCACGCTTAAGCCGGCATCGACAGTGACGATCCAATGCGATTCGCCGGACGCGCAGAAAAAGGAATTACCCAACGCTGGCACACCCACACCGGCGGGGCAGTGATTGGGGAACGTTGAACGGTTAAACCGTTACAGCGTTAAATCGGACGATGGCGAGTGCCGCAGGACTACCTGGCTGGCTGGTTTGTTTGTTATCGCCGGCCGCCGAGGATTCCGCCAAGGAGTCCGCGCACGACTTGTCTCCCGATCTGAGTGCTGGCGGCGCGCATGGCGCTTTTTGCCATCGACGCTGCGACGGAATCGTGCGCGCCGCCCCGCGGGCCGACTGTCGGTTGAAAGGCCGACGCGATCGTTTCAAAGAACGAAGACTTGGCGGGCTCGGGAACTGACGCCCCGGGCGTTGCCGCCGGCGCGCCTGCGACCTGCGCTTTCTCGCCCGCTCTGGCCTGCAGTTTTTCGTAAGCGGATTCGCGGTCGATGGCCTTTTCGTAGTGCCCAGCCAATATCGACGAACTGATGATTTGATTGCGTTGTTCGGGCGTAATTGCGCCGACCTGACTGCGCGGTGGAACGATCTTCGCTCGCTCCACGATCGTCGGCGCGCCGGTTTCATCCAGCATCGAGACCAAGGCCTCGCCTACTGCGAGCTGGGTCAGCACTGTTTCGACGTTCAATTTTGGATTTTGCCGAAACGTTTGCGCCGCGGCCTGCACCGCTTTCTGGTCGCGCGGTGTGAACGCGCGCAAGGCGTGTTGCACGCGATTGCCGAGCTGTCCGAGCACCACGTCAGGAATATCGAGCGGATTCTGGCTGCAAAAATATACCCCGACGCCTTTTGACCGAATCAATCTGACCATCTGCTCGATCTTTTGTTCGACAGCGGGCGCGATGTCGGCGAAGAGCAGGTGCGCTTCATCGAAAAAGAAAACCAGCTTCGGCTTTTCCGGATCGCCGATTTCGGGAAGGCGCTCGAATAACTCCGAAAGCATCCAGAGCAGAAACGTGGCGTAAACCTTGGGCGATTGCTGCATCAGTTTGTCCGCGGCCAGGATATTAACGGTGCCTTTGCCGCTCTGCGTCTGAATCAGATCGTCCAGGTTGAGCGCCGGTTCGCCGAAAAATTTGTCCGCGCCCTGCGATTCGAGAGCAAGCAGGCCTCGTTGGATCGCGCCCGCGCTGGCGGCAGAGATGTTGCCATATTGTGTCTGGAATTGTTCGGCATTGTCCGCGACGTATTGCAACATTGAGCGCAGATCTTTGAGATCGAGAAGCAACAGACCGCCTTCATCGGCGATCTTGAATACCATATTGAGGACGCCTTCCTGCGTTTCGTTCAGCTCAAGAAGCCGCCCGAGAAGAAGGGGCCCCATCTCCGACACCGTCGCGCGCACCGGGTGGCCCTGCTCGCCAAAGACGTCCCAAAAAACAACCGGACAGGCTTCGCCCTTGAAATCGGCAATGTGGAGTTCCTTTGCCCGCTGAACAATCTTCGGGTTGTTGCCGCCCGGCTGACTCAACCCGGCGAGATCGCCTTTCACATCCGCCATGAACACCGGCACGCCTCTCGCGCTGAAATTTTCGGCCAGGGCCTGAAGGGTAACTGTTTTCCCGGTGCCGGTCGCGCCCGCAATGAGACCGTGCCTGTTGGCCATCTTCGGCAGCAGATAAAGCGGCTGGTCGGATTGGGCGACCAGGATCGGATCTTCCATAAATTTTGCTTTCGACTTGGATTTCTTTACGGTTCGCGCCTTCTCCAGGCGCCGAGGACGATGCCGCTGATGGCGAAAGCGATGAACGGCCGGCCCATATTAATTAGCACAAGTGGCCACGGATTCGTTTCGAACGCCGAGAACGCCGAGATGGTTGCGTATGGCACAAAGAGAAATGCGAACCAACAGATCAGCGCGATTTTCAGCCCCGTGACGGCATGGGCGACATGCAATTTTGCGAAGAGCCAGGCGAACGCATAATTGACGAAGATCGCCGCCACGATTGCGATCAGGTACGGAATCGCGCTATGCGGCTGTTCGATATCGGTCATGGTGCGCGCGTTGTAATTCAGCCACTGCTCGCCGAACAGCGCATACCATCCCAGTCCGATAAAGAAATGGATAACGACGAGCACCCAAACAGCGAGATGGTGGATCTTGTGGTTCATGCGGTTACTTGATTATCCGGCCTTTGCGATTTGCATGGCAAGCGGATTTTGGCGAAGGCCGAAGCTAAAAGTAGTGTTGGGCATTATCAGTTAGGAAGCCCAGTGGGCTCGCCCTCACCTCAATCCTCTCCCTGAGAGAGAGGAGGACGCGACGCGTCGAGTGAGATTTGTTCCTCGCGTTCTGTATGAGACCGACAATCAATGAACACTAGCGACGCTAGCGCGTTGACCCGGCAAATCCTTGAAGCGTTGACGCCGAACAGCCGGACGAGGCAATCGGCGACAGAAATCAGATAGAGTCTGGCGAAACGGCCCGCGGGACCGTGGCTGCAACTCCGACGCCGCGATAATTTGGATTGAAAATTGGTTCGCCGACAGGTTCGATATCGGCCTAACAGTGAGCGCGATCTATTTCGGCATCGCCGCGGTCCTGATTTTCGCAGCGTGCATCCTGAGCGCAAAGAAAATCCAGCATCGTCATCTGCCGCCAAAGCGCATTTTCCTTATCGCGCTCCTGAGCTTGGTCGCACTGGTGTTGATCTGGCTGCTACTCGCGGTTTTGTCCCGGCCGCGCGAGAAACACGAGCAAGCGTTACCGGATCACTCCGTCGAGACCGCGCTGCCCACCAATTCCGCGCCCAATATCGCCGTATCGACCGGCGCCGCCTCGACGGAAATAATTTTGCAACGGCGATTGCCGTGATCGGTGTTGAGAGGCACCTCTTCGCCGGCCTGATGGCCAAGCAATGCCTGTGCGATCGCGGTTTGATACGAAATAACGTGACGCTCGGGATCGCCATCCCACGCACCGAGAATGGTATACGTCTCTTCTTTTTTCGAATCGACGTCGCGCAATGTGACAACGGTTCCGATGGAGACACGCGAGGTGTCCGAATTCTCGAACGAAGTTCCGCGGGCGCGATGCAGCATCTGTTCGAGTTCGGATTTTTGCCGCATAAGCACCGCCTGCATCTGTTTCGCGGCCTTGAACTCGAAATTTTCACTCAAGTCGCCGTAAGAACGCGCGACCGCAATTTCCTTGGTGTTCTCGGGGATTTTCTTTTGCACCAATTCTTCGTATTCGGCCTTGCGCCTGTCCAGGCTGCTCCATGAAACGACCAATGGTGCGGCCCCTTCTTCCCGCTGCGCGCCGCTGATCATTGATCCGAGTTCCGGATAAAGCTTGACGATCCGTGCTAGCAAGGATCGTTTCGTCAGCTCATCAAACAACGGACTGAGTTGAAGCCTTCGCACGGCGTCGCGGGCCACGCTTGCGTCTTCGTTTGCAAACATGTCGGCGATCAATTGCCGATCTTCCACCAGCAACCGCTGCGCCTTGCTTGCGCGACTGGGTGACTGGTGTTGCTCCCGTTCCACAGCCGACAAAATAGCCGCAAGGAGTTCTGAATTGATCAATTCAGGCCACGCGTCGCGCTCGTTGCACAACCAAGTCAGCATCTCGCTCGTGGCGGAATGTTCGCGGATGCTTCGCTCAAGCACGGTGCGCAGTTGCGCGTGCTGGCCAGCCTCGCTCAAAATGCGCGGGATTTGCGCGACCATCCGGCCATGACTTCCCTTCATTAATTTCAAGGCGCATGCTGTCCAGAGTTCGCCAAGGGCGGCAGGCAGAGCCTGTAAAACTTTCTTTTCTTTTGCCGCCGACAGCTTGGGCAGGATCGACATCAGCCGCCCTTCTTCTTCGGCAATCAGTTTCGAGAGCGTGAACCCGACGATCGTCGATCTCAGCTGAGGGAGGCGTTCGAAGAGTTCATCGCGAGCGATCACGAGTGTGAAGGCAATCTGCGGATGTATCTTTTGATTGCGCATCGCCGTCGTTTCGATCGCGGCCACGATCGGCTGCAGTTGTTTTTCCGGCTCCTTGAACTCACCGTGCAACTTGATGATCTGATCGAGAATTTCCGTCTGTTCCTTGGGCTGCCGGGCACGATGGAAGGATCCGATCAGCTCATCCGCGTTGGAAACCGGCTCGCTGCGAAGTTGGAGCAGTTCGTTCTTTTTCGCAGGAATAAAGACTGTTCCTTCTTTCTTGAGCAGCTTTTTGGTCGATTCCCACCATCGTTTCCACTCGGCTTCGGAAAAAATATCGCCAACGAGCCATTCGCTAATTTGCTGGACGGTTGCTTTTCCGCCGAGGCTTTCGAGAATGTTCCGGGCCACGGCCGCTGGAGTTTCCTGCATGCGTTTTTTAATGCCCGCCAAGTCAGTTGCTTTGCGAGCGAGAAAATGTTCCGGCGGAATCAGAGTCAGACTATCTGCCGCGTATTGCAGCTGCATCGAATGGGCTTTCTTTGCTGCAAAATCGATGACGATTTGGTTAAGCAGGAGATTCCATTCCGCCACACGGCCGAATCCCCAGCTTTTGTGCAGGCAAAATGCACCCGGCTTCAACTGGTTCAGTCTTTCGGCGGCGCTCGAAGTTAGCTTGCCGGCTTCGACGAGTTTCTCCAGTTCGGGATCCATTAAAGAGTTCGAATAAGTTACGATGAACCCTCGAATTAGCGAGAGAAAAAGTGGGCAAAGAAAGCACCAAGCACCAACCTGCAGGTTCCAGGGAAGCTCCGATATCCAGGCGCCAAATTATCCAGCGTAAGTGTTCGAGTATTGAAGATTGGAATTTGGTTATTCTCTGGAGCTTGCGGTTTGGTGCTTGGTGCTTCCCGTCCCGTTCGACGGGAAGGGTTGGTGCTTGCCGTTCGACGGCTCGCATGAAACTCTACGCGCGGTGACGACGAGTCTTTGGTTTTGGATCGCCTTTCACCTGGGCGTTTTCATCGCGATTACGATCGATCTGGTCAGCTTTAAGAGGCGCGGCCGCGCCCTGAGTATGCGCGCAGCGGCATTCCGTACAGTCATCTGGGTCCTCCTTTCGCTGCTCTTTAATCTGGTTGTGTGGAAATTACGCGGACCGGATAAGGGCCTCGAATTCCTCACCGGCTACGTCATCGAATACTCCCTGAGTATCGACAACATTTTCGTCTTTGTTTTGATCTTTGCCTATTTTCGCGTGCCGCCCATCGCCCAGCATCGCGTCCTGGTTTGGGGAATCCTGGGCGCGCTTCTCATGCGCGGCATCATGATTTGGCTGGGGATCGCATTGGTCGAGCGGTTCGATTTTATTCTGTACTTTTTCGGCGCTTTTCTGCTGGTCAGCGCGTGGCGGATGTATTTTGGGGAAAAAGGCCAGCGCGATTTTGGAAACACGCTCGTAATGCGGTTTTGCCGGAGGCTCGTGCGCGTGACGGGTGATTTTCACGACGAAGATTTTACCGCCAAGATCGATAGCCGCTGGATGCTCACTCCGCTGGCGCTGGTTTTGATCGTTATCGATGTCATGGACCTGGTCTTCGCAGTTGATTCCATTCCCGCCGTCTTCGCGATTACCCGGGACGTCTTCATCGTGTACACCTCGAATATCTGCGCCATTCTCGGATTGCGCTCGCTCTATTTCCTGGTCGCAAAACTGATGGACCGTTTTATCTACCTCAAGAACGGGCTCGCCTTTGTGCTCGGGTTCGTGGGTATAAAAATGATCGTCGCCGACAAATTTCAAATTCCGACGCTGATCTCGCTGGCCGTGATTGTCGTGATCCTGGCGATAACAATTATTGTTTCGATGATGGCGAGCCGAAAACAAGAGAAGGCAGGCGGGTTAAGTGCTAAATGAAGTGTTGCTTTTATCTCCGACATTTTGTTTAGTTTGTTTGACTGCTTATGAAAAAGATAATGGTCGTCGCGCTGATTGCCTTCAGTTTTGCCGGCAGGATGCTGGGCGACATTCAAGATCCTCCTTCGAACGACTACGGCCCAACGCGCAAACTTGGTCGGGGACTGGCAAATTTCTTCCTCGCACCGGCGGAAATTCCGGTCACGATTGCGAAAATCAACACGGACGAAGGGAACGCTGCTGCCGCAGGTTACGGCGTGGTGCGCGGTTTAGGGCGCGCCGCCACACGGCATGTCGCCGGTTTCCTGGAGATTGCGCTCTGGCCCATCCCGGCGTGGCGACAAAGTTACTATCCGATTTTGCCGAGCGACATTCCATGGATCCACGCAGGTTATTCGGAATTTCCGCCCGAACTCGGCAACGAATCGAAATATCCGTACGTGCGGGATTATTGAGGTTGGGTGGGCCAGTTAATGCCGCTGAAGGAATTCGTTAGTTCGCGGACCGTTTCGTCGTTCGGTTTCGCATTTGATCCTTTGCCAGTCTCGCGGTCAAACAAAAGCAAGTTTGCGCACGACCGGACGCAATCCAGCGAGTGACGGGCACGTAAGGCGGCATACCCGCGGTCTAGCATGCACGCAATCGCGCGATTAATTCCAAAATATTCTCGCGAATGCCGAACAGCTCGGATCGATAGCGCTCGAGCGACTCGGCGGAAAGAAATGGCTTGCCGGCAAGGCCCTCGCTGGTGGCAAGAGTTCGATTCAAAATCTCGAGAATGCGCTTAAGCCAGGCGATTACCAGCCCGGGCTCCAGGAATTCGTCTCCGCGCGCAACTCCACCCAATGCGCCCGCCAGCTTGGCCGTGACGGTCATAAAATCGCCCACAAATTGCCCAAGCTCCTCGTCGTCACAATCGGGGAAATGTCCTGCCGCTCGAAGCTCATCGAGAAGCGCATGCAACGCGACATCGGCGCGCTTTTTGATTGGATGGCAAACGTGGCCGCGTTGATCGCGCACCCAATCGATTCCTTCTCTCAATGGATCGGGCGGTGGCAGTTCGTAACTTTCGATCTCGTCGACAATTTCTTCGTCGTCTTCCTCATCTCCATCATCCGATTCATCGATCTTTTCATCCGAAGCCTCGCGCGCTTCATCGTCCGCAAGCGCCTCTTCCAGCCATTTCCATCCCATTTCGCGCGCGATAATCCGTTCGCTCTCCGGATCGTCTCCGTATTTGTCCAGCAATCGTCCATATTTCTCAGTGAGCGCATCGCTCTCGCGAAGAAACTGTTCGTAGCGGGCCTCGTCCCACGGTTGCGTCTCGCCGTTTTTATTGATGGCAATGGCGAAAGGCGTCTCGCCTTCGGCGGCACGGCGCTCGCGCTCGGCGATCTCCTCACGGGTAAAACGCCACGTGGGCGTGGAAATCTTCAGCCGATAGTCCGCACTTTCGATGACAACGTGTCCGCTCGATTCACTGAACCATTCCAGATAAACGCCGTTCGCCGTATGTTCAGGCGGCGTCTCTCCCCGTTTGATCATCGACATGGCGTCCGAGATCGGCACGTCAAAAACACGCACTTTCCGAGCCGCGGTGATTTCCCCGACCGGACCG
The DNA here is from genome assembly GCA_963756875.1 of uncultured Verrucomicrobiae bacterium. Classification (GTDB taxonomy): domain Bacteria; phylum Verrucomicrobiota; class Verrucomicrobiia; order Chthoniobacterales; family UBA10450; genus CAVWPA01. The sequence continues at coordinate 192,844 of CAVWPA010000001.1, read as the reverse complement.
CGTTGGCGCAACGCCGGCGGTTTCGTACTCATGGAAACGGGGTCGGGATTTTCGAAGCTGAGTTCGCAACCGGCGAGATCGGGCAGGCAATCGCCATTGAGCTCGAGCAAAAGCGGTTGTTCCACACCCGCAAGCCAGATCCGCCCGGTCACGCAACCCCGCGTGCGATTGTCGATCTCACCACGAAGGATGTGTTCATGAATGCGCCAGGCCATCGATTCAAATAATGTCGGAATCCGCACCAAAGCGAGTAACATTTTTGCTCGGTGCAATCTGCCTCAAATCAACTCGCGGCCTCTCGCCAAAAGCCGATCGCTTAACATGCGGACTGTCGATTTGAAAATCGAGGACGTTGCGTTTGGCGGAAAAGGAGTCGGCCGGCAAAGCGGCAAGGCCGTTTTCGTTCCGTTCACCATTGACGGCGAGCTGGTCGCCGCGCGGATCGTTCGCGAAAAAAAACAGTTCGCCGAAGCCGAGCTCGCCGATGTTCACGAACCATCGCCGGACCGCGTCGAGGCTCCGTGTCCCTATTTCGGCCGATGCGGCGGCTGCGCGTATCAACACATTGCCTACGAACACCAGCTCGCCATCAAATGGCGACAGGTTCGAGACGTCTTGCAACGAATAGGCAAACTGAAAGACGTTCCAATGCGGCCAATCATTCCCTCGCCGGTTTCGTATGCCTATCGCAATCGCATTACCGTTCACGCGCAGGACGGCATGATCGGCTATTTTCGCCGCGACTCTCACGATCTCATCGATGTCGAGCATTGCCCGATCGCCACGGACGAGGTGAATCGTGAGCTGACGAGGCTGCGCGCCGGCCAGGTTCGCGACGGTCATTACACGTTGCGCGCGCAATCCGGACCGCGCGTCTTTTCGCAAACCAACGACGCGCTGGCGATGGCCCTCCGCGATCTGGTTACGCGACTCATTCCGGCGGATCAGGGCCAGGCGCTGCTGATCGACGCCTACTGTGGCGCGGGGTTTTTTGCCAGGGCATTGCTCGCAAGATTTCAACACGTAATCGGGATCGATTGGGACAAGTTTGCAATCGCCCTTGCGCAGGAGACTGCGACGCCGAAGGAAACGTACATTGCCGGCGACGTGGATGAAGAGCTAGGCAAAGCATCAAGGAGCGGCTTCCCAGCCGCCGACCAGAGTGGCATTGACCCCGTCTCGGCGGGGCCAATCTCATCAAAAGCGCCGACTGGGAGCCGATGCCATTCTGAAGATCGCCGGTCCCTTGTAATGATCGTCGATCCGCCGGCGACGGGCTTAACCGCCAGTGGCCGGCGAATCATCGCGGAACTTGCGCCGGCAACATTGATCTACGTTTCTTGCAACCCTTCCACACTGGCGCGCGACCTGGCCGACTTGCGCGGCCGGTTTGCGATCGAATCGGTCACACCTCTCGACATGTTTCCCCAAACCGCCGAGATTGAAGTCGTAGCGCACTTGCGCGTTACCGCCATTGCTAATTAGTTGCAGAAATCTGCGAGCGAGCGAGGCAACAATGGAGATTCACATCGAATAGCAATGGCCGAAATCTATTCCTGCACGCGTACATCGGCCGCGAAACGTCGATTGGAAACGCGCCGCGGCGCTGCTCTACGGTGACTGGGGCACAAGCAAGGCTTACGTCATCGGCCTGGCTTTGTGGCTGCGGGCTTTTCCTCTTTTCCAATCATTCTGGCAGTCTGTGGCTTAACCGCCATCTTGTTGGAATTAATTATGTCGTTTTTGCCGCCATTTCCCTGATGGCGGCGGAGTCTACTCTGCAGCGCGCATCGCAAGGCCGCCTTCTCGCCGTGGTCGGAGCGCTGCTGCTGGTCGCGGACTTTAACCGTTACGGCCGCGCTGAGCGGCTGGTCGGCATTGGCTACATCACTTCGGGAGCCGAACACGTCGCGTGGATCAAGCTCCTTCGCGACCACATTGCTCTGACCATCGACATGGTCCTCCTGGTTTTGGGGGTCATCAACTATTTCGGGCCGAAACACAGCGGCAGTCTGGCAATCGCTCTGGCTTTGCCAACGGTGGTCTGTCGTCGCTGGTTTTCATCGGCGTTAGCGTGCCGCATCTTACACACGCCGTTTCTCGAGCCGCGCCATCGAGACTGTCGGCCGCGTATGGGTGCCATTCGTGGGAGTTATCCTTGCCCTCTCACGGGGTGGAATCGATCGCCAATCTCACCGGTGTCATGAAGCTCGATCCCGGCTCGACTCCGGAGCCCCGAGGTTAGCAAACAGTCGATCAAAGCCATTGTGCCTGTCGCAGTCGAAGTGGTTGCCGGCACGGCACTGCTCGGCTGGGCGATGCTCTCCCTGCCAAGCTTTCAAAAAAACGCTTCATCTGACCAGCATGGGCGAGATTTCCACTGTGCTGCGCAGCGCAAAGAAGACATGCTGCGCTTTGTCGGCGAAGCAATTCGAGACGCGGTGACAATTTCGCCTGGATTTGGACATCGTTTTCGGTTGGTTTGTCGGTGCTATTGTCTTCGCTTCTTCTGCTTAGCGCGTTCAATACAGCGATAGTCGCACTGATCGGACTGACTTATATGATGACGCAGCGACGGCGAGATGCCACGCAGTTCCTGCGGCTGAATCGTCATGGCGTGCCCATGGTTCCGCTGCTCATCGCTGTCGGCCTTCCCATCGTCTGTTCTCGTGAGCACAAAGCAATTTCGATGCTCTGGCCGGGCTTTATGCCATTGGTGTTGTTGGAGCGATCACGGTTAATCGTCGGTTCGTGCACATTTAATCAGATCTCGGTCTGCGGTCGTGGGATCGGGTTCTGTTCGGCATTACGTTTGTGGTTCTCGCGGCGGTCGAACTCACCATTGCCAAACCAAGCCCGATGCACTCTTCTTCGTGATCTGTGTTTTCGTCAGTCGGACTTGGCTTGCGCTGCCTTCGCACAAAAGCGCGGGGCTGACAACGCTCACCGTACAGCAGTCGGTGGCGGAGATGGTTTCGCCGGATCTGAAGGAACGCCCCATTCAACCGCAGCTCCAGGAAGGCCAAAAGATCATGGTAGCCGCCCGGGGGATCACGCCAGTGCTCGGCTTCGCGCTGGAGGAGGCGCAACTACGCAAGGCCACTCTGTGTGTGCTTTACGTGAAGGAAATTGCTGTTTTCTACGGAGGGGGGCCGACCATTACCCGACGTACCAGCTGGCAGGACGAACCCCGAAGCCAACTGCCATCATGAACATTGATGCTCAAGCTGGGTGAGGAGCGCGATCGTGCGTGTCTGCCGCTCTATGCTGTCAGCGAAGACGCTGCCTCCACTGATTCTCGATCTCGCCGCGACCATGGGCGTCGACTACCTCATCATCGGCGCATCGCAACGCAGCGCGATGACCAAATTACTTCGGGGCAGCGTCGCCACCAATGTCGCCCAGCAACTGCCCGAATCGATTCGGCTGATTATTTTCGGATAGAACCCATCTGGGTTCAAAACATTTCTGCATTCGGCGTTGGGACGTTGGGCGTTGCGCGTTAGACGTTAACTCTCGCTTGCCGCTATGACTCCGCCTAAAGTTCTGGTCGCCGATGCAATCTCGCAACGCGGAGTCGAAGAACTTTCACGTGACGGCGCGCTGGATGTGTCGGTGCAAACCAAACTCGGCGCGGCAAAGCTCGTCGAAGTGATTCCGCAATTCAGCGCGCTGGTTGTGCGCAGCGAAACGAAAGTCACGGCGGACGTTCTAAACGCCGGCACACAGTTGCGTGTGATCGGGCGCGCCGGTGTGGGGGTGGACAACGTCGATGTGGAAACGGCCACCCGTCGAGGCGTGATTGTGTTAAATGCACCCGGCGGCAACACGATTTCCACCGCCGAGCATGCGTTTTCTCTCTTGCTCTGCGTCGCGCGCAAGATCCCGCAAGCCGACGCCAGCGTGCGCGGCAAGAACTGGAGCAGGAAAAGTTTTGAAGGCGTCGAGCTTTATAACAAGACGCTCGGGGTGATCGGAATGGGCCGCATTGGCAGTGAATTGAGCCGGCGCGCCATTGCGTTTGGAATGCGGGTGATGGCTTACGACCCGTATCTGGCCGCCGCGCGCGCGCGAAGCCTGCAGGTGGAGCTGGTGGAAGAACTGGACGATCTTCTTGCCGGCGCCGATTTCATCTCGTTGCACACGCCGCTTACAAATGAGACGCGACATATTCTCGATGCGCCGCGATTGCAAAAAACCAGGCGCGGTGTGCGCATCATCAATTGCGCTCGCGGTGGATTGATCGACGAGACTGCGCTGGCTGGCGCGCTTCGGGACGGGCATGTCGCGGCTGCCGCGCTGGATGTTTTTGAAATCGAACCTTTGCCCGATGATTCGCCGCTTCGTGCCGCACCGAATCTGATTCTGACTCCGCATCTGGGCGCATCTACGGCGGAAGCGCAGGAGAGTGTCGGAATTGAGATCGCACAATCAATTCGCGCCGCTCTGCTCGAAGGCACAATCCGCAACGCGGTGAACATGCCGAATCTTGACGCCCGAACGTTGTCGGTCATCGGTCCCCATCTGCGCTTCGGCGAAAAGCTCGGAAGATTTTTGTCGCAGGTTGCGCCGCGCCGTGTCGAGCAGTTGAACATTAATTACAGTGGCAAAGTCAACGAAGTGGACACGACGGCAATTACGCGCGCGATCCTGAAAGGCTTTCTGCAATCCGCCGGCGGCGCGGACGTCAACGAAGTAAATGCTCCCGCTTTTGCAGAGAGCCTGGGACTGAAAGTGACCGAGACGCGACTCAGCGCGCCCGGCGATTATACGGATTTGCTGGAGCTCGCCGCCACCGCCGAGGGGAAAACCGTTTCAGTAGGCGGCGCATTTTTTGGCGCCACACCACGGATCGTAAGCGTGAACAACCGCCCCGTGGAAGCGCGTCCGCATGGCGTCGTGCTCGTTCTGGAAAACACGGACCGCCCAGGAATTGTCGGCCGAATCGGCACATTGCTCGGAAATCATGGCGTGAATATCGCAACCATGTCCCTGAGCCGAAACCAGGAGGGCGGGACTGCGCTCACTGTTTTGAATCTCGATACCGCGCCGACCGAATTGTTGCTTGCTGAAATTCGCGCCAGCGACGACATCCGCTCCGCACAGGTGATTGAATTGTAAGTGGCATCGGCATCCTGCCGATTCCCCGGAGTGGTAATCCCCCGGGCACACCATGCCGCAACACTGCATGATTGACCTGCTCTGATTCTCTCTTCAAAATCGCCCATCTATGGATTTTGCCGCTCATTCTATCATCTGGATTTTGCTCATCGGTCTCGTTATTGGAGCGATCGCTAAGCTGTTGATGCCGGGAAAAGATCCCGGCGGCTGCATCGTTACGATGTTGCTGGGCATTGCGGGCGCATTTGTTGGCACATGGATTGGACGCCTCTTTGTGGGCGACAATTATATTGCCGGCTGGATCATGTCGGTGGTCGGAGCGATGATCCTGCTCCTGCTCTATCGATTGATCTTCCGCCGTTCCTGAAATAGAGGAGCTGTTTCCAACCTCCCTATTCTGCCGTCGGCCGGACCGCAGTTCGCTGCCATGGCGATTCGCTTTTTGGTGAAAGATAAACTCCTGCTACGTTCGTGCTTTCATTGTGGCAGCACCAAAACGAATTTGGATCGTTCTCGCATTTGCCGCTCTCTACCTCATTTGGGGTTCGACCTACCTTGGGATCCTCTTTGCTATTCGTTCGATTCCGCCGCTTTTAATGGCGGGCACACGATATTTTCTGGCCGGCGTAATCATGTACGCCATCGCCCGTATCCAAGGCGCTCCGAAGCCTGAACGTCGAACCTGGCGAAGCGCACTCATCGTCGGCGCATGTTTGTTGCTTGGCGGAAACGGAGGGGTGTGCATTTCCGAGCAATGGGTGCCTTCGGGACTCGCCGCCCTGCTCGTCGCAACCGTTCCAATTTACATCACATTGCTCGGCTGGATCACCGGAACGACGGCGCCACCGACCCGGATTGTCTGGCTCGGGCTGATCGGCGGGTTTGCCGGCGTGGCCGTGCTGGTTGGACCCGCATTCGCCGGTTCGTTCGCGCGCTCTTCGCCTGATCATCTTGCCTTGGGCATGTCGATTCTGCTTGTCGGCTCGCTTTTTTGGTCGGCAGGCTCGTTATATTCGCGCACGGCGCAGAACTCGCGGTCGCCGTTTCTCGCAGCCGGTCAGCAAATGCTGTGTGGCGGTGCATTGCTCTTTCTCTTCGGCGTGACGCTGGGTGAATACCGCGGGTTCGATTTCCACCGCATCACCTGGCTTTCATCGGGCGCCTTTATTTATCTGGTTGCGATTGGCGCGCTGGTTGGATTTCCAGCTTACATTTTTCTTCTGCGCAACTGCCATCCCTCGAAGGTGGCAACCTATGCTTACGTCAATCCGATCGTGGCCGTTTTTCTCGGAACGTTGTTTGCACACGAAACTCTGTCTTTACGCACTCTGTTTGCCGCAGGTTTGATTGTCGGCTCCGTCGCGCTCGTGATAACAGCTCAACAGTTGAAACCACAAGCTGCGCCGCCGATCTCAGCCGCGGTAGACCCGGTTGATTGTGCAAGATGAAGTCCGATGTGGCATCGGTTTCTCTCCGAGCCGTATGGCTCTACGAGCAGGAGGCTGGCAGACGTTCCGAATAATTGTTGGCAGGACGCCAATGCCACGGCTTTAATCTGCCATGCCCAACGATCCGCCAGACCGGAAAGAAACCGTCGAGGTAGTCAGACGTAATTGGCGCGCTGAAGTCGAGACAGCGGAGGCATATCGGGAACTGGCGGCGCGGGAAAAAGACGAAAAGCGGAAGGGAATCTTGACGCGTATGGCGGAGGCCGAAGAGCGCCACGCGCAACGCTGGGAAAAGAAACTCACCGACCTTGGGGAACCCGCTCCCACTTTGCCCGACACGCTTGGGCGCCGGTTTAAGCGATGGCTGAATCGCGGGCTCGGCACCGACATTGCGATTCGCCGGATGGAAGCGGCCGAGGAAAAACACGAGGCGGAATTCCGCGACCAGCGCGATCGCGCGCTGGCCGGCGAACACGACGTGAAGGATTTCCTGCGGGAAAGCGCGCTGGAAGAAAAAGCGCACGCGCGCGCGTTGCAAACAATGGCGCCGCCGCCCAGCCCCCGCACGGTGCTGGATACCATCCTAAAACGTGAGCGGTGGCACGGGCGCGGCGGTAGCTGGGTCGCGGATGCGATTTATGGAGTGAACGACGGCCTGGGCGCGGTGTTTGGAATTGTTTCCGGGGTGGCCGGTGCGACGGACAACGCGCAACACTACATTCTGATCTCCGGCCTGGCGGGAATGATTGCTTCGTCCCTATCGATGGGCGCCGGCGCGTACCTGGCCGTGAAAAGCGAAGGCGAAGTTTACGAAGCGGAGATCGCGCGCGAAAAAGCGGAAGTGGAAGAAAATCCCGAGGAAGAAATCGAAGAGATGTCGCTCTTCTACCAGTTGCAGGGATTTACCCCCGAAGAATCGCAAAAAATGGCGGAGCGCCTCGCGGAACAACCGGAACAACTGGTGCAGGCAATGGCGCAGAGCGAACTTGGCCTATCCGAGCATCGTTTTCCCAATCCATGGAAATCGTCCGCCTCGGCCGCAATCTCCACCGCGATTGGCGCGTTCATTCCGATCATCCCGTTCTTTTTCATGAGCGGCTTCGCGGCGGTGGCAGCAGCATTCGTGATCAGCATCGTCGCCCATTTCATAGTGGGCGCCGCCAAATCGCTCATCACCATTCGCTCCTGGTGGGCGTCGGGGTTCGAAATGACGCTGGTCGGCGTGATCGAAGCCGGAGTGACTTACAGTCTCGGACTCGCATTCGGCGCGATTTCGTAACGAAACGGCTATTTCCGCCTGCCGGCAAGATGCGCGAGGGGCCGCGCCGACAGCGACTCACTATCGATTCAAAGCTGTTTCACAATCCGCAATCTTCTGAAGCATTTCGGTTGGTTTTGCGCCATCCGCCACGCTCAGCGTACCTTTTGCTTTCATGTCGAGATAGGCATTAAGGCTCTTGCGGTAGGCATCTCTTGCCGCTCGCCAATGCTTGCCGCTTTCGCTCGGACTCGCTTTTTGGCCCAGCGCGGCATGGGCCGCGCCCAATTGCGAATAAAGCGAGGCCAGAGCGTTGCGCGCGATCGCGTTCCTCGGAGCGGCAGCCACCAACCCTTCATCAATTTTGATCCCCTGGAGAGTGCTTTCGACTGCGCCGTTTAAATCGCCCTCGGGCAGCTGGGCTCGGCTCATATCGAGATAAACACTCGCCAATTTGCCCCGAGAGTCTGCATTTGTGGGATCTTTCGCTACGGTTTGCGCGAATATTTTCCGCGCCTTACGGAACTGACTTAACGCACGCTCGTGCTCGCCTATCGCGTTTAGCGCGACGCCCATGTTGCGATAGCCGATGGCGACACCCTTCAAGGCATAGTTGTCGCCGCGATCGGCTGTCGAGACAGTCTCGTAAATCGAGGTCCCCTCTTTGAAGCTTTCCAGCGCCCCAACGTTATCGCCCGTCTTTAGCATCGTTCGGCCGGAGAGCGCGAGCTCGTTAGCGAGCTGGGTCCGGTACAACGTATTGCCCGGCTCTCTCTTAACCAGTTCTCGGCTAATTGTTACGGCTTTCCGCGCATGGTCCAGCGCATCGGGCAGCTCGCCGCTTACGCTCAGCACCCACGAAAATGCGTTATGAATACCGGCGAGATAGAGTTGATAAGCAGGATTTGCAGGATGATCGAGGACCAGTTTTTCTGCGATTGGCTGAGCTTTACGTATGTATTCCAATGCGCCCTTGGTATCTCCCAGATTCGGCACACTCGGGTTGCCTAACGATTTGGATATGCCCTGATAATTATCAACCAGAGCATATTGAAGATCTTCGTTCGCAGGATCGCTCGCCAGCAGGCCCTCTAGAATCGGCGTTGCTTTACGCAGGTTCTCAATAGCCTTGCCTGGCGGGCCCCTGTAGACGTAAAGCACCCCTATTCTCTCATAGCAAAAGGCCAACTCTTGCTGAGTATCCTTGTTGTTTTTGTCCAAGGATGATACCTTCTCGCGTATAGTCAGGGCCTTGCGCAGACTCTCGATTGCCCCCTGGGTATCTCCCAGGTTCGATGCTGTGAGGGCAGTCCCGCGACGCGATACACTTACGCCACCCTGCACCATTGCCACCTTCTCATAAGCTGCGGCCAACTCTCGCAACAGACCCAGATCTGTACCCGCCTCCTTTGACAGACTGTCGAGATACTCCAGCGAATTCCTAACAAGTTGTTCGCGCACCTTTGTCGATCCGGGAAGGGCCGCGATTTGATCGTGATAATCGAATAACATCGAGTGGGCTAGCTTACGGACCTGGCTAAAACGCTTTTCGGCTCTTGCCCTTTCAATGTTCGCCTTATGCGCTTGCCATGCCGTGGTAATGGTTCCTGCGACCAATGCCAATGCGACAAGGACCGTGGCGGCAACACTCAGCTTATGGCGTCGAACGAATTTTGACGCGCGGTACGCGGGAGTGTCTTTGCGCGCGCGCACCGGCAGGCCTTCCAGATGGCGCCGGATATCTTCGGAGAGTAAATCGACCGAAGCGTAACGCCGCTGGGGCTCCTTTCGAAGCGCTTTCAAGACAATGTTATCCAGGTCGCCGCGCAATAATTTGGAATTCGGGATTTGGACCTTGGCATTTCCGACGCCTTTGGCGATGGCCGTGCTGGGCCGTTCGGGCTCCTGATCGCAGATGGCTTTCGTGATCTCGTCCGGCGTTCTTTGTTTGAGCTTGTACGGCCGTTGGCCGGTAAGTAACTCATAAAGAAAGACGCCTAACGAATAGACATCGCTGACCGTTGTGACCGGCTCGCCCTTTACTTGCTCGGGGCTGGCGTACTCCGGGGTCATCACCCGGTGCACGGTCAGAGTGACATCTGCCTGTTCTACGCCGGCCTCCTGCAAGAGTTTGGCAATGCCGAAGTCGAGCAGCTTGATTTCGCCCATTTTGGTCACAAACACGTTGCTCGGCTTGATGTCGCGATGAATGACCAGATTCTGGTGCGCATAACTTACAGCCGAACAAACGACTCGAAACAGCTTAAGCCGTTCGGTGACAGACAACTCATGTTCGTCCGCGTATTTGGTAATCGGCTTGCCATCGACATAGTCCATGACCAGGTAGGGCAGGCCGTCGTCGGTCGTTCCGGCATCAATCAATCGAGCAATGTTCGGATGATCCAGTCTCGCCAGAATTTCGCGCTCGGCGCGAAATCGCCGAAGGACTTCATCGGTATCGGTGCCGCGCTTTAAAATTTTAATCGCGACTTGCTTTTTGAACGCTCCGTCCGCTCTCTCCGCCAGAAAAACCGCACCCATTCCTCCGCGGCCCAACTCGCCCACAACCGCGTAGGCTCCTACCCGGTTTCCCGGAGACAGGATCGACATTTCCCGTCGAAACGACTCGGTGGCGCTTTCGGCAAAGTCTTCCAGCGACTCCGTTGTTTGTTCGAGAAGAGATTCTACTTCCCTTAAGAGATCAACATCGTCCCCGCAGCGTTCTTTGACCAACACGATGCGCGCCGGCAACGATTTTTCTTCAAGTGCTTCGGCAACGATGACTTTAACGCGTTGCCACCGTTCCGCAGTCAGCTCTGCTCTGTTCGGCGGCTTCAATCTCTACACGGGGCGCGACAGTTCGCGCTGAAGCCAGCGTTTTGCGACCGCCCATTCGCGTTTCACGGTTGTCGGCGAAATATCGAGCGCCTTGGCAATCTCATCGATGGTTAATCCGCCAAAAAATCGCATCTCCACGACCTTGGCCTGGGGCGGATCGAGATGCTCGAGATTGCGCAACGCCTCATCCACCTCGAGCAGATCAATTTCCTGGCGACTGTAGATTTCAAGATCGTCGTCGAGAGCGATCCGCACCGCCTCCCTGCCACCGCGCTTCGCGGCGAAACGGGCGTTGGCATGATCGATCAAAATACGGCGCATCATCCGTGCGAAGATGCCGAGTAATTGCGCGCGATTCTGCCAGGTTGATTGCCGCTGATCGGCCATGCGAAGATACGCCTCATGCACCAGGGCAGTCGGCTGAAGTGTGTGGTTAGGCTGTTCATCGCGCATAAATCCAGCCGCGACGCGGCGCAGTTCATCGTAAACGGCCGGTAACATCCCACGAATCGTGGCGGCGTCCGCCGTTGAAACGGTCGACGTCAGATCGTCGATTAGTGCCGGCTGAAACGCCGGTGAACTACCGGAGGAGATTACCGTCCTTTGCATTGCCAGGATCTTACCAATTTTCCGTAGAACCGTCGAGCTTGCATTTATTTCCAACTTTTCTGGTCCGTTGCAGCCGAATTCGCCGCGTTAGCAGGTGAAAGGCATGATTATGAAAACAAGATCAATTGTCCCGCTAGCAATTCTACTGTCGATGTTCGTGGGCGGCGTGAGCGCCTACGTCCAGAAGAACGCCCCTGCCGGTTCTGGCGATACCTGGGCTCAGAGCTTCGGTACATTGAGCGTCAATAATGACGGCACACCTGCGGGTTACGACCGGCCTGGTGGCTACGACACAGCGATCGGCATCGCCAGAATGCCCGACGGCGGTGTGGTTGTTGCGGGTCAGCTCGGTTTACCGGAGCTGGAAAATCTTGGGGGAACCGGTGCAGCTCTGGTCCGTTACGGGCCGAATGGCGACATCATTTGGGAAAAATTATTGCGACCTGACACCAATCACGGCGCCAACCCGCCAAGCCGCGTCTATCAGGTGGCCACAGACTCGCAAGGCAACATTTTCATCGCGACCGAACAATTCATCCTGCCCATAGTCGCGAAGTTTAATTCGGCTGGCACGCTGATCTGGCAAAACGGAATTGCGGGCCTGACATCGTTTCACACGATGGGACTGACCGCCGATGGCGGCGTAGTTGTCGGCTCATCGATCAATCCAACCGGCTATCACAGCGTGCCGATTGTGGCGAAGTTTAATGGCGACGGCTCGCTCGGGCTTTTTTCAGAGCTGGAATATCCGGACCAATACAATTCCACGCAAGCGATTTGCCAATCCCATGATGGCTCACAGTACCTGGCCATCAAACAACTTGCCTACGGCAAAAACGGCATGGCTGCGGTGCTGCTCGATTCCAATGGCGACATCGTTTCGCAGATAACTTATCCGTGGACTGACGGGACATACGAATTACCGATCCAAGTTATCGCTACACCCGACGGCGGCTACGCGACACTGAGCCAACTCGGGGACAGCGTAGGGTATCTTCGTGGCGGGTTGATTGTGCGCAAGCTCAACGCCGACCTCAGCGAGCAGTTTGAGAAAGTGATTCGGCGCGGGACCACCGCTGGGGGCGGCGGCGAAGGATTGTTCAACCCGTCGAGCATCGCGCTCACTGGTGATGGCGGCTTCTTGATTTTCGGCAGCTCGCCGGTGAGTTATCGCCCGTTCAAGGCGGCACTGATGAAACTGGATTCGACCGGCGCGTTGCAATTCGTTAGCGTTCTGGGCGGCGAACGAGACGAAGGCCCCAGTGCGCAGAACGGCGCAGTGCTTGCGAGCAGCACCGGCGCAGCCGTTGCAATGAATGACGGCGGCTATGCTTTCACCACCAATACCTACAGCTACATGGGCGAGCCTTCAGACAATCACGGCAAGGCCGATTGGTGGATTGTGAAAACGGATGCGGCTCGACAGGTTGCGACCTTTAACGACGTGATGGCTGAGCTGCCGATCGATGTTTTCACCGTTACAGATACGACGCGAGCGCCGACGCCGATCACCGATTTTGTCCGCGTCTCGCCGGGCCAATTGACAGTCACCGGCGATCCGCAATTCATCGTGGAGGATCTAGCCGTAAAGAGCCCAAGCTGGAATATCCCAACCGTTCTGGTGCAGGCCACAACTCCCACGCCGACGCCGACACCCACGCCCACCGCGACGCCGACGCCGACGCCGACACCCACCCCGACGCCGGGTATCACGTTCTCCGAAACAGGGCCCGCAACGCCCGGAGGAAGCATTCATTTCACAGCGACAACAGAGAGTGGGCGGACGGTTCGGGTGCAATCGACCACAACGCCGGACACGGAAGCGAGCTGGACGGATTTAGTAGACGGCAACAGCGGCCACATGACCGAGACGCCGGCGAACTCCGGCGGCTACGTTCTGGATACCGCCGCGTATCCGGCAGGTAGCGCGATTTATTTCCGCGCCATCGCATCGAAAACCAACGAGAGCGACATCGTCTCCACGCCGCTCGGACCGTTGTCTTTGCAACAAGCTTCGCTCGCCATCTCGGCCAAGCTGACATCGACCAGCGATCCCATCAACGGCAACGTTACCCACATCGGCGACGACGTGACGTTTACAATCACATTCGCCAATTGCGGCTCGGCGCCGGCCAGGAACCTTCAGATCACTGCGCTGATCCCCGATTATCTGGATGCTAACAACTCTCACCACCTGTACGTTCCCACTTTCATCAGCCCATTCGGCACTCTCAGCCCAGACGGCACAAAGATTGTCTGGACCGTGGGCGACCTTGCAACACCGCCTTCGGGTCAATGCCTCTTCAACACCGTTTCTTTTAAGGTACATTTGTCCAGCAACGTCCGCATCAATCAGAGCCTGCGCCTAAACGCCTATTCGATTTCCAGTGCCAGTAACCCGCCGCAGCCGTTCGGAACCGTGTCGGGTTCGCCCTCCAACGGAACGAACATCGAAGGACCGATTTCGTTCACAGTCACCTCCGCGCCAGCGAGCGTGGCGCCGGGCGGACTGTTTACCTACACGTTCACGCTGGCCAACCTTGGCCCAACGGACATTCAGCACGCTGTCGCTGTCGTCACAGTACCGGAATTCGCCCGCTGGGCTCCAAGTTATTCGATCAATGGCGGAAGTTTCTCGGGACTTTCCTATAACAACGGTGGCACCGCCGCTATTCAGGGGAAACAGATTTACTCTACCGGCAATCTCCCGCCTGAAATTGTAATCGATATTGAGGGGACCGTTGTTAAAAAGAAAAAGAAAACCATCCAAAACCCGGCGCTGGTTGCTCATGGTTCGATGACTTTTTCGGTCACCTTCCAGGCGCAATGGGCGGACCCGGCGGACGTGCCCAAAATCAGCACGATCGATTATGGCGCGGCATTTCTCACTAACACTGCCTACGCCCAATTCAGTAGCGCGTTCGCCGCGGGCATACCGATATCGTCGATGGATTTCATGATGTTCATCCGCAACGCCAGCAATGACATCGCGCTGAGCACAAACGATTCCGGAGTAATCGACATCACATTGCAGGGAAGTCTCGATAACCAGCCGGTTCTTGCCCTGGCTAAGGTCATCAGCAATCTACCAACACAAACGGTCGCGGACGGTTCCGGCCAGAGCGTGAATATCGTTAAGCCGGGCGATCAGATTAGCTTCATCCTCACGGCCACAAACAACGGCAAGTCCGAAGCCGACGCTGTTTATATTCAGGACCGCATGCCCGACCACGCGACGTTCGTTTCAGCGCAACTGCTCTACCCGCTTCCAACGCCGGCGCCAAGTACCGGACATGGAGGCAAACATAAGAAAAAGAAAAGTCCGCCTCCAGCACCCGCGCCAGTGCCGATTCCGCTTCAACCGGTTCTCGACCCGGACGGCCACCACCTGCGATTCGAGGGATTTACTCTGGCCTCGAAGGCATCGATTGCCATCGTGTATACCGTCCAGGTTGACAGTGGCGCAAATGCTCCAGTTTCTGGCACATTCATCAATGCAGACGATCCCAATAACCAGCCGGAGTCAGCGTCCTCCATTGGCTCAACGAGCACGCCGCACACGCCGGTGGGATATTTTGGTATGGCCGGCGGCGGCGGGCACGGCAACGCCGCGATCGAGGTAATCGGTGACGTGCAGTTTGCGCGGCCGTTGCTCGAGGGCATGCTTGTGCGCCCGGCCACGGTCAGCACCGATGTCAACGCGACGAAGGCCGCGCTGGACGCGCTTTATAACAGCAGCTTCGCAGCCTACATAAGCGCGGTTCCCCCCAATCCCAGCGATCCAACCTCCTACCTTCCCGGGGAGGAACGCTACTACATTCACTACAAAAACATCGGCACGACTACAGCAACTGGCGTCAATTTGGATGTGACTCTTCCGGCACACACCGTTTTCTACCGCGCGGGGTTTGCAGGTTTGACCAACCGAGCGATACCCGGCTCAATACTTCCGCTGAGTCTCACGCCAGCTGGTTTCGGAGTTGAGCCGCCCACCGATCCATCGCACCCGGGGATTGTTCGATTCACGTTCAATCAGCTGCCGCCAGGCGAAGGCGACGTGATGGTGGAAGTGATCGTCACACAAGATGCAATCCAGCAAACCGGCTCGCTTGTCGGCGACAACATCGCGCCCGCCCTGACCATTTACGATAATACTGTTCAAGCGGCGAGCCTTGCCCTGGCGGGCGCGGCGCAGACGATATCGAGCGCGCCCTTAACGAACCTTGCGCAAATAGTCGGAGATTCGCCTAAAAGAGACATCTTCAACCCCTTCGGCTTCCTCGACTTCATGAAGCCGCACCAGGCAACGGCGACGCTTAAGGCCGAGCCCGTCGCCGACGCGCAGCATGTGCCCAAGCTCGGAGTTCAGAGAATTATTGCAACCAATGGGAATGGAAGGGACACCGTTGTCGCCGGAAGCACCTTTACAGTCACATTCGTGATCTACAATTACGGTGACAACGAGGTAAGAAACCCGGGTTTGGTATTCCTGTTACCGACCGGCGCCAACTACGTTAGCGTGGCCGCGACGATACCCGGTGCTGGTCACCAGAATCCAAATTTCATTCAGGAGGGAACTACTGTGGACGTCAATCTAGATTTCCTCGATCCTCACACTGCTGGCGCGGTCACGTTTACCTTCCAGGCCAGCGGCGCGCTATTCAGCACAATCACATTCGGCGGCGACGGGCCTGGCCATGCTCACATCAACGCCAGCTTTCTGGGAGTTATCGATACTGATCCAGCATCCATCTCGATCGTCAGTGGCGGGAACCCGCTGTTTTCAGATGGTCCGACCACTCATATTACAAACAACGGCGGCCCTCCGTTGAACCACTTCATCTTCAACGGTGGCGATGTGACAATCATCGACATTGGCGGAAACAACCTGGTGGCCGCAGGCGGAGGCAACCTGGTGGCCGCCGGTGGCGGGAACATCATCGCTGCTGGCGGTGGCAATCTCGTCGCCGCAGGCGGTGGCAACGCGATTTCAACCGGCGTCACGACAGCCGCCGCGTTGCTCGATAATGCCGCCAGCATTGTCTCCGCAGGGGGCGGGAACATCATCGCCGCAGGAGGCGGTAACCTTGTCGCAGCCGGCGGCGGCAACGCCCTTCCAGGTGGCCTTGTCGGACCGGGCGCAGGTCAGCTCGTCGGTAACGGCGTCGTCTCCGCGGGTGGAGGAAATCTCATCGCCGCGGGCGGCGGCAATATCATCGGCTCGAATTCAGCCGGTGTCGTTTCGGCCGGCGGCGGCAATATCATCGGCTCGAATTCAGCCGGTGTCGTCTCGGCCGGCGGCGGCAATGTGGTTTCGGCCGGTGGAGGAAATCTGGTGGCCGCAGGCGGTGGGAACCTCATCGCCGCGGGTGGCGGAAATATCATTAGCTCGAATTCAGGCGGAGTCGTCTCGGCCGGCGGCGGCAACATCCTTGCTTCCACTCCTGATTCCACCGCAAGCATCGTGACAGCGAGCGGCAACATCATCTCCGCCGGTGGTGGTAATCTAGTCGCAGCCGGTGGAGGAAACTAGGCTATCACGCCATGAACAAAGAGCTGAATAACAGCTCGACCTGAGTCTCCTGTGTCGAGATTATCACCCGTTTTTTAGCTGCTCTCCAGGCTTCCATTCATTCTGGTGAAGAGGGCGAAACGCGGTCATCTCTAAAGCGCCTTGGGCACGATCGCGGCTCGATTGCGGGCGCAATGAAGGATTCCTTGCGCGGAAGCGGGCTTGCCTCGCTTGGTCGCAGCCGATCATAGTGATAACAATGGTCGCCGCTCGCGGGTGTCGCAATCAATGAAGCATTCGCACGCCAGACAACTCTCGAACACAACGCGTTTTCTCGCGGTTCCTTGGCTCGTTCTTGCGCTGGCTGATCCCGTTCTTTCTGCCGGAACCCAGAGAATAAAGATCGAGCGCGCCGCACAAATTGGTCGCGGAATCGTTCTCTTTGTTCCAGAAGGATACAATTCCCTTAAAACGCCTTCGCTGGCGCTGGTCGCTCCGCCGCGAGAATCAGGTCCGATGCCCCGGGGCTGGACGCTTGTTCCAGAGTTCAGCGCCGGGAATGGCAAAGCGAGCGCATCGCTCGTAGTGCCAAAGGACGCGAGCTTGTACGGCACCGGCGAAGTAAGCGGTCCGCTGTTGCGCAACGACAAATCGATCGAGATCTGGAACACCGACAACTTCGCCTACAAAAAAGATAACGGCCGCCGGCTGTATCAATCCCATCCCTGGGTACTCGGTGTTCGACCGGATGGAACCGCTTTCGGCGTGCTCTTTGACACGACGTGGAAGTCCGAACTGCAAACCGGATCCGACGAAATCGTTTTTAAAAGTGAGGGTCCGGCATTTCGTGTGATTGTCATCGACCGCAGCTCGCCGCAAGCCGTCATGCGCGGCCTCGCCGAATTGATTGGCGCAATGCCGCTTCCTCCGCGATGGGCGCTAGGATTTCATCAGTGTCGCTACTCTTACTATCCCGATGCCCAGGTGCGCGAAATCGCGAGCGAATTCCGCAAACGTCATCTGCCGTGCGATGTCATCTGGCTCGATATCCATTACATGAACGGTTACCGGATTTTTACTTTCGATCCGAAACGGTTTCCCGATCCAAAGGCGACGAACGACTACCTGCATGACAATGGCTTTCACTCGGTCTGGATGATTGATCCCGGAGTCAAGGCTGAGCGAGGTTACTTTGTTTACGACTCCGGCAGCGCACGCCGTTTGTGGGTGCAGAAACCGCATGGCAAGGATTACGAAGGCGAAGTCTGGCCGGGCATGTGCGTTTTTCCCGATTTCACGATGCCGGATGCCCGACATTGGTGGGGAGATTTGTACAGGAATTTCATCGCAAAAGGTGTCGATGGCGTGTGGAACGACATGAACGAACCCGCTGTATTCAACGCGCCTGACTGGACAATGCCTGAGGACATCGTTCATCGCGGAGGAGGGAATCTGCCGCCTGGCCCGCACCGCATGTACCACAACGTCTATGGAATGTTGGAGACAGCAGCCACGCGCGAGGGAATTTTAAAAGTTCGCCCCGATAAACGGCCATTTGTGCTGACCCGTTCCACGCATCTCGGCGGTCAGCGTTACGCGGCTACCTGGACCGGCGATAACATGGCGCGAATGGAATATTTGAAAACGTCAGTGCCGATGTCGCTGAATCTCAGCCTTTCCGGCCAGCCGCTCAGCGGCGCAGATATTGGTGGATACGAAGGCAATGCAACACCGGACCTTTTCGGAAAATGGATCGCAACCGGTGTGTTTTATCCTTTCTGTCGCGCGCACGCCTCAGTCGACAGCCAATTCCAGGAGCCATGGAGGTTCGGTGCCAAATTCGAAAATGTGGCTCGCACCGCCTTGGAACGGCGCTATCGGCTGTTGCCCTACCTTTACACGCTCGCATTCAACGCTTCGATAACCGGCGAACCGATCATGCAACCCGTCTTCTTTGCCGATCCAAAAGATCCGGAGCTGCGCGCCGAAGAAAGCGCCTTTCTCTTCGGCCCCGATCTCCTTGTCGTCCCGCCATGGGCATCAGATCCCAAGCTTCCAAAAGGCATCTGGCGCGATGTTTCGCTGCTCGATGGCGACCGGGAAAAAGATGGCTATCAACCGGAAGTGAAGATTCACGGCGGCGCGATCGTTCCTCTCGGTCGGGTGGTGCAAAACACGAATGAGGCATCGCTCGATCCGCTTACATTGCTTGTTTGCCTTGACCAAAGTGGGCAGGCACGAGGAAATCTTTACGAAGATGCCGGAGATGGTTTCGATTATATGCGAGGAAATTTTGCGTTAACGACCTATCGAGCACGGCGTGAAGGCGAATCCGTTGTCGTGGGCGTCGAAAAACGCCAGGGCCGCATGCAAATTCCCGATCGACCAGTCGAGGTCCGGTTGATAACGGAGAATGGAGTTTTAGAGGGGCGCGGAACCGAAACAAAGGGAATCGTTGTGGCCGGGCTGCCTTCTCCAACTGCGCAGCCGTCTCCAACCGTGAAGCCGTGAAAGAATCGCGTTCTGGCGAAACGCCGCCTGCCACGGTCGAGCAGCTTCCTTCTCGACCGCGTCTTTCTGTCGCGCAGGAAATTGGTCTGGCGCTCGTGGTCCTGCTGCTTGCAACGATTTTGAGCATCTACGGCTGGTATGATGCCGCGCCGGGCAAACCGAACACGTTCTTAAATTTCGATAACTTCATCGACGGCATCGCCACGCCAATGTCGTACTACGCAATCATGGCCATCGGCATGACGATTGTGATCATCACTGGCGGGATCGATATTTCCGTTGGATCGATCATGGCGTTGTCCGCACTCGGCGGGGCTTCCGCTCTGCAGGCGTTGCCGGCCAATGCGCCGGCGCTGCAGACGTTGCCTGTCGCGATTCTCGTGCCACTCGGTATCGGCCTGCTCTGTGGCGCCATTAATGGCGCACTCGTTACAGGACTTTCATTGCATCCATTTATCGTAACGCTCGGCACGATGAGTATCTTCCGCGGTCTGGCGAATGTTTTGCCCCCGGAAAAAACATTGCCCGCCGCTGGAAAAACTCTGCCGCCTGCTTTTACCACGGGATTTATGCGACTGGAGTTGTTCGGTCTGGAGCCGATGCCTCTTATTATCATGCTCATCTGCGTCGCGCTGGGATGGTTCTATTTGCGAATGATGGTTGCCGGCCGGGAAACGTACGCGATTGGCGGCAACGAGGAAGCGGCACGCTTTAGCGGACTACGCGTGGGCTGGATCAAACTGCGCACGTACGCGCTGGCCGGCCTGGCGGCGGGCGTAGCTGGAATGGTCTCACTGGGAAGATTCGGAACCGCTTCCACCAGCACCGGCTCGGGTTACGAGCTTACCGTGATCGCTGCGGCAGTGGTCGGCGGCGCAAGTCTGGTCGGTGGTCGCGGCACCGCTCTCGGCGCGCTTTTGGGCACGCTCGTGATCGCGCTGATCGAAAATGGTATCATTATTCTACGGCTCGCTCAGGAATACCGCCTTGTGATCATCGGCCTGGCGATCATCGTTGCGGTATCGCTTGATCGGGTAAGCAGCTATCTCCGAACCCGTCGTCACCATTTAAAGGAAGCAAAAACAGAAACCGTCATCCCATGAATAGACATCACGTTCAGTTTCACCAACTGGCCACGGCCTTTGCTTGCGCTGCGATCGCTCTGACCGCCTGCACCAAGAAAGCGCCGACGTCCGCAGAGGGCGGCAAACGCAAAATTGTAATCGGGTTTCTTGGCAAAAGCCTGACAAACGATGTCTTCCAGGCGGCGCAATCCGGCGCGCGCGACGCGGCCAAAGAACTTGGCCCGAAGTACAACGCCGATGTCGAAATCGAGATTCGAACTCCGAACGACGAGGACGCCACCAAACAAGCCGAGGCGATCGAGGCCCTCGCCCGCCGAGGCGTTGACGGGATCGCTATTTCCTGTTCGGAAGCAAACACTGTCACACCTTCCATCGACAAGGCCGTTGAAAAAGGTGTTCCGGTCATGTGCTTCGATTCCGACGCGCCCAATAGCAAACGCTTCGCCTTTTATGGAAGCGATGCGCACGCCTGCGGCGCGCGAATCATGGAAGAGCTGGCCAAGGCGATGAATGAGAAAGGTACCGTCGCGATTCTCGGAGGCAACCAGAGCGCCCCGAATTTACAAAAGCGCGTCGCCGGCGCCAAGGAAGAGCTCGCCAAATTTCCAAACATGAAGTTGAACGATCCCGGTGTGTTTTATCACGCCGAGACTCCGGAGAAAGGCGCCGAAGCCGTGCAAACCGCCCAGAACGCCAATCCCGGAATTCAAGGTTGGGCCATGATCGGCGGCTGGCCGCTCTTCACCGCCGACGCGCTCAAGTGGCCGCCCGGCTCAATCAAGGTGGTAGCAGCCGACGCGTTGCCGGCGGAGTTGAATTACGTCAAGAGCGGCTACGTGGAAGCGCTGTTCGCTCAGGATTGCTACGGTTGGGGCACCAAATCGGTCCAAGTTTTACTCGACAAGATCGTCAATAAAGAGAACCCGCCCAGTTCAACCATCATCGATCCGTTAACCCGGGTAACGAAAGAAAACGTCGATGGGTTCGGAAAAAATTGGGAGAAATGGCTCGGTAAAAAATAAGGCATGGCGAAATCGTTCATCCAGTTTCGCTCCATCACCAAGGTATTCGGCGGCGTCACAGCGCTACGGAATGTCACACTGGGGATTGAGGCGGGTGAATGTCATGGCCTCATAGGCGAAAACGGCGCTGGAAAATCGACCCTCGGAAGAATCCTCGCCGGCATTCACAAGCCCGACGGCGGCGAGATACTGATCGACGGACTGCGTCACCTCTTTAACTCGCCGCGCGACGCGATGGATGCCGGAATCGCGATGGTCCATCAGGAGCTCGCCTTCTGCCCGGACCTAAGTGTTGCGGAAAATCTTTGTATGGGGCGATACCCTAGAAAGCTTCGGGTCCTGCTCGACCGCACTGAGATGACCCGTCGCGCGGAACAATTGCTTGGCGCGATCGGCGTCCATCTGAATGTACGGCAAAACATGCGCGATCTTTCGACCGCACAGGAACAGCAGGTTCAAATAGCCGCCGCCGTCGGCGCCAATCCGCGAATTTTGATCTTTGACGAGCCCACCAGTTCACTCTCCGATCCGGAGGCGCAATCGCTGTTCAAATTAATCGAAGATCTCAAGAGCCGTGGAATCACGATGATCTATATCTCGCACCGGATGCCTGAACTCTTCCGGTTGTGCGACAGGATCAGCGTTTTGCGCGACGGCCAGTACGTAGGAACGCTCGGTCGCGCGGAAATGACGCAGGACGCTATGGTCCGCATGATGATCGGTCGTTCCGTGGAAGAGTACTTCCCGCAATATCTTTCCGCGAAAGCCCGCAACGTAATATTACGCGTTCAAAACCTGAGTTCGCCCGGACGTTTCCATAACGTTTCCTTTGAAATCCGCGCCGGAGAGATTGTCGGGTTTGCCGGTCTCGTCGGCGCCGGGCGCAGTGAACTCGCGAAAGCCGTTTTCGGTCTGGACCCGCAGGCGACCGGCGAAGTTGTGCTCGATGGAAGCGTACTTCCGCCAGGTTCCATCCGGGCTGCCATGCGCGCGGGAATTGCCCTCGTTCCGGAAGATCGCAAACGGCAGGGCTGCATACTTGGAATGCCGTGCCGGGCGAACGTCAGCCTGGCGTCGCTGGATCGGTTGCGAAAACTGGGCGTCCTCGATCGAACAAAAGAAAAACAGATGGCCGCGGAGTATTTCCAGCGCTTGCACGTCAAAGCCGCTTCACTCGAAGCGCCGGTCAACTCGCTCAGCGGCGGCAACCAGCAAAAAATTGTTCTGGCCAAATGGCTCGCCCACGGTGGCAAGCTGCTGATCGTCGACGAACCCACGCGCGGCGTCGATGTTGGCGCAAAGGCCTCACTTCACGCACTGATCGACAACCTCGCGCAAAATGGCCTGGCCGTGATGCTCATTTCTTCCGAACTTCCCGAGGTGCTCAATCTGTCCACGCGAATCATCGTGATGCGCGAGGGTAAGATTGTCGGGGAACTGTCCCGCGCGGAAGCCTCTCAGGAGGCGGTACTCCGGTTGATGGCCGGAGTATCAGAGTCGCACCTGGCAGCGTGAGGCCGCAAACGCAAAACGTGAACGGCCAGGTTGAACTGGCTTCTACGAAAAAAGATTGTAGCGCAAGATCGCGTAGATCGCCTGGAAACCATCCTTCCAACCGATCTTTTTTCCTTCGTTATAAGTCCGACCATTGTAGGAAATGCCTACTTCGTAAATACGGCATTTTGTTTTTGCCAATTTCGCAGTCACCTCCGGTTCGAATCCAAAACGATTTTCCCGAAGATCGAGACTCTTCAGCAGCTCCGCGCGAAACGCTTTGTAACACGTCTCCAGATCGGTCAGGTTGAGATTCGTAAACATGTTCGAAAGGAGCGTTAGAAATTTGTTCCCGACCATGTGCCAGAAGTAAAGGACCCGATGCGGGCGTCCACCCATAAACCGCGAACCGAAAACCGCATCGGCTTTCCCCGATAAAATTGGCTCGAGCAAAACCGGGTAATCCGCCGGATTGTATTCAAGATCTGCATCCTGCACGAGGATGATGTCGCCGGTAGCGGCCGCAAAACCGGCACGCAGTGCCGCGCCCTTCCCCATGTTACGTGGCTGATAAATAATTCGATCCGCGATTGAAGAAACTTTTTCCTTTAACAAAGCGGTCGTCCCGTCCGTCGAGCCGTCATCGACGACGATAATCTCAAGATCCTCCAGAGGCGCCGCGCGCACCGCCGCGACAATCTTTTCGATTGTTCCTCGTTCGTCAAAGCAGGGAATGACCACAGAAAGTTTCATGAGGGCTCCCGTACGATCCGGCGATTAAGGCTTTCTCTCATGCGGCTAGACCGGACTTATTGGCTGTCGGCTGTTCTGCGTAGATCACCTGGGTATTGGTAAACAAAGATTTTGCGTCCCGGAAATCGTTTCAAAACCGCATCGCGTTCCGGCTGGTCGCACAAAATAAAATACAACGTGTTTGCCGACGACAGCACGGGCGGATTTCGAGTCAGGTCGCCGGCATTTTCCGCAGGATAAGTCCCGGTTTTGAGCAAAACAATCTTCTTCTCGTCTCCGGCTTGTTGCACCGTCCGTTCAAGATAGCGCGGACCGGGACCACCGGCGGAGGCCGGATAGAAGAAGTAAATCCCGATGTTCATCGTTGAAGGTCGATGGATCTAATGTTCGAAGCCTTCCGGTTTGCAGCACTTTGATGCCGCATGGATCGAAGTATTTGTACAAGAGGGACATGATTACCGAATCTATGGCAGGCAAGCAGCGATGCGACAATTTTGCTACCAGAGTCTGGACAGGAGTGGACTGACGGAAAATCATCAGGGGGGCAAAACGGGTGGCCTTACATCATTCTTGTACCGCCGTGAGGCACCACTACCGGCGTTGAGTTCGAAAACTGGGAGCGATTAATTTACTCTATTTTCAAAATGGTGAGTCGGATCATGTAAGAACCGGGATCAATTCCAGCAGGTCCAATTGAAGCAGTACCAACAACAGAACTAATTCCGAAAGTCAGCGAATCCACCGCTACAATAATAGCTCGTCCATGAATCCATGTTGTGGCGGTAGTAGACCCTGAAACAGTATTTGTATCTAGAGCCAAAGATCCACTGTCAGGTCCGGAGTAAATGCCAATAGAACCTGCTGACGTCAAACTCATTTCATAGTCTATGACGTATGTGCCCGCTGTGAGTGTGAAAACAGTTCCGCCACTTCCGGCTGAAGCAACAATTTCTGCGGGAATATTATTGAACACTTCTGTATCGATTGTGAACGCAGTACCTGGGGGCACAGAATCATTTGGCACCTGAATGGTTCTTACAAATTCTGCTGCGCCGACAATTCCCGTTGCTCCCGTTGCTCCTGTAGCACCAACACCTGTTGCCCCAGTTGCGCCAGTTGCGCCAGTTGCTCCGGTTGCTCCGGTTGCTCCGGTTGCTCCGGTAGAGCCCGTTACGCCCTGGGGCCCCGGTGAGCCCTGCGGCCCGGGTGAACCTTGCGTTCCCGGTGAGCCTTGTGGGCCAGTTGCGCCTGTAGCGCCGGTCGCGCCGGTTGGACCCGTGGGGCCTACTGGGGGAGGCTTTTGCCTGGCCAAGCTGACGCTTGCCATCATCGTGCAGAGCGCAAAAACTACCGCGAACAGTTGGGTGAACCTAATACTTGGTTTCATATCGATTCTACCGGATACAGGGACCTTATTTCAGCCTCCGCCGGAAAGCCAAAACAATCGGCCCTAATCCGAACCCGAGTGACCCAGACCTTCTCGCTTGAAAATTCCCGCTCTACCTTGATACTTTTCCCTCGCAGTTGGGCGTTTTGAGTTGAGGCGCGAGCCGATTCTTACAGCGTTCGACCCTGACTTTTCTGGACAGGAGTGGACTGACGCATTATTCAATCCTTTTAATCGCTAAGCTCTGAGAGTTTGCATGGGTATCCGCTCCATCGGCAGGAGTAATGGTAAGCGCCGTAGCGTTACCGCTAGGGTTAACTACAGCCAATACCGAATTAATAGAAGTTGTTGTAATAAAGAAGTTACCAATAATAGGGTGTCCGCCCGAAGTTGGATTCGCGTTAACGGCAACAGTCTCAGGTAAATCAACACCATTAAGCTCAAGCTGTAGTTGACCCGGCTCTGTGGTGTGAACCCTAAAAGTAATTTCATACGTTCCAATGTCGGGCAATATAAAGCTGGAAGCGTCAACACGAATGATACCTCCTGCTGTTGGACCATCCTGTGGAAAAGGAACTCGTCCAGTACCAGCAGCACTTTTAACTGCAATGGTTGCAGCGTAATCTGTTGGTCCGGCATTTCCTGTTCCAGATGTTAAGCCAAAGAACATAGCAAATTGTGATATTGCTCCCGTTGCGCCAGTAGCGCCAGTAGCGCCAGTAGCGCCAGTAGCGCCGATCACCCCAGTCGCGCCAGTCGTTCCAGCTACACCAACGCCGGTTGCGCCGGTCGGACCTGTCGCGCCTGTGGCTCCAGTTAGGCCAGTCGCCCCGGTCGCGCCGGTTGGACCAGCAGGTGGTGGCTTTTGCCTGGCCGAGCTGACGCTCGCTGTCATCGTGCAGAGCGCAAAAACTACCGCGAACAGTTGGGTTAACCTAATACTTGGTTTCATATGGATTCTACCTGCTGCAGGGACTTTATTCAGCCTCGGTCGGAAAGCCAAAACAATCGGCCCTAATCCGAACCCGAGTGACCCAGACCTTCTCGCTTGAAAAATCCCGCTCTACCTTGATACTTTTCCCTCGCAGTTGGGCGTTTTGAGTTGAAGAATGAACCGATTCTCACAACGTTCGACCCTGACTTTCTGGACAGGAGTGGACTGACGGAAAATCATCGGGGGGGGCAAAACGGGTGGGGTGGCAGGTTTTTGACCAAGCTGATTTCACGCGTTAAGTCTCGGCAGTTGAAAGATTTCGGGGGTATAGCTCAGCTGGTAGAGCGTCTCGTTCGCAAAGATTTTTGGCGATTTTGTGACTCGTTAGGCCCGTGGTGGACAGATCAGGACAGGTACGGACGCTAAAAGAATTCCGATTGAATTAACTCCGCACAGTCGTGTGGACAGTTCTGGACAGGAGTAGACCGAATTTCCAGCGCCAGGGGGGCAAAACGGGTGGACCCTATCCTTGAAACTTAGGCACTTTGAGGGCGATAGCTCAACTTATTCTTATCAAGCCACCCCAGAAGGTCTCGAAGATTTTGTCTGAGCTCTTCTATCGACATAACGTTTTGAATCAATGAGAAAAAGATCGTGTGCGGCACCCCGCCAGTAAGGTCAGACGGCTCGGTGCGCGTTAAAAGATACGGGGCAACCGGTCTGAAGAGCGGAAGCGCGGAACGAAACGTCGCTTCGGAGACCCGCCTCAGACTGATGGCTAGGTAAACGATGTAATGGTGCTTTGTCGGATCATCTGTCGACCGTCCCAGAATTGACCAGCGCCACCATTCGTTTAAATGCGAGCTGGTAAGACGATCGAAAGCGTACATTTCGATTGTATCTTCGGAGGCCGTCGCACTCCTTTTCATGCATCGCAGTGCAGTTTCGGACACGCTCGACATCTCGCGATGGACGCGCTGGCGTAGGGCCCCGAAACCTCGACTTGGTAGCAGTTGCACGGTCATTCTGCGAATCAGCGCTAGCTGGTGAAATACGGGCATTGTTTTAAAAGCAGCGCGCTGCTCCAAAAGAGCGTCTTCCCTTCTTCGGTTTAACAGGACAGGCTGAATCACTTTTCTCAGCCGCCCCTGAAGTCGGCTACGAAATGCCGCATTAGGTCCGGTCCAAGAAATGACATTCTTCATCTGCAAATCAAAGTGAACCCGCAAGTTCCCGTGCGGATCGATGTCCTTGTCTCGGAAGTGATCGGACCGAGCGATGAAAACAACAGGCCTGCTAAGGCCGTGAACCATGCCGGCTTCATAATAAACCGATGGGCGTGCGAAGGTGAGGTCAGCGATACAGAGTTCGCAGCGTTGTATTCAGGGCCAGAATTTTGTCGTCGATGTCATCGTTGTGCTCGATGCGGTCGACTCGCACCGGTCTGATGCGAAGCTTTCGTAGCACGGGGCGAATTCCCTTATCGTAAATCTGATCGACTTCTCTTTTGCCCAGTGCGCTAGCAATGAAGCAAATAGGCCAAGGAGTTGCAGTTGTCATGGATGTATTCGTCGCCCGATCCATTAACCCGTCAATAGCGCCCCTCTGCACGACCTGGGGGACTAGGTGATTTTCCAGCGCCAGGGGGGCAACGGGTGGACGTTCGAAGTCAGATCGCGCCCTCTGCTATGGTCCCCCGTTACTAGGAAGCCTTGGCTATGGAATCAATCCGTCCTTGCGTCTTCTTCAATTCCGGAACTTTGAGTGCTACGTAGGTCGCCGAACTTAGACCCATAAGACCGAGAAGAGTATCGCTGAATACCGGCATCGACAGGTCTCGCAACACCCTCGAAATAAATACGAACCCTAGAACGAGTGTCCACACGACAATCTGGAGTCGGTGCAATGTTACCGTCCCGTTTCTCCCAGGAGATCGATGAAAAATCTAGTCACCCGGCTGTGCTTCAAGTAGTCCAGATCATCCCGCAGTTGCTGAATCTTGGCGGCGAGGACATTTGGTTTGTTTTGGGCATCCTCGCTTGCAGGGGTTGCGGCCAGCTGTTCAAGGTTCGTCAACTCCGTTGCAAGTTCCTGCCGTACTTGGCTTACCGGCTTAGTACGCCTGGCCGCTCTCGCCAGTTCGGACACGGTCGTTCCCCCGTCCAGTGTGAAGTTTGCCATCTTTGAAGCCAGCGTGGTCGCACAGCTAATTCCCAGGAGTGCGAGAACAGTGGGGTTTAAGGTGTCTGACGATCAGTGACAAGCCAGATTATGAGAAAAGCTCCAACCACGAGGTACAGTCCAAAAGGCGAGTTGAGCCCGCGAAAGACTGAATTGGGGCCACCCATCAGCGCGCATTGGCATATCCATGTCGCGCAGCAAAGGTGTGCGCAAAGCAAGCCAAAAACCGCCGACGAGCAGAATCGCAAGGACAGCGAGAGTTCCCCAGAGCCATGCATACTGAAAAGCTCAAGCTTCATTCGTTGAACCTTGGCGTCGGCCTGAGGTACACAGCCGTATCGAGCACGAATGTTCTTTGGTCCAGTTCAATGCCAAGACTTACCCGCACATCATGAATCGCCCGCGTTCCATCATAGAGATTGTTCCAGGCATCTTCGTCGCCTGGCCTACGTCGTATCCGAAAATCAAACTCCTGGACGGTATCGCCTGGCTTCGCCTTCACTCTGCCGTCACTACGCCGGCGTCAGGATTTTCAGCTTTGATCTGATGAATGGCTGTTGTTGATTATCAAAAATAACTGGCGCTTCACGTGGCTAAGTAGGGCTTCGAAGAATCCTCGCATCACGCAGCTGTTTTACCGTCACACCTGGGGGCAGTGGCGGAAGTGGTGAAGGGATTTTGCTAGGCGCCGGGTTCGTATTCGAGGGGAGCGGCGAGACGGTCGAAGACGGTCGTGTTTCTAATGCCTCAGCCGCTTCATATCTTGTGAGAAAATCATCAACCTTCTCGCTGCCACGCAACTTTTGCAGAACGAAGTAATTAAATCGTTCTTCCGGTGTCATAGCCGGCTCGCCTGTCAATCGGCCATCCTTGAGTTTATCGACCAGCCAGCCATCCAAGTTCCGGACACGAACAACTAACGTCTGACCAACGGAAACTGTATTGACTTTATCGTCGGCTGGCGGTGATTCACGATTCCAGGCCAAGACCACTCCTTGGTCAAGATGGTTCGGTGCCTTTAGTTTTTGATCAGGATAATGCGTTGACCCGGTGCTGGCTGTGTCATTTCCACAGCCACCCAGCAAAAGGAATATGGGATAGACAGCCCCAAGTCTGACTCGTTTCAAACAGTTCCGCATAAAAGTGACGGTTTCGTCTCCGCCCTTGTTTATGTGATTGCCGCGTTCTTACCAAGAAGAATCATCGCGCTCTAACGGCGCGAAACACATCGGTGCCGCGACTCAGCTACTCAGCGACAAAATACTGCTTTACCGCATCGTGGTTGCGAAGATTCTCGGGTCGGTACCGCCTAACGGTATCGTAATCGAGTACTTCGGCGGCCTGGAAACGCTCAAGGACGGAAGGGTGAAGCGGTGCATCGTGCGGAATCGCCCTCGTTAACTTCGGGGCCAAGCGAAACAAACTACTTCGGTTTCATCGTGCTGAGGACCAAACGGGTCTGGAAACAGCTTGAGAACGGAAGGATCGTATTTCAGGCCGGCTTTGACAGCTGCTTCCAGCATCCACTGGAGAGAGATATCCGATAGCCGGGATTCGTTTTCCGAATAGCTACCGCCAACATCGGAATGGTTACCCGCAAACCATAGTTGTTCAAACCATCCCTCCTGCGTCTTCTTGTCAGAATCGGAGCCGCCCCATCCCACCCTCGAAAACGATTTCCGACGCTCGTCGATCGACATCGCATGCCTTGCATATGTTACCTCGGTGCTGAGGTCCGTCTCGTATTGCTCGATATGCACCTCCGTGAAATGGAAGGGACGCCAATTCTTGTTTATCGGCAGACCGAATTCGAACCGTACCAAGCTTTTCACTAAAGCCAGAGCCGCGATCAAAATAGCAATGGCCGTGACAGCGCCGAACGACAACCAGAAGCCGAAGTGGAAAACAAACCAGCCGAGGATGCAGCTAAGAAGTGCGAGAGCCAAGACTGCCACAAGAAACGTCGACGTTGCTACAACCGGGTTCGCCAACGAAGCCACGGTGTCGAAAACGCCGATGAAATACGGGTAGACGTTCGCTTTGCTTGCGTCGGTCGGATCAGCTGACGCGTACCGTCCGCGAAAACGCCGGGCCAATTCTTCGCGCTGCGCGTGCAGCTCTTTTTGCCGAGTCGTGGCAAACGTCTTTCTTGACTCAGTGTGTTGATAGACCTTTTTGACGCCCTCCACCGCGATTCGCTTTGCCGTATTTTCATCGCGGCGAAGCGACCTGGCTCCTTTATCTTGAGTGGGAACGCCGCACATCGCCAGTACCGCACTTAAGCGCCGCACCGTGTAAGCACCTCGACTGAAGCCGAACAAAAAGATACGGTCGCCGGGATGCCAAAGTTGGACAGTGGCCGCATAGCAGTCGACGATGTTGCGCGTGATGCCGAGGCCCGTGGCTTGACTAACGCGATTGTAGAATGAACGCCACAGGGCTGCAATGATGCCAGAGCCGCCGTGGCCTGGCGGCACGGTGCCTAGGCCAGGATCGTAAAAGGTTAATTGTTCGGCAGGATTGATAGACGAATCCGGGCCACAACGTGTTGCCCGAAACAGCTTGTAGATGTTGCTGCGTCGCTCGTCGAACAATAGCCCTCCCCGCTGACCAGTGCCGTCCGAATAAATTATGATATTCATACGTTCCTCGTGTCAGGGAATTTGGGGCGGCAATTATTTGTTCGCCACCCCAATCCTAATTAGCCAATCAATTTGCACGACCCGTTGCATTCTGCTTGGGCCAGCAAGTTATCGTTCCATTTTCCGTCAGCGTGTGTGCGGAGATAAGGCAGTCGGCCTGCTTCGCGGACGACGCCCACGTACATCTTTCGCCCCGTAGTGCGATCTACGGTGAAAAAGGCCTCCTGCTTGGATTCGATTTTCTCGACGGTCAGCTCGCGTGTGATCTTCCACTTATCGGCGACATTGCCGATATGCGTGATATGCTCGTGCCTGCTAAAGCGATCCGGCTTCGTTACGCACGTTACTTGGTATTCTTTCATATACTGTTTGCTCACGTATTTTATTGATTGAACGCGGTTCATCCGCATCCGTCATTAAGCGTATCCGCGGATTGACGTAAACGCAAGAAAAATAAAATCAGAACAGTTGCGGTCCCAGATCGACGGAGCTTAACAGTTTGAGCTTCAACAAACGAACACGGGCAGCCTCGAGGGAAACAGCAAAAGCGGTATGAATCAAATTTACAAGCTGCCCAGCTTCATTCGCCGTCGACGGCACGGGAACGAAAAGTTTATGAGTTTCCAAGAACGTCCCGGTAATTTCCCGAATCGCAGTGGCCGGCATCAGCAAGCCCCCTGATATGTATCCCGCCTGCCACTCCATCCAATCGGAGTACGGCGCATCAAGGATTCGCCCCCGGTGACACTTAGGCGAAGTCCCGCGTGCGAACTGCGGATGAAGTCTTTGATTTGTTACCTCAACCTGCCACAGAAAATCGTGGAACTTCACGTGACCTGGCACTCGTGCGCCAGAGTGGTCCGGAGACGGTTCTCACTACGCTGGGCTGACAGAGTGCCGGAAATCCGCACACGCGGTTTGCATTTAGCGACGAAGTCCGTCACCCCCTCGACATCGCTACCTTCTCCAGATAGGTCTGCGAATAGATCAAGGTCTTCGGCATCTTTCTCGATGAGCTTTGTCAACGCTTCGGTCGGTATCGGCAACCGAAAACCACCGCAACGATCGCGCAGGAAATCAGTGATGATGTGCTCACATTCTTGGTCTAGTTCAGCTGGTTCGTAGTGCGGGCGCTTGGGGAATCGGCCAGTGCGATCGGGCACGTACTTCATTTGCCTAGACCTTTCAATTCGCGGCGGAATGCCTTGTATGCCGCAACGATTTTCTCTTCGCTTACTCTCCGAACCCGTGTGGAGTCCCCGAGTTTTCCTGCTTCGTAATAAAGCACTTCCGGCGGGAGCTTGAGCGCCGACGCCAACTGTTGGATCAAGTGATTCGAATCAGGCTGTCGCCGGTCATGTTCAATATCGTTAAGGTATTGCGGAGATATCGTCTCCCCATCTTCTTTTTTAACTTGGTCTGCGACTTCTTGCAGACTAAGTCCTAATTCCTTTCGCTGATTTGCGATCCGCCGACCAAAGCTGAGAACGTCATCTGGCATATACGCTAAGTAGCGTATTCTCGGTGCGTGTCAAAGAATCCGATCACACTTGTAAATCGAGGATCTACCAGAGCGAGTGGCCTAACGAGTTTGAACTGATACGCTATTTATGAATCACCTTTTCGGCGGTTCTGGATCGGGTGCGGGAGGTAATTGACATTAAAAACTTCATCAGATCCGGCCGCCGGAGAGGTGCCTTTCCATCAGCTGATTAGGCCAGGTCGAGACCCAGCCGAGGCGCTCGCGACGCGGAAAAGGCCTAGTCTTGAGCGCCGGGGCAGCTTTCAGCTTTGCGAGGCCATGAAGCGCTCGTCCATCCCGGCCAACTGCAGCGTCGCTCTCCGGATTCGCTCTACTTCGCCAGATGAGAGTTTCTGCCGGAACTTTTCATTGCTAAGATAATCGATCAGCCGCTCGGAGCGAAGACAATGGATTTCTCTGGTGGAGCCGAAGTTTGCTTCCACGTACGCGTTGGGAAAAACCATCAATCCCCGCACGAAATGATCCGTGTCAGTGAGTGCCTTCAATTTGGATTGAAAATCCATGACTGAGCCGAGCAAACTCTTGACCGCCGGCTTGTCTAAAGCCTGCCCGTTGAGCATAAGGTCCCCCTGTCCGTTAGCCTCAACTGTTCCTCTCCAATACTTCGCGTCCACCACGTAAACGCCGGTAGGACCGATCACTACATGGTCAATATTTGCGAATCGCTTCGAAACATCGTTCACGACAACGAAATTGTCTGACAATTCTTGAAGCGTTAACGCCACGAGGGCCTCACCGATCACGCCTTTGCGCCACGCCATTCGTTCTCGATCAATCGTGTCAATCTTGTCGCTCGCCCACTTTCCGATGAGCCAAATAAGAACGGCCATTAAGACGCTGATTAGCAAAACCCACGTGAGCGGAAAGCCCCGGATCGGGAATGCTGCGCCAATAGCGTATCCGCCGATAAGAGCGAGAGCTGCGATCCCGGTAAATCCGGCAATAAGCAATCGCTTCGTGCGTAGGTGAAACTGCTCCGCCGCGTTGCGACCTGCTTCGCCGAATACTTTGGCCATGTCTCGTCTCTGTAGAGCCATTGGCGTGCCGATCCTGCTCCCTCCCTGTTACCCGCCCGAACTCTGAGCCAGCAACGGCCCTTGTCTCCACTCTCCGCGCTGGTTCAGGATGACGGGATGGACTACGACATTCAAATCCCGGAAGACCTACACGGCTGCCACCCGATCATAACCAAAACGCGCCAGGCACAATTTTATCGGCCTAAACTGACGGAACCCTATTCGGCACCGGAACCAATATTGGGGATTCTTAATCTGCGCGTGAGCAAAAGCGCACTGCCACGAGCATTGCGACTCTTGGAGGCCATTATTCGGGCAGCTGAAAAGGCCGGGTGGGCGGTCGAGGGGAAGAACGAAAAACAGGGATCCCGTATCAAGATCGCAGATGATCCAGTGAGCTTTTCAATGGTGGAGCAAACGGATCGGATTGAGCTGCCATCCACAAAAGAGGAAAAAGCATGGTCGTATTGGAAACCGAAGTTCAAATACGAAGACAGTGGGAGGCTCACCTTGCAAATCACCGATTGGCTCCCTAGCGGGATGCGCCGCTCGTGGTCTGATGGAAAGAGGTAGCGCTTGGAGGACGTTCTCGCGGAATTTCTGGACGGAGTGGCGGCAGCCTCAGCCGCACTCAAAGTGCGCCGGCTAGAGCACGAGGAATGGCACCGCCAATATGAGGAGGAACAAAAACGGCGCGAAGACCATGAGCGTCGCATCAAAATTGAGAGGACCCGGCAGCCCGAGCAGAGCCGGTTGAACCTTTTGAAGTACAAACACTCTGTCTTCCGACTTTGAGCGTTTGCTCATTGCTCCAAATGCGCGCATCGCGATAATTTTCATGACCGTAAAGCAAGATCGCAATACGAAAATGCTCTACCCGACCCTTCTCACTTGTAAAATCCCGCTCCACCTTGATACTTTTCCCTCGCAGTTGAGCGTTTTGAGATGAAGTATGAACCGATTCTCACAATGTTCGACCCTGACTTTCTGGACAGGAGTGGACTGACGGAAAATCATCGGGGGGGGCAAAACGGGTGGGGTGGCAGGTTTTTGACCAAGCTGATTTCACGCGTTAAGTCTCGGCAGTTGAAAGATTTCGGGGGTATAGCTCAGCTGGTAGAGCGTCTCGTTCGCAATGAGAAGGCCAGGGGTTCGAATCCCCTTACCTCCAGTCTACGCTCGCAGCGGTGGCGGAGAGCGTAGACTGTCGCGCCGAAGCCATAGCGAAGGCGGACGTCTTTCACCTTGCCAAACGAACGCGGCGAGCTTCGACTCGGCATGCCAGCCAGTATGAAGTTCACATACGCGTACATTTTGCAGAGCGAAATCGATCCCGCGCGATTTTATACGGGCTGCACAGGTAATCTCCGTAAACGATTTGCTCGCCATAACAGTGGAGAAATCCGCCACACATCAAAGTGGAAACCGTGGAAGATCAAAACGTACATTGCATTCTCTAATGTGGACCGCGCAAAGCGTTTGGAAGCTTATCTGAAGTCGTCCTCGGGACGGGTCTTCATAAAGAAGCATCTTTGACTCATAGCGGGCTTCACTATTGGATGCACTAGCGGGAGCGTAATCCCCTTACCTTGAGCCCCGAAGGCTTTCGGGGCTGTCGCGCCGTAGTCCCGCGCCTGCGGGACGAAGGGGGATCTTTCACCCTGCCAAACGAACGTGTCGAGCTTCGACCCGGCAGGCACGGCAAAGAACCGAATGCAAGCATGAGGCCCGGGTCTCCGGCGTTTCGCCAAAAAGGCGATTGTCATCCTTTGGGCCAAACGATTAAATCGGTTGAAGAGAATCTGGTCCGCCCTCGTCAATATCGGCGGACTCGATAACGAATCCCGTAAAAATAAAAACTATGAAATACAAAGCACCACTTGTCAGTTTCGCCGTCATCGCACTGCTTGCGATTAATCTGCCGCTCACCGCTTCGGCCCGCGCGAAGAAGACCGCTTCGCCTTCTTCCGGGGCAAGTGCTTCGCCGGCCGCCAGCGCGACGGCGTCGGCAACGGCAAAACCGCAGCGAGCCATTCCTTTCCATGGAATGATCTCAGCCGTTGACGCAAAGGCCAAGACATTCACCATCGCCGGCAAGGAGAAGTCGCGCGTCTTCATGATCACAGACAAAACCGTCCTCACCAAAGCGGGCAATTCCGCAACGATAAAAGACGTTGTCGCAAACGAGGAAGCGCGCGGCTCCTACTGGAAGCACGCCGACGGCACGCTGGAAGCCCGGACTGTGAAACTCGGGCCGTTGACCGAAGAGGAGAAAGCCGCGGCAGAAGCTCGCAAGGAAAAGCGAGCCGCAAAGAAGGAGAAAGCCGCGGCAGCCTCTCCCGCAGCATCCGCTTCGGCCAAGCCGTAATCCTTCGGCTGTAAGCAATCAAAATCCCGCGGTGGCGAAGCCCACCGCGGGTTTCGATTCCCTCCCGTCTCAAACGATCGGGAAACTGATCTTTGCCCGGGCCTATTTTTTCTTGGCGCCCGCGGCTTTCGCGGCTTTCTCGGCTTTCACCTGCACATCCGTCGCTGTCATGGTGTAGGTGATGGTCACTTTCGCGCCGACTTTCAGGTCGCCGGTGACTTTTGTAGCCGAATCGCGTGCAATCTCCCATCGGTCTTTCCCCTTCTGAACGGTGATCATCGTGTCAGTCATCTCGAGGACTGGCCCTGTCACTTGATACGTTTTCGGACCGGCTGCCAAAGCCAGGCTGTTAAGAGCAAGACTTAAGGCTGCCACTGCGCTGAATAGGGTTCTTAATTTCATCGTGGAGCTATTAGATCGAGTCGCTATCGTTTAGGCAAGCCTCGCACGCGCATGCGGCCTCACGTACCGTCGCCAGACTTGACGTGTCGGGCGGCGTGGCCGGTCGCGCGTATTCCTTGATGTCTGTTTGCATCCTCCGATTATGAACCGCACGTCACGCGGTATTCGTATTCATTTCGCGCGGCAGGGATTGAATTTCTCGCCCGATGAAACATTGGCTGCAAGCCAATGCCACTTGCTACCGGCTGGCTGACAAGCCGTGACGCTTGATAAATTCGCGCGCCAGAGCGCGGTAAGCGTTGGCGCCGGTCCCACTCGGGTCATGTTCGAGAATCGATTTGCCAAAGCTGGGCGCTTCGCTGAGGCGAACCGTGCGCGGAATAACCGTTTGATAAACGCGTTGACCGAAATGCTGGCGAACTTCCGTGACGACCTGCGCGCTCAAATTTGTCCGGCTATCGAACATGGTCATCACGATGCCGCCGATCTCGACGTGATCGTTCGCGCCGGAGTCGCGCACCTGCTCGACCACGCGCACGATTTTTACCAGACCTTCCAGTGCAAAATATTCGCACTGGATTGGTGTCAGGATCTCATCCGCGGCGGCAAGAGCGTTCGTCATCAAAATGCCCAGCGAAGGAGGACAATCAATCAGGATGAAGTCGAAGGTTTCGTCCGAACGAAAGATCGATAAAGCCCCAGCCAACCGCGTGAGATGATCGCTCATCCGCGCAATCTCGATTTCAGCGCCGGCCAGATCGAGATCGGCAGGCACAAGAAACAAGCGATCGATGCGCGTGGGCAACACTTTTTCAGCAATCGAATTTTCGCCCAGCAGCGAAGCGTAAATGCTTTCGCCCTCGCTTTCCTGCATCCCGAGCGAACTGGTTGCGTTCGCCTGAGGATCGAGGTCAACAAGCAGAATCCGCAACCGTTTTTCAGCGAGTGCTACACTCAGGTTCACGGCCGTGGTGGTCTTGCCCACGCCCCCTTTCTGGTTTGCGATGGCGACAATTTTCATTTGGTCGTGACGCCCACGAATACATCCGAGGGACATCGATCCCCAGTTCGATCAAGAGAAAATCCTTCAGAAGAAAAAGTTCGCGATGGCGGTGGCGCCATCGCCAGCACGCGGCGGCGCGTGCGCTCCCCGGAATTTGCGATGGCGACAATTTTCATGCGCGCGGAACGATGAGCGTGCGCAGCTCAAACGTGTGCCGGCCATCCGGCTCTTTCCATGGCAAATGCTCCGGGTCCGGGAGCATTTCGGTCACCTCCAACTCGCCGGCTTTCGTAAGCCAGCGATAGAAGATTTCGAGAAAAAGATAGCTCTCCAGATCGATAAACACCGGTTTGGTGTCTTTATCGCGACCTTCCGCGCCGCTGCGGCGAAGCGCCTGTTCGGTCGGGCGAATGTAAATATAGCGCGGCAAATCTCTTTTCGCGCGCAACCGCTCGATCGCCAGGACAAGGTTGCGCGATACGCCGGTATAATTTCCAGGCGGGATTTCAGCGACGGTCACTACCCAGGCGCGCCGTTGGACGATCACTTTACCGCACCGCAACCGCGGCGTCTGCGGAGCCACTCCAAATTGGAACGGGTGGAAACCGAGCGGAATGATCCAGGCCCGTGCAAATGAGCCGAGGTATTCCTGATTGTCGATCTTGCGCAGACAAACATCTCCGCTCTCGGGATCGACATAAACTTCGGCCTGAGATGGCGGAACGGTGCGCCAGTTTGGATTTCCCCGTTGCGGCGCGACAAAGTTGGAAAATTCGGGAAGCGCGTCGAACAAGCGTACTGCCGTATGCGAAGTAAAATCGGCGGCAAAAAACCCGAAGTGAAAATTGGGGCGACCAAATACGACGCTGGCCATCGCCCTGTTGAGGGCCGGTTTGTCCGGACAACTCCAATACATGCAATGATGCAGCAATGCCGCCGGCGGATGCAATTCGGCCAAAATCCATTGATAATCGCCGCGCGCAATCGCGTCAGCAGATTTTGCTGCAATTTGCAGATCGGCCGACGGATATGTGTATTCGTCGAAGAGCGGGTACTGGAAGTTATTGCGCACGACATGGCAGTCTTCGACCGTGAGCTCGTACTCGGCGCAATCGACATGTGGTTTCAGGCGCTGCCGGAAAGCGGCTTTTACTTCTTGAAAGGCCATGACCGCGAAGGCGACAAGTCCCGGACCGCTAAGCGAGAGTTTCGCCGCTTCGCAGGCACTGAGAAATGCAGGCAACGGAATCGGTCCATTTTGGGCGCCGGCCTTTTCCATTATCTGTCGCAAACCGCCCGCGACGCGCGACGCGACAAAGGCGTAGGAATCGCGCCAGAAATCGATCCAGGGTTCG
Organism: uncultured Verrucomicrobiae bacterium; assembly: GCA_963756875.1. Lineage (GTDB taxonomy): Bacteria > Verrucomicrobiota > Verrucomicrobiia > Chthoniobacterales > UBA10450 > CAVWPA01. Next base: position 154,362 of record CAVWPA010000001.1, on the reverse strand, counting down.
GCCTCCGTCGCGACCTCATTGATCAAGGCTGCGTCGATCGAGATACCGCATTCACGAAAACATTCCTCGCCGATCGGGTTGCTTGCCGAGTACAAGAACCGGTCGCCCGGCTTGTGGACAGCCCCCGCCGAGAGAAGACGGGCCCGCGCTTCATCGATAATTGCATGTCGATCTTTCGTTTTAGATGCGGTGACAAACGCCTGCGGTAGCTCCGAAATTGGCTGCAATATCGACAACCACTTGTCGCGCACCGGCCCAGCACGCCATTTCCTGACATCATCACACAGGATCGCGAACGCATGTGGATCAAGAGCGGGAACTTCCATCGCGCAGCGCAGGAATTTCTTTTCCACAAGGGCGTAAATGTTCTCGACCGGTACGCCTAACGAATGAACCGGCGTTCGCCCATCGCATCGTTTGACGAGATCGAGCGTGGCCTGATCCAGCACCACTTTTTCGCCGGAATCGGCAAAAACGAAAGCTAGCCCTTCAATCCGGCCGTTTGGATTCAGCCGCGGACAAAGTTCGGGCTGAATGTCAGGATCGGCGTTGATAACGCCGGCGATCGCGTGCGCGGTCCAGCGTTCGAGAAATACCTCCCGCGCTGCAACGCCAGGTACGACGTCGATCTTTACGCCGGTACGATTGCCGTCAATCCTGCCCCAGCCTGAGGGACCGAACTCACCAAAAGTGTCGTTCTTGGCTGCGATTCGTTGAAGATAAAGAACCAAGTGGCGCTCACGATCCCGATTGCGACTGTTGCGCGCGGGCAACGTATTGTCCTGGGTGACTAGCCCTTCAATCAAAGAGGCTGCTCTCTCCTGCATGCCTTCGCCTGCAAAAACCAAATAATGCGGAAGGACCGTGCGCGCGGCCTCAAAAAGCGATTTCCTCGATCTCTCCAGTTCGATTTGAAGCGCTGTAAGCAGGCGTGCTTCGTCTTCAGAGTTCAATTTATTCACCTTCGAGACCAGTTCGCGAGCGGTCGCGGCCGTCTCCCGAGTGGCAAGGTGTTCAATTCGCTCGAAAGGAACTCCCGCCATCCGGATCAAAAAAATCGGTGCGACTTGATAAGCAGATGGCACGCGTTCAGGAAAACGAAACGCCCGCGCAGTAGCAATTCTTAAATCTGGAGAAGAGCGCACGCGAAGCGCACGCCCATATCGCGTGCTGCCGCGGCGGGGATATCGCGAAACCGCACGCCGGAAGCGTGAATTACCCTACGATGTCGCTTGGTCGCAAGTTTGCGCCGGCACGGACGCCTCTACAACGCATAGATTCGTTGCCGACGTCTCCGCCGTTACTACTTATTCGAGAGCGGCAAACGGATTGTGAAAATACTGCCGACACCGGGCGTGGTGTCCACCTTGATCGAACCATTGTGATCCTGGACGACTTTTTTCGTGATATACAGTCCAAGACCGGTGCCGCTCTTCGCCTGCTTGGTCGTGAAATAAGGGTCGAAAATTCTGTTCAGTTCCGCGGGAGCAATTCCGGGTCCGTTGTCTTCGATGAGAAGATCGACGTAGAAATCTTTTTTTGTGCAGGTGACTTTGACCGACCCTTTTTTCTCCGCGGAAGCTTGCACCGCGTTAATCACCACGTTTTGAATCGCGCGTCTCACTTGCACGGCGTCGCCGAGCAGAATGCACGGGTCTTCGCAGATGGTGGCATTTAGTTCCACGCCGCTCTGAGTTGCCACCGCGCTGATGCCTTTGATGATTTCCCGGAGGATTTCCGACACGGAGAGGGGCTTGGGCGGAGACGCTTCGACGCTGCCGTAACTTTGCCACATTGTAAGAAGCTCACGGCACAGACGGACGTTCTGTTCGATAATATTGAGCTCTTTAACCGAGGTCGCATTTTGGGTAGCAGTATCGCTGTTTTCGGATTTTTCCAGCCGCTTGGCCAGCAGCTGCACATAACCCCAGACAATGGTCAGCGGGTTACCGAGATCATGCACGAATTCGGCCGAGGCTTGACCGAGGGACGCCAGTCTTTCCTTTTGAGCCAGTTCTTTGAGCAGGCGGTTGTTTAGCTCCTTGATTTCTTCAGCGGCATGATCCGCGGTTCGTTGAACGCGGGTGCGTTCCACGTTACGGCCGATTACTTCCTGCATTTCGCGCGCATCAAACGGTTTGCTGATATAATCGTTGGCGCCCAGGCGCAGGGCCTCTTTTGCCGTATCAAGCGCTCCAAAACCGGTGAGCATAATGACGGAAAGATGCGGATCGATCTCGCGGATCTTTCGCAAGCCATCGATTCCGGTCATACCAGGCATGCGGATATCCATGACGATCGTGTCGGGAGATTTTTCCTTGAGCAGTTTGAGACCCGCCTCGACGCAATCGGCCGTGTGAACCTGGTAGTTCGGTTTTAGCAGCATGCGCAGGCTTTCCCGCGGTCCCATTTCATCGTCAATAACGAGAATTTGAGGCAATTCGGTTGAGGCAGTCATGTATGACCGAGCGGGTTAACAGCTAGGCGCGTGCCGAGGAGGGTGACGAGATGAAAAAAAAGGCCGCGGAAGCATAGAAAACGGAGTAAAGAAGCTGAAATGAAAACAGTTGGCGCGCAAGATGCAACTTGTGGATAAGTTGCAAATTTGGTGAATAAGTCGGGCTGAAAGTGGCAGAAAAATATAATGACTGGATTTAATGTAGCGTTTAGAATCGGTCGTGATCCGCTCGTGTCCAGTGTGACCGGCCATTACTTTGGGTTTATAACCACCGCAGCGAAATTTCTCTGCCGCAGAGATCGAGTCACCCGCATTGTCGGCACTATGAACCACCATTTCTCGAAATGGAATAGAATAATATGACCAGGAGAAATCGCGTTGTTATCACTGGCATGGGAATTCTAGCCCCGAACGGGATTGGCATTGAGCCATTTTGGGAGTCGCTCCTCGCCAGTCGCAGCGGGATTGGGCCGATCACGTTGTTCGATGCGACTGGTTTCAAGAGTCGCATTGCCGGTGAGGTAAAGAACTTCGATCCGCTGGATTACATTGAGCCGGAGTTGAAACCCAAGCGGATGGCGCGGCACACGCAGTTTGCCTACGCGGCAACAATGATGGCGCTACGAGACGCGGGACTGGATCCCGACAATCTCGAATTACCCAGCCCGACTCCGGTGGTGATCGGAATAAGCACCAGCGCGATAGATGTGATCGAAAGTGTTTATTTCGCCCTGCGGGACCGCGGGCCGAACCGCGCGCCCGCGAGCGCATCGGCCGCTTCAATTCCTCAAGCGCCGGCAAACCTTATCGCTGATCGACTGGGCGCGTGCGCCAACGCGGTGACGGTTTCTTCGGCTTGCCCATCCGGTCTCGATGCGGTGGCTGACGCGGCTGCCATGATCCGCATGGGAGAAGCAGAGATTGCCGTCGCCGGCGGGGCAGACGCTCCTATAACACCGTTAACGATGGCGAGTTTCATAGGAAGCGGACTTTGTTCGACCACGAATGGGGAACCTGAGAAAGCCAGCCGACCTTTTGATTCCGAGAGACAATGTGGTGTTCTCGCGGAGGGCGCATGTATTTTCATCCTTGAAAATCTGGAGCACGCAGAAGCTCGGGGAGCGCGCGCTTATCTCGAAATATGCGGTTATGCGAAGCGGCGCGATCTCGATCCCGAGAGACCCGGTTCCGGTTTGGTCGACTCAATGAGGCTTGCACTGGCGAACGCGGTGCGTTCCACCGAAGACGTTGACTACATCTCTGCGTACGGTCCAAGCGATCGAACTTTGGACGCGGCGGAAGTGCGGTTTATAAAGGAGGTTTTTCGCGAGCGAGCCTACGAAATTCCAGTCAACTCCATTAAAGGCGTCACTGGAAACCCGTTGGCTGCCGGAGGCCCATTGCAACTGGCCACGTGTGCCCTTAGCATTCGCGATCAGATCATCGCGCCAACGGCAAACTTCGAAACCGGGGATGCCGATTGCGACCTCGATTTCGTTCCGTCCCGCCCTCGCAAAACGAAGGTAGGCTGCACCCTTATCAATGTCAGAGGCCTCGGAGGCAGTGCGTGCACGATGATTGCGAACCGTATTTCAGGCGATGACTAGCGCTGGCTTACCAGCCCTTGCAGCGATTCTCATCCAGGTGGGCTTAGGACTGGTCGTCTTCCAAGCCAACCCGAAGCGAAAATCCAACCAGTGTTTCTTATTTCTTTCGCTCGCCATTACCGGATGGCTGGCAAACCTTTATTACGGGCTACTGACGAACAACCTAGGGGTCGCCGAGTTTTGCATTCGACAGGCCTCCGCCGTGGGCGCGTTCATTCTGGCGACTGTTAATCTTCTTCGTCTCTCCATTCGCAGGGGAAAAGAAAGGTGGCGCGCCCTCCTGCGGCGAGCGCTTCCATGGTTCTTAGGTAGCATCGCCATCGCGATCCTTTGTCAGACTAAGTTTTTTCTAAAAGGGGTTCATCTAAGTCACGAGGCCGGGCATGCCTCATCTTTCCCCGTCCCTTCTTATGGGCCGGGCTTTCATTTGTTCGCGATGTGCTTCGCGGGCGCGATCGTCGCTTTAATCATCCTCTTGTCACTCGACCTACGTCGAGTTTCGGGCCCTGAGAAATCAGAAATGGCACTCGTTATCATGGGTGCTGTTGTAGCCCTTCTGCTTTCCATTCCTTTGTACCTTCTTTTAAGCCTCTTCGTAGATACGTCGAGGTTGACTTGGCTAGGCCCGTTTCGAATCGTTTTGTTTAGTCTGGTAGTCGCTTACGGCATCGCGACCCGAAAAATCATGGACGTCGGCGTCCTTCTTCGTCGCGTTATCTCTTATAGCTTACTCACGGTTTACCTGCTCAGCCTTTATGCGCTGGTCTGGTGGCTCGTTGCGACCGCATTGCATTCTTCGGCGGGGAATTCCCACGCCATTGCGCACGTCGTAGCGGCCATCGTTATCGCGTTTGCAATGGCGCCGGCACGCGGTGTTTCGCAACGATTTGCAGAACGGCTTTTCATCGGTTCCCATCAGCTCGATTTTCGCGCGACCGTAAGCAAGGCCGCCAAAATATTAAGTTCCGTTACAACTCTGAGAGACCTGTTGGACAAATTCGCCAATACGGTAGCCGGAGCCGTCGGCACCGAGCGGATCTTCATCCTTTTGCCGGACAGACAGGGATTTTCGCAGCAATATCCGATGGTCGAGCCCGGTTCCCGCCAACGGCTGGAATTGACACGCGACCAGGCAACGATCGTGCAACTTGAATCCGAGCACGAGCCGGTCGTCATGGACGAGCTGCGCCGCGTGCGGCCCACCGAGCAACTCCAGAGTGTAATGAGACAGTTGAACTCGCTCCAGGTCGCGGTGGCCATGGGAATCTTCGCTCGCGATCATCTGGCCGGCGTGATGCTGCTCGGCGCACGGAAATCGGGACGCATTTACGGAAGCGTCGAGCAAAGCGCCTTGCAGGTTTTATGCGGCCAGCTCGCGGTGGCAATTGAAAATGCCGAGCTCTTTACCGAGGTGCAGAACGCAAAGATTTACAACGAGACTTTGCTGGAAAATCTGACCACTGGCGTCATCGCCACGGGCGCCGACGAGCTTATTACCGTATTCAACAACGAAGCCGGACGAATCACGGGACTCAAGGCCGACGAAATTCCCGGCATTTCCCTTGGAGCGCTCCCCGGCCCGTTGCGCGATACGTTGCGCGAAACTTTGAACACCGGGCAGGGCCGGGAGAACAACGAGCTGGCCCTGCAGTCTGGGGACGAGGCGAGGGTCGCGCGCACAAGCACGTCCATCTTTCACGATCAAAATGGAGAGATGCTCGGTGCGCTGATGGTGCTGACCGATATCACGGCGCTCAAGCGACTCGAATCGCAAATTCGCCGCAGCGATCGGCTGGCCAGCCTCGGCACGCTCTCGGCCGGCATGGCCCACGAAATCAAGAATCCGCTGGTTTCGATCAAAACATTCGCGCAGTTGTTACCGGAGCGTTATCAGGATTCCGATTTCCGTGAGACTTTCTCGAACCTGATCGGACACGAGATCGACCGGATCGATTCGCTGGTTAACCAGCTGCTTCGCTTTGCTCGCCCGGCCAAACCGCATCTTAAGAAGATGCACGCACATGAAGCGCTGGAAAAATCGCTCATGCTGGTCGGCCACCGGTTATATCAAAAAGAAATCAAATTAACTCGCTCTTGGGAGGCAAATGTTGATACAATCCGCGGCGATGCCGACCAGCTCGAGCAAGTCTTTCTCAATTTCTTTCTGAATGCCATGGACGCGATGAAAAACGGCGGCGAACTGGTCGTTAATACCCAGATTCAAACGCAAAAGAGATGGGCCTCTTCAATGGCCCAAGGCAACGGCGGTGCGGCGGAAATAGAGGTTTTGCGAATCACGATCCGCGATACGGGCGATGGAATTCGCAAGCAGGATATCCCGCATGTCTTTGATCCTTTCTTCACGACAAAGGATTACGGGACCGGACTGGGCCTGTCGGTAGTGCATGGAATCATTCAGGAGCACGAGGGACAGATCGAGGTCGAGAGCGAACTTAAAAAAGGAACAGCTTTTCACATTCTGCTTCCCCTCGTTAGATTTGGCAGCGAGGTGGCGGCGGCATGAAACCGATGACCGGAAGCCTCAAATCCCAAAGCCCAAGCTCCAGGGAATCTCCAAATACCAATACTCAAATATCGCGTATCGCGTCCGGTAACAGCGCGATGTCTTTAGCGGGTGTTTGGCCAATCATTGGTGAGACCCGTAGGTTAGATTGCTGCGCGAGACCGCCCTTTGGAGATTGGAGCTTGAAGTTTCTTTGGGATTTGGTGCTTGGGATTTGGTCCTTCCGTCGCGATCTAATGGGAAATTCCACTTTCCCGACACCAGGCACCAAAAAGTCTCCGAACCGGAGTATTCCAGGAGCGACGGCGGCATGATTCCCCCGCCGGTCTGCATCTTATATACGCAGGATTCCGATCTGAGCCGGCGGGTCAGGGCGTACCTGCGTATGGCCGCACAAGTACGGCACGTCAGCGAGCCGGATCGTCTGGACGCGGTTCTTCAGCAAGTCGGCGCCTGCCTGCTGATTGCAGATCTCCGCGCCAAAGAATGCCGCGATCTCATCGAACAAGTTCAACAGGAATGGCAGGACGTACTGATCATAGCGCTCGGCGTCATGCGCTCGGAACCGCTGCGTGAAGCGGAACAATTTGGAATTTACGCAGCGGAAGATCTCGAGTTGGATCGCCGCCGGTTCCAGGCTTTGGCCGGCCGGGCTTTCGATTATCTCAAAGCTTTGCAGGAAAATCGGGACTTGCGGGAAACATCCGCCATGGTCCCTGTGGCCCAGCCACTGCATCGACCGGAGGTTGCTGCGGAGCGTTATGGCGCGTCGTCTGCGGTGATGATGCGTTTTCCCCGGGTTTTTCGCCGGTTTGAAAATATCGACGCTTTGCTCGGGAGCATTGTGGAAGGCGTGGCGGACGCGGCCGGTGTAGCGCGAGTGGGTATTTTTTCACGCGGGCGCCAGGGCGAAGATTACCGGCTACGGGCGGGGTTGCGCTGCCTGCCCGAAACGCACGAAATGGAATTTGGCGAGCGCGATGCGCTGGTCCGCTGGTTCGAATCGAACGCCTCCCTGATCGCACGCGCAAATCTTGCGCAAGCCGCGGATCAGAGAACGCGTCAGGTGATGCGGCGCGCCCTGGACGCTTTTGGCGCGGAAGTCATTGTGCCCCTTTACGCACGCGGTCGTATCATCGGCTGGTTATTTTTCGGACATCGGATCGCCGGCCAGCCGTTCGATTACCGCGATCTTGAAGCCCTGATGCTGCTGGCTGAACAGGTCTCAACCGTGCTGGAGAACTCCCTGCTTTACGAGGAAGTAACGCTGCAAAAAACGCTGGCTGAAACTCTTCTCAAATCGATTCCGTCAGGCATCGTAGCCACCGATGAGGATGGAGTCGTGCGTTGGTTTAACCCGACGGCTGAGCAACTTCTCGGAGTGTCGAGCTCAAATGCCGTGAACAAACCTGTGGAAGCACTGGGAACCCGTCTGGCCTCGTTCCTGCGCGACGCCCTCGATTCGAAAGCGAATCTGCCGGCGCGGCAGTGGACCGACAATAACACGCGTCGCCCGCTGTCGGTTGAGGTGCGCCGCCTGGCAGACCAGCGCACGCCCCTTGGGGCCGTGGCTGTTCTGCACGATCTGACCACCGAAGTAACGACGCGCGAAAAACAGGCGCTGCTCGATCGAGCCGCCTTCTGGACCGATCTCGCTGCCAGCATGTCGCACGAGATCCGCAACCCGCTGGTTGCCATAAAAACTTTTGCCCAACTTCTTCCCGAACGCTTCGAGGACGCCGACTTCCGCAAGGAATTCAACAAAATCGTAGTTAAAGAGGTCGATCGCCTGGACAGGATCATTACCCAGATCAATAGCTTCGCGCATCCGCCCGAAATTGTTCTGAAGTCCATCGACGTGCGCGCACCGGTAAAGAAAGGCCTCGAAATCGCCCGGTCGCGCTTCGGGGTAAATGGCGGGATTGAAGTGGAAACGTCGCTGCCTGGCAACCTGCCACACGTGCTTGGCGATGAAGAAGCCCTTGCCGAAGCGTTTGCTCACCTGGTGGCCAACGCGGCCGAGGCTCTTTCCCATCAAAAGAAACGCCGCATCGCGCTTTCGGTAAAACCACTCCGTGAAAACGACGGGCCCGGCGGAGTTGTGATTACTGTGCGGGACAACGGCAAAGGAATCGCGCCGGAGTTGAAGGAGAAAATATTTTCTCCTTTTTGCACCACCAAGCCGCGCGGGATGGGATTAGGATTGCCGATTGTGAAGCGCACGATCTTCGATCACAACGGGAGGGTGGACATCGATTCGGGCCCTCAAGGCACGTCGGTCAGTGTGCTGCTGCCAGGGACCGAGCAACGGTAGAATTCCAGGCCCGGGGATCCCAAAGAGGATGTTGGAGCTTGGAATCCGGAGCTCAATTCCTAGACTCTTTCGCGATCTACGACTGTCGGACTATTTCGGGCATAAATTTTAGCGACGCTCGTAAAGCACCGCTACAGTAATTGATGACTTTTACTCTCCAGGAAATCGCGAAGATCACCGGTGGCGAGTTGCACGGTGATCCCGCCGGGAAAATAACCGGGGCGGCGTCGCTCGCGGAAGCCGAACCGGGTGAAATCACGTTTTTTGCCGATCCCAGATACGCTTCCCTGGTGCAAAAGACCCGCGCTTCCGCGGTTTTCGTGCCGGTTGATTTCTCCGAAACGATCCCAGCCGCACAAATTCACGTTTCAAATCCATCCAAGGCATTCGAACAAATCGTTCTGCGACTGGCCCCGAAACCTGTGGTGTTTCCGCCAGGAGTTCACCCGAGTGCGATCGTGGATCCGAGCGCAAAACTGGGCGCGCGCGTCTCGGTGCAACCGTACGCGGTAATCGAGGCCGGGGCGAGCATCGGGGATGACACGGTGATTGGAGCGCAAACCTATGTGGGCCATGAAACCGTAATCGGCCCGGAATGTACCATCTATCCCCATGTCGCGATTCGCGAACGGACACGTATCGGCGCCCGCGTCATTATTCATAGCGGCGCGGTGATCGGGGCGGATGGTTTTGGCTTCGAATTCGTCGATGGCCGCCAGCGGAAAATTCAACAGGTCGGAATCGTGCAGATCGATAACGACGTGGAAATCGGGGCCAACACGACCGTCGATCGCGCCCGCTTTGGCCGCACCTGGATACAGGAGGGGGTGAAGATCGATAATCTGGTGCAGGTGGCGCACAACGTTGTGATCGGCAAACATTCCGTGATCGCGGCGCAAGCGGGAGTATCAGGCAGTACCCGCCTCGGCGAGCGCGTCATGATGGCCGGCCAGGTGGGCGTCATAGGTCACATTGAGATCGGTGACGGGACCATGATCGCAGCGCAAAGCGGAATCACGAAGGACACCCGTGGAGGCGTCTGGTTCGGTTCTCCAGCCGTACCCTTTGCCAACGCAAAACGGCAGATTGCCTGGATTCATCGGCTCGGAAAGCTGTTCGCCCGGGTCAAAGCCATTGAAGAAAAGCTGGAGTCGTAGGCTTGGCCGACCCGACCCGGTCCGGCGGCTGGCAAAAAGCAAATAGCCTGGGTGAAGTTGGCAAGGTTAGTGCTTAATTGATTATGGAAATTATAGCCAATGACAACGCAAACCCGCGATTTCTCTCAGTTTCTTATCATCGACGATGACCCCGGTATCGCCAAATTCCTGGTCGCCTACCTCCGGCAACGCGGACATACCTGCCATTCCATCACCGACGGCTTCCAGACGGCTGCCTGGCTCGCCCGCCACGATTGCGACGTCGTGATTGTCGATCTCAAGATGCCAAAAGTGGATGGTATTTCGCTCATTTCTTTCATCCGCGAGATCAACGGCTATATCCCGATCGTGGTTTTCACCGGCGTCGGCTACGACGAGGAGCAAATGCATGCGGCCTTGCAAGCCGGAGCCAATGGTTACGTGAGCAAGAACCTGCCAATCGAACAACTTTATTGCGTGCTGGCGCGTGTGCTCGCCACCTGCCGGCATCGGACCGCCGCTCGAAGTTCGGGCGGCCAGCCGCATCACGCTTTGGTCGGCGCCGCCTGAGTGTTTATAGCCTGTCTCCCGAACAGGCACCTCGCGCTTCCTCGATAAGGCCGCGCAATGCTTCGGGCGAAATGCACGCCGCGCCGCATGCATGCACTGTTTCCCGCTCCAACGAATCTGACGTGACCACCGTGAGGTCGAATCGCGCGGCATATTTGCTGGCGAGCCGCTCAACGATGGCATCCGCCGACTGTCCGCGGCGAGAGTAAAAGACATGCACCTCGCCGGGAAACGACGTCTCGCTGATGCATTCCCCTTTGCCATCGAAAACGACCACCACCCTGGTTCCGGTGCGGTCCTGGTAATCACGAAGCTGTTTAATCAACGCCTCGCGACCCAAAGATGTCCGTCTTCCATGCAATTTGCGCAGGGCGCTCCAGGCGAAAATCACGCTGTGTCCATCGACGATCAAATAGCGCCGGCGCATCCGGAATGATACGGCATCCTTCGCCGGTGCGCGAGATGACCACCGCCCACCTTACTCCGCCGATGCCGGTTGCTTCTTGCTCTTTGCTTTTGCGGGCCGCGGTCGTGCCGCCTTCGTAGCGACCCTTTTCCGTTTGAGATAGGCTTTGCGTCGCTTGCGCTTTTCCTGCACACGATGTTGCTGGCTCACGGACTGCATATAGCTGCGAAAGAGCCAAGCGCAAGGAGACTGTCCCGACAGGTCGTCGAAAAAAATCCGCTTCAAACATAAATCCGGGATTGCATTTCCAGATGGATCCCGTTTAAAAGGATCGGTCTGTTTTTTGTTATTCCATGGCAATTTCCGCAACGCCCAAGACGTTAATTGCCGCTTCAGTCGCGCTCCTGGGGTTGGCGGCAGTGTTTGGCGTTCTTAACACGTTCAAGACAAAATCGTTGCATGCAGCGGCAGCAGAGGCCAATAACGCCCGTAAGACAGCCGAACTGCGGCGCGCGGCTGAACAAAAGCAAATCAAGGCCCGAGAGGCAGCCATTGCCGCAGAAAAAGCGAAGATTGCCGATAACGAGAAGCAGGTGGCAAGCGCCGAGGCAGAGATCGTGAAGACGCAGAAGGAAAAGGACGATCTACAAGCCAAGTTGACGGCCAACGAAACCGAAATCGCCAATCTTCAAAAACAAATTGATGAAGCCAAGCCCGGCTCCGCCAATCCGGGCGCTCCATCTGCACAGGAATTACAGGCCCAACTCGATGACGCCAGGCGGCAACTCGACGATGCGGAGCGGGAGAAATCCTTCCTTTCCGACAAGCTGCAATCACTCGAAGAGCGTTCTTCGCGGCTGGCGGAAGAAAAGAGGAAGCGGCCGGCTGCTTCCGCAAGACAGGTCGGTCTTCGTGGCACCGTGCTGGCGGTCAACCAGGCTTACAATTTCGTCGTTCTGAATCTGGGAGGGCGCGAGGGGGTCGAAGCCAACTCGGAAATGCTCGTTTTGCGCGACGGCAGTTTCATCGGCAAAATTCGTATTTCTTCAGTTGAACCGGCTACGGCTATCGGCGATATAATCACCAGCACTTTGGCACGAGGGGTGCAGGTGCAACCTGGAGATACTGTTATTTATGCTGGCACAAATTCTTAAGCTGGGAAAAGCAGTCGTGCTCGGCCTTCTGTTTGCGAGCACCTTCACGCTGGTGTCCTGCGCTACACCGAAAGAGACGGCCTCCGTGGTGAAGGATCCCGAAACCCATAACGACTCCCAGATCCCCTGGGACAAACAGGAACAATGGGAAGTGGGCGGACCGCTCGCAGGGGTGACCGACAGGGCGCACTAAGCGTCGCCCACTCTTACGCAGCGTTCTGGCGACGACGACCGCGGCATGCCGCATCGCAAGCCGATCAGATCCAGAATCCCGCCGGGATCACGGCATTCTTCGGGACCACCACAATCCCGTCGCGGATAAAGTAATTTTCCGCGTCCAGATTCGCTGATTTTCCCTCCGGTGTAATGACTACGCCGTCTGCGATGCGCGCGTTCTTGTCGATAATGGCGCGGTCAATCACGCAGTTGCGTCCAATCCCGATGGCCGGCAGGTCCGAATGCTCGTGCCGGTTTTGTTCGAAGTAATCCGCTCCCATGATAATGCTGTCGCGAATCGTGGCACCGCTTTGAATGATGCTGCGGATGCCGATCACGCTTCTCTCCAAATGCGCATCCGAGATGATGCACCCGTCCGAGATAATCGCCTGGCGCAGCGTCGCGCCGTTGACCTTGCTCCCGGGTAAAAAGCGGGGGTGCGTGTAAATCGGCGCCTCCGTGTCAAAGAAGCTGTACTCGGGGACAAGATCCGTCAGATCCAGGTTTGCTTCATAAAAGGCGCGCACCGTGCCGATATCCTCCCAATAGCCCTTGAAGATAAATGCGCTCACATGCCGGTCGGCGATCGACTGCGGGATGATGTGCTTTCCAAAATCGACCAGCTCATTGTCCAGGCATTTAACGAGAACGTCCCGATTGAAAATGTAAATCCCCATCGAAGCCTGGAATAATTCATCCTGTTCGTTCAGGCCGACGGCGGCGAGCAACTCGCCGCTCATTTTCATTTCGCCAAGCACCGCTTCGTCCTTCGGCTTTTCCACAAAGCGGGTAATGCGCCGGTCCACTCCGCTCTGCATAATGCCAAATTCGGAAACCCGATGCCGCTCAATCGGCTTGGTCGCCAGCGTAATATCGGCTCCCGATTGAATGTGTTGATGCAGCAGCACGCGAAAATCCATGCGATAAAGCTGATCGCCGCTCAGGATGAGGTAATACTCAAACGGCCGCTCGAGAAAGTAGCGCATGTTTTGCCGGACAGCATCGGCGGTTCCCTGGTACCACTGCGAACCCTCGGGAGTTTGTTGCGCCGCGAGAAGATCGATAAAGCTACGGGAGAAATGATCGAACTTGTAGCTGGCCTGAATATGCCGATGCAGCGACATGCTGTTGAACTGCGTGAGCACGTAGATCGATCGCAAACCGGAGTTCAGACAATTGCTGATGGGGATATCGACGATACGATACTTTCCACCGAGCGGGACCGCCGGCTTCGCGCGGTCTTTAGTCAACGGAAACAGCCGCGTTCCCGCGCCGCCCCCCATGATGATGGCAAGGGTTCGCTGTGTAATGCCAGGGGGAAGCAAGGGCGCCGACGTCGACAACAGATTTACGTCGCTCCGTGGACCGTCACTTGTCTTCACATCGTCAATAACTCAGCGTCTGAGGCTTCGAGCAAATCTTTTGCGCAGACAGATGAAGCGGCACGGGGCCGGTTGCTACAACCCTGCGGAGACGTTAGTATCAGGCTCACTTTCCCCTGATTATGTGCGGAATTGTCGGTTACGTCGGGCGCTCGGAGGCCGCGCCGATCTTGCTCGACGGCTTGCGCCGCCTCGAGTATCGCGGCTACGACTCCGCCGGCATCGCGATTGTCAACGGTGACCATGTCGAGACACGCAAGTGCGCGGGCCGTATCGCTTCTCTCGCAAAATTGGTGTCGCAAAAGCCGGCCGCCGGCTCCTTTGGCATCAGTCACACCCGCTGGGCCACGCACGGGAAGGTTAACGACGAAAACGCGCATCCGCACTTCGATGCCAGCGGCAAAATCGCTCTCGTGCACAACGGCGTCGTTGAGAATTACCAGGCGCTCAAGGAGCAGCTGATTCAAAACGGAGACACGAATTTCCGTTCCGACACCGATACCGAAGTTCTCGCACATCTCATCGGCAGCATTTACCGGCAGCTCGGCGGCAAGGATTCCAAGGCCCGTCTGGTCAATGCCGTCCGGTCGGCATTGAAACAGGTGATCGGCACCTACGGGATTGCGCTCGTACATGCCGACATTCCAGATTTCATCGTGGGCGCCCGCCGCGGCAGCCCACTCGTTCTCGGCGTCGGCAAAGACGAAAATTTTCTGGCTAGCGATGTCAGCGCGATCGTCGCCCACACGCGCGACGCCATTTACTTGAACGATTTCGACGTCGTGGCCGTCGAGCGCGACAAGTTCGAAATCAGCTCGGTCGATGGTGCCGGCGGACAATACGCCGTCAGCAAGGTTGAGTTCAGCGCCGAAGACATCCGGAAAGGCGATTACCCGCATTACATGCTGAAGGAAATCTTTGAGCAGCCGGATTCAGTCCGTGACGCCATGCGCGGCCGTCTCACGTACGACGAATGCACCGCCAAACTCGGCGGTTTGAATATGACGCCGGCTGAGCTGCGCGACGTCGCCCGTATCGTGCTTACCGGCTGCGGCACCGCTCTGCACGCCGGCATGGTCGGCGAGTATCTCATCGAAAGACTGGCCAACATTCCTGTCGAAGTGGAATACGCGAGCGAGTTCCGCCATCGCAATACGCCCATGACGCCGAACACGCTTGTCTTCGCCATTAGCCAGAGCGGTGAGACCGCCGACACGCTCGGCGCTTTGCGCGAGAGCCGCCGCAAGGGACATCGGACGCTCGGCATCTGCAACAACGTCGCGAGTACCATCGCGCGCGAGAGCGATGGCGGCGTTTATATGCACGCCGGGCCCGAGATTGGCGTGGCGGCGACAAAATCGTTCACATCGCAGCTCGTGATTCTCACGCTCATCGGTCTTCTACTCGGCCGGATGCGGCAACTTTCCACAGCCGAAGGAAGCCGAATCATCGAAGCACTCGACGCTTTGCCACAGCAGATTGAGGATACGCTTAAACTGAGCGATCACATCAAAGCGATCGCGAAAAAGTATGCAGGCGTGAGCGGAATGCTCTTTTTTGGACGCCAGTTCAATTTCCCCATCGCTTTGGAGGGCGCACTGAAGATGAAAGAGATCACCTATCTCTTCGCCGAAGGCCACCCCAGCGCCGAACTCAAACACGGCATCATCGCGCTCGTCAGACCGGAACTTCCTTCGGTCTTTATCGCACCGGACGACGCGATTCTTTCAAAAAATATCAACAACATGGAACAGGTGAAAGCGCGCAAAGGACCGATCATCGCCGTCACCTCGGGCAGCGGGGCAAAACAACTAAAGAACCTCGCCAACGACATCATCGAAGTCCCGGACGTCCCTGATTGCGTGAGCCCGATCCTCACCGTTGTTCCGCTTCAGCTTCTCGCCTACCATCTCGCGGTCGAGCTCGGGCGCGACGTGGACAAGCCCCGCAACCTGGCTAAGAGCGTGACAGTGGAGTAGATCGCGCGCGCCGCGCCGCCCAGGGGTCTGCCGCTACAGCCCTGAATTGGCCGTTTCTCCAAAGGAAAATCGCGATTTCCGCGGCGCTTGGATTGAGATAGATTAGACACCCGCGATTTTTTACCGGTGCAACAGAACGAAGATTATGTCCTGCGAGTCCTGCAAGATGTAGGACTGGTGACGCGCAAACAAATTGACGGCGCCCGCGCACAATTGAATGGCGCGGACAACGTGGTTGATGTCCTGGTCCGGGATGGCGCTGTTTCCGAGGCCGACATTTCTCGCGCTCTCGCCGCGCAGGCGCACATGGACTGGATCGACATTTCCACCATGGTCATTCCGCCGGAAGTGATCAAACAAATCCGGGCCGAAGACGCGCGCCGTTACAAGGTCATCCCGGTCGCGTTCGGCGAGACGGGACTGATCGTTGCGGTAAGCGATCCGCTCGACATCGATACGATCGACAGCCTCAGCTTCATGTTGCAGCGGGAACTCGAACTCGTTTGCACCAGCCCTGAAAAAATTCGCGAGGCCCTGATCAAATATTACGGCACCGCGGATGAAGCAGCCGACGTAATCCAGGAACAGATTGGCGAAGATGTCGATCTCGGCCTCGAAATCGGCGATGGCTCACAACTTGCCGAAGGCGATGAGGGCGATGCGCCAATCATTCGCATGGTGTCGATGTTATTAGTCGAGGCGCACCGGCTGGGCGCCAGCGATATTCATCTCGAGCCGCTCGACAAAAAATTTCGTGTCCGGTTTCGGATCGACGGTGTGTTACAGGAGATGCAGGCGCCGCCCAAACGTTTGCAATCGGCCATTATCAGCCGCATCAAAATCATGACCGGCTCGATGAGTATCGCGGAAAAACGTCTGCCCCAGGATGGCCGCATCCAGGTAAAAATAAAAAAGAAGCCCATCGATTTGCGTGTTTCCACGATTCCGACCAACCACGGAGAGAGCGTGGTCATGCGTGTGCTCGACAAATCGAGCCTTATGCTCGGCTTGCCGGAGCTCGGATTCTTCAGCGACGACCAGGAAACATTCGAGCGCTTGATTCAACTGCCGGATGGGATCCTGCTGGTAACAGGGCCAACAGGTTCCGGAAAGACCAGCACGCTTTACGCCTGCCTTAATTACATCAACAAGCCGGACCGCAAAATCATCACGGTCGAGGAGCCGGTCGAATATCAAATGACCGGCATCAATCAGGTGCAGGTCAATCCGGAAATCGGGATGACGTTTCCAGCCGCGCTTCGCTCGATTCTTCGTCAGGCGCCTAATATCATCATGATCGGAGAAATTCGCGATCTGGAGACCGCGAGCATTGCCACAAACGCGAGCCTTACCGGCCATCTTGTTTTCAGCACGCTCCACACTAATGACGCTCCGTCGGCTGTGGCGCGTTTGGTTGACATTGGAGTGCAACCGTTCCTTGTCGCCTCCTCCGTCCGCGCAATCATGGCGCAACGGCTGGTCAGGCGACTCTGCGTCAATTGCCGGCGGCCAGGCGAAATCAGCGAGACGGAAATGCGCGCGCTGAACATCGAACCGGGCCAGTTAAGCGACGCCCAGGTGATGAAACCGATCGGGTGCGAGCAGTGCCGCGGCACCGGTTACAAAGGCCGGATGGGCATTTTCGAAATCTTCGGGATCGATGATGAAGTGCGACACATGATTAACAAGCGGACGTCGACCGTTCAATTGCGACAGCGGGCGCGCGAGCTCGGCATGCGCACCCTGCGTGAAGATGGAGTACGCAAGGTCCTCGCCGGCCTCACCTCGGCCGAGGAAGTCATTTCCATCACAATTGGAGACGTTAGCTAGTTATGACTCCGATCGCGCACCTCGCAGGCTTTACGGAAAGCGCACGCGCCCTCGCGTGCCGTTCGCGGCGCCCTCGCCGCGAACCATTGCAGCTGACCCCAAAGGTGCGTCCGGCGAGGGCGCCGAACGCTGCACGCGAGGCGCGTGCGCTCCCCGGATTTACGGTTCAACGATCTCCCGCTTCAACCGCCTCATGAACGATAAACAGGTCGCCGAACTTTTCATCGAGCAACACGTCTTGCAGCCGTCGCAGGCGGAAGATGTGCTCAGCGAAGCGCAGCTGAACGGAAAAACGATTGAGCAGGCAATGATCGATGGTGGATTCGTCGACGAACACGGCTTTTACCAGACCATCGCCGCAGCGCTCGGCACTGAATATGTCGATCTGAAAGACAGAGAAATTCCGCCTGCCGTCCTGAAATTGATTCCAAGCGGCCTCGCCCGGCTGCACCGCGCGTTGCCTATCGGAATGAGCGGAAACACTTTGCGCGTTGCGTTGGCCGATCCGATCGATCCGAGCGCGGCGGAAGATCTGCGCTTCGCGTTGGGCAAGAACGTCGATGTTGTTGTCGCCCCGACCGAGCAGATCGAAGAGCGAATCAAGGAGTTTTACGGCACCGACACCTCCAGTATGGAAGAGGTGCTCAAACAACTCGGCGAAGCCGGGGATATGTTGCAGATCCGCGGCGATGGGGAGACAGCCGCAGCGGTTGAAGCCGAAGCGAACGCCACGCCGATCATTCGCTTTGTCGATCTGATTTTGTATCAGGCCATCCAGGACCGCGCCAGCGACATTCATTTCGAACCGTTCGAGAACGAATTCAAAATTCGCTACCGTGTCGATGGCGCGCTTTATGAAATGTCTCCACCGCCGCGACATCTTGCGTTGCCGGTGATTTCGCGCGTCAAAGTCATGGCGAACATGAACATCGCAGAACGCCGACTGCCCCAGGATGGCCGCATTCAGAAAAACATCGCGGGACGTCCAGTCGACCTTCGCGTCTCCACTTTGCCAACACAGTTTGGCGAGAGCGTCGTCCTGCGGGTGCTCGATCGCTCCACCGTGAATCTCGATCTCGAGATGCTCGGCATGCCCGACTACATTCACGATTACATCCTGGAAATCATCGAGCGACCGAATGGAATTTTCATCGTAACCGGGCCGACCGGTTCGGGAAAAACCACCACGCTTTATTCCTGTTTGCGCAAGATCAACACGATCGATTCCAAATTGCTCACCGCGGAAGAACCGGTCGAATACGACCTGGAAGGCATCGTGCAAGTGCCCGTGAACGATGCCATCGACCTTACCTTTGCCCGCATCTTGCGCGCGTTTTTGCGGCAGGACCCCGATCGCATCATGGTCGGTGAAACGCGCGATCTCGAAACGGCCCAAATCTCCATCCAGGCTTCGCTCACCGGACACCTCGTCTTTACCACGCTGCACACGAACGATGCGCCAGGCGCAATCACGCGTTTAATCGACATGGGCGTCGAGCCGTTCCTAATTTCGTCAACATTGGAAGCGGTGCTCGGCCAACGCCTGCTGCGCAGCATCTGCTCAAATTGTCGCGCCACCTACCAGCCGAGCGAATCGCTGCTCGCGCAATTGGAACTGTCGCGGCGCCAAATCGGTGACCGGCAATTCTTTTACGGTAAGGGCTGCGACGTCTGCAACCACACCGGATACAGGGGCCGTAAAGGCATTTACGAATTGATGAAGATCACCGATCCGGTTCGCGAATTAATTAATGAGCGCGCGCCAACGGTCGTCCTCAAGCAAAAGGCGATCGAGCTCGGCATGGTCACCCTGCGCCAGGACGGTTTGCGCAGCATTTTCGCCGGTGACACCACCATCGAGGAAGTCCTAAAATATACATGAGCCACAGACGAACACAGATTTTCACGGATTCAGAAATGGATTTGCCTTCAATCTGTGTTTCATCTGTGTCAATCTGTGGCTTAGGTTTATGCCGCGTTACACTTACGTAGCTCTCGATGCTCGCGGGCAGGAATCGACAGGCCTGGTTGAAGCCGGATCGACCAACGAGGCCATCGGTCAACTTCGCCAGGCGGGCTATTTCCCGACCAGTGTCTATGAGGAAGGCAAAGGCGGCGGTCCCGATGGCAAGGCGGCCCGAAAGGCGGCGAAAACCGCGCGCCCCGCGCGGACCGGTCTGGCCAGCAAGGAAATCACGCTTTTCCAGCGAAAGACCGTAAAGCCGAAGATCTTGATGATCTTTACGCGCCAGCTGGCGACACTGGTCGACTCCGGTTTGCCGTTGTTGCGCGGCCTCAACGTTTTAGCCAAGCAGGAACGTGACCCGGTTCTGAAAAGGACGATCAACAAGCTCGCCGACGGCGTCCAAGGGGGCGGCACATTCTCGGAGAGCCTGGCGCAGCATCCGCGCATTTTTAACAACCTGTATGTCAACATGGTGAAAGCGGGCGAGCTCGGTGGCGTGCTTGAACTGGTGCTGGGCCGGTTGGCTGAATTTCAGGAAAAAGCCGCAAAAATTAAAAACAAGGTCATCGCCGCGATGGTCTATCCGCTCATTGTGGTGATGCTCGCCATCGTTATTCTGAGCTTTCTGCTCGTGTTCATCGTGCCGAAGTTCGAGGCGATCTTTCACGACATGCTCGGCGACAAACCGTTGCCAACGGTTACGCGCTTCGTCATCGGCACGAGCCGGTTTGTGCAGGGCCACTGGCTGGTTTTGCTCGGAGCGATCATCGCGCTTGTCGCCGGATACAAGTTTGCCAACCGAACAACGCGCGGGAGGTTGACCATCGACCGGGTAAAACTTCGCCTTCCTCTTTTTGGAGATGTGATTCGGAAAACCGCGATCTCTCGTTTCTCGCGCACGCTTGGGACGCTGGTCACCAGCGGTGTGCCGATTTTACAGGCGCTCCATATAACCCGGGACACCGCCGGCAACACGGTCATCGCAGACGCGATCAGCAAAGTGCACGACAGGGTGAAGGAAGGCGAATCGATCGTGCAACCGCTCGAGGCAAGCGGCGCCTTTCCGCCAATGGTCATCAGCATGATCGACGTCGGCGAGGAAACAGGTCAACTGCCCGATATGCTTTTGAAAGTCGCCGATGTTTACGACGACGAAGTCGATAATTCCGTGGCCGCGATGACCGCGGCGCTCGAGCCGATCATGATCGTTTTCCTCGCGCTCATCGTGGGAACGATCGTGATCGCACTGTTCATGCCGCTGATCAGCATCATCAGCGGTTTGCAGGAGCAAACGTGATCCGCTAAAGGCGGAAATGACAAAGCACGAATGACGAATGCCAAATTAATGACGAACTCAAACCGGGAACTCTTCAACACTCGTCATTTTAAAATTCCTTCGTCATTCGCCATTCGTCATTCGTCATTTCGCGCCGAAGGCGCAGCTGCGTTCACCCTCATCGAACTGCTCGTCGTCATTACTGTCATCATCATCCTGGCCGGATTGATTCTGAGCACCACCGGCTACGTGCAGAAAAAAGGCGCGCGTTCCCGCGCCGAAACGGAAATCGCCGCCATATCCGCCGCGTGCGAAAGTTACAAGGCCGATAACGGGGTTTACCCGAGCGACGCACAAACACGGTTTCGCTAGCAGCGACGGGGCCCGTTAACAACGATCCGGTTAACGGGAGTTACGCCAATGCAACGCTAGATCTATACAAGGCCCTAACGGGAGACACCACACACGATGGGAGTTCTACCGCGACGAAGACATATATTTCGTTCAAGCCGCAAATGCTGGCGAAGGCAAACCCGTTCGACGCCTGTCAGCTCCTCGAACAAAGTCACTTCTATAAGCGACCCGTTCGGGAACAGCTACGGGTATTCGACTTCAAAGATCCAGATGCAAATCCAAATGCCGGCTCCGCAGCGGGTTACAATCCAACCTTTGATCTGTGGAGCACCGGCGGCACAACAAGCGGAAGCGCGGCCGATCGAAATCAGTGGATCACAAACTGGTAGGGACATCTCTCCGAGATGTCCGACTAATTCTCTTCTTCTCCGTCAATGCGATCCCGAATATCACAGACGCCCCGGAGGTGCGTCCCTACCTGATCGAGGATTTGGCAATCCACACTCCACACTCCACACTCCGCACTCCGCAATCGATCACTCCCTACCGTTTCTCGTTCGTGTTTACCACGATCACGACCCGGCGGTTCAGACGCTGGCGCTGGATCTCCGTGTCCAGGTCCGCTTGCGAAGCATTCAGCGCGAACGGACGCGGCGGAACCAGAAACCGCCTTGCCCCGTAACCGCGCGTCTCGATCTGCGCCGGGTCGATTCCGAGCAAGCCCACCAAATATTGCTTCACGCTGTCGGCGCGACGCTGGCTCAAGTCGAGATTGTATTCGTCCGTCCCGATCGAATCGGTATAGCCTTCGATCGTAAATGTCGCTTTCGGGTTCCGCTTCAGCAGCATAACAAGCTTTTGCAAAATCTCCGAGGGCCGCAGCTCCGCGCTGTCGAACCCAAACAACTGGTCGTCCGGCATCCGAATTTGCGTTCCCGATCCCAACGGCCCTTTCTGCGACAGAAGCTGATCGATGTCGCTGAAACCGGGCGCTCCCTTCTTGTTCGGACCGGCGCTGTCTCCGGGGATTCTGCTGGTGAAATTATTCGGCCTCTTGATGATCGTGCTCGTCGCCAGCTCCGTCCCGCTCAGCGCCGGTTGGGGCCGGCCCGAGACAGCGCTGTCGCTCAATAAAGATTGCGGGCGGGTCGCGTTCGGATCGCTCGATAGACTCTGGTCGGTCGTACGCTCGATCTCATTGATAACGGAATTCACGTTGGTCTGCTCCACTTTGGGCTGGTCCGGCAACGCATCGCGCACATCGTCCGGCATCGCAGAGCTGGCCCGGACGTCTTCCAGTAGTTTCTCGAACGATTTCTTTTCCTTGGGCAACTGCACGTCGGTCTTGTCCGGCTCGGGCTTTGCCGCCGCGTTCGTTTGATCCATGCTGGCTTTGTCCAGGTCCTGCTCTTTCAGGTCGACCCGCTTGACATGAAACAGGGGAGTTTCCCTGCCTTGGTACATCATCGCCACAGCCGGCTCGAAGCGGGTACGGTAAAAATAGGCGCAAAGCGCAACGTGCAGAGACAACGAAACAAGCAACCCGAACCAAATCCAGCTGCGCTGCTGGCTGCCGGTCAGAAGTGCCTCATGCTCGATGTCGTCGATATCCTGGAAATCGGAAACTCTCATCCCGCCTGCAACTGGTTGTTTCGATTAGACAACGCGCTTCCGCCGCGCGTTCGTTCTATGAATGCCCGGGCTGCGTTCCGGATCTCATCGGCTACGCGCGCTTCCGGTGACACAAA
This sequence comes from uncultured Verrucomicrobiae bacterium, assembly GCA_963756875.1. Classification (GTDB taxonomy): domain Bacteria; phylum Verrucomicrobiota; class Verrucomicrobiia; order Chthoniobacterales; family UBA10450; genus CAVWPA01. The sequence goes on along the minus strand of CAVWPA010000001.1, from coordinate 131,442 downwards.
CTTCGGGGTGAACCACGGGAACAGCCCGATCAGATCGTGCGTGACCAAAATTTGGCCGTCGCAATGCTCGCCGGACCCGATCCCGATAGTGGGAATGCCGATCGCCGCTGTGATGAGCCGGGCGAGATCGGCAGTCACGATTTCGAGGACGACGGAAAATGCGCCGGCATTTTCCACGGCGCGCGCATCCTCAATGAGCGCATCAGCTTCCGGTTGCGTCTTGCCTTTCACCTTGTAGCCGCCTTCCTGGCGAACGCTTTGAGGCAGCATGCCGATATGCGCCATGAACGGGATCCCGGCCCGCGTGATCGCCTCGATCTGGGCGACGTGACTGGCGCCTCCCTCGAGCTTCACCGCCTGCGCGCCCGCATCGACGAGCCGTTTCGCCGTCGCCAACGCCATTTCCGGAGTCTCATAGGAATGAATCGGCATATCGGCCACCAGCAACGCCCGCTTCACTCCGCGGGCCACCGCGCGAGTGTGATGCAACATCTCATCGAGCGTTACCTGTGTTGTATCGTCGTAACCGAGCACGACCATACCCAGCGAATCGCCGACCAGGATGATGTCGATCCCGCTCTCATCCAACAACCGCGCCGTCGGATAATCGTAAGCGGTCAGCGCGGTGATTTTCTCACCTCGCTTTTTCATCTCGCGAAAGTCTTTCATGGAAGCAGCCAGTTGTTTCCGTCCAGGCGCACCACTTTACTCGATTCATCGAGCTGCGCGAGCAGCTCGCCCACAGTTTTTGTCTGTCCGGGCAGGACCAATTCCGGCCGAATATCCGCCAGCGGTTGAAGAACGAATCGTCGCCGGGGCATACGCGGATGTGGCAGGCGCAACGTTTCATTGTCGATCTCCAGCGTTCCGCAGTAAAGAAGGTCGATATCGATTCGACGCGAGACATTCCGAACAGGATGACGCTCCCTGCCCAGCGACTCCTCGATTTGCGCCAGCTTCCCGAGCAATTCCCCCGGATCACTCCTGTAATCGAACTCGATGACCGCATTCAGGAATTTTCCGGCTCCGGGCTCACAATCGACCGGCTCGGTCTCATAAACGGGCGACGCCAGAACCGGCGGCATGACGCCGTCCAGGGTCACGATTGCTTTTAGCGCAGCGCGCAAATTGGTGAGGCGATCACCGAGATTGGATCCAAGCGCAACACCCGTTCTCATATTTCACGTCGCCGCAACTTATTCATCTGTAGCGGCGGTCTATGACCGTCGCATTAATTCTTCCGACGCTCATAGAGCGCCGCTACAAATTCAAAGTCCCAGCACATCTCCCATCGTGTAGAGCCCGGGCGGTTTTCCGATGATCCATTGCGCGGCGCGCAAGGCGCCATGCGCAAATGTTTCGCGACGGCTCGCTCGATGTGTCAGCTCGAGGCGTTCGCCCGCCCCGGCGAAGATCACGGTGTGATCGCCAACCACGTCGCCGCCACGAATAGAATGAATGCCGATCTCGTCGCCGGCGCGCTCGCCAACATTGCCTTCCCGTCCATGGCGGATATTGCCGATCTTTCGCGCCTCTTTTAAAATCTCCGCCAATGTCTTGGCCGTCCCGCTTGGCGCGTCCTTTTTCATACGGTGATGCATCTCGACGATCTCGATATCGAACTCCGGCCCGAGCATTTTCGCCGCTTTGCGCGTAAGCCAGAAGAGAGCATTCACTCCAACGCTGAAATTGGATGCAAGAACTACCGGGACCGATTCGGCGCATTTTTCGATCTGGCGAAGTTGCTCCGTCGAATGCCCGGTCGTGCCGATGACCACTGGCTGTTTATGTTGCGACGCGACGCGACAAATTTCGCCGATCGCGCCGGCGTGACTGAAATCGATCACGACGTTGGCGTGCGAAATCGCCGGCTCAAGCGGATCGCCCACATCGCATGAGGCCACGATATCGATATCCGGATGTTGCCTGGCGACATCGGCAATCGTTTTCCCCATGCGGCCGGCCGATCCAACAAGCAGCACGCGAACGCGAGATTCCTTCATGGCGGCGAAACTCTCAGCCTGCCTCCGACGTTTGCAAGAAAGAGGTGGCGCCCGCCCCGGCTGGCGGCCCCTCTGGTTTGGGTTCTGGGGAGCACAGGCTGCCAGCCTGTAGCGTTCGGCAGCTTGCCGAACGCATCTGTTCGGAGTTCGAACTCGCGGCGCGGGGAGAATTGCTGGCGGCAGCCTGCCGCCAACGACAGGCTGGCAGCCTGTGCTCCCCAGAGAAAACGCTTCGCGCGCGACAGAAGCGCGGCCTTACTTGCCCCGCTCGAATTGTTCCAGCGTTTTGCGCAGGCGCGCTTGATTGGCCTCGCTCATTTCGCACAAAGGCAGGCGAACCTCCCCCGACATCGCCCCGCGCCAGCCAAGCGCCGCTTTTACTGGCACCGGGTTCGGCTCGATGAACAGATCTTTGAAAAGCGGGAACAATCGCCGATGCAACTTCTCCGCCGTTTTCGCATCGCCCGCTTCATAAGCGCGAACCAGTGCACAAATCTCCGCCGGAAATAAATTCGAAGCCACACTGACCACGCCGGCCGCGCCGACCGACATGAATGGCAGAGTCAGTGAATCGTCGCCGCTCAAGATGGTAAATGAATCCGGCAGGCGCCGTCGCAATTCGCTTACCCGCTCGACATTGCCGCCGGCTTCCTTGATCGAAACGATCGTGCGACACGATTCCGCAAGTCGGGCCACTGTCTCAGGACCGATATCCACGCCGCATCGGCCGGGTATATTATAGAGCAGGATCGATAGCGGCGTGGCTTGAGCAATCGCCTGAAAATGGCGGAAGAGCCCTTCCTGGCTCGGCTTGTTGTAATATGGCGAGACCACTAACACTCCATCGACGCCGGTTTTTTCAGCCGCCCTGGTCGCTTCGATTGCGTCGCGGGTCGAGTAGGAACCGGTCCCCGCAAGGACCTGGCACCTGCCATTTGCAACTTTCACCGCAGTTTGAATGACTTTTTCCCGTTCCTCATGTGTGAGCGTCGGCGATTCACCCGTGGTACCGACCGCGACGATGCCGGTGATTCCGGCGGCGATCTGCTGCTCGATCAATTTTTCCAGCGCCGAAAGATCGATCGCGCCGTTGCGAAAGGGAGTAACCAGAGCAGTGAAGGTACCGTGAAACATTGCTTTGCTGTAGCGGCGGTCTATGACCGTCGCACTTTTTTTCTAGATCTCCATGGTCCCTTCGAACACAAATTCCGCAGGCCCCGTGAGCGTAACATTGCGAAATCCATCTCCCGCTCGCTCGAAGCCGACGCTTAACTCGCTTCCGCTGCGCACGATGACGCTGATGGGTCCGTCCACCTTGTCTGTCGCGGCAAAGATCAAAGCGCTGGCCACGACGCCGGTCCCGCACGCCAGCGTTTCGTCTTCGACGCCCCGTTCATAAGTGCGCAGAGCAACTTTTTTTGGGCCGCGTTTTTCCATGAAATTTACGTTCGCGCCACTCGGTGAAAACAGTTCGTGCCGCCGAATGGCCGCGCCCCTGGCGCGGACATCAACCCCTTCTACTCGTGCCACCGGTACGACTGCATGCGGCACCCCACTGTTGATGAAGTGCACATGCTCCTTGTTTCCAGCGACATCCAACTCGATCCCGAGCCGCAAGTCTTTCGGCTCGCTCATTCGCAACGTGACCAGCCCGTCACGAAGCTCTGCGCCAATTACCCCTGCCGGCGTCTCGAACGAAATCTTCTCGCGGCCGCCGGCAACTTTATTGGCAAATCGCGCGAAACAGCGCGCGCCGTTCCCGCACATTTCGGCCTCGCCGCCGTCGCGATTGAAATAGCGCATTCGGAAATCCGCGCCGTTATCCGCTTTTTCCAGCAACAAAATTCCGTCCGCGCCCACACCGCGATGGCGATCGCAAATCCGCGCGATTTGCCCGGGGCTCAAACGCACGTCGCCCGCCCGGTTGTCGACCATGACAAAATCGTTTCCGGCGCCGTTCATTTTAATGAAGCGCAGCATGTTTTTCGTTTAGCACAGCTTGGTCGCAAATCCAAGGGCAGGCGTTGCTCTTCGGGGATTCGATGCTTACTTGTTTGTCCGTGTCCAGGGTAATCGGGTTTTCATGTGCCGTTCTTCTGGCATTTAGCGCAGTCCGGGTTTTTGCCGAAGACCTCAATGCGCTTGTTCTAGAACAGGTAAGAAAAATGCCGCGAGGCGGGCGTTATTCGACTTCGCATTTTGCGAATATCCGCCTGCAATCCGCCGCTCATTTTGAATCGGGAAAGTTTTTCCTTTTGCCGTCGGCAGCGTCACCGAGTTTTTGCTCGGGAGCAACCTATCTCGTCTTCATCAGGACCATCGAGGCCTTGCGCGCGCGCGGACGGCTTCATCTCGATTTCGCCACGCTCGAACAACTCATGATTCGTAACCAGCGCGATGGAGAAGGCATCTGGGGCCGCTGGAACGCCAACGGCCCAGGCACCGCACGCCTCTTTCACGAGATCGGGCTCGGCCCAAACTTCGATGATTTCACAGAGGCGCGCCCGGGTGATTTTATGAAAATTTTCTGGTCCCGGAGCGTTGGCCGAAACGAACACGGGCACTCCTGTATTTTCATGGGAACAGAAAGCCATTTCGGAATGGAATATGTCCGCTACTGGTCGAGCAACATTCCGGCCGGTTATGGCGAGAAAACCGTGCCGCGGAACAAAATCGCGCACGCGATTTTCTCGCGGCTTCAGCACCCGGAGAATCTTTCGCGCATCAACGACGTGCCAGTCGTCGACCATTATCTCGCTTCGCTACTTCGGAAACGCTCGAACTTCGCCGAAGCGACGCGCAAGTGCGGATCGGACTAAGAAATGGAGGGACACGCGCCGCTTGTCGCACCGTAGCCTTGGCGAAGGCGGGTCGTGTCCCAATTCATAGGCGCTGACGGCGCAGCGCCCTCCAGCTTCAGACCGATTTGATTGCGCCGGCTAACTCTCGCGCAAACGCACCGATCTTCTCGGGCAATTCCGCTTTGTTCCCGTACTTCGCGATCAAATCCACAATCGCGCTGCCGACGACAACCGCATCGGCAGAACGAGCGACTTCGCGAGCCTGCTCGGCATTTGAAATCCCAAAGCCGACCGCAATCGGGAGATCCGATAATTTTCGAAGCGCCGCGATTTTTTCGGCTAACGAAGAAGCCACCTTGTCCCGCGCGCCCGTCACACCTTCCCGCGAGACGTAATAAAGAAAGCCTTGCGCAGTCGCCGCAATTTTCGCGACGCGCTCGGGTGAAGTTGTCGGCGCAATCAATCGAATGTGAAACACACTGTCAACATCGGTGGCACGATGATTCTCGGCTTTCAAACTTGACTGCTTTAAGCAGTCAAGTTTGCTGACCTTCGCGTCTTCCTCTGGCGGCAGGTCAAGGATGAGCAGTCCATCCACACCGGCAGCCTTCGCTTCGCTGTGAAAGCGGTCGAGCCCGACTTGAAAGATGGGGTTCAGATAAGTGTAGAGGACAATTGGAATTTGCGAGCGGCGACGGATTTCGGAGACGCAATCGAGGACGCCGTGAACGGTGGCGCCGCCAGCCAGGGCGCGCTGGGCTGCAAGCTGATTCACGATGCCGTCGGCCAGCGGATCGGAGAAGGGCAGGCCCAGCTCGAGAAGATCGGCGCCGGCTTTTTCCAGTGCCAGCGCCAGATCAACGGTTGTCTCGAGCGTCGGATCGCCCGCGCAAATGTAGGGAATAAATCCTTTGCGTTTGCCCGAGCGCAATTGCGCGAAGCAGTTGTCGATCCGGTTATTCACAGCGCTGGAACTCTCAAGACAGAAAGCGTAACGTTCAACGCCCAATTGCTGCGCGGGACCATATTTTGCGTGGTATTGTAGGCCGTCTCTGTGAGATGGCTATTACCGCTGGCGTCTGAAACAGACGCCCTACAAACCAATGGCAAACCGCGAACAGACGCTCACCATTAACGAGATCTACGAGTCCATCCAGGGAGAGAGCACCTGGGCGGGAGAACGTTGCGTTTTTGTCCGGCTGACTTTCTGCGATTTGCGCTGTAGTTACTGCGACACCGAATACGCATTTTACGAAGGAGAAAAAATGTCGTTGCCGGAGATCATGGATCGTGTTGCGACCTTTCAATGTCCACTGGTCGAGATCACCGGCGGCGAACCGCTTCTGCAAAAAAATGTGCTGCCGTTGATGTCGATGCTGTGCGACGCGGGACATACGGTGCTGCTAGAAACGAGCGGCGCGCACGATATTTCGGCGGTCGATCCGCGTGTTCATCGGATCATGGACCTGAAAACGCCGGGCAGCGATGAAGCCGGCAAAAACCTCTGGTCGAACCTCGATCATCTTACGGCGGGTGACGAAGTAAAATTCGTAATGGGCTCGCGGGAAGATTACGAATGGTCCCGCGACAAGGTGCAACGCTTTGATTTGGTCAAGCGTTGTCGCGCGGTTCTCTTCTCGCCGATTTTCGGCCGAATCGATCCCCGCCAGATCGTGGAATGGATCCTGGCCGACAAGCTGGACGTCCGTTTTCAGCTCCAGATGCACAAGTTCATCTGGTCGCCCACGCAGCGCGGCGTGTGAGGTTGTGGCATGGGCTTCCAGCCCATGACTTATCGACAAGATGCCGATGCCACGTCGAGTCTCCCCGCGAAAAAAGCGGCGGCCTGTGTTTAACCCCATCTTTATTGGATTTTGTGGATTAAAAGTCCTTGCTTTGCTGCGCGGAAAGATGGTTCCATTGATCCAGAAATCGAGGAACTATGAAACTCACCACTATCTGTTTTTTCCTATTGAGTTCGGTCGCGTTCGCTGGAACTCCCGCGCTTGAAGGTATTGTGAAAGATGCCAGCGGGCATCCCATAAAAGGAGCGGACGTTAAGATTGAAGCAAGAACCGGAACATTCTCCAAGACCGTTAAGACGGACGCTCGTGGCCATTATTTTTCAGATCGGATGGCGCTCGGAATATCCTACAAAGTGACCCTGATCGTTAAAGGAACGGTCAAAGCATCGATTCTAAATGCGAGTGCGCGTTCGGGTAAACCGGCAACGCTCAACTTCGATTTAAAAAAGGATAAGGTCGCGACGAAAACGCATTTGGTGTATGTCCCGGCGCAGACAGGAACGCACATTGGCGGCGATCGCTGGGTCGAAGTCGACGACAAGGGCAGAGTCGTTAATGACAACGTAAACGTGGAGACGCTCAAGGGACAAGCTGTCAGACAAATGATGCAATCGAGCGTCCCTCGGCCGCCAACAGGCAATTAGTTTTCACAGGGGGGTACCCCACCACCGCCGGAAAATTGCGCCTGCAGCCACGCCTCTGTAAGGCGTCTGACCGCAGGCAGGGACATCTCTCCGAGATGTCCGACTTATTCTGTTCGCTTTCCCCGCTTGCGGAAAATCGACGGACGGCTGTGGCATGGGCTTCTCTCCGAGCCGGAGGCCAACCCATGAGTCATCGGCAAGATGCCGGTGCCACGTCAGTGTTTCGGCGCGTGGACGGTGCCGGTCTCGATCGCGGTCTTGCGCTGTTCGACGATACGGTCGGCAATTTCTTCCACCATTTGTTCGAGCAGCATGCGCAGGTGCGTGTTCGGCCGATAATCCGACGGCGCGATGTGTTTGACCCGGTCCGCATGGGTCGAAAGCTGGTAACACTTTTTAAAACCGGCACGCTGCGGATCGTCAGGATTATAAACGGCGATGGCCTGCCCGCCGTTTTTCTTCATTACTGTGAAGCAGGGGACGTCGGTGGGGCCGTCACCGACGTAAATCATGTTCAGGAACGGCACCGGACGGATATCCTGCTCCATGTGATCGTTGACGTCCTGCGCCATGTCGAGCAGGCCCTTGTTAATTCGAAACAAAAACTGCGTCTTCTGCGTGTGACTGATGACGCGCTTCGGAAACGTGATTCGACCCTGTTCGTCCTCGGCAAATTCGCAGCCGAAGATGGCCCGCACGTAGGGCTGAAGGCGGCTTCCATCGAGCAGCACCTTCAGGCCCGATGAGATGATGTAATGCTCGACGGTAACGCCATGTGCTTTGTGTTCCGCGCTTAACAGGCCGTCGCGGAACTCCTCGAACATCTCTGGAAGTCCTTTGTAAAAATTCAAATTCGCGCCAAGCTTTTCCAGCTCCGCATTGGTCGGCCTGTCCATGCCGAGCGTGTCGAGGAGCACTTTCATGTAAGCGAGCTCGTTATCGTAGTTCCCCTCGCGCACGAGCTCGGTGCAACGTTTCCAAAACTTTCCGCCATCAATTCCAAACCGGGGAAAGAGCACCTCGTCCTGCATGTAACTGGGACTGAGCGTTTGATCGTAATCGTAAACGATGGCGATGGTATTTTGCGGCGTGGACATGACAGAAACGTGATTCGTTAAACCGTTATATGGTTACATGGTTCCGTCTTTCGAGTCTAACGATTCAACAGATTTCTTACATGCGAAAAGAAATCCTCGAATAGTCCGTCGTAAATCTTTCCGCGTTCCGGATGATATTGCACTCCCACGGCAAACGGATGATCGCGCAGCCGGACCTGTTCGATGATATCGTCGGCGGCGCACCAGGCTTCGATCTCCAGCTCGTTGCCCAACCGGTCAATCGCCTGATGATGCAGGCTGTTCACTTTCTCAAACCGATGCTGCGCCCGGACATCGTGCCGCAGCGGCTGGATGTCGCGCTCTTTTTGTTCCGGCAGGTTGTGGCCTTGAATGTCGAGTTTGAGCGTGCCGCCGAGCGCTACATTAAGAACCTGCAGGCCTTTGCAAATAGCCAGGATCGGGATCCCCTGCGCGATCGCCAGCTCGAGGGCTTCGAATTCCCAGCGGTCCCGTTCCGGGTCGACATCTTTCTCAAGCACGCCGGGATCAACAACCTCCTGCCGAAGAAATTCCGGAGCGATATCGGAGCCTCCGGTCAAAAGCAAGCCCTCCATTTCTTCCAGGACCACGGTATTTTCCCGGACGTTGCAAATGCGAAGGCCGGGGTGCTTTGCGAAAAACGGTTGAAACCATTTCACGTCCTTCTCGCGCAGCCATGTGACCAGGTTCGGCATGATACGATCAAATTGTAGGGCGTTCGCCGCGGCGAACGCCCTACAATCTCACAGCCCCATCAATTCGCGGACGTATTTTACCGGCGGGCTGCCGTATGAAATCACCTGGTCGTTGTACTTCTCCAGATCGAAATCCTTGCCCAGCTTCTTTTCCGCAGCCGCGCGGAGATCGAGATGCTCGCTCACTCCGACAAAGTAGGTGGAGAGCTGCGCGGAGGTGAGCTGGGCGCGTTTCCATTTCGCAACCGCCTCGCCCTCCTGCTGGTATCCTTCCTTCATCATTAAATCCATTGCTTCCTTTTCGGTCATGTTTCCAGCGTGGATACTCTGATCGAGAATGGCGTTGCAATCGACGCGCAGCCGCATCTTTAGCTGCTGCATTTTCACATCGGGTCCGCCATAGCCCTGCTGGGCCATCATCTGCTCGCAGTAAACCGCCCAGCCTTCGATGAACGTGCCGCTCTCGAAAATCGCGCGCACCAGGGTCGGAGCGTGAAACTCGTTGGCATGAGCAAGCTGGAGATAATGCCCGGGCATCGCCTCGTGCACCGTAAGATCGCGGATCATGTAATTGTTATATTCGCGGAAAAAAGATTCCTTTCGTTCCTTCGACCAATCGTCAGGCGTCGGCGCCACGGCGAAAAACGTCTTGCCGTGCTTCTCAAGCGGCCCCGCGGCGTCGCAATACGCAACCGCCGCGCCCCGCTTGAATTCGGGCATGATAATCACATCGAGCGGTGTGTTCGGGACGGTGACAAGGTTGTGTGACTTTACAAAATTAGTCGCCTCGCTGACCACCTTCTGGCAGAACCCGACGATCGTGTTGTCGTCCGGGCGCTGCTCGGCCAGCTTGTTCAAGACCGCAGTCGTGACTTTCTTTTTGTCGTTGAGCGCTGCCTGATCGGCCTTCGGAAAATATTTTTTGTAAAGCGGAAGCGCCGTTTCATAAAGAGCGTCCTGCGTTTGATGCAGATCGGTTTGCGCCCGTTTCATGATTTCTTCCATCGACAGGTCCGAGGCGAGCGCGAAATGCAATTTCTTACGGTACTTCTCAGCGCCGAGGCGGAAGTTGCCGTCGGAACGTTTAAGCAGATCGTTTTGCAACCACTTCTTGTAGGCCTCCAACGCCTTCGCTGTTTTTTCCTGGACCGGCGCGAGATCTTTCTTCATTTGCGGCGCCCGATCCAGAAGCGGTGAGAGCCCCTCGCGCACCAGTTTGATTGCGCCTTCGGTCTGTTCGATCGCCGTCTCCGTGTGGATACGCGGCGGATGCTGCAGATTTTTCTCGGCTTCCTCGATCACAAGCGGGATCGCTTCCATGCGTTTGCGCAGGTTCGGAATGCGATTTTCCGGCGTGTCGAATTCGCGTGCGACAATGAGATAAAGGCTGTCGGCGAGGCTCTGAGTGTAAACCAATGGGTTCCAATCGGGTTCCTTCAACTCTTCCAACTGGAAGATTTCGTTATCGACGTTGTCGCGCAGGATGCGGACATCCACCCGATTCGGGCCCGTTAGCTGAGTGTAATCGTCGAATTTTTTTAGCTCTTCGCGAAACTGTTTTGCCCGGGCCAGCTGCCGGGTTCGCGTGGCGGCCGAGTAATCGCTCAGTTGATCGTCAAAACGATGGTCGCCAAGCTCGGTGGCCCGTTCGGGATGCTCGGCGAGATACCCTTCCACATAATCCCTGGCGATTTTCTCGAACGCGTCGTCCTTGGGATTCGCGTTGGCCACGGGGATCGATAGCAGCACAAAAAGCATCGCTGCGAGAACCGTTCTTTTCATTTTGATGCTATGACTCCGGTTGAACCGCAAATCCCACCGCCGGCTCCGCGTCACCGGTAACCTTCGTTTGATCCTGCAGATACGTCCGGCCCTTGTAAAACGGCGTCACGATGGCAAACAGCACCGCCGTTCCCAGCATGATCCAGAAAAAGAACATAAAGTAACTCGCTCCCTGCAGCTTCACGGATCCGTCCGGATTTTCGATGAAGAAATTGACTCCGGCGGTGAAAGCATTCCCGAGTGAGATCGCGAGCAAATAGGTACACATGCAAAGCGACTTGAGCTTGACTGGTCCTTGCGTGTAGGAGAACTCAAGGTGAGTCGGCGAGGCCAGCGTTTCAGAGGCCGTTAAGATCACAAACGCCCAAATCTGCCAGATGATGCTGGGTCGCGCGCCGCCGTCAATGCGCGTTTGAATCATCGCCACCAAAAAAAACGATGCCGCAGCGACAAATAATCCGGCGCCCATCTTCCGCAGCGGACTCAGCGGAATCAGCTTCTCGACGGCGGGATAAAGGAAATAGGAAAAGAGCGGCAGCATGACCAGAATGAAAATCGGATTAACGGTCTGGATTTGCGACGACAGCCAGTTAATCCCGAAGAGATGTCGATCCATTGACTGCGCTTGAACGATCCATGAGGAAAAATTCTGCTGCCATAAAGCCCAAAACATGGCCATAAACGGGACAGGCAGCAAAATGTTGAGCAGGATCTTGAATGTTTCCTTGCTGAAAATCTCGCGTCCGTACGGTCGCAGCCCAACTGGCGGGATATGGACAAATTTCTTGCGTCCCATCCAGAAAATGACCGTGGCGATGGCCATGAAAACGCCCGGAAGGCCAAATGCGAAGTCCGGGCTGTGCAGTTGCGGACTCACCAGGAAATTTGAGACGGAAGTCGGCAACAAATTCGTGAGCCAGTTTGGAAGCCCGCTTGCCGGCGCCAGGAGCCATGGAATGAGCAACGTCGAAATGGCGGACCCGGCGTTGATGGAAAAATAAAACCAGTTAAACACCCGAGTCAGTAAGTGCTTGTTCGATTCGCCGAACTGATCGCCGACGTTTGTTGAAACGCAGGGTTTAATTCCGCCGGCGCCGAGCGCGATCAAGAGAAGACCGATCGCGAGAAGATAGCGCGGCTCAATCGCGTGCGCGACCGAGGAACCCATCAGAGCCAGGGTGAGATGTCCCCCGCAGTAAACGATCGACAGCCAAAACACGACCCAGAATTTGCCGAAGATCGCATCGGCGAGAACCGCGCCGAGAATTGGCAGCAGGTAAAGCGATGTAACAAAAGTGTGATACCACGCTTCGGCTCTTGCCGGGGCCATTACATCCAGATGACCCACCTTGTTTACGAGATAGGTGGTCATGAAAATGGTCAGGACGGAATTCATCCCGTAATACGAAAATCGTTCTGCGGCCTCGTTCCCAACGATGTACGGCACGCCGGGCGGCATGGTGGCGATCTTCGGCGGCGTAGTCAGGTATTGAGCTTTGGCCATGTTCTTATTTGCCTAACGGTCCTAGGTTCCCGGGAAATACTCACCCGGTGTCGGCTTGGCCGACGGCGAGGGCGATGGTGATGTTTCCGAACCCGCAGCCGGAGCCTCCCCCGACCCGGTAACCAGATCGGGATGTTCTCGCTGCACCTCCGGCATTTCGCCTACGTGATGTTTTTCGCACGAACAGAAGATCAGCATTCCCGCCGCGCCACCCAGAATCGCGACGCATTTCCCAAGACGAAATCGCATAGTGCGCAGGGAGACTAACGGGCGAGCAGCCGGTAACGCAAGGCGAAAGCGCAGCGGACTCCTGGTCCTCATCATGATCCTGATCCTGCTCATGATCCTGATCGAATTCCGCTGATCGATCAGGAGCAGGAGCATGATCATGAGCAGGAGCAGGAGCGCGACTCTGATCCAATTGCGGGTTCGATCACGAGCAAGAGCAGGAGTAACTCGTAAGAGGGATTGAAAGGCGCGAGCACGGGATTACTATCTTGGCCGGTGGCACGCAGCGCAAAAAAAAGCAACGCCTGGAACGAAGTCTTCGCTCTCATTCTGCTTGTCGTCGGAACTGTAACTTTTCTCGCGCTGGTTTCGTACAATCCAAAGGATCTTCCGTCCTGGGTGCCGTGGAGCTATCTCTCCCCGCCCAACTGGCCGGCCCAGAACTTCATCGGACCGTTCGGCGCAATCCTGGCAAGTATTTGCTACTTCATGATTGGTGCCGCGTCGTACTTGCTCGCGGCGATCCTGCTCGGTTTCGGCGCCGCAAAACTGTTCCACCCGAGTTTACGCGTGACGCGGCGCCTCCCGTGGATGGTTTTGTTCATCGCGTCCGGGGCCTGCCTGTTGCAATTGCAGACACGCCATCTCCTGGGTTGGAAAGCAGCTTTCAATATCCCCGGTCCCGGCGGCTGGATCGGCTACTTTTTTGGAAAAACGCTGCTGCTCAGCTCCATGGGCAAAGTCGGATCGCTCATTCTTCTCGCCGGTGTTTACGTTGCAACGTTAATTCTTATGACCGGGCTGCGGCCGATTTATCTGGTCAGGCAAACGGTATTGGGCACACGCGCGGCCTTCGCCAAATTGCACGAATGGCGTTTGCATCGGCAACTGCGAAAATCGGATCTTAAAGGCCAGCTCGAGATCAGCCAAAAGGAGCTGGCAAAGCAAAGCCGCCAGCTTGAGAAACGATTAAAGAAAAAGGGTGCCGCGGTGCCCGAACCGGCAGCCACATTCATTTCGCCTGAAGAACTGGCCGATCGCCCGAAACCGAAAGTGGTCGATACCACTGCGCTGCCAAGCGACGCAGCGACGCCACGCAGGAAACCGTCGCTCGCCGAGTTGCGCGGCGGCGGGAAAAGAGCGGTGGCGACGCCTGGCCTAACGAGCCGGGTCTGGGACCCGAAAACTTACACGCTCCCCGGGCTCGACCTGCTCGCCGAACACGATCCCGAAGGGCGCGGCGGAGCCGACCCGGCAGAGCTGCAACGCGTTCAGCAGACTTTGATTGAAACGCTCGGCCAATTCGGAATTGCGGTCGCAGCGGGCGACATTACCAAAGGACCGACAATTACGCGCTACGAAGTCTATCCGGCCAAGGGGGTTCGGGTGGACAAAATCGTCAGCCTCGAACGCGACCTGGCCCGGGCCACTCGCGCTGAGCGGATCAACATTCTCGCGCCGATCCCGGGTAAGGACACGGTGGGAATCGAGCTCGCGAACACGCGCAAAGTGACTGTCACGCTGCGGGAACTGTTGGAATCGCCGGACTGGGAGGAAGCGAGAACGCACGCGCGAATCCCGCTCGCTCTGGGCAAAGACGTGTACGGCAAGGCCATCATCACCGATCTGGGACAAATGCCGCATTTACTGGTCGCCGGGACGACTGGCAGCGGCAAAAGCGTCTGCATCAACGCGCTCATCGCCAGCATGCTCTTCCGTTTCACACCGGAAGAACTGCGTTTTATCATGATCGATCCCAAAGTTGTGGAGATGCAGCTTTACAATTCGCTGCCTCATCTGGCCTTCCCCGTCGTGACCGATCCCAAAAAAGTGCTGCTCGCCTTGCGCTGGCTCATCGATGAAATGGAGCGGCGCTATAAACTTTTCGCGCGGGTTGGAGTCCGTAACATCATTGGTTTTAACGGGCGACCAGTGAAAAAGAAGCATGACGCTGATGCTGTAGAGGCAGGCGTGTCGCCTGCAAAATCTTCAAACGCAGCCGACACGGCTGCCACTACAGAAGCGGAAAAAGCTGAAATTCCGATCCCGGACAAATTACCTTATTTCGTCGTCGTCATCGACGAGCTGGCCGATTTGATGCAAACGGCGCCGGCCGATGTGGAGAGCGCGATTGCGCGGATCACGCAAATGGCGCGCGCGGCCGGCATTCATTTGATTGTCGCCACTCAAACGCCGCGGGCCGACGTCATCACCGGCGTGATCAAAGCCAACATTCCAAGCCGGATTGCCTTTCAGGTCGCGAGCAAGATCGATAGCCGGGTGATTCTCGATGAGAACGGCGCGGACCGTTTGTTAGGCCAGGGAGACATGCTTTATCTTCCGCCGAGCGCTTCGCGATTGACCCGCGCTCAAGGCGTCCTGGTGACCGACGAAGAGATCCGGCGCCTCGTAGAATTTGTTTCCGGGCAGGGCCGCCCCGCTTTCGACCCGACCATGCATGAAAAACTGGAATCCACTGCGGCGCCCGCAGAGGAGGTGAGCGACGAAGACGAAGAGCTTGTGGAAAAATGTCTCGAAATCATCCGCCAGGAAAAGCGCGCATCCACCTCATTGTTGCAGCGCCGGCTTCGTCTCGGCTACACACGCGCGGCGCGCATCGTTGATATTCTCGAGCAGCGCGGTATTTTGGGTCCCGGCGAAGGTGCAAAGCCGCGCGAGATTCTGGTAGATCTTGACGCCGCCGTTTAGCCGGAAAGCCCCCAAAACATGTCCATCGAAGGTCTCGGAAAAAAATTTCAGGAAGCCCGCATGGCTCGAGGCCTGACTCTGGACGAAGCCGCTCGGATGACCAAGATCCGCCCGTCGCGTCTGGCGGAGATCGAGGCCGACGATTTTTCGCGATTTCCCAGTTTGGCCTACGCGAAGGGTTTTCTTCTCATTTATGGAAAGTTTCTTGATGTCGACGTGAGTCCTTATCTGGAGATGTTTGAGACACCCGCGCAAGTGACGGTGGACGGTTATTCCTACCTGCAGGAGGAACCTGCGCCGGTGTCACGAAGGGAGCGCGCTCCGCGGGTTCGCCGTCCCAGAACGGGTCGCTCGTCGTCGTGGCCGCTGATTATCGCCGTCGGGGCAATTCTCATCGGATTTCTCCTCATGAGATTGTTTCTCAATATTCAAAGGCTCGCACCGCGGAAAGAGGAACGGATCGGCGTAGCCGAAGTCTCATCGCCCGTGCAACCGCCGGTGATTACCGGGCCTCGCGCGACGCCGCATGCGGTGGCGCCCGCAAACACGCCAAGGAAGGTTGTGCCTTTGCCAACGGCCGTTCCGACGGCGGCTGCTCCCGTTGCGGCCAATTCTCCTGTCCTCGCCAGCGCGGCAACCGCGGCGCCTATCTCCACGCCGGCGCCAAAAGAGCCGGTGATCCGTCGAGCAGAACCCGTGCGCCCGGAGGATTTGGCGAAAGCCGGCGCGACCGAGAAGGCCGCTGAATCAGGCGGGCCAAATCACGTAACAATCAAGCCGCTCAAGAAAACTTACATCAAGGTAGTGGTCGATAGCGGAACAAAGAAACCGCCTTTCGAGCGTTGGATTTCTCCAGATGACGGGGCAATGGAATTTAGCGGGCAACACATCGCCGTGCGGGTCCTGGATCGCGACGCGATTCAGATCAGAAAAAACGGAAAGCTGATCGCGGAAGGCGACAGCGATGTCACCGTCGAATAACGGGCCGGGATCATGCGCGAAGATGATTCTTCTGTAGAGGCAGCCGTGTCGGCTGCGAACCCCGAATGGAAACAGGCGACACGCCTGCCACCAAAGCCGCCGAAGGTCGGCATGATCAGCCTCGGCTGCGCGAAGAACCTGGTCGACGCGGAGATCATGCTGGGAAGTGTGTTGCAGCGAGGAATGCAAATCACTTCGAGCGCGGAGGAAGCCGACGTTCTGGTGGTGAACACTTGTGCGTTTATCGATTCCGCCAAGGAAGAATCGATCAACGCGATCCTTGAAGCGCATCAACGTCGCGGCCTGCAAAAGCGGCCGGAACAAAAATTGATCGTCAGCGGCTGCATGTCGCAGCGCTTTGCGCGGGAATTGCGCGAAGCTCTGCCGGAGGTAGATGCCTTTATCGGGCTGGACCAGGTGAGCGAATTGGGAGCGATTGTTGAGAAAATCATAAGCAAACGCCGAACGCTCAACGTCGAACGCCCAACGCCCAACGCAGGCAACGCCGGGCCGAATCAGACTTCGGCGTTGGACGTTGGGCGTTGGACGTTCGGCGTTTCTTCTATTTCGCACGATGAACAGAGCCCTCTTGATTTTGTCACCGCGCGTCCCCATTACATTCCCGATTACGATACGCCGCGGTTTCGACTTACGCCCGCTCACTCGGCTTATCTAAAAATCGCCGAGGGGTGCAATCATCCGTGCAGTTTTTGCGTGATTCCGCAAATGCGCGGGAAACATCGCTCCCGTTCGCCCGAGTCCGTGCTGGCGGAACTCCGCGGGCTCGTCGCCGAAGGCGTGCGCGAAATTAATTTGATCAGCCAGGATACAACCTACTACGGAATGGACTTGTGGAGCGAGAAGGCGGGGCCACGGCAGGCGGTCGATTCTTCGCGTGGCCCGACCCTTGCCGGACTGTTGCGTGAAATACAGGAGATCGACGGCGAATTTTGGGTGCGGCTTCTTTACACTCATCCGGCGCACTGGAGCGACGAATTAATCGAGACCGTCGCGCAATGCGACAAGGTCGCCCGTTACATCGATATCCCGCTTCAGCACATCGACGAAACGATGCTGGCGCAAATGCGCCGGGAAACGTCGCGAGAACACATCGAGAATCTGATCGACAGATTGCGCGCGGGAATTCCGGGCGTGGCGTTGCGCACGACGTTTATCGCTGGTTTCCCGGGAGAAACAGACCGGCAATTCGAAACGCTCATGGATTTTATCGAGCGTACGCGATTCGAACGACTCGGTATTTTCAAGTATTCCCGGGAAGAGGGCTCGCGCGCCGCGAAGATGGAGGAGCAGGTTCCCGCGAAAACGAAAAACGCCCGGTACCGGGCCGCGATGTCCCTTCAGCAAAAGATCGCGCACGAAATTGCCTCCGCAAAGATTGGCTGCGAATTGAAGTTACTGGTAGACCAACCGCTTATTGCGCGGACCGAAGCGGACGCGCCGGACGTCGATGCGCGCGTCGTTCTGTCAGAAGCGGCGCCCGTGGGCGAATTCGTGCGCCGAAGAATATCCGGAAGCCGCGGCTACGATCTGCTCGCCTGAGCAATCATTGTAGGGCGGGCGCTCCACCTGCCCTATGCCTCCGAATTGCGCCATTGATTACACGGCTCCGCCGGTTGCGAAGAGGTTGTTTTTTAAGTTAACCAGTGACAAAGCGGGCATTTTCGGGCAATCTTTAATTGCATTAACAATCTCATGGCCGAGCCGACTGAACCAAAAAAAGAGACGGTCCGCATCGCGGTTCCGCCGCCGCAACCGGCGAAGGCCGGTGAAGGGCGCGACACGGTGCGAATCACTTTACCGACGCGTCCACCCGTGAGCGCGCCTCTCCCACCCGCTAATCCGCCTCGTGAAGGCGCTCCTCGTCCTCCCATGGCCAGGACATTGGTCCCTCCCGCGCCGAGCAAACCCGTCCAGGCGCCGCGTTTTATTCCGCCGCCGCCAGGCGCGTCGCCAAGTCAGTCGAATGCGCCCGCCTCAAGCGCTGCGCCCGCACCTGCGCCTGCCACTCCTTCAGCGACCAGCCTGAAAAAAGAAACGGCACGAATCACAGTGCTCCCGGATCCGGTAAAGACAGCCGGTCCCGCGGTGCAGATGAAAAAGACCCAGCCGCTGATCGACATGCCCGCGAGCTCCGCGCCCGCCGCACCGATCATGACGACGGCGGCAAGCGAGGCGGGTCCAAGCCCGAGCACCGGTGACAGCCCGGTTTTCGAGGAAGTCCCCGGCGTATTTTACTGGGCTCTCCTTGGTGTCTCCGCGGTCGTTTTGATTATTCAAATCTTGAATTACATTTCCTGATGGAAAACTCAGAGACGATTAATCTGAACGAATCGAATTTTGACCAGGAAGTAGTGCATAGCGACAAGCCGGTGCTGGTCGATTTTTGGGCGGAATGGTGCGGCCCATGCAAACTGATTGCGCCGCTGCTCGACGAAATCGCCAGGGAAAAAGCGGGCGCGCTCAAAGTGGCCAAGGTCAACGTGGACGATAACCAGAGCCTCTCCTCCAAGTGACAATATCCGGGCCATTCCTTCGCTGCTCCTTTTCAAGAATGGCCAGCTTCGCGACCAAGTTACCGGAATGACGAGCAAGAAGGATTTGCTCAACCGGATCGAAGCGCTGGCGTAGATCGCCTGCGATTCTGCTGTAGCGGCAGGCGTGTCGCCTGCGATTCTTGAACGGTTTGTTGACGGGCCGCAGGCGCTCCCTGGGGCTGCTTTCGCCGGCAGCGCGCGCGGAGCGAGAGCTCCCAAAATTATGCTGCCGCAGCGCCTGTCCTGCGGATGGCCATTGAAAGCATAAATCTGGAGACACCGCTGAAGATCAGGCTGATACCCACCAGAGTTCCGATCACCCGGAACACGCGTAGATCTCCCAAGAGCGAGTTGGCGAGTTCCTCGGTCCTCCGCTTCAGCGCTTCCTTGGCCCGGATCAGTTCCCGCTCTGCACGCTTGGTGGGGGCCGCCATAGAAAACTTAACCTTCGCTGAAGATGCTCAACCTCTCACCTCGACCGTCAAGGACGAAGCGCCAGGGCCTCGCGCGAAATCACCCCATACGTTCGGGTAATTTTTTGTGTTCGTGCTTCGGGGACCCAAAGGCGCTCAACCTCCACGGGAAAATTAGGATCGCGAGCCACTTCACAAGTTCGGCTGGGGCTGTTACAATCTTGATCTAAATCTCATGCGCGTTATTGTCGAGGCCCACAACAGCGGATTGCGCGCTCGGGATGATCCGCCCGGGTTGGCGCTGCTCACAAGCATGCCGTTGCCGCTGGTGGAGCACAAGCAGTCATTATGATGACGGAGAATCGTCGAATCCTGATTGTTGACGACCAGCGATCGATCCTTCTCACACTCGAGGCGCTTCTGGGCAGACACGGTTATCAAACGGAGACGGCCGCAACTGCGACCACAGGCTTGCGCGCATTGAAGAATAAATCGCCCGACTTGGTGTTACTCGATTTGCAACTACCTGACGCAGAAGGATTCCAAATGCTCGACCAAATCAAAAGCGAGCATCCAGAAACGCCGGTCATCATTCTGACGGCGCACGATTCTTTGAGCAACGCGATCGAATCGATCAAGCGCGGTGCTTATCATTTCATCAGCAAACCATACGCTCCGGAGGAATTGCTCAGTCTGGTCGAGAAAGCGTTGGAAAAACAGACATTGCTTCGCGAGACGGCGGAACTTCGAGAAAAGACGGCGCAGTTGGAGAAGCGTCTCGAGATTGCCGAGACGCGGCTTACTCCAGTCTTCAAAAGCAAGCCGATGCAGGAAATCGAAGAGTTAATCAACGCCATGGCACCTTCCGAAGCGAATGTGCTCATCACAGGCGAGAGTGGTGTGGGCAAAGAAGTGATTGCCAATATGATTCACCATCGCAGCCGCCGCGCGGCCAAGCCGATGGTAAAACTCAATTGCGCGGCGTTTCCGCAAGCCATGATCGAAGGAGAGCTTTTCGGTACGTAAAAGGTGCTTTCACCGGCGCGACCAACGATTTCACCGGAATGATTGGTGAGGCAGGAGGGAGCACCCTGTTTCTGGACGAAATCTCTGATATGCCGATCGAACTGCAGACACGTTTTCTCCGTGTGCTGCAGGAACGTGAATACCGACCACTTGGAAGCACAGAAACGCTGAAAGTTGATTTCCGCGTGATCGCAGCGACGAATCGACCGATTGCTCAAGCGTTAGCCGAAAAGCGCTTGCGTCCGGATTTGTATTACCGGCTGAACACATTTCAGATCGAAGTACCGCCGCTTCGTGATAGGAAGCAGGATATTCCGCCGCTCATCGCCTCTTTCGTAAAACAATTCGCGCAGCAACTAGGAAAGCGGGAGCCGGCGATTGCGCCCGATGCTTTCGAAAAGCTGCTCGACTACACGTGGCCCGGCAACGTGCGTGAGCTGCAAAACGCGATGGAATACGCAGTCGTGTTGGCGCGTCAAGATCTCATCGGCGTAAAGGAACTTCCGGCCGAAGTGCAATTGCCAATGGTGCTGCAACAAAGTGAGCGTGGCACTGAGCCGTGGCATGGAGCGCTAAGTCTCGATGACGTTGAGCGCGCGACCATTTTGCAAGCGCTCGCGCGATGCCACGGCAACAAGAAGAAGGCGGCACGGCTTCTCGGAATTGGGCGGCCGACGCTTTATAACAAAATGAAGCGTTACGCCATCGAGCTGTGACAAAGTCGATTGCGGTGCAGAGACAGAAGAAACGGGCCGACGCTTCTGCCATTCACCTGCGGAATTTTAGTCTGGGTGGACCAATGGATACCGGGAAACTCCGGCGATTAACGCCGCTGCTTTTCGCGCACCATCGACATTAACCTATCTTTGAGAGAGGCTGAGGATTTGGCCGGCTTAAGGCTAAGGGCAAAGGCTTCATGCAACGCATAGCAGTCGCGGATAAAATCTTCGGCTTGCTGACCAAAATGCTTTCGCGCTTCTTCGAACTCTTCGAGTTCCTCGGGCTCAAGGGTGCCTATCACATAAAGCCGCGAATAGCTTTGGAACGCCTCAAAGTTCATCTCTTAACCCTTTGAGCTCTTCATATATTTTTTTTAGTCCTAATTCAAGCCGGGTCTTGACTGTCCCTAATGGTGTATTCGTATTCGCGGCGATTTCACGCTGACTCATACCTAAAAAAAATGCAAGTTCGACAGCCTGCTTTTGCGGATGGGGTAGCAAGTCGAGCACCTTGCGAATCAACTGGCGTTTATCGCCGAGGTTAATTTCGGCCGTGGAATCGTTCCCACACGCCTTTTGTCGCTGGTCAATCTCGTTTTGCAGACGCTCCCCGGCGCGGGCGTAAGCTTGTCTTTGTCTTAGCCGGTCGATGGCGCGTCGGCGCGCTAAGGTAACCATCCAACCCAGCGGCTTGCCTTTGCCAGCCGAGAAATTCCCGGCCTGATTCCAGATCTCCATAAATATTTCTTGCAGCAAATCATCCGCCTCCGCGTCGTTATTCACTACGCGTAAAACCAATGCTTTTATTATTCCACTATAGCGGTCATAAAGCTCGGAGAGAGCGTTGGGATCTTTACGTTGTATCCCATGCATTAATTCAAGGTCCGATGGCACCCCCGGATCGAGCAGCGGCGCCGAAGCCTGCCCAAGCGGCAGATCCTTCTCCGTTTCGAGAGACGTGGTTGGTTCGTCGAGATTGACGTGCATTGCATCGAAGCGCTGCACGTTTTCTTTAACTTTGCAGCTGACCGGTCTCCGAAATCGCTCCAAGTGAACCGGGCCGCTGAATTCGTTAGTCGCGGTGATTTCAATTTCAGCAAGAGGTGTGATCATGTTCTTCGATTTATTCGAACGGACTTAGCAGAGAAATAAAATGGCTGAACACTAGATTGCAGACGCTTCGAATACCGGTGGCATTGGCAAATGCACGACGCGTGGCACTGCAATTCCTTCGAAGTGTGCTCGGATACTGCGGAGCTCCGAATTCAAGCACGCGTCGACGAAGTGCAACCGCCGATCAAGCCATGCGAATAGCTTGTTTTTGATGTCGTAATGCACCATGAGTGTGACCTCGGTCCAGTGTGGTCGGATCTCACTGAGGTCAACCAGGCCCATCACATCAATGTTACCGCCCGCCGATTCAAACGCGCATTCGTCGGACGACTCGGTGTCGACCGCCAGAAGCGCCGTGTGAGCTTGAAAGCCCAGTGGTCCGCTAAAACTGAAGTTAACCGTTTTGGAAGATGTCACGGTCGCCTCAGTACGCGTCAGAGACTGGCGACAGTATGACTGAATGTTGGAGAAGCGCGCCTTGCACTCTTCCAGCGACTGACTCATGTGTAGGGTTTTTTGCAGAAACATATGGCCAATCCCAGTTAGCAACGGCGGTACCAAAACGCCTTTACCTAGGTGGAGGACGTATTACCGTCCAAAATTATGTCTATTAATAGGACACTCGTGTCATGATATCGGACATTCTTGGCCTTGCACCGGAGCACTTGAACCGTCATCAAAAGCAAGCTTTTCGATTGAGTAAAAGTCGCTTTCCAGCAGCGACTAGCGATTTGCCCGAATGCTCTCCTAAGGACAGCGCCTCTGGTTAGGCCCGTTCATGAACGTCTCGGCCTCCAGGATGTCGACTTGATAGACCCCCGGCGGGCAATTGAAGAGGGAGCGGAAGTCCTGATTGGGTGAGCTATAGCGTTCACGCTCGTAAATGTCGCCTTCGTCGTTACAGACGTTTGGGATCGTGTTGTGGCTGATGGCCCAATTGCCGCCGATATAGCCATAGCTATCATAGCCAAAACTTTGAACTAACGCTGAGCGGCAATCCAGATATTGGCGACCGGCGTTGGGCAGTCCCGAAGCCCCAACTGCGCCCGGCGGGGGTCGAACCCACAACCTTCGGCTCCGGAGGCCGACGCTCTATCCAGTTGAGCTACGGGCGCGCAGGGCGTGCAACTTAGCCATCGTTCGTTCTTTTACACGCCAAAATTTTCCAGTATGCGGTGCGACGAAGAGAGATGCCCTGCGCGAAACCCCAAGCTCCAACATCCAAGCTCCAGGGAAACTTCAATCTTCAAACAACAATGGGAGATCGCGAACACTTCATTTGAAGCTTGATGCTTGGAGCTTCCTTGGGATTTGGTGCTTGGAACTTGGTGCTTGCTGCCCCTCCATGTTTCATTTGATTTTTTCGCCCGCGCGCTGAAGATATCGGCCCCGTTATCGGAGCCAAAGTAACATTCGAGGGGCAGCTTTATGAACCGGATCATCGACGCGATCGAAAAAGAACAGCAGAAAACCGAAGCGAACAACTTCAAGGTCGGTGACAGCGTGCGTGTGCACACGCGTGTGGTGGAAGGGGACAAGGAGCGGATCCAGATCTTCGCCGGAATCGTCATCGGCCGCAAGGGCCGTGGATTGAACGAAACATTCACCGTGCGCCGCATTTCCTACGGGGAAGGGGTGGAGCGCGGGTTTCCGGTCCATTCGCCGCGCATCGCCAAGGTCGAAGTAGACCAACCAGGCAAAGCACGCCGCGCCCGGCTCAATTATCTGCGCACCCGCAAAGGCAAGGAAGCGACGGCTGTCAGGGAATAAACGCGCCTACCCGGAGCATCAAACCCAGGCGCGAAGCACCAAGCTCCAACCTCCAAGCACCAGGGAAGCTCCAAGATTCAACCTTCAAAACCCAGGGAGCTGTCCGGGTGCCGCGTCTCTTTTAATTCGGCGTTGGGAATTGGCCTCCGTCTGGTAGGGTCGGCGCGCTGCGCCGATCGGCCGGCTCCGGCGGCTGCCGGACGGCGTCCCTACCTCTCTTTTGAATTTTGGAGCTTGGGATTTGAAGTTTCCCTGGGGTTTGGAGCTTGGGATTTGGCGCTTCCGCCGAAGGCGGCCGGTGGTTGGGATTTGGAACTTCGCCACGCTATCACCGATGCCGCCCAATTACCCCTTGCCATTTTTCGTTGTGAACACTCGGACGATTTGTGCATAAAGTGGCGCGATGCGCCGGCGCTGCGGATTTCGTCACGAAAAGAAACTGCGCGCCACTGGTATCGCGCGGATCGCCGGGATCGATGAAGCAGGCCGCGGCGCGCTGGCCGGACCTGTCGTGGCTGCCGCGGTCGTTCTCCCCGAAAAATTCCGGCACCGGAAGCTGAACGATTCCAAACAACTCGCACCCGAGCTGCGGGAAAAAATCTACGGCGAACTAATCTCTAATTCCGGGATCCAATGGGCCATCGGTGTGGTCGATTCCGTCGAGATCGACCGGATCAACATTTTGCGCGCGAGCCACAAAGCGATGCGCATCGCCATCACTGCGCTGGCCGGGCCGCCACCCGACCATGTTCTGCTCGATGGGCTGCCGGTTTTTCCGTTTCCGTTTCCGCAGACGGCGATCATCGACGGCGATTGTTACAGCCTGACCATCGCCGCCGCGAGCGTGATCGCCAAGGTAACGCGGGACCGGATGATGCGTGACTTCTGTTGTGAATTCCCCGCATACTGTTTCAGCCGGCACAAAGGTTACGGCACAGAACTGCACCTCACCAAGCTCCATGAATTCGGGCCCTGTCCGATCCATCGCCGCTCTTTTGAGCCGGTGGCGCAACCGCTTCTGGCGCTCGAAGAAATCGCCCAAGCCTAAGCCTGAGCATATTCGGCGTGGCGCGCTCGGCGAAAAACTGGCCTGCCGCTTTTTACGCCGGCACGGTTACAAGGTGCTCTATCGCGATTTTCGCGGGCGGCGCGGCGGCCAGATCGACATCGTTTGCCGCGACCAAGACACGCTGGTGTTCGTGGAAGTCAAAACGCGTGGCAGCCAGGATTTCGGGCGTCCGCTGACAGCGGTGCATCGGGACCAGCAGCGGCGCATCGCGCAGGGCGGCCTGGCCTGGCTGCGGTTGCTCGATAATCCGGATATTTTCTTCCGGTTCGACGTGGTGGAAGTGCTGATGCCCGAAGGCGCCAAACCGCAGCTGGAACTGATCCAGAACGCCTTCCAGCTTCCGCGGCCGTATATTTACTGAGGAAGTTGAGAGTTGAGAGAACGGGCCGGCAAGCGGCCCTTTCGTTGAGAGTTGGGCGAGGCGCGAATTGCACAGCTCCATCAGGTAAGTGTTCTCCGATCTGTCCGACGAATTGTTCCATAAACTGTAGAGGCAGGCGTGCCGCCTGCGGTTCACATAGATTTGCAGCCGACACGGCTGCCTCTACAGGGGCAGCGGCAGAAAGGAGGAAGACGGAAAACAAGAACCCCGCTACTTGCTGCCAAGTAGCGGGGGAGACCTTAAGGAGAAAGTTTTAGGTAATTCCTTAGACGTGTTTGCGGCGAAGTCTCTGCACGCCACCGAGCAACCCGGCACCCAGGCAAAGCAGCAGCCATGTGCCCGGCTCGGGAACAATCTGCAGGAAGCCATTCCCGGTAAACGCGCTGTCCGGGTTGGTGCCACCCGCACCGTAAAGGCCGGGGCCCTGCATAACACCGTCCACGGTCAGACCACCAATCACGTCCACACCGCTAAAGTTAAGATTCACGGTATCCCCGGTGACGAAGCTCAAAATGGCGTTGTTGTTGATGTAATCGTTGAGCGAACCGCCCTGCAGGGTCAATGTCACCCCTGTAGTTGTGAGGCTGATGTTGCCTGTCCCGAGCGCGCCGTCGTGAGCCGCGACAATCGTGCTACCGGCGATCGTCTCCTGGGTGCCGCCGGAATAGGTGTTGGCATTATTGAGCGTAAGAGTATTTGAGCCGGTGTATTTCAGCAGGGCTGGTTGAGCGCTGCCATCCTGCACCGTACCGTTCATGTTGACGGCCGAAGTTCCATTAATTGTGAACGCCCGCCCCGCGGGCGCGCCTGATTCTTCAAGATTCACCGTGCCGCCGAATGTAACGCCACCGGTATTGCTAACTGTCAGTGTGCGGCTACTGGAACCTGAACTCGTAACACTACCGTTAAAGGTAATGGCATTACTTCCACTAATCGTGGTGGTGCCACCGACCACCACGCTGTTGGGAAGCGTGCGCGCTCCACCGCCCGCCTGGAGTGCCGAAGTGCTGTTAATAGTAAAGGTACCTGCACCCAAACCGTTGTTGTTACCGACAACTACGGTCGTGCCAGCCGCATCGATGCTTGCATTAGTGAAGGAATTGTTGCCGTTAAGTTGAATCGTGCCGTTCTTCAGGCTCAAATGCACCGTGCCGGTCTGCCCAATGTCGCCATTCAAGATCAATGTACTGCCATCTCCTGAGGCCTGATAGATTGTGGAAATACCTGTGGACGGCGCGAGGTTCAAAGGAGCGTCAACTGTAGTGGTGCCGCTCGTATTGTCGTTGCGGAAAGCAGTCGCACTCGCGGTCGTAGTGCCACCGGAGCCGGTCGTATCAACCCCGTTAAGGGTGAGCACAGCGCCACCGGAGTTTGTGAAATCGTATCCAGAACTGCCGTCAGAAAAACGAAGTCCCGCGATCGTAAGGTCCGCGGTTACGTTTGGCTGCATCGTCGGCGCGGTAGTAAAAAGACCGACGCCGTTGGAATCGGGCGCGGGGCCGGCACCCGCATTCCAGCTTGCTGAGGCATTGAAGTCAGTGCCTGTATTGCCCCAAGTTTGCGCCGCGCCCTGAGCGTTTTCGATCGCGATGAGCGAAATGCCTAACAAGCTGCACCAGAGAGTTCCTTTAATGAGAGTTCCCAGAGATTTCATAAGCTTACAATTATTACTGTTTTCCGTTGTTTTCCCTTACCCGTGAAGATTCCGAGGTTGAGGAGTTCCGCGGAAAAAGTCAATCCTTTTCTGCAGTATTTTGCCCGGCTTTCTTTGACATTCAGCCGTGACGGGATTCCTACGGAATTCTGCCCGGCTCGACAGCCCGAGCAAGTCTGACGCCCCGCCTTCGCAAGCGAGCCGCGGAAGCGAGCCGCGTCCCCTACCAGGGAAAGTCGGGGCTTCAGGCCCTCCCACTTTTTTGGACAATGGGCAAACAACGTCCAACGTCCAACGCCCAACGCTCAACGCCGAATCCAGAATCGCGGCGAGTTTGATTCGCTCGCCTCCCGCTCGCTCACCCTCGCCCCTCGGGTCTTGCAATCTATGTCGCCGCTTCCCCAGCGGCTCCATTCCACGCCCCTTAGCCGAGCAATTCATAAGATAAAACGCTGAGGCAGTAGATCGCCGCAGTCTCGACACGGAGGATGATGGGGCCGAGCGTGATGGGACGGCAGCCGTTGGTTTTGGCCAGGGCTAGCTCGGCCGGCGTGAAATCGCCTTCCGGGCCGATCAGCATAAGCACGGTCCGAGCTCTCCACGGCGAGTCTTCGACCGGACTGGCAGTTTCAGCTGAATAATCAGCCAGGACTTTCTTCAGATGTTTCGCGTCGGATTGGAGCGAGCCGATCAGGCGAAGCTCGAAATTTGGATCGCTCTTCTGTGGCGGCAGCCGTGTCGGCTGCGAAATTGCAGGACGCGCAGGCGACACGCCTGCCTCTACAGGGAATTGGGCGAAGAAATCTTTCAGCTTTTTCGGGCGCTGTACCTGCGGCAGCCAGTTTTGCCCGCATTGCTTGGCCGCCTCGATCGCCACCTGTTGCCATTTCAGTTGCTTTTGAGCGGCTTCCTTCGGATCGAGATCCACGATCGTGCGCTCGGAAATCAGCGGCGCGATCTCGGCCGCGCCGATCTCGACGGCTTTTTGCACGATCAGGTCCATGTTTTTTCCTTTGGGAATGGCCTGGCCCAGCGTGATGCGGCAACGCAACGGCGGCGTTCTGGCTTCGTGCAGTTTGCGAAACCGGATTTCGCCAACGTGACGTTGGATCCGGTTATCGGAACCGAGCAACTCGGCGGTGACTTCGTGGCCGCGCCCGTTAAAAAGCACCGCTTTTTCACCCGGCTTCATCCGCAACACGTCCCGGGCATGGTGCGCTTCCGGGCCGCTCAGAACGAGCGCGTCGGGATTCCATTCGTCAGGCGAAATGTAAAATCGGTGCACGCTTAATTAAGAAGCTCCAAGCTCCAACATCCAAGCACCAAAGAAATACGAACCGCCTGCGGCGGAAGCACCAAGTTCCAAGCACCAAACCCCAGTGAAGCTCCAAATCCCAAACTTCAACTACGAATCACCTCTTTTGAAATTTGGTGCTTGTTGTTTCTTTGGAGGTTGGTGCTTGGAATTTGGAACTTCCGCGACCGCGGTCGCGGATCACTTGAAGAATTCTTTTGCGCGCTCGAAAAATGTTTTGCGGATCGGGGTGTTTTCTTCCCCGCACGAGCTGGCGAATTCCTCCAGCTTTTGGCGTTGCCCGGCGTTCAGTCGCGTCGGCACTTCCACCATCAGGCGCGCCAACAGGTCGCCACGCTCGCGGCTGTTCACATGGACGATTCCCTTTCCGCGCAATTTAAACACCTGGCCGCTCTGGGTGCCGGCCGGCACTTTCACGTGCGCTTTTCCTTCCAAGGTCGGCACTTCCACTTCGCCGCCGAGGGCCGCGAGCGGGAACGGAATCGGCACTTCACAATAAAGGTTGTCCTCTTCACGCTGGAAAATTTCGTGCTCCTTCAAGTGGACAACGACGTAGAGATCGCCCTGTGGACCGCCGCGAATGCCAGCTTCTCCGTTGCGGGCTGAACGCAGACGCGAGCCATCGGCGATTCCGGCAGGAATTTTCAATTTAATGCGGCTCGTTTTCTCCACACGGCCTTCGCCGCCGCATGCGCGACATGGTTTTTCCACCACGTGACCGACGCCGTGGCAACGGGGACACGTTTGCGAAACGTGAAAAAATCCGCGCGAAGTAACCACCTGGCCGCGGCCGCCGCAGGTGGGACACTTGATGGAGCGCGACCCGGGTTCCGCGCCCGAGCCGTGGCACTTGTCGCAGGCATCGAGCTTGCGCACCTCGATTTCCTTGTCCACGCCGAAAGCCGCTTCCTCGAGCGTGATTTGCATGTCGTAACGAAGATCCGAGCCGCGCTGCCGGTCCTCGCCGCGCATGCCGCCCCCTCCGCCGAAGAATGTCTCGAAAATTCCGCCGCCAATACCACCACCGCCGCCACCGCTGAAAACTTCCCGGAAAATATCGAACGGATCGTGAAAACCGCCGCCGAAACCGGCACCCCCCTGCGCAAACGCGGCGTGGCCGAACCGATCGTACGCGGCGCGTTTGTCTCCATCCATCAGGACGTCGTACGCTTCGCCCAGTTCCTTGAATTTCTCTTCCGCGTGCGGGTCGTCCGGGTTTTTGTCGGGATGAAACTTCACCGCCAACTTGCGATAGGAGCGTTTGATCTCCTCTTCGGAAGCCTGTTTCTCAACCCCGAGAATATCGTAATAATCTCTTTTCTTCGTCGCCATCTCGCTCAGCTCTTCCTCTTGCTCTTACTCATGCTCGTGCTCGTGCTCGTGCTCGTGATCGAAGCAAAGTTCGTCTCGGCGAGGCGCCGAGACCAGCACGCGAGGCGCGTGCGCTCCCCGGAATCTCTTGATCGTGATCATGATCGACACTCTAACAGTGGAGGTCCCTTAACCGCGATCGGAACAACAAAGTAGCAGCTATTTAGCCGGGCCGGATGAAACCACGACGCTTGCCGCCCGCAACAAGCGGTCTTTGAGACGATAGCCACGGCGGTTCTGGCGGATCACGCTTCCCTCCCGAACCTGGTCGCTTGGTTCGTGGCCGATGGCTTCGTGCAGATTCGGGTCGAATTTTTGGCCGACCGCCTCGATCGGCTGCAACCCGTTATCGGCCAGAAAGTCCTGGAGTTGTTTGAACACCAGGCTCATTCCGGAAAAGATGGGCGACTTCTCGCCTTCGCTTCGGGCGGCCTCCAGGCCGAGCTCGAAATTATCGACAATCGCGACGAGCCGTTCGAGCAGGGAAGTGTTGGCGTACTTGATCGCTTCCTCCTTTTCGCGCGCGCAGCGTTTCTTGTAATTCTGAAAGTCGGCCTGGGTGCGCATGGCCAGATCGCGAAAGCGATCGAGGTCGGCCTGCACTCCCGCCATTGGATCGTCGCCGTCGCCATCGCCGCGAACCACTTGCGAAGGGTCCGACGCCCTCCCGTCTGCGGCGGACGCCGGAGTCGGTTTTTTGTTCGCGTCGTCAGACTCGTTTGTCTCTTCGGATTCTCTGATTGGAATTTTCTTCATGTCTTGCGAATGGCGATCAGGGTGATGTCGTCATTTTGCGGATGCGAACCGACGAAGTTGCGCAAATCGTCAATCAAGCGCTTGACCACGGCCTGGGCCCCGTTCATCGCGCTGGCGCGAATTGCCTGCGTTGTCCGCTCAACGCCAAATTCGTCGCCATTACTGTTGAGTGCTTCGGTTATCCCATCGGTGTAAAGAAGGAGACAATCGTCGCGCTCGAGAGGAACGGCGAAATCCACAGTTAACCTGTCGAAGACGCTGCCACTGTCAATGCCCACGACCATGCCGGGCGGTTTGAGCGGCGTGACGGTTTGCGTCGAGTGTTTATAAAGAAACGGCGCGTCATGACCGGCGCGGGCGAGAGTGACCCCGCCGTGGGCGTGGTCGAGAACGAGATAAGCCATGCTGATAAACATGTCTTCCTTGATATCGGGATAAAGCTGGCGATTGACCTTCTGCAGAACATTCGCGGGCGAAGGATTGTGCGCGGCCTCTGCGCGCAGGACGCTGCGACAAATCGCCATCACCAGCGAGGCCGGCACGCCTTTGCCAGAAACATCGGCGATGGCCACGCCCAGCCGCTCGTCGTCCACTTTGATGTAATCGAAATAATCGCCGCCCACCTGGCGCGCGGACAAATTAATTCCGCTGATTTCAAAACCATTCACGCTGGGGGCCTCGGCGGGAAGCAGAACGCGCTGAATATCGCGCGCGATTTCCAGATCGTGATCGAGCCGTTTTTTCTCGTTGGCCTCGGAATAAATGATGGCGTTGTAAAGAGCGAAGGCCGATTGCTCGGCGATCGATTTGAAGACCACAAAATCGCCCTGGGAGAATGCGGTGCCAGTGGCGCCGTTAACGACCGCGAGGACGCCCATGTTTTGTTTTCCGTACAGCAACTGGGAGATCATGGCCGAAACGGTACGATGCGCGGTATCGCGCAGTTTCGCCAGCTCGGGCGCTTCCGAAAGGTCAGTCAAACAAAGCGGCTGACCGTTTTGCCAGACCCGGCCGAGGGCCCCCTCACCTGCGACGACGTTGTGCAGGTGAAGATAGCTTTCGAGCGCGACCGGAGTGGAAGCGGCCTGCTGCAAAATGTGCAACGGAACATCGACCAGCGGCGGACAGCTCTTGGAAAGATAGGCCGGCACGAGATTCGCGCCGGTGCGATCGGCCAGATAAAGCGCGCCGCCATGCGCGTCGAGAATACGCGCCGCCCCCTCGACGATGAGCCGGTGTAACTCGTTAGGCCGAATCGTTTCGGTGAACGCTTCGCCCAGTCCGTGCAAAAAATCGAAAACGAGCGTTTCCTCGACCTGGATTTCCTCCTTCGAACGTTCGATGGCGCGAACGCGGCGAGCCATGCAGTAGGCCGTATAAATCCAGCCCGCGAGAGACGCCACAAGCAGCCCGGAGAGAACGATAGGCCACATGATGAATCGGCCAGTTTACTTCTCGACTGTCTCGTGATGGAGGTCTTGTTTTAGATAATCCAGGACGTCTTTGAATCGGAAAATATTCTCCGGCGCGGCTTCGCAAAGTGCCTCATGCGCCTCCAGCATGGTCTGCGCCTGTTCTGTCTTGTTTGCGGCTGCCGGAGCGGTTGCGTCGTGCTCGAATGATTTGCATTCCGGACCGGTTGCGCCGTCAACATGAATACTGAAAACCTGGTCGAGTCCGAGGCCTGAGAGCAGCTCGCGGCTGCGTCCGCCGCAATGAATAACATGAAGATGTCCCTGCCCAAGCTCTTTAAGCCGGAGGGCAACGCCGGCCATCGTCCCCATGAAGGTGGAATCCATCATGGCGCAGTTCTCGAGGTCAATGACGAACTCGCGATACCCACGATCCACCATCTCGCGTGCGAACTCCTTCAAGTTCCCGCTGTTGAGGAAACTGCCCTTGCCCTCAACCTTTATCCAAACGGTCGGACCGTTCACGCCTACTAAAATAGATGACTGCACGGTTGAGTTACCAAAGATACAAGATCGAAAGCCCGCCTGTCAAACCGCGCCGCACATAATGAGCGCCTTCATTCCCACAGGTAGGACCGTTTTTCCGCTACGATTTTGCCGTTTTCGATCAACACACAGCGCCACGCGATCACGCGCCCGTCATCGAGATAATCGTCTCCCACCACTTTAAATTCCGTTTTGTAATTTTCGCGCGCGTCGGGATACGAAGCCTCCTGGGCCTGAACGTGGGCGTGCAGTTTTTCCTGCCGGTATTCCAGCCGCACTTTCAGGTTAGCCGGACGTTTGGCGCGCCAATAGAAATCGAAATAGTTTCCGAAGCGCTGGCGTTGATCGAGCTTGGTCACAGCCCCAAAAAGGCGGTATTGGCGCTCGAATAAAATCGAAGCGTCCTGCCCGGTCGCGGTCTTCGTCGACTTGGCAAGTCTTCCGGGCTGGCCCTGTGCGTTCTGGCCGTTGCGCAAACCCTTCTGGCTGGTAGGCAGGGCTTCGGGTTTTTCGCCCAGAAAGTACAGTTTCACCTTCCGGAATTCGAAGTCCGTATCGAGCGCCATCGGCAGTGGCGTCACTTTCGTCAGCAATTTCGGCTGAGGCGCGGCCCGCACCATGCCGCAACCGAGGACAAGCAAAACGAACAGGGGAAAACAGAACTTCATCGGGACGTTATGAAACTGGGTATTGGTTCCCCTGTCAATGCCACCACCGGGCGCCACCGCTTCCTCCTGCTCTTAATCATGCTCCTGCTCTTGATCATGATCCGGTCGACCTGTGAGTTATCAGCGCAATCCGCGGTCTGAAATTTTGCGCGGCCGCGTTTTGCCTCGATCGATACGCTGGAACGTGCCCGCCAACTGGCGACGCGATAAAAATACGCAGCGATGAATCAGATCCCCGCCTCAACGGGCTTCAAGGCAATGGCGAAGAAGTAGTCGGACTCTCGCCCGCCTTGGTGCTCTTTTTCTGGCGTTTCCCCTTTTGAGGCGAAGGCGATGCAGTCGCGGAAGCAGGTGACTCCAACGGAACGATCCGCCGCGGGTGCAATTTGTGCGCCTGCGACTTCATCTGTTTGCTCATTTGCTTTTTATCCGCGCCCGCACCGGTTCCCGGCGCCGGCGACCCTGCCTTAATTTTCCGTCGCGGATGCGGGAATATCGGGCCGGGCGATCCGGAAGCCGAAGGAGAAGCTTCTGTCGCGGCAGAGGTCGGAAGTTCTTTCACCTGTTTACCTTCTTCTCGCATCAGTTTTCGCATCGATTGCAATTTCCCGCCAACGCGCGGCGCCGCGATCGTTGCCGCCGGACTTGGAGCAGCAGCTGGAGAAACGCCGGGGGTTGGCGAAGAAGCCGCCGTTGCCGTTGAAGAAGGTGTTGGCGCCGCCCCCGCGGACAAAGCCGCGAGCAGGGCAAAAATCGACAAACCAAAAATGTATTTCATCGACACAATTAGACCGCGGTCCGCATTGATTATTCGAAAATTAAGGGGGCGCAGGCGAAGGAGAGGTTACGGCTGCCGGGGTGAATGTCACGGTTTCGATCCTGGCGTGGCGCCAGCGCTGCACATTGGCGTAAAGCGCGACCAGCGCCAGCGCGACGACTATTGCGACCATCAGGCGAAAAACGTTTTTCGAGACGCGCGCTGGTTCGGATTCTTCCGGCGATGTTCCCGGCAGGTTCACGCCATGAATATCGATACCGATCTCCTCCGCGCAATGGCAAGATCGGATCCCCGAACAGATCTGCTCATTCGAGGCGGATTGCTGAAATCGCGTCCATAACGCGTTGGCTTAAACCCGAGTAAAGATCTCTCTGCGGAGCGAGTTCGGCGTCGCTAAAAACAAGCGGTTCGCCAACGACGACAGTGATTCGCCGAAACAAGTGAATCTTTCCGTGAATCGGCCAGGCATCGAACGCTCCGAAGATTCGCATCGGAACGACCGGGGCCAGCGTTTTCGCGATGATCAGGCCCAGGCCCGGCAAAGGCGGCTGCAGATTCCCGTCGGGCGTGCGCGTCCCTTCCGGGAACAGGAGCGCACAATCTCCGGCGCGCAGGACCCGAATCACCGCCTTCAGCGCGGTCCGATCGGCACCTTCGATATTGACCGGAATGACGTTAAGCTTTGGCAAAAGCCAGCCCAGCACCGGCACGTCCATCAGCGATTTTTTTGCCAGAAAATAGATTGCGCGGTTGCAGGCCGTGCCGGCCAGTGGCGGGTCGAGGAAACTCTGGTGATTCATCGCCAGAATGACGGGGCCGTTCTGGATGACGCGCTCGCGGTGAACGACTCGGAATCCGAAACACAAACGCCCGATCAGCCGGGAAAGATTGTAACCAAGCCAGTAGTAGAAATTCACTCGTTGAACCGTTAAAGCGTCAGGGCGGGCGATCGCGCAATTCAGCCGATCTTCAATTTCTTCACTTTCAGTCGCGCGACGATTTCGTTTACGACGCCCTCGATGGTGAGATGGGAGCTGTCGATCACATCCGCACCGCGCGCGATAACGAGCGGCGAAGCGTGCCTCGAAGAATCGGCGTAGTCGCGGGTCGCGATTTCATCTTTCAATCCCTCGGCGGCGCGCCTGCGCGAACGCACTTCGGGAGAAGCATCGATGTAAAACTTGTACGGCGTATCGGGAAAGACGACCGAGCCGATGTCGCGGCCTTCCATGACCAGATCGTGATCGAGACGGTAGCTGCGCATTTTGTCGACCAGAATTTCGCGAACTTTTGGCCAGCGGCTGACTAACGAGACGTTGTCGTTGACGTCGTCGTCACGCAGATGATCGCCGGGATCGACATCGTCTATTAAGATTCGCGATTCGTTGTTTTGCAGGTCGCAAGTGATACGGGCCCGGGCAAGCTGACGATCCACCGCGGCGCCGTCGCGCGGGTCGATTCCGTGTTGCAAAAGATGCCACGTAAGCGCGCGGTACATCGCGCCGGAATTCACGTAGACAAAATCGAGCCGTCCCGCCAGCTCGCGCGCCACACTACTTTTTCCGGAGGCAGCCGGTCCGTCGATGGCGATGACGACATGTTGATTCGTTGCTTGCATTTCACAATTTTTGGCCGCGCTTCTTTTTTCCACAGCGACGGCGTGGAAAGCAAGCGAGATGGCGCTGCTCGCGTCCTACTCCCCTTCGGCGGGAGCTGCAGGCACAAGCGATCCGATGACAGGCGTGCTCGTGCGCATTCGTTTCGGATTGATAAATTCGTTCAAGATGCTTTCGAATCCCGGATACGATTCACGGATGCAATCGCTGTCCTGAATGACGGTTTCGCCTTCGGCAAACAAGCCGGCCACGGCAAAAGCCATCGCCACGCGATGATCGCCGAAACTGGCCAGGCGGGCGCCGCGCAACGGCGCCGGCCCATGAATCTCCAGCCCGTCATTGAGCTCAATGACCTGCGCACCCATGCCGCGCAGATTGTGCGCGATGGCCGCGATCCGATCGGTTTCCTTGACGCGCAATTCCGCCGCATGGCGAATAATGGTGGTCCCGTTGGCCAAAGCACCGGCAACCGCCAGCACCGGCAACTCGTCGATCAACTGCGGGATTTCCTTACCCTGGATCACGGTGCCTTTGAGCGGCGCACCGGTCACCTCCGCAATGCCGCGTGGCTCGATTTGGTCGACATCTTCGACCGCTTCGCGCACCTGCGCGCCCATTCGCACCAGAACGCCAAGCCACGCAGTGCGCGTATCGTTCAATCCAATGTCGCGCACCAGAAGGTGCCCGCCGCGTTGGGCAGCGGCGGCGATCAACCAAAATGCCGCGGAAGAAATGTCTCCCGGAATGGTGAAGTCGCGGGACTCAGGGACCTGGTCGCCGAAAACGCTGACTGCGCCGTTGTCGTCCTTCACCGTGCGAACCAGAAAGTAGTTAAACATGAGCTCCGTGTGATTGCGGCTGGGAGAAGGCTCGGTGAAGGTCGTCTTGCCTTTGGCGAAGAGACCGGCGAGGAGGACGGCGCTTTTGACCTGCGCGCTGCAGATGGGTGAGTGGTATCGAATTCCACGCAGCGAACCGCCGCGTATACGAAGCGGCGGTGTTTGCCCGGGGCCTTCCGCCACAATATCCGCGCCCATTTTGCGCAATGGCTCGATGATCCGATCCATCGGCCGCCGTGAGAGAGAGGCGCCGCCCACTAAACGGCTCTCAAAAGTCTGCCCGGCGAGCAATCCGGCCAAAAGCCGCATCGTGGTGGCGGAATTGCCGCAATCGATTTCGGCCGACGGCGGCGTCAGAACACGCTTTTTCCCGTGAACAACGACCAGGTCCGGCTCGGGTTGCTCGATCTGGATTCCCAGTGCGCGCAATGCGTTGACCGTATGCATGCAATCGTCGCTTGGAAGAAATCCGTGCAGCGTGCATACCCCATTAGATAAGGCGGCAATAATGGCGGCCCGATGCGAAATGCTCTTGTCGCCCGGGACCGTGATCTCAGCTTCGATACGAGGCGCTCGTTTTACGCGCAATTCCATAAAGCAATCCAGTCGCAAAGACCCGGCACATATTGCGCCGCCCTTCTGCGCGGGTGGTCATACCATCGGAGATGGGACCGGCTTGTCCAGCAATGGTCGGACAAAATTAATCGCAATCCAATCTTAAGGGACCAGAAAAATCTTGCCCGTGAATGGATCCTTCACTTCCGTCCCCGGCGGAAAACCGCGGACATCGACCAGGCCCTGATCGGGAGCAAATGGGCTCTTAACGAAGCCAGGCTTGCCCGGGACCGGGGTCCCGTAAGGATAGTCGCCCTTGGCCTTTACAGGGGCCGCGGGTGGCGTGGGAGCAGTAGGTGAAACCGGTTCCGGCGGAGGCGTCGTCGTCGCATTTTGAGGCGGACCAGCGTTTGGATTGAACGGCTGCTGGGTAACAGGGTATTGTCCCTCAGCCGGATATCTGGCGACTGGGCGATGAGCCGCCTGGCGCGGCGGCGGCTCATCGTAATCGGTGCATGCCGAAATAAACAAGGCCGTGAGCAGTGCGAGTGAAAGAGAAAATTTCATAAAATCTTCTTCGACGAATTTACATGCGTTCTAATTCATTGCCAGCGCGCTGACAATGGTTAATTCGCCCCAATTCCGGCACCAAGGCATGATTCGCCTAAAAATTTACAGAGCATGCCCTGACACAGATCAGCGGCCGCACAAAAATACGATGAAACGGCGCGTCATGTGCGAATGAAAAGAAAAACGTGATGGAAGAGGCCGTTCCGCAGCTTGTGATCGTGGACGATGATGCAACCAGCCGCAGGTTGCTCGCCAGGGCTCTCTCATCCGCCGGCTACACTTGCCGTGAGCTTGGCAACGGGCAGGACGCGTTAAATCTGGTGCGCGGAGAGCCTTCCTCCCTGATTCTGGCCGACTTCAAAATGCCGGGGCTCAACGCCGCGGAGATGCTCAGGCAACTGCGCGCGGACCAGAACCCTGCCATTGCTCAGATCCCGGTGATCGTCATGACCGGCCATGGTGAGAATGAGGTGCTTTGCCTGGAGGCAGGTGCCGATGATTTCGTCATCAAGCCGATCAATCCGGCGGTATTGCGCGCGCGGATCGAGACGCAGCTGCGCCTTCGTTCCATGCGAATGCAGCTGCAGGAGCAAAACAGGAAGCTGGAGGAATGGCGAAGTAACCTGGAACGCGATCTGGCTGCGGCCCGATTGACCCAGCGATCGCTCATCCCACAGAAACCGCCTACCATTTCCGGATGGGAAATCGCTTCATGTTATCGGCCGGTGATGGAGGTGGGAGGAGACATTTACGGCTGGCTGCCAATGAAAGACGGGCGCTATTTGTTCTGGATTGCCGACGCTACCGGTCATGGCGCCGCAGCGGCATTGCTCACTGCGCTCTCCAAGCTTCTTTTCCATCACGGCGCCATTCAGCACGAGACGCCCGCCGCGATTATGCAGGCCGTGAACAATGATTTCGGCAGCATCTTCGCCGGGCGTTCCTTTATGACCGCCATGTGCGTAGCGCTCGATCCAAAAACGGGACGGGCCGCCGTGACCGGGGCCGGGCATCCCCCGCTCCTGGTCACACGATTCGGCCGAGGCACCGAAGCCATCTTGTCCTCCACGCCGCCGCTGGGCCTGGTGGAGCACTCGGAATTCACGGAGACCATCCTCGAGCTTGGCCATGGCGATGCCCTGGTTCTTTATACCGACGGCTTGTTCGGCGCGGAAAGAGGAGATCGTCCCCGGCTTACGCCGACACAACTTGCCGGAATGCTGAATCCATTTGCGCCGGACGCCCAAACGCTTTTGACGCTTATGTTGAACCAGGCAACGCCGGACGATGGGAAGGAGAAGCTGCCGGACGATGTCGCGGCGCTGGTCGTGCGCCGGGCCGCCTAGCAAAAAAAGATTTCGTTTCCATAAAATTATTATTGCCCTGCCGCAGGTGAAGCATTAATCAGCGTCTATGCCGAAAACCAAAAAAACTTCCAAACGTAAGCCGAATCCCGCCTTCATGAGACCAGTCCAACCCGACGACAAGCTTTCTGCAATCGTCGGTTCCAAGCCGTTACCGCGTTCCGAGCTCACCAAAAAGCTTTGGGACTACATCAAGAAAAACGGGCTTCAGGACAAAAAGAAGAGAACCCAGATTAACGCCGACGACGCGATGCGAGCCGTGTTCAATGGCAAAAGCCAGGTGAGCATGTTCGAGATGACGAAGCTCGTCTCCGGGCATATCCGCTAGGCTGGCATAGCTGGCATAGAGAGCGCTTTGGCCCGGCGTCGCGACGCCGGGCTGGGCCGACGCCGTCCGCCGTTCAGAATGCTTGCACAGGCAACGGCAAACCCGTGGCCGCGCACTTGCGCTTCAGCCGGCGTTGGCTGAAGTTTGTCGCATGCAACGCTTCGTCTTCGCCATTGCAATAGTCGCCAGCTTGCTGGCGGTATCGCCCATTCGCGCCGATTCCGAATGGGGGACCGATTTCAAAAAGGCGAAGGAAGAAGCCAGGGAAAACAACAAACTCCTGTTGCTCGATTTCACCGGCTCAGATTGGTGCCCCTGGTGCATTAAACTGAACCAGGAAGTTTTCTCCAAGCCGGAGTTCAAGGATTACGCGAGCAAGAACCTGGTGCTCATGGAAGTGGATTTCCCACGGTGGAAAAGCCTCAACCCCGATGTTCGGAAACAAAACGAGCAACTGGCGCAACAATATCAGATCGAAGGTTTCCCCACCGTCATCGTTCTAAATGGAGATGGCAAAGCGGTTGGCACGCTCGGGTACATGGAAGGCGGACCGCAGGCGTTCATCGCCGAGCTCGAAAAATTGCGAAAAGGTTGAACCTTTCCGCGCGGCGACCGGCAGCAGGTCCGGGCCTCGTTTTATCAGTCGACGTCCCCTGCCTCCAACGATCGTTGCAGAACATCGACGAGTTCGCGCCGGGTGAACGGCTTCGGCAACGCGGCGTGAAAGCCGTAGGTCAGAAATTCTGAAAGCGCCGCCTCGTCGGAATAACCGCTGCAAATAATCGCGTTGACGTTGGGGTCGATCTTTCTCAGGCACTCGATCGTCGCCAGCCCACCCATGCCGCCGCGGATCGTGGCATCGAGGATAACCACCTGAAAATTTTCGCCCTTGCGCAATGCGCGCTCATAAGTCCTAACGGCTTCCTGACCGTCGGGGACCGCCGTCACCCGATATCCAAGGGTCCCGAGCAGTTGCGACGTGAGATCGCGAATGGCGCTTTCGTCATCCATCACCAAAATCCGCTGATGATGGAAAGGAAGCGTGCGCTGCCCGGACGGCTGTTCGACTGCGACCGGGGGAACGTCGGTCGCCGGGAGATAAAATACGAATGTCGATCCCTCAGACGACGAACTTTCCAGATACAGCATGCCGCCGTGCCTTTTTACGATCGAGTAACCAATCGCGAGGCCCAGCCCGCTTCCAGCCGGTTTGGTTGTAAAATAAGGATCGAAAATTTTTCTCGCGAGCGCTTCGTCGATTCCGTTGCCGTTATCGGCAATTGCGATCTTGATGTAGCGTCCTGGCGCAAGCTGGCCGCCCGTTTCTTCGTCCCATTCAACGTTGCGCGCCGACACATGCACTGTGCCACCTTGCGGCATCGCTTCACGCGCGTTCAGCATGAGGGCGTTGATCACCTGTTCGATCTGTCCCCTGTCGGCCTCCGCTCTCCAGAGATCGGGAGGGATATCGATCTCCGCGTGAAGATTGGATCCGTACAAAGAGAATTCGGCCGATTGCCGAAGCAGTTCCGAAAAGGCAGTGACGCTCTTGAGCGGCGCGCCCCCTTTGGCAAAAGTGAGCAACTGGCCGACCAGACGAGCAGCGTGTTGGGACGCCCGACCTGCCTTTGAGAGCGCCGAGAGCAGAACCCCGGCGTCGCCGGGCGCTTCAACCTTCGCGAGGCCGATGTTTCCCGAAATAACGGTCAAAATGTTATTGAGA
Source organism: uncultured Verrucomicrobiae bacterium (assembly GCA_963756875.1). Lineage (GTDB taxonomy): Bacteria > Verrucomicrobiota > Verrucomicrobiia > Chthoniobacterales > UBA10450 > CAVWPA01. Next base: position 90,651 of record CAVWPA010000001.1, on the reverse strand, counting down.
TCGTGCGCGATGCCGCCAGCCAGGGTGCCGAGCGATTCGAGTTTGCCCGTCGTCAGCCGCTCGTCTTCAAGACGTTTCCGTTCCGTGATGTCGCGAAAAAAAACCGAGACGCCGTCGCCGTTCGGATACGCTTTGACTTCGTACCAATTTCTACCTGTGTCCGGGTCGGTTGCTTCAAACTCAATCGAGCGGTGCTGGTCCATCACCGTGCGAAAGCTCTTTTCAAAAACGGAGCCGACCAGAGAGGGAAGTTCGTCTCGGGCATCCTGGCCGATCAACTCGCTGCGAAACCGGCCAAAAGTGGTCTCGGCCTTGGCATTGAGGTACGCAAATTTCCAATCCCGATCCAGTGCGAAGAAGCCGTCGTTCGTGTTCTCCAGAATGTCGACCATTCGCTTCGCCGCCGCCTGTAATTGCGCCCGCGCCTGGGCGCGCTCAGCCAGAACGAGAATTCGCCGCTCCGCCACGGCAAGCCGCACATTTAACAGACCGAGATCGAGCGGCTTGGTCAGGTAATCATTCGCGCCCGCGTCGAGGGCCTGTTTGAGGTCTTCGGTCTGGCTGCGGGCCGTCACCAGAAGAATGAACATCTCATCGCGACGCGGGTGCGCGTTCAGCTCCCGGCAAAGCTCCAGGCCGCTCTTACCCGGCAGCATCCAATCCAGGATGATGAACAGAAACGCCTCGGATGAAATGGCCTTTTCCGCTTCTTCTGCGTTTTCCACGGCAACGACGTCGTAGCCGCGCAGCTCGAGTAAACGTTGCAGACTTCTGCGACTTTCCCGGTGATCTTCGACCAGCAATATTCTCATTTTTTGGAGTGTCCCCGGTCCAAAAGTCCCCGAGCTCGATCTTCCAGGAGCGGAAATTTAGTGCCGCCGATCGCCGCACTTTCAGCAGCAGGATAGCTGCCAGTCGCCGGCCTTTATCCTGGCCGAAACAGGAATTAATTTGCTCCACATTAAACGCCGTGATGGGACACGTCCGGGCCTTGCGTTATGAGCCGCCTCTGCTACATAACAGCAAAGGTCTTAAGGCACTCAACGGCGCTCTTCATGTTCGTTTTTCGTCCCCCTCATATTTGCCTGCTCGGAGCGCTTGTCGCCGCGGGCGCTCTCTGGGCACAGGAACCGTCCCCCTCCGCTTCCCCGCTGGCGCCGGAGAAAACTGAACCGCCCGTGCGGGTGGCGACGCCTGTCTCCTTCAGCTGGATCCACGTCAGTGGACGCGATATCGCCCTCACTTTCGATGACGGCCCGAATCCGCAACTCACGCCGAAGCTTCTCGATCTTCTGGCGGCCCAACATATCAAGGCGACTTTTTTTGTTATCGGCCAAAACGTCGCTGCGCATCCGGAGATCGTCGCCCGGGCGGCGCGCGAAGGTCACGAGATCGGCAACCACAGCTGGGACCATCCGGTTTTTGCCAGAATGTCGGACGCAGGAGTCCGTCGCGAGCTGCAAAAGACGGACGATGCGATTCGCGAGGCCACGGGAGTTCGCCCGACTTTGCTGCGGCCGCCTTATGGATCGCTTACGGCGCGCCAGAAAAGATGGATCACGCAGGAATTCGGCTACAAGATCGTTCTCTGGGATGTCGATCCGCTGGATTGGAAGAACCCAGGGCCGATGGTCGTGTGCAATCGCATTCTGAAGATGACGCGGCCCGGCTCGATCGTTCTGTCGCACGATATTCATCGCGGAACGATCGAAGCGATGCCGGCGACGCTCGACCAACTCGAAGCAAAGGGCTTCAAGTTTGTGACCGTGTCCGAGTTAATTTCGATGGCAGTCCCACAGGCGCCCAAACCTGTTCCGGCAAAGCACGCCGAGGTTCCATCGAAAAGCGCAAAGTCACTGGCCACGTCGATCATCCCGAGCGGCTAATTATTCCGGCATGGTTGCCGATCAATACTTGCAGCTTCGAAGCGAGCTCGAAACTGCGCTCGCCGGATTGTTGAAGCTTGGCTCCGAAATGCGCCGGCCTTCTTCCGCGCTCGATACGCTGCATGCTCTTCTGACCGACATTCGCGAGCCGCTGCTTTTCGTTGCAGTGGGCGAAGTCAAATCGGGCAAATCGTCGCTCCTCAACGCACTTTTCGGCAAGGAGTTTGCCAAGGTCGACGTCCTCCCCGCGACGGATCGCGTTTATATTTTTCGCTACGGGACCGATGAAAAATCCGTGGAGATCTCGCCACAGCTGACGGAACGTTACCTGCCGATTCCTTTTTTGCGCGACTTCAACGTAGTCGATACGCCCGGCACCAACACCATGGTTCCCGGTCATCAGACGATCACCGAAAACTTCGTTCCCCGGGCCGATCTCATTCTGTTCGTCTTCTCCGTGGCAAACCCGTGGACCCAGTCGGCCTGGGATTTCCTGGGCTTGCTGCAAAAGAAATGGCTAAAGAATGTCGTTTTTGTTCTGCAACAAGTCGACCTGCGCGAGCCTTCCGAGATTGAGATCATCCGCCGCCACCTTCAGGACAGCGCGATGCGGCGACTCGGGTTTGTGCCACCCATCTTTACTGTCTCGGCCCGCAAAGCGCTGCTGGCGCGAACAAGCGGAATGGACAAGGAACAACTCTGGCGCGAGAGCGATTTCGGTCCATTGGAGGAGCAGATTAATCTGATCGTGAGCGAATCAAGCGCGCGCATGTTGAAGTTGCGATCGACCGTGCAGACTTCGCGCGTGATGCTCGATGAGTTCGTGGGCCAGCTTCGGGAGTCTTTTGAAGTGATCGCTCAGGATGAAGCGCGGCTTTCCCGCATCGATCTCCTGCTCCAAACGCGGAATGAGCAAACATCGCGGCAGGTGGCGGGATTTCTGCGCGGAGTGGAACAATCCTGTCGCACGGCGGCCGGGGAGGGCACAAAGCTTCTGGAGCGAAAATTATCCTTCTGGCGGACCTGGAGATTGCTCTGGAGCCGGCAGCAGCCGTTGCGCGATTTCCAGGGGGAAGTTGAAGCAAAACTGAAGCAAACTGTGCAGCCCGAGGTCGAGCAGGCGGTGCGCCTGTTGGAGACGGATCTGCGCGGGCTCTGGCCGCAATTGCACGATATGATCGACCAGCAATTGGGAACCGAATTGCGCCGCCAGGTGCCGAAAACCATTCCTGACTTTGCGCGCCAGCGCCGGGAACTTTTACAATCGATCCAGCTTGCACTAATGGAGCGGGCTTCGGGCAAGTCGATCGAAGAGCTGCTCGCGCGAATGTTCCACGAAACGTCGACACGGTTGCGACTGCCCGCGGGAGTCGCCGCAGCCGGTGGAATCGTCGCATTGATTGCCGCCATGAGTAGCGCCGCGGTAGCCGATGTAACAGGCATCGTGGCCGCCTCCGCCGCGGCGATTGGAGCGATTGTCGCCTTCGGCCAGAGGCGAAAAATCCTGCGTGTGTACGAGCAGCAAATGGAAGCAAAATGCGCCGAGCTGAGCAAAGCCATCGAGCAGCAGCTCAACCACGCGATCGCCCTGTTTTACAAGGAAGTTGCGACCGCTTTCCAACCGCTCGCAATATTCTGCCTGACCCAGCGTCGAACCTATGAGCCGCTGCTAAAGCGCGCGAAAGAAGTGCAGGAAACCTTCGAGAATTTGAAGGCGCGTATTGGGTAAGACGAAACCGCTATTTCTTTGTGTCCGAGCCGCGCTGCACCAGGCGCTTTTCGATTTGACGGCGCGCCAGCACAAAGTTGTTGTTGTCGCCATAAGTCCGCCACGGACCTGGCGGAACATCGCGGACGTCGACAAACTGCCAATCCGTTACGTCAGTCGGCCGGAGCCCGAGATAATCCCGCACCGCCGGTGACACATCGAGGCCCGCACCCTGGTTTAGGTTCGGTTTCGGACGCGCGCTACCAAAAACGTACTGAAAATGGTCGGTGCGGAACGGGCCGCAATCTTCCCATTGCGCGTAGCAGGTGCGATTGCCTTTTCGGATTGCGATCCAGTGGTGCCAGCAGACAGAGCGGCCGGGAGCGGTATAGGCCTGTTTAAACCACGGGATAACCAGCGGCGCCTCCGGTTTGAAGTGGCCCTGGCTAACGTCATTGTACGGGAGCGCGCAGTAAAACGGATTCTGCCTGGGAATGAAATTCACTGGAATGTAGCTGCGCCGTGCCGATGAATCCGGGTTATCGAAGCCACCGTAGTCGCTGGTCCAATTCGCGTCCCAGGAGCTTCTGACATTTGGCACCGGATTATTCGGCCCAGCCTGTTCGCCCACCCAGAAAACCGTCGTAACAATATTGGTCTTCCACGCGAAGCGCATTCTGCTGGGGTGCGACGTGGTCGGGATTTGAACCATCGGCTCTACCTTCAAGAGCGCCGTCTCCCGCAGCTTCATCGCGTATTTGGCGAAATCAGCGGCACTTTCGTAAGGCGATTGTCCCCATGCGCTTAGGGCGCTAGCCAGGAGCAAGGGGACAAAAATCCGTCTCATTGGCAAATAGGGTGGTCTTGTTTGTATCCGATATCTCCCCTCCAGGCAAGGCATTTTACCGGAAAATCCGATGCCTGCGCGGGGCATTCTTGTAAAAAGCACTATCCATTCCAGTTCAGGCCCGGCTCAGCAATGTCGGCTGGTTAAACTGCCGGTCGTCTGCCTGGGGATAATCGAGCGTATAATGAAGACCCCTGCTCGACTTCCGGCTCAGGGCCGAATCGACAATCAACGCCGCGACCGTGGCCAGATTACGCAGCTCAAGCAGATCCACCGAGATCTTAAAATTCCAATAAAATTCGTGTATCTCCCGCTGGAGATTTCGCAGCCGGGCGCTGGCCCGTTGCAGCCGCTTGTCGGTGCGCACAATCCCAACGTAATCCCACATCAGGCGCCGGATTTCGTCCCAGTTATGATAGATTACGACCAACTCGTCGACATCCTGCACTTCACCAGGTTTCCATTCGGGCAGGGAAATCTTGCGTGCGACGCGCGCATTGGAATGCTTTCGAGACTCCTTCTCCTTTATCGAGGCCTGCGCGGCGCGATGCGCTACCACCAGACCTTCCAGCAGCGAGTTGCTCGCAAGCCGGTTTGCGCCGTGCAATCCGGTGCAGGCCACTTCGCCAATCGCATACAGGCCGGGCAAACTCGTCACACCGTTCACGTCCGTCCTAATTCCGCCGCACTGATAATGCGCCGCCGGGACAACGGGAATCGGCTGCTTCGACATATCGATCCCCAACCGCAGGCAGGTGTCGTAAATGTTCGGAAAACGCTCCTGCAAAAACTCCACCGGTTTGTCGGTAATATCGAGAAAGACATATTGCGCGCCGGAGCGCTTCATCTCCGCGTCGATGGCGCGAGCAACGATATCGCGTGGCGCGAGCGACCCGCGAGGGTCGTAGCGCTTCATAAAATCTTCGCCGCGGTTGTTTCGCAAAACGCCACCTTCGCCACGCACTGCTTCCGATATCAAAAACGATTTTGCCTTCGGATGAAACAAACAGGTCGGATGAAACTGGATGAATTCCATGTTCGCGATCACTGCGCCGGCGCGCCACGCCATGGCCACTCCGTCGCCGGTCGCGATGTCCGGATTGGTCGTGTAGAGATAGACCTTTCCGCAACCGCCGGTCGCAAGAACGATCCGATCGGACCCGATCGTTTCGACCTGGCCCGTTTTTTCATCGAGAACGTAAACGCCCAGGCAACGATCTTCGGAAGCGAAACCGAGCTTGCCGGCTGTGATCAGATCCACCGCCATGTGATTTTCCAAAAGATCGACATGGGACCGGCGCGCGAGTTCCCGAAGCAGGGTTTTCTCGATCTCTTTCCCGGTCACATCCTGCACGTGCAACACCCGCCGCTTGGAATGACCCCCTTCGCGCCCCAGATCGAATTCGCGATGTCCGGAATTCTCGCGCTCGTCAAAATGCAGACCCAGATCGAGCAGTTCCTGGATCCGGGCGGGCCCTTCGGTCACAATGGTGCGCACCACCGCTTCGTCGCACAGTCCCGCGCCCGCCTCGAGCGTATCGCGCACATGCAGTTCGAACGAATCTTCGTCACTCGTGACGCACGCGATCCCGCCTTGCGCCCAGGCCGTATTGCTGTCCGCGCCTTTGCGCTTGGTCACCACCGCGACCGAGCCGTGTTCGGCCGCCTTTAGCGCAAAACTCAGCCCGGCGATGCCGCTGCCAATGACGACGAAATCGTATTCCTTCACTGAGCGCCGCTCCTTCTCGCAAATTGTAGGGCGTTTCTGCGAACCCCGAAAGCTTTCGGGGCTGACACAGTTGCCACAACCTCATCTTCCCTCATGGCAGCCGGATATTATCGATCAAGCGAGTCTTGCCGAAGAATACTGCGACCGCCAGCAGGGAGTTGGGCCGGACCTTGTCAATGGGTCGCAAACTCTCCGCATCAACAACGTCTACATAATCGATCCGTGCGAGCGGCGCCTCGTTAATCACGCTTCGAACCAAATCGACAATCTCTTTTGCGGATTTTTCCCTCGCATCGGCTGCGGCCAGTAATGCTCTGCGCAAAACCGTTGCCTGTTTTCGTTCTTCCGCGTTGAGATACCGATTCCGCGAGCTGCACGCCAATCCATCCTCTTCCCGTGCCGTCGGCATGGCCACGATCTCGATCTGAAAATTGAGGTCGCGCACCATGCGGCGAATGATCGCCAGCTGTTGGAAATCCTTTTCGCCAAACACAGCCACATCGGGATGGATAATATGGAACAACTTCGCGACGACGGTGCAGACTCCGCGAAAGTGTCCGGGACGCGCCTTCCCCTCAAGAACGCTCGATAACGTCGTCTCTTCCACGAACACGGAGGAATCGCCGGAATACATCTCGTGGACCGCCGGCCGGAACAGGAGATCGGCACCCGCATTCCGGCAAAACTCCTCGTCTGCTTCTTCCGGGCGCGGATATCTTTCGTAGTCACTCCCCGGCTCAAACTGAAGCGGGTTCACGAAAATGCTCACGATCAGCTCGCCCTCTTTTCCGGCACGCGTGCGCGCCACCCGGATCAGTTCGCCATGCGCCTTGTGCAGCGCGCCCATTGTTGGAACGAGCACGCGCTTCGACTTTGACGGAGGAACGCCTGCAACGGTCGAAACGATCTTCACCTCCCGATCATCGTCGAATCAGGCGCCCGGTGCGAGCAATTCAACGGGCGGCAAAAACACTTCTTACTGGCGGGGCCTTTCTCTGGGCGCATTGGTCGACCGCCGCACTCAGGGTCGCCCATTTTCCAGCCAGATAGCCTGGCGCACAAACCGCACACCTTCGTGGCCGAAATTTTCCCAACCTGCCCGCCGGGCCAAATCATCCATTTCCGCGAAGGAAAATGCGCGTTCGGCCGAAAGTCGCCCGTCGAAACGGGTCATCGGTTCGCGAAAAATCAACGCCGTCAAAAGCTGAACACCTGCCCGGGTAAACCAACTGCGGCAGAGATCCGATACCAGGACGAATCTTTGTGAAAGCTCGCGGCACCGCCGCAGCAACGTCGCGGCGTCGTGTTCGCTGAAGTGATGGAGCGCAAGGGTGCAGAGCACGATGTCGTAACGTTCGGGCGGTTGCCACTCCAGGACATTTGCCTCGACATAACTGATCTCCGGATAGCTCCCGCTCAGATATCTGGCGATCTCCAGGATCGCCGGTTGCCGATCCACCGCAGCGATCTTCACCGTAGCGCCAATCTTTCGCGCGAAATCGACAATCACCCGTGGGACATCGCCGGAGCCGGTCGCCAGATCGAGAATATGGAGCTGGTCGCCGGGTTTAATCCAGCGTCTAACGAAACGTAGCACAAGGGCATAACTGCCAAAATGGCGGTTAAGGCGCCGAAGATTTAACAAATCGCGCTCCAACTCGACGGAAACCGGCTGCGGCCGGTCCATCATTTCCAGCAGGGCCGGATCGAACTTTCGTTTCATCGTCCACCCTGTAGCGGCCCCGAAAGCATTCGGGGTCGCATTAATTCAGCCAACGCTCATCGATAAAAATTTGCGCCATGACTCCGGCAACGTCGCAGTCTCGACCTCACTGGCAATGCGGCCTTCGAACTCCGGATGGAAAATTGTGCTCGTCCCATAAACCATGATCACATCCTCGGACCCTTCCGCGCGGAGTGCGTGCGCCACGCCTGGTGGAACCACGACGCCCACGTTGTTTGCGCCGCGGTGATTGTCTCCGTCGACGAAGAATCGCATCGTGCGCGCCGGGAGCCCTGCACGCACGTCGCGCAGGATCATTTCCGCTCTGCCCTGCAAAAAGAACATCACGTCCCACTGTTCGTCATCGTACCGGCGCAACGAATAATTCCGGGCGTCCGTGACAAACAAACGCCGCAGCCACTTCTCTGGAGTTGTGTCGGTCGGAACGCTGGGCGGGTGCACATGAAACCCCTTCGCGCTGTGCGTAAACATGGAGGCCGCCGACCATTGTTTCGGCCAGAGGCCGATCCTCGCCAGGACTCCTTCGTCGCGCCGAACCAGCTCGCCAAAAGCGCCCCGGTGCGGCTGCGAATGAATCGTGCGCGGAAAAATTTCCACGCCCGGAATCCAAACCCGCGTGACCGCCGGTTTACGCCGGGCCGCCGCGACCAGCTCACCCGCCTCCACTCCGGACTCTGCAAGACGTTGGGAAAAAGATCCTGCCTTGTAGTCGCGGCCGGCCAGCGCCTTCCGCGCCGGTTCATTCAGGCCGAGCCACAGGTTCTTTTCGCGTTTGTTCATGTCAGTCCCGGTAGCAATTCAGTTGCCTAACGAAAAATGGATGCATTGGCGAGAAGGATCTGGCGGGTTGTCACAGGGGGACATTATATTCATTGAAGCCCGGCGCAGGCAATTTTACGCTGTGGCGCGACATCGGTCATCTTTTTCGCTCCCGCATGCGCGAATTCTGTCTTTACCTTCTCTACCGGGCAGGCGTGATTGTCATTACAGCGCTCCCATTGCCCGTGCTGTTCCGCCTCGGCCAGTTGCTCGGGTTCGGCGCCTGGTTAATCCTGCCGCGCTATCGCCGGCTCGCCTCGCACAATGAGGCCATCGCATTCGGCGATGAAAAATCGCCGCGCGAACTGCGGCGCCTCGTTCGGCGCCACTTCCAACGGCTCGGCGCGAATCTTTTGTCGGGAGTCAAGGTTGCAATCATGCCGCTCGAGCAACTCGAACACCACGTTGCCATCGAAAATCTTCAGGCAATCCATCAACATCTTCAGGCCAAACGCGGCGTTGTTCTGATTTTGAGCCATCTCGGCAATTGGGAACTCATCTCTCAAATCCTGCCGAAATTCATCGGTTACACCCGCAACAGCACGATCTATCAGCGGTTGGGCAATCGTTTGATCGATAATCACGTCCGCAAACTGCGCGCCCGCGCTGGAGTGGAGATGTTCGATCGCAAAGAAGGTTTCCGAAAACCGATCGAGCTGCTACGCGCGGGTGGCGCGATCGGAATTCTTAGCGACCAACATGCGGGCGACCAGGGGCTCTGGGTCCCTTTTTTTGGGAGACTTGCGTCAACAACTTCTCTGCCCGCGCTCTTGGCCAGGCGCACCGGCGCCGCGCTCGTCGGCGTTGCCGTTTACACGGCGGGCGTCGCACGGTGGCGAATCGTTATCGAGGCATTGGAGAACAGCCGCGACTCGGTCGAATTGCTGACCGCGAAATCGAACGACCTCATCGCCGGTCAGATTCGTCGCGCCCCGGAAGACTGGTTCTGGGTGCACAATCGATGGAAAACTCCGCGACCAAATTTTCTTCTCGCGCACTACAAGCGCGGCGTGTATTTGCCATCCGGATTCAGGAGCCACAGTCTGAAACCATTTCGCATTTTAATTCGGGCCAGTAATTGGCTTGGCGACTCGGTCATGAGCGTTCCGGCCGTTCGCGCCATCAAAACCGGCCGCCCCGACGCGCACGTCACTGTTGCGGCTCCGGAAAAAATTGCGCCAATGTGGAAACTGGTTCCCGAAGTGGATGAAATCGTTCCCCTGACCAGGAAGTCTTTGTTTGCCACCATCCGCGCAATCCGGCGGCAGCCGCCCTTCGATGTTGTCATTGTTTTTCCAAACTCGCTCCGCTCAGCGCTGGAAGTCTGGCTGAGCAGAATTCCGCGACGAGTCGGTTACCGCGGCCATTCCCGAAGCTGGCTGCTAAATCAAATCGTGCGGGAACCGCGAAAGCCGGGGCCGCCACAACATCAATCGCTTCGCTATCTGCGCCTGGCACAAGATTGCGGCGCGAAAGTCGACGACAATTGGAGGGACGCCCGCCTGTCACGCCGAAGCAGCGCGAAGGCGGATCGCGTCCCTCTTGTCACGGACAGCACAGGGGCCGTCCCTCTGCAGCTCGCTCTTTGTCCCGGTGCGGAGTACGGACCGGCGAAGCGATGGTTGCCGGAACGTTTCGCCGAGGCTGCGACGGCAATTACGGAGCGGACAGGAGCGCAATGGGTTTTATTCGGAACACAAAACGACGCGGCAGTTGGCGAAACAATCGCGGCTGCGTTGAGCGATCAGTGCAGAAATCGAATCGGGCAAACATCGCTCGAACAGTTGATCGATGAGCTGCGAGCCTGCCGATTGCTGCTCACGAACGATACCGGCACGATGCACCTTGCCGCGTTGATCGGCATCCCGGTCGTAGCCATTTTCGGCTCGACCGAACCGCGCCTGACTGGGCCGCTCGGAAACGATCACATCATTCTTCGACACCAGGTGGAATGCAGTCCCTGTTTCCTGCGCCAGTGCCCGATCGATTTTCGCTGCATGAAAGCTGTCGGGGTTCAGGAAGTGGTCGATTCCGTCTTGTCGATGTTGGAAAGGCCAGCTTCGTAGTCGACGCCATCCACGGAATATTGATAAGACTACTCTGTAACGCATGACAGACCCCGCGACGCCCAGAATTCGCACAGACGTGCAGGTGATGTTTTTCGATACCGATTGCGGCGGGGTCGTGCACAACATCGCCTACCTGCGCTTCATCGAGATCGGCCGCAGTTTGCTTGCCGAAAAACTCGGTCTTGCCCTCTCCGAGATGGTTAAAACAGAAAGATATCCGGTGGTGGTACGGACAGAAATCGATTATCGGCGCGCGGCCAAACTGGGTGACCGCCTGGTGGTTGAAGGGTGGCTCGACCGCCTCGAAAGGGTGCGTTTTTGGTGCGCGTTTCGCATTCTGCGGCCGCAAGACAATGCCTTGATCGCGGAATGCCGGCAGATGCTGGCGCTCATCGAAATGCCCGCTGCAAAATTGCTGCGATTGCCGGCAGATTGGGAAAAGTATCGCTCTGCCAGCCCGGCAGACCCAGGTGACGGAGGAGATTTGTAGAATCATGGTTGCCGGCACCCGCACGTTCAGCATTGAACAGACCCTGCTCGAACCGCAGGCGCTCGCGCCGCCGCCGACGCGCCATGCTTTGTTCGCGTGCCTCATCGCGCTCGCCGTGGTGCTCCACGTCTGTACTGCGGGCTGGGGCCAGCTTTACGGTGAAACCGACGGCCAATACGCCGGCGCCGCGCGCGAAATGATTGCCGCCCATCAATGGCTGGTTCCCACCAACGACGGCATTCCGCGCCTTCAAAAACCGCCGCTGCTTTACTGGATGATCATCCTGTCGTTCAAATTGTTCGGGATCAACGCCGCGGCCGCGAGGCTGCCAATCGCCGTGGCGGCGGTCGCGTCGGTCGCGCTCACGTTTTTGATCGGCGAACGATTGATGGATTATTGGCGCGGCTTTATCGCCGGGCTCATTTACCTCTGCTCGTATGGCATGTTTTTGCTTGGCCGCATCATCATGCCCGAACCGGTCTTCGCCGCGTTTGTGGTGGCGGCGATTTTTTGCGCGATCGCGGGCCATCAGCGTCGCGCGCATCGCCGCGCCTGGTTCGCCGGCTTCTGGATTTTCGCCGCGCTCGCCTGTATGACAAAAGGCTTTCATGGACTGGCTTATCCCGCAGCGGTCTGCGCGCTGCTTGCCGTTTTTTTTCGCGAATCTCGGATCCGTTTTCGCGCCCTGCTGCGCTGGGAATATTTTCTCCTCTTTTTATTAATCATTGCGCCGTGGCACATATGGATCGCGCGACATTTCCCCGGTTACCTTTCGTATGCGTTCGGCGCGGAATCGGCTTCGCACCTCCTTGGCCGGCCTGATGCGACGCATAGCTACGTAAACGTTCCCCGGTTCCAGTTTCTCGCGTTGCATCTCGCGTGGTGGTTTCCCGCCTCGTTCCTCATTGTTCCCGGTTTGATTTTTGCCGCCCGCAAAATCATCCGGCCGCGTGAAATCGAGTTCGCGGACGCACTGCCTATCTGCTGGATCGGTGTTGTTTTCGTGCCTCTGCTCGTACTCGGACAACGCCAGGATTATTACTCGATGAGCATGTGGAGCGCGTTCGGCCTTTTTGCGACATCGGCATGGGACCGAATGCCGCGCCGGTTCCGCCTCGCGGGTGTCTGCTGCGTGGCCATCATCGGGCTGCTCGCCGGCGCAGCCGCGCTTTTCCTGCCGGAAATCGTGAGCGGCGCAACTACCCAGTGGAAAGAACTGAGCGACCGCGCAACGGCGTGGCGAACCCTTGCAACGATCCCCGGCCCAACATGGCTCACCTTGCGGCCAATGGTCGCGCTTTCGGCGAGCGCGCTCGTTCCTGCCGCAGCGCTGGCACTCTACTTCGTGGCCAAGAATCGCGAACGGATCGGGATTACCATTTTGCTTGCGGCGATGATTCCCGTCGGTCTCAGCTCGATCGAAGGCGTGGCGCGTGTGGCGCCGTTCTTTTCACTCGCCGATGCTGCAAAGTACTTGAACGGGCGGATCGGGCGGGGCGGAAGAGTTTACTACGAAGGATCGCTCGATGTCGGCAGCAGTCTGCTCTTTTATCTTAATCGCAAGGTGTTCTTGGTAAATCAACCCCGGGACCCGTTTGCAGAACGCCTCGGCGCAAACCGGTTACACGTCGATGCCGAGGCAGTGCTGGCGCGTTGGAAGACTTCCAATCCTGTCTTTTTGATTGTTGAACAGGACCGACTCCCATATTGGCGAAAACTGCTCACCGAGCGGATCCATATTTACCACCAGGTCACCGCCTGCGGCACGTACGTGGTATTGAGCAATCAGCTCTGAGTCTTTGAATTGTTAAATCGTTACAAGGGTTACAAAAGACATGGGACTTGTCGCCTGTCACGATGCAACTCGATTTAACCTTGTAACTTTTTTATCGTTTTAACATCTGCTGCGCGGCGTTTGAAAATCCGGTAAAACCGCGTAGCTTGCCCGCTCATTTCCCGCGTCCAGCTTCAACCTTTTAAAGTATTTATGTCGCAACATCGCAGCCTGAGAGGAGCCAGCACCATCATCGCCAAGCGCAACGTTCTGAAGCGCTTCGAACGCGTCGAACTGCTCAAGAAACGCGGACAGTGGAAAGAAGGCCGAAAAGTCGTCGGCTTGCCCAAAACCAAGCCGGACGTGTGAGGCCAGAGGTGATTTGTTAAAAACGTTACAACGTTAAATCGGGCGAGCGTAGCCTGCATTTTAACAATGTAACCTTTTTAACGTTGTAACCTCAGCCCCATGCGCCTAAACCGTTTCCTCGCCGCAGCCGGCGTCGGATCCCGTCGTCATTGTGATGAGCTGATCGCAGCCGGCCGCGTAACAATCAACGGAAAGGTCTGCGCCGATTTCAGCGCACAACCGACTGCCAGCGATCATGTCAAAGTAGACGGCAAACTCGTCCATCTCGATGCATCCCTCTATCTCGTCTTAAACAAACCGGCCGGGTTCGTTGCGACCAGGAGCGATCCGCACGCGCGCGATACCATTTTCGATTTGGTTCCTTCGAAATTTCCCCGCCTTTTTAACGTCGGGCGGCTGGACGCCCAAAGCGAAGGCCTGCTTTTGCTCACGAATGACGGCGACCTCGCGCAACGGCTCACCCACCCGCGCTACAAGATCGACAAGGAATACGAAGTGACACTGGACAGGCGATGGGATCCCGCACTCGCGCCAAAGTTGCTCCGTGGAATTTTTCTCGACGGCCAGCGCGCGCAGATCGCCCATCTTCATTGCATTACGCCGACGCGATTGCGCGTGGTGTTGCGTCAGGGAATCAATCGACAAATTCGCCGCATGTTTGAAACGCTCGAATATCGCGTCAAACATCTGGTCCGCACTCGAATCGGCAATCTCCGCCTGGGCGATCTGCCACCTGCCCACTGGCGAATGCTGACAAAACACGAGTTGGAAGCCCTTAAGACACCCGCGCCGGCCGCAAAGCAAAAAACCTCGCGGGCGAGACGCCCGCCACATCGGCGAGCAAGACTAAAATGAAACTCGACAGCTGCACTGCACTGATCACAGGAGCTTCCGCCGGGATTGGCCGCGAGTTTGCCCGGCAGCTCGTCACGCGAGCGCGAACGCTTGTTCTCGTCGCTCGTCGCGGCGAGCGATTGGAGCAATCGCGCGACGAACTCATCCAACGTAATCCAAAGCTGGATGTGCGCGCGCGCGTTGCCGACCTTGCCGATAAAGCGCAGATCGATCAGCTCGTGAGCTGGCTCGACCAGGAAAAGATCGACATCGATTTCTTGATCAACAACGCCGGACTCGGCGACTACGGGCCGCTTGCCACGAGCGATCTGGAGCGAGACGATCGAATGATTCAGGTAAACGTCGCCGCGCTCACATTGCTGACCCGGGGTCTGCTTCCTCCGATGATCGCAAGAAAACGCGGGGCGATCTTGAATGTAAGTTCTACGGCCGGTTTTCTTCCAATTCCCGGAATGGCCGTTTATGCCGCGAGTAAAGCTTACGTGAACAGTTTTTCCGAAGCGTTGCGCGCGGAGCTTCACGGCACGGGCATCAGTGTGACCGCGCTTTGCCCCGGTCCGGTGCACACAGAATTCGGAGAAGTCGCAAAACGCCCGGGCCGCGAACCGGAACGGGGGCCGGAGTTCGTTTATGTTTCCGTCGAACAAGTCGTGCGCGACACTCTCACAGCCGTGGAAGCCAATCGCCCGCTCGTCGTCCCGGGGTTCGCCATGAAACTGTCGATGTTACTCGTCCGTCTCATGCCGATGCCGATTTTACGTTGGGCTTTGCGGCGTTCAGCAAAACGGGCTCGATAAATGCGAAATCACCCTCCAGCAGTTGTAGCCGGGGTCGCCGACCGCGGCTACAGGTCAGGCCCGCGTTACGACGATTTGTATTGCACGTGGCAACCGTATGGGCGCGTGGTTGGATTGCTGACCGGTTTGCCAGACATCGATTCATCCAAAGCCGCTTTGACATAGTTGGTCGAAGTTGGAATGTCGGCCGGATTCGGCGTGGCTTTGCTGTCGATGGCGCCTTCGTAAACGATCTTGCCTTCGGGGTTAATCACCACCATGTCCGGCGTGTTTTTCGCGCCGTACGCGCGGCCGGCTTTCCCCTGCGGATCAAGAAGCAGCGCAGTCTGATGCGTTTTCCAGGAAGTCATGATTTTTTGCGCTTCTTCCGGTGTCATGCTGCCGTATGTTCCCGGCGCGTTGGAATCGATCGTCAGCCAGACCACGCCCTTGCTTGTGTATTCCTTTTGCAGCTTCTGCATGTTGTCGCTGCCGTAATGTTTTTTCACAAAGGGGCATTCCGGATTGAACCACTCGAGCACGACGTATTTGCCTTTGTATTGCGACAGCGAATGCGTCTCGCCGTGGGTATCGGTGAGCGAGAAGTCCGGAGCGGCGCTGCCGACCGGTGGAATGTCCGACGCGTAAATTGCGCCGCCAATGACCGCGGTAATTACAGTGAGAAACAGTTTTGTTTTCATAAGCTATTCTGAAACAATAGTAGGTGAAACGCTTTCCAGTTTATCCAGGATGATACTTTTAGTGAGCAACTCCGGCAACACAACCGGTTCCTCGGATTTGCCCGGATAAAGCACATACAATGGGACACCTGGCCGGCCAAATTGTTTTAATAATTTTGTGATTGCGGGGTCGCCGTTCGTCCAGTCGGCTTTCAATTTGACGATGCTGTGACGGCGGAATGCGTCGCGCACCGGCGCGCTCTCGAGCACGGTTTTTTCGTTAAATTTACAGGTGAGACACCAGGCAGCCGTAAAATCGACAAATACCGAACGCCCTTGCGCGAGTTCACTTTTCAAACGCTCCGCGGTGAATGGTTGCCAGTCGTCTCCCAGCTGTGAATTCGCCGCGGGGATTGTCGCCGAACGAAACTTGTCGCCGATGAAATAAAAACCGGAGCCGATCAGGAGCGCGAGTATGAGAACAAGCACGACGCCTCGCGCTCGAGCCGTCGTTGTCGGACCGAAAAAGGCCCCTTTCATCCAGCACGCGATCGCGACGACCAGCAAAAAGCAGCTCGCCCAAATCGCGCCCTCGAGACCGCGCTGCGCTCCGAGCACGTAGAGCAGGAAGAGCAGAGTCGCCAGCAGAAGGAAACCCATGAACTGTTTGACATGCAGCATCCACGGGCCGGGCTGCGGAATAAACCGCAACCAGGCGGGTTGCGCGCTGAGCAGAACATAGGGTGCACTCATTCCGGCGGCGACAGCCAGAAACATCAAGAAGATGACGAGAGGCGATTGCGTGAATGCAAAACCGAGCGCGGTGCCGAGAAACGGCGCGGTGCACGGAGTAGCCAGAACAGTGGCGAACACTCCTTGAAAAAACGAACCGAAATGGTCTCTGCGTTCCGTGGTGGAGAGCAGACCGCGCGTCATACTTTGCGGCAGCGAGATTTCGAATACGCCAAAGAGATTTAGCGCAAAGACAAGCACGACGATGCTAAGCGCGAGGACGAAGTAAGCGTTTGTAAATTGAAAGCCGCCCCAGGTAACGTCGCGACCGGCGATCTTCAGCGCAATCAACAGCAAGGCGAGCGCAACGAACCACGCGAAAATCCCTGCTGTGAACGCAAGACCGCTGCGCAGAATTTTTTGACGGCTCTGTCCCGCCTGCTTGATGAAACCGAAAATTTTAAGCGAGATAACCGGCAGAACACAGGGCATCAGATTTAAAATGAAACCGCCCACAAAACCCAGAAAGAGAAACGCGAGGATGCCGCGGGCCGGTGTTCGAGGCGAAACCGGGGCCGAAATCGAAGCGGCACCCGCCGCGGCTCCCGCCCGCGCCGCAGTTTCTCCAAGCTGCCACGCCGCGCGATTGTCGCTATTCGGATGCGGCCCGAATACGACGAGACCCTGCATCGACAACAGATTCTTGCTGGACGTCTCAAGTGAAATTCGAAAGACAATTTCGTCCTTGTTCCGAGACTCGATCTCAGGGTGACCGATAACTACCCTGTCCGGTGGCAGAGGAAAAAAATCGACCGAAGGATGGCTCGCCAACGCCGCGCTCATCAGGCGCAGACGAAGAGCGGATCCGGCGTGGCTCCAAGCGGCTTTGGCGACGTCCGGGCCTGGCCAGTTTTGTGGAAGCAAACGCCGATAGCGCTCGAAAAGCTCGGTATTCTTCGGCTCGCCCGTCTTCGATACTGGCAGTTCGATCTGCAGGGTCGCGCTACCCGGAACGCAGATTTTTTCGCAAACCAGCCAGTTTGCGTCCGCCGACAAGGTGACCGCAGACTTGTCGATCGCCGGCGCCGGCGTGATTGTTTGCATGAGCATCACCTCATCCTGGTAACCGTAGGTCTGAATGTCGCCCGGATCGGCGGTTTTAAGTGGAATTGGCCACTGGATCTCTCCGGCTTTCCAACCCTGCGGCAGGTGCCAATGGATTTCGGTCGGTAACCCGGCGTCGCCGGAATATTTCCAATAAGTGTGCCAGTGCGGGGCCATGCGAAGAAGCAGCCCGATGGTGAAGGGCTTTCCCGGAACCACGGCCGAGGTGCCTGCCACGAGTTCGGCTTTTACCAACTGCCGTCCTTCGTAAGTTTGACCGAACAGTGCGCCTGCGCAGAAGATCGAGAACACGCAAGTCGCCAGACAAACCTTATGCATACCGCTCATTTAACATCATCTAAAGCGAGAGGAACGCGAACGCGAAAGAATCGGTCGGCTGATGTTGCAAAAGAAGAACGAGCATTCAAGAGCGGTGACTTTCCAGCCGCCGTTTATGTAGCTCGGCGGCTGAAAGCCGTTGCTTCTTGAGGCTGTTTGGCGACACAACCCGCGCGACGCAGTTGGGCGACGCTGGCGGAGAAGGATGAGACTGAGAGCTGCCGTCCCGACTCGAGCTTAATTAAGCAACTGGCCGGCCAGCTTGCTCTGAATTGCGGCCTTAAAGCTGACAGGCGATAGAGCCTCGGACGCCGTGGCCGCCGCAGCCGCTTCTTCTCGGCGGCCAAGCCTGTTCACATCACCAACGGGCTCGTCTTCGCCATTCGTGACAATTTCGCGGCCGGTTTGTCTATCGGTTTTAACATGAAAACGGCCGTGATTGATCCCAACCAGGGGCACGAACTGCTGCCCATTGTTTTCGACGAATAGAATGTCGCGGTCGCCAATTTGGAACTTCGGTGAGTCGGTCACTTCCATCGTTTCTCCATCGACGGTGCCGCCAAGCATTCGCATAACAAACGACGCGCCGGGCTTCCCCTTCATCGTATCTTCCACCTTGAACGTAATGTAACTGATAATGTGGCGTTGCGCGCCTTCGCCCACCCACATCGAACGCGTGTCGGTAACCGATCCTTGAAATATAAATTCCGCCTGACCGACGAGTTGGTCGAACGTCGGGGGAATAACGGTTGTGGCCTGGGTGAAACCAATATTGAGGATGAATCCGCCCAGGAGGGCTAAGAAGTATGTCTTTTTCATAAAGTCTGTAAAAAATTAGAAACTGACGTTTACGGACGCCTTCCTCCTCTGCCTTTGTGCGGAGGCGGAGTTGGGCTCGTCGAGGCCGAGCCGGGGCTGGCGCTGGTGTTACGAATTGTGACCGAGGCTTTGAACGTCGATCCGAGTTTGTAACCCACCCCCGCCGAAAGCTTCATGGTCGCCACTTCACTGCCTTTCTTCTTGCTCGTCACCAGAGCGTTCAGCGTGACCGTCGCGGAAGATGCTCCCGCTGGAATCGTCACCTGTCTGTACGTTCCGCTCAACGTGTACTGTGATCCGTAAACAGCTTGTCCAGACATTGAATAGCTTACGGTAACCGAAGCGTTGGGATTTATGCTCGATGCCGTAACCGTAAAAACAGCGGTGCCACCTTCGCTCACACTAGTGGGCGACGCCCGAAGCGTGATTGATGGCGTCGGGACGGGCGCGGGTGTTTGTGTCGGCGTTGGCGTTGGCGTTGGCGTTGGTGTTGGTGTTGGTGTCGGTGTCGGTGTTGGCGTTGGTGTCGGTGTTGGCGTTGGTGTCGGTGTTGGCGTTGGTGTCGGTGTCGGCGTTGGCGTTGGTGTCGGTGTCGGTGTCGGTGTCGGCGTCGGTGTCGGTGTCGGCGTCGGTGTTGGTGTTGGTGTCGGCGTCGGTGTTGGGCTGCCCGAAGGCGCGCCGTAGAGACTTTGCCCACCTGCAATGTCATCAGCCGACAGCGTATAACGGTCGCTAATGACGGAGTTCATGATGGCATTGACGTGCTGCCCAGCCTGGTCCGGGTGAGCAAGACCAACCAGGTGGCCAATCTCGTGCGCTGCTACACGCTGAATATCGGCGATCACGTATCCGCCTGAGCCGAAACGAAGGGCACCTCGATACGAATCCCACTTCTGTGCGCTATTAAACAGAATATCCGCTTCGGACATGGTCGATCCCGAATACCGATAATAGGTCACCGCCAGTGTATTTGAGCCGAACGTTTGCCCGAAAATTGTGCTCGCAAAGGTCAGGGAGTTCACATGATCTCCCGAGGAAACTGAGGCTGTTGAATTCATCACTCCGCTGAGATGGAGACTGCCCAGGACGTCGTTCCACATATTGGGCGCTGGAGAGACGGCGCTGTTCCAGGAAGTGTTCCCATCGGATAGCGTGCTGCTCGAATTACCCAACTCCAGTTGCAGAGTAACGCTGCTGGTATGCCAGCTGGGGCCCTCGAGGGCATATCCGGATGCTTTCGTTGTTAAGACTGCCGCTAAAATAGTGGCCAAAAGAACAGTCAGAGCTGTCTGGGAACAGCGAAGCTTCTCAGTTGCGATGACCCGCAAGGAGCCAAACGAGGGAATAGAGTAGGGCGCGTGCATAACTAGTATAAACTCTATAAAAGCAATATTCGTGCGCGATTCGGACGAAACCGCGCATGTTTTCAGACAATTTTATTTCCCTGATTGACCGTGAGTCGCCGGTGAAAGCTACGGCACCACGAAGATTTTTTGCGAATCCGGATCTTTGACTTTGCTCCCAGGCGGGTACCCGCTGACGTCGATCAATGCGCCGTTGGGGCTGAACGGGCTATAAACCAGTCCCGGCTTTCCAGGGACCGCCTGGGCGACGGGAAACTGCGGCTGCCTGGCGGTCACGCGAGACGATGGTGATGGTGATGGCGACGACTTCGGCACAGTTCGGGTCGAGCTGACTTGTAACGTCCGTTCGGATGTGGAGCTGTGTCTAACCATCCGCGGCGTCGGCGTTGCGATCGGTTGGCCGGGATGCGCTACGTCGGAACTCGCGGCTTTTGTCTCTGACGGTTTCCCTGCGATCGCCCGATGAACCATTCTAACGGGCGCGGTCACGGCGTGGTACGATGTTACGGCGACGGTCTGTGTGGGGGCGCAACCTGCAACGGAGATTCCGAGAAGAACGATCGCGACCGTTACCGGATTCATCTGGTTCTTATATCGGTGAGCTTCTGCTGAATGCAACAGACACCGGCAACGAACGCATCGATCTCCGCACCGGTCGCAGACCACGAGCACATCATTCGATAAATATCCGGCTCGACAAATTTGTAGAAATGCCAGCCGCGATCATGCAGGCCCCGCACAATCTGCTCGTTGAGTTGAACAAAAACGCCGCTCGCTTCCACCGGAAAAACGACATTTAACCCGGCTTCCATTCGCAAACGTTCGGCCAACCGGACGGCCATTTGGTTGGCATGTCTCGCATTGCGCAACCAGGCATCGTTGGTCAAAAGCCCAAGCCAGGGCGCGGCCAGGAAACGCATCTTCGACGCAAGTTGACCGCCTTGTTTGAGGCGATAATCAAACTCCCGAGCCAGTTCTTTTCTAAAAAAGACAACTAATTCGCCTGCGGCCACGCCGTTTTTGGTTCCGCCAAAGCAGAGAACATCGACACCAAGCTGCCATGTAATTTCCTTGGGTGCGCAATTGAGAGAGGCAATGGCATTCGCAAAGCGCGCGCCATCCATGTGTAAAAACATTTCGTGTCTGCGCGCCAATTCGGCCACTGCAGCGATCTCCTCGGGTCGGTAAACCGTCCCAAACTCCGTGGACTGGGTCACACTGATTGCGCGGGGCTTGTGGGCATGCAGTTCCGGCTGACGTGCAATGACTGTTTCCGCCTGGCCAATGTCGATCTTGCCATTGCCGCCGCCCACGAGAAGCAGCTTCGACCCCTTCGTGAAGAATTCCGGCGCGCCACATTCGTCCGTCTGAATATGGGCATTCTCATGACAAACAATGCTGTGAAAAGACTGGCAAAGTTGCGCGAGAGCGAGCGCGTTGGCGGCAGTGCCATTGAAAACGAGGTGAGCAACGCAGTCTGTCTCGAAAATCTCGCGCACTCGTTCGCGAAGCTGCGCAGTCCACTGGTCGTCCCCGTAGGAAGGCGTCGCGCCCATGTTTGCCTTTTCCAGCGCGGCCAGCGCCTCGGGGCAAATCGCAGCCGTGTTGTCGCTGGCCAGTTCATACCGCCCATCAGAGTTTTGCATCCCGATCTTGCTAACCGACTCTGGCGTTGCGATCAAATCGGAAGCGACCGCTCACTTAAATACAGAGATCGCCTAACGAGCCCCGGCGCACAGGGCTTCAAGGGCTCGCCGGCCAGATCACCTCTAGTTGCCCCCGAAGAGAAGCGCTTTCAGCCTTACTTCGAATCCGGGGCGCAAAGTGACCGTATCTCAGCAGAAATCGATCTTTTCGCTCCAACCAGCGCGTTCTTCTTTTGCCTAACCCAAATCGCGAGATTAGTTTTTCGCAATGAGCTCTCTCCAGGGTGAAATCGAGCGGCGCGGCGCCGCAATTTTCGATCTGGTTGATCGCCACTCCGACTCGCTTTTCAGCAAAGCCGGATTCTATCAACGCCTGATGGAGTTCTCGATGCGCGACGAGAATTTCAAGGTCCAGATGTTTCGCTTTGTCGATGTTCTGGCTTCGCTTCGGCGCAATGGAGAGATCGTGCGGCATCTCGACGAATATTTCGCCGAGACGCGCAACGGCTTCGCCCCGCTTTTGCGAACAGGCGTCTGGGCCGCCAGGGCGCTGCCCTGGGTGAGCGGCCGCGTCCTGCGCTGGAACGTTGCCGGGATGGCCCGGCAATTCATTGCCGGAAGGAATCCCGACGATGTAATGAAAACGTTGCGCAAGCGCCACGCAAAAAAAATTGACTTCACGGTCGATCTTTTGGGCGAAGCGGTGGTAAGCGAAAAGGAAGCAACGCAATACGCAACGCGTTGCCTGGACTTGCTTGAACGTCTGGCCGCCGAAACACGGGACTGGACCGATCCGCTTGGAAAGAATTCCGAATTATTCCCCGTCGTAAATCTCTCTGTGAAAATTTCCGCACTGTATTCACAGATGAATCCGGCCGATCCGGCGGACGCGATTGCGCATCTCGCGCCAAAGCTTCGTCCCATTCTGCGCCGCGCCCGCGAACTGGGCGCGTTCGTCAATTTCGACATGGAAAGTTACGCGCATAAGAACGCTACGCTCGAGCTTTTCAAAATGCTTTTTACCGAAGCGGAATTTCACGATTGGCGGCATGCCGGCATTGTGATCCAGGCCTATCTGCGCGATGCGGAAGCGGACCTTGTCCGGCTGCTCGAGTGGGGCCGGTCACGCGGCACGCGGTTCGCCGTTCGGCTGGTCAAAGGCGCGTACTGGGACTACGAAAAAATCAAATCGATGCAGAACGGCTGGAGTGTCCCGGTTTATCTGCAAAAGCCCGAGAGCGACGCGAATTTCGAGCTGCTTACGCGCCTCCTGCTTGAAAATGAAGACATCGTCACTCCGGCATTCGGCTCGCACAATGTGCGCAGCATCGCGCACGCGCAGGCGTTCGCGGATCAACTGGGGATCGATCGCAGCCGCTTCGAATTCCAATTGCTTTACGGCATGGGCGGACCGATCAAGCGCGCCCTCGTAGAAATGGGTTATCGCGTTCGCGAATATTGCCCGGTGGGCGAGCTTCTCCCGGGGATGTCGTACCTCGTTCGCCGCTTGCTCGAAAACACGTCCAACGAAGGTTTCCTGCGAGCAAAATTTGCCGAGAACGTCTCTGAAGAAGAATTATTGCGTGATCCAAACGATCTCCTGACGCAAAGTGGGGATGGTATGAAGAATTTCAAGATTCCAGATAAAGAGGCCCGCGGAGGTTCGTCAGCGGGGAATAAAATCCAATCACACGGCTCGCCCAGCGACGCATTTGAGAATGCACCGCTTGCGAGCTTCGGAAACCCGCAAAATCAGGAACGAATGCGCGCGGCGCTCGCGCATGTGCGCTCTCAGTTGGGCCAAAAATATCCGCTCGTCATCAACGGCGAGAAGGTATGGACGGGCAAGACCATCGCCTCGGTCAACCCCAGCGCGCCGGAGGAAGTCATCGGCCACGTCGCCGAAGCCGGTATCCCCGAAACGGAGCGGGCTGTGGTGGCTGCGCGCGAAGCGGCTGGAAAATGGGGACGGACATCCTTTGAAACGCGCGCGCGCTTGCTTGAACGCGCTGCCGAAATTATGGAACGGCGGCGTTACGAACTTTCCGCGCTCGAGATTTTCGAGGTCGGCAAACCATGGTCTGAAGCCGATGGCGATATTCGCGAGGCGATCGATTTTTGCCACTTCTACGCGCATCAGATGCGGTTGATCGGCCGGCCACGCCTCACCCAGCAGGTCCTCGGCGAAGAAAGTTATCAGCACTACTGGCCGCGTGGAGTCGCCTTCGTCATCGCCCCGTGGAATTTTCCGTTGGCGATTTTGGCCGGCATGACCTCGGCGGCGCTCGTCACGGGCAACACCGTGATCATGAAACCAGCTGAACCGTCGGCGGTCGTCGGCGCCATGTTGATGGAGATCTTTGAGGAAGCGGGCGTTCCTCCCGGCGTCCTCAATTATCTGCCCGGCAAGGGTTCGGTCATGGGGGCGCACCTGGTCGATCACAAGGACATCGATCTCATTGCATTTACCGGCTCACGCGAAGTGGGGCTGCGAATCTGGGAGAGTGCCGGCAAAACCCGGCCCGGACAACGAGAGCTCAAGCACGTCATTTGCGAAATGGGCGGGAAAAACGCCATTATCATCGATTCGGACGCCGATCTCGACGAAGCGATTGTCGATTCGACTTATTCAGCGTTCGGCTATCAGGGACAGAAATGTTCCGCCTGTTCGCGTCTGGTCGTGCTCGAAGAAAATTACGATCGCGTGATGGAACGGTTGCTGAACGCCGTGGCCAGCCTGCGGGTTGGCAATCCCGAAGAACCCGGCGTTACGGTCGGACCGGTGATCGATAGTGCCGCTTACAAACGCATCCTGGAATACATCGAGATCGGAAAATCGGAAGCCCAGTTGGCCTTTCAGAGGAAGGACATCCCGGAGAAAGGTTTTTTCATTCCACCGACCATTTTCACCAACGTGAAACCAAACATGCGGATTGCACGCGAAGAAATTTTCGGGCCGGTATTAAGCGTCATCAAAGTGCGCGATCTCGACGAAGCAATCGAAGTCGCCAATGGGACGGATTACGCGTTGACCGCGGGATTTTTTTCACGCAGCCCCGCGAACATCGAGCGCGCCAAAGCGCAAATCGAAGCCGGGAATGTTTACATTAATCGCTCTTGCACCGGCGCGATCGTCGGCCGCCATCCGTTTGGGGGATTCAAAATGAGCGGCGGCGGCACGAAAGCCGGCGGCGCCGATTATCTGCTCCACTTCCTCGTCCCGCGCGTCGTTACCGAAAATATCACGCGCCACGGCTTCGCCCCTGAAGAAACGCCGCAATATCGCGACGAATTTCTCTGGCCGGCAAAACGGTAGGCGGCGGACTATCACATTCGCTGAATAACCCGGGTTTTTTGCTTCTGGTGGATCGATTTATTGCCAGCGGCCCCGAATCCAGACCCAGCCACCCGGTCGCCGAACCCATTGACCCTGCACCCAGGCAGCTGAAGCCGAGGGACGCGCTACCCATTGGCCGCGCGCCCAGAAATAGCGGTTTCCGGTCCAGCGCCAGTGACCCCGTACCCAGGCGTAGTCCGGAGCGGGCGCGACAGGCACCTTCTCAAAGCGGGCTGGCGGAGGAGCCTTGCTCACGAGGAGTTCGCCGCCATGCAGGCCGGCTGTTGTCACCTCATGGGTAACGCTTGTCGTTGTTGTCACCGGCGGTGGCGGCCTCTGCGCGCAACCGATTAACGCCAAAGGTAAAGCCAATAAACAAATACCTGTTTTCATATACTCAAGTGTCTCCTCTTTTTAATCGTTTTCGCCTAAACGCTTGGCTTTGTCTGAAACGCAATCAATAGCGAAAAACAGATTCCTGCCCGATGCTCGAACATGCTTTACGTGATCGCAACGCCAATCGGAAACCTGGGCGATATCACTCTGCGCGCGCTTGAAGCCTTAAAAGAGGTCGACCTTGTGGCGGCGGAAGACACGCGCCATTCCGGCCTTTTGCTAAAGCATTACAAAATCGAAAAGCCGTTTATCAGTTTCCATCAACACAACGAGGCGGCGCGTACGGCCCAACTCGTCCAGCGCCTCGCAGCCGGTGAAAAAATCGCATTAATCACGGATGCTGGAACACCGGGCTTGTCGGATCCCGGAGCGCGGCTGATTCGTGAATGCATTCGGCGCGCGTTGCCATTCACAATGATCCCCGGCCCGTCATCCATCCTCATGGCGTTGGTCGGATCGGGATTTTCAGCCGATCAGTTCTTTTTCGGAGGATTTCTTCCCGTCAAAAGCGGCCGTCGCGGGCGCGAGTTGGGTATGGCTGCCGCGCGGGATGAAACGTCGATTTATTTCGAGTCCCCGTACCGGCTGACGAAAACGCTGAAGGCCTGCATCGACATCCTGCCGGACCGACAGCTTTGCGTTGCGCGCGAGCTGACCAAAAAATTCGAGGAATTCCGGCGCGGAACGGCCGGCGAACTGTTGAAGCACTACGAAACCCATCCACCCAAAGGGGAGATTGTGCTGGTAATCTCAAACCACCGCCGCGGGACGTCCGCGCCGTCGGCGCCCTAAAGTTTGGGACACGACGGCACGCGTCCTTCCAAGAGATCGATTCTTTCCGCTTGTCAAAGCGGCCGGTCTATGGAAGTTTTCGCGGCTTTTTCTCCCCGAAAACGCTTATGGCTTACGCAATTATCAAAACTGGCGGGCGGCAATACCGCGTTGAGGAAGGCGACACGATTGATGTCGATCTTCTGGACTTGGATGCCGGGAAGACCGCCACGTTCGGAGATGTACTGATGTACGCCGACGGGAAAAATCTCACACATGGCGATCCGCACATTTCAGGCGCAAAAGTCACCGCTGAAGTGGTGGAGCAACGCAAGGACAAAAAAGTCATCGCGTTCAAGTACCGACGGCGCAAGGGTTATCACCGCACGGTCGGCCATCGGCGTAAATTGACGCGTGTAAAAATCAAGTCGATCAGCGTCGGCGCGAAGAAAACCGCGGCAAAAAAGTCGGAGTAGATCCGTCTATTCACTCTCAACCATCAACCATCGACTTTCCCCATGGCTCATAAAAAAGGACAAGGCAGCGTCAAGAACGGCCGCGACAGCGTTAGCAAGCGTCTCGGCGTAAAAAAGTTTGGCAGCGAAATGGTCGTTGCCGGCAACATCATCGTGCGCCAGCGCGGAACGAAGTTTCTGCCTGGTAAGAATGTCGGTGTCGGCCGCGATTACACGATTTTTGCGCTGGTGGATGGGAACGTCCGCTTCGACCGGGCGGGCCGTCGGGTAAACGTCGATCCCGCGGTCGCGAAGTAGAACCGAGCCGGGGAGAAACTTTCGTTCCGCGGTTCCGTTTCGTCTTTTCTGTTTCAGTCAGTTTACGGTATAAGGAATTCCCTTTGTGAAGTATCGAACGTTCATCCTCTTTGGCGCCCCAGGCAGCGGCAAAGGCACGCAGGGCAAAACGCTCGGGACAATCCCGCGTTTTTATCATTGCCCCTGTGGGGACGTGTTTCGCTCAATCGACACGCGAACGAAAGTCGGCAAGGCGTTCCTCGAATATTCCAGCAAAGGCCATCTGGTGCCGGACGATATCACCGTTGAACTTTGGAAGGAGGCGATCGACGCAGCTGTCGATGGGCACAAATTCAAGCCCGACATCGACATTCTTGTGCTCGACGGCATTCCGCGGAACGTCGGCCAGGCGAAAATCATGGAGGAGATGATCGACGTGGAAAAGGTCTTTCATCTCTCTTGCCCGAACCGTGAGACGCTGTTTCAACGATTAAAAAAGCGCGCACTGAAAGACAATCGCCTCGACGACGCAAATGAGCAGGTCATTCAGAAGCGCCTGGAGACTGTACGAGAAAGAGTCCAAGCCCGTGCTCGGCTATTATCCGAAAGAATGTGTCACCGTGATTGACGCCACGCAGCCGCCAGCGAAAGTGTTACTGGATATTTTGGCGAGCGTAAACGGCGTTAACCATGAGCCAGCAGCAGTTTGAAAATTTCACCGCATCCGCTCTTTACTGCGAAAAGTGCAAGGCAACGATGCCGGTTCGCGAGCGGCTGCTTCTGATTCTTCCTGACCGGGAAATCTTCGATTATCTGTGCACCGGCTGCGGATCTTCAGTCGGGACGCGTGAAGTTACTGCGGGTGACAAATTGATGGCGCAAGCGATAAACGCACAAGGCCGGCGACGCGCACGCGCCCATCAGCTGCCGTAATCCGGCATGCGCATCGTTTTTATCGGCACGGGCGAAATCGGCGTGCCGACCCTGCAGGCATTGCAACGATCGGCCGAACACGAACTCGCCGCCGTCGTGACGAAGACCGACAAGCCTGTCGGGCGCGATCAACGAATCGAATCGCCGCCGATAAAAAAAGCGCTCGCTGGATCAAGGATACCGATTTTGCAGCCGGCGCGGATCAAAGATCAGGAATCGATCGAAAGACTTAGCGCGCTGCAACCGGATGTCATCGTGGTGATGGCGTACGGACAGATTTTGCCGCGCGCTGTACTCGAGATTCCACGAATCGCGTGCTTAAATCTGCACGCATCCCTATTGCCGCGCTGGCGCGGTGCCGCGCCCATTCAAGCTGCCATTGTCTCGGGCGATTGCGAGACCGGGATCACGACCATGTACATGGATGAAGGACTCGATACCGGCGACATCCTTTTGCAAAGCAAGATCGATATCTCGACTGCCGACACGGGCAGCTCGTTGCACGACCGGCTCGCGCAGGTTGCGCCGGACGCGATCCTGGAATCTTTGCGGCTGCTCGCCAGCGGACACGCCCCGCGTGTTCCACAGGACAATGCATTTGCCACTCAAGCGCCCAAATTGAATCGCGAAGATGGGCAAATCGATTGGTCGGAACCGGCGGAAGCGATCGAGCGAAAAATTCGCGCTTTTAATCCATGGCCGGGCGCGTTCACGCCGATCTCAACCAAACAAGATAAAACCCGAAATTTGAAAATCTTCTCCGCTACGATTGTCGATTGCGACGGAAAACCCGGCGAGATTCTGCGAAGCGAAGACGAGTTTATCATCGCCGCCGGAAAGGGCGCGCTGTCGTTGTGCGAAGTGCAGTTGGAAGGCAAGCGAACAATGACCGCAGGCGAATTCCTTCGAGGGCATGGTCACGCGCTGTCATCCTGATCCCGCGGCCGCGGGAGAGGGACCTCGCAAAGGTTAATGAATCACGCCATCCACGGTTGCAGGCGCTTCGTTGAGCGAAGGGCGGGCTTGCCCGTGCTCCCACAGAGAGAGAACTACCATTTTGCTTTTCAAACATCCTTCCCTCCTGTTTCATTCTTTCGCGCATGAAAACGGAGGCTGCCGCTTACAAACGCATCGTCCTGAAGCTGAGCGGCGAAGCTCTTCAGGAACGAGGAGCGCGCGAGAATATTTCTCCCGCCGTGGTGCGCGAAATCGCGGACCGCATCAAGGACGTACACCGCCTCGGCGTGCAAATTTCAGTGGTGATCGGCGGCGGAAATATTTGGCGAGGATCCTCCGCCGCACACCGCGGGATGGATCGCACAACCGCCGATTACATGGGCATGCTCGCCACCGTGATCAATGCCCTGGCTTTGCGTAGCGCGCTTGTGCAGATGGGTGTGGAAACCCGGGTCCAGACCGCGATCGAAATGAAAAATGTGGCCGAACCGTTCATTCTTGGCCGCGCCATCCGGCACCTGGAACTTGGTCGCATCGTCATTTTTGCCGCCGGCACCGGCAATCCCTATTTTTCAACCGATACCACCGCCGCGTTGCGCGCGAGCGAGATCGGGGCCGATGCCATTTTAAAGGCGACAAAAGTGGACGGTGTCTACGATCGCGATCCAGTCGCGCACCCGGACGCCAAGCGCTACGATCGCGTCACATTCACCGAAGCGCTGACGAAACGACTGAAAATTATGGATTCGACGGCGTTCAGTCTTTGCATGGACAACAAAATCCCGATTGTGGTGTTCGACATGAACAAGCCGAGCAACATTCGCGACGCGGTGCTGGGCCGAAAAGTTGGCACACTGGTTTGCGATGAAGCGGCGGCGGCGTAAACATTCTACGGCATGAGCAAAGACGACATTCTTTTGGAAGCCGAGATGTCGATGGAGAAAAGCGTCGATTATTTGATCCACGAATTTTCGAGCGTCCGCACGGGAAAAGCCTCTCCCGCACTCGTCGAAAATATCGATGTGCAGGCCTACGGATCGGCAATGAAGTTGAAACAACTGGCCCTCATTACGACACCGGAAGCGCGCCTGCTCGTCGTGCAACCGTTCGACGCCAGCACGGTCCAGGACATCGAGCGCGCGCTCAAGGAATCGAATATCGGCATTATGCCGGCAGTGGACGGAAAGATCATTCGGCTGCCGATTCCAGAGCTTTCCGAGGAACGCCGGAAAGACCTCGTGAAATCGTTAGGCAAAATGGCCGAGGATGCGCGGGTCCGGGTGCGAGGGAACCGGCGTTCGGCGCTGGATGAATCAAAGAAATTGAAAACGGCCGGCGGCGTGAGCGAAGACGAATGGCACGATCTGGAAAACGAAATTCAAAAGCTGACCGATCGGTTTGTTAAATCGATCGACGACCATCTCAAGCACAAAGAAGCTGAGATCATGAAGGTATAATCGTTGCAGGGCGTTCGCCGCGGCGCAACGACGTCTACAACCGCACCAAATCCAGCAGAAACTGGCACCAGAGATAGAGCATTCCGCGCCAGGAATATTTTACATCGCCATCGGGTGTTTGCTTGAGCACGCCTTTGTCGATGTTGTGCGCGATCTGTTCGCGCAAATCTCTTTCCATTTCCCTCTCGATTCCCTCTTCATCCAGCGGGTCGATCGCTTCCACCTGCACGTTGTTCTTTCGCAAAAATTCCCGGTGGCTCTGGTAAAGCTGCCAGAACGATTGATCGGGTCGCTGGCGGTTGATGCGAAATTGCGGCGTCAATTTCAAGCCGTAGGAAAGCGGATAATTCCAGGTCGTCCAAATGATGCCGCCTTTTGCACGGGACGAGATGCGCAGATAATAAAATGAGAGGTCATGCTGCTCGTTCAGACAGATCGTCGCCTGCGCACGGTCTTCGGCTTTGTAGAACAATCGAAAAAATTGTCGGTAGTCTTCCCAGTCCCACCCGGCGTCGCTTACGTACGCAAAGCCTTCGTTTTCGATTTCGCGCGTGATCTCGCTCAGATTAGGAAAAATGTCGGCGGACGGTGCGTTTTTGGGACGGAGCTGTTTTTCCCTGGGCAACCGGAGCGTGCGGATACGCGTAAGAATTTCTACCCACGGCAAAAAGAACCAGCTCGCCGCCGCCACCGCACCGAGAATATGACTCTTGGTGATGAAGTAAACGAGCAGATAGGTCGCGACGAGAATGCCGAGCGCCCCGGCCTTTTGAGAGAACGAACTCTGAAAACTGCGCAGCGCCACGCTAAGAACAGCGACGCCAAGGATAAGAAAGAGTTGAAACAACATTACGGCCTGATCTCGTGCTCGGCCAAAAACCGCTCCAGCTGGTTCGTGTCAAAATTGGCAAGCACCTTGTCGCCGGCCACAAATGTCGGGACGTAGGTTTGGTCGGAAAGTTTCAGCATCTCCTGATACGCCTGCCGATCGATGCCGACATCGACCTCGAGGAACTCGTAGCCGTGCGTGCTCAAATATTCCTTTGCATCCATGCACCATGAACACCACTTGCGGCTGTAAAGCTTTAATTCCATCAGCAGCGGCAAATAAACGGGCCTCGATCAACGCGTCAACACCGGAGGTCTTCCCAGGACTTAATACGACTTGGCCCAGATAACGCGGCGGGCGCTTGGTTCGCCGGTGAAAATGCAGCGGCCGGCCTCGAAGGTATCGTCGAGAGGAATGCAGCGGATCGTGACTTTGAGGTCGCTTTTAATTTGCTCCTCCACTTCGCGCGAACCATTCCAATGCGCAAGAGCGAATCCGCCATGAATTTCCGGTTTGGCGGTATTCTCCGGTGTGAAGAAGTCGTAGAATTCCTCCTTTGTATCGATCACACGCGTGTTCTCGTCCCGGAATTTTGTCGCTCGCTCGTAAAGATTTTGCTGAATCGACATCAGAATCTCCGGCGCCGTTGCGACAAATTCCTGGATCGACATCGTCTGCTTTGCTTTCACCGGCTGGTCTCGCCGGCTTACTACCAAAGAATTCTTTTCCAAATCGCGCGGCCCGATTTCGACCCGCAGTGGCACGCCTTTTTTGATCCATTCCCAATTCTTCACGCCGCCGCCCAAATCCCGCTTGTCCACTTGCGCGTCGATCTCCAGATCGAGATGCGGCTTTGCCCGCAACTGCAATGCCAGGCTGTCGCATGTCTCGAGCACTTTCGTCCGCGTTTCTTCCTTGGGCGTGATCGGCAAAATGACGATCTGCGTCGGCGCAATTCGCGGTGGTAGAACCAGGCCGTCGTCGTCGGAATGCATCATTACCACAGTGCCAACAAGCCGCGCACTGACGCCCCAGCTCGTCGTCCAGCCAAACTCCTGCTTACCTTCACGGGTCTGAAATTGGATCCCGCTCGCTCGCGAAAAATTTTGGCCGAGAAAATGCGACGTGCCCGCCTGGATTGCCTTGCGGTCCTGCACCATCGCTTCGATCGAGAAAGTTTGCACCGCGCCGGGAAAACGTTCGCTCTCGGATTTTTCTCCGCTGAAAACGGGGACTGCCAGATACTCGCGGGCAAACCGTGCGTAAAGATCAAGAATCAGTTTCGTCTCCTCGCGCGCTTCCGCTTCCGTTTCGTGGACCGTGTGCCCCTCCTGCCATAAAAATTCGGTCGTGCGCAAAAACAAACGCGGCCGCATTTCCCAGCGAACCACATTGGCCCATTGATTGATCAGAATGGGCAGATCGCGATACGATTGGACCCACTTTGCGTAGCTCGCGCCGATGATCGTTTCGCTCGTCGGCCTGACCACCAGCGGTTCGGTCAAGGGACTGGCCGGCTTCATTTTCCCATCCTCGCCCACCTCCAGCCGACTATGGGTCACCACCGCGCACTCCTTTGCGAACCCTTCGACGTGCTCGGCTTCCTTGGCGAAGTAACTAAGCGGAATGAAAAGCGGAAAATAGGCGTTGCGATGCCCGGTTGCGCGAAACATCGCGTTCAGCTGCCGCTGCATGTTTTCCCAAATCCCGTAGCCCCACGGGCGGATCACCATGCAACCGCGCACGTCGCTTGGCTCGGCCAGCTCCGCCGCGCGTACCACTTGTTGATACCATTCCGGGAAATCCTCGGCGCGCTGCGGCGAGATCGCAGTTTTGGGAGCGGAAGGGTTTGACATGGCGACAACGAATTAATCTCGCGAACAGGAAATGGCCAGCAGCCATTTTGACGAGAGCGCAACTTTATCGCGCGTCGACTGTTTGTACCTTCGCACTATGAAAATCAAATCGTCGCTGATGATATCGACCCTGGCCGTGGCGTTGCAGTTGAATCCCGTCGCATTTGGCCAGGATACGGATCAGCATGGCGAAGGACGACACGCTCGCTGGGGACAGCGGCTGGAAAACCTTTCACCGCAAGACCGCCAGAGGTTGAAGGCTGCGCACGAAAAAGCGATGCAGGATCCTTCCGTGCAGGCGGCCCATGAAAAAATGAAGGAAGCGCACAAGGAGTTCCGCGACGCGATGCGCGCGGCCATGCTCAAAGCCGATCCTTCGATTCAGCCCATTCTGAATAAATCGCCCGCGCACCATCGCGATTCTTAAGCGGTGCTGGCCGACCGGGTGATCGCCGGGTTAGTAATTTCGGGCGACCAACTCTCCGCGCTCCGAGTATCCGCCTGCGAAATCGATGCTGCATACGCTGCGATAACGCGCATGCGGCCCATAGGCGGCACCGGCAAATTTGAATTTCGGGTTAAAAATGTTCTGGCGATGTTTCCGGCCACGCACGCCATCATCGATGATGAGCGCAATAACGATATCGCGCGCGCTTGTTTTCCCGTAGGCGATGTTCTCGCCCCAGCTTGCACTCCAGACACCGTACCGGCTGATGCGGCTTCCCGGGCTGCTGCGGTCGCTTCCTTCATGCCCGATTGCTCCGCTAATTTGATCTGCACAATGATCGGCCGCAGCGCGGGACATCCCGGCTGAGAGAACCAGCGGCTGCTCGGGCTGCGCGGAGCGAAGAAATCGAATTGCCTCATTGACCGCGCGCAAACCTTCTTTCGTATATAATCTGGTGTGTCCCGGAAGAACGAGGAACCTGCCATTAAAGTGGGAACGTAGTTCTTCGATATAAGTGGCGTAAGCCGCGGGATTTTGTCTTGCCAGGTTCATTTCGTGAACGATGGCGTTGGCCGAAACGCGAGCTGCAGTGGTTGAGGACGTTTGTTGCGCGGAAAGAATTCCAATAGCGCAAAAAACGGAAGTAAAAAAACCAATGAACCGCGTCATTATGGTTTTTATAAGCATGCCTGGTGCCAGTGCCGGCTCCTGAGCAGGTCCGATCTCACATTTGACACCGGAGGTCAGCCCCCGTAATTTCCGTGCTCTTTTCTCGCGTAATGAAAACTTTTTCCGCAAAGGCTAACGAAGTGCAGCGACAATGGTGGCTGATCGACGCCAAAGATCAGGTGCTCGGGCGTATCGCCACCAAAGCCGCCAACCTACTTCGCGGAAAAGAGAAGCCGATTGTTACTCCGCACGTCGATACCGGCGATTTCGTCATCGTGATCAACGCAGACAAAGTGCGGTTGTCCGGAAAGAAAGAGGATCAAAAAAGTTACATGAGTTTTTCCGGCTATGTGGGCGGCCATAAATCGGAGAACGCCCGCGCCCGGCGCAAGCGCCATCCCGAGCTGTTGATTGAGCGCGCCGTTCGGGGAATGATTCCTCACAACCGGCTTGGCCGCGCGGTTTATCGCAAATTGAAAGTCTACCGAGGAGGCGAGCATCCCCACACCGCCCAACAGCCACAACCGGTCAAACTCGCCTGAAGAATCATCACATGGCCACCACTCAGGAATTTATCGCTACGGGTCGCCGCAAAACTGCGGTGGCGCGCGTTCGCATGACAGCCGGCAGCGGAAAGATCGATATTAACGGCCGTACTTTTGAGGAGTATTTCCCGAGTGCGCCGCTGCAAAATACCGTGCTGCAACCGTTGCAGTCCGCCAAGTTGGTGAACGATTACGACGTATCGATCAATACTTCCGGGGGCGGCCCGGCAGGGCAGGCTGGTGCGGCTCGTCTTGCCATCGCCCGTGCGCTTCTCCAGGTTGACGAGAATTTGCGGTCCGGGTTGAAAGGGGACGGTTTGCTCCGGCGCGATCCGCGCATGAAAGAGCGAAAAAAATCCGGGCAACCCGGGGCGCGCAAACGGTTCCAGTTCTCGAAGCGATAAGCATAAGGCCGCTTTCCGGCCCCTTCGCTGTGATCGATTGTCATCGGCTACCTCCGTGGCCGCCTCGACTTTTGAACTTTACATGACGACGACTGCAGTCATGATATTAATCTCGAACAGAACCACTTCCATGAACGCAAAATTCAAGTTTATCTCCCGATTCTCGATCCTCGCCATCATGGCAGGCACTTTCTGCGCCGCTGCCACCGTTTGGGCAATCGGCGAAGATTACCAGGACGTAACCGCCAACCCTTATCTGCATCACTCTGCGCCCAAGCCAAAATCAACGGTCGTCCCAAAGCCCGCGAAACAGATGACCGCGAAAGATCAGAAGTTTCTGACTGGAGCCCTTGGCGCGGGAATCTGGGAGGTGGAAAACGGAAGGTCGGCCGAAAGCAGGGCGCAAAGTGAGGCCACTAAGAGAGTTGCCTCGCGCATGGTTGCGGAAAACTCCCAAACCAATCAGGAAATCATAGAGCTCGCCAAGAAAAAAGGACTCGCGCTGTCGCCTGCAGGTAGTGGAGCTCAAAAAATTCCAGCGACGCATTACGACAAAAATTATCTGACCTTGGCAAAACAAGATCACCAGCAAAACATCCGGCTCTTCGAGAAACAGGCACAGTCTGGCGATGATGCTGACCTCAAAAAGTTGGCTGCGAGAACGGTGCCGGCACTGAAGCGGCAGCTCGGCGAGGTGGAAAACGCCTTGGGCAAGGTAAAATGAGGCCGGCTTAAGGCGAGGACTTCTTCGATCCATCTTTACCCGACGACCAGACGATCGGCCAAAGACGTAAAAAGATCGAAATCTGCGTTTCTTGATCTGATTGTTGGATCATGGTGACGCCGGCAAATCCAATTCGGATCGCAATGTGGTCGGGTCCGCGAAATATCTCCACCGCCATGATGCGCTCATGGGCTGGTCGTGCAGATACGGCCGTCGTCGATGAGCCGTTTTACGCTTACTACTTGAAGGTCACTGGCAAAAAGCACCCCGGCGCCGGCGAAATCATCGCAAACGGCGAGACCGATTGGCGGAAGGTTGTTGAAAAGTGCCGGAGCAACCTCAACATGCCGCGCCATAGCGCTGCGAAAGCGGGCGGCCCGACAAATAAGCGCATTTTTTACCAAAAGCAGATGACCCACCATTTGCTGCCCGAAGTAGATCGCAGCTGGCTCGGCGACGTAACGAACTGTTTTCTCATCCGCGATCCACGGGACGTCATTCTCTCTTACATCAAGAAAAATCCGGATCCGGCTCTGGGCGATCTCGGCTTCGTCCAGCAGATCGAGATTTTCGATTTCGTTCGCAAACGAGCCCGTTCGAAGCCTCCGGTCATCGACGCTAAGGATGTACTGCGAAATCCTGAACGAATGCTGCGACTTCTCTGCGACGCCATCGGCGCCGAATTCGACTCCGCAATGCTGTCGTGGCCACCAGGATTACGCGAGACCGACGGCATCTGGGCAAAGTATTGGTACAGCGACCTGGCGAAATCGACATCGTTCCAGCCGTACCAACCGAAACAAGGCGTTATCCCGGATGATCTGCGCGCAATTTACGAAAGCTGCCGCCAGTGTTACGAACGACTGTATGAATACCGGCTGCACTGAAATAGAAAGCCGGGCAAAGCTCCAAATCCCAAGGTCCAACATCCAAAGAAACTTTAAGCTCCAATTATCCAAAAATACCGGAGCATGATGTCTGGAATTAATGTTTGGAATTTCTCTGGAGCTTGGATGTTGGAACTTGGAATTTAGGAGACATGCTTCAGCAATCTAATCCGAAAAACAGAAACCTGATCGTCAACATCAACGGTCAATTAATGCATCGCGAAAAGGCGGGCGTCAGTCCGTTCGATTCCTCCGTGCAAGGCGGCGACGCGGTCTGGGAGGGTTTACGGCTCTACAACGGGCATATCTTTAAGTTGCACGAACATCTCGACCGACTCGATCGGTCGGCGCGCGCGCTCTCGTTTACCGAGATTCCGCCACGCGAAAAAATCATCGAGGAAATTAAACGGACGCTCACAGCCAACAAAATGCGCGACGGTGTCCATATTCGCCTCACCCTCACCCGCGGCGCGAAGATTACTTCCGGCATGGACCCGCGATTAAACCAAAGCGGCCCAACGCTCATCGTCCTCGCCGAGCACAAAGCTCCGGTTTACTCCAAACGCGGGCTGAAATTGATCACCGCGAAGGTCCGCCGCCCACCGCCTGAAGTTCTCGATGCACGAATTCATCACGCAAACTTGTTGAATTCGATTCTCGCCAAGATCGAGGCAAACAACGCCGGCGCCGACGATGCCCTCATGCTCGACACCCGGGAAAACCTGGCGGAGACGAACGCCACTCACGTGTTCATTGTACGCAAAGGCGAGCTGGCCACGAGCCGGGTCGTCGCGTGTCCCGAAGGAATCACCCGCGCGACCGTCATCGAAATCTGCGACGCCGAAAAAATTCCCTGCATCGAAACCGATTTGTCCCTCGTCGATGTTTACGGCGCAGACGAAATGTTCTGCACCGGCACAATGGGCGAACTGGCCGGCATCATTCAGGTCGATGAAAAGACAATCGGTACCGGAAAAGTCGGGCCGATGACAAAACGTCTGAGCGACTTTTACGGCCAACGTACCGCCGCCGAAGGCGTTCGGATCGTCCTGTAGGGGCCGCTGTCTCCAGCGGCTGAAATTGCAGGGCGTCTGTGTCAGACGCCGCTCTCTCCACGGAGCGCACGCGCCTCGCGTGCGAGGCGACCCCGAACGCTTTCGGGGTCGCAAGCGTTTATACAGATTCTTTCGGCGACGCGCCGAAAGCAGCACGCGAGGGCGCGTGCGCTCCCCGGATACCGATCCCCGGCGCAACCCTGCGCGGGCGAGCAAGTGCCAGCCCGTTCTCGATTAATAATTCCTGACCAGACGAATCACGGCAACCATGGCCGAAATAATCGGCCAGGCCGAAATCGCTGTAATGAGGGCGAACAACAGCAACTCGACGGCATAATCCAAACGCGTTTCGGCGCCGAAGAACTCGCTGCTCAGGTTGCGAAACGCGCGCAGCTTCTTTTCCAGACAGATGCCGGACGAAGTGCTTCTGGCGTCGAGGGTCGATTGGAAGAAGCAATCCGTTAATGGAAAACTCTGTTGCTTGCGCGGCGCGCTGCTATCGCGACGCGACCTGTGCTTATTGGGACTGATTTGAGGTGTTGGTTTCATAAGTTTCTAAATTGTTGAGTGTTGAGTTTGATTCCCGAATTCGGTTCGGAAGTTCCGGCGCATAAAACCCGCGCGTGGTAAGATTCGTCCACTGGGGTGCCCCGAAAGCGTTCGGGGGCTCCAACTTGGCGAGATCGAACGAGCCGTTATGCAGCCTGCCCGTTGTGACGGGCGGCGAGATTCAGCGCGTTGATTCTCTTCATCTCTACTTATTTACAGCCGTTTGCGTACCTGTCCAGTGCGGCGGCCCATCTCCGAGCATAAGTTCCTCAACCCGTGCGAGAAACGGCTATGAATATTTTATATCGCCGGCACATCTCCGGGAGCGCACGCGCCTCGCGTGCTGGCGACGGCGCCCCGCCGCCGCGAACTTTAGGGATAAATGTTTCGGCGAAGCACCGAAGCGAGCAGCGAGGGCGTGTGCGCTCCCCCGGAATCTTGTGGAAGCCTGCCCATTCGCGGAGCCCTTGGGAGCGTCAGACGCCATCTTCCCTTTGTAACCTTGTAACGATTTAACCAATCACGACGCGCTTTTTAACGCGTTCCCATACGTTTTGAGATATTTCATCCCGGTGTCGCACATGATCGTCACAACCGTCGCGTCTGGCCCCAGTTGTGCGGCCAATCGCAAAGCAGCAACGACATTGCCGCCAGTGGACGTCCCCGCAAAGAGCCCTTCTTCCCGGGCAAGTCGCATGGCCATGGCGATCGCCTCTTCCGTGGAAACCCGGTCAATCTGATCGGCAACGCTTTTCGTCCAGAGCGGCACGACGAACCCCGCTCCGACTCCGTCAATTTTATGCGAACCCGGTTTCCCACCCGACAGAACCGCAGATTCAGAGGGCTCTACGGCAACGATTCGGATCTCTTTATTATGAGCGCGTAAATCCTCTCCGATACCGCGCAGGGACGCCGCGGTCCCCACCATCTGGACAAAGCCATCGATCTTTCCACCGGTCTGACTCCAGATTTCTTCCGCCATTTCGTGGTAGGCCGCGAGTTGATCCTTGTTCTTCAACTGATCGGTCCAGAAGCCTCCGGTTTTTTCGGTAATGAGGCGGGCGGCTTCAACCATGTCCCGGGTCAGTTTCTCCGTCATTCCTCCGCTCTCGCTTTTGACGATTTCCAATCTGGCCCCCAGAATTTTCATGTGATCGAGTTTCTCTTTGGAAAAGGCATCCGAACTCACGATATGCAGGGGATAACCCTTCACCGCGCAGATGAGAGAGAGCGACACACCGGTGCTGCCGCCGGTATACTCGACAACCGAACCGCCCGGTTTGAGACGCCCGTCCGCCGCGGCCGCTTCGATCATGGCCAGGGCCATCCGGTCCTTCATGCTCCCCGTGGGATTCTCGCTCTCCAGCTTCAGCAAAATGCGGGCGCCGTTCTTCGGCGCGATCTTGCGCAAGGGCAGCAAAGAGGTGTCGCCGATGCAATCCAGGATATCCCGCGACGAATCGTTCATGATGCTTGTCTTCTGCCTTGATCTGCTCTGATGCAAGAGGCACGGCCTTTATTCCAATTCCATAACGCCGGTCCGGTCCGCCGATCGGACGGACTTGTCCCGCGGCGAGCTCGAACCGCCAGCGCGGTCAGACTGCAAGTCCGACTCTGACGGCATTGTGCAAAGGCGTGACAGTATGCCGCCCGGTGATACCGTGCGCGAGATGGAAGCTGCCGATTGGGCGTCGTTGAGAGACCAAATGCAGTTGATGGTTGATAGCTAATTGCTGAGAGACTGAAAATGGATGCACCCGACTGGGCACAACTAAGCGATCAAGATCTTCTCGAACATCGCATTTCGACGCTGGGTTTGCGACTGGAGGGGACACCGCTGGAGCCGCTTATCCGGGAGGTTTACAACGAGCTCTCGGCCCATGGGCTTGTGTTTCATCCGCCGTGTCACATCGGCGATGAATGGTTCGTGCCGATCGGGATCCCGGCGATCTTTATCCCGTTTTTCCTTGTCCACGATCGGCTGCGCGCACTGGAGCGGACGTTGATGCTCGAAGTCGAAGGCGGGACCAAGGAATGGTTCATGAAACTGATGCGGCACGAGGCGGCGCACGCTTATAGCTACGCATACCAGCTTCAGCGTAAGAAGAAGTGGCAACAGAATTTCGGACAAACGTCGGACAAGGAAACGCCGACCTTTTATCGGCCGCGTCCGTTCAGCCGCGGTTACGTCATGCATCTCGACGACTGGTATGCGCAGGCGCATCCGGACGAAGACTTCGCGGAGACGTTTGCGATCTGGCTTACGCCGGAACTCGATTGGCGCGCGCGTTACACCGGCTGGAAAGCGTTGCAGAAGCTCGAATACATCGACGAGTTGATGAAGTCCCTGGCGGGGGTGCCGCCAGTACATACGCCGAAGTATCGCGTGGCCGATTACGATTGTCTGAACGTCAAGCTCAAGACCTATTACGCGCGTAAACGAAAACTTTACGAAGATACCTATCCGGACTTCTACGACGCCGATCTCCGGCAGCTTTTTTCGGCGCAGGCCGGCCCCGGCCGGATCTACGCCAGCTCGTATCTGCGCCGAACGCGGCGGCGCCTGTTAAACTCAGTCTGCCAGTGGACAAACGAAAAGAAATTCCGGGTGAACAAACTCCTGGCGCGCCTCATCGATCGTTGTGACGAACTCGATCTCCACGTGCTCAACGACGATCCGCAGCAGGATTTTCGAGTAAGCGCTTTTATTACGACGCTGGTGATGAATTATCTTTTTACCGGCAAGTTCAAGCGCACCAAATAGCAAACGTGAAAAAGAAACTCAAAGTCCTCGTGCTTTTCGACGGCACAAGTCCCACGACCCTCGACCAGGACTTCAGCAAGGAAATGAAGACGCCGGATTGGAAAACCGAGGCGAACGTCATGGCTGCGCTCGGCACGCTCGGTCACACGGCGGAGCACCTGGCCATCTACGACGACGTCGATCTACTGCGGCAAAAACTGGAGACTTTCGCGCCCGACGCTCTCTTCAACCTTGTCGAGCAGTTCAGGAACAACCCGGGATTCGATCAGAACATCGTTTCATTCTTCGAAATGCAGGGCCTGCCGTTTACCGGCTGCGGCTCAACCGGTCTGACCCTTTGCAAGCACAAGGGCATCTCGAAAAAGATCCTTCATTATCATCATATCCACGTTCCGAACTTCGTCGTGGTCCCGCGTGGCCAGCGCATCGCACGTCCGAAACAGCTGAGGTTTCCGGTTTTGGTAAAACCGGTGAAGGAAGAAGCATCCTACGGCATTTCGCGGGCGTCGTTTGTCGAGAATGACGAGCAGTTTCGCGATCGGGTCGCGTTCATTCACGAAAAATACAATAGCGACGCGATAGCGGAGGAATACGTGGAAGGCCGCGAACTTTACGTGAGTTTGATGGGTAACGTGAAGTTGACCGTTTTTCCGATCCGCGAGCTTGTCTTTCGCGAAGTGCCGCCGAACGAACCAAAGATTGCGACTTTCAAGGCGAAGTGGGACGACGAATATCGCAAACGATGGGGTCTGGAGAACCAGTTCGCTGAAAATCTCGATCCCGCGCTGGTCTCGCATATCGAGGAGACGTGCAAACGCATCTACCGCCTCCTGACGATCGACGGCTACGCGCGCATCGACCTGCGGCTAAGTGCGGACAACGACGTGTATTTCATCGAGGCAAACCCAAATCCGCATCTTGCGGAGGATGAAGATTTCGCGCTCGCGGCGGGCAGGGCGGGCCTGGCGTATCCGCAATTGATCGACCGGATCATCCGGCACGGGATGAAAACAGTGCGGGGGTGAAACAGGAAGAAAAGGTTCAACCCGCCTCCGCCAAGGCTACGGCGCGGCAAGCGTCGAACGCCCAACGCTCAATGTCGAAGCCGGAACGGGGTCATGGCGAGGCGCCATGACCAGCACGCGAGGCGCGTGCGCTCCCCGGAGTTGATTCAACAAGCTTTTCCTGACGGTCAGTATCGCGGATAATCACAGGATGCAGGATGCGCTTACTCCGATGATGCAGCAGTATCGGCGGCTGCGGAGCAGCATTCCGGCGGATACGCTCCTGCTTTTTCGGTTGGGCGATTTTTACGAGCTGTTTTTCGAGGATGCGAAGGAGGCGTCGGGATTGCTCAATGTCGCGCTGACCAAACGCAACGGAGTGCCAATGTGCGGAATGCCGTATCACGCGGCTCAGGGTTACATCGCGAAGTTGATCAAGGCCGGACGGCGCGTAGCTGTTTGCGATCAGACCAGCGAACCGCAGCCCGGCAAAATTGTTTCGCGCGATATCACCCAAATCGTCAGCGCGGGCACGGTGAGCGATTTGGATCTGCTCGAATCTAAACGCGCAAATTATCTCGGCGCGGTCTATGTCGATAGCGGCGTGTTTGGATTTGCGTATGCGGACCTGAGCACGGGTGAGTTTCGATTGACCCAGGCGCACGATCGACAAGGGCTACTCGACGAGCTGGCACGCGTCGGCCCGGCGGAATTGCTTGTCAGCGAAGAGCAGAAAGAAACTTTCGGCGAAATCGAGGACGCGCTCGGCTACGACAGCTACGCTTTCCTGCCGGACCAGGCCGTCTTCACGTTGCGCGAACATTTTAAGGTCAAATCGCTCGATGGATTTGGATGCGAAGAAATGCCGCAGGCTGTGGCAGCCGCAGGCGCGATCGTGCATTATTTAAAGCACCAGTTGCGGCGAAAAATCGATCATCTTGCTTCGTTGCGCTGCGATGCACCGGCGGATTACGTCGTGCTCGACGCGGCCACGCAAACCAATCTCGAGTTGGTCGAATCACGCAGCGCACGCGATATCAGTCTTCTGGCGGTACTCGACCGAACGATTACGCCGATGGGCGGCCGCAAATTGCGCGCGTGGATTTTGCAACCGTTACGCAATCTGGCCGAGCTGGAATGCCGCCAGCAAATGATCGCCGATCTGTTGCAGGAACCGGATCTGCTGGCGTCGATTCGCGCCGAATTGAAATCGATCCGCGATATCGAACGCGCGACGGGACGATTGAGCCAGGCTTCGGGCAACGGGCGCGATTTGGTGGCGCTGAAAACGTCGTTGCAACAAATCCCGAAACTGAAAGCCGAATTGCAGAAATTGATCGAGCGAAGCGAATTCGGAACAGGTAGGGACGTTTCGCGCCCGCAGTCGCGGGGTCCGACGAATTCTGTAGCGGCAGCCGTGTCGGCTGCAATTCCCCAGAAGAAGCAGGCGACACGCCTGCCACTACAGCAAGAATTGCAAAATGAGATTCAGGAAATGCCGGCGCTGGCCGAAAAACTGGCCGCAGCTGTTGTGGACGATCCGCCGTTGACGCTTAAAGAAGGCGGAATTTTTCGCGACAATTACGACGCTGATCTCGATGAGCTGCGGCGGGCATCGCGCGATGGCAAAGACTGGATCAA
Organism: uncultured Verrucomicrobiae bacterium; assembly: GCA_963756875.1. GTDB lineage: Bacteria > Verrucomicrobiota > Verrucomicrobiia > Chthoniobacterales > UBA10450 > CAVWPA01. The sequence goes on along the minus strand of CAVWPA010000001.1, from coordinate 46,923 downwards.
CCAATTGCAGGAGCGCGAGATCGCAGCCACTGGCATCAAGTCGCTCAAAGTGCGTTACAACTCGGTCTTCGGTTATTTCATTGAGATCACCAAATCGAATCTGGCCAGCGTGCCGGAGCGCTACACGCGCAAACAGACGACCGTCGGCGGCGAGCGCTTCATCACGCCGGAGCTAAAGGAAGTGGAGGCGAAAATCCTCGGGGCGGATGAACGCGCCCGCCAACTCGAGTACCAGCTTTTTCAAAAACTGCGCGACGAAACCGTGCTCGAACTTGGGCCGATCCAGCAGACGGCTGCGGCGATCGCGACTCTCGATGCGATCTGCGGGCTTGCGGAAACGGCGCGGCTCTTTGGTTACTGCCGGCCGGTTTTAAATGAGACACTGCAGCTTGTGATTAAGGACGGACGGCATCCGGTGCTCGATCAAAATCTGGTGGAAGAGAAATTCGTGCCTAACGACACCGTGCTCGATGGCGAGAATACGCGGCTGGCCATCATCACCGGACCGAACATGGCGGGGAAATCCACTTACATCCGCCAGGTCGCGTTGATTGTGCTGATGGCGCAGATCGGCAGCTTCGTTCCGGCGGAAAGCGCGGAGATCGGACTGGTCGATCGCATTTTCACACGCGTCGGCGCGAACGACGATCTGGCGCGTGGCCAGTCCACTTTCATGGTGGAGATGAACGAGACCTCAAACATCGTCAACAACGCCACGGAGCGCAGCCTGGTCATCCTGGACGAGATCGGCCGGGGAACATCGACATTCGACGGACTCTCGATCGCCTGGAGCGTGGCGGAATTTCTGCACGATACCATCAAGGCGCGAACGTTATTTGCGACGCATTACCACGAGCTGACCAAGCTGGCCGAGGAACGCGACGGCGTCTGCAATTTCAATGTGGCGGTTCGTGAATGGAACGATCAGATTATTTTTCTGCGCAAAATCGTGCCGGGCGGCGCGGACAAAAGCTACGGGATCCAGGTGGCGCGCCTGGCCGGTTTGCCGAAAGCAATTCTCGATCGGGCGAAGGACATTCTTTCGCATCTGGAGAGACCGAACAGCGGAACCGAGACCCCGGTTAAAGCGAAGAGAAGACCGGCAACGAGCAAAATGAAATCGGAAAGACCGCAGTTGGATCTGCTTTGACAGCAGGGAATTCCTCCCCCAACTTCGCCCGCAGTCGCAAGGCTTCGGCGGCGAGCGACTTCGCCTCGAAAAACAAAGTGGTAGAATAAGTTTGGAATGGCTGTTAAGACCGAAAAAGAGCTCACCGAAACGCAGCACAGCCACTGGCTCAAGGCGGTGGCGGCGATTGAGTTGCGCAATTTCGGATACGCCATCTCGCTGTTGCAGGGAATCTTGAAGCGGGAACCGGAGTTCCTCACCGGCCGGCAACTGCTGCGACGCACCGAGATAACCAAACATCGAGCGACCAAGAAGAGTTTCTTCAACATATCGACGGCGCCGCTCGCGGTGATGAAAGCGCAACGCGAAATCAAGAAGGATCCGAAGCGGGCCGTGGAAATGATTGAAAAGGTTTTGGAAGACGAGCCGTTCCATCGACAAGGGAACCTGGTGTTAAAAGAGGCGGCCGTTGCGGCCGGCTGGCCCGAAATCGGTGTCTTCGCGTTGCAGACGCTCCTGGAAGAGAACGCGCGCGACGTGAAGGTGCTGAACGAGTTGGGACAGTTACATCATGAGATGGGTCAAAGTGACGAAGAGGTCGAAGTTTATAATCGCATCGTGGAAATCGATCCCCTGGACGCGGCAGCGTTGCGTTTGGGAAAAGATGCCTCGGCGCGCGCTTCCATGAAAACCGGCGGATGGACCCAGGCGGAAAGTTATCGCGATTTGATCAAGGACAAACAAGCCGCCATTTCGCTCGAGCAGCAAGGCCCGCGGCCATTTAAGCGGCGAATCGCTCGATCAACAACTCGAGGAAACCTATGCGCGGCATCAGGCCGAGCCGCGAAATGTCGATCTGGCCCGTCGCCTGGGGACATTGAACGAACAGAAGGAGGACCTCGAGTCCGCCATCCAGTGGTATCAGTACGCAGCGGACTTAACGAGTGGCAGCGACACCGGGCTTGTGCGGAAAGTCTCCGATTTAAAAATGAAACGGGCCGAGCAGGAAATCGCCGCGCACGAAGAGTTTCTGGCGAGCCATCGCCCGGACGATCCTTCCTGCGCGAAGCGCGCCGAGGAACTGAAGGGAGCGAAAAAGAAGCGGGCCGAAATGTTAATCGACGAAGCGCAGAAACGCGTGGAGCACAACCCAACCGATTTGCAATTGCGGTTCGAGCTTGGCCAGCATCTGATGAACGCGGGGAATTATCGCGAGGCGCTGCCCGAGTTGCAGAGGGCGCGGCAAAATCCCAATGCGCGCCTGAAAGCGATGAACCTGCTGGGACTTTGTTATCGCGAGCTCGGCATGCTTGATCTGGCGATGAAGCAATTTGAAGGCGCGGCAAAGGAGATCCTGTCGATGGACGCAATGAAGAAGGAGATCGTCTACAATCTTGGCCTGGTTTTCGATCAAATGAGCGAACACGAAAAGTCGCTCAATTGCATGAAGCAAATCTACGAAGCGGACTACGGCTACAAAGATGTGGCGGAACGCGTGGAAAGTTCCTACGGACAGGGATTATCGCAGGCATAAGTTGCAGCCGGGGTCGCCGACCCCGGTAGAAGAGGTGTCCTGTTGGTTTTGAGCAACAAAAGCGCTTTGCTTTTGCGTCGCCACACTGAATTCTCTTCAGCGTGCGCAAGACGAAAATCATCTGCACGCTTGGGCCGGCCACCGAGAAACCGGAGATGCTGGCGCAATTGATCGCAAACGGCGCGGACGTCTTTCGTTTAAACATGAGCCATGCGACGCACGAATGGGTCCGCGAGATTGTACCGCTCATTCGAAAGCTGGCCGATGAGCAGGCGCGGCCGGTCGGAATTTTGCTCGACACGCAAGGCCCTGCCATTCGAACCGGCGACGTGAAAACGAACCTTTATTTGAAGCCGGGCGACATTCTCGAATTCACCGTGCGGGGCGCGAAGAGCAAAGAGCGCTTCTCGGTGGATGTAAATTACGACGGGTTCGTCGATGACCTGACGGTGGGCAACACGATCCTGGTGGACAGCGGCCTGATCAAGATGCTCGTGCTGGAAAAGGGAAAGAACCGCGTGCGCTGCAAAGTTTTGACACGCGCTACACTCGGTTCGCGGCGTCATATTAATCTGCCCGGCGTGCGGGTGAACCTTCCACCGTTGACGAAAAAGGACATTGCTGATGTTGCGCTCGGCGTGGAGCTGGGGGTCGATTTTGTGGCTTTGAGTTTTGTCCGCGAAAAGAGCGATATTGATCAGTTGCGCAAACTGTTGGCCAAAAGGAAAAGCAAGGCGCTGATCGTGGCCAAGATCGAGGATCAACTCGCGGTTCGTTCGATCGACAAAATGATTGCGGGCGCGGATGCAATCATGGTTGCGCGCGGCGATCTCGGTATTGAATGCCCGATGGAAGAGTTGCCGATCATTCAACGGCGGATTGTGAAGAGTTGCATTCGCTTTGGCAAACCGGTGGTAGTAGCGACGCAGTTGCTCGAATCGATGATTTCGAATCCGCTGCCGACGCGGGCCGAGATTACCGATGTTGCGAACGCGGTGTTCGAGCAGGCGGACGCCATCATGTTAAGCGGCGAAACGACGGTGGGCCGCTATCCGGTCGAATGCGTCGAGGTCATGAATCGCGTGGCGGTCCGGATCGAGCGCAGTGGCGGCGCGGGGTACGCTGAAGGCGTGGTGCTCGAAACCGCGCGTCAGAAGACGGTAGCTTCAGCTGTCGTTCTGGCCAATTCGCTGCGCCAATCGAAACTGATCGCTTTTACGCGGCACGGCAGGATGGCGCGATATGTGTCGAACCTGCGTCCCGAGCACGCGCCGATCTTCGCTTTCACGCCGAGCGAAGAAGTGCGGCGACAACTATCTCTGTGCTGGGGCGTTTACCCGGTGCGCATTGAATTCACCGATGATCCCAATGTTACCATCGATGCCGCGGAAACATTTTTGCGCAATCACCGCCTTGCGGCGTCCGGCGACAATCTCGTCATTATCACCGACCTGCTCGCCGGCAAAACACTGGTCGATACCGTACAGCTGCGGACGATCAAATAAAAGCGGCATCGGCATCTTGCCGATAATCATGGGCTGGAAGCCCACGCCACTTTACGCTTCGACCGGCAATTCGACGTCCACCGGGCGCTCTTTTTTGCCAAGCGCGCGACGCAGCTTCGAAAGCGCAATGTTTTGCAGCTGGCGAATGCGCTCGCGGGTCACACCAAATTTCTTGCCGACTTCCTCGAGCGTCTTCGGTTTGCCGCCATCGAGCCCGAACCGCTGGAAGATGATTTTCTTCTCGCGATCGTCGAGGACATCGAGCAAGCCTCCGACCTCGTTGCGCAAATTTTTGTCCCGCAAGAGCTCAAACGGCGTCTGGGCTTCCTCGTCACCGACGATTTCGCCAAACTCGGTCGAATCATCGTCGCTGATGGGCGCATCGAGTGAGGCGGGCCGGATCGACACGGTTTTAAGTTGTGAAACTTTTCCGCTCGCAATTCCGATTTCCTCGCCGAGTTCCTCGTCGGTCGGCTCGCGGCCGAGTTCCTCGCTCATCTGCAGCGAAACGCGGCGCATCTTGGAGATTTTGTCCACCAGATGGACAGGCAGGCGGATCGTCTTGCTCTGGTTGGCCAGGGCGCGCTTGATCGACTGCTTGATCCACCACGCGGCGTAAGTGCTCAGCTTGCCGCCCTTGGCAGGATCGAAGCGTTCGACCGCCTTCATCAAACCGATGTTGCCTTCCGAGATCAAATCGAGCAACGGCAGCCCGAGATTGGCGTAGTCGTGCGCAATCTTGACGACCAAACGCAGGTTGGACCGAATCATGAGCGCGCGCGCCTCCCGATCGCCTTTCTTGATCTTGGCGGCGAGCTCAATCTCCTGCTGCGGCGTCAAGAGCGGGATTTGCCCGATCTCGCGCAAATAAATTTTAATTCCTGTATCGCTATCTTCAGCGGCCATATAGCCTTTCTTCATGAGATAAAACTGGGGGTTGGGTCAACTGATTGCCGGCAGGACCGTCTGCCAGCGCCTCTTCGACCACACTTTTTAGCATTCTTTAACTAGTTAACAAGGTTAAATATTTCGTTGTATGACAGGCCCCGAACGCCTCCTGTTCAATCTTTTTAATCTGGTGAGTTAAGCGCCTCAAGATCAACCTCATCGGTGTCGTGCCTCCGGAGTTGTCAAGGGCTTCGATTTTAAAGCCAAAAAAACGCGTCAAATCTCCAAATTTGCCACATTTTCTCGTTGTCTCTTTTCCTCCTCTCTTATCTTTGACAACCTAATACCGACGATGCTCGCTAAAATTTATTCGGCTGCCGTTTACGGGGTAGATGCCTACGAGATCGAGATCGAAGTAAACGGCGCAGGCGGGGATCCAGCCATTGTCGTTGTCGGGCTGCCGGACGCGGCGGTGAAAGAAAGCAGGGACCGGGTGACCACCGCAGTTGCAAACAGCGGTTACTACTGGCCACGCGGACGGACCACCGTGAATCTCGCCCCGGCGGACATTAAGAAAGAAGGCCCCAGTTTCGACCTGCCGATTGCATTGGGAATGATTTCCGTGACAGAAGGGATCGATAGCAAACCGTTCGAAGATTTTTCCTTTGTCGGTGAGCTGGCGCTCGATGGCGCGGTGCGGCCGGTCAAAGGCGTCCTGCCGGTTGCGCTCGGAAGCGCGGAAACGCGGCAAACGTGCCTTGTTCGTTCCCGCGGCCAACGCCCGCGAAGCCGCGATGGTGGAAAAAATCGACATCTACGGCGTGCACAATCTGCGCGAAACATTTCAGTTTATCCGGGGCGAGGTCCCCTTGCTGCCCACGCGCGGCGATCTCACGGAATTTTTCGCGACGCATCAGGATTACGATGTCGATTTTAGCGATGTAAAAGGCCAGGCGCACGTCAAGCGGGCGATCGAGGTGGCGGTCGCCGGAGGCCACAACATTCTCATGATCGGTCCGCCCGGTTCCGGCAAATCGATGCTTTCCAAACGCATCGCCACCATCATCCCGCCGCTCTCACTGGAAGAAGCGATCGAGACGACGAAAATCCACAGCATCGCCGGCCTGCTCGACAGCGAAAAATCGTTCGTTTCGACGCGACCGTTCCGCTCGCCGCATCACACGATCAGCGATATCGGCCTGCTCGGCGGCGGAACGTTTCCCAATCCCGGCGAAGTGAGCCTCGCCCACAACGGCGTGCTTTTTCTCGACGAACTGCCCGAGTTCAAAAGGTCGGCGCTCGAAGTGATGCGCCAGCCGTTGGAAGATGGAAGGGTAACAATCTCTCGCGCGGCTGGCAGCCTCACGTTTCCGTCCGAGTTCATGCTGGTGGCGGCCATGAACCCTTGCCCGTGCGGTTATTTCGGCGATCTAAAACGGGAATGCCGCTGCAGCCCGGTGCAGGTGCAGCGTTATCGTCAGCGGATTTCCGGGCCGCTGCTCGACCGCATCGATCTGCACATCGAAGTGCCGGCAGTCGAGTATCGCGACGTGGCCAGCGAACGCGTGGAGGAAGATTCGGCTTCCATTCGCAAGCGGGTCGCTTTCGCACGCGACCGTCAGCTGCAGAGGTTTGAGAAAGACGCGAAGACAAACTGCAACGCGCGGATGACTACAAAGCATCTCAAACAGCATTGCAAACTGAACGCCGACTCGCACGATCTGATTCGCGTCGCGATGAACGAATTAAATCTCAGCGCGCGCGCTTACGATCGCATTCTGAAAGTCTCGCGCACGATCGCCGATCTGGCCGGCAACGACGACATTTCTCCGGAGCACGTCAGCGAAGCCATTCAATACCGCACATTTGACCGCACGCTGTGGGTTTGAGCTCTCCCCGCTATATTGTCAGAGACAAAGCGACCAATTGAAAAATTGAATCCAACGGCTGAGATTGAACGCATCTCAAAGGAAACAAACAAACAACATATGAAGCCATCTTCTCTTCCAGGCCAGGCGCTGCGTAACGGCGTCCGGCCCGGGCAGCGGGTGCCGGTCATCGACTGCAATTTTCAGGCCTCTTCCTACTTTTACGGCGGGCATTGCGCCGGCGCTCCTTCCCCTTCCTTTCGCAACATCAGTCGCGATTATTTTCAGAACGAAGCGCGATACACCTTCATCGGTGAAGCGGCGGTCTTCATCGCCATCATCGCCACATCGGCACTCGCCATCGGCATCGGCGCCGCTGCGGCTTTCGACTTCATGCGCGTGCTCGGTTATTTCTGAGGCAAGGTTGAATTAATCGGAACCGCTACATGACCGGAAGCGCGCGCCGGGAGTGGCTCATTTTGCCGTTATGCGCGTTGCTTTGTGGATGCGGTGGATCGAGCGAACCGCTGGAACGGACTGTCGAGCAAACGCACCGCATCGATCCTGACGCACGCATCAGCATCACAAACCGGGATGGCTCAATCCGGGTTTACGGTTCGGATCAGCCGGAGCTTTACGTGGAAGCGACAACAAAGGCATACACGCGGTCGCGAATGAACGGCATTGCGGTCAACGTTGATGCGCGCCCAGATTCGGCCTCTATCACAACCACGTTTCCGCCAAACAGGACGTGGAGTCTTTCCGACCGCTCAGGCACGGTCGATTACGTCGTAGTCATTCCCGCCACCGCCACGATATCGCGATTGGAATTGGATCAGGGCGAGATACTGGTTACGGGCATGGAAGGCGGCGACGTCCACGCCACCCTTGGGAGCGGGCGGTTTCTCGGTCGGAATTGTTTCGCGAATACATACCTCCAGGTCGGCACCGGAGCGCTTGCCGTTATTTACGATTGGTGGGAACAGCGAAAATTCTCCCTTGAGGCGAAGATCAAAAATGGAAATGCCTCGGTAACGATGCCCGGAGACGCATCGTTTCACATTGTCGCGAAAAGTCCGGCTGGACGAATCGCCAATGATTTCGCCGAGCAGGAGGAGCGAACCGAATCGGCGGCGCAAAAGATCGATATGATGTCAGAGAAAGCTCCCACTGCCGAAATGAAAATTCACGCTCAAAACGGCAACATTGATGTTGTGGAAGCAAATCCCTGAAGCCAGACGCCTTCCAAGGCGAAACTGTTTGATCAATCCGAAGTCCGCGCCCTACAATCCGCAATTCTCAAATGCCTTCATTCGACATCGTTTCCGAAGTGGACACGCAGGAAATCGACAATGCGCTCAATCAGGCGCGCAAAGAGATCGTTACCCGTTTCGATTTCAAAGGCGCTCACCTTGAGATCGTCGAGGAAAAGGACAAAATCACGCTGATCGCCGAGGACGCGACGCGCTTGCGAGGACTGCGCGAGATCGTTGTCGGAAAATTGTCCAAACGCGGCGTCGATCTCCGCAACATCGAGCAGGTCGAGCCTGACATTTCATCGACCGGACATGCCCGGCAGGAATTGAAAATTCAACAGGGGCTCGAGGGAAACAAGGCGAAGGAAATCATCCAGGCCATCAAATCGCAAAGTTTCAAGGTGCAAAGCCAGCTGCAAGACCGGCAGATTCGCGTGACCGGGAAAAAGAAGGACGATCTACAGGCGGTGATTCAATTTGTGCGCAGCCGCGATTTCGGCGTTGCCACAAATTTTAAGAATTTTAGAGACTGACGTTTCAAGCTCCAAGCACCAATCTCCAAGCACCAGAGAAGCTCAAAATTTTAACCACTAAGTCGGTGGCAAACATCTCCAGATTTGATGATTGGAGTTTCCATGGAGGTTGGATGTTGGTGCTTGGAGCTTCTCATCCGCCTTGCACGGGCGGCATGAGCGAGATTTCGTCGCCCGGTTTCAGGTTGTAATTGCGATCGACAAAATCGACACCGACGCCGATCAGAATGCTTTTTTCATATCGGCGCAGCGCTGGAATTTGCGAAAAAAGCTTTTCCAACAGATCGGCCATAGTGGCCTGTTCCGGCAGATCGAGATCGAGTTGCGGCGGGCCGGCCAGATCGCGCAGGTGCGAATAAAATTGCACGTGCACCTTCACGGCCAATCAATTTGGTTGCGCGATCAATTCTTTCCGGAGCACGCCGATGCAGGGAAGATTGCGGTAGCGCTCCATAAAATCGAGTCCGTAGCCGACCACAAATTCATCGGCAATTTCAAAGCCAACATAATCGACATCGACCTGCCGCGCGCGTGTCTTCTTTTTGCTAAGCAACACGCAACAGCGAACGCTGCGCGGCTTGGCCGTCTCCAATCTCTCGCGAATGGCGGCGAGCGTATGACCGCTATCAAGAATGTCGTCGAGAATAAGAATGTGCCGGTCCATCAGATCCGGCAGCGCGATTTGTCTGAAGATCACCTCGCCACTGGTTTCCGCTTTGCCGTGATAACTTGCCACGCCCAGACAATCCAGCTTCAACGGCAGCGGAATTCGCCGCAGCAAATCGGCCATGAACATCAGACTGCCGTTCAAGACTGCGATCACGGTCAACTCCCGGCCGCGATAATCTTTCGAGATTTGCGCGGCCATTTCGTCGAGCCGGTTCAGAATTGTTCCCTCGTCAAACAACACGCGCTCGAGGTCCTCTTGCATCGATAACTCAATTAGGCCATCGCATGAGCGAAAGATCAATGCGCGACTAGTTCGATTGTCGATGTTAATTTCGTGCCGGGATCTATGCGCGTGCAGCACGAAGAATTCGAAGTTCGAACGAACGGCAAAGGCACCTACGAAATCACCGACCAGGTGCGGGAAAAGATCGACCAAAGCAAATTACGCAACGGCCTGGCTACCGTTTTCGTGCAACACACCAGTTGCAGCCTGGTGATCATGGAAAACGCCGACCCCACAGCGCGAAAGGACCTTGAAGAATTTTTCGAGCGCCTTGTACCCGAAGACTCGGACTACTTTGTCCACACGATCGAAGGCGGAGACGACAGCACGTCGCACATTCGCATGGCGCTGACGCATACCAGCGAAACCATCCCGATCGTAGATGGAAAAATGCAGCTCGGAACCTGGCAGGGAATTTTCCTTTTTGAGCATCGACGCGCCCCGCATCGGCGAAAAATCTCGGTCACTCTTATCGGCCTGTAGCCGCTTTGCTCTGCGAAGCGCGGGCCCGCGGGCGACACGCCCGCCACTACAGCTACCGGTAAATCGCGTCCACCAGCCGCAACGATTTCTCGTTCGGCAAGACCGATTGCTCCATCTGATTCATCACGTACGCGAAACTGATCCCGTTCTCGGGATCGGCAAAGGCATGACTGCCCCCCGCGCCGGGGTGACCAAACGAAGACATCGATCTTCCGAAAATTCGGCGCGGCGCGTCCCTGGAATCTTTCATGAAGCCGGCTGAGAACGCGGTCGGTATTCCAAAAACACGGTCCAAGCCGTCTGCCAGGACCGTCTTCATCCAACCAACGGTCTTTTCGGAAAAAAACCTCCGGCCGTCGAGTTCGCCGCAGTTTGCCAGCATGGCATAAAATTTCGCAAGAGCGTTCGCGCCGCCGATTCCGCCGAACGAGACGAGCGGTTGCGCACGAATCTCCGGCTTGTTCATCGCGCTGACGGCGCGCAATCCGCCGGGTGACGTAAAAACCTTGCGCACAAACGAGCCGCCCGTAGCCAGATCCGAATAAAAGTCCGAGCCGGACTGGCGGTGTTTGGGCTCCGGCGCCTTGCCGCCCCTCGCTGCGTAGATCGTTGCCACGCGCGAATTTTCCTTTTCAGGCAACCCGATCCAAAGATCGAGCTGAAGCGGTCCGGCAAAAACCCGGCGCCAATATTCGCCTAACGACTCCTGCGCGATACGCCGGACCAGCTCATCGAGCAGGAATCCGAAAGTCCGCGCATGATATCCATGTGCGGTCCCCGGCGGCCAATTCGGCTCCTGTTTTTCAAGCGCCTCAATCACCGCACCGTAATTAAGCACATCCACCTGGCGGTCCAGCGCAGCCAGCCCCGCCTGATGAGAGAGCAACTGCGTAATCGTAATCGCGTCCTTGCCGGCCTGACCAAACTCCGGCCAAAACTCCGCCACTCGCCGGTCGAGCTCGATGCCGCCCTCCTGTAACAAGTGCAAAACACAGGCGCTGCCAAGTCCTTTGGTCGCCGACCAGATCAGAACGAGCGTGTCGTCCTTCCATGGATGTTCCCGGCGCGCATCCCGAAACCCGCCGTAGAGATCGAGCAGCGGTTCCCCGTTTTGCCAAACCGATACCGCAGCGCCGAGATCGCCCAGCTTCTCGAAATTTTCCCGGAACAACGGCTCCAATCGTTGGCGAAGTGCGGCCGCGTCCAGCTCCATCGAGTAATGGTAGGGACGCTGCGCTGCGGCGTCCAGGACATCGCAGCGCGATCTCCCTACCTCAAATCAGTTCCTGAACAGATTCCAAATCGGGGTCGCGTCTCGCGATCTCGCGGAAGGAAGCGTCCATCTTGAAACTGGTCAGCAAATGCCGTTTCGCGGACTTCGGGTTGCCGAGAAGGGCTTCGTAGCAGCCCATGTTGTAATAATAGATTGGCTCGTTTCGCAGCGCCACAGGTCCCTTGAGCAGAAGCGCTCTTGCCTCGGCCGTTTTACCGAGTGCGTGCAAACAGAAGCCGGCGTGCAGGAAGCCGGCACCGCAATGGGGGGCGACCCGACAAAGTCTTTTACTGATCACCAGCGCGCGACACCAACTTTTCCGCCGCATCAGGTTGTGCAGACGCAGTTGCAACACCTCCGGACGGCTTTGATATCCACAATCAATGGCGTTCAACTCGGCAATCGATTCCCGTGTCATGCCCAGTTCGGCATAACCGCACGCGGCGCGTAACTGCCATTGGAAATCCACGAATACTGCTCAAGCACAGAGCTTGCCAACCTGCAGTCGCCGCCTTTCCGGGCGGCGCGATCCTGAGGGCCTCGAAAGCCAATTTCCCGTTGTAGGGCAACCGCTCCGGTTGCCGCGATGTACCGGCAGGCGAAGCGCCTGCCCTACAATTATTTCCCGGCGAGCAGCAGCCCTTCCAACTCTCCCAGCCGCTTCTCGAACAAGCGTAGCGTGCTTTCGATCGGCGCCGGAGTCGTCATGTCCACGCCCGCCGCTTTCAACGTTTCCAGCGGAAACCTCGAGCCGCCCGAGCAAAGAAAATTCAGATAGGCATCCACGCTGCCGGGCTTGCCCGAAAGGACCTGTTCCGACAGCGCGACCGCGGCGGAAATTCCGGTCGCATATTTATAAACATAAAACGCGCCGTAAAAATGCGGGATGCGCAGGCACTCCAGATCGAGCTGCGGATCGAGCACGAAATTTTCGGCAAAATACGCAGTCAACAGCTTGTGATACTCCGATTTGAAAACCTGGAGTGTGAGCGCGGCGTCGCTCTCCTCGATTGCATGTACAACCCTTTCGAACTCGGCAAACATCGTCTGTCGAAAAAGAGTGCCTCGAATGTCGTCGATCTGACGGTTAATAATATAGGCGCGCATTTTCGGGTCGCTTGTCTGCTCCAGAAGAAAATGCGTGAGCAATTCTTCGTTAAAGGTCGAGGCCACCTCGGCCAGAAAGATCGGGTAATCGTAGTCCTGAAACTTTTGCGACTTTTGCGCAAACCAGGTGTGCATGGAGTGACCGGCTTCGTGCGCCAGCGTGTAAACGTCGGAGAAAACGTCCTCCTTGTAATTCATCAGGATAAAAGGCGGCGCGCCGTAACTGCCGCTGGAAAACGCTCCGCTGCGTTTGCCTTTCGTTTCGTAACGATCGCACCAGCGGCCGCGCAAACCTTCCGCCAAAGCGTCGACATATTCTTTTCCGAGCGGCTGCAACGCCGAAACAACTTTCTCCGCCGCCTCGTCGAACGAGATTCGCGTTTCGATTTCGGCAACCAGCGGAACATACGTGTCGTAATGGTGGAGCTCTTTCAGCCCCATGACGCGCCGGCGCAGCTCGAAATAGCGAAACAGCGGCTTCAAATTCGCGCGGACAGAATCGACCAGACCGTCATAAACCGCGACCGGCACGTTGTCGGGAAACAACGCGGCCTCGAGCGCCGAGGTATAGTTTCTGGCGCGCGAACGAAAAACATCGGCCTTCACCGAGTAAGCAAGCGATGCGGCCAGTGTGTATTGGTGGTCCTGAAACTCGGCATAAAATTGATGGAACGCGCGTTTGCGCAGCGCGGAATCGCGTTTAACCAGGAACGAACTGAACGAACTTTGCGTAAGCGGTTTTTCGCGGCCCGATTCGTCGGTCAATACACCGAATTTCATGTCCACATCCGTCAGCTGTGAAAACGTATCGTCGTAACCACTGAGCGCCGCGCTGCCCAGCGCCAGGATTCGTTCTTCCGGTTCGGAAAGCACATGCGGCTTCATCCGGCGAATCTTGTGCAACCGGATCCGCCAGTCCGCGAGCGTCGGGTCGGCCATGAATCCGGCGAATTTCTCGTCGTCGATCGCCTGGATCGCTGGAACGACGAAGGCGAATTCCTCACCGATTTTCGTCAGCAAATTTTGCATTTCTCCAGCCCGCGCCAAGTACTCGTTGTTTGCGCCGTCCTCAGCCAGTTGCAGTGAGGCGAAGTGATAAAGTCGCTCCAGTTTCAAATCGAGGGTCTTCTCGAATTCCAGACAATCGGCAAGATCCTTCGCCGATGAGCCGAGCTTCCCCTTCCACTCCTTGATTTTCGGATACGTCTGCTGGACCCACAAAAAGTCCTCCTGCCATTTGCTCACATTGGCAAAAAGACGAGTGAGATCCCACTTGTCCGATTCGGGAACTTCAGCGCGCGTTGGAACAGTTGAAGACATCAGCAAACGTCCAACGTCCAACGCGGAACGTCCAACGCCCAATTAAGCAGACTTACACCGCGCGCCATCTGAATTCGGCATTCGGCGTTGGTCGTTAAATGCCAGTGCGGCTCGCACCGTTCGACGTTCTCTTACTTCACCGAAATCCTTCCTCACCTTCCTTGTGCATGCGCTGACCCTTGACCGTGAGCGGCTCGGCGGCTTTGTCGGCGGGGATTTGCGGACAACTGTCGATCCACTTTTCGGAATCCGGTGCGGCCCAGCGCACGGCATTTCGCAAGACGAGCTGCACGCTGGGATTGAAATAGATCGGATACATTTCGTGGCCGGGAGAAAAATAAAAAATCTTGCCGTTACCGCGTTTCCACGTGCATCCGGACCGGAAAACGTCGCCACCTTCAAACCACGAGATGAAGACGATTTCGTCCGGTGCCGGAACGGCAAACGGCTCGCCATACATTTCCGTGTTTTCGATCTCGAAGTAACGATCGATCCCGCGCGCGATCGGGTGCGCTGGATTGCAAACCCAGACGCGTTCTCTTTCGCCTGCCTCGCGCCAGGTGAGCGAGCAACTCGTGCCCATGAGACGCTTGAAAATTTTCGAGTAATGCGCCGAGTGCAGCGCGACGAAGCCCATTCCCTCCCAGATTCGCTTCAGGACGCGATCGACAACCGCGTCTTCTACCTGGCCGTGCGCAACGTGGCCCCACCAGGTCAGGACGTCCGTCTCTTCCAGAACCTTTTCGGTTAAGCCATGCTCCGCTTCGTCCAGGGTTGCGGTGCGGACCTCGATTGCTGAAGACTCATCCTTAAGCGCTTTGGCGATACAACCGTGCATCCCGTCGGGATAAATTTTTCCGATAACGGGATTCTTTCGCTCGTGAACGTTTTCGTTCCAAACCGTTACGCGTAAGCGCGAAGGCATCGACCATTGTAGCGCGTCTCTGTCAGCCCCGAAAGCTTTCGGGCTTCACAGAACGCCTCATCGTTTTTTGCGAAGACCGCGCACCGCCGGATGACGCGCGATTTTGCGCATGGTCTTTTCCAGAAGTTGTTTTCCCGGCGGAATTTTGTGCCAGGGCGATGCGCCGGACGGATGCGGCAACGGGATCAGATCGAACGCGTGCCCGGCGCGTTTCACATGAAATTTTCGGCCGATTACTTCCTCCAGCTTTTTGCAATCGATAAACTGGGCAATGGCCAATCGGCCAACAGGAATGATAAGGCGCGGCTTAAGGATTTTGATCTCTCCATCCATCCAGGACGAACAATTTTGAATTTCGTCTGGCGCCGGGACGCGATCTCCACCCGCCGTAGTTTTGCCGGGAAAACACCGGCAAACTGCGGCGAAATAGATCGCCGATCGGACCGCGGCTTCGTTCATGCCGCAAAACTCCTCGAACCAGCGAAATAGCGTCTTCCCTGCGGTGTGCGCAAATGGACGTCGCAACAACGGTTCGCGCGGGCCGGGCGCCTGTCCGATAACCATCACGTTGCTCACGACCGCGCCACCCGACACGGGCGTCGATTTCATTTGTGGACAACGCCGGCATTCAAGCAAGCGCGCGACATGTTTGCGGAGCAAAGCCCGGCGACGCGAAGTGTTGGCCATGAGAGCGAACTTGCGGGACAGCCGCCGCTATCTGCGGAAGATCGAAAAAATCGAGAATAGCACGCTCAAGACGATACTGATGATGATGCAGGTAACGATCGGAAAATAAAATACCGAGTGGCCGCGCTCGATTCGAACGTCGCCCGGCAGCCGCCCCAGCCATTTGGGAGCGAATCCAGTCCACAAAATGAGGCCAAGGAGCACGGCGATTGCGCCCATCATGACCAGAAGTTTGCCGATCTCCCGCATGACCTGACCTTTCTTCGACAAGTCGCCGGAGGCAAATGATGGTAGGAGTCTCCTAAGGAAGTTGCGCAGTCCGCCTCGTGCGAAGAGATTCGAACAATGCCGGTGCAGTTCAGAGATTATTACGAAACGCTCGGTGTGGCGAAAACGGCGAGCGACGACGAAATCCGCAGCGCGTTCCGCAAGCTGGCGCGCAAATATCATCCAGACGTCGCCAAGGACAAAAAAGCGGCCGAAGAGAAATTCAAGGAAATCAACGAAGCCTACGAAGTGTTGGGCGATACGGAGAAACGGAAGAAATACGACGAGCTTGGCGCCGGCTGGAACCAGCCGGGCGGATTTCAGCCACCACCGCAATGGGGCGGGCAACAGCCCGGCGGTGGATTCCATCAATGGGGCGGCGATAACGGAGGAGTCGAATTCGAATTTGGGGGAACCGGCTTCAGTGATTTCTTCGAAGCGTTTTTCGGTGGCGGCCGCGGACGATCCGCGTTTTCCGGCTTTGGAGGACAGCGGGCAACGGCAGAACGCGGGGCCGATGTCGAAGCGGACATCATGGTCACGCTTGAGGAGGCATTGCACGGATCGACCAGGACTGTTTCGTTGCGTCGCGCCGGTTCGAACAAAGTCGAAAGTTATCAGGTAAAAATTCCCCGCGGCGTTCACGAGGGCCAGCGCATCCGTTTAGCAGGCCAGGGCGAAGCCGGCGCCCGGGGCGGAAAAAGCGGCGACCTCTTTTTGCGCGTTCGCCTCGCACGACACCCCGATTTTTCCGTACAGGGAAGCGATCTCATTCACGAGGTGAAAATCGCGCCGTGGCAGGCCGTTTTGGGAACGGAGATCAATGTGCCGACACTCGAAGGAACGGTCCGTTTGAAGATCCCGGCTGGCACGGCAGGCGGGCAACGCTTTCGTTTGCGCGACCGGGGTCTTTCCGGAATTTCCGGCAAGCGCGGCGATCTTTATGTTGTGGCCCAGGTGGACGTGCCGAAAAAATTGACGCAGCGGGAACGCGAGCTCTGGAGCGAACTGGCAAAACTGCACGGCGGGTAGTGAAAAGCACCAGGCACCAACCTTCAAACCCCAGGGAAACTCCAAGCTCCAATCATCAAGAGCCACAAGGCGAATTCGCATTTGAAGATTGATGTTTGAAGCTTCCCTGGTGCTTGGAGGTTTTTGAAGCTTGGTTCCGCTCGACAACCGATCGCCGATTGAGGTTAAAATAACAGCTCATGAAAATTTCGCTTGGCTCCGATCACGCCGGATTCCGCTACAAGGAAAAAGTGAAACAGTTGCTCGGCGAACTAGGGCACGAAGTAAAGGATTGCGGCACGTTCAGCGAAGACCCGGTGGATTACCCGCTTTTCATTCGTCCGGCGGCGGAAGCAGTCGCGAGTGGCGAGTGCGATCGCGGGATCGTCTTCGGCGGCTCCGGCAACGGGGAAGCGATGGTGGCAAACAAAGTGCATGGCGTGCGCTGCGCGCTTTGTTGGAACGAAGAGACCGCGCGCCTTTCGCGCCAGCACAACGACGCCAACGTGCTTTCAATCGGAGAAAGAATGATTCCCGAGGACCTGGCGCTCCGGATCGTTCGGATCTGGCTCGAGACCGGGTTCGATAACGGACGTCACACGAGACGCGTCGAACAACTGAACGCGATGTGATCCCACCGCTGCAGACACCGCGCTGCCCAAAGATCGGCGTCTGCAGAAGTCAGGCCAGCCGATCGATACAAACCGCCGCCAGAAAAACCGCGCTGACGAATGCGTTGGTCTGGAAAAAGGCCCGGTTAACCCCGGCCAGATCAAGCCCTCCCGCGCTTCGATGTTCGTACGCCAGCGCTCCCGCCACAAGCAGCATCGACCAAAAGTAAATGTAGCCGAGCTGCGCGACCAGGCCGAAGCCGATTAACGCTACGAGCATGATTGCATGCAGGAATTGCGCGAGACGCAGTGCGCGTCGCAAACCCAAACTCACAACCATGGAATGAATTCCTTCCCGCCGGTCAAAATCGTAATCCTGCGTCGCATAAATCAGATCGAAACCAGCGACCCAGCAAATGACTCCGGCCGCCAGAATCAATGGCGCAATATCGATCCGCCCGGTTTGTGCCACCCAGGCACCGATCGGCGCCAGCCCAAGCGCCAGGCCCAGAAAAAAGTGCGTTGATGCGGTGAAACGTTTTGTCAACGAATAGAAGAAAATGAGAACAAGCGCCGCCGGAGAGAGGATAAGAGTCATGCGATTGATGGCTGCGGCCGCGGCGAAAAACAGGGCCGAGCTCACGATCCAGGAAATTAGCACCGCCGATCTTGGAAGAAGCAAATGGCGCGAGACCGTGCGCGGATTGCGCTGATCGAGCGACCAATCGACGAGGCGATTAAACAGCATGGCGGCCGTGCGGGCGCACACCATGCAAATCAAAACCAGTAGCAGGACCCGAACCGACGGCAGGCCGCGGGCCGCGACAATGAGGGCTCCGAGCGCGAACGGCAACGCAAAGATGGTGTGAGAAAAACGGATCAGGTGGAAAAAACGCGCCAGTGGCCCGCGCAGCGGCCGCTCCGTTTCAGCACGATGAACCTGCACGTTCATGCTTCGGATCGGCGATCGTCATTCAACAACTCGTGCAATCGCGCGGTCGCGCCGGAAAGAATCGGCATGCCGTGAGCGAAAAGCATCCGTTCGGCTTTGCGGTCAACAACCTTTCGCAACGAGAGGCACATTTCTTTTTCGTTCGCGCAATATTTTCGGGGAAGCGTGGCGAACCCGTACGGATCAAAGTGAATGAGGGCATCGCCAACCACGACTGTGCCGCCGTGCGCCGGATTATACAACGCCATCTCCCCATCGGCGGCGCCTTCGATCGCAATCGCCTCAAGCACGCTGCCGATCTTCGCTCCATCTTCAATTTCCATCACCGGGGACCGGGTTTCAGCGGGGAATACGCCACGGCGCGCGAAAATCGGCACCTGGAACTTTTGCGCGTAATCCTCGGACGCCCGCTGGTGGTTGCCATTTGTCACCACGACGCCCGCAACCGGCCCGAGTTTGGCAAGGGCGACGAGAGATTCTTCGGGGAGCGGAATGGGATCAACGAGCCAGACGCCGGAGGCGGTGACGATGGCGGTTGAAAAGAGATCGGCTTTAACGGCGGCCGAGTAATCGTGCCAGAGGAAAAGACCTGGGGAGACCTGGTCGAAATCTGGGGAACCTTGGCCGGCCGACACGCGTCTGGTGCAGTGGGTGCGGTTCGATAGCGATTCCGCGCCGACCAGCCTGACGCTCCTCGCCAAGTGCGACGGCCGCTGGACGCACGCGGCGGCCTGGGCAAACCGGCGGCCGGCGGCTACCGGGCCGATCTCGACAAGGCCGCGTGGTTCCTGCGGGCCTTCTACCGGCACGCCTCGGGCTTCATGGGCTGGGACGACAAGTCGACCGGCCGCTGCCTCGACTATGTGCCCGGCCCGGCGACCGAGATGGGGCCGATTCCTGCGGCCGGCAAATGGGCGCGGCTCGAATTGCCCCTGGCGAAGATCGACGCCGGCGACAAGCTGCTCGACGGCATCGGCTTTTTGCACACGGGCGGCCGGGTGGAGTGGGGGCGAACGACGCTCGCTTCGCCCGACGGCGAGCAGCACGTCGTGCGGGGCGATCAGCTTGGGCCAGCGCCCGAAGAACTCAAGGACGTCGTGATCCACGTGCCCGGGCTGAAGGCCGGCGCGACCGTGCGCGTGCATTTCGAAGACCGCCAGCTCACCGCCGCCGACGGCCAGTTCAGCGACGACTTCCGCGGGCAGGACCTTTACGAGCGGTTCGGCGGCGGCCCCTACGGCGGCTATGGCGACACGCCCGTCGCGCTGCACGTGTATGAGGTGGAGTTGCCGTGAACGACGGCGCTGTCTGTCGCGTTCGACGGCAAAGGGGGAATGACCAAGTCCGAATGACCAATGACCAGGGAAATATCCAAGGACCAGAATACCCAAGGGCAATGACCGTCGATGCGTCGCCTCGCGGCGAATGTGTTTCCCCGTCTCTCCGTCCCCTCACCCCCTCACTCCTCTAGATCCCACACCCGCACGCGAGGCAGGCTGAGGGCGAAAAGCTCGGCGGCCGTGGGGGGAAAGAAACGTCTGCGGCGGCAGCGTGGTGTCTAACTCGGCCGGGCCAAGGTCCACGCAGCATCGGGTGCGCCTCGTCGACGTCCCAGACCACGGCCTCGTGACGGTCGCCCAGTTCGCCCCGGGTAACGACCAGCCGCCGTCCGTCGCCGCGCGAAACGGGCCGTATGGATGTGTGCTTCGTAGTCCGTTGCCGCCGTCTCGTCGCGCAGGTCGATCAGCAGCTCCGGCTCTCCGCCCAACAGCGGCAATTCGTAGAGCTGCGTGTCGTAAACCAGCCGCAAGTGGTCGGGAGCGTTGGCCACGAACGCCGGCGGGCCCTTGAGTTCGAACAGGCTGTCGTCGAACTCGTACTGATTCCGCTTGGCTCCACTTTCAGCGTCGAGCACCAGCACTTTGCGGCCGTCGACGACCACCAACAGCCGCTGGTCCCGCGAAAGGGCGAGATGCGGGCCGAAAACTGCGAGTTCGCAGAACGTGCGGAAGCTGCCGGTGGCCACGTCCCAGGCAACCACGCCGTAAGGCGGGCTCGTGGTGAACACCGTTTTCCCGTCGGCCGATACCGCCACCGCCAGCGCCCGCCGGTCACCAACTGGTGGCGACGTCCATTCTCATAGGCCACGCGCTCCGCCGCAGCTGCATCGTCCTTGGGCACCGGGCGCTCGGTGGCCTGGTTGAACAGCGGCCGCTCGCTGCCCGACGCCAGGTCGACAACCCACAGTCCCCGCTGACCTAGGAACGAGTCGCAGTGGTGCACGGCCACCGCGCAATCGCCCCCGGGGAATAGCGCCAGCCGGTAGACCAAACCGCCGCCCAGCTTGAGCGTGTGATGCGACAGGTCCGCGAGATCGATCAGGCACATCGAGCCCTCGCCGCCGATGGCCAGCGTCTTGCCGTTGGACGAGAACGCGATACCGACCGGCTTCGCGTTCGCCAGGCCCGACAGCGAAAACTCATGGTCGCTCGGCCGAGTCTCCTCGCCCGCCGAATTGCCGCCCGCAAGGCCGCAGCCTCCGCTGGGCAGCAGCGCGCTGAGGACGAACAAAAGGCGAAAACACGACGGCGGTCGCATGCGGCGGCCTCTTTCGCAAATAAAGATTCACGGCGAACCCCAACTTCGCGAACATAAGCCAATTCGCCGCGACGGACCACCCCGGAGCCGCCATAAACCGCGCACTGGTGGAACCGCCAGATGGACGAAGCGTCGCAACGCGGCGATTCGCTTCATCGCTCGCCCACGTCCCGCATCTATTCCGCTTTCTTCGCCTTCGTGGCCGGGACGTCGCGGAATTCGATGGTGTCGTCGGCGGGGCCGCGGGCGGCACTGACGGTGAGGCTGGCGAAGCGGGTGATCTTGGCCGACGGGGCGGAGCCGGCCTGGCTGAACGCGACGGCGGGAAAGAGCAGCGCCACGCGCTGTTCGCCGCCACGACGAACGACGAGCGGTTCATAACGGGCTCCTGGGAGGGGGAAGCAGCCGCGACTCCCTCACGGGCAAGCGACGGCGACGGCCGCGCATGCTACGCCCGCGTCGCGAAGCCTGTCACGTTGGACGATTGCCCCGGCAGCGGCCTGCCAACACCGTCGGAATTCGACCTTCGCCAGGCAAAAATTTTTCCGGGCCGCGTGACCAGAGGTGTCACGGCCTGAGCGTCTATATAGGTAGGGGCGAGGGGAGCGGGACGGAGAGAAGGAGGGACGGGGAGACTCGGAGACCGAATCGCAGCGATGCGACGGAAATTGAACATTGGTCATTGGGATTTGGTCATTGCATCTCCCGGTTGGCGCGGCGCATGTCAGCGTGCATGTCAAAAGCTGACATTCACCCCCGCAAACTGACATGCGGGGCGGGTTCATGTGGATGGATGGGTAAACAGAGTCGAGTTTGCGGGACGAGAAATAAGGAGTTACGGAAATGGCCGGGGGCGAAGCGGCGATGTCCGTCAATAGTGACGTTTCGCAGGCGGCGTCGACGCAACTGGCGGCGGCGAGGCGCTGTGGCGTGTCAGCCGCTGGCGGGTGGTGCCATAGGGCCGCGGGCCGAGGCGCTCAGCCGTGGATGAGCGGCCAGAGCTGCCAGGCGACCGTGGCCAGGCCGACCGGGATGCACCACAGGGCAAACCAGAACAGCCGGCCGTGTTCGACGATGCGAATGAGCCACCACAGCGACACCACGCCGATCACGAACGACAACACGGCGCCGTACACGAGCATCTCAGGCGGCGTGGTCACGGTCTGGCCGTGCAAGAGGTCCTTCAGCTCCAACACGCTCGCGCGAGGATGGCCGGAATGGCCAACAGGAACGAGAACGTCGCGGCCGATTCGCGACAAGCCCACGCCCAGGCCCGCGGTGATGGTCGACCCGCTGCGCGAAATGCCGGGCAGAATCGCCACGGCCTGCACGGCGCCGACGATGAGGGCCCGCGGCCACGACAGGGCCGTGTAGGGCGTTTTGCCTTCCTTGATGAGCGGCGTGCACAACAGCATCAGGCCGGTGATGGGCAGCATGGCGCCGGCCAAGAGGGGCGATTCAATCGATGCTTTGAAATACCACTTGATCGTCAGGCCGACGATGGCCGCCGGCACGGTGGCGAGGATCAACAGGCCCGCCATGCGGCGGTCCTCAAACAACAGCGCGCAGCACGCGGCGGAAGTAGATCACCGAGGATCGATGCGAGCGTGCCGAAGTGCAGCACGATGCTGACGTCGGTGATGTCCGACTTCACGCCCAACGGCGCGTGAGAATCACCAGGTGGCCCGACGAGCTGACCGGCAGGAACTCGGCGATGCCCTGGACGACGGCGAGAACGGTGATGTCGAACCAGGTCATGTGGCGCGGGAGGAAAACGTCGGCGGGAACGAAGCAGGGCGGGGCGAAATGAACTCGCTTGAAAAAGCATAGCTCACGCCGCAGAGGGCGGCCTAGTGCGGGTTTTTCAAGGGATTTTGCGATAGCGCGGGACGGGGCCAAGGGGATCGAATTTGCACAGGGGGGCAGCACATGCTGACGTCGCGACAGGTGGAACGCATCAAGGAGCTCGCGAAAACGGGCTATTCGCAGCGGCAGATTTCGCGAGAACGCGCTCGCACGCAGACGGTGCGGAGCGTGCTGAAGAACGAACCGCGGAGCGACCTCCTCTTGTGCGACACGCTCTACGAAGTCGACAACCCCGTATTCACCGGCCCGCCCCGGCGCTGCCCGACGTGCGGCGCACTAGCCTGGCAGCCATGCCTGGCGTGCGCTTGAGAGAGCAGGGGGGCAAGCGGACGAAGCCGATGCGGAATCGGCGGCGAAGGGGGCGAAGTGAACCCGCGCGGACCAGCCCGTGTGCCACAGCGGCCCCGCCCGCCGTGCGAAGCGGAGTGCGTCCACTCATGGAAAACACATTCACGGCCGGACAAGCCGGCCGTGGCACACGAGGGGCCAAACGAGCCGGCCGCGGTGCACTGAAGAAGGAGAACGATATGTCAGGCCTGTTCCCACACGTGAACGACGCCGGCGATGTCGGTGGCGGCGAGGCGAGTTCTGGTCCGGCGAGAGTGTCGACGGCGAAGAACCAGTCCTTGAACTGGCCGCCGCGCGGCTAGCCGAGGTTGGCGACTTCCTTGCCGTCGCTCAACTGCGCAGATTCGCAGCGTGGTGTCGCGGCCGGTGGAGAGGACGTACTTGCCGTCGGCCGAGAATTTCAAGTCGGTCAGGCGCCGTATTGATGCCCGGCGACGGTGCGGACAACCTTGCCGGTTTCGATGTCGATCAAGTGCACCTTGCCGCTGTCGATTTCGCCGCCCTGGCCGACGGCGAGCAGCTTGCCGTCGGGCGAGAAGGCCGACGCCACGAAACCGTTGCCGACCAATTTCTCCACTTCTCGCCGTAGCCGTAGGAGTTGTCGCGGACCTTTACGTTGGGGAACTGTACCACCAGCAGGTCGATGAGCTCTGCGCCGGTCGCCGACTTCGAAAAGGCTGGCCTGCGCGGGCGGGCGGTCGAAGTCGCCGCGGCGGCATGCGATGTTCGGCGACGAAGCACTTCTTGCCGTCGGGGCTGACGGCCGCCGAAACGACGCCGCACATTTTGTGGCCGCTTCCAGCGCGTGATTTCCTTCCGCGGGCGAAGTCCCAGGCGATGGTCACGTTGCTGTCGTCGCCGGTGACCAGCCGCGTAGCCGTCGCGGCCGAAAGGCCGAGCGCACTACCCAGTCGCCATGTCCCTGGAGTACCCGCAGTCGGGCCTTGCGTTTCGACTTTCATGCCGGGCCGCTGGATGGCGTCCTTTTCCTTCTCGCGATAGCGCGTGCGGCGGCGACGCAGGTCGCCGTCGAGCACGATCTCGACTTTGCCGCTGGCAGACGCGGTGGTGTCCCACAGGGCAATGGTGTGGTCGAGACTGGCGGAAATCGAGCGTCTTGCCGTCCGTCGGCCACCAGCAATCGCGTCACGCCGTTGGTGTGCCCGTTGAGCTGCCGCACGGGCGGATGTTCGGCTGCCGGTCCTTGACCTCCGAGTTCTTTTTTTCGTCGTCCGTAAGTTCGACGGCCTCGTGCGTGAGATCCCACACGAGAACTGGCCGTCTTCATTGCCGGCGACGAGCTTGTCGTCGCTCGTGAAAGCCACGGCCGTCGGCCAGGCGCCTTCGAACGTGAGCTGCCCGCGTGAGCTTGAAGTGTTTCGGTTGATGTGAACTCGTGGCATGATTCAATTCCTTGTGCCGCGTGCGGCGGGGCCGTCGCACGTGCCGTCGTGCATCGTCACGGCCAACAGCGTCCTCGACCACCTTCGAACCGAACGGCGCGAGCGGCATCGGGCGCGAGCCGGCGTAGTTTTCGGTCGTCGGGTCTGACGCCCAGAGCGGCTTGTAGATCGTGGCGAAGAAATCGCCTTCGGTGACCGGGTTGTCCTTCACGTCGACGCCGTCCTCGTCGGTCTCGCCGTACACCAGCCCGCCTTTCACGCCGCAGCCGGCCAGGGCGGTGGTCCAGCAGCGCACGTAATGGTCGCGGCCGGCGCGGTTGTTGATGCTGCGGCGTGCGGCCGATCTCGCCCATCCAGACGACCAGCGTCTTGTCGAGCAGGCCGCGTTGCTCGAGATCGGTCGAGCAGGCCGGCCCAGGCATGTTCCATCGGCGGCACCAGGCCTTTGTGCCAGTGAAATTGTCGGCGTGCGAGTCGTAGCTGCTCTGGCCGACCTCGACGAACGGCACGCCCGCCTCGACCAGCTCGCCGGGCCAGCAGGCAGCGGCGGCCGAACGCGCTGTCGCCGTACAAGTTCTGCGATACTTGGCCCATTCGTCGTCGATCTTGAACACGCCGCGCGCGTTCTGCAGCCGGCGGGCCGCCTCGTACGCCTCGCGATGCATGCGGGCCGTTTCGGCCTGGTGCTCGTTGCGCGCGAAGTGTCTTCCAGCGAACGCGCGCAGCTCGTGCCGCCGCGTTTCCGACGCGGGCTCCAGTCGAGCTGCGGAGAACGGCGGCAGGCTGCCGTCGTGGCCGATGCTGAACGGCTGGTACTTCGGCCCGAGGAAGCCGCTGCCCGGCGTCGCCGTTGCGACGAAATCTTGATGAAGTCCGGCAGGTCGGCGTCCTCGCTGCCCTAGATACTTGGCGACGATCGCGCCGATCTCGGGAAACCGCACGTTGGCCGCGGGGCGATAGCCGGTGTGCATCAGGTAGATGCCGCCCGGGATGATCGATCTGCGAAGTCTGCATCGAGCGGATGACGGCGATCTTGTCCATCTGCTGGGCCATCTGTCGGCATCAGCTCGCAGATCTGCGTGCCGGGCACGTTGGTCGAGATCGGGCGGAACGGTCCGCCGGTCGGCCGGCCGAGCTTCATGTCGAACGTTTCGAACTGGCTGGCGCCGCCGTTCATCCACAGCAGGATGCAGTGCTTCTGCTTCTTGCTCGACTTCGTCGGCCAGCGCCGGCGGTGCTGGTCAGGCCGCCCCAGTTCATCACCACGCCGCCGGCCGCCGTGGCCAGCGTGCCCTTGAGCAGCGCGCGGCGGGAAAGTGTTCGTGCCTTGGGCAATGCATGGCAAGTGCTCCGTTGTGCCGGGTCAGACAGACGGTGATTGCAGAACATGGTTGCGGGCAACGCGTTGGGCTATGCGCGTGCCGGCGAATCGATCAATGGTTGAAGCGGAATTCGCTGCAGGTCATCAGCGCCCAGATGGCTTCCTGCACGCGCTCGCGAGGCTTGTCGTCGCCGCCGAGAGATATGCGACGAACTTCTCGCGTTCCTCCGGCGCTGGGCCGCCGGTTGAGCGATCGACAGGAACAGCGTCGACGCGCGCTCTCGGGCGGGTCCTTGCGTATCGATCAGCGTGCGCAGCAGGCTCGCCCTGCCGCTGGTGAACAGCCGGTCGATGCCGCCGTTGTTCAAGTACAAGTGCTCGTGCAAGCCGCCCTGAAATCGCCGACGCCGTTGTTCGGCGTGCCGAAGAACCGCATCATGTAGCCGCCGAGCGGCCGATAGAAGCGCTCGCCTCTTGGCGTTTTGCTCGCTTGCCGTCTTCGATCGGTCGCGGCATAGTCCGTCGCCACGCGCCACGCTTCGACCAATTCCTCGGCCGAAAGCGGCCGCGTGCGGGCGCGCTCGAACCACTGCGGCAGCGCGTCGGCCACGGCGGCCCGTCGACGACGAGCTGATACGTCTGGCTGTTGACCAGTTCGCGGATGTACCATTTCAGGTCGAACTTGTGCTCGACGAGCGCCTGCGTCAGATTCGTCGAGCAATTCGGGATGGCTCGGCGTGTTCGACTCGCTCATGTTGTCGACCGGATGCACGAGGCCGCGGCCCATGAACTGGGCCCAGACGCGGTTGGCGACGGCCCGGGCGAAGTACGGGTTGTCGGCCGCGGTGATCCAGTCGGCCAGTGGATCCTTGCGCGAGAACTTCGGCTTCGGCGGCGGCTTGTTCGCTCTCGAACTTCGCCTCCTTGAAGCCCTCGGGCAGCGGCGGTTCGTCGAGCGCGTCGCCGAGCAGGAACTTCGGGCTTCACCGGCTCGCCCTTTTTGCCCGGCTGCTGTTCTTCGCCGGGCCGGTGAAGAGCATGTCGCCGCTGTTCTTCTCGCCGATCGCGTACATTGTTCTGAGCTTGTCCTTCTTGCCGACTGTCACCACTTCGCAGCCGGGCGAGGAACGCCGCCATGCCGTAGAAGTCGAGCTGCGTCCAGGTCTCGAACGGATGATCGTGGCAGCGGGCACATTGCAATTGCACGCCGAGAAACGTCTGCGTGATCGCCTCGTGGCGTCTTCCGGCTGGTTCTTGTATTGCACGTAGAACATCGGCGGCGCCTTGCTCGACGCGTGTTCCCTTCGGCCTTGCAGCAGCTCGCCGACCCATCTGGTCGTAGGGCCGTGTTCTTGGCGAACTGCGTCGCGCAGCCAGTGCTGGAAGCCCGGCCGCTTGTCGGCGTCGTAGCCGGGCGGATTGCGGCCGAACAGCATCATGTCCCAGACGTCGGCCTGATGCTGGGCGTAGCGCGGATCGGCGAGCAGCCGGTCGATCAGCCGGGTCCGCTTGTCGGGTGCCGCGTCGTCGAGAAACGCCATGGCCTCGTCGTAGGTGGGAATGATGCCGCACAAGTCGAGATACACGCGGCGGAGAAACTCGGCATCGTCGAAGCCGGAGCCGGCTGAATGTTGTTGGCCTTCCAGTTATCGGCGATACGGCGATCGATCACGTCGCGCAGTGCGTCCTCCGCCGCGCGAACGACGTTGGCCCGACGAGGCACATATAGGTTGTCAAGCCGGCCGACAGTGCCACGATCCAACAGCGGTAAGGAGGTCGCCGGCGCAGCATGGGAATGATCCAATCCAGGGGATGGAGGTAGCGCGGGTGGGAACATTCGGCGTGGCCCAACGGCAAATTCCGAAATGGCCAGACCGATTGTATCAAACGCACTGATCCGTGTAAAATCTTTTTTCGTCCCCCGCGAAGACGGGCTTTTTCTTTTGGGCCCGAATCGGTTTCACGCCCCAACACCGCAAACCTCAAGGAGACTCGCATGAGCGTTCACACCCGACTGCTGCGACGACCCTTTGCTTTGGCTGCTTTGCTGCTGCTGTTGGGTTTGACGGGACCGTCACTATCGGCCGCCGAAAAGACCGACGATGCAGCGGCCGTGGCGAAGGCCCTGGCCGCCCCTGCCGAGCAACGTGTTTGCCGACAACGAGCGCGCCAAGGGCCACGACGCGACTCGAGGAAATGCTCTCGCGGGCTGCACGCGGCGAATGAATCGTGCAGTCACATGTGGCACGAGATCAAGACGCGCGAGGCGTGGGCCGCACGCCGCGAGAAGGTGCTCGCCGCTTTGCGGCAGTCGCTAGGAACGTGGCCTGAAGCACCGAAGCACATGGACATCGATGTCACGGGCAAACTGGATGGCGACGGCTTCATCATCCAGAAACTGATGTACGAGTCGCGGCCCGGCTGGTGGGTGACGGCCAATCTGTACCGCCCCGCCGAGCCGCGAGTAGGTGCCGGGCATCCTGATCGCGCACAGCCACCACAACCCCAAGACCCAGGGCGAGCTGCAGGACATGGGCATGACCTGGGCCCGCGGCGGCTGCATGGTGCTGGTCACCGACCACCTCGGCCACGGCGAACGGCGGCAGCATCCGTTCCGCACCGCCAAGCCGACTATCCGCAACCCGTTCCGGGTCGGCCGGCAGGACTACTACTTCCGCTACGACACCGGCTGCAGCTGCACCTGGTCGGCGACAGCCTGATGGGCTGGATGGCCTGGGACCTGATGCGCGGCGTCGATGTGCTGCTGGCGCAGACCGGGCATCGACCCGGAGCGCGATCATCCTGCTGGGCGCGGTCGCCGGCGGCGGCGACCCGGCGGCGGTGACGGCGGCCCTCGACCCGCGGATCACGTGCTGTCGTGCCGTTCAACTTCGGCGGCCCGCAGCCGGAGACACGCTATCCGCTGCCCGACGACGCCGAGACGCAGTTTCAACTACCGGCGGCGGCAGTCTGGGAATCGACGCGCAACCTGCGGCTCGGCGGCCGCGACGACTTCGCTCACTGGGTCATCGTCGCCAGCGTCGCGCCGCGGCAGCTGATCCACGGCCACGAGTTCTCCTGGGACGGCGACACGACCCGGTCTGGAAGCGCTATCAGAAGATCTGGGGCGATTCTACGACGCCGCCGACCACCTCGGCGTTGCGCACGGCAAGGGCCTGCTCAAGGGCACGCCGCCGGAGCGTCGCACTGCAACAACATCGGCCCGTTCCATCGCCAGCATGATCCATCCCGCTGTTCGAGAAGCTGGTTCGGCATCGAGGCCGGCGAGTACAGTCATCCGTTTTCGGCGGGCGAATTGGCAGCCCCTCACGCCCGAGGCCGCCGAGCGGCATCATCCCAAGGCGGCAGTGAGCTGCTCGCCGCCCGCGCGAAGCCAGTCGTCTTGCCGGCGCGGGAGCCAAGCGCAGCGAGCATGCCGACGAGGCCGCGTCATCGCTGCGCGACGAACTTGCTCGCTGCCTGGGCGGCTTCGATGCTTCGCCGCAGCCGAAGATCGGCCAGCGCGAACGCCGCGCCGCTGGAAGCGGCCGGCGCAAACGTAGAGCGAGTGGTGCTCCAGTCCCGCGACGGTATCTCCGTGCCCATGTTGCTGCTCGTTCCCAAGCAGGCGGCCACCACCGCTGCCCCGCCGTGCTTTGCCTCGCCCAGGATGGCAAGGCGGGTTTCTTGAAGCACCGGGCCGATGAGTTGGCCCGGCTCGGCGGCTGGCGGCGTTGTCGTTTGCCTGGTCGACGTTCGCGACGTGGGGGAGACGGCCGCTGACCGTCGCCGCGACCAGTACAGCGAAACGACTTCGCTGGCGGCGACGTCGCTGATGCTCGACCGGCCGCTCTTGGGCGGCCAACTTGCCGACGCTGCCATGGCATTGGCCTACCTGCGTGGCCACGACGGTGTGGACCCAAAGCGAGTTGCCGTGTGGGGCGACTCGTTCGCGCCGACGAATCCGCCCGACGTGAACTGCGCGTGCCGCGGCGCATTGAAAACCGCCCGCACGAATTGGCGCCGCTGGGCGGCACGCTCGCGCTCCTGTTGGCGCTGGAGGATCAGCACCTTGCGGCTGTCTACACGCATCAAGGCTTGGCCAGTTACCAGGACGTCTTGCAAAGTCCGTTCGTCTATCTGCCGCTGGCCGACGTCGTTCCCGGGCTCTTGAACGTCGCCGACGTTGACGACGTTGCCGCGGCCCTGGCGCCGAGTCCCTTGGCCATCGACAGCCCGCTCGACGGCGCCGCCCGACCGCTTTCCGGCGACGCCGCGAAGGCGGCGTTTCCGCTGGCCCAAAAGGCCTACGCTGCTGCGAAGGCGACGGACGCTCTCGCGCTGGGCACGGATCATGCGTCGCCCGCCACCTGGCTGGCGGAGCAACTTGGCCGCTAATTGTCGAGCACGTCGTTGAGCACGTCCTCGGCCACGTAAATCGGCAAATGCGGCGAACACGTCACCGCCACGGCAATCGCATCAGAAGGCCGCGAGTCGATCTCCACCATCTCGCCGTTCTGCTTAACGCGTAGCCGGGCGTAATACGTGTGCTCCGCAGCTCGCTGATGACGACGCTGTCCAGTTCGCCCCCCATCGCGTCGACCGTGGCCACGATCAGGTCGTGCGTCAGCGGCCGCGGCGACTGAAAATTCTTCACGCGGCGGTCGATGCTGTGCGCCTCGTAAATGCCAATCAATATCGGGAACTGCCGCTCGCCGTTCACCTCGCGCAGGTAAATCACCTGCTGATCGTTAATCTCGCTGATCACGATGCGGGAAAGTTCCATGAGCACGGGCATGACTGGTTCCTGCCGTCAACGTTTATCGCTTGATACAACCCGCCCTCGACCATTCCTGGAAGACCGCCGCTGCATTCGCATTATATCCCGTTGTCGATTTCCTTTCTTGATTGCATGTATTGAACCG
Source organism: uncultured Verrucomicrobiae bacterium (assembly GCA_963756875.1). Classification (GTDB taxonomy): domain Bacteria; phylum Verrucomicrobiota; class Verrucomicrobiia; order Chthoniobacterales; family UBA10450; genus CAVWPA01. The sequence continues at coordinate 16,161 of CAVWPA010000001.1, read as the reverse complement.
GACAGCGATTAGCTTGCCTGCCGCAGCTTTTCTCGCGCCGTTGTCACGCCGGAAGTTCTGCTCAGCTCCGCCAGGCTCGCGCGCTCCTTCTCCACCACTTCGGCGGGCGCGTTGCGCACGAAGTTCTCGTTGGCCAGTTTGCCGCGTTTGCCGGCCACCAGCTTCTCGAGTTTCGCTTTCTCCTTGTCGAGCCGAGCCAATTCTTCCTCCACGTTGATGAGGCCCGCCAGGTCCACCAGCACGTCGATGCCCGGCAAGCTGGCCGTGGCAGATAGGGCTGGCGGTTCCATCTGGGGGCCGAAGCCTGTGGGCGTGGCGGCGGCCAACAGGTCGAAGTACGGAGCCAGCGGCGGAGCAGTTCGGCGGTCGATGCGTCCGTACGCACCGCAAAATTGATCGACTGCTTCGTCGGCAGGTTCTGCCGGCTGCGAATGTCGCGCACGCGCGGAGCACTTCCTGAAAGCGGGTCATCTGCTGTTCGATCCGCTCGTCTCGCCGGCCAGGTTGGCCTTCGGCCAGGGGGAAATCATGATGCTCTCGGCCGGCATTTCGCAGACGACAGGCCGCGCTGCGGCGGTAGCCTGGCCCAAGAGCTGCCACATCTCTTCGGTGATGAACGGCATCATCGGATGCAACAGCCGCAAGAGCATGTCGAGCGTGTGGGCGAGCACCCGCTGCACGGTGGCCGAGGGCTTCGGGTCTTGCAGCCGCAGCCTTGGTGATCTCGACGTAGAAGCCGCAGAACTCGTCCCAGGCGAAGTCGTACAGCGCCTTGGCGGCATCGGCGTAGTGATACGCTTCGAGCGCCTCGGTCGCCTCTGGCGTCACCGTCGCCAGGCGGCTGAGGAGCCAGCGGTCTTCGACGGTAGTTCGGCTTCGTGCACCGCGCGGGCGTGTAGTCGTCCAGATTGATCAGCGAGAATCGCGAGGCGTTCCACAGCTTGTTGCAGAAATTGCGGCGCCACTCGAACCGCTCGCTCACCACCGGCCCGCGGGGCAGGGCGTTGTCCTCGGGCTTGCTCGGCCCACTGCGTGGTGAACTCCTTGCTCGCACTTGCGGGCACGCGATCGCGCGGCAGCTCGCGGTTCTTCTTCGTCTGCTCGATTGAGCGTCTGGCAGTGCGGGCATTCGAACTCGCACCGGCATCCGCACGTCCTGCGTCTCGGTGGCCAGGTAGACCAGGCCGTAACGCAGGGCATCGGCCCCGTACTTCTCGATGATGTCGAGCGGGTCGACGCCGTTGCCCTTCGACTTGGTCATCGTCTCGCCGTAGCCGTCCAGGATCTTCGGGTGGATGTAGACGTCGCGGAACGGCACCTCGCCCATGTTGTACAGCCCGGTCATCACCATCCGCGCCACCCAGAGCGTGATGATGTCGCGGCTGGTGATCAGCACGCTCGTCGGATAGCAGTACGCCAGCTCCGGCGTCTGCTCCGGCCAGCCGAGCGTGCGATGCGGCCAGAGGGCGGAGGTGAACCAGGTGTCGAGGACGTCGGGGTCCTGCGAACGTAGCCGATCTTGTCTCGAGCTTCGATGATCTCAATCGTCGTCGTGCCCGGACGCAAATGCAGATCCATGTCGTCGCCGTAATCGCCGATCAGCATACTCGCGATCGTCGCTCGTCCTCGTACGCGCGTCTCAACTGCGACGCCGTCGGCGATCCAGCTCGACGATCCGTTCGAGTCGCGACGCTTGATGCTTCGATAGTCTCGGTCGGCATCTGGTCACGTACCACACCGGTATCCGATGCCCCCACCAGAGCTGCCGGCTGATGCACCAGTCGCGCTTCTCGCCGAGCCAGTCGAGGTAGCTCTTGGCGTAGCGCTCGGGAATGATCTTCACGCGGCCGCTCGGTCACGGCGTCCATGGCCATCTGGGCGAGGCCGGGCGTGCCGTCGTCGTGGTCGCCCATCTTCACGAACCACTGGTCCGACAGGTACGGCTCGATCGGCGTCTTGCTGCGGTCGCTGTGGGCGAGGTCGATCTCGCGATCTTCGACCGTCTTCGAGCAGGCCCAGCGCCTCGAGATCCTCGACCACGCGCCTCGCGGGCGACTTATCGATGGTCGAGCCCGCGGTACTTCGGGGCCGTTCTCGTTGAGCGTGCCGTCGGGGTTCAGGATGTTGATCATCGGCAGATCTCCGGGTGCCGCTGCCACACTTCGTAGTCGTTGGGGTCGTGGGCCGGCGTGACCTTCACGCAGCCGGTGCCGAGTTCCGGCTTGGCCCACTCGTCGGCGATGAGCGGAATCTCGCGGTCCAGTCAGCGGCAGCTGCAGCTTGCGGCCGGCTTCGCCATGTCGCGGAGCTTGATCCAGCGTGCGGCAGCATCTCGTCGTGCCGGCGCGCTGCGAGCCTCGTCGATCTGCGCCTGAATGCCCGGCTTTCTCTTTGGCCGGCGCTTTCGGCGAGCTTCTCGCTCAATTCCGCTTCCGCCTTCGCGAGCGCGCCGCGCGGGTCGGGATGCACGGCCACGGCGGTATCGCCGAGCATCGTCTCGGGCCGCGTGGTGGCGATCGTGACGAACTCGGCTCGCCGAGCTCGGGATCGACCACCGGATACCTGAAGTGCCAGAAGTGCCCCTTGACCGTCTCGTGGAAGACCTCGTCGTCGGCCACGGCGGTCTGCAGGTGGGTGTCCCAGTTCACCAGCCGCTTGCCGCGGATAGATCAGCCCGTCCCTGAACAGGTTGAAGAACGTCTGCCGCACGGCCCGGGCGCAGATCGTCGTCGAGCGTGAACCGGGTCCGGTCCCAGTCGCACGAGCAGCCCATCTGCCTGAGCTGGCCGAGGATGCGCTTCTCGTACTCGTCCTTCCACGCCCAGATCCGCTCGACCAGCTCCTCGCGGCCGAGGTCGTGGCGGGTCTTCTTCTCCTCCTCGAACAGCCGCCGCTCGACGACCGCCTGGGTGGCGATGCCGGCGTGGTCGGTGCCGGGCATCCAGAGGCGTTGTAGCCCTGCATCCGCCGCCAGCGGATCAGGATGTCCTGCAGCGTGTTGTTCAGCGCGTGCCCCAGGTGCAGGGCGCCGGTCACGTTCGGCGGCGGGATGACGATCGAGTAGCGGCTTGCCGCTCGGGTCCGGCTCGGCGTGGAAGTAGCCTTGCTCTTCCCAGAAAGGCGTACCAGCGGTCCTGCGGCGTCCTGGTCGTACTGCTTGGGGATTTCGTCGGCAGATATTCATGGCGGCATCCGTGACGGGTTGACACTCAAAAGGCAGCAGGTGCTCGAGACCTCGCGACGAGACCTCAAGGACACGTTCGACTTACGGTTTTACGCGTTGGGCCGCGTCGCGTCGAGGCGGCCGGCGCGCCGACGGCTGACATCCGTCAACTCGTTGCTGCATATGGTCGTTGTGTCGCAGGGAGGCCGAGATGTCACTATTGACTGCCCGGCCCGTTGCGGCGACTGCCCCTCGACGTAAGTCCCTATTTCTCGTTCCCGATTGGCTGCCGAAACTTCCCAGCTTCTCATTGTTCGCCTCGCCGGCTGGCTGTCCATGTCGAGTTTGCACGGTGAATGTCAGGGCGGTGCCATGCCGACTGACACGTCTCCTCGACCGTCCGCGTGACGTGATCGTACGATCATACTATGTACAGACGCAGTATCGGCCCGATTTGTTCCCGGGCTGTCCGGAGATTTCTCGGGGTTTGTCAAGTGCCGACAGATGCGGGCGGGTTGCGAGCCATCCGGCTTGTCCGGATGGTGCGACATCGGTGAGCTGAGCGGCGCGTCGCGGGCAGTCGGCGTTCTAGCCGACCGATCTGTCTTCACCACGCCCGCAAAGGGCGCGGGGTCGGCCGGCCGGGCTGGAAGCGTGCCAGAGGCTCATGCCGCTTGGCTACTCGCTGCCGGCCGTCGCGGGCTTGAGTTCAGCTGCATCTGCCGTTGCCATTTCGACGACGGTCTTGCCGTCGCTCGGTGCTGGTCGACTTCGCGCTCATGGCCACGTCGTCCTTGCAGAGCTTGTACTCGATCGCCTCGACGAGCGCCAGCCACCTTGCCTGAATGATGTTCTCGTCGACGCCGACCGTGCCCCAGACTTCGCTCGCCGTCGGTCGACTTCGATCATCACGCGAATCCGGGCGGCCGTGCCGGCCTCGGCGTTGACCACGCGGACCTTGTAATCGATCAGGCTGCATGCGGGCCAGGGCCGGGTAGCGGCGCTGCAGCGCCTTTCGCAGGGCCGCGTCGAGGGCGTTGACCGGGCCGTCCCCTTCGGCCACTTCGTGCAGCACGTCGTCGCCGACGCGCAGCTTCACGGTGGCTTCGGTCATCAGCTTTGCCGTCCGCTCGGCCTGGCGTCGGTTCTCGACGTCGACGCGGTACTTCACCAGCTCGAAGTGCGGTTGGAACGTGCCCGGCATCCTTCTTCACCAGCAGATCGAACGAGGCCTCGGCCGCTTCGAACTGGTAGCCTGCGATTTTCCAGCTCCACCACGCGGGCCAGAATGCGGTCCATCAACTCCGGGTCGCTGGCGATGTTGTGCTTCGTGGTCTAGGGCGGCGATGTTCGAACGGCCCGACAGCTCGCTCGACCAGCACGCGCCGCTCGTTGCCCACGCTTTCCGGGTCGATGTGTTCGTAGCTGGCGGCGCACGCGATTCGACGGCGTGCACGTGCATCCCTCCCTTGTGGGCGAAGGCGCTGTGCGCCGACGAACGGCTGGTTGGGGCGGAAGTGCATGTTGGCAATTTCGTAGACGTAACGCGACAGCTCGGTGAGCCGCTCAGGTGCCGGCCGGAGAGCACCTGGTAGCGAGGCCGGCCGTCCGTCGCGTTTCTTTAGCGGCCAGGTTGCGCGATGACCGACACAGATCAACGTTGCCGCAACGTTCGCCGACGCCGTTGATGGTGCCTTGCACTTGCACGGCGCCGGCATCGACGGCGGCCAGCGAATTCGCCACGGCCAGTTCGCAGTCGTTATGGGTGTGAATGCCGACCGGCACGTGCGACGGCGCAGCTGCGCTTTCGCCAGGCTCGCATAGTCGGCGATCTCCTCGGGCATGCTGCCGCCGTTGGTGTCGCAGGCGACGACGATCTTCGCCCCGCCGGCGGCCGCGGCGGCCGAGCGTTTTCGCGGCGTATTCGGGGTTCGCCTTGAAGCCGTCGAAGAAATGCTCGGCGTCGTAGATCACCTCGCGGCCCGTGCTCGACGAGCCAGGCCGACGCTGTCGCGATCATGTCGAGGTTCTCTTCGAGCGACACCCGCAGCACCTCGGTGACGTGGAAGTCCCACGTCTTGCCGACGACGTGACCACGGGCGTTTCGAGCCGCGAGAGGGCCTGCATGCCGCGGGTCTTCGGCCGGCGCGTCGCCGCGGCGCCGCGTCATGCCGAAGGCGCACACCTTGGCGTGCCCAGGTTCAGCTCGGCGAACCTTCTGGAAGAACTCGGCATCCTTCTCGTTCGACAGCGGGTAGCCCCCTTCGACGTAGTCGAAGCCCAGCTCGTCCAGCCGCTGGGTGATGAGCAGCTTGTCCTGCAGCGACAAGCTCATGCCTTCGCCCTGGGTGCCGTCGCGAAGGGTCGTGTCGTAAAGCTGGATGGGAGTCATGGGGCTGGTCGCTGTTAACGGTTAGCTGTTAGCGATTTGCGATTGGCGGTTACCTGAGCCGCGGCGTCCCCGCCGCGGCCGCGTGCTGGCTGGATTGGCTGTTGGCTGTCAGCTATTGGCTGTCAACTGCGAGGTTTCGCCGCGGCGTCCTCGCCGCGGAAAGGGCTCACGGCTCAAGGGAATCCGCGACGTCATCGTTCAGTCCAAAGCCCAAAGCCCTCAGCCCTTTGGCCGATAGCCGACAGCCGATAGCCTCGAGCCCCAAAACAAAAAAACCCCGAGATCCTGGTGAGGACCTCAGGGCGGAATTGTCCGATTGCTCGGTCGATGCCCTTACGGCCCGATCTTTCCGATAATAATGCCTGCGCCGGCAATGCCGCTGGGCAGCCGTGCAGCGCGAATCGGAAAGCGGTGGCCGGAGAACATCGACGGAGACCTCGCTGTGAAACTTTCCCAAGAATAGGCCGCTGGCCGGGGAGTGTCAACCGCGTGGTGGCTGTCGCCCGTCGGCTATTGGCTGTCGGCGGCGGGGCTCTGGGCTCTGGGCCGAAAGATGAACAAGCTGAATTCCCGGAGCCCTGAACCTCGAGCCTTTTTCCACCGCGAGGGCGCCGCGACGATCCTTCCCGAGCTAACCGCAAACCGCCGATAGCCGACAGCCGATAGCCAGGAACCTCGCACTCATGTTCCCGGCCCGTCGCAGCCGATGACACGAGCAGCGCCGCGGCTGCTTGGCGCCCCGCGGCCCGCTTGTCTCGGCGGGCTCACTTGCTAAGATAACCGGATTCTGCCGGCTCTATCGGCCCTTGCCCCCTTAGCTCAACTGGCAGAGCAACTGACTCTTAATCAGTAGGTTCTTGGTTCGAGTCCAAGAGGGGGCACTGAACGTGTCCGCGCTCGGTTGTGATCCCCCAGGGCCACCTGGGGTTTTTTGTGCGCTGGAAGGCTGAAAATGTGTCGCGAAGGATCTACGGCGCTGCCGCTTGATTGAGGCCAGGCGGGGCGAGAACGACAAAAAGCCTAGTGCTCAGTCCGCGGCGGAGAGCCAGTTGATTTTCCAGAGGGGGTTGCCGCAGGCGGGGCAGCTCTCGCCGCTGGGTAGAGGGCGGCCGTGGCAGTCGTGGCAGTCGTCGATGGCGGGCAGAAGGGCGATCTGGCTGTTCCGCAACTCGGCGGCCCGCAGCGTGTCGCCGAAGGAGATGGCCAAAACGATGCGCACGGCCTGCGGATAGAGGCGGTAAATCACCAGCGGCACCTTGAGTGCCTCGGGCACGGTGCGCTCGATGATCGAGGCGAACATCAGCCGCTGCTCGTCCGACGTGCGCTTGCAGTAGCCTTCCAGCCGATGCAGCACCGCCGGGGGTATTTCATTGCCCAGGCGGAGTTGCAACAGCCAGTCTGCGAGGCTGGGAGCCGGGCCGGACATGTACGCTATGCCGCGCCTCGTCGGCGGCGATGGCGACGTTGAAAACCTCGATCTCGACTTTGGCCTGGTAAAGCTCGCGGCGCTCTTCGGAATGGGTCATCGGCGGCGAGCATCGAGTCGATCCCGAACCAGGTCTCGACGTCCTGATGCACGCGAGTCAGCAAGAGGTTGCGCAGCGTCGTCAGGCCGGCGGCCAGGTTCTCGACCACCAATTCCGGTTCTCGCACAGACGAGCACTCGGCAAGCCGCGCGATCGCCTCTGCGTGTCGTCGATGCAGGTTCGTGACCATGCGTCCGTGTTCCTTGCCCAGGGGTGCGATTCGGTTTGTTCCGATGCTCACGGCGCCCCTCTTCGCAGCGCTGCCGCAAAAGTGGCGCCAACCAGATCTTAACCGGTACGGTGTGCTGTCAGACAGTCGCCGATTACATTCAGACGAGACCGGGGAAGTGAAGACCGTGCGATTTCGCACACCTTTCGGGCGAGCGCCGCTCCATGTCTCAAGTGAATTGCCGGCGGCGGCGAGGGCCGGCGGCGCGAATCGCAGGCGTTTTCGGTCGTTCTCGCCTTGTGGCGCGGCCCTGCGGATTGCGTCGACCCGAGCGGTGGGCGCGCGTTGGCACCCGACTTGCACCCTGGGCGGGGCGTGTCGGTCTGGCTCTTGGATCGACGTCTGCGGAGAAGGGGGTGTCTCGTGAGCGGTAGGAAGTTCGTGACGGTCGATGGCAACGAGGCCGCGGCCTACGTGGCCCATCGCCTGAACGAGGTGATCGCCATCTATCCGATCACGCCGGCCTCGTCCGATGGGCGAGTTGGCCGACGCCTGGTCGGCCGCGGGCCGGAAGAATATCTTCGGCACGGTGCCCGACGTCATCGAGATGCAGAGCGAGGCCGGCGCCGCGGGCGCCGTGCACGGGGCGCTGCAGGCCGGGGCGCTGACGACGACGTTCACCGCGTCGCAGGGCCTGCTGCTGATGATCCCCAACATGTTCAAGATCGCCGGCGAGCTGACGCCGACGGTCTTCCACGTCGCGGCCCGCACGCGTGGCCACGCACGCCTTGTCGATCTTCGGCGACCACAGCGACGTGATGGCCGTGCCGCTCGACGCGGCTGGGCGATGCTCTCCTCGGCACTCGGTGCAGGAGGTCGCAGGACTTGGCCCTGATCGCCCACGCGGCGACGCTCGAAGCGCGCGTGCCGTTCCTCCACTTCTTCGACGGCTTCCGCACCTCGCACGAAGTGAACAAGATCGAGCAACTCACCGACGACGACCTGCGGCGATGATCGACGATGAGACTGGTCGCCGCGCATCGCCAGCGGGCGCTCGACCCCGAGCGGCCGATGCTCCGCGGCACGGCCCAGAACCCGGACGTCTTCTTCCAGGCCCGCGAGGCGTGCAACCCGTTCTACGACGCGCGTGCCGGCAATCGTGCAGAAGCGACGATGGACAAGTTCGCCGAGCTGATCGGCCGGCAGTATCACCTGTTCGATTACGTCGGCGCGCCGGACGCCGAGCGCGTGATCGTGATCATGGGCTCGGGCGTCGGCGTGGTCGAGGAGACGGTCGATGCAGCTGCGTGCCGCAGGGCGAGAAGGTCGGGCTTGTGAAGGTCCGGCTCTTCCGCCCGTTGACAGCGCGGCGCTTCGTCGCGGCCCTGCCGCAGACGGTGCAGAAGATCGCCGTCCTCGACCGCACCAAAGAGCCGGGGGCGCTGGGCGAGCCGCTCTACCAGGACGTGGTCACGGCGCTGGTCGAGGGCTGGGCCGGCACATGCGGCAACGGCGCGATGCCGACGGTCATCGGCGGCCGCTACGGGCTGTCGTCGAAGGAATTCACGCCGGCCATGGTGGCGGCCGTCTTCGACGAACTGGCGAAGCCGACAGCCGAAGCGGCACTTCACGGTCGGCATCGTCGACGACGTGACGCACCTGAGCCTGGACTGGGACCCGAAGTTCTCGACCGAGCCGGACGACGTCACTCGGGCCGTGTTCTTCGGCCTGGGCAGCGACGGCACCGTGGGCGCCAACAAGAACTCGGTGAAGATCATCGGCGAGAACACGCCGCTGTACGCCCAGGGCTACTTCGTCTACGACTCGAAGAAGGCCGGCTCGGTCACCGTCTCGCACCTGCGGTTCAGCCCGCGGCCGATCAAGTTCGCGTACCTGGTCGACACAGGCGAACTTCGTGGCCTGCCACCAGTTCCACTTCCTGGAACGGATCGACGTGCTGGCAGTTGGCCGAGCCGGGGGCGACGTTCCTGCTGAACAGCCCCTACGGCCCGGACGAGGTCTGGGACCACCTGCCGGCCGAAGTGCAGCAGCAGATCATCGACAAGAAGCTGAAGTTCTACGTGGTCGATGCCTATCGCGTGGCCCGCGAAGCGGGCATGGGCGGCCGGATCAACACGATCATGCAGACCTGCTTCTTCGCGCTGGCCGGCGTGCTGCCGCGCGACGAGGCGATCGACGCAGATCAAGGACGCGATCAAGAAGACCTACGGCAAGCGGCGGCGAGACGATCGTCGAGCAGAACTACGCGGCGGTCGGACGGGCGCTCGGCGGCGCTGCTCGAGGTGAAGTGCCGCGAACCGGTCACGTGCGAAGCTGCATCGGCTGCCGCCGGTGCCGGCGTACGCCGCCGGACTTCGTCGAGACGCGTGACGGCGATGATGATCGCCGGCCGAGGGCGACCTGCTGCCGGTCAGCGCGCTGCCGGTCGACGGCACGTTCCCCACCGGCACGACGCAGTACGAGAAGCGGAGCATCGCCCTGGAGATCCCGATCTGGGATCCGGAGATCTGCATCCAGTGCGGCCTGTGCTCGCTGGTCTGCCCGCATGCGGCGATTCGCATGAAGGTCTTCGAGCCGGCCGTGCTCGAGCAGCGCCCGGACGGTTTCCAGTCGCGGCCGATTGCAAGCGGCAAGGAGTATCCCGGGCATGCAGTATGACGTCCAGGTCGCGCCCGACGACTGCACCGGCTGCGGCGTGTGCGTCGACGTCTGCCCGGCGCAAGAGCAAGGAAGTCGTCAAGCACAAGGCGATCAACATGGAGCCGAAGCTCGACCACCTGGAGCGCGAGCGGGCGAACTTCGACTTCTTCCTGAGATCCCCGAGGTCGACCGCACGCAGGTCAAGATCGACACGGTCAAGGGCTCGCAGCTTGCTCCAGCCGCTGTTCGAGTTCTCCGGCGCCTGCGCCGGCTGCGGCGAAACGCCGTACCTCAAGCTGATGAGCCAGCTCTTCGGCGACCGCGATCGTGATCGCCAACGCCACCGGCTGCTCGTCGATCTACGGCGGCAACCTGCCCTCCACGCCGTGGACCAGAACGCCGACGGCCGCGGGCCGGCCTGGTCCAACTCGCTGTTCGAGGACAACGCCGAGTTCGGCCTGGGCATTGCGGCTGGCCGTCGATCAGCAGCACGAATACGCCCGGGAGCTTGCTCAGCGGATGCCTGCGTCGCGAGTTCGGCGACGATCTGGTCGACGGCATGCTCGACGCCACCAGGCGAACGGACGACCGAGATCGCCGGCCGCAGCGCGCGCGGGTGGCGGCGTTGAAGCAGCGATCTGGCGGAAATCGACTCGCCGGAGGCACGGGAACTGGCCGACGGTGGCCGACGCCCTGATCCGCCGGAGCGTCTGGATCGTCGGCGGCGACGGCTGGGCCTACGACATCGGCTTCGGCGGCCTGGACCACGTGCTGGCCTCCGGCCGCGACGTCAACATCCTGGTGCTCGACACCGAGGTCTATTCGAACACCGGCGGCCAGGCGTCGAAGTCGACGCCGCGCGGCGGCCGTGGCCAAGTTCGCCGCCGGCGGCAAGGCCGTCGGCAAGAAGGACCTGGGCATGATCGCCGTCGCCTACGGCAACGTCTACGTGGCCCGTCGCCATGGGCGCCAACCCGCTGCAGACGCTCAAGGCGTTCCGCGAGGCCGAGTCGTACCGCGGCCCGTCGCTGATCATCGCCTACAGCCACTGCATCGCTCACGGCATCGACATGACGCACGGCGATGACACACCAGAAAGACGCGGTCCAGTCGGGCCTACTGGCCGCTGTACCGCTACGACCCGCGGCTGGCCGCACGGCGAGCATCCGTTCCACCTTGACAGCCGCAAGCCGACGATGCCGTTCAAGGATTTGCCATGAAGGAAGGCCGGTTCGCCATGCTGGCCGCGGGCGAATCCGGACGCGGCGGAGCGACTGCTGGAGCTGGCCCAGAAGGACATCGACGACGGTGGCACTTCTACGAGCAGATGGCCGGCGTCGAGCGCGAGATCGAGGGTCAGCCTCGAGAGGTGGAACGCAATGAACGTGTCGACCTGACAACCACATACCTGGGCCTGACGCTCAAGAACCCGCTGTGCCTCGGCCGGCCCGCTCGACCGGCGACCTCGACACGCTCTGCCGGCTCGAAGAGGCGGGGCCGCCGCGGCCGTCCTGCCGTCGCTGTTCGAGGAGCAGATCGACCACGACGAGCACGAGATCCACGCGCTCTACGAGTTTCAGCCGAAGCTTTCGCCGAGTCGCTGTCCTACTTCCCCGAGCTGGAAGACGTACAACACCGGGCCGCGGCGATTATCTGCGACTGCGTGCGAATCGGCCAAGCAGGTCGGTGACGATCCCGATCATCGCCAGCCTCAACGGCAGCTCGCCCGGCGGCTGGGTCCGCTACGCCAAGATGATGGAAGACGCCGGGGCCGATGCGCTCGAGCTGAACATCTACTTCGTGCCGACCGATCCCGACATGACCGGCGCCACGACGTCGAGTCGCAGTACCTGGACCTGGTCGCCACGGTCCGCCAGGCGGTCTCGATTCCGCTGGCCGTGAAGATCGGGGCCCGAACTTCAGCTGCCTGCCGAACATGGCCATGCGGCTGGCCGAGGCCGGGGCCGACGGCCTGGTGCTGTTCAATCGCTTCCTGGAAGCCGGACATCGACCTGGATTCGCTGCAAGTCACGCCGCAACCTCGTGTTGAGCAATCGCCATGAGCTGCGGCTGCCGATGCGCTGGATCGCCATTCTGCGCGACCAGCTTCAGGCGTCGCTCGGCGCCACCAGCGGCATGCATCGGTGCAGGATTGGTGAAGCTCCTGCTGGCCGGCGCCGATGCATGATCATGGCGAGCGTGCTGTATGAAGGGCACCGGGTCATCGGCCGTGCTCCTGGCCGGAGTTGCGGCAGTGGATGGAAGAGAACGAATACGAGTCGGTCGAGCAACTCAAGGGCAGCATGAGCCGCGACAACTGTCCCGACCCCGGGCGCGTTGGAGCGCAGCAACTACATGCGAGCGCTGATTCAATACACGTCCGACTACGAGCGCGATGCGCCACCGGCGGGGCCTTAGCCGGCGCTGCCAGCGTGTTGTTACGCATGCGACCGTGCGAAATCGCCCTGGCCGCGCCGGAAACCCTGGACGTCGGCAGCGACAAGCCGGTGATCGTTCGCCGGCGGCCGCGAGACTCGCCCTAATCGCCACGATTGCGACGGGTTCGCCGCGGCGACGATGACTGTCAGGACCATTCCGCCTGGGCATGCGAATTGCATGCGAATTGTGTATCGAAACACGAGACCTCGTCATCCCTGCTTCCGCTTCGGAAAGGAGGTGCACGATGGTGACTCACGTATTGCGTAAGGTCTTCCGCGTTTCCGATGTGATGCGGCACCGGGGCATCGGCTTGGCGCAACTGATCTCGTGCAGCGGCCTGGACGACAGGGTGGTTGGCGCGATCGTTGCCCAGCGGTACGTCCCCAGCCCCCAGCAGCGACGGCGTGTGGCGGCCGTGCTCGGCACGGAGCACGACGAGCTGTTGTGGGGCCATGCGCTCGACGTGGAACAATTAAAAGGTCCATGTTGACAATCGATGCGTCCAGCGGGGAGGATGCTTCAGGTGCACCGGGGCGGGGGCGTGATGATCTTTAGCAGGTCGGCAGGAGGCCCTTGTGTTCTGTTGTGAATCCGCACGGCTGGGGTCGCAACTGCACCAGATTTGGCATCAGGAACAACTGTCTTCTGCCCAGGCAAGTGAGGAGTTTGAACATCATGAGCGATCCAAAGGTTTTGGAGAGCTTGCGGCGAGTCGCCTTCCTGCAGGACTTCGCACCGCGCAGCTTGAAGAATTGGCGTCATTGCCCGCGTCGAGGAATTCGGAGCCCGGCGTACGATCTTCAGCGAATACAGAACGCGGCCAAAACGTGTACCTGATCATCAGCGGCGATGTCTCGGTCGTGGCCTGCGAACCGGCCGTCGGCTGCCGGCAACTGACCACGGTTTCCAGCGGCGAACTGCTCGGCTGGTCGCCCATCCTGGAGCGGAGCCACTTGACCGCCAGCCCAGACGATCAAGGCCACGAAGGCGATCGTCTTCGACGGCCAGGAGTTGCACCGCCCCTATGCAAGAAAAACGGCCCTGGGCTATGAATTCATGCGGCGTGTGGCCGACGTGCTGGCCGAACGGCTGTTCGCCACGCGGGTGCACCTCTTCAAGCCTCTCCGGCTCCCACTTGCCCGAAGTGGTAATCGAGTCGGACTGAGCAGGACGGATTTGCATTGTGTGGGACGGATTTTCAAGCCGTCCGGAAGCGTCATCCGCCGGAACGCCGATTTGGCCGGAATGCAATTCCGGCCTACTTTTTTGACTTCCGGGCTTGGTTTGAAAGGCGGACTGTGCGAATTCGCACGCCGTCCGGCGGATATGCACGGTTCGCACACTGAACGGGCGACCATATCCGCATTTTCTCTCTCGCCCGCGGGGAATTTTGTCTTTTCCGGAAGCGCTGGGTCTCGAAGAGCACGAAAATGCCGGAAAAACGTTGCCCCCGACGGGCGAGAGCACTCTTGCCGGCGGCGCCATCGTGATGAGCCAGGAGTGCCTTGGCGAATTCACTTGCCGCGCCTCGCGGTACGCAGTTTGCAAAACCCGTCCTAGCGAAGGGGAGCAAGATCAGCGGCGGATGCGATTCCCGCGAGCGCAACGATGGAAACAATGGCGCAAGCGGCATCACACGCCTACGATGGCAGCCGCTGTGAAAAGGCGACTGGCGACCGGCCGACTTGCCGTGCACCCCGGTTCGCCTGATCTCGCGGAGCTGCGTCCCTGCGGTCCTGGGGTTCGAGGGACCAACCAGCGAACACAAGTTACGGGAGGTACCAGTCATGTCGCGTGAAGTCGTGGTGCTCAGTGGCGTGAGGACCGCCATCGGTGGTTACGGCGGGAGCCTGAAAGACACTCCGCCGAGTGAACTTGCCGCGCTTTGCGTGCGGAAGCCATGAAGCGGGCCGGCATCGCGCCGGCGAGACATCGGCCACGTGGTCTTCGGCAACGTCATCCACACCGACCCGCACGATCACTATCTCGCGCGCGTGGCCGGCGTGAAAGGCGGGCTGCCGCACGAGGTGCCGGCGCTGACGTTGAATCGCCTGTGCGGCAGCGGCCTGCAGGCGATCATCACCGCGGCCCAGACGATCATGCTCGGCGACGCCGACGCCGCCGTGGCGGGCGGCGCCGAGAACATGAGCCGCAGTCCCTACATCGTCGCCGGCGATGCGCTGGGGCGCGCGCATGAACGACACCACGATGATCGACATGATGGTCGGCGCGCTCAGCGATCCGTTCGACGACGTCCACATGGGCGTCACCGCGGAAAACGTCGCGAAGAAGTACAAGATCTCGCGCGAGGACCAGGACGCGCTCGCGGTCGAGAGCCACCGCCGCGCGGCCGCCGCCATCGACAAGGGCTACTTCAAGGCGCAGATCGTGCCGGTCGAGATCAAGGTCAAGCGCGACGAAGATTCCGTTCGAGGTCGACGAGACCGTGCGCCGCGGCGTCACGGTCGAAAAGCTCGGCAGCGCTGCCACCGGTGTTCGATCCCAAGGGCACGGTCACGCCGGGCAACGCCTCCAGCATCAACGACGCGGCCGCGGCCGTGGTGCTGATGGAGCGCAAGCTGCGCCGAGAAGCGCGGGCTGAAGCCGATCGGCCGCCTCGTCGACTACGCCTATGCCGGCGTTGATCCCGAAGTACATGGGCATCGGCCCGGTGCCGGCCGTGCAGAAGCGTTGCTGAAGAAAACCGGCCTCGAGCTCGACGACATCGACGTGTTCGAGGTCAACGAAGCCTTCGCCGCCCAGGCGCTGGCCGTGTGCCGCGAACTCAAACTGCCGCCGGAGCGCACCAATCCCAACGGCAGCGGCATCTCGCTCGGCCACCCGATCGGCGCCACCGGCGCGATCCTGACGTCAAGGCGCTCTACGAGTTGAAGCGCACCGGCGGCAAACCGCGCGCTGGTCACCATGTGCATCGGCGGCGGTCAGGGCATCGCCGCGATCTTCGAACGCATGTAGATGCTAGTCCGCCGACGCACAGCTGACCACCAACTCAGACAGCAAGGAGAGATACTCCCATGGGACGACTCGAAGGAAAAACGGCGCTGGTCACCGGCGCCTCGCGCGGCATCGGCCGCGCGATCGCACTCGAACTGGCCCGCGAAGGCGCCAAGGTGGCGCTCAACTTCGCCAGCAACGACGCCAAGGCGCAGGAAGTGGCCGAGAAATCAACGAACTCGGCGGCACCGCCATCCTCGCCCAGGCCAACATCGCCGATCCCGAAGGAAGCCCGCGCGATGGTCGACGCAGGTGGCCGAAGGAGTTCGTGCACCTCGACATCCTGGTGAACAACGCCGGCATCACGCGCGACAGCCTGCTGCCGAAGATGACCGACGAGGCCTGGGTCGAGGTGATCCAGACCAACCTCAACGGCTGCTTCTTCTGCACCTCGGCGGCGATTCCCTACATGTCGGCGCAAAGCTACGGCCGCATCGTCAACATCACGTTCGATGAACGGCCAGGTCGGCGCGATGGGCCAGGCCAACTACAGCGCCAGCAAAGGCGGCATCATCGCCTTCACGCGCACCGCGGCCGTCGAACTCGCCCGCTACGGCATCACGGTCAACGCGGTGTCGCCCGGCTACACCGAGACCGACATGTTCAACGCCGTGCCGGCCGCGTCTGCAGGCGCAGATCAAGGCGAAGATCCCGCTGGCCCGCTTTGCGCAGCCCGGAGGAGATCGCCAAGGCGGTGCTCTTTCTCGTCGCCGACGGCGACTACATCACCGGCCAGCAGATCGGCGTCAACGGCGGCGCGTTCATGTGAGGCGGTAGGCGACGACCCGCGTCCGGC